>NZ_CP047209.1:0-2400000 GCF_030408755.1 Corynebacterium felinum
GTGGCTGCTTCAAACTCCACTCACACATCGCTCGTGGGTACATGGAGTGCTGTCGTCGATGAGATTTCGCAAATCCGCGCGGAATCTCACAACGGCGCACCCCCTTTCACATCGCAGCAACGCGCGTATCTCAAGGTTGTGCGACCAATCGCATTGGTTGAGGGCGTTGCTGTGCTTGCTGTACCGCATCAGCGCGCGAAAGATTTCATTGAAAGCGAACTCTCTACCGCTATTTGCCAGGCGCTGGGTGCGCGGATGGGGAGGGCTTTTTCTTTAGCTGTCACTGTTGATCCGGAAGGTTCTTTACAGCCTGCTGAACAACCAGCCCCTCCTGCTCAGCAGCCTGTGCCTGTTGCCAGGGTTACAGAACACGTATCGGAACCGTCGCCTCCTGTTAAACCAGTCATTCCGGCACCAGAACCTGTCCAAACTGTCTTGGAACCGGTACCGGCAACACCGGCACCGGCTTCGGCATCAGAATATTTTACCCACCAGCACACTGCTGAATATCAGCCGCAACCTGCAGCTTCGTCACACCCTGGTTTTGCTGCGCAACAAAATACTCCAACCCCTCCTGAAACCGCTGCGAGCTTGCATCATCTTGCGCAAAGCCCTGCATTTACTACTCCTCGTGTAGAGCCCACGGGTTGGGAAACCTCACATGCGGATCAGCACCCACCTGCTGTGGTAACTCCAAAGGAGCAGTCCCCAGCGTTACGTGCGCGTGAGGTTCCTGCGCATAATCCGAACCGTGAAACCAGCCTGAATAAGCGCTACACCTTTGATACTTATGTGGTGTCAGATTCCAATAAACTTCCAGCCTCGGCCGCTATTGCGGTTGCTGAGAAACCTGCACGGGCCTATAACCCACTGTTTGTGTGGGGTGATTCTGGTTTGGGCAAGACTCACTTGATGCATGCGATTGGCAACTACGCACAGCAGTTGCATCCAAGTTTGCGTATCAAGTATGTCTCGTCTGAAGAATTCACCAATGACTACATCAACTCGGTGCGTGACGATAGGCAGGAATCCTTCAAACGCCGGTACCGGAACCTCGATATTTTGATGGTTGATGATATTCAGTTCCTGCAGGGTAAAGAAGGCACCCAGGAAGAGTTCTTCCACACGTTTAATGCTTTGCAGCAAAACGGTAAGCAGGTGGTTCTCAGTTCAGATCGTCCGCCAAACCAGTTGACTACGTTGGAAAATCGCTTGCGCACCCGATTCCAAGCAGGTTTGATTGCCGATATTTATCCCCCTGATCTGGAAACCCGTATTGCGATTCTTTCCAAGAAGTCTCAGGCCGATAATATTGTGGTTTCTCGTGATGTTTTGGAGCTCATTGCTTCCCAATTCAATTCTTCAATCCGTGAATTGGAAGGCGCATTTATTCGTGTTTCCGCTTTCGCTTCGCTGAATCATAAACCCATTGATCTTGCAACGGCTGAAGAGGCTTTGCGTGATATTGCGCCCGATCAACAAAGTGTTGAGATTACTGCGCCAACCATCCAAGCGGTGACTGCAGAGTTCTTCAATATTAGTGTTGAACAGCTGATTTCTACAACGAAGTCACGTCCGATTGCGCATGCTCGCCAGCTTGCTATGTATTTGTGCCGTGAGCTCACTGAGCTTTCGCTGCCGAAAATTGGCGAATATTTTGGTGGCAAGGATCACACCACTGTGATGTATGCAGAGCGTAAAATCCGGAAGGAAATTACCGAAAAGCGAGTTACTTATGATGAGATCCAAAAGCTCACCACCATGATTAAAAATTATGGGCGCAATTAAAAAATAAATTTTTTCCCACTCCCGTTGGTGCAGCTTCTCGCTGCGACAACGGGAGTTTTTCATGCACAAATACGCTGAAAAAGCTTTTTCATCGACACGAGTATGTGCACCGAATTCCAGCCAGTCACGACCAAGGCTTTGTTCATTCACGTCCACCATGGGTTCATCCGGAGCATCGCGTGTGTAACCGAAGAAAACTTCACCGATGAACAGGATGCGACGAAGGCTCAAGGCAATCAGTGCGAAGAAAAGAGCAAAAGGGGATCAGAATGGATGGGAGGGGAGTAGGGATGAAGGGAATGGAGAACAAAGTAGTGATGTCCGAAAGTCAGGCGGGGGTGGTTTGTGGAGAAAAATGAAAAGAATTCCACAGGCACTTGACCTGCAGTTTTAAAATCTGTGGATAACTCACATGCACTCTGACCTGCGATTATTCCATCGATTTCCACAATGTCCACAAAGTTATTCACAGCTTTGTAATTCCACTCTTGTAATTTAGTGATCTCCGTCACGCTCTTTGGGGTAAAAGCCCAAGATACGGGGGCTGTGGACAACTGCTAAAAACTTGTGGAATACCGGTGGATGGTTTTGGAACAAATGTGGATAACTCGGAACTCCAAAAGTTATCCACAAAATTTCAAAGTTATCCACAGGCAAAGCACAGGGATACGCACACTTGCGATTTCACGGACTAGCAGCGCAAAAGACCCCATTTCCACAGTTTGCACAGCACCTACTGTTGTTACCAATGTAATTACTAAAATCTTCTATAAGAAAGAAGGGTTGGGGAAAACTTTTCTCCGACCGGCTCGAAAGAGCTCGGAGGGAAAGAAAAATTTTTGCCGTTGGAGTTTTGCCCACCGTGCTTTGCAGGTAGGTTTGTTGTTGTGCATTTGTGAGCCTGCCTGTAGCCACTTTGCTCACAAGATTGTGAAAACCATCGAGGTTCAGACATCAACTTCGAGGTTTTTATGGTTGTTGTGAGACAGGGGTTTCTGGCTTGGTTTTTCAAAGAACCATTTTTCTTGCACCCGTGAAAGGGCCGTTGAACTGCGGTTTAAGGGTGCGCATTGTACAATTTTGTAGTTTCAAAGGGAGCGAAGAAGCACATGGACGTCAACGCTGTGGCATTCCAAGTAGCAAAAGATGACTTGGCGAGCGCTGTGTCATGGGTTGCACGAAACCTGCCAGCAAAACCCACCCAGCCAGTTCTTCGCGCGATGCTCATTACCGCAGATGATGAAGGTTTAGAGTTTGCTGGTTTCGATTACGAGGTATCGACGAAAGTTCGGATTCCTGCCGAGGTAACGCAACCAGGTCGCATTGCGGTAGCAGGTAAGCTGATCGCTGAAATTACAGCAACGTTGCCATCGAAGCCTGTCAAGGTTTTCGTGGAAGGCTCCACTGTTCAGCTGGAATGTGGTTCTTCCCGTTTCGAGCTGCCGAGCATCCCTTTGGATGATTACCCAACTTTGCCGACTCTGCCTGCGGTTACTGGTGCGATTAATCCCCGTTTGTTCATTGATGCTGTCACTCAGGTTGCTGCTGCGGCGGGTCGCGACGATACCTTGCCCATGCTTACGGGTATTCACATGGAAATCAGTGGCGAGAACATTACGTTGACTGCGACTGACCGTTTCCGTTTGGCTTTGCGCACCCTGCAGTGGGTTCCTGCGCTTGCCGACGCCGAAGCGAAGCTGCTGATTCCTGCCAAAAACTTGGTAGAAAACGCCCGTACCTTGGACGCAAATTCTTCTGAACCGGTTGAGATTGCTGTTGGTACTGGTGAAAACATTGGTGCTGAAGGCCTGTTTGGTATTCACATTGATGATCGCCAGACCACTACTCGCATGTTGGATGCAGACTTCCCTAATGTGGCTCCGTTGCTGCCGAAGGTGCATAAGTCGATGGCAAGTATTGAGATTTCTGAGCTGCAAAATGCCATTAAGCGTGTGTCTTTGGTTGCTGATCGCAATGCTCAGATCCGTATGCAGTTTTCTAAGGGCCAGGTTATTTTGTCCGCTGGTGGTTCGGATGCTGGACATGCTGAAGAGGCTGTTCCCTGTGCGTATTCGTCTGATGAAGAGCTGTTGATTGCGTTCAACCCTGGTTATTTGCGTGATGGTTTGAATGTGATTCGTACTGATCGGGTTGTTTTCGGCTTCACTGAGCCGTCCCGACCTGCTATTTTGATTCCGGAACCTGAAGTTTTCCCAGAGGCAAATGAGGAGGGTATGTTCCCTACTCCAGAGACTGAGTTCACTTATTTGCTCATGCCTGTTCGCCTGCCAGGCTAAGCCGACTTTTTCTTGGGTTGATCGGTTTTCGCCGTGTACATTCGTGAGCTTTCATTGCGGGATTACCGCTCGTGGCCGGAGTGCGAAATTGCACTCCAGCCTGGGATAACGCTGTTTGTTGGCCGGAATGGCTTTGGTAAAACAAACATCGTTGAAGCCATTGGGTATGTGGCACATTTGAGTTCACATAGAGTCGCCCATGACGCTCCTTTGGTGCGTCAAGGTCAAAGTAACGCAAGGATTTCTGCGACCGTTGTCAATGAAGGACGGGAGCTGACAGCTCATCTGCTGATTAATCCGCATTCGGCGAATAAAGCACAGATTAATCGCACGAAATTGGCGTCCCCGCGGGAGCTTATGGGTGTAGTGCGTACGGTGCTGTTTTGTCCTGAAGACTTGAGTTTGATTCGGGGGGAGCCTGCAGAGCGTCGTCGTTATATCGACACCATTGTGTGTACCCGTAAGCCTCGTCTTTCGGGTGTTAAAGCTGATTATGACAAGGTTTTGCGCCAACGCAGCTCCTTGCTCAAAAGTGCTGGTCAGAGGCTTAAACGGGGGTATGGTGCTGATGATGGTGCGTTAGCAACCCTCGATGTGTGGGATTGCCAACTGGCTCAGTTAGGTGCTGAATTAATTCATGCCAGGTTGAAGGTTTTAGCGGAGTTGGAGCCAGTGTTGAAAAAGGCGTATCACACGATCGCTCCGGAATCGCGGCCGGCATCTATAAAATATCGTTCCACTGTTCCTTGTTGTGCGGAAGATCCGACAGCAGAGGTGGAAGTTCTAGAGGCAAGCATGCTTGCTCAGCTAGGGTATATGCGCTCGAAAGAGATTGATCGGGGTATGTCTTTGGTTGGTCCTCATCGTGATGATCTTGATGTCATGTTGGGATCGACGTTGACGAAAGGCTTTGCTAGTCATGGCGAAACATGGTCGATGGTGTTGTCCTTGCGTTTTGCTGAGTTTGAGTTGTTGCGGATAGATGGCACTGATCCGGTGTTGATTCTTGATGATGTGTTTTCGGAATTGGATCAGCGTAGGCGGGAACGTCTTGTTGCGATGACTGAAAATGTTGAGCAGGTGTTGATTACGGCTGCTGTGGATGGCGATTTGCCGGAGAATTTGGCTGCGTCAGTGACTCATCGTTTTACTGTTGATGTTCAAGAAACCCCCGAAGGCCGCGTGTCTGTTTTTGCTTCGTAGTTTTTCGTAGCATGTACGTGCAATCTGTTATTTTTCCTGGTTGGAAGGAGAGCCTGTGAACCCGGATTCGCCCCGTTCTGATTCCTCGAAGGATTCTGCACCAGATGTGGACTCTGTTCAGGCTGCTTTCGCCCGTATGCGCCAAGAAGCAGCAAAGCGTACTGGTCAGGCTCCAGATTTAAATCGGGAGCGTACCTCTACGCCTCAGCGTAGGAAGAAAAGCAACACTCCTCGGTTGCCGGGTAAACCTACGGGTAAAGATGGGCGCTACATCCCTTATGGCCAGTACAGCCTGGAGGGTTTTGGGCAGCTTTTGCGTAAAGAGATTAAGCAGAGGGGGTGGAATCACAACCTTGCTGGGGGTTGGGTTCAGGCGAATTGGGATGAGCTGGTTGGTGATCACGTTGCTGCGCATACCAAGGTGGAGATGTTGAAGGAAACATCACTGTTTATTTCTTGTGATTCCACTGCATGGGCAACAAATTTACGTATGATGCAGCGTCAGATCTTGCAAGCAATTGCGCAACAAGTCGGCCCGGATGTGGTTACTGAACTAAAGATTTTTGGTCCGCACACTCCAAGCTGGCGGCATGGTCCTTTGCATGTCAAAGGCCGTGGCCCCCGGGATACTTATGGATAAAAATTTTCTTAAATTTTTTCTGTGTGGGGTTGGCTGTTTGTACTGAGCCTTCCTCGCGTCGTCACGGTGCTGGGTAGGGGGAAGTAGGTGGGGGCGTCGAGACGCTAAAAAAGCGCATTCTTAAGAAAAATCTGGGTGTTGCAGGGGGCTTGTTGAGGTGATCGGAAAGACTAAATTAATGATTTCGGCCCTATTTGCGCCTTAGGCGCGCGCTCGGTGCTACCACGTAGGGGAGTAGGCAGTGTAGAATGAAACAGTCTAACTCTAAAATTTTTAAAGGAGTGCTAGTTCACGTGGCAACCGCTGAACACGAATACGGCGCCTCATCGATTACGATCCTCGAGGGTCTCGAGGCAGTGCGCAAGCGCCCAGGTATGTACATCGGCTCTACCAACGAGCGTGGTCTGCACCACCTGGTGTGGGAAGTCGTCGACAACTCTGTTGACGAAGCAATGGCCGGCTATGCAGATAAGGTCGAGGTCACTATTCTTGCCGACGGCGGCATTGAGGTGATCGATAATGGCCGCGGCATCCCCGTCGAGATGCACCCATCTGGTGCACCAACGGTGCAGGTGGTTATGACCCAGCTGCATGCTGGTGGCAAGTTCGACTCGGATTCTTATGCAGTTTCCGGTGGTCTGCATGGTGTGGGTATTTCCGTTGTGAATGCTCTGTCGACCCGTGTTGAGGCTGACATTAAGCGCGACGGTAAGCACTGGTATCAGAATTTCAACAGTGCTGTCCCAGAACCTTTGGTTGAGGGTGGTGGCGCTCGGGGTACCGGTACTACCATTCGTTTCTGGCCTGATGCTGAGATTTTTGAAACCACCACTTTTAGCTTCGACACGATTGCGCGTCGCTTGCAGGAAATGGCGTTTTTGAATAAGGGTTTGACCATTACCCTGACCGATAAGCGCGCGAGTGACGAAGAGATTGAGCTGGAGGCGTTGGCGGAGTCGCAGGACGCTGAAGGTGTGTCCTTGGACGATATCGACGACACTGTTGATACGCAGTCTGCGGAGGCGGCAACGAAGGGCAAGAAGAAGGAAAAGAAGAAGACTTTCTTCTACCCGAATGGCCTTGAGGATTACGTTTCTCATCTGAACAAGTCCAAGACCGCTATTCACCCTTCCATTGTTGGCTTCGATGCTAAGGGCGATGACCACGAGGTGGAGATCGCTATGCAGTGGAACTCTGGGTATTCCCAGTCGGTGCATACGTTTGCAAACACCATTAACACCATTGAGGGTGGCACGCATGAGGAAGGTTTCCGTGCGGCGCTGACGTCGTTGATGAATAAGTATGCCCGTGAGCACAAGCTTCTGAAGGAAAAGGAATCAAACCTCACTGGTGATGACTGCCGTGAGGGTCTTGCTGCTGTTATTTCTGTGCGTGTGGGTGATCCTCAATTTGAGGGTCAGACGAAGACGAAGCTGGGTAATTCTGAGGTTCGTTCCTTCGTGCAGAAGGCTGTGTACGAGCATGTGTCGGATTGGCTGGATGCGAATCCTGCTGAGGCGAAGGTCATCGTCAATAAGGCAGTGTCTTCTGCTCATGCGCGTATGGCTGCGCGTAAAGCTCGCGAAATGGTGCGTCGTAAGTCTGCGACTGATCTGGGGGGTCTGCCGGGTAAGTTGGCTGATTGCCGTTCGAAGGATCCGTCGAAGTCGGAACTGTACGTGGTGGAGGGTGACTCCGCAGGTGGTTCCGCGAAGGCGGGCCGTGATTCGATGTATCAGGCTATTTTGCCGCTGCGCGGTAAGATCCTGAACGTTGAGAAGGCTCGTTTGGATAAGGTGCTGAAGAATACTGAGGTCCAGGCGATTATTACCGCTTTGGGTACCGGTATTCACGATGAGTTCGATATTTCGAAGTTGCGCTATCACAAGGTTGTGTTGATGGCTGACGCCGACGTCGACGGCCAGCACATTGCAACGCTGCTGTTGACCTTGCTGTTCCGTTTCATGCCTGAGTTGATTGCCCAGGGCCATGTGTATTTGGCTCAGCCTCCTTTGTACAAGTTGAAGTGGGGTAAGGGTGAGCCTGGCTTCGCGTATTCGGATGCTGAGCGTGATGAGCAGTTAGCCGAGGGCTTGGCTGCTGGTCGTAAGATCAACAAGGATGATGGCATTCAGCGCTACAAGGGTCTGGGCGAGATGAATGCGTCTGAGCTGTGGGAAACCACCTTGGATCCGTCGGTGCGTATTTTGCGTCGTGTGGATATTGAGGATGCTCAGCGTGCCGATGAATTGTTCTCCATTTTGATGGGTGATGATGTGGCTGCTCGTCGTTCCTTTATTACGCGCAACGCGAAGGATGTTCGTTTCCTCGACGTGTAAAAAATGCAGTGATGCACCTTATGTCTGGATCAAAAGCTCAGGCATAAGGTGCATTTTGTGTTCCTTGTGCAAGCGAACGCATGTACCGCGCGGGGTGAGTGTGTTCATGTTCTAATCCAAAAAAGACCAGTGCTTTCTTTCAAAGAAAGCACTGGTCTAAGCAGTATGTGCTGTGTTTAAGCTGCCTTCATGTGGCGTTCGATCACATCGCCAAGCATTGGCAGGTGTGGTTTGATGAGACCACTAGCCTTGGAACGAATGGAGTTGTATCCCTTTTGGACTGCTGGGAAGTCGACTTTTTGGGCGTTGCGGTCCAAAACTTCCAAGATGTCATCCACGACGGCGTCGGAGTTTGCGTTGAGGAAGGTGCCGAAATCACCGGTTCCCTGTGCGTTGTATTCAGACCAGCGTGGTTGGAGAGTTTCCAGGATTTCTGGCAGTAGACGGTTGGCTGCCTTGGAGACGATATCGGAGTTGACTTTCTTTGCTGCGGCGAGCAAGCCTTTGACTGCCATTCCGGAGATTCCGGAGCTGGATTCAACGGCGTTTTCTGCAAGCCCTGCCAACTCGTGAGCGAGAGCTTCGCGTTTGTCACCGAGCAGGATAGAAAGATCGGACATAAGGTGGCATCCTCCTAGGAAATGCGGAAAAGGGGATTTCAGCCGAGGCTGAAGAAATTCGTAGAAAACGATTTCACTTTACTGTATATGGAAAAGCGATCGTCATGTATGACATCGCACAGACTCACAGGATTCTCTTACGCTGTCAACGATAACGATCGCTGTATGTTGTAATTCTTCCGCCGCAGTATGCCTCAAAGTGCGAGGAAAAGTGCCCCATTAATCACTTTAAATAACTGCAATCACAACAGTCACAAATGTTACATGGTGGTGTGTAACTAGCGCAAGACTTCGCGGCGGAAAAGTAGGCACACGTTCAACTACATAAGAAATAAAGGTGGCAGTCATGCTGCTACTTTATTGAGGTTTTCTCACTGGGAAGGTGCATATGAAACGCTGACCTGTGGTTTTTGGGATTGATGGGCGGAACGGCGACACCAAGTGTTCAGAGGTCTGTAGTGGTTGTGATCATGAAAAACACGCTGATCCTAAACATGCGCGTGCTTGAGTGTTGGGCATCGCTTAAGTTTCGACCGCGAGCTACTTACAAAGATCACTAGGACACGGAAGTCGGATCGTCACTCACGAGCGTGGCATTTACCGCATCTACTTTGTGATTATGTGTGTATCGGTAGCACTGTTCTTAGTAGGGTCGTGGGGCTTTGGATATATAAGAGAAATATTGATTCGACATAGAGCAAGTGCTACCTGTAAAACCGCAGGTCAATTTTTCACTGGTGTGCTGAAAGTCGAATCAGTATTTTTGAATCAATCCCCACGTATTCATAGGTATGCTTTTCGGCAGTGGTGTGCAATGTTCTTCCTGACACATCACTTCGATCCTGCTTCGGTATCCTGTCCGCTCCCGCGCGATAACTTTGAACTTTCTTTTCACACTGCATTCTTCTGATGAGAAAAACTCAATATGTGAGCTGGGAAATTACTGGTGTCGGTACTCGCCGAAGGTTCGGTAGACACTAGCGGCGAATTGGGCGAAGCTGTCATTTTTTCCCGAAAGGGGCTGGAGCTTCATAATGCTTTTCTTCAGGCTTTCTTCTGCAGCGTGGCTTGTTTTATGCACGCGCACTCCAGCAATGCTGGCGGATGTGACTGCGGCGCAGGCGCAGAGCGCAGCGTAGTCGATGACATCGACGTGATAATCGGCGCAAAAAACATCGGCGATGTGGAGGAGTTGGTGGGGGCTGAAGTGGGGAAGTGACATGTTTGTTTTAGTGCGTGGGGGTGGCGCGGCGAATGCGGTCTTCTAAAGCCTTGTGTCCAGGGAGTAGTTCGGTGGCGAGGGCGTGGATGTGGGCGTCGTCAAGCGTGCGTGTGGCAGCCGCGAGGATGGCGCGAAGTGCAGCTTCGTGTTTGCTGATGCCTTGTGCGTGGGCAAGGAGGGTGAGCGCGCGGTCGTGGTCGGGGCTGAGTCGCAGGGTCATTGCCATGTGTTTGTCCTTTCGCCGGCGGGGGACGGGGTTGCTGCATGCCCGCCATGTCCACTGAAGTGGTATCACAATGATACCGTTTTGAGTGTTGTGTGCTCCACAGAAAGCCAAAAAACGGTGCATGAGACAGTAGAATGGGAAAAGTTCATTCTATTTTGCTGTAAGAAAGGCGCCCATCTATGAGCGACGATCTCTTCTCCGGAGATTCATACGATCGTGTACACCCGATCGACTTGAACGAGGAGATGCAGTCTTCCTACATCGACTACGCCATGTCGGTCATCGTCGGCCGCGCATTGCCCGAGGTCCGCGACGGTTTGAAGCCGGTGCACCGCCGCATTTTGTACGCGATGTACGATTCCGGCTACCGCCCCGACCGTGGTTATGTGAAGTCCGCCCGCCCCGTGTCCGACACCATGGGTCAGTTCCACCCGCACGGCGACTCCGCAATTTATGACACCCTGGTGCGTCTGGCCCAGGACTGGAATATGCGTTACCCGCTCGTGGATGGGCAGGGTAACTTCGGTTCCCGCGGTAACGACGGCCCCGCTGCTATGCGTTACACCGAGTGTCGTCTTACCCCGCTGGCGATGGAGATGGTGCGCGATATTCGCGAAAACACTGTTGATTTCTCCCCGAACTATGATGGTAAGACTCAGGAACCTGACATTTTGCCGTCGCGTGTTCCGAACCTGCTCATGAACGGTTCGAACGGTATTGCTGTGGGTATGGCGACGAACATTCCGCCGCACAACCTGCGTGAGCTTGCCGACGCCATCTACTGGTTGCTGGAAAACCCCGACGCTGATGAGGCTGCGGCCTTGGAAGCCTGCATGAGCTTTATCAAGGGTCCTGATTTCCCCACTGCTGGTTTGATCGTGGGTACTCAGGGCATTAAGGATGCTTATACCACTGGTCGCGGTTCTATCCGCATGCGTGGTGTGACCTCCATTGAGGAAGAGGGTAGTCGCCAGACCATTGTGATTACGGAGCTTCCATACCAAGTTAACCCTGATAATCTGATCTCGAACATTGCGGAGCAGGTGCGCGACGGCAAGCTGGCGGGTATTTCCAAGATTGAGGATGAATCTTCCGATCGTGTGGGTATGCGCATTGTTGTGACCTTAAAGCGCGACGCGGTGCCTCGTGTGGTGCTCAATAACCTGTATAAGCATTCCCAGCTGCAAACTAATTTCGGTGCGAATATGCTCTCCATCGTTGATGGTGTGCCTCGTACCCTGCGCTTGGATCAGATGTTGCGTAACTATGTGGCGCACCAGATCGAAGTGATTGTGCGCCGCACCCAGTACCGTTTGGATGAGGCTGAGAAGCGCGCCCACATTTTGCGTGGTTTGGTCAAAGCTTTGGACATGCTGGATGAGGTTATTGCCTTGATCCGCAGCTCCCAGACTGTCGATATTGCCCGTAGTGGTCTGATTCAGTTGCTGGATATTGATGATATTCAGGCTGATGCGATTTTGGCGATGCAGCTGCGCCGCTTGGCTGCTCTGGAGCGTCAGAAGATCATTGATGAGTTGGCCACTATTGAGGCTGAGATCGCTGATCTGAAGGATATTTTGGCTTCGCCTTCCCGCCAGCGCTCGATTGTTCGCGATGAGTTGAAGGAAATCGTGGATAAGTACGGCGATGAGCGTCGCTCGGAGATTATTGCCGCTACTGGTGAAGTGACCGAAGAAGATTTGATTGCCCGTGAAAACGTGGTGGTCACCATTACTTCTACCGGTTATGCCAAGCGCACCAAGGTGGATGCGTATAAGTCGCAGCGCCGTGGTGGCAAGGGTGTTCGTGGGGCGGAGTTGAAGCAGGAGGATGTGGTTCGTCACTTCTTCGTCTGCTCCACCCATGACTGGATTTTGTTCTTCACCAACTTCGGCCGCGTGTACCGTCTCAAGGCGTACGAGCTGCCTGAGGCATCGCGTACTGCGCGTGGCCAGCATGTGGCTAACCTGCTGGAATTCCAGCCGGAGGAGCGTATTGCTCAGGTAATTCAGATCCAAAGCTACGAGGATGCTCCTTACCTGGTTCTGGCGACCGCTCAGGGCCGCGTGAAGAAGTCTCGTTTGTCTGATTACGAGTCGAATCGTTCCGGTGGTTTGATTGCCATCAACCTGAATGAGGGCGACAAGCTGATTGGTGCCGCACTGTGCTCCAATGAGGATGATCTGTTGCTGGTCAGTGAGGAAGGCCAGTCGATTCGCTTCCGCGCCGATGATGAGCAGTTACGCCCAATGGGTCGTTCCACTGCTGGCGTGAAGGGTATGCGTTTTAGGGGCGACGACCAGCTGCTCGCCATGACTGTGGTTCGCGATGGCGAGTTCTTGCTGGTTGCTACCTCGGGTGGTTACGGCAAGCGCACGGCTATGGAGGAGTACTCGACTCAGGGCCGTGGTGGCGTTGGTGTTGTGACCTTTAAGTACAACCCGAAGCGTGGCAAGTTGATTGGTGCGTTGGCTGTGGATGAGGATGATCAGATCTTCGCTATTACTTCCGCTGGCGGTGTGATCCGCACTGAGGTGAATCAGATTCGCCCAAGTTCTCGTGCAACGATGGGTGTGCGCTTGGTTAACTTGGAAGATGGCGTTGAATTGTTGGCTATCGACCGCAATGTTGAGGGCGAAGGCGAGGAAGAAGCTGAAGCTGTGGCAACGGGTAAGGAAATTTCAAAGAATGCCCTCGTGAACACTCAGCAAGAGACGATCGATGAGATTTTGAACGAGGGTGAGGAGAGTTAATGGCTACGCGTGTGCATACGGTTACGCGGGTGTCGCCGCTGACTGTTTTCCGCACGGCGTTCACCCTTTCGCTGGTGGGTCTGGCTGCCTGGGTGTTGTGCGTGACCTTGCTGTATTTCGGCATGGATGCTGCTGGCGTGTGGGACAAGGTGAATGATGTGATTGGTGGCGTGGGCGGTTCCCAGACCATCACGTTTGGCCTTGTGTTGTCGCTTGCAAGTCTGTTGGGCGCGCTGATGACTTTGGCTGCGTCTATCTTGGCCCCGCTTATTGCGGTTGTGTATAACGCAAGCGTTGATTTGTTCGGTGGGGTGAAGGTGACGTTGCGCGAGGAGTTCTAGTACTTTTTGCGCGTGTCGACGCCTAGTTCTACGCCCCCTTATTTCACCTACCTACAGTGGGTGCGATCAGGGGGCGTTGTGCATGAATTTGCCAAGACCGTGCACTGTGCTGCTAAACTGTTCACATCAGTGTTGCTGATAGCCGGAAAGAGCTGGCAATTTGCCAAATATCTGGTTCTTCGGATAGAGTTTCATTCTGTTCCTGAAAGGGCCTATAGCTCAGTCGGTTAGAGCGCATCGCTGATAACGATGAGGTCGCAAGTTCGATTCTTGCTAGGCCCACCAGGAATATGGGGCATTAGCTCAATTGGTAGAGCATCTGCTTTGCAAGCAGAAGGTCAGGAGTTCGATTCTCCTATGCTCCACAGCTAGAAGGAAGGCTGCACGGTGAAAGCTGTGTGGTCTTCTTTTTTGTGTGTGGGTGGTTGTGGGGTGCTGTGTGGGTTCTTAGTTTGTTATTAGTTAGAGATAGAGCGAGTGCTACTTGTAAAACCGCAGGTCATTTTTTGGTTGGTGTGCTGAAACTCTAACTCTTATTTTTTGGGGAAGTCTGTGCGCTGATAGATTCGGGGTCTTTGAGGGGCGCGCCTGAAAAACTTCCGCGCCAGCACTGCCGTGCTCCACAGAGTTGGTGGGTGTGACATTTTGTAACTTAGTGTCACATTTTTGTAAAACTGCAGGAAATTTGTCACTTTGGGTGTGACATTTTGTAACTTAGTGTCACATAGCTTGTAATTTTGTGTAAAATAGCAGGAAATTTGTCACATTGGTTGTAACAAAACTAGTGAGTGAAAGGAATGCTGCTGTGAACAATTCATCGATGCACAATTGGACTGCAGACAAGCTTCACGATCTCATCACTGAGTTTCGTCGATTTGGTGGAGACAAACGTCAAATCGAAGTGAAAAAGGGGAAGGGTGGGGTTCCTTCGGTAGGGGAGACACTTTGTGCGTTCGCTAATTCCCCTAATGGCGGTTTGATTATTATCGGATTGGATGAAAAGCAAGATTTTATAGCAACAGGTGTCGATGATGTTGCTGCCATGTACCAGGGAATTGCGAGTCAGGCACGCAACGAGCAACTTCTCAATCCTGTTGTTACAGTGCATTTTTCCGAGGTCATACTATCGGGGAAAAACGTTGTGTTATGCTCCGTTGACCCGATTCCGTTGAATGAACGTCCGTGTAGGTTCAAAGGGAAAGCATATTTACGGCAGGCTGATGGGGACTATGAGCTTTCCGCTATTGATGTCCGCATGATTGAGCATGAAAAGCTCAATGCTGAAATGGCGGCTATTCGTACGCCAAGTGATCGCATTCTTGTAGAAGATTCCTCCCTTGATGATCTTGATCCAGATATCACTGAAGTAATCCTGAAAAATGCGCGAAGTGGTTCCCAACTTTTATCCGAGCTTACTGATGACGATGTACTGCACAAACTTGGAGTTGTTTCGAAAAGTGGAAAGCTGACCGTAGCTGGAGCTTATGTGATGAGTAAATACCCACAGCAATGGGTACCCAGCTGGGGCGCTAGTGCCGCGCAGCAGATTAGATATTCTTTAAATAATCGGCGTAATTTTAATCTCGAACACATCGAGGGGCCAGTTCCAGTCATGTTTTCACGGTTGATGAACTGGGCGGCAGAAACTCTTCCACAGTTCATCAGCTATCGCGCCGATGGACATGCTATTGACACACTATCAATTCCCGAAGTCGCTGTACGTGAGCTTATTGCGAATGCCTTGGTTCACCGTGACGTGAGCCCTTTGTCAGCTGGAAAATATGTTGATGTGCGCCTGAATAACAACGTGCTAACTATTTCGAGCCCAGGCGGGCTGCGTGGAATCACCGTCAAACAACTTGGCGACCAATACTGCCGAAGGCCTGTGAATGAAACCATCTATCGGTTGTGTGAAAAATATCGATTCAAAGATGGAACTCGGTTAATCGAAGCCGAAGGAAGTGGAATCACACATGTGCGCCACACATTGCGATCGGCTGGGCTACAGGAACCTCTATTTTTTGATTCCGGAGTTAGCTTTACCGCAAAGATATCTGCACAAAGCCTTCTCGGCGAAACTGATCTACGCTGGTTAAAGGATAATTATCATAAGCATGACCTTGACCATGAATCGCGATTAATTTTAGTTACCGCCCGGAACGAGGAAAAAATTACAATTTCACGAGTGCGAACACTGCTCAATCTTGATGGCGATCAGGCACACCGCATTCTGGAAACTCTGGAATCAATGGGGATATTAGTACATACCTCGAAAGGTGAGTACACGCTGTCTACCAGCGGTGTTGTTTCGCAGACCGAAACTTTAGAGACCACTGATTTGCGCACGTCGGTGCTCACTTTGCTTGGGCAATCCCCACTGACGGTGAAAGATCTGGCGGAAAAGACAGGAGCCACCCACAGGCGCGTCCGCTATTTACTCGACCAGCTAGAAGCTGACGGTAGTGTGTATGGTCGAGGGAAAAAACCCATTCAGTGGGCTGTTGTATCGACACCAGAATAAAAAACACATGCGTTTACGTGCGTGAATTTAGAAACCGCCGGCTATCTGGGAAAAATCCAACTGTGCCTGGACATTGCAATCCACGTGGGCGGGGGATTGATAATAGTATTCCAGCCCAGAAATACGCCGATCGGGAAATTCCATTTCACGTACGAAAATGCTGAGCAGGCGGTAGGCATGATCGTCGATCTTTTCTTCCCAACACAACTGGTGCTCTTTAAAAACAGTGCCGTCTTCTAGCGATTCCAGAGAAAAAGGATTCTGGATACTTGTGATCTCAGCAAACTTCATCCCTGAAATTTCAGCGGATTGATTTCTGCCATCCAATTCGGCACGCACCATCTCTAGAAGCTGTTCATAGGGGATATCCGGGTACTGGCCCATCCAGCGAAAGAAATGCGGATCATACTTTTCAATATCAGGAATCATTCCACGCACCTGCGGATCGTACTCGTGCCCTTCCTCTTGCGATACCTCGATGGCACCATCAGGCGCAGTTAAACCGAAAATTCCAATATCACTAGCGGCACGACTCTTCGTGGAATCGGCAGAAGGTGGTGGCTGAACCTGCGATGCGAGGGTGGTAAGTACTGGGGCATTTTCCGACTGCGGGCTTGGCGCTAGGGCGCACCCTACTAGCAGAACAGCGCATAAGCACACTGCGCATAAGTGTTTTTTCATGGTGAAGATACCTCCTCAAGGTGCGGTGACCACCAGTAGGGGAAGGCATTCACAGCAGAATGCCTGGCAAGACACACGTCGGGTAGTGAAAATACATGTCATTTTAATTGCCCGAAAATAGTTTCAACACGCTTTTTATATAGTTTTTTCTTAAGAAAAATCCGTTATTGCATAAAAGAAACCGTGGGGGTATTGAGTAAACCGGAAGGATAGGTGTTCACCCCTTCTGATTGGGGGATACACCTGCGCCAATTAGCATAAGAAGTATGCATGTTAGGCAATCCAAAGCTAAGAAGCTACCGGCGCCATATCGGCTGAGCCGGCAAGCCCGAGGCACAATCATCGCAAGCGTAATTCTCACCTGGATTTCTGTGGTGGGGATGTGCGCAACAATCATGGGCGCAGGCATGATCGTCGACAAGCAACACGCATGGATCCACATCACCGCAGGACCTGTGGTTGTCGCCCTCACACTCATTGCGCGCAGCATGATTCAAGCCCGCGGGCAGATCGCGGAAGAAAACCACATCCGCCACCGCATCATCGACGCAGTCTTCGCCGCCGGACCTGCACGCGCCACCCACACCCGCACCGGCGAAGTCGTGTCACTAGCCACGGAATCAAGCGAAAAAATGATGGCGCTGCGCGTCGGATTCATCGCCCAAATCATCGCCTCACTCAGCGCACCGCTCCTCGTTATCGCAGCAGTAGCCTGGTCAGTCTCAGGAACAATCGCACTGATTATGCTCGCCATGATCCCCGTCGTGCCCGCAATCGTCATCGGATTTAGGAAAGTAGTCTCCACAGTCTCCTCCGAATCCCAAGACGCACGCAAAGCACTCGCTGCAGCCTACATGGATGCCCTACAATCACTCAGCACCCTGCAACTTCTCGGGGCAGCAGGGCGCGTCGCGCGCACACTAGAAGAAACAGGGGAGCGCAACCGCGTAGCCGTGATGAAACTTCTGCGCGGCAACCAACTCATCCTCTTCGCCATGGACTCCGCCTTCAGCCTCGCACTCGTCACCACCGCAGCAGGACTCGGACTTTATGGGGTCTCCAACAACACCCTCAGCCCAGGCCAAGCCATCACACTTTTAGGCCTCAGCATGCTTCTTCTCGAACCCATGGACCAAGTCGGAGCATTCTTCTACGTCGGCATGAGCGGACTTGGTGGGCAACGCGGAATCTTCGGATTCCTCCGCACACGCGGAATCGACGCTGAAACTACACTCAGCATCCCCAATACCCCCACATCGACTGTGCACAGTGACACCGTAGTTGAAATACGCGACCTCCACTTCGGCTACGACGAAGAACTCTTTCACGGCGCCAACCTCACAATCCGCGCAGGCGAACGCATCGGCATCATCGGACGCTCCGGCCAAGGAAAATCCACCCTCCTGTCACTCCTCAAAGGTGATCTTTTCCCCACCACAGGCACCATCACCGTGGCCGGTGTCGGCGACCTCACAGACGCAGCAATCCCTGCAACCTTAACACCTGCGGGCCTCAAACGAGCAGGGATGTTGCGGGCGGCGTCGGCAAGCGTCGCCCAAACAACCTGGCTATTTAGCGGAACAATTGCCGACAACCTGCGCATCGCAGCCCCCAACGCAACCGAAAAAGACATGTGGTTGGCCCTCGAACGCGCCCACGTAGCCGACGAAATCCGGCGCCTGCCCCACGGCCTTGACACCCCACTCTGGGAACAAGGACTCGGCATTTCCGGCGGGCAAGCACAACGCCTCTCGCTCGCCCGCGCCATTATCTCCGGGCGACGCATCGTGTTGCTCGACGAACCCACCTCGCACGTCGACCTCGCCTCCGAACGCGAAATCCTGGCAGCCATCAACGATCTCGGCACCGACTACACCCTCATCATGGTCACACATCGCACCAGCTCACTGACCCACATGGACCGCGTGATCGAAGTATCCGACAAAAAGCTCAAGGAGCGTCAACGATGAGCACAACCCGCACAGCAGAACCCACCATCTATCAGCTCGCCACCTGGCTGACCTCAATCACCGCACCCGTGCTCGGCCCGCTCGGGCTTTCCACGCTGTGCCGCATTCTCAACCAAATCTTGGGAATCGTACTCTACGTCGTACCCGCCTACGCGATCATTGCCCGCACACTCAGCATGCGCGAGGTCATACTCATCATGATCGCATCAGCGCTCGCCAAAGCCTTCCTGCGCTACTTAGAGCACTACTTCGGTCACCTCGTCGCCTTCAAAGCCCTCGAACTAATCCGCATCCGCGTATTCCGCGACATCTACCCCCAAGCGCCAGCCATCGTCAGCCGAACCGGCCACGATGCGGTCGGGCGCGGCGACATGCTCACCCGACTGACCCGCGACATAGGACACATCGAAGTATTTTTTGCCCACACCACCGCACCAGTAATTTCCGCACTCATCGTCCCCACCGCAGTGCTGATCACAACGCTTATCCTTTCACCCATTCAAGGCCTCATCGCCGCCGGGATCTTCCTACTCGTGATCATCATCACGATCGATACCAGCGCCTACCGCTACGCCGTCGGGGTGACCGGAATACGGGGCAGGATGGCACAACATGTCACCGATTCCGTCGGCGGAGTCAGGGAAGTCACCGGATACGGCGCGCATGAGCGTCGCCACGCCGAACTTGCCGCACACGAAACAACCTTGACACGCGCCATTATCCGCCGCAGCGGAATCGTCGGCACCCGCGCCGGGCTAGTTGCTTGTGCCCGCATGTCGGTCGTGTTCATGCTCATCCCTGCCACCGACAACCTTGCACTCAGCGTCGCTCTCACATTCGCAGTATGGCGCTGCTGGGACATGATCAACGAAGTCAGCGACCTAGGCAACCATCTTTCCCAATCACTCGCCGCCGCCCGCCGCGTCTGGGCACTATCCAACGCTGGGCTTCAGCTTGACGACGGCGCCCACACACTCACCCCGCATGGCCCCGGTGTGCGCGTGTGCTGGAACAACGTTAGCTACAGCTACGAAGGTGCCACCGAACCCATCGTGCGCACCATCAACCTCGACGTACCCGCAGGCGCATGGGTAAATATTGTGGGGACCACCGGTTCAGGTAAATCCACCATCGCCAAACTACTTCTCCGCTACTGGGATGTCACTGAAGGGCAGATCCTGCTCGACGGCAAAGATATTCGCGACTACACCCTCGACTCCCTGCGCGCCGCGATCGCTATTGTCACCCAAGATATTCGCGCCATCCACGACACCGTCGCCGCCAACCTTCGCCTCGCCAAGCCCACAGCCAGCGAAGAAGAACTCACACACGCCCTCTACCTCGCCTGCCTCGATGGGGAAATCTCCCTCAACGACAACGTGGGCGAAGCCGGCCACGCGCTCTCCGGTGGGCAACGCCAACGACTCGCCCTCGCCCAAGCCCTCCTGCGCGGCGGCCGCGTACTCGTGCTCGATGAATTCACCGCCCACTTAAACCCCACCCTTGTGAAACAGGTGCGCGAACGACTTTCTCACCATCACCCCGACGTGACAGTCATTGAAATTTCGCATGTGCTTGAGCATATCGACGCCGCCGACTGGGTTGCCGTGATGGACCGCGGTGAAATTGTTGAGCAAGGAACCCCTGATCAACTCCGAGCCCAATCCGGCGCACTCAGCCACCTACTTCACCGTGATGGAAAAGTAGGTGAACAATAAGCGAATAAGCACCGCGAAAAACAAGGAAGGAAAAGGGGATCTACCAGCCGTTTTGTTAAAAGTTTAAGACGTGCGGTATAGTTTCTTTTCGTTCCTTAAGGGCCTATAGCTCAGTCGGTTAGAGCGCATCGCTGATAACGATGAGGTCGCAAGTTCGATTCTTGCTAGGCCCACCAGGAATATGGGGCATTAGCTCAATTGGTAGAGCATCTGCTTTGCAAGCAGAAGGTCAGGAGTTCGATTCTCCTATGCTCCACAGCTAGAAGGAAGGCTGCACGGTGAAAGCTGTGTGGTCTTCTTTTTTTGTGTTTGGGGTGGTTGTGGGGTGGTGTGGGCTTAAGGGACAAAAAGTGTGGATTTGCGGCGTGTCGCGTTAAGGGACATTTTGTGTGGATTTAGTGTCTTCCGTCCCAGCCTTTTCTTATCCCTAAGCTGGGGTTCCATTCTGTATCGATTCCATTGTCGTATGTTGCGGGTCGACCGCTAGGGTGGCCTTGGCGTTCATGTGGTTCTTTTGTCCACGCGTTACCGGCAGTGGCTTCACCTACTTTCCCGACCAATGAAGATCATGAAGTGTCGCGCTTGTGTGGTGTGCAGACAGGTGTTAACACTTGATGCTTTGCACGATAGGCAGATCCAACGTTGAGCACCTGCCGTAGTCGCTTTCCATTTTCACAAGCCTGCGTCCAGATAATGAACATGAAGTTCGATTCTTCGAAGTCATGCCGCTGGCTTAGCACCACCAGCAAGCAGATCCTATTACCACACTCATGGTGAGAAGTATGTACATTCCGATGAAACTAGGTTTGGAACTGATGAAAAAACGAAACCACGTACTTTCCGCAGCTAGAGACCACTAAACGAAGTAATTTATCCACACTTTTTGTCCCTTAAGCCGTGGTGTGTGGGTTCTTAGTTTGTTATTAGTTAGAGTTAGAGCGGGTGCTACTTGTAAAACCGCAGGTCATTTTTTGGTTGGTGTGCTGAAACTCTAACTCTTATTTTTGGGGAAGTCTGTGCGCTGACAGATTCGGAGGCTTTGAGGGGCCGTGGGTCTTTGGGGTGGCTATTAATCTCTGAAGATTGATTGAGTAAAACTGATTCGACTTTCAGCACAGTAATGAAATTTCGACCTCTAGTTTCGTAGGTAGCAGTTACTCTATGTCGAATCACTATTTTGCTTATATATTAAACCTGCCACTTGAAGGCTCAGAGTAGGACTGCCGACGTCTGTGACCTGTGAACCTCCTTGTTTGTTGTACACCGTCAACCACAAAGCCAGTGTGCACACTGCCACGCGGAGGCTTAATGCTATGAAAAAATCCTTCATGGCAACAAGCTGCGGTTGCCATGAAGGAAGCACTAATCGACAGTGAAACAGACGCTGTTTAGATTCCGAGTGCCATACGTACCTGCTGTGGAAGGATCTGTGCTGGAATGAGCCCAGCTTTAAAAATCCCAGCAATAGCCCCGATGAGTGTTGCCAGTCCGCCAATGGCGCCGATGACCGCCAATAACGGAGTTAACCACGAACTATTCTCAGAAGAGGAAGGGGGCACAAGTGCATTGTGAGAATTGACCTGTACAAACAAGTATGGAGAATTTGCTCCACCCAAGGGGTCGGTCATATTCCAGACTTGCGCACCTTGAGCAGTTGTGCGTGCATTCACGCGTACGGGCACGTCCTTGCTAAGGGTAACAGCATCGTGGAAAGCTCTGGTAGTACCACGAGCAGTCACCGAGGCATCATCAATTGTGACGAGGTTATCGGCACGGATACCAAAGCTTTGCAAAGTATCGGCTGCATTCCCAACAAATCCTTGAGCAGAAACCGAACCACCGCGAAGATGAACAGCACCTGAAGCATAAATGCCATAACTAGTCTGTTCAGCGCGGTTTGCTGTTACTGTGAGGGATCCTGAATTGATGGAAATATCTTTGGTACTAAAGATGCCCGAAGCAACAAGACTATTCGCTTCACCTGGCTTTAAAGTAAGCTCAGGGCCGTCGAAAACAATGGGGCCGTGGGAATGCAGACCACTATTTGTGCTGGTTGCTTCAGCGGTTGTGACATTCAGCTTTCCTTGGCCAGTCACTGTCAAGGGGCCAGATCCTGTGTGCATAATTGCAATGGTATTTCCGTTAAATCGAGGTAGATCAATGGAATTAGATTGATGAATGTCGAGTGTAAGTTTTTCGAGATTCGAGTAGATCGCCGATGCGTCTCGGAAATCGGATTTTACTTCACGTGCTTCATTCAACGTTGCTTTTTTGAGCGTTAATGTGGAGGTTTCCGCATTGAAACTTACCGTTCCATCGCCCTTGACGTCATTCTTATTCTCATCGGTGACTTGAATTTTCCCAACCCAAATGGGGTATGTTTGCGCTGCTAAAGATGCTGGTGCTACCAATGTTGCGCTCAGACCCACGAGGGTTAAAGCGACAGTGGCCAAACGCCGACCTGAGGTAGATGATTCTTGAATTCGCATGCAGAATGTCCTCTTTCTTCGATGTTCAAAACTGTGATTTAATCACATATGATCTCGTGATTGAAGCAGATAGTAGCACTTATTAGATAGAAAGATCTGCCTACGCATTGCTTCTCATTTGCTATTGAGGGTATTGGGAAAAAACTGATGAAATTTATGCGTATGGTGGGAATAAAAGTGGAATTTTTGTAATAAATAAAAAATGCCTTGTCCTCAACGGTGCGGGTGTGGGCACAGGGCAGCTGGTTCTCATGTGTCGGTGTTACGGGGGGATATTTTTCGACAACGAACAGTGTCAAAACTTCTGTGATTGTTATCTCACTAAAAAATTTTTCCGCCACACCCACGCCAGCTTAACAGTACTTAATCGTTAAAGTCGCAGGTCAGAATGTTTGACGCCCCTTAATTTATCGGGCACGATGGCGTGAGTGAAATCCTTATCAAACAGATCCATCCTTATGAAGCTGGGCGCGATTATCGGATCAGTCGCGCTGTTAAGTGCCTGCTCCTCAACGGGCGGAGCAGCAAAAACTGAAAGTTCTGCTGCAAACGTAGCCTCAGGCGGCGTCGATACCCCGAAAATGGTTGTTGCCATGGTCACCCACGGTGCACCCGGTGATACCTTCTGGGATCTCGTGCGCAAAGGCGCCGAAGACGCAGCGAAGAAAAACAACATGGAATTGCGCTATTCCTCAGACCCCCAAGCGCCTAACCAAGCCAACCTTGTCCAGGCTGCCATTGACGCAAAGGTCGACGGTATTGTGGTGACCTTGCCCAATGCTGATGCGATTGGCCCTGCAGCCAAGAAGGCCGTGGACGCAAAGATCCCCACCGTTGCCCTTAATGCAGGTATGGAGGAATACAAGAACTACAACATTTCTGGGTTCTTCGGGCAGGAAGAAAAGGTTGCTGGAACCCAAGGCGGCGTTCGTTTAGCTGAAGATGGTGCAAAGCATGTGTTGTGTGTCATTCATGAGCAGGGCAATTCCTCCCAGGAGTCGCGTTGCGCAGGTGTTGCTGAGGGGCTCGATGGCAATGGCAAGGTAGAAATCTTATATGTCAATGGTCAAGACCTCACTAGCGTGCAGTCGACGTTGAAGGCAAAGCTGGCGCAAGAGAAGAACATTGACTGGATTATGAGCTTGCAGGCGTCGGTAGCTATGCGTGCTGTTGATGCTGTGGATGAAGCTGGCGCTGCGGCTAAGGTCGCTACGTTTGATACGAATGCTGAGCTTGTCGACGCCATCGCAGCGAATAAGATCGCGTGGGCAATTGATCAGCAGCCCTATCTTCAGGGATATATGGCCATTGACAGCCTGTGGTTAGCGAAGCGCAACGGTGCCACTGTTGGTGGTGGACGCCCTGTCTATACTGGCCCAAGCTTTGTCGACTCCAGCAATGTTGAACTGATCGCTGAAGCTGCGAAAGCTGGCTTGCGATGAGCGATGACCGGCTACGCTCTCGTAGTGCCTGGCAGTCTTTCATTCGCCGCCCGGAGCTGACCAGTGTCGTTGGGGCACTGGTTATTTTCACATTATTCATGGTGGTGGCACCACCATTTCGTACCCTTGACGCATTTGCCACAGTTTTGTACGCCAGTTCCACTTTGGGAATTGTGGCGGTAGCGGTCGGCTTGCTCATGATTGGTGATGAATTTGATTTGTCTTCGGGTGTGGCGGTGACGACCGCGGCTCTCGGGGCAACAATGCTAAATTATAACCTCGGTTTAAATTCGTGGGTTGGGGCATTTATGGCTCTTATTATATCGCTCGCTATTGGTGCTTTAAATGGCTATTTAGTGACACGTACTGGCATTGCTAGTTTCTTAATTACACTCGCCGCGTTTTTAATGCTTCAGGGATTGAATTTGGCAATTACAAAGTTGGTGACCGGTCAGGTAGCCACGCCTTCAATTGCTGATATGGAAGGATTTGAATCGGCACGTAAAGTGTTTGCTGGGTCTGTTTCAATTGGTGGCATTTCTGTGCGCGTGACTGTTTTTTGGTGGATTTTCTTTGTTGCACTTGCCAGCTACATGCTGTTTAAAACGCGTTTCGGCAACTGGATTTTTGCTGTTGGTGGGGATCAGGCGGCAGCACGCGCGGTTGGAGTCCCTGTTCGCCGTGTGAAAATCATTTTGTTTATGTTTGTCGGTTTCGCTGCTTGGTTTGTTGGCATGCATACCCTGTTTGCCTTTGACTCCATTCAAGCTGGTCAAGGCATTGGCAATGAGTTTTTGTACATTATTGCTGCAGTGATTGGTGGTTGTGCTTTGACCGGTGGTCGGGGCACTGCTGTGGGGACAGCGATTGGTGCTCTTATTTTTGGTATGACGAATCAGGGAATTGTGTATGCCGGTTGGAATCCTGACTGGTTTAAGTTTTTCTTGGGCGCGATGCTGTTGTTTGCAGTATTGACGAATTCGTCTTTTGCTAATTTCACGTCGAAACGTTAGTGAGGAGGTTGTTCGTTGAGTGTTGTTGAACTGAAAGATGTTTCTAAATCCTACGGCTCTTTCGCTGCGTTGCGCGATATTAATCTTCAGGTGCATGCTGGGTCGGTGACGTGCATTTTAGGTGATAATGGTGCAGGAAAGTCGACGCTGATTAAGGTGCTGTCAGGGCTGCACCCTGCAAGTTCTGGGGAAGTATTGATCGATGGCGTCCCTACCGTTTTGTCTGGGCCTCGTGATGCCTTAAACCATGGGATCGCAACCGTGTATCAGGATTTGGCGGTCGTCGGTCAGATGAGCGTGTGGCGTAATTTCTTCTTAGGACAAGAACTCACCGGCGCTTTTGGTCGGTTGAAGACTGATGAAATGAAGCACATTACGCAGGATCAACTCAGTGCAATGGGTATTGATTTGCCTGATGTGAATGTTGATGTCAACTCTTTGTCTGGTGGTCAACGCCAGGTCGTGGCCATTGCTCGCGCCATTTATTTCGGTGCTCGTGTCCTTGTTTTGGATGAGCCCACCGCGGCATTGGGTGTAAAACAGTCCGGTATGGTGTTGCGATTTGTGGCTGCTGCACGCGACCGCGGCATTGGGGTTGTGTTGATTACCCATAATCCACATCATGCCTATTTGGTGGGGGATCATTTCACGATTCTTAAACTCGGCCGCCAGATAGTGAATGTTCCTCGTGATCAAGTCACTCTAGAGCAGCTCACGCAACACATGGCCGGCGGTAGCGAACTAGAGGCGTTAAGCCACGAGCTTCGCGGCTAAACATAAAAAATGCCCCGTCAAGGGGCATTATACTTTCAGCCTAACTACTTATCGGCCTTCTTCTCGTCCTCAGCGAAATCTCTCTCCAAAGCCTCGAAAAGATCATCCTCCAAGTCCTGCGCGGCAGCAGCCTCATTGCCTTCAGTCGGCGTCTCGGTGGAATAGACCAACACAGATTCCAAAGATTCAACAGTATCAGGAGTCTCGTAGTCCTCAACCTTCGGAGGTGCAGTACGAACCGGCTTACGGGACTGGCCCAAACCGAACAAGAAATACACCGCACCACCAATAACAGCCATAATCACAGCTGCCAACGAGAACGTAGCCCACTTACTACGCTTTGCGTCCTTCCGCGCAGCCTTCTTCGCTGCCTTTTCAGCTTCCTTCGCCTTCTTACGCAACACACGCTTGGAAGCCTTAGCCTTCTTCTCAACCACACCAGACAAATGAGCCACCTTCTCAGAGGCTACTTTCTCCAGCTCACCAACGTGAAGATCATCCTTCAAATCATCAATACGCTTCAACGCTTTTTCCGACAACGTCGAAAAACGCTGCGTCGAATCATCGATGAAGCCCTTCACGTTATAGCTGTTGGCGGCGTCGATAAGCGCCTCGTATGCCTCGTTCGCCTTACGGTCGCGGTAATCTGCGTAGGAACCGTAAGCCTTCTTAGCCATGCGCGTAGCAGTAGTTAGCGCGGTGAGATTCATGTTCGCTCCTAGAGAATAGGTAGTGCTATTTGCACTCCCAGCCTAGCCATAAAAGCTTCAACGTGCTTAAGATGGCAGACATGAGTTTTAAGACTGCAACTGCAATCCTGCACACCAACAAGGGTGACATCGAAATCGAACTGTACGGAAACCACGCACCAAAAACCGTGGAAAACTTCGTCACCCTCGCCGACGGCACCGCCGACTACACCACCAAGAACGCATCCGGCACCGACGAAGGTCCCTTCTACGACGGCTCCACCTTCCACCGTGTCATCGCAGGCTTCATGATCCAAGGCGGCGACCCAACCGGAACCGGCCGCGGCGGCCCAGGCTACATCTTCGACAACGAAATCCACCCTGAACTGCGCTTCGACCGCCCATTCTTGGTGGCAATGGCAAACGCCGGCCCTAACACCAACGGCTGCCAGTTCTTCATCACCGTTGACGCACACCCATACCTCAACAACGGCTACACCATCTTCGGTGAGGTCACCGACCAGGCATCCCAGCAGGTTGTGCTTGACATCTCTACCGTCGGCACCGACCGCACTGACCGCCCAGTCGAGCCAGTCGTGATCGAATCCGTCGAGATCAAGAACTAAAAACCTTCACACGAAAGGTACATCAAGGAGGGGACCAACATACTTGGTTCCCTCCTTTTCGCATGCCCACCATGAACATCATTCGCACAGCCCCCGTTACCACCGCCCTTTGCGCAGTCATGCTCGTACTGTGGCCAATCACAGCCACACAACCTGACATCTTTGCAACCCTCCTCTTCTACGCACCCAACCCCAGCATCCACACTGCGCTCAGCTCGGCCTTCGTCCACTCGGGTGCCTCACACCTCGCCATGAACGTCTTCCTCCTTGTCCTCCTCGGTGGGGAGGTTGAACGCTACGTCGGGGCCGTACGCTACACAGCTATCTTTGGCACCGCCGCACTTGGCGCCGCCGCCTGCATCACTTACCTTGACCCGAACTCAGCCACAGTTGGTGCATCAGGTGTGCTCTACGCACTCATGGTGTTGCTCATCGGCATGAATATCGCGCGAAAGACAGACCTTCGTGGACCGATAGTGCTCGTTGTGATCAACGTGGCATTCAGCTTCATCACTCCAGGTGTCAGCATTGCTGGACACCTCGGGGGTCTGATTGCCGGAGTGGTGATGTTACCAACTGTGCTACGCGGCTGGGTTTGGCCCATCATTGTGTGTGCTGTTAGTGCAACGTATGTGCTTGTGGCACTTTAGATTCCACTGTTCATCCACAGCAAAAGTTATCCACAAGAGTTATCCACATTGTGGAAAATTACAAGAATGTTCTTTACTTCCTTGTGTACTAACACTCAGTCGAAAATTACTGCACAACCCTGTGAAATTGTGGAATTTTCGCACACCTGTACAGATGTGAAAAAGTGGACAGAGAATTCCACAGGCTGTGTGTAAACTTCTTTTCACAGCTTTACTCACAGCCTGTGGATAACTTTGTTGGAGGGGGTGTGTACAAGCGGGATGGTGTTCAAAAATACTGCATCTTTGCTATTTTTCAAGCCAGATTGGGGCAAGTAGCAAGGATGAGAGGATTCATTCAGAGTGGTTTGGGATCATGGAAATCACGCTGATCTTCAACACGTGCGTGTGTGTATGTTCTGCCACATTGGGTACCCCTTTAATTTTCGACCAGGATCTATTCACGAGAGCACCAGGGTGCGGAAGTCAATAAACTGAGTGACCGCATCTACTTTATGATCGTGTGTGTATCGGGAGCGCTGTTCTTAGTAGCGGTAGAGGGCTTTGGATATATAAGAAAAAAATATTGATTCGACATAGAGCAAGTGCTACCTGTAAAACTGCAGGTCAATTTTTCATTTGTTTGCTGAAAGTCGAATCAGCATTTTTGAATCAATCCCCACGTATTCATAGGTATGGTTTTCGGCAGTGGTGTGTAATGTTTTTCCTGTCTCGTCACTTCGATCATGTCTCAGGGCACCGTCGTCGCCCGAGCCTTCTTTTCACAATGCGATTTCCTGATGGGAAAACCTCAATACCTACATGGAATATCCACAAGTAATTACCCGCTTTGGTTCTGCAATTCAAGGCGCATTAAATGCACGAATTTTTACGAACCCAGTTGTATTACGGGAGCTTTCCAAAAATCCAAGCAAGGAGACTTACACAACGCTGATTAAGGAAGAACTCGCACGTTTTCTGCAGCCACTTACAGATGAGATACAGCGTTTTACAGAAGAGGTAAAGCAACTATGCTCATTCGACCCATTTCCTCATTTTCACGATTTTGCTGCGACCGTGTGGGAAGGAACATGGCCAGAAAGCCTCGATGAACCTTTGGCGCAAAATATAACGCAGGATCCAACTCAGGCACTCGATAAGCTTGAGCAATTCAAGAATCTTGTCGTGGAACTCAAATCGAATTATGAGACAGGGTACGTGACCGATTGCCACTATTCCACAGTAGAAGAGCTATGGACTCTCCACGAGATCATCGAGCAGTCCACACAACCAATCACGCACTTTCGCAGCCTCAAGCTGGCAATCACTTACGCCTACAACACCCATAGCGATCACTCAATGGCATAAGGGAGGGCGCAAACATAAGGGGGTAGCAAAAAGCTGGCATTCCGTGAAAAGACGGAATGCCAGCACTTTGTGGTGCTTTTAGCGCCAACCCATGGACATCAGCAAGCCCACGAGGAAGGAGGTAAACCCAATGGCGTAGTTCCACGGGCCTAACTCATTCATGAACTGGATCTGGGGGCCGGCGAGATAGTTCACAATCAACCATCCGAGGCCGACCAGCATGAGGCCGAACATAATTATCTTGTACCACAGGGGGGTACCGGAAGAATTAATCTTCACCGGCGTACGGTTACCGGAAGAAACCGGGAGAGAACTAGTCGAAATCTTTGACTTTGGCATGATCTAAAACCTTCACGAGCGAGCGAAACTAAAATTATTATCAATGTTAGGGGGCAAGCGATGCTATGTCGAACTCCCATAGCGAAACTGCGATCGCTGAATCCTTCCTAATGTGGGAGCCAGCAGGCTGAACCTGCACTGCCACACGACCGCCGTCGACAAGCGAACTCGTCTTCAACGGATCACCGAGCGCGATCTGGTTAGCCTGACCCTTCCAACCAGCATCATGCAACGCCTTGACAGCCGCGGTCATATTCAACCCCACCAAATCCGGCATTGTAATCATCTGACCGTTAGAAATGCGCACAGTAATGCGGGAACGCGCATCCACTTGGGTGCCTTCACCCGCGACCTCAACCACCGTACCCTCAGGGGCGGTGTGATCAATCACCTCAACAACCGGTTCAAAACCAAGGGAAGTCAAATTACCCTCAGCCTGCGACCACAACATGCCCGTGACCACGGGAACCCGTTCCTTAGCCACACCCATGGATACCGTAATGGTCACCTTCGAGCCCTTTGACACTTGGGAGCCAGCTGAAGGGGTTTGTTCCATGATCTTGCCTTCTTCCACCTTGTCGGAAGAATCTTCGCGCACAACGGAATCCAGCTCAAGGCCGGCAGCATTCAAAATATTATTCGCCTCGGCAGTGCTCTTGCCCGTCAAATCTGGAACCTCAGTGACTTCCTTGCCAGACGATACAAACAAAGTCACCGTCGTGCCCGACTGGATTGAGGAACCAGCCGCAGGATTTGTCCTAATCACATCCCCGCGCTCAACAGTAGGGTTCGCCTCCTCACTGATCTGTACCTGCAAACCCTTTGCCGCTAGATCACTAGCAGCGGCTTCACGGGTGTAGCCAGCATAATCGGGCAATTCGATCAGTTGCTTATTCAGACCGAAGCCACTGTTTTGACCCCCAGTGAAATACTCGTAAGTAAACGCGCCAACAATACCTAAGGATGCTAACGCGAGGGTGCCGACCAGAATCTTCAAACCAAGACGACGCGGAGGCTCCGGCTCATACACTTCCTCCTGGGCTGGGGCAGCCACAGTAGCAGGGCTAAACATTTGCGTGGTAGGAGCAGCCTCAACAGCATGCTCTTCAACCTCATCCTCATAATCTGAGGGCTCAATATAATGCCGAGCCGCCATCGTGACAGCGTTTCGCTCAAGGCGCTTGAGATCCTCCGCCATATCCGTGGCAGTCTGATAGCGATCCCCAGGGTGCTTAGCCATAGCGGTGAGCACCACAGCATTCACATTCAACGCGGCAGTCGGGCTTAAATCAGGAATGAAATCAGACGGCGGGGTGGGGTCTTCCTGCACATGCTGGTAGGCCACCGCGAACGGTGTTTCCCCCTCAAAGGGCGGACGGCCTGTAATAATGTCGTACATCACGCAGCCGAGCGCGTAAATATCCGAACGACCATCCACCGCTTTACCGCGAGCCTGCTCTGGGGATAGGTACTGCGCAGTACCGATCACCGCAGATGTTTGGGTCATCGCCGAGGTGGCGTCGTCAAGCGCACGCGCAATACCGAAGTCCATGATCTTGACCACGCCAGTGTTGGTGATCATCACATTCGCCGGCTTGATATCGCGGTGCACAATGCCCGCGTCGTGGCTTGCCTGCAGCGCCTCGCACACTGGAATCAGCGTTGTTGCCGCTTCCTCGGGGGAAAGCGGGCCGCCCTCGCGCACAATATCGCGCAGGTTTCGGCCGTTGACCAGCTCCATCACAATATATGGAGTAGAAATCCCGTCCCGCTCCGTCTCGCCGGTGTCATAGACCGCAACGATCGCGGGGTGATTCAACCGGCCCGCATTGTGGGCTTCCTTGCGGAAACGCTCGCGGAAATTCACATCCCGCGCCAAATCTTGGCGCAGAACCTTGATCGCAACTTCACGCCCCAACAGCGTATCGGTTGCTTGATACACCTCAGACATGCCCCCGGTGCCGACGACGGGACCGAGCTCGTAGCGATTGGCGATGATATCACTCACTGGCTTGCTCCTGGGTTCGTTGTGGGATCAGTAGGTTCAAGGGTTACAGTTGGGACAGGCTCCGGCTCACTCGTGGGCACGATCACCTCCGAGGGTTCCACTATCACCGATGAAATCGGGGGCAGCGTTGGTTCAGCCTCCGATGTTGTGATCACTGGCGGTGCTGAGGTTGTTGGCTCGACAGTCATCGTAATCGTCGGTATCGGTTCTGGTGTAGTCTCCGGCGTAATAGTAACGGTTTCCGGCGCGGGAGGCACACTGGGCTCCGGCTGGAACGACTGACTATTCAGATACAACACCGTACCCGCCGCTAACGCAAAAGCAACAACAACTGCGATTAAAAAGCCCACCAAAAAGCCCGATGACGAGCGTTTTGGCTCCACAATCTGCGACTGCGGAATCGGACGATTCGGGGTTCTAGGGTGCACAGCGGGGGCTGATGCCGAGGATGTTCCCGTCACCGCCGATGCTACTGCCGTCACCGCTGTGGGGCTGGCCTCTGCGGGCACCACACGCGCTGCACCGGAAGGCTGCGGCGGGCGCTTGCCCAACCGTGCAGCCGAAATTGCTTTCTCCAGCTCAGCGCCATCACCATAGCGGTGGGTGGGGTCTTTGCGCAGCGCAATCCCGATCAGCTCGCGCGTGGGTGCGCTTATCGACGTCGGAAGCGCAGGTGGTGCGTTATTGATGTGGGCGATCGCCACGGACACGGAAGAATCACCACTAAAGGGGCGTTTTCCTGTGAGCAATTCGTAGCCGACCACACCCAAGGAATACACGTCGGTAGCAAAGGTGACATCAAGCCCTTGGGCTTGCTCCGGGGAGACGTATTGCGCGGTGCCCACCACCATGCCCGTGCGGGTCAAAGGAACCGATGATGCCGCCTTGGCAATACCAAAATCGGTGATTTTCACTGTCCCGTTTTGGGTAATCAAAATATTGCCCGGCTTAATGTCTCGGTGCACCAAACCCAGTTCGTGGATGCGCCGCAAACCGTGGGCGGCCTGCTCAAGAATGTCGAGAGCTTCTTCTTCGGGGATCATCCCGCGCCGTGCAATGAGGTCGGCTAAGGATTCGCCCCGAACGAATTCCATCACGATGAAGCACAAGTTTCGTCCGGAGGCGGGGTCGACTAGTTCACGGTAGTCGTAGGTGCGTACCACGTTGCGGGAGATGATATCTTCGCTGGCGAGTGCCTCGTTGCGGAAACGCGAGAGGAATTCGACGTTGTCGCTAAATTCTGGGCGTAGAACCTTGACTGCGACTTCGCGCTGGTTTCGCACATCATCGGCAAGGTACACCGTTGACATGCCACCAGTGCCGACTACCCATTGGAGTTGGTAATCCGGACCGATGAGTGATTGGATATGCTCCATTTAGTTTTCTCCCCTCGGGGCGGTGGCCAAAATAGCGCGACCAATAGGGGCTGCCACGGAACCACCGGTGGCTGCTTGGCCACGGTCGCCGCCGTTTTTCACAACCACTGCTACAGCCACGTCTTCGCCGGGGGCGAAGGCGATGTACCACGCGTGGGGGTTGGAGTTGCGGGAGTCAACGCCGTGTTCGGCAGTGCCAGTTTTCGAGGCAATGTTGTGGCCGTTAAACCCTGCGGTGTGACGCTCCGATGCTTGCATGAGCTCGGTGAGAGTCTGGGCGGTTTCGGGGCTAATGGAATGGGAGAGTTCTTTGGGTTTGGTTTCGCTGATCACGCTGAGGTCGCTGGCGACGATGCGGGAGACTACATGTGGTTCCATGCGCACACCACCGTTAGCTACGGTGGCTGCTACGACCGCATTGTTGAGGACGGTCATGGCGACGTCGCGCTGGCCGATGGAGGATTGGCCTAAGGCCGCATCGTCGGGAATATCACCAATGGTGCCCTTGGCCATGGGGATGCCGAGGTTGTAGGTTTCGTCAACACCGAAGCCTTCGGCGGCATCGCGCAGAGCGTCGGCCCCGGCATCAACAGACATTTGCACAAAAGCGGTGTTGCAGGAGAACTGGAAGGCGGTGAGCAGATTGACTTGTGGGGAACCTGCACAGGTTTGTCCGCCGTAGTTTTCCAAGGTGGTGGTGGTTCCTGGCAGGGTGATCTGTGATTCGCCGGTTAGTGGGGAATCGGGGGTATAACCCTTGCTCAGTGCTGCAGCGGTGGTGACCACTTTAAAGGTGGATCCTGGCGGCAGGATTTCTTGGGTTGCTTTGTTCAGCAGTGGTTTGCCTTCTGCGGCATTGAGTTCACCCCAGGCTTGTTGTGCTGTGTTGTTATTGGCAAGCACGGAAGGGTTGAAGGAGGGGGTTGAGGCCATGGCAAGGATTTCACCGGTGGAGGGGCGGATTGCTACTGCGGCACCTTCGAAGCCAGCGTTTGCAAGCTGGTTGTAGGCCACTTCTTGGGTGGTTGGATCGAGGGTGAGTTCCACATTGCCCACTACTTTGTTCTTGGAGACGAGGCTCTTCCACCACAGTTTGGCGGAATTCGCGGTGCCGTTGAGGGTGTCGTTGTGGCTTGATTCGATGCCACTGACCCCGTAAATGTCGGAGAGGTAGCCTTCGACCGAGCCGTAGATTTCTGGGTTGTAGGGGTAGCTGCGGTGGTAGAAGCCGTTTTCGTCGGCGTGAGATTCAGCGAGCACGATCCCACCTGCGGAGATTTGGCCACGGGGTTGGGATTTCAGTTCGATCAGACCGCGCCGGTTGTTGGGGTTGTGTGCGTATTCTTCGTCTTTGAATACGTGAATGTAGCTTAAGTTGATCAGCAGAATGATCATGAGTACGAGGCTGAAGTTGAAGGCGTTGCGGATTGAGCGGTTCATGCAATCGCCGCCTTCCGTGTGGAGTCAGAAATACGCAAAATTATGCCCAACAGAATGTAGTTCGCCATGAGGGAAGATCCACCTTGCGACATAAATGGTGTGGTCAGGCCGGTCATGGGCATCAGTGCGGAGATGCCTGCGGTGACGACGAAGATTTGAATAGCAATGGTTAGTGACAGGCCGGAGGCTACGAGTTTGCCGAAAGAGTCTCGCGCCGACATTGCTGTATACATGCCGCGGGAGACAAAAATGGCAAAAAGAAGGAGAACTGCTGCCAGTCCAATGAGTCCGAGTTCTTCACCGATGGAGGACAGAATGAAGTCGCTCCACGCCACGGGCACAATGTAGGGGTGTCCTTGGCCAAGTCCGGAGCCAACAATGCCGCCGGTGGACATTCCAAACAGTGCTTGGGACAGCTGGAAGCCCGTGGAGTCGGGGTTGGCGAGTGGGTCGAGGAAGTTGGAGAAACGGGTTTGGATTTTGGTGGAGATTTGGTAGATTGCGGTGCCACCAAGGGCGACCAGGATGGTACCGATGATCAACCAGGAGACACGCCCAGTTGCGAGGTAGAGCATGCCAAGCACGGTGCTAAAGAGCAACAGTGCGGGGCCGAAGTCGTTTTCGCCAGCCATGATGACAATAGCGATACCCCATACACCCAGGATGGGGCCGAGGTCGCGCAGTCGGGGAAATTCTAGGCCTAGGATGCGGTAACCGGCCACGTTAAACAGCGCTCGTTTAGTGACGAGCAGTTGGGCGAAGAACAGCAGCAGGAAGATTTTGGAGAATTCGCCTGGCTGGACGGAGAACGGCCCGATGGAAATCCAGATCCGAGCATCGGCAACGATGTCGGGATTGGTTGGCCACACCAGTGGTAGGGCCAGCAAGATTAGACCTAGCAGTCCGAGCACGTAGGAATAGCGGGTGAGGCTTCGGTGATCGCGCAAAAAGGCGAGCACGAGGATCATCAAGACGATGCCTACAAGCGTCCACATCACTTGGCGCGAAGCCATTTGTGTTTCTTTGGCGATGTCGAGGCGGTACACCATGGCAAGACCGAGGCCGTTGAGTAGTGCTGCAACTGGCAGCATGACTTGGTCGGCGTGGGGCGCAAAGAAGCACAAAGCAAGGTGGGCTAGGGTGAACACCCCAATGAAACCACCGATCACCCAGAACACTTCGGTGTTGGAGGCGATATCGAGGGCGAGATTGAGGTTAAACAGGGTGACTGCGATGATGACGGTTGCTGCCAACAACAGGCCGAACTCTGTTTTTCGGGAGGTAAGTTGGGTGAAAAAGTTCACGGTGTTATTTCACCTCCCGGCAATTAACGCCAGGTGTGTTGAGGTTTCCTGCTTCTTTTTTGGTGTGCGTGTTTGAGCTGGAGTTGCTTTCGCGAGTGACGCATACCGGCAGGATTTCTTGGCTTAGCCGCTGCATTTGTTGCAGCACGTTGTCGTAGCTTCCGCCGCTGAGTGCTTCAACGGAGTTGCGGGCGGAGCCTTTGAGATCGGTGACTTTGAAGCGGTGACATTTGTCTGTCGAGTCGATATCGATGAGCGTGAGATTGCCTTCCGCGTTCAGGCAGGAGGCTTGGTAAGGCTTGGACCAGACCCCTTCGAATCCTTGGTTGATGACGATTTGTTGCTCGTCATTAACATGCACGTAGTAGCGATCTTTGAGGGTGTTGTAGCCGACAAAGATCCCTGCGCCGATGATGCAGAGGCAGATGAGCAGGATCAGCGGGAGGAACCGGCGGCGTTTTTTAATGGTGGTGAAATCTGGGAGCACGTCGGCGTCGCCGAGTACAGGCTCAATGGTTTCGGAGGTCGCCGGGTGGGTGATGGTGGTAGTGGGTGCGGGTTGTGCCAGCGCAATGGCGGCGCGACCGGCAGCCGTGTCAGGTCGGGGGTCTTCGGGCTGTCCCGCGTTGAGTGCCCCTGCGGTCACTGGTGTGAGCGTGTGTGCCTGTTGGCTGTCTGCTTTGACGACGTCGGCAACAACCACAGTGACGTTGTCTGGTCCGCCGGAGCGTAGCGCGAGTTCGATAAGCCTGGTGACTGCTTCTGCTGGGGTGCCGCGACCGAGTTCGTTTTCGATGGTGGAGGCGGTGACGGGGTCAGAAAGCCCGTCGGAGCACAGTAGGATACGGTCGCCGATTTGGGCGTCGAGAAGCTTTAATGTGGGTTCGACGGGGCGCCCAGTGTACGCCTTGAGGATCATGGAGCGCTGCGGGTGCGTGGACACGTCTTCGGGGTCGAGCTCGCCCCGGTCGATGAGGGATTGCACGTAGGTGTCGTCGACGGTGAGCTGTTCAAGGGTGCCGTTGCGTAGCCGGTAGCCGCGGGAGTCGCCGACGTGACACAGCCCAAATTCTTTGCCGTTGAACATCAAAGAGGTCAGGGTGGTGCCCATGCCGTTGGTTTCGGGGACTTCTTTCACCCCGCGTGCAATCGCATGATTGGCGTCGTCGGCAACGGACCCGAGGATAGCGAGCATGTCGTTGTCACCCGGGTCGGCGTCGATTTCAAGCAGGTGGTTGATCATGAGTTGGGAGGCGACTTCGCCTGCCGCATGTCCGCCCATTCCGTCAGCGAGCGCAAGCAGGTGGGGGCCTGCGTAGGCGGAGTCTTCGTTGTTTCCGCGTACCAGGCCACGATCGGATCCTATGGCGTAGTTTAATTTCATTAGCCCACCAGCCTGACTGTTGTGCGTCCTACTTTGATGTCATTTCCGGCGAGGACGCGCTCGGGGGAGTCGATGCGTAGGTCTTGGACGTAGGTGCCGTTGCGGGAGTCGAGGTCTTCGACGAACCATTCGTTGCCGCGTCTAAACAGCCGCGCATGCCTGGATGATGCGAAGTCGTCGCTGACGACAAAGGTGCAGTCAGGGGCGCGGCCGAGGGTGACTTCTGAAAGTCCGGCAAGATCCATGCGGGTGCCGGTCAGCGGTCCGTCGATGACTGCTAACTGGTGTGGGACACCGCCGATGCTTGTCGACGCCGTTGTTTGCTTCACGACACCGTTAACGTTGCGTCGCAGCACGTTGAGGCAGAAGAAGATGAACAACCACAACAGGACAAGAAGCCCGATGCGCAGTCCAAGAAGTAACGCGTTTTCCATGGGGGATGTAAGTCTCCTTGCTAGTTGATGATGCGTACTTCGATGTGGGAGTGCCCGACGGTAATCACGTCACCGTCGGCAAGCAACCAGTTGTCGATGGGGGTGTCGTTGACGGTGGTGCCGTTGGTCGATTGCAGATCCACGAGGATGGCATCACTGCCATTCCACACAATTTCGGCGTGCTTGCGGGAGACACCTGTGTCAGGAAGCCGGAAATCAACATCGTTTCCACGGCCGATAATATTTGAACCTTCATGCACGTAGTAGGTGCGCGACGACCCGTCTTGCAGCAGCAGGCTAACTGCTGCGGGTGCTGCGTCAACCTCCTCGGTAAAGTATTCAGTGGGCGGGTCGACCTCGTCTTCGGCGACACTGAAGCCTGCATGAGTGGGGGGATTCACGATCAGGTCGCGCACGTCTGGCTCGCTTTCGGTCTTAATTGTTGATGATGCGTAGAGCTGCCCAGTGCGTACGGAGGGGTCTTCGACAATGTCGACGACGACCGCGCCGGGGCATACCCATCCTTGGTTTCTGAAGTAGCGTGTGAGCTGGTCTTCGAAGTCTTCCGTCAACCCTGGGTGTTCTTCTTGGAGGTTGGCGTAGTCTTTGGTGCTGACTTTGACTTCGAAGTGGTTGGGGATTTCAATGGTGCCTTCGTAGGTGTGCACGGCATTGTCTTCCGCTTCTTGTTTGAGCAGCTCTTCAATTTCGGCGGGTACGACGCGCCCGCCGAAGACAAAGGCGAAGCTGTTGTCGAGTCCACGCTGCATTGCGCTGTCGAGCTTCGCGATTTTTCCCATGAAGGACATTCGCTTCGCCTCCTTATTTGAACTAGGGGGTAATGGTTAGTGATGTTCCCAGTATAAGGACTTTGGGCGCTTACGCCTATACGGCAACTTAAAAATATGCACATGAGCTGCCGATTTGACGGTTTTTGTGATTCTTGTGTTATCTTTATCAAGTCGCACCGTGAAGGTGCACGCTACCTGCCCAGGTGGCGGAATTGGCAGACGCGCTGGCTTCAGGTGCCAGTGTTCGCAAGGACGTGGGGGTTCAAGTCCCCCCCTGGGCACAGAATAAAAGCCACCTACATTATGTAGGTGGCTTTATTTGGTTTCACGATGCCTCTTAAGCCTCTTAAGCTACTATCAGTTAGAGATAGAGCGAGTGCTACCTGCAAAACCGCAGGTCAATTTTTGCCCGCCGCGCTGAAACTCTAACTCTTATTTTGCGGATCAACCCCTACGCATGTGATAGGCCCGCGCTCTTTGGAGATGTCTATCAATATGTGAAGATTGATTGAATAAAACTGATTCGACTTTCAGTGAACATGCGAAAAATTGACCTGCGGTTTCACAAGTAGCAGTCGCTCTATGTCGAATCAATATTTCTCCCGTCTATCACACCACCGCCTGAAGGCTAAAAATAGGTGCCATGCGTATTTTAGGCAGGTAGGAGTCGATAAATGGCCTGATGTATCCACACGAAATGTCCCTTAAGTCGGTATCGTGGGGGTTCTAGAACAACGAAAGTGAGAGCCCAATGGCAGCGAAGTTTTCAGAACAGGAACGCGAAATACTAGTGGCACTCACAGGGGTGGGGCCAACGGTAATCACGCGCCTTGAGCAGATGGGCTTTAGTTCCCTTGTCGATCTGGCTACTGCCGATGTCGAGCAAATTCTTCAGGCAGGTGCTGCTGCGACAGGATCATCCTGTTGGAAAAACAGCCCCCAGGCACGCCGTGCGATCACCGCTGTCGTGGAGTGCGCACGCAATCATGGTGGGCGGTGATTGGGCGTCGATAAGCAGGTGTGGTCGACGTGGTGATCGCTTGCTGTGAGCTGAGACACTGTGCTGTTTTGGCGTGGTTATGCTGGCAAAAATGCAAAATAAACCACCAAGGTGTTACGTTTTAACCTTCAGACACGACTTACGAGTGGGCTTGACCAACACGAGTAGTAATTTTCAACAAGGAAAGACCACACTTTTATGACAAAACGCGAGGACACACGGGTTGCGGCGGCAACCATTATCGGCACAGCCATCGAATGGTACGACTTCTTCCTGTACGCGGCAGCGGCAGGTTTGGTCTTTAACAAAACCTTCTTTAATACCGACGATGCTGCAGTAGCCACCATCTTGTCCTTCCTGACCGTCGGCTTGTCCTTCCTCTTTAGGCCCCTGGGGGCGTTTCTTGCCGGACATTTCGGCGACAGGATTGGGCGAAGAAAAGTTTTGATGATCACCCTCGTCGGCATGGGCATTGCCACCACCTTGATTGGCTTGCTGCCCACCTACGCCACCATCGGCGTGGCCGCACCATTATTGCTGATCGCACTACGCGTAATCCAAGGCATTTCCGCTGGCGGCGAATGGGGCGGTGCCGTGCTCATGGCAGTGGAGCACGCCCCCGACAAACGCCGCGGCCTTTTCGGCGCATTCCCACAAATCGGTGTGCCTATCGGCCTGCTGATGTCGTCAGGAATGATGGCGATCATGACCAAAATCGCCCCAGGCGACGCCTTCTTGGAGTGGGGTTGGCGCGTACCATTCTTGCTCAGCTTCATCCTGATTTTCGTCGGCCACTACATCCGCCACGGTGTGGCTGAATCCCCCGTGTTTGCCGAAATCGCACAACGCAAAGAAGTAACCAAAAACCCGCTGGGCAAGATGCTGCGCTACAACTTCGTAGTAGTCTTCCTCGCTGCACTGGTTTTCGCCGGCAACGGCGCTTCCGGCTACATGACCACCGGCGGTTTCATCCAAAACTACGCCACCAACCCCGACGGCCCCATCGGCCTTGAACGCGGCCCCGTGCTTCTGGCAGTGACCGGTTCCGCCGCCACCTGGCTACTGTTTACCCTGCTTGCCGGCATTGTGTCTGACTACATTGGGCGCCGCAACACCTACATTGTGGGCTACATTGCGCAGATCATCGGCATTTGGTTGCTGTTCCCCATGGTCAGCGCCGGTAGCGTGGGCATGCTGTTTAGCGCATTGGCGATTTTGACCATCGGCCTTGGCTTTACTTATGGCCAGCAGTCTGCTTTCTACACCGAACTATTCCCCGCCTCCGTGCGCTTCTCTGGTGTGTCGGTTACCTATGCGCTCGGTGCGATTCTGGGTGGCGCATTCTCCCCAATGATTGCTGCGTACCTGATTAAGCAGACCGGCTCCACCGACGCCGTGACCTACTACCTGACCGGCATGGCAGTGCTGGGTTTGATCGCGGTACTGTGCTTTAACAGTCGCGACAACATTCCGCTTGGCCCAGACCATGAGGCGCAGCAGCGTCAAAGCCCGCTACGTTTTTCCTCTACTCCTGTAGCTTCATTGGATAATAAACCTGAAGTGGTTGCAGCGAAGGTTCAGTAAAGAAACCACGTTTTCTTAGCCTCATCTAGGTGTGTGCAGTGAAGTGCTGAGGTGGTAACTGCATGCCCTAGGCAAGCGCTTATACCTTTACGGCGTAAACCAACCTAGGACAGCCCTAAGATTTTCTCCAAAATCTTAGGGCTGTTGTCATGTTCGCCCAGCATGGGCTTGTTCTTATGGGTATAAGTCCCTGGAAATGAAGGTGGTTTAACGTGTGTTTCTGATGCCAACGGCAACGCTGTGAGGTGTTGTGGGGGAGCAAGCTTCAAGCGAGATTTTGCCGCTGTGGTACACGAATCGTATGAGGCGTTTCAAGGTGGGTTAGACAGCGCAAGATGTTCAAGGCCGTTCCACCTATGCATGTGTTGGGGTGTCAATACGGCGGTTGTAGGAGGTTACTGGCATCTTGCTGGCTCGTGGATTCTGACATGTTCTTTGACTAACCAGTATTGGGAAGACCAAGGTGTGAAATCCTTTATCCAACGATGGGAAACCTTCCGCAGGAAACACAGTTATTTTTATCAACATGTATGAGGAACCGCCGTATGCGATGAACCGCACGTACGGTGGTGTGAGAGGGAGGCTGAGCAACCCCGCCCACTCCACCTCCTAGTCGATTTGTGTCAGTCTTATCCGCTTGCGAGGCGTTGAGTTGGCGTTACCTGTAATTTCTATAGTGGACACGAGGGTGAAAGCACCCTTGCATGGGTGGGATTGATGACTTTATGCTGTGGGTAGGCGCTTACGCCTTTACGGTGTAAACCAACCCAGCCGCAGCCCCAAGGTTCTTCCCAGAATTGAGGGGCTGACGTGCGTTTCTACCAAGTTTGCGAGAATCCTCCACGTAGTAACAGATCTTTAAACTCCCAGAATTTAGTGTCTGTTTCTCGGCTCACGAGGAAAAATTCAGAACATGGTTGTGAACTAGTGACAACAAACATGTGTTTTTCGCTGAACGTGTATATGCTTGTTTTCAGAGAAGGTAAGGACAAGGTCCCTTGCCATTGCGGTGAACGAGGTCTACAGAACATTTTGCGTCTGTAGGCCTCTTCGTTATAGTGGCCTCTTATTGTAGATAGCCTAAGGTTTGTTGAATCGAAGCGGACATTTCAATATTCCACTCATAGCGGGCAATGGCGTTTTTCCGGTGGTTATTACTCGCCTGGATATACGGTTCCATTCGTGGTTCGCCCAAGGCTTTGATAATGGTTTCACGTGTACTGTTTTTCATATACTAATAATCACATGTCTTGCCCGCGCACGGCCTTGTTTTCCACGCCCAGATCACGGTGATGGTGAGTGCTGCAAGTGAGATGGCGGCGAGATAAGGCTGGATGGGTTGCCACACACCAAGTGCCCCGGAGGTGCCCAGAATGAGCAGCACAATCTTGTTGCAGACAGGGCAGGCGATCGCAAATAACGCGCCGGTTACTCCCAGTGCCATGGGTGTGTGTTGCTTGCTGATACTTCGTTTCGGAAGTCCCGCCCAAATGGCTGTCAGCAGTGCTGTTGCGAGCAGAACGGGTAGTTCCCATGCGCGTACGGGCACGTCGCGCCCAAAAATGGGGTTGGGAATGATGTCGGTGGGCACACCTAAAATAAGAACGGTGGCGAGTGCCCACATAAGGGCGCGGGCACTGTGAAAGCGGGGTGCTAGTACATCCATGCGCGTGTTAGTTCCCAGTAGGCGGTTATGGTGAGGTCGAGATCTTCTAGGTGGAGGTATTCGTCGTGGGAATGCAGTTGGGCGTGCATTTCGCCTAGTGTTCTTTCCTTCGCGTGGGCGGCAAAACCGTAGCCGGTGCCGCCTTGTGCGCGGGCGAAGCGCAGATCGGAACCACCGGCGGCGATCATGGGGAGAACTGTTGCGTCGGGGAAAAGTCCGTGCAGTGTGTTTTCGATTGCGCGATATAAAAATGAATCGGTGGGGGAGATGGTGGCATCTTCACAGATGAGACGCTCAATGGTGACGTGTTCAGCGAGCTCGCCGAGGGCGTCGATAAGCACAGCATCAACATCGTCTTGGGTTTGGCCAGGTAGGGTGCGGATATCCAGTTCCAGCCAGGCGTGCGAGGGCAACACGTTGATTGCTTGGCCGGCGCGAAGCACAGTGGGGGAGATGGTGAGTTTGCTCACCGCATCCCCGTAGGCGGCGAGTGTGCCCAGCGCAGCATAGTTTGTGCCACTAAGTACTTGCTGTTCGGTGGCGGGGTCGAAGCGGAAGGCGTGCACGAATCCGCGCCATATTTCTGAATCAGTGATTGTAGGTTGCGCGTGTGCGATGCGTCGGGCAACCTCAGCGATTTTCACCACGGCGTGATCTTTGGCGTAGGGTGCGCTGCCGTGGCCGGGATCGCCGGTGACGTGCAGTCGACGCTGTGCCGCACCCTTTTCGCCGACATAAACAATGACAGAATCTTCGCCGCCTGTGCCGATGATGTGAGAACCACCTGTTTCGGACAGACAGTTTTCCCAGTTCACCGCTGAAGGATGATTGTGGGCAATCCATTTCGCGCCAAGTCCGCCGCGGGCTTCCTCATCGGCGAGAGCAACAAACTGTAGCGTCCCTTTCGGCTTGTCCCCGCGGGCTTTGCGCCGGGCAACCTCGCGCGTGACTGCCGCCATTGTGGCGGTCAGGAACAGCATGTCCACGGTGCCGCGCCCAAAAATTTTGCCGTCGTCAACCACGGCGTCGAAAGGCGGGGTTGTCCACTGTGCCACATCAACGGGGACTACGTCGGTATGCCCTAAAAAGGTCAGCGGTGGCGCTTCATCGGTGCCGGCAACGGTGACAACGAGGCTGACCCGGCCAGGTTCGGGCTCAAAACGGCGGATGTCGACATGCGTGTCGACGTCGGCAAAAAACTCCTCGATTGTGTCAGCATTGCGTACTTCCTGGCCGGAACCAGGGGTGAAATCGTTGACGCACGCATTCTGAACTAGCTGCTTAAGCAGGGCAAGGGTGTCGGGGTACATGGATTCAACTGTAAAACATTCCCCAAGTTAAACAATGTTCAGATACAATTTTTGAACGATGGCCAATTTCCCAACGCTACCCAACGCCATCGCATGCAGCAAAAGTGCACACACAAGGAGAAAGCTAAAGACCGCCATGACTGACATCCTCGAACTCGCCCGCACCAAAGTCCTCGACCAAGGCATCGGCCTAAACAAAGAAGAAGTGCTCCAGGTACTCCTTCTCGACGAAGACCGCATCCCCGAACTGCTCGACCTCGCACACCAAGTACGCCTGAAATGGTGCGGCGAAGAAGTTGAAGTCGAAGGCATTGTGTCGCTGAAAACCGGTGGCTGCCCCGAAGACTGCCACTTCTGTTCCCAGTCCGGCCTGTTTGAATCCCCTGTGCGCTCCGCATGGCTCGACATCGCAGGACTTGTTGAGGCAGCGAAGCAGACCCAAAAGTCCGGCGCTACTGAATTCTGCATCGTCGCCGCCGTCAAAGGCCCCGACGAGCGCTTGATGACCCAGCTTGAGCAAGCAGTAGCCGCCATCAAGGCTGAGGTTGATATCGAAGTCGCCGCCTCGATCGGTATTCTCACCCAAGAGCAGGTCGATAGGCTGCGCGCTGCCGGTGTGCACCGCTATAACCACAACTTGGAAACCGCGCGCTCCTTCTTCCCTAATGTGGTCACCACCCACAGCTGGGAATCCCGCCGCGAAACCCTGCGCATGGTCGCTGAATCCGGCATGGAAGTCTGCTCCGGCGGCATCCTCGGCATGGGCGAAACCCTCGAACAACGCGCCGAATTCGCCTGTGATCTCGCCGAACTCGACCCCACCGAGGTTCCCATGAACTTCCTCGACCCACGTCCCGGCACTCCTTTTGCCGACAAGGAAGTCATGTCCACCCCTGATGCGCTCCGCGCCGTCGGCGCGTTCCGTCTCGCCCTGCCGAAGACCATGCTGCGTTTTGCTGGTGGACGCGAACTCACCCTTGGTGACCTCGGCACCGAACAAGGCCTCCTTGGCGGCATCAACGCTGTGATCGTGGGCAACTACCTCACCACCCTCGGTCGCCCCATGGAGCAAGACCTCGACATGCTGGGCAAACTGCGCCTGCCCATTAAGGCGCTGAACGCGAGCTGCTAATGAGCAACGAACTACTTTCAGCCTTACTCGCCGGGGACGCACCCATCTACCACCCCAATACCGGCCAAGAGATCGCCAAAGGTGAAGAAATCAAACTCTCGCCTTCTGCACGCGCCGGATTAGAAGCACCCCGCTTCTGTCAGCTGTGCGGGCGTCGCATGGTGGTGCAGGTGCGCCCCGACGGGTGGGACGCCACGTGTTCCCGCCACGGCGACGTCGACTCCGTCTACCTCGGGCGACGCTAAAGAGTTGAAAACTGTGCAGCGAAGACTGCGGCAACGAGAAAAGAGGCTCACTGTCGCGTAGCGCTTCGTGTCGTACATACCTTCTGCCCCCTTCTCGAACAACTGCCTCGGTGCCTAACCGAAGCATTGCTCAAGGAGGGGGCTTTCGCAACCACGAGAATCCGCCTCCGCCTTTGAGGCGTTGAAAGTGCGGACACTGGCTCAAATATGACGTTGATTTTTAATAAGGATGTCTGTGGGTGGCTGAGGGAAAAGTGAGGAAGGGGCAGGAGGGCGGGAAGAAAAGCTAATATTTTCTCAAATTTAAAAGGGTCCCCTTATCTCATAGGTTGACCCAAGATAAAGCACTATGACCTGCGCGTTAATTTCTTCACCCCCGTTAGATAACCCCACGCAATCATTTGTGCAGCTAAGAAAATTTTATGGGGGTAGTTGGGCGAAACTTAAGTTGGGACAGGCTCCACGTTTGGGATACTTCCTATAGGTTTCCTTGAATCACTTTCATTATCAGGGAATGAAGACACCGGAATTCAACGCCAGTTTTTGAGGATGAACGTAGATGAGCGCAGCACGCACACGACGGGGCATTTCGATTGCCGCAATGGTTTCTTTAACCGCAACTCTAGGCATCGTTCCTCAAACCCTTAACCCCGTGACGGTCAAAGCTCAGGAGCAGGAATACACCGAAGAACTCAGCAATGAAACCAACCAGCCTGCCGCACCAACGACCCTTGAAATCCCACCTGCGGAATTACCCACCCCGCACACTGTGCCTGCGACACAAACGCATTCCCACCTGCCGGCTGAACCCGATCATGGGCACAACGGCGAACCCACAGCAGAAACAGACCTGGAACCTCAGTTCGGCCCCTTTGCTGAGCACGTAGAACTCGACACCGCACCCATTGAAGGGTTTGTTTATGATTTTCACCCTGAAGGCGTCGGCGACATTCGTTTTCTTAACCAGCACACGCACCACGAAGACCCAGAATTAATCCAGCGTGCCCGCCCGAGAGTGCAACTGAAGAAACACGCCGATATTTTTCACCTCCGCTGGCACAACGAGCGGTGGATGCTGTTCCTGAACGAACAGTCAATCACCCTCGACTTACCGGCACGGTTCGATGTGGAACTTTTGGTTAGCTATGGTGATGGTTCTCAAGAAACAGCCACGATCCCTGTTGGTATTCACGATTTCGGGGAACTGAATGTACATTTTGCGCCCCGACGCGGCGCAGCTGGCTCTTTAGTCCCACTGGTGCTCCAAGGCTTTACGGATGCCCAAGGGCGCGCCCTGTCGCAATGGTTCAAAGATCGTACATTCGTGGAAGGAATCGTCGGTAATTCACGGCGCAATTACGTGGGTACGTATCTATTAGGGCAGATGCGCGAAGGCTACGAGTCGGACCTATCGGTGCGCATCCCCGATGATGCCGCGGTGGGCCAAGAGCTCAGCATCCCGGTCACAGTCAAGGCGGGCAATCGCATGATCGAAAGCTTCGTTTCGGTTACTGTCACCGAAGCCGTCGATTTTAAGCCACAGCTCAAGCGCAGCGATTTCGTTTTAAGTCCAGGGAAAAACGCGTACCTAGACATTGAATGGCCAGAAGGTGTGGACTTATCGCGTCTGCGCGATCTCCGAGTGTATACAGATAGCCGCGTTCAGCGTTCTTACGTGTCCATTGAGCAGGAAGCAGAAAGCGGAAAACATCAGCAGGTCACTGCCGAAAATTCCCGCTTCTTGCTGCGGTTAAGCACGAGGCCACCAGAAGTATTTGAACAGCCCATTATTGTGGGCTATTCTGTGGGAAATCAGTATGAAGAACATCAATTCACGCTGCGCGTGCATGTGGATACCGATGGGGATACTCAGCCCGATATCGATGATCACGATGATGATAACGACGGTATTCACGACGATATCGAATTAAGCCAAGGCACCGACCCGAAGACTCAACACGGCAAAGCGCTTTCGGCAGTACTCCAGCCTGAAAACCACCATTTTTTTGTGCGCCCAGGCACAAAGTTCCACACCGCACCGATTCGGTTCCGCCACGATCCCGATTACACTCCCACCCCAGCCCTAGGAGAAGATCCGGTGTTCTACACCTGGGATCAGGATCAGCCACAGGTGCGTAGTTTTGCCAAGCCTGCCTCAGCCACCGGTGATTATGAAGTGGAGCAATCTACTGGTGCTATTAGTGCCACGCTGCCGTTAACAGCCACTGAGCGTAGCGAATACCCCGTGGAGGTAACTTTTAGCGACGGCAGCGTTGGCATTGTCAACATTGTTGTACATGCAGAAGAAACGGCGCTGTATAAGCTTTCGCTTCGAAACCGCCAGATCCTTCTACGACCCAACCAACCACAGCGGGTACCTATCTTCTACGAAGGTTCAGTACCAGATGAAGTGACCTATCAGGTACGTAGTGGCTGCTTAGAACGATACAAGGATCTGTGGTCGGTCACCATCAACGATGAGGGGTACCTTGAGGTTCTTCACCGGGGCTACCCGCAAGATTTCACCATGCACGACTTGCGCACTTTTGGCAGCTGCACGATCACTCTTACAGCATCTATTCCTGGTGGGCAGGCTGAGCCGATCGATTTCTACGCCGTCGTGGATACGGATGGCGATGGTGTAGACGACCAACGCGATGGCGATCTCGACGGTGATGGTGTCGATAATGATACTGAGCAGTTGAGCGGGCGCGACCCCTTCGTTGATGACAATCACCTACACGCAGCCATCTATTCTTTCAGCTATCCAACGCATCTGAATTTTGTTCGCGCTGGTGCCACCACCACATTTACACCCCGATTGGGCAAGCAGAATCAGCATGGGCCTGCGGGATTTGTGTCTGGTGATTTTTCTTCGTCGGCACGCTTTAGTCTCGTGCCCAACGAGCGGCAGGCATTCACAGAGGCGTTTTCTGCCAGCATTGATGAACACAGCGGTGTGGTCACCGTACAAGCGCACCCCTTCGTTGGTGAAAGAAACGGACTACTCACCGTGGAAGTAACCTACGAGGATGGTAGCCGTTCGCGCAGGAACATTTATTTCACCGGCATTGGTCTGCCCCGGTATCTTTCCTACGATTCCAGCGTGGTTGTGCCAAGGCAGGAGTACACAGTTGTTCCTGAGAGCCGGAATGCGCTGGAATCTGATATGCGCATGACGTGGAAAGCGCCAGACGATGCGCACGGATGGTCTTTTGATTTCAACCCCCACACCGGTGCGATTACAGCTCGTGTCGATGATCCCACCACCGCCACTGAGCAGGTAGAAGGAACTGTTTTTCTGAGCTATCCTGAGCGTTTCGGGGCAGTTGTTGTTCCCCTTCCTGTGGAATTTAGCCTCGATACTGATGGTGACGGTCGCCCAGATTTTTGGGATGAGGATGATGATAACGACACCCTCCTTGATGAACAAGACCAACAGCCGAAGGTGTATAACACCCCTGAGATGGCGAAACAGTACCGGATTTACTATCGGCATCAGCATCTCGATGGCGAGGATACTCCGGCATTAAGGCCAGAAATTATCAAGATTAACGGTGGTGATCATTCCCTTCCACCCGCCACGGTTTTTTATGCCCATGATCCACGCCAGGGTGAAGATCCCAACCCGAACCGTGGCTACCATGTTGATCCGCACACAGGTGAGATACAGGTAGTTTTGCTGGAGCCTTCCTTCCACCAGTTGCCGATTTTCGTGCAATTTTCCGATGGTAGTGTTTTACCCACCTTTGCTGAGGTGACAGTGGATCGCATCAGCATGCGCTTAGACTACGAGCGGCATGAACTCGTGGTTCCGGCAGGGGGAGAAACCGTTGTTGCCCATCCCCGAGGCAGTATGGCTACACCAAGGGTGCGTTACCAGCTGGCACCGACCACCCAGATTCCTCACGGTTGGATTGTGGAGGTGGATCCCGACACCGCACAGGTGCAGGTTTCGGCACCAGCCTTTGTTCCTGGTGCGCAGTGGTTAGAGTCCTTTGTGGTGGAAATTCAGGGCGTGAATGCGCATGATGGTCGGCGTCTTGTGAGCACGATGATCCAGGTGGAGATCGACACTGACGGTGACGGTATCAGCGACTATCACGATCACGATGATGATAATGATGGCGTTGATGACTACCACGAGCACAGTGGTGCTACGGATCCGAAAGACCCGAATTCTTTCCGCCTTAATCACGTATTCATCCCTTCCTATCAGCCTGCTGCTTTCGTGCGTGGAAAAACTGTGCACAGTTTCCGCCCCACCTTTGATATTTCGGGCACCCCAGATAAAGAAGCTGGAGAAATTCCGCAGAATACCCGCTTTGAACTTGTGGGTTACAAAAATTATGTGGGGCCTGTGACTTCGGCCAGCATTGATCAGCACACCGGTGTTATTACCGTGAGGGATTTCCCAGGGCGCAATGCCGCCCCGGAGTTCATTGTGAAGGTGATCTACCAGGACGGAACCGAAACCTTGGTGGATGCTGAGTTTGTGTTAAGCGATAGCGCTGTGTTTGAACCGCGGTGGACTATTCCTGCGATTGTGCCTGGGCAAGGCGAAGTGACAGTGCGTCCGGAATATTCTGTTCCTTTTGTACCTGAACTTCGCTTTGCTCTAGGGCCTATGGATGCTCATGTGGGCTGGGATGTACGCATCGATCCGCAGTCAGGTGAGCTGAGTATTACTGTGGATAATCCGCTCCCGCGAGGGATTGCAGATGTGCTGGAGATTCCCGTGCAGACCACCGTGGTCGATGCTGATCGGGAGCAGGTGCTGCATACTCAGCTGCGTGCGCATTTGGATACGGACCAGGATGGTGAGGTTGATGCGCATGACATCGATGATGATAACGATGCCTACAGCGATATTGAGGAGCAGGCGGCTGGCACGAGTACGAAGGACGCAACCGACAAGCCTGAGTGGGGGCTTGAGCCTGTGACGTTGCCTGTGGCGATTGATGGGCAGGATTATCACAGCGGTTCTCCGCTTGCTCTCACTGCGCCGCTTGAGGTGAGTGTAAGTGTTGATCCGGCGCAGTTGCCTGCGGGTATTCGTTTTGAGAACGGTGTTTTTCTGGGCACGCCGCGTCTGGAATGGTCACGTGAGGCGGAAAGCCAGGTGTTTGCGATCACGGTTGTAGCCCGCCACGAGTTGTCGGGGGATCAGGCGCAGCGTCGTGTGACGTTGCGGGTGCTGCGTGATGTGGATGCTGATGGCGAGCCTGACACTGTTGACAGTGATGATGATAAGGATTTGTTTACCGACGTCGAGGAGCAGCAATCCCAGACTGATCCGAAGGATGCTCAGGATAAGCCGGACATTGCGATTGTGCCCTTAGCACCGCTGCGGGTCAGGGAAGGTGAGCGTATCAGCCAGGCTGTGGCGTTGACGAAGCCGATTCATGCGCTGATTGAGGTTCAGGGTGATCTGCCCGATGGGTTGGAGTTTGCTGGCGATGTTCTCAGCGGCATCCCTTCTCTTGAGCCTTGGGGTGAGCGGGAGTCGCAGGAGCTGAAGGTGCAGTTTGTGGCTGTTCACCCGGCGGGTCGTTCTGCGGTTGCGGAGTTGAGTATGACGGTGTTGCGGGATACTGACCGCGATCAGATTCCTGATATTGAGGATGAGGATGATGATAATGACCGCTTCGTTGATGTTGAGGAGCGCGCTGCCTTCCATGATCCGAAGGATGCGCAGGATAAACCTGTTGTGGCTTTTGCTAAGGTGCCAGTCAGTGAAGTCCGGGAGGGCGTGGCGCTTGATATACCTGTGCGCTTGTCGACGCCGTTGCTGCACGCAGATATTGTTGCGGATCACCTGCCTGAAGGTTTAAGCTTTGTCGACGGCGCCATCGTGGGTATTCCCGCAGTTGAGTGGGAAGGCGAGGAGGAGCATAAACAGCTGACTGCTTCTTTCCGTGCGACCCATCGTGGGCATGATGATGCTGTGTGGATGACTGTGGAGATCACGGTTGTGCGCGATACTGATGGGGATGGCATTCCTGATCTGCGCGATGAGGATGATGATCATGATGGTTATAGTGATCAAGAAGAACGTGCTTTTGGTTCGGATACGAAGAATAAGAATCTCAAACCCACCCTTGCTTTTGTGCAGGTGGATCCGATTGAGGTGGTAGAAAAGACCGGCAGGATTGAGCGGGAGATTCGTCTCGCTGGCGTGGTTGATGCTCTTATTGAGGCGGTTGAGCTTCCCGATGGTCTGCGCTTTGAGCACGGTGTGCTTCACGGTACTCCCGTGATTTCCCAGTGGGATAAGCAGGAGGAGTCTCGGGTGCTTCGGGCTCGGTTTGTGGCTGTGCACCAAGGCAGTGGGGATCGTGCGGAGTTAGAGTGTGCGATTACGGTTGCGCGCAATTCGGATTCGGATGATCTGCCTGATTATGACGATCACGATGATGATAATGATTTGTTTAGCGACGCGCAGGAACAGGCAGCCTTGACTGATCCGAAGGACCCGGCCAACACCCCGACGGTTGCGTTGCGTGCGCTGGCACCTCTTACGGTGGTCGAGCACCACGCCATTGAGGAACAAAGCCCAACATTGCTGCACCCAGTAGATGCCCGGATTGTGGTGCACGGAAAGCTGCCTGCTGGTCTCAAGTTTGACAACGGGCGGTTGTTGGGCAGCCCTGTGATCACTGATTGGGGTGATGATGATACCCGCACAGTGACCATCAGCTTTGTTGCGCAGCATCCCGCTGGGGATTCTGAGCCAGTGACTCTCAGCATTACCGTGCAGCGGGATCACGATCATGATCGCACCCCAGATATGCGTGATGCGGACGATGACAACGATGGCTTTAGTGATGCTGAAGAGCGCGAAGCGGGCACTGATCCCAAAGATAAGGATGATGCGCCGAGGGTAGCACTGGCCGAAATCGGTGCAGTGACTATCACGCAGCATCAGCCGATGCCACCAATCACACCGACACTTGTCCAGCCAGTTGCTGCCACCATTGAGGTGGTTGGCGAGCTGCCTTTAGGTGTGCGCTTTGTTGATGGGCAACTCACAGGCACCCCAACGATAAGTGAGTGGGGTATGGAAGAGTCCCGTGACCTGCAGGTGACTTTCATAGCTAAGCACCCTACTGGGGATTCTGCACCAATAACCCTCACTATCACCGTGGAACGCGATACCGATCAGGACGGTATCTCTGATCTGCGCGATGGGGATGACGATGGGGATCAGTACACCGATGCGGAAGAAACCCACGCAGGCACCAACCCCAAGGATGCTGCCCAGAAGCCCGTACTGCAGTTTGCCCCACTGAAGCCAATCACTGTGGTCGAACACCAACCCATCGAAGCAATCACCCCTTCTGTGCAGCCTGAGCTGCGCGCCACCATTGGGGTTGACAATCTTCCCGCAGGGCTTCTGTTTGATAATGGGCAGCTAACCGGCAGCCCAGAAATCACCGACTGGGCGCGTGGTGAAAACAGCCGCACACTCATCGTTGTCTTCGAAGCAGTACACCCCGCCAGCGGTGAGAGGGCTAGTCAGCAGCTTGCGGTCGTCGTCACGCGTGACACCGACAAAGACACCACGCCGGATCTCACCGACATCGACGCGGACAACGACGGCTTTAGCAACGATGAAGAACACGCCGTCGGAACCGACTATCAAGACAGCGAAAGCACACCAGACTTTGCTTTCAAACAAGTCGAAGACCAGCGCATCATCGAGGCACAAGCCATCAACGACGTGCTGATCGCCCTCATTCACCCAGTATCGGGGCGGTTCATGGCCGAAAAACTCGCGCCTGGCACCACCTTCAACCCCGACACCAGCCGTATCAGCGGCACCCCAGAAATCACCGACTGGGCCGAGGAAGAAACCAGCCGCAGCATCGAATTCCGCCTCAAAGCCGAACGCGACGGCATCGATAATGTGCCAGGACGCAGCACCATGCTCACCTTCACCGTCACCGTGCTGCGCGATCTTGACAAAGATGGCACCCCAGACATCCTCGATGAGGATATCGACGGCGACGGCTACACCAACGCCGAAGAAGAACGAGCAGGCAGCAACCCCCGCCTGCACAGCAGCACCCGTGCGACGGGAGACCATGCGAAAGATCATTCGCAGCAACCCCCGCCTGCACAGCAGCACCCCCACCTGGGCCATCGCTGCACTCAGCAACCAAGACGTAGTGGAATACCAGCCACTCGACCCGATTAACCTCACCATCGAAGGAGCACAGGAACTTGCCCTCAACTACCGCTTAAGCAACCCACCAGTGCGCGGACTGCACTTTAACCCCGAAACCGCACAACTGCACGGAACCCCAGAAATCACCGACTGGGCCGAAGCGGAAACCAGCCGCGAACTTATCTCCACATTCCACGCAGAACACGCAGGTAGCGGGCAGACAAACCAGCAAGAAGTACGCATTAAGGTGCTGCGTGATCTTGACAAAGATGGCATCCCAGACATCCTCGATGAGGATATCGACGGCGACGGCTACACCAACGCCGAAGAAGAACGAGCTGGCAGCAACCCCCGCCTGCACAGCAGCGCCCCCACCTGGACGATCACAGCAACTCCTGCCCACCAAGAAATCATCGAAGGCCAAGCCATTAACCCAATCACCCTAAGCAACAGCGCTGAACTAAACCTCAGCTATCACGCCGAGCTGCCCACAGGCTTTAGCCTCGACGGCAACCAGTTGCAGGGCACCCCCGATTTTGGCTGGCTCGATGGTGTTGAAACCACTGAGATCACCATCCCCATTACAGCCACCCACAGCAGCAAGGACACCGCCGAAACGCAAACCACACTGCGCATTCTCAGGGACACTGACTCCGATAGCGCCCCCGATATCCTCGATAGTGACGACGACAACGACAACTTCAGCGACGAGGAAGAAATCCGTGCCGGAAGCAACCCGAAAGACCCACGCAGCGTGCCCGCCACCCCACGACTCGGCTCGCTCACACCACTGACTGTGTCGAACAATCAGCCCATCCAACCACTCACCATCCCCGCAACAAGCGCACTACCAGCAGAAATTGCGGTCACTGGGCTTCCTGAGGGGCTCAGCGCCACCGGTGGTGTGATTAGCGGAACCCCACAGGTGGCGTGGGAAGGGCGTGAAACCATCCGACACTTCACCGTCACCGTCACTCTCACCGACAGTGCGCAACGGGTTGATACCGCCACCTTCACGCTGACGGTCACCCGCGTCGGGGAAAAGAAACCACCAGTAGGAACAACCGTTGTCAACGTGCTCAAAACCCCAGGGTTTTATGCACTCCCACTGGGATTCCTCCTACTGATCCCCAACCCCGCCATCACTGGATTTATCCATGGGCTTGGCGCACAATCGCCACTGCTTTATGCAGCTCCTGGTGAAGTCAGCCTCCCGCAGCTGATCATCGGTCTTATCGGCGTGGTTGCCGGTGCATTTACTGTGGTGTGGAAATTCCTCTGGCAGCAACGTTAAAAACACACTGTGCCACACCGCCCCAACACCAAAGCTTCCTCTTCGCTGTGAGGAAGCTTTGGTGTTGAGCGGGTGTGCTTTTCGTGTGGATACCCACTGGGAACAGTGTCTTCTTGTGGTGGCGGTGCACAGAATTTTTGCAAGGCGGGAAAAATTCATACTTAAGGAAATATCAGTTAGAGATAGAGCAAGTGCTACCAATAAAACCGCAGGTCAATTTTGGGTGTCGGCGCTGAAACTCTAACTATTAAATCTGAATCAATCAGCGCACATTAATAGGTATGTGATTCTTAAGGACATTCACCCCACAGATCACAGTGAAACGACCCCCTTCCTCAGCGCAGCTGTAGACAGCAATGGGGAATAAAGCACAGCATAACCACATACCGATTTGCTAAGGCTAACAATCCTAGAAAACCCACAAAAGCCCACCTAGAGTGGGCACCATGACCCATGTTAAGGAATACCACACCGACACAGCCAGCCGACTCAACTGGCTGCGCGCCGGGGTGCTTGGCGCTAATGATGGCATCGTGAGTATTTCCTGCATGCTCCTTGGGGTTGTGGCAGCGGGCGCAAGTTCTGGCAGCACTATTTTCCTCATCGGTATGGCCGCAACTCTTGCCGGTGCAGTGAGTATGGCACTGGGGGAGTATGTGTCTGTTTCCGCGCAGCGCGACACCGAACGCCGCCTGATTGCATTGGAGGAAAAAGAACTCGCCGAACTTCCTCACGAAGAATTCGCGGAAATGGTTGGCATTCTCACCAGCTACGGCATTGATGAACACACTGCTGCTCAAGCAACGCAACAAATGCACAATGCTAATCCTTTGCACGCGCACGTGCGTCTTGAGCTTGGCATCGACCCGCAGGATCTGACTAATCCGTGGGTAGCGGCGTTTTCTTCTGCGCTCGCTTTTATTGCTGGGGCAAGTCTTCCGTTGCTGGCGGCGGTGCGCTTCGGCCCTGGTGTGGTGACTGTTATCACCCTTGTTGCCCTTGCTATTACTGGTGTTATTTCAGCCAAGCTTTCCGACACCACACCGTTACGCCCTGTTGCTCGACTTGTGATCGGCGGTGCGCTGGGCTTGGCTATTACTTTTAGTCTCGGCTTTTTCTTCGGCATCGAAGCCTAATACGATCAACGGTTGTGCATTCGAACATCCCTGGCGCCCCCGCGGCGGTTAATTTTGCTCATCAATCAGCGTTGCGCAGCCTTAGCCGCGTGCTGGAAGAAACGACGACCCCAACTCCCGCCGATGTGGCGTGCGTGCGTATCCGCAGCCAACTCGACGCCGGGAAAGTGCTGGTTGTTACGGGTGCTGGGGTGTCGACCGGTTCCGGCATTCCGGATTATCGCGGCCCCAACGGCAGTCTGATGAGGCATCGCCCCATGACCTATCAGGAGTTCATGCACGATGCTCATGCTTTACGACGCTACTGGGCCCGCTCGTTTCTGGGGTGGCGCTATATTGAGCAAGCCCGCCCGAACACCATCCATAGCACCATTACCTGTTGGCAACAGCGGGGCTTTCTCAGTGGCGTGATTACTCAAAATGTTGATGGCCTGCACCAACGTGCTGGTACCACCAATGTACTTAACCTGCATGGGGATTTCGCCACCGTGGTGTGTCTGGATTGTGGGCGCACCGAGGCGCGTTTCGAGTTCGATATGCGCATGGAGAAAATTAACCCGTTTTTCCGAATCACGCACCTGATTGATCCTGCTGAGGTTAATCCTGATGGTGACGTGGAATTAGAAGAGCAGTGGGTGGATGATTTTCATCTTGCCCGGATTTTTCATGGGGTGGGGCTTAAAAGGTGTGTAAAAAGTAAAGAAAGTGCTTCTTGACCTGCTAGAATAGAGATGTTGTTAAGCCTTTATTCCAAGCAGAAAAGGAGCACTTTCATGGTGAAGACTACTACATACACCCCTATGATGGCCAGCTGCACCCGTCTTGTTTCCCGCGCGGGGGTGTTACCCTTTGCTCATGTAGCTCAATTAGTCGGGATTGGTGCCAGCCTTGATCGTGTTTTCTCACGGCAACGGTTAACACATACTTTTGGTGATGCGTGTACTGGGTTAGCGTTATCGTTAATTGCTGGTGGTGACGATGTTAAAGACATCAACTTGTTAGATTCTGTTTCGACAGCATTATCGTCTCAGCCATTGCCGTCGGTATCAACCCTGTGGCGGCGACTGACAGAGCATAAAGACACCAGCGATAAAATACGTGAAGAATTCCTTCACGCGATCAAATACGCCCGTAGCACACTATGGAACCTGCTGGGCGATCAAGCCCCACATAAGCTCGCTACAGTAGACAAACCCCTGATAGTAGATATTGATGCGACACTGATCTGTGCGCATTCTGGCAAGGAAAAAGCCGCACCTACCTATAAGAAGGGGTTTGGTTTCCACCCATTATGTGCTTTTATCGACTACACCAGCGTAGGGTTAACTGGTGGGGAATTTTTAACCTGTCTGCTTCGCCCAGGTAACGCGGGAGCAAACACCGCTAATGATCATTGCCAGCTTGTCAAAGAAATCCTGACCGCTCTCCCCGATCACAGCGATGGCAAACCTTGGGGCAAACGACTTGTTATCCGTGCTGACAGTGCTGGTGGGACAAAACAATTCCTTAGCTCCTTAGACGACCATGACCTCGGTTATGTTGTTGGCTTTTCACCCTCACCTACAGCAAGTATCCTCCTCAATGAGCACATCAGATCCGGTAACGAAGCAACTAGTCACACAGATTATCGATCATTACGTAACACCCGTGTGCCAATTGTGCGTGGCAATGGGGATATCAGCTTTGATGACCAACACTTCCTTGAAGACATCACCGGACTACTACAAACCGCACACCTAGAAGATGACAAACCACTGGTGAACCTTCTTACTGATTACCCCACCACGATGCGCGTGATCGCACGGATAGAATCCCCCCCACGCAGGGTGCCAACACAGCATTTTCAATCAACTCGGCATACGCACCCAATTATGCGCAACAAACCTCAACTGCAATATTCAACGCATTGACCAGTACTATCGCCAAAGATCACTATGCGAACAACACATCAAAGACGCCAAAGATCAAGGCCTTGCAAAACTACCGTTTTGCCAGTTCAAAGCTAACCAAATCTGGTGTCTCATCATAACCTTAGCCCACCAACTTCTCACCTGGACAAAACTACTCGACCATCACTACAACAACCACAACAGCGGCAACAACAAGAAACGAAATCAATCCGACAACCCGTGGTGGACATGGGCACCAAAAACCATTCGAGCAAGGTTTATTGCAATCTCTGCAAAAATCACGACAAGCAGCAGGCGCATATACCTCCACCTCGATCAACAAAGCACACACACCCCCACACTGGTGACACTTATGGAATACACCCAAAACCTCCTACGCCCCCTTAAAAAACGAAAAACCTAACCCCCTCAACCACAACACGCAGCAGACCCCACCACCGGCAGCCAACCGCAGGCACCCCACCACAAAACCCCACCACAAAAACACGGACGTACACCTTGCCATTGAAAACCACAACCAAAGGCGAAGGTGCCCCAACCAACCCCACAAACACACCACCCCAACCCACCACCACCAAACCCACCCCATGAAAAATCTGGGCTTGCCGGTTGTGTGCACTGCGATTCGCCCCGCATGAAACCCAACGTGGTGTATTTTGGCGAACCGGTACCCGTCCTTCATAAACAGCGCGTGAGTGAGCTTATTGAATCTTCGCAGTCGGTGCTTGTCCTCGGCTCGTCGCTTGCTGTGATGAGTGGGATGCGGATCGTGATCGACGCTAAGAAGCAGCAGAAGATGGTGTCCACCATTTGTGCAGGCCCTGGCCGTGCTGACGCAAAAATGGATGTGGTGTGGCGTAGCGGTTTGGATGAAGCGCTACGTATGCTCGCGATTTAAAAGCACTGAGTCATTGTTGGTTATGCTCGCGTACTAAAAGCAATGAGGACCATTAGCTGGAGCTTGTGTGAAGCGTGCTATCAGTCCACTTATTGGCCGCAATTGAAACAAAATTAGCTTTCTTGTTGTGCGTGCGTGAGATTCAGGGTCCGAGCGGTAGTGAGTTATTGGTCTATTCTGCTCGAAACCACGTATTTAATTGTGTGCAATATTTATGTCGGACTAGGTGTGTGATGAATGGGGTTCGGTGGGGCGTCGATAAGCATAGGGTAGTGGTGGGACTGTGGTTATCGGGTGCACACAGTTAAACAAAAACGCAGCAGCCGACTACACTTTGCAACAAACCCTGATCAAGGGTGGAAAAATTTCACAATTCCCGCGGGAGTGCATGATTGGATCCGTGCGCTGAGAGGAACCCAAGGCCTGGGTTCGACCGCTCGAACCTGCCCGGGTAATGCCGGCGAAGGAAGGACGACAACACCATGAGCAGCCGTGTCTCACAAGCCAAGGCCGCGCGCGCCGCAGCCCCCAAACCAGGTGAGCTGACCACCGGGCCGATCTACCGCAGCCACAAGGTATACAACGAAATCACCCACACCAACACCGACGGCAGCGTCACCGCCATGAAAGTACCAGCCCGCGCCATCGAGCTGACCACCGGTGAAGAATTCGAGGTCTATGATACTTCCGGCATCTACACCGAAAGCGACCTGAAGCTCGACCTCGAATACGGGCTTGCGAAAACCCGCGACAGCTGGGAAAAACCAGCCCCCGCTCCCGCCAGCGACACCCACCCCGAGATGCTGGTGCGCACCCAACTTGCCTGGGCACGCGCGGGAATCATCACCCCAGAGATGACCTACATTGCGCACCGCGAAGGATTTAGCCCAGAAGAAGTGCGCGAAGAAGTCGCTGCCGGTCGCGCCGTAATCTGCGCGAACCACAAGCACCCCGAAATTGAGCCCATGATCATCGGCAAGAAATTCGCCGTCAAGATCAACGCCAACATCGGAAACTCTGCTGTCACCTCCTCCATTGCTGAAGAAGTGGAAAAAATGGTGTGGGCAACCCGCTGGGGCGCAGACACCATTATGGATCTGTCCACCGGCGATAATATCCATGAAACGCGTGAGTGGATCCTACGTAACTCCCCAGTACCCGTGGGTACTGTGCCCATCTACCAGGCGTTGGAAAAAGTTGGTGGCGATCCCACCAAACTTACTTGGGAAATTTATCGCGACACCGTGATTGAACAGTGCGAACAAGGCGTGGACTACATGACCGTGCACGCCGGTGTGCTGCTGCGCTACATCCCACTCGCCGCCGAGCGTGTCACCGGAATCGTCTCCCGCGGCGGATCCATCATGGCAGCATGGTGTTTGAAGGAACACAAAGAATCCTTCCTGTACACCAACTTCCGCGAACTGTGCGAAATCCTCGCCGCCTACGATGTCACCTTCTCCCTCGGCGACGGCCTGCGCCCAGGCTCCATCGCCGACGCCAACGATGAGGCCCAACTTGCCGAACTACGCACCTTGGGTGAGTTGACCAAGATCGCCCACGAATACGGCGTGCAGGTCATGATCGAAGGCCCAGGCCATGTGCCCATGCACAAGGTTGCCATCAACGTGGAGTGGGAAGAACAGTGGTGCGACGAAGCGCCGTTCTACACCCTTGGCCCCCTGACCACCGACATTGCCCCCGGCTACGATCACATTACCTCGGCAATCGGTGCGGCTATCATCGGCCAAGCGGGCACCGCCATGCTGTGCTACGTCACCCCTAAAGAGCACCTCGGCCTGCCCAACCGCGACGATGTGAAAACCGGTGTGATCACCTACAAGATCGCCGCACACGCCGCTGACCTTGGCAAAGGTCACCCACGCGCCCAAGAGCGTGACGACGCCTTATCCAAGGCTCGCTTTGAATTCCGCTGGCACGACCAATTTGCCTTATCGCTGGACCCCGAAACCGCAATCGACTTCCACGACGAAACCCTGCCAGCTGAACCGGCGAAAACAGCACACTTCTGCTCCATGTGTGGCCCCAAGTTCTGCTCCATGCGCATCTCCCAAGACGTGCGCGACTACGCCAAAGAACACGGACTGACCTCTGCAGAAGCAATTGAAGCTGGAATGGCTGAAAAGTCAGAAGAATTCAATCAAGCGGGCGGCAAGGTGTATTTGCCTATTTCCCCAGCATAAAAAACACCACCTCCCTGCGAACATGCAGCGCGCAGGGAGGTGGTGTTCACCCTTCATCACAGTCTCAGACGATGAGTCTTAGGCTACCTTTTAAGCCTTGACTGGGCTTTTGTCGGCGTCGATAAGCTCCGTGTGTGCAGACTCGACATCTTTCAAAATGCCCTCACGTTTAGCCACAATCAGTGCGGACAAATTCTGTCCCGTCACATTCACCGCAGTACGACCCATATCCACAATCGGCTCGGTCGCAAGCAACAAACCAACACCAGCCAAAGGCAAGCCCAAAGTCGACAGCGTCAAGGTCAACATCACCGTGGCACCTGTAGTGCCAGCAGTAGCAGCAGAACCAATCACCGATACGAAGATGATGAGCAAGTAATGCGACAAGCTGAGCTCAATCCCGTAGAACTGGGCGACGAAAATCGCAGCCACAGCAGGGAACACGGCGGCGCAACCATCCATCTTCGTGGTAGCGCCCAGCGGGATTGCGAAGGAGGCATACTCGCGGGGAACACCCATTTTTTGCTCGGCAATCTGCTGATTTACGGGCATGACACCCATCGAGGAGCGGGTAACGAAACCAAGCGAAGTAACCGGCCATACCTTCTTGTAAAAATCAACCACCGAAATCTTGTGTGCAGCAAGAACGGCAGGATAGATCACAAACATGACGATGGCAAGACCCACGTATACCGCAAGCACAAACTTGCCCAGGGAACCGATCGCATCCCACCCATAGGTAGCCACAGCCCGACCAATCAAAGCGGCGGTACCAATCGGCGCGAGGCGAATAATCCACCACAGCACCACCTGGATAACAGCGAGTAGGGATTCGGAGAATTTAATAAATGGCTCCGCAGCCTTACCGGCCTTAATCGCGGCGATACCCAAAGCCATGGAAATAACAATCAGCTGCAGTGCGCTAAAGCTCAAGGACACGCCACTATCGTTAGCGGAGGCCTGCAAGCCGAAAATATTGCCAGGCACAATGGACTCAATAAAGCCTAGCCATGATCCTGTCTTGGAAGGCTCGGCAGCGGTGCTGGGGTCGATGGAGGAATTAATACCTGGCTTGAGCACCAACGCAACCACAATGCCGGCGATCACGGAGAAGAAAGAAGTAATAGCAAACCAGAGCAAGGTTTGGCCAGCTAAACGCGCAGCATTAGTCACCTTGCGCAAGTTGGCGACAGAGGTGACAACGGCGGTAACGATCAAGGGGGCGATCATTACTTTCAAAAGCTGGACATAGGTGGAGCCCACCCAGCTTAAGGTTCCAGCAAGCCACGCAACATCCTTAGCGACTAAACCTAAAATGATGCCGACGATCAGGCCAATGGTGACCTGAACGCCAAAGCTGTTCAACTTCATTTTTTACAACCCTTCTGAACAAAGCTGTCTATTTTTTAGAATAAGGAGATGTTACTACTAAAGCACAAGTAGTACCAAAAATCCATATACCAAGCTAGACAGTGCTGTCTATTTAGGTAGTGGTCAATCTTTTCAACGCTTGATGAGATGGGGAATGTTTTCATCATGAGGTGGGCATGGGGGCGTGAAAAGCTTTGGGCTACTAAAAGTTGAGGGTGTGAAAAAACTGAGCTCATGCAAGGGGCGAGGAGGCTGTCGTCAATTGGGGAGGGCGCGTCTGCACCAGTGATGTCATTTCACGGCTAAGGTTGGCGTGATGGCGACGTGAAGGGGCGTTATTGGGTGCGGTGAGGTGTTTTTCGTCGAGAGACGGTGGGGTGGTTGGGAATCCAAAATCGCAATGGGGCGTCGGTATTTTTGCTAATCCCGATCCGTGGTCCGCTGGTGATCTCCGGCGCGGTTGCCCTAGGCGTGAATAGAAGCTCGGGTCCGAAAATTGAGGCGCGGTTGAGCTCGAGGGTGAAATCGAGAGCTTTGCCGAGGTTGCCTGGTCCTTGGGCGAGTTTGTGGAAGGGGATTTTGCCGCGTCGCTGTAGGGCGAGGGGGAGGCCATCAATAATTTCACCAGCGCGCAGGAGGACGGCGTGTCCGATTCCTTCTTCTGCGCAGACGATGTTTCCAGCGAGGTGGATCCCGTAGGAGCGGTAAACGTAGAAGTGTGCCGGGGGTCCGAACATGGGGAGGTTTCTGCGGGTCATGCCGTTATGGGAGTGGCTGGCTGGGTCGGTTGTGCCGAGATAGGCTTCGACTTCGGTGATGCGCAGGGTGACGCCGGCGTGGCTGAGTGTGGCCCCGAGGAGTTGGGGGGCGACGATGTTGGCGGGAGCGGCGAAGTCGAGCATGGTAGTTACACTGTAACTGATCGCCTGATACAATAGGTGATGTATCAACAACTATTGAAGGAGTTCCTTATGCCAATGACTGTTTCCGAGGCCATTACCTCACGCCGCGCAACCCGCATCTACGCCGACACTCCCGTGAGCGAGGAGACGGCGCTGCGGGTGGCAAAGCTTGCTCTTGAAGCCCCAACTGCCTTCAACGCGCAGCGCGCCGATCTGGTCGTGGTGCGCGACCAGGCTGTTAAGGATGGTCTGTTTGCCGCATCCGGCCAGGCGCAACTGCGCAATGCGCCCGTTGTTTTCGTCGCTGTTGCACGCACCGGTGTACCAACGGATTTGGAAGAAATTTTCGGCGCCGAGCGCGCAGCAGGTATCGCACAGTGGATCGGAACGGATCCTGCACGCCTGCGCGAATCCGCAATGAAGGACGCTATGCTCGTGGGCAGCTTCGCACTGCTCGCAGCCCAGGGTGAGGGTCTTGCAACCTCCCCAACCACCGGCTGGGATGAGGCGAAGGTCTTGGAGGCAATCGGCTTGGGCGAGTCGACCGAGCACGGTGTTGCGCTGGTGATTGCAGCAGGTTATCCCGCTGAGCAGCCTGAGCACCCAGGTCGTTTGGCTAATCGCCTGATTATCGACCGCTACTAATGCGATAATGGGGAGCATGTCTGCTCCTCTTATTCTGCCCTTTAACGGAAAAGTTCCCCGTATCCACGCTAGTGCATTTATTGCGCCGAACGCGACCATTATTGGGGATGTGGAAATTGGCCCCGATTCTTCTGTGTTTTATGGTTGCGTCTTGCGCGGGGATGTGGGGCCGATTCGGGTGGGGGCGCGCACTAATATTCAAGACAACAGCGTGCTGCATGTTGATAGTGACGCGCCTTGCATCTTGGGTGACGATGTCACCGTGGGGCATATGGCTTTAGTGCACGGGGCAACCGTGGGCGATGGGGTGTTGGTGGGGATGAAGTCCACGTTGCTGTCTAAAAGTGTGATTGGGGCGGGAAGTTTGATCGCTGCAGGCGCGGTGGTGCTTGAAGGGCAGGAGATTGCGCCGAAGTCATTAGCTGCGGGTATCCCGGCGAAAGTGCGCAGAACGCTTGACGACGCCCAATCCCAGTCGTTTATTCCGCATGCGGCACGTTATGTGGTCACCGCTGCTAACCAGGCGGGCGTTGAGGAGGCGTTGAGCCTCGATGATGTCCGTTTTAGCTAAAGAGAGATTCCAGGCGTTAGATGGAGTAATTTCCGAGGCTGCCGGAGAGTGAACGGGCAAAGTTGACTGGGTCAACCAGTAGGCTGCTTAAAGCTACGGAGCGTGCTGCCGCGCGGGCATTGTCGATGTGAGTAGGAATTACCCTAATTTCCACAGTGGGATGCTTGCTGGCGCGTAAGGCGCGGCCCACTGCGTGGGCGTCGGCGGAGTTCTCGAAGGCGGAACCGGCCAAGACGATGGTGTCGGGCGCGGTTTTTGCGGCGAGATCCGTGGCGGCATCTTCTAGCGAATGGTATTTGCCTACTTCGAGTAGGTTCACACTGTTGTAGGTGTGGGTGGCGGCACCGATGGAATCATCCACGTAGAAAATTAGGCCGCGGTGTTCGCGGGTTTTCGGTGCTTTCTTGCCGTGGGGTTGGGGTTTCGGTGGGAATTGGGTGTGTTGTTCAGCCCCGGCGATTGCTTCGACCACGCTGGCGACGGTGACGGGGACCTCAAGGGCTTTGCTCAGCGGCTGGGTGATGTCTGCTTGATCCCACCCAAGGTTGGGGGCGGTGATGAGGTTGGATTTATCTACTGTGCCTGAGGTGGATACGCCCACTGAGGCGAGTGGGAGTGTGGTATGAGACACCATGGCGGAAATATGAGCCAGAATTTCATTGACGAAGGTGCTCATGGGGTGTTCGGCAGGGGCGATTTCTACAAATTGTTCCCGTAAAAGCTGACCCCGTGTGCCGTAAATTCCTAGGTATGTGGACTTTGTGCCAATGGCTACTCCCACGTGAACCCAGGGGCTGGGGGTCATTTCGAGTGGAATCTTCGGGCGTCCTGGTCCTTGGGGCATGATTTTGTCGGGGCGTTCGCGCACAAGTTGGGCGGAAATCAGGCTTAAGATGGCGCGAGTGATGGTGGGCTGTGAATGTGGGGAATGGTCCACAAGGAAGGTGCGGGTGACTGGCTGTTTCAATCGGATCAGTTGCAGGCATAGCGCGGCCGGGTTGCTGGGGCCGGTAAAAACCGTGGACTGATGGGAGCTGACGTCGCTGCGCATGGTTCCCAATACTACTGATGCTAGACAGTCCTGTCTAACTCACAGATACTTTGCTATAGTTTGCATGAGATTTGGGGGTGTTTAGCTTTGGATTTTCATAAAATCTGCTTTGTGGTGTAGCAAAAGTCCAACCTGAACTAATGTGCTATTAAGGTTTATTTAAGTCAAACCATGGGAAAATTTTGGGAATATTTTCAAAAAAGCCCTGCATGCTACGGATATTGTTCAACATTATTTGGACTTTGGGTGCATTGAAATATTGCGATGAATATAATTCTTGGTGGATGCACCCTCTACCCCGTCTACTTCCTGAAAAATCGCCGAGTAGATTAGAATCCTGATTCATGACTTTCGATGTAGCGCATCCCCCAGTTGAAGGCCTTATTGCCCGCGCTATGGGCACTGATTCGGATCGTTGTTTAAGGGCCACGGCGCTCTTAACCAAACTCAACCGAGTGACCGAACGCTACACCGAAGACGATCTTTCCACCGATGAATTGTCCCCCTATCTCAGCTTCGACCCGACCCGTGGCGATATCGGCATGGTGCTCGAAGATCACAATGGCACCGCAATCGGCTGCATGTGGGTGACCTTCATCAAAGCTCAAGGCTTTATTGATGAGCAGGTTCCCGAAATGGTGATCAACGTTGATCCCGCATGGCAGGGCAAAGGCTTGGGTGGCTGGTTGATCAAAGAAGCCGTGTCCTATGGTCGCACCCATGGCTGGCAGGGCATTAGCGTGTCGGTGGATCCGGAGTCACCAGCCCGCCGCTTGTACGCCCGCAACGAGTTCGTTGCCCAGAGCAAAGTGGACATTATGCTGCGAACCCTTTCCCCACTGATTAAGGCAGTGGCTGTGTATTGCGGTTCGGTTCCTGGTGCGCGTGTCGAATACGCTGAGGCTGCTCGTGACCTGGGTCGGAGTTTGGCCGAGCGGGGAATCACCATGGTTTATGGTGGGGCCAGTGTGGGCTTGATGGGTGAGTGTGCGAATGCGTGCCTCGAAGCTGGGGGTGAAGTGATTGGTGTTATGCCGAAGGGGCTTGTTGATTTAGAGCTTGCGCATCCTGGCATCAGCCGTCTCGAAATCACCGAAGACCTCATGGCGAGGAAGGTGCGGATGGAAGAAATCGCCGACGCTTTCGTGGCGCTGCCTGGGGGTATGGGGACGTTGGAGGAGCTTTCTGAGGTTCTGGTGCGCCAACAGTTAGGCCCCTATACCGGACCGGTGGCGTTGTTTAATGTGGAGGAATACTGGAATCCCCTGCTTGATGCGTTCCGCATGATGGGTGAAGAAGGGTTCTTGTGGTCGCGCTACTTGGATGCCATCGTGGTTGCCGATACCACCGATGGGCTTTTCGAAGGCTTTAACCATTGGGCTAACCCTGGTTTGAAGTGGCAAAAAGGTGGGTTGCGCGAGAGCGTTCAGCATTAGTGTGTTGGCACGCACAGTAAAGTTCAGCCTCGGCGGGAAGTAGCGTGCAATACACTAAATAATATGTCCGCCCAAGAGAAACTCAATGCACAAATGTGCTTCCAGCTCTATACAGGGGCGCGGCTCATGCAGCGCATGTACCGCCCCTATTTTGATGAGTGGGGAATTACCTATCCGCAGTACCTTGTTTTGTTGTGCTTGTGGGAGAAAGATCAGCAATCGATTGCAGAGTTGGGGGCTTTACTCGACCTCGATTCCGGCACCTTGTCTCCTTTGCTCAAGCGCATGGAGAAGTCTGAGTTGGTGAATCGGAAGATTGATCAGTCCGACTATCGCCGTGTGTTGTTTAGCCTCACGCCTCAGGCGAAGCGTTTGCAGGTCAAGGCGGAAGAGATGCTCAGCGAGATTGAGTCTGGGGTAGGTATTGCTCAACCTGATGTGGAGGCGGTGCGGCGTGTGATCGACAAGATCAATCCCGCCGCTTCATAAAGAGGGGGATGGCTAAAACTGCCATCAGCCGGATGAGTTGAATCGTGACCACAATCGGGTCTGCGTGGGTTTCCGCGGCAATCGCCAGCACGGATTCTAAGGCCCCTGGGCTGGTGGCAAGATAGGCTTCAAAATAGCTGGTGTTGGTGATTTCTGCGATCGGCCACGCGATCAGCGCCGCGCTGCCCATGAGCAGGGCGATAATGCCGAGGGTGGGGGGAAGCTGGTGGGCGAATAGTTTTAAAGTGGGAAGGCTAAGCCCACCACCGCACATCCATCCAATGACCACCAGTGCTGCGCCCAACACCAGCGGTGGGGGAGACAGCTGGGCGGCGTCGATACGCATCAGCGCTGCCAAGGTGATCAGGAAGGGGCCGAAAAAGCTGGGGGAGGGGATGCGCAACAATCGGGCGAGCGGTTGGCCTAACGCAACGATGACAACCAGCAATCCCAGACCCGAAAAGGTTGCGGGTGCCACATCCGCAACCGACTGAGTGCTAGGTCCGATCAGGAGGGTGATCAGCGGCAAGCTGAGGGAAATGAGCAACACGCGCAGGTACTGAGTTAGCGCAACGTAGCTAGGGTGTGCGCCCATGTCTGCGGCGAGGGCGGAAAACACACTAGCCCCACCGGGCAGGGTGGATAACAGTGCGGTGGGTGCGCCGAGGCTACTGCGCAGGGCGCGTGCGCACACCAGGCTGATGCCAATCGACACAACCGCTACAAAAAGCCCAGGTAGAAGGTAAGTTTGCAGTTGCTGAAGGGGGATGAGGCTGAAGGGGATGGCGGCGATGACTGCAATCACGCCGACGGCAGCGTGGGTGCACCAGCGGGGAATGATCAGCGTTGTGCCTGTGCAAAGAGCGACGATTCCGGAGGCGAGAATGCCCGCAAAAATCCAGGAAGCGGGCAGCGGCAGTAGCCCCAGGGGGAGAGTGAGGGCGATGACCTGTGCCCAGCGTTTCATGAGCGGGACCTGTGTGCGTTCAAAGCCCGCGTGGTCAGGGCGGTGGCTTCGGCGGTGCGGGGGTCTTCCGGCCACGGGTGTTTGGGGTAGCGTCCGCGCATTTCTGCACGTACTTGGGCATAAGATCCGTCCCAGAAGCGGGCGAGGTCGTCGGTGATGGCAAGCGGGCGTCCTGCGGGGGAGAGTAGCTCGAAGAGCAGGGGCTGGTCGAGGATGACAGGGGAGTGGCTCAGCCCGAAGCATTCTTGCAATTTGATGGTCACGGTGGGGCGTTCGCCAAGGTAGTTGATAGCAACGCTGCGCCCGGATGGGGCGTGGAAGTGGGAGGGGGCATAGTCGTTGAGTCGGGTTGCTTCCGGCCAAGGCAGGATGCGTTGGAGTGCGTTGTGCAGCGAGAGTGCGCGTGCTTTCGTCCCTGTTGCTAGTGCTTCGAGCTCGGGGCGTAGCCACTGCGCTGCATCGAGCGTATCGACGTCGACCCACGGTGCGCCGAATCGTCGCGCAATGAGATTAATGCGGGCTTTGAGCTGGAGCTCTTCCTCACCCCAGTGCAAAAACTGGTGTCCGCCAGCATTGATCAGCGCCTCGGTGGCCTCGGCAACGCTGAGCTCTGCGGGGGTTTCGTTCAGCACAATTGCCCCTGCCTGCACGCGGCGTATGCCGGTGACTTTGCCCTGCGGGCTCACAGTGGTGTGTAGCGTCTCAGTGCGCGGTAGCAGGCGCAGGGCTTGTTCTTCTGTGAGTTCATCGGCTGCAAGAATCACCGGCCCTGATGTGCTGAGCGTAAGTTCAGCACAGGCAATCCACGGGCTTTGGCCTAGGCGACAGTCTTTTGCGAGTGTGGCGCGGGTTCCTTTGGCAAGGAGAAATTCCGTGCCTTCATTGCGTGCGATCAGATGTGGCAGCGCAAGGCCGATGATTTCGCCGACGCTAAGCGGGGTATTTTTCTTCGGGGCGAGGCGTTCGAGGCGGTGGACTTCGCGGCGGAAGCGGTGGGTGCCTCGTGTGTCAGCGATGAGCTCAGTGATGATCCCGCGGGGGTTATCGCTGATACACGCAATGGTTTCCGCAGCCTGTTTGCCTGCGCGCAGCAATGCGGTGGCAAATCGCGGGTCGGCGGGCACAGAAGCGAGGGTGCGCCCATGGTCGGTGACTGTGCCTTCATCTGTGATCGCCCCTAGTTGCTGCAAGGTGGTGCGTGCGGCATTCCAGCTTGCGTGCGGTGCTGGGTCGAGGAGGGGGAACTCATCGATTGAGGTGTGCCAACAGGCGAGGAAGAGACAGAATTGGGTGAGATCAGCGGAGAGAATTTCCGCTTCGGTGTGGGCTTTGAAGCGCTGATAGTCGGATTGGGAATAGCAGCGGATGACAGTTCCGGGGCCTTCACGTCCGGCACGCCCAGCTCGTTGGATGGCAGCTGATTGGCTACAGGATTGGGTTACAAGCCCGTTCATTCCTCGGTGGGCGTCCCTTTTGGGTACTCTGACCAGACCGGAATCGATGACAAGGCGCACCCCCGGTACGGTCAGTGAGGATTCTGCAATGGGGGTGGCTACGACGATTCTGCGCGTGGTGGTGTTCACAGCCTCGTCTTGGATTTGGGGTGTTTGTTGCCCGTGCAGTGGATACACCGGCAGGTCGGTCAACGTGCTCAGTTGGGCGCAGCAGTGTTCAACGAGCCGGATGCTGGGGAGAAACACCAGGGTGGAGGCGTCATGTTGGGCGCTGTGGGTGGCTATGAGTTGGGTGAATGCGTGGATAAATTCTTGGTTTTGGCTGCTGCGCCCAGCAAGTGGCTGATAGGTGATGGTGGTGGGGTGGCTAGGGGCTTCTTGGCTGATAACAGGCGCGTTGAGGAGTGTGGCAAAACGTGTGGCATCTACGGTGGCGGACATGGCGATGATGTGCAGGTTGTCGCGTAGTTGGGTGAGTTCGTAGAGCATACCCATCACGCAATCGGTGTCGAGTTGCCGCTCGTGGACCTCGTCGAGGATTACCGCGTGGACCCCTTCGAGTTCGGGGTCGTTGAGTAGCCTGCGGATCAGTACGCCGGGGGTGAGAAATTCTATGTGGCTGCCGGGTTGGGAATCGCCCCGCACACTGTAACCGACTTTATCGCCCACTTGGGTGCCGCTTAAGGTGGCCAGGCGTCGCGCTGCAGCACGCACGGCTACACGACGTGGTGCGGTGACCAGTATTTTTCCGCCGAGGAGGTTGTGGATATGGGGTGGGATGAGTGTGGTTTTACCGGTTCCGGGTGGTGCTTGGATCACCACCGTGGAGTGCTGTGCAACGGCCTTGTCCACGGCGGCGAGTGCGTTAGCAATGGGTAGTTGTTGCTCTGTGTTGAGCTGGGCGATATCGAAACTCACAGCCTCTACCCTAGTGCAGGGTTTTTCTAGGGTTGGGTTTCAAAGCAGTTGCCTTCACAACCGCGGAATGATGTGGTTGGCAGTGAGGTGTCGTCGATGAAGAAGGTGGAGGCGATGAAAAACCCAATGGATAAGAGGGTAATGAGCCACCATCTGCGTGGTTGCGGGCGTCCTTGTTGGGTGAGTTTTTCTTGGTAGAGAAACCATACGCCCGGCAGGGACCAGGAGGTGCCGATGAAAATGCCGAAGGGGTCAAGGATCATGATTCCTCCAATAATGAGGAAGATTCCAAGCGCTGCTGTGATTATGGCACAGACTGTTTTGATAACAGGCCTGCGGTAAGGCGATGGAGGGAAGCTGGGGTAACTCATGATCAAGCCTTTGTCGACGTCGGATTCTTCACTGTTTATTATCTTCCCCGTAGGAGATCCACGGCATGTTGCACCCCCGTTAATTACCCCCATATATAAGCATCTAACCGTGAATCAATGCACTATTTATTATAATAAGATAAGAGGCATCTTCACTTGGGAAAACTGCGGTTTAATCTGGCTAAAAAGGGCGATTTTGGAAAGGTCTATCGGCAAATTAGTTACCCCTTCGGGGGTGGAATAAATTAGTTTCTCACAAAACCCTTGACAGTCGTTCAGTCAGTACTTAATCTTGTGTGTCATAGGCCACAGTGAGTGGTCTTCTGCTCCGGAGACCAAGCACCCTAAAGGGGTGGGTTGACACATTCGATCGGGATAGTAATCCCCCAAGCAACATAAGGAGAATTCATGCGAAAATCTCTCATTCCTCTCATTGGACTTGCGATTGGCTGGGCAAGCCTCGTGGTTCCAGCTCATGCAAGTAATGTGCACGACGATCTATCATAGGTAACGTCGGAAAATTCCGTAACTGCACCAGACATTGATTTCGGTGATTTGAATACTATTCAGCCATTGGGAGTGACCCCAAGCAAACCATACGGTTGCCGTTTCGTTGTGTGGGAAGTCAGCCAAAACCCCCATGTCAAATGGTTGGGTGCTCGTGGTGGACGTGACGATTGCAAAAACCATGTAAAATACAGGGTCAAGATTATGAAGCACGTGCGTTTCAGTCCAGATAAAGTTGTTGGAATTGCGCACGGTGAAGGCAGTACTACTGTTGTTGCTACTGCCCCTTGTGATGGTTCTGGAATTTATTACACACGGGTGGAAAGTGATACCGGTGGTTCCTTCGCGGGAGGAGAGCGTAAGTGGCTGTGCTCATAGGCAATGTGAAGTGAATTGTCATAGTGCATATGGATGAATGAATTCATAGTAAAAGGGAACGCATCGTCATGGTTTTTGGTGCCTAAACGGTTCGTTCTCTTTTCACTTTTATGTTTGAGAGGTTTGTTGTGATCACGGTTGAAAAAATTAGCCACACATATGGACGGGGCACACGCGCGGTAGAAGCGCTGAACAATATTAATGCCACCTTTTCTGAAGGAACCACAGCATTGTTAGGGCCCAATGGTTCAGGAAAATCAACACTGATGAATATCATCGGTACCACCATCATCCCCACCCATGGTCACGTGCTTTTTAATGGAAAACCGGTCAATTCTTCCACAGTTGAGGAGTATCGGACACAACTTGGTGTGGTGCCTCAACATATCACCCTGCCGAAAAGGATGCGACTGCGAGACATTCTTTCCTACCTGTGCTGGGTGCATAAAATACCGCGAAGCCGCACCCCCCCCCACGCTATTGCTGAGGTTCTTGAACGACTCGAACTTAGCCCCAAAGCCAACGCACGTGTTGGGGATCTTTCCGGTGGCCAATTACGTCGTGCCGGATTCGCGTGCGCACTCATACACGCGCCCTCAGTATTGATTCTCGATGAACCTACGGTTGGCCTTGACCCAGAAGTTCGAATGGAGATGAGGCATCTTATTGCCGAGCTTGCCACAAATACCACCATTCTTTTAAGCACACATCTTTTAGAAGACGTGCGCTTCCTCCAACCCAATGTGGTCATGATCAACCGTGGGCAGATGGTGTTTACAGGAAGCTACAACGAGTTTCTTGCAGCCTTGCCTGAAGATGCAGGCCAACAGGAATCTTCCGTGGAACAGGCCTACCAACAAATGCTTCGCACAAGCGCTACAGAGAAAAACATGAATAGGGGATAGACGCGATGAGTCACAATACACATCACCCCACCGTGCTTGAGTCCCACACTGCCGCACCCAACCAAACTCGCGGAAAGGCAGCATCGTCTAACCCCTGGTTATGTGATCGCATGAATCTGCTAAGCATAGCAATCGTGCTTATTATCGCAGGTGTGCTGTGCGCACGCATTGCTCTACTGCCCTGGGCAGATTATCGCGACTACACCATGGTGCTTAATCAGCTTGGGCTTGCAGGAGGCGTGCTCGCAGCACTGTTGGCTGCATGGCGTTTTAGCTCCCATGGTTCGCAGACTATGCTCATGGCACCTACTGGGCTGCAGAGCGTAACAGTCCGATACATCTACATCGCGATTGCAAGCGTATTCAGCATTCTTATTCCTCTCGTCATAGGAGCAGCTGTTTTATTCATCCCCCTGATTGGCAGCAATTCGTGGGATTTTCGCTTTGTGTTCTCCCCATTACTCTCCGCGATTGCTTTCGTTATTGGCAGTACCGCAGTCGGTATTGTCGTTGCCACCGCAGCCCGAGCTATACCGGTAATTGTTCGTGTTGTTCTTGCTGGCGGGATCTGCCTTTTGTTTGGTATGTACTCCGCATCATTCCCCTTCTTATGGGCAGTGGGGGTGCTGCGTGAACCAGAGGCGGTTTTTTCTGCTGCCCAACTGCAGTGGTTGGGTATCACATTCGTATTATCTGTGGTGGCATTTGTGGGTGCGTGTGTTTTTGCAGGCACCAAGGCTGACCCTTATACACGGTTTTCTTTTCTCGCGTACCTCCCCTTTGGAGCGGGGATTGTTGGCGTGGTATTGGGTGTGGCAACAGGTTCATTACCAGTTTATTCACCACAAGTTCTTTGTGAGAGTACTAGTGACCCCAAGATTAATATTTGCGTGAGTACCGCTAAGCAGCCAGCTCTTGGGCTCAGTATTGATAGTGTTAACACCGCGTTAAAAGTCGTGGGTAACACTACGGGACAGCCTGTGGTGTATACCCCCTTTTATGGAAGCACTGAAGGGTTGGGACAAGAAATTAACTATCAACCGCAGGGACATAGCACCAATATGGGGCAAGTCATTATCGAATCAGTGGTGAGCACTGCCCACTGTGATGGCAACAATCGACCTGAATCCGCGCATATAAATAGCGTCATACTCTCACGCCTAATGGCTGAAGCTGGGCTGACCTTCAACTTGGGAGTTGTTCGAGATAGTTCAGGTCGGATTGTGAAAGACGCCAATACTGAGGGTGAAAGCATTAACCTCGGGGATCCTCTTGCTCACACTCCCCTTGAAGTTATTAAGGAAGTAATAGCCGCGCACCCCCAAGAGATTGCCGAGTGTACGGCCAAGTGGGAATGGTTCGGTGTGAATCCATGATCAGAGCACTCATCCCTGCACCGTGGCTGACTATTGGTGCTTTGGCGCTCAGTGGTGCTGGTGTTTTAGGCATTTTCGGTGGTTACGCATTCACTGTTTCTGGACTTCATGGTGACAGCTATTTTAGCTACACAGAGTGGTGTATGTATTTGTGTACCATTGCGGCAATTGGGGCCTGCGTCCCTAGCCTGAGGGCGGTTGATTTGGGGTGCCGACGTGCACGTTTGGCAACCTTGATGCACGGGGTTCTTGCTGCGTTGTTGTCCATTGGTGCAGCAGGTGTTGGTGTTTATGTTATTAATCTGCGACGTGCTGCCCGCGCGGCGCAATATATAACATCAGCGCCACCACCAGGTTCTGAACATATTATTGTTGGCACGATCACCACTGCGGGTGTGGCATTAGCGTTGATTGCGCTGTTGGGTGCTGGCTTGGGCACTGCCGCAAGCGTGGTGGTAGTTGTCGTGTTTGCTTCGGTGAATATTCTGGTCTCAGAAGAGTTTCCTTTGCCTGTGCCGTCGTTTGCTTATCAGGGGACGTGGTGGCAGCCGGTGAGTGTAGCGGAATCTATCATCATATTTCTCATCGGTTGTGTGGTGTGGGGCGTGTTTGGGGGCGCAAGGAAAGTAAGCGATATCGACCAAGATTAGAAAGTGCCGGCGCGTATCTTCGCGCATCCGGCACGACTCCTTCACCCCTATTCGTTCACTAACGTGGGCAATACAAATGGCGTGGTGCGGAGAATCGGTGGCGCGGTACAGCTTACTTTCGACGCCGACTTTTTCGATGAACTAAAGTAAGAAACAGTGTATCGCCCATGACCAATGGAGGAATTTCCTAAAACCATGTTCTATCTCATCTCAGCATTCGTTGCCCTTGCCGGGATCATCATGGTGGTGATGGGGCTGAAAAACTCACGCACACCACGCATCTCCTCCCTATTCACCATCGGTGGCGTGCTCTTACTTATTGAAGCAGCAATCGTGGCATGGATGATCACAATCGATGCCACCCTCCAGAACATCACCTTCGTTATCCTCGGGATGACCATCATCGTTGTCGCCCACGCCTTCATTCAGGCATACCGCGCTACACGCAACTAACATTTAAACAACCACAGCCCCCACAACAACAAGGCAAAACGCCAGCTTAAAGCCATGTTATGGGGGTTTTGTACTGTGGGGGCTATGACAAAAACACACCAGATCACTACAGCACAAACCCCTGAACTAACCGCAGCAGGGCTCGTATACTGCGAAGATGGCCTCATCCGCCCCACCTGGGCAGCCACCGACAGCCTTTTAAAGGACTACTACGACCATGAATGGGGCAAACCAGTCACCGATGAGCACGGTGTATTCGAACGGCTGTGTCTCGAAGGCATGCAAGCAGGACTGAGCTGGAAAACCATCTTGAACAAAAGAGAAGCATTCCGGGACGCATTCTGCCACTTCGACCCCGAAAAAATCGCCGCATTTGGGGAAGCAGAACTCAACGCACTCATGGACAATCGCGAAATTCTGCGCAACCGGCGCAAACTCACAGCCATCATCACTAATGCGCGCGCAACACTAGCGCTACGCGGAAGCGAACACAAAAACCTGAACACCCACATCTGGTCCTTTGCGCCCACAAACCACACACCACCAGCAAGCGCTGCTGCCATCCCCACTGCAACAGCAGAATCACACGCCATGGCAACAAGCCTCAAACGCCTCGGCTTCACATTCGTCGGCCCAATCACCTGCTACGCCCTGATGCAAGCAATCGGCATCGTAAATGATCGCATCATTGGGGCAAGCCCGCTCCAGCACCCCCACTAGATGAGAAAGCTACAATAAAAGCCATGACTTTTCCCCCACACAACGATCCCAACGACCCTAAAATTGCGGTCGTGACCGGCGCATCTTCCGGCATCGGCGAAGCAACCGCCCGCGCATTGGCAGCAGACGGTTGGACAGTAATCGTCGCCGCACGCCGCACAGAGCCACTCGAAGCACTCGCTGAAGAAATCAACGGCATTGCCATTCCCCTTGATGTCACCAACGAAGAATCAGTAGCCAACTTCGCTCAACAAATACCCATCTGCCACCTGCTCGTCAACAACGCCGGTGGTGCCAAAGGTCTTGATCCCATCGCGGAAACAAGCATTGAAGATTGGGAATGGATGTACGACACCAATGTGCTCGGCACCCTCCGTGTAACCAAAGCGCTCCTTAATGCACTGACCGAAACCCAAGGGCATATCATCAATATGTCCTCCGTCGCAGGCATCACAGCCTATGCTGGTGGTGCCGGATACAATGCCGCAAAATTTGGTGTCACCGCCATGAACAAAGTCATGCGCATCGAATTTGTTGAACGTAATCTCCGCGTCACAGAACTCAACCCCGGGCGAGTGAAAACCGACTTCTCCCTCGTCCGCTTTAAAGGCGACCAAGCCAAAGCGGATGCAGTCTATGCCGATAAACTCAACCTCAGCGCCGAAGATATTGCCGAAACAATCCGCTGGGTCGCACAACTACCCCCACACATGAACATCGACCGCATGGTGATCACCCCACGCGACCAAGTCATCTAAACCATGACCCTTGCCGCCTTCGGGGCGCTTGCGGCAGTCTGGGCCGCAGCCATCGCACTACCTGGCCCAGATGTCTTCCAAATCATCCGCATCGCCAGCAAAAACACCCGCGCCGGGGTGTACTGTGCACTCGGAATCATGCTGGGAAACACCCTCTGGATTGCCAGCTCACTTGCCGGACTCGCCACTGTTTTTGCGGCCTTCCCAGCACTGATGCTCATCATCTGAGATCCTCGGCGGGCTTTATCTTGCACGCATCGGAGTGCTCTCCTTCTTCTCTGTAATTCGTAACGCCACAACCACAACCTTGCCGATCCAACAGTCAACGCGGAGGCGACGTCGACACGCATGAATGCGCACACCGCATGTGTCACCGGGATACTGACTAACCTCTCCAACCCCAAAGCAGTCATATTTTTCGCCTCTGTGTTTGCGCACTTCATCGACCCCGATCTATCACTGAGTTGGGCGCTGGCGATGGCACTGTTTCTCATCATCACAGGCATCATCTGGTTTGTAGGTGTAGCCCTTTTCGTGCGTACCATCGCCACAACCTTGCTACGCAACACCGCACTCATTGACATCATCGCAGGAAGTATCCTTCTCATACTGTCCAGCATGATGCTCATTGAAGGAAGCTATGCAGCATTTCGCACGATTTCACTACACTAGGGGGCCACACAACCCCTCACTAGGCAAGGAGCATACCCATGCTGGTCACCACAACCCACCAAATCGAAGGCCGTCAGATCACCGACTACATCCAGATCGTTGCCGGTGAAACCATCCTCGGCGTCAACGTCTTCAAAGACATCGCCGCAGGTTTGCGCAACATCGTTGGCGGACGCAGCCAATCCTATGAAAAAGAACTCGTGCAAGCACGCGAAATGGCGCTGGCCGAAATGAAAGAACACGCCCTGAAACTCGGTGCCGACGCAGTAGTTGGTGTGGATATCGCCTACCAAAACATCGGCACTGAAGGCAGCATGCTCATGGTAGGGGCAAGCGGTACAGCAGTACGCTTGGCTTAAAGTAGACTACTAAACCATGCAACCAGTGGACGTCGCGATTCGCGATACGGAAATTAAGCTCGGCCAGTTCATCAAACTCGCCAGCCTCGTCGAAACCGGCGGCGCGGCTAAAGAAGTAATCGCAAACGGTGAAGTCACCGTCAACGGTGAGGTAGACACCCGCCGCGGCAAAACTTTGCGCGGGGGCGAAATCGTGTGCGTAGGAAACCTCTGCGCGCGCGTGGTTGTCGGCGCGGCGGAAGAAGACTACTTCGACGAAGCAACCGCCAACGATGATTTCGACCCCGAACAATGGAGGAATGTGTAATGCCCGCATTTCAAGCAGAACCAGGCATGCCGTACTGGATCGACCTGACCACCTCCGACCTGCGGAAATCCACCCATTTTTATTCTGAAATTTTAGGGTGGGACATTGAGGAGCTCGACGATGGCTACCGCCTTGCCCGTCTTCAAGGCCTGCCCGTGGCAGGGTTCGTTCCGCGCCCCGAGGAATCCCAACAGCCAGACACATGGGTCACCTACTTCCAAGCTGACGATATTCACGCTGAGTGTGCCCAGGTAGAACAACTCGGCGGGCGCATTCTGGTTCCCCCCACACAGGTGCACCTTGGCTTTATGGCCGTGGTTGTTGATACCGCGGGCGCCATGTTTGGTCTGATCCAGCCAGCAGGGGAAGACTCGTTCATCGCTGCCGGTGAACCAGGCACCCCTGTGTGGCACGAACTGACTGCCACCACCTGTTATGAGCAGGCGATCGAGTTCTACCCGAAGCTTTTTGAATGGGCTACCGCCACCAGTGCGGATGAACTGTACACCACCGCGCTGGTGGAAGGTGCAGCATTTGCTGGTATTTACAATGCTCAGGGGCAATTCCCGCCCTCAGTGCCAAGTTTTTGGCAAACCTTCTTAGGCGTTGGGGATGTGGATGGGATTATGGACCGTGTTGAGCAGCTCGGTGGCGAAATTATCCGCCTACCATTCGATTCCGGTTTTGGCCGCATGGCCATCATTGCCGACTCCACCGGCGCAACAGTGACACTGTGCAATGCGCCCGAACCGGTGGAAGAAGGCCGCGAATCTGATCCTTTGGAAGGGATCGATCTTAGCGATTTCACCCTTTAGCCTGACGCTAAAGCCGATAGGCACCTTCCCATGTTACTTCGATGGGGAAGGTGCCATCTTGTGTTTGGCGAGGTGAAAAACGGGTCCAGTCTTTCTTCGGATCAGAGTAGGCGCGAAGACTAGCTGCAATCCGCTGCACCATGTGCTCGACTATCGCGCTTAAGGAGGAAGTGGGGGCAGAACCCGATACTACGAGAGTCCAGGTTGTCCCCGGCAGGGGAACGAATGCTTGGTGGCTGTAGTGCATCCGATCCGGGTGCGCAGGATCGTTGCCTAAGTAGGAACGTGAGAGCGCAACAAAATAGCCTCCCGCATCGGTGAGTTTCACCTTCGGATCGAAGGCTTCCAGTTGCTGCTGTGTGGAACTGACGCTGGCGTACATAGGGAAAGAATCAACCCAGCGCAGCACGACAAAGCCTGTTTGAAACTCGTCTTTGTCCCACTGGGGGAGCACCATGGCCATGAGCACGCGCAGGTTCTGGGCTTGGGTGATTGTTTCTTCCAAGTGGCGCAGCACTAAGGTGCGTTGCTGTTCCTCCATTGTGGTGTGCGCGAGGGAGGCATTGGCCAGTGTTGCGGTGGATTCAAGAGCAAGGTCGGGGTGGGTTTCAAGGAGATGCCATGAGCTGGGTAGATGGACGGTCCATGTGAAGTCGGGGCGAGGTGCCTCGGGATGGAATTCGGGCAAGGCTGCGGAAAGAGGTGTGGTGGACCTGTGTTTGCGCACGGTTGGGGTAGCACCGTTTGAAATTCCCATCCCACTCCCGAAATTCTATCCAGCCGAGTTCCACGCGCTAAGTTGATGGACTGTGTGCTGTGGTGGTCAGCCTCGGCGATTTTTCACGACAGTATTCATGGTAAGTCGGTAGGTTAACAAAAGTGAGGGGATTAGCCGAAAAAATTCCCTAAATTATGCTGAGTAATTTGCCCCCATGAAAGGGGGTTTACTGGGGTGTTTTCTGGGATTTAGAGAGGCGTTAATCTGGGCAAAAATTGTGAAAAATATTTGAAACTAACACCTTTTCTTAAAATAGTGTTAAAGCAGTTGGAGGATGGTGGCTGTTCCAATCGTTGCCACAATCCCCACCGCGCCGAGGATGACGGAGCCGAGAAAAAGCTTCACTGTCCGCGGCTTGGTGAGGGGTTCTACCTGCCCAAACCGGAGTGCTTTGAGGAGCAGTTCGGTGCGCAGCTTATCGGCTTGAATAATGGCCCGCTGATCCCGCTGCCCAGGGGGGTGCGGTGGGGTGCGCTGATCGTCGGGGGTCGGCATCATTGTCCTCTTTCTTAGAATCTGATCCCGGGGATTTCGGGAAGTGGGGGCAGTGGAGGCAGTTGGGGTAGCGGAATAAACGGCCCACCCGGTGGTGGCGGCGGCGGAGGAGGTGGCGGCGGTGGCGGCGGTGGCGGCGCTGCCGGTGCCGGGGTGAGGGTGACGGTGTGCCGCAGACTGGGCTCAGGCGGTGGTGGCTCTTCGCTGCTTGTCGGTGGTGGGGGTGGGAAGTAGCTTTCGGGAAGTTCGGGTACTTGTCCTAGTGGTGGGATGTGTTGGTTCAGTGTTTCTGGTTTGGCGTAGCCTGGTGCCCCGCACCCGTAGAGTGTGCTTAAGGTGAGCGGGAGGGTGATCAGCGCAATGAGCGCAAGGGGGGTGTGTGTTCGTGTCATCGGGATAGCTCCTGGGCGCGGGCATGAATTTTCTTGACGACGTCGGGGCTGGGGGCGATGAGTTTGATGGCGCGATCCCATCCTTCGGGGGTGGAGAGGTTTCCTTGGGAGCAGAGGATTCGTGCGGTGGTTAAAGCGGCGTCGTCGATGTCGTAGGGGTTGGGTGTGTGGTTGGGTTCGGTGGATTCGGCGAATTGTTCCCAGCGTGAGGGCATGATTTGCATTGGTCCGATGGCGATATCGTTGATGGGGTTTCCGTCGCTTGCGCCCCCGTCGGTGTCGGGGACGATGGGTTTATCGGGTCCCATGTTGTCGAGTCCGCGGAGTTTGATGGAGGTCAGGCCGTCTTCGGTGATTTCTGTGTTGTGGGCTCTTGCGTGGTTGGAGTAGATTTCGCCGATGGCGGCGAGGGTGGGCCAGCCGATGGTGCATTGGCTGTCGTCTTTTACTTTCCATGCTGCGTAGGCGTAGGCCTTGAGGGCGCGTTCGGGAATGTTGTAGGGTTTTGCCCGGTCGTGTGCCCAGTCGGCGAGTTGGTCGACGCGTTGGTGTGGTTGCGGTATCGCTGGTTCGAGGCGGTCTGCGCAGCCGGTGAGTGTGGCGCAGAGGCACAGGAGCGCGAGGGTTCGATAGCGGGTGTTCATGGGTGGCACGGTTGGGGGGTGGTTGATGGGCTAGGGGTCTTGAGGGGGCTGTGGGTACTGGGGCTGTGGGGTGGGTGTTTTCATGGTGGGGTTTGGGTGTTATTTTAATCGGCTGAGTGCCGGTGCCACGAGTTGAAGTCTTCTGCCACGATGGCGGCGAGTTCGAGGTAGGCGCGTCGGGTGGAGCGGTGGATGCGGTCGAGTTCGATGGCGGAGCCTTCGGCGAGGTGTTGGTCGTAGGGGATGACGTGGACGGCGCGGGTGAGGGAGCGGAAGTAGCGGATGAGTTCGTCGATGTCGATGGTGGCGCGTCCGGGTGCGGCGGAGGAGATGACAACCACGGAGTTTGCTGCGAGGTGTTGGTATCCGTGGTGGTGGAGCCAGTCGAGGGTGGCGGAGGCGGATTGTGCCCCGTCGAGTGCGGGTGAGGTTGCCAGAATGAGGGAGTTGGCAAGGTCGAGGACGCCGTTCATGGCGGAGTGGGTTAATCCGGTGCCGCAGTCGGTGAGGATGACATTGTAGTGGTTTTGGAGGATGCTGATGACCTTGCGGTAGTCCTTTTCGCTGAAGGCTTCGGATTTGGCGGGGTCGCGTTCCGAGCCGATGACTTCGAGCCGGGATTTGGCTTGGGTGGTGTAGGCGCGTACTTCGGGGTAGCGGGTGGTTGAGGTGGCGTTGAGTAGGTCGCGGACGGTGGGGGTGTGTGTGGTGGTTACTCGTTGGGCGAGGGTGCCGAGGTCGGGGTTGGCGTCGATGGCGATGACGCGGTCGCCGCGGGTTTCGGCGAAGATGCCGCCGAGTGCTGCGGTGGTGGTGGTTTTACCGACGCCGCCTTTGAGTGACATCACGGCGATGCGGTAGTCGCCGCGCAAGGGTTCGCGGATGCTGTTGAGCAGCTCGTCGTAGCGCATTTGTTTGGCGGATTCGCCGAGGTTGACATGGCCTGCTGTCATGTCGTGGAGGAGTTTGCGCCAGCCGCTTTTCGGTGGGGGTTTGACGGGGTTGACGAGGTTGGTTTGGTCGAGTGCTGCCGGTGGGGTGATGTCGAGGGGGTCTTCGGCATGGTGGCGTGCCACTGTTGGTGGGTGGGCAGGGATGTGCCGGGTGACTTCGGGTTGTGGCCTAGCTGCTGGTGTTGGGGACAGCCCAGGGGTTGCTGTGGGCTGATGTTCGTGGGGTGTGGTGGTGTGTCCAAGCGAATGTGAAGGCACCGATTCGGCTGCAGGCGCAGCATAATCAGCCGCGGTGTTCACGCCGGTTTCCCTGTGGGTGGGCAATAAGGTGTGTGCCCGGGTGGGTTCTGAGGTGTTGTGCGGTTGAGTTGCTGCGCTTGCTGGTGGCTCGGGTGTAGTCGGCGCAGGGGTGGGTGTAGGTGGGCTGTGTACTTGCTGGGTACTGGGCTGCTTGCTGTGTTCTGGGGTTTCGGTGTGGTGATCGCCGATAGTGATGCCTAGTTCGTGGCTGAGTTCCGCGCTGAGCGGGGTGTGCCCGAAGTGAGCATCGGTGTTCTGCTCCTGGTTGTCGCCTGGTGCTAAGAATTGGGGGTGTGCTGCGGGTGCCTGGGTGTTGGTGTTGTGCTGCGCTGTTTCAGGCGTGGTTGAGTTTTCCTCGTGGAGGGCATTTTCCAAGCGGAGCCATGCAGGCAAGTCACTGTTTGTGAAAGCGCTATTATTCATAACAATTTCCCAATTTCTCGTTTACTATCTCTCAAAAGAATAATTATTATCCTATAATCCTTGTGCATATGATTTCGACCCCCTAGTGTATTTTCAGGCGTGTTATGACCGGAAAAACCCGTTCTTCTCTGTGGGCACGGTTGTGCGCTTCGAGTGCTTTAGCCCATGCTCAGCGTGTCCCTCCTCGTGAAATTGATCGTGGGTTGGTGCTTGCTGTTGCGGCTGTGGATTCGCGGATGCTCACTACCCCTGTGAGTGTGATGTTGGCGCAATTGCTTGCGGCTTCTACCCATGGGCAGGTTGTGCTTGTCGACGCCGATGGGGTGAATCAAGCAACGCGCGGCCCCGCCGGTGCAAAGGTGGCAGGAGATATTGAAGCTTTAACTCGCATTGATGCTGCCGAGCTGAATCGGGCGCGGATCCAATCCTGCGCCGATACTAGCGGCGTCGTGCCGGTGCTTGCAGCCAGGGTGCAGGATCGTCGCCCCTTGGACCCAGAGGTTGTGGAATCGGGGGTGCAGCGGGTGCGTCACCGCTGGCCAACAGTGGTGGTGGATTTGCCTTTTACCTGCCCCATGGAGGTTATAGCCGCTGGTACGCGCCTAGCCCAGCATGTGGTGCTGGTGGTGGATAAGCATCATCAGGATCACCAGTGGTTGTATCAACCAGGGCATAGTTTGGCCAGTGCTGCCCGCCAGGGGCGGGTCACGGTGTTAAAGGTGGGGGCTTCGGTGCGTGAAACACTGCCGAAGGATACCTTTGCACTGCCGGCACCCATAGTGGGAACGACCGCCCAGGATCGGGTGATGGTGCCCACGGACGTGGAATCGTTAACAGCCTTCCACCGACTACTCAGTCGCCTGTATCCATCACTGGGCAACGAGCAGTAAACGGCTAAGAGAAGGCGGCGAGGTACAGGGGAGAAAGAGGCGGGGCATAGGGATTTAGGAGGTTGCCCAATAGTAGCTAAACAGCCCTTGAGCTGCTAACACTACAGGGATGAACGCAAGGCTGGCCACAATATCCACAGTGGCTAAAAGCTTGGATAACTTCGCTTCCTCAAAGTCATCAGGGGTGCGCCTGCGTACGATCAACAGCACCACGATCCCCAGCGCAAGCACAGCGCACATACACAGCCACACCAGCCAAGATGTATCAGGATCAATCACCCACAGGTGCACCCCACGGTGCGGGATGAAATCCTGCTCAAACCAATAACGCAGCGCCCCTGCGCTGAAACCTAAACCCACAACCCCCAGCAGAATCAATGGGGCGATGATTCGGGCGTCGGCAAAGCCATGCGTGCGCAGCAACATCACCACCGCAAGCAATGCTGCGATCGTGCCGTGCTGCCAATAACCACTGCCTGTCAGCACAACAATGATGCCCGCAGCACACACAGTACCCGCCCACACACAACCCCGGCTTAAAGCCTCGGTACGCAAAGCAGAATGCCGAATCGACTCCCGATCCACCTGCTCACCGGCATCATTATGGCGCAACAAAGTACCCAAACCGGTGGATCTCAAGGCCGCGCCGGGGGCAATGAGCACAATGAGCAACGGCACCCAAGCACCCCACGCTGCCATGGCAACAACGCTGAGACCAAAGTGTTTCCCCACAGCCGCCGCAGCCATGATGGCTGCGGACACACTCGCAGCAACGATACCTGCGGTGCCGCGAGTAGGTTTGTGCCGACCTGAAAGGAAGGCGGGTACGACACAGCTGAAGGCAACCGCAGCCGCCCACCACAATAAGTGGTTGTGCACAAATGGGTACAGGCTGATTGTTGCGGCTAAAGGAACGGTGAGCCCACACCAGCGCATCCACGAATAGGGTTGGATATAAGCGCAGGCCACGGCCACAGCCACGGCCAGCCAGAGCCCAACAAGCGGGGCGACAAACGCAGCCTGGCTCGGGATAGCGGAATCGGGGGCGCTCACGAGGCCACAGGCGGAGAGTACACCTATGATTCCGGCAACAAGGAGGGCGCACAGATACAGCGCTTGGGCGCGAGTGTGGGCAAACCAGCGCCATTGGTGATCGGCGATGGTGGAGCGCACCTCAGCGAGCGCATCGTCGACGAAAGGGGTGTGGGCGGCATCGGGGCGACTGGTGAGATACAGTTTCGCACCGTCGGTAATGTCGTGGTCGCCTAAGGTGAGGTAGGGTTCGATGATTCCCGTGGCGGGGGAGGAGAGCACCCATACGTGGGTATCGGTTAAAGCAGCGGAGGTTTTTGCTGACGCCGTCAACGCCGCGCCTGCTGATGTTGTGAGCAGGGAGATGATGTCGTCAAGGATGTCGACCACGGGGCGTTGCACGGGCAGGCTTACATCAAGCTGTTTATCTTCATGAAGGACACTAACTCGTACGAACGTCGAACTCATGGGTACTATATTCCCACACTTAATGGAATTAAGTACGGTTGAATTCTGGGAAAGAAGTCGCGTGGAAAAGGTGCAAAAGGGCAGCTGTAGCCGGTAAAACACCCGGCGTTAGCAGAAGCGCCAACACCCACCCACACCACACTTACTTAATTCTTAGACTTCGGGCTTTGTTGCCTCTTCTCTTTTCGGAATGAATGTGAAACAAAGGATGGATTCTCAGTGAAAACCACCATTGTGCACCGCCCGCCCCGGCTGCAGGTAAGCATCAGCCCCCGCGAGGCCATTGAGATTGAGCCAGTGCCTCTCGTGGAGAAGCAGCTGGTGGGTGCGTCGCGTCGCGCGGTGGTGTTCAACTGCATTCTTGCCCTTGTGGCGGTTGCGGGCATGGTGGTGATGATGCTGTCTGCGAATCAGCCGGAGCGGATTGGCCTCGGTGCCGCGCTGAGTGTGGGCGTGGGGCTTGTTCTGGGTATAAAGGTGTTGCGTTCGCGTCGCGCCCGCCGCCGGGGGCTTGTCGACACCCGCACAGTATTCTTAAAAAATCTGAAAGAAACCGAGTCGAAGCTGAGAAAGTTGGGGGCGGAGCAGCGTTCTGAGGCGCTGGTTCGGCACCCGAAACCGGAGTCGCTGACGGAGATGATTCGCGACCCCTACCGGCTGTGGGAGCGGCGTAAAACTGATGAAGATTTCCTTATTGTTCGCCTCGGAGTGGGGGTAGGAAAATTAGCGCACGGGCTGAAAATTCCCCCCGCCCATACCCCCGCCCATGTGCCTACGCACCCGCAGGATCAAGCGGAGAAGCAATCGCAGGAGCACCCTGACACAGAAGGTGCTGGATCGCCTTCGGCGCAGCCTGAATCTCAACCCGATGCGCAGTGGGGCACCCAGCCCTCCTCTTCCTCGGTGCTGCCGGAAAGTACTGCTGCTCAACCACACAGCGCAGCGCAGAACGCACGAGAAACCGCGCCGGATACTTTTCGCTTCCGCAAGCAGGGGCGTGGGGGTTCTTCACGTGCTGGAATGAGCACAGTCGTTGCTGACCCGGTGTTGCAGGCGGAGCGTGCGCGCATGCTGCGCCGGGTGTCTGTGGTGGATCAGCTGCCCATCGCTATCCCTCTTCAGGGCAGTGTGTCGCTGGTGGGGGATCAGGAATTGTGCGCGGAGATGCTGCGGGCGATTATCAGCACCGTGGCGGTGTTTCATTCCCCGGAGGATCTGCAGATTCACCTCGCGTTGCCGATGCCTGATGGGAAAGAACCTCGCTGGTCGGTGTGGTTGCCCCACCTGCTCGATGAGCGGTTCGGGGATGGCCCGGTTGGGCGTCGACACGCGTCATTCGATGAGCACAGTGCAACCGAATTGTGCGCGGAAATCGACCGCCGCGCCGCCGAAATTAAAGCGCAGGCCAGCACCGATTCCCGCTACCGCATCCAGCCTTTAGACTGCCCCCATTTGCTGATCGTGACCAACATGGACTCCGTGCACGGGGCCCGCATCGCCACTCACCTTGCTGGGGTGGTGTCCTATTCCGCTGCCCGGATCACAGTGCTGTCGACTGCCCGCACACCACAGCAAGCCCCCGCGCGAGTCGATGTGCAAGTGCTCATCAACCCCGACCGCAGCTTTAGCACCAAACTGTTGTCCCGGGGCGAAATCCGCAGCCCCCACACCCAGGTGCAAGGCTATGCTGAGCGCCTGCTGCTGGGCGGAAATTCTGGGATTATGGACCCGTTTCCCACCGTGCTCGCCGAAACCATTGCGCGCACCCTCGCCCCACGCCGCCTGAGCCCACCGGCTGAACATTATGCGACTGTGCCGCGGCTGCGCCCGCCCGCCCCGATACAACCGCAGCCTGCCAGTCTCGGTATCGCGCTGAACCTGCTGCTGGGTGTCGACGATCTTGCCACCTACCCCCTCGACGAAGCCTGGGCTCCGCGCCGCGACTCGGACTTCCTCGTAATCCCGCTGGGTATCGGCGCGGATGACGAACCCGTACTGCTTGATATCAAAACAGCTCAACGCAAAGGTCACGGCCCGCACGGCATAGTGGTGGGGGCGAAAGGCACGGGAAAATCTGAGCTGCTGAAAACACTGGTACTCAGCTTTGCTATCTGTCACCCACCGCAGCAGCTGAACTTTATGCTTATCGACGCCGCCAGCGCAGGCACATTCCGCGACTTTTCTGCCCTGCCGCACACGGCAGCTGTGATCGATACCCTCACCCACGCCACCACCGCGCGCAAACCCCAGCACCGCGACATCGCCTACCAGCGGCTTTACCACAGCCTTGCGGGGGAAGTGGAACGCCGCAAAGCCACCAACGATACTGTGCCAGTACTGCTCATACTCATCGATGAACTCCCCGCCCTTGAACACCATGAGCCACTGAGCCAGATCATCCGCACCATTGCCGAAGAAGGCGCGCAGCTGAACATGCACCTTCTGCTCAGCTGCACCCCGGAACACTACCCTCAGCTGAGTCACCTGCACCCCCATATGAACTACAGCATTGCTTTAGGAAAATTCACCGTTGAGGAATCCCAGGCACTCACCGGCACCGACGAACTTATCCACACCCCCGACCAACCCGGGGCGGGGGTTGTGCACACCCCCAACAACGCACCACATATTTTCTCTGCAACCACTATTTCCGACCCCTACCAACCCGGGGCCGAACTTTCCCCAGAGCACACCGAAGCACCAGTAGTGACTTTTCCGCCGATTCCCATCCCCTTTGGGTTACGCAACGCCTCCGAATCGTGGCTCAAGCGCCACCACAAAACCCCAGCAAAACAGCAGGCGACACCCCTGCGCACCCTCGATGTTGTGCTCCAGCGACTCAAATCAGCAGCCCCTGCCGCCCGCTTGCTGTGGACTGCGCCGCTGCCGACGTCGATAAGCAGCAAAGATCTGCCCGTGGAAAGTGCGAACCCGCAGGAAATCCCGGTCGGGCTGATCGATGATATCCGCAATCACCGCCACACACCCCTCGTGATCAACCTCGGCCACCTCGCACCCCACTGCGCATTCCTCGGCGGGGCGAATACCGGAAAAACCACCGTGCTGTGCACCCTGATTACCCACACCGCGCAGCGAAAAACCCCAGCCGATATCACTTTTACTCTGCTGGATATGGCCGGAACTGAACTGCAAGAACTGGCAGCAAACCCCACAGTAAGCACCCTCGCTACCCGGCTCGAGCCAGCGAAAATCAGAAACGCAATCACTGATACGCACGCCGATATGCTCACCCGGGAATCGCTGGCGCTGGAATATCAGCAATCAGAATGGACACACCGCGTCCTTGTGATCGACGGATTCGACATTGTGCACACAGACTTCCCCGACCTCATTGCACCGATTACCGACATTGCACTGCGCGGGCCACATCTAGGAATCCAGCTGATTATCACGGCGCGCGATTGGGACACCCTGCCCAAAGAACTACAGTCACTGATCGGAACCATTATTGAATTTGCACTACCCGACCCCAGAAAATCAATCCTGGCCCCACCACAAGCGACTGGGCACAACGCACAGCCTCAGCGCTTTAATGCCGCCTGCGCCTTAAGCTCCCAACCGGTCGGGCGCGCACTCACCCAGCACGGGCTTTTTGCCCAGATTGCACGAAGCGATGCAACCCCACCTTCGCTACCAGCACCACAAAAACCAGCCCACACCAGCCCAGAAAAAACTGAATGCGCACAAAATCACAGCAACACAGTTGGGGAAACAGCACCTACACCATCCGATGCGCACCCTGGGTGGGCCACGTTGGCGACAAATCCATCGCACCTTGTGATGGTCGCCGCGCACGCGCCGGAACGAACCCGTTGGCTAAACGCACTCATTACCACCATTGTGCAGGAGAAAACACCAGAAGAAATCATGATCGGGGTTTTCGACTTAGCCCAAAACCTCCTGGGGACAATACCGGATGAATTTCTTGGCGGCTATGCCGGAACCCTCCCCGGATGCCGCACCCTCGCCGATGGGCTGGATGTGGAACTACGACGCCGCGCGGCGGCTGCACCCGAAGAAAGCAACCCGAAGATTATCCTTATTTTCCACCATGCGGAATTACTAGCCGGGCCGGAAAACCCGCTGAGCATTCTTGCCCAACACCTGAAGAATGCCGCGCTGATCAACGTGCGCGTTATTATCACCTGCGGGGAAGAAAAGCTTGATACTGTGTGCACTACCGCGCTTTATGAGCAGCTGAAAGAACAGGGCATTGATCACCTCCTGATCCACCCCACCGGGAATCTGGCGCACACGCTTGGCTTAGCACTTCTGGCCTCTCAACCTGAGCACGCCCAGTGGGTGAGCGCCACAGGTGATGCTCAACTGATTCAGGTGCCGGATATGTCGAGCGGAAAGGAAAAAGTACGCCCTTAAAACTAACCTGTGGTGAAAAAATTCTGCCCACACCGCATAAGATTGGGTGCCTCACTACCACCACATTTCAGTTGTGGGCAATGAACCGTGACCTTTGGTGCGGCAGCTGCGTGAAGAATCAGCATGCTTTTATTCAATTGCACACAGGATGACAAAGGCTATCTTTTACACCTGTAAAAAGATAGCCCTGAACAGCACCACCATCACAAAAAAACAAGCATGCGCACTCAAAGACACCCAGCACACGCCTTCTTTTGTGTGTTGATGTAGTCGATGAAAATGTTTTTTACTTGTTCGAATTGTTCTTCAAAGCTTGGGTGTTCTGGTTTGAGTTTGAGCTTGAATGGGTTGATTTCCTTAGGTCCGTCGATGCTGTTGAGTAGCTGGAGTGCTAGGTCGTAGTCTTTGTCGTGTAAAGCGAGGAAGACATGAGCGAAAGGTTTCCAGTTGACTTTCAATAAAGAACAGTTGTTGAGGGTAGAGCGGATATCACTTTGGGTTCCTACTTCTTTTTCCAAGGTGGAGATGGTCCGATCGAGGATTTCAAAGCGTTGGTCCCATCCTGGTCCGCTGCCGGAGGTTTCGAGGTCGCTGTAACTTGAATCCCAGTCGGGGTGGGAAGGGGCATTATGGAGGAATGTTGCTTTGAGCACACCCTTGGAAGCGGGTAGATTTGTGATGAATTTATATATGCTGTCTTCGAGTTTTTTCAGGTGTGGGAATTGGATGACAAAAATCATGCTGGTTTTCATGATGTCGGGTGTTACGCGGATGGGATCGGTCAGGAAGTGCAGGATTAGTCCGTTGGGGAGGGTTTTGGACCAGATTGCTTCGCGGGTTTTGGTTCTGGTGTAGCCGCGTTCAGCGAACCATTCATCGGCTTTCGGGAAAACCCGATTCGGCGATAGTGCCATGCAAAAACTCCTGTGCGTGACCAAATGAGGGTGATGTATCGAGAAGAGTTGGATCAGTTGCCGCGAATATCGCGATTACTTTCCTTTCTTCAGTTCTGGAATCCAGGGGTTGACGTTGTGTTTGGTTAGTTGCCGTTTTTTGCTGTCGGCGAGGATCTTCAGTAGCCGGATGTCTTCTTCACAGTCGGCGCTGTTGGCGATGGCGTCCCAGTGTTTTTGGGTGCCTTTTTCTGCGAAGAAGGTCATGAAGTAGTGCTTGAGGGTGTCGTGGTCGGTGTTGTAGATTTCGAGGAATTTGTCCACCGTAGCTTTGCTGCTGCCACCGATTTTCTTCAGGGTGTAGTAGATCTGGGAGCGTGGCCCGTGGTCTTTTACGGTGTAGTAGTAGCCGAGTACTACGTCGAAGAGGTGCTTGTGGCGGGTTTTGGCGTGCTCGTTGACTGCTGCGATGATATTCTCGATGTCCCAGCCGGTGCTGTCGGGGTCGTCGATGATTTTTTGGATGCCTCGAATGTAGGTTTCGAACAGTTCATCAGACATTTCTATCCAGCGGCTTGGAACAGGGGTGGGTAGCCCATATTTCTCTGCTATTTCTGTGGCTGCTGCGTCGAATTCCATTTCTAATCCTTACCCATGTCTGATGGGCCCAGTAATGTGATCAGCTGGTGGGTATTGTGGGTTGGTGTTTTCGGTGGTGGAATGGGTTTATTGTGTTGGGGTGGTTGTTCCGTCGGGGTGGTGGAGGGTGGTTGTTTCGGAGATGTCGACGAAGACGAGGCTGTGTTGGGTGGCGAGTGTGTGTGCGAGTTGTTTTGCTTTGTCGGCTTGGCTCCATGCGAAGGCTGCGTAGATGAAGTTGGTGCCGATGGTGTAGTCGGTGATGACGTCGTCAAAGACTGGTTCGGGGCTGTGTGCGAAATAGTCGTCGAGTTCGTCTTCGTCGATGGCGTGTGGGCCGTTCATGGGTGGGTAGTGTTTGCGGATGTCGTCGAAGAAGGCGGTGAGTGTGTGTGTGGTTCCTTCGGTGGTGTTGTAGTCGCGGTCTTCGTTGTATTGGGTTGCGTTGTCGTACCAGTTGAGGAAGTCGGTGGGGTTGGTGGTTGGGACTGTGGTGGGGTCGCAGATGAGGATGTCGTAGCTCATGAGTTTTTCCTTTGTGTGTTGATGTAGTCAATGAAGATGTTTTTTACTTGTTCGAATTGTTCTTCAAAGCTTGGGCCTTCGGGGGATTCTTTATGTTTATAGGGGTTGACTTCTTTAGGTCCGTCGATGCTGTTGAGTAGCTGGAGTGCTAGGTCGTAGTCTTTGTCGTGTATGGCGATAAAGACATTGACGAAGGGTCGTTGGTTGATTTTGAAGAAATCACTGTGGTTGATGGTAGGTCGGATTTCTCCTGGGGTTGCTGCTTCTTTTTCGAGTGTGGGAATGATCCGGTCGAGTTCTGTGAAGCGTTGGTCCCATCCTGGTCCGTTGCCGGAGGTTTCGAGGTAGTGGTATTTGCCTTCCCAGCCAGTGTGAGGAGGGGCATCATGGACGAATGTTGCTTTGAGTACACCGCTGGGGGCAGGAGCCCCTAGGATGCATTCATATATGCTGTCTTGGAGTTTTTTCAGGTGTGGGAATTGGATGACGAATCCCATGCTGGTTTTCATGATGTCGGGTGTTACGCGGATGGGATCGGTCAGGAAGTGCAGGATTAGTCCGTTGGGGAGGGTTTTGGACCAGATTGCTTCGCGGGTTTTGGTTCTGGTGTAGCCGCGTTCAGCGAACCATTCATCGGCTTGCGGGAATACCCGATTCGGGGATAGTGCCATGTAAAAACTCCTTTGCATGACGGCGTGAGGTTCTACCACACAGGGTTAGTTGTATAGGACTGCGACCGCTTTGTTGTTTGTGGCTGCGTGTGCGTAGAAGTCTGCGAGGGTGAAGAATGCGTCTTCACATTCCAAATTGTCGGTGTTGTAGCTTTCTAATGCCGAGGAATAGCTTTGGACTTCTTCGGCACTGGCGAGAAACAGTGGAGGGTCTTGAGCGATGAGGCTATTTCCTCCGACGGCTTCACGCATCGTCGGATCTGTGAGTTCATCGGAAAGATCGATGAAGGCGTTATCGATGTCGGTAAGGTTTTTGGTACCAATGCTCTCTTCGAGCCATTCCAAGACAAGGCCTACAGCGGTATCAGGATCAGTGGTGACGATCTGGTTGTACTGCTCGGTGGTAATTGCAAGATAGTTGGGGATGAGCATGGTTTTTTATCCTTTCTTGAGTTCTGGAATCCAGGGGTTGACGTTGTGTTTGGTTAGTTGCCGTTTTTTGCTGTCGGCGAGGATCTTCAGTAGCCGGATGTCTTCTTCACAGTCGGCGCTGTTGGCGATGGCGTCCCAGTGTTTTTGGGTGCCTTTTTCTGCGAAGAAGGTCATGAAGTAGTGCTTGAGGGTGTCGTGGTCGGTGTTGTAGATTTCGAGGAATTTGTCCACCGTAGCTTTACTGCTGCCACCGATTTTCTTCAGGGTGTAGTAGATCTGGGAGCGTGGCCCGTGGTCTTTTACGGTGTAGTAGTAGCCGAGTACTACGTCGAAGAGGTGCTTGTGGCGGGTTTTGGCGTGCTCGTTGACTGCTGCGATGATATTCTCGATGTCCCAGCCGGTGCTGTCGGGGTCGTCGATGATTTTTTGGATGCCCCGAATGTAGGTTTCGAACAGTTCATCAGAGATTTCTTGCCAACGACTGGGTATAGGGGCGGGGAGCCCGTATTTCTGAGCTGTTTGTGTGGTTGAAGAATGAGGCATGTCTATTCCTACTTCATGGCAGTTGGTGATGCGTTTTAGTTTTCCTTGAGTTCTGGAATCCAGGGGTTGACGTTGTGTTTGGTTAGTTGCCGTTTTTTGCTGTCGGCGAGGATCTTCAGTAGCCGGATGTCTTCTTCACAGTCGGCGCTGTTGGCGATGGTGTCCCAGTGTTTTTGGGTGCCTTTTTCTGCGAAGAAGGTCATGAAGTAGTGCTTGAGGGTGTCGTGGTCGGTGTTGTAGATCTCTAAGAATTTGTCCACTGTTGCTTTGCTGCTGCCACCGATTTTTTCTAGGGTGAAGTAGATCTGGGAGCGTGGCACGTGGTCTTTTACGGTGTAGTAGTAGCCGAGTACTACGTCGAAGAGGTGCTTGTGGCGGGTTTTGGCGTGCTCGTTGACTGCCATGATAATAAGTTGGATGTCCCAGCTGGTGCTGTCGGGGTCGTCGATGATTTTTTGGATGCCCCGAATGTAGGTCTCGAACAGTTCATCAGAGATTTCTTCCCAACGACTGGGTATAGGGGCGGGTAGCCCGTATTTCTGAGCTGTTTGTGTGGTTAAAGAATGAGGCATGTCGATTCCTTCCTACAATTCAGTGTGATGGTGAGGTATTAACTTACGAGCTGAACCAAGTCTGCTTACACCATAAAAGATACCTAATCAATTATTTTGGGGACAAGAATATTCAAATTGTCCGAATCCATGACCTGATTTTTTGCAACTGCAAGTTGTGCTTCCGACAGTCTATGAATCTCAATGTTGGGGTGGTTTACCAAGGGTCCGGTTAGCTGAGTGTCATGTCGAACAACTAGATGTAAAACACCATCTTCCTTGTATTGCTCTTTTACACGGGCCAAAGCATCGCGAATTTGTTGATTCATGGATAAATTTTTCACGTTTTTGACTTCGATCAGGCCATTGATAGCGGTACCATCAGAGATTCGCTTGCGTCCGTCAATTACATAGGTTTGTCTCATTTCATAAGTGAGCCCCTTTTCGGCGAAAAGGTTCTTGGCTGCTTGCTCTCCCACAACGCCTTTGTTGTGGGCGACAATGCGCCAAATTTCTTTCTTGGGAATCTCAACTTCGTGTGCTTTGAGCCCGAGGGAATCTACGTAGATCGTGGGATTGGAAACGTAGCCTTGGGCGGTAGCAAGTTGAGGCGACTGGCCGAGGGGGTCTTGGGCATTATAAATTCCGGCGTGGGGGTGGTAATACCGGAATCGGTTATAAGCCCAACCAGACTCTGCATCGAAGTATTGGCCAGTGAACAGCAGTGGGCAACTTTGTTCACCTTGCCACAGGCGTTGGCCAAATAGGGTGGATATCGAGTGCCCAACTACTGTGCCCGAATCGGGGTCGATCAATTCTAGTGGCAACCCCGACAAATCAGTTGTGGTTAACCAATTGCCCGAAGAACTCAGCGCAGTGCCAGATGTGGATACCTGACTTTGGGCAAGGAGCTGCCCATTTTCGGGGTCGAAGGTCCACAGAATGTGATCTGTGCCGTGAGTGTTATTGTCAGTGGGTGTTGTGGTGTGTTCACCCACAAGGGTGCTGCCGACATGGGAAAATACGGTGCGCGATAGCACGGTATGTGTGCGGGTGTCGATTTTTTCTTTGGCTACACGGCGGCCGATGCCGTCATAGTAGTAGCGGTAGCCAACGGTTGGTTCATCGGAATTGCTGCAGCCAACAGGTTGCGGTGAACTATTCCGATAATAGAAGCGGGTAATGAGGGGTTTCTTCCCGATTCGCTTCTTGCGGGTTTCCACAACCCGGCCCAAAGCGTCATAAGAATAAGAGGTACGGCCCACGCGGGTGGGCATGGTGCCCGAAAAATCAATAGCCTCAACATTCTTGCCGTGGTTTTTGAGATGGTGATCGTAATCGGGATTGTTATGAGCATTGAGCATGCCCGCGCTGGAGTAGGCATAGAGCTCATCACCGTTATGGCGTGACTGCAGATCATGGGGATGTGGGGTGCGAGTAACTTCAGTGACCCGACCCAGTGCATCCGTGGTGTAGCCAATGGTGCCGCGCAAAAGATCAAAAACCCCAGTGAGCACACCATCGGGGCGCCAAGTATACGTGCGGCCACTAATTTCATGGGTGCCTAAAGTGGCACTCGAATCAAGGAGGGATGTGGAATCTGAACTGATCCGCCCGCGCTGATCGAAAGTGAAAGTGCGCACAAGCCCCGCCGTCGATACGCGATTGCGACGCCCCGCCGCATCCACACCCAGCTGGAGATGGGTCAGTGCAACTTCCTGTGTGGCTGTGGAACAGTGAACACTCACGGCGTCATATATCCCGGCGTCGTTAAGTGAAAGCTGCGAATCAACCCGCAACCCATCAGGAAGCAGCTGGCTCAAACCTGCTAGTTCTTTGTTCGGCGAGTAGTGGAAATTCACAGACCATGACTCACCAGAAGGCAAGGTAGTTGTTTCTGCCAGTGGTATGCCGGAATCGCTAAGCTGCCACGAAAGCCGGGCATCGGGGCTGCTCATGCCCACCATGCGCCCGCGGTGATCGTAATCGAAAGTAGTCAGCGCATCCCCATCGGCAACGCTGAGCAGATCACCGACCGCATTAAACGTGCTCGTGACCGCACCGGCAGGGGTGTGCATAGTGCGGGTGCGCGCAGCGGGGTTGTGCGCATACGTGGTCACATGCTGGTTATAGTCGCTTTGCGACGCCAGCCGACCATCCCGGTCATAAGTATAAGTCCACGTCCGATTATCAGCATTAGTCACCGCGATCGGCTCAAGCTGACTGTTGTAGCTGATCTGCGTGCGCCCGCCGGCGGCATCGATCAGCACCGCCGGTTTATCGAAAACCGTGTAAATCGTGCGTGAGATCGCCCCACACTCATTAGTGACAGAAGTGCAGTTGCCCTCACCGTCATAGCTCAACTGCCGCGTAGAACCATCAGGATGAATCACCTTCACCGGCCAGCCCTCAGCAGAATACTCAAAGCGGGTTTGTGCCTGCGCAGGATCGACAATCGACACCACCTGCCCGCACACATCACGAGTGATATGAGTACGATGCCCAGCAGCATCAACCATGCCCACATGACGGCCCGCATCATCACAGAACACAGCGACCACCCGCCGCGCCGAATCCGTCACCGAGGAAAGCACAACCCCACTTTCACGCAACTCATAATCAAAATCCGTGCGCGCCCCATCAGCATCAATAACCGCAGTAGTCAGGCCGAAATCATCCACCTCAAAACAGGTGACCGAACCATCCCGGGACACAACCTCAAGCGGAGCACCCCAAGCCCCAGGGCGCACCGCGGACACGGAACCATCGGGGAAAACAGATTCCACCAACAAACCCTGATCGTTATACCGCAAGCGGGTGATATCACCTGATTCATCCACGGCCACAACAACCTGATGATCCTCATTATGCTGCGCATCCACACACCTGCCCTCAGGACTAACAATGCGCCACACATCACCACGAGGCGTTGAACGATACACAGTAGGGCGGATCTGACCCAACACCGGATCACTCAACCACTCCATTGGCACCGACCACGACTGATCATCGCGCGGGCCAGTGCGGCCACAACCTGTCAGACCAGCACCAGCAAGCCCGTGCTCACACAAAGCCCGATACAGCGGAAGTTCGTAATAATCCTCCACCATCTCATCGCCGAGCTCCCGAGCATCAGCAGGCAGCGGCGCTGCGGTCTCAATCAGCACACACACCCTGCCCCCAACGGGAGCATCGCTGCCCTCATCCTCAGCCCAGAACATGATGTTCGGGAACATCCCACCAGTACCCACCTGGGCGCGTACCCGACCATCATCATCAAAGGTGTAGTAGTACGACACCCCATTGCGATCCGTCCACGCGCAGGTACGCCCAGCAGCATCATAGGAATAGGACAACACCCCATCGTGGGAATTACGCACCCTCACCAGCTGCCGATGCTGGTTATATTCGTAGCTAATCAACCGTTGTGGTGCAGCATCAGGATCAGTGGTGGGATTGGATACCGAAATTCCACTGAGGCGATGAATAATCCAGTCATAATCGAAATCCAGGCGCGTGCCGTCGCTGCGCACCATCGCCACCATCGCACCGGTAGCCTGATCCCACTGACAATCAATGCGGTGACCCGTGTGGTGCACAATACTCGACAAGCCCACCTCAATACCCACATCGAAAACCTCAGCTACACTGCCGGAAGGAATCGACGATCCCACCATCGAACCAGAGGTTTCCGGGGCACGATCGGGCACAGTGACACAACTATTTGTCACTGAACCAGCCTGCTCATCAGCATCAAGCTCATATACGCGGAACACATAGCACAGCCCTTGGGCAATACTGCGAATCCGGTAAGCGCCATCCCCGAAAGACAGCAACCAACCTGTGCTATCGGCACATACTTCTGAGCCATCACGAGGGGGAAGTGGGAAGCTGAGCAATGCCCCATCGGGGGCGACAAAAAGCACCTCCGTGGCAGTGATCTCAATATGCGTATCTATGCGACTGACCCAATTGGGGCCCAAACTCCGCCCCAACACATGGCTGGTGTTGGAATGACGATCCACCACCAGCGGCAACACACCTGCAATGGACACATCCGTGACAAAATCCACCATGGTGCCCGTGGCCATATCTACTGGTTCTGCGGCGAAACAAATCTTGCCACCGCGAGTGACCTTGGAATAAAAAGCCTTGGCTAGATCCTCACCCCCAACACGTGACATCGCTGCCGCGGACTTCAACGCCGCCTGCTTAGCCAGATTCTTCACCGCAGAAGCGCTCATATCCGCCAAAGCAGAACCCTTGAAGGCAAGCTTTTGAGCGCCGAGACCAAACTTGCCCGCTTTGGCTAATTTGGCAATCCCGCCCGCGGCACCACAGGTGGCTAGGTCGAAGAAAAACTCACCCCAACTCGCCTGCCCGCTGGCTGCAAGCAACCCTTTCAAGGCAACACCGAGGCCGACTAAAATCCCGCCTAAAATATTCAGACCAGGAATAAACAGCAAGATGGCACCAATAATCTGCAAGGCATCGGAAATAAACGATAACGCTTGAGCATTATCAGCCACGAAATCTTTCAGATTTTCCCACTGCTCACCCAACCAGCTGGGATTTTCTTCAAAGCGCTTGCGGGTTTGCGCCGCAATCTCAGCCACCTGGGCACGCACCCCTGCGCCTAAAACATCCTTAATGCCCTGAGCTTCAGTTTTCTTCGACTCCCACACACCAAGCGCCGATTGATACACCGCCTGGGCGCGGGCTAAATTCGCCTGAGCCACGGCCTGGGTTTCCGGGGTGATAGCCGCCGCACAAGCAGCTTCAGCAGCATTCACATCCGTTGCTGCCGCATTGACGGCGGCATGGGCACCGAGGGCAACAGACTTCAGCACACTCATGGCAATCCGTTGTTCGGTCAGCAGCTGGCTGTAGCGTGAAAGTGCATCGGCAACCCCCACGTGGGCGTGGCCAGTGGTATCGAGATGATCGGGGAAATCACTCGTAATCAGGCTGCGATATTTATCGCCTTCGTCACCAACAAAACCCCCATCATTAATACCGCGCAACTGCGAGGCAGTAGTCAGTGCTGTTTCACCAAAGGTGCGCCACTTGGTAGCAGAAGCAAGAACCATCGCAGGGTTGCCCCCGATATGAAAAACAGGGCGCTCAAAGGTGACAAATGGGGGCAGTAGTGGAACAGGCATAACAAGAAATCCGTAAAAATCGCGTGCGGCGGGTGCGCAACAGTAAGGTCAGCCACCGCGATACAGCTGATCAAAGGGTGGTACAGGTAGAAGCCGTGTATGGCTAGGTGTGGGGGGTGCACACGGATTTTCTGAGCAAAGCCACGCAGGCGGTGCAGAAAATCCGTGTTTTAGCAGGTATTACTCACCAAACAGGGAGCTATTGACCCGGCCGCGGGTTTCGGCCACGCCTTGGGTGTTTTCTTCCAAGGAGGCGCGGACTTGACCCAAAATGGTCTTGATATTGTTTGCGGCCTTCGACCACTTTCCGTGCACACCTTGATAGGTTTCTTGCTCGGAACCATCCCAACTGGCTGCGAGTTTTTGAATATCGCCATCCATTTCCATCAATGTGGATTCAATCTGATTCATCACAGAATTCAGATCCTGGGCGGCCGTTTCGGCTCTGCTGTTGTCATAGGCGTAAATGCTCATAGGAGAAAACCTCTCGTGAAGTGAAGGGGATTAGGGGGTTTACAGGATTGGTGCGGACTGGAAATCCATACCGGCGAAGCGCTGCTGCAAGGTAGCGGTTTGATCTTCTTCGCCTGCTTGATAGTCCTTGCCGGCTTGCTCAACACGGCCGGTGAGCTCATCGAGCGCTTGATTGACCTGCTCCATGTTGGCGTGCCAGGCCTCCGTCATGTTGTTCCACGCCTCCACGGAAGAACCTTTCCAGGAATCTTTCAGCGGTTCGATGGCGTTGAGGAAGGCGGCTGCTTGGTTTTTGAGCTGTTCGTGATTGGAACGCAGGGAGCTGACATGGGAGGTAACAGCTGAGTGCTCAACGGACATATGGTTCGACATCGACATGGGAAAATCACTAGACCTTTCAGTAGTGGAAGGAAGGGGGGGAGAAAATATGGAGGTATGTGCTCACGCCCGAACCTGCACGCAGTGTGTGCAGCGCTTAGGGGCAGCAAGGCGGTGTTTAGGTGATTTGATCGAGTAGTTGTTTAATACCTCCTCGTAGTTCGGTGTTGGCCTCGTTGATCTGCGAGAGTGTGGAGCTGACATCGTTGAGAATGTCGCGGATTCCACAGGCTCCTTCATGCCATTGGCTCATCACTTCCTGATACCCATCGGCTTCCGAAGCGCTCCATTGGGGGCGTAATTCGGCAAGGGAATCGTCAATGGCATCGAGAATGTCAACGAGCTTGTCGCGCACGGCGAGAATATTCGCTGCTGAATCCGTTGCCGTCGTGGTGCGGAAGGCAAACTCGGTGCTCATAGCATCTGCCTTTCCATCGGGTCGCCACTGGGGCCGTTGTTTTCCCCGCGGAGGGCGGAGGCGAATTGATGCAGGCTTGACGCGAGTTCGGTGTCGAAGGTGGTCACGGCCTCGGCGATTTGCCCAGAAACGTCGCCCATTCCTTTGACGTTGCGCATGAGCACGCGACGGGATTGTTTCCATTCGTTGAAAAAATCGGACACGGCGTTAGCAATCTGCGCACCGTGGATATCGTCCACCCCGTCGGAGCCTTCGGCGGAGCCTTCGACGCTTTCTAAGGTGGCGTGCATGGAATTGAGTTGGGATTGAATGGCGTGGAGATCGCCGACGGGTACCCGCCAGTAGTCACTGCTCATTGCTGGTACGCTCCTGTGTGCGTGGCCTGAATGCTGCGCATTTCTTCCTCTTTTTCTGCTTCAGAATCGTGGCTGGGTGTTGGCGGTGGGCTGTTTTCGCCGAAAAGTTCGGGGATCAGTTGTTCACCTTCTGTGTCTGGGTGGGCGCGCACACTGGTGATCACACGGCGAACACAGTCGGCGACTAGTTCGCCAAGCTGCTCATTCGGGGCGGAACCGGAGACAACGAGCGTCCAGGTGGTGTTGGGGATGGGGTAGAACGCTTGGTGGTTATAGGCGGTGCGCCGCTGCGTTAAGGGACCCGTGGGGAGGGTGTGGGAGACAAGGACGTAGGAATCGCCGGCGCCGGTGCGTTCGATCTGGGGGTTTTTCTGCGCAAGTTCTCGTTGGGCGGCAACAATGCTGGCGGGCGCGGGGTGGGAGTCGATCCAGCGCAGTAACAGCACTGCTGCTGAGAGTTCCTCCTCGACGATGCCGGGCAGTACTAGGGCCATGAGAACCCCGGTTTTTTGGGCTTGGGCTACGGTTTCTTCGATCTGGCGTAGTACTGCGCGTTTGTCGGCTGAGCGCAGCCGCACCCCGGGGAGGTAGTCGTCGGCGAGCCTTGTGGCGGCTATTTTCCAGCGGCTGGGGTGGGTTTCGATGAAACGCCATGTGGTGGGTAGTTGGGCGGTCCAGATGAAGGGGGGTCGGGGTGCGTCGGGGTGGTAGTCGACGAGGGCAGGCGCAAGGGTGTGGCTGCTGCGTGAATCGTCCACGGTAGTGACTCCTTTAACCACCCCTTTTTTCATAGTGAGGTGGGTAACTTCCTCATAAAAAGGGGCACGATTGTGTTTGCTAGTGTGTTTCCCTCTCCCCGTGTGTGGGCGGAAAAGGCCGAGTATTGGGGGAGGGGGTGGCCTTTTCTTTTGAGGGGAACTGCACACATGTTAAACCTGTTGGGTTTGTTTTTCGAGACAAAAACGGAAAAAATTTACATAAAAAAGTATGAGAATTTTTCCCATTTAAAGGGGTCTTTATTTAGGGTTGTGGAAATGTGGGCACCTGTGGAAAAGGGGGGTATCACGCATGTATGCAGGGAAAATTATGAACGCAAGTCACTCATGTTTTACTTAGTTAATTTAAATGGCTTTATCAACAAACGTGAATCTTGTTGAGCAGTGCCCAGCAAGGCGCATTCTAGGCATCTGTGACGGGTGAGAAATATGAGGTTTTTGGGGTTTAAGGGGTGGTAGTTTCTGTCAGGGGGAACGTTTTCGGTGGCTGTGAAAATGCAGTAGCGTGAGAGATAATAAATGCGCACATTAACCTTCGTGTGCACTTTAGAGTGGGGGCAAAGGTGGAGAAGGTGTGGAGTGTCGAAGAAAATAGTTGTAAGGGATTGTGAAAAATGAGTACGAAAATAGTTCACCGCCCTGCGCGTTTACATGCAATTATTTCCAAACAGGAACCATTGCGGGTAGCGGAGGTTCCCACGATTCGCCAGCGTGGCCAGCAAGCAAATGTGATAACTCTGCTGATGCCCCTAGTTGCCGGCGGGGGCATGGTGCTGATGATGTTTTCGTCCGGCAATCCGATCCGCATGGCTATTGGCTGCGTGATGTTTGTGGCCGTGATTTTCATGGCGGTGGGCATGTTTATTCGGGCCCGCACAGGTTCGCTGAAGATCGCGGAGCAGGAGCGGGAACGCTTTTTAGAACATCTTGCCGAGCTGGAGGGTGAGATTCGGCAGCTGGCGGTGCAGCAGCGTCGTGAAGCATTATCGCGCCACCCCCAACCGGCGGCTTTAACGGATGTTGTGCGCGACCCCTATCGTTTATGGGAGAGGCGGAAAGGGGACGAGGATTTTCTCATCGTGCGCATCGGCAGCGGGAGGGGGGAGCTGGCGCGGGGCGTTGATGTGCCCCCGCTTTCGAATCCGATGCTGGTACCGGAGCCGATTGCCAAGGCACATCTTGACCGGATGCTCAGCCGCACATTAACTATTGAGCAGCTGCCGATTGCGATCCCGGTGCGCGGCTGCGTGTCACTGGTGGGGGATGAGCAGGTGTGTGCGCAGGGGGTGCGGGCGCTGCTGTCCCAGATCGCGGTGTTTCACGCCCCCGATGATGTGCGCATTCATTGTGCGCTTCCGCTTGCAGATTCGCGTATCGACGCCGACACCCCGCCAGAGTCGATGTTCCACGCACTCGGGCTTGATGCCCGCTGGGCGTTGTGGTTCCCGCACCTGCTCAGCGAGGATTTATTCGACGGCCCGATCGGGCGCAGGCTGGTCTCCTACGATGAAGAATCAGCCGAAGTATTGCTACACCAAATCGATGCTCGCGCTGAGGCTTTAAAGGAACGCTCCCGGTTTAAAACCACAGCACTGGATGTGCCGTATCTTGTAATCGTGGTGAATATGGATTCTGAGCATGGGCGGATGATCGCCCAACGCTTAGATACTGTTTCATCACTCGATGCCGCCCGGCTGAGTGTCATTGCCACTTCCTCGGTGCAATATAATGAGCCCACCCGAGTCGATGTACGCGTATTGTGCGAAGCAGATGGGCGCATCGCCGTACAGCTACTCGACCGCGGTGAAGTACGCACCCCCACCACAGGCGCCGACGGCTATGTGGAGCGGCTGCTCTACGGGGGCTCGACAGGGACGATGGATCAGGTAAGCCCCCTTCTGGCGGAAACAGTTGCCCGCGCAGTATCCCCCTTACGCTTGCACGAGGACGCCTCCCCCGATGCGCCACTGGAGCAAACCATCGGGCTCGACACCATGCTGGGGGTGGAGAACTTTGCCACCTTTTCCATCCAGGAAGCCTGGCAGCCGCGCGCCCAAGCGGATTTCCTCAACGTACCTTTCGGCTTAGGGGCCGATAACGAACCTATTTCTTTAGATATTAAAGAATCCGCGAAACAGGGCATGGGCCCGCACGGCTTATGCGTCGGCGCAACCGGCTCCGGCAAATCGGAGGTGCTGCGCACCTTAGTGTTAAGCCAAGTAATCTGCCACAGCCCCGAGGACTTATCGCTCGTTTTGGTGGATTTTAAAGGCGGCGCCACCTTCGCGGGCTTAGAACCTTTGCCGCACACAGCCGCAATCGTGGACAACCTCGAAGACGCCCAAGGTCTTGTCGACCGCCTCCACGACTCCATCCTGGGCGAAATCCAACGCCGCCAACGAGTACTCCAAGCTGCTGGAAACCTCGCCAACGTGGGCGAATATGCCGCACTTCGGGCCGAAGGAAAAGTCACAGAACCACTGCCTGTGTTATTTGTCATCATCGACGAGTTCGGTGAACTCCTCGCAGCCAAACCGGAATTTATTGAACTCTTCGTGCAAATCGGGCGCATCGGCCGCTCCATCGGAGTGCACCTACTCTTAGCCACCCAACGCTTAGAAGAAGGACGTTTGCGCGGCCTCGAATCCTACCTCTCCTACCGGATCGGCCTGCGCACTTTTTCCGCCCAAGAATCCCGGGCCGCCCTTGGCTGTACCGACGCCCACGATCTTCCCCCCATCCCCGGGTCGGGGTTTTTAAAAGTCGACCCCGATATCTTCCTGCGCTTTAAAGCAGCGTATGTGTCTGGCCCCTACGAATCCGCTGAGCGCGCCGGGCAGCGGGAACTTCCACCCGTGCCCATGCCACTGGAGTTGGCTAATACTACTGAGGCGTGGTTGCAGCAACGGAAATCGCAGCATGCTGCGGCTATCGATGCCCGCAGGGCAAGCACTGTAGCGCAGCCAACAACGTTGGATCTTGTGGTGTCGCGTTTGGCGCAGGCTGCGCCGAAGACCCGCCAGATTTGGCTGCCCCCGTTGCCGACGTCGATACGCGTAGATCAGGTGCTTGGCGCGGTCACGGAAAGCTCACAGCAAGGACTGTCCGCCCCCAGCTCAGGGCATTTGCGCATCAGCATGGGGTTGAAGGATCAACCACTGAAACAGTGGCAAGGCCCACTCCTGATCGACCTGTCCGGCACCGGCGGTAACATGGCCATTCTCGGGGCACCCCAAACCGGAAAAACCACCGCACTGTGCACCCTGATCACCTCCGCCGCACTGACACACCGCCCGAGCGAGCTCAACTTTTATATCATCGACATGGCTGGCTCCACCCTCAACTACCTCGAAGAACTCCCGCACGTGGGCACGGTTGCTACCCGTTTTGATGAAGATAAACTCCGCCGCACCATCGCGGAGGTGGGCATGTTTTTGAAACGCCGCGAAGAAATTTTCAACACCTACCAAATCGCCAGTGTTGAGCAAATGCGCACCATGCACGCCCAGCATGCGCTGCCGGAACTTGCCTGCGCCGACCTTGTGCTTGCTGTCGACGGCTGGTCAACGCTGCGCAAAGATTACGAAGAGCTTGCCGACGCCGTCACCGAAATCGCCCAACGCGGACTCTCCTTCGGGGTTCACGTCATTTTCTTAAGCGGACGCTGGGCCGACTTCCGCCTGCCCCTTCAGGCAGTGATCGGCACAAAACTTGAATTCGCACTCAACGACCCCATCGACTCCGCCATCGGCCGCAAACCCGCCGCCGCCTTAAAAGAACAACCCACCGGCCGCGCCCTCGACGCGGATGGGCTGTATAGCCACATCGCACAACCAACAATCACCACCCTGTCGCCCCAAGAAACCGTGGGCGCCATCGCCAACGCCTGGAACGGACCGACCGCCCCGCCGGTACGCATGCTACCTGCACACATCACCCTCGAAACCATCCGCAACAACCACCCCCAGCTGACACCGGCGGATATTGTGCTGGGGTTGCGCGAAACCACACTCAGCCCCGCCATTATGAAAACAGAAGAGGAACACCGCCACACCATCATCATTGGGGATGCCAAATCTGGAAAAACCTCCTGCTTGCGCGCTCTAGCCCAACAAATCATCGCCGGGAAAAAACCTGGTGAAGTGATGTTCGGAATCTGGGATCTTAAACGCGGTCTACTCGGAACTATCCCTGATCCCTTCATCGGCGGCTACGCCGGAACCGTACCAGGCTGCGAAACTCTGGCCAAAGGGATCGCCGCCGAACTCGAACGCCGGCTGCCAGGTCCAAGCATCACCATTGAACAACTGCGCACCCGCACCTGGTGGCAAGGCCCCGAAATTTATCTGCTTATCGATAATATCGACATGATGGAAGGCTCTGCGAACCCGCTGAAAATTTTAAGCAAATATTTCCATCAAGCAGCCGACATCGGATTGCACGTGATTGTGACACGCCGCTCCACCGGCATGGCCAAAGCCGGCTACGACCCTGTGATGCAAACCCTGCGTGAGGCTGGGGCAACAAGTATTCTTCTTTCCGGCGACCGCCAAGAAGGCCCCATCTACCCCAAAGTATTTCTCAAACCCCTCCCGCCCGGACGCGCCCAATGGGTTGACCGCTCCGGGCGAGTGGAAATGGTACAAATCGGCTACCTCGCCGATGAGCACACCTACACAGGTGTTCTTAGCCCCACAAACAGCGGGAAAACATAAAAAGCCCGTGATTTCACGCCTTCCACCGCACAGTTGAGCAACCGCACCCTCATTGTTCAGCTGTATTCAGCCTGCACGAGTGTTGTCTAACTGGGGTTGCTCGACCTTTGTGTACACAGTGCCGTGAAATATGCCCGTGGGAAAGAAAAGGTCGAGTAGTCTCACCGCCTAGGGTGATCTGAACCTGAGCACAGGTGTACACAGAGTGAGGTTGCTCGACCTTTTCACCCCCACACCCCTCAATTCTGAGGTGTCTGGCAGAAAAGGTCGAGTTATCGGGCACGCACGTGGCTTGAGCTGGGGGCAGACCAGTTTCTGGGTGCAGGACAGCACAGAATATTCCCCACAACCTTAAGGTGTGTGGCTTAGCTGGCTACCAGAATTGTGAAGAAAACCCTCACGTTATGGATGCTGATCAGAACTGTCCGGCTCCTGGATATTGAGAATCCACGCCAGTTCATCTTCAAAAAACGAGTCGAAAAGCTCCGCGCTTTCCTCTTGCTCTTCTGCTGGGATGAAATATCCTGTTGTCACGTTCTGATTGGGTGCCGCTTCCCTCTCTTGGATCAGTTCGAGGCGGAGGTCTATTTCTTGTGGCTTATTGGAATGTTCATTGCTCATGCCCTCACCGTATCCAGTGCGAGCGCCAGCACTGAATCGCGTAGCAGCTGTGGCTACAAATTCTGTGGATAACTTCCCAGTGGCCAGAGTTATCCACAGAATTGTAATTAATCTGCGCTCAACTCTTTTAAAAAACAGAAGCAGCGTGTATTATGTGGAGCCTTTGTGCATGCCGGAGTTGTCGACCTTCAGTAATGGGCACTCGTCGGTGAGGGGGAATATTTCACCCAGCAAGGAAGAATCCCCATCGTGTACGTCACGGCCGTGGCGATGCTATGCGCTGGTACAACACCTCCAGAGGCCTGATGGAGCGTGCTTTTGTTTGACGGAAAATTTCTGCACTAGACAGAATGACCAGATAGGGGGGTACAGCACTCCAGTCAAGAACTATTCCGTTTGCTTTAGCAAGATTCTCCATAATAATTCGGGTGCTTCGCCCATTTCCTTCCCGGAAAGGGTGCACGTAGTCAAGCATTGCGTGTACTTTCGCCAGCATCTGGGTTTTCTCGTCGAAACTCGCAGAATCCCACTGGTAGGCGCGCACTGCCGCATCGATCTGATCCAGTGATTCTGGGATCAGTGTGTAGCTCAAAAACACACTATATTCACCAGGGGCATGGGGCATTTCTTTGGTCATATCGACATCACGAAACTGCCCTGCGTGCTCGTAAAGAACAGCAAAAAGCTCAGCATGAATGCGGGAGATTTCCTCCCGCAGCGTTACCTCGGATTGTCCGTCATAGCGAGCAGTGAGGAAAGCGGTGTGGGAAAACACCACGCTTTTTTCTACGTTGTGCAGAGTGGGAAAATGGGTGATTCCGAACTTGTTTCGAAGAACCGATGTTCCTGGGTACAAATACCTTTCCCAGCGCTGCTGTTCGTTACTGTCCATCGGAGTCAACCTTGTACTTGCGCAGGATTTCTTCTTCGGCTTGCTTGAGGGAGCATTCGCCTAATTGGACTCGGATTGCGCGGTCAATATCGTCAGCATCCACATGCATATTCTCAATGGCAAAGCTGGCAATGGTGTTGGCAAGATCTGCACGTTGATCTGGGCTTAGCGGGGCATTATCCAAGGTATACATGTATTTACTCCTCGACTTTCAAACCTATCCACGTTTAAGAATAGTTGAATGATTCAGTGAGGTGTTCTCATGAGGGAAAATGCGTGTGAATCGCCAACCAGTGGGTGGAAGGCGAACGCAAAACAGGCTCAGGGTGTGGGCCCAGAATGGGTTTATGATGCAATCAGCATCGGTGGTGCTTTTCTTGGTTGGCGTTGGGGGTTTTAAAGAATAAGAGGAATATTAATTCGACATAGAGCAAGTGCTACTCATAAAACCGCAGGTCAATTTTTCAGTTGTGTGCTGAAAGTCGAATCAGTATTTGTGAATCAATCCCCACGTATTTATAGGTGCACTTTTTAGGCGAGGTATGTAGGCTTTCCCGCCTCATAACTTCAGGCACGCCTCGACCTTTAAGTCACAGATCCTTTGTGCATGAGGCTGGTTTTTAATCAGGGTCGAGCAGTCGCGGTACGCCTGTGATGCGTGCAGTTTTTTACTTCAGTTGGGTGTGCTCGACCAATTCGTGTGCCCGCTTACTGATGGTGGGCTTAGGCATGGAAAAGGTCGAGTGATCAAACAGTAGTAGGGGTATCTTCTACGGTGCAGGGGAGGGTTTAGGCTTCCGCGAGGAAACCGGCGACGTCACGGACGCGCTCGCGAGCCACCTGGGGGGTGGAGATTCTGTGCTCAGAGACGTATTCGCGCACCGAAACGGCCTCGTTTTTCTCAAACCAGTCGTAGTGGCCTGCGATGGTGTCGTGGGTCGCTACCTGCATGAATGTGGGTGGGAGGGCGGTGGTGGGGAATGTGGTGCCGCAGGTGACGGCGTCGGGAAGCATGCTTAGGTCGAGGTGGGGGAAGGTGAGGGCGAGGGCGTCGAAAAGCTCAGCGCACAGTACCGCTAAAGCCCCGCCCGAGGAATAACCCCATGCCCCCACCCAGGTTGCGCCCTGCTCGCGCACCCATGCTGTTGCCGCAGCTACCGCGTCGATGACCTGCGGGAGGGTGTGTTTAGGCACGAGTGGGTAGTCGAGGTCGAGAATGGTCACCCCGGATAGTTCGGCGACGGCGGCGACTTCGGGGCGCCACGCATTTTCCAACGCCACCCCAGATCCCTTCCACCAGCCGCCGGGGTGTAGGGAGATTGCCCACTTGCCGTTGGGTTTGGAGGGGGTAAACAGTTGCGCGTTCAGCGCGGGAATGTCGCTGACGTGCACATCTTTGGGGTAGCAGACGCCCGGCATGGAGTGGTCGAGCGCGGAGCCGAGCATGAGCATGGCGGTGTGGGTGATGCGGTCGGGGAGGCGGGCGTCATAGGTGTCGGCGGGCACGGGGTCGGAGGGGTCGTCGGACCACGGTGGGTTTTTCGCCGGCATGTCGTAGTGGGCGTAAATGTAGGAGCGAAGCTGCTCTAGTTGCTGCTCGGGGCTGAGTTCGCGGTCGATGCCGCCGACCTGGAAGGCGGCGCGCTCGTCGGCGTCGGGGGTGTCTGCTGCATATGGGTTAGTCATGGCATCATGGTAACTGCAAAAGTTGTGCTATACGAGTGAAGGAGAGAAAATGCAGCGCGTTTCCGAGATTATGGATGCTACGCTTTCGCCCACGAAGGCTGAAGTGGTGGAGGCGGTGATGGGGAAATCGACGATGTGGGGTGCGTTTCGTTTCGTGGACCCTGATGGCGAGGTGGGGATTGAGTCGATTCTGCTGCGCGATGGGGGTGTGGTGCGGCAGTGTGCGGTGACGTATCGTGCTGATCACATCAATCCCGAACATGAATTGTGCACAATGCAACACAGTGTGTTGGGTGAGCGTTTTGTTACCCGTGCTGTCGCCGACCCGGTTGCGGTGCTGGAGTTTGTGCGCGTCATCCTCGAAGGTGACACCAATGCTCAGCGCAGCGACGGGATTCTGCCCCCGCTTGACATTCGCGGCACCGGCACTGCTGGGGTGGACACGCTGACGCTTGTCGACGCCGAACTTGCCACCATCACCAGCGACACTGTTTCCGGCACTTGTGTGCTCAACGGGGAGAAGAAGCACTTTCAGCTGCATATTCCACTGGTGCCTGAATTGGTGGAGCAAGCGCCAGCACTGGCGCTTATCGGAACCGATAAGGATGGTTCACTCTATGTGTTGGCTACGGTGCAGGTGAGCTCAAGCGCGCACTAGTGTACGCGCCCCCCTTTTTCCCTCATTGAGGAAGTAACCTGCAGGGGAAGGGTAAGGGAAAAGGGGGGTGCCTTAGTGGGTATTGGGGGAGGGCTTTGCGTGGCGACGATCAGATTCGCACAGCGCGATGGTTAAATCGAGTCGGCTGGAGTCGGCTGCGCCTTGGTCCACAATGTCTTCCACGGTGGGAACGAGGGGGAAGAAGGAGGTGCCGTCGGTGGATTTTACCCCGATGCCGATCCGTTCGGTGAGGCTATCGGAGGCGCACGGCCCTATAGACCACACGGAGCCGGTGGTGGCGTTCATCCATTGGCCAATAACTGCGGTGATCACTTCCACTTTTTCTTTGCGCGTTAATTTTTCGTCGTCCCGGATGGTTTCGACGAGTGTGCGCGGGAAGTCGGTGTGAGCATCAAAGGTGGCGTGCAGGTTTTTGCTGTGTACTAGTGCGGTGGTTGTAGGTAGTGTTTCTTCGACGAAGCGTTGGAGGCGGTGGTAGAACCAGTCTTCGTAGTAGGCGGTGACATTGGCGCGTTCATCCATGTGGCACATTCCTTCGGTGGGGGTTAAAGGTGAAGTGGCTGGAAGTAGTCTCTGTGGCCGAGGATACATTAAACACTGCAGAAACAGGAGATATTTATGCAATAATCATGGTCACTTCATATGCGAAAGGAGTTTAAGTGTGCACGATAGTGGGCATGAAGAGAATGTGCTTGAGTTAACTCAGCTGCGCCGCAGCTTTGATCAGGGGCGCAGCTTTGTGGTTGATGGGGTGAGTTTCAGTGTTGCGCGGGGAACGATTGTGGCACTGGTGGGCATTAATGGTGCGGGGAAAACTACCACGGTGAAAATGTGTGGCACACTGCTTGCCCCTACTGAGGGGAGTGTGGTGGTCGCTGGGGTGGATGCTGTGAAAAATCCCGAGAAGGCACGGGCGCATATTGGCATGGTGCTGGGTGTGGAGCGCGGCTTTTATCCCCGCGCCAGCGTGCGCGATAACCTGCGCTTTTTCGCTGATCTTGCCGCTGTTTCCTACCGTGAGCAAGCTGGGGAGATCGCCCGTGTGCTTGAATGTGTGGGGCTTAGAGATAAGGAAAACAAAAAGGTGCAGGAGCTTTCGCATGGGCAGAAGCAGCGCCTGCACATTGCGCGTGCCCTTTTAGGAAGCCCCGAACTTATTTTGTTGGATGAGCCAACGTCTGGCCTTGATCCCGATGTTGCCGTGACCATCCGCACCCTTATGAGGCGGGTGGCGGATCAGGGTGCGGCGATTCTACTTACCTCGCACTCCATGATGGAGGTATCCGAGCTGGCTGATCATATTGTGGTGCTGAATCGGGGCAAGGTGCTGGTGCAGGGCAGCGAACGCGATATTTTTAATTTTGCACAATTAGATCAGGTGTTGAGCTTTAGCCTTGTGCCCACCCATGAACACGAACTTGAACAGCTCACTACAGTTTTAGAGTTCTTTGGTTTAGTATCGGTCACGTCGCAGGGTGCGGCGTGGAAGGTGACGGTTTACCTGCCGGACGGCGTCGATAAGCATGCCCTACCCAGCATCGAGGGTGCTGTGCTTCGCCCCGCCACCCTCGAAGACGCCTTTCTCGCGCTCGCGGAGAAAACAGCATGATGCGCTTTATCAGAATGTCCGCGTTTCAGCTGCGGGAATTTGCGCGCACCACCTATTTTCTTGAGCTGGTGCTCAGCGCCACCATCGCCGCCGGCATCATTCAGCGCCTCGGGCACGCCGGGTGGGGCGGCGACCCGTGGCTGGGCTTCGTGCGCACCATCGCGATCGGCATGTGGACGCTTGCCGCCACCGCAGCGGGCATTTTAGGCTTCGAACGCTTCAAAGGCACCCTCGTGTTCCTCGCCCACGGCCGCATCCCCGCCGTGGCAGGGCTCGCGCCCACAGTCACCGCCTGCGCCACGTTTGGGCTGCTTGCGGTACCTATTTCGGTAATCGTGTGGTGGGGTGTGCCTGAGTTGAGTCTTAACTTTTTCCTCGGTTGCGTGCTGCTGTGGCTGGCGCTGGTGAGCATGAGCTACCTCATTGCGGTCACCTTCCTCGCCAGCCCCAACGCACTCGCTTACGAAGGCTTGTTGCTGGTACCCCTGCTCGCGCTGTCAGGAATTTTCGATGTTGCGCATTTAAGCGACTACTCCCGCTTTTTCATTCCCGCCGCGGGTGCTTTTAGGTTCCTTGTGCACGGCGAGCTTATCGACGCCGCCGCAAGCATCTTCCTCACCTGCGGGTATCTCCTGCTCAGCCTCATTGTGGCACGCACAACCCTTAAAGCCGCCAGAACCTCCGCAACGATTGAGCTGGTGTAGAACAATGAACTTTTCCCTCCTACGTTCCGCCTGGATCACCGCGAAAGTAGCCGCCCGCTCCACAGGGGCCTTCGCCAACACACGCACCTTCCTCGTGGGCATCGTGCTCACCCCACTTTTAGGAGTCGCCTTCAACGTGCTGCTCGGGCAAGGAATAGGTGCGCCCGAACTCATGCCCATCGCGTGGGCTTCTCTCGTGCTCGGGGTGTTCGGAATGTCAGCCAGTACTCTGAATGGAATCGTCGTGCACGACAGGATGATCGGCGTTTTCGACGAAGTAATCACCCGCAACCGCATACCCTTTCACTACTGGTTAGGAATCAGCCTGCCGTCTGTGGGAACAGCGCTGGTCACCGGCAGTATTCTAAGCGCCACATTCCTCCTCATCACCGGGCAATTCTCCTACCACCCTTTCGCTTACCTCGTTGTGCCCAGCGCCATCCTCGGGGCACTCTTCGGGGTGTTTAGCGCCGGAATGGGTGTCGACAAAGATAACCCCTACACCTACCTCAACTGGTCACTGACCTTCCTCCCCCTCACCTCCGGGGCAGTCGTGCCCCTAGCGCTCTACCCCACGTGGATAGCACCAGTTTTGCAATGGGTACCGTTGACCGCAGTTGTGCAAGCGTGGCGCGAAAACACCACGCCCGACTGGGCGGGACACGCATTCACGTGGGCAAGCTTCCTCATACTCGCAATCATCGGCCTAAGTGCCGCCCAGCGCTACGGACGCCGGATTCGCGCCGGGTATTCACCGCATATGCTTTGACCTGCCAATGGATTGCGACGCTAACAATGCTGAAAAGGTGCCTGCACAAGAGGAATTGGTGGGCAGGCACCTTAAGATCCGCAGGTAAGAAAATAGCCATGTGCGTGTTTTGTTAAGTGTGCGCACATGGCTTGCTGTGTGTGCGAAGAATTAATTCTTCTTTCCAAAGTAAGCACGGATTTTTTCGATGACCTTCCAGAAGAAGGTGACGAAGCTGAGAACCAAGCTTGGTGAGGATTGAACGAGTGAGCCATCCACGATTTTCTTTTGTGCAGCTTCACGGTCTTTTTCCGTGATTGGCACTAGTGGGCAGTGGAGTCGGTGGTATTCAAAGTTTTCGAACTTTGGAATATTCTGAGCTTTCCCATCAAAGAAAGGGTTGCGGTAACTGTTGGGATGGTTTTTCCAGCATTCCCACATTTCTTCAACTGTGGAAATATCTGACTCGACCAACTGTACTGCTGATAAAGTGCCGTGCTCTGCTAGATCAATCACTCCAGTCGCCTGCTTAGCGGCACGTTCTTTGGCTTTCTGCTCGATTTTTTGGGCATTGTCCAGAATCAGTGCACGATCTTCGGGGCTAAACTCTGGGCCGATCTTTAGTTCAACAGCCTCAGCAGAAGGAGCCATGACAATAGATGTAGCTACGGCAACTGCAGCGACACAGCTAGAAAACTTCCTCATTTTTCTCCCTGTCGTAGAGTGTGGGTATGTCCAAATTATTAGCAGCGCTCAAAGCGCAAGCATATTTAACTTTTATATAAAGTAAAGCCACTTTTGATATTTATTACCCTTTTTGATTAATGGCGTGAAAGTTGTGTGCCAGTAACTCAGGCTTGTGCTGAAATCGCATTCACCACGGTTTATTGCCGAACGCTAGAGAAGTAGCAGGCTGTTCTATGTTTTCACTTGCTTCGGGCGCAATGGTGAAGGGTATACATTTTTTTCTGTTGAGGATCTGTTTATAGATTGTTAGTCAATCAATACCATCAAGGTTGGGGGTGTTTCAATCTACCCTATAGGTGGGCATGAAATCAGGCTAGTTGTTGCGCATTTGAGCTCAATCGAGGAGGGGGTTTAGACTTGGGAAAATTCACTCTAGTCAACTTAAGGCATGGGGGTTCATGAACAACTAGGGCAGTCGATTGTGGGCATGGGGATTGGTGAAACCGCTGGCTGTGTGGCGGTTTCACACAACAATGGCGATCATTGCTACCTCCTTTAGGGGGGGTGGAGGTGTATCACATACTGAGAAGTGCTTGGAGTTTTTTATCTATGCTTATCATCATTGATGATTATTGTTTTCCGCGCCACTATTTTTTTAAGGAGTTCTGGCGATGAAGAAATTCACAGGTTTCCTTACCGCCTGCGTGGTGGCAGCAACCGTTACGGTAGCGCCTTATGCATCTGCGGTGGAGCTGAAGATTGGTCCAGAGTTTGATGCTGAAACGCGCGCGTTGATCCTCGACAATGCTCAAAAGATTGAGAAAGAAGCGAAAGAACGTGCCGAAAAACAAGCAGCTGGTGAATACGACCGCAGCCCACACCATCTTTTCTCAGCACCACAGTTGCTTGCAACAAACATTTCCACGGTGGGAGAAATGTGGGAATGCTGGAAGGACTACCCCCGCAACCGACATAATCCATTCCTGCACCGTGAAGGTGCCATTGTTCCGCCAATGGCAGACTTTTATGCACCTTGTCCGCTAGTGCCCATCACGGAAAAAGACCGGGAAATGGCACGTAAAGAAGTCCTTGAGAGTTCCGCTGTGAAGTCCTCACCAGGTTTAGTCATTGGAATCATCACCTTTATCTGGAAGGCAATCGAAGCACTAAAGAAGCTCCTTTTTAGGAAGTAACAGCGAAAAAATCTCCATCACCTAGTATTCAAGGCCCTGCGCACAATTCTGCGCAGGGCCTTGAATACTAGGTGATGGAGTTGACTACCAAATAGTCACACGATTATCCGGCTCAATGAACACCGCTGATCCTTCCGGAACATCAAAAGCATCATAAAACTCGGAAACATTGCCCGCAATCACATTGCAGCGGAACTCGCCAGGGGAATGCGGGTCCACAGCCAACAACTGGGCCGCATACTCAGGGCGCAACTTCGTACGCCACACATGCGACCAAGCAAGGAAAAGACGCTGCAAGCCGTTGTACTCGTGGGCATACAACTCATCGCTTGCCTGCTCCGCAGCGAAAGGCTGGACAGGGGTGGTGGTGAAATCCATACCCTTATCCTCAAGGTACATGCGGTAAGCGATCACAGCGATGCCAAGGCCACCCAGGTCACCAATATTTTCACCCAAGGTGAACTCGCCATTAACACCATTCGTTTCAATACCAGCATCCTTCAAACCCTGCGGCACCAAACCCTGGAATTGATCCACCAGCTTCGAAGTGAGTTGGGTAAAAGCGGCGCGATCCTCATCCGTCCACCACGAACGCAAATTACCCTCACCATCGTACTGGGAACCCTGGTCATCAAAACCATGGCCAATCTCATGGCCAATCACCGCACCCACAGCACCAAAATTCTCCGCCGCATCAGCCGCAGGATCAAAGAATGGTGGGCGCAAAATCGCAGCAGGGAACGTAATATCATTCACCACTGGATTGTAGAAAGCATTCACCGTCTGCGGCGTAGCAAACCACTCTGAACGATCCACCGGCTTACCCACCTTAGCCAGCTCATAATCATATTCATGGGCTGTTCCAAGGCGCACATTCGCCACCAAATCCTTACCCTCAGGGCTGAAATCAAGGTCACCATAGTCACGCCACGTATCAGGGTAGCCAATCTTAGCCTGGAACTTGCCGAGCTTCTCTAGCGCCTTCTCGCGGGTGGCAGGAGTCATCCACTCCAAATTCGAAATACGCTCACGATACGCACGGATCAAATAATCCACCAGCACCAACATCTCTTCTTTCGCGCTGGCGGGGAAATGCTCGGCCACAAACAGCTGGCCAATCTCCTGACCAACAAACCCCTCGCACAAGCTCAACGCACGCTTCCAACGATCACGCTGGACAGTGGTGCCCGAAAGCTTCGTTCCATAGAACTCAAAATTCGCCTGCGAAATTTCATCAGTGAGCACACCCGCACGATCCTTCACAATGTGCCAAGTCGCCCACAACTTCCAATCCTCAAGGCGGTCTTGAGTAAGCACAGCACCCAGTGCCTCAAAGAAGTCCGGCATCATCACCACAAGCTTCGACTCGGGGAAACCAGCCGCCTTCAACACCACCTGCACATACTCTGGCAGATCAGAAAACTCGTAAGGGTTGAACGTTTTCAAAGAATCACGCGACGCAACAACATCCCAGTGGTGGCTGGCAATCTCCTTCTCCAAATCCACCACGCGCTGTGCAGCATCCTCGGCTTGATCACCCAACACAAAACCCAACATGCGGGCTACATGCTCACGGTAAGCAGCCAAAATCTCCGCATGAGCCGGATCGCGGTAATACGCCTCATCGGGCAAACCCAAACCAGCGTTATACAGATAGGCCACCGCATTTTCCCCAGCGGAATCCTTTGCTACATATGAACCCCACACACCCGAAATGCCACTCCGCTCTAAACGGCCAAGCGCAACCAAAAAATCCTCGATAGTAGCGACGTCGATAAGCGCTAAATCAGCATCAATCGCAGCAATACCCGCAGCCTCAACGCCCGCAGCATCCATAAAAGACGCAAACAATTTACCCGCGCGGGAATCCCCAGCCTTTTTGACCAGCTCATGAACCTCAGCCTCAGCCTGATCCCGCAACTGGTAGAACGTACCATCGCTGGGGCGATCATCAGGGATCACATGCGTGTCTAACCACGGACCATTAACAAAACGAAAAAGATCATTCATCACAATGCTCATTCGTCTAACTCTAGGACACAAATGGTAATAAGCGCCACAAAGCACAGCAACAGTAACCGAAAGGCTATTGTGGGAATTTATGAGTCGATATCAGCACAACCCACCAACAAAAATAGGAGAGTGGCTAAAAATATTCAGCTTTTTCCTCATTCTCCTCGCCCTCCCCGCCCTGCTCCTGCTCATTGCCCCTGACTGGACCCCACGATCCACCGTCATACTCGGATCAGAAAAAGACAACTGGAGCACCCCGCTTATCGACGCCAACAGCACACCCCAAGAATGCACCGAAAACGTCGCACTCATCCTCTCTAACTCCTGGGACTGCAACGGCAACGAAATCAGCAGCGGCGTAGTCGCCGCCGGAACCATCAAAGAACGCACCATCACCCGCGCACTCAAAGGATACGGACAAACACCCGGATTCGGCGACATCCCTGTCACCCATGAAGGAAACGTCTACCGCGCCAGCGACCCCACCGGAATCTTCGGCGGGCACGCCCTCATGCTCTTCGGTAAAGGCGACATGAGCGACCAAGCCATCCTCGTGATTATCAATGGGCCCGACGCCCAAGAACTCGGCGATACCATCTTCGACCAGCTCAAAGAACTCGAAAGGGAAGGGATATAAATGCGCGCCCCCACATTCATCCCCATCCTCACCGCCATTCTTGGAATCGGCGCAGGAATTGTTGGCATCGGCATCAGCCTCCTGCTGTTCCTCGCCAGCCCTATCGCTGGGCTATTTGGCCTGCTGTTTATCGGACTCTACATCGGCGCCTACTACCTCCTACTACGGAAATCACCCCTCAACCCACATGCCGGATTTAGATGGGCAGCCCTCTGCTTCATCTGGGGTGGCGGAGTATCCATGGCACTGATCACGCTGGTCGGCGCACCCATCCTCGATCTCACCGAAAAGCTCGGCATCTTCGCCTTCGCCGCTTCCTTCGGTGGTGCCTACCCCGAAGAACTCATCAAAGCCCTCGGCGTCATCTTGATCATGGCCAGCTTTAGAAAACTGAACAAGCCGTGGCACGGATTCGTCACTGGAATCCTCGTCGGGCTCGGCTTCGACACCATCGAAAACCTCGGATACGGCATTGTTGGTGCCAACATGCACCCCGACAGCGACGTAGCAGGCGTGCTTCAGATGTGGGGACTACGCACCCTGGCAGGTCCAGGCCTTCACTCCGTACTCACCGGCTTCGCCGGATACGGCATCGGACTTGCCATGTGCTCCATCGCAATGAGTAACCGCCAACGCCTCCTCCACGCCCTGAAATGGCTCGCGCTCGCCTTCAGTATCCACTTCCTATGGAATATCGCGTGGCCAAACCTAACCCTCCAATACGCAAGCGTCATCATTCTGGTGATCGTGTCTTACACACTTTTTATCCGGCTCTGGCGCAGGCTCAGCAAAGAAGCAGCAGCCTACCGCGAACTACCCACCACCCCGATCACCAACCTGAAGGAACTCAATCAGCATTGGCCCATGCCCCCAACCACAACTGCCGATTCCCCCACGATAAAAATTGCCGCCACAAGCTAAAGCCCTAACCCGGATTTTTCATGGGGTGGGGCTTAAAAGGTGTGTAAAAAGTAAAGAAAGTGCTTCTTGACCTGCTAGAATAGAGATGTTGTTAAGCCTTTATTCCAAGCAGAAAAGGAGCACTTTCATGGTGAAGACTACTACATACACCCCTATGATGGCCAGCTGCACCCGTCTTGTTTCCCGCGCGGGGGTGTTACCCTTTGCTCATGTAGCTCAATTAGTCGGGATTGGTGCCAGCCTTGATCGTGTTTTCTCACGGCAACGGTTAACACATACTTTTGGTGATGCGTGTACTGGGTTAGCGTTATCGTTAATTGCTGGTGGTGACGATGTTAAAGACATCAACTTGTTAGATTCTGTTTCGACAGCATTATCGTCTCAGCCATTGCCGTCGGTATCAACCCTGTGGCGGCGACTGACAGAGCATAAAGACACCAGCGATAAAATACGTGAAGAATTCCTTCACGCGATCAAATACGCCCGTAGCACACTATGGAACCTGCTGGGCGATCAAGCCCCACATAAGCTCGCTACAGTAGACAAACCCCTGATAGTAGATATTGATGCGACACTGATCTGTGCGCATTCTGGCAAGGAAAAAGCCGCACCTACCTATAAGAAGGGGTTTGGTTTCCACCCATTATGTGCTTTTATCGACTACACCAGCGTAGGGTTAACTGGTGGGGAATTTTTAACCTGTCTGCTTCGCCCAGGTAACGCGGGAGCAAACACCGCTAATGATCATTGCCAGCTTGTCAAAGAAATCCTGACCGCTCTCCCCGATCACAGCGATGGCAAACCTTGGGGCAAACGACTTGTTATCCGTGCTGACAGTGCTGGTGGGACAAAACAATTCCTTAGCTCCTTAGACGACCATGACCTCGGTTATGTTGTTGGCTTTTCACCCTCACCTACAGCAAGTATCCTCCTCAATGAGCACATCAGATCCGGTAACGAAGCAACTAGTCACACAGATTATCGATCATTACGTAACACCCGTGTGCCAATTGTGCGTGGCAATGGGGATATCAGCTTTGATGACCAACACTTCCTTGAAGACATCACCGGACTACTACAAACCGCACACCTAGAAGATGACAAACCACTGGTGAACCTTCTTACTGATTACCCCACCACGATGCGCGTGATCGCACGGATAGAATCCCCCCCACGCAGGGTGCCAACACAGCATTTTCAATCAACTCGGCATACGCACCCAATTATGCGCAACAAACCTCAACTGCAATATTCAACGCATTGACCAGTACTATCGCCAAAGATCACTATGCGAACAACACATCAAAGACGCCAAAGATCAAGGCCTTGCAAAACTACCGTTTTGCCAGTTCAAAGCTAACCAAATCTGGTGTCTCATCATAACCTTAGCCCACCAACTTCTCACCTGGACAAAACTACTCGACCATCACTACAACAACCACAACAGCGGCAACAACAAGAAACGAAATCAATCCGACAACCCGTGGTGGACATGGGCACCAAAAACCATTCGAGCAAGGTTTATTGCAATCTCTGCAAAAATCACGACAAGCAGCAGGCGCATATACCTCCACCTCGATCAACAAAGCACACACACCCCCACACTGGTGACACTTATGGAATACACCCAAAACCTCCTACGCCCCCTTAAAAAACGAAAAACCTAACCCCCTCAACCACAACACGCAGCAGACCCCACCACCGGCAGCCAACCGCAGGCACCCCACCACAAAACCCCACCACAAAAACACGGACGTACACCTTGCCATTGAAAACCACAACCAAAGGCGAAGGTGCCCCAACCAACCCCACAAACACACCACCCCAACCCACCACCACCAAACCCACCCCATGAAAAATCTGGGCTAAGAAAATACGGTGGGGTTTAGCAAAGTGTGCGAAAGCTTTCCCCCACCTCCACTACCTCTTGGCATCAAAGTTAGTGTCGATAAGAACCCTTAACGCCAAACCTCCGGGCGTGGACAGTCCCCCGCCACGAAACCCCTTGCTTCTTAAGACCTCGATCTAGGCTACTGCTCAGCCGACGTCGGATATTTGTGCGGGCAGGGGGAATGCGATTCTCCCTTTATTGTGTGCGCATCCGAAAATCGAGGTGCCCACAAAAATGCGCTGTGTGTTGGCTTAGTAGTGGCCAACACACAGCGCATATTTTTTTTCAGTTACTCCTCGTTAGTATCAATATTTTGATGGCCTGGGTTCCACAGGCCCGAACGAGTAATCACCTCAGTATCAATCTTGGCCATCACAGGCTTTTCACCAATCGAATTCGGGCGTGGCGAATACATCTCAATCGCACCCCAATCCCGCTGCCAATCGTTAACCGCATAGCTCGGAAGCTCATAGGACTGATTCACAGCCTCAGCAGTACCGGTAGCGCCACCACCATTGAAATCCTGGAAACTAGCGCCCGACAACTTACCCTTCGTATCGGCACTAATCCGATACTCCGGAAGCTCAGCCACACCCGCATAATGACCAAACGGACGCTGGCACGGGAACTGCAACGGAACAGCCCAGTCAACCAAACCAGGACGCTCACTACCAATCACGCTTTGCAATGTATCCAAGGTTGGCACACGCGGCGGTGTAAACGCCATCCACTGGCGGTAATCCAAAGACGCATCAGTAGCGTGAATACGCACCACATCAGCCTCAGCGGGCAAATCATCCAAAGGTAAACGCAAATTACGCCAACGCTTCGTCATACCCGCAGCATCCAACATACGAGTCTTGCCCAACACCGTGACCGAACCATCCGCCTGAGACTTTCCATACTCAATCATCAGCTTGCGGCCCTCCTTCTTCACACCATCAGCATCCACATGCTCAATAGCGCCAGCAGCAGTCACCACAATCAGCGGGGCAGAACTCGAACGCTTCGGCAACTGATACCAATCAGTAATAGCCTCAGCAAAATACTGAGTACCCTCCGTATACGAGCCCACCACAGGAACCTTCATGGGATCCAAATTGAACGGCAAACGCATCTGGGAACCATTCGCCCCCTTCTCACTACCCTTCCGGCGACCCTGATTCACATTCATTTCCTCCGCAGCAGAGACCAAACCAGGCAACTGCAACGTACCCAACGCAGGGACACGATTCGGCTCAAAGCCACGCAGCTTCTCACCCTTCTCCAAAGAATCTCCCAAAGAAGTATTCACCGGGCTTAAGAAAGAATCATTCGTATTCGTTTCCACCAACGTATCGTCCGCCAAACCACAAGTGTGCCCCTGCAAGGAACGAATATTACCCAAACCCACAGAATACGCAGGGTACTGGGAGACAAAACCCTTAGTCATCGACGCCATGCTAAACATCACCGCAATGGCACAGAAACCAGCAATCGGGGCAGCAAAGAACTGGCGGAACCGCAAACTCGTAGCTTTTTGCTTCACGCGCTTAGGGGCGTCGGGAAGCTCCGAAGCCACACCGAAACGCACCGACTGCACCGCACCAATCACCAACACGATCAACGAAATCACCAGCATCACCGACGAAGCCTCAATCGCATTGACCTGAATCGACTTATCCCACCACGGAACACCGTAGGAAGACACGTACCAAAAACCATTCGTGCCCGACAAGGAGAAAGCAAAAACAAACAATAAGCCACCGACCACAAGGGTACGGATATGACGCGCCCTCGTGGCAAACTCACTCAACGCAATCGCACCAAGCGCACCCAAGGCAGCAGCAATACCAGCCCACACACCAAAGTGGTGCGTCCACTTCGTAGGAGTAAAGCTCATGAAGAACAACGTGCCCATGAACACCATCATCAAACGAAGCGCCGGGCCCCTATTCGAACCCGGAACCTTGCCATTACGCAACATCGAAGCAAAGACCAACACCACTGCCACCAGCGCGAAAAGCACCGCGAAGCGACGAGCAAAAGAGCCATCCACAGTTTGCTGGAACAAAACCTCGTAACGCACCCACTCCTGGAACCACTTCAACGACGGGCCCTTCTCACCACGCACATGGATCGACTCCAACACCGTCATCAACGTTTGATCACCAAACACCGCCACAAACACCGCAGTACCAGCAGCAGCAAACGGCGCCAACAACACAACCCACGCACCAAAAATCCGGGCGCGGGTGGACGAAGCATCAATACCCAAAGAAGGCAACCGCAACCGCATAATGCGCACCAACGTGGAAATACTCACCAGCAGCGCCGCCACAGCCATCAAACCCGTAGGGCCACAGGCCAACGTAAACGCAGCAACAATGCCACCGACCGCAGCAGGAGCCAAACGCTTATGCTCAATGGCACGCTCAAAGCACGACCACGCAACCAACGTACCCAACGCAATAATCGGCTCCGGGCGCAAACCATTGTTATACGGCAACCAGAACGCCAAAAACATCAACGCACAAGTCCACTGAGCAGCCTTACGAGACTCAATGCCCGCACCTAAACGTGGCAAAACCTCCCGCGACAGCACCAGCCAGATCAACACACCAGCAATCAGCGACGGCAAACGCATCCACGTCGACGCCGTAGACACCTGAGTCAAAAGCGACAAGAAATCATAATAAGGGGCACCAAACGGCGACTCCGGAACCCCGAACCAGCGATAATAATTCGCCATATAATCCGAAGTCTGCGAAGCCCTAGCCATGGTCAAAATAAAACCATCATCCGAAGTATTGGCACCAAAAACATACCAGTAGCCCAACACCGCAGCCACCACACCATCGAGCGGGCGGGGGCGGAAGAAACCTACAGGCCAGAAGCGGAACCGTCCCTTGCCATCCAGGCGATCAATACGGAACAACGCCCACAAAGACAACACCATAAACAGTCCACCACCCAACATGGTGGCGTACTTCATGGGGGTGGGGGAGGAGGTATACCGCGAGTTGATTTCAACATCGACCTTCAGCCCGGCGTCGATAAGCGCAGCAGCAGAAGCACTTTCAGAAATCTCAGTATAAATACCAGAAATCTGAGGGCGATTATCTTCCTCTTCTTCGCTCTCCGCACTAATCCCAGTGCCGGGGATCACCACCTGCGTCACCGAATCGGTCGACGTCACCTTCACCACGGCAGATCCAGGAAGCTGATCAACCTCCTCCTTCGACAACTGGAAGAACACATCATCACGGACCACAACATCCAAAGCACCGGCAGTCGAACGCACAAACAACCCGCGGGAAGTCGCCTGCTCCGAATCCGGCGGCAAGGTGCCCACCAGCAAATTCTCCCCAGTACGCAAATGCTCAATCGCACGCACCGGAACACTAATATCAATCCGCTCAGGGGCATAGGACACCAGCGGGGCGCTGACAGAACTCAGCGAGGAATTCTGCGGCCACGCAATCGACGACTGTACCTGACTGACCGGCATCAACGGAGTGAGCACAAAAAGCACAAAGCCCAACACACCCGACACCGCAGCCAGCCGTTTCAGCCACGTGGGGGCCGGGCTAAAAGTCTCAGCCTCCGCCTGCTGGGCAACAGCCGTGACAGCACTGGCCATCTGATCCAAATTAAGGGAAGAAGGAGAAGGAGTATCAGTCACAGGAGAGCTTTCAGAACTTGGATTTTGGGGAATCAATTCTTGGTCACCACCACATAGGGGCCGATCTGGCTCACACGCCACGGGCTACCAGCACCAAGGAACACAGCAGGGTTAAACTGCACACCCTTGAAACGCACATTGGGATTATTCGGGTAAATATCTTCAGCAACATCGTAGGTCCAGCCAGCGGGTTCCTCACCCTTAGCCATAGCCTGCTTTGCCTCAGACATATTCGCCCTAAAGAGGAACGCTTCGGGAGTCTTCCACCGAGCCTCGGCGAGTTTATCAATGAACAACTCAGGAGTATTAGCCTCCCGCCAGCTTTGGCTCGCCCAATCTTCAATCACTTGGTTGCGTGTCTCAAACTCACCCAAAGGATTCGCATAGTGGCTAGTAAAGCCCTGGAAACCACGGAAGGGAGAGTAGGACATGAAGTTGCGTTCATCGGTGAGCACCACAATATCGCGCGGTGGGGTAGTGGAATTTTCGCCCACAATCGCCTCTGCTACTTCCGCATAGAACTGGGTGGCATCGGGTGGGTAGCGGTCGGCACGCTGCCCATAACCATCAGTGTCGGTGTAGGCGTGATCAATAGAAGCTGCGTTGCGAGCCGGAATTTGCTGCGCATAGGCTAAACCACCGAGGGCTAAGACAACCACGAGCGCTGTGGTGATTGTTTGCGAAACCTTCGGGTCAAAAGACTCAGGGAAGAAACGGTGAATAGTCAAAATGCGCAGCTCTGCCAATGCCATCACACCAGCGGTGGCGAGCTGGACCGCAATCACTGAATCAAGGCGGAAACCCAACAGCGTAGTACCAGCGATGGTGATGGCCATCGATAACGCCGCCCAGAAATAGAACACCGCCAACGACACACCCATCATCCGAATATCAGGATTACTGGAGCGCGCAATGAGGAAAATCAAACCAATCAGGCACAACAGACCAATGACACTAGGAGCCAGCATCGGCAGCGGGAATTGTGTCCCACTCATGGGAAGGTAGTGCTGTGCCGTGGCACTCTCCGAGGGACGACCAGATAACAGCGCCCATAAATAGGGCAGCCACCAAATGGCCGCAACGGCCATTGAACCTGTACCCATGATCAAAAGCTTTAATAAAGGGCACATTGATTTATACACAATGCCGGAGAAAATGGCGGCCACCACAATGGCACTGAGAGCCACCACACCGGTATACAGAGTGTAGGCGGAGGCGGAGAAGCCGAGGTATAAGATCACCCCGGTCATCGCCAGCGGCGCACCCAAAAGGGCTCGTTGAATCAAGATACTGGCCGCGGGCACACCGAGTGCGATGATTGCCGCATAGGGCTCTTCGGCGCTGGTGACCAAAATAATGCAGGTAGTGACCAGTGCAATTGCGGTGGCCACGGGTAAGCTTCCGAGAATACGTTGCCAAACCGGAACGAGGATGCAGGCCGCAGCGGCAATAGAAACCAGCGACCATGGTTGGAACACTTCCCACCCAGGCATGCCGAGGATGTTTCCGAAACGCCCACCGAACCAAAACCACATTCCGGGGTAGAAGGTGGGCATGTCGATGTAGTTCATGTCGGACAGATGCCACGAGTCTGTCAGTCGAGTCATGAATTGGGTGCGGAAACCTTGGTCGACGGTAATACCATCGAGGTAGAGGCGTGTTGCCGAAAGGGGAATCCCAATTGTGCTCACTACTAGTCCAGCCGGGGAAAGGTAAGCGACCAAGTAGGTGAGCATGCGTCGCCACCGAGGGTGTGCGCGAGCATTTTTTTCATCCATGACCCAGGCGATCATGAGCGCGCTGGTCAGCCCGATGACGACGGCGCTGCCGAAAGTGGACAGTGCACGCATCACATTGGAGGGGCCGAACGCTGGCAGATTGGTTGTTTTGAGCAGCACCCAGCAAAGGAAGGTGAAAATCGCGCCGCCGATTCCCGCAGCTACGATACTGAGCAGGGTTTTTTTCGTGCTCAACACGTCGGGGGCATAAGCCGTCGGGTGGGCGCAGTCAGCAGGCTGCGCCATCCCGAGACTGGTGTCTTCCTGAACAGTCATTATTCTAGTTTCCCACACCAGGGCACCGACTCGCCCCTTTGACACCATTTACGAGGGCTTTTCGGTAAGTAACAGCGCAAATCGACGCCGATTTTGTGAGCCACTGCTTTCGCAGTGAGCGTATCGACGCCGATGATAAGGGGACTTTCCCGCACTGAACGCGATGAGTAGCAGAACACGGTGGTACACACTGTTGTGCACCACCGTGTGTGTCACGGTTCGCCCGACATGGGCATGTTCTTAAGGGTGTGAGTCCCTGATAGTGAAGGTGGTTTAACTATGTAGCTGATGGCAACTGCAGCATCGTGAGGTGTTGTGGGGAGGAAGCTTCAAGCGAAATCCTGCACCGAGGTATACGAATCACATATAAGGCGCGCTGATCTGGGTAAGGCTGCCGAAGAAGTCGAAGCCCGTTCCATCGAAGTGGTTAGTGTGTAGATGTGGCGGTTGTAGGAGGAAAGAGCATGTTCTTAATCGGGGAGGCCTGTCACAGACTGTGCCAAGTAGGTGTGGTAAGCCCTGTTGTGGGTTGGTGTGGTAGGAGTCAGCCGAGGTCATAGTACTCGTGGGAGACACCGCGGTCCGCGGTAGCCCTTATGGTGGGTGAGCGAGGAAGGACTGAACTTTACATTGTTGAGTATGGAACCTGGATTGTAGTTATGCATAACGGTGAAAGCTGCCAACCACGTGTGTGTGGGCATTATGGGGAGGATAGGGTGAATCCCGACGATAGCCATGGTGTGCTTAGTTGTGTGTCTGCCGATGTAGGGGAAGTGTCAACTGGTGCGGGTGCTGATCTGTGGGATCAAGTCTTTTCAGGTGGCAATCTCCGCACTGCATTAGAGCGGGTTAAGACGAATAAGGGTGCTGCTGGTGTGGACGGGGTAGGTGTTGAGGATATTGACGTTTATCTGCGTGAACACTGGAGTGGCATTCGTGAGCGTCTTGACGCGGGAACGTATAAGCCGTTGCCGGTTCGTGAGGTGATGATCCTAAAGCCTTCGGGTGGTTGGCGTATGCTTGGTGTTCCGACTGTTGTTGATCGTGTGATTTGTCAGGCGATCGCGCAGGTACTTACGCCTATCTTTGATGTGGGGTTTGTGCCTGTGTCTTTTGGTTTCAGGCCTCAACGTAGCGCACATATGGCGTTAAAGACCGCACGTGGGTTTCTTAACGAGGGGTATGTGTGGGTTGTTGAGGTTGATTTGTCGAAGTATTTCGACACGGTTAATCACGACATGTTGATGTCGAGGGTGGCTCGTAAGGTTGACGATAAGCGCGTGTTGAAGCTTATTCGGGCGTATTTAAACGCTGGGATTATGGCTGATGGTGTTGTTCGGTGTAGTGATGCAGGGACTCCGCAGGGGTCACCGTTATCGCCGTTGTTGAGCAATATCATGTTGGATGATTTTGATCATTATCTTGCATCTAAGGGCACGAAGTTTGTTCGTTATGCTGATGATATTCGGGTCTTTGTTCGTTCCAAGCGTGCTGCGCAGCGTGCGCTTGCCCAGTCTGGGAAGTTTCTGGAGGGGAAGTTAAAGCTGCGGGTTAATCAGGAGAAGTCCACTATTTGTCATGCGATTAAGGCGGAGCTTTTAGGCTATGGGTTCTATCTGGTTCGTGGTGATCAGTATCGGTTTCGACTTACTAAGGCCACGAAGGTGAGGGTTTTAGCCCGAGTGAAAGAGCTTACGGCAAGATCGTGGTCGGTGTCGATGGAGTATCGCATTGACCGGTTAAACAAATATTTGCGTGGATGGCTTGGTTATTTCGCGTTGGCGGATGCGAAGGTGTTTCTTAACCGGCTGGATGAGCATCTTCGTCGTCGACTGCGGATGTGCGTATGGAAGCAGTGGAAACGTATCCGAACGCGGATACGGAACCTCTGCCGCTTGGGTGTGGATAAACAAAAGGCCTATGAGTGGGCTAATACCAGTAAGTCCTACTGGCGTATCGCTGGCTCGTGGGTGCTTACAACCACGCTTACTAATGCGTATTGGAATGACCAGAACCTCGTATCAGCCGTGGCGTATTGGAACTATAAGCACAGTCAATACTCTGTATTGGTGTAAGGAACCGCCGTATGCGATGAACCGCACGTACGGTGGTGTGAGAGGGCTGCCGGGAAACCCGGCACCCTACTCGATTGCGCAGAAGACCGGCGTCGATACGCTTAGAACGGCAGCTTTCGGAAAATCGCCTGCGGAATAAACTTAAACACCAGCGACACGTACTGGAACAGTGGGTGAACGAAAATCGCCTGCTTCTTCGCCAGCACTGCATCCACAGTCGCCTTCGCCACATCCGCAGCCTCCACCGTCAACGGTGCCTCGCCAGCCTCAGCCGACATCTTCGTACGTACCTGGCCTGGGCGCACAACCAGCACATTCACGCCGAACTCGCGCAAGGCCTCACCAAGATTCAGGTAGAAACCATCCATACCTGCCTTTGCCGCACCGTAGACAAAATTCGAACGGCGCACGCGCTGACCAGCAACGGAGCTCAACGCCACAATGGTGCCATGGCCCTGTGCTTTCAACTTCTGCGCCAACAGCACGCCCACCGAAACCGGTGCGGTGAAGTTCGTTTCAGCAGAGGCAACAGCTAGCTTCTGGTCTTGCCACAACGCCTCCTGGTCACCCAATGTGCCGAAAGCAACGATGGCAACATCCACGTCGCCGCCAAGGAAAGCGAGGTCGATAACCTCCTGGTGGGTATCGAACTTGGTGGCGTCGAAATCGAGGACATCCACCGCGGATGCGCCCGAAGCCTTCAAAGACTCAACAGCAGCCTCAACACGGGGAGAGTCCTCGCGTGCAGCCAAAATAACCCGGGAAGGGCCCTTGGTCAAAAATTCTTTCACGATCGCAAGACCGATTTCCGAAGTACCACCAAGGAGCAAAATGTTTTGGGCCTGGCCCACAGCGTTCAGCATGATTTTCTAAAGCCTTTCTTCAGCGTATAAGAACAAACGAGAATAACGCCCGGAATTAGTGCAGTTCGAGGCGACGTGACATGTCAGAAGCGAACACACCATGTGGGTCGATCTCATTGCGGGTTGCAAGCCAGCTTTCCATGCCGGGGTACATGGCGTGGAAATTCTCGGCAGAAGTACGAGATTCTTTAGCCAAGTAGAGGCGGCCACCGAACTCCATGACGCGGCGATCCAGCTCGTTGAGGAATTCGCCCAGCCCCTTCTTAATGGGGAAGTCGACGCACACGTTCCACCCAGGCATGGGGTAGCTCAGTGGTGCGCGGTTGCCCTCACCAAACAGCTTGAACACGTTGAGCGCGGAATAGTGGCCGGAGCGTTGAATATCGCGGATGATCTCCTTGAATGGCTCCACAGCATCCATGGGTACTACGAACTGGTATTGCAAAAAGCCCTTTGGACCGTAGCCGCGGTTCCACTCACCAATCAGATCGAGTGGCTGGTAGAACTGGGTGAGGTTTTGCACCTGGTTGCGGTAGGTGCCGGACTTGAGCCACCATAGTTCACCAATGGCGATCATGGATAGCTTGTTCATGGTGAAGGAAGGGAAGATATCGGGCACGGTGACCAGCTGAGGTGCGTTGAACTTCAGTGGATCTTTTGCCAGCTTGGGGTTGAGCTCTTCCAGCTGTGCGAGAGTGGCCAAGGAGCCGCGGGAGATAGCGGAACGGCCCAGCTTTGGTTCGGGGGAAATGGCATCGAACCAGGCCGAAGAGTAGGTGTAGTTGTGCTCAGAACCGTCGGAGTGGAATTCGACTGTTTCATTAAGGTTGGCGGTCAGGTCACCGTCGGCGATGAAGTAGGCGGTTTCCGTTTTGGTCATCTTGATTGTGGCGCGCAGAATGATGCCGGTTAAGCCCATGCCGCCCACGGTGGCCCAGAATAGTTCGCCGGTGGGGTCGTCGGCTGAGCCTTCGGGTTCGAGGTGTAGCACGCGGCCGTCAGCGACGAGCAATTCCATGGAGGTGACGTGGTTGCCGAAAGAGCCGGCAGAGTGGTGGTTTTTGCCGTGGATGTCGGGTCCGATAGCGCCGCCGATGGTGACTTGGCGGGTGCCGGGTAGAACGGGAACCCATAGTCCGTAGGGCAGGGCTGCTTTCATGAGCTGGTCGAGGGTGACGCCACCGTCGACGTCCACGATTGCGGTTTCGGGGTCGATGGAGTGGATTTTGTTCAGCGGCTGCATGTCGATGACAAGGCCGCCAGCATTTTGGGTGGGGTCGCCGTAGGAGCGGCCCATGCCGCGGGCGATGACGCCACGCTTGAGGTAGTCGGGTTTGTCGGCGTTGTCTTCGGCGACGAGGGCGACGGCGCGGATGATTTCTTCCACGTCAGGGGTGGAAAGCACCTGTGCGGTGGTGGGTGCGGTGCGCCCCCAGCCGTGAAGCTTTTGGGTGCTGGTGACTAGCGGAGTGCTATTAGTCATGTGGAGTAGCTCACCTTCATAAAGCGTGTGAAAAGACTATTTTTTACTGTGTACAACCCTACCGATTTTTGATCGGACTTAGGTGGAGGCAAAACTGTGAAGTGTTGCGGTGTGAGGGGCGCTACAGTTCGAAAATGGCGCGGATTTCTTCAGGCAGTTCTTCTTGGGTTGTGATGGTTGGTCCGTGGTAGTCGTTGAGGATTTCGTAGACTCGGATGCGCGATCGGGAGTCGAGCAGCGGGAGTTCTTGGGCAATCAGGCGGGTCATGTGATCGTCCAGTGGCAGGTTTGTGTGGGTGGCTGCGATGTGCGGTGCCGCCTCCTGCTTCTTTTTAAAAAGACCAAACATATGTCTATGGTACTTCTTTCCGCCCAGTGCAGGTGTGTGCTGCCCAGCGTTTTTCGCTTATCGACGCCCCTGTTGCGCCCCAAGATTAAAACTGGGTCTAGTCTGGTTTATATGTTTGCCCCTGTGAAATCCGATCTGGCGACGAATGTTTCGTCACTGTCTGCGGTGCGCTCGGTGAAAAAAGCCGCTGCCTTAAAGCGTGCTGTGGGGCGCACGCTTGTGGTGCAGGTGGAGGTTGTGTGCGCTGATCGCACGATTATGCGCCAACTGGGTATTAATAGCGACATGAGTTTTTCGCAGCTGTATCATGTATTGGCAGTTGCGTTTAATTTCTCACATCAAGCCCCGTGCTTGTGTGAACGCGATGGATTTGTTGTGGATTTTCATGAGACTATTGGCAGTTATTTGACTGATTTTTCTGATTGTCTCTGTTTTCATTGGGGGCTGTGGTTGCTGAATATTTCGGTCATTGAGACTATCCCTCGGGATGCAACCACCCCCGATGCGTTGTGTATTGGTGGTGTGGGCAGTTTTGATGATGCTGTGTTTTTACCTGCCGATATTTCTTCAATTAATGCTGCGCTGACTGGTGATGCTGCGATTGATGAGATTTTGGGTCTTGCCCGTTCTGGGGTTGCCGATGTGATTCGGCGCAGTTCTTTGTATGATTTCGTGCCTTTGCTGCAGGCTATTGATTTTTCTCGTATGCCCGCTATTTCCCCTGAGGTGGCGATGGTGTGTGCAGTTCTTCCGGTGGAAGAAAATCCACGCAGCCGTGAAGCGTTTTGGGTGTGTGTTCTTGCGCTTAGCTGTATTAGCGATGTGGAACAAACTGATTATGTGATTGAGGCTATTATTACAGCTTTGGGGTGGCCGGAACATATCACGGTGGCCGCTACTAAACAGTTGTGCGCAACTTCTTTAAAGCAGCTTGAAGCTATTGGTGCCTACGGGACTCATCCGCTCAGTGCAGTCGAACGCATCGATATTTACCGCGAGCTTCTCCGGGGTTAGTTCACCCCAGGAGAAGGGCGGTAGGTATGGGTGTACGAAAAATTGATTCGACATAGAGCAAGTGCTACGCCTAAAGCCGCTGGTTAATTTTTGCCACTTGTGCTGAAAGTCGAATCAGTATGGTGTTCTCACCAGAATTTTTGTGGTTGAGGTGTAAGGCAACAAAAACAAGCGCGGTTTTTACGATGGCTGTCATCGTCTGAGGGTATGGGGTCACATTTCGAAAGTGCCTTGAAGTATGAGCATGGTTGTGCTGATGCCCGCAAAGCGTTAAGACGACGGTTGTACGCGTACCAATTTCTTCCCTCTAATCGGTGTATGTATGTTTTGACCTGCTGTCGGATTGCGAAGCTAACAATGCTGAAAAGGTGCCTGCTCTTAGGAGTTGGTGGGCAGGCACATTAAGATCCCCAAGTATGAGAAAAAGCCATGTGCGTGTTTTGTTAAGTGCATGCACATGGCTTGCTGTGCTGACTAGGGACTAGTTCTTCTTTCCAAAGTAAGCACGGATCTTTTCGATGATCTTCCAGAAGAAGGTGACGAAGCTTACAACCAAGCTTGGTGAGGATTGAACGAGTGAGCCATCCACGATTTTCTTTTGTGCAGCTTCACGGTCTTTTTCCGTGATTGGCACTAGTGGGCAATAAATTGGATCATCCCGATTAATATGCGTATCCACACCACCAGGGACGTACGTAAAAGGATTGCGACGATTTGGCGGCTGTTGTTTCCAGCATTCCCATAATTCTTCGACGGTTGATGCTTTAAAGGCGAGCAATGTGTGTGGTTCGAAACCTGAGTGCACGTCGAAGTCTAAATCGCCTGCGGCTTGCTTAGCGGCACGTTCTTTTGCTTTCTGCTCGATTTTTTGGGCATTGTCCAGAATGATTGCCCTCTGTTCGGGGCTATACTCTGGGCCGATCTTTAGTTCAACAGCCCCAGCAGAAGGAGCCATGACAATAGATGTAGCTACGGCAATTGCAGCGACACAGCTAGAAAACTTCCTCATTTTTTCTTCCTATCACATTTAGCCTCAGACGAAGGATCTGAGGAGGACGAACCAAACGCCGGATTCCGAAGTGGTTTAGTTACATCGCAACCACGGTAGTGACGAACGGAAAACCCGCCTTGAAACGCACGAACTCGCTCACCGAACGAAGTAGAATTATGTGCCCGCATAGTTTCTTGGATCCAAGGAATGTGCGAATCAACATTCGTGAAGCTTGTTAAGTCACCACAGTTGTAAAATACATTCTCCCCTGTTCTTGATCCACCTGTAACAACACCATAAATGGTTCGACCAACATAGAGCGGGCCACCTGAATCACCTCTGCATGTTGCATAGTCTAGGGTATGTCCATTAGTCAAATCATGATACTGGTAGATTCCGTCTCTATCTTGCCAGAAGTTTTCCCTATTCAGGATTTTAACTTGGGATTTAGAAGAGAACTCGTGTTGTCTGTCCCCACGTCCGGAAAAACCAATAGCTTCCATTTTAGAACCAATTTCAGGCTTTGCTGGGGCGAGACTAAACGCTTGAGGTGTCGAGATTCCGGTACCTACTTTAATCAAAGCGATGTCGTAATCTCGTCCTTTGAAGTAAATATTTTCAATTCCAGCGAACTCGCCGTCGCTTTGAACAATTGCACCCTTTTCGTTTTCATTTCCACGGATGCAGTGTTCTGCTGTTAGCCACCATTTACCACCCAGATGCGATGCAGTACAATATGCTTCATAAAGCTTAGTGTCATTGAGGTTTTCTCACCAGAGTATTTTGCGGGCTAGGTGTAGGACGACTAAAGCAGTTTTTGCGATGGCTGTAATGGTTTTAGGGCATAGTGTTACACGCCGTAGTGCTTTGAGTTGTTTGAGCATGGCGTTTGCTCGTTCTGATGGTGCTCGCAAACCGTTAAGACGACGGTTGTACTCGTATTCGTCATCTGCCAGATTCCTTCCTCTGATCGGTGTGTGTACGTTGTGACCTGCACCAATGTAGCCTTTGTCGGCAAGAACGCAAATATCAACAGTGCTTATTGCATCAAGAACATGCTCACGCGCTGCTGTGATGTCGTGGGTTGATCCAGGAGATACTGAGGATACCCATAGTGGGTACCCACTCTCGTCAGTGAGCACCTGTACATTGCCACCAAATGCCTTATGTTTTCCGGAATACCACAGATCGTGACGGTTTTTCGGGTTCTTTCTCGCTACGCGGTCTGTTCGGATGAGTGTTCCGTCAAGGCAGACGAAAAGATTATTGGCGTCCTTGGCATGGCGTAGTGCGTCGATGAGGGTGGGAGATTTGGCGGAAACAACCCTGAGTGCTTCATGGATGTAGCGGTAGCCTGTGGCTTGTGAAACACGAGCATCACGAGCAATAGTAGCGATACTTGTTGCTTCATAAAGCCAGCGTAGAAGCATAATTGCTTGCTCCCAACACGTTGTGGCACGTTGATGGGGGCGAAGGTCATGTCGACGGCGATGAGCTTGAAGCCAAGCGCTGATGGTACGTGCAGTGGAAATTGGGACGTCAAGTGTGGCAGAATAGCGAAGCACGCGGGAGTTCCTTTCAGTTTGATTTTCCTGTATCAAAAACCATTCTGAGTAAGAACCCCGCGTGCTTTCGTTACGACACACCCACAAAACCCCCAAAACCACAGGTCAGCGTTTCAAACGCATTTCCCCGGTGAGAAAACCTCATTGTAGTAGAAGTAGATAGCCCCGATTGAATCGTCAGAAGTTGGATTCGGATTTGTGGTACGGAAAGTGCCGTTGCGGCGATCAAAGTCCTTATCCCCGATCTCTACATCTTTGAAAGGTTGTTGCTGGTAGATCTCGTCGTAGAACTTGTACTGCTCAAAAGCTGCTTGTTGTTCTGAAGAGATTTCTTCGGTTGGTTGTGCAAAAGCTGTTGCGTTGGGCAGTAGCATGGTTGCAGAAAGTGAGCTGATCACTACGGTGCCAAAAAACTTTTTAAGCAAGGCGTAATCCTTTCTCATGCGAATGTTGTCAAAGTTATCAAGAGCTCTCAGGGGTAAGCATATTTAACTTCTATATAAAGTAAAGCCATTTTTTATATTTATTGCATTTTCTGATTGGCGACAAGGAGGGTTATGGGATCTCTTGCTCTGCTTGAGTCAAAGGCATGACTGCCAGGATCTTTCATCGTGTATCCTCAAAAGTGCTGTATGTCCTATGTTTTCATTTTCTGTGGGAATATTGCTGAAGTTTGTTCATTTTCCCGCTTTAGCTGCCGCTTATATATCGTTAGTCAATCAATACTATCTGCGACGGGGGTATTTTTCCTTGCCCCATAAATAAAGGAAAAAGCTGATTGGTGTGTTGTAGGTCGTCTATGCAACACCTTCTAAAGTTTCATGTGGGAAATATAACTAATAGCAACTAAACTAAATAAGCCTGAAGAAAACAAGGTTCTCTCACCAGAATTTTTTGTGGTTGAGGTGTGGGACGACAAAAGCGGTTGTGACAAGTGTGGTGATGACGTAGGGGACAGAAAGTTGCTCGTGTAAGTGCTTTGAATTTTTAGCATGGCGTTTGCTCGTTTTGCTCACAGACTTGTATGCAAAAAGATTGTATTGATACTTGGGATCGTTCAGTCACAAAAAATTCAACAAGGACAAGTGTATTAGTGGTTCCGTAATTTTTTAGGGTGTGAGCCTGCGCCAACGGTGCGCATCGCCGCTGGAGTAGGAGTGGGCGTCGATACGCAAGGACAGCGAGGCGATAAACGGTAAGCTGAATGTCCATGACTGACAATCACAGCGCCAACACTAGCCTCAAAACACAGCTCACCCGCTTCATCGCGGTAGGAATCGTTGCCGCAATCGTCGACCTCGGACTCACCTTATGCCTCGACTACCTGCTTGGAATACCCCGCGAATGGGCAAAAGCACTGGGCTGGTGCGCAGGCACCACAACCGCCTACATCATGAACTCGAAGTGGACCTTCACCGCCAAAACCTCCGCCAAATCCGGGGCGGCAGTCGCAGTACTCTACCTATCCACATTCGCAGTCCAAAACTTCCTCTACTGGGTACTCGCAGCACCACTTGCCAGCCTCAACCTGCCCCGCGAAGCAGTCGACGTCATCTCCTTCATCATCGCCCAAGGAGTCGCCACCATCACCAATTTTGCCGTGCAACGTATCTTCATCTTCAACGACAAAAAATAAACAACAGCACAGCACAAAAACGCCACAACTCTCAGCACACACGCGCTGAGAGCAGGAAAAAAGGGGGAGTTAGGGGCGGAAAAACCGCTCCTTACGGCCAAGTTGATGCAGCCGCAACCACTCGCAAAAACCCTTCACATCTTTTTGCTGCACCAAGAAAAACCACGCAAAACGCGCATATTCCTGCGGCAACAACTTGCGCATGCCGGGCTGATTCATCAAAAACCCACGATTGCGGTACGTAAAAAACCGCTTCGTCGCATTATCCGGATACTGCGTATGCATCCGACCACCCAAAATCGGCTTAAACTCATCCGAACCATCAGGATGCAGATACGCAGCGCGCAAACACGTACCAAACCTCAACCCCGAACGCACCAAACGACGGTGATACTCCACCTCATCGCCACGGATAAACAGACGCAAATCAGGCACCCCAATCACCTCCATCGCACGCGCCGAAATCAACGCCCCATTAAACAACGAAGCAATACCTTCCAACAGATCATCCTCAGGACGATCAGGATCAATCAGCTCAGAACGGAACCTGCGCCACTCCACGCCCCGGCGCAACGGAAACGCCAAACGATCCGGCTCCGCCACATTACACACCACCGGCGAAACCTGATCCAAACCATGCGCTACAGCGCACTTTTGCAAAACCTCCAACACCTGACCGCCCTCAGGATGGCCATCATCATCAGCACACCACACCGCATCAGCGCCCAGGGCAAGGGCAGTTAAAAAGCCATACGCAAAACCGCCTGCACCCCCCAAATTCGTGGCAGAAGGCAAATGCACACCCTTATCGCCAGCAATCTCTTCCACCAAATCCCGCACCGGATCATCGCAACCATTATCCACCACAATGATCCAATCCACAGGGGAGCTTTGCGCCGCAACCACCTGCAAAGAGGTGCGTAGCAACTCCACACGCTTATGGGTAACAATGACAGCGGCAACCTTGTCAGTGAGTGAAAGAGTCATGGAATCATTCTTTCACACAAGCAGACAGTACAGCCCACACACCATCGCCACGCACCATCTTCATGCACCAACTGCACGCACCATCTCTGGTGCCAGCTTCTCACACGAACAAACCGTGATAGGAAACCTAGGTCGACGGCATACAGGTCAGCCGGATAAGGGTGTGAGACAGCCAACACTAAACCATAACAATCTTTCCATTGATGCTGCTCAACCATAAGTTTGAGAAAATGACGCTACCCCCAAAAGAACTCAACTACATTTTGAGGGCTTACATGCCTAACAAAACCTTGCCTAAACTAGTTCTTTATGGGAATGAATGTCGTAAACTATAAGATTTCACGCTGCGGAATCCGCGGATATGTACGCCAAGCAGCCGCAGCTTTCGCTACCGTCGCCCTCGCCGGAGGTCTGGTAGCCTGCGCCACCGCTGAGAAGAGCGCAGCACCAGAAAACAGCACCGAAACCACCGACGATAAGGCGCTCACCATCTTTGCCACCACCGGCTACATCGGTGATGCGGTCAAGAACATCGCACCCGACGCTGACGTGACCATCATGGTCGGCCCAGGCGGTGACCCGCACACCTACCAGCCATCCACTCAAGACATTGAGAAAATCAAGACCTCCGACGTGGTGTTCTGGACCGGCCTGCACATGGAAGCTCAGATGATCGACCAGCTCGAAGCACAAGGCGATCGCCAAGTAGCAGTGGGTGAGAACATTCCAGAAGCAAACCGCCTCGACTGGCCAGAACTGGGCGAAAACGGTGAGAAGCTCTACGACCCACACGTATGGAACTCCACCGACAACTGGAAGTACGTCGTTGATGCCATCACCGAAAAGCTGGTCAGCGTCGACTCCGCCAAGGCTGAGGAATACAAGAAGAATTCCGAATCCTACAAGAAGGAAATCGACGAGGCAGCCACGTACGTTGAGGAAAAACTGGCCACAATCCCAGCAGACAAGCGCATCCTGATCACCGGCCACGACGCCTTCAACTACTTCGGTAAGCAGTTCAACCTTGAGATTCACGCCACCGACTTCGTCACCTCCGAGTCCGAGCTGTCGGCAGCAGAACTGAAGGAACTGGGCGAATTCATCGCTGAGAAGAAGATCCGCACCATCTTCCAAGACAACTTGGCTAACCCACAGGCGATCAACTCCCTGAAGGAAACCGTCACCGCCAAGGGTTGGGAAGTGGAAATCTCCGATAAGGAACTGTTCGCAGACTCCCTCGGTGAAAACGCCCCAACTGACACCTACATCGGCATTTTGAAGTACAACGCCGATGCGATCGCTGAAGCGCTGAAGTAATTCCCCGCTTTTCGCACAAGAACTGTAACCGTGTGCCAGTACCTTTGAAACACCAGCAGGTGTGAGCAGGTACTGGCACTTTGATGATGTAAGGAACGTGGTTCGCACACCATGGATGTATTGACCATTTCTGGACTCAGCGTTGCATACGGAGCCACCACGGTGGTCAACGACGTGAGCTTTCGGGTGCCCCAAGGGGCCGTGATGGGGCTTTTAGGGCCCAACGGCGCTGGTAAATCCACCGTTATGAAAGCCGCACTGGGTCTTATTCCCGCCGCACAAGGCGATGTCCGTTTCTTTGGCGGCAGCCTCGAAAGCGCCCGCAAGCGCGTGGCCTATATGCCCCAGGCGGCCTCTGTGGACTGGGATTACCCCATTACTGTGGAGCAAGTGGTGGCCATGGGGTTGTATTCCGAATTGGGGTGGTTCAAACGCCCCACCGCAGCCCACAAACGTCGTGTGAGCGACGCATTGGAGCGTGTAGGAATTGGGGAATTAGCCAAGCGCCAAATCTCCGAGTTGTCGGGTGGTCAGCGTCGCCGCGTATTCGTGGCCCGGATTCTTGTGCAAGCTCCCGAGCTGTATTTCCTTGATGAGCCTTTCGCTGGTGTGGATGCTGCCAGTGAACAAGTGATTCGGGGAGTGCTGCAGGAGCTTAAACAGGGCGGGGCCTCGATTGTGATCGTGCACCACGACCTGTCCACAGTGGAGAAAATGTGCGATCATGTGACGATTCTGAACCGCCATGTGGTGTCCACCGGCCCCGTTCAGGAGGCTTTTAGCAAAGAGCTGATCCATGAAGCCTTCGGGTTGGGGTTAATGTGATTGATTTCGTTGAATTTTTATCGGAATTTGCCTACCGTCGTATTGTGATCGGCACCGCGCTTATTGGTGCGTGTTCTGGGGCGATGGGTGCGTTTTTGTATTTGCGTCGGCAGTCGCTGATGTCGGATGTGATTGGGCATTCCGCTACCCCTGGTGTGATGGGTGCGTTTTTGCTGGTCTCAGCGGTGAGTGCTGGTTTTGATGCGCGCTCGATGCCGGTGATTGTGGTTGGCGCGTTGGTTACAGGTTTGCTGTCTGTGGTGCTTGCGAACCGCGTTGCTGATACCACCAGGATTGGAATTGATGCCACGATGGCGGTGACACTCTCGCTGTTTTTGGGCGGCGGTTTGTTGCTGTTGCAGGTCATTCAGCGTTCGCGGATTCGGGGCAAGGGGGGCATTGAAGAGTTGATGTTCGGTAATGCGGCCACGTTGACGAATTTGGATGTGTACACCATTGCTGTGGTGACTGTGTTGGTTGCTGTGGTGACAGCTGTGTTATGGCGGCCGTTTACTGTGATCACGTTCGATCCCGTGCTCGCCACCGTTGCGGGTACACGGTTGAAGGTGTTATCCCCCGTGCTCTTTGGTTTGGTGGTGCTGGCTATCGTGATGGGTGTGAAGGCGGTGGGGCTGATCTTGATGATCGCCTTTGCGGTGTTCCCGCCCGCAGCTGCACGCCAGTTCTCGAAAACGGTGGGGGGTATGGTGCTGTTGTCTGGGGTGTTTGGTGTGGTGGCTGCTGTTGTGGGTAGTTACTTCTCCGTGGCGTTGGGCAAGGTTCCGACGGGCCCGATGATTGTTGTTGTGTTGAGCGTGATCGTTGTTGTGTCGATGATTGTTGCGCCGAAGCGAAGTGGGGTGCATGCATAATGAGTTTCGCGGTTTCTGTGTCGATTCTGGCAGCTGTGGTGTCGTTGACCTGCGCGTTGCCGGGTGTGGTGTTGGTGTTGCGGCGTCAGGCTATGATGTCGGATGCGCTTGCGCATGCGGTGTTGCCGGGTATTGCGGTGGCGGCGATCTGGGCGAGTTCCCCGCGTGATCCTGTGTTGATTGTGGGTGCTACCTGCGGTGGTGTGCTGGTGATGGCGTTAACGGAGTGGTTGCGTGCGCGGGGTCGTTTTACTGATGATGCCTCGACTGGCCTGATTTTCCCGGCGTTTTTCGCGATTGGTGTGATTTTGATTTCGACGAAGTTTACTACTTCCTCGATTTCTGAGCACACGGTGTTGGTGGGGGATTTGAATCTTTCGGCGCTGACGCACTGGGAGGTTGCAGGTTTCGATCTGGGTCCGAAGGATGCGTGGGTTGTTGGTGGCGTGGGGTTGTGTACGGCGCTGCTGGTGATTCTGGCGCGGCGTCCGTTGACTGTGTCGACTTTTGATCCGGTTTTCGCCCAGACTGTGGGGGTGCGGCATCGCTTGTTGAATTATTTGATTATGGTGTCGGTTTCGTTGACTGTGGTGGTGGCGTTTAATGCTGCTGGTGCGGTTTTGGTGGTGGCGTTGATGATTGTGCCTGCTGCGACCGCGTTGTTGGTCACGCATTCCCAGGGGGCGATGTTGGTGGTCACGCTTGTGGTGGCGTTGGTAGCTTCCCAGGTGGGGTTTTGGGTGGCGTATCATTTCGATGCTGCGACTTCGCCGACGATGGCGCTTGTCGACGGTGTGCTCTTTGTCGCCTTGTGGTTGTATGTTCGCGCTCGCTCGCGGTGGAATAAGACACCAGATGTAGGAATGTCCTATTAGTTTTTCTCAGTACTGGTTTTACGGGGGTAATCTGCCCCCGTTTTTCCATGTCGGGATAGGTGTCAAGGCTATGTCGCAGCTGCGCTGTGCAGGGGTGGATTGGTGTGTAGGTGGGGGTGAAATGCTGGTTTTGGCCGTGCATGACTTGAGTTGGCATGGGGTATTGATCTTGATGCAAGGGGTGGGGACTGTGCCTACAGGTGAAGAAAGGGTGCGGGTGGGCAGTGGTGGGTGCGGGGGTTATGCTGTGGTTTTGGGATGGAGAGAATCCCCGGTAAACCTTGAAAATATTTAAGCCTTTTATCAGCCAATTTTTCAGAAGTCTCCCGAAGTGAACTTAGGTAAAACTAATGGCCGTATAAACAATTGCGGATCTACGGGGGTAAATATTCATTCTTTTGCCTAGTTGTTGACGAAAATCTGGCCTGAATATACCGAGCATGATTATTTTATGTAAAGCATAAAATAATCCGATCAACATTCTCAGGTTGATCTTTGGTTTTTGAGGTTTAGTGTGTATATGAAGACGTGGCTTCGAACCCTTTCACTTGTAACTGTCAGCGCCGTGACCGCAGCTCTGCTCCCATTGGCCCCCGCGACAGCGCAGGATAGCGCGACAGCGGTCGATCGGGTGAATCAAGGAGATCGCTTATCGGTGCTCACCCCACTGGGGCATATGACCCGCCAAGGAGGTTATTGCACCGTCGGTTTTGTGGATAAGGCAGCAAAGCGTCTGTGGACCGCACGCCACTGCGGGGAAAACGGGACAGTGGTCAACACCGAAGCAGGGGAGTACCTAGGCACCTTGCACTACCGCTATGACATGAGCGACGCCGACTCGCTTATGGATATCACTGGTGCCAATGCCATTTATGACCTCGCCTATATTCAGGTCGATGAACGCGCCTGGAATCTTCTCGGGGAGAATACTTTCTCCGGCGATAATCTCTACACCCCTGTGACAGGCGACCAGCTTTGCCGTTATGGTGCCACCACCAAAAACACGGTCTGTGGCGAGGTGATCGCTGTGGATGACTACCTCATCTACGGCATTGATTTAAGCAGCTCACCTGGCGATTCCGGCGGGCCGCTGTGGGTGCCAGGACGCGGATTTGTAGGAACACTGATTGGGGTACGCAGTGGCCTGTCCGCCCAAGGGAAGGTCACCATCACGGTGGCACACCGCGAAGATTTCGGCTTTGCTGGCCCGAACCCTTTGCCTGAGGAAACCACGGTCACCGCTGATATCGATCCTGCTGCGGTGATTGGCCGAAAAGGAACCGAAACAGATTCCGCAACGGTCTTTGGTGCCCAAGGCCCAACTGCAACCGATATTTCAGCGTTGTTGCGCGACTATAACCGCCGGGTTGCCCAAGCCAAAGAACAGGTGGCGCGTGCCACCGAACGAGCTGAGGAAAAACAGCGCGACATTGCGCAATTGCAGCGCCAATTGGAGGAGAAAAACCCGCAGCATGCGCAGGTGACTCGGGAGCTTATTCAGGCGCAGCAAGAAGCCAGAACTTATCAGCATCACGTGCGGTTGCTCCAGGATCAACTCGAGAATGCCCGCTATGATGTGCAGGCTGAAAAACTGCGCAGCACTCATGCTAGGGAAGAGCTACTCAAGGCACAAAAAGGGTGGGAAAAAACCGCAGCCACTGTGGAAAGTCTACGCACCCAGCTGCGCCAAGCGCGCGATATTTCCGAAGGTCAACTGCGTGCCGAATACGCTGAAAAGCTGGTGGAATTGGAACGGGTGCAAGCAGATTTACGCGCTGCCCAAGCCCGCCACAACACAGCCCAAGCACGAGTAGAAGCTGCCGAAGGGCGCGTGCGTGTAGCCCAGCAGCAAGAACAAGAAGCACAACAACGAGCAAACGATGCCGACAAGCGGGCACAACAAGCACAAGAAGCGCTGCGCGCAGCCATGGAGAAAAGCGAACGCGATGATGCTTTAGTAGCACAAGCCCGCACACGTGCTTTAGAAGCCGAAGCCCAAGTACAGGCGATACAGCGGGAATTAGACGCACTCAAGGCTGATGCGGCTACCCAGGATTCGACGTCGACACGCAATGAGCAGCAGCGCGAACAGATTGAGCGTTTAGAACAAGAACTCCAAGCAGCCCACACCAAGCAGCGCCAAGCCGATGAACAACTGGAACAACTGAAAGCGGAAAAAGCTGAAGAACAGGCCAAACAGCAGGCGCTACAAACCAAACTCACCGACGCAACAACACGAATCAACCAGTTGATCACAGAGATCGTCGGGGTGAAAGCAGAACTCGCCCTAGCCCCAGCCGCCACCGCCGCTCCGCTAAACCAGCGCATCACAGAACTCGAACAGCAACTTGCACAAGCCCACGCACAAAAAATCGCTGCGGTACGCGAAGCCAGCGAACAGGCAAATCGGGAAGCACAACAGCTGCGCGCACGCATCGCGGAATTAAACAACCGCGACCACAACGCCGAAATCGCGGCACTGCAACGCGCACACGAGCGCGCAACCACCCGCATCGCAGCCCTCGAGCAAGAAAAACAGCAACAGGAATCCGGCTTCAACGAGCAACTGCAACGCGCACTAGAAGAAGCAGCCCGCGCACAAGCCGCACTCGCAGCAGCACACAATCAGATCCAAGCGCTCGACCACACCCACACAGCGCTGAAAATCAAGCTGCAAGAACAGGAAGCAGAAAACCAGCGACTGCGAGCAGAACTAGCAGCAGCCCAAGGTTCCTCCGCAATCAGCGGCGATGCTGGTCTTGTGATGGGAATCCTCGGTATCATTATGGGCATTATTGCCGCAGTGGCAAGCGCACTCGCACCACTGCTGCGCCTGTAAACACACAGAGAGGATACGGCCGCAATGAAGATTCTTAGTTGGGCTACTGCCATCAGCTGGCTTATTGCGGCCACATTCTTCGGCGCGCACTCCCTTCTGCAACCACAAAGCACAGGTGCCGATATCTTCTTTTTCCTCACCATGGCCGTAGGTCTCGTTGCTGTTGCGCTGAGCGTAACGCTGACACTCGTGGCGGTGCGTCGCATTCGCCACCCGGAAGATTTCGCATAAAAATACTCCCTGCCGTTTCAGCGTTATTCAACGCCAACAGGCAGGGAGTTGATGCGCTCTAGAGCTTCGCTAGGGCACAATTGCAAAGGCGCGCGCCGGGAATCCGGTGCCGTTTTGCGGCTTTGGCCAGGTAGCCACGATGATTGCGCCGGTGGCGGGGACTTGGTCGAGGTTGGTCAGTAGTTCGATTTGCCACTTATCTTCTTCGAGTAGCAGCAATTCGGTGGGTAGCGCCCCTTCGGAGACGATGATTCCCTGATCTGTGTCGGTGGTTTCGTGACCGATCGCGGTGATGGAGCGGGCGTCGATAAGCCAGCGCACAAGATCGGTATTCCAGCCGGGGTAGTGCGCAACTCCCTGCTCATCTTTGTTCGCCATCTTCTCAGGGTCTGGCCAACGTTTGGACCAGTCGGAGCGGAAAGCGACGAAAGCGCCCGCGGGGATCTCGCCGTGCTCGGCTTCCCACGATTGCACATCGCTAATCGACGGCGTGAAGTCGGGGTTGAGAGCCACCTGCTGCGTGAAGTCGAGGACCACGAGAGGAAGAATCATCTGCTTGACATCAATGTTGTCGAGGGTGCGTGCCCCATCGACGAAGTGGACGGGTGGGTCAACGTGGGTGCCCCACTGGCCAACGAAGCTGTAGCGGGTGATTTCAAAGCCGTGCTCACGCACGGTGAATAAAGTTTCGCGCTCCTCGTCGGGCAGGAGGTGGAAGCGGGGCTGACCTGCGTGGAAAGAGTGGGTCAGGTCGACGTAGGTGTGGTGCTGAAGGGTGGATACGAGCTCCCAAAGATTAGTCATGCAAGACAGCTTAGTCTAGTAAAATTTGAACAGCATAGTCTACAATCCTTAGTGTGAATAAAACTCATTTGCGCGGGCGATTTACCAACGTATAGTCTGATTTTTCCACGGCTTGTTGTGGTTGAGGTACAAAGCGACAAATGCAGTTGTGCCAAGCGCTGTGATGACATAGAGGCAAAGGGTTACTCGTGGAAAGTGGTGTAAATTTTTACAGCATGGCGTCTACTCGTTCTGCTGATGCTCGTAGACGTGTGCAGACGATTGTATTGATACTGGCTATCGTCAACTTTCCTCTGGCCAATAATTGAGGTTTTCTCACCGGGGAAATACGTAGGAAACGCTGACCTGTGGTTTTGGGGGTTTTGTGGGTGGAACGTCAATGCAAAGCACGCGGGGTTCTTACTCAGAATGATTTTTGACAAAGAAAACTACCATGAGAGGAACACCACGTGCTTGCGTTTCTGCCAACCTTTTTCGTACCCATTTCTATTGCACGCACCATCAGCGCTTGGTGCCACACCCACCGGCGTCGACATGACCATCGCACACATCAGCGTGCTGCAACCTGTTGGACTCAAACAATTATGCTCCTGCGCTGACTTTATGAAGCAACAAGCATTTCTGCTATTGCTCGTGATACACGTGTTTCACAAGGAATAAGGCTACTGCTACATCCTTGAAGCACTGAAGGTTGTTTCCGCTAAATCTCCCACCCTGATAGATGCACTACGCCAAGGACGCCAATAATCTTTCCGTCAAGGCAGACGCAACACCTAATCCCATGACAAATCCGGATTAATGCAACAAGCTGCGCCAGCAAGCTACCCCCCCCCAAACTACCCCCAATTTTGACAAGTGGTTGACGCTAATCGAAAAAATGATCTGGAATAGATAGTAAAGTAAATCATGGACTTTTCGCAGATAGGGGCCACTAAACGACGTGATTTATCTGCACGAAATGTATCCTAGGTCGGTTTCAGGGATTTACTCTCCGGAAAAATCTTGTCGTGATGAAATTTAACCCAGATTTTTCATGGGGTGGGTTTGGTGGTGGTGGGTTGGGGTGGTGTGTTTGTGGGGTTGGTTGGGGCACCTTCGCCTTTGGTTGTGGTTTTCAATGGCAAGGTGTACGTCCGTGTTTTTGTGGTGGGGTTTTGTGGTGGGGTGCCTGCGGTTGGCTGCCGGTGGTGGGGTCTGCTGCGTGTTGTGGTTGAGGGGGTTAGGTTTTTCGTTTTTTAAGGGGGCGTAGGAGGTTTTGGGTGTATTCCATAAGTGTCACCAGTGTGGGGGTGTGTGTGCTTTGTTGATCGAGGTGGAGGTATATGCGCCTGCTGCTTGTCGTGATTTTTGCAGAGATTGCAATAAACCTTGCTCGAATGGTTTTTGGTGCCCATGTCCACCACGGGTTGTCGGATTGATTTCGTTTCTTGTTGTTGCCGCTGTTGTGGTTGTTGTAGTGATGGTCGAGTAGTTTTGTCCAGGTGAGAAGTTGGTGGGCTAAGGTTATGATGAGACACCAGATTTGGTTAGCTTTGAACTGGCAAAACGGTAGTTTTGCAAGGCCTTGATCTTTGGCGTCTTTGATGTGTTGTTCGCATAGTGATCTTTGGCGATAGTACTGGTCAATGCGTTGAATATTGCAGTTGAGGTTTGTTGCGCATAATTGGGTGCGTATGCCGAGTTGATTGAAAATGCTGTGTTGGCACCCTGCGTGGGGGGGATTCTATCCGTGCGATCACGCGCATCGTGGTGGGGTAATCAGTAAGAAGGTTCACCAGTGGTTTGTCATCTTCTAGGTGTGCGGTTTGTAGTAGTCCGGTGATGTCTTCAAGGAAGTGTTGGTCATCAAAGCTGATATCCCCATTGCCACGCACAATTGGCACACGGGTGTTACGTAATGATCGATAATCTGTGTGACTAGTTGCTTCGTTACCGGATCTGATGTGCTCATTGAGGAGGATACTTGCTGTAGGTGAGGGTGAAAAGCCAACAACATAACCGAGGTCATGGTCGTCTAAGGAGCTAAGGAATTGTTTTGTCCCACCAGCACTGTCAGCACGGATAACAAGTCGTTTGCCCCAAGGTTTGCCATCGCTGTGATCGGGGAGAGCGGTCAGGATTTCTTTGACAAGCTGGCAATGATCATTAGCGGTGTTTGCTCCCGCGTTACCTGGGCGAAGCAGACAGGTTAAAAATTCCCCACCAGTTAACCCTACGCTGGTGTAGTCGATAAAAGCACATAATGGGTGGAAACCAAACCCCTTCTTATAGGTAGGTGCGGCTTTTTCCTTGCCAGAATGCGCACAGATCAGTGTCGCATCAATATCTACTATCAGGGGTTTGTCTACTGTAGCGAGCTTATGTGGGGCTTGATCGCCCAGCAGGTTCCATAGTGTGCTACGGGCGTATTTGATCGCGTGAAGGAATTCTTCACGTATTGAGGTTTTCTCACCGGGGAAATGCGTTTGAAACGCTGACCTGTGGTTTTGGGGGTTTTGTGGGTGTGTCGTAACGAAAGCACGCGGGGTTCTTACTCAGAATGGTTTTTGATACAGGAAAATCAAACTGAAAGGAACTCCCGCGTGCTTCGCTATTCTGCCACACTTGACGTCCCAATTTCCACTGCACGTACCATCAGCGCTTGGCTTCAAGCTCATCGCCGTCGACATGACCTTCGCCCCCATCAACGTGCCACAACGTGTTGGGAGCAAGCAATTATGCTTCTACGCTGGCTTTATGAAGCAACAAGTATCGCTACTATTGCTCGTGATGCTCGTGTTTCACAAGCCACAGGCTACCGCTACATCCATGAAGCACTCAGGGTTGTTTCCGCCAAATCTCCCACCCTCATCGACGCACTACGCCATGCCAAGGACGCCAATAATCTTTTCGTCTGCCTTGACGGAACACTCATCCGAACAGACCGCGTAGCGAGAAAGAACCCGAAAAACCGTCACGATCTGTGGTATTCCGGAAAACATAAGGCATTTGGTGGCAATGTACAGGTGCTCACTGACGAGAGTGGGTACCCACTATGGGTATCCTCAGTATCTCCTGGATCAACCCACGACATCACAGCAGCGCGTGAGCATGTTCTTGATGCAATAAGCACTGTTGATATTTGCGTTCTTGCCGACAAAGGCTACATTGGTGCAGGTCACAACGTACACACACCGATCAGAGGAAGGAATCTGGCAGATGACGAATACGAGTACAACCGTCGTCTTAACGGTTTGCGAGCACCATCAGAACGAGCAAACGCCATGCTCAAACAACTCAAAGCACTACGGCGTGTAACACTATGCCCTAAAACCATTACAGCCATCGCAAAAACTGCTTTAGTCGTCCTACACCTAGCCCGCAAAATACTCTGGTGAGAAAACCTCATTTTATCGCTGGTGTCTTTATGCTCTGTCAGTCGCCGCCACAGGGTTGATACCGACGGCAATGGCTGAGACGATAATGCTGTCGAAACAGAATCTAACAAGTTGATGTCTTTAACATCGTCACCACCAGCAATTAACGATAACGCTAACCCAGTACACGCATCACCAAAAGTATGTGTTAACCGTTGCCGTGAGAAAACACGATCAAGGCTGGCACCAATCCCGACTAATTGAGCTACATGAGCAAAGGGTAACACCCCCGCGCGGGAAACAAGACGGGTGCAGCTGGCCATCATAGGGGTGTATGTAGTAGTCTTCACCATGAAAGTGCTCCTTTTCTGCTTGGAATAAAGGCTTAACAACATCTCTATTCTAGCAGGTCAAGAAGCACTTTCTTTACTTTTTACACACCTTTTAAGCCCCACCCCATGAAAAATCCGGGTTAAAAAATTAGTTTGCTTTTGTTCCATGGGCGAAGATTAACGGGTAAACTCAAAAATGCTCAGATCGTTCCCTGAGGATTGTTACATATCTCTTTAGCGAGAGATTTTGTCAAAGCTGGAAGGACATAAGATGAAAGGTTTACCAGGATTCGGCGACAGATATGGTCACGAGCTTCGCTCTCGGCGTTTTTTATGCGAATCTTTTGCCAATGTTTCAGAGAGTTATGGGTTCGAACCTCTTTCCGTTTCACTCCTTGAAAGGGCGGCAGCATACAGTGAAGAGGTCATAGGACTTTCCCCTTGGCCAGAGTGGGATAAAAAATCTTGCTTCTTCATTCCCATTGATAATTACACGTCAAGCTATTCTGAACAGCCTGAAAAGGATTTTGCTGTCCTCATCCCAGAGGGGACTGTTTCTGTTGCTCGGTGGTTAGGAAATGAGCTTAAGGACAGCGATATCCAGACGGTTTCGGATATGCGAATCAAAATTTATTACGACACGCCCTGCTTTCGAAACGAAGTCTTGGATTCACTTTGGGCAGGAAAAGGGCGTTCTTTCACTCAGTTTGGTGTCGAAATACTCGGGGGTGGCGACCCCGCATCCGATCTCGAGCCTCTCGTACTTGCCTACAATTGCCTGAAGTCGGTAGGGGTGCCAGCAGACTCGATTGTGTTGCGGATTAGTAATAATGAGATATTTATCGACCTTGCCAACCAGTCGCAGCTAAGTGAGGTGGATAGGGTTAAAGTAAAAGAAGCTTTAGACACGATTGCCGAATGCAAGGCTGGAAAGAAGCCAGAACGATATGATTCGTCTGTCCGTGCACTCTTGGAAATCGTATCTGCCAACACTTCGAATGAAGGAGTTCTAGCGGCCTGGCGCTATATCATCAATCGACCCGTCGGCCCCATCTCACGAGAGGACTACTCCGCGCTTGACCTACTCAACACTTCTTCAATCGCATATCTTGACGCTCTAGCATCTTCTATGCTGGCTTACGGAATACAGGCTGAAGTGGATCTCTGTGTCGTCCGCTCGCACGAATATTACACTGGTTTCACGTTCGAAATCGATGTTATAGGCCAAGATGGGAAAAGGCACGTTGAAGTTGGAGGGGGAGGTCGTTACGATCGCCTTCTCGGCGATTTTGCGCCAAAAGGTTTTCCCGAGCTTATTCCCTCGACTGGATTTGCTTTTGGTATAGAACGCCTTCAGGAATCCCTGCGGGTCGGCGGATATATACCTACAGGAAGTATCCAACGAACGACACGCTACGATCTGAATGTTGTCCCCGCTATCGAGAACATCCGAGTGAAGGGAGATAATCCCCGCGAAATTTGCGAGAATTATCTTGCACAAACACGGAAAGTAGAGGATCGTCGGACATCTCAGAGAATCAGCATTCTTCACGTATCGGCATGAACGTCGCATGGATAGAATCCTTTCGATCCCTCCCTAGATCATCACGTTGGATTCTGTTGGGAGGGATTATTAATTCTTTGGGTGTTGGGATGGCATTTCCGATTGGGATGCTTTTCGTTCATGACGTCATCGGTGCACCACTTGATGTGGCTAGCGCCCTAGTTCCAATCACTGCTGTCGGCTCCCTTTTCGGCCATCCCCTCGCCGGTTATATATCGGATCGATATAACGCTTTCTGGGGTTCCTTTATCCCTGTCCTTATTAGCGCGATTGGAGCTCTCCTATACTCAACAGCAACAAATCTATCCATGGCCTTAGTTGGAGCAGCCATTACAGGGATCGGGCTAGGAACTAGCACTGGATGGTTCACTCTTTTGGCCAATTTAACTCCTCCAGATAAACGAGCATTTGCGTTTAGTTCCAATCAGGTTTTTATGAACATGGGGATCGGAGCTGGACTAGTGGTAAGTGGTCTGGCTGCCACGCTAGGATCAGCCGATGTTTACCGTGTGCTATTTTTGCTTAAGGCAATTTGTCATATTTTTCTTGCCTTCCTTATTGCATCGGTGCACTCCAAGGTTCGAAAAGTTCGCATAGGGGCCTCAAAGGAGAAATGGGGCAGCACCAAAAGCGCCCACTCAAGAAGAGGTAATCTGTCTCTATTGTCTGTAGTGATTTTCGTTAATATTACCTATGTGGCTTTTGGAATTGCTCAACTAGATAGCGCATTTGTTGCGGGTATTCTTTCTCGAACAGACTTCCCCGTTTGGCTACTGGCCGTTTCCATGATCATGAATACTCTTTCAGTGATCTTCTTCAACGTAATTCTCTCTCCAAAACTAGTAAAGTTCCCTCCCCATACATTGCTCACGCTAACTTCGATAACATGGTCGCTTAGCTGGCTAATCTGCATGGTGGGGCTTACAGTACCATTACGATGGGGAATCGGGATGTTTCTCCTAAGCATGGCTCTTTTCTCCCTTGGAGAAGTATTGGCAGGAATTGGAGTACCTTCATTGACCGAGAGGGTTTCTGGGGAAGGGAATTATGGGCGAGGCTTCTCTTTCCAAAACCTAGCTACCTCAGTCGCTTTCATTGGAGGCCCTTCCTTTACCACGTATACTCTAAAGTATTCGTCCCCAACATCTCTGTTCCTCTATTTATCCCTTCTTATCCTTCTTCTAATTCCTATTCTTTATTTGTATAAAATATCCTTAAGATCCAAAGGAGTGATCTCTTGAATATTCTACTGTGTAAGTATGATATTTCCGATGAAATGCCATTATGGTTCGTTGATTACGCAGACGAAGTACATCTAGTACTAGATGAATTTGATAAGAGTAGGGATCTGCCCTCCGAGGTCCTCTCCAATATGACCTCTATCCACTATGTAACCAGTTTTGACTCTTTCGAATCAGTTACGGGGGTGGTGGCCGAAATCAAAGAAACGAATATACATATAGATGTAGTTGCGAGCTTTACGGAATTTAGTCAGATCGGCGCAGCGTATATCGCCCAGTTACTTGGAGTGAAGCATCAATCAGTGGCTGTGGCGGCTGCTACCAGGGACAAGCGCCTCATGAAGATGCGCGCACGCTCCTCGGGCATCCCCTGCGCACGTTTTTTATCAATCCCGACTCGCGAAAACGTTGATTCTCTTCGCGATCTCTCAAGGTTGACCTTCCCTGTTGTTATCAAGCCTGCTGCTGGCATGTCCACAATGTCGACAGAGATTGCAGGAAATGAGGCAAAGGCGCGAGAGATAATTATGGGGCTAGATATACCGCCTCAGTTTGGATCTAAGCAGATCATCGTTGAGGAGTTCATTGAAGGGGACGAGTTTCTTGTGGACGCTATCTGGGATAATGGTGAGTGTGTCCACTTTAGTATCGCAAAATACATGAGTCCTAGGCTGCGTGCCAATGAACCAAAGGGGATCAATGGCTGCTTCATTGTGCGGGAAGATGAAAACTACAACTTTTACAGGCAAGTCCGAGATTTCCATGACCGCATCAACAAAGCGTTTGAAGTAATGGATGGCGCAACCCACCTAGAGTTTTTCCAATTACGTGATGGGTCTCTGGTTTTCTCCGAACTGGCCACTCGGCTTGGGGGCGGAGGTAGCCCTCCCATGATTCGAGGGAGTCTAGGGTTTGATATTCGAGAACTGTGGGCGGCTCAGCAAGCAAAGGCAATTGAGAAAATGTCCCCTTCTAGAGAAAGTATCTTTCCTGCAGTTGGCTTTTTCAACCTTGAGCCATCCCATCCTGGGTTCATTAAATCGGTTCCGGATATCGACTCCATCCGCAACGAGCAAGGTATCTTAGAAGCAAGATTAATGACTGAGGTGGGAAGATTCCATTCTCGGGAACACCCGTCAGAGTGGGGTATTTTTCTTGTTATCGGTGGGAAAACCTCTGATGAACTCGTGGATAAGTTTTTAGAGATTTCCGAAAATTACCCAATAGAAACGTCTTCCCCTTAACCCAGATTTTTCATGGGGTGGGGCTTGAGAGCGGTGTAAAAAGTAAAGAAAATACGGCTTGAACTTCTAGAATAGAGATGATCAAAGTTTACATTCCAAGCAGAATAGGAGCATCTTCTTGGGGTTGCGCCCACGGTCATGGCGTTTGCGTTGGGTGTGACACCATGCGCTGATGGTGCGTGCAGTAGAAATTGGTACGAAAAAGAGTGGCAGAAACGCAAGCAAGCGGTGTTCATTTCAGATTGATTTTCTTTTCAAAAACAATTCTGAGTAAGAATCCGCGTGCTTTGCGTTGACGTTCCACCCACAAAACCCCCAAAACCACAGGTCAGCGTTTCATACGCATTTCCCCGATGAGAAAACCCTAGTGGTCATGAGCCAACTTTTCTTGATCCCTTATTGATAATGTTAGTTATTTTGAGATAGCTTTCCTTCAAACTGGCCATATCTTCTCCTTCAATCAAAATATCGCAAAAAAAATTTTCTCTTTCGAGGTTTGAAACTCGATACGGCGATAGAATGGATGAAAATAGAACATGGGGGTGCTTATTGATTTCTTCAATCGCATCTTCATCTACTTCGAATACCCCTTCTTCGAAGCGCTCTATGCTCACGTGACCCATGAGAAAAGCGTTAGAGCTATTGCTTTGACTTGGAATATCTACTTTTTGATTCACTGCCATTGAAAGGACAATCTTAAGGGGATCCAGCCCACTAACAACTTCTGCGGCTTTGGCAAAGAGTCTTCCCCCCGGTCTTGGGTTAATCTCTATGATTTCAATTTTCCCAGCAGAGTTCACTCGAAACTCTGCATGGAACCACATATTGTTGATTCCCAGAGCATTCCCAACATCGCGCAGAATAAAAGAAGCTGCAGAAACCGCTTCTTTAACCAGAGGATTTTGAGGAGGCATTACAATAAGACCGCTGTCGTGGAGAAGGGAATCATCGTGATCTGGCTTCTCTGCTGCTAAAATCGTATGAAAGAACCCATTTTGTAAATAACCATCAATGGAAAACTCGTGACCTCGGAAATATTCTTCTACCAGAATTAGTGTATTTGCCCCGAGCCTACCGGTTAGCAAAGAGAGAAATTCGGATAACTCTTCATCGTTTTCCACTTTCCGAACGTAGAATGAGCCTCCTGACTGCGCCGCAGGCTTGGCGACCACAGGATAGTTAATTTCCCTAGTCAAGATCTCTTCTTCAGTTCCGGAATGAGAAGAAAGGTTTGATACTCCTAACTCTCGCATTTTACTTCGAAATAAATCTTTTCGTGTCAGGAAGTTTAAATTTTCGCAGGTCGCCGAAGACTGATGAGCGGTAGGTATGGCGACCACTTTCTCGGCGAGAGGCTCAAGTAGGTTTACAACTCCATAAATGGAACCAGCTTCGAAAGGCAGAGCCTCTTTTATCTCCTTAGTCAACACCGGGTTTGGCGTATTCCAGTTAACGACAAGGTGACGATCGCAGAGACTGGAGTTCAAATCATCGTCTTGATCGGAAATTAAGAGGGGACAATACCCCAGTTGCCGGATGAGGGGGGCAAAGGCTCTTACTCCTCCAGCGTTATCAGAGGACAATATTGCTACATACTGCATTTTACGCCTGCCTAAGAATGGGTCGGGAGACTTCAATGATGTACCTCTTATCTTTTAGAAGGGAAGGGGCAAAGTCGTCCATGTCAAAAAATCGATCACACGCCTGCCGTGAGAGGTCCTCAAAAAACACAGCTTTGATCTTCTTAGGCTTTTTAACAAGTGAAACTTCGGATATACCTGCTTCTAACAGGTGTTTTTGGAGTGTGATCGCTTCCTGAAACTGGTTGATACTTGAGTACCCGATCGCCAAGTGCTCACCGTTGGATATATGCCAACTCTCCGGCAGTAGATCCATTATGCGTTCAAATCCAAAAGAGAAGCCTACTGCCGGAACGCTATCTCCGGACCATTTGCTAATCATATCGTCGTAGCGACCCCCTCCACAGATAGATTTGTTGGAAAAATCATTAACAACTTCATAGATTGGACCTGTGTAGTATCCCATTCCTCGCACCAACGTTGGAGAAAAACTTACCTTAAAATCTGGATAGATCTTTCTCAGGGAAGCGATCAAATAGGGAATATCGTACCATTCCCACTCACTGGACTGGAAACAATCCGAATCCCTTTCCATTCTCTCAATAAGATCGAATAACTCTTCCACCTGCACAGAGGTTAGTCCTCTGAGTTCTTTAAGTTCTTTCTCAACCCCAGACCTCCCAATTTTATCAATTTTATCAAGAATTATGAGGGTTGAAGAATGATCGTCTATATCGATTCTAGCCCTAAGCATGATGTCTCGCAGGATGCGACGATCGTTCACTAGTAGCGTGGACGAATTTTCGAGATTAAGATCTATTAAAATCTGTAATCCGGCAGAGATTAGTTCAATCTCTGCCGTAATACTTTTTTCTCCAATAATATCAAGATCAAATTGAGTAAATTCCCTGAAGCGCCCCTTCTGGGGTCGCTCAGCTCGCCATACATTTCCCGTCTGGAACGACTTGAAAACTCTGGGCAATGAGGATTTGTTGGATGCATAAAAGCGAGTAAGGGGAAGCGTAAGATCGTAGCGAAGCCCAAGGTCAACCACCTGACGAGGCAAAACTGGGACATTTTGATCTAGGCCACGCTTAATTACCTCAAAAATCATGCTTTCATTTTCCCCACCCTGATCAGACTTAAGTCGTTCGATCTTCTCCAAAGAGGGGGCTTGCACCTCTTGGAACCCTCGTCGCCGGGCAACGGAAATTATCAAATCTACAACAAAGCGACGTCGGGCTGTATCGACGGGGATAAAATCTCTCATTCCTCGGGGAGGTGATACTTTTGAACTCATTCCTTAATCATACACTTCGCGCTCATGATCCTTCGGAATCGACATAGATTCACAGTAAGGAGTACGTTTCGTTGGCTCCCAGATGGCAGATGTCATCACTCAGGAGTTGACTGTAAAGTGGCACATTGAGCTTTTTCATCGGGGAAATACGTAGGAAACGCTGACCTGTGGTTTTGGGGGTTTTGTGGGTGGAACGTCAACGCAAAGCACGCGGGGTTCTTACTCAGAATGATTTTTGACAAAGAAAACTACCATGAGAGGAACACCACGTGCTTGCGTTTCTGCCAACCTTTTTCGTACCCATCACTATTGCACGCACCATCAGCGCTTGGTGCCACACCCACCGGCGTCGACATGACCATCGCACACATCAGCGTGCTGCAACCTGTTGGACTCAAACAATTATGCTCCTGCGCTGACTTTATGAAGCAACAAGCATTTCTGCTATTGCTCGTGATACACGTGTTTCACAAGGAATAAGGCTACTGCTACATCCTTGAAGCACTGAAGGTTGTTTCCGCTAAATCTCCCACCCTGATAGACGCACTATGGGGCAACACACCACAACCAGGGGATAGGAACTGCCATTAGACGCAGCTTCGCCGAACTAGCATTCACGCACCTTCATGCCGAAACAATGGCCACCGCATGGTTTGTGGGCAACCATGCCGCCAAGCGGCTAAGCCAAAAACTGGGCTACCACATCACCGGCACAGGTCACGCCTATGCAGGGATACATCGAGATGCATACCCTACCGAGGAAGCGCAGTTATCGAAGGCTGACTATCGGCCACGCAATTGCCAAATCACCATCAGCGGGATAACCACTGAATTAACATCAATGCTCGGTGCTTCACCTTAAGCGATCAGTGCAAACACCCGGGCGGGAAAACCTGTCCCCTCCTTGATTTTCGGCCAGGAGGCCACAATAATCGCACCTGTTTCTGGCACCTGATCGAGGTTGGTTAAAAGCTCAATCTGCCAACGATCGTGGGCAAGAATGGCACGCTGGGCTTTGAGGCTGGGGTCGGTGTCGAAAGTCTCGTGGCCGATCGCGCGAATATTCCTGTGCTCCACCAGGAAATCAATAGCAGCCACCGACCAGCCAGGGCAGTTCCCGCCGTTTTCCATCGCCTGCTGATCCGGCCACCTTGTCGACCAATCCGAACGAAAGGCCACAAAAGCACCGTCTGGAATCCTGCCATGGTGGCTTTCCCACTCGAAGATATGCTCAGGGAGAAGCAGAAACTGAGGGTTAGCCGCTACTTCAGTGTGAAAATCAAGAACCACCAGCGGGGAAACCATGTCGTCGACAAGCACAGCATCAACACTGCGCCCACCAGCAACGAAATGGTTCGGCGCATCCACATGCGTACCCCACTGACCAACAAAAGTATGCTGAATAACCGCGCAGCCATCAGCCGCCACCGTAGACAGCTGCACCCGCTGCTCATCAGGATCACCCGGAAAACGCGGCTGGCCAGGGGCGCAGGTGTGGGTCAAATCAACGAAACGACATCCCCGTATAAGCGCCCACAGATCCATGTTTTAAGCCTTATTCTGCTGCTTTTCCTTCTCCAGATCAGCCAGCACACGGCGCACATGATCGCCAGCCCCCTTGCCCTCATACGCCTCCACAATGTCGGGAATCGGGCCGGCCTGGCGGATCTGACCATGATCCACCCACAGTGCAGTATCACACAGCTGCGCGAGGAAATCATTCGAGTGCGAGGCAAACACCAAAATGCCGGAGCGCTCCACCAACTGCTGCAAACGCGTGCGAGCCTTCGCCATAAACGCAGCATCAACCGCGCCAATGCCCTCGTCGAGAAGCAAAATTTCCGGCTCAATGCTGGTGACCACACCCAAAGCCAAACGGATACGCATACCCGTGGAATAAGTGCGCAGCGGCATGGCTAGATAATCGCCGAGCTCAGAAAACTCCGCAATCTCATCCATCTTCTGCTTCATCTGCTTGCGTGTTTGACCCAAAAACAGGCCGCGGATCACAATGTTTTCAAAGCCCGAAATCTCCGGGTCCATGCCCACACCCAAGTCGAACACGGGAGCTACCCGGCCGCGGATGTGCGCCGAACCGCGGGTGGGCTCGTAAATGCCAGACAGCAGACGCAGCAACGTGGATTTACCTGCGCCGTTGTGGCCGACAAGACCCACCCTGTCGCCCTCGCGCAAGTGCAAGTTAATGTCTTTCAGCGCCTCCACCACAACGGTGTTGTCCTTATTGCGGCCAATCGCGCCGCCCGCAGCGCCGAGGAAAGCCTTCTTCATGGAGCGTGACTTCGCATCGAAAATCGGGAAATCGACGCACGCATTGTAAGTATCGATAGAAACCATGACAGTGACCTTTCTTAAACCCAGTAGCTCACGCGGAAACGCCACTGTTTCATGGCTAGAAGTGCAAGACCCAACCCCACGATGGTGCAGCCGATCACAACCCACCAGTGGTAGGTGGGAAGTTCAGCACCGATTAAGGGTGCGCGGATGACTTCCATGTAGTGATACAGCGGATTGAGTTGAGCAAGCTTTGCGCGTTCAGAAATCGCCCCGCCTTGATCCTTCAAAGTCTGTGTCATCCAGACAATGGGGGTGACATAGAACAATAATTGTACCCCCGCCTCGAGTAAAGGAGCCACATCGCGGTAGCGAGTGGCGACAATTCCGAAGAACATAGCCACCCAAACACCGTTCAAAATAAGGAGGATCATAGCGGGGATCGCAAGCAGAATATCCCAGCCCAGAGGGCGTGGGAACAGCACAATCAGGATCAGCCAGATCACCAAATTGTGGGCAAGGAATAAGGTTTGCTTCCACACTAATCTGTAGACATGAACACTTAAAGCAGAGGGAAGTTGCTTAATTAATCCTTCATTTTCAATAAAAACTTGGGCACCTTCCTTAATGCAACCTGAAATAAATCCCCACATAATGAGGCCCACAGTCACATGTGGCAAAAAGGTTGCGACAGGAATCTTAAAAAGTACTGAATAAAGGAGACCGAGTGCGAGCGCCATCACACCTGTGGCGATCGTAATCCACAGCGGACCCAGCACGGAACGGCGGTAGCGCTGCTTAATGTCCTGCCACCCCAATTGCAGCCAGAGTTCATGCTGCTTAAAGCCGCGAACCAAGTCCCGCCAGGCGGCGGAAATAGTCTTCGATGCCGAAGGCTTGGGATCGCTAAAGCCCGCTTCGGTGATGCGATTCACCCGCTCTTGGAGGGCAAGGTCGGCCACCGAAGAGTTCTCAGAATTCTTGGGGAGATTATTAGACTCGCGTTTAGTTTCATGATCCTGCACAAATATCTAGCCTAGCTTGGCTGGGTGCGGAGAATGAAGATGACAGGCATACTAATGATGAAGGATTTTTCATTTAATGCCGTTTCGTTTGGAGTACTGCACGTGGTTTTCGATGTCGCACGCGTCCGAGGGTTATACACCTCCCTCAGTGACGGCTGGACGTATCTGACTGCTCATAGGCAGCCACAAATACCGGAGACTGTCTCCGCCGCCGTCGCCCGGGGATTCCGTCTTGCACCTGTGATGGCCAGCCCTGAGCTGGCGGTGGCGCATTTGGGTTCTCCCTACAGTCCAGGTTTTGCCAGTCCCTCCTTAAGCCTTGCGCACGAAGAGATACCCAGCAACCCCTGCATGACTGGTCAGCTGGGTGCCGATGCTTCCATTCAGTCTGCGCTCAACGCTATTGCGGATCTGACAGATACCACTGCTGATGCGGTTGTTTTAGGTCCTAGTCTTGATGTTCTTTATGCCCGTCTCGCCCAGGCCATCCAACCGTTGTTCCGCCGGGGCGGGCAGGTGGTTGCGGTGCGCGCTGATGCTCGTCAGCTCAATCACCCCGATACGGTGTTCGCCGAGTCCGATCTGGGTACTGGTGCGCTTCCGGTGTGGCAGTATTCTTCCCTGGTGTCGGGTGTGACACGAGTGGTGTCGCTGTCGACTGCCCATGCGCAGGTGGGCACGGCCTATGACGTGTCCCAGATTGCGGATATGGTGCGGGATCGTTCCCGAGCGTGGGTTCTTGTGGATGCCACCCCTACCGCTGGGTATAGCCCGATTTCGTTGGAGGAATTGGGCGCACACATCGTGGGTATTGATTGTGCTGCTTTCGGTGGCCCGCAGGTGGCGGCGCTGGCTTTCCGCAGTACGGCAATGTTCCAGCGCATTGATATGTCGGCTTTTAGCTGCGATGTGGCTCCTGGCCTTGCGGCGGGTGTTTCCGCTGCGGTGGACCACTTGGCTGACCTGAGCGAAGATGCCCTGGGCACGCGGCGCAAGCGGCTGGAGCAAAGCTTGGTGCAGGTGGGCGAGTATGTGGATTACTTGGCTAGTTACCTGACTAATTCTTTGAGTTTGATGCAAAAAGTGCATGTGTTTGGCATCAGCGGGGAGTTGGCGATGGGGGAAGCGTTACGACGCGTACCCAGGGTGACGTTCTGCCTGCCGGGTATCCCCGCTGAGCGTATTTTCCAGGGGTTGCTGGAGCGTCGTCTTGTTACTGCTGCGGCTACGCCTGACCCGTTGCTGCGCAATATGGGCTTAGATGAGGTTGATGTTGCTTTAACAGTTGGCTTGGGTCCGTATAACACCACCCATGATGTGGATCAGTTGGTGCGGGCGTTGGCTGCGATTTATTAAAAAATCACGCCTTGAGCTTCTTCACAATGGGGTGAGGGAACTCAAGGCGTTTCTTTATGAGTTTTTAGCTAACGGTGAGTACTAGTTTTCCTGTCACTTCGCCGGATTTCAGCATATCGTGTGCTTTTTGTGCCTCTTCGAGGGGGAGGGTGGCGTGGATGTGGTGGCGGATTACTCCTTCTTCAAGCAGGTTCCAGATATTAGCCACGGTGTCTGCCACGATGCGGGCTTTGTCGGCGCGGTCGCGGGCACGTAGGGCGGTGGCTGAGATGGTTCCGCGTTTGCTTAAAAGTTTGCCGATGTTGAGCTCGCCTTTCACCCCGCCTTGGAGGCCGATGATGACCATGTGTCCGTCCATGGCGAGTGCTGTGAGGTTGCCGTCGAGGTATTTTGCGCCCATGATGTCGAGGATGCGGTCGCACTTGTTTTTCATGATCTCGGCGAAGTCTTGCTCACGGTAGTTGATGAGAATGTCGGCGCCGAGCTGCGCGCAGGTTTGGAGCTTTTCGACGCTGCCAGCGGTCACCGCCACGGTGGCACCGATATGCTTGGCCATTTGGATGGCGAAGGTGCCGATTCCGCCCGCACCGCCATGAATGAGGATGGTGTGTTCTTTGCTCAATCCGGTGAGCATGCCGATGTTGGACCACACGGTGGTGGCTACTTCGACCACGGCTGCTGCTTCGGCAAAGGAATAGCCTTGGGGAATGGGCATGAGTTGCCCTTCGGGGACGGCTACGTATTCGGCGTAGCCGCCACCGGCGAGTAGGCAGGCGACAGGTTCGCCTTTGCTGCGGTTGGTGGTGCCGGGGTCTTCGATGATTCCGGCGCATTCGAGGCCGATGATCTCGGATTCACCTTCCGGTGGTGGGTAGTGTCCGGCTGCTTGGAGGATGTCGGCGCGGTTGACGCCTGCGGCGTGCACGCGGACGAGTACTTCACCTTCGTTGAGGGTGGGTGTGGGGGTGTCGATGAGCGCGAGTTTTTTGTCGTCAGTGACGGAAATAGCTTTCATACTCACCCACGTTAGGTGAATTTTGGGGATTATGCGCTAAACTTTGAAAAGTCGTGATTGCTACCTCGTAGTGTGCACGGCTTCAATGGAGGCGTGGCAGAGCGGCCGAATGCACTGGTCTTGAAAACCAGCGATAGGAAACTATCCGGGGGTTCAAATCCCTCCGCCTCCGCAATTTTTCTTCCCGCCACTTTCGTAGTGGCGGATATCCGGTAGTTACGGTTTGTTGATCACACATCAGTAGCTGCCGGTTTTTTATTTTCACGCCCCACCTAGCGCCCTGAGCTCGGCCATGCGTGCCGGCAACTACATGTGAGTTGTAGGCAGTTCAGAGCACATGATTTTCCTTCGTCGCTGATCATGCGAAGGCAAACTCGACCTTTCTTGATATGAAACCCCAATTTTGTGGTTGGGAGTACACAAAGGTCGAGTTTTCAAAGGGGATACGCCTGTCGTTGTGCACCAGAAAAGGGGGGTGGTACTTCGGCAAAGCATGTATGTTTAGTAGCAAATAGAACAGTTACTACTTTGTGTTGGGGGTAGAAATGAAGGCCATCCTTGGCATTATTAGCAGCATCTTTTCACTGATCCTTGCCCTTTTTGCGCCACTTGCATCGCTGGGGACGGATCAACCGACGATGGTGAACACCGCAGGGCGTGAGGGTTCCACTCTGCTTGGATCGTCGGATTCAGGAGGGACGAACAACTGGATCGACTACACCGATCCTGCCCGTGCAGCGAAGTTTATTGGTGGTGAGGTAGAGACATTTGCCACCGCACAACCGCAAGGCTTGAGAGAAGAACTTCCCGAAGGTGGGCAATGCGACGTCTATGGAAACTGCGTTTTCCACTTCGGCGACCAAGTGTGCGCCTATCGTCCACTAGCGCACATGGCTGCAGTATTTTGCCACGGTAAAGTGCCAGCGCAATTCGACAAAGTGAAACCAACAGATATGAGTAACTACGGCCCACCGCTTGGTGTGCAAATGCGCGATGATGAAAACTTCTACGCTACGTATCATGGGCTACCTGATCCAAGTTTGCGCACAGTTAAAGCTAACCCGAACACGTTCTTCCAGGCAGGGAAAATACGGTGTGAGATTTACGGTGACAACACCATGAAGTGCACAAATACCAATGGAGGGATCCTTTTCGCCGGGCACGGGCGAACAGTGCTTGCGGGAAACTTTAAGGATTAAGAAGAAAGTTCTGCATTCTTCGCACAGCGCCTAGCGGTAGCTAGGCGTCATCAGCATGGAAAGAGCCGTACGTTTTAGTGATGTCGCTCATTCTTAGTAGGCTTAGAGAGGCTTCGTAGCAAAAATGCCCCGCACACATCAGAGTGAGGGGTACATTCACCTACGAAAGCCTCGCGGCGTGACCTCAAGTTCACAACTCCAGCCCTGAAAGAAAAATTCAGGAAAGGCGTTGGAAGTCCTCCACCGCAGTAAAGAAAAAGGCTAGGAAAACAGTGGCCACGGCTGCTGACTACTAGTTCCTTGCGCGAATACTGAAGGAGCCACTGAAAGTCTTGAGAATCAAAGACATCGAGCTAGATTTAGCCACCCACGAAGTGGTCGCACTCAAAGCTTTCCGAGCAACGCTGTGGTTCAAACTGATCCTCGGGTTTTTCGAGTTGCTTCTCGCAGTCGTCATCAAAACTCTGCCCGAACACCTCTGGCGCGACATCACTGACTGGCTCGCGCAAAGCCACAACCCTGTGTCCGTCGCACTAGCCAACTCCCTCGAACACTTCGACACCTCGGCCCAAAACTTCATTGTGTTCTACCTCGTGATCCACGCGGTTGTGAAAACAATTCTCATCGTCGCAGTTCTCTGCGGACGACTCTGGGCCTACCCCCTCATGATCGCCGTCTTGGTATTCTTCATCGTCTACCAAACCTTCGACATGATCGAAATGTTCACCTACGGCATGTTTGCACTGACCATCCTCGACATTGTGCTGATCTGGCTCACGCTCAAAGAATGGCGCATTATGAAACTGGTCTACACCTCATCGACAGACCCACGGGCGCAGCCAGAAACACAAGCACAGGAAGACACAACCCCCATCAAGGCTTAAGAAAAAGCCTTCTGCCAGGCGGAAAGCAAAACATCGCTTTCCGCCTCATTTGTCACCGTGATCCGCAAACCCTCAGGGAAAGCCCGCACGATCACACCATGCTTCATCAACTCCGCCGCCATCAACTGGGCCTTAGGGGTGGGAACCCAGACAAAATTCGATTCCGAAGCAGCAAGCCCAAGCTTCTTGGCCACGCGAGTACGCTGCTCAACAACCTCCTCAGTGCGGGACAGCAACTCGTCGCACGCATCCAGCGACGCTAACGCGCCAGCCTGGGCCACCGAACTTACGGCGAAAGGCAACGCCACCTTGTTCAGTGCCTCGATCACCGTAGGATTTCCGAAAGCATAACCGACTCGAACTCCTGCCAGGCCATAGGCTTTAGAGAAAGTACGCAAACCAATCACATTGGGGTGACGGCCCACAATCTCCGTAGCAATAGGGGTATCGGTCGTACGAACGTACTCGAAATAGGCCTCATCGAGGGCAACCAGGATGGTCTTCGGGATTGCCGCCAGAAACGCCTCGAATTCTTTTTCCGTAATGGTTGTGCCCGTAGGGTTGTTGGGGTTGCAGACGAAAATCAGTTTCGTGCGCTCTGTCACCGCCTGCGCCATGGCAACGAGGTCGTTGCGACCGTCGTCGGTAAGCGGAACCGCAACTGGGGTAGCGCCTGTTACGTGCGCATAGATGGGGTACGCCTCAAAGCTTCGCCACGGGAACACAACCTCATCACCTGTGCCGGCAGTGGCCTGCACAAGCTGCTGGCACAATGCGGAAGAACCCGCACCAACGGTGACGTGGGCGGGGCTGAGATCTAAGTGTTCCGCTAATGCCCGAATCAGTGCCTGCGCACTGGGGTCGGGATAACGATTCACCCCCGCTGCCGCTAAAGCCATCGCCTCAACGGCGGCGGGCAGAGGGGGTGAATGAACCTCGTTGCTTGAGAGTTTCAGGGCGTCCTTCAGCTGCTTTCCTGGGACGTAGGAGGGGATATCTGATAAGTCTTCGCGCACATACATACCGGCCAGTGTAGCGCCCTACCTGTAGTTTTGCTTTCTTGCGGGTGGGTAATTTGGCAGCTCAAGGGCTGGCAGGTATAGTTAGCTGCGATTCTTCCAACACGAAAGTCCTTTTCTTTCGGGGATTTTTTGTGTTGTCATGAATTGCTGGAGACGTGCCAGAGCGGCCGAATGGGGCTCCCTGCTAAGGAGTTGACTTGTTTGCGCAGGTCCGGAGGTTCAAATCCTCTCGTCTCCGCTCCTCCCACTCGTTGGGAGCGTTTCACCGGGCCTGGTGGAACTTTGCGCCCGTAGCTCAACGGATAGAGCATCTGACTACGGATCAGAAGGTTGGGGGTTCGAATCCCTCCGGGCGCACAATTTGCCCAGTTCATCTCTGATGAACTGGGTTTTTTATAGTGCCATAGTTTTGGTGAACTGGGGATGAAAAAAGTGGGGGCATTTTATTTAAAAAAGTGTCAAAGTGTGTGTCTTTCACAGACTGTTAAAACAGAATGTTGTTCTTACTACCCCCGAAATAGGGTGGACTTTCATTAAGGGGAACTTTTTAGCTCAGGGGTTTTTGTGCAGGTAAAGCGCAAGAAAAAGGGGGAGATACGAAGGTGTTGCGAAATCTTAACGGAAAAGCAGTGTCTAACCTTCCCTTTGCGTGGGTACTGTGAGTGCGTTACTAGGTTTGGAGAACCATGCTCCCTTTTTCAGGGGGAGGGGGTTTTCCAAAGCCCCTTCGTTTTTAAGATCTCGCAGAAACGAATACTTAGAAAAAGGTTCGCTAATATGAGTACACCTATTACCCACGAGTCTTCCTCGCACGCATTAGTGGAGGATGCTGAGATTCGTGACCAGTCGGAGTGGCGTCGGCAAGCCATGGGCATGATCGTCGGTCTTGCGCTGGCGGTGCTGATCTACTTCATTTTCCCTGAGTCTGCTATCGACGTCGTGGCTAAGGCCGACCCTGAACTTGAGGTCAGCCACAACACACTGCGCATCACTGCTGCTGTGGCGGTGCTGATGGGCGTGTGGTGGATGACTGAAGCTATCCCACTAGCGGCCACGGCACTCGTGCCACTGGTGGCGTTCCCGCTGCTGCAGGTGGTGGAGTTTAGCAAGATTTCTGCCCCTTATGCGTCGCCGACCATCTTCTTGTTCATGGGTGGCTTTATTCTGGCGCTGGGTATGCAGCGTTGGAATTTGCACCGTCGTCTAGCACTGTCAGTGGTGTTAGCGGTAGGTACGAAGCCGAAGCAGCTGATTGCTGGCTTTATGATCGCAACCGGCTTCCTATCCATGTGGGTGTCTAACACCGCTACCGCAGTGGTCATGCTCCCTATTGGTGTGTCCGTGCTGCAGCTGACTGCTGAATCAGTTGGCGGCATGCGTAATCAGAAGAAGTTTGCCACTGGGTTGATGCTGGCTATTGCATATTCGGCATCGATTGGTTCGCTGGGCACCATTATTGGTACCCCACCAAATGCCCTGCTGGTTGCCTATATGGCCGATAACCACGATATTCACATCGGTTTTGGCCAGTGGATGCTGGTGGGTGTTCCGCTGGCAGTGATTTACATGGCTATCGCCTGGTTTGCGCTGGTGACCATTTTCAAGCCTGAGGTTGATTCGATTCCTGGCGGTCGTGAGATGATCCGTGAGGAACTGAAGAAGATGGGCACGATGCGCCTGGGTGAAGTTGCGACCGCGATTATTTTCGCTGGTGCGGCGTTGGCGTGGGTGTTTGTTCCGCTGATTATTAAGCAGACTGGCTCTGATATCAAGGTTGCTGATGCTGCTATTGGTTTGGCTGCGGCCATGCTGATGTTCATGATCCCTGCGGATACCAAGACCGGTGTGCGCCTGATGGATTGGAAGACGGCAAACGAACTTCCTTGGGACGTTCTGTTGCTGTTCGGTGGTGGTTTGGCATTGTCGAAGATGTTCTCCGATTCCGGCTTGTCGCTGTGGATTGGTGAACTGGCTAAGGGCTTGGGCACCTTGCCAACGATCCTGCTGATCTTCGCTATCGCTGCTTTGGTGCTGATTTTGACTGAGTTCACCTCGAATACCGCGACTGCCGCAACCTTCCTGCCGATCATGGCGGGCGTGGCAATTGGTATTGGTCTGACTGTCACTGGTGATCAGAACATTCTGCTGCTGACCATTCCTGTTGCGTTGGCTGCAACCTGTGCGTTCATGCTTCCTGTGGCAACGCCACCGAACGCTATTGCTTATGGTTCGGGCTATGTGAAGATTGGCGACATGATCAAGGGCGGTATCTGGCTGAATGTGATTGGCATGGTACTGGTCACCCTTGTCACCTACTTCTTGGCCGTTCCAGTCTTTGGAATTGTCCTCTCCTAAAAATACGGCTTTACCTGTGCGTTTGCGTATTTTCTTAGCTTAGGTGTAAAGTCTTATCTCGTTGCACAGCAGGAAATGCTGCTAACGCACACTGCGCCCGTAGCTCAACGGATAGAGCATCTGACTACGGATCAGAAGGTTGGGGGTTCGAATCCCTCCGGGCGCACAATTTGCCCCAGTTCTTGAAAAGGAACTGGGGTTTTTAAGCTTTTCGACGCGCCTGCTAGGCGGTGAGGATATTTAGTGCTGCGTGATTGATGAAGAATTTTTCGCGCCCAACTTTGTGATCCAGCAGAATGCCTTGTTGAACTAGGCTGTTGAGCCAGTGTGATGCTTGTTGCCGTTTCACTAGACCGGCTTCTTCAACGTCACGGATGCGAAGATACGGGGAACTGAAGAGAAGATCTGTGAGTTCTTTAGCGGGAGTGATTCCTGCTGCGCGGATATCTGCTTCCATGGTGCTTTGGATATCGCGTAGTTTGTTGATCATCGCAAGGGTTGATGTAGCGGTTTTTTCTACACCTTCTACGATAAAAAGTAGCCATTCTTCCCAGTTTCCTTGGGTGGTTACTTCACGCAGAAGTTGATAGTACCGTGCCTTGTTTTCAACGATATAGCTTGAAAGGTAGAGGACTGGGAATGTGATGAGTTCGCTTTGGATAAGGAGAAGAATGTTGAGAATGCGCCCGGTTCGTCCATTACCATCATAAAAAGGGTGGATGGCTTCAAACTGATAGTGTGTTGCAGCCATGATGGTGAGGGGGTCGTAGGGGCTCTCCTTGGCTGGGTAGAGGAATTTTTCTAAGTTGGCGAGATGGTTTTCAATGATTTCCTTGCCTTCTGGGGGAGTGTAATGGCGTTTTCCCGTGGCAGGATCACCGATGTAGGTTCCTGGGGTGGAGCGAATAAGAGCGGGGCGTGCTTGAAGCACTGAGCATACTTCTTGTGCGGTTTTTGTGCTGAGTGGGCGTTCTTTCAGTGATTCCCATCCTGCATAGAGAGCATGCTTGTAGCGGAGTGCTTCTTTGGTTGCTGGGGGGGGGGTGGTATCAACTTTCCAGGCTGCTTTAAATAGCTCATCATGTGTTGTGATGATGTTTTCAATTGCGCTGGAGGCGCGAGCTTCGAGTAGAGGAATAGTCGCAGTGATGGTGTCAGGGTTGGGGATGAGGTGGCAGGCCATATCGAGGCGAGCCAAAGCTGTGCGCGCCTGAATGATTTTTTTCAAAACGGCGGGAGTTTCGATGTCTTGTGCAGGAGGAAGTGGAGGAAGGTCGTTATAGGGGCGATTGGGGTCAAAGCGTGGTGTAAACATGGGTTTTCATGATGGTGTGAAGTGAATTTCGCCCCTGGGAACAGTTGGGGCACAGCGACCAAGAGCTCAGGGCGGGCATATGTCGAATGATTCGACATATGCCGAAAACGTGTCGAATTTTTCCAAAAAATTCGACACGTTTTATTTTGGCTACAAACGTTCAGTGCTTAGAAGACTTCGATGCGTGCCCCAAGATTTTCGGCTTGGATGAGCTGGTTGATCCAGTTTTCTGCACCAGGGTTGAGGCGGAAAACGGGGCGGTTGGAAATTTTGGTGGGGCTGACCGATTGTGCGGCGTTGAGCCCGGAGCGGGCTTCGAATCGGATGCGGGAGCGGTAGCCGTTATCGATGAGTTCTTCGAGGCTTGGGCTTGGTTCGGCGAGGTGGGCTCGGGCGTCGTGAAGCAAGCTGAGGCATTCGTCGAGGGCGTCGAGAAGCGCTGCATGGTTGGTTTCGCACATGGCGCGCACGAGGGAGGGGGCGGAGCCGGCGACGCGGGTGCCGTCGCGGAAGGAGCCGGCGGCGAGGGAGAGGGAGAGCGCGCCGCCGTTATCGCCGACGATGGCGAGTGCTTCGGCCAGGATGTGGGGGAGATGGCTGACGCGTGCGACTGCGGCGTCGTGCTGGTGGACGCGTGCGGGGATGACTTCGGCACCGACTGCGGTGGCCATGTGAACAACGTCGATCCAGAGTTTGATCCAGGCGTCGCTGACGGGTTCGTCGGTGTCGAGGGCGTGGTCGAAGGTCACGACCCACACGGCGCGTTCGAAGAGGGTGGGGTAGGAGGCGTCCCAGCCGGAGTTTGCGGTGCCGGCCATGGGGTGTCCGCCGACGTAGCGGTCGTGCATGCCGCGGGCGCGCACGAGGTCGTAGACTTCGCCTTTCACGCTGACAACGTCGGTGAATCCGCAGCTGGGGGCGTGGGTGTCGAGGGATTCGAGCAGCGCGCCAATCGCGGGCATGGGGGTGGCGAGTACGATGAGCGCGTTGTCGGCTTCGGCGCGGTGCAGGGTGTGCTCTAAATCGCTGCTGACGTCGTAGCCTTCGGCGCTGGCGGCGCGGGTGGCTGATGGGGAGCGGTTGAAGCCGTAGGCTGGGACGTTGCGTTCTTTCAGGGCGCGCAGCAGGGAACCGCCGATCAGCCCTAGGCCGAGGACGCAGACGGGGCGGGAAATTTCGTTAATGGTCACGTGATAAGTGTGACACAGAACGACTAAGGTTAGTCGGTATGGATCGTAATTTTGCAGTGACCGTTACTCGCGCCGACTTAAAGTGGCAGGTGCGCACCTTTGCTGATGATTTTTCTTCGCTGTCTACCTCGGTGAAGGCGGTTCGGGATCTGCGTGCGGAATCGGTGGCTTTTGCTCTTTTGTGCGTTGATGATGAATATTTCGTGATCGTGCGACCTACCCCGAAGGGGGTGAGGTTGTTTATTTCTGACGCCACGATGGCTGTGGTGGATGAGTTCGCGGCCGAGATTTTGGAGGAAATGGACGCTGATTTCCCTGAGGTTGAGGAAGAAGACTTCGCGGAAGTTGTGGGCTGGCCAGACGGTGATTTTGAGATCCTGGCTGATGTGGGTGTGAGTGAGCAGGTGCTGTCGATTATTTGCGATGAGACTGACTGGTGGGCTTCTGAGCAGCTGCAGCGCTTGTGCGAAGAATTAGGCTGCGAAGATGAGCTGAACGAGGCTGCGAAGCTGTAACGTGGACGCTTTTCGACGCCCCGACCTTAACCCCGCACCCGATTCTGTTTTGCCTCGCCCGGGGTTTGTCACGCAGGCGGAAGCCTGGATGCGCGAAGCGCTGGTCGAAGCGGCACGCACCCCTGCAGGGGATGTGCCAGTGGGGGCGATTATTCTCAACCCCGAGGGTGTCATTATTGGCCGTGGGCATAATCGCCGGGAAGCGGACTGTGATCCCCTTGGTCATGCCGAAATTATGGCGATGACACAAGCTGTAGGTGCGCATGGGGACAGGTGGCGACTGAGTAATTGCACTCTTGTTGCCACTCTGGAGCCGTGTGCAATGTGCGCGGGTGCTCTTGTGGGGGCGCGGATCTCTCGGATTATCTTCGGCGCTTTTGAACCGAAGACGGGGGCGTGTGGGTCATTGATCGACATTCCCCGCGCCCCTGGCGCATTATATTCACCAGAAATTTTAGCGGGTGTGCTGGAGGAAGAATGCGCAGGTCTTTTAACGAAATTCTTTGGCAATATCAGGGGTGAACACTAGTCTGTGTTGTGGCGGGGTTCACAAAGTGTGCGCTAGGGTGGGAAAGAGTTGCGCAACCACACACTAATGATCGCCCCTTATGTGAATTACTGGAATGCTCGATCAACGAGTGCTTACTGAGGGGTGTTGTAATGAAAGGACGCATGACATTATGAGCGATTTTGAAAACACGGTTGATGATCTCAAGGGCAAGGCCAAGGAGGCCATTGGTGAGGCTACCGGCAATGAAAGCTTGGCCGATGAAGGCAAGGCTGATCAGGTGATCGCGGGCGTGAAAGACGCAGTGCACAACGCCGGTGAAAGCATCAAGGAAGCCGCTGAGCAAGCTGGTGAGAGCATCAAGGATGCTGCGAACAAGCTGATCGGTTCGTTCAAGAAGGACGACGACGCTTAAGCGTTGAGCCACCGCGCCCCGTCAGTAGGCGGATATGTGGGGGCGAGGATTTGCTCTCGGCCCCACTTTCCCCTAGGATTTTCAAACGGTGGCGTGTCCGAGCGGCCGAAGGTGCTCGCCTCGAAAGCGAGTGTTGGGTAATCCCCAACCGCGGGTTCAAATCCCGCCGCCACCGCCAATAAAATCCCAGCTCACAAGCTTTTTTGTGGGCTGGGTTTTCCCATGTTCGGCAAAAAGAGAACCGGCGCTTCCACTACCAAGCGCCGGTTCGCATACAAGGGTTTACTTGTGCAGGATTGGGTTGACAATCGCTACGCCGAGTTTGTGGTCGGGTTTAAAATCCTCGTATTTACGATTTCCTTGGTAGTGATAAACGTGGGTGACTACATTGAGGCGACGCACGCCGTTGAGAGGGATCTCGATGGCTTGCGGGTGTCCGGGAACTACATTGTATTCGCCTACCTTGCGATCATCGGCATAGAAAAGAACATTCACTCGTTGGTTCTCTGTCGAGTTATCGGGGACCGCCAAGGTGGTAGTAAAACGTTGGAATTGACCGCGGATTTGGCTTGTAATTGCAGATGAGCGACCATAATCATTGTTTGCGTGGTTGAGGTAAAGGGAGTTGTCATATCGTTGACCGTTAACCCATACTGTGCGTCGTCCGCTGACTTTGCCGTCACCCTTGTCTACGAAGTGGGTGAAAGCATAGCGGTTGTCTCCAATGTGGCCGTCGTAATCAACGCCGTTGTTTCCTCCGCCGCCGTTGTGTCCACCGGGTTGATTGCCCCAATTGCCACCATTGCCAGCGCTGCCAACCCTGCTGCTGATCGAGTTGCTCGATTGTGACAACCCTGGGTTTTGATCGCTGAACTTGGAAAAGGTGGTCAAAATACCTGCGACTGCAGTGATGATTGCCAAAATGGTGCCAAGCATCTCAGGGAGCCTACGGAAATCAAATCCGTGCATCATATCTCCTAAAAATTATATAAAGGACAACTTTGGTTAGGATTGCCAAAGCTATAGCATTTGTTATGAAAAATACCGCATAAGATCTGCTACACAAGAGGGTTTCATATTTGCTACCCCTTTTGGGGGGTGGGTGTTCGATGGATTGAGAAAGGGGCAAGGGGTGACTCTTTCAGTCACTAATTCGAAAATCTATTCGATAATGGAGCTGGGTGTTTATGGGGCGTTGGTTATCGTAGATGGTGGCAAGTTGTTAAAAGATGCAGTTCAAAAGTTCTTTGCTTACTGGGAATGTAACCAGACTTTTCAACGTAATCTCTCTGCATTCGTTTTAGTCACTGCCTTGAGTACGTTTGTTGGTTCTCGTAGCTAGGTTTGTAGAGTGAGAAATTTCTTCTTTGTTCGCACGAAAGGGGCTTCGGATAAAGTAAAGCCTTCTGGTTTGCCAGCATGGGCTTTGAGGCTACTTTCGATTGGGGCTGCTGTTTTGGGCCTATTGGGCGGTTGGGTTATGCCACAATTCCAATCAGGGTGGTGGCAAGGCGAAGGTGGCCTTCGGATAGGTGTTGGCGTCCTACTCGTTGTTTTGAGTGCCCGATTGGCATATGCCACATCAGTTCACGGGGGCGAAAAGAACAGGGATGAATGTTTGCACCAGGTCGTGAGTGGGCTTTTTGAAGCTGGAAAACGGCTCAGCGATTTTTCTGTTAAAGATGCATCGGCAAGTGAATCTAATAAAGTTCGAGAAGAACTCGCGAAAGAACTAGCGGCAGCGTTGAGTCATTCAGGGAGAAAAGCTCGAATTGTTGTTTACATGATGGAACGAAGGGACAACGAGGAATCTGATGGTCAACCAGACGGGGATAGTGCACGTTCGCGGAACCGATATTTTAAGATTGATTGTTTTGCGGGGCGAGCCGATCGTCCGAGAAGAGATAAATGGGATTGGGAAACCGAAGTGGGAAGATTTTTCTGTGATCAAATGATTGGAAACAAGCAAACCGTAGTCAATGACATCAACCGGCCACCCACTGAGGCTAAACTAGATGTGGCAGACAGTGCATGCTATAGGTCGTTTATTCTCACTCCAATCCATGACTCCAAAAAATCGGTGCGAGGAGCTGTCTCGATTGACTATCGGGAAAAAACGCGTTTTGTTCCTTTTGATGTAGATGTGGCATGGAGGATTGCGAACTTATTCAGTGATACTTTTGTTGAATCAGCACGATCGTCACAGTCTGTAGACCGTGAAATTAAGGAAATACTCGAAAATGACCAGTGGAAAGGTGGGAGAAAATGACGACTAACGCGCCAACTCAAGAAGTAACCATTTGTGATGCTGCTGCTTACATTCTTGAACAGTTCGATGGTTCCCTCTCCACCATGAAACTGCAGAAGCTGCTGTATTTTAGTCAAGGCTGGGCGCTGGCACTGATGCGTCGCCCTCTTTTTAACACAGAATTCGAAGCGTGGAAATGGGGGCCTGTAAGTTACGACCTCTACTTAAAGCACAAAGGGGAATACGAGGTGAATCAGATCCCCGGTGGCGATGCTGCAAAGATACTTGGGGATGACCGTATCCTCATCGACGCCGTGGTAAAAAACTACGGTGGCCTCAGTGGCATGCAATTAGGTGATCTTACTCATCAGCCCAACACTCCTTGGACGCGGGTTCGCAATGAACACGGAATACCGAAAGGGCAAGGATGTCGAATCGTTATACCTAACCAGAAAATCGAACAGTACTTCATTGAAGCGCTGAGTGTTGAGCGTATCCAATCGGAGATTGCCTGCTAATAAACAAAGTTCCCCCAGTGTTTTCGCCGTCTTAGGGAAGGATTCCTTGAACGAGGCCACTGTTGCCCTTCCTTCTTATCCTTCTTGAATGCCCTATGCTTCCTTGCCTCAGTTCGGTGTAGTTGAGGCAAAAGGGAAATGGCGGCGGGTCAGGCGCTTGGAATATTAGGGGTGGGTTCACTGTGGTGCGGGCAAGCACTGTGCTGAAAACCGAATCAGTATTTTTGAATCAATGCCCGTGTATTAATAGGCATATTTTTGTCAACTTTCCCGCCTTCTAATGTTGCTCTTTCCGCAGGTTTCTGTTCATTCCTAGGTGATAAGCCGGTGTTTTCTTTTTAGGTGCCTTCGCTTGGGGTGAAAACTTACGAAGCCACCACAAAGCCCGCATGCACCCTTGGCGAAAATAGGTGACGGTCAACCGCACTGAAGTGGTCAGGTAGTAGCATGTGGGGAGGAATCTTTAAGTGATGGAAGGGAAGCACTTCAGTGGCGAAACTGCTCTACCGGCTAGGAAAATGGTCGTACCGCGCAAAATGGGTCGTGATCACGGCCTGGCTTGTGCTGTTGGCGGCCGTTGGCGGTGCAGCTTTTGCATTCCAAGGCGGATACAACGATGTGTTTTCTATCAACGGCACACAGGCTCAAAAAGCCACCCATTTGCTGCTGAAAAACTTCCCTGATGCCAAATCCCCCATCGAATCCACAGGGGTGACAATTGCTTTTAAAGCCCCTGAAGGGCAAAAGCTTACCGACCCACACAACTCGGCGGCAGTCGACGATGTGATTGAGCACATTGAGAAAAACCTTGTGGGGCTCACTGATACGCAACGCTTCGGCAACCCGGTGAAGCTCAACCCTGAACTGCAAAAATTTGTCATCGAAACGGCAACCAGTCAAGGGATGCCGGAAGAAAATGCGCGCAAAGACGCTGAGAATCTTGCGCTACTGAGCACCGACGAACGCATTGGTTTCACCACTTTCAGCATTGATGTTCCCCTTCCCGCCGATGTAACCACTGAGCAACGCGAAGCGATTGCCAATGCTATGGATCTTGGGCGAGCCCAAGGCTTAGAAGTTGAGGCAGGTGGCCCCGCCTATGGTGATCCCATTGTGATTGAGGAAACCTCGGAGATCATTGGTCTTGGTGTGGCTGCCATCATTCTTCTGTTTACTTTCGGCTCACTCGTAGCCGCAGGTATGCCTTTGATTGTCGCAGTGATGAGTGTGGGTATCGGTTCGCTGGCGGTGACGCTTGCGACCGCTTGGGTGCCATTGAACAACATCACCCCAGTACTTGCTGTGATGCTGGGGCTTGCCGTGGGTGTGGATTATGCACTGTTTATTCTCTTCCGCTACAAGGAGGAGCTGGAGCGCCAACCGCATGAAGAAGCGATCGGCATGGCGGTGGGAACTGCTGGCTCTGCTGTCGTGTTCGCGGGCGTGACAGTGATTGTGGCGTTAGTGGCGTTGGCTGTTGCCGATATTCTTTTCCTTACGTATATGGGTTTTGCCGCCGCGTTCACAGTGTTTATGGCTGTGCTTATTTCACTGACCTTGCTTCCGGCGCTTCTGGGAGTGGCCGGTAAGCGGGCGTTTAGCGGACGGTTGAAGATGTTTAATCGTCCGAAGCGCACGATCACGATGGGTGAGCGTTGGGTGAAACTGGTGCACCGGATGCCGGGTTTGATCATTGCACTTGTGGTGTTTAGCTTGGGTGCGTTGACGATTCCTGCGTTTAATCTTCATTTGTCGTTGCCGTCTGATGGGCAGTCCCCGAAGGATACGACGCAGCGTAAGCAGGCGGAGATTTTGTATGAGGGTTTTGGCCCTGGTGCGGATGCGCAGTTCCTTGTTGTGGTGGATGCGCATGATGTTGATCCTGCTTCGCCGGTGTTGCGTCCGTTGGTGGTGGCGCAGGCGGCGGGTCATGATCCGGCGGCGGGGGTTTTTGATCGGAAGAAGGCGGCTGCGTTTGCTTCGTATTTGCATGTGGTGCAGAAGTTTTCGGCTACTCAGGATGTGAAGCATGTGCAGATCGTGGGGGTGAGTGAGGATGGTTTTGCGGCGCAGTTGTTGTTGACTTCGCAGAAGGCGAATATTGATCCGGCGACTAATCAGCTGATTTCTGCTTTGCGTATCAAGGAGCAGGAGGTGATTGATTCCACGGGGGTTGATACGGGTATTACTGGTTTGGTTCCGGTGCAGCAGGATGTTGTGAATCGGTTGTCTGATGCGATGCCGCTGTATCTGTTTATTGTGGTCGGTTTGGCGATTGTGTTGTTGTTGATTATTTTCCGTTCCGTGATGGTTCCGGTCATTGCGGGTGTGGGTTTCCTGTTGTCGGTGGGCGCGGCGTTTGGTGTGACTGTGCTGTTTTGGCAGGAGGGTTTGTGGGGTTTGGTGGGTACTCCGGCACCGATTATTGCGTTCATGCCGATCTTCTTGATCGGTGTGTGTTTTGGTTTGGCGATGGATTATCAGGTGTTTATTGTCTCGGCGATGCGTGAGCATTTCACCCAGGAGCAGGGTCGGGGTGAGGGTCGTTATAACGGCACTGAGGCGAGTGTGATTCATGGTTTTTCCCATAGTGCGCGAGTGGTTACGGCTGCGGCGCTGATCATGATTGCGGTGTTTATTGCGTTTATTGGTCAGCCCCTTCCGTTTGTGAAGATTTTTGGTTTCGCGTTGGGCGCGGGTGTGCTTTTCGACGCCTTCTTCATCCGCATGGCTTTCGTTCCGGCGGCGATGTTCCTTTTGGGGCGTGCGACTTGGTGGATGCCGCGCTGGTTGGATCGTGTGTTGCCTCATGTGGATGTGGAGGGTTCCTCTTTGGAGCGGGAGTATGAGAAGGTGGAGGAAGCTAGGAAGGTTGCGCGGGCGCAGTCGATGGTGGAATGAGAAAATATGTGCAGGTGAAGTAGACTTGCCTGCATGGATTTAAGCGTTGATACTACTTTCACTATTGGTTCGGAGTTGGAGAAGGCTCCTGGACGTCATGGTCGTACGGGTGTGATTCATACTCCGCATGGGGATATTCAGACTCCTGCGTTCATTCCTGTGGGAACGAAGGCCACGGTGAAGACGCTGACTCCAGAGCAGATTCGTTCGACTGGGGCGCAGGCAGTGTTGTCGAATGCTTATCACCTGTATTTGCAGCCTGGTCCGGATATTGTGGATGAGGCTGGGGGTGTGGCTGCTTTTGAAAATTGGCATGGCCCTACATATACCGATTCTGGTGGCTTCCAGGTGATGAGTTTGGGTGTGGGTTTTAAGAAGGTTTTGGCGATGGATACCAAGGGCCTAACTGAGGGGGATATCCGCGCGAAGGGTAAGGATCGCATGGCGAAAGTTGATGAGGAGGGTGTTGATTTTCGCAGTGTGATTGATGGATCGAAGCACCGTTTCACGCCTGAAGTGTCGATGCAAATTCAGCATCAATTGGGTGCGGATATTATGTTTGCTTTTGACGAGCTGACCACGCTGGTTGATACCCGTGATTATCAGGAGAAGTCGGTGGAGCGTACTCATCGGTGGGCGAAGCGTTGCTTGGATGAGCATGATCGTTTAACAAAGGAGCGGGTAGGTAAGCCGCTGCAATCATTGTGGGGTGTGGTGCAGGGCGCACAGTATGAGGATCTGCGGCGTCAGGCTACCCGTGGGCTTGTGAGTCTTTCGGAGCAGGCTGAGGCTGAGGGCAAGCGTGGTTTTGGTGGCTTCGGTATCGGTGGAGCGCTGGAGAAGGAGAATTTGGGCACGATTGTGGGGTGGGTGTGTGATGAGCTTCCTCGTGAGAAGCCCCGGCACCTGCTGGGAATTTCGGAGCCGGATGATCTTTTCACGGCGATTGAGGCGGGTGCGGATACGTTTGATTGTGTGGCACCGACTCGTTTGGGTCGCCGTGGTGGGGTGTATACCTTGGACGGCCGGGTGAATTTGACGGCTGCCCGGTTTAAGCGCGATTTTAAGGGCGTGGATGAGGAGTTCGGCGGTTATGTGTCGGAGAATTACTCTCGTGCCTACATCAATCACTTGATGCGTGCGAAGGAATTTTTGGGCGGTACCTTGTGCACGTTGCACAATGTGACCTTCATGGTGGCGTTGGTTGATAATATTCGCAAAGCTATCGACGGCGGCTACTACGAGGAGTACAAGACCGAGTTCTTAGGTCGCTATTACGCTAACAATAAGTAGAGTTTAATGCCCCGTGCCACTATGGCGTGGGGCTTTCTCATGCTCAGAGTGCATAACGCTGGCGAACGCTGGGGGTGGGGTTGGGGGTACCCAAAAAGGGGGTGATACGTCACCTATTTAGGATTTTTTCATGTCCTGAAATTTTCGACGAAAGAACTCGACTAAAAGGTTTTTTTAATCAATATCTGGCTAAGGGTTGCCTAAGTTTTGCTACTGCTAAAAGTTCAAGCTCAGAGCACTTGTCAGACAAGTTGGGTGTAATTATTCGGAAAAACCCTGTGTTAATAGTTTGATACTTGCGAAGTGGTTGATTTTGATAGTGTGCAATCCAAAGGTGGCGCTGAGACTTTTTTCTGTCAGCAATCTTGCCACTGCGCCATAGGGGGGCGCTATTGAACGCGGGCTGGGTATGCAAAATGATGAATTTATTGCCGGTTTACTTAGGATATTTTTATTATCTTCGTTATTGGAAATGATGTTACGGGGGTTAATATCAGTATCGCTGGAACTGACTTTGAACTTCGGTTCCATTATGAACTTCACCGATTGGCACTATTGAAGCCCTGATTGACGAGCATTTGCTCCAAATTTGTAGCCCTTCATAGGGCTTATCTGGCATGCCTTGGCGGGGGAGTTCGGCAGGCCCGATAAGGGGTTCTGTGAGGCAGACTTTTATAGGAAAACTATGAATATTTTCAAAAAGGCCCTCGTTGCCTCCGTGGCTGCGGGCATGCTTGCTGCTGGCCCAGCAGGCGTCATGGTTGCCAGCGCTACGGTTAATTTGAATCCGGTGACTGCTGAATCAATCGCACAGCTTGTCAAGGACAAGGCACCCACTACTTTGACCGTTCACAAGCATGAAGGTCCAGATGGAGAAGCGGGTAATGGTCTTGAACGCACCGGTCTAGCAGGTGCTATTCGGGGTGCTCAGTTCACAATTCGCAAAGCCCCTACCATTGCCCCTGAGCATGAGCAGCACAAAGCCTATGATTTGACCACCAACAAGGGTTGGGAAAATGCGCAGCGGTTGCAGCGAGATCTTCAAGTTGGCGGCACGAAGCTTTCCAAGGCCGCGATGGATGAAGGTCGTTCATGGAGCCAAGCGGGCAATGTTGTTGAAACCGACCAGTCGGGTAAAGCCATTTTCTCGAACCTAGAGCCTGGTTTGTACTTTGTTGAAGAAACCTTGACTCCACAGGGTTACAACAAGTCGGTTCCGTTTATGATCGCCTTGCCGATGACCCACCCAACTGAACTTAATAAGCGTCTTAAAGACGTGCACGTTTATCCAAAGAACTACAAGCGTGGTGCAGCGGTTAAAACGGTAGAGGATGCGAACAAGAACGCTGGCGATATCATCGACTACTCGATTACTATGCCACGTCCTGTAGGCAACGTGCTGAAAAAGTTTGTTGTTGGCGACCTTTACGATCCGCAGCGCTTAGAGTTCAAGGGACTTGAGCTCACTGACCGCGTCAAGGTGACAATTAACGGTCAAGCAGTTCCAACGACCGGCTACACGGTTCAGAACCAGAAGCAGACAGGCCTTGCAACTGTGACCCTGAATGAGCAGGGATTGAATCAATTTACTGCAGCTGACATGGGTCATGAAATTGTTGTTACCCTCCCATTTGAGCTGCTTCCTGTAGAAGGTGGCGAACTCGGACCTGTCGAGAACAAGTTTGATATTCGTTCTCAAGCTGACGAGGAATTCGATCCAGGTGAGCCAGATGGTGACGATAACCCAGACAACCCACCATATCGTCCCGAAGATCCTACGAAGTCTTACTTCGGTAACGTGACGTTCGTTAAGTCGGACTTCGATCAGGCTCCAATTCAGGGTGCACAATTTAACGTGTACCGCTGTGACAGCAAGACCGACCTCAAGGGTTCCCCAATCCAGCTGATCCTGCCTGATGGGCGTACAAAGACTGATGTTTTCGAAAGCAACGACCAAGGTGTCGTTGAGCTTCGAGGGCTCCATGTAAACAACGTGGTTGATGGTCAGGCGACTCCTTCCACGCCAGCCAAATACTGCTTGGTGGAAATTAAGTCTCCTGCTGGAAAAGCGCTACTTGCAGAGCCTATTGAATTCCAAGTAACTAAGGGTGATAACGATAAGGTCGCATTGGTCGATCTCGCTACAGTTGTCAACGTTGATCAAAACGGTGGCTTCCGTCTGCCACTGACCGGTGGTACCGGCATCTACCTGCTGCTGGCCGCTGGTGGAGCATTCCTCCTGATCGGTGGTGGCTACTACCTCAAGCTTCAGCGTCGCCGCGGCTAAACACACCGCACCGCTAAGCACACACAAAGTGGCGGGGAAACTACCAAAACCTTCCCCGCCACTTAAGCCTTGAACCCCAAAAGTATCAACAAGCCTGATGAGTTAACAGTGGACGTACAAACAACTAACCCAACAAACGAACAGCACCACCACACGCCCAACGAACCAGAAAAAACACTTGTTCAAAAGGCGTTACCAGTGCTGTTCGTACTCATCGGCATAATTCTGCTCAGCTACCCCCTCGTCGCAACAATCACCGCAAACCTGCAGCAATCAAGCAAAGCGCAAGTCTACTCAAAACAAACAGACACACTCGACCCAGAACTCATTAACCAAGCGCGCGAACAAGCAGCAATCTGGAACACCGAACAAACCGACGGGCCAATCCTCGACCCCTGGCTCGCACGAGTACGCGAAGACAACGAGATCTACCAACACTACCTCAACCAACTCAACCTCACCGAGGTAATGGCCACAGTCTCCATCCCCAAAATCAACTCCCTGCTGCCCATCTACCACGGCACCGAAGAATCCACCCTCCACAAAGGAATCGGACACCTCTTCGGCACCTCACTACCCGTCGGCGGCGAATCCACCCACTCCGTACTCACAGGCCACACCGGACTCTCCCAAGCAACCCTCTGGGACAACCTCATCGACGTCCACGAAGGTGACGCAGTCTACGTCAACACCCTCGGCGAAACGATGAAATACCAAGTCACCGGCACCGAAATCGTCCTACCCGAAGAAACCGACACCCTGCGCGTAGAAGAAGGCAAAGACAAACTCACCCTCATCACCTGCACCCCCTACGCAGTCAACTCCCACCGCCTCCTCGTCCACGCACACCGCGTACCCATGGACGAAAAAGACGAACAAATCCTCTCCGGAGCATACTTCCCCTGGCAATGGTGGATGACACTAGTCGTCGCAGTACTCGCACTCGTACTTCTCACAATCCTCGCAATCGCAATCCGAAACCTGCGCAGAAAAGTACGCCAACACAAAGGAAGCAGCCACAATGACTAAGCACAGAAGAACAACGACAAGCATGCTCTATGGCATGCTCGCCTTGGCCATTCTAAGCGCACTCATTCTCGCTGCCCCCAATGCGCACGCAACCACCATCGACCCACACCGCAAAGGCTCCCTAAGCATCACCAAAAGCTCAGGCGACCCACTCACCCAATACGGCGACCCCCACAACCCACTCGCCCCACTCACCCGTGAACCCATCGCCGGTGTCACCTTCACCATCCAACGAATCGACGTCGACCTCACCACCAACGAAGGCTGGCAAGAACTCCAAAGCCTCAACAAAAACGAACTCGCACCCGCAGGCGCAGCCACAGAAAAACTCCTGCCCGGAACACAACTACAAGCAACCACAAGCCACGACGGAATCGCACGATTCTACGACCTTAAAATCGGCGCATACTACGTCACCGAAATCCCCACCACCGCATCCGAAAAACACCTGAGTGTGATCGACCCATTCGTGATCACCATTCCCGTCACCATCGGAAACGACACCTGGGACTACGATGTCCACGCCTTCGCCAAAGATCAAAAGATCATGGCGACCAAAACAACGACCAACGAATACGCCTGCACCGGAGACACCATCACCTTCGGCATCACCACCACCCTTCCCGCACCCAACACCGAAGGAAAAATCACCCGGGTGGACATCGTGGATCTCCTCAACACAAACCTCACCTACAACCCAGACAACACCCATGTCTACCTCACAAACACCAACGCCAAAGGTGACAAACTTACCCTTGCAGCCCGAGACTACCGAATCACAAACCAGGACAACATCCTCACCATTGCACTCAGCGAAGCAGGGCTCCAACGTGTAGCCGGCCTGCGCACCGGACGGCCCGACCTGCAACTCAACGTCGAATTTTCCGCCACAATCACCAACCTCAACCACGGGCAAAAGCTCAGCAACAAAGGCTACGTACTGCCCACCGGCTACCCAGAATTCGACCCAAAAGCCACCCCTGGCATCCCCACCAATGAAGTCATCATCACATGCCAGCGAGGAACAGGCGATCGAGCCCACATACCAACACTAGCCCTCACCGGCGCACACACCCTATGGGCACTAGTAGCCGGCGCAATCCTCATCACAGGCGGACTCGTGCTCGTACGACGAAACACCACCAACACCAGCGGAACTGAAAAGTAAGGAGGCAGAAAAATGAACACAGCATTAGGCACGAAAATCACACGATTAGCCATCGCCATCCTCGCCGTAGCTGCACTCGGACTTCTTGCAACCCCAATCGTGGACGCACAAACCGACACCAGCCATACAGTTACCGCAACAGAAGAAACACTCGAACCAACCCCCACCCCAGAACCAGCAGTAGAAGAAACAACAGCCGAAACCACGGCGTCGCAAAGCACAGAAACCACCGAAGAACCAAAAACAGTAGACAACAACCCTACAGAAAAAGAAAACCCACCAACACAACCAAGCCCACGATTCCGCCGCTCCATAACCTTCGACCAATTCGAAGAACTCAACGACTTTTACGGACCATCAACATTCGATCAGCTCAACAGCCACCGAGACGTCCGTGCGATCTACGTCCAACACGACGACGAAAACACCGCCCTCGACTTTCTCGTACGGCAAGGCGGTGAACTTCGCGCTATCACAATAACCGCCCCCCGCGGATACACTTTCCACACCCGCGACGACGAAACACGTCGTAACTACACCCGTACACACGAAGATCAGTACCGAGTACGCCTCAACGGTAACTTCCGCAACGGACGCTTCAACGGAACAACAATCGAAGGTAACCTACAATTCAGCAACAACAACACTCAACTCACAATCACCTTCGACAACCCTCTACGCCTTAACCCCAACCAAGTTCACCGCATCGAAGTGCTCGGCGATGAAGACATCTCCCGCGGATGGGGCATCGACCTAGACTACGCACCACCGGCAAGTGATGCGGTCAGCGAACCAGCACAGTGGATCCCGCAAGCAACAATGAACCCAGAAATGCCCCAACGCTGCGGACTCGATATCGCACTACTCTTCGACCTCTCGTTCTCAGTCAACAGAGCAAATGGTCTCGAACCACTCCGCGATGCAGGCCTCGGAGTAATCAATGGGCTCAAAGGCACCGGATCACGCATCGGTATCTACAACTTTGGATCCGGAGCAAATACCCGACCATCAGTGAAAACCCAGAAATTAGACCTCAACAACTCACGAAATGTACAAGACTTAACCCGCGCAGTTTCCGCCATCGTGACCCAACGCAATGTTTGGGAACAAGGCAGCGGTACGAACTGGGAAGCAGGGCTGGCGACGATTCCGCTAAAACAACCAGGAACAGACAGCGGATACGATGTCGTATACCTCCTCACCGACGGTCTGCCGACCACCAACAACGTGGATAACCAGAAATTCGATTCCAACGCGACCAAAGATCCAGGAACCGCCACGCACCAAGCAGACCTCGTTCGTGCAGTACATGCAGCAAACCGCCTCAAGCAAACCGGCACGCGCATCGTTCCACTCTTAATCAATGTGGGTGACAAATCCGAATGGATTATCGATGACAAATTCCACACCGACCACTATGCAAACCGTGTGCAAAATCGCTACAACATCCCCCGACACGGGCGAAACTTACTCACCTACCATATTGATAAAAGGAGGGATCAAACGCCCTATATCAACACCCGCGATGGAGTAACCCGTGGCCAACTACAGTTTTTCGTCAGCCAAAACACCCCAAGGCACTTAACCCCTCCCAGCAGAGGATACGTCGCTAACGTCACTCAAGAGTTCAACGTCTGGCGTGCCGGTGTGCGCACACCTCGAGACATGGCTGCCGATATTTCCAGCGACGACGCGCCTGTTGTCGTGGACAACTTCAGCGATCTCGTCGAAAGTGCAAAAGCCACCATCCTCGACAACTGCCTAGGCACCGTCACCATTAAAAAACGCGTATACCTGCCCAATGGCGAGCCCGATGCGATCTCCGAAGGGAAAGGTTTCTCATTCCAGGCAAAAACCCAAGGGCTGCCACGTCTGAAAGACCCCCATGACCCTATGCTTTTCGTACCAGAGGCTGTGTATACCACCTACGACGATCGTGCTGAAGTATCCATCTCCATTAGAAGCACCGACGTGAACCAAAAAGGTGCCCGCTTAAACATCTATGAACTCGTACCCGATGGTTTTGCCCTGCTCCCACAAGAAGTAGACGGAGCGCAACACCATGCCGTCTGCGAAAAAGTTGTTGAAGGCGTACGCACCCCCTACACCACACAAAATATTGTCGACCCCCACGAGAAGAAAAACAAAGGCTTTGAAGTTATTGCCGGTAGCGACGGATTTATCGTGTGCGAAGTACGAAACATCCGCCTGCAAAACCTCAATCCTACAATTACAACGGAGGCATCCTTCGAAGAGAATCGAAATGTAAAACTCACCCACAATGCGCCTGCCAGCGATCACATATACGACGATGTGACCATCAACCACATCGTGCCTGGGAAAGAGTACATGCTCCGCTCGTGGCTGGTGGATAAAGAAACTGGTGCGATGTTGAGCACTGAGCCCACCGAAATCACCTTCACTTCAGAGTCTGACAACTTCACTGTGACCGGGCGCAACCACGAACGGGACAAGCGTTCCCAATACTGGGTTTCAGGGCGGTTGAAAGTACGCGTTCAGGGCGCACAATCCATCAACCCCGGCACCAAAGCCGTGGTGTTCTCCGAACTGTACGCCCACCACGTCACAGCTCAAGGTAATGCTTACGATCGGCAAATTCATTCGGATCTTCCCTGGAACGAACGCGATGGACTCACCATTGTCAGCCACCAAAACCTCGAAGACACCAATCAAACAGTCAGCTTCGAATACCGGCAGATCCAAATCGGTGTGCGTAAATTCGGCTACCCACAGGGTAATACTCCACGGCTCATACGCCCCGATTCACGGCAATGGTTATTCGACCTGTACCAGCACACAGACAATGGAGCTTTGGAAAAGATTGGCACCCTCGATCAGCACCACCCCAACCACGGATGGGTACTGTTTTCCCTTCCCGTCAGCGTAGTACCAGGGCGCACCTACAGCCTGGTGGAAGTCAAAGCGCCTGAAGGTCATGAACTCTTAGCTGAGCCGATCTCCTTCACCGTAGGGTTTATCACTGCACCTAAACGGGGCAATCAGGCATTGCGCCCATGGGCGACTTTTACCGGTGGATCAATAGCCACCGTGTACGATATCCCGACGCAACCGACCGATAGATTGGTGATTAACGTCACCGATGTACGCCGTGGCACCTTGCCACTCACCGGCGGACATGGTGTGTTCTACCCGATTGCAGGTGGCATACTGCTCCTGCTCCTCGGCGTGGCCTACTACTACCACTTGCGTCGCCGGGCGTAACCCTTAACTTCCCCCTTAGGTAAAAGCCCTTAAGGGGGAGCGGGGTGGAATGAAGGAAGCTTCGTGATGTTGTGCATGATGAGGCTTCCTTTTCGCTTTGTATGCACGGAAGCTTTTCCCAGGCAGGATGGGGCTGGTACTTTCTGGAGGCAGCGGAGTCTGCTTAAGGGGAGGCAACGAAGCGCTGTTGAGTGGCTGTATGCGTCTTTGGGGGAGTTTTACCCCCTTGAATGGGGGAGGGGAGAGAAAAATCCTCCTTGTGGATGCTTCAACTATTCTTTTTCTGAGCTTAGTTTTAAGAGGAGAATGTTTTAAGCATTTCTTTAGTTTTTTCCTGTTGGAAGTGGAAAGTAAAGCATATTCGCACAGGTTGACATACCGTAAATATCTCTTGAGCTGCGGTAGTGGTGCCAGTGAGATTGTTTTTCTATCGTTAATGCTCTTAAGGCTTTTTAAGCATTGGTGTGTAGTACTAGAGCTACTTTCGCGCTATTATTCCGTTCGTTCCACAATGCATCACGAACAGAAAGGACAGTACTTCCATGACTGATAAATCACCAGAAAAGAAGCCCAACGAGCGGAAAAACATCACCCCCGGGAAACTAGTACTCGCAGTCATCGTATTCGTCGTCGCCTTCTACATCGCGTATCAATTCGGCGAGGCGATCGTCCACGCTATCCTCGGGGAGCCAGAATACCAATTCTGATCACCCACCGCATCTGCCACCATCGTCTAGTGGTCGTCGGGGGCAGATGCTGCGTCAGTGCTCGTGCCAACCCTGCCCTTGTTTCTAGGTTGCTCGTGTGTGGAGTATCTAGGGACACGGGGTGGCGTTAGCGCCGTGGACAAGGGCAGGGAATGTGAAAGTGGTTGGTCTTTCCTTCAGGTAGTGGGGTTTTCTTCGCCCATGATTGAGCGAGGAAAAGAAGTAGGGGTTTAGATCTAACGGCGGTGGTTCACGCAACTTCAGCTTAAGGTAGTTGACTCACAGTAGCGTGGGGTGCGTACGCACGCGGCTGCGAAGAAACTCGGGGCGGGGCTGTCGTGGGCTTTAGGCTAATTCGCGGCTATTGATGAACTTAATCACCTGATAGGTAATGGGCATCACCGCGACCTCCATGAGGGTCTTCCACACAAACCCAACAACAACATAGTTTATGGTGTCGCTGAGCGTGCTAATGCCGATCACCGGTGCGGCAATAAGGCAGAAGATGAGAGTATCGCCGAACTCCCCTAACACAGTAGAACTTAACAAGCGCTTCCACAATGCACCGGTACCCAACATGTCTTTCATGCGAGTGAGCAGCCACGCATTAAGAAACTGCCCAACCGCATAGCCGGCAAGTGAAGCCAGCACAATGCGCGGAACCAACCCTAAAGTAGCGGCGAACGCTTCTTGGCCTTGATAAAAATCAGCGCTCGGCAGGGCAATGGCGGCATAAAAGGAACCGACCGCAACCAAGGTGATCATGAACCCCGCCCAGATCGCCCGCTTGGCGGCCTTAAAGCCGTAGCATTCGCTGATCACATCGCCGATGACATAAGCGACGGGGAAGAGGAAAAACGCCCCATCGGTGACGAGTGGGCCCAGCATCACACCTTTTGTGGAAGTGATATTAGAAATGAGAAAAATCGCCACAAAGAGTGTAAGAAGAAATGGGTACGCGCTGTTATTAACCGGAATGTAACGGGACATGGGAAAGATTCTACGATGCACAACATAAACCAAGCACCTTCAGCACAATCGCCGAAGTCAAGCATTCCTTCGCCATGGGGTGTAGGCGCAGGGCGTTTTGCCCCAAGCCCGAGCGGGGATTTGCATTTCGGCAACCTGCGCACGGCGGTGCTGGCGTGGGCTAGTGCCCGCAGCAGCGGACGCGCGTTCTACATGCGTGTGGAGGATGTGGATACCCAGCGCAGCTCCCATGAGTCCGCCTGTCGGCAGCTGGAAGATTTAGCACAGTTGGGTCTGGATTGGGATGGGGATGTGCTGTATCAGAGCACGCGCTTTGAAGCGTACGAACAAGCACTTGCCCAGCTTCCGCATTATGAATGCTACTGTTCCCGCAAAGATATTGTTCACGCGGCAAGCGCCCCACACTCCATCCCCGGACAGTACCCCGGGACCTGCCGTGACCTTGACGAAGATGAGCGCAGGCGACGTCGACACGCTCTTGCCCAACACAATCGGGTGCCGGCGCTGCGCTTGCGTGCCGACGTCGAGCACTGGCGCATCCACGATCTGTATGCGGGCTTTGTCGACGGCGAGGTCGATGACATGATTCTGCGCCGCGGCGGACAAGACCCGGACTGGGCATACAATCTCGCCGTGGTTGTCGACGACGCCTTTCAGGGAATCGACCAAGTAGTGCGCGGCGATGATCTGCTCAGCTCCGCACCCCGCCAAGGCTATCTTGCACACCTGTTGGGTGTGGAAGCGCCCGCCTTCGTACATGTGCCCTTGGTGATCAACACGCAGGGACGACGACTAGCAAAACGCGACGGGGCAGTGACATTCCGCGACATGGAAGCGCAAGGTGGGCGCGGCAGCGTATTTCCGTGCATTGCCGCATCATTAGGGATCAATGCGCGCACGCCTGAGGAGCTTGTAGAAAAGTTTCACGTGCAATCAATACCCCGCGAACCTTATGTGTGGCGCAACAGATTCCCAAAACCCTAGAGTTGGGTGCTGTAATAGGCCTGCTCAAGGGCATCAATACACAGATCTAACTGAAACTCCTGGGGGATTACCCTATGCGCCTTGGCCTGATCGAGCCGCAGCTGTGGATTCTCAATCCAAAAATCAATCCGCTGAGCTAACTCGCGTGGATTGCGGGCCGGGAAAAGTGAATTCGGATGCTGCGCAAACTGCGCAGTGGCCGATAAATCAGCGGTGGCTATCACAGGGGTGAGACCATGGCGGATCGCTTCCAAACAGGACATACCTTCGACCTCAATAAAAGCAGTATGTACATAAAGGTCAGCCTGCTGGGCAGCCAGTGCCAACTCGGTGGCATTCATAAACTCAAAAGTGGGCTGGTGCTGAAGAATCCCTTCGCTGAAAAGGGCATGGGCCTCGTGCTTCAGGTAGCGCTCGGTAGGGCCACGGCCAGCAAAACGCAACTGAATGAGGTGCGCATACGCACTATGACGCATTGCGCGCAATAGGGTTATTTGGTCTTTTTCCTGCGAGAAGCGACCAATGGATAGGATAGTGAATGCTTCCCCTTGGGTATCGGGAGGCATCTTTTCAGTTTCATCGTGCGCAATGAAACCATTGGAGATTACAGGTAAGCCCTGCTTAGTGGCCGAAAAACCGACACGAACCAAGCGGTCGCGCACATTCACCGAAGGGCACTGAACCCACGCGCACGGCCGAAAAATGCACCACTTCCACACATAAAGAAAAGCCCAATTCAGCGGCTTGATCCGATCAAGATGCACAGAGGCTGTCATATTTTCCGGATGAATATGATACGTTCCCACCACAGTTTTACCCATGCGCTGGGCAACGCGTGCGGTGAGAAACTGGAGCAAAAAGGGCTCCTCCACATGCACAATATCAGCCCACGCTACAGCCTGACGGATGACCCGCATACGCGCGCGGGCAAAGCAGTAGCCTTGGGCTGAAATCAGCGGCTGAAGCACAGGGATCTGTAACTGCGGAAGGGCGAAATCGGGGGAGTGCACCCCTGAAGAAAGAGCCCGTACTTCATGCCCGCGCATGCGCAGTTGCTGCATGGTTTGTCGAGCTGAGGCAGCTAAACCATTGCCCCGGGAGGGCAGGGAATTGATAACGAATAAAATCTTCAGCGGCTTGTTATTTTTGCCCATACAGCCATTGTGCCGAAGTGTGGGCACCTAAATGTTTCCTTCAGTAAAATATTTGGCAATGCTCACTATTTTTTGAGCGTGAAACAAGAAAACCCCTTGATTTTTTAATAAAAATCAAGGGGGAATTGTGCGGAGGATGTGGGATTTGAACCCACGAGGGGCGTTAGCCCCGCACGCGTTCCAGGCGTGTGACATAGGCCGCTAGTCGAATCCTCCAGCGTAAACAAGAAAAACTCTTGCGTACTGGGGACACTTTACACACAACCAAAGACTTGGCACAAATTGCAAGGTAGTCGAACTAAAAGCGCAAGAAAACACAGCGCCCAAACAGGAACCTTCACAAGGGGGAATCGGCGGGCGCGAAAAAACCGTGAACGGTGACAGGCACGTGAGGGGTGTGGGGGCGTCGATAAGCATAATTGGGCAAACATGAACCTCGTGCACTACAGTAATGGGCAGGACTTCGCATGGCGTTTATCCCGTGAACTCCCCCAGGGCAGGAATGCAGCAAGGGTCAACGGGCTCTGGCGGGTGTGCGAAGTCCCCTTAATTTTTCACAAGGGGCAGCAGAAACCGCGCAGGGGGCGCGAAATGACAATTAACGTGCGCACATACGGGCAAGACGCATAGAATAGTCAGTTGAAAAATTCCCACACTCTGCCGGAAGGTGCACCACCTTGTCTCTGCTTAATTACGACGCCGATCGCCTCGCCCAATTCACCGAGGAGATTACCCACAAGTACGAAGAACTCAAGGGGCGAAACCTCGCACTCGACCTCACCCGCGGAAAACCATCCGCCGAACAACTCGACTTCTCCAACGAAGTCTTAAGCCTCCCCGGCGACAACTACACCGCAGCCGACGGCACCGACTGCCGCAACTACGGCGGACTCAACGGCATCGCCGACATCCGCAGCATATGGGCTGAAGTTTTAGGCATGCCTGTTGAGAATGTTATTGCGGGCGACGCCTCCAGCCTCAACATCGAATTCGACCTGATCGCCTGGTCTTACGCACTCGGCAACAACGACTCGCCTCAGCCCTGGGCTAAGGAAGAAACCCTGAAATGGCTCTGCCCAGTACCTGGCTACGACCGCCACTTCACCATCACCGAACACTTCGGCTTCGACATGATCCCCGTCCCCATGACCGACGAAGGCCCCTGCATGGACACCGTGCGCGAACTCGTCAAAGACCCAGCAGTCAAAGGCATGTGGACAGTGCCCATGTTCGGCAACCCCACCGGCGTGACCTTCAGTGAAAAAGTGTGCCGCGAACTCGCCGCAATGGACACCGCCGCACCAGACTTCCGCATCATGTGGGACAACGCCTACGCCGTACACATCCTTGGCGACGAATTTCCTGAGATCCACAACGTAGTAGCCATGGCCGAAGAAGCCGGAAACCCCAACCGCTTCTGGTGCCTATCCTCAACCTCGAAGATCACCCACGCCGGCTCCGGCGTGTCCTTCTTCGCCTCCTCCAAGGCAAACCTCGACTGGTACAGCTCTATCGCCAACGTACGCGGCATCGGCCCCAACAAGATCAACCAGCTTGCCCACGCACAGTTCTTCGGCTCCGCCGAGGGTGTACGTTCCCTGATGCGCAAGCACGCCGGATCACTGGCACCAAAATTCAACCGCGTGCTCGAAATCCTGCAACAGCGCCTCGGCGACTACGACGTAGCCACCTGGACAACACCAGAAGGTGGCTACTTCATCTCCCTCGACGTGGTTGATGGCACCGCGACAAGAGTTGTGCAGCTGGCAAAAGAAGCAGGCATTGCACTCACCGCCGCCGGCTCCTCCTTCCCACTCAAGCAAGACCCCAACGACCGCAACATCCGCTTGGCACCCTCCCTGCCACCAGTCGAAGAGCTAGAGATTGCCATGGATGGCGTGGCCACCTGTGTGCTTCTTGCCGCAGCTGAAAAAGCAGCACGCCAAGCCTAGCTGGTAGTTTTTTCCCAACAAGCGCAGACATAAGGGCTCAATTAAGGTGATGGTTCACCGGTGATTCCTGCTGTCTGCGCTTTCTTTCGTGTGATTTTCTGGGGGTTCTTGAATGGGTTGGGTGCTGTGTGAGGTATGGGGCATGGGTTATGGGGGCTTTGGGTGCTGCCTTTGTTGTGTGGCTGGTGAGTTTCAGTATGTGCGCAAGAATATGGAGTGATCACAAGCCCAGCCCCCTTTTAAAGTGAGGTTTTCTCACCAGAGTATTTTGCGGGCTAGGTGTAGGACGACTAAAGCAGTTTTTGCGATGGCTGTAATGGTTTTAGGGCATAGTGTTACACGCCGTAGTGCTTTGAGTTGTTTGAGCATGGCGTTTGCTCGTTCTGATGGTGCTCGCAAACCGTTAAGACGACGGTTGTACTCGTATTCGTCATCTGCCAGATTCCTTCCTCTGATCGGTGTGTGTACGTTGTGACCTGCACCAATGTAGCCTTTGTCGGCAAGAACGCAAATATCAACAGTGCTTATTGCATCAAGAACATGCTCACGCGCTGCTGTGATGTCGTGGGTTGATCCAGGAGATACTGAGGATACCCATAGTGGGTACCCACTCTCGTCAGTGAGCACCTGTACATTGCCACCAAATGCCTTATGTTTTCCGGAATACCACAGATCGTGACGGTTTTTCGGGTTCTTTCTCGCTACGCGGTCTGTTCGGATGAGTGTTCCGTCAAGGCAGACGAAAAGATTATTGGCGTCCTTGGCATGGCGTAGTGCGTCGATGAGGGTGGGAGATTTGGCGGAAACAACCCTGAGTGCTTCATGGATGTAGCGGTAGCCTGTGGCTTGTGAAACACGAGCATCACGAGCAATAGTAGCGATACTTGTTGCTTCATAAAGCCAGCGTAGAAGCATAATTGCTTGCTCCCAACACGTTGTGGCACGTTGATGGGGGCGAAGGTCATGTCGACGGCGATGAGCTTGAAGCCAAGCGCTGATGGTACGTGCAGTGGAAATTGGGACGTCAAGTGTGGCAGAATAGCGAAGCACGCGGGAGTTCCTTTCAGTTTGATTTTCCTGTATCAAAAACCATTCTGAGTAAGAACCCCGCGTGCTTTCGTTACGACACACCCACAAAACCCCCAAAACCACAGGTCAGCGTTTCAAACGCATTTCCCCGGTGAGAAAACCTCAGTCTTTCTGGGGCTTAATGCGCATCCCGCTTTATTCCAAGGATAAACTTAAGCAAATAACAGTTAGAGTTTCAGCGCAGTGGCTAGAAAATGACCTGCGGTTTTACAAGTAGCATCTGCTCTATCTCTAACTCATAGCTACAGCACCCCTGCGCTGAAGCTGCCGCGCTGTAGGTGTAGGTGAATGCGCGGTTACTTTCGACACATGCATGCGTGGAAAAACATAGAATACGAAGCTATGAACCTTGACGAAACCGCCGCCTGGATCAACCAGCTTTTCCCCGCAGATATGAACCTGCGCGAAGCCCAAGATGATGAGGGAAACCCAGGATTTCATTACGCCTGTTTTAATCTCGGGCGTGAATGTGCGGCCAGCACCCTCGATTTTGCGGATATTGATACGGGGCTTGAGTCAGAAGGGGTGGATGTGCGTTGCGAAATCTTCACTATTAATAGGGCGAGCGAAACCACCACATTAAAGGTGCTCGATGCCACCGCGAACCAGTTGGCACGCGCGGAGGGGGCACTTCCTGCCCAGCCAGGTACCCTTCTCCCGGGCATTGGTAGTGAGGCGAATCTGCCTAGCGATATTACGGTCAAGCATGGGGTGTTTGTGGTGCCGTATGTGTGGGGTGAGAAAGTGCCCCAGCTGAAGGAGCCGGATCGGTGGACGTTAATGTTGCAGCTGGTGATGCTCACCCAAGAAGAATTTGAGCATGCTGTGACTTATGGGGTGGGGCAGTTGCAGCAAGATTTGGCGGCGGAAGGGATTGATCTGCTCGACTGGTCGCGGTTATGAAGGCGGGCTGTGTGGGTTACGGTGGTGGGGTAGTCTTAGTTTCGTGGCTTTGTATCGCAAATATCGCCCTGGTTCTTTTGGTGAGCTGGTTGGTCAAGAGCAGGTAACCGTCCCGTTGTCGAAAGCGTTGGACAACGAAAGAATTAATCATGCCTACCTGTTTTCTGGCCCGCGCGGGTGCGGTAAGACATCGTCGGCGCGCATCATGGCCCGCAGTTTGAACTGTGCACAGGGCCCGACCTCCACGCCATGTGGGGTGTGTCATTCGTGCATCTCTTTGGCCCCGAATGGTCCGGGTAACCTTGATGTGACTGAGCTGGACGCTGCGAGTAACAACAGTGTGGAAGATATGCGTGAGCTGCGTGACCGCGCCATGTATGCTCCTGCGGATTCCCGCTACCGTATCTTCATCATCGACGAGGCACACATGGTGACTCGGCAGGGCTCTAACGCGCTGCTGAAGATTGTGGAAGAGCCACCTGCGCACCTGATTTTTATTTTTGCTACCACTGAGCCGGAGAAGGTGATCGGCACGATTCGAAGCCGTACGCACCATTATCCGTTCCGTCTGCTTACCCCACTGGCGATGCGTTCATTGCTTGAGCGCACCGTGGCGGGGGAGAATATGCATGTTGAAGATGCGGTGTATCCGCTGGTGATCCGCGCGGGCGGGGGTTCGCCGCGCGATACGTTGTCGGTGTTGGATCAGCTTTTTGCTGGCACCGGCCCTGAAGGGTTGACCTATGAGCATGCCCGCATGGTGTTAGGCGCGACCGATGATGCGCTTATCGACGCCGCCGTCACCGCCCTTGCCGGCGGGGATCACGCGGGGCTGTTTAGTACGGTCGATCATGTGATTGAGGCAGGGCTGTCGCCGCGTCGTTTCGCGGAAGATCTTCTTGACCGCCTCCGCGACCTGATCATTATGCAGTCGGTGCCCCACGCTTTAGAGAATGGGCTTGTCGACGCCCCCACCGATCGTGGCGACATCCTGCTGAGCCAAGCACAGGGCTTTAACAGCCGAAACCTGCCGCATATCGCCGCAATCCTCAACGATGGTTTAAGCAGCATCAAGGGGGCAACAAGCCCACGGCTTTTACTGGAAATCCTGTGCGCGAAAATGCTTCTCGACAACGCGCCCAGCACTATTGTCGCACCACAAGCAGTGGCGCAACCACAGGCGACCGCAATTCCGAAGTACGAACGGAAATCTGTGCGTGAGGCTCGCGAAGCAAAACTCGCGGAAGAACACGCCCGCGCCCACACGACACCCTCCGCAACGCCCACACCGCCGACTTCACCCACAGCACCTGTGGCGCCACCTGCCCCTGCGCCAGCGCCTCAACCAGCAGCGACCCCAGCGCAGGCAACCCCCATGGCACCTGCCATACCCGCCACACCTGCGCAGCCCCAAACCACACCACCTGTGGCACCACAACCAGCAGCACAGTCAGTTGCTACCCCACAGCCTGCACCACCGGTGCAACACACGGTAGAACCTACACCTTCGCAGCAGGTACCAGCTCCCACGCCAGCAGTTTCACCGCAGCCTGAAAGCCCACAGTCGCATGCCCAAACCCCCGCCGCGTCGACAGCTGCGCCAAGCCCAGCAGCTGACCCAGACTTCGCCTTGTACGAACGCATCCGCACACAGTGGGCGAAGGTGCGCACGGCGTCGTCACGCACAAGCTCCGTGCTGGGCATTTTGCTCACCGAAGCCTACCCCATGGGAGTTCGCGATGGCGTTGTCGTGCTCGGACACAACACGGGGGCGCTGGCGGGGCGCATCAACGACCCCGCGCATGCCCGCACCTTAAGCACCGTGCTGAAACAGGAACTCGGCATCGACGCCACCATCCGCTGCGAGGTCGCAACCGACCCAAAAGACTTGGGGTTTTCACACCCCACCCACGTTGACCCAGCACCGTGGAACCCCCACGCCACCACCCTGCAACCGGAACCAACAGCAGAAACCCACACGTCGCTGGTGGATCAGCAACTCGAAAAAAACACGCCCACACCAGCCGACCAACCCACCGACACCTGGACACAGCCAACCCCACTCGGCGATCAGGTGATGGCACCACAACGCATCACCCCACCACCACCAGCAACCACGCCTGCCGTCACCGACACCACACCAACCGAGGATGCTCGTGTGGAAAACCCAGCACAACCGCATGCCCACGCGCCTGCGGAAAGCCCGAAACCAGCAGCGATTAACGCCGACCCCTGGGGCGAACCAGCGCCACTGGGTGGGGAAGCAACGTATGCCGAACCAACGCCGCAACCAGCGCAAACACCCGCGCCGGTGCCGGAACCAGAACCCGCGCCAGAACCAGCGACCGCGCCCCGTGCTAACCAACCCACATGGCGCGAACGCGCAGCACGCCAAAAAGCCGAAAACTCCAACGGCATCAACCCCGCACACAACTCGGAGAGCACGTTCTCCACGGGAGTGCCACTGCCGCCGGAGCCAAGCTACTACGACGACGTACCCCCACCCGAAGACCCCTACGGTTACCCACCCGATGAGGGAATGCCTGAGCCGCAACATAATCCCGCACCAACTGCACCCACCGACGCTTATGGACACGCGCCAGCAGAAAATGCCGACGCTGACCTAGTAGCTACTGCGCCAACGCAACCACAGCGCATGCCCACAGCGAACGCTGAGATGGCCTCGACTAGCTCACCAGCTATGGCTGAATCTGGTGTATCTGCAGAACCTGCCGGATCGGGTGAGGCGTCAAGCCCTACAACTTCGACGGATGCTCGCCGGGGTGCTTCATCAGCGCCGCACGATGGTCGCACGAGCGAATATGCACAACAACCTGCACCGCAGTCCGAATCTGTACCCGCACAGCCCGCGCACCCTGCGGAACCGGACGATGAAGAAACCGAAATGATGAAGCAAGCCGCAAGTGAAGAAGGAACCAAAGATCGCCGCAGCGCGATTGCCTTTGCCATGGATCTGCTCGGACAAGAGCTCGGTGCAAAACCACTCTAAACGTGTAGGCTTAGCGTAGAAATCGCGAAGAAAAATATAACTCAAAGAAAGGTTGAGGTTTACCCATGGGTCAACCAGACATGTCGCAAATCCTGGCACAGGCACAAGCAATGCAGGCACGCCTCCAAGCTGCACAGCAGGAAATCCTTGAATCCGTCGTCGAGGGCCAGGCTGGCAACGGCCTCGTCACCGCCACCATCGACGGCACCGGACGCCTGACCGCCTTGAGCATCAAGCCAGAAGTAGTCGACCCAAGCGACGTCGAAACCCTTCAAGACCTCGTCCTCGGCGCGTTCGGCGACGCACACGACAAGCTCGCAAAGCTTGCTGAAGAAAAGATGGGCCCACTCTCTCAGGGCCTCGACGGGCTCGGCGGACTGTTCTAGTCTGACTGCAGCCGCGCCCCCCACCGTTGTACTCCTAATCAGTGGTGCTGTGATCAATGCTCTCAGCACATCACCTGAAGTTGAGTTTAACGCTGGGGGGTTCGCATCTCACACCCTTTGGCGAATGGAGGCTTCTGGCTAGTCCACCTAGATTGAGCCACAGGGGAGTAACTGTGGGAAAAGCGAAGGGGGAGGGTTAATGATCCAGTGGGGGAGAATGAATACGCTGTACCATGCGGGTAGGGCACGACATTGAGGGCTGTGGTGTGGGCTACTGGGGCAAAGCGTTGGGGTGGCATTGAGGGTGGCGCGCGGAAGGATGCAGTACCCACTTGAGCCTAAGAGTTGGCCAATGAGAAGATGAACAAATTCTCATACAGTGTTTGAGCTGCGGTTTTGCTATTTTGGTGGGTTTGGGTTGTGGCAATGGTTCTAAACAGGGGTGTAGAATAATTGTTGTTCCATATGAATCGCACATTTTGAATACGTGCTACTTATTTAAGGAGAGATAGTATGCTTCCAGTTTCTCGTACCCGCCTTCTTGCAGGAGCTGCAGCACTCGTCGTAGCACTGCCGGTGCTCAGTGCATGCACCTCCCAGCAGCAAGCTAACGCCCCCGCCGTCGCCTCTTCCGCTGCAGAAAAAGCAGCATCCGGCGTCTCTGCCGCACAAGACGCAGGCGCTTCTGCGGTCACTCGGGCACAAGAAGCCGCAAAAGACGCAGCCGCCGCTGCAACTGCAAGTGTTGCTGGCGACCAAGTGCTCAACGCGATCGACGCCGTGGCGGCAAAGTACCCAGAAGGCATCATTGTCAGCGCTGACCGCGAAGATAATGACGCCCACACCGAAGTTGATGTGGTGATGGGTAACACGGTGATGACTGTTTATGTCTACAAAGACGGCAATGTCAGTGATGCCTTCCCAGAAGACGATGATGACGATGTCTTTGAGAAGGTTGGCCGCGCCAGCGCCGCAACCGTGGGCATCAAGGATGCTGCTTCGCAGGCACTTTCCCAAACCACCAACACCATCATCGACTCCATCTCGCTTGACGACGACGGTCGCCTCCACTGGGATGTGGATCTCGACGATGCAAATACCCGTCAGGATCTTCCCGACTTGATGATCCCTGCAAACTAGTCGCCTTTCCACCATGCGTGTATGCGCGTGGATCAGGTGGCACGTGGCACCTCTGCTTTAAGTTTGAGCCCTTTTCGTGGACACACACGAAACAAAATAGGGCTCGTGCGTGGCAGGGGTGCTTTCTGCGATACACTGAAGCAGTTATGTTTGAAGGACCCCTCCAAGACCTCATCGATGAACTTTCCCGGCTACCTGGTGTTGGCCCGAAAAGTGCCCAACGCATCGCCTTTTATCTTCTCCATGTTGAACCCGCTGATATTACCCGCCTGCAGAATGCCTTAGGGGCGGTACGCGACGGCGTTGCCTTTTGTCGAATCTGCTGCAACATTTCCCGGGATCAGATCTGCCGTATCTGCGCCGACTCTGGGCGCGATCGCAGCATTATTTGCGTGGTCGAAGAACCGAAAGATATTCAAGTGCTGGAACGCACGGGGGAATTTAACGGACGCTACCATGTGCTCGGGGGTGCGCTCGATCCGTTAAACAATATCGGGCCACGCGAGCTTCACATCACCGAACTGCTCCAACGCATCGGTGGGGTCATGCCGGATCGCGAACTTGCCGATTCCACTAAAGAAAACCCCCTCTACGATAACGCCCCTGAAATTACTGAGGTGATTATCGCCACCGACCCCAATACCGAAGGGGAAGCAACAGCAAGCTACCTCGTGCGATTGCTTCGAGATTTCCCTGGCCTTATTATTTCCCGACTGGCCTCAGGAATGCCCTTGGGTGGGGATTTGGAATTTGTTGATGAATTAACATTATCGCGTGCTTTAACTGGTCGATTTAGGCTATAAAACTTATTGACGCCAAAATGCGACACAGCTTATCTAATAAAAGTCTAAAATTCGCCCCATTTCGGGGGTGTGTAGACATAGTTGCTGCGTGGTGATTTCTGCGCACTATTTTAGGCTGTGCACAACCTGTCTTAGGGTGGTTTTAGTGCCGAATTTCACTAAAAAGTGCCTATTTTTCCAGCTTGTTGCTGGTTTTTTAAAAATAGATCAAGTCTATTTCCAATAAAGGCGCAACTTATTGTTAATTCAACGTTAAATAATTTTATTGCCTGACTTAATATATAACATGTTGGATTTAGCTTAATTTTATTAATGTTGGGTTTTGTGGAATGCTGCCTGCTTAAATGGAAACCATGGCATTTCTACTAGAGCTGAAGCGGATCGCATATGACAGTGTCACTTTGGGGGGAAATAAACACCTAAGAAAAGGTTTTCTCAAGGCAGAAAAACAACGCGGCCTTTTTCAAGCAGTAGCCGCACGAGGCGCCGTTGCGCTTGTCAGAATCGCACCACAATTCATGTTCGCCCTAGTAACGAGGTCATACCGCAAAAACGGGATGGAAGTACTCGGACTCGGCTACCACTCAGTCGTGGTTGCCGACGGGGCCGATGGGGTAAAGAAATACCACCACCGCACACTCCACATGAGCCAAGAACAACGCCAAGCCTACATTGAAAGGCTGTACCGCAAACAGGACGTACTCAAAGCACACTTTCCTGATGCAATGATCGCTTCCCAAGAATTCGTGGTAGAACAATTCCCCCTCAACCAGCAACTACACACAGTGGTGAGCGTTCAAAAACGCATTCGCAATATTCCCCTATTCCACGAGAACATTCGAGCCAACCACAAGGTTATGCAACTATGCCAAGACATGTTTGAATCAGCGAACGCCCTACCCGATGTGGTGGGCAAATCCAATTTCTTTTTCACAGACACCCACGAAGGCATCGTCATCGTCGATACAATCCCCGTCGAAGAATCAGACCCCACCGACTGGGAAGCCTATATACGAGCGCAAGAAATCCTCTGGGGAGAAATCAAGCGCCCGTAACACTCTTACCATGCCCCAAGTGGGGGTGTGAGAAAACTACGCCATGCGTTCTCGGCGCAACTTTTCCACAACCTCAAGATCTAGCGGCTCAAGATCAGCTAACTTCTTGCCCATCGCCTGGGCAAGAAGCAGATCAGCCAACTCAGGATTACGGGCCAACACAGGGCCATGCATATACGTGCAGATCACAGACCCTTGAACAGCACCCTCAAAATGCTCCTGCTCGGCAGCATCCGTATTACCCCGACCACGACTAGTCATCGCCAACGGGGTCGCATCAGGACCCAACAACGTAGCACCCATATGGTTTTCAAAACCAGTCAGAGGTTGCGTCAACTGATCCGTCCAACCAGCCTTCGTCGGGGTGGTGAGCACCTCACCAATCGCGCGAGTCGCAAGAGACGCCGTGGTGGCGTCGACAAGCCCGGCACCCATCACGATGCGACCAGACGCGCGAAAACTCTCACCCAACACCTGAAAACCAGCGCAAATAGCCAACACAGGACGCCCATGAGCAACCGCGCGATTCAAACCGCCATCAGCGCGAATATGCTCCGCCGCAAGAATCTGGGCAGTATCCTCACCCCCACCTAAGGTATACACATCCAAATGCTCCGGAATTGCCTCGTCGAGACGAATCGGAACGATCTCAGCCTCAAGACCACGCATGCGGGCACGCTGACGCAGCACAAGAGCATTACCATCATCCCCGTATGTGCCCAGCACATCAGGAAGAACCAGACCAATATTTAACGTCGACATTATTCTCCCTCTTCCTTCGCGGACAGTCGCTCCAACGCCTTCTTCAGATCACGAAACGCCGTGTAATTCGCCAACACCTCAACGCGCCCGGGCGGGCACGCCTTCACCGCATCAACCATGTCAGAAACCAGCTCATGCTCAATATCGGCGTAGGTCAAACGCACAGCCAAATCCGTGCCCCGCTCGCCCGACGCCTTCACCGCAAGATCACCGAAATCTTCAAACTTCACATCCCACAGCCACGATAAATCCTCACCGTCGGCAACCTGGCCGTTAACCGCAATCACCAAACCATCAGCACCGCGATCAACCATGCTCATCGCCTCCTGCCAACCAGCAGGATTCTTCGCAAGCAACAAATGAACCTGATGCTCACCCACCTCAATCGTGGAATAGCGGCCAGCCACATCATCAACAGACTCCACCGCGCGAGTAGCAACAGAAAGCTCAACACCGAAACACTCCACCGCAGCAGCAATCGCCTGCGCCGCATTGCCCCGGTTAGCACGACCTGGTAACGCTAAGGACAACTCAATTTCCCCCTGCGGGGAATGCAGACCATCGGCGTCCACACTCCACGTCGGCGCAGGACGCGAAAACTCACCCCCATCAGGCAAAGACTTAACCGCATACCAATGATCCCCCTCATGCACCACGTGTCCACCAGTGCGCGGGCACGAGACCGAATCGCCCACCCAACCAGCGCCGGCAGAAACCCACACCACCTTCTTCGCTGCCATACCGATCGACGAAACCAACACATCGTCGCAGTTCGCAACAACAGTCATCTCCGGATTCTCAGTAACACAATCACGCAGTGCACGCTCAACCTTGTTAATCTCACCCACACGATCAAGCTGATCACGCGACAAGTTCAACACAATCAAACACTGCGGCTTCAAACGCTTGACGACGGCGGGAACATGCAGCTCATCGCATTCCAGCACCACATGGCTGGCCTTGATACCAGCCAACAGTGCCGAAATAATGCCCGCATCCATATTGTCGCCCCGATCATTGGTAGCAACACTAAACTTCGACTTCAACGCCGTTGCCAACATGCGGGTGGTGGTGGACTTACCATTCGTTCCCGTCACAATCGCAACTGGGCGACCAGCCCCCAAATTGCGCATGATCTCAGGATCAATCTTCTCAGCCACCAAGCCGCCAATCATGCCCCCAGAACCACGACCAGTTTTTTGGGAAGCAAAAGTGGCCAGATGTGCCGCACTAATCGCGGCCTGAGTACGCAGCTTCGGAAACACACGGGCAGCGCCAATGACTCCGAGCGCAGCAGTGGCAGCCGCCGCTGTCTTTTTCAAAGAAGGGGTCTTCATGAGTCATTAGTGTAGTCGCACACACATCACCAACGAACACGGCATGCCTTGCCTAGGCCACAAGCCCACGAAGAAAACTAGCGCTTGCCCGCAGAACGCGAAGCAGAACGCGACACCGCACGATGAGAATTCTTCGCTCGCGACGCCGACGGCACAGTCTTGCGCTTTACCTTCACATCCGCCTCCGCAAGTGGAGTGCCAGGGGAGGTAGCCGAAACAATCTTCAAAAACTCATCATCCGACACCAACGGAACCCCCTTACGGGAAGCATGCATCGGTTTACCCTTCAAATCAGATAAACGATTACACACCACAATGCTGGTCTCACGCGTGACCTTCTCCGAATAAGCCAAACCATGACGCATCGCCGCAGCAATAATCACATTCGGATCCATCGCGATCTCCGGCGCCACAACTAACTCCATGCCCTGAACCAACCCAACCTCAGGCTGATACACCCCAGGATTAGACCACACCCGCGGTGCCTGCATGGCTTCCACACGTACCACCGAACGCTGCAAACCACACACATCAGCGGTCAAATCCTTCGGGTCCCGGATCACCGCGCACCCAGCAGCAGATTGGGCAAAAAACATCTGCGAAACCAACAAAGTCTCCTCCCGCGACGTCACCTCCTCCGGAATAAGCGCACGCTCAACACTCGCGACAGGATCCGAAGACTCAAGGCCCATAGCCAGAGCAACCGTACGAATCCTCGTATCGCTCAATTCAAGCTCCATACGTCGCGCACCCGCCAACGTATCCGCAATACCCACCGGACGAGGCACATGCCCCACCCGCTGACGACGCTTCGCCTTCGCCCGATTCCTACTGCGATTCTGACGCGCCGCCTGCGCCATAGCTCGGCGCGCCTCCGCATGAATGAACCCCCACACCACAGGCGAATTATGGCAAATCAGAGTACGGCCATCAATAAACCGCCCCAACACTTTCAAAATTTGCTGAAAACGCTTCCCCTCAGCAACCTGCTGCGGCGACAAACCATGCAAATGCTTCGGCCCCGGATCAGTACCGGGGTTAAGCACAACATGGAACGATTCCCCAGCAACACCATCGGAATCCACCAACACCAGATCAAGTGTGATCAGCCGCGAGGTTGCGGGATGGATCCCTGTTGCCTGAATACTGGCAGCGACAAACGGGAACTGCTCCAACTCTAATTCGCGCTGCCGCTGACGTTCCGCACGACGCTGCTGGCGCAACTCCTCCGAAACGGTGGCATCCTCATCAGTCGGTTCAGCACGAAGGAGCGGATCAGCCATATCAACCTGAGGGAAATCCACCGAAGGGGCGGAAGCCTCAGGAGTTGTTAAATCAACAGCATCAGTCGACCGTAACTCCACACGCCCAGCACTTTTCTGCCCCGGCGCAACAACACGACGTCGACGGCGTTGGCGTGGGCGCTTCGGAACAGAATCAGTCATGAGCATTGATTGTAGCCGGAAGCTGAACATCCATGCGCCCACCCCGCCCCACAGCCACGCACCTTAACCCCCCAACAACCAGCACCAGACAACTAACAGCGGTGGCGACGTCGACAAGCAAATCCCTCCATCCCCACGCCCAACGGCGCAGAAATGAAGGGGCAAGGCGTGAAAAAACTAGCTCAACGCACGGTTCACAGCAGAAGTGATCGCCTTGAGCGATGCGTAGGTAATCGAACCAGCAATACCCACACCCCAATACTGCTGACCATTCACATCAGCCAAAATATAGGCCGCCGACTCCGCATCATCACCAGCGGTACGGGCATGCTGCGTGTACTCCTGCACCTCAACATCAATACCCAGCGACTCCAGCGCATTCGCATAGGCGGCAATCGGACCGTTACCATGACCAGTAATCGTGACCTGCTCACCCTTAAACATCAGCGTTGCATTAATCGAAGCCTCATCATTTTCAGTCTGGGCAGCATCAACACGCATCGACACCTGCTCGATCGGGGAAGTTGAATCCAAATACTCGCGAGCAAAGATATCCCACATTGCCTTCGACTCAACCTCACCACCCTCAGCATCAGTAACAGCCTGCACCACAGCAGAGAACTCCACCTGCATCGGACGCGGCAACGCCAACCCGTGATCCGTCTTCATAATATAAGCAACACCGCCCTTACCCGACTGCGAATTCACACGAATCACAGCCTCATAGTTACGGCCCACATCCTTAGGATCAATCGGCAGGTACGGAACCTCCCACTTCTCACCACGCAGCTCCTCAAACTTCACATCAGTATGAGTCGCGCCGGGCTTCACACGCGAAGCCATGGCATCCAGACCCTTATTCACAGCATCCTGGTGAGAACCGGAGAAGGCAGTGAAGACCAAATCACCACCGTAGGGGTGACGCTCAGGAACGCGCAACTGGTTGCAGTACTCAACAGTGCGACGAATCTGATCAATATCAGAGAAATCAATCTGCGGATCCACGCCTTGGGTCAACATATTCAAGCCCAACGTGACCAAACAGACGTTACCGGTGCGCTCACCGTTACCAAACAGGCAGCCCTCGATGCGGTCCGCGCCCGCCATATAACCCAGCTCAGCAGCGGCCACGCCAGTGCCACGGTCGTTGTGGGGGTGCAGGGACAAAATGATTGAATCGCGGCGGTTCAGATTACGGTGCATCCACTCAATCGAATCCGCGTACACATTCGGGGTAATCATCTCCACCGTCGCAGGCAGGTTGATGATGATGGGATTCTCAGGGCTAGGGTCCATGACCTCAACCACGGCATCGACAACTTCCTTGGCGTAGGCCACTTCGGTGCCGGTGAAGGATTCTGGGGAGTATTCCCAACGCCAGTTTGTTTCTGGATAGTCTTTCGCGATCTCCTTGATCAGCTCGGCAGCATCAGTAGCCAGCTTCTTGATGGCATCTTTATCCTTGCGGAACACCACATCGCGCTGCAGGATCGAGGTGGAATTGTAGAAGTGAACAATGACATTCTTCGCGCCCTGGCAGGCCTCAAAGGTGCGACGAATCAGATGCTCACGTGCCTGAACCAAAACCTGGATCGTGACATCGTTTGGGATCTTATCCTGCTCGATGATCTCGCGAACGAAATCGAAATCAGTCTGCGAAGCGGAAGGGAAACCAACCTCAATTTCCTTATAGCCCATCTTTACGAGCAGGTTAAACATGCGGCGCTTACGCTCAGGGCTCATAGGGTCAATCAGTGCCTGATTTCCGTCACGCAGATCGACCGCGCACCACTGGGGTGCAGTTGTGATCTTCTTGTTCGGCCAGGTGCGATCAGGCAGCTGAATATCCTCAACCTCTTGGGCGAAAGGCTGGTAGCGCTTGGTTGGCATAGTGGAATTACGCTGCTTGTTCCACGGAGCCTGACCTGGGTTGCGGTCACCAGACGGCGTAGTGATATCAGCAGGGGCAGAGATGAAAGTGTCGTGAATAGCCATGATGAAGGGTAGATTCCTTGAACAAGTGGGGCTCCTGAAGGGCGAATACACCATTAACCACGACGGAAAGCACGCAAGTGTTATGTCTCTGGATACACTCACGCCCTCAGGAGAGGGGATGAAAGATTAGGCAAAGTGTGAAACTTTTCCACTCACACACCCCAGCTTAATTAATATGCATTGCAATACATAAAATTTAAAAGTGGGGGAGGGGGTAAAGAGCAGATGCTTTCCATTCGAAAACACAAGAGAGATGAGGCTTGCGACCTACAGCCTTCGGGTGCAGTGGAAAAGTGTGGTCGGCGAGAACATAGCATTGAACACCGCGACGGGTGTGCCGACCGTTGTCACACAACTTTAAGCCAAAGACCCGCCGCGGCGAAGAAGAAGGAGGAAACTCGCACGCTGCATGTGACACAGCATACAAGCTAAATGTGAGGTAGGTCTAATCGGGGGTGGGAAATAAATTCCACATAGTGGGATTGATGGTAGTGAGGTGGGGATATTAAAGTGGCTAAAGACTATCATCCCCTGCCCCCATTCCTCACAACGAGCAAAGGCAACAGCGCAGTGCACACCAAAACCCACTCAGGCGACAACACCACCGCACCACCAGCTGCGGGTACAGCACCCCAGCTTGCCCAAGAAATAATTCCTGCACTTGCTGCCAGCACGCGACCTCCCATCGCAGCAGGAGCTCACGCACTGCGTTTACCAACCTGGACCCCCACCCCATTTGGCGCACGCGACTGGCTTTTAGCCCTCACCTTAAGCATCGTCACCGCAATCGCACGCAGCCTCGGAGTATGGGTCGCAACTGGTTTTGCGCCGAATATCGGTCGCCAACTGCGCCAATGGGACGCCATCCACTTTGCGGAAATCGCTAAATACGGCTACTTCAGCACCCAAGGGTACGGCGCAGACAACCCCGAAATCTACCAGACACGTCTCGCATTCTTTCCTGGACTACCAGCGCTCATGCGAGCACTGAATGAACTTACCGGCATCAACGTTTACGCAGCAGGCGAAATCCTCTCCCTCATCGCCACCTTTTTCATCGCAGCGGGAGCAATCAAACTCGCCTCCCTGCTCGGGGCACCGCTCAGCGGAAAAATAGGCGCAGCCCTCCTCTTCCTCTGCGCCCCAATGTCAATAACTTTTCAGATGGCCTACACCGAAGCCATCTTCATCGCCATAAGCCTGTGGGCTATGGCAATGCTGCTCGAAGGACGCTGGTGTGCCACCGCACTGTTAATCTTTATCGCCGGATTCTTCCGACTCACCACCATCGACCTCATCGCCACCTTCGCCATCATCGCCCTCCTCTACGCCCCGCACAACCTGCGCGACCGACGCACATGGCTCATCTGGGGTTCAGTCATCGCCTCAGCGCTCCCACTCCTCGGCTATATCTGGTGGGCATCAAGCCACACCCGCGACATCGGAGGCTACTTCGGACTCCAAGAAAAAGGCTGGCACTCCAGCTTCGATTTCGGCGCAGCAACACTGCGCTGGACAGTCCAAGAACTCATCAGCGGCACCCAACCGGGATACTTCATCTCCATCGCATCCATTATCGGTGCAGTATCTGCAGTATTCTTTAGCTTCCGACGCCTGCCCTGGGCACTGTGGCTATGTGGCGCAACAATCGTGGCCAACGTTGTGCTTTCCGACGGCATCATGCACTCACGCCCCCGCCTGCTGCTGCTTGGGCTAGTGCTACTTTTGCCACTAGTTATTCAAACCCCCAAACGCCTTCCGCCTATCACCTATGGGCTGATGATCGGTGCGTGGTCAGTAGCAGGAATCGTCACATCCAGCTATATGCTGGTCATTTTCGACTGGGCAATCTAAGACACAAGGGGAAATCCGTGCACTCCTAATGATTCGCGCGGGCTGAGAGCGCAAACGTCGCCAAAATCATCGACACCAACGCCACACCCATGATCACCCAGTTCCAGCCATGCACATGGAACTTCTCGCCCAAAACCAAATACCCCAAGGTAAAAGCAACCAACGGCTCCACCGTTGTCATAGCAGGCAACGACAAGCGCAGCGCACCAGTATTAAACGCATACTGCTGGACAATCGTACCCAAAACACTGCCGCCAATAAGCACCCACAGCACCCAATGCACAACCAATCCTTTAACACCGGCAACGTGGTACACATCCACAGTGGTCTTGGACAACACTGCGATAAAACCGTAAATAATGCCCACTATCACACCTAAAAATAACCCCCGGATATTTTTGGCGCATCGACGAGTCACACCATGGATTGCAAGCGCAACCACCGAGCCGATCAGCATTGCATAACCCCACGTACCGGCGTCGCTAAGCTTATCCCCAGGAGTAGGACGCCCCAGCGTAATCAACACCGCAACTGAAATTGTCAGAATAAAAGCCCACAGCACTTCATCCTTCAACAGCCTACGCTTGTCGTAATAGGCCGACATCGGCATAGTAAACATCAATGACAACACCAATAACGGCTGCACAATCAGCAGTGAACCAAAGCTCAGCGCAATGACCTGAAAGCCATAACCCAACAAAGCGGTCGACGAAGCAAACCACCACAACGGACGACGGATAGCCGTAATTAACGGCGAACCCGAAAATGTGCCATCGGCGGGGGCTCTTTCAGCGATGCGGTGCCGCACAACCGTGCCCCATGCAATGACAAGCGCAGACAGGATGGCAAACAGAACCGCAAGATAGTTGTTATGCATCACCCTCAAGACTAACCCCCGCTGCCCCGATATGCGTGATTCGACCCAAGTGAATAGTATGCTTAGCAATCGATAAAACTTGGAAGAAATGTTAACGAAGCAAACCGTGCACGCTTTCAAGCAGTCAACCTTCAACCTCATTTATTCCCACCGACAACGAGCACCACGTGCGAAACGCAGGAGGAAGCAGAGGGCGGGGAGTGCTGCGGAAGCACGAACGTTCGCTTCAGAAAGGGCTAGAGCCCAGTGGCGTTAATCGTACAGAAATATGGTGGTTCCTCACTAGAAAGTGCGGAACGAATTCGCCGAGTCGCTGAACGCATCGTTGCCACCAAGAAGCAGGGCCACGACGTTGTTGTCGTGTGTTCGGCAATGGGTGACACAACCGACGAGCTTCTCGACCTGGCAGCACAGGTAAACCCAGTTCCACCTGCGCGTGAGATGGACATGCTGCTCACCGCCGGTGAGCGAATCTCAAATGCGCTGGTAGCGATGGCAATCGCATCTTTCGGTGCGGAAGCGCAATCGTTCACCGGATCACAGGCGGGCGTGCTCACCACTGAACGGCACGGCAACGCCCGCATTGTCGATGTCACCCCGGGGCGCGTCCGTGAAGCCCTCGATAACGGCAAAATCTGCCTCGTTGCTGGATTCCAAGGTGTCAACCGCGAAACCAAAGACGTCACCACCCTCGGCCGCGGTGGTTCCGACACCACCGCAGTAGCCCTCGCGGCAGCGCTGGGTGCCGACGTGTGTGAGATTTATTCCGACGTCGACGGTGTGTACACCGCCGATCCTCGCATCGTTCCAAATGCTCAGAAACTCGACCACCTTTCCTTCGAGGAGATGTTGGAACTCGCAGCTTCTGGCTCCAAGATTCTGGTGCTGCGCAGCGTCGAATACGCGCGTGCCTTTAATGTTCCAATCAGAGTTCGTTCGTCATACAGCAATGATCCCGGCACCCTCGTGTCCGGCTCAATGGAGGAAATTCCCGTGGAAGAAGCAGTACTGGTGGGTGTAGCCACCGACAATTCCGAAGCCAAGCTTACCGTGCTCGGCATCCCTGACGCCCCCGGTGAAGCGGCAAAGATTTTCCGCGTACTTGCCGACGCCGAAATCAACATTGACATGGTGATCCAGAATATTTCTTCACTTGAAGATAACCGCACCGACATCACCTTCACCTGTCCACGTGCTGACGGCCCACGCGCCGTTGAACTGCTCATGAAGTTGCAGCACGATGGAACCTGCAGGAACGTACTTTACGATGACCAGATTGGCAAGGTTTCACTTGTGGGTGCAGGCATGAAGTCGCACCCAGGCGTGACCGCTACCTTCTGTGAAGCGCTGCGCGACGCAGGCGTGAATATCGAGCTGATTTCCACCTCCGAAATTCGCATTTCTGTGTTGTTGCGCGAAACAGAAGTGGCGAAGTCCGTGAAGGCTCTCCACGATGCTTTCGAGCTGGGTGGCGAAGAAGAGGCCACTGTTTATGCAGGTACTGGCCGTTAAAACTTTTATGTTTTAATGCTTCAAAAAACGCTCAGACGTGCGTGCGTTTACAACGTAAAAGCAGTTCTGACCCCTGATGCTGCATAGTGAGATAAACACATCCCGCAAATGTCTCACTGTGTGGGATCGGGGGTCTTTGTTTATGGAATGCTCTATGGAGTTTTTTCCTATGCAGCTGATAAGATTACTGCTTAACGTTGTGATGGAAACATTGCACGCCCAAGCCACACAAGCTTCAATCCCCTAATCCAGGGCTTTAAGGAAGGGACGTCCCACTCTCATGACCACGGTTGCTGTCGTCGGTGCCACTGGCCAAGTTGGCCGCGTGATGCGCGCGATTCTCGAACAACGAAATTTCCCAGCAGACAAGGTTCGTTTCTTTGCTTCTGCGCGATCGGCGGGATCGACTCTTCCTTTCAAGGGTGAGGATGTGATCGTTGAAGATTTGGCACTCGTTACCCCTGAGTCCCTGCAGGGTATCGACATTGCGCTGTTCTCCGCAGGTGGATCGACATCGCGGGAATTTGCACCTATCTTTGCAGCTTCAGGTGCGACAGTTGTGGATAATTCTTCGGCATGGCGCAAGGATCCAGAAGTGCCGCTGATTGTGTCCGAGGCGAACCCTGAGGCGAAAAACGATGTGGTCAAGGGTATCATTGCGAACCCCAACTGCACCACGATGGCACTGATGCCCGTGATGAAGGTTTTGCACGAAGCAGCTGGTTTGAAGAAGATGCATGTCTCTTCGTACCAAGCGGTATCGGGTTCTGGCGTGGCTGGGGTTGCCGTGTTGCTGGATCAGCTCAAGCATGCGCTGGCGGATGCTGAAAAGTTTGTCCACGATGGTCAAGCAGTACAGTTCGATGATCTCGGACCTTATGTTGCACCCATTGCGTTCAATGCGCTGCCATTTGCTGGCAACCTTGTCGATGATGGTTCCGAGGAGACTGACGAGGAGCAGAAACTGCGCAATGAGTCCCGCAAGATTCTGCAGATTCCTGATCTTTTGGTGTCTGGCACCTGCGTGCGTGTCCCCGTGCTCAGCGGGCATACGATGACTGTTCACGCAGAGTTTGATTCTGCGATTACTCCTGATCAGGCGCGTGCTCTTCTTGCGGATGCTCCTGGTGTTGAGCTTGTCGACGTCCCCACGCCGTTGGCTGCTGCTGGCAAGGATGACTGTCTTGTCGGTCGAATCCGCCAAGATCAGACTGTTGAAGGCAATAAGGGCCTGGTGTTGGTAGTTTCCGGCGACAATCTGCGTAAGGGTGCAGCGTTGAATGCAGTGCAGATCGCTGAGCTACTTGTATAGGGCCTCTAAGTACTACTTCACCGCCGTAGCGTGGGTCAGAAATGATCCCGCTGCGGCGGTTTTGTACTTTTTGGAAATCAGCCCCGTTTTTCTCCTTTAGGAGCATTAGGTGACACTTATTTTCGCTGCTCTTGTGGGTTAATCCTCCACAGATGCTTCTTGGGGCAGGGTCAAACTTACGTATAGCTTGCTTTATAAAGAAAATTTATATGCCCGGATTGTTTGCGAAGGTTTGCTTTTCAATGTAGGCTATGAATTATCAGAAATTGATAGCTAACCCTTGGTTAATCCGTGTTAATTACATCTACCCAGTAAAAACCGAGATACCCATCACATAGTGAAGGAGGTTCATGTCCATGAACACCAACGACATCGTCACCAACGGCATGCGCCCAGAGTTGAAGGGTCAAACCCACCAGCATGGTGGACGCCCAGTTGCTTCCGAGAACATTTCCATCACCGCTGGCCCACAGGGTGCAAACGTTCTCAACGACATTCACCTGATCGAAAAGCTTGCTCACTTCAACCGCGAGCGTGTTCCAGAGCGTAACCCACACGCAAAGGGCCACGGCGCATTCGGTGAGCTCCACATCACCAACGATGTTTCTGCTTACACCAAGGCAAAGCTGTTCCAGCCAGGTACCGTCACCCCAATGGCAGTCCGTTTCTCCACTGTTGCAGGTGAGCAGGGCTCCCCAGATACTTGGCGTGACGTTCACGGCTTCGCAGTGCGCTTCTACACCGAAGAGGGCAACTACGACATCGTCGGCAACAACACCCCAACCTTCTTCCTGCGCGACGGCATGAAGTTCCCAGACTTCATCCACTCCCAGAAGCGCATGGGCCAGACCGGCCTGCGCTGCGCGGATGCACAGTGGGATTTCTGGACCCGCACCCCTGAATCCTCCCACCAGGTAACCTACCTGATGGGTGACCGCGGTACCCCTAAGACTTCCCGCCACCAAGACGGCTTCGGTTCCCACACCTTCCAGTGGATCAACGAAGAGGGCACTCCAGTGTGGATCAAGTACCACTTCAAGACCCGCCAGGGCTGGGACTGCTTCACCGACGCTGAAGCTCAGGAAATGGCCGGTAAGAATGCCGACTACCAGCGTGAGGATCTGTTCAACGCCATCGAGCGCGGCGACTACCCAATCTGGGACGTCAAGGTTCAGATCATGCCATTCGATGAGGCTGAAACCTACCGCTACAACCCATTCGACCTGACCAAGACCTGGTCCCAGAAGGACTACCCACTGGTTGATGTCGGATACTTCATTCTGAACAAGAACCCACAGAACTTCTTCGCTCAGATCGAGCAGATGGCACTGGACCCAGCAAACCTCGTGCCAGGTGTGGGCCTGTCCCCAGACCGTATGCTGATGGCTCGTGCATTCGCTTACGCTGATGCTCACCGTTACCGCATCGGTGCAAACTACCGCCAGCTGCCAGTGAACCAGCCAGTGTACCCAGTGAACACCTACGCTCACCAGGGCAACATGGAATACCAGTTCAACCCAGCAAGCGCACCGGTTTACACCCCGAACCGCTTCGAGAAGGGTGCAGGCTACCTCGACGACGGCGTGTCCTCCTCTTCCGGCGTAACTTACGGTCAGGCTCAGGAGCTGTACGTTAACCCTGATCCACACGGCACCGACCTTGTTCGTGCAGCCTACGTCCAGCACTCCGAAGACGGTGACTTCGTCCAGGCAGGTATCCTGTACCGCGAGGTCATGGATGATGCTGAGAAGGAGCGCTTGGCTGACAACATCACCAACTGCATGGTTGGTGTATCCGACGAGGTTGAGCAGCGCTGCTACTGGTACTGGGAGCAGGTAGACGCAAACTTGGGCAAGCGAGTTCGCGAACTGTTCGCAACCAAGAAGTAATAACTTTTTAAAAAGCCACCAACATGTACGTGTTGGTGGCTTTTTTAATAGGGGTAGCGCGGGGGGTGGCGTCTGGGTGAAAAATCCGGAACGAATTCGTTGTTTTTGAAGTCTTAATCTATGTACGGATTTTTCTTCACAACACAACAGAAAGGTTCCACGGTGACACTCATGGAAACCAAGCTCTACGCCGCCCAACATATCGACGCCGACCCTGCTTTCGCTAGGCTGTGTCAACGAAACATCGAAGACATCCAAGACTTCGTTCAGCGCCCTTTAAACGAACACACCATCAAGATCGCAGCGCACAGCTTCGATCTCACCCCGGAACGTGCCAGTGCCTGCCTCAGCGCCCTTCATCGTACAAAGGAACACGCCACTAGACTCTTTGAATTCCTAGTAGAGACCGGAATCTTCGGCCTCAATCGGCTCGCAGGATTCTTAGAGCCCCTTGAATCCATCAGCACGCAGCAGCTCCACGATCATCAAGACACGCTTATCCAAGCGGCATACGCAACCAAAGAAGGCCAACGCCTGCCCCAACGAGGAGGGTTGCGCCGTAAGATGCGCGAAGCACTGCGCAAACTTGAACTTGTGCCAGCTGACACTCCAGCGCAGCCAGTGAAAAACACTCGTGTTCTCGCAGACATTGACCGCAACCGAAACTTACGAATCCAAGCGGTGATCACTGGAAAACACGCTGAAGCTCTCATGGCCAAACTTGAAGTGATCATGCAACACTACTCGTGCACACTCAGCGAGGCAGTGGAAAAACTGCTCTCCATCGTGGACGTGCTACCAGAGCAAGCACTGCCGGTTTCATCCCCACCAATGAACCGGCGTGCGCGACGACAACGAAATCGACGACGCGGCCGCAGATAGAGAAAGACTATCCAGTTTCCGACTGCGAGGCCGCGTTGGACTGGGTAGATGCTGCAATAATATCGGCGCGGGCGCGCGCAACACGGGAACGAATCGTACCGATACGCACGTCAGCAATCTTTGCTGCTTCCTCGTAAGAATAGCCCAGTACCTGAGTCAAAATCAGTGCTTCGCGACGTTCCGCCGGCAGGGCGTCGATAAGCATGCGCACATCCACCCACTCGGACCAGCTGGACTCGTGGGGCGCATCAACAGCCTCAACTTCTGCAGCAGATTTACGCGGACGCGCCATATCGTGACGGATATTATCCACCCACACGCGACGGGCTAAAGACAACAGCCATGTTCGGGCGGACGAACGCGCCGCGAAACGTGGAAGAGCGCTAATGACACGCAAGTACGTTTCTTGCGTCAAGTCATCAGCAATATCAGCGCCACCCAAGTGTGCAAGAAGGCGCCACACATCAGTCTGTGTGGCGCGAATAAACTCCGTTAGCGCAGCACGGTCACCGCGGCCTGCAGCTAAAGCAAGCTGAGTAACCTGTTCGTCGCGTAAGGAAGTCGTCATGGTTGAACATCTTAACACCTCAGCGAGTGCGCTCAACGCACCGCACCAGTAAAACTACCTAGCTTTGCGGTGTGGACTGCTCCTCAGACGCAACGTTATACAAGCTGCGGCCCAGCAAGAATGCGCCGATAGCGAGAACAACTAGCAAACCAGCAATAGCACCAATACCGCGCAGCAAATCGGTTGCCGAGAAACCGTGGACAGAAAAATCAATCACCAATTTGGCGATAATAATCAACGGCAAGCCCACACCAGTAGCTGGGCCAAGCAGATTTGCGCACGTGAGTGGATCATGGCGCAGACGCCACACCAATACAGTGGTGAGCAGCATCAGAAAGCCCGCAAGAACAATCAACGTTCCGGCAATAAGTTCAGCAATCATTAACGACGCCCCCTCGACACGATCCTAGCCATCGACATAGTTGGCAAAACACCACCAGCAATGGCCGCAAGCAACACGATTTCGTAAGCAATTTGAGTGTCATTGAACATAGACCACACCAAATACAGCCCGATCATTGAGTAGAAAATGAGATCGGCAACAACCACACGTGTGAACTCATTACGCGCACGTGCAACAACAATAACCGAACCAACCAGCGACAAAGCCAACAGTGCAGCGCCGACAACAGCGAAGTAGAAAAACATCACACTACACCTTCTTCAACGGAACAACAGCAGGATATTCCACCACTGCTGACTCCAAGTCATGCGCCACATGAGCCACCGATGGAACCATTTTTTGCTCCATCTGCGCCAAATCTTTCAAAACCTCACGCGGATTCGAGCCGTACACAGCATGAACCACCAAATGCCGAGGCCCAGTTTGCTGTTCCGGATCCTCATCAATCAAGGTCATACTCATAGTTCCCGGCGTGATCGTAATCGATGAAGCAAAAGCAGTAATCTGCCAATCCTTCGTCACCCTCAGCGGATAATGCACGATACACGGATCCACTTTCTTGCTCCCAGTGAGCGTATCAATCACAACCAACCACGTAGCTTTAAGCAACTGCCATAAAAGCCAAGGGACATACACGAACGCATTCATTTTTACTGTCCACCACCTTGAACAACACCCACAGCAGGGCCCTTATCCGTGACCAAAACTGCTGAAGCATAGCCGTCAGAATCCATCAATTGCTGCGCACCATTCTGCGCGGCTGTAAGCAAAGAACCCGCGCCAATGAACATGGCGAAAGACAACATAATCATGAACGCGGCAGGTGCCAACCGAAGGAATGGCACACGAAGGTTGGCCGGGACACGTTCCTTGTTCATAACACCGCCCCAAAATACCTTGCGCCAAATACGTAACATGGCCAAGAACGCTGCGAAGGAAGCAACCACGATCACACCAATGACGATCCACGCGGCAACACTATCAGCACGCGCAATAGTGATGACCAAAAACACTTTCGCCCACAGGCCGGAAAATGGGGGGAAGCCCACAATAGAGAAAGCGCCAGCCGCAAATACCGCAGCCACCCAAGGATCACGCTTAGCGATACCCGACAATTTGCGCAGGTTATCTTTACCGTACGTTTCCTCAATAGCACCAGCACATAAGATCAAAGAACCAACAGTGATCATGTGATGCAGCATGTACACAATGCCTGCCGCCAAAGCAGCACGCTCGTTACCAGAAACAAACGCAAGTGCTACCACAATAAACGGCATACCGTTGACCATTTGATAAGCCAGCACACGACGAATCGAGTTTTCAGCCAAACCAGCAAATGAACCCATGATCATACCAAGCACGCTGACAACCATAATCAACGTGAACCAGCGAGCATCCAAATCAAAAATGATCACATAGATGCGGAACAAAATATACACCGCAACCTTGGTGTGTAGGCCGGAAAACAGAGCCATTACACTCGCGGAAGTCGCAGGATACGAACGAGGCAACCAAGTATGCACAGGGAAAATGCCAGCCTTCACCACCATCGCAACAACCACAATGCCCATAGCCACAGTTGCAGGCCCATTACCAGCAGCAGCGCCCTTAAGCGCCGCCATGTTCACGGAACCAGTCACGCCATACACAATGCCTACGCCAGCCAATAGCACAGTCGACGTAGCCAAATTAACCAGCACAAAAGTACGCCCGGCAGATAGTCGCGCCCACGTACCGGTCATTGCCAACAAACCATAGGAAGGCAGCAGCATAACCTCAATGAACACGAAGAAGTTAAACAAATCCGCAGTCAGCAGAGCGCCCATCACACCTGCAAGCAGCATAATCGATAGCGAGGAGTAGAAACGCGCACGAGTCTCACCCACCACAATCGCAAACCAGTTAGCGGCAAAAGCCACCACAGAGGTGGTCACCACCATTAAAGCGGCAAACTGATCACCCGCAAAAGGGATAGCAACCCCACCGACATACAAACCCACAGAATGAGCAACAGTTCCATGGACACCGGTGTAAGCAAAAAGCCACCCACCACCAATAGCCGTAGCCACAGGTGTAAGCAACGCTAATCCATCACGAACAAACCTCCACGGCGCGATAGCTGCACAAGCCACCGCCAACAGCGGAAAACCTACAAAAAGAGGAAGAACAAAGCTGAGATTCATTTAGTGGTGGCCTCCCTCATCCACCTGAGGGCGTCGAGCAGCCCGCTTGGCAACATGAGCCTCACTAGCCGCCAATTCGGCGAAAGAGGTCGATCGGCCAAGAGTCTGCAGAGGAGAATCTTCATCAGCAACAACTTCCGCTTCCGTATCATCAGAACGGCCCAAGCCCGAAAGCGTCAACATATAAGTAGTAGTTGCCATAGCAATCACGATGGCAGTCAGAACAAACGCCTGGGGGAGCGGATCAGCAGCCAAAGAAAAATCAGTCAAAGAAGGGAAAGGTTCCCCACGCCACGACGTGACACCAGCACTCAAAATCAAGAGGTTAACTGCGTGACTAATCAAGGTCATCCCCAAAACGATACGCAGCATACCGCGCTGCACAACGAGATAAACCCCGCCAGCGGCCAAAATAGCAATAGTTGCTGAAAGGATCATTGCTTCGCCTCTCCTTCTACGGGAACCGAACCCGAAATAGTAGCTGCATGCGCCGCATCATCTGCCTTTAACGCATCAGATTCACGAATAGCTGCAGCACGAATTTCCTTTGCCGCAGGGGAATCAAGACGGTGCAACTCATCAAAAGAATCAGGCACCTTCTTCGGCTGCCACAACGGCGAATCTTCCCTTGTGAAATTCAAATCTTGATATTCCATACCAGGGCGCAAATAGCCACCCAATGCGTTAATAGCCATCGACAGCATGCCCAAAACAGCTAAGTAGACACCCACATCGAAAATTATCGCAGTGGTCAGATGCTGCCCAGCAAAATACCCATGAATGGCATACAGGAACGATCCCTTAAGCAACCCAAGGAAACCGGCACCCACTGCAGTGATAACACCAATGCCAGTGAGATAAATCGGAGTAGACACAGGGAAAATACGACGATCACGCGGGAAGCTTAAGTAACTGAGCATCATCGCACAACCAGCCACCAGCGCCGCAATAAAGCCACCACCAGGCTCATTATGGCCGCGCCAGAAGATCAACGCACTCAACACAAGAAGAATTGGAATCAAAACCTTGAGCAAACTCTTCAGCGGAATCGCGTTCACTGTCGACTGTCCGAACGGCGCAGGATGCGTACCAGGATGGAAGGGATAGCGAGGCATAGACGTAACAACCGCGGCAATCACAATCGCCGCCATACCCAGCACACTCAACTCGCCCAACGTATCGAACGCACGGAACTCCACCAAAATGGTGTTCACGACGTTATCGCCCCCCGTAATGTCAGGGGCTTGCTGAAGATACCACTGACCAATCTCACTACGTGGGTGCCGACCCAACATCATGAAGGAGACAAGGAACGTAATCACACCGACGCACACACCAAGAATGGCACCAGCAATCCGGCGCTTTTGCTTCGTCGGATGGAAAGTATCAGGCTGCTGACGAACCACCATCATCATGATGACAACCACCAGCGCCTCCACTAGGAACTGCGTCAACGCAACATCCGGAGCACCAAGAACCAACATTTGCAAAGTCACGCCGACACCTACAGCGCCAATAAACAACACCGCAGTCATGCGTGTGGAGGTGCGCAACAAGAACACAACACCCAACGCAATGATGATCAAAGGCACGAGATCAACAACAAAATCGGCACCTGGGTTACGCGGTTGAATCGGCACACCATCAATGCTGAAAAGGTCGCCCGACTTCCACGCACTAACAATCACACTCACACCCAAGAGGAGCAAAAGGCCAAACAGATAAGCCAAATGACGCGCTGGGGCAAGAGAATCAGCCATCTTTGCAAGTTTCTTACCAACATGGCTAAAGCTCTGGTTAAAGCGCATGAGCAAATGATTGCCGGTGTACGGTGCAAAAGCACGCCCGTCAACGAAACTCCACAGGAGCTTCCGGTAGTAAATACCCACACATCCGGCAATGGTGACACCAAGAGAAATCAGCAGTGGAACATTCACCCCATGCCACAAGGCAAGGTGGGTATGAGGATCAGAAGAAATAGCGGCAACCGCTGCCGAGATGGGGGCGTCGAAAAGCGAAACAACAGCAACCAACGGCAACGAAAGCAACCCCGGCAACGCCGCAGGAAGCCATAGCTTAACAGGAGCCTCCCGCACCTCGGACATGTCGCGATCGCCATCAACAAAACCATCAAAAACGATACGGGCAGAATACGTGAACGTGAAGAACGCACCCACCGAAGCAGCAGCGAGCAAAACCCACACCGCCACAGAAGAAAGCGGTGCTTGCTCAAACGCACCTAACATTCCCTCTTTGGAAATAAAACCCAACGTCGGCGGCAGAGCAGCCATGGAGCCAGCCGCAATGACAACCGAGCCGAACGTAAACGGAAGCTTGCGCCAACACGAACCAAGACGCGCAGAATCACGCGTACCAGTTTGATGATCGACGACACCGATCAACATGAACAGTGAGGACTTAAACAATGCGTGCGCCAAAGTATGCACCAAAGCTGCAGCTAGGGCGAAAGGAGTGCCCACGCCAATCGTGGCCACAATCCAACCAAGATGCGACACCGTGGAGTACGCCGTTAACTTCTTCAAATCAGTTTTTTGAATCGCAAACAACGAAGCCATCACCGCAGTGGACATGCCCACCACGATCAACACAACATTCCAAACCCACACATCATGGAACACCTGGCTGAAACGCAGAAGCAGGTAAATACCCGCCTTCACCACAGCGGCAGCATGCAAGAACGCCGACACTGGGGTTGCCGCAGCCATTGCTTCAGGCAACCAAAAGTGAAACGGCAACTGGGCGGACTTTGTAAAAGCAGAAACTGCAATCAAAATCGCAATAACAGAGGTAAGAGCAGGAGACTGCGACCAGAAATCAGAGGCCAAGATCCCATCAATACTGGTCGTGCCAGCTTGAGTGGATGCAATCGCCAAAGCAACGAGCAACGTCAAACCACCGATAAACGTCAATACCAGTGTGCGTTGTGAACCCTGCTCGCCACCCTTACCGCCAGAGCGAGCAATCAACATGAACGACGCTAACGACACCAATTCCCAGGCCACAAACAACACAACCGCATCGTTTGCAAACACAAGAAGAAGAATCGAGGCCATAAAGGCCGTCATAATCGTGTAGAAGCTCGTGTTACCTTTCAGCTTCGGAAGATAAGAAGCAGAATAAATGAACACAACCGAACCCACCACCAAGGCAAGTAAGGCGAAGAAAACACTCAACGCATCGGCACGCATGGCCACGTGCGCATCAATGCCTTCCCCAAGAACATCGGGAACCCACGTGTAAGTAAAAGTAAGCGGCTGGCCAGATAAAATTCCAGGAAGCTGCTGCATCAGTAAGACGGCCGCGACGATAAACAGCCCAGCCAAAGGCCAGCCTGCGTTACGGTCGAAGATCCTCACCAAAACAGGTGCTGCGGCCACGCCGAGCGCCGCAAGGGCAGGGACAATGATCAAAGACACTATTATTCTCGACCTCCTCACACCCGTGGTAAAAGGGCAATGAGAAGACAGCGCCGTTGACAATCACGCACACTATGAACATCAAGAGGAACCCTGAAAACCACTTGTACCTTAGTGCAAAAGTAAAAGCGCGTAGCGTCAATGTGTCTAGATGCTGCTCACACACGTAAAACGCACGTAATGTTTACCTTGATTCCTTGAAATATGCGATTGTTTATGCCCCCGGCGCCTACTTTCGTTTGCTTGAAGGAACGGTATACCAACGACGTAAACGTTACCTTAAAATGACGGTGCGCCTACACCGATGGTGTGAAAGTCACGGTTAGTTTTGAATACTATGAGCCAGCACGCACTGCCCTTAGGTCCGACAAAACTGAAAAGACTCATCGCATTAGCCCTCATGAGCGTCCCCTTGATCGCTGGTGCAGCCTACACAAGCACGGCCAAACTTGACCCAGCTGCCACTTGGAGCGTTGGGGAAGAACGCGAAGGAGCGCCTGCAGCGATCGACGATTCCGTGCTCGTTGACGCACGCCGCGCAACCGGTGAAGCAAGCTCCCAAGCAGGTTTTTTGAAAAACGGCACCCAAGAGCTTGTCGACGCCACTAGCGGTATCGCAGGTCGCACAGGGGAGGTGACCGGCCCGATTGCGCAAGCACGCGACGGATCGGCACGTTTAAGCAACGGTATGGTGGAGCTCCAAGCCGCAACTGGGCAATTGGGTGATGGTGCCACCAAGGTCGCCGATGGTGTTGAAACTGCAGTGAATCAGGTCATCGGACTTGAAGCAGTGCGCGGACAAATCCTCGCCGCGCTTGATCGCCACATTGAGGATCTGAAAAACACCAAGAACTCGGATCTTGTGCGACTGCGCGACCAAATGCGGGGATTTCGCGAACAAGTGCTCACCTTCCAACTTGATGAAGCTACGCGTCGACAATTAGAGGATCTTCGTGGCGGTTCACGAGAGATTGCCAACCAACTGGCGGTGCCCGGCTATGGCTACCATGACGGAATTTATACTGCGACAAAAGGTTCAAAAGAACTCGCCGATGGGCTTGCCAAACTCGACGAAGGCGTGGGTCAAGCCTTAGGCAAAGTTGGTGAACTTGAGGATGGCGCGAAAAAGATCGACGACATGGCTGGCCTGACCAAAGAGCGGATTAGCGCTATTCAGCGAGCCATGCCCATTGTGTCTGCAGGAACGAGTGAGGCCCAAGAGCGCGGCGTGCAACAAACCCTAGCCCCAATGTATGCCTTCCTCATCGCAGCACTCGTTTTGCTCGGCGCTGGTTTGCGCGGTCGAAATACTCGCGTTCTTTCGATTATCACCGCAGCAGTTCTTGCCGCACTAGCGGCAGGCCTTGCCGCACTATTGGGTACAGGTATGGAAACGCAGCAGGTCATGGGGGTTGCGGCTACAAGTTTCCTTCTTGCACTAGCGTCGATACTTACAGGTTCAATCTTCATACGAGTGTTCGGCACTACAGGTGGGCAAATCCTTGCACTTGTTGGTGCGGGAACGCAGCTTGCTGTTGTGGGCTGGGCGTGGAATTTGGCGTCGACAAGCCAAATCAGTTCCACCTGGCTGACTGTAAGTTCACTGATGCCGGTGCACTATCCCACGGCAGCGATTGCGGCGTTAGGAAATTCCGGATCAAACAACTCGATAGGACTAGGGATCGGTGTGCTGGCGGCACTGTGCATCATGGGTTTTGCAGGGCTGAAAATGCTGAACCCCAAGCATCTCGAAGCCTAATAGCAACGTCTGTGGCAGGTTTTCTTTTCTACCTTGCAAAGGGAAATTGTATGCCCCTGCTCCAATGAGAAGGAGCAGGGGCACAGCAAGTGTTGCGGTTAGCTGGCTTTAGCTTTGACCCAGCGGTAGAGAACAACAGTTGCGCCGGTGAAGACGACAATGCCAAGAATGTTGGCTAGAGCTCCGAAGTCAAAGAAGGCAAGTGCGTCTTCTGTTCCTACAGCACCGATAATCGCGGCGTTGAGGACACCGAACAAAGACTCGCCCACGATAAGACCCGTGGCAAGCAACGTGCCCATACGCTTGGCGAATTCAGGGCTGGATTGCTTATCGGACCACTTGTTGTACGCCAGGCCAATGAACGCGCCAATCGGCACGATCAGCGTCAGCGCGATCGGCAGATACATGCCCATGCCAACGGCTAGCGGTGGAAGATAGAAGCGACCATGGGTTGCTTTCTTCAAGATTTCATCAACAATAATGACACCAACACCAATGGCAGCACCAAGGCCGATGAGGTTCCAATCAAGAGAATTACCAAAAATGCCGTTCGCGACAGAAGACAGCAGGGATGCTTGTGGCGCAGCCAAAGCATTCGGGCCAGCACCTTCCATGCCCTGGAATCCAAAGCCTGTCAGCATGAGCTGAAGCACAGGTGGGATGATGATCGATCCAAACAACACACCAATGATCAGCGCTACCTGCTGCTTCCAAGGAGTAGCGCCTACGAGTTGACCAGTCTTGAGATCTTGCAAATTATCGTTCGAGATCGTGGCAATACCGAACACCACTGCGGAAGTAAACAGGGTATACGCGACCAAAGCAGGGGCATTGGTCTCGTGTTCATTACCAGTAACAACCTTGATCAGCAGGGCGGAAGCCAACACCACAATAATGCCCACGCCAGAGATCGGGGAATTGGAGGCACCGATCAAACCAGCCATATAGCCACAGACGCTGGCCACGATCAATCCGATCAGGAGAACGAACACGATGCTGAGGATGATTAGCGTGGTGGTGTGGTGCGCAATTTCAGATGCATGAACAAACAGGTAGAGCAAAGCGCCCACAGGAAGCATCGATGCAATGATGGTTCCAATAACGATAGTGAAGGGGATATCGCGTTCAGTCAGTGGTACTTCCGCACCATTGTGACACAGCTTCGAAGCCTGCAGTGATTCCTTAATGCCCTTGACAATAGGGGCAATGATCTTCAGTAGCGTCCAAACGGCAGCAACTGCCATAGCGCCAGCGCCAATGAAGCGAACTTCGCCGGAGAACGTAGTGCCAACGATGGACCCCAAATCATCATTCGTGGACATTGCACTAACAGCATCGGAGGAGAAAATTGGTAGCAAAGCACCATAAGAAATGATCAGTCCGACGATCATCGCAATACCCACGCCGACGCCCACGAGATGCCCCACGCCGATCAATGCGAGCGAAAGGGAAGCACCTGCCATGGATGCGCCACCAAAGAGCTTGAAGGGGTAGGTAACGCCACCGGCGACAGCTTTCATGGCGGCTAAGAGAGTGAAGCCAGCAGAGGCCAAACCACCTGCCAAGATGACCTTCAGGCCTTTTTGGTTTTCTTCCAAGGAGGCTTCATCGGCGTTATCGTCGCCTACCTTGAGTACCTCAGCGGCAGCGACACCTTCGGGGTAGGGCAGATCAGAACCGGTGACCAGTGCGCGGCGAAGAGGGATTGAGTACATCACGCCAAGAATGCCGCCAATGGCACAGACTGCTGCGGTGGTCCAGTAGGGGAACCCAGACCAGAAGCCGATCATGATCAGGCCGGGAAGGACGAAGATGATGGCGGAGAGAGTTCCGGCAGCGGAAGCGATGGTTTGTACGATGTTGTTTTCCACCACGGAGTGATTGTTGAATCGGCGCAGAATCGCCATGGAAATCACGGCTGCGGGAATCGAGGTGGCAAAGGTCAAACCAACTTTAAGGCCAAGGTAAACATTTGCGGCGGTGAATACTAAGGTGATGAGACCACCGAGGATAATGCCGCGAATCGTGAGTTCGCGAATAGGCGAAGCCTTAGCTGTAGTAGGGGGCGCAGACACTTGAAAACACGTGTCCTTTCTCCAGTGCTATTGGTGAGAAACTGTAAGCACTAGTGTTACCCATTCTGGAAAAATCCATGTACATCAGTGTGAAAGGAGGTATCGCACAACAGTGAAATCCAGAACAGAGGGAAGGTCAAAAAACTGTAAATATGTAGTGGAAGAAATACTAAGACTGATAAGGGGACGTTGTCTATTCTGCGTACTCCGGTCAAAATATGCCCGAATGAGAGCTGGAGTAACCCCTCAGGTACAAAGAAATGGCCAGCTTAGAGCCTACATAACGTTTTGCGAATATTTGTGATCGAGGCTACACATAAGGGGGTAGTTTCTGGCGAACATGTGACTAAAGCGACTGTAAATCCTGCAATATATGCGAAAATATACCCGCTCGTGTGGCAAGCACACTCTAAGAACGATCAGCCAACGTTGGGCGAATCGGGCGCGCTAGTTGCGTCATCATGTTGCGACCACGCAATTCCACCGATTTCATCAAAGTCCACCGAGCACGTTCGGCTTCGTTGGCTTTAGCCAAAGTGGAGGCGTTGGTAATGACGCGACCTGGGGTGTCTTTGGCAATTTCGGTCAACCGTGCAGCGGTATTCACGGCATCACCAATCACTGTGTATTCGAAGCGATCGTGCCCACCAATATGGCCGGCGACAACGTGTCCGGCGGCAACGCCGATGCCTGCCTGCAGTCGCATGTCTTTGAGTTCGTGGCGCAGCTCGCGGGCAGCAGCGAGGGCGTGACCTGTGGCATCAGAAAGAGTGATAGGTGCGCCAAAAACAGCCAACGCTGCGTCGCCTTGGAATTTATTGATAATGCCCTTGTTGCGGTGCACCACATCAACGACATGCTCAAAGAAGCGGTTGAGTTCCTCCACCACTTCTTCCGGATCATGGGTGACGGCGAAGGTCGTTGACCCGATAACGTCAACAAAGAGAACAGCTACTTCGCGGTCTTCGCCGCCGAGTTCAGGGCGTTCTTCCAATGCGCGCCGGGCAACTTCGGCTCCGACATAGCGGCCGAAGATGTCGCGAACGCGCTGGCGTTCTTTGAGCCCGCGCATCATTTCGTTGAATCCGGCTTGAAGGACACCAATTTCGGAACCGTCGTAAATGTCCACTTCGACGTCCGTTTCGCCGCGGCGCACTCGGTTGATTGCGCGCTGCAGCTCCAAAATGGGGTCGACGACACTCATCACGACCAGTGTTGTGCCAAGGAAGCCTGTGATCAGCGCTGTGGTGCAAATGGCGAAGATCGCCGGCATGAGGTCGTCGAGTGTCCCTGCGAAGTATCCCTGGGTGCGGCCGCGCAGCATGAGGAGGATGCCCACGATGGGAACGGCGGAGGTGAGTGTCCAAGTCAGGCGTAGGCGCTGCGTGATGGGCGGTTCGAGTGTGGAGTCTTCAAAACGGCGGGCGAGCGCTGAAGCGGCTACTGGGCGGACGAGTCGTTCGGCTTCCAAGTAGGTTAAAAGCACAACAACGAGCCCGGCTAGCAGCGTCGATAGTGCAATGACGATGGCGAGGCTGCTTGAGGTTTGCGATGCAGTGATAGTCAGCAGCACAATTCCCAAGCACCACACTCCTGCAGAGAGCACTGTTTGGTAGAAGGGGATGCGCATGACGAGGTTGCGAACCATGTTCGGGTCGTGGCGCTCTGGGTGTCGCTGCCAGTCGAGCACCGGCCGAAAGAGCACGAATGTCGCGCCCACGCCGATGATGACCGCGATGACAAGGTAGGTTGTGCCCAGCGTCGATAAGCGGGAGTCTGCTGCGAATTTCTCAAAATCCTTCAGCGGAAGAAGATGTTTGACAAACAGCATGATTCCAACTGCGGCAAGCACGTTGGAGCCGAGAACCGTTGCTGCGTACAACGGCCACGACGATTTCGCCAGCCACTTCATCGCGAGCCACAATCTTTGCATGCTCACTACTTTAACCACGTTGGTGGCCGAAATGTAAGAAGAACTAATAATGTTGGGTGGGTGAATGCTGACATCTTCGCCCACATGGGCATTAGTGCACGAGTTGCCGAGGAGCTACGTACTGCCGCCCACGCCGCCCGCATGGGGCACACAGGTAGCGCCATGACGCATGCGTGGCTTTTTACCGGTCCCCCAGGTTCGGGCCGAAGCGTGGCTGCAGTGGCGTTTGCTGCCGCACTGGAGTGCACGGGGGAGATTGTTGGCTGCGGAGTGTGCGAGCATTGTCAGAAGGTGCAAAAAAATGCCCACACTGATGTGGTGCATGTGATTCCGCGTGAGCTGTCGATTTCGGTTGAGAGTATGCGTGACGACGTCGTCGGCCCCGCCGCCCGCATGCCCACTGTGGGGCGTTGGCGCATTGTTATTTTGGACGATGCTGATCGTCTCACCGAATCGGCGGCGAATGCACTTTTGAAAACGGTGGAAGAACCCCCAGCACACACCGTGATTATGCTCTGTGCTCCTTCGACGGACCCGCAAGATATCATTCCCACGCTGCTGTCGCGCTCCCGCCATGTGTATGTGCCACAACCCAGTATTGAGGAAGTTGCTGAAATCTTAATGCGGGGTGGGATTGATCAGGATGTGGCGAGGCTCGCTGCTGCCGCGTCGGGGCACCACATTGGGCGGGCGCGCCATCTTGCAACGGACAAAGCAACCCAGGAGCGGCGCAGTGCGATTTTGAACCTCGCTGAGTTGATTTTTCACGGTGACCAAGCGTTTCAGGCAGTTAGTGACCTCATTAAGAATGCGAAAACTTATGCCATTGAGGGACTTGCTGCTGAAAACGAACGCGAAATCGAAAAACTCCGCATGTCTTTAGGCATGGGTGCGCGGGGTAAAGGTGCGCAAAAAGCTCTCGAAGGTTCCGCAAGCCAGATTAAAGAGCTAGAAAAGCTGCAAAAGAAGCGCGAAACTCGCGCCATTCGCGACGTGCTGGATATGCAGCTGGTGGATCTGATGGGCTTGTATCGCGATGCTCTTATGCTTTCTACTGGGGTGAATCTGCACCCAATTCACCCCGATATGCAAGGTCTTGCCCACGATTTAGTCAAGGTGGGCCCCGAGGGCCTCCTAGCGTGCATTGATGCCGTCCAATTATGTCGCGCCGCATTCCCGCAGAATGTGCGGCCGGAAGCGGCGATGGATGCCATGGTGGGGAGGATCAGAATTGCGTGTAAGGTGCGCTGATTGCCCCTGCATGTGTGCCTCGATTTGCCTGTAGGGATAGTTGGTGCTGTAGAATCACCGCGTGGAGTTAGTACAACATCCATGACGCCGCCTTAGCTCAGTCGGTAGAGCGCTTCACTCGTAATGAAAAGGTCAGGGGTTCGATTCCCCTAGGCGGCTCCAACAAATCACCTGCTAAAACCCACTTTTAGCAGGTGATTTTCTTCATTCCTAACATTTCCGAGTTGTTGCTAGTTGGTGCAGGTGATTGCTTCTCACAGTGAACGGGGACGGAACAAAAACGGAAAACAGTACATGGCTGTGTCCGGTATAGCAGGGGCTTTTGAGGGGCGGGGTTAGGCGAAAAGTTTGGCCCGGATGAGAGCAGAAATTGTGCACACGCCACCGATTACTACGACCCACAGGCTCGCGTTGAGTAGGTGAGCCACTGTTGTGGCTAGGGCAAAAATGGTTGCGTCCTTTACAGCAGAGGTATTCATGATATTCCTGAGAAAAATGAGAAAACAGAGCATAGGAGAGGGGGACGCATGAACGTAGCGGGGGTATAGCATGTAAGCGTGCTCCCATTCTTTATACTTATACCACCGAAAGATTTGGATTTGTTGCAGGCGAGAAGCAAGAAAGTAAGGGGAGGCTGCTTCGGGGGTAGGAGGAGGGTTTCGCGACACCAACCTTGCTCATTAATTTCTTAACTTATTCTTTGTTTTGGCGTAGCATGTCCGCCATGGCTGAAGATTGCAAACAGAAACGCGCATGGATTTGGGTAGCGCTCGCCGTATTCACAGTGGCGTGGGGCGGAAATCACTACACCCCAATTCTGATCGTGTATCGTGCTGAGCATTTTTTCAGTGCTTTTTCATTGACATGATGCTCGTGGCATATGCGGTTGGCGTGGCTATTGGTTTGCTGCTTGCCGGCCCTGCTTCTGACCGTTATGGTCGAAAGACTGTCTTGTTGCCCACGCCTTTCTTTGCCGCCTGTGCATCGCTGCTTATTGCCTTTGGGCAGCACTCGTCAACATTGATGACAACAGGGCGCCTGTGTTCTGGGTTGGCAGTGGGTATTGCAATGACTGCCGGTGGGGCATGGATTAAGGAGCTTTCTACCGCTCCCTATGATCCTTTTGCGGTGGCAACATCGGGGGCTAAACGCGCCGCGATGGCATTGACGGTAGGTTTTGCTCTAGGCCCTGCCGCTGCTGGTTTCACTGCGCAGTTTTTGCCGTTTGAGGGACAGTTGCCGTATCTTCTCCACATTGTGTTGTCGCTGCTGATCACTCCTTTTATGCTTGCGCTGCCAGAAACGCGTGTGTCTAGTCACCGGCATGAAAAGGGTGGCGTGAAAAAAGACCTGTCCATTCCTTCGATGAAGAACCCACGCTTTTATGGCGTTGTCGTGCCTATGGCGCCGTGGGTGTTCGGTGCAGGTTTTACCGCCTATGCGATCATCCCACCCCATGTGGCGCACCTGACTTCATATCCGGTGGCTTTTACAGCGCTCATTGCGCTTGTGACGTTGGGTTCGGGTTTTGGTATTCAGCAATTCGGCCCGACAATTGCAGCAGCGTCACGACGTCGAGGCCCTATCGCAGCGATGAGTTCAGCGGTCGTGGGCATGGGGTTGGCAATGACGGTTGTCATATACCCTTCAATAATTCTGACTGTGCTGTGCTGCGTTGCACTTGGCTTTGCCTATGGTTTGTGTGCCTATGTTGGGTTGGCGGAGTCGCAGAAAATAGCACGCCCCGCCGATATGGCGGGGCTGGTAGGTCTTTTTTACTGCCTCACCTACGTTGGCATGCTGTTCCCAGCACTGCTGACCAAACTCAGCAGCGTATTCTCCTACCCAGTGATGCTAGGTTTCGGCGCCTGCGTTGCGTTAGCCACACTAGGGCTTGTCAGCGTCACCGCTAAGCGCTACTAGGACACCGCCGGAACCAGTTTGGCGGGGATTACCTTGCCCGTGGCGTTGCGTGGCAAACAATCAACGAAATAAACATCGCGGGGAACGGAATGTTCAGCAAGTTTCGCGGCAACCCAGTCCCGCACAGAATCTTCAGTCAAAGCTGCCCCTTCAGCGTCGTCACTGCGGACTACCCACACAGCAACACGCTTGAACCAGTGCTCATCACTGACGCCGGCAGCATATAAGTCGGCGACACCTGGCATGGACTCGAGGACTTCCTCAACAGAGCGTGGGTACACATTCTCACCACCGACGATGATCATGTCATCGGCGCGACCAAGCACAAACAATAACCCATTCTCATCGAGGTAACCACGGTCGCCGATCTGGACCATGTGCTCGAAAGTGCTCAGCGGGATCTTCGGATCTGTATAGCCGTTTAAGGTCACACTATTCCAACAGAAAATCCGGCCAGGGGTCCCCACTGGGCAGGGCTTGTCATCCTCGTCCAAAATCACCATATCGGTACCGGTGCACACAGTGCCGGCAGTGGTGGGGTGCGCGTTGATCTCCTCAATCGAAGCGATGGCGGCAGCAGAAATCTCCGTGGAACCGTACAAGTTGCACAGAATCTTTCCAAAACGCTCGTGAACCTCTTCCACCAACCATGGTGAGAGCGCATTACCGGAGGAAAAAATGAACTTCAGCGAGGAGCAATCAATTTTTTCCCCGCCTTCCACAACCGTAAGCTGCTTGAGGAAAATCGGCGACGATATCATCGCATCGCACCGGTACGTCTCAATATCTTCAAGCACATGTGAAGGATTAAAGATACGGCGAGTCACAATCGTGCCACGCATACCAAGGGCAATGTTGAAGCAGGCCCAGCCCCACGCATGGAACATCGATGCGGTCATCTGCACCGTCATATTCGCCCGCCACGGAACTTTATTCAAGATCGACGCCAACACAGTAGGCAACACCGGTTCATGACGCACCACGCCCTTAGGTACCCCAGTGGTGCCAGAGCTCATCACCACAATGTTTCCGTGCTTCGGGAACAATGCGAGAGGCTCGGGGGTGTGGGTTGCAATAATCTCGTCAAGGCTGGTGTAGCCACCAATTGTGTGCTCCTTGTTGTCGCGATGCGCAATAATCACAGGGATATCGAGATCGTCTGGAAGACGAGGAACAAACTCCTCATCAATAACCAACATGTTGATTCCATCGCGCTTAATACAACCAACAAGTTGCTCAGTCGACGAACCAATGTTGAGCAAATACACGTGCCCGCCCGCGAAACCTTTGGCGGCAATAGGCACAATAATTCCGCGACCGTTACGTGCCATCACACCAAGGTGAATCTCCTCGGCGCCAATGCGTGATTTCAGCTGGTTCAAATAACTCGCGACAGTCCGCGAGTTATTGCGAAGCTGCCGGTAGGTCAATTGTCCATCATCGTCGATAAGCGCAATGCGCTCAGGGCACGCAAAATATCCTTGTTCTACTTCGCGCGCGGTAGAAAAACGGTAACGCGCCTGAACTGGCAACAACATCAGCCCAGCTTTAGCCCCACCCTCATTCGACAGCAACCCTGAGCGAAACAGGGATGGCACAAGTTCTTTTACTTGTTGGGCGGTGGAAAAAATGCTGCTTCGAAGGTTCTTACTCATACTTTTCTCTTTGTGGGATGGTGAAGTTCACCAAGGTTAACGAAGACGGTCACACTCTTTATCGGCATCCGCAGGAGAAGGGTTACGCAGGATATGCACAATCAAAAAGACAGCGCAGATAACCGCCAACCCTAAAAGGGTGAGCACATCAGACAGGGGGCCTACATACCGAACAACCCATTCTTGAATGTGTGCCTGCGTGTCAATGCTTAAAAGCCCTGGAATGCCCGAAGTGCCGTGGGAGAAAAGAAAAACTCCACCGACAATAATAAGCAACGCGCCAGAAATCATTGACGTGCTGTTCAACCTCAGTGGGCCTAGCTGAAGCGCAACGCCACGCAGGAACTTTCGCTGACTAATATTCCACTTATCCCACACCGCTGCCAAAACAAACAACGGAACAGTCATGCCTAGGGCGTACATTCCCAAAATAAAAGCACCATAGCTTGAGCTACCACCAACAATCGCAGTGGTTAAAACAGCACCCAGCAAAGGGCCAGCGCAAAAACCGGAAAAGCCATAGAGTGCGCCTAAGAAGAACGTCGAAAGATAGGACTGTCCCTTCATGCGAGCGGTCGGGCCGAGAGAGAAACCGCCACCGAAAAATGTGATGAAACCCATCACAATAATCACACCACCGCCAACGGTGATTAACGTATCGCGGTGCGCATTGAAGTACCCGCCGATGCTTCCGGCACCCATGCCGATGGGAACCAGGATTGCGGCAAGACCCAGGAAAAATACCCCAGTGCGGGCAATAAGCTTGGTTGTGGAGTCAAAGGCGTAGGCGAAAAATGCTGGCAACAACAGTGCTGAGCAGGGGCTTAAAAGCGCTAAAACTCCACCAAGAAATGCGCCGAGGATCCCAATATCCACCACTATTTCTTATTAGCCTTGACCAGCTCGTTGTTGATCGCCTGCTCAAACACAGCATAAGGCTGAGCACCAGATACAAACTGCTCGCCTACCAAGAAACCAGGGGTGCCGGTAACCCCGAGGGAGGCGGCGTAATTACGAGCGTTGTTGATAACCTCATCAAAAGTGGAATCGGTTGCTTGGGTGCGGAATTTCTCTAGATCAGGAACGCCTGCTTCCTTCGCAATATCAACTAAGGTGTCAATATCGTTGTGTGGGTGGCCACTGATCGTCTTCGAGCGGGCATACAGTGCGTGTTTGAATTCATGGAATTTGCCCTGAGCTGCCGCTGCACGGCCAGCCTTTGCAGCACCAACAGCGTATTCGCCGTTGACAGGAAGATCGTTCCATTCGATGCGTACAAGGCCAGTTTCCACAAAGTTCTTGATAATCAAAGGATCAGTCTCATTCGCGTGGCGAGCACAGAATGGGCATTCGAAATCGGAAAATTCGCTAATGACCACAGGGGCATCCAGAGCACCAATAGCGAAAGGATCCTGGGCATTGCGACGGTGCACATTCAGGATCTGATCCTGCGACTTCACCTCACCACCCGGGCCAAAAATAAACGCATCTAGCGTGGAAGGATCAGTGACTGGATCAATGGAACCTTTGCCTGCAGGGGCTGGTTCACCCTCAATGGTGGTGGGAGCAGCCTGTGCTCCCTTTGGGGTATCTGCGGGTTGCGCGGGAGCGGCAGTGGAAACGCTGCGGATTCCGTTCGTGTGGCCAAGTGCGTAGCCGCCTAGGCCTGCAATGGCAATGAGAACAGCAAACAAAGCCCAAATAGCAGGGGAAATGCGGGTGAATTGGTTGTTAGACATAAGTGAGTTGTCGGTTTCCTTGAGCAAAAAGATTTTTAGGACTGGAATTCTTTGTAGGATTCTTCAGGGCGCACAGCATTTTGCAGTGCAATAGCGCGTGCTAAACGGGCATAACGCAGTTCTTGTTCACGGAATCGAATCCACGTGGACATGGTGGTAAATCCAAAAGCCATAATCAGCACGTAAAGCATCAGGTCGGTGCCGCGGTCAACGCCCAGCCAATTGGCTATTACCGTAACATCATCGGGGCGTAGTACAGCCCAAATTGCGCTGATGACAAGGAGTAAAAAGCCAATTTTCACTCCTGCTTTTGCCCGCGCTTTCCGGCGGTTGTTGAGGAAGTAGAAGACCAAAAATGCGGTCAGGATGAGCAATAGTAGCTGAACTACAGTGTTAACCATGATTAGATCCTTCTCGCAAGTAGGCCGTCGGCTAGGATATTGACTCCGTTAATTAAGGATTGGCCCTTACTCATGGAGTATTCGGTGTAGAGGATATCGACTGGGGCTTCGGCAACCTTCCATCCCTTCTCCGCGATGAGTCCGACGATTTCTGAGGCATGGGACATCCCGTTCATCCGCAGATTCATCTCGTGGGCTACCGTTTGGTTGAATACGCGCAGACCATTGTGGGCGTCGGAAAGCCCCAGCTTACGGGTGGTGGGGCTGAGCATGACCACGGTTTTGAGCACGATGCGTTTGATCAAAGGCACTTGGTCGTCGTCTTTTTTCGGCCCCGCAAAGCGGGTGCCCACGACAATGTCGAAGTCGCCGGCTTTGAGCTTTTCGAGCATAGCAACCACATCTTTGACCTGGTGCTGCCCGTCGGCGTCGAAGGTGACGAAGTAGCGTGCCCCAGCTTGAGCGCGCGCGTATTCGACGCCGGTTTGAATTGCAGCCCCTTGGCCGAGATTGACAGGGTGATTGACAAGGTGGGCGCCTGCTTGGTGGATCGCGATGTCGGAATTGTCCGAAGACCCATCATTAACTGCAACGATGTTGGGGAAAGTTTTCTTGGCGTTCTCAATAACGCTGCGGATTACTTGGCCCTCGTTGTAACAAGGAATAATCAACCAGGTGTCGGTGAAGTCGGCGGGGGAGTGCATAATGCTCCTTATGCTACCGGTTGCATGCAAAACCCGTAAACCCTTGGCGCAGGCGCTGTAACTTGTGGGGCACAAAGGTGCTGCTGGGGCTCAAGTGGAGCTTTGGTCTGGTCATGCTAGTGCCACGAGGGGGGGTAGGGGAACGGAAGATGTGGGGCTAGTCTTTGTCGCCAGCTGCTACTTTTTCGAGCAAAACCCCGTATCCCGATTTCATGTAGGGCTGTGCCAGCTGTGAAAGCTGTGCTGCAGAAATGAGTCCGTGTTCAAAGGCAGCGACTTCTGGTGAGCCGATGACTTGGCCGGTGCGTTTTTGAAGCACTTCCACGTAGGCGGCGGCTTCGCTCATGGAATCAAAAGTGCCGGTGTCGAGCCACACGTTGCCGGGGCTGAGTTTGCGTACCTGGAGTTTTCCGCGTCGCAGGTATTCTTCGTTGATTGCGGTGATTTCTAGTTCGCCACGCTGGGAGGGGGAGATGTTTTGGGCGATGTCGAGCACGGTGTTGTCGTAGAAATACAGGCCAACGACTGCGTAAGACGAGAGCGGGTGGGTTGGTTTTTCTTCGATGGATAATGCGTGGCCTGAAGCGTCGAATTCGACCACACCGTAGCGTTGCGGATCGCTGACTTCGTAGGCGAACACGAGTCCGCCGTCGACGTCGTCGAGTTCATCGAATGTGATGCCGTGGAAGATATTGTCCCCCAGTACTAAGGCTACGGAGTCGTCGCCGACGAAATCTGCGCCGATGATAAAGGCGTGTGCTAAGCCAAGGGGTTGGTCTTGGACCGCGTAGCTGAGGGAGATTCCGAGGTGTGCACCATCACCGAGCAGACGTGTGAAGTTTTGGGAGTCTTCAGGAGTGGTGATGATGAGGATTTCTGTGATCCCTGCCTGGATTAAGGTGGACAGGGGGTAGAAGATCATGGGTTTGTCGTAGATGGGCATGAGTTGTTTGGAAATGCCTTGCGTGACTGGGTAGAGCCGGGTTCCGGATCCGCCCGCGAGGATAATACCTTTCACAATTCGCCCCTTGTTAGTTTTTCTTTGAGCAGTTCACGCCAATCGCCTGGCATGATGCCAAGCGATTCAATCTTATTGAGTGCAAGCATACTCATGCGAGGCCGTGGTGCTTGAGCTGCGTAGTCTTCGGTTGTGCAGGCTGATACGTGGCTGGGATCGTATCCCAGTAGGGTCCATACTTCTTGGGCGATGTCGAACCAGCTTGATGCGGGGCCAGCGCTGCTGAAGTGGTAGGTGCCGTAATCGCCGCGTTCAAGCAGGAGCGGGATGGCGGTGGCGAGATCGTCGGCGAAGGTGAGGCGTCCAATTTGGTCGGAAACTACTGTGGGGTGCGCGCCGTTTTCGGCGAGGTGTTTCATGGTGGAGACAAAGTTTTTGCCCGCGCCAACCACCCAGCTGGTGCGGATAATGAAGTGTTTGCTTGCGCTGCGGGCGGCGAGTTCACCTGCTGCTTTGGAGTTTCCGTAGACGTTGATGGGGCAGGGGGTATCGGTTTCGATGTAGGGTGTGGGGCTGGTGCCGTCGAAGACGTAGTCGGTGGAGAAATGCACGAGTGTGATGTTGTGGTCACGGCAGATTTCGGCGAGGTTAGCGACCGCTTGTGCGTTGGTAGCCCAGGCCTCGTGAGCGTGGGTTTCGGCGTCGTCGACTTTCGTGTAGGCGGCGGCGTTGATGATGGTGTGGTAGTTGTTCCAGTCGCGTTGTGTGCTCAGTGGCGCAGTGATGTCGAGTTCGGCGCGTGTGAGGCTATCGGCTTCGGGGAATACTGCGCGTAGTGCCGTGCCTAGTTGCCCGTTGCCACCGAGGATGAGGATTTTTTGTGCGTTGAAGGGTTGTGCTTCGGCAAGCGAGGGGTGTGTGCGGTCGGCGGCGGAGATTTCGGTGGGGGTTAGTGGCCAGTCGATTTCGTTGAGGTTGCAGAAGGTGTAGTCGGCGGTGGCTGACCAGTGATCGTTCACGAGGTAGCAGTAGGTGCATTCTGTTTGTGCTTGGAATCCGTTGGCTACTCCGCGGGGGACGAATACGGCGGTGTCTGGGGTGATGGGTGCGCTGAATGTGCTGCGGTAGGTGGGGGAGTCGGCGCGCATGTCGATCCATGCGCCGAAGGCTTCACCGTGTGCGACGCTTATGAGTTTGTCCCAGGGTTCGGCGTGCATTCCGCGGGTGACGCCGGCTGAGGCGTTGAAGGAGATGTTGTTTTGTACGGGGGTGAAGTCTTTCAGCTGCCTTGATGCGCCTGCTAGGGCGGCAAATTTTTCTTTTTGCCAGTTTTCTTTGAAAAAGCCGCGGGAGTCGCCGTGTAGGTCGAGGTGGATGAGGAAAAGTCCTGCGATGGGGGTTGGTTGAAGGTGCATTACTGTCCTTGTGCTTCGTAGTGCTTTTCGACGTCGGCTTTGGCGTCTTTCCACCAGTCGACGTTGCTGCGGTACCAGTCGATGGTGGCTGATAGGCCTTCGCGCATGCGATCGGCGGTGTTGGTGAATTGGGGTGTCCAGCCGAGTTCGCGCCGGATTTTGGTTGAGTCCATGGCGTAGCGCATGTCGTGGCCTGGTCGGTCGGCGACGTGTTCGTAGTGGCCTTCTCCCATGAGTTCGCAGATCATTTCGATGACTTGTTTGTTGTTGATGTGGTCGTTGTCGGCGCCGATGATGTAGGTCTCGCCGATGGTTCCTTTGTCGAGGATGAGTAGGACTGCGTCGTTGTGGTCGTCGACGTGAATCCAGTCGCGGACTTGTTCACCGGTTCCGTAGAGTTTGGCGGGGCGGTGAGTGAGGATGTTGGTGATTTGCCGAGGGATGAATTTTTCGATGTGTTGGTAGGGGCCGTAGTTGTTGGAGCAGTTGGAGATGGTTGCGGCGATGTTGAAGCTGCGGATCCAGGCGCGCACGAGGTGGTCTGATCCGGCTTTGGTGGCGGAGTAGGGGGAGGAGGGATTGTAGGGGGTGGTTTCGGTGAAGCGGTTGGGGTCGTCGAGTGCGAGGTCGCCGAAGACTTCGTCGGTGGAGATGTGGTGGAAGCGGTTGCCGTGGGCGCGTACGGATTCTAAGAGGGTGTAGGTGCCTACGAGGTTGGAGTGGATGAAGGGGGAGGGGTCGTGAAGGGAGTTGTCGTTGTGCGATTCGGCGGCGAAGTGGACGACTATTTCGTGCTCTTTGAGCAGCGAGTCAACGAGTACACGATCGGTGATGTCGCCGTGGACGAAGTTAATGTTAAGGCCCGAGAGGTTGTTGAGGTTGCCTGCGTAGGTGAGCTTGTCGAGTACGGTTATGTCGTAGTCAGTGCGGGTGGCTAAGGTGCGGCGAACGAAATTGGCGCCAATAAATCCTGCGCCACCGGTGACAAGCATCTTCATGTCTCCAAAGCTTACAGTCTTGTGGCTTAGTCAAAAGATTTTTCGTGCCGTGGCGTTGTTGGCGAGCATGCTGTGCGCGCCGCAGCTGGTAGCTGGGCAGCTTATGCTCGTGTCGACGTCGTCACGCGTGCTGCGCATGCGCGGCGTTATCGTGTGCGACGTGTACTGATGAAACCACCCACATGCACTAAAAGCCCAGTTAAAGGCCCGATGATAAGGGCAAGACAGCTCGCCATCGACAGCGACAGGGGCAAGAACATGATGCCGATTGCAACACAGGTAGCAACCATCCACCCGTACAAATACAGACGATGCTGATCAACAGCGACAGCAGCAGTTCCCGTGATCATCAGCGATGCCGTGCACGCAGCCCCAACAGTAAGCACACCAAGCACAGAACCTGGGGCAATAAAGCCAGCGGGAAGCACGAAGCCCAAAATCCACGGACCACAAAGCCAGGCAGCACCTGCACCACACAACCCAATAACCCACACGAGGGCCAGCGGCTGGATCACTGCGCGCACAATCTGGTGAGAGTGCGCAACGAAACGCACAATAAGCGAGGACTGGAACTGCTGAAGCGGCAGCAGTAAGGGAGCGCGAGTGAGGATCACCGCATAAACAATCGCAGCACCCAAAGCCGCATCAGGGTGCGCGAACTGCACTATCGTGGGAAACCCTGTGATCACAATGGCGGTCGCGCCACTGGCAGCCATCGCGTAACCTGACTTTGCCAAAAACTGTCGCACATCAACATCCGCACGAGCCGTGCCGCATGCGCGCACATCTTTATGCAGCGCTACGATCACAATCCAGCTCAACGCGCCAAGAACCGTAATCACCATAAACGCCACCAAATGCGCGCCTAAAAGCCAGGCAATAATCGCCACAATCATGCGGCTGGCAGTATCGATAATGATCAACGTAGCGTAGCGATTCCACAACTGAAGACCAGAAATAATCCCGCCCACAGTCGCCTGAATGGCATAACTTCCAAGCCCAATAGCCAAAAGTGCTGCGCCAAGAACAGGGTGGGTGGACACAAGCCGTGAAATCCATAACGGGGCAGACAACCCAACAAGAAGCACCGTGGCAGCTGCGATGCCCAGCCCCACTTTTAATGGCGACGCCGCGAGCACATCAGCCTGCTCAGCTTGTTGACCAGCAGAAACAGCGCGGGTTGTCTCTTGTAATAAGCCAGTCAGAATGCCCGTGATGGCAAAAAAGAACCCCCAATAGGCGGCAAATTCGGTGGCACTGGAAGTATCGTCACCAAATGCCCGCGCAGCAACAATGATGACAACAAACCCTGAAATCCCAGCAATCAGAGTTGCGATCGTCATCGAACGCACATGATGCGTGCTTGTTTTCATCGATCACTCCTGCGAGGAAACGGCGGTAATTCGCGCTGCTGAACCCAACACGCCCACAGCGCCTCAAACTCCTCGCAGTCAATGTTTTCTTCCACACACACCCTGCGCACCTCTCGTTTCACATCCACCGGTTCCACAACACTATGCCGACCAGAGGCAACATAGCGCTGAAGCATCCGGAAAAACGCAGCATCTCCCAGCAAACAACGCAACGCATGCACCGTTAGCGCACCGCGCTTGTACACACGATCATCAAACATATCGACCGGGCCTGGATTAGCAAGCAGAAGATCCTTCGGCTTCGCAACCAAACCCTGATAGTGCTCAAAAGCACTGGTTTCAGCAGGGATACCGGCCGAGTGTTCAAACCACAACCACTCCGAATAGCAAGCAAAACCCTCATTGAGCCAAATATCATCCCACTGGGCCAACCCCAGCGAATTACCAAACCACTGATGCGAAAGCTCATGAGCAATCAACCGCTCATACTTCTTATCCCCACACGCATGATTCGCACCAAAAGTAGACAAACCCTGAGCTTCCAAAGGGATTTCCAACTCATCCTCAGTAATCACCACCGTATACGTGGGGAAAGGATACGGCCCAAACAACCGTTCATACAGATTCAGCATCGCCGCCTGATCAGCAAACTCCGTACGGAAACCCGCCTCACACGAAGGAGGAAGATACGCATGAATCGGCACCGAGGCACCATCAAGAACAACATGCTTGTACTCGCCCACATGAATCGCCGCAAGATAACTCGCCATCGGACTAGCACTATGAAAATGCCACACACCCCGCCGACCCTTGCGCTGATAAGACTTCAACACACCCGTAGCAACCGCCGTGTACTGTGCATCAGTGGTGATACGAATATCGTAAGTAGCCTTCTCATCAGGAGTATCATCACACGGAAACCACGTACGAGCACCACAGGGCTGGCTGGCAACAAGACTGCCATTACTCAATTCCTCCCACCCAATCGCCCCCCACGGAGACGAAATCGGAGAAGGATTACCCTGATACCGAATGCTTAAATAAAATTCCGTATCCTCCGGAATCTCCTCAGCAAAACTCACACGCAACTTATGGTTGCTGTGCTTAAACTTAGCCACCCGGATCGCACAAGCCCCACTAGCATGAGCTTTGACCGAACGCACCGACATCGAATCGGCAAGATCCAACGTCAACGTAGACAACGGCCGATAATTCACGCAGCGAATCTCAGCCGACGCACCCAACCGATTCGGGCCAACAGAATAGTCCACATCAAGCATGTAATGGCGAATATGGAAACCAAGATTAAACGGAATGCCCGTGTAGGCGTCGACAAGCCCCGGGATCGGAGTGCTACGAAGTGCGTGAGTACTCATGATAATTGTGTCGCAATCCAACTATAAATAAGTGCTTCCATAAAAGCAGTCTGCCTATTATTCGCAGCCCCAGCATGGCCACCTTCAGAATTTTCATAATAAGCAACCGGCTGGCCAGCCCCAAGCAACGCATTCGCAAACAACCGCGCATGCGCCGGATGCACCCGATCATCACGCGTCGAAGTAGTCACCAACGCCGGCGGATACGGGCGAACCGCATGATCGACCACCCGCGCCAACGGCGAATACTGCTCAAGCACAGCCCGCTCGTGGGCAATATCAGGATCACCATACTCCGCCATCCACGAAGCCCCAGCCGACCACGTATGGTAACGAAGCATATCAGTCAACGGCACCTGAACAATCGCCCCACCAATCTTCTCCGGATACATCGTCACAGCAGTAGCCGACAACAAACCACCATTCGACCCACCGCGGACAAACGTGCGCGCCGGGGTGGAATAGCCGCGGGCAACGAGGTCATCGAGCACCGCCTGGTGATCTTCAAACACGCGCATACGGTTTGTTTTCGTTGCCTGCTGGTGCCAGTGCGGTCCGTATTCACCCCCGCCACGCAGATTGGCTTGAACATAAAAATAGCCGCGACTTAACCATGCGTGCCCGCGCACCGCGGAGTAGGAGGGAAGAAGTGACACCTCGAAACCACCGTAGGCGTACACCAGTGTCGGCTGAGGCTCGGTGCGGGAGAAATCGCCGGTGATGAAGTACGGAACTTCAGTGCCGTCTGCGCTGGTGGCAAAGTGCTGGCGGGTCTGAATACCGGCGCTATCAAACAGAGCTGGCGCAGTTGCGATCGCTTCGAGCGTATGGCCGTCGAAGCGGTAGAGGGTGTCGGGTTGGGTGAAGCTGGAAGCGCCAAGCCATACTTCCTCGGAATAGTTGGTGGCAGAAACAATGCGTGCTGTTGCAAGCTCGGGAAGTTCGAGCGGTTGGGCGATGAAACTGCCCAGCTCGTAGGCTGTGATGCGACTAGCGACGTGGTGAAGAGTGATGGTGTAGAGGTGAGTTTTGCTAAACGAGATATTTTGCAAACTATGCGCCTGTGTGGGGCGGAAAAGAAGTTGAAAGTTGCGCTCGCCACAAAGGAATGCATCGAGCGCGATCACGCCGAGGCCACCTGCGGGGATGGTGCGGTAGTCGGTGCGGGGCATAACGAACAGCCAGTTTTGGCGCAGCGCTATCTCGCAGTCTTCAGGAAGTTCGAGGATTTGCAGCCCAGAATCGGTGTGGATGAAGGTGCGGGAGGTGTAAAAATCGAGGATGCGGCGGACAATGATGCGTTCGAATCCGGGTTCGGTTTCTGCCCACGCGCTCACAAGCAGGTCGTCGCTTTTGCCGCTGAACAGCTCGTCGGCGTCGGCAAGCTGCTGGTTTCGCCTAAGGATCCGCGCACTTTTGGGGTATCCGGAAATGGTGAGCGTGCCGGGGCCGAAATCGGTGCAGACGATCAGCGTGTCGTGGTCGATCCACGAGACTTGGGATCTGGCTTCGGGGATGAAAAAACCTTGCTCAAGCAGCTGTTTTTTATCAAGGTCGAACTCGCGGATGGTTGCGGCATCGGCGCCACCACGAGAGAGTTTGATCAAGGCGCGATCGTTTTCTTTCCGAATCACCGCGCCTTGCCAGACCCAGTTTTCTCCCTCTGCCTGCGCTAATGCATCGATATCGAGCAGGATTTCCCAGTCGGGGGTACTGTCACGATAGCTGCTTAAGGTGGTCCGTCGCCATAACCCGCGCGGATGAGCGCCGTCTTGCCAAAAGTTATAGAGGTGCTCGCCAACGCGGGCGACGTATGCGATCCTGTCATCATTGTTCAGGATTTCGAGTAGTTCGGCATCAAGCTGCTTATCGACGCCGCCCGCTGTGTGCTCGGACCAAGACGTCGCCCACGCTAAAGCGTCGGGGGAGTCAATGGGGATAAGCGGGGAAGGATCAGAAAGAAACTGCGCTGCAGACATATATCGAAGACTACAACAATCCCCGCATAATCCTAGGAATGGAAAGCGCGGTCAAAGGTTGCCCACGAACCGCGGAGATCATCCTGCCAGTAACCCCAAGAATGGGTGCCGGTGGGGCGAAGGTTCCAATCAGCTGGGATTCCCAACTTATCCATCTTTGCCTTCAGATCGTGAGTACAACCATTGGTGGCAGCCTCAATGACGCCACCTTCCACAATGGTGGTGGTAGCGGCCACGGACTGGATGAATGGATGGTGCTCGCGCAAACGTGGACCACTTGGCATATCCCATGCGCCTGCTAAGCCGGAACCATTGGATACATACACATGGGTGTTGCGCAGCCCCTCGGCTTGGGCGACTGCATCATTCCAATGCCATGTTGGGCTTCCCAATGGCCCCCACATTTGGGTGGGGTTGGCATCCGCACGCTGCAGGGTAAGGCCGATGAAGGCCATGGGCATTGGCTTCGCGGAAGCGTAGCAGCCGGAGAACGCGCCCACGCCGTCGTAGAAACCGGGGTTGTGCTGTGCTAACAGGACAGCGGAGGTTGCCGACATCGACATACCAGCAATCGCACGCTTACCGTTTGCCTTCAGGATTCCTTCAAGTGGGCCAGGCAGCTCACGGGTGAGGAAGGTTTCCCACCGCTGCTTACCCCCAAGCTGGGGCATATCTTCAACCCAGTCGGTGTAGTACGAGAAGCGGCCCGACATAGGGATAACAACGTTGACGTCCTTATCCTTATAGAAATCAATCACGTCGGTCTGCATCAACCAGTTGGCCAAGCCTTCACCACCATCGCCACCATTGAGCAAGTAAATGGTAGGACGCTGAGGATTCGCTGCCTTAAGGACCACCAGTGGGATAGCACGATTGTCCATGGCAGGGGACGTGGCCCACATTTCAACAACGCGATCGCCATCCACTTTGGAACGCCACTTCGGGTTCTCGGCAAGGTTCGGCCCCACACTAACCTGGGAAACAGGGGCGTTTCCAGCAAGTTGTGCTGGGCTCACCGGTGCGGACTGAGCTGGGGCGGCAACGACGATTGAAAGGGCGCACGCGACAGCGGCCACGTGTCGTAGAGTTCTTCTCATCAATGATCCTCAAAATAAATGTGGGCGTTTTCACTACTACATCGCGGTAATGAACGCAGGTGTTAGCCCTGCGCTTAAAAAAGATATGTTACTAGAGTTTAATGAGTGATGTTCAGTTGTAACGAGAAGAACAAAAAGAACGCTCTACAATAAGAAGATCATTTGTGTAATCATTACCCCGTATTCCTTCAGAAAGAACAGGTTTTCCATGGTAACTAATGTTGTTGAACAGATCATTGTTCGTTTCAATGAAATGATCGGAGCCATCATCCATCTTGGATCTTCCGCATCGAGCAACTTCGCTGTCGCTTTGGGCTTGGTCTAAGCACACCTTAGGATGCATTTTCCCTCACCCGCACCGGCCGAAGCGCTCGGACGTGGGTGAGGGTTTCGTCGCATCTGGGCAAAAAGGCGACATTTATTCCATTTTTCCGTATTCTAGTTCTCGTGACTGAACATTATGACGTAGTAGTACTCGGCGCTGGCCCAGGTGGCTATGTGTCCGCTATCCGTGCAGCTCAGCTTGGTAAGAAAGTTGCTGTAGTAGAAAAGCAGTACTGGGGTGGTGTCTGCCTCAACGTGGGCTGTATTCCTTCCAAGGCTCTGCTGAAAAACGCAGAAGTAGCTCACATCTTCAACCACGAGGCGAAGACCTTCGGCATTTCCGGCGAGGTTTCTTTCGACTTCGGTGCTGCACACGCACGTTCCCGCAAGGTTTCTGAGGGAATTGTGAAGGGTGTGCACTACTTGATGAAGAAGAACGGCATCACCGAAATTGACGGTTTGGGCTCCTTTAAGGATGCAAAGACTCTGACGATTTCCGAGGGTAAGGATGCTGGCAAGACCATCACCTTCGACAACTGCATCATTGCTACCGGTTCGGTAGTTCGCTCTCTTCCAGGCGTGACCATCGGCGGTAACGTCGTGTCCTTCGAGGAGCAGATCCTCAACCCTGAAGCACCAGAGTCCATGGTGATTGTGGGCGCAGGTGCTATCGGCATGGAGTTTGCCTATGTTTTGGCAAATTACGGTGTCAAGGTCACCATCGTGGAGTTTATGGATCGCGTTCTGCCTAACGAAGACGCAGACGTATCCAAGGAAATCGCTAAGCAGTACAAGAAGCTCGGCGTGAAGCTGCTCACCGGCCACAAGACCACCGCTATTCGTGATCTTGGTGGAGCTAACGGCGTTGAGGTTGATGTGGAGTCCAAGGACGGTTCCAAGTCTGAAACCCTCAAGGCTGACCGTGTTATGGTTTCCATCGGTTTTGCTCCTCGCACCGAAGGCTACGGCCTAGAGAACACTGGTGTGAAGCTGACCGATCGTGGCGCTATCGCTATCGATGACCGCATGCGCACCAACGTTGAGGGCATCTACGCTATTGGCGATGTGACCGCTAAGCTGCAGCTTGCTCACGTGGCTGAAGCGCAGGGCGTGGTGGCTGCAGAAACCATCGCTGGTGCTGAAACCCAGGAACTGGGCGATTACATGATGATGCCTCGTGCAACCTTCTGTAACCCACAGGTTGCTTCCTTCGGTTACACCGAGGAGCAGGCAAAGCAGAAGTTCGAAGGACGCGAGATTAAGGTTGCCTCCTTCCCATTCACTGCAAACGGTAAGGCTCAAGGCTTGGCTGAGACCGCAGGTTTTGTCAAGATTGTTGCTGATGCAGAATTCGGTGAGCTCCTTGGTGCGCACATGGTCGGTGCCAACGTGTCCGAACTGTTGCCACAGCTGACTCTGGCACAGCGTTTCGATCTCACCTGTGAAGAAATCGGCCGCAACGTGCACACCCACCCAACCCTGTCTGAGGCAATGAAGGAAGCTGCTGAAGGCATCATGGGCCATATGATCAACCTGTAAAAATTTCTTTGACAAAGCACCCAATACGATTGTCACCTTGAGGCATGCGTATTGGGTGTTTTCTTGTGCGGGGGCAAAGGTAAAGGCGTGGGATTGGCTTCGTGGCGACGTCGAAAAGCGTGCATCTGAAAGAGGGGGTAGCGTGAGCAAAAGGAAAAAGAAAAACTATAAAGTGGATTCGACGACTAAAAAACCACTTTAAGGAAAAGACAATGGAATCCCAGCAACCGAAGATTCGCGTGAGTAGTTTTCACCGCAACTGCGTTGCCCATGCGCTGAAATTTGCCCTCGATGACGGCCAGTTGGATTTTATGGAATACACAACCCGCAACAATCAAGCGATGCACGCGGTTTATCGCGACGAACTGCAGCCTCTTCTTGCGGATCTCGATTTCGGGCCGTCCATGCCGCATGTGCAGGAGCCGGGGTACTGGGACGCTGTCACGGCGCGTTTTCATAGCCCCATCATGCCTGAGCAGCTTCACAATGCAGACCTGCTACCCCGCGCGGACATGACCCCTTACAGCAGTGAGAATAGCGTAGCGTCACAGCGAAACTTCCTGCTGCCTGCCACCCACGGTGGGGTGGGTAATAGCATTTCTTTTTTCAGCAGCAACAAGCGGGTCGGCTCGTGGGTGTGCGCACCCGAACATACTGCTCTCTGTATTTTCGGTTCGACAAAGCTTGACTTCACAAAGGCTCAGGTAACCTCCATGCGCACCACAGTGATGGTGAACAATATTTTTGGCGAGGTGGTGATCATCGTGCCAGAGCATTGTGAAGTTGAAGATAATGTGCAGGCAATCTTTGGTGAAGTGTCGCGCAAAGACCGGAGGAAACACAGCCAACACACCGACTTAAGTCACGGTGCACCAGTAATCAGCATTGAAGGCTTGTGCCTGTTCGGTTCCGTGGTTATTAAGCGAGTGCCAACAAAATCTTAAATGGTGATAAAAGTACGGACTCGTCAGTAGCGTCGTTGATACCATCGTGATCATGGATCTTAATGAAGAACTCCCCCATGAGGTTGCATACAAGTGCCAGAACCTTCTAGCGATCGACGAAGAAATCGCTGGCGAGATTCTCGAAAGTTTGTGGACATTAATTCTCTGCGGTGACTGTGCCGAGGATGAACTTGTTCACACCTTATGCGAATGCGTGGAAGATGAAACTGACGAAGACTGTGATGAAGCCACTGCTTATGCGGTGGTGAATCATTTACTTCAGGCACGTGCGCAGCTTCTTGCCCAGTTCGGTGAGATTCATAGCCGCTTAACAGCAGCCTTTGAGCAATTACAGGAGCGGGGATTGTTAGCTTTGCAGGATTTCACCTGTTGTTCTACCTGTGGACACCATGAGGCGGGGTCGCGGATGTACAAGGAGAAAAAGCGCGGCTACGTGTTTTTCCACCGACAAGATACTGAGGTTTTCTCACCGGGGAAATGCGTTTGAAACGCTGACCTGTGGTTTTGGGGGTTTTGTGGGTGTGTCGTAACGAAAGCACGCGGGGTTCTTACTCAGAATGGTTTTTGATACAGGAAAATCAAACTGAAAGGAACTCCCGCGTGCTTCGCTATTCTGCCACACTTGACGTCCCAATTTCCACTGCACGTACCATCAGCGCTTGGCTTCAAGCTCATCGCCGTCGACATGACCTTCGCCCCCATCAACGTGCCACAACGTGTTGGGAGCAAGCAATTATGCTTCTACGCTGGCTTTATGAAGCAACAAGTATCGCTACTATTGCTCGTGATGCTCGTGTTTCACAAGCCACAGGCTACCGCTACATCCATGAAGCACTCAGGGTTGTTTCCGCCAAATCTCCCACCCTCATCGACGCACTACGCCATGCCAAGGACGCCAATAATCTTTTCGTCTGCCTTGACGGAACACTCATCCGAACAGACCGCGTAGCGAGAAAGAACCCGAAAAACCGTCACGATCTGTGGTATTCCGGAAAACATAAGGCATTTGGTGGCAATGTACAGGTGCTCACTGACGAGAGTGGGTACCCACTATGGGTATCCTCAGTATCTCCTGGATCAACCCACGACATCACAGCAGCGCGTGAGCATGTTCTTGATGCAATAAGCACTGTTGATATTTGCGTTCTTGCCGACAAAGGCTACATTGGTGCAGGTCACAACGTACACACACCGATCAGAGGAAGGAATCTGGCAGATGACGAATACGAGTACAACCGTCGTCTTAACGGTTTGCGAGCACCATCAGAACGAGCAAACGCCATGCTCAAACAACTCAAAGCACTACGGCGTGTAACACTATGCCCTAAAACCATTACAGCCATCGCAAAAACTGCTTTAGTCGTCCTACACCTAGCCCGCAAAATACTCTGGTGAGAAAACCTCACTGAATCTTTGGTGTATTCAGGGGTGACTTATCTGTGCTACGGAGCTAACGAAACGACGAAAATGAGCCGTCAAGAATGGGAATTTCTTGATTCGTCGGAAAAAGAAAAACAGCACTGCATGATGGTTCGTGAGCTTGTAGAAAATGATCTTCAGCCCGTTTTTGCCGATCACGATATTGAATTTGAATGGGATGGGGAAATAGCCGGTGCGATGCTGATTAAAAACTGTGATTACTTCGCGCCTGTGCGCTGAGTTTTCCCATTCCCCCTGCACATCGTTGGTTGAGCAGTGATGTGCTAGGGAAGTGGGCGCAAGAGATGAAGGCATTTAGTACGGTGCCACGTTTGAGCTGTGCGGATCGACAGTAATCGTCCGATTGATAGCGGGGAAGGCTCGTTGCGCACAGTTTTCCCGGGTGCATACCCGACAACCTGCACCGATCGGGACAGCGGAGGAGAAATCCCGCAGGTCAAAACCAGTGGCATAGACCGTGCGGTCGGCATGGCGCGCGTCGCAGCCAAGGCCAATGGCAAAGAGTTTGCCGGTTTCGCCAAAGCGACCTTGGTGGTGCTTGACGGTTCGAGCGATCCACAAATAGTTGCGACCATCAGGCATTTGAGCAAGCTGGCGCATAATAGTGCCAGGATTGGCGAAAGTTTCATACACATTCCACAAGGGGCAGGTACCGCCAGAATGAGTGAAATGAAAGCCCGTGGCGGACTGGCGTTTGCTCATATTTCCAGCACGGTCGACACGAACGAAAGTGAAGGGGATGCCGCGAAGCTTTGGTCGCTGCAGGGTCGAGAGCCGGTGGCACAACGTTTCATATCCCACCCCGAACATTTGGCATAAATACTCGATATCGTAGCCACTGCGCTCAGCTTCCTGGTGGAAAAGGCGGTAGGGGAGCATAAGTGCGGCGGCGAAATACGATGCGACGCCACGTAAGGCAAGCATGCGTGCTTCTTCGGTGGTGAAGTGGTGGGCGTCGACGAGCTCATGCATGATCTCGCCCGCTTCTAAATAGCCCAGTTCAGCGGACATGCGGAAGGCGCGCTGGCCGGCAACCAAGCGTGACGATAGAGTCAACGTGCCCGTCGAAGTATCAAGATGATGCAGCTTATTGCCGATTTCAGCACCGGTTGAGACTGAAATATTGTGCCGGTTGGTCAAACGCTGCGACAACGCCTCTTCAGTGTTGCGAATAGCGAAGGTCGATACAGAAAGCTCCTGCGCGATTGTCTCCGCAGCAATGTCGAGGGTATGGAGGTAATTTTGGCGGGCGTAAAAGAAATCGCGGACCTCATCATGAGGCATCGAAAGAGCCTGCGCTACGGCTGGCTGATGCGCGGCGGTGTGGCGCACATCAGTAGCCACGGAAAGCTTGTCGCGAACGTTGCGATAACGCCGGTGCATATCCACCATGGTGCGAGCAATCTCAGGATGATTTTGCACCATGTCTGCTAAGTCGTGCAGGGGGATAGGGGATTTGCACAGCTCTTGGTCCAAAATCACATCTTGAATTTCTGCAAGAAGACGTGAGTCATCGTCGCGTGAGAAAAAGGTGGCGTCAACGCCAAAAGATTCCGTAATGCGGTTGAGTACAGGAAGCGTGAGGGGGCGAACGTCATGTTCGATTTGATTCACGTAGCTTGCAGAAAGGCCAAGGGTCTGTGCGAGTGCGGCCTGGCTTAAGTCTCTCTCCCTGCGTAGCTGACGCAAACGGGAGCCAACATAGGTTTTCGCCATGCATGCATCTTAGCCTACGTTTGTGACTACCGTCACTTTTGCGAGGTCATTTGCAAGTTTTTAACACAATTTTGTGAACAACGAGCGTGAGCTGACAACTTTGTGAAAGCTGATCCAGTCCCATTTTGAGCTTTTGCGCAGGTAGTTGGAAGAAATTTGAATTACATTCATGAAGTTTCGATAAAGCGTCAGTAGACAATTAGACAAGGGGGAAAGGATCAATATTTCGATTGATCCCAAAAGGGTGGGATTTCCTGCGGGGGTGGAAAGCTGAGAAAATTGTGAGATAAGCCATTATGTCACTTCCCGCGCCACTAAAAGTGCTGTTGATGGGCATGAGTGAACCAGTTGAAAATAACAGCCAAAGGTCAGGCTATCCTAAATTGCAGGTCGAAGGGCATTTTTGCCCATGTGAGGTGAATCACGTCGCGGCCAAGTGAGTGGTTTAACAACCATAAACCCTAATAAAGTAAGGGCGACACTGGAGGTGCCATGACTGTAAATAACATCGACCGTGACGCAATCGCTCACGGCAAAATCACTGAAAAGCCGCTGCGTGAGCGGCCAAAGTACCCGACCTGGGCTCTGAAACTGACGATGGCCATTACCGGCCTCATCTTCGCAGGCTTCGTCGTGTTCCACATGGTCGGTAACCTGAAAGTTTTCCTTCCTCACTATGAGGACGGAACCCACCCAATTGACGTGTACGCACACTGGCTGCAGAAGGAAGTTCTGTACCCACTGGTGCCACACGGCTGGTTCGTGTGGATCTTCCGTCTGGTCCTGCTGGCAGCGATTGCGCTTCATATCTACGGCGCGTTCGCACTGACCAAGCGCTCTCACCAGTCCCGCGGTAAGTTCCGTCGCACCAACCTCATTGGTGGTATGAACTCCTTCACCACCAAGACCATGCTGGTCACCGGCATTGTGCTGCTTGCGTTCATCGTCTTCCACGTGCTGGATCTGACCGTTGGCGTGCAGCCAGCAGCAAGCGATGTCTTCGAGCACGGTGCAGTGTACGCAAACATGGTTGCGAGCTTCTCTCGCTGGCCAGTGACGATCTTCTACGTTATCGCCATGGTTGTACTCTTCCTGCACCTGTCCCACGGCATTTGGCTGGCAGTCTCCGACCTCGGCATCACCGGCAAGCGCACCCGCGCGGTCCTGCTGGTTATCGCGTACCTGGTCCCAGCAGCCGTCATGATCGGCAACATCTCGATCCCGCTTTCCATCGCCTTGGGCCTGGTTGGCTAGGACTTTTCAAAGGACGAAAAGGTAATACATATGAGCACTCACTCTGAGACCGTAACTCGCCCTGAGTTCAACCACCCAGTATCTATCGTTCCTGGTGTTGTTCCAGGCACCGTGCTGGAGGCTAATGAGCCCAAGGGCGTCCCAACCAAGGACATGTGGCAGTATCACAAGGACCACATGGAACTGGTTTCCCCGCTGAACCGTCGTAAGTTCCGCGTTCTCGTCGTTGGTACCGGCCTGTCCGGTGGTGCCGCTGCGGCCGCTCTCGGCGAGCTTGGCTACGACGTTAAGGCTTTCACCTACCATGACGCTCCTCGCCGTGCGCACTCTATTGCTGCGCAGGGTGGCGTGAACTCCGCTCGTGGCAAGAAGGTCGACAACGACGGCGCATACCGCCACGTGAAGGACACCGTGAAGGGTGGCGACTTCCGTTGCCGCGAGTCTGACTGCTGGCGTCTGGCGTACGAGTCTGTACGCGTTATCGACCACATGAACGCAATTGGTGCACCGTTCGCACGCGAATACGGTGGCGCTCTTGCTACCCGTTCCTTCGGTGGTGTGCAGGTTTCTCGTACTTACTACACCCGTGGTCAGACCGGTCAGCAGCTGCAGCTGTCCACCGCGTCTTCCCTGCAGCGTCAGATTCACCTCGGCACCGTGGAAATCTTCACCCACAACGAGATGGTTGATCTGATCATCACCGAGAAGGACGGCCAGAAGCGCTGCGAAGGCTTGATCATGCGTAACCTGATCACCGGTGAGCTGACCGCTCACACTGGTCACGCCGTGATTCTTGCTACCGGTGGCTACGGCAACGTTTACCACATGTCCACCTTGGCGAAGAACTCTAACGCTGGCGCTATCATGCGTGCCTATGAGGCGGGCGCTTATTTCGCGTCGCCGTCCTTCATTCAGTTCCACCCAACTGGTTTGCCAGTGAACTCTGAGTGGCAGTCGAAGACCATTCTGATGTCTGAGTCTTTGCGTAACGACGGCCGTGTCTGGTCCCCGATCAAGCCTAACGATGATCGTGACCCCAACACCATCCCTGAGGAAGAGCGTGACTACTTCCTGGAGCGCCGTTACCCAGCGTTCGGTAACTTGGTTCCTCGCGACGTTGCATCCCGCGCTATCTCCCAGCAGATCAATGCTGGTCTGGGTGTTGGTCCGCTGCACAACGCTTCTTACCTGGACTTCCGCGACGCTATCGAGCGTCTTGGGCAGGCAACCATCAAGGAGCGTTACTCCAACCTCTTCCAGATGTACGAAGAGGCAATTGGTGAGGACCCCTACACCACTCCGATGCGCATTGCTCCAACCTGCCACTTCACCATGGGTGGCCTGTGGACCGACTACAACGAAATGACCTCCATCCCAGGTCTGTTCGCTGCAGGCGAGTGCTCCTGGACCTACCACGGTGCAAACCGTCTGGGTGCTAACTCCCTCCTGTCGGCATCCGTGGATGGCTGGTTCACCCTGCCATTCACCATCCCGAACTTCCTCGCTGGTTACCTCGGCCAGGAGCGCCTCTCTGAGGACGCACCAGAGGTGAAGGTTGCTCTTGACCGTGCACAGGCACGCATCAACAAGCTGATGAACATCAAGGGCGATAACCCTCACGGTCCTGAGTACTACCACCGCCAGCTCGGTGAAATCCTGTACAAGTACTGTGGTGTTGCCCGCGATATTGAAGGCCTGAAGCAGGGTATTGAAGAAATCCGTGCACTGCGCAAGGACTTCTGGGCAAATATGCGTATGACTGGTACCGATAAGGAACTTAACCAGGTTCTTGAGTACGCAGCACGTGTTGCTGACTACATCGATCTGGGCGAGCTGATGTGCGTTGACGCACTGGATCGCGATGAGTCTTGTGGTGCACACTTCCGCGATGATCACCTCTCCCCTGAAGGTGAAGCTGAGCGTGACGACGAAAACTGGTGCTTCGTTTCTGCATGGGAGCCTGGTGCACAAGAAGGCGAATTCATCCGCCACGCTGAACCACTCGTATTCGAAGCTATCCCTCTGATGACAAGGAATTACAAGTAATGAAACTGCATCTTGAAATCTGGCGCCAGGCCGGACCAAATCACGAGGGCCGCTTCGAGTCTGTGACCGTCGAGGATGCTGTCCCTCAGATGTCCATCCTGGAATTGCTCGACCACGTCAACTCCGGCATGGTTGAGCGCGGCGAAGAGCCTTACATGTTCGCCTCCGACTGCCGCGAGGGTATCTGTGGTACCTGTGGTTTGCTCGTGAACGGACGTCCACACGGCCTTGAGCAGAACAAGCCTGCGTGCCAGCAGCGTCTGCTCAACGTCGCAGACGGCACCACCTTGAAGATTGAGCCTTTCCGCTCTGCTGCTTTCCCAGTGATCAAGGACATGATCGTCGATCGTTCTGCCCTTGACCGCGTGATGCAGCAAGGTGGCTACGTTACTGTTAACGCGGGTACTGCACCTGATGCTGATACCCTGCACATGAACCACCAGACGGCTGAACTTGCACTGGATCACGCAGCCTGCATCGGCTGTGGTGCTTGTGTGGCAGCGTGCCCGAACGGCGCAGCGCACCTGTTCACTGGTGCTAAGCTGGTTCACCTTTCCCTGATGCCTATGGGTAAGGAAGAGCGTGGACGTCGCGCCCGGAAGATGGTCGATGAGTTGGAGACCAACTTCGGTCACTGCTCTCTCTACGGTGAGTGTGCGGATGTGTGCCCTGCAGGCATCCCGTTGACTGCTGTTGCGGCTATCAACAAGGAACGTGCTCGCGCGTTCTTCACCGGCAAGGACGCTTAAAACAAGTTCATGTACCCCCGAAAAGGGAATTATCGCCAGTGAGCAGAATTTTCCAACTGGTGGAGAATTGCTACACTGGCGGTAATAGCTTAAACCCCTGCTGAGGGGCACTAATTAAACTTGAAAAGCCCAGTAGAAAGGCATTTTAATGTCCGCTGAGAAGCACGTAGCTGAATATCCAGTATTCGACGGCCAAGAATCCAGCCGTATGCACTACATCGAAGGCTACGATCCCGTCAGCCTCATGGCACCGCATTCCTCCCTGCAGCGCACCAGCACTTGGGTGGGTATGGGTCTTGTGCTGACCTCGCTTGCTGGCTTCGGCATGATTATTTTCGGCGCAGCTACCCACATTTACGAAACCCAAGAATCGGCGTCCTTGTACCTGATTCTCGGTCTCGTTGTGGCAGCTGTGTGCTTGGTCGGTGGTTTCGGTCTGATCCATTATGGTCGCCGCTACTACCGTCAATACCGCGCAGAAACTGGCCGTATTAACTAACGGCTCAGCTGTGTAGCCCTTAGTATCCCTAAGGCATCTCCAGCATCGTAGGCTCGCAAGGATTGGTCACTTGAAGGTGATCAGTTCTTTCGGGCCTACTTTGCGTTGTGCCTGAAAGTTTTTAGGTTGTGTTCGTGAAAAAATCTACAGTCATTATCCTCATCTTGATTAGTGTGATCACTTTTATTTCGGCGATCCAGCTGGGTCAGTTGGCGTGGCAGTTGTGGCAGGAAGAGCGTATGCCTGTTGTTGGGGTCGAGGTGTAGTTTTCACGATGTCAGATCTCGTGTTTGCGCAGTGCTGTGACTGTGGTTTTCGGCAATAATAGAAGAATGACTCCTACTCGTTTAGCGGTTCCTGGTCCGTCTCCAGAAATGGAAGCTTTCCGCCGTAAAGAATTACGAAAATATAAAAGCCTTGCTACTGGGCTGCTTATTTTTGCAGCCGTTATTTTTTTGGCCTGCCGGTGGTATGAAACTTATGTAGACCCAGATGCAACGTGGGTGGGGTTTGTTCGCGCGGCCTCTGAAGCTGGCATGGTTGGTGGTTTAGCGGACTGGTTCGCTGTTACGGCGTTGTTTCGCTATCCGTTGGGTTTAAAGATTCCGCATACGGCGATTATTCGCCGTAAGAAGGATCAGGTGGGGGAGGCGTTAAGTGGTTTCGTGGGGGAGAATTTTCTTAATGCTGAGCTGATTACTGAGAAGGTTTCTCAAGCTCAGGTTCCTGAGAAGATTGCTCAGTGGTTGGTTGTGGAAGAAAATGCTAAGAAAGTGTCGCGTGAGGTTGGTAAGCTTGCTTCCAATGCGATTCAGGCGCTTGATCCGCAGGATGCGGAGGCATTGATTCGCCATCAGCTTGTCGATAAGCTCGCCCAGCCTGAGTGGGCGCCTCCTGTGGGCCGAATTTTAGATCAGCTCATCGACGGTGGTCATGTGGAGCCTATTGTTGATCAGTTGATTGAGTGGGGGCATAAGAAGGCTTTGTCTAGTGAAGCGTTTATTGTGCGCTTGCTGGATGAGCGTGCCCCTTCGTGGGCGCCGAAGTTCATTAATGAGCTTGTTGGCGATAAGGTGTACCGCGAGTTGATTACGTGGACGGAGTCTGTGTGTGCGGATAAGAATCATGAGGCGCGACAGGCTATCCGGAATTTCTTTGTGAAGTTTGCGCATGATTTGCAGCATGATCCGGTGATGATCGCGAAGGTTGAGGATTTCAAGGCTGATGTGATGGCGTCGAAGCCTGTTCATGATGCTGCAGGTATGCTGTGGAAGTCGGCGCGTGCAAATATTGTTGCGGCTTGTGAGGATCCTTCATCGATGCTTCGTGTGAAGATCGTTGAGTTGTGCATGCAGTGGGGTTCGCGGCTTAATTCGGATGAGCAGATGCGTGACAAGCTCGATCAGCGTATTACGGGTTGGGCTGCGTTTTTAGCGGATAATTATGCTGATGAGGTGACGAGCATTATTTCTGAGACGATTGAGCGTTGGGATGCGAACGAAGCAAGCGAGAAGATTGAGCTGATGGTTGGTAAAGATTTGCAGTACATCCGGGTCAATGGCACTGTTGTGGGTGCGTTGGCAGGACTGGTCATTTACTCGGTTTCTCATCTATTGTTTGGTTAATGTACTTGCGAGTGAAGGATTTTCTACCATGATGCTAGATGCTATTGATCCACTGTCTATTTTTAGGTTGGCGGTTTTGGTGTTGTATCTCGCAATTGCAGTTTTTGGTGTTGCTGGTGCGATCACAGCGCTGATGACCCGCGATGATGCGTTTGATGCGGCTGACCGTAAGCCGAAGTTGGTGTGGGTGGCGATCTTGATTGGTTCGGCTATTGCGGTGAGTTTGAATGTGTATTTCCTTTCGTGGATCGGCATTGTGATGATCGGTTTGTACTGGTTTGATGTGCGTCCGCAGATCAGGAATATTCTTAACGGCAATTACGGCTGGTAATGAAGATTTATTCAACTGCGCTGGGCAGGTGCGTTGATGCTCAGCAGGTGCGTGCTCTTTCGACACCCGTGTGTGTTCCTGCGAACTGGGTTGAGGTGGCAGGCTTCGGGTGTGCTACTGTTGTGGGTTTTCCGACAGGGCAGCATCACGCTCTTGTGAAGGCTTCTGAGGCGCGGCTGGCGGTGAGTCAGGGTGCGGAGCTTGTTGTTGTGGTTCCGGCTCCGCATGCGGTGTTGGGTGATGATCATGCGCTGATGCTGGAGCTTGTGACTATTCGTGAGGCTGTGGCGTATCCTACGACGCTCGTTGTGGTTTTTGATGCTGAGCTTATCGACGTCGACCGCATGCGGTCCTGTGCGCGACTGGCCCGCACGTGTGGTGTGGATGCGTTGATGTCGAGCGTGAGTGAGTCGGATCCGGCCAGTGATGCGATTTTGGCGGAAGAATTGCCTGTGGTGGGGATTGGCATGGAAAAGCCCGAGCGCGCCGTTGTGTGGCTGCGCACGGGCTTGTAAGTGTTTATTTGGTTGGCGTAGTTGGGGTGGTGTTGAGCTCATTCATGGCTTCGAGTGGGACGTTTTCGCCGTACATTTTCAGTTGTAGTCCGCCGTCGACGACGGTGGCGCCACGAACAGTTAGTCCTTGTTGGGAGAATTCGTCGAAACCGCCGCTGAGTGCTTCGGTGATTGCTTGTGAAACAGTTTCGGGCAGGTCAAAACCGAGGAGGTTTGCTTTTGTTGCTTCGAAGTTTAATGATCCGTTGACAAGCTTTGGTTGGAATGTCAGTGTTGCTGCTCCGTTGTTGAACTCTACGTCGAAGGAGTTGCGATCGGCGTGTGAATTGAAATCAGATACCTTGATCAAGTTGGAGAGGAATTGACTTGCTAGTCCTGCGAAATCGTCTGGATTAGCGGTTTCGATTTGCGGCTGGGATTCTTTTAAACCGTTTTGGATTTGGGCAAGGAGGAAATCGTCGCTGAGGGTTGTCTCGATCGACATGGTGCGGATTCTGCTTGCTGGATCCTGTGAAAGTGGAAGCCCTTCGATAACCATATGGGTTTTGGGCTGTCCGGTAACAGTGCCGTCTGCGGCAATTGCGGCGGTGTCGGGGGCATCGATTTCGAGGTAGCCGATTTCGCCACGCACGATTCCTGTTAGAACAGGTGTGGCACCGAAGGATACGGTGCTTTTTTCGGCGCCAGCCTCAGGGGCGCCGGAGATTTGATTTTTGAGGAACCACCGTAGGCCAAATTCTGCGGCGAAAAGTAGCACCACGAGGATGACGACAATACCAATGAGAATTTTCGGAGCCGACTTACCTTTTGTCATAACATCCCAGTTTGGCGGAAAACTTCTTTTCGCGCCACCTTTTCCTTTCAGCTTCTATGTCGTGTGTGTCCGTATGGATGTTTTTTACGATGAGGAGCCGTGATTGGTTGGTTGTGCAGGCTTTATTACCCCCAAGTGGTCAGATACCTTGTTGGTTTTTCGGTGGTGTGAGGGGAGCATCGCTGAGAGTTTTTCAGATTGGTAGGGGGTGACGGTTCCTTTGGGGTTGTTGTTGAGGTGGCGGTGGCGGACTTATGCCACCGCCATAGGTGTTATTTGTCGCGTTCGTGGCGTGGTTTGAATACGTCTGCGCCGATGACGCGGGGGACTACTTTGGGTGCTTCGCCTAGAAGGTCGAGGAGGTTTTTATCGCGTTCTGCTTGTTGGAGTACTCCTTTAACCGCTGTGCGTCGTGTCCGGTTGGTTGTGCGCCTGCGATTATTCGCCTGCTGCCCACCACCAGCGCCAGCACCAGTACCACCCATGGGTGCCCCGCCTGCCATCGTTGATCCACGACCACCAGCACCACCAGTACCAGCACCAGTATTGGAATTGTTTCCTGTGCCTTGTCCGTTGTTGTAGGGGCTGTGACCCCGATGGGACCCACCACCCGAACCAGAGCCCGAACCCGAACCGGAACCGACGCCAGAGCCGGTTGGGTTGTGTCCCCTACCAGTGTGCGAGCCACCCGGGCGATGAGAACCACCAACACCAGCACCATACCCACCTGCACCTGTACCTGTGCCTCTGCCACCACCGGTGCCGGTGCCGGTGGTGGTGTTGGTTCCTCCAACATGGTTGCTACCAGCGTGGTGCGGCATCGTATGCGACACCCTATGATGCTGCGTGTTTCCACCGGCAATGTGTGACTGTGCAGTGCCACCAGCATAAGAACCACCACCATAGCCTGCACCTGCACCTGCACCCCAACCAGTAGCATTACCAACACCACTGTGTGTGGCTGGGTGTTGATGGGCATTAAGTGGGTTAATAGTTGCAGGATCAAGCCCTAGCGCGGATTGCTGGGTTGCTACCTGATCTAACACCCGTTCAGCAAGTTCGTGAGGTTCAAGGTCAAGCTCTCTAGCCGCCTGTTGGGTATTCTGCACCCAGTTGGTGGTAGAGATTGTGCTGGTTGCTTCGTTCGTGCTTCCCCCGCCTGCGCCTGCGGGTGCAGGTTCCATCAGGTGGCGTGTTACAGGCATTGCTGCGGTTGCTGCGGTTGCAAGGGCTGTACGGAAGCCTTGGAGGAAAAGTTGTTCTGCTTGCTGGGCAACAACGATGCCTCCTTGGGTGGCGCGGAGTGCGTTGACTTTAGCAACTGCTGCTGTCACCTGCGGGGCAAACCCTGGTGCGATTGCTGATAGCGCGGTGGTAGATTGTGCCATCAGCGCAGCATTCTGAGCGAAGTTCATGCCCGATTGCGCCATGGTAGTAATAGCGGTGTTTGCTTTTTCAAAGGGGGTGCCTTTGTTTGCTGCGATCAGTTCACTGGCCACGCTGTTTAACCGGTCACTGATCGCAGTGGCATCACGTGCCAAACTCCCCCAAATATCTGCTGCTTCTATCGCTGCTGCGTTGTTGGTGGAAGCAAGAGCTGAAGCAAGTTGTTCTAAGCTTGCTGCTTGATTCACAACTGGTGGTGGGAAGTTGAATCCTTCGAATCCTAGGTCAGGGCGGGTAGGGAAATAGACCCTGGGAAACATTGGGACTCCGGTTTCTTCCAGGATGCGATCGAACTCATCGGTGGCAAACCGGTTCATGCCTGAAAGTGAGTAGTAGTTGGCATAGAGGTTTTCTTCCAACCATTTCACCTGACGTTCAAAGGCTGTGAGCATATCAAAAGCACTCCCAGCCCCACCATGAAGAACCCGACCGTGTTGTTCCCCGAGCTGGTCTAAACCACTCACCGATGAAAAACTTCCGTTAAGTGGGCTTTTAGTGGAATACAAAGCAGCAGATTTTGACTCTTTGCTGAGTTGTTCAAGGGTGTGAACGCTGTCTGTGACTTGTTGTTTATCCATGAATAGGGTCATTGGAATCCTCCTTTAGTACGTAGTTTTTCAAGGGTTTCATACGCCTTCCAACACAACTCATCCTTCGTTGGTGTGGCTCTACCTGTGTGTCCGAAGGTGATGCTGATTCGACCATGTTTCGTGCTGATGGCAGCATCACAATGTATATTTTCATCTTCCCTGGGCAGGTTGCTGAAGTAGATGCGCTCATCAATCCCGGGGAACGTCGCATCAATAATCAACCCATGGTCGCGAAGAAATGAATACTGGGCAAAGTGCGTTGATACACTGAAGGCTCCATGGATGCCGTCGGTTGTATGAACCTCGCTCATGCCACAATCAATCATCGGAGTTGAGTCCCTCCTCGTCATCGAGATTTTTTCTAGTCCGATCTCTGCGAGTTCTTCTGGGGTGAAGGTGTCGCACAGATCGTACAGGGTGTTGTTGGGGTCAAACTTGTCGAAGGCCTCAACGTATTCCCTGTTTGGTGGCAGGGGGATCATGCTGGGTTTGGGCGGTGACTCCCACGTTTCAAAGGGGTAGGTTTCTTCAGTAGTCGTGCTGTCCGCGGATTGGGTGTCCTGTGGTGGCGTACAACCAGAAAGTGTCACGGCGCAACAGGTGGCAAGTGCTGTGAGAATACGTGTGCGCATTAAACCTCCCGTGGGGTTGTGCTTGGGGTAGTTCTGTGCCCCAATATATAAACACTGCACAATGGGCGTGTGTGTTCCCCCTATCAGAGGGAAAACTGCGACCATTTGCCCCGCTGAAAATAGTGAACAATCTTCCACAGCTTCACCAATGTTTACTTTGACTGTGCTGCCACAGCAAAATAGGTACAGATTTCACATGTGGCCGAAAGCCCCTGCTGGTGAGGGGATAAAAATAGTGCAGCAACTACTGTGTAGTAGCAGTTTTCTACGAAAAGCATCCGGCTGAGTGTCAAGAAAAAGCACAGGCAGACGTTTCTGCGGATTCGGATGAGTTAGTAAACCTCATCCCATGCAATAGTCACCCGATTATCACGAACAAGTCCCCCACGATCGATCGCGAACTCGTGACGCAACATCTGCTTAGCCTCTTGCCAGCGAACCCTAGGGCCAAATGCTTCAAAACCACTAGCCCTAGCCCAGCAATCATCCGCGGCCTGGAGGAAATCATAAATTTTATGGCCGGGAATATTGTTGTGAATCAAGATTTTCGGCAGGCGCTCCGCAATATCAGAGGGTTTGTCCAGCTCCCACGGATTCCATGCAAGAGTTAACGAGCGCGGCCCGTTTTTATCAAGCAAGACCCATGTGGCACGGCGGCCAATTTCATCGCAAGTGCCTTCAACAAAATAGCCATCATCAGCGATCTTCGAGCGGACAAGATCCCACGCATCCCACACTTGGTCCACATCGTATTGGCGCAACACATTGAATGCTCGAACAAGCTGCGGTGTATAGCCTGCAAGCTCAAAACCGCCGAGTTCAAAGCGCACACCATCGCGGGGTGGAAGTACTCGTTCGGGATCAATTTCAAGCCCAACAACCTCAAACCGGGGGTTCATCTTCCGTAAGAAACGAGCCCACTCGCAGGTCGTGGTGTAGCTTTCCCCGTAGCCCACATCAATGGCTAAAGGCTTCCCCAGGCGAAAAGCTGCTTGGAGCTCAGGGTTATGAAAAACCCACCGGTCGCAGCGGCGCAGCCGGTTAAAGCCTGTAGTGCCACGTGTGATCACACCGATGGGTTTGGTGGTGTTTTTAGTGAAATCAGCGCGTTTGTTATGCCCGTGATATGCCATGGAAAAACACCAAAAATGGGAAAATTTTTTAAAGGTTTGCCGCGATCCACGCGTCGGTCAGGGCTGCCTCATTAGCGAACAGCTCGCCCAGAGCATCAGCGACCTTTGGCTCGATCGCAGGACCCATGAACGGAATGTTGACACTCACTTCGTTAGAGTAGGAAAGGGAAGTGGAATCACCAGCGCCGGAAAGCGCGATATCGCCCTTGAAATCAACAGGGGTGCCCTTCACATCAGCAGTGTAGGACAAGGAAGCGGACTCGCCATCCAGTGCGCCGACAGTGACGACTCGCTTCACCTTCAGTGCCTGCGAAATCATTGCGCGAACAGCTTCAGGCAAGATATCGAGCGGGAGTACTTCGTAGAGTACGACCTCTGCGCCGCCGTCGGTAAGGCTAAACTCGTGAACCTCACCTGGTTCAGGAGAAAGAGTGGCAGCAATATGCGCCCAGTAATCAGCGTTCGTCAAAGCGGCATGCACTTTTGATGCAGGCTGATTGATAGTTACAGTGTTTTCGCTACGCGTAGTCATGGTATACAGACTACCCTGAAGAAGGTGAGTATGCCTTTAGACACCCTTGATGCCCTCGTGCGATCAAATTTCACCAGCTTAGATGGTGTGACTATCGATCACACAAGTTTCGCTCAATTAACCACCTTGCATCTAGGTGGAACCCCAGCTGCGACAATTCGGTGCGCGACAACTCGCGCCGTGGTCGACGTCGTCACGCTTCTCGACGCTCACAACATCCCCCTCATCATCGTCGGCGGTGGATCAAACCTCGTGGTAGCAGACGGGGAACTTCCCGTCGTTGCCGTCGTGCTCGAATGCGACGCAATCGCGATTGACACCACCACCGGACTAGTCGAAGTGGAAGCCGGCGCTGTCTGGGATCATGTCGTGGATCTCTGCGTCGAGCAAGGATTAGGCGGGCTGGAGTGTCTGTCAGGGATCCCCGGATCAGCGGGGGCAACACCTGTACAAAACGTGGGCGCATACGGTGTGGAAATTTCTGATCTTCTCACCGAAGTTGAGCTGTACCACCGCGACAGCGGCAAACGCGAGTGGGTTGCTGCCGCAGATCTGGAGTTAGCGTACCGCTACTCAAACTTGAAGTTCACCGCCCGCGCCGTCGTCTTGGCTATTCGCCTGCAACTTTACACCGACGGATTATCAGCGCCGATTCGCTTCGGTGAACTTGCGCGCAGCTTAAACCTTCCACAATCGGAGGCTGAAGCTCGCACAAATCCGCGCACCGTGCGCGAAGCGGTACTGCAGCTCAGGGGGATGAAGGGCATGGTGTATGACGAAAATGATCACGATACGTGGTCTGCCGGGTCCTTCTTCACCAACCCCATAGTCTCAGCTGAACAAGCAGAGACAGTGCGCGCGCTCGTGCGAACAACCTTCGACGACGACACCGCTCGTCGGATGCCATGTTTTGACGTGGGGGATCAGCGCAAATTATCCGCCGCCTGGCTTATCGACCGCGCTGGTTTTAGCAAGGGCTACCCGCACGAAGGGGCGGCACGGTTATCAACAAAGCACACGCTTGCACTGACGAATCGAGGTAATGCGACAACGCAGGATCTCGTGGCGCTGGCACAAGAAATTCGCGATGGAGTCGAACAAAAATTTGGGGTTCGCCTCCACCCTGAACCGGTGTGGATCGGCGTCAGCATCGACTAAAACTCCATGAGATATCTTTCAGCCCTGCGTTCATGCCTTTGTGAAAGCAGGGCTAAGATGCGTTGAGGGGCAGGGAAAAGCACTTTTGCGCACGCACGATCAGTGATATTTCATCATCCACACGAGTGGCCAGTAGCTTCCACTCGTGCAACGGATGCATGCGAGTTCTTTTTGCTGAGCTAATGAATCCGGAAATTGGACAGATTTGAAATCACGCAGTACATAGCCTTGTGTCTTATGATTAGCCCAGCTAGTAGACACGGTGCTCATGTATGTGTGCGGGGCATTCGAGACAGGGACAAAAAGAAAAGAGCACTGGTGAAAGTGCTCTTTTCTTGAGGGTGTAGGTTATGCGCGCTTTTCTAGAAGCTGTTCTTGCACCTCACGGCGACGGATCTTGCCCATTTGATCCCGTGGCATTTCTTCAAAGTGGAAGAACGTCCGTGGAACCTTGTAGCGAGTAAGACGCTCACGGCAGAATGTCTTCAAACCTTCAGGGTCGAGAGCGGCACCAGGGCCTAAGGTGATGGCGGCAACCACAGATTCGGAACCGTCGTCACGTGGCAGGCCAACAACCGCACAATCGGTGACATCGGGATGCTCCAGCAACACTTCTTCAACCTCAAGTGGATAAACATTGAAGCCACCAGTGATAATCACTTCTTTAATGCGGGCAACCAGACGGATGAAACCATCTTCTTCCATCACACCAACATCACCAGTGCGGTACCAGCCCTTATGGAAACTTGCCGCGGTCGCTTCAGGGTTATTCAGATACCCAGCAAACACCTGTGGTCCGCGAACCAAAACTTCACCCTCGGTTCCGTCCGGAACAGTTTCATCCAAGTTGTCTGGATTAGCGATGCGCACCTCGGTATCAGGGAAAGGAATACCGACGTAGCCAGGGCGACGGTTGGTATTCATTGGATTGCCCACAATAATCGGCGAAGTTTCGGTCAAACCATAGCCCTCAACCAATAGTCCGCCGGTGAGCTTTTCCCACTGCTCAACAGTGGCAACCGGAAGGGTCGAAGCGCCGGAGAACGAGTTGCGGATACCGGAAATCGAAATACCATCACGGTCTGCAGCCTCAACGATCTTTTGATACAAAGTAGGAACACCAGGAACCCAAGTGGGGGTGTGCTTCTTCATGATCTGCATAACCAACGGGATCTGCGGTGCAGGCAACAGCACCATTTCTGCGCCGACATAGACAGCGAGGTTGAGAATAATAGTCAAACCATATGCGTGGAAGAAAGGCAACGCCGCAAGCATGCGCTCATCCTGATCGCCCAAGCCTGGAACCCACGCCTTACCCTGCAGCAAGTTGGCAAACAGGCTGCCGTGCGTCAACTGTGCACCCTTCGGTGCACCCGTTGTTCCTGAGGTGTAAAGGATAACGGCAACGGAATCCTTCGTTACCGCAGTTTCGGAAACAACATCGTCACCATTGCCACCCAATGCAGGACCTGTCAGGACTTCCCACGGGATGGTGTTCGGTGCGGCCGCATGTAGCTGCTCACGCTTCTTCGCAATGGCGGGGATTGGAAGCTTCAAGGCAAAACGCTGCAGCTTCGGCATTGCGTCAATCATATTGACCGAGACGATCGTTTCCAGCGGAGTGGTGTGGCGCAGTTTCTCCAACGTCGCACAAGCCTTGTCCCACACAATCGCAACGCGGGCACCGTGATCGTTAAAAGGATGCTCCAACTCATGCGCGGTGTACAGCGGATTATGCTCAACCACAGTCGCACCGAGCTTCAACACTGCGAAATACGCTGCCACATGCTGTGGGCAGTTCGGAAGAACAATAGCCACCCGATCGCCCTGGCGAACACCAAGAGCACGCAGGCCTGCGGCAGCAGAACGAACCTGCTTATCCAGATCGCCGTAGGTTAAAGAACGGCCGAAGAAATAAGTGGCAGGCTTTTCTGCATTGATGGCCAAATTGTTGTCGTAGAGATCAAGAAGAGTGGTGTCTTCGTAATCCAGGCTGTGTGGTGTCCATTCACCGTAGTAATCCAGCCAAGCTTTGGTCTCGTATGCAGACATCGTTGTTGCGTCCAATCTCGTTATATGAAGAGTATGAGCATCACTATCCTACGGTAAGGTAGGTTTGCGATATCAGCATAGAGCATACATCAAAATATGAGGGTTTCCTCATTAGCGGAGTGAAAACTTTGTCTGCACTGTGAGAAAAATTTCACCCGTATCACTGTTAAGTGCAGAGAAAAAAGGCGCCATGGGAAGAAATCACGGCGCCTTTTGTGAAGGGAAAATTTACGCTAAAGCTCCACTGAGCTGGCGGATCTTTTTCACCCTCGCATTTCGCACCATCAAGGTAATAGCCAGCGGAATTACCGTAAATAGTGCGAGAACGATCACCGCACCAACATAGGAGCTACCGAGATCGCCCCGGGTTGCGGAAACAAAAGCTTCACGAGCATAGCTCATCGGGGAGAACGGGTGAATGAGCTGGAATGGCTTCGGAACGGTAGCAAGCGGCCATACACCGCCAAAGGAGAATAGCCCGAAGGAGAATAATGCCAAGATCGCAATGCCACCAGTGAAACGACCAAACAGTGCACGCAACATCTGATTGCAGGCGGAAGCTGCGCTGACCATCACGGCGAAGGCAAGGGCAATCGCTGGCCATGACTTCGGTGCCCAGTCGGCAACATGGGCGCTGGCAGCCAGAACGGACACAATGATCGAGCCTGTCACGACAAGACCTGCGAAAGACTTCAATGTTGGCCCAACAAAAGCGGTGCGGCGATCTGTGCCAAACACGTGTGGAACCAAAATAGCGATCATCGCCATCAAGAGGAAACCAAAGACCATGATGATAAGCATCGACGCACCACTCGACAGCTGCTTTTCTGTCGGGTCCTTGATATCGATGATGGTCTGAACAGGGTTTGCGTTATTTTCCTTGTACGCAATTGGTACGGCGACCTGCTTAGCGGAGGCACCAACATCGGCAGCATTGGGCGCCTTCGCAGCACCCGCGGCCAACTTTTCATGAAGCTGATCGAGGCCATCCTTGATGGTCACGGAACCATCATGAAGCTTCTGCGTACCAGCGGAGAGCTTTCCGGCACCGTCATTGAGCTTGCCAGCGCCTTCGTTTGCACGCTCGATACCGTCTTTGAGCTTCAGCACACCGCCGTAGTACTCACTGTTCGGATCACTGAGCATATGTCGCATCGTCGCAGTGCCATTTTTCAGCTTCTTTAACTGCTCCACCTGGTTATTTGGGTTGCTGGCATCGAATTTATTGGCAAGATCGGCGATGCGGTTTGCCTCAGTGACAAGCCCAGCGGCACGCAAACCATCAGCAATGCCCTGAAGCTGTGGGGCGGCATTTTGGGCGGTGGTCAGAACCGGAATCAGTGTATCGGTAAGTTTGCCAACACCCTCGTCGATTTGAGCCGCACCATCACCAAGACGTGCCGTGCCTTGAGCGAGACGGGCAGCGCCATCAGCGAGCTGCTGGGTGCCGGAGGAAAGCTTCGCGGTGCCTTCAGAAAGTTGGGTGGCGCCGGAGTTGGCTTGGGCGAGCCCGTCCTTCAACCGGCCAGCGCCGTCGGCAAGCTTCAGCGAACCATCAGCCGCGCGACTAATACCGCCACCAAGGTTATTCATGCCGTCGATAATCTTGGTGGCATACGTTTCAGAAATCGAGGACGACACTGCTTGCTGCAGTCGAGGGACGAGGCCACCGGTGAGCACCGAACCGTTCGTGCCATTGAAGTCGTTGTAGGAAATAATAACTTCAGGAGTTGTTGGTTTTTCACTGAGCACCGAGGTGAGGTTTTCCGAGAACGTCTCAGGTAGCGTCACAGTGAAAAGGAAATCTCCCTTATCCAAACCTGCTTGAGCCGTCGCTGCATCCACTTCCTTGAACGAAAGGTAGTCGCGGCTTAAAAGACCCTCCACAACCTTGTCCGCATGGCGCTCAACCTTGCCATCACGCATCACACCCGCATCGTTGTTGACGAGGGCGAGATTGACAGAGCGCAAACTCTTGCCTGGATCCCACATTGCCCACATGTAGACAACAGAAACGATCATGGGAAACAAGAGGAAGATAATCGCGGTTAAGCGTTTCCAGCTAAAACTCCGACTAGCGGAAAGGTGAGATGAACAGTCAGTTCCTTCGTTCATGAAAAGCCTCCGGCACAATGAGTGAAATTTAACCGAATCATTATGGCGCAGCTGCGTTTGTATCGAAAAGCTAAAAGGCCCATGGGGCTAGACTTACGCGAGTAAAATTCGCCACAAAAACACCGAACGCGCACGTGCTATCGACGCGGGATTAATGGCGTGACCTGTTAAGAATTACTTTCTAAGCGACCGCCGATCCGCCTAGTCGCCGCCGGGCGAAAACGTGCACAAAATTACCCCTATCTGCAACGAGGGGCACAGTGGCTGCATGCGTGATGAAGAAAACAAGGAAATCACTGTATCCACAATGCGCGCACCACGCCAACACTTTTTAAGCACACGCACCAGCTAAACTACAGAATTATGCGTATCGCAATGATTTCTATGCACACATCCCCACTCATGCAACCTGGCATTGGCGACGCAGGAGGTATGAATGTCTACGTATTAAACGTAGCCACCCACCTTGCACGGCAAGGCGTTGAAGTGGACATTTTCACCCGCGCTACACGCCCAAGCCAAGGGGAAGTAGTAGAAATTGGCGATAACCTGCGGGTTATCAACATTGTTGCCGGCCCCTACGAAGGGCTGACAAAAGAAGAGCTTCCGACGCAACTGGCAGCTTTTGCCGGCGGTATTGTTCAATTCGTGAAATGTTTCGGGGTTGATTACGACCTCATTCACACGCATTACTGGCTTTCGGGACAAGTCGGGTGGTTGCTGCGTGACATTTGGGAAGTTCCACTAGTCCATACCGCGCACACGCTTGCCGCGGTGAAAAATCATCACCGCGCCGCTACAGACACCCCAGAGTCTGAGGCGCGGCGCATCTGCGAGCAGCAGCTGGTTGATAATGCCCAAGTTTTAGTGGTGAACACGCTCGAAGAAACGAACGATCTTGTTCGGCATTATGATGCTGAACCTGATCGCATTCGAGTCATGTCCCCTGGCACCGACACGGAACTTTTTACCCCAGGTACCACGAAGAACACAGAACTGGCGCGACGCCATCTAGGCATCCCCATGCATGCCAAAGTTGTTGCGTTCGTCGGTCGTCTCCAAGAATTTAAAGGCCCCCAGGTTTTGATCAAGGCAGCTGCGGAAATGCTGGCGCGAGACCCTGATCGTAATCTCAATGTCATTATTTGTGGCGGGGCATCAGGGGCGAGCGCACGATTGGAAAACTACAAAAACCTCGCTCACGAACTGGGTGTTGCACATCGCGTGCGTTTCCTTGATCCGCGTCCCCCGCAAGAGCTTGTCACAATCTACCAAGCTGCCGATATCGTGGCAGTTCCGAGCTATAACGAATCTTTCGGGCTTGTTGCCATGGAAGCGCAAGCGTCCGGAACCCCCGTGGTTGCCGCCCGCGTGGGTGGTCTTCCCATCGCAGTCGCCGAAGGTGAAACAGGCGTACTCGTCGACGGTCACGATCCTGCCGATTGGGCAGATGCGCTGACGCAATTGCTTGACGACGACGCCACACGCATGCGCATGGCAGAAGACGCCGTGGTTCACGCATCAAATTTTTCATGGCAATCCTCCGCATCGACACTCGCGGAAATTTATGCGGAAGTACTCAGCACCGAAATCCCCGAGTGTCCGAAGCGATTCGCCATGGGCAACGACAACCACTAACTACCACTCACTACTCACAATCCGCGTAACCAGACGGGCAAGGCGGATCGGCGCAATCCTGCGGGCACAAAAGAAAAGTTTATCTGTAATAGAAACCCCATAGTGGATCTTTCCAGCCTGCCACCGGTTACGCGGATGCACAGCGCGGTAGAGCGTATCGGCAATCGTTTCTGGAGAAATGCGCACACCCAGCCGTCTCACACTGGCAGTATCCACTTCGGCTAGTGAGGTTTTGACCCACAAGGGCTGAAGCGAAATCACCCGAATTTTCTTTTTTCGCCACTCAAGATTCAACGCCTCAGTGAAGCCTGTGACAAAAAACTTCGTCGCCGAATACACTGCAATTCCCGGCTGCCCATAAATCGCCGATGCTGAACCCATAGTGACCAACGTCGCGCCGGGTGCGAGGTATTTATGCGCCGCATGTGCGCCGAGGCTAATGCCGGTGCAATTGACCGTAATCTGTCGTGCAATGTCGTGGGGGTCTAGTGTGTGGATATCGCCGGGGATGAGGATTCCCGCGTTGTTATCAACCACATCGATGCTGCCGTTGGTCTGAGAAGCAAAATGGGCGAGAGCCTGCTCCCAGGAGTTTGGATCTGTGACGTCGAGAAATCCGCTGATAAGGCGTGGGTGGCTATAGGGTATTTCAGCGAGATCGTAGGCTCCGACGGTCCATCCTTCGTGGAGGAATTTTTCGGCGACGGCTTTGCCGATACCTTTCGCTGCACCAGTAATAAAAATAGAAGGCATGGTTCTACTGTAGGTTCAACAGCTGTGCTTGGGAGGGGTGGAAAGTTGTGTGATTTTTTGGCAGCGAAGTTCGCTAGGCTAGTGGGCATGACAACTATTGACGAACGTAGCACTGACACAATTGCCGTTGAAAATCCTCGCACTGGGCAGATTATTGCTCACCTGCCAGCGCTTTCGCGCCAGCAGGTGATGGATGCGTTTGCGCACGCTCGCCGTGCGCAGCGCCAGTGGGCACGCACGCCGGTAGAGCAGCGGGTGAAAATTGTTATGCGCCTGCATGATCTGGTGTTGGCAAAGCAGGCTGAGATTGTGGATATTATTCAATCGGAAACGGGAAAGAATCGGGCAAGTGCTTTTGATGAGATCCTCGATGTGGTAGTGACTGCACGTCATTATGGAAAGAAGGCACCGAAACTTTTAAGCCGAAGCAGGGCTAAAGGTGCTTTGCCCGTGCTGACCAAAACGCGTGTGGATCACGCACCGATTGGTGTGGTGGGGATTATTGCACCATGGAATTACCCGCTGACGTTGACTTTGTCGGATGCTATTCCTGCGTTGCTGGCCGGCAATGCGGTGATCGTGAAACCGGACCCCAAAACTCCATTGAGCGCAATTGAATCGGAAAAGATTGCCCGCGAAGCCGGGCTACCCGAAGGTTTGTACACGATCCTTACTGGGCATGCAGATGTCGTTGGGCAAACAATTGTGCACAATTCTGATTATCTGATGTTTACAGGTTCAACAAAAACGGGGCGTATTCTTGGAACACAAGCAGGTGAACGGCTCATTGGGTACTCGGCGGAACTGGGCGGGAAAAACCCCATGATTATTGCCCGTGATGCCGATATTGATCGGGCAGTACGGGGCACGATCGACGGATGCTTTTCCAATAGCGGGCAATTGTGCGTGAGTGTGGAGCGTATTTTTGTCCATCGCGCTGTGGCGCAGCGCTACACGGAAAAGCTAGTTCAGGCGGTCGAGGCGCTGACTATTGGCGGCGGAGGCTGGGAAGAAAATATTGGTTCGCTCATTTCTGCGGAGCATGCAGACAGGGTGATGGATTTTGTTGACGATGCTGTGCGCAAAGGGGCACGTATGCTCACAGGTGGGCGCAGGCCAGATCTAGGGCCGGCGTTTGTTGCACCCATCGTGTTAGTGGATGTTCCTGAAGATGCGCACATGTATCGGGAAGAAGTGTTTGGCCCGGTTGTCTATATCGAAACTGTGGATGATGAAGACCAGGCGCTGGCAAAGGCGAATGATTCCGAGTATGGTCTTAACGCGTCAATTTTTGCCAGCCCGCGTCGTGGGTGGGAGTTGGCGCAGCAGGTTGAGGCGGGAACGGTGAATATTAATGAAGGATTTGCGGCCGCTTTTGGTTCCGTTGATGCGCCGATGGGCGGGTGGAAATCTTCCGGTCTTGGTCGTAGGCATTCCGATTATGGGTTGTTGAAATATACGCAAGCGCGCACTATTGCGCAGCAGCGTCTTGTCCCTGTATCTGGCCCCAAGGGGATGGATAAACACACCTATGCGCAGGTGTTAAGTACCGTCCTGCGCTGGGGTAAGCGCGTGCTTTAGTGCGGGGGTGAGGATATGTGAATGCACGGTGCTTTCGTGAATGTAGAGCGTGCTCGTTACACTTATGCACATGACGGAAATCACTCAATCTACACCCACGTCGCCTTCGCCACTTGATGAGGCTGCCGTTCGCTATGTGCATGACATGGCGGCGTTGATCCCCACTGCGGCAACTGCGTGGGGCATTCCGGGCTACGATGATAAGCTCCAAGACTTCAGCCCACGCTTTCACGAGCAAGTCGCTGCGCGTACCCGCAGCATGCTTGACGACGTCGACACGCTTGAGGGCGACGACATTACGAAAGCCGTGATGCGCGATCGCCTCGGGATCGAACTTGAGCTGCATGAGCGAGGCGAAAACCTCCGCGCACTCAACAACATTGCCTCACCTGTGCAGGAAATTCGCGATACCTTGCTGCAGATGCCGGAAGCAGGGCGGGCAGAGCGTGTCGCCCAGGTGCCTCAGGCACTGGCGGGCTATCGGGAATCGCTGGAACTTGCAGCAAGCCAGGGCAACGTTGCAGCCCGACGCCAGATCACTAAGCTGCAAGAACAACTTGCGCCACTAGCCCATGGTGACACCCTCAACGGGCTTGGGCACGAAGCGGACGTGACCAAAGCGAAGGAAGCGTTTGCGCAGCTTGGTGAGTGGCTGCGCACGACCCTTGCCCCGCAAGCACCTGAAAAAGATGCGGTTGGTCGCGAGCGTTACGAACTGTTTAGCCACGAATTTGTTGGCGCGAAAGTTGATCTTGATGAGGCCTACGAATGGGGCCTTAGCCGCTTGGAAGAAATCATTGATCAGCAACAACACTGCGCGCGTGAACTCTATGGTGCAGACGTGAGTGTCGATGAAGCGTTGAAGCGTTTGAATGGCGATGAACGCTACACCCTGCATGGCGTTGACGCGCTGAAAAACTGGATGCAAACAATCGCCGATAAAGCGGTGGAGGATCTCGCAGGGGTACATTTCACCATCCCGGAGCAAATGCGCACCATCGAATGCTGCATCGACCCCGCGGGAACCGGCGGAATTTTCTACACCCCACCGGCAGAAGATTTCTCCCGCCCAGGCCGCATGTGGTGGTCGGTGCCTCCTGGTGAGACCACCTTCCACACCTGGCAAGAACTGACAACGGTGTACCACGAAGGAGTGCCAGGACACCACCTCCAGTGCGGAGTTGCCGCCTGCGAGCGCGACAACCTGAACCTGTGGCGTCGAATCGCCTGCTGGAACTCAGGGCACGGCGAAGGCTGGGCCTTATACGCTGAAGCGCTGATGGCGGAACTGGGATATCTCGACGACCCAGGCTTCCGCATGGGCTTATACGATGCGCAACGACTACGCGCAGCCCGAGTTGTGCTCGATATCGGCGTGCACTTAGAAAAGAAGAACCCTGAAGGTGGCGCGTGGGACTTTGACTACACTCGTCAATTCTTGCGTGGGCATGTGGCCATGAGCGATGCAAACCTTGACTTTGAACTGCATCGTTACTTGGGCTGGCCAGGTCAAGCCCCGAGCTATGCGCTTGGTCAGCGTCTGTGGCAGCAGCTGCGTGCCGACGCCGACACGGCAGGCATGAGCGCTCCACAGTTCCACGAAAAGGCGTTGAAGCAAGGCTCCATCCCGATGGACATCCTGCGCACGGCAGTGCTGGGCTAAGCAGGCGCGATGATCGACTACGCCTGGCTTATAGCACCAGCATTTCTGGCTGGGTGGGTCGATGCAGTCATTGGTGGAGGTGGGCTCATTTTAGTCCCGGCGCTTCTGAGCGCAGGTTTAGCCCCTTCCACCGCTTTGGGGACAAACAAGCTCAGCGCAGTATTCGGCACCGCTTCAGCAGCACTTGTCCTGGTGAAGAAAGTGGGGGCGCCACTTGCGCTGGGTAGATTTGTCGTCATTGGGCTCCTATGCTCGGGTTTGGGGGCATTATTGGCCAGTAGTCTCGCGCAAGAAATAATGCGCCCAATCGTGATTGTCCTCTTGCTCGTTGTGGGCATTTTTGTTGCTGTGCGCCCGCACTTTGGGCAGCTTCAACAAGGACGAAAGCACCGTCGAGTTTTACTCATTGTGCTCGTGTCGGTGATTTCTTTTTATGATGGCATCTTTGGCCCCGGTACGGGCATGTTTTTGGTCATGGCATTTACCGCATGCGCAACAGGGGATTTTCTCCACTCGTCCGTGATGGCAAAAGTGGTCAATACCTGCACTAACGCGGGGGCGCTGGTGATGTTTATTTTTTTAGGCCACGTGTATTTTCTCCTCGGAGCAAGCTTGGCTGTAGCCACTATTCTGGGTGCCCAACTAGGAGCCCGCACGGTCATTGGGGGCGGGGCGCGTTTTGTCCGCATCGCACTTGTGATCATGGTTATTGTGATGGCAACCAAGCTTGGGATTGATTCACTCGCAGGTGGGGCTTTCACCTAGGAGGGCCGGGGGGATGGGGTGAAAAGTGTTAAAAAGTGCACATTTCACCGAGCTGGGGCTGACGTTAAGCGTAATTAGTGGCAGACTTGGAAGCATGGCTAATGGAAAACTAGTGCTCCTCCGTCACGGACAGAGCGAATGGAACGCATCGAACCAGTTCACCGGTTGGGTTGATGTCAACCTCACTGCGAAGGGCGAAGAAGAGGCAAAGCGCGGTGGCGCGCTGCTGCGCGAGGCAGGCATTGTGCCCACCGTGCTCTACACTTCGCTCCTGCGTCGCGCGATTCGCACCGCAAATATCGCGCTTAATGAAGCCGACCTGCACTGGATCCCTGTTATCCGCGATTGGCGTCTGAACGAGCGCCATTACGGTGCGCTGCAGGGTCTGAATAAGGCAGAGACTAAGGAAAAGTACGGCGACGACCAGTTCATGGCGTGGCGTCGTTCCTACGACACCCCACCACCAGCACTGGCTGATGACAGCGAGTACTCCCAGGTCAACGATCCTCGCTACGCACATTTGGATGAAGTTCCACGCACCGAATGCCTCAAGGATGTTGTGGTTCGTTTCATCCCTTATTTCGAGGAAGAGATCCTGCCTCGCGTGAAGAACGGGGAAACCGTCCTAGTTGCAGCTCACGGCAACTCCCTGCGTGCCCTTGTTAAGCACCTGGATGCTATTTCCGATGAGGATATTGCGGAGCTGAACATCCCTACCGGTATCCCACTGGTTTACGAGTTGGATGAAAACGGTACGGTACAAAACCCTGGCGGTACTTATCTTGATCCGGAAGCTGCAGCCGCTGGTGCCGCAGCAGTAGCAGCACAAGGCGCGAAGTAAGCACTAAGATTTTAGTGCAAGATCGTGTAGCAAGATAGTGCATATCTTCGCAGCATTTATTCTGGGCGTGGCCTTAACGGGCCTCGCCCTAGCTGCGTTTTCATGGGGGAAAGCGCGGTATCGCAGGTATCGGCATGCGGCAACGCTCACTGATAATAAGGTGACCACAGTCAGCCAGATCCTGCACCTTGCAGTGCAAGGATCGCCGACCGGGGTGACGGTTGTTGACAGGAGTGGGGGAGTGGTTCTGTCTAATGAACGCGCCCACGATATGGGGGTGGTTCACGAGCGAACCATCAACGAAAAAGTGTGGGTCGTTGCGGAAAGAACCTTCGACGATAAAGAGGAACACTTTATCGATTTCACTACGTCGCGCAAGACGGGCTCACGGGTGACAAGTGTGCGGGCGGTAGTAAAACCACTGACGCTTATTGATGATCGGTATGCGATTATTTACACCACGGACGAATCGGAAAACGTGCGTATGGAATCTGCGCGCCGCGATTTCGTGGCCAATGTTTCGCATGAATTGAAAACACCAGTCGGGGGGATGGGACTTTTAGCAGAAGCTCTCGCTTCCGCCTCAGATGACCCCGAGCAGGTGGAATATTTTGCGCATCGCCTGTACAAAGAGGCGCATCGGCTAGGGGAAATGATTTCCGAACTCATTTCCTTGTCTAAACTGCAAGGCGCTGAAGCGCTCCCAGAGATGGAGCCGGTGTTTGTCGATGAGATTATTGAAGAGGCTCTGGCCCGAAATGTGCTCGCGGCGGAGGGGGCAGATATCCGTTTCCAGCGATGCTCGCCCTGCGGGCTGCAGGTATTGGCGGATCGTAGTTTGTTGGTGACAGCAGTCTCCAATCTTGTCTCAAATGCAATTAACTATTCGCCCAACGGTTCGAAGGTGGCGGTCAGTGCTAAACTTCACGCCCGCGATATAGTGCTCATTGAGGTGGAAGACCATGGAATTGGCATCGCTCCCGAGCACCAGCAGCGCGTATTCGAGCGGTTTTTCAGGGTGGATAAAGCTCGTTCGCGATCTACCGGCGGAACGGGCCTTGGGTTAGCTATTGTTAAGCACGTGGCAGCCAATCATGGTGGTCGCATTCGTTTGTGGTCGAGGCCAGGCAGCGGTTCAATTTTCAGCTTGGAGCTGCCTGTATTCCACCCCGATGACGATGGTGACATTCAGGATCGAGAAGTTAATGCTTCGCTTTTTCGCGCTCCAAGGCTTGGGGGCCGTCGAAAGGAGACACCCCTATGACAACAACAATTTTGTTGGTTGAGGATGAAGAGTCTTTAGCTGAGCCTTTGATGTTCCTTCTGCGCAAAGAAGGATTCACGGTCATTCATGCAGCTGATGGGCCTTCGGCTTTGGTGGAATTCGACCGCAACCCAGTCGATATTGTGTTGCTGGATCTCATGCTGCCCGGCATGTCGGGGACAGACGTGTGCAAGCGTCTGCGCGCAGTATCGTCCGTGCCCGTGATCATGGTGACAGCCCGCGATTCCGAAATTGACAAGGTTGTAGGGCTAGAAATCGGGGCGGATGATTATGTGACCAAGCCGTATTCTTCCCGCGAACTTATTGCTAGGGTGCGGGCAGTACTGCGCCGTGGCGGTGACGTCATGCTTGACGACGTCGGCGATGAGCTGCTGTTTAATTACGGTCGCATCCGGCTCGACATTGACAGTCACACCGTCGTTGTCGATGGTGAAGCCGTAGCCATGCCATTAAAAGAATTCGACCTGCTGGAATATCTCATGCGTAACGCGGGACGAGTGCTCACCCGCGGTCAACTTATCGACCGAGTATGGGGCGCCGATTTCGTCGGCGACACTAAAACCTTGGATGTGCACGTCAAACGCATTCGAAGCAAAATTGAAGAAGATTCTTCACGCCCCCGACACCTAGTCACCGTTCGCGGCGTGGGCTACAAATTCGAAAAATAACTAACGCGAAGCCGGATGCACACCAAAAATCTCGTTTACATCCACACCCTGTTCCGCAAGGGCGCTGCGGGCATGAAGACGCTTACGCAGGTAGCTGGCCAAAATCTCAAAAGGAGCATCGCCAATAAGCGCCCGCAGCTCCTGCTCGCAGCTTTGCCACAGCGGGGACGCGTTGGTATGGCAAGCCGGTGACGTTGTGCAATACCAATCGAAATCCTCGCCACCATTACCCCACCCACGACGCTCATACTCAGTAATCGTTGTACGCAGAATTTCTTGGCCATCAGCACGATCCTCATAGGCTTCTAACCTGCGCAACGGCAACTGCCAACACACTTCGGGTTTGACCACGGTGAGATCCTCACCAGCGTCAAGCGCCCACTGGTGAAGAGCACAGCCCGTCCCCGTTGCCCACCCCGATCGGTTAGCAAAAATACAGGCACCATCAACGATGACGGTTTTTAAAGCGGGTTCTGGCTCGCCTTCCTCATTATCCAACTCATCCCACACCAGCCACGGTTCGAGCTGAGATTCATCATTTTCCTCCAGATACTCATCGACAGTGGTGGGACGCAGCTGCCAGTAGCGGGCCGGCATGCGGCTAACGGCGTCGATAAGCTGCTCCCGATCCGTTTCATCGCACAAAAAAGCACCATGATTGCAACAACCCACGTCAGAAAAACCGGCCACAATGCCCTGACACACGCCGGTGCCGAACGCACAACTGTAATAAGATTCCAGCCACGTTAAATCGATACTAAACACGTGCAAAGGGTCATGCGGATGCGTAAATTCCCACCATTGACGTGGGAAATCTGGAGCTAACTCCGCACCCCGTTCAATGGAAAGAGCGGCAGGGGAGGAGGAAGGAAATCCAAGATAAACGGGAAAAGTATCAGGGCGGTTCACACTTAAGTACCCTAGACCGTCTAACCTTAAACATGTGAGATTAGGTGTATTAGATGTGGGTAGTAATACTGTCCACCTTGTAGCGGTCGATGCGCGATTAGGTGGTCCGCCAACCCCAATGAGCGATTGGAAAGCGACCCTGAAGCTTGTCGAGTACCTCGACAAGGATGGGGCGATTGATGCCAAAGGCATCAAAAAGCTGACCGATTCAGTTGGCGAAGCGAAAGAATTAGCGCAGCGTCTAGGCTGCGATGAGCTGAAGCCTTTTGCTACCTCCGCCGTACGTTCTGCGGTGAATGCGAATGAGGTGCTCGAGCACATCGAGCGCGAAACAGGCGTCCGCCTTGAGATCCTCTCGGGCGCGGATGAAGCAAGACTCACATTCTTAGCTGTGCGTCGTTGGTACGGGTGGTCTGCGGGCCGGATCACCAATCTTGACATCGGCGGTGGTTCGCTGGAAATGACCACCGGTGTGAATGAAGAGCCAGACGTTGCTGTTTCTTTGGATTTAGGTGCAGCGAGACTGACACACAACTGGTTCGATATTGATCCACCAGAGCGCAAAACTGTGAATTTGCTGCGGGATTATATCGACGCTGAGTTAGTCGAACCTGCAAAAGAAATGCGTGCGCATGGTCAAGCCCGGCTTGCCGTGGGTACCTCAAAGACGTTCCGCACGCTGGCGCGGCTGACAGGTGCAGCGCCTTCGTCGGCAGGAATTCATATCACTCGGGAGCTCACGGCTCCTGGCTTGCGTCAACTGATTGCCTTTATTTCTCGTATGACCGCTGCAGATCGTGCCGAGTTAGAGGGCGTATCAGCAAACCGCTCGCATCAGATCGTCGCCGGCGCTTTAGTTGCAGAAGCGGCGATGCGCGCGTTGAATATTGAGAGACTAGAGATTTGCCCGTGGGCATTACGCGAGGGCGTAATTTTCCGCCGCATTGAACGCGGTCTTGATCTGCAGTCATAACTTTGGGAAGGTTAAAGCTATGAGCGAAAAGCAGCTGACAGTAGCCGAACTACTAGCGAAGGCTGGTAAGGAGGAGCCAAGTGGCTCCTCTCGTAGGCGACGCCGCCGCAGTATCGAGGAAGGTGGCGTGTCTGTTGCCGAATTGACCGGCAATATCCCGAAGGTGGATGCGAAGCCCGCAGAATCCAAGCATTCAAGCGAGCCGATCGACCCCGAACCTGTCGAACCTACCGTCGAAGACAGTGCATCGGATGCCCCCGTCACTACCCCTGATGGTGCGGGTGTTGAGGCGAATAAGGCCGAAAAAGTCGAAGAAAAAGCTGATTCGTCATCTAAGTCTACTCCGGTTGAACCTTTCCAGGAGCAACGCGATGATGCGGCCGAGCCGGAAGATGCGCTAGAGCAAGACGCCAGTGAGGAAGAAACACACGAGGATGAGGCAGCCGACGACGCTGAGGACGCTGCCAATATTGTGATTTCGGTAGTCAGCGCAGATGAACCACTGCGGTTAACCACCGGTGCGTTCCGTGCGCAGCTGCCGGAGAAGGCGGAATCTGCACGAGAAGACGCCACAGTTGTGCTTCCTGCCGTCGAGGATGAAGAGATGCTTGCTCTCGCGTCTTTGGGTGCCGCAGCTGCTGATGAAGCAGATGAGGACTACGAAGAAGACTATGAAACCGAGGAAGACTTCGACGAAGCCTACGATGAACAGTTGGCTGAAGAAGAATATGACGAGTACGAAGAATACGACGACGAACTCGTTGACGAAGACGCCGCTGACTACGACGATGATGTCGAGTACGAAGAAGTAGAGTCCGACTACGAGGACATCGACGAGGCTGAAGCTGAGTATGCTCTAGAGGAAGCTGCTGAAGCTGACGAAGAAAAAATGTCGATCGTCGCTGTCGCTGCGATGGCATTGGTGGGCATCATTTTGGGCGTGGCTTTGTTTACCGGGTTCCAGTACCTGTGGTCGACTATGAGCAAAACCACCGTCGGATTGATTGCCTTGGGCGTGACCGCAGCATTGGTCGTGTTGGTCAAGCTCTTGCGCACCTCCCGCGACGGTGTGTCGATGTTCCTTGCCGGCATTGTTGGTTTAGTGATGACATTCGGCCCACTGTTGGTTGTGGGTTTTTAGAAAAATAACGCCGCATAATGCGATAAATATCATCGCTTTATCGCAAGCAATCTCTTCTTAATACCTGCTGTCAGCTGTGCACATGGGTCAAGGAGGGATTGTTTTTCTGTAAAGATGTGCGAAGCAGCTGAAGATTTGGCATGGTTGTTGCTATGAGTTCGATAGCAGTAATTGGCGGCGGCAAGATCGGAGAAGCTTTGATTGCAGGGCTTCTCGACGGGGGCGTGAACCCTAAAGATATTCATGTCACGAACCGCAGCGTAGAGCGCGGGCAGTATTTACGCGAGAAATTTTCCGTTGTGCCGTTCGTGGATAACGGTCCCGCTGTCGACGGCGTGGATGTGGTCTTCATCTGTGTGAAGCCGAAAATGGTGCTGAAGGTTGCCGAGGAAATCGCGGAGATCATCGACAATAACGATGCAACAACGGTGGTTTCTATGGCCGCAGGTATTACCAACGCAGCACTGGAAGAGGTGTTAGCTGCAGGTGCGCCTGTGATCCGCGCAATGCCGAATACTCCCATGCTGGTAGGCAAGGGGATGACTGCGCTCGCGCCGGGTCGCTTTGTTGATGAGGAGCAGCTGGCGAAGGTTACCACGCTGCTTCAGGCAACAGGTGCGGTGCGTGTGGTGGAAGAATCTGATATGGACGCGGTTACTGCGATGAGTGGATCTTCACCTGCGTATTTTTTCTTGATGATCGAAGCGATGATTGATGCTGGTGTCAATCTTGGCTTGAGTAGGGATGCTGCGAAAGATTTGAGCGTGAATGCGCTGTATGGCGCGGCGGCCATGCTGAAGGAGACTGGTGAGGAGCCACAGCAGCTGCGTGCAAATGTTTCCTCCCCTGGGGGTGCGACTATTGCTGCGATCCGTGCGTTTGAAGAAGCCGGCTTGCGTGCGGCTGTCTATGATGCGACGCAGGCGTGTGCGCGTCGTTCGGCGGAGCTCGGTTAGTTTTTCGCGTTGACCTTTTCCCTCGTTGTATTTGTGGAAAGTAGTGGTGTGTGCTGCTTCTTTCTGCGAGTAACACGGGGGTTATTTTGTTTCGTTACCGTCTTTTTTTCACTTTGGGTCGCACCAGTCACATGTTTCACGCTAAACTCATAAATGCACGTGCGTGTTTCTTCTGCGGGAGGGGAAGCCTGCAGCGCGCTCGTGGCTGAAGGGTTAGATAAATATTATGGCTAAAGAAGATACTGGAACCTTCTTGACAGTCGCTGAGGTCGCGGAGATTATGCGCGTTTCTAAGATGACTGTCTACCGGTTGGTTCACTCTGGTGAATTGCCGGCGGTTCGTGTTGGGCGCAGCTTCCGCGTCCACGAGCGGGCAGTGAATGAGTACCTCGATGCTTCGTTCTACGAAGCGGGTTAAGGGGCTTGTGCGCCGCCTGTGATCGGAAATAGGGGCGAAGAGGATTGGTGTGGTGTTTTACCACGGTGATTTTCTTCGCTCCTTTTTCTTTCACTGCTGTGTGGAGTTGGTGGCGGTAGCAGATCTGGGGTTGTGTTGTTGTGGGGGCTGTTAATCTGGGTGATTTTTCCATATGCACGTATTCTCGGTATGATTGAGCCCATTCGTGTCAGCATCTGCTCGCGCACGGAACCTTCGGCTGTATCCAGATTCTGTGTGGAGAGAGCATGAGGTTCATACTGCAGGGCGAAAGTGCACTTCGGACTGCTGTGAAGCATTCAGTTCGTGCCTAGAGCTTGGCTGACATCGGAAGTACGTACTCCAACTAGTAAGCGAGGGAAACCGTTATGGGTTCTGTCATCAAGAAGCGCCGCAAGCGCATGTCCAAGAAGAAGCACCGCAAGTTGCTGCGCCGCACCCGCGTTCAGCGTCGTAAACTCGGCAAGTAAGCCTTTTCTGCACCAACCCCTCTGCACGACTATGAAACACACATAGTTGTGCAGAGGGATTTGTGTATCTGATGGGCGCTTTTAGCGGCGTAGCGCTTTCCATGAGAAAAGCGCAGTGATGAGTGCTGGGAGCCCGAAGGTGCGTACGGCTTTACGGACGCTGCGGTAGTCGTGGATGGTCCAGCCGCGACGCTGCGCTTCCTTGCGCAGGGCGCGGTCAGGATTGATTGCGACAGCCGAACCCATCATGGTGAGCATGGGGATATCGTTAATGCTGTCGGAATAGGCGGTGCAGCGATCGAGGTCGAGGCGTTCGAGCGCGGCGAGCGCGGCCACTGCGTGACGTTTGCCGGGGCCGTGGAGGATATCGCCGACGAGCCTGCCGGTGAATTTTCCGTCTTTGACTTCCGCAACCGTACCCAGTGCCCCGGTGAAGCCGAGGCGTTTGGCAAGGATTTGCCCGAGCTGGACTGGTGTGGCGGAGACGAGCCACACTTGCTGACCAGCGGCAATATGGTCTTCGGCGAGCTGCTTGGTCCCTGGCCAGAGTTTTTCACTCATGTGAGTGTCGACGATTTCTTCGCAGAGCTCGACAAGTTCATCAACACTTCGGTTGGCGATGAATTCGAGGGCTTGCTTGCGTCCTTCGGCGACATCGGAGGCGTTTTCGGCACCGGTGATGCGAAACTTCAGCTGTTTCCACGCCACGGGGAGGATCTCCCCGAGTCTGAGGTAGCGTTTGCGGGCTAAGCCGAGTGCAAAAACGATCAGGGATGATCCCTGGATGAGGGTGTTGTCGATATCAAAGAACGCTGCTGCGCCGTGTTCTTGGGGGATGTTGGGGTCGGGTTGGGTGAGGTGCAGTTCCCCTGCTGCTTCCAAAGAGCCGCTCACGGAATCCAGGCCAGAGGTGAAGGCGTCAAGCTCAAGATCGAACAGTGAGCTCACGGCTAATGCAGCGGCGGCCTCGCCGGCCTCGCGCTGTGTGGATTCGTCAATGGGGGGTAGGGCGTGTTCTTCGAAGAACCTGCGGACATTTCCCCGGCTGCTGCTCCAGCTGGCGAGAAAATCCTCGGGCCGCTGATGCCACTGTGGCTCATGCTTATTCATGCTTTAAGTGTGCGCCCCTTACGGCTTAAAAGTGTGGTGTGGAAAGGCAGTGTTCTAATAATCATGCCAGAGGAGGGATAGTTTTGCCTGTGCAATGATCATGGGGTGATCGATGAGTTGTGATCTTATGCACGTGAGCCTAGTAGTGCTGGGGTACAGACGCATCAACGACACGGTGAATATGTGGCATGGGTCATAAGCATATCGATTGGTTGAGTGTCTCTAGTCGCTGGCAGTGCTAGATTACAGATCAGGCAGGGGGATACCCCCTAAAGAAGGTGGATGCTGAAAGGTATAAAGTGACATGGCTAATCGTGTGGAATTGATGGTGCGCAAGACCTGTGGTTCCTGTGCTCGGGTGGCTGATCAGATTGCTCCGGTCGTGGCTGCGGCGGGGTTGGAGCTGATTATCTGCGATGTCGATGAGGATCAGGAGTGGAGGTTGGAGTATTCCGATAGGGTTCCGGTCGTGGTGATTGATGGGGAGGAATTTAGTTGTTGGGAGGTTGATAATGACGAGTTAGCCCATGCTTTGTTGTGAAGCACACCCCCTAATGATTAGGGTGGAGTGAATCGAAAATACAGGATGGTAATCGATCGAAAGTTTGAGATTTTACTATTCTGGTGGGCACAACAGATTGTGATGTGAAGAAAGCGTGAGGGCGTAGAGGGCCGTGAGTGTACTTGTCGTGGGAATGTCCCACCGCTCAGCACCAGTATCGCTGCTTGAGCGGTTAAGCATGGATGATTCTGTGCGGGATAACGCTACGCGAGAACTTCTCGCTCGTGAATCTTTAACTGAGGCCATGATCGTATCCACCTGCAACCGCATGGAGGTGTACGTCATGACGTCGAGTTTCCACAGCGGTGTCTCAGATGTGGTGGAGATTTTGCACGGTGTTTCCGGGGTGGATATGGAGACGCTTCGTTCTTCTTTGTATGTCCGTTATGCCGATGCTGCTGCCGAGCACATGATGGTGGTGACCTCGGGGCTCGATTCCATGGTGATTGGTGAGCAGCAGATTATTGGGCAGGTGCGCACGGCCTATCAGGCGGCGATTGCGGCGCGTACGGTTGGCCCTGCATTGCATTCGTTGGTTCAGGCGTCGCTGCATACCGGCAAAAGGGTGCATACTGAGACCGAAATTGATGATGCGGGGGCGTCAATGGTGTCTTTTGCTTTCGATGAGGCGATGGCGCATTTGCAGTTGGAGTCGTTGCAGGGCAAGTCGGCGTTGGTGCTGGGGGCTGGTGCGATGGCGTCGTTGGCGGCAACGCATTTGGGTCGTTTGGGCATAGATCGGCTGGTTGTGGCTAATCGGACGCGGGAGCGGGCTGAGCGTTTGGCGCAGCATAGTCGCCAGGCGGGGGTTGATGCGGAGGTTGTGGATTTTGATCAGCGTGCCCAGGTGTTATCGCGGGTAGATATTGCGGTGTCGGCCACGGGTTCGCAGAGTTACACGATTACTGCGGCTGATGTTCCCCCAGCGCACGATTTGATGTTGGTGGATTTGTCTTTGCCGCGCGATATTGATGATGCGGTGACTGATAAGGGCGCGCGTTTGGTCAATATTGAGCGTTTGCATGCTGTGCGTTCGGGGCAGGGGCAGACAACTGCTGATGCGCAGGCGCAGGCGATTGTTGCTGAGGAGTTGAAGCAGTATTGCTCGGCGCAGCGGATTAAGGATGTTGCGCCTGCTGTTTCTGCGTTGCGACGCCACGCCGCCGACCTTGTTGATACGGAACTGTCGCGTTTGCGTTCCCGGGTCGACAACCTTAACGAAGCGGAGTTCGTGGAGGTTGCGAATACGGTGCGCCGGGTCGTCGATAAGCTGCTGCATCAGCCCACTATCAAGGCGAAAGAGCTGGCAGCATCGTCGGGGGTGGTGTCCTATGAAAGCGCGTTGCAGGAATTTTTCGGATTGACCGGCCCCACCCGCTCAGTCAAAGTCAACTATGAAGCACTTCCCAGCGAGGAAGAACTAGGAGCATAAGATGCTGAAAATCGGAACCCGCGGGAGTCTGCTCGCCACCACCCAATCAGGGCATGTGCGTGATGCGCTTGCCCAGCATGGTTTTTCTGCACAGCTGCACATTGTGACCACGCTTGGCGACGTCAACATGGCGCCCGTGGAACGCATCGGCGTGGGCGTGTTCACCCAAGCTCTGCGCGATGCTCTAGCCGCGGGCGAATGCGATATCGCAGTGCACTCCCTCAAAGACCTCCCCACAACGCCCGACGAGCGTTTCTTCATGGTAGTGCCCACCCGCGCTGACGCCCGCGATTGCCTGATCGCTCGCGACGGGCATACCCTTCGCACTCTTCCGCATAAAGCGGTGGTGGGAACTGGCGCACCGCGACGTATTTCCCAGCTCAAAGCGTTGCGCCCCGACATTGAAACAAGGCCACTGCGCGGCAATATTGATACCCGCATGGGCAAAGTCGCCTCCGGGGAACTCGATGCCGTCATCCTTGCCTATGCTGGGCTCAGTCGGGTGGAACGCCAAGGCGAGGCCACCGATGTGTTTGACCCGCATGAATTCCTCCCTGCGCCAGCTCAAGGGGCACTTGCAGTTGAGTGCCGCGCGGACGATGAGATCGCCAAAGCAGCGATCAGCTCCATCTTGGACCCCGAAGCATTCGCCTGCGCCCAGGCAGAGCGCGTGGTGCTTAACCGCCTCGAAGCCGGATGCACCGCACCCGTGGCAGCATACGCAACAATCACCGACGGGGTCATGGAGGTACACGGATCAGTGACCAAACTCGACGGAAGCTGCAGCATGCGCGCACAGGCTCACGGAAGCCCGCACGATAGCGTTGCACTCGGTGAGGAAGTTGCGGCAAAACTTCTGGCCAAAGGCGCTGCGATCATTCTTGATTAGCCCTTGCTTTTAGGTACTCAACCAGTGTTTAGCATTGTTGTTCCTCGCGCCCGCGACCACGCGGAGGCTATGGGACGCAGCATCGAAAGCCGCGGGCATCGGGCTCTTTTTGTGCCCACGATCGCGTTTATCCCGCCGAGTGATCCGCAGCAGCTGCACCAGGCACTCCGCAGGCACTACGACTGGGTGGTATTCACCTCAGTGACAGCAGTCAACGCCTGCGACACAGTGCCCAAGGGTGCAAAAATCGCAGCAGTAGGGCATGCCACCGCCGCAGCACTGCGGGCACGCGGATACACCATCGACCTGATACCCGAGGACACAGCCTTCCATGCTGCAGGACTCGTCGCAGCATTCCCCGCAGCACCGGATACTCGCCCAGCGAAAGTTCTCCTTCCCCGCTCTGACATCGCCACAGATGTTCTGCCCGCAGGGCTGTGCAAGCTCGGCTGGGACGTTGACGATATCGTCGCCTACCGCACCGTGTCAGCACAGCCACCAGAACCAAAGCTGGCACAGGCACTGCGCAACGGTACGATCGATGCTATCTGCTTTACCTCCGGCTCCACTGTGCGCAACTTCATCACACTCGTGGGTATGCCGCATCCGTCCACAGTCATTGCCTGCATTGGCCCGCGCACGCGCGAGGTCGCGTGTGAACTCGGACTTGATGTCCATGTGATGCCGGAGCGTGCCGACGTCGATATGCTCGTAGAAGCAACCCTCAACTACCTCAACACCCTGCGCAACCCCACACAGCAGCCATAACCTCGCCTCTGCGCGCAATGGCGCAACATAAAAGGATGAAACCATGAACAACGCTTCTTTTCGCCCACATAACCTGATTCGCCGCCCACGCCGCCTGCGCACTACCCCCGCCATGCGGGCGCTGGTCGCGGAAACTACGCTGAGCCCAAAGGACCTGATTTATCCGCTGTTCGTTGCGGATGGGATCGATAGCCCTAAAGAAATTTCCTCCATGCCCGGCCAATACCAGCACACCCTCGACTCGCTGAAAGAGATTGTGGGCCGGGCTATCGACTTGGGCATCACCTGCGTTGATCTTTTTGGTGTGCCGCGGGCAGAAGATAAGGATGCCACGGGATCTCACGCGTGTGCACAGCACGGTATCCTCAACCGTGCTATTGCCATGCTGCGTGCCGAATACGGCGAGAGCATCCTGATCATGGCAGACACCTGCCTCGATGAATTTACCGACCACGGGCATTGCGGTGTTGTTTCCACCAACCAGTGGGGCGAGTTGATCGTCGATAATGATGCAACCATCCAGCACTACCAGCGCATGGCAGTAGCTCAAGCGCGCGCAGGCGCTCACATCGTTAGCCCCTCAGGGATGATGGACGGACAAATCTTGGCAATCCGACAAGCCCTCGATGAGGCAGGATTCACCGACGTTGCCATCATGGCGTATTCCGCGAAGTACGCCTCCGCGTTCTATGGTCCATTCCGTGACGCAGTGGGATCCTCCCTCGAAGGTGACCGCCGCACCTACCAGCAAGACCCCGCAAACATCCGCGAATCCCTGCTCGAAGTTGAACTCGACATTCAGGAAGGTGCCGATTTCGTCATGGTCAAACCAGCCATGCCCTATCTCGACGTCTTAAGCCGGGTAGCTGATTCTGTTACCGTGCCCGTGGCCGCCTACCAAGTTTCTGGCGAGTACGCCATGTTGTGTGCCGCCAGCGCACACGGGTGGCTTGATCGCAGCGCAGTGATGATGGAATCGCTCATCTCCATTAAACGCGCAGGTGCCTCCCAGATTTTGACCTACTTTGCCTTGGAGGCAGCAGAAATCTTGAAAACCCCCTAGAATCATGTAGCGGTAAAAACTCTTGTATCCAGATGCGGAAGAATCGAATCTTAAGAGTTCACAGGACTGTATGCGAGAGGAGAATTGTGGGGAAGGAAGCAATGAAGGAAAAGGGCACTGCGCCAGAATCGGTAGTCTTGGCTTTCAAAGTCTGGGTTGCAGTTCTTATTCTCGAAATTGTCCACCAGATCACCTCGGTGCTCACTGCGCTCATGGATCGGGAAAATACCACCGCAACCATCATCGAGCAGTACAAACAAAGCCAAGCAGCGGTGATTCCTAGCGAAACTTTCGTCTCCACAGTCGTGATCGGTAGCAGCATCTTCGTCGGCTGCGTCGCCTTGGCCATTATTGGCATTGTGCTCTGGCTCGCCCGCTCCTATGTCAGCGCCGGGCCCCGCGCTGGGACTGCACGAAAAGTACTGACCTATTTCGGCGTATTTTTCGCTTTGCGCTGCATCTTTGCCTTTAAAGCCCCCACGCTCTCCATGGTGCCCATCGGTGTGCAGGCTTTTAACGGCTCTGTGGAAATCGCAGTAGGCGTTGCGGCTGTGGTGGGAACGATCCTTGTATCCAAGCCCGATTCTTTAGAATGGGTGGGAGATAACCTCAGTGCGAAAAAACCGAAGAAACCTCAACGCTAAAACTACCTGCCTGTGGTGAAGGTGCGCAGGCGGTGTTTTCTAGGCACACTATTCCTGGCAGCATAGATACGCTGGGTTGCAAGAAATGCTGTGCTTTTCTTCGCGTGTAAAGAAGTAGTGAGTTGTTAAGTGAAGGACTTGTCGCGGAAGCGCCGTTATCATGATTGACCCTAAGGAATTTCACGCCACCGAATCGAAGGTTCGCGAAGCGATTGAGACTGCTAAGAATGCAGCGCGTCGCGTCGGTATCGACGCTACCCCGAAGTCGAAATTTTTGGATCCTGACGAAGCTGCCACCGAGGCCATGCATATTGGCCGGACTTCCTTTGCGTTTGAGCTCAAGGGTTTGGAAAATGCCGCAGCTGTTGGCGAAATAGAGGAGGCTTTGTCGGCGTTAAACGGGGTCAGTGTCCGTATCGTCTATAGTTCCTCGATGGCGTGGATTACGGCAAGTCGTTCAACTGATATCACGATGATTGAGGAAGTGTTTTCTCGTTTCGGGATTACCGCAACGTTGTCGGACTCGTCGTTGCGGCGTCGTTTAGCGTGGTCGGATGTTGAGGAAGGGCGGTATAACCGCTCTCACCAGCGTCATCGTCGGCGCAGGCGTCGCGAGTTGTCGATGCCCAGTGCTTTGCGACGCCAGGCTGCGGAGGAGTCGAAAGCACTTGAGCTTGCCCGCCGCGAAGGGTTTTTGGATGGTACTTTTCGCACGCTGGAGCATAAAGACCCCACGGATGTGCTGTTTACCGCGCGCACACTGATCACGCCGTTGCGTCTGATTGTCACGGTGTTGTTTACCATCCCCGTGATCGCTATTAGTTATATTCCTTCATTGCAGTTTGATTACTGGCAGTGGGTGCTTGCCGCTTTGGCGTTTCCGGTGGTCACTTATGGTGCTTACCCCTTCCACCGCGCAACTATTGGTGGTTTCCGCCGCGGGATGTCGGCGTTGGATTCGGCGAGTTCTTTGGCCATCATGGTGGCGTATTTTTACAGTCTGGCGGTGATGGTTTACACCGAGGCGGGGGACCCACAGTATCGGGTGACTTCCGAATTGGTGGCCATTGATCCGATGGCTTTTGAAAGCGGGGCGCTGTTTTTTGATGTTGCCTGCGCGATGACCTTGTTTTTGTTGGGTGGCCGGTTGTTGTCGCGCAAGACGCGGAAAAATCTTGTCGATGAGCTGGCCGATTGCAAACCTTTGCCGCAGTCGATGGCAACCCGCGTGGTGAAATCTCGCAAGACTGGTGAGGTGACGGAGAAAAACATTCATGTGCATAAGCTGAATGTTGGCGACGATATCGTGGTTCCCCCATATGGGTTAATTCCTGTTGATGGACAAGTGGTGGGTGGTTCCTCCCATGTTGATGGCCGCGCCTTGGGCATTGGTGAGCATGAGGTGAAGGTTAATTCCAAGGTGTATGCCGGCTGCATGAATGGTGCGAATACGCTGAAAATTCGTGTGCTGTCAACAGGCCACCGCACGTGGTTGGCTGCGTTGAGCCGCTGGGTGGATAAATCGTCGTTGAATCAGAATCATTCGGATGCGCTGGCGACGAAGTCCGCCTCGGTTTTGGTGCCGATTGCTTTGGCCATTGCCATGTTGGACTTTACGCTGTGGGCGTTGATTACCAACAATATTAATCAGGCGATTGCCACATCTTTGGCGGTGTTGGGGTGTGTGGCGCCGGTGGCGTTGGCTGTTTCGTCTTCGGTGGCGATGCGCCAGGGTATTGAGATGGCTGCGCGCCACGGTGTGTTGATTCGTGATGCGGATACGGTGCGGACGTTGGATTTTGTCGACACCATTATTTTCAATCGTGTGGGCGCGTTGTCGGTGGGGGAGATGACGGTGGAGTCTGTGACTGCGGATCGCGGTGAGAACCCTGATTTGGTGTTGCGGGTGGCGAGCGCGTTGACCTTAGAGAGTGATCATCCTGTTTCGCGTGCGTTGAAGCGGGCGGCGCGTGAGTCTCGTGATGCCTCAACTGATGATACGATCCCGCGTCTGATTGATGTCAGCAATGTTGAGATTGATGAGAACGGTAGTTTTACGGGTTTGGTGGAAATCCCGCTGCGGGATTCCGATGGGCGCGTGGAATTACGCAATGTGGAGGCTAAATTGTGGCGTCCGCGCAACCTTTCTGATGTACAGGGCCGTTTGGCTGCAGCGGCTGTGTCGGGGGGTACTCCTTTGGTGGTGCGGTGGAAGGGTAAAGATCGTGGTGTGATCACGCTGCATGATGATGCGAAGGACGATGCGACGCGGGCTGTTGCTGATGTGGAACAGTTGGGTATTGAAACCATGATGCTGTCGCGCGATACGTATCCGGTGGCGCGTCGTTATGGCGATATGGTGGGTGTGTCGCACGTGTTGGCGGGTATCCAGCCGGGACATAAGGCGCAGACGGTGCGTAGTGTGCATAATCATGGTGCGGTTGTGGCCATGGTGGGTGACGATTCGGTGCGTGAGTGTTTCCGGGTGGCGAACGTGGGCATTTTGGTCGACGCTATGGGAAGTTTGCCGAGTGCTTCCGCGCTGGAAAATACTCAGGCTGACGTGGTGTTGCTTACTAGCAATACGGAGCCAATTCCATGGTTGTTTAAGGGGGCGCGCCGGTTGAATAAGCTGATTAGTAGCAATTTGTTCTTGGCGTGGGGTTATAACCTTGTGGCTATTCTCGCCGCCTGTGCGGGTGTGTTGCATCCGATGTTTGCCACTATTTTGATGTTGGGTTCGTCGTTGGTGATTGAGTCGCGTTCGAGTTTGGCGCGTACCTTCTCCTCCTCCTAGGCGTAGTTGGGGGCAGGGAGGAGTTGGCCTGTGAGGGGGTAGTCGGGTTCCTCCAATTAGCCCACGCTTACTTTCCAAAGGTATGAACCTCTGTCATACTTTTGGCTATGTTAGCTCCTATCCTGCCTTCGCCCTCGTCGTCTCCTGCTGATTCCCCTAAGCCTTTGTTGCAGGCTATCGCTGGGGTGAAACCTACTCGTCGCCCTGTCTGGTTTATGCGCCAGGCGGGGCGTTCGCTTCCGGAATATCGCCGGGTGCGTGAGGGGATTGGCATGTTGGATTCTTGTTTCATGCCGGAGTTGTTGGCGGAGATTACGTTGCAGCCGGTGCGTCGCCATGATGTGGATGCGGCGATTTTGTTCTCCGACATCGTTGTTCCGCTCAAGGCTGCAGGTGTTGGGGTGGAGATTGTTGCGGGCAGGGGGCCGGTGATGGAGCGTGCCTGCAGTAGTGCGGATGAGTGTGCCTCTGTGCCCATTCTTGAGGGGGATATCCCAGAACTTACTGAGGGGATTGGGCTGATTCGGCAGGGTTTGACGGCATCACAGACGTTGATCGGTTTCGCGGGTGCGCCGTTTACGTTGGCGAGTTATTTGGTCGAGGGTGGCCCTTCGAAGAATCATGAGAAGACGAAGACGATGATGCATGCGAATCCGCATGCGTGGCATACGTTGATGCAGCGTTTAACTCCGACGATTATTCGTTTTTTGGAGATTCAAATTGCCGCTGGCGTCGAGGTTGTGCAGCTGTTTGATTCCTGGGTTGGTTTTATCACTGAGCGCGACTATCGCGAGCATGTGTTGCCGTATTCGACGCAGATTTTGGATGCGGTGGCGCAGTTGGGGGTGCCGAGGATTCACTTCGGCGTGGGCACGGGCGAGTTGCTAGGTGCGATGAGTGAAGCTGGCAGTGAGGTGATGGGTGTTGATTGGCGGGTTCCACTTGATGTTGCTGCCACGCGCATGGTGACTCCGCGGGTGCTGCAGGGCAATTTGGATCCTGCGCTGTTGTTTGCCGGCGAGTCGGTTGTGCGTGATGAGGTTGCGCGTATTTGTGCGGAAGCTGATCGTGCGTGCGCTTCTGGTGATGCGTTGGGTCATATTTTTAATCTTGGGCATGGGGTTTTGCCGCATACTGATCCGGATGCGATTACCCGGGCTGTTGAGTGTGTGCACCAGCACTAGTGTCGTTGTGTGTGCGGCTGCGTCGCGGGGCGCGGGCGCAGGTGTGTGCGTTGGGTAGACTTAGCGTTTTTAGTGGTGTTTTTTAAGCAGAAAGGCGACGGTTGTGCGCATTGCCATCGTTGGTGCAGGTTTGGCGGGATTGACTACTGCGTGGGAGATCCGTGCGGGTGCACCTGAGGCTGAGATTGATGTGTTTGAGGCGACGGATCGTATTGGTGGGAAGTTGTTTACGGTTCCGTTTGCTTCCGGCCCGACTGATATGGGTGCTGAGGCTTATCTTGCGTTCCGTGAGGATGCGACGGAGTTTTTCACCACGCTGGGTTTGAAAGATGCGCTGCGTGCTCCTTCGGGTTTGCCGTCTGCTTTGTATTCCCAGGGGCAGTTGCATGCGCTTCCGTCGCACACGGTGATGGGCATTCCGGCGTCGAGTGCTGGTTTAGAGGGGCTTATCGACGCCGACACAGCTGCCCGTATTGATTCCGAATCCGACGCGCCGGGTATTGAGTGGACCTCGGGTGAGGCGGATGTGTCTTTGGGTGCGTTGGTGCGTTCCCGTTATGGCGATCAGGTGGTTGATCGTGTGGTTTCGGCGTTGCAGGGGGGCGTGTATTCGTCTTTGGCTGATGATTTGGGTGTTCGGGCGACGGTGCCTGTGTTGGCGCAGGAGTTTGATCGTATGGCTGATGCGGGGCAGAAGGTGTCGTTGTCGACGGCGGTGCGTGCGATTGTGGATCGTCGGGCGGCGTCGTCTGAGAATGCGACATCTGGTGAGCAGTATCGTCCGCAGCTTTTTAGTACGTTTGCTGGTGGTTATGCGCAGTTGTATGAGGAGTTGGCGGAGCAGTCGAAGGCGCGTATTCATATTGATGCTTTTGTGTCGGGGATTGTGCGGAAGAATTCCGGTTTTAGTTTGAAGGGTGCTGGTGAGGGCATTTATGACCGGGTGGTGGTGACCACTCCTGCGCCTACGACTGCGATGTTGCTGAAAGATGTGGCGGCTGCTGCGAGCGCTGAGTTGAAGAAGGTGCGTTTGGCGTCGAGTGTGGTTGTGGGCATGAAGTTTGCTCATGATGAGGGGTTGCCGGATCATTCGGGAATTTTGGTGGCCTGTGATGAGCCGGATGTGAAGGTGAAGGCGTTGACGTTTAGCTCGAAGAAGTGGCCGCATATTGGCCAGCGTGGTGGTGCGTTGGTGCGTGCGTCGTTTGGCCGTTTTGGGGATGAGCAGATTACGCGTGCGGAGGAGGATGAGCTTGTCGATCGCGCGTTGGATGATCTGCAAGCGATCACTGGCTTTGATGGTCGTGCAGCGGGGTTGGATGAGATTTTTGTTCAGCGCTGGTTTGGTGGTTTGCCGGTGTATTCGCCAGAACATCTCGTCACTGTGTCACGTGTGATGGCGGAGTTGGATAAGGTTGATGGTGTGTTTGCTACCGGCTCGTGGGCTGGTGGGGTGGGGGTTCCTGCGGTGATTGCGCATGCGCGTGCTGTTGGCCGCGCGGTTATTGCTTAGGGGCTAGTTTTTCAAGGTGAGTGTGGCGCTCGATCAGGGCGTTGTGCTTCGTAACAGTGTAAAGGGTTGGTTTTATGATGGTTTCTGCGCAGAATACTTCTGTATCGGAGCAGTTGATGCAGCGTGCTCAGGTGAGCATTCCTGGCGGTGTGAATTCTCCGGTGCGTGCCTTTGGTTCCGTGGGTGGTCATGCGCGCTTTATTGAGCGGGCGTATGGCAGCACGCTTGTCGACGTCGACGGCAACAAGTACGTTGATTTGGTCAATTCGTGGGGGCCCATGTTGTTGGGCAATGCTCACCCCGAGGTGCTCGCTGCGGTGAATGAGGCCATGGCTCAGGGCTTGTCTTTTGGTGCGCCGACAAAGGCGGAGATTGAGCTTGCAGAGATGATTTGTGCACGGACCTCGGTGGAGCAGGTGCGTATGGTCAATTCCGGTACGGAAGCTACTATGTCGGCGGTGCGTTTGGCGCGTGGTTTTACTTCGCGTGCGAAGGTTCTGAAGTTTGAGGGCTGCTATCACGGGCATGTGGATGCGTTGTTGGCCTCTGCTGGTTCGGGTGTGGCCACGTTTGCGTTGCCGGATTCCCCTGGTGTGACGGGTGCGTCGGCGGCGGATACGATTGTTGTCCCCTATAACGATTATGCGGCTGTGCAGCAGGCTTTTGCCGACTACCCCGACCAGATTGCTTGTGTGATTACTGAGGCTGCTGCCGGAAATATGGGTGCGGTGGCACCGCAGAATCAGTTCAATCAGCGGCTGAAGGATCTATGCCATGCGCATGGCGCGTTGCTGATTATTGATGAGGTGATGACCGGTTTCAGGACTTCCTATTCGGGCTGGTTTGGTGTTGATGGTGTTGCGGGCGATCTGACGACCTTCGGCAAGGTCATTTCGGGTGGTCTTCCAGCTGCTGCCTTTGGTGGCCGCGCCGATATTATGGCTCATCTTGCACCTTCAGGTCCGGTCTATCAGGCGGGCACGTTGTCGGGTAATCCGGTGGCGATGGCCGCTGGTAAGAAATCTTTGGAATTGGCTACTCATGCTGTGTATGACACGGTTGCGAAAAATGCAGATCTGTTGGCCTCGTTGATTTCGCAGGCGCTGAGCAGGGAAGGGGTGGTGCACCATATTCAGCGTGCCGCCACGATGCTTAGTATTCGTTTTGCGGAAGGTGAGGGGAAGAATTTTGCGGAGATGAAGGCTGCTGAGACTTTCCGTTTCGCCCCATTTTTCCATGAGCTTTTGCGTGGTGGTGTGTATGCTCCGCCGAGTGTGTTTGAAACGTGGTTTGTGTCTGCTGCGCTGAGTGATGATGATTTTGCCACGATTGAAAAGGCCTTGGTTCCGGCAGCCCAGGCTGCGGCTCGTGCGCGGCAGGATTAGGGTGAGCTCAAAAATTAATTGTGGTGTTTTCTTTTAGTTTTTGGGTTAAACCCCTAGTATTTTTGGGGGACATTCACCAAGCATCGCGGATCTCAATCTAGAAGGTTGGGGCCCAAAAGATGTTTCATGAGCAGACAGAGAGATAATTCTTGATGAGTACCACCATTGTTCACCTCGTGCGCCACGGCGAAGTGTTTAATCCCGAGCGCATCCTGTACGGGCGTATCCCTGATTTTCATTTGTCTGCCCGAGGTGAATCAATGGCAGCTGCGACTGCGCAGTCGTTTTCCGGCCACGATGTGGCTGTGCTGATGAGCTCTCCTTTAGAGCGTGCCCAAGAGACTGCCGCGCCTATTGCTGAGGTTGTGGGCAAACCTGTGCTCATTGATGAGCGCTTACTGGAGGCGGGCAACCAGTTTGAGGGCCTGCGGGTTAAAAGCGTGCGTTCTCAGTTGTGGAACCCTGTTCGCTGGCCGTTGATGTGGAATCCGGCGTTGCCCAGCTGGGGTGAGCATTATGTGGACATTGTTGAGCGCATGATGGATGTTATTGAGTTTGCCCGCATGAAAGCTGAAGGCCACGAGGCGATTTTGGTCAGCCACCAGCTTCCGATCGTGTGCGTTCAACGTAAAGCACAGGGGAAGTCTTTGTCGCATAATCCCGCATTGCGCCAGTGCGACCTTGCGAGTGTGACGTCCTTGGTTTTTGATGGCGATCAGTTGGTTGATTATCGTTACAGCGAGCCCGCCCAGCACATTTAGTGCATGCGGTGAACGTGAAATCCACACTAAGAAAGGCAGTCCGGATGCGTCGGTGGATGAAATCAGCAGTGGCAGCGGTAGCGGTCTGTAGTTCCGCGCTGGTTGTTGCTGCCTGCAGTGAAGAGCAAACTGCGGGTAAAGATGCTGTTGCCGTGGGTGGAACATTCCAGTTCCATTCTCCCGGTGGGGAAAAGACAATCCACTATGCGGAAGCTGATCGCGCCACAATCGGCCAGATTGCGGGCCCGAGTGTTATTGACGGAAAAGAAATCACGCTTTCCGATTATGAAGGCAAGATTGTAGTGCTCAACGCCTGGGGCCAGTGGTGTGGTCCGTGCCGAACTGAGGTTGATGATTTGCAGACAGTCCATGAGCATCTGCACAAGACCGGTGGCACCGTGTTGGGCATTAATGTGCGCGATAACCAAACCTTGGCCAAAGATTTCATGGAAGATAATGGCTTAACCTACCCAAGCGTGTATGATCCACCCTTTAAATCAGCTGCAGCTTTAGGTGGTTTACCTGCATCTGTTGTTCCGACCACCATTGTGTTGGATCAGCAGCATCGTCCTGCTGTGGTGTTCTTGCGTTCGGTGACTGATCGTGAGCTTTTGCAGGTTGTTCAAGAATTAGAAAAGAACTAAATGGACGGTATGTATTTGGCACAAAGCCTTGGTGATACCTTCGCTGAGGCTGCCACTCATGGGCCACTAGTCTTAGGCATTCTTGCAGCCGCGGTGGCAGGGTTTGTGTCTTTCGCAAGCCCGTGTGTGGTTCCGTTGGTGCCAGGCTACATCAGCTATCTTGCCAGCATTGTCAGTGCTGATGTGGAGATCGACAGTGTGCACGGGCCGAAGGTCGCTCAAGGTTCGCGACTGCGGGTGGCCGGTGCCGCGAGTTTGTTTATCCTCGGGTTTACGGTCGTGTTTTTGCTGGCCACGGTTACTGTTTTTGGTGCGATCAGTGCGCTTGCGCTCAATAATGAGTTGTTGATGCGTATTGGTGGTGTAGTCACCATTGTGATGGGTGTGGTGTTTGTCGGCTGGGTTCCTATTTTGCAAACGGAACGTCGATTCCATCCCCGCAAGTGGTCTACGTGGTTGGGTGCGCCGTTGTTGGGCGGGGTTTTTGCCTTGGGGTGGACACCCTGTTTGGGCCCGACTTTGGCTGCGATTGTGTCGGTGTCCGCGGGCACTGAGGGGATGACAGCGGCACGCGGTGTTGCGCTAATTATTGGTTACTGTTTAGGTTTGGGGCTACCGTTTTTGTTTGTGGCTTTAGGCTCTGCGCAGGCTATGGTTGGTGTTGGATTCCTCCGGAGGCACTCGCGAACAATCCAAATCTTAGGCGGTATCGCGTTGATAGTGGTCGGTGTCGCATTAGTGACTGGCGTGTGGGCCGATTTTATTAACTGGATCAGGGTTTTTACCCTCGAATTTGGTACGACGGTTATTTAGGGAACGTCTTGAGTGTGTGTCGCCACTGTGGTGGCACGGGTGTTTCTGTGAGCGTGAAGGACGTGTGTGGCAATCGTGAAATTCCTGCTTAGTCTGCCTAAGAAGGCGTGGCACTGGCTGACGAGTATGCGCACAGCATTAGCGCTGTTGTTCTTGCTGGCCTTAGGCGCGATCCCTGGTGCGCTGTTGCCGCAGCGTTCGCTGAACGCCGACAACGTTGCTGATTACCTTGCTAATAACGGCAAAGTGGCGGAAATTTACGACAAACTGCAGTTTTTCGATGTTTTCTCCTCTACCTGGTTTAACGCCATTGCGCTGTTGCTGTTCATCTCCTTGATCGGCTGCATCCTGCCCCGCAGCGTGGAGCACTACCGTGCTATGAAGCAGCCTCCCGTGCGCGCTCCTAAGAACCTCAAGCGCCTCGCGCTTCATGGTGAAGGTAGTGTGGAAAAGCCTTTAGCTGAGGTGGAAGCTGAGATTGCTCAGGCTCTGCGTGGCTGGAATGTTGCCAAGTACTCCGCGGCGGAAGATCGCGCTGGGGTGCGGTCGGTGGCTGCGGAAAAGGGCTATGCGCGTGAGTTTTTCAACTTGATGTTCCACCTTGGTTTGGTGGGTATGCTTGCTGCGATGGCGATTGGGCGTTTCGTGTATTACGAAGGCCAGGTCATCGTGATTGCTTCTGAGCGGGAAGATGTTAATTCGCAGTTCTGTACGACTGCAACAGCAAACTTCGATTCCTTCCGCGCGGGCGTGCTTTTCGACGGCACTGGCTTGAACCAGTACTGCATCGAGGCCCATAACTTTAAGGCCGATTATTTGCCTAACGGGCAGGCTGAAAGTTTCCGCTCGGATATTTCTTATGCCCAAGGTGAGCAGATTTTTGCAGATCCGAAAACGTGGACTCACACCACGTTGAAGGTGAATCATCCGCTGCGAATCGGTGGGGACCGTGTGTATCTTCAGGGTCACGGTTTCGCGCCAACATTCACCGTGACGTGGCCTAATGGTGAAAGTCGTCGCCAGACGGTGCAGTTTAGGCCCGATGATCTCACGTTTTTCTTGTCCTCTGGCGTGATGCGCTTCGATCCACCTGCCGGAATGTATCCGGACCTGTTTGAGCGTCGTCAGCAGCAGCTGACTATTCAGGGCTTGTTTGCCCCCACCGCTGAGTGGAGTGGTGCGAATAATGAGTTGTTGACCTCCGCCTACCCTGCGCTGCGGGACCCTGCTGTGGCTATCGATATTTACCGCGGTGACCATGGCCTTGATGGGGGTAGTTCGCAGAGCATCTTTGCCCTCGACCCGAGCCTGATTCATAGCGGTCAGCTGCAGAAGATTGAGCGCGTGAATCTCAGCGAAGGGGAGTCGGTGACTTTGGATGACGGCACGAAGGTGACGTTTGAAGGGGCAGAGGAATTTGCCAACTATCAGGTTTCCTATGACCCCACACAGCTGTGGGTGTTGATTTTTACGGTGGGTGCTTTGCTCAGCCTGGTGGGTTCTTTGGTGGTGAAACGTCGTCGCATTTGGGTGCGTTACCGCGAGGTCACTCCGACTGTGACGTTCGTCGAAACTGCAGGTTTGGCTCGCACGGATCGTGCCGGTTGGGGTGAGGAGTACCAGAGGATTCACCGCCGGATTCTTGCGCTTCCAGAACCTGAGGATGATGACGAATAGCACAAATAGGTTTTATAGAACTTAAGTTGGCTTTCATCCCCATCAGAAGTTTTTGCCCTTGGTTTGTTTAGTGCATAAACCAAGGGTTTCTTTTGTGCTTCCACTGGGGGTAAGGTGACAGTGATAGAGGCTTTGCGCTACGTGCAAAGTCTGATTGCCTTAGTGAAATCTGTGTGTGAAGAAGAGGAACCCCTCCCGCCATGAATGTAAACCACACGCTTGCGTCCTTTTCGGACACGGCGTTCTTTTCAGCTTTTGTGATCTACGCATTGGCGTTGGCGCTTTCGATCGTTTTCTACATCAAGCGCCAGGCAGTTATTGACCTCGAACGCGAAAAAGAGCATCTGTCAGCCCAGCAGCTTGTTGCTGCGGGTTCTGGTGCTGCGGTGGACGCCGCACCTGAGGGTGAGCATGCTGATGCAGCTGAGTTGGATCGTCGCATTGCTGCAAAGGAAGAATCCGCCACCAAGTTTGCTGGCATGACCCAAACCGTGGTGTGGTTGGGCATTATTGTGCATATTTCTTCGGTGATTTTGCGCGGTGTTTCCGCAGGCCGATTCCCCTTTGGCAATTTGTATGAGTACATCACCGAAATCACCATGTTCACCATGATCGTCGCAGCTTTCTACCTGCAGAAGAAAGAAATGCGCGTGATTTGGCCGTGGGTGCTTTCCCCAGTGTTAGCGCTGCTGTTTTTGGCGGGTACGAAGCTATATGCCGATACCGCACCCGTGGTTCCGGCGCTGCAGTCTTTCTGGCGCCCCATTCACGTTGGTTCTGTTTCTTTGGGTGGTTCCATCGGCATGATTTCCGGCGTGGTGTCGTTGCTCTATGTGCTGCGTATGTGGCAGCCGGTGGGCAAGGAAAAGGGATTCTTTGGTGCGGTGGCCAAGCCTTTGCCTTCGGCTAAGGTGCTGGATGCCATTGCGTATCGCACTGCGATTGTTACTGTCCCTTTGTTCGGTCTTGGCATCGTGCTGGGTGCGATTTGGGCGGAAGCTGCGTGGGGTCGTTTCTGGGGTTGGGATCCGAAGGAAACGGTATCGTTTATCACCTGGATCTTGTATGCGGCGTACCTGCACGCCCGCGCTACTGCTGGTTGGCGTGATTCGAAGGCTGCGTGGATTAACATTTTGGCGCTTGCCGCGATGGTCTTCAACCTGTTCTTTATCAACCTCGTGGTTTCGGGTCTGCACTCCTATGCCGGACTGAACTAAGCCTGAGCAACCGAGAGGCCGTCTCTTTTTCTTGCTGCGGTGAGGAAAAGAGACGGCCATTTTGATGCCACGACTTCCACCTGAGCTGCACAATAGTTTGGGATACCCAGTGAGGTTTTCACAGTGGGAAAATGCGTATGAAACGCTGCCCTGTGGTGATGGGGGTTTTGTCAACATAAAGCACTGTCAACGAGTAACCTTCTGCCCCTAGGTGATCACAGCGCTCATCACAACAGTACTTGCCGTCCTACACCTCAAACACCATATCCCAGTGAGAAAATCCTGGCGGATTGTGGCTTCCGTCGCACTCCATAAAACGTTAGGATTGCTAACAGAGACCGGTGTTTTTGGAGGGCTCTCGTCCGGAGCTTCATATGCAGTCGGGGACTAACAAAAAAAGAGTGCATAACACTATTTCTTAGTCCGGACATGGGCTTTAGATATGCGCCAATACTCGCCGAAACTGTTATACCCACGAGTAATGTCACCTAAACCCTTGTGGATAGACTCTCTTGACCAGCTGGCTCCACCATGGTGTGCATTGGAATGGTCGGGACGAGATTTCTGTCCTGAGTGCAAAACAGTGAGTGGAAGTGAGGACACACAATGACTGACCGGAGAATTCTCCTCGCCATTGAAGCCATGTCTGAAGTGGATGAAATGGCTGTTGCAGCCGATAAGCATGGGTATCAATTACGTGTTTTGGCTGAAGACCCAGCATATTATGACAGTACTCACGCGGAAATCGTGAAGTTTCCTACCCGCGATCATGAACAATTACATGCTTATGTTGCAGCACGCCGTTCAGAAATTTCGCAAGTATTCAGTGTCACCGATACCTGGGGTGTAGTTGCATCAAAGATTCGCGATGCGTTTGGTTTCTACCAATTTGGTGATACAACAAAGCTGGAGTTCTTCAGGGATAAGGAAGCTGTCCAATCAGAGCTCATCGCATTAAAGCTCGCGCAGCCGTCGCAGAGTTGGCCCAAGATTATGAAACTGCGAAGTGGAACGGGCAAGATGGGAGTCCATCTGGTTTCGTCGGAGGAAGAAGCATCGGCAGTGATAAAGAGCTCGGGCTTTGATGAATCAGATTATGTCAAGCAAGACTTTTATTTAGGGCCTACATACTCAGCTGAAGTGTGGCGTGACGCCACCTCCGAAATCTTCTTTGGGGTGACCAATCGGATTGTGTCGAAACCACCCTTGTTTACTGAGCGCGTGAAATCTTTCCCGTGGGCTGCGGATTCGGTCTGGGAGGAGCGAGTAAAGGCTTGGGTTTTCCGTGTGCTTGATGCGCTAGGTTACGATCTTGGGCTGGCGCATGTGGAGTTCATTGAAACGACCGCTGGGTTTGAGTTAGTCGAGATAAATCCGAGAATGGCTGGGTCTGTGATCACACCTGGCATTTTAAAAACTACTCATTTCAACCCATACGCTATGGCGGTACATCAGGCTCTCAACACACAACCCTGCGAAAAGAGTGAAAGGGAAATTTTGTGCGGATTCTCCCATGTCAGCCTTTATGCTTCACGCGTGGGAATCATTAAGTCCATTAAGGGGCTGGAGAATATTCATCGGTATCCTGGACAACTGGTTTGTTACCTTCGCGAGATATTGAGGATCGCATTACTGAGGTGGGCACCTATCGGTCGCGTATCGGAAACTTGGCGGCTACAGGCGAGACTGCCGCGCTGGCGCAAGATAGAGCAATCTGTGCGTCACAGCTGATTACAGCAGAAATCGCAGAGGATTAATGGAGAGGGTGTCGATGAAGGGCGAGTGTGCGCGTAGTTGGTCGTGTGCGTCGAACATTCCACAACCTGACTAAAATGTCACAACTCAGGGTCTAACTTTTCCGGTATTTTGTTGTTGGACTAGGCCACGAATGTGTTTTGCTGGGGATAGTCATAAAGCCACCACTCGTTGGCCAATAGGCACTGTAGGTGTGACTCGAAGGCTGCGTGGATTAATATCTTGGCGCTTGCCGCGATGGTCTTCAACCTGTTCTTTATCAACCTGGTGGTTTCGGGTCTGCACTCCTATGCCGGACTGAACTAAGCCTGAGCAACCGAGAGGCCGTCTCTTTTTCCTGCTGCGGTGAGGAAAACAAGACGGCCTTTGTGTTGTGCTCAGGCTTCTAAAGTGCTTCGACGAGTTTATTAATCCGCTGGTACTCGCTTTTAACAATTTCGTAGTAAGCCCATTTGCCCACTTTATGGCGGGTAACCAAATTGGCGTCGGTGAGCTTTTTCATGTGATGAGTGACAGTCGGAGCTGAGATGTTCAGCGCTTCCGAGAGCTCTACGGCGCACACGGCCTTGTCCTTGTTGTGGGCGATGATCATGAGAATCTGCAGGCGGGTAGGGTCACCGAGGACTTTAAAGAGCATTGCGGCGCGCTCAGACCGCTGAGTGCAGGGAAGATCGAGGCTTTGCGGATACGCGCCTTTGGGAGGAGAAACAGGGGAGGAACGCATGCCTCAAAGTATAAAGGCAAGGGTAAGCTAAGTAAACTAATGGTGGATAAAACTAACCCCACTTTTGCCTACATTGAGCCCAAAAGTGGGGAAGAAAACAATCACTGCAGATTCACACAATTTCTTCTGCGGATCTCGCAGAAGGCAGTGTTTTAGTTGTTATCGGATTCGTCGACGTCCCCAGGGGTTTGGGGTTTTTCAGGAGTGGAGTCCTCGTCTTTCGTATCCGCTGGTTTCTCCGGCTCCGGATTATATTTTTGCTGCGCCCGTTTAATGCGGGCTTCTTCTTCCAGGGCAGCTTCTTCGCGGGCGCGTCGTTGTTTGAATTGTTGCTTTTCTAGCTCCCATAAGAAGTTCTCATCATCATCGGGGCCTTTGATGACACCACGGCTGGAAGATTCAATGCTGTTGCGATTCCATGAACGTGGCCCGAATGCCCGCCACACGAGGTAGGCGGCGGCAATGAGCAGGATCAAGAGGAAAAGTCGTCCCATGAAAAAGATTCACCTTTGCTAAAAAACAAGTAGTACGGATTACTGGCAACGCGCTTACTAGTTTAGGCATAAAACCGTTTTCATTGTGCAGGTGTTCAAACCGGCCAGCAAAGTGGGGTAGGGTTGGCTAGTGTGAGCGAAGAAAACACCAGTTCCCAACCCCCAGTTCGTGATCCACACGTGCGTGCCCAAGCAACGAAGAGCCTGTTCTACTATGGCGCGGCGCGTCTTGTGCTATTCCTAGCACTCACTGCGGTCATTCAGCTGTGTGCTACCGCGATTGGGGCATATGTGCCTATCTTTATTTCCGCAATGCTGGCCTTGATCGTAGCCATGCCACTGAGCGTTTTTCTGTTCAAGGGGCTACGAGTTCGTGCCACCATGGCTGTTGCGCAGTGGCACCAGCAACGTAAGGCGTATAAGGAGTGGGTGAAAGCAGAGCTTTCCACGCGCTAGAACTTTAAAGAAAGCACTAATCCAACGCAGGTGAGAATCGACCAAGCGAGCATAGCTTTGCCGGTGGTTCCCAGCACTGGGATGAGTGCTTTTCCTTTCTCCTGTGCGCGGATAGGTTTTGCAGCTTTGACAATCAACGGCGCCACAATTAATCCACTAGCGGCGAAGGGTGAATGCACAGCAAAGCTCAGTGAAGCGATCAGCGGGATACTGACGAGGATGTAGTACAGGATTCGCGTTGCGCGATCACCGAGGCGAACAGCAAGGGTGATTTTTCCGGCTTCCTTATCGGTGGGGATATCACGCAGGTTGTTGACTAGGTTTACACCGGCAGACATTGCGCCAATGGCACAGGCACCACCAAAGCCGATCCAGGTCAGTGATCCTAGTTGGGAAAACTGTGTGCCTAAAACAGCAACGAGACCGAAGAAGATAAACACGGCTACTTCGCCTAATCCGCGGTAGCCGTAGGGGTTTGTGCCACCGGTGTAAAACCAGGCGGCGAGGATGCATACCACGCCGACGGCGACAAGCCACCAGGAGCTTAAAATCGCGAGGGTCATGCCCGCGATACCGGCAAGTCCGAAGAATGCGAATGCTGCATATTTCACATGGCTGGGTCGTGCCAAACCGCTACCTACTAGGCGCAGTGGGCCGGTGCGTTGCTCGTCGGTTCCCCGAATGCCGTCGGAGTAGTCGTTGGCGTAGTTCACGCCCACAATGAGCGCCCAGCTGACGATGAGTGCAAGTGCTGCTTTGCCAAGATGCGCCCCGTTGGCAGCGGCTGCTGCGGCGGTGCCCATGATCACTGGGGCTAAGGCATTGGCCCAGGTGTGAGGACGTGCGCCTTCGTACCATTGGGCAAGGCTTGGGCGTGGAGCAGAAGCGGCTGAGGGCTGAGAATTCATTGAATTAAGGATACTTCCGTAGGTCAAAGGTTTAGCGCGTGCGGAAGAGCTCTTGCACGCGGGAGCGGTCAATTTTTCCCGGCCCTGTCAGTGGGAGGGACTCGACTCGCATGATTTGCTTCGGCAGCTGCCAGCGGGGCAGATCGTCGAATGCTTCGATGATGTCGGTGGGGCTGGCGGTACCGGTGTAGGCGGCAACGATCGCTTGGCCTAGCCGGGGGTCTGCAACGCCGACCACGCACACGGAGTGCACGCCGACTACATCGGCGATAACGGCTTCGAGTACTTCGGGGTGAACTTTGAGGCCACCGGAATCGATGATGGTGTCGATGCGGCCGGTTACCCGCAGCACACCATTGTCGAGGACGCCTGTGTCTGAGCTTTGGTAGAAACCGGGGCGGCTAAAGGCTTCGTGGTCGGGGAAATTCCGGTAGCCGTGGGCAATCATTGGCCCTGAGAGGATGATTCTTTCGTTTTCTACTCTAACGGTGACGCCCGGTAGTGGAATTCCATCGTAGACGCAGCCCCCGGATGTTTCGGAGCTGCCGTAGGTGGAGATAACGTTGATGCTTAATTCCACTGCTGCCCTGCGGTCATCGGCGCGTAAGGGGCCGCCGCCGACCAAGATGGCGTCGAAAAGCCGTAAAGCTTCGATGCCTTGGAGCGTGTCCATGGCTTTGAGTAGCTGCATCGGGGTCAGTGCGGTGTAGCAGCGTTCGGCGTCGTCACGCAGTTGGGTGGCGGCGTGGGCGAAGTCGGGGACATGGAAACCCTGCGCCACGTTGATAAACGCCGGCTCAAACCCTGCGACTAGCGATCGGGTGAGCACCTGGACACCTGCGATGTGGTGTGCAGGCATTGCGAGTAGCCATGCCCCTTCGCCGCCTAAGTGTTGGTGGGTTGCGTCGGCAGAGGCCACTAGGTTCAGTGGGGTGAGCTGGGCGCCTTTGGGGGTGCCTGTGGAGCCTGAGGTGGCTACGACGAGTGCGATGTCGGGGGAGATATCTCGGCCACCTTTGAGGTGATTGTGCAGAATCGACGACCGGGCCGCATCGTGCGCGGGGACGGGTAATAGGGTGCGCAGTCCCGCAATAGACTCCTCGAGTGCGTCGAGAAAGGGGCGCGGATCAACCGGGTCGACCGGGAAGGTTTCCAAGATTCGAGCAGCCATAACTTAAGCAATAATACCCTTGAAAACCACTCATCATGACCACCAAACCACACGGATGTATCCGCAGCCGAAAAACACCCTTCAACATGCACAACGTCAGGCCAAAGGGGCCTAACCCTCGCTTGCACTCACCAGAGTCTTTTGAGGGATCAAGAAAATTGTGCCGAACTCCACCTATGGATGCTTGTGTGCCATTGGTTCCAAACAGTACGCGACCCTGTGAAAAATCTTGGGTATGCAATTCATCACTATTGTGAAGTGGTTGTCAATCGTGAAAAGACTGCAGAAATGAGGGTGATCACTAGGGTTCCCACTCCTGAAATCACGAGAGAAAGTGCGGGGCCGAAGTAAGCCACTGCAGGAGCCCCTACACAATATCCAATAAACATGGCGGAGGTATTCACAGTGCCCATGGTCGATAGTGCTTTCGGGCGGATAGATTCTTCAACCGCATTATAAATAAGCAAACGAAGTGCTGCGATCTGAAGAGCATTACAGATGCCCGCACAAAGAAATGCAATTATGGCTACAAACAAGTTGGGGACAAGACCTGCGCTCGCGATCATCGCTCCCATTATGATTCCGCTGAGGAGCAAAACTTGGTAGGCCGCCGATTCTGTAATTCGCGCTGAGAACCTAGCTCCAATTAGTCGCCCAATAATGAAGGCTTGCATCAACAATGCATAACCGATTCCTCCAACTTTGAGGGTGTCAACAGCGAAAAAGACCAGAGCAACGTTGTAGATCGACGTGAAAATGATTGCGCCCCAAATACTGCTCAGGCCAGCGCGTGTTTTCCTATTTCGCAAAAGTAAAACTGGTGCAGCGATTAAACGCGCGAAGAAGCTTTCTTCTTTGACCTCAGATTCGCGTTTTTGCACTGGGACTAATGGAAGAACGTTGATGATGAGTATGGTTAGTGCACTTGCCAGAATCTCGGCGATGAATGCATAGCGAACTGTACCTACGTGGACGAGCGCCCCACCAAGGGTGGGTCCTATGAAACTGCCGAGCAGGCGGGCTGTGTCAAGATTTGCAAAAGTTTCAGCAGCACGAGAACGGCTGAGATTTTCAGCTAGGGTGAAAACGGCTGGAATTATTATGCAAGTAGTGCTGGCACTGAGGAATGTGCCAGCGATAAGAATGATGGGTTTAGGCCAGATGGTCAGAACGAGTAGAGTTGCGATGTCAATGGCCGCAGCTATGGTGATAAGGGCGTTTGGGGTGTGCTTGTCAAAAACTGGGGCTAGTACTGGAGCAACAAAAATCTGGGCGACTGCCGCGGCGATCAGTGTGCCGGTAATGGTGAAAGCACTTTGTCCATCTTCGGCAAAATGGATGGCAATCGCTACCGCTGTGATGGAACTACAGAGCGAGCTTAAGAAGTAAGCGGCAACGATTGCCGTCGATATTTTGTTAATGATTGCCTGCCTTGCTAGTGAGCCTTAAGCCAGTGACTCACGTCGATGTCTGTGCTTTCAACTCCCATCGAAGTAAACATGCTGCGATGGTGGGAATTTTCAACGACAGATTTCTTTTCACGGAAAAATCAAGGAATGCCTCACCACCGAGCACGCACAGCTTTAGTAGTAGTAGGGGAATTGTGACCAATCGGGATCGCGCTTTTCAAGGAAGGAATTCTTGCCCTCAACCGCCTCATCGGTCATATATGCCAAGCGGGTGGCTTCGCCAGCAAAAACCTGCTGGCCCATCAAACCGTCATCGGTGAGGTTGAACGCAAACTTCAACATGCGCTGCGCAGTCGGCGACTTCGTATTAATCTCACGGGCAACCTGAATTGCCTCATTTTCCAGCTCAGCATGGTCGGCCACAATATTGACAGCACCCATCCGTTGCATCGTCTCCGCATCATAAGTGCGCCCGAGGAAGAAAATTTCGCGGGCAAACTTCTGGCCCACCATCTTGGCCAAATAGGCCGACCCGTAGCCCGCATCAAACGATCCCACATCAGCATCGGTTTGCTTAAACCGTGCCTCCTGGCGGGAAGCGATCGTAAGATCGCAGACCACATGCAGCGAATGCCCGCCACCGGCCGCCCATCCGTTGACCACGGCGATCACCACTTTCGGCATGGTGCGGATCAGTCGCTGCACTTCCAAAATGTGCAAACGCCCACCCTCAACCTTGGTGCGTGCCTCATCCACGGTCTCTTCAGTCTCGCCCGTGGCGTAGCGGTAGCCGGAACGGCCACGGATGCGCTGGTCGCCGCCGGAACAAAACGCCCAGCCGCCATCTTTGAGCGCGGGACCATTGCCGGTGATCAGCACCGTGCCCACATCGGGGGTGCGGCGTGCATGATCCAGTGCACGGTACAGCTCATCGACGGTGTGGGGGCGAAACGCGTTGCGCACCTCAGGGCGGTTGAATGCAATGCGCACCGTGCCATATTCGCGGCCTTCGCCCACATGGCGGTGGTAGGTGATATCGGTCAGGTCTTCAAAACCTTCAACTGTGGCCCACAGTTCGGGAGTGAAAGGGTTGTCAGTGGAGTACTGTGATACAGATTCTTTGCTCATAATTGTTCCTAGTGTAGTGCCCGCGCCCGTGCGCCGTTGCTTTTCGTGCTTTAAGTTAAACCCCCAACTAGTTTCCTCAAGCTACACAGCTATAGTGGGAAGTTATGAGCCCAACAAGCAGGTATGCCCCTATTGATTACAGCACTTTAAGCCTCGACGATATTCTCGAGCGCGCCAGAGTTGTCAGCCTCCCGCTGCGCGTGCGTTTCCGTGGCGTGCGCGAACGTGAAGCGCTCGTGATTGAGGGCCCTTGCGGGTGGGGTGAATTCTCCCCCTTCCTTGAATACGATGCTGCTGAGTCTGCTTCGTGGCTGAAATGTGGTCTTGAAATGGCTTTTGTGGGGCCTCCTGTGATGCTGCGCGAGAAGATTGAAGTGAATGCCACCGTTCCGGCTGTTCCCGCAGTGCAGGTGGAAGGGGTGCTTGAGCATTTTCCTGGCTGTCGGACTGTCAAAGTGAAGGTGGCGGAAAAGGGGCAGACTCTCGCCGATGATATTGAGCGTGTTGCTACTGTGCGTGAGATTATTCCCAATGCCATCATCCGGGTGGACGCGAACCAAGCGTGGACTGTTGATCAGGCGCTTGAGGCGGCGCAGCAACTTGGTCCGCTTGATTATATGGAGCAGCCCTGTGCCACTGTTGCTGAGCTTGCTGAGCTGCGTATGAAGTTGGTGCGTGCGGGGTTGTTTGTGCGTGTGGCTGCGGATGAGTCGATTCGTCGTGCTGATGATCCCTATGCGGTGGCGGCGCAGAAAGCGGCGGATGTTGCGGTGGTTAAGCCGGCGCCGTTGGGTGGGCCGCGGAATGTGTTGGCGATTGCGCAGCATTATCGTGCGCAGGGGTTGGATGTGACTGTTGCTAGTGCGTTGGATACGGGTGTGGGTATGAATGCTGGGCTGGCCGCGGTGGCGGCGCTGCCTGTGCATGCCGACGATGATGATTGTGATGTTCCGCCTGCTCCTGCTGGGTTGGCAACGCAGCGTTTGTTCGTTGCGGATATCACCCCACAGCGCACGCTTATCGACGGCTACTTGCGGTGCGACATGCTCGCGCCTGACCCAGCGCGCTTGGCGGAGTTTCAGGCGGAAGGGCCTAGGAGAGATTTTTGGCTCAATCGTCTCCGCGAGTGTTGGGCGTTTCTCTAAAATCTATTCCTAGGGTGTGGGGGTAATTCTAGGAGAGGTTTGTGGGAGGTTGTGTGTCGAAGAAAATACGAGTGGGAACACATTCTTTGGCGGGTTTTCAACGGCTGGGGGTGAAAAACCTTGTTGCGAGTGTGATTGTGTTGTCCGTGCTGTCGCTGGGGGTATGTGCCCCGGCGTATGCGCAGCGGCAGGAATTGGAACCGTCCTCGCCACGTGAGTTGTCGTCGTTAAGCTCGGGTAGCTCGCGGAATCCGGGGAATCTAAGGCCGCGTCAGGGGGAGTCTTCGCGACAATCGTCACGTGAGTCGGCGCAGGATGCATCAATGCTTTCGTCGAATGCACGTGCAGCGCTTTCGAATTTTGGTCGGGGGATGTCCAGCCAGGGGATGTTTTCATGGGGCAGGGTAAAAGATTCTGTTCATTTTCATGAGTTGATGAGACAGCTTCAGCGTGGGAGTGCGAATACGCGGATTTCTTCGGACCGTCTTCTGCATTTCATTGTCAGCGTTATTTATGCTCTTGGTTTAGGTCGGGTGATTTTCCCTCTTCCTACTCCGTCACCGGATCAGAAACCGGATACGGATATTTCCCCCGATATCACTTCGCTGCAGGTGGTAAAGAAGGAGAAGGAAGGAAAATACGGTGATCGTGTTGAGCGCTGGTTTATTTCCTCGCCAGCAATGAAACGGATTGTTGAGGTGCAGGTTCTGCTTCCGAAGGATTCCAGCCAACCTGCACCACAGTTGTATCTGCTCGATGGGGTGGATGCCCCGAAGGATAATGGGTGGCTTCAGACTGGGGAGGTGATTGCCCACATTGGCGACGACAATGTGATCGGTGTGTTGCCTACCCACGCGCTTGCGTCATTTTATGCCGACTGGAATCAGCCCGATCCGGTTCTGGGTTATATGAAGTGGGAGACGTTTTTGACCACAGAGCTACCGCAGGTGCTGGAAGCTGGGGGACATGAGGGGATTAATCCGAATGGGAAGCGGGCAATTGCCGGATTGTCGATGGGGGCTGGCTCAGCGGTGCGGATTGCAGCGAAGCATCCTGATGTTTTTCATGCTGCGATTGGTATTTCTGGCTGCTACACCACCTTAGATCCGGTGGGGCGTGCCACCCACGAGCTTACTGTGCATAGCCGGGGTGGGCAGGTGGATCACATGTGGGGGCCGGTGGGTAGTGCGGATCGGAACGATAATGATGTGATTGAGCGCGTTGAGGGTTTGCGCAATATGCCGGTGTATTTGTCAACTGCGGATGGGTATGTCACAGATGATGTGATGAATGAGGCGGCCAAATACTATTGGGATGGCTTAGGTATTGGTGTGGTCTTAGAGCATGGGTCGATGCATTGCACAAAGTTGCTCGACCGTGCCATGAAGTCTCAGGGGATGGACAAGAAGAAGGTGGTTTATATAGAAGGGGGTTCGCACCAGTGGATCAATTTCCGCGAGCAGATTAAACCAGGCTGGGAGTACGTTCGTCCGTTTCTGCAGTAGCGTGCCCAGCGGTGGGTTTTGCGTGTTGTGGTGCGCGTATTTAGCAGCTGGTGTTTGGAAGTTTAGAATTGCAGTCATGACTGTTGCAGATACAACGAGCCCTGAACTTGCCCGCGTCCTTGCTAAGGAGCTTGCTCGGCATCTGACCGATGTTGTTATCTGCCCAGGTTCGCGCAACTCGGCGCTGTCGCTTGAGCTGATTGCGCGCGGCGATGTGCGCATCCATTCCCGGATTGATGAGCGCTGCGCCGCATTTGTGGCGCTTGGCATGGCCCGGGTGACTGGCCGCCACGTGGGGGTGCTGACAACTTCGGGCACGGCTGTGGCGAACTGTTTACCCGCGATGGTCGAGTCGCAGCATTCGCATACCCCGCTGGCGATCATCTCAGCGGACCGCCCCGAATATTTAGTGGGTACGGGCGCGAATCAGACCATTGAGCAGCGCGGGTTGCTGGGAGTAGACACGATTGAGATCACCGATGTTGCCGACGTCGACAAGCTTATCGACGCCTTTGGCAACGTCAGCGTGCACATCAATGCCCGCTTTGCGGAACCGCTGGTCGAAGGAATGCCCGCACGCGCCGAGAAGGTGAACAAAGTGCGCGTCGGCATCCACCCCGTTGACCACGGTGACATCAGCGTGGACTTAAGCAAACGCACCCTCGTTATCGCCGGTGATGAAGCATGGCGCGTCGACGGTTTGGAAGACGTGCCCACCATCGCCGAGCCTTCCGCCCCAGCCCCATACCACCCCGTACACCCGCTGGCGGCGAGCGTGTTTTCGCGCGTGCAAGTCTCCGCGGAAGGCTACGTTGTTAACACCAAACCGGAACAGATCATCGTGGTCGGGCACCCCACCTTGCACCGCCAAGTCATGGCACTACTTGCCGATGAAGACATCGACATCATCGTACTCAGCCGCACCGACGTGGTGTGCAACCCGCAGCGCCGCGACGTGCGCATCGCCAGCCGCGTAAAAACAACAGGCGCGCCGACGAAGGAATGGCTGAAAATCTGCGACGCTGCCGCACAACTCGCCGCGCAATCTGTGCGTGATGTACTCGCCGAACCCGACTACGGCTTCACCGGACTCCACGTTGCCGCCGCAGTCGCCGATACCCTCGGCACCGGCGACACCCTCTTCGTCGGTGCATCCAACCCCATCCGGGACTGCTCCTTTGTGGGCATGCCCTTCGACGGGGTGGACACCTACACCCCACGCGGGGCCGCCGGCATCGACGGCAGCATCTCCCAAGCAGTCGGCGTAGCGTTGGCCGTACAAGCCCGCGAACCCGACCTGCTCCGCGCCCCCCGCACCGTCGCCCTCCTCGGGGATGTCACTTTCCTTCACGACGCCGGCGGGCTGCTCACCCCCGTGCACTCCATCGCCGCAGAAAACCTCACCATTGTTATCGCCAACGATGACGGCGGCGGAATTTTCAACACACTTGAAGTGGGGGCCGAAGAATACCAGCCGGGCTTCGAGCAAGCATTCGGCACCGCCCACCATGTCAACGTCGCTGATCTGTGCCACGCATACGGGATTGAACACCGCAGCGTCGACAGCATCGAGGAGCTTATCGACGCCCTCAACGACACCATCGACATCCCCGGCCTCAACATCATCGAGGCCTGCACCACCCGCACAACGCGCCGGGCACTCCACGAGCAGCTCGTGCAGAAAGTGTCGATGGGTAATTAGCACCTACCTGCTGGCTATAAGCCCTCCTCAGGCACTAAACAACAGCACAGAAGCCTATGGGCGAGAGGGGAATAAGGAAATCCGCTTGTCTTATTTTTGTGTCGCCCGCTCAACAACCATGACAAAAAGCGCAGCTGTCAGCATGCCGATGAGTGCGGGGAAAATTCTCACTAATTCATCGGCCATACTAGGTGCTGGAATTAGTGCGCTGAGTATGGTTGTGATGAGGAAAAAGAGGATAAGGGCGCTTAAGAGTGTGAGTGTTTTTAACCGCGATGAACGCCCGGCGAAAAAATCTGTCGCCCGTGGCGGCTGATCTGTATTTTTCATACCTAACCATGAAAGCATAGGGTGCTCCTTTTTAGTCGATGCAGCACCCAATGGTACCTTCCACGACGAAAGTACTGCAGGGGGACACAACGCGCCACAGTAAGCCCCCACGCACGAGTGTGGGGCAAGGGTGATGGGAAATCTCTAGCCCGATTAAAGCTGGCCTGCCACTGTGGCAGGTATTGCACGCAGGATGGCTATGGGCAGGCAATTTTTTTCTACAATGGCGGGTACTAAAGCGTATTTCCATGACGGCCTTGCCGAAAGTGTCGGGGCGAAACGGTGGCAGTAGGAGCCTTGGCCTCACTAGTGCAGGGGACTTCGATGACTAAAGCGAAGGAGCTTGATGATGTTTGTGGCTATAGCTTTCTTATTGGGTACTTTTGGACTCATGAGCCTGGTGATGTTCTTTATTGCCAAGCAATCACCTAAAGGGAAGTTCGGGCGCATCAAGTGGTGTGATTTGCCCGGTATTATCACGCCGAATACGTTGAGTTCGCGTGAAGCATGGGTGGCTGCACACACGGCGATGTCACCATATTTTCTGGGTTTGGCCTACTATTTTGCCCTTTCCGGTGTCCTGGCTTCACTCTGTCGAGTATTCGCACCGGAATATACCGAAACCGCTTTTCTAGTTTTGCTATTCCCAGGTATCGCAGCTTGTGGATTTTTTGCAATCAAAGGTGATCGAGTTGCCTCCAAGGTGTGGGCTGAAAGCAAAGGGTTGGACCCCGATAAATTTTAAAAAATAGCCTCAACTTTTTTCGTGAGTCTCAAAGACGATCAAGGTGCTGTCACCTTGAGGCGAGGGGGTTGATGAGGTTTTCTCAGCAAGTATTTGGTAGTTGAGGTGTAGAACGACTAGAGCGGATTTGTGGTGATTGTAATGGTCTGAGGGCAAGTGCGACAGAATAACGAAGCAGGCGGGCGTTCCTCTGATGATAGTTTTCATCTTCAAAAACAACTCTGGGTAAGAACCCCGCGTGCCTTCGTTATGACATGTCCACCAAACCCCCATAACTACAGGTCAGCGTTTCATACGCATTTTCCTAATGAGAAAATCTCACTTATTTCTTGACGGGAGTGACAAACCATTGAAAGAGGTAAGTGAAAATCATTGGGAAGGTTAGGAATTGGGCGATTAAATAAAGTATGCGAATGGTATCCGGTTTCATTCCGTAATGTTCGGCTACACCAGCACATACTCCCCCAATGATTCCTTTTTCAGGAATACGGTACATAGTTTTTTCCATCGCTTTTCCTTTTCCCTTGTGCTCATTGTGTGGAAGCTACTACTAGCATCTAAAATCATATGTTGAGACACCAAAATTGGAACTTGCAGGATTCGTGCCAACAACAATTCCCAGGCATTGACCTTTCCTATGAGCACGGATGGCATCAAATGCAATCCGTGCTGAGGCTATGAGTATAGGAATCCCCACAGGACCCGTGGTGCCCAGCGCCGCCATCCATGGTATAGCCGCCAATGCTCCTGCGCTTGTTACGCCCCCAGTGACCTGAGTTTCTTTCTTGCCCGGATTTTTCATGGGGTGGGGCTTAAAAGGTGTGTAAAAAGTAAAGAAAGTGCTTCTTGACCTGCTAGAATAGAGATGTTGTTAAGCCTTTATTCCAAGCAGAAAAGGAGCACTTTCATGGTGAAGACTACTACATACACCCCTATGATGGCCAGCTGCACCCGTCTTGTTTCCCGCGCGGGGGTGTTACCCTTTGCTCATGTAGCTCAATTAGTCGGGATTGGTGCCAGCCTTGATCGTGTTTTCTCACGGCAACGGTTAACACATACTTTTGGTGATGCGTGTACTGGGTTAGCGTTATCGTTAATTGCTGGTGGTGACGATGTTAAAGACATCAACTTGTTAGATTCTGTTTCGACAGCATTATCGTCTCAGCCATTGCCGTCGGTATCAACCCTGTGGCGGCGACTGACAGAGCATAAAGACACCAGCGATAAAATACGTGAAGAATTCCTTCACGCGATCAAATACGCCCGTAGCACACTATGGAACCTGCTGGGCGATCAAGCCCCACATAAGCTCGCTACAGTAGACAAACCCCTGATAGTAGATATTGATGCGACACTGATCTGTGCGCATTCTGGCAAGGAAAAAGCCGCACCTACCTATAAGAAGGGGTTTGGTTTCCACCCATTATGTGCTTTTATCGACTACACCAGCGTAGGGTTAACTGGTGGGGAATTTTTAACCTGTCTGCTTCGCCCAGGTAACGCGGGAGCAAACACCGCTAATGATCATTGCCAGCTTGTCAAAGAAATCCTGACCGCTCTCCCCGATCACAGCGATGGCAAACCTTGGGGCAAACGACTTGTTATCCGTGCTGACAGTGCTGGTGGGACAAAACAATTCCTTAGCTCCTTAGACGACCATGACCTCGGTTATGTTGTTGGCTTTTCACCCTCACCTACAGCAAGTATCCTCCTCAATGAGCACATCAGATCCGGTAACGAAGCAACTAGTCACACAGATTATCGATCATTACGTAACACCCGTGTGCCAATTGTGCGTGGCAATGGGGATATCAGCTTTGATGACCAACACTTCCTTGAAGACATCACCGGACTACTACAAACCGCACACCTAGAAGATGACAAACCACTGGTGAACCTTCTTACTGATTACCCCACCACGATGCGCGTGATCGCACGGATAGAATCCCCCCCACGCAGGGTGCCAACACAGCATTTTCAATCAACTCGGCATACGCACCCAATTATGCGCAACAAACCTCAACTGCAATATTCAACGCATTGACCAGTACTATCGCCAAAGATCACTATGCGAACAACACATCAAAGACGCCAAAGATCAAGGCCTTGCAAAACTACCGTTTTGCCAGTTCAAAGCTAACCAAATCTGGTGTCTCATCATAACCTTAGCCCACCAACTTCTCACCTGGACAAAACTACTCGACCATCACTACAACAACCACAACAGCGGCAACAACAAGAAACGAAATCAATCCGACAACCCGTGGTGGACATGGGCACCAAAAACCATTCGAGCAAGGTTTATTGCAATCTCTGCAAAAATCACGACAAGCAGCAGGCGCATATACCTCCACCTCGATCAACAAAGCACACACACCCCCACACTGGTGACACTTATGGAATACACCCAAAACCTCCTACGCCCCCTTAAAAAACGAAAAACCTAACCCCCTCAACCACAACACGCAGCAGACCCCACCACCGGCAGCCAACCGCAGGCACCCCACCACAAAACCCCACCACAAAAACACGGACGTACACCTTGCCATTGAAAACCACAACCAAAGGCGAAGGTGCCCCAACCAACCCCACAAACACACCACCCCAACCCACCACCACCAAACCCACCCCATGAAAAATCTGGGCTTGCTTAGTCGAATAGTGGTTTTTCCCATCCCCAAGTGATCTGGGGATCAGCAGTGATTGGGAAATTAAGGTCTGGAGAGTGCTCAACGGTTTGAATCAATACTCCATTTTCGATAGCGATTGTCGTAGCAACGGGTGTTCCAGTCGCATCGTATGCCCAGGGCTTTTGGATAGTAGCTATTATTTCCCCCTGATGCACTACTCCAAAGGCCTCAACACTGTTTTCATTGAAAGCCACAATATTTGATCCCTCTGGCAGATGAAGGGGAAAAACATATCGCTTGGGAGCATCCGAGTTTTGTAAATGAATCAGAGTTTGTAGACCATCAGGCAAAACCTTTGTCTCTAACGAATACTCGTGAACTGGACGATTTCGAAAGCCTGACCGCGGACTCGATTCAATGGGGAGTTCCCAACCAATTGTGTATGAATCGCCTTTGGGTGAAGTACCATTCACTTTTGCTATTTCCTGGGCATGAGCGCGTGAAGGATGCGTGTGTATTCCAATCGAGATAGCAAAGATTGTCACAAATACTACAATCATCTTAAATGACAGCTGAGTTAAGAATTTGAAAGAATTCAACATTTCCTCCTGATGTTTCTTGGACTGAAAGTACTTGGTTTCCGGAGACCCAGTGTTCACAGCATGGTATACACCGAAAGGCTTTCTGTCTATCGTGGATTTCTCATGGGGTTAGGTGTGGGGGTGGTGGATTCACCTGTGCTCTAGCAGGGATCTGGCTTTTCGTTTTATAGACGTTTGATTTCTCGTTTGTATGAAGTGGGGGCGCTGAAGTTGTCTTGCGCACAACCCATAACCACAGGTTTTAAATGCAGCTTCTAGGTGCATCATCATACTCAGTGCGGTGGTATCTGAACACACCTGGGGAGGCAATCATTTTTGCCATATCGGTTTGGATGCTGCTACTGGAAGGGATCTATCGAGACACCACTACCGCCAGAAATCACCAGACTGCTCTATAGAATCTCGAAACCTGACTAAAATGTCACAAGTCCGGTCAAAGGCGATCAAGGTGCTATCACCTTGAGGCGAGGGGGTTGATGAGGTTTTCTCAGCAGAGTATTTGGTAGTTGAGGTGTAGAACGGCTAGAGCGGTTTTGTGGTGATTGTAATGGTCTGAGGGCAAGTGCGACAGAATAACGAAGCAGGCGGGCGTTCCTCTGATGATAGTTTTCATCTTCAAAAACAACTCTGGGTAAGAAAGTGCTTATGGAGCTTTTGCGTGATTAGTAGGTTGTTCCAACTTATTTACTGAGTGTAGCTTTCCAGACTCGCTCAAGTTTTTCCGATTTTCTTCGTTCATGGTGCTTGTGTGCAAAGGGTCGATGACAGGTCTGTACTCAAGGAGTATCCGCGAGTGGCATATGTCGTCTACAGCACGATGAAAGAGATGGAGCTTTGATTCGAATGTAAATATTTCTTTGTCTCTCAATAGTTGAGTTTCCTTTGGGATCCACGAATATCGAGAGGTAGGAACTAATTGATACTCAATGGATCTTTTCACGAGGGCACAAACCCAGTCCGCAAATTGGATGTTTGCAGATAGTGAGCTATCAATGTGCATGGGTGGCTCAACAATTCTTCGCATATCTTCATGTTCAGTCGCTCGCCCAAGTATGTGAGCGTACATAACGGGTAAACGTTGTTTCCGCGATTTTTCATTGATCTGATCCATCATGACCATGATTTGTTGTTTTCCTGAATCAGCATGTCTAGCCAAGCGATTGAGTGTTTCGCGCATGGCGTTTTCTTCACGTGCCTCAAACTCACGTGGGCCAGTGTTTGTTTCTTTAGGGGTTCCGCAAGGTTTCTCTGCGGCATAGTAGAAAAGTTTTCCGTTGAGCGCGTCGAGTTTTGAAATGAGAGATCGGAATACTCGAAGATTTTGAGGTCGATCATCGGAAACTCTCGCAAATAAGAGGTCGGAACCTTTTTTCTCCCAGCGGTTGGGGTCGGTTCCTTCAGGGATCTCATTCTTAAACAGCGTGCGTTTTTGTTTGTTGAAATAAGCTCCAAACTCACGAGCTGCTTCGGCTGGGATGACAAAACCGCCATAGCCGAAGGCGGGGCTATCGGAAAATCTTGCGTGAGTTGGACTAACAAAAGCTCCGGTTTGTCCTATTTCATCTATGTAGGCGAGTAACATATTTCCTCATTGACAAGCGTAAAGACCCACACGAATGTGGGTCTTGAGTTGCTGCCCTAGGTATTCTTGTTGAATTTTCAACTCAACCCTGGCTCACGGTTTTGAGGATATCAGTCGTACTGGCGACTCGACAAGCTTTCTGAGAGAAAAGGGGTATGGGGGGAGCTTCAAGTCAGCATGGTTGTGGTCGACGCAACGGTCACTGAGGACGTAGTGTTTCTTGAAGCGTCGACGGTGGGCATAAGCAAACGGCTACACTGAGATGTTGTGTCCACCTCAATTCCTCGCATACCTGTGTATAGCGCCACACGTGTCAAGCGTCGCGCGATTCAGGCTGTGCTTTTTCTCTATGCGGCAGCCATGGTCGGCTGCGCAGCCATGGTGATCGGGCCTGCGCTCAATGACTGGACAATCGAATCAAACCCAGGGCGTGCGCTTGCCAAAGTCACCGCCGTGACCAACACAAAAACAGTCGTGGAATACCAAGACGAAGAAGGCGTGTACCACTCCCCACACAACGGTTTGCTGTACCCCACAGGGCTTGGGGTTGGGCAAAGGGTATGGATCAACTACGCAAAAACTGACCCTGAGCTTGCAAAAGTTGAAGGTCGGAAATGGACACTGGCGCTCATCCCCGCCGCCAGCGTCTTCGCAGGTATCCACGTGGTCACGCTGCTGCTACTTTTCATTGTGAAACAGATCCGCGTCGGCGAATCCCGCCCACAAACCCCGCCGCGCACGCGCCGAATTACGATTGCGCCCCGTAACAAGGCGGAAGGGGCTGAATAGAAACAACGATGCGGGTGGCTATTGTGGCAGAGTCCTTCCTTCCCACCGTCAATGGGGTTTCGCGCTCAGTCGCGCAGATCGCACAACACTTGCGTAAAGGCGGGCATGAAGCGATCATTATCGCCCCAGGTGTGCGGGAAGATCAGGACGAATACTTTTGTGGCTTCGCGGTGGTGCGCCTTCCGATGATGCGCGTGCCGTTGATTAACTCCTTTCCTGTCGGTGTGCCCACTCCGGCGCTTGTGCATGCGCTTGATCGTTTCCGCCCCGATATTGTGCACGTGGCCAGCCCCTTCGTTGTCGGCGCAGTGGGGGTGTGGGCAGCCAAGCGTCGCAACATTCCTGTGATTGGGGTGTTTCAAACAGATGTTGCAGGCTTTGCCACGCGCTACCACTTAAGTTGGCTCACCCGCGCTGCCTGGGCGTGGACGAGGCGCATCCACAACGCCTGCGACCGCACCCTCGCCCCCTCCTATGCTGCGCAGCACGCCTTAACCCAGCACGGCATTTGCAAGGTGATGCGCTGGGGTCGTGGGGTTGATGCTGAGTTGTTCCACCCGTCGAAAAGCAATGCTACGCTGCATCAACGCTGGTCAGAGAGCGGACGCAAACTCGTTGTGGGCTATGTGGGCCGGCTCGCCGCCGAAAAAGGCATCCACCGCTTATCGACGCTCAATCAGCACCCCAACTATCAACTCGTGATCGTCGGGGACGGGCCCGAACACCACCGCCTTCAACAACAACTCCCCACCGCCATCTTCACCGGCACACTCACAGGCGAGAACCTCGCCGCCGCCTACGCCAGCTTCGATATCTTCATCCACCCCGGCGAATTTGAAACATTCTGCCAAACCATCCAAGAATCCCAAGCCGCAGGAACACCCGTCATCGCACCACACGCTGGCGGCCCCATCGACCTGATCACACACGGCGAAACCGGCTACCTCATCGACCTCGAACACTTCCACACCCAGCTTGCACACACCCTCGACATGCTCAGCAACCACGGCCAACGCAAACGCATTGCCGACGCCGCACGGGCGCACGTACTGCAACGAAGCTGGGAGAACATTTGCGCCCAACTCATTGACCACTACACCGACGTATGCGCCGAAAAACAGGATGTGCGCATCAGCTAAGTTTCTTCCTGAGCAAAGCGGGTTAGACTTAAACCCGTGGCTAAAGCATCTATGGATAAAAAACCCCTCGACGTGGCACGCATGTTTGATGCCGTGGGGGAGAAATACGACATCACCAACACCGTGCTCAGCTTCGGACAAGACCGCCGCTGGCGACGCCGAACCAGGCAACGCCTCAACCTGAAACCCGGCCACACCGTACTCGACCTCGCAGCCGGCACCGCCGTATCCACCGAAGAACTCGCCAAATCAGGGGCATGGGTGATTGCCTGCGATTTCTCCCTCGGAATGCTGGCCGCAGGCAAAGACCGCAACGTGCCCAAAGTCTGCGGCGACGGCATGTGCCTGCCCTTCCCCGACAACACCTTCGACGCCGTCACTATCTCCTACGGGTTGCGCAACATCCATGACTTCCGCGCCGGTTTACGTGAGCTTGCCCGCGTGACCAAACCCGGCGGCACCCTCGTGGTGGCAGAATTCTCCACCCCCACGCTGCCCATTTTCCGCACGATCTATATGGAATATTTGATGCGGATGCTCCCAGCTGTTGCGAAGGTTGTGTCCTCCAACCCAGAAAGTTACGAATACTTAGCCGAAACCATCCGAGCATGGCCAGCCCAAGAAGAACTCGCCCGAGCAATCAACGAATCAGGGTGGGAAGGCTGCGGGTGGCAAAACCTCACCTTCGGCATCGTCGCCCTGCACGCGGCAACAAAACCACTGGCCTAAACCACGTTAACTCCCTCTTCCCCTTGAGCGCCTTCGCGCTGGGGGAGGGGGATTTTTGCTGCGGAAAGTTAAAGGCCGGTCAGGGGGTTGGGGGTGGGTAAAAACTGATTCGACATAGAGCAAGTGCTACCTGTAAAACCGCAGGTCAATTTTCGGCAGGTGTGCTGAAAGTCGAATCAGTATTTATGAATAAATACCTTCATATTTATAGGTATGCTTATTGTGGCGTTTTTGGGGCAAGCATTAGCTCCACAGCGGGCTAGAACCACGGAAGCGACCAACCACTGTGCCAGCCATAGCCCAAGCTCGTGCCACAAGGTCAGAATCTTCCTCAGTAACCAAATTGCCCATCAGGCGTGCCGCAGCCGGCATGAGCACAGGGCCGAGAGGTTTGTTGAGCCCGATCGGGCCAAGCTTTTGTAGCAGCTGCGGGTAGGTGAGTAGTCGGGCTGCGGTGCGTGCCAAAAGAAAAGCCTGACCGTAGTGTTCGCGCAGGACAAAAGGCCACAACAGGCTAAAATCTTTGCCTTCATCGAGCAAGGAGACAGCCAGTTCGGCGGTTTCCATGCCGTAATCGATCCCCTCCCCATTGAGGGGATTGACGCAGGCGGCAGCGTCGCCGATGAGCATCCAGTTCGCCCCCGCAACATTGCTCACAGCACCACCCATGGGCAAAAGCGCTGAGGCGACATTGTCCGGCTGCCCGAAATCCCACTCGTCACGGCACTGCTGGGCATAGAAATGCAGGAGCTTTTTCGTATTGATTTTCGCCGGACGACGATCAGTGGATAAAGCACCACACCCAACATTGGCGCGGCCGTCGCCGAGGGGGAAAATCCACCCGTAACCCGGCTGAATGGTGCCGGTATCATCTGTGAGTTCAAGGTGAGAATGGATCCACGGTTCAGTCGATCGTGGGGTATTACAGTAGGAGCGGGCAGCGATTCCGTAGACTTCCCCTTTGTGCCATGTGCGGCCCAACAGCTTGCCAAAAGTAGAGCGCACACCGTCTGCTACCAGCAGATACGTGGGTTTGATGCGCACACCGTTGGCCAGGGTGACCACGCTCACTTTCGCACCGTCGAATTCCACTGCGATCGCTGCCACGCCGTCGATAAGCGACACTTCGGGTTGACGTCGCGCCTGATCGAGAATGAGCGCGTCGAGTTCAACCCTAGGCATGGCAGAGCCAACGGTGCCGAAAGCGCTGTCGGGCCACGGGGCGGTAACGGAACCGCCGAAGCCGTGAAGTTTCAGCCCATGGGAGAGGTAGCGGTCGGTGATGGTGGCAGCGAGCCCGATGCGATCCAATTGGGTGATGGCGCGGGGGGTGAGCCCATCGCCGCAGGTTTTGTCCCGCGGGAACTGTTGCGCGTCGACAATCAGGGTGCTTAAGCCCCTGCGTGCGGCGTGGATCGCGGCGGTTGCGCCGGTGGGGCCACCGCCAATGATCAGCAGTTCGGTGTGGATGAGTTTTTCGCTGTGAGTTTCGGGCACGACCCCTATTCTTTCAAGGAAGTGACGCTGATTGCCACCCCGAGGGTGTGAGGAAGCCACCTTATCGACTACGGTTAAGGGGTTAGTTGGTTAAATAATCGGATGAATGTGAAGTTTTATGATTCATAAAACACTGTCACATAATTCATCCGTGGTCTTAGCCTGTGTGTTTTTCATGAGGTTACTCCTGTCAAGCGCATGGTGCTAGGGCGCATTGTAGGCCTTCAAGGAAAAGGTAGAAACAGCATGAGCAACGGTGCCGAACTTCGCCAGAACACTGGCGATTCCGCTATCGGTACGCGCGTCGACTTAGGTGATGCATCCTTAAACGAGCAGCTATATGCCGGCATGAACCGGGTGGAATTGGTGCTGCGGGATGAGCTGAATAAGGGCGCTGATTTCCTCACTGAGAAGGTTATGCACCTGACCAAAGCTGGGGGCAAGCGGTTTAGGCCCATGTTTGCGTTGTTGGCATCCAACTACGGCCCGAACCCGATGAGCGACGAAGTGGTTAAGGCCGCGGTGATCGTTGAGATGACGCACCTTGCCACGTTGTACCACGACGATGTGATGGACGAGGCAACGCAGCGCCGTGGCGTGGAGTCGGCGAATGCGCGCTGGTCGAACTCGGTGGCGATTTTGGCGGGCGATATTTTGCTTGCGCATGCTTCGCGCATCATGAGTGAGTTGGGTGTTGCCACTGTTGCGCATTTTGCTGACACGTTTGGTGATCTGGTGACAGGTCAGATGCGTGAGACGATCGGCGCTGGTGACGGCGACCCGATCGAGCACTACATGAAGGTTATTGAGGAAAAAACTGGTGTGCTGATTGCCTCCGCCGGCTACTTGGGTGCGATGCATTCGGGTGCTGATGAGGACACGATTCAGGCACTGTCGCGCACCGGTGCGGCGATCGGCATGGTGTTCCAAATCGTCGACGACATTATTGATATTTTCTCTGATTCAGACCAGTCCGGTAAGACCCCAGGCACGGATCTGCGTGAGGGCGTGTTCACGTTGCCTGTGCTGTACGCGCTTGCTGAGGACTCCGCGGTGGGGGAGCAGTTGCGTGGGCTGTTGACTGGCCCGCTGCATTCTGATGATGAGGTTGCTGCTGCGTTATCACTGTTGGCACAGTCGCAGGGTCGTGCGCGTGCGCTTGCCGACGTCCACCACTACTTGGCGGTCGTCGACGAGAATCTAGCCACACTGCCTGACAACGCAACAACGAAAGCGTTGCGAATGCTTGCCCAGTACACGGTTTCGCGTGTTGGCTAAGTAGGGGAGGCTACCTGCGGATTTGCCAAAACGTGGTGGGTTCGTAGTAAAGTACTTCTCGCAGCAGATAAGTGTTGCACGCCAGGTTGCCCGAGCGGCCAAAGGGAGCGGACTGTAAATCCGTCGGCATTGCCTACAGAAGTTCGAATCTTCTACCTGGCACAATCAAACCCCCTGTGTTCTTAATGAGCACAGGGGGTTTTGTGCAGCTTAAGTTTGGTGGGGATTGTGCGCCTGTTGGCTGGTTGCGGAGGAAGTGAAGGGGCATAGTCGGCGGTGTGGGCCCTTGGGCATGAGCGTAACTATTACTGTGTGCTTCGTGGGCTGCTTGTCCGCGTTGGGGTGGGGCGTTGCTGTGTGTTGGTAGAAATTATGTTGTTGACCTTGGGATTTGTGTTCTGTTGTGAATGTGGGTTATTGTTTCTTCAGTCGCACAGAAGGGCAGCGGAGAAATCTACTAAACTTTATTAGCGGCTGTGCCCCCTTAGCTCAGTCGGCAGAGCGTTTCCATGGTAAGGAAAAGGTCGACAGTTCGATTCTGTCAGGGGGCTCTGTTTCTTTTTAGTATTCTGAAAAGGATCAGGTATGGCGGTGTAGCTCAGTGGTAGAGCAAGCGACTCATAATCGCTGTGTCGCGAGTTCAATTCTCGCCATCGCTACTGTGCTTGAAGAAGTAAATAGGTGCCAATTGGCGCCCTATTTGCATATGGGCACGATAAATACATAGGGGCGTAGTTCAATTGGTAGAGCAACAGTCTCCAAAACTGTAAGTTGCAGGTTCGAGTCCTGTCGCCCCTGCCAAAGAAAAACCAGCCTTGTGGAAACCCCCACAAGGCTGGTTTTTCTTTAACCCGAAGGCTTTGAATACACGGGGGATTTGAGGCATCGAGGTGTGCGCTCACAACTGGCTTACTGTGTTGTTTGCAAACGTTGAGCCTGATGCACAGTGTTTCCCTAGGGCAGGGCGGGGAATCCTGGGGTGGAGTTTGCGTGCTAGGTGCTGAAAAACAGTGCAGTTTTTCACGAGAATAGTGCGCATGAAGCATTTGTGAAACGGCTGCATAAAGGTGGTTTTTGGGCTGGGTTTGTGTTCTTAAGATCAAGGGGCTAATCTATGTTCTGTCGCACAGCGCTCTATCGCACTATTGTGAAAGAGATTCTGTTTGGCGTTGCCCCCTTAGCTCAGTCGGCAGAGCGTTTCCATGGTAAGGAAAAGGTCGACAGTTCGATTCTGTCAGGGGGCTCTTTTTTATTTCTCCAGGTGTTTCACCGTCGTCGATAAGCGCAAAGCCCACCCAACAGCACTGGCACCTGGACCCACGGGGGTGGGCAAACATGCCAGCATTCGAAAGATGGTGGCCTCACATCTGCCGCGTGCGTGAAATTACGGTCAGGATCGATGCGTGCGCGAGTAAAGTTTCGCAGGCGCACGTGGAGCTTTGGTGCGACAACATCATAATCAGCACAAGCATCGGCAGGGGAGTATGTGGGCGTAGGGGAGCAGCGTGCGCGCAGAACAGCATCACCAAAGGGTGTGTGTCAGCTGTGCTGCCGTTAACGAAAATGTGGTGAGTTTAAGAAATTTGGTATAGTCGAACAGTTGTGAGATCTAGTCTTGTATCCTCCACGCCACACAGGTGCGCAGTGCCACCACGCGGGGAAAGGGTGAAAAAGATTCAGTTCTTCCAGAATGACAGTGAGATTCTTTTATAAAACTTGAGTTAGAGGAGAGTCGCGTGAGCGATCAACAGCCAACGCAGGGCGGTGCAGCTCGTCCAACCGGTAAGCGTCAGCTTACTGGCGCAAGCACCACCTCGACCGCCTCCTACGAGGCAAAGCAGGCTGCCCCTGCTGGCGGTTCTGAAGATAAGAGCACCAACAAGGTTGTTGCTTTTATCCCAGAAGTGGTCACCGAAATGAAGAAGGTTATTTGGCCAACTGCTAAGCAGATGGTCAACTACACCCTGATTGTGTTTGCCTTCCTGATCCTGCTCACCGCCCTCGTTGCAGGCGTTGACTTCCTTGCTGGCCTCGGAGTTGAGAAGGTTCTCACCCCTCGCTAGTATTTAATCAAGGTAGCTAATAGCATCCCGCCGGATTTCCTTAAAGTAGCAAGGGAACGGCGGGATAACTTTTTGCCTACACTTCGCGCACACATGGTGTGAAGTGTGCAGAAAGCAGCGAACTGTGAAAAGTTGTTTACCATAGAAAGCAGTGCCGCCGAGGCGGCGTGTGGGAAACAACTTTCCACGAACAAAATTCCACTGTGACCCCCGACCACCCACCACTGTGGCAGCGTGAACATTTTCCGATGCTGTCCCTGCAGAAAGCGAGTGACTTACCCACATGAGCGAAGAAAACCTGGATTCCTTTGCAGCAGCATTCGACGAAGCAACCGATGCTGCTGAGTTAAACGAGTCGACCGAAGCTCAGGACATCGCCGATAGCTTCGACGCCTCCATCGCCGAGCCAGAAGCAGAGGCTGGAGAAGAGCAGGCAGAGCCAACCCCATCCGAGGCGGCCGCTGCCGAAGCAAACGATGCTGATGGCGACTACAAGGCACGCCTGCGCGCTTTTACTCGCGAGCTGAAGAAGCAGCCTGGCCAGTGGTACATCATTCAGTGCTACTCCGGTTACGAAAACAAGGTGAAGACCAACCTTGACATGCGTGCCCAGACCCTTGAGGTGGAAGACTCCATCTACGAAATCGTGGTCCCTGTCGAGCAGGCTGTGGAAATCAAGGACGGCAAGCGCAAGATCGTCAAGCGCAAGCTTCTGCCAGGCTACGTGCTAGTACGCATGGACATCAACGACCGCGCATGGTCTGTAGTGCGTGAAACCCCAGGTGTGACCTCCTTCGTGGGTAACGAGGGCAACGCCACCCCAGTCAAGCACCGCGATGTGGCGAAGTTCCTGATGCCACAGGACGCTTCCGCACCGACTGAGGGCGAAGGCTCTGTGACCGCTGAGGGTGAGAAGGTTGTGGCAATGCCTACCGATGTGGCTAAGGCTGCAGTCACCGTCGACTTCGAAGAAGGCGAAGCTGTCACCATCCTCACCGGCGCACTTGCTGGTGTTTCCGCAACGATTTCCTCCATCGATGTGGAAAACTCCAAGTTGCAGGTTCTGGTGTCCATCTTCGGCCGCGAAACCCCAGTGGATGTCACCTTCGACCAGGTGGAGAAGGTTTCCTAGCTGTCGTTGCGACGCCGTATCGACGTCGACACGCATCTAGCCCATACGCAGCATATACAGCAGTGATGCTGTCGCTGTGTTCGCGAACCCCCGTGCATAACCTTTGGTGTGGTGCATGGGGGTTTGGTGTCTTTGGGTTGCGGTTGCTAGAATTTCACAGTTGCGTGTCTTTTGGCATGCGCAATTCATATTCATGATCCCCCGGTGGCTTGAGATCTGAAGCACGGTTTGTGTTTCAAGTTCGGGCATCCGGACGGGGGCGCACACCGTGAAAATATTTTTCAAGGAACCATCAACACTTTCGTGTCGGTGTGTTCGGCCCCCGTTAACAAGGAAGTAGGTAAAGCGATGGCTCCAAAGAAAAAGAAGAAGGTCACTGGCCTGATCAAGCTGCAGATCGACGCAGGTGCTGCTAACCCAGCTCCACCAGTTGGTCCTGCCCTTGGTGCTCACGGTGTGAACATCATGGAATTCTGCAAGGCTTACAATGCTGCAACTGAGTCTCAGCGCGGCAATGTGATCCCTGTTGAGATCACCGTCTACGAAGACCGCTCCTTCGATTTCAAGCTGAAGACCCCTCCAGCTGCTAAGCTGCTGCTGAAGGCCGCTGGCCTGCAGAAGGGCTCCGGCGTTCCTCACACCCAGAAGGTGGGCAAGGTCACCATGGATCAGGTCAAGGAAATTGCCCAGACCAAGATGGAAGACCTCAACGCTAACGACATCGACGCTGCTGCGAAGATCATCGCTGGTACCGCTCGTTCCATGGGTATCGAGGTCGAGGGCTAAATTTCAGCCCTTCGACACCACACAATTTTCCCCCCTTTTTCGTGGTAGGGTCCGCTTCGACCCACTTCACCACAACAATCACATGTAAGGATTGCTAAATGAGCAAGAAGTCTAAGGCTTTCAAGGCCGCTGCTGAGCTGGTTGATAAGAGCCGCCTGTACACCCCACTGAAGGCTGTAGAGCTGGCCAAGGAGACCTCCTCCAAGAACTACGATGCAACCATCGACGTTGCAGTGCGCCTCGGCGTTGACCCACGTAAGGCTGACCAGCTGGTTCGTGGCACCGTTTCTCTGCCACACGGCACCGGTAAGACCGTTCGCGTTGCTGTTTTCGCAGCTGGCGAGAAGGCTACCGAGGCTGAGGCTGCTGGCGCTGACGTTGTTGGCTCCGACGACCTGATCCAGAAGATCACCGAGGGCTGGACCGACTTCGACGTCGCAATCGCAACCCCAGATCAGATGGCTAAGGTTGGCCGTGTTGCTCGCGTGCTGGGCCCCCGTGGCCTGATGCCGAACCCAAAGACCGGCACCGTGACCACCGATGTTGCTAAGGCTATCTCCGAGGTCAAGGGCGGCAAGATCTCCTTCCGCGTTGACAAGGCTGCTAACCTGCACGCCATCATCGGTAAGGCATCCTTCGATGCTGAGAAGCTGGCTGAGAACTACGGTGCACTGATCGACGAGCTGAACCGCATCAAGCCTTCTTCCTCCAAGGGCATTTACATCAAGAAGGTCACCATCGCTTCGACCTCCGGTCCTGGCGTTCCTGTTGACGCTTCCATCCAGAAGAACTACACCGCTTCCTAATCCTTTTGAAGGAAGTTTCTTTAACTGGAAACTCTAAAGCCGCGTGGGAAACTGTGCTCAGTGCAGATTCTCACGTGGCTTTTCCTTTTCATACCCTGGGCCACAGTCGGCGGTGACGTGGCGGCGATGAGCGTATCGACGTCGTCACGCTGCAGGGGGGTGCAACGCCCATAACCCCCGCACCCGCCACTTGCGGCGCACGAGGGGTGCGGGGAATATGTGAAATTATGTGCCCCTCACAATCACTGTGAGTGAGGGGGAAGTGATGCGAACAGAAGTAGTCAAAGTAGGGTGCTCAAAAAAAGGGTGTGGCAAACCCTGCGCAAACGGGGGAGACTGCTTCCCTTGTAGCAAGCGTTTGGGCAACACTTTGTGAGATCAGCGCAAACGGTTCGGGGGTGAAAACATAGCGTGATGATCGGCGTAGTTGCGTGTGGGCAGCACCGAAAATGTGCGTTGTGGGCACTTCAAGCACGATGTTTTCTTGCAAGGGGAACGTGAAGACTACCCTGTTCCTTTGAGAATCTTGCCAATTGCGGTGGGGGTGATTCCCAATATCCGCCCAATATCTACCGCCCTCAGAATAGATTCCTCAGTGAGGAAGCGCATTAAGCGACGCCGGGTAATGCGTGCCTGCATGAGCTCAAGCTCAAGCCTTTGCACATCATCGTGGGCTTCAACCAGCCGGGTGATGGCCAACGGCGATGAGGGGGATACGAGGAGGATCTTCTTGGGGGCACAACCGTATGCTTTAGCAGCATATTCACGAACAGCGGTCGTATTTTCGGGGCTGGGCCAATTGCCAACAGTTCGTCCAAGTATTTCGGCAACGCTGTCGAGTTGTTCCATCAAAGCTGAATACGTGTCAGATCGTATGGGGCTATTTCCATGGCGAACAACTAACCACATGCGTGAACCTCCTTCTGTTTATTGATGAAAATAACGGACGCGATACCTATCAATCGAAGTGCGTCCACAAGGTGATCTTCGCTTAGCATAGCTTTGTTACACCCTTGGAGAAAAAACATTATCAATGCAGGTCACACCCATGTTACCGGCGATAAAAAAGGGGGTAAGTATGCACTTAATATTACTTATAAATACCGTCAATTTTGGTGAATATATTTGCAAGTGCATCAGTGGAGAAATTCCCTAACCAACCCCAGTCACCAGTCAAATCCCCAAAATTCTGTTGCGCGAACAGAAGCAAACCAACAACAAGATCAAACGTTGGCGAAAACGGAATGCGTAAAACACGCACTGCTCTCACTCGACCTTTTGCTGTGCGACGCCGCGTTTTTGGGGTGCGGGATGCAGGGGTAGTTCGACCTTTTGCTGTGCGACGTCGTGTTTTGAGGGTGCGGGAGGAGGAAAGGTCGAGTTGTGGGGTGCGGGATGCAAGGGTAGTTCGACCTTTTGCTGTGCGACGTCGTGTTTTGAGGGTGCGGGAGCAGGAAAGGTCGAGTTGTCGGGTTTGGGGTGTTGGCGTCGATAAGCAGTAGGGGTGTGGGATGTGGGGCTTGCTCGACCTTTTGCTGTGCGATGCCGCGTTTTTGGGGTGCGGGAGGAGGAACGGTCGAGTTGTCGGGTTTGGGGTGTTGGCGTCGATAAGCAGTGGGGTTGCGCTCTGGTGGGGTTTGCTCGACCTTTTGCTGTGCGACGCCGTGTTTTTGAGGTGCGAGAGGAGGAACAGTCGAGTTGTCGGGTTTGGGGTGTTGGCGTCGATAAGCAGTGGGGTTGCGCTCTGGTGGGGCTTGCTCGACCTTTTGCTGTGCGACGTCGTGTTTTGAGGGTGCGGGAGGAGGAAAGGTCGAGTTGTGGGGTGCGGGATGCAGGGGTAGTTCGACCTTTTGCTGTGCGATGCCGCGTTTTTGGGGTGCGGGAGCAGGAAGGGTCGAGTTGTGGGGTGGGGAAGTGCGGGCAGCTGTGGCTGGGGAAGGGGGTTGTGCGGGAAATGTGGCTGGTGGGTGCGTAATTTGCGTATGTAGATAGGGTGCTGGTAGTGTTCCCAGTCGAAGTTTGAAAAAGGTGTTTGTATGCACCTTCGCTCAAGTTTCACCGTAGACCGTCGGTCAGTCCCCCTGAGAGGGTGGGGCTCGAAGGTTTCCATGAAAATGGAACGGCCCACGCAGGAGTCACTTTAGAGCCAATTTCTTTGATAGCCCACACTGCGGGGTTTTGAAAAAGTGTTGCGCCCTGTGCTCTTGCACGGGGCTTTTGTTATGAAAGCCTCGGCGGATAAAACCTTTAGATAAAAAGAGGAAGGAGGCGTAGTAATGGCTAACCCGAAGAACACCGCATCTCTGGCAGAGCTCAAGCAGCGTTTTGCAGAGACCGACGCATTCGTACTCACTGAGTACCGCGGCCTGACCGTAGCTCAGACCACCGCACTGCGTAAGTCCCTCGGTGCTGACGTCCAGTACTCCGTCGCCAAGAACACCCTGCTGAAGCTGGCTGCAAAAGAAGCTGGCATCGAGGGCCTCGATGATCTGCTGACCGGCCCAACCGCTGTCGCCTTCATTAAGGGCGAAGCTGTTGACGCTGCTAAGGCACTCAAGAAGTTCTCCACCGAGAACAAGGCTTTCGTTGTTAAGGGTGGCTACATGGATGGCAACGCTCTGAGCGCAGCTCAGGTCGATGCTATTGCCGAGCTGGACAACCGCGAGACCACTCTTGCGAAGCTGGCAGGCGCCATGAAGGGCAACTTGGCAAAGGCCGCTGGCCTGTTCAACGCTCCTGCTTCCCAGGTCGCACGCCTTGCTGCTGCGCTCCAGGAGAAGAAGGAAGCTTAAAGCTTCTTTAACGCTTCGGCGGAAAAGCTTTAGACAAAAAAATCAACACTTTTTCAGAAACATTCTTTAACACCATTGTCGTTTCTGAAAACCCCATACCGAAAGGAATACCACCATGGCTAAGCTCACCAAGGACGAGCTCATTGAGGCTTTCAAGGAGATGACCCTGATCGAGCTCTCCGAGTTCGTTAAGGAATTCGAAGAGGTCTTCGAGGTTACCGCTGCTGCTCCAGTTGCTGCTGTTGCAGTTGCTGGTGGCGCTGCTGCTCCAGCTGAGGAAGAGAAGGACGAGTTCGACGTCGTTATCGAGGACGCTGGCGCTAAGAAGATCGGCGTGATCAAGGTTGTCCGCGAGATCGTTTCCGGCCTGGGCCTGAAGGAAGCTAAGGAGCTCGTTGAGGGTGCTCCTAAGGCTATCCTGGAGGGTGTTTCCAAGGACGACGCTGAGGCTGCTAAGGCTAAGCTGGAAGAGGCTGGCGCAAAGGTTACCCTTAAGTAAGATCTCTCTTACTGTTTGCGTAAAACTCCCCACCTGCACCATTGTGTATGGCTGGGGAGTTTCCCTTTGTTCAGGGTTGGTGACAGTACTGCCGAAGACAATGCCCAACTGTGGTGAAAGCAGGGGTGTGCGTGAAAAGCCACCAGATGCTGGGTTGTGGCTGAAGCGGGCTGTTCAGCATGAACGCGGCGGGGGCTGTTGTGCTGCGTGTGCGCGTATACGTTGCGCGGGGCAAGGCTGGAGTGCATTAAACCAGGCTGAGTGTGCTGTTTGCGTTACCGTGGGTAGTGGGGACGCGACTGCGCTGAGGTGGCGGGCGTGGGCGAAATCAGTGCAACTGTTGGCGTCTGTGGCGGGCGTGGGCGCTGCTGCGGTTGGGGTTGGCGGTGGGGTGGGGAACTCGGGATCACGCACGGCAGGTTAGAATGATAAATCATGCTGCCTAAGTCCCGAATTGTTTCTGCCCTCGTCTTCGGCGTCGGTCTAGCCTGCATCACATGGGGAATACTCTTCCCCGTGCTTGTGGTTCACGGCCCCCGCCTTCCGCTTGATATCCCGGCAACCACTCTCATGCTTAAAGATCCGAACGCGCACATGCGTACTTTAAGTGGCGAGAACTATCACGGTGGTGTAGAAAAACAGTTCCACATCAGCATCATCCCGCCCACCGACGATGCTGTTGCCACTGCCCGCATTGGGGCTACAACGCTGCGCGATGATCGTACGCGCCCTGAGGCGGAAAATTTAGCCCAGGCTGAAGTGTGGACGTACACTTTCGACCGCACGACGGGGGAAAATACCACCCCGCTGATGGTGTCTGAGCAGCTTGCTTCCCCTGCGAAAGAAGTCGATTTTCACGGGCTTTGGGTGAAGTTCCCCGCTTACGTTGAGCAAACAAACTACGAGCTTTTCGACGCCACCCTCCGCCGCACCGTACCGGCAGTTTTTCGGGAAGAACAACTCCGCAACGGGCGCAGTGAATACATCTTCGTGCAAAAAATTCCCCCAACCAACGTCCACCAGATTAACCCCAGCGTCTTTAGCCTTGCGGTGGTGGCCACTGAGGATGGTGGTTTGGAGCAAGCTGAACTTATCCACCAAGGGCAGCGTGAGCTTCATGTCGATCGCATCACTGGCCTCGTGACCCATGTGAGTGAAGAATGGGATGATTATTATCAAAACGAACGCGGCGAACGCGTCGATGATGCGCTAAAATTCACGGCTCAGTCGAGTGAGGAGTTTCGCCAACAAATGGATGCGGAAATTGCGAAAATTTCCGATGGATCAACTCCGCGTTTGATCAGCTGGATCATCCTTGGGTTTGGCATTGTTTTAGCAGTTCTTGGCGCATTTATGGCACTGCGTCCGCAGGGTCGGAAACAACGAGGCACAACCATAGATGCCAGCGGTGTTTAACTGCTGGATTTTTCCCTCCTAGTACCGGCTGGTGGGAAGCGTGCGTTGCTTTTTGACGGTTTAATGCTAAGGTGATTGCGAACCCGCTCACATCAGCCTTGAGGGTATGAGGCTTCGTGTGGAGCAGGGGAATGCAATTTCGTTGAGTTCCTCATCGCCGCAGTGCCCACGCACGCTATGCTTTTCGCCAGCGCGTAACTCGTGTGGTGGCCGAAGGTCGTGGATTCCCACTACGGGCTTTAGGCAGCGAGGTGAATGAGTGAAAACAATTTGATACTGATGTGGGAGTTGTAAACATCTCAAGTGTTGGCCCCCGCGCATCCGACCCCGCTAGTGGCACGGGTTGGGCGTGACGGCCCCTGTTTACAACTGCCCCCTTTACAATCCATTTTTTCTGCAGTAAAGTAGTTCTTTGCTCTGGAATCTTTAAACCCCCAGCATACTGACCTTGATCGAACACAGCCGGAAGGCCGACTTGACAAGGTCTGTTAGTGCTATCTACGGCAAAAGTTTCCTGTGCAGACCGAAATTGCAATTACCAGCGGTTTTGGTGGTCAATATTGCGGGGCCACCATCCGCGCGAGGTGCTGGAAGGACCCATCTTGGCAGTCTCCCGCCAGACCAAGGCCACAATTCCTGGGGCTCCCGAACGTAAGTCGTTCGCGAAGATCACCGAACCTATTGAGGTCCCAGGTCTTCTTGATATTCAGCTGGAATCTTTCGCTTGGTTGATTGGTTCGCCCGAGTGGCGTGCCCGTCGTCAGGCAGAATTGGGCGAGGGTGTAAAGGTCACCTCTGGTCTCGAGGATATCCTCGCAGAGTTGAGCCCCATCGTCGACTACTCCGGCAACATGTCCCTGTCGCTGTCTGAGCCACGCTTCGAGGAGAAGAAAAACTCCATCGACGAGTGCAAAGACAAAGACATCAACTACTCCGCGCCACTGTATGTGACCGCAGAGTTCATCAACACCGATACCGGCGAAATCAAGTCGCAGACAGTTTTCATCTGTGACTTCCCGATGATGACCGAAAAAGGTACCTTCATCGTCAACGGCACCGAGCGTGTCGTGGTTTCCCAGCTGGTTCGTTCCCCTGGTGTGTACTTCGACCAGACCATCGACAAGTCGACCGAACGTCCACTGCATGCAGTGAAGGTGATCCCTTCGCGTGGCGCATGGCTGGAATTCGACGTCGATAAGCGTGACACGGTCGGCGTGCGCATCGACCGCAAGCGTCGTCAGCCTGTCACCGTGCTGCTGAAGGCACTGGGCTGGACCACCGAACAGATTCAGGAGCGCTTCGGCTTCTCCGAAATCATGATGTCCACCCTCGAGTCCGACGGTGTGGCAAACACCGACGAAGCTCTGCTGGAAATCTACCGCAAGCAGCGCCCAGGCGAGCAGCCAACCCGCGAGCTGGCACAGTCTTTGCTGGATAACTCCTTCTTCCGCGCAAAGCGCTACGACCTAGCAAAGGTGGGCCGCTACAAGGTCAACCGCAAGCTCGGTTTGGGTGGCGACAACGAGGGCCTGATGACCCTCACCGACGAAGACATCGCCACCACCATCGAATACCTCGTGCGTCTGCACGCCGGCGAAACCACCATGACCAGCCCAACCGGCGAAGTCATCCCAGTGGAAACCGACGACATTGACCACTTCGGTAACCGCCGCCTGCGCACCGTGGGTGAGCTGATCCAGAACCAGGTACGCGTGGGTCTGTCCCGCATGGAGCGTGTTGTGCGCGAGCGCATGACCACCCAGGATGCGGAATCGATCACCCCTACCTCCCTGATCAACGTGCGCCCAGTCTCTGCTGCGATCCGCGAGTTCTTCGGTACCTCCCAGCTGTCGCAGTTCATGGACCTGAACAACTCCCTGTCCGGCCTGACCCACAAGCGCCGCCTGTCCGCACTGGGCCCCGGCGGTCTGTCGCGTGAACGCGCCGGCATCGAAGTTCGTGACGTCCACGCCTCGCACTACGGACGTATGTGCCCGATTGAAACCCCCGAAGGCCCGAACATTGGTCTGATCGGCTCGCTGGCATCCTATGCCCGCGTGAACACTTTCGGCTTCATCGAAACCCCTTACCGCAAGGTGGTTGACGGTGTGGTCACCGACCACGTCGATTACCTCACCGCCGATGAAGAAGACCGCTACGTGGTCGCCCAGGCAAACACCGAGTACGACGAGAACGGTGTGATCACCGAAGATCGCGTGACCGTGCGCCTGAAGAAGGGTGATATCCAGGTCGTGTCCGGTAAGGACATCGACTACATGGACGTCTCCCCACGCCAGATGGTGTCCGTGGCAACCGCCATGATTCCATTCTTGGAGCACGACGACGCTAACCGTGCCTTGATGGGCGCGAACATGCAGCGCCAGGCAGTGCCACTGGTGCGTTCCGAAGCCCCATTCGTGGGCACCGGTATGGAGCTGCGCGCCGCCTACGACGCTGGTGACCTGATCATCAACAAGAAGGCCGGCATCGTCGAGTCCGTGTCCGCTGATTACATCACCATCATGAGTGATGAAGGCATCCGCGACACCTACATGCTGCGCAAGTTCGAGCGCACCAACCAGGGCACCTCCTACAACCAGAAGCCACTGGTTGACCTCGGCGAACGCGTCGAAGAGGGCCAGGTTCTTGCCGACGGTCCAGGTACCCACAACGGCGAAATGGCACTGGGCCGCAACCTGCTGGTTGCCTTCATGCCATGGGAAGGCCACAACTACGAGGACGCGATCATCCTGAATCAGCGTCTCGTGGAAGAGGACATCCTGACCTCCATCCACATCGAGGAGCACGAAATCGATGCCCGCGACACCAAGCTAGGTGCCGAGGAAATCACCCGTGAAATCCCGAACGTGAGCGAAGACGTACTCAAGGACCTCGATGAGCGCGGTATCGTGCGCATCGGTGCCGACGTGCGCGACGGCGACATCCTGGTGGGTAAGGTCACCCCGAAGGGTGAGACTGAGCTGACCCCTGAAGAGCGCTTGCTGCGCGCCATCTTCGGTGAGAAGGCTCGCGAGGTTCGCGACACCTCCATGAAGGTGCCTCACGGTGAAACCGGTAAGGTCATCGGCGTGCGTCGCTTCTCCCGCGAGGACGATGACGACCTGTCGCCAGGTGTCAACGAGATGATCCGCGTCTACGTTGCCCAGAAGCGTAAGATCCAGGACGGCGACAAGCTCGCCGGCCGCCACGGCAACAAGGGTGTGGTGGGTAAGATCCTGCCTCAGGAAGACATGCCATTCCTGCCAGACGGCACCCCAGTGGACATCATCCTGAACACCCACGGTGTGCCTCGTCGTATGAACATCGGCCAGGTGCTGGAAGTTCACCTCGGCTGGTTGGCTGCTGCAGGTTGGAAGATCGACACCGAAGACCCAGCGAACGCCGAAATCCTCAAGACCCTGCCGGAAGACCTCTACGATGTGGAGCCAGGCTCGCTGACCGCCACCCCAGTGTTCGACGGTGCAACCAACGACGAGCTTGCTGGTCTGTTGCGTAGCTCCCGCCCGAACCGCGACGGGGATGTCATGGTGGACGAAAACGGTAAGGCGCAGCTTTTCGACGGCCGCTCCGGTGAACCATTCCCGTTCCCTGTTTCCGTCGGCTACATGTACATCCTGAAGCTGCACCACTTGGTGGACGAGAAGATTCACGCCCGCTCCACTGGTCCTTACTCCATGATTACCCAGCAGCCACTGGGTGGTAAGGCACAGTTCGGTGGCCAGCGCTTCGGCGAAATGGAAGTGTGGGCAATGCAGGCCTACGGTGCCGCATACACCCTCCAGGAGCTTCTGACGATTAAGTCTGACGACGTGGTTGGTCGTGTGAAGGTGTACGAGGCAATTGTCAAGGGCGAGAACATCCCAGACCCAGGTATTCCTGAGTCCTTCAAGGTTCTGCTCAAGGAGCTTCAGTCCCTGTGTCTGAACGTCGAGGTTCTCTCGGCTGACGGCACCCCAATGGAACTGTCCGGCTCCGATGATGACGAGTTCGATCAGGCTGGTGCTTCTATGGGCATCAACCTCTCGCGCGACGAGCGCTCGGACGCTGACATCGCCTAATTGCGCCAGGTCTGCTGTGATCGACACCGTGCGTTTCGCTTCTCAAGCGTTGCGACGGCGTCGATAAGCAGGCGGAATGTAACTGATTAACCACCACTTCTTTAGGAAAGGGAGTTACGTGCTCGACGTCAACTTCTTCGAAGAACTCCGCATTGGCCTGGCCACCGCCGACGACATCCGCCGTTGGTCTAAGGGTGAGGTCAAGAAGCCGGAAACCATTAACTACCGTACCCTCAAGCCTGAGAAGGACGGCCTGTTCTGCGAGCGCATTTTCGGTCCTACCCGCGACTGGGAATGTGCCTGCGGTAAGTACAAGCGCGTCCGCTACAAGGGCATTATCTGTGAACGCTGTGGCGTTGAGGTGACCAAGTCTAAGGTGCGTCGTGAGCGCATGGGCCACATTGAATTGGCCGCGCCTGTGACCCACATTTGGTACTTCAAGGGTGTGCCTTCCCGCCTCGGCTACCTGCTCGACCTAGCTCCGAAGGACCTGGAGCGCATCATCTACTTCGCTGCGAACATCATCACCAGCGTTGACGATGAAGCACGCCATAATGACCAGACCACTCTGGAAGCAGAAATGCTGATGGAGAAGAAGGAGCGCGAAACCGAAGCGGAGACCGAAATCTCCGAGCGCGCCCAGAAGCTGGAAGAAGACCTGGCTGAGCTGGAAGCAGCTGGTGCAAAGGCAGATGCGCGCCGCAAGGTGCAAAACGCTGCTGAGAAGGAAATGCAGCACATTCGTGAGCGCGCTCAGCGCGACATCGATCACCTCGACGAGGTGTGGCAGACCTTCATCAAGCTTGCTCCTAAGCAGATGATCATCGACGACAAGATCTACGAAGAGCTCGTTGACCGCTACGAAGATTACTTCACCGGCGGCATGGGCGCTGAGGCGATCCAGACGCTGATCCGCAACTTCGACCTCGACGCTGAGGCTGAGGAACTGCGCCAGATCATCAACGAAGGCAAGGGCCAGAAGAAGATGCGTGCCCTCAAGCGTCTGAAGGTTGTTGCAGCCTTCCAGCGCTCGGGTAACGATCCTGCTGGCATGGTGCTTGACTGCATCCCAGTCATCCCACCAGAGCTTCGCCCAATGGTTCAGCTCGACGGTGGCCGTTTCGCCACCTCCGACCTGAATGATCTGTACCGTCGTGTGATCAACCGCAACAACCGCCTCAAGCGCATGATCGATCTTGGTGCTCCTGAGATCATCGTGAACAACGAGAAGCGCATGCTGCAGGAGTCCGTTGACGCCCTGTTCGACAACGGTCGTCGTGGCCGCCCAGTGACTGGTCCTGGTAACCGTCCGCTGAAGTCCCTGAGCGATCTGCTTAAGGGTAAGCAGGGTCGTTTCCGCCAGAACCTGCTGGGTAAGCGTGTTGACTACTCCGGTCGTTCCGTTATTATCGTTGGTCCTCAGCTCAAGCTCCACGAGTGTGGTCTGCCGAAGCTGATGGCTTTGGAACTGTTCAAGCCGTTCGTGATGAAGCGCCTGGTCGAAAACGACTACGCGCAGAACATCAAGTCGGCTAAGCGCATGGTGGAACGTCAGCGCCCTGAGGTGTGGGACGTTCTGGAAGAGGCCATTGCGCAGCACCCTGTGATGCTCAACCGTGCACCAACCCTGCACCGCCTGGGTATTCAGGCTTTCGAGCCGAAGCTCATTGAGGGTAAGGCTATTCAGCTGCACCCACTTGCCTGTGAAGCCTTCAACGCCGACTTCGACGGTGACCAGATGGCTGTGCACCTGCCACTGTCGGCAGAAGCTCAGGCTGAGGCTCGCATTTTGATGCTGGCTTCGAACAACATTCTGTCCCCAGCATCTGGTAAGCCTTTGGCTATGCCTCGTCTGGACATGGTGACCGGCCTGTACTTCCTGACCATGGATAAGGCTGAGCACGAGATCGGCGGCAACGGCGCATACAAGCCTGCAACTTCTGAGGGCCCTGCAACGGGTATGTACTCCTCGGTGGCTGAGGCCATCATGGCGTACGACCGCAAGGAGCTTGGTTTGCAGGCGAAGATTAAGGTGCGTATTTCTCACCTGCGTCCGCCAGCAGATATTGAGGCTGAGCAGTTCCCTGATGGTTGGCAGAAGGGCCAGACTTGGCTTGCCGATACCACCTTGGGTCGTATCTACTTCAACGATCTTCTGCCTTGGAACTACCCATACCTTGAAGGTGTGATGGTTCGTAAGGGCGGCGGCTCCGACAAGATCATGTTGGGCGATGTCATTAACGACCTCGCAGCACAGTACCCAATGATTACCGTGGCTCAGACCATGGATAAGATGAAGGATGCTGGCTTCTACTGGGCAACGCGTTCCGGTGTGACCATCGCCATGAGCGACGTTTTGGTTCTTGAGGACAAGGACGAGCGTCTGGAGAAGTACGAGGCTGAGGCCCGCAAGATCGAGCGTAAGTACTGGGAGCAGGGCGCTCTGACCGAGCGTGAGCGTTACGATCGTCTGGTTGAGTTGTGGAAGAACGCCACCGATGAGGTGGGTAAGGCCGTTGAGGCTATGTATCCTGACGACAACCCGATTCCAATGATCGTGAAGTCCGGTGCTGCCGGTAACATGCGTCAGATCTGGACCCTGGCCGGCATGAAGGGCATGGTGGTGAACTCTCGTGGTGAGTACATCACTCGCCCAATTAAGACTTCCTTCCGTGAAGGTCTGTCGGTGTTGGAGTACTTCAACAACTCCCACGGTTCCCGTAAGGGCCTGGCCGATACCGCTTTGCGTACCGCCGACTCGGGTTACTTGACTCGTCGTCTGGTGGACGTTGCGCAGGATGTTATTGTGCGTGAGGATGACTGTGAGACCCGCCTGGGTATCAAGGTTCCTGTTGCACAGCCTGTGAAGGATGCGGAAGGCAATGTGACTTCCCATGTTGCGCATAGCTTGATCGAAACGTCTGTTTTGGGTCGTGCGTTGGCTGTTGATGTCAAGAGCAATGATGAGGTTGTTGCTTCTGCTGGCGAGTATCTCACTGAGGTTTTGGTTGAGAAGCTTGTTGCGCTTGGCGTTGAAGAAGTGAAGGTTCGTTCGGTTCTGACCTGTCAGACCGCTACCGGTGTGTGTGCGAAGTGCTACGGCATTTCCATGGCCTCGGGTAAGCAGGTTGATATCGGTGAGGCTGTGGGTATTGTTGCTGCTCAGTCGATTGGTGAGCCTGGTACCCAGCTGACGATGCGTACGTTCCACCAGGGTGGTGTCGGTGGTGACATTACCGGTGGTCTGCCTCGTGTTCAGGAGCTGTTCGAGGCTCGTGTTCCGAAGAACCGTGCGCCGATTGCTTCTGTGGCCGGTACGGTCCACTTGGAGGATGAAGGTAACTTCTACACCTTGACCATTACTCCTGATGATGGTTCGGACGATGTGATTTACGAGAAGCTGTCGAAGCGTCAGGGCTTGGCTAATACTCGTGTTCCGATGTCGAACAATCCTGGTGCGTGGCTTGAGCGTACGCTTACCGACGGCGATCATGTCGAGGTTGGTGATCGTTTGCTGCGCGGTCCTGCTGATCCGCACGATGTGCTGGAGATTCTGGGTCGTCGTGGTGTTGAGCAGCACTTGGTTGACGAAGTCCAGGCTGTTTACCGTGCTCAGGGTGTGGCGATTCACGATAAGCACATTGAGATCATCATTCGCCAGATGCTGCGCCGCGGTACCGTGATTGAGTCGGGTAATACTGAGTTCTTGCCTGGTACTTTGGTTGATTTGGCTGAGGCGAAGGCTGCGAACGCTGAGGCGATTGCTGCTGGTGGCCAGCCTGCTGAGCTCCGCAGTGAGATCATGGGTATTACCAAGGCTTCCTTGGCTACCGAGTCGTGGTTGTCTGCTGCGTCCTTCCAGGAGACCACTCGCGTGCTCACCGACGCTGCTATTAACAAGCGTTCGGATAAGCTGATCGGTCTGAAGGAGAACGTGATCATCGGTAAGCTGATCCCAGCTGGTACGGGTATTTCTCGTTACCGCAACATCACTGTGAAGCCAACTGAGGCTGCACGTAATGCTGCATACTCCATCCCAACTTATGGTGATTCCATCTACGGTGATGATGGCTTCGGTGACTTCACCGGTGCGTCTGTCCCATTGGATGAAGCATTTGATATGTAAGGCCTGAGGCTTAAAAGAATCCGCAATTTCTTTTCTCATTAAGGTCTGCACTGTCAACACCACCTTCCCACCTTGTTCGTACAAGGCGGGGGAGGTGGTGTTTTTCTATGGTGTGTTACTGCGAGCCGGTAGTGGGCGTTGACATTGACTGATATATAAGCGAAATATTGATTCGACATAGAGCAAGTGCTACCTGTAAAACCGCAGGTCAATTTTTCACCCGTGAACTGAAAGTCGAATCAGTATTTTTGAATCAATCCTCGCGTATTAATAGGAATATTTTTCCGCCATGGCGTGCGGAGTCTTCCCGCCTTATAACTTCGCTTATTCCTCAGCCCCTTATCCCTTCCCTATGTGATAATCCTGAAGACAAGCATTCTCTTGGTGGGGCAACCTCATTGCGCGATGAGATCGTGAATAAACGTTGGTAGGTGGTGCTAGGGAATGGTAACGAAATGAGTACCTTCCGACTACCCATTGCCGGACACGTGGTTGGTGGTGGGAGTAAAATTCGGGGCTAACCAATCGTGTTGGGCGAAACTGGGTTTGTATCCTGGCAGGGAATGAACATGCCTACATAACGTTAACGGGAAGTGAAACTCCTTTCGATGCTGGTATCGGATATTTTAAGATTGCGCACGCATGCAATTGCCAACCTGTGTTGCTTGCGTCGTGCATCTGTCATTGGGGCTTTCGGCAATGGGCTTACGGGCGTGGTGCTTACTCTGGCGATAGCTGAATCACTGGGGGCGATTCCTATGAGCGCTGCACTGACTGCCTTAAGCCTAGGTATGCTTTTTTCTTTTGCTGCTGGGGGAATTTATGCGGATCATTCACGGCGCGTTACGACGCTCGTTTTTAGCGATAGTGCACGTGGGGTGGCGAATCTTGCAGTAGTGGGAGGGATTGTTTTTGGTGGACATTTCGGCGTTGTACTTGTGGTGAGCGGCTGTGCGATCAATGGGCTTAGTGTGGGGTACTTCCGGCCCGCGATTAATTCACTGTGGGCAGAATTTGTGCCAGCAGAATCGCTGAAAAACACGCTGGCAACTAATGCGCTGTATTCACGGGTTTATCTCGCTCTTGGTGGGGCTGTTGGTGGCATTCTGGTGGCGTGCAATGCTGCACTGCTAGGGCTTGCTATTGATGCTGTGTCTTTTTTCCTTACTGCTTTTCTTGTTGCGCGTATTGATGAACCAGAAAAGGCACGCAGGGGAAGAAGATCTTCGTCTGCGTCTATATCTGCGCAGGTAAGCGCTGTTGTAGCGCTTCTGAATATTGTTGGGCAATGGGTGCAACTTGTGCGTATCGCGCATCAATCGCGGTGGCTACCAACGTGGGTTATCACGAGGATTCTCGCCTCGTTGACTGGGGGAGTAGTCAGTGTATGCCTGCCACTCGTGTTGATTGAGAACTACACCCCTGTGCTCATTGGCCTTTTCCAATCCATTGGGGTGTGGGCGCTGGTGTGTGGAGCGGTGTGCGCTAAAATCCGTCTGCCTAAGAAATGCCCTGGCGTGCTTCAATCACTAGGTGCAACGCTGGGTTCTCTAGCTGGGGTTTCGGTGGCAATGGCTTGGCCTGCGCAGCTGGCGATTGGATTGCAGTTTTGCGCTTATTTCAGTACCGCATATACTGAGCCCTCCTTCACTCATTTTGTTGCCCAGCAATTTTGCCAGGAGGAAAGGGGAAGAGTTTATGCCCTTCAAACTGGAGTGAGTTCGGTTTTAGCACCAGTGGGAATGTGTGCTGCGGGCATTCTTTTACAGTGCGTGTCAGCGCAGTTGCTTCTGATTATCAGTGGCTCGATTGGGTGTGTGCTTTTCCTTATCCCTTTAGTCTTTGTAGAAGCGTGGTCGATGAAGGTGCGCAGGTGATTTACCCGCACTGTTTTATTTTGCTGATAAGCTCCGGTACACCGTACGGCGCTTGCCGCGTCCTCCTTCCATAATGATTGTGCTGGCGGACAGTAGGCTTTTCATGGCGTAGCGGATTTGGTTAGCGTTTAAACCGGTTTCAGATTGAAGTGTGTGCATTGTTGCACCTTGTGGGTATTTTTTGACTACGGCAAGGATGCTCAGCGCATTGGATGAGAATTTTTCTCGGTTATTCTGTGGTTGCCTGTGACGTTGGGCAAGTTCATTGTGGTTGGCATTGTTGGTAATTCTGTCCGTGATTGTGTGCATCGTATGGGCTATGATGCGCAACGGTCGCGTAGGGGGTGAAGGACGTATTGCATTGTACGCAATATGAACAATGCCTTCAGCCGTTTTTGCTGGATTGTGTACACCGTCAATGGCGAAGTCGGCCTTTTTAATAACGCCGAGAATGATCCATCCCCCATCGGGTATGTTGACGAAAGTACAGATTGTGGTGGGCAAGGAAGCGGGCAGCTGGTTTTAAGTTCGACAGTGCTGAAATCACTATGATTCGCTCTACATTGCGCGATGAGATCGTGAATAAACCTGTCGTCGATATTCATGCTTTCACTGTGTGGTCAAATAGTGAAAGTTTTGGTGAAAAATATTTCCAACTTTCCGTTGTTTTTGCCGCTTTCTGGTTGTGTTGGTGCGTGTGGAATGGTGTTTCGTGGGGTGATGACCTGCATGATTGCGTGAATGGGAAAGCTGGGGATGGTGTGGGATCGTGGCTGAAATCGTGAAAGTTTTGTCACAAAATGTGTACAACTTTGCCCCAGTTTTCACTCTTTGGCATGTGGCTTTCGGCGTGTTTGGCTGTGGGGGTTTTACGAGTAAAGATGCAGCATATTGGGTGTGTGTTGGTGGGGTAGTGGCACTTCTGGGGGTGGGGGTAAATAGTAAAGTTTTTGTCACCAAATATTTATTACTTTCGGGCGTGTGTGCAAGGTGTGCACCGCAGTGTGGAACGGGGATGTCTGGGTCAGCTGGTTTAGCCACTAGCCTTAAGCGTGAACCCCACCATTTTTCAAGGAGAATATATGCAGCCTGGCCCGCACATGCCGACGAAAGCACAATTTGGTGCGAGTTTCGCCGGAATTCTTATTATGATGCTCGGCACTGCGATTATCACCCGCAGCGGGCTGGGTACGGCACCGGTGAGTAGCCCGGTGTGGGTTGCTAGTTTGATTGGGGGTTTGAGTTTCGGGGGCTGGACTTTCGTGGTGAACGTGTGCTTTATTGTGGCCCAGAAACTGCTGTTGCGTGAGGCTTTTCCGAAGCATGCGCTGCTGCAGTTGCCAGCGTTGGTTGTGGCCAGTGCGAGTCTTGATGGGTGGATGTGGTTGCTGCGCTTTATTCAGCCGAACGGTTATTTTATGCAGTTGGTGACTGTGCTCGCTGGGATTGGCGTGTTGGGTGTGGGTGTTGCGTTTCTTGCTGCGGCGCGGGCGCTGTTTTTGCCAGGGGAGGGTCTGGTGTCGGCGATTGCGGATGTGCGTGGGGTGCCTTTTGCCAAGGTGAAGCTTCCGTTTGATATTACGTGTGTGCTTACTGCACTCGTTCTTGCGTTCGTTTTCCTTCATGATCTTTCGGTGATTCGGGAGGCGACTGTCATGTCGGCGCTGTTGCTGGGGCCGGTGGCGGGGTTGTTTATTCCGGCGTTGCGACGTCGTTTGCATCCTTAAGTGATCGAATCTTCCTGCCGTGTGCACGGTGGGTGAGGATGTGTACACAGAATTACACAAGCACTCTTTCTTTGCTAGGAGAGTGCTTTTTCTGTGCTTTCGGCCAGTAGTAGCTGCCGTGTGACCTGCTGTTTTTTATTCAGTGCCTGCGTGGCGGTGGGGGAGTGTGTGCCGCGTGAAAATTACACAACTTTACATAGAATTACACAGGTTTATACACAATTACACAGGCTTGGTATCCTTATCACCTATGGAACCTTGTGCCCTTCTCGCTCAAGGTGTCGTCGGTGAAGGATTTGACGACACCTTTTTCTGGGGGCGCCCGCGCATTCTTCGCGACTGTGCACTAACCTTTCATCAACAGCGCTTCACTGTCCTCGTTGTGGCAGGTGCGCCGGGCATGGGCAAGACGAGTGTGCTGCGGGCGTACGCTGGCCTCGTCGATAAGCAAGGGTGGGGCATGCATAGCCTGCAGCCTGCAACTTTTACAGATGTAAAACTAGCGCCCCATCATGCACTCACCTGCGATGATCTCCACCGCTGGCCCAAACGCAGCATCACCGAACTCACCGCAAAACTCCAAGAAGCAGACACCACACCCGCAACCTGCCTGATCACTGGAACCCCAGCCCTTGCCCAACGGATCGCCGAAGAACTCACCACCGCCGATTTCTATCAACTCCAGCTTTTAAGCCCCAGTGCCACCCACACTGTTGTCGAACAGCACGCACACGTCGACGCCGACGCCAAAGACTTCATCACCACCTACACCCACGGATATCCCACCCTCATCGGGCTTGTGCTCGAACAACTTGCGCCACATGCCACCGTGACCCTGCCACTAGCGCACAACGCCTGCCACTTAGCCCGCGAACAGCTGATCGCCAGCGTCTTCGTGCCCACCCTGCAACGACTGTCCGCCGGTGACATCGCAATGCTGTGCACCATCGCAGCAGACACCGGGCCGAGCCGCATCGGGACTATCGCCAGCGCACTTCACCTTTCACCGCAGCAAGCAACGAACTACCGCACCCGACTCATCGGCGCCGGACTACTTGTATCCCCCAGCCGTGGGCATGTCGCATTCACACTGCCGTACCTGCGCGAATATTTACGCACCCTGCACCACGACGATCACACCACCACCCAACAGTGGTTCTAGCGTGCGCCCGCAACTGGCGTAAAGCAACTGTGCTGCGTGCACTCATACCACAGCATGATGAAGCAAACGCCTATAACCGGCTACTGTGAGAAAATATGGAAACCGCACATATTTGGTGGAAAGACCCCACACTCTGGATGCAGGTTGTCATCCAACTTCTGGTCACTACCCTCTACCTCAGCGCAGGTTCCGACATCACCGGCTTTAATCGTGCAGCATTTTACGATATTCCCGTATTTGCACAATGGGTGCTTGAAGGCTTCGGCTGGATCAGCATCGTTGCGCTCAACTTAGGGCTGATCCTGCAACGCTGGTACAGTCACGCTGGGCTGTGGGTCATCTTTATCAGCCTCATCGTGTTCGTTTTCTCACCCTGGATTGCAATCCCCATCGGCTACCTAGTTGTGTGCCACCAATCCTGGTTTATCGCCGCCTATATTCATCGCGGCCGCAAAGCGTGGCTGATCACCCTCGTCGTCGGCAGCATCGTCGGAATGTTCGTCTCCACCCTTTTCCCCGGAGTGGTGTTGCCGGTCAAAGACCCCACCCAGCCGCGCCTTACTGAATTTTTTGATAGCCACGCTGCGCTGTTCGGTTCACTGATGGGTATTGTGCAAGCTATTGTCTCGATCGCGTTGTTCTGGAACATCGGACTGGTCACCCGACGTCGCAACGAGCGCTATCAAATGCTCAAAGATCACGCCGAAATGTCCGCAGTCGTCGAACGCAACCGCATCGCCCGCGAAATTCACGATGTGATCGCCCACTGCCTGACCGTGATCATCGCCCAAGCCGACGGCGGCAGATTCGCCGGCAAAAAAGACCCCGCCCAAGCACTCGACGCGCTTGCAACCATCTCCCAGGTCGGGCGCAACGCCTTAACCGAAGTGCGCACACTACTGTCCGTGCTCGGCGCCAGCACTCACGACGAACGCTCCCTGTCCACCACACCCGGGCTCGACGCAATCCGTGACCTCATCCGCGAAACCGAACGCGCCGGCGCGCAGGTCAACTATCGCATCCTCGGCGAGCCCAGAGACGTCACCGAAATCGTGGGCTTAAGCATCTTCCGCATCCTTCAAGAAACACTGACCAACGCACTCAAACACGCAGGCGCTGTCCCGATCGACATCACCATGGACTGGACCAACCCCACCCTCCTGCACATCAGCGTGCTTAACGACGCCGGCACCGGGCTCGTCGACAAGCCCCGCACACCCGGGCGTGGCCTGATCGGGCTCGAAGAACGCGCCAAACTCCACGGCGGCACCGCCGAAATCACCACCGACCACGACAACCGCTGGTGCGTTATGGTCACCCTACCCATTTAAGGAGAACTCATGCTCATCGGACTCGTCGACGACCAAGCCCTCGTCCGCGCAGGATTCGCCATGGTGCTCGAATCCGAAGAAGACATCCACGTTGCGTGGCAAGCCAACAACGGTGAAGAAGCTCTGCAACTAGCACTCTCACAGCCCGTTGATGTCATCCTCATGGACATCCAAATGCCGGTACTCAACGGTATCGACGCCACCGAACAAATCCTGGCGCATCAACCAGTTGCACCCGGGGGTGAACCCACCCGCATTATCGTGCTGACCACCTTCGATACCGACAACTATGTGATTAAATCCATCGAAGCAGGCGCATCCGGATTCCTGCTCAAAGACACCTCCCCAGAAAACCTCATCGACTCCGTACGCACCGTCTCCAGCAGCTCCGCGGTGATCAGCCCCGCCGCCACCGTCAAACTCTTCGGCCACCTGCGCAACCACCATGCCGCAGCAACACCTAGCGCCATCAGCCAACCAGTCACCGAAGACAGCATCGAGATCACACCGACCCAACTCAACGAACTCAACGCCCACCTCATCGACCCCCTGACCATGCGAGAAGCCGAAATCTTAAGCTGCATCGCATTCGGCTGGTCCAACACCGAAATCGCCCAACGCCTATTCATCTCACTACCCACAGTCAAAACCCACATCGGGCGAGTGCTATCCAAAACCGGAAGCCGCGACCGTGTCCACGCCGTACTCTTCGCACTGCGCACAGGGCTGGTCAGCGTGCACTAACACACCCTCATCCCTTAGTCTGATAGCACAGAAATCACGCCTGGGCACGATGAATGTGCCCACGGGGATCGCGAACAATAGAAACCATGATTACAGTTCGCAACCTCAGCAAGACCTACCGCTCGAAGAAAGCGGTCACCGACCTCTCCTTCACCGTCCCCGACGGTTACGTCACCGGATTCCTCGGCCCCAACGGCTCCGGAAAATCCACCACCATGCGCTGCATGCTCGGACTCGACACCCCCACAACCGGCACCGTCACCTTCAGCGGCGACGGCTACGACGCCGAATTTGCCAGCCTGAACAACAAACACACCGTCGCCGGAGCCGTCCTCGACGCCGCCCTCTACACCCCCGCACGATCCGGACGCAACCACCTGCGCAGCATCGCCGCAGGCGCAGGCATCCCCGCCAGCCGCGTCGACGAATGCCTCGACATGGTCGGCTTGACCAGCGCCGCAGATGCCAAAGTCGGGGGATACTCCCTCGGCATGCGCCAACGCCTCGGCGTAGCCGCCGCACTACTCGGCGACCCCCAACACCTCATCCTCGACGAACCCGTCAACGGACTCGACCCCGAAGGCGTGACCTGGATGCGCACCATGATCCGCGACTACGCCGCCCGCGGACGCGCCGTACTCGTCTCCTCACACCTGCTCAGCGAAATGGAAATGACCGCCGACCGCCTCGTTGTCATCGGCAAAGGCCAACTCATCGGCGAATACAGCCTCGAAGAATTCTTAGCCGACGGCACCCGCGTAGTCGCCGAAAGCCCCGACGTGGAAGCCCTCGTGATTGCCCTCCGCAGCTTCGGCATGGACGCCACCCTCATCGATGAAGAACACGTCCACGTACCTGTCGGACACCAAGGGGAAAAAGACCTGCGCACCCAGATCGCACACATTGCCCACAATGAAAATGTGCTCATCACCGCCCTGCACACCCGCAGCGACAACCTCGAACAACGCTTCCTTGCCGCCACCGCCAGCGCCCAAGAATACCGCACCCACTAAACCCCACAAAGGAGCCAAACACCATGAACACCTTCACCAACGCGCTACGCAGCGAAACCATCAAACTCACCAGCCTACGATCCACCTGGATCTACGCCATCCTGCTCACCGGAACCCTCTACGGCCCACTCGTACTCATCGGACTACTGACCAACTCCGAGGAAGCAATCACCCTCAAAGACCTCACCAGCGGCGCACCCATCTTCGCCATCGTCACCGTCGCCTTCATCGGCGCCAGCATCGCAGGCACCATCGAAGAACGCATGCACATCCACGCATTCCTCACCCAACCCACCAGACACCTCTGGCTCATTGCAAGGATAGTCGTGTCCACAATTTTCATTGCGCTCAACTTTATAATCGGATTCGCACTCGCACTACTAGCCACCACCATACTGATGGACAACCCCTACGACTTCAGCTCCACCGCCGACCTCAACACCAGCCTGTTGTTCATCCTCTTAGCCGGTGTGCTCGCAGGCGGACTAGCCGTGATCAGCCGCTCCAAAATCGTCGCCATCGTCATCCCGATTAGCCTCGTGCTCATCATCAGCCAACTCATCCAAATCGCCGCCGCCCAAATCTCAGCACTCGTACCCCTGTGGCTGATCGAACCCTTCAGCCGCGCACCCCAACTATTCATACAAACCCCTGAGGCGGGCTGGGGATTTGGCCAAACCCAACCCCTCCTTTTCAACCTCGCCATCATCACCGCCTGGATCGTCGTACCAGTGTGGGCGGCATTTGCAGTCAACGCGCGCCGGGACGTGGGATAAGGCGGCGGCGTCGACAAGCGTAGCTGCGTTTTGTGGTGTGCGACGCAGACTACGTTTCCGCTTAGGATGTGGCGTGTGTGTGATGCTAAGTTGTGTTATTGGGGCCGTCACATAACGGTCGTCGCACTAACTGAATACTGAAAATTTGCATCACTTTCCATCATGATCGGATCGTTCGGCACGTACCTGCCGATGAAGGAGAACACAATGGCAAAAGTAGTCTATGAGCAGGCAACCCTGGTTTACCCAGGTGCGAAAGCGCCCACGGTCAACAAGTTCGACCTGGAAATCGCCGACGGCGAATTCCTCGTCCTCGTCGGACCCTCCGGCTGCGGCAAATCCACCACCCTACGCATGCTCGCAGGCCTCGAAGACGTCACCGAAGGGCGCATCCTCATCGGCGACCGCGACGTGACCACCGCACCGCCCAAAGAGCGCGACATCGCCATGGTGTTCCAAAACTACGCCCTCTACCCGCACATGACCGTGCGCGAAAACATGGGCTTCGCCCTTAAAATCGCCGGCGTAGACAAAGCCGAGATCGACAAGCGCGTCGACGAAGCCGCGAAAACCCTCGACCTGACCGAATACCTCGACCGTAAACCCAAAGCCCTCTCAGGGGGTCAGCGTCAGCGCGTAGCCATGGGGCGGGCGATTGTGCGCAAGCCGCAGGTCTTCCTCATGGACGAACCACTGTCCAACCTCGATGCAAAACTGCGCGTCCAAACCCGCACCCAAATCGCATCCCTGCAACGCAAGCTCGGCGTCACCACGCTCTATGTCACCCACGACCAGACCGAAGCACTGACCATGGGGGACCGCATTGCCGTGCTCAAAGACGGCTACCTGCAGCAAGTAGGCACCCCGCGCGAACTCTACGACACCCCCGCCAACGTCTTCGTCGCAGGCTTCATCGGCTCACCCGCGATGAACATCTTCACCTTCACCCTCGACGGTGACATTGCCACGCTTGGCGACGCCCGCGTCACAATCTCCGAAGCCACCCGCGCCGCAGTGGTCGCCGAAGACAACGGAAAAATCACCATCGGCTTCCGCCCCGAAGCACTCGAAATCGTCGACGACACAGTAGAAAACAGCATCCCACTCGTCCTCGACTTCGTCGAAGAACTCGGATCCGACTCCTTCCTCTACGGACACATCGTCGGCGCTGACGACCAACAAATCGTCATCCGCGCACTGCCCAACGTAGCCCCACCACGCGGCTCCGTCATGCACGTACGAGTCGTCGAATCCGGCCAACACAACTTCGCCGCCACCTCAGGCAAACGCCTACCCTAAACACCCAACCCCACCAAAGCCCCGCCTTGACATCTCACACCAGAAAACACCCCAAGGCGGGGCTTTAAAAACCCCTGCGAAACTAACGGAGAAACACCATGAAAAACTCCATGAACATCGCCACATCCGCCTACGCCCCCAGCCTGATCACCCTCCCCTGGGAAACCCCACTCGAACACTGGCCCAACGACGTAGTAGTCCCCCTACCACGCGGCATCTCCCGGCACATCGTCCGCTTCGTCCACCTCGACAACACCCAAGGCACCAGCAACGCCACCCGCGGCACCGACCCCGAATGCGCCTCATCCCCCTCAGGGGGCATTATCGCCGCCGTCAAAGAAATCGGGCGCAAAACCGCCCACCACGAATACGCCATGCTCCGCGAACTCCGCCGCATCGGCGCCCCCTGCGTCACACCAATAGCCGTCATCACCGGCCGACGCGACACCAACGGCGACACACTCACCGCCGCACTCGTCACCGAACACCTCCGCTTCTCCCTCCCATACCGCGAAATCTTCTCCCGCGAACTCGAAGCAGACATGGCCAACAAACTCATCAAAGCACTCGCCATCCTGCTCGTCAGGCTCCACCTCAACAACTTCTACTGGGGCGACGTCTCCCTCTCCAACACCCTCTTCCGCCGCGACGCCGACACCTTCACCGCCTACCTCGTCGACGCCGAAACCGGCGAATTCCAACCCCAACTCTCACAAGCACGCAGGCTATACGACGTCGACATCGCCCGCGTCAACATCATCGGCGAACTCATGGACCTCGCCTCAGGGGGCAAACTCGACGAAAACCTCGACCCCATCCAACTCGGCAACCGCGTCGAAACCTACTACCTCGAACTCTGGCACCTACTGACCGACCCCATCGAAGTACCCGCCGACGAATACTGGCGAGTCCAACAACGCGTCGACACGCTCGCCGACATCGGCTTCGACGTCACAGAACTCCAGCTCCTCTCAGGGGGCAGCGGAACCATCACCGCAACCCCAGCCAACATCGACGCCGGACACCACCGCAACCAACTCATCCACCTCATCGGACTCGACGTCGAAGAACAACAAGCCCGCCGACTCCTCAGCGAAATCACCGCCAACAACCACACCCCCATCGACGAAGCCGCCCGCACCTGGTACACCAACGAATACCTCCCCACCATCAACGCCATCCCCGACGAACTCAAACACAAACTCGAACCCGCCCAAATCTTCCACGAAATCCTCGACCACCGCTACTACCTCAGCCAAGAACAACACACCCACATCCCCCTCACCCAAGCCGCCCAATCCTACTACGCCAAAGTACTACCCACCCACCGCGACGAAGCCATCCTCATCACAACAGAACAAGACGACGGATACCGCGACGACTACCTCGACGACATCGCCTTCTAAACCGAACCAAATTGACCACCAAAACCACAAACGCCTAACCTAAACCACCGCAGAATAAACACCACAAAACAAGGAGAAAAACAACCGTGACCGACAACTACCCCGTCTACCACGGCGAACTCGGAGCACTCTACAACCCAGAAGGCACCACCTTCCGACTCTGGGCACCCACCGCAACCGACATAAAACTCCACCTCCCCTCAGGGGTCTACCCCCTGACACAAGGTGCCAACGGTGAATGGGAAACCTACATCGAAGGCGACCACCACCTCGCCGAATACCTCTACGAACTCACCTTCCCCGACGGGTCCACCACAACCACCGTCGACCCCTACGCCCGCAGCGTCACCGCCAACGGACACAGCGGCGTCGTCATCGACCTCCACACCCTCATCCCGCGCAGCCCACGCATGCCCAGCTTCCCCGACCCCACAGAAGCAATCATCTACGAAGCCCACATCCGCGACCTCACCATCAGCCCCACCAACGGCATCACCCACAAAGGCAAATTCCTCGGCCTCACCGAAACCGGAACCCGAACCACCAAAGGCAACCTCTCAGGACTCGACTACCTCACCAACCTAGGTGTCACCCACATCCAACTCCTGCCCGTCTTCGACTTCGGCAGCGTCGACGAATCCGGCGACCTCAGCTTCAACGCCCAATACAACTGGGGCTACGACCCCGTCCACTACAACACCCCCGAAGGCTCCTACTCCACCAACCCCCACGACCCCGCCAGCCGAATCATCGAATTCAAACAACTCATCGACACCCTCCACAACCACGGACTCAGAGTCATCATGGATGTGGTCTACAACCACGTCTACGACGTCGACACCAACCCCCTCCAACGCACCACACCCGGCTACTACTTCCGCCAAACCCCTGAAGGCACATGGCACAACGCCACCGGCTGCGGAAACGAAACCGCATCCGAACGCCCCATGATGCGCAAATTCATCGTCGACTCCGTCGTCCACTGGGCCCGCACATACGGCATCGACGGCTTCCGCTTCGACCTCATGGGTATCCACGACGTCGACACCATCAACGCCGTACGCGCCGCACTCGACGACATCGACCCCGGCATCATCATCATCGGCGAAGGCTGGGAAATGGGTAACCACCCTCAGGGGGTACGCGGTGCAAACCAAAAAAATGCATCACTGATACCACGGGTAGGCATGTTCAACGATTTTTACCGCGACGTGGTGAAAGGAAATAACTTCACGATCGGCGATTCCGGTTTCGTCTCAGGGGGTGGCGGGGATCTAGCTTCGAAGCTTTTCGACGCCCTCACACCCATCGACGCGAGCCAAAACGTGGTGTACAACGAGGCTCACGACAACTGGACGATGTTCGACAAGTTGGTGGGTACCGCGACGCTGCAGGGGGCGTCGATAAGCGACATTGCTAAGCGACACACTCTGGCGACAGCAACGCAATACTTGGCCCGCGGAATCGTGTTTGTGCACGCGGGGCAGGAGTTTTTGCGCACCAAGCTGGGCGAGGAAAACTCGTACAAAAGCCCTGATAGCGTGAATGCATTTGACTATGATCGGGCTGCTGAATTTGCGAAAGAATCCGGTTTTCTGCGGCATTTGAATGTGTTCCGCCGCAAATATGCGTGGACGCGTAGCTCAGGATACACCCCTGAGAGGCTGATTGCTGAGGGGTCACATTTGAGCTACCGCGTAGCCGACGCGTTTGGTAAGGGCCGAGATGCGTTTGTGTTGATTAATGCTTCTGAGCATCCGTTGGTGCATTCAACCCCTGAGGGGAAGTATCGTGTGCATATTACGGATGGGACGGTATTTCATGATCCGCAGCCGATTGAGTTGTCAGGGGAGTATGTTGTTAACCCCCTGAGGGTGGTGGTGTTGGAGCATGCCGGGTAGGCCGCTAGCGGCGGTGGGGGTGCTAGCGGCCTAGGTAGTAGCCTGTGGCCCAGATGGACATGCTTTTTCTGTGGCTGCGGTGTTCGAGGGGTTGGTTGGGGGAGGCCCTGAGGCCAGGTATTCCGGTTTCGGGGTCTTTTTCTATGCGTCCGTTGGTGTTGTTGTTGGGGTTGTCGCTGTTTCTGCGGTTGTGGTATTGGCAGAGTGGTGCGAGGTTGTCGTAGGTGGTGGGGCCGCCGTGGGACCATGCGGTGATGTGGTGTCCTTGGCTGGTGATGGCGGCGTGGTCGCAGTGTGGGTGGACGCAGGTGAGGTGTTCGATGGCGGCGAGGTATTTTTGCCAGGGGGTGGTGTGTTGGATGCGTGCGGCTGCGACGGGTGTGGGGTGTCCTTGTTCGTTGAGGCCCCAGGCGATGGTGTAGCCGTAGTCGGCGATTTTTTCGTTGATGAGGTTGTGGATGTTGATGAGTGCGCCGTCGCTGGTGGCGATAGTGCCGTCGGCGAAGTAGGTGGTGTCGGCGTCGAGGGGGAGGATGAAGCAGGGTTCGTGGGTGGGGGTGGTGTTCGGGGTTCCTGTGAGGAGGCGGTTGATTGCGGCTTGGCCTAGTGCGTCGATGCGTGTCAGGTCGGGGTTGGTGGCTTGGAGGCTGCGTGCGTCGTTGTTGAGGCGGTTGCGGAGCATGTGGGCTTGGGCTTGCATGAGCCAGCCTGAGAAGTGGATGCGTCCGTGGGCGTCGGGGGTTGTGCCGAGGTTGAAGCGTGCTGGGGGCATGCGCTTGTCGACGCCGCCGTTTTCTTGGGTGACTCGTTGCGCCATCCAGCCGCGGAGGTCGCGTAGTACGCATTCTGGTGCTTTGCGGATGAATTCTTCGCGCAGTGCTTGCTTGTCGACGCCGCTGTGGGCGCGGTTGACGTATTTGTTGATGGCGTCGAGTTGGTCGGTGCTGAGTTGGTAGTGTTTGGCGAGTTTGAGGTGGGTGAGTTCGAATTGTTTGGCGAGCCAGACGAGGTGTTTGGCGCGGTTGTAGTCGATGCCGGCGTCGCGTTCGAGGTTTTCTGCGGGGATGTTGTCACGGCGCAGCTCAAGCAGCAGGGCGGCCCCGCTGCGTTGTGCTGTTGTCCATGCCGTGTAGCTCATATTTTTAGGCTAAGTCGGGTGGTGGGGTGGTGCAAGATTTAGGGGTTGCGGATACTGGTTTTTCTGTGGATAACTTTGTTGCCGTGTCACTTGTGTGGATAACTTTCTTGTGTGGGCTTAAGGATTGCTGCGCTCATGGGTGGGAGGGTGAGCTGGTTGTCTGTAAGGGTTGCTCCGCCGTAGGTGTGGATGAGTGTTGTGCCCCCTGAGGGGAGTGTGGTGTTTTGGGTGGAGACGTTGATGTACACTTCGATGCCTTCGCCGCGCCGGTATGCCATGATGCGTGGGTTGGGGGTGGGGATGAAGGTGAGGGGTTGGTGTGCGTGGAGTCCGGGTTGGGTGTGTCGGTGGTGGATGAGTGTGCGGATGTGGTTGAGGAGGGAGTGGGGGTTGTTGCGGTGGGTTTCTACGTTGGTGTTGGTGTAGGTGGGTAGGTATGTGTTGGGGTTGGTGCTGAATCCGGCGTTGGTGTTGGTGGTCCATTGCATGGGGGTGCGGGAGCCGGTGCGTGTGTAGCCGCCTTCGTGGGTGGGGAGGTTGTGCCAGGTCATGGCGATTTCGTCGCCGTAGTAGATGAAGGGGACGCCTGGCATGGTGAGTTGGAATGTGTAGTAGAGGTGTTGGCTGGTTTCGTCTAGGTGGTGGGCTAGGCGGGTGGTGTCGTGGTTGCCGCTGATGAGGCTGAAGTGTCCTTTGTCGCGGGTGGCGTTGTAGTGGGGGAGGTAGAGGTTGATGAAGTCTTGGGTGGTGTGGGGTGAGTTGGGTGCGAAGTAGGGGTGTTTGTCGCGGACGAGGAGGTTGTAGCCGTTGCCGGGCCAGTCGAGGTAGAAGTCGGTGTGGAAGCCGGCTTTGAGGGATTGGGCGGGGTTGCCCCATTCGGCGATGTAGGCGGCGTTGGGGTGGTGGGGGCGGATGCGGTTGAAGATGTTGTGCCAGGTGCGGATGGTTTCTTTTTTGTCGGGGTCGTGTTTGACGAGTGAGTCGGCCATGTCGACGCGGAATCCGTCGATGCCCTTGTCGAGCCAGTGTTTCATGATGTCGGCGATGGCTTGGCGGTTGGTTTCTGCCCCCTGAGAGGTGCTGGGTTTTTGCCATGCGTGTCGACGTCGTCCGAAGCCGTAGTTGAGTGCGGGTTGGCATTTGAAGAAGTTGATGATGTAGTTGCCGTTGCGTGGGGTTTCCCCGGCGATGTAGGGTAGTCCGTCGGCGTCGCCGAACCAGTGGTCGGTCCAGATGTAGCGGTCGCAGTCGGGGTTGGTGGTGGAGTGGATGAACCAGGGGTGTTGTTCGCTGGTGTGGCCGGGGACGAGGTCGAGGGTGATTTTGATGTTGCGTTGGTGGCAGGCGTCGATAAGCGTTGTAAGGTCTGTTTCGGTGCCGTAGCGGGCGGCAATGCGGGTGTGGTCGGTGATGTCGTAGCCGGCGTCTTTGAAGGGGGAGTGGTAGATGGGGTTGAGCCAGATGGCGTTGATGCCGAGGTAGGTGAGGTGGTCGAGTTTTTCGGTGATGCCGTTGAGGTCGCCGATGCCGTCGCCGTTGCTGTCGTAGAAGGATTGTGGGTAGATCTGGTAGAAGACTGCTGTGTTGAGCCACTCAGGGGTTTTCATGCTGTGGGATTGTGTCATGTTTTGGGGGTGTTGTGGGGTTGTTGAACATGTGATTATTTTCATGTTTGTGCTTGTTTTTGCCCGTTTTGCCTGCATGGGTGGTGGGTGGGGTGACTGCGGTCACGTATTAGGTTTTTATTGCGCACTGTCACTGTGCTTAGATTGTGGTTGTGAGTTTCAAAGCCAAATGGCAGGGGTAATTGACCCTTGTTCTCCCATGATGATGGGGGTGCTTTTGGCTAGGAAAGTATGTCGTGAATACGTGGCGCACCCCCCTTTTTGCTGTGAGCAGGTTCTGGGGTGTGGGTGTGCATGAGTTTTTCAGAAAGTGGTGTTTGTACCTTGATGAACAAGCGTAAGGCTTTCGCTGCGATTATGGCCACTGTCTTGGGTTCTGCCGGTTTGGTGGCATGCTCTGGTGGCGATGCTGACAAGGCTGCTGACGGTTCCGCGAAGGCATCGGGCGATGTAAGTTTGACTGTGTGGACTTCTCAGGAAGACCAGACAAATTCGGACGCTTGGTTGCAGACCATGCAGAAGAAGTTTGAGGAAGCTAATCCTGATCTGAAGATCTCGTGGAAGAACTCTGTGGTCTCTGCTGCTGATGCTGCTACCACTGTGGGCCAGGATCCTGCTGCCGCTGCTGATGTGTACCTTTTCGCGAACGATCAGTTGGGTGCGCTGCACTCCGCGCAGGCAATTGGTGCTTTGTCTGATGATGGCGCAAAGCAGCTTGCTGAGCAGGCTGAAACTGCTCTGGCTAACTCTGTGGTTGGCCCAGATGGTGATTCTTATGGTTTGCCTTATGAGCCAAACACCTGGTTCATGTACTACAACAAGTCCAAGCTGAGCGCTGATGATGTCAAGAGCTTCGACACCATGTTGGAGAAAGCAAAGGTTTCCTTCCCGCTGTCGAACTCCTGGTACATGGCTGGTTTCTACGCTGGCGCTGGCACTACCTTCTTCGGCAAGGAAGGCTTGGATGAGAAGGCTGGTATTCAGGCTGGCGATAAGGCTGCAGATGTGACCAAGTACTTGGTTGATGTGGCTAAGAACAAGAACTTCGTCAACGATGCTGATGGCTCCGGCTTGGGTGGCCTTGCGAATGGTTCTGTCGACGTTGTGTTCTCCGGCGCGTGGGATGCCCAGGCTGCTGAGGAGGCTTTGGGTGAGAACTATGCTGTTGCGTCTCTGCCTACCTTCAAGCTGGGTGGTGAAGATGTTCAGATTACAGCCTTCTCCGGTTCGAAGGCTGTAGCCTACAACCCGAACTCGAAGAACCAGGTTGTGGCTGCGAAGTTCGCTGCATTCCTTGCTTCTTCTGATTCTCAGAAGGTGCATTATGAGAAGAATGGTGTGATTCCTGCCGATAAGACTCTGGCGTCCGATGCAGAGATTTCGAAGGATCCTGTGGCTGTTGCTTTGTTTGAGACTGTCTCTAAGGCTTCTGTCTTGCAGCCAACCTTTAAGGCGATGTCTGAGTTCTGGGAGCCAGCTGAGAACTTTGGTAAGGCCATTGTTAACGGTGAGGTGACCGAGGACAATGCTGCTGAGAAGACTGAAGCATGGTTTAAGTCTTACGCTAACTAGCGGCACTGAAAGACGGCCAAACATACATATCTGTTGAGTGTGCCTTGATAGTGCCCACTCGATAGCGATACACACTGTTGAACCCCCGAAGCGCTGCTTTGAATAAGCGGATTGTTTCGGGGGTTTGTGCGTCACTGTGGGCGATATTCACGGTGTGCGATGCGAATGTAGATTTCTCACAGCAAAGGAGTGGAGTGATGAAGCACCGCGGCCAAGAATCCGAATTTGGGATTGGGTCAGCGTGGCGTGATGGCGACGCGCTTACTAAACTCTCGCTTGTTATTTTCGGCCTCGGCAATCTAGCGAAGAAACAGTACTTCAAAGGTGTGATGCTTTTAGGCATTGAGGTCGCGGTGATCGCGTGGTTTGCCACCATTGGTGTTGCCAAGATCCAAGCGTTGCCGGAACTTGGGGGTCAGGGGGGTCAGACTCGTGTGAAGGTGGACGGGTTTTGGACCTATGTGAATTCTGAACCTTCTGTGGTGGTTTTGCTCAACGGCATTGCCGCGATTTGTGCTGCCTTGGTGTTTGTCTGGTTTGCTACTGTGGCGCTGCGCAGTGCTTTCAAGGCGCAGGTGCAGGTGGAAAATCATGGCAAGGCGCGTAGTTTTGTGCAGGATCTCAAGGCGTTGACTGATACTGACGCCCCGATTCTGTTTATGTCCTTGCCTACCGCAGGCATTCTTATCTTTACTATTTTGCCGCTGATCTTCATGATCACCATGGCGTTTACCAGCTTCGATTCGAAAAACCCCACTAATTTCCAGTGGGTTGGTTTGGAGAATTTCGGCAAGGTGTTGGGTAATGACACGGGCGTGGTCAACCTCAACATGTTCCTTGGGGTGTTGGCGTGGACGCTGGTGTGGGCGTTTTTTGCCACCTTCCTGAACTACTTCCTGGGCATGTTCCTTGCCATGCTGATTAATCGTCGCACCACCCGCGGTAAGGCGTTTTGGCGTGCGATTTTCTCCCTGTCGGTGGCGGTTCCGCAGTTCGTGTCGTTGCTGGTGCTGCGTTCGATGCTGCAGCCGCAGGGCGCGTTGAACCGCTTGTTGCAGGATTATGGTTTGACCGATCATGCGTTGCCGTTTTTCACTGACCCTACGTGGGCGCGTGTGACGGTGATTGTGATTAATCTGTGGATCGGTATTCCGTACACGGTGATGCAGGTGACGGGTATTTTGCAGAATATTCCGGGTGAGCTGTATGAGGCTGCGCGTCTCGACGGCGCCAGCTGGTGGCAGATTTACCGCAGCGTCACCATGCCGTACATGTTGTTCGTGATGACCCCCTACCTGATCACCACGTTTACGGCGAATGTGAATAACTTTAACGTGATCTACATGCTTTCCGGGGGTGCGCCCACACCGGTGGGTGCGTCGGCGGGTCAAACCGACTTGCTGATTACGTGGCTGTACAAACTGACAGTGGACCGTGGCGATTACAACATTGGTGCGGTGATCGGTATTTTGACCTTCATCGTGCTTTCCAGCGTGGCGTTGGTGACGTACCGTCGTTCCGGTTCTTACCGCAATGAGGAGGGATTCCAGTGAGCAAGTCTCTTGATCACACTAATGCCACCTTGCACGATCAGCGCGCTTCGCGCCGGATTGCCGATGTGGCTACGCATATTTTCTTGAGCGTGTTGGCTTTTATTTGGGTGCTGCCCATTATTTGGATTGTGGCGGCATCGTTTAATAAGAACACGGCACCGTATTCGGCAACGTTTTTCCCCACGGAATACACGGTTAATAATTACGTGGCGCTGTTTACGGAGCGCGATGTGCTGGATTTCCCCCGCATGTTTGCAAACACCTTCATCATTGCGGTATTTACCTGCATAATTTCGGTGTTCTTCGTACTCATTGTGTCGTTTAGCCTTTCGCGTATGCGCTTCCGCTTCCGCAAAATTTATATGAATATGGCCCTAATTTTGGGCATGTTCCCCGGCATTATGGCCGTGGTGGCGATCTACTTCATTTTGAAGGCGCTGGGCTTAACTAATGGTGCGGTGACCAATATCGCGCTGATCATTGTGTATTCGGCGGGTTCCGGTATGGGCTTTTATATTATGAAGGGCTATATGGATACCATTCCAAAGTCTTTGGATGAGGCCGCATATTTGGATGGTTGTACCCGCTGGCAGGTTTTCCGCCTCATTATTCTTCCCATTAGCAAGCCGATGATTGTGTACCAGGCAATTATTGGGTTCCTCACCCCGTGGCTGGACTTCGTTTTGGCCAAAGCTATTGCGCGTACCCAGGATAATTACACGGTTGCTTTGGGTCTGTGGAAAATGCTGGAAAAAGAGTACATTCATGATTGGTTTGCCCGTTTCGCCGCCGGTGCGGTGTGTGTTTCCATCCCGATTGTGATTCTGTTTATTGTGATGCAGCGTTATTATCAGGAGTCGATGGCTGGCTCCGTGAAGGGTTAGCCAGCTGGTAGCTACGAGGGGCATCTTTGTAAGGTGTCCCTTTAGCTTTTGTTAAAGAAGGGTGTCGAAGGTGGTATCTGAGGTCGGTCGTGGATTGCGCTTTACCCATTTGTTGCTGGTTGCGGGTGTGTGCGCGCTGTTTCATGCCGCAAGTGTGGGCGTCGAAAAGCTGTGTGTGCCGGATGTGGCAAACGCCGACTTTTCGCAGCTCACCTGGGTTGTGCTACTGGAGTTGCTCAGTTGGGCGGGGTTGCCGATCATCGCCTGGCTGTACGCAGTAGCTTTGCGACGCGCGCACCTTCACCCCCGACTGTTCGCCGCCACCGTGGCCTATGCGCTGATCTGTGAATTCGCCTTCGACATTGGTGTTAAGGGTGCGCTGGTGGATTTTTCGGCGCAGTCGGTGATCTGGGCGCTGCCTTTATGTTTTATCGTGGCCGCGACCTATCAGTATGCTGCTAAGTTTCCCCCAGCACAGCGGATGCTTGTCACAGGAGCAGTCATTTTTGCCGCCCTCGCGTGGATCGTGATTTTCGCCGTTGGGTTGCGCGTCTCAGTCATGCTCACGGGCGCGGTGGTGTTGGTGATGTTCTGTGTTTTCTACTTCGTCAACGGCCGTGAGAACACCATGATGCTCTCAGCCGGAATGATCGGCGCCTCTTTCCTGATCACCCCAGCAATCGGTGTTGTATTCCTCCACTACCGCGCACCACTTCTGGAGGAGAAAGGCACATGGCCGAATCCGCTCTGGATAGCGCTGTATCCAGTACTACTTCTTAGCTTGGCGTTGATCTGATTGACAGGTTAACTTCGCGTAGGACTCTTCACGAAACCTGCAGGGAGTTTTCCTGTCGTCCCCCTTGTGCTTGAGGGGGAGAAACTTCATGCCATGACACACGTTACTGAGAACAAATTCAAGTGCCTACGATAAGGCGGTCACGCTAGTGCAGGAATGTGTAAAAGTATTGAACCAAGCGTGACGGACACGTGTACGTTCGCTTATTGTCAATTACTTGTGAAAATTGGGGGTAGTTGGGGGTGTTTTGTAGGTGTGTGTTATTGCATTAATTCGTTGATGAGGGTTGTGTTTCCTTGGTGCTCGGGGGTGTTGGTGAGATTGAAGTAGACCTCAGGTTCAGGCGTGCGTACGCGTGGGCGTTGGTGTCTAAATCGTGTGGGGTTTTGTTCGTAGAGCCGTTGTTTGGCGGAGTTGCGTATTGCCCAGGTTCCTTTCCAGGTGTTGGTTAGTATTTGGTGTGGGGTGAAAAACTCGAGTGCTGAATGCGCGCGTGTGGTGTTGTAGTAGTCTACCCAGGTGCGTATCCAGTTTCGGGCGTGGTTTTTATCCTCGAAAACTTTCGGGTAGGTGGGATCGTTTTTCAAGGTGGCAAAGGATGATTCCACGTGGGGGTTATCGTCACTGATGCGTGGGCGTGAATGTGATCGAACAATGCCATGGGTTTGGCAGAATTGCTGCATTTTTCTTGATTTCATTGAAGTCCCGTTATCGGAATGGATCATTTCAACCTGATGGCCTTGTTTGGTAGCAGTGGCGATGATCTGGGTGAAGATTTCTTCGGCGACAGTGGTGTTGGGCTGGTCATCAATACCCCATCCGACGATGGCGCGTGAATACAGGTCCACAACACAGTGCAGATACGTATTGTGCCCTCGTGTAAGTAGTGGCAGTGTGGTGATATCCCACACCAGGGTTTGATACGGTTTGGTCGCAACAAGCTGTGGCGGGGTTGTCCGCGGTGTTTTACTCACACGCACAGCGGTGGTTTTAGGTCCACGGCTGACACACGTAGGTGTCTTTGACATACGGTAGTAGCTGCTTAAACTTGCCAAGACCTGCCCGTGATCCCACTGCTGGTAGTACACCTGTTGGATGGGTACTTCTGGTGTGGCATCAAGTTGTTTGCAGATCAGTGTACGTTCCTGGTCTGTGAGCATCACGTCTTTACGCCGCAACCGATGCGGGGTGGGTTGTGTTGCGTCGATAGCCTGGATGAAGGCGTTCATGCAGGCTAGAAGGCGCAAGCCCAGTAAGCTTGTGGCATCGTGTTTTTGGTATGGTCAAATCAACCAAAGCGTAGAACAAGGAAAGATCTTCGGTTACGAACGCATCGAAACGTTCTTGTTGTTCTACTGTGAGGATTTTTCCGCCTTGCCGTGTGGCTCGCCAAGATCGTGCAAGACGGCAATAGCTTTTCCCAACGCATCAGCAGCCTTTTCCCACTTACTAGCCTCAGCATCTTTTAATGCAAGTTGGCGGGCAAATTCTTTCCGATCACGCTCAGCTTGAGCGCTATGTTCAGCAAGCTTACGAACCAACTTTTCCTGTTCCCGCTCGGCTTGGGCTTGCTGCTGGGCTAAAAGCTCTCGGAGTCGTTGTACCTCTGAAATATCACGCTTTGTCATACTCCCAGTCTTACGGGGAAAACGCTCATTGTCGAGATCACCATCAGCCAACGCAGAAATCCACTTCCGAATCACATGCGGACGCAGCCCTAAACTTTCAGCATAAGGAGTCTTCTCACCCCGCCGTAGCTTGACATAACGCAACGCAATCTCACGCTGCTGCGCGGGGGTAAACGACGAAGCCACAACATGAACTTCCATACTCATGAATCCTTCCTAGAAACCATTCACAAGTAGTCTGACAATTATTGCCAGTGGACGGATTTAGGGGACAACTCTGTGAGATGGACTGTGGTGCACGTACAGGAGTAATGGTGGGATGTGCGCTTAAATTGGGTGAATCTGTCACTATTACCTACAAAACCTTGCTCTGGGGGCATAAGAAGAGCGATCGTCTTCACCGGCGTTATTGCAATGAGGCAAGGCGAGCGACCATTGATAAAATCTACTTTTCTTCTTCCCCCAGAGGACTAGGTCCAGTGAAAGTAGAGATAGAAAAGGTTCGTTGGGATAGGAAAACTGAAAAGCAGGTGGTGAAAAAGAAAACTATGCGACTATGGGGATGGCGGCATACTACACTTTTGTTAAAGCCGAAGTGAGGTGGCGGCGTAACTCCCATTTTTAAAGACGCATCGATGTAGTTTATAGAATGATAGGGACGCTCATTTTGTCAAGATCCCGTGGCGAGGTTTCATCAGGATAGTTAAAACCTCGCCTTTTAATTTATATGGTGAGGAAGAACCTAGTTTTTGAAAAAACTATGGGGCTCAACGTTGTGGCATTTTTAGAACGGGAGTATCAATCGTCAAGGAGCAAGAGTAATTTGATGGGCGTAGGAACATTGAGTCCCTTAAACCCTTACAGCGAGTGAACTTATGGTGCCTGAGATTTGATACGCACGGGCAAGAATTTTTAATTTGACTTTGCTGGCGGTTGTTCTGTAGAGTTGCCCGATAGTCCCACATGTATTTGTTGGGAGCCTCAAGTTTTGCCTAGCCGCGCTAGGAAGTAAGAGTTTATCCGATTGGGTAGATTTCTTCAGAACTTGGAGGAACACACGGAAGCGGCCCCGGAAAAGAGCCCCTATTTTCGTTTGTATAGGGGCAGGTAGCGGTGGATGTGTGTTGCTAGGCAAAATCTGAACGCGAAAAATTCTCTACCACCGTGCTTGAAGTGTGGTGGTTGGAGGAAAAACCGAAAAATATAGAAAGACGGTTCATGCCAACTATTCAGCAGCTGGTCCGTAAGGGCCGCCACGATAAGACTGCAAAGGTGAAGACCGCAGCGCTGAAGGGTTCCCCACAGCGTCGTGGCGTGTGCACCCGTGTGTACACCACCACCCCTAAGAAGCCTAACTCTGCACTGCGTAAGGTCGCTCGTGTGCGCCTGACCTCCGGCATTGAGGTTTCCGCATACATCCCAGGTGAGGGCCACAACCTCCAGGAGCACTCCATGGTGTTGGTTCGCGGTGGTCGTGTGAAGGACCTCCCAGGTGTTCGTTACAAGATCATCCGCGGTGCGCTTGACACCCAGGGTGTTAAGGATCGCAAGCAGGCTCGTTCCCGCTACGGCGCAAAGAAGGAGAAGTAATCTAAATGCGTAAGAATGCAGCTCCAAAGCGCCCAGTAGTAAAAGACCCAGTTTACGGTTCCGAGGTTGTTACTCAGCTCGTGAACAAGGTTCTGCTTGACGGCAAGAAGTCCGTTGCAGAGCGCATTGTTTACGGTGCACTTGAGAAGTGCCAGGAGAAGACCGGCACCGATCCAGTTCTGACCCTTGAGAAGGCTCTGGGCAACATCAAGCCTGAGTTCGAGGTTCGTTCCCGCCGTGTTGGTGGCGCTACCTACCAGGTTCCAGTTGAGGTTCGCGCAGCACGCGCAAACACCCTGGCTCTGCGTTGGTTGGTTACCTTCACCCGCCAGCGTCGCGAAAACACCATGATCGATCGTCTTGCTAACGAGATCCTGGATGCGGCTAACGGCCTTGGCGCTTCCGTGAAGCGTCGCGAGGATACCCACAAGATGGCAGAGGCCAACCGCGCCTTCGCTCATTACCGCTGGTAATCATCGGCACTACCGTCTTCGCAATGACCCAGCTAAGCAAAACTCGCCCCCGCAGACACTGCACGTATCTGTGCTTTGTCTCATCGTGAGCTTTCTTCGCTGGGTCAAACGTCTATAACAGGCAGACGGTAAAGCTTTTTGTAAAATGCCGCACATTCTTCCATTACGGCCTGAGATTTTGGGCTGTGATGGGGGGAAATTACACAGTTGGTTTTTATACAGAAGCTCGAAGATTCAGCCAAATTTTGGCAGAATTGAACAGAAACTATCCGTACAGTGGTTTTCATCTTGACTTTTCTACCCAGAAAGATTTTCCCAAGATGATTCCCAGCTACATAAGTTAGGACTACAGTGGCACCTCAAGAAGTGCTTAAGGATCTGAACCGGGTCCGCAACATCGGCATCATGGCCCACATCGATGCTGGTAAGACCACCACCACCGAGCGTATCCTCTTCTACACCGGCATCAACCGTAAGGTCGGCGAGACCCACGACGGTGCATCCACCACCGACTGGATGGAGCAGGAGAAGGAACGCGGCATCACCATTACGTCCGCTGCCGTGACCTGTTTCTGGAACAACAACCAGATCAACATCATCGACACCCCAGGTCACGTTGACTTCACCGTTGAGGTTGAGCGTTCCCTGCGTGTTCTCGACGGCGCAGTTGCTGTTTTCGACGGCAAGGAAGGCGTTGAGCCACAGTCCGAGCAGGTGTGGCGTCAGGCTGCAAAGTACGACGTTCCTCGTATCTGCTTCGTGAACAAGATGGACAAGCTCGGTGCTGACTTCTACTTCACCGTTCAGACCATCATCGACCGCCTGGGCGCTAAGCCTTTGGTTCTGCAGCTGCCAATCGGCGCTGAGGACGACTTCGACGGCGTTGTCGACCTGATCAACATGCGTGCTATCACCTGGCGCGGCAAGGTTGAGACCGGTGCTGAGCCAACCTACGAAGAGATCCCAGCTGACCTTCAGGACAAGGCTGAGGAGTATCGCGAGAAGCTTCTCGAGGCTGTTGCTGAGTCTGACGAAGAGCTCATGGAGAAGTACTTCGGTGGCGAAGAGCTCACCGTTGAGGAAATCAAGGCAGCCATCCGCAAGATGACCGTCAACTCCGAGATCTACCCAGTTCTGTGTGGTACCGCATACCGCAACAAGGGTGTTCAGCCGCTTCTCGACGCCGTCATCGACTACCTGCCAAACCCACTGGACATCGGTGAAGTTGTTGGCCACGCAGTTGGCGACGAGTCCACCAAGGTTGTGCGTAAGCCTTCCATCGACGAGCCTTTCGCAGCACTTGCCTTCAAGATCGCGGTTCACCCATTCTTCGGTAAGCTGACCTTCGTTCGCGTGTACTCCGGTGTTGTTGAGCCTGGTACCCAGGTTGCTAACTCCACCAAGGGTAAGAAGGAGCGCATCGGTAAGCTGTTCCAGATGCACGCCAACAAGGAGAACCCTGTTGACGAAGCATCCGCAGGTAACATCTACGCCTTCATTGGTCTGAAGGACACCACCACCGGTGATACCCTTTGTGATTCCAACAACCAGATCATCCTGGAGTCCATGGACTTCCCAGATCCTGTGATTAAGGTTTCCATTGAGCCTAAGACCAAGTCTGACCAGGAGAAGCTGGGCGTTGCTATCCAGAAGCTCGCTGAAGAGGACCCAACCTTCACCGTTGAGCTGGACGAAGAGTCCGGCCAGACCGTGATCGGCGGCATGGGCGAGCTGCACCTGGACGTTCTTGTTGACCGTATGCGTCGCGAGTTCAAGGTTGAGGCTAACGTTGGTAACCCACAGGTTGCTTACCGTGAGACCATCCGTAAGGCTGTTGAGAAGATCGAGTACACCCACAAGAAGCAGACCGGTGGTTCCGGTCAGTTCGCTAAGGTGATCATCGCTCTGGAGCCTTACGCTCCTGAGGCTGATGAGCTCGAAGAGGGCCAGTCCGCAATCTACGCATTCGAGAACGCTGTTACCGGTGGTCGTGTTCCTAAGGAATACATCCCATCTGTTGACGCTGGTATCCAGGATGCAATGCAGTACGGCTACCTCGCAGGCTTCCCACTGGTGAACATCAAGGCAACCCTGCTCGATGGTGCTTACCACGAGGTTGACTCCTCCGAAATGGCCTTCAAGTTGGCTGGTTCCCAGGCACTGAAGGAAGGCGTTGCTAAGGCAAAGCCAGTTCTTCTGGAGCCTGTGATGGCTGTTGAGGTTATCACCCCTGAGGAGTACATGGGCGACGTTATCGGCGATATTAACTCTCGCCGTGGCCAGATCGCTTCCATGGATGATCGTGCTGGTGCAAAGGTCGTTAAGGCTCGCGTTCCACTGTCTGAGATGTTCGGTTACGTTGGTGACCTGCGTTCGAAGACTCAGGGCCGCGCTAACTACTCCATGATCTTCGATTCCTACGCTGAGGTTCCTACCAACGTAGCTACCGAGATCATCGCTGAGCGTACCGGTAACTAAAGTTTCGTTACCCCTTTTGGTTGGATAGTTTTCCCCACGTGTTGTGGGGAAAGCCCAGTTACATGGAACTATCCAGCGTTGCTGGGGTAGCGGCTTGCACAGCGTTAACAAAGGGAACTTTGTAGGTTGTGTTGGCCGTTACCCTAGTAGATCCTTGAATTGTTTCACGGTTGGTTTGAAAATTATGCCAATGGAACTTAGGATCATGTAACTGGCACATGTAATAGCTGTATTGCCATGGCTGCCGAATTAGTGGCTAGAATATACAGCACTTATCAACTCCGTGGCTGCGAGTTTCGTAGCCACCACGAAGTCCAGGAGGACAACTAGTGGCAAAGGCAAAGTTCGAGCGTACTAAGCCTCACGTAAACATCGGTACCATTGGTCACGTTGACCACGGTAAGACCACCACCACCGCAGCTATCACCAAGGTTCTGGCTGACACCTACCCAGACCTGAACCAGGCTTTCGCTTTCGACGCTATTGACAAGGCGCCGGAAGAGAAGGAGCGCGGCATCACCATTAACATCTCCCACGTGGAGTACCAGACCGAGAAGCGCCACTACGCACACGTTGACGCTCCAGGTCACGCCGACTACATCAAGAACATGATCACCGGCGCTGCACAGATGGACGGTGCTATTCTGGTTGTTGCTGCTACCGACGGCCCAATGCCTCAGACCCGTGAGCACGTTCTGCTCGCTCGCCAGGTTGGCGTTCCTTACATCCTCGTTGCTCTGAACAAGTGCGACATGGTTGATGATGAGGAAATCATCGAGCTGGTTGAGATGGAAGTTCGTGAGCTGCTGGCTGAGCAGGATTACGATGAGGAAGCTCCAATCATTCACATCTCCGCTCTGAAGGCTCTTGAGGGCGATGAGAAGTGGACCGAGTCCATCCGCGAGCTCATGCAGGCTTGTGATGACTCCATCCCAGATCCAATCCGTGAGACCGAGAAGCCATTCCTCATGCCTATTGAGGATATCTTCACCATCACCGGCCGTGGCACCGTTGTGACCGGTCGTGTTGAGCGCGGTCAGCTGAACGTCAACGAGGACGTTGAGATCATCGGTATCAAGGAGAAGGCTATCTCCACCACCGTTACCGGTATCGAGATGTTCCGCAAGCTGCTCGATTACACCGAGGCTGGCGACAACTGTGGTCTGCTGCTTCGTGGTATCAAGCGCGAAGATGTTGAGCGTGGCCAGGTTGTTGTTAAGCCAGGCGCTTACACCCCTCACACCGAGTTCGAGGGCTCTGTCTACGTTCTGTCCAAGGACGAGGGTGGCCGCCACACCCCATTCTTCGACAACTACCGCCCACAGTTCTACTTCCGCACCACCGACGTTACCGGTGTTGTGAAGCTTCCTGAGGGCACCGAGATGGTTATGCCTGGCGACAACGTCGACATGACCGTCACCCTGATTCAGCCTGTTGCTATGGACGAGGGTCTGCGTTTCGCTATCCGCGAGGGCTCCCGCACCGTTGGCGCTGGTCGTGTCACCAAGATCATCAAGTAATGATCTTTTGCACCGCTAGGTGCGCCTAAAGATTGCCGCTCCTCCCTTTTTGGGTGGGGCGGCTTTCTCCATTGTTGTAGGGAAGGTGGTTGTTTGCTGGTGTCGGATCGTGATGATGTTCTACGTTTGCTCGGTGATGTGTGGCGCGCGCACCCGGATATGAGTGTGCATGGTTTGTGCACGCTATTGCTCGATAATGGGTTGCGTTGGGATACTTCGGATGCTGATGCGGCGGCTTTGCTGCATTTTTTGTCGTTGCAGCGCCCAGCGCGGGTTGAGGCGTTGCCCTGTGTGGTGCTTGTCGACGGCGGGGCGCGGCGGGTGGTCGTCGATACGCGGGCTGTAGTGGTGTTGGGTCAATCGCAGGTCACCTGGTTTCGCCATGAGGGAACTGTGGTAGGGGAGTTGGGTACGCAGCTGGTGGTGGATGGGGTGCATCGGTTAGGTGTGGTGGAGCGTATTGTGCCTTTGGATGCTGGGTGGGGGAAGTCGCGTCCGTTTTTTGTTGCTTTTGAGTCTGGGGCGTGTGCCGTGATTGGCCGGAAGGCGCGGGTGTTTGTTAAGAAGCGGCGTGAGGTTGAGGTTCACCATTGTGGTGCGGTGGTCGCTGTGGATATGCCGGTGATTGGCCAGGAATTGACTATTGTTTGTTCGCAGCCGTGGCCTGCTGATCAGGGGGTAGTTTCGTATTTCGTGCCCATTGAGAACTCTTAGCGTTGGATCGCACAGGTAGTCCTATCGTTTCGGGGTTGTTGCAGGGGTAAGTGTGTGCGTGTTGTAGGGTGTGGGAGGGGGTGCGTCGTGACGCAACTAAGTAATATCGGTCTTAAGAGTTGATATGTTTACAATGTAGAAACTCTGATGTTAAACTTAATTTTCGTTAGGGATTTGGTGATGCCTGGGTTTCCATGTCTCTCACCACGCCACCATCTGTCCCCCTTTTGAGTCTTTGTGACTTTTCCTGCACTCTCAGGCGTGCAGCCTTAGAAACGAAAAGAAGGTTTAATTCAACGTGTATAAACGTATCGTGCTGGCACTTACAGCCGCTTGCCTCGGTGCGAGCGCAGCGCTTGTTGCTCCCTCGGCCACAGCTCTTGAAGGCGGCCGCGAGGTTTCGGCTAATGAGCTGGAAGCTAACCTTGTTATCCGCATGATTCATGGCGGTGGCCTATGCACCGGTGTGGCGATTGATCCGCACTGGGTACTGACTGCTTTGCACTGCAAAAACGGCAATGGTGAGGTGCATCTACAAACCGGTGTCAATTATAAGTACGATTTGCCTTTACGCGGGCAGTGGCATTCCGATGCCCCTTCCGGTGACATTTCGTTGATTTACATCCCGCAGGATCTTGGTCTGCCGAATTATGCGGAAATTTCCAAAACCTTGCCTCAAGCTGGGGATCGTGGAACTAATTACGGCTGGGGTATTGGTACCTCCGCGGTACTGAAGTTTTCTTATCAGCGCTTTAAGGGTACCTACACTACTTCTGGGTACAACCAGGGAAAAATGTTTGTCACTGAGAATGAAGATGGTGCGAAAAACCGTACTGGCGATTCCGGTGGCCCTGTTTTCTTCAATGGACAAGTTGCCGGCATTACATCTTCTGTAGGTGGCTCGAACGCGACCAATTATAGTTCTGTGCCTGAGGTTTATGACTGGATCGTACAAACAGTAAACTCCAAGCCAGACAACCGTACAACGCGCTTTATGCCGGAAATTGAAGAGTCGGTGGTGGCTAAATTTAATGCGCGTCTTGCAGCAGCGCAGCAACTCGCGGAGATTGAGCGTGAAATGTATAAAAAGGATCTCAAGACTGCGAAAGAAACATCCCTAAGGGCGCAACGCACACTTCTTGAATCTCTTGGTGCACTGCAAGAAGCTGAGGAAGCCCAGCGTGAGGCTGAGGCTGCCAAGACGCAGGCGGAAGCACAGGCGGCGACTGCACAGGCGCGGGTTGATGAACTGACAGTGCAAAATGTGGAGGCGCAACGTCAGTTGGCTGAAGCGGTAGAGGAGAAAACGCAAGCGATTGCGCGTGCTGAAAAAGCAGAACGCGAATTAGCGCTGGCGAATGCGAATCCAGATCAAGCACAGCAGATCCTAGCGCAGGCTGAAAAAGAAAAGCAGGACGCGATCCACAACGCTGATGCCGCGGATCGTCGCGCCCAAGCTGCGGAAGCGCAGCAGCGTGAGGCGGAAGCGCAGCGTGATGCCGCCGTCGATAAGGCAGAAAAGGCTGAGCAAAAAGCAGCCGCAGCTCTGCTGCAACAGCAAGAAGCGGTGCGGGCACGTGCGGAAGCAGAAACTGCGAAGGCGGAAGCACAAGCGCAGGCTGCCCAGGCGCAGCAGCGCGCGCAGCAAGCAGAAGCTGCCGCCCAGCGCCGCATCGAGGAGGCCGAAAACGCGCTGCGTGAGGCACGTAACCTCGCGCGGGAAATGGAGGAAGCGAAAAACGCTGCGCAGCGCGACCTTGCAGCTGAACGTGAGCTGACTAAGCGCTTGGAGCAGCTTAATCAGGCTGCGGAGGCGAAAAATACTGAGCTGGAAAAGCAGATTGCACAGCTCAAAGCGGAGCTGGCGGCGGCGAAAGCGGACAAGCAGCAGCCTGAACAGCCTAACCCAGGCTCAGCTGGTTCCTCCACCCCGGCGTGGTGGGTCACCGTGATCGGGATTGTCGCCGCACTGTTTAGCGGCGGAATTATCGGCTGGTTGCTTAACACCTGGCGCAGCAATATGGCGCATTTCGGGCGCTAACCTGCGTGCTTTAGCCCTCACCATCCGCTACGGTGGGGGCTTTTTTATGCGTATCGACGCCGCCACCCCCGTCAGCTGTACGCACAAGCGGTGGCAGGAAAATAAGCAAGGAGATCGCGGTCAAGACCGGCCACAAGGCAAGCGGTACGCCAATGCTGCTTGCCTGCGCCAAACCGCCCCCAAGAAGAACGAAAACCGGAACCAAGCCCATGCCGATCGTGCCATAAGCGGCAAACACGCGGGCAATCACATCCTTAGCCACTCGGGTAGAAATAAACGTGCTCACCGCAATATTTTGCACTGTCATCACCATCGCCCACCCAATATCCATCACGATAGCAGGGGCAAGATAGCCGAAAAACCAGGCGCACACAGGAAGCGTACTTAATAAAAACGCCACGACTGACGTAACCACCACAATCCGACGAGTATCCCAGTGGTCGATAATGCGGGGTGCAACAAACGCCGCAGCCAACGCAGCCGCACCGCCCGCCGAAGCCAGCATCCCATAGTGGTGGGCGTGAAGCCCAAGATCCTGCAGCAGCAAAAACGGCATCACCACATCGCCCAAGGCCAACCCAAAATTGCCCGCACAGGCTAGACCAATCGTTGCAGCCAACACCCGATCCCTGCGAATCACCTGAAACCCAGCCCAAAAACTTGGCTCCGGGGTGGAATCCTCACACGTAGCAGAAACGGGGCTTGTGCGGCGGAAGTGATAAAAGGCGAACACACTAGCAGCACTCAAAGCGAACGCAAGACCGAAAGCAAATTCCGTACGCGCATGCAGCACCAGAAAACCCACCATACTCGGGGCTACAATGCTTGCCATCTTATCCGCCGCGCTCAGCCGCGAGACTAGAGTAGACAGCTGATTATCGGGGAAATCACGCGACAACGAGAGCTGACATTGATCCGAACCAATACCCGCTAAAGCAAGCACAGTACTAATCACAATCGCAGCCCACGGCCCCATCAGTCCCGCTGCAACAAGAAGAACCAGACACAGCAGTAGAGCGGTTTTCACCACAAGCACACCAGGAAGTAGCCGACGTGCCCCCACACGATCAACAAACTGCGCACAGGCAGTGGAAAGAAGCACAACGACCGAGACCGGCGCAGCATTCAAAATAGCCAATTCCACCGGACTAATCGCAGAAGCCGACACCAAATAGAGCGACAACGTGAAAGCCGCAATGGAACCAGCAAGCGCATCAAGTGAGTTGGAAAATAAAAATGCACGCATAAAAGATGTTCACCCTAACCCTACAAACATCAAAAAAGGGGGGTCTATCACCGTCGCGATAGACTCCCCTTTCAAGGGAGCAAGTCCGTGAAAAGACCTGCGGATTAAAAACTACTTGGAGTCTTTAGCCCAGCCGATATCCTGAGTCAAAGGCTTTGCAAAGTAGTTTGCACCAAGGTTTGCCAAGCCTGGGGTGGTGGCAATGATCTGTGGGCCGTTGTACATCGGGATCAAACCGAAGGTAGCAAAAGCTTCCTTCTCAAGCTTGTTGCCTTCCTTGATCTGCTCAGCCTCAGTTGGCAGCTTCTGCATCGCGGCGATCTTCTTATCCATCTCTTCGGTAGTAGTACCAGACAGATTCAAAGTGGAATCAGACTTGTAGGTCTGGCCGAAGTAGGCAGCACCCCAAGGTGAGTTCGAGCCAAAGGCCATGAAGAACAGATCGAAGTCCTTAGCAGAAGTAACCTTGGAGAAATCAGCCACTGGGCGTTCTTCAACCTTGAGGTCGACCCCGATATCCTTCATCATCTTCTGCAATGCGGCAGCAAATGCCTTCGAGATTGCGCTATCGCCAATCAAGATATAGCGGATGGACAGCTTTTCACCGTCCTTCTCACGGATGCCGTCAGCGCCTTCCTTCCAGCCGGCTTCATCCAGAATCTTCTTGGCGTTTTCTGGATCGAACTTGGCGGCAGTGCTGAAGTTATCCTCGTAGCCTTCTTGGTTGGAGTAGAGGAACAGCGAACCAGGCGCAGTTTCGGTGTAATCCAGACCGTTGAAGCGGATAGCGGCGATCTGAGAACGATCGATACCGTTGACAATCGCTTCGCGAACCTTGACATCACCCAACAGTGGTGCTTGAGAGTTCAAAACAAGCAGGGAGTTGGCAGGCTGCAGGGTCTTGCGGATGGAAGCCTTATCGCCCATGCCCTTTACCTTGGCCAAGTTGTCCTTGTTGCCAGCACCAGTCAGGTCAATCTCGCCAGCTTGGAATGCATTGATTTCAGCCTGAGACTCCATTTGGCGGTAGGTAATCTTGTCGAGCTTACCTGTGTCGCCCCACCAATTCTCGTTGCGCTTGTAGGTGACGATGCCGCCCTGAGGATCGAACTTATCAATCACATAAGGGCCAGCCCCCCACTCAGGGCGTGGGTTGTTGATGAAAGCTTCGTTGAATACCTCTGGAGTATTGACCGCAGGGTGCATCACGCTGGTGAAGATACCCTTCCACCATGGGTATTCGGTTTCGAAGGTGACAACAATCTGGAAATCGTCCTTACCTGGCTCAACAGAAACAACTTGCTCATAGCCATCGGTCGAGGAGGCAACGATGCTCTTATCCGTGCCGTTGAGCATCTGCCAGCTGTTAACAAATGCCTTCACGTCAATCGGTGTACCGTCATTGAACTTTGCATCAGGGTTCATTGTGTAGGTAACAACAGTCTTGCCGTCCTTCACCTCATCCTTGACATCAAGAACGTAGGCGGGGTTCGGAACAAGAGTACCGTCGCCCTCCATGGAGAAGAACTGAGGCGTCTGCCAGCTTTGAATGTCACGTGCATATCCGGAAGCGTTACCGTGAGAGTCATTCAACTGTTCAGGAATTTCACTGATGGCCAAGCGGAGCTCGCCGCCATCTTGAATCTGATCACGGTCGAGCTTGTTGTAATCACCGTTAGGGTTCAACACATGCTCGGTGTTCGAAGAGGAAGAAGAGGAATCGTTGGAAGACTTGCTTGTATTGTTTTCAACGTTGCTGCATGCGCTAAGCGTTAAAGCAGCTGCCGACAACGAAGCCATAATGGCTACGCGGATATTCTTTTTCATGGATATGTCCTTTACGTTGCGGGTGCCATGAGTGGCGCACAAAGAGGCCCTTGAACTTTAACTTCAAGCACTGCAGCTTTCGCTCAGAGAAGTTACCTAATGCACCACTAAGAAGCGGATTCGATCAACTTAGTCCGAGATACTGTGCTCTCCGTCGCTTTTATAATATTAGTGTGGCGCACACTGTGAAAACTTAGCTATGCACCTGAGCAACCAAGGGAGGGGATGAAACTAATTCTGACCATTGTTTTCTGTAAAGCGATCCAGAATTCGGTCGAACTGGAGGGGGTAATTGGGGGTAAATATTAAATAGATCACGTAGCTTATCTGCTCGCCTTCTTTCATTTAGAACGCGGCATAAACTGGTGAAGTCTCGACGCATAAGCGCGACGATATGCACGGGAATGACAGGAGCAATTGGGAGGAGTGTCCTCAGGGAAATATTGACAATACTGTCTAAAAGCTTTGGATGTTCTAAGTATTATCCAATGTTTTTTTGGGGAGGAATGATGCATGCTTTATGGCTGAATCAATGGCAAAAGAAAAATCCTCGCCACTGGGAGTAAGCGGCGAGGATCAAATGCAGAGGGTGCTAATTAGCGGCGCGCAACCGTAGGATCTGGAATTGGAATAGCATTGAGCAACTTCTTGGTGTACTCGTGCTGAGGGTTATCAAAGACCTCATCCACATCGCCTTCCTCAACAAACTCACCCTTATACATCACAGCGACACGATCAGACAGATGGCGAACCACTGACAAATCGTGGGCAACAAAAAGGAAAGACAAACCAAGCTTTAACTTCAGATCCTCAAGGAGGTTAATCACACCAGCCTGAATAGACACGTCAAGCGCAGACACAGGCTCATCGAGCACAATAACACTCGGATTAGTAGCCAATGCGCGCGCAAGACCAATACGCTGACGCTGACCACCAGAAAAATGCCCAGGGAAGCGATCGATTTGACTGGAATCCAAACCAACCAAACTCATCAATTCCGCCACACGCGCATCCACGTCACCTTCATAGCCCAGCGAATGCAGCGGCTCAGCAATTACCTCACGCACAGTCAAACGCGGATTCAAGGAACTCATAGGGTCCTGGAAAACAATCTGAACATCTTTACGCGCCTCCCTACGCTCCTTAGAGCTCATCTCAGCGGCATTTTTGCCATTGAGCTTCAAAAGACCGTTTTGCGGATTCAGATCCATGATTTCCAACAAGGTTGTGGTTTTACCGCAACCGGATTCACCCACAATGGACATACATTCGCCTTCGCGAATATCGAAAGAAAGCCCATTGACCGCCTTGACAGTACCAATCTTGCGCTTAAACAAAGCGCCCTTCGTCAGCGGAAACTCCTTATGCAGATCCTTGACCTCAAGGGTGATTTTGCGCTCCTCACGCGGAACATCAGCCAGCATACTTTCGCTCAACGCCGGAGGCTTAAAAAGCTTCTCACCATTGATCATGCTGTCTGAAATTTCGTCCGCGCGCAGACACGCAGACTCATGAGGCTTCTCAGTAGAGCCGATTTTAAGCAACACAGGCTCCTGTGAACGACAGTCATCCAGAGCCACTGGGCATCGAGGTGCAAACTGGCACTCATCCTTCAAATTCACCAGAATTGGAGGATTGCCAACAATAGGGGTCAAAGGTTCAGTTTTGGGAACATCAGGGCGCGGAGTAGAACCCAAAAGCCCGATGGTATACGGCATACGTGGCTGCGCAAACACATCAAACACATCGCCCTTTTCCACAGGGCGACCGGCATACATCACTAACACATCATCGGCGGTTTGAGCCACAACACCCATATCGTGCGTAATCATGATGCAGGCAGCACCAGTCTCACGTTGAGCCAGTTTGATCACATCGAGGATCTGCGCCTGAATAGTCACATCGAGTGCGGTAGTAGGTTCGTCGGCAATCAGAACACGCGGATTATTCGCAATCGCAATGGCAATAACAACGCGCTGGCGCATACCGCCAGAAAACTCGTGAGGGAAAGACTTAATCCGCAGATGAGGCTCAGGGATACCAACCAGATCTAAAAGCTCGATCGCCTGCTTTAAGGCTTGAGCTTTGCTCACCTTTTGGTGCGCCAAAATTGCCTCAACAAGCTGCGAACCAATATCGAACACCGGCGTCAATGCGGAGAGCGGATCTTGGAAAATCATTCCAATACCTTTTCCGCGAATTTTCGACATCTGGCTATCGGTCTTACCGATCAGCTGCTCACCCTGGAAAAGAACAGAACCGGAAATATTGGCATAAACCGGAAGCAAACCCATAATGGCCATACTGGTTACCGATTTACCGGAGCCAGATTCACCCACGATACCTAAAGTGCGCCCAGGCAAAAGATCAAAAGAAACGCCACGAACCGCGGAAACAGAACCAGCCTCAGAAGGGAAATTAACAGTCAGATCCCGCACCGACAAAACAGGTTCATTCTGAGAAACCGAAAGTTGGCTCATGCTTTTCCTCCTGAATGAGAATTAGGATCAATCGCGTCGCGCATGCCATCGGCAATCAGCGCCAAAGAAACAGTAAGTAAAACCAAAGTGCCGGCAGGGAAATAGAACTGCCACGGTGCAGTAATCAGGGTAGAAGTACCACCAGAAAGCAACGTACCCAAGGAAACATCCGGAAGCTTCACACCCAAGCCCAAGAAGGACAGGCCAGTTTCACTCACAACCGTGCTCACCGTACCGAGAACAAGCTGCAAAACAAGCAACGAGCCAATGTTGGGAAGAATATGGCGGAAAATGATACGAACATTGCTCACACCCATGTAGCGGGCAGCACGCACGAAATCGTTTTCACGAACAGACAACGACAATGACCACAGCACACGGGCTGAACCCATCCAACCAAAAGCGATCAACACAACGATCAAAAGCTTCCAGTCACCGCCAGAATCGGAGACCAAAAGGGCGATGATCAAAAACGTTGGAACAGCCATCAGGAAGTGAATGATGGTGAGCACAAATTTCTCAATAGTGCCACCGTACAAAGCCGCAGCGGCACCAATGAAGGCGGAGATAAGAGTAGTCAGGAAAGACACGATCACCGCAATAGTCAACGAACGACCAAGGCCATGGGCTACCTGGGCAAAAAGATCGTTACCACCATCGGTGGTGCCAAACCAGTGCTCACTATTCGGAGCAGAAGACAAACTCAAAAAGTCTGGCTCATAATACGGCCACTTGGCAATCTGAGGGCCAATAATGGCAAAAGCGATCAGAATCCAGAAAATAACAAAACCAACCGCCGCACTACGATTCCGGAAAAATCGTCGAGTGTATAGCTTTAACCGCGATGTGCCTTTGACAACCTTAACTTCAGCAACATCTGCAACCTCAACAGCGCTGTGCGAAGAATTCTTAGACATTTAGCTCACCCTCACTCGTGGGTCGAGAATAACGATGAAAATATCGGCGAGCATAGCCGACACCGCAGTCATAGCAGCGCCGAAAGCTGCAACAGCCACCACACCGTGGACGTCATTTTTGGAAATAGTATCGAGGAAATAGACACCCATACCGTTCCACGCAAAGATCTTTTCCGTCATAACCGCACCAGTAAAGATGCCCGGAATGGAAAACGCCACCGACGTAGCAACAGGAATGATGGAGGTGCGCAGAGCATGGCGTCGAATAGCTTGACTGCGAGTGAGACCCTTCGCGCGAGCCGTACGAACATAATCAGCGTTGAGATTATCCAACAAAAGTGTGCGCTGAGTTAAATGGTAGCCAGCGTAACCGACGATAATCAGTGAGACAGTAGGAAGAACCAAATGCTGCGCATAATCGATTAACTGAGGGAAAAACCCAGTCACATCAGGATTGGCAGCGCCGGTGACATAGAACACGCGAGTGCCAGCCCAGGTATTAATCTTCAAAGCCACCGCGACAACAGCAATCGATGCAACAACGATGTGAACATTCATCGTAATAATCGAAATAGCCTGCCAAATGCGATCGCCGCGCTGATACTGGCGGCTCGCGGTGTACACACCAATGGCCACGCCAATAATAATGGTTAAGACAGTTGCAAGTAACAGCAGCTGCGCAGATACCAAGATGCGGAAACTTACCTGATCATTAACACTGCCGCCAGTAGGGGAGCGACCCCAATCCCAGTGCAAAAGAACATTAGTAAGCCAGTACCACCAACGCTCAATAACTGGAACTTCAGGATTGAGATTATAAGGTTCGAGCAACCTAGTGATTTGCTCGTGACTCAACGGTGGACGTTGGCCTTGGTAATTGGACCGTGGGTCGAGGAACCATGACGCCAAAAAGTAAGTCAGGTTCGTCGCCAGGAAGACGATGAGTGTCCAGCTCAACGCTTTCCTAATCAGGTATTTGAACATGAGTTGAGGGTCTCCATGAATGGGGTCGATACATGGGTGTATGTAATTATCTGCCCTCAAAAATGCGTGCAATCTTCCCCTCAAGCTCAAGGGGGTTCGATAAGAGTGCAAACCATGAAGGCAGGAACAATCAGTTGGGAAAATCTGAGCTCATGCGCACAACCAACGCATGAGATGACACGAGAGATTCGCAAAAGTTTGTTTTTAATTTACATTCCAAGAAGCTTCGTTTAACAATCGTGTGCAAGACGTCGCCTCAAGCAATGTTGCGAGCTAGATCACAATTCTAAACCGGTGAATATATAAGGAAAAAATCCTCTATCCTTTTGTGCTAAAACCTAAGAATCGGGCCACGACCTTGGTGGAAGTGAAAAAATATGGAAAAACCAACCTTATTGCCACTGTTGTGAATGCTTTTCGCTAAGGTGTGCGAAGTGCATTTGGGGTTAGTTTCTTAATTATTCACAGAAAGAGTGAAGGTTAACATAGGAAGAAAGTTGTGTCTTGGAGGGTTTGTCGTTGCTGTGTGGTTCCCAGGGGTGGGAACTTCTGCGCGTGGTGAAAAAGTGAGCAAACTCACCAAAAGTGGCGGGGGTTTGCAGCTTGCGCGCTTAGTTTATTCATGCTTTAATAATCAGGTTGCTTTAACACGATCGCATGCTATCTGCTGCGGTGGTGGTGAAGTAAACATGACACCTTCACTTAAGGTGTTTCAAACATTCTCTACCAGAAACGGATCCATGCATTGGGTCAACGGTCGTGGTGGGAAGGTTTAAACATCTAGGAGGTTTCTTCAAGGGGAATTGAGCATAATGCCCAGTTCATCTTGAGGGCCAGGAAAGTGAAATAGGTTGCATGGCAAATAAACAGCGGCAGTATACGTTGGAGATCTTTTGAGAGCGCGCTTATCGCGAGTTTGATGAGTTCCCTTCCACCTTGACACTGAAAATATTGGGTCTTGTACCCCAGTGTGCTTGGAAACCGCGGCGAAGTTGTGAGCTTTGTAGCCTGAGCGCGTTTCCCGGCGAAGTCTAAAGACAAAAGTCAAGTGAAACTGGCGTTGTGCCCAGGTAACCAAAGAAACTTCCTGGACAACGTTATAGAGATAGATGAAGCGATTCCCACCAATCCTTAGGATGTGGGACAAGCGAGGAAGAGGATAAGCGTGGCGGGACAAAAGATCCGCATTCGGCTGAAGGCCTACGACCACGAGGCAATCGACGCGTCTGCGCGCAAGATTGTTGAGACTGTTACCCGTACGGGTGCACGTGTTGTCGGCCCAGTGCCATTGCCAACCGAAAAGAACGTATACGCCGTTATTCGTTCTCCACATAAGTACAAGGATTCTCGCGAGCACTTCGAGATGCGCACTCACAAGCGCCTGATCGACATCCTCGACCCGACGCCGAAGACGGTTGACGCTCTCATGCGTATCGACCTTCCGGCCAGCGTCGACGTGAATATTGCGTAATCGACGAAATTCTTGGCATCCGGAGAATAAATAATGAGTGAAAACGAGATCAAGGGCATTCTGGGCACCAAGCTCGGCATGACTCAGATCTTCGACGAGGATAACCGCGTTGTTCCGGTTACCGTCGTTGAAGCTGGTCCATGCGTTGTGACCCAGATTCGCACCGAAGAAACCGATGGCTACAACGCCATCCAGATCGCCTACGGCGACATCGACCCACGCAAGGTTAACAAGCCAGGCACCGGTCACTTCAACAAAGCAGGCGTCACCCCTCGTCGCCACGTAGCTGAAATCCGTATGGATGATGTTTCCGGCTACGAGCTCGGCCAGGAAGTTACCGCAGCGATCTTCGAAGGTGTTACCTTCGTTGACGTTACCGGTACCTCCAAGGGTAAGGGCTACGCTGGTGGTATGAAGCGCCACGGCTTCGCCGGCCAGGGTGCGTCCCACGGTAACCAGGCAGCTCACCGCCGTGTTGGTGGTATTGGTGCTTGCGCTACCCCAGGTCGTATCTTCAAGGGCAAGCGTATGGCTGGCCGCATGGGTTCCGACCGCGTCACCACCCAGAACCTCAAGGTTCAGAAGATTGACGCCGATGCTAACCTCATCCTGATCAAGGGTGCGATCCCGGGCAACCGTGGCGGCATCGTTACCGTTAAGACCGCAGTGAAGGGCGGTGCACACGCATGACAAATCTGAAGTTGGACGTCCACACCGCTGAGGGCACCACTAACGGCACCGTTGAGTTGCCAGCAGAGATCTTCGATCGCGAAGCATCCATTGCTCTCATGCACCAGGTTGTCAACGCTCAGCTTGCAGCTAAGCGTCAGGGCACCCACTCCACCAAGACCCGTGGTGAGGTCTCCGGCGGTGGCCGCAAGCCATTCCGCCAGAAGGGTACCGGCCGTGCTCGTCAGGGCTCGATCCGTGCTCCTCACTTCGCTGGTGGTGGCATCGCGCACGGCCCTAAGCCACGCGATTACTCTCAGCGTACCCCTAAGAAGATGATCAAGGCTGCACTCTACGGTGCACTTTCCGATCGCGCTCGTAACGCACGTATCCACGTTGTTTCTGAGCTCGTTCCTGGTCAGACTCCTAAGACCAAGTCCGCACGTGCGTTCATCGAGCGCTTGACCGACCGTCGCAACGTGTTGCTGGTTGTTGGCCGTGAGGACATCACTGCTCAGAAGAGCGCTCGCAACCTGCCAGGCGTTCACATTCTGTTCGCCGACCAGCTGAACACCTACGATGTTTTGAAGTCTGATGACATCGTGTTCTCTGTTGAGGCTCTTGACACCTTCATCACCCGCGCTACCGGTGCGGCTAAGGAGGAGAACTAATGGCTAAGATTGCCAATCCGCGCGACATCATCCTCGCCCCGGTTGTCTCTGAGAAGTCTTATGGCTTGATGGAGGAGAACACCTACGTGTTCTTCGTTGCCAAGACCGCTAACAAGACTGAAATCAAGATCGCCGTCGAGCAGATCTTCGGTGTGAAGGTCGCCTCCGTGAATACTCTTAACCGTGAGGGCAAGCGCAAGCGCACTCGCTCCGGTTTCGGTACCCGCAAGGCAACCAAGCGCGCCTACGTGACGCTTCGTGAGGGCAGCGACGCTATCGACATTTTCGGCGCTCAGGCGTAAGGAAAGGTCGAGGTAAGGAATAACTATGGCTATTCGTAAGTACAAGCCGACAACCCCGGGTCGCCGCCAGAGCTCCGTTTCCATGTTCGAGGAGATCACTCGCTCGACCCCGGAAAAGTCCCTGGTTCGCCCACTTCCAAAGAAGGGTGGCCGTAACGTTCACGGCCACATCACCGTTCGCCACAAGGGCGGCGGTCACAAGCGCCAGTACCGTCTGATCGACTTCCGTCGTAACGACAAAGACGGTATCCCAGCGAAGGTCGCTCACATCGAGTACGACCCAAACCGTACCGCTAACATCGCGCTGCTCCACTACGTGGACGGCGAGAAGCGTTACATCATCGCTCCTAAGGGCCTGAAGCAGGGCCAGATGCTTGAGTCCGGCGCTACTGCCGACATCAAGGTTGGTAACAACCTGCCTCTGCGCAACATCCCAGCTGGTACCGTGATTCACTGTGTTGAGCTCAAGCCTGGCGCTGGCGCTAAGCTTGCTCGTTCCGCTGGTGCTTCCATTCAGCTGCTGGGTAAGGCTGGCAACTACGCAGTTTTGCGTATGCCATCCTCTGAAATCCGCCGTGTGGACATCCGCTGCCGCGCGACTGTTGGTGAGGTCGGCAACGCTGACCAGATCAACATTCGTTGGGGTAAGGCTGGCCGTATGCGCTGGAAGGGCGTTCGCCCAACCGTCCGTGGTGTCGTTATGAACCCGGTCGATCACCCACACGGTGGTGGTGAAGGTAAGACCTCGGGTGGTCGTCACCCAGTGTCCCCATGGGGCAAGAAGGAAGGTCGCACCCGCAACCCTAACCGTTACAGCAACAACATGATCGTGCAGCGTCGCCGCACGAAGAACAGCAAGAAGCGCTAAGAGGAGGTAACGAAAGATGCCACGTAGCCTTAAGAAGGGCCCGTTCGTCGATGAGCACCTCCTCGCAAAGGTTGATGCTCAGAATGAGAAGGGTACCAAGCAGGTAATTAAGACCTGGTCCCGCCGCTCCACCATTCTTCCTGACTTCATTGGTCACACCTTCGCCGTCCACGACGGTCGTAAGCACGTACCAGTGTTCGTGGACGACTCTATGGTTGGCCACAAGTTGGGTGAATTTGCACCTACCAAGACCTTCAAGGGTCACATCAAGGACGATAAGAAGAAGGGACGTCGATAAGCGATGAGCGAAATCACTTCCGCACGCGCGACTGCCCGTTTCGTCCGCGTTACCCCTATGAAGGCACGCCGTGTAATCGACTTGGTTCGCGGTAAGTCCGTTGAGGAAGCATTGGCTATTTTGAAGTACGCTCCACAGGCTGCTTCTGAGCCAGTTGCCAAGGTCGTGTTGTCCGCAGCTGCTAACGCTGAGAACAACTTCGGTCTTGATCGCCGCTCTTTGGTTATCTCTGAGGCTTTTGCTGACGAGGGCCCAACGATGCGTCGTTTCCAGCCGCGCGCTCAGGGTCGCGCATTCCAGATCCGTAAGCGCACCAGCCACATCACCGTGGTTGTTGAGAGCCAGAAGGCAGGTGCATAACAGTGGGACAGAAGATTCACCCACACGGCCTCCGATTGGGCATCACTTCCGATTGGAAGTCCCACTGGTTCGCCGATAAGAACTACGCTGAGTACCTCGCTGAGGATATTAAGATCCGCGAGTTCCTCACCAAGACCCTCGACCGTGCTGGTATCGCCGATATTGTTATCGAGCGTACCCGCGACCGCGTTCGCGTCGATATCCACACTGCCCGTCCGGGTATTGTGATCGGCCGTCGCGGCTCTGAGGCTGACCGTTTGCGTCGTGAGCTGGAGAAGCTCACCGGCAAGCAGGTTGCTCTCAACATCCTTGAGGTTAAGAACATCGACTCCAACGCTCAGTTGGTTGCTCAGTCTGTTGCTGAGCAGCTGACCAACCGTGTGGCATTCCGCCGCGCGATGCGTAAGGCTATTCAGGGCGCTATGCGTCAGCCTCACGTCAAGGGCATCAAGGTTGTGTGTTCTGGTCGTCTCGGCGGTGCCGAGATGTCTCGCACCGAGCGCTACCATGAGGGTCGCGTTCCGCTGCACACTCTTCGCGCCGAGATCGATTACGGCACCTATGAAGCTCACACCACTTTCGGCCGCATTGGCGTGAAGGTGTGGATCTACAAGGGTGACGTTGTTGGTGGCCGTCGCGAGAGCGAAATTAACGCACCAGCAGAGCGCCGTGGCCGCGGTGACCGCAACGCACGTCCGCGTCGTGGTGGCCAGCGTCGTAACCGCGCTGAGCAGAAGCAGGAGGGCTAAACCTATGCTTATCCCTAAGCGCGTGAAGTTCCGCCGTCAGCACCGTCCTCACCGTGATGGTGTTTCTAAGGGCGGTAACCGCATCAATTTTGGTGATTACGCTATCCAGGCTCTGGAGCCTGCTTACATCACCAACCGTCAGATCGAGTCTGCACGTATTGCTATCAACCGCCACGTCAAGCGTGGTGGTAAGGTTTGGATCAACATCTTCCCAGACCGTCCACTGACCCAGAAGCCTCTGGGGGTTCGTATGGGTTCCGGTAAGGGCCCTGTTGAGAAGTGGATTGCAAACGTTAAGCCGGGTCGCATCCTCTTCGAGATGAGCTACCCGAACGAGGAAATGGCTCTTGAGGCTCTGCGTCGCGCAGGCCAGAAGCTTCCTTGCAAGGTTCGTATTGTTAAGAAGGAGGACCAGTTCTAATGGCTAACGGTACCCCCGCACACGAGCTTCGCGAGCTGAACGCCGAGGAGCTTGCTACCCGCCTAGCTGAGGCTAAGGAAGAGCTGTTTAACCTGCGCTTCCAGGCCGCTACCGGTCAGCTGACCAACAACCGTCGCCTGCGCACGGTCAAGCACGACATTGCCCGCATCTACACCGTTATTCGCGAGCGTGAGCTGGGCCTGTCTGTTGTTCCGGGAGCTGAGGCTTAATTATGAGTGAGGCAAACGTGAACAAGAAGGTTAAGGGTGCTCGTAAGGTCCGCACCGGCTACGTGGTTTCTGACAAGATGCAGAAGACCATCGTGGTTGAGCTTGAGGACCGCAAGCAGCACGGCCTGTACGGTAAGACCATCCGTACCAACTCCAAGGTGAAGGCTCACGACGAGAACGAGATCGCCGGTATCGGCGACTTGGTCAAGATCGAGGAGACTCGCCCATTGTCTAAGGACAAGCACTTCCGTCTCGTCGAGATCGTCGAGAAGGCTAAGTAAATAAAACGAGGGTTCGCCCCTGTTTTCCCGCCCCCAGCACTGTGCGTGTGTGGGGGCGGTTTTTTGCTTGTCGACGCCCTACCGCAGCGTCGCTGCACCATTGACGTCTTGGCGGGTACATGGCATGTGAGCACGCGGCACCAGTGTATTGCGACGTGTACTCGCGTTGCCTGCTGTAGGTGTACTTTCGTGATGCTTCTCGTGGAGTATTTTCGTGACAAATGGGCTGGTTCAGGCTTGGCAGATTGGATGGTTTAGGCTTGGCAGATGGGATGGTAGAGCCTGTTTATGCAGGTAGGGGAGGTGGAGTGAGAATGTAAAATTTTGCCTACACAAAGGTGTTCAAGTGTGGTGTTGCTCAGGTATCAGATTTCTCGTTTTGTGTTAGTCGTGGCGGGTAATTCATTAGGGATTCTGACAATGCGGAGAAATAGTAGATGCTTTGCTTCTACTATGATTACGCCGCGATCAAAGACTGGGTGTTGTTTTTTGGTTGGGGCTGAACAAGGGGGTGGCTTGGGTACTGGTGTTGTTAAAGTACTCTTTACGGACTTTTAATGAATGGAGAATTCGCATGCGGGCATGGGTGATTCGTGCAGGTCGGAACTCGGAGCGCTTTCAGTGGGCATGGGACAATGGATTTTCTGCTGGGGGTTGGGGTGCTGTGCGCACAGATGTGTCGGTTTTCGCGTCGAAAGAAGAGCTTGCTACAGCTGTTCGTGGCTTTGAGCCGGACTTAAGCGCCAACCAGATAAGCCAATCGGCGGGGCAATTGTGGAATCTTTCCCATGAGATTAAAGCAGACGATCTTGTTATTATGCCTAATAAGATCACTCGTGAGCTGGCGTTAGGGTTGGTGACTCAAGGCTATGAATACTTAGCAGCTAACGAGCCTGATTACCAGCATGTTGTGCATGTGCAATGGCATCGGCTTATCACTCGAGATGCGGCAAAACAAGACCTTTTGTATGTACTCGGTTCACTACAGACGGTATTTTCCCCCACCCGCAACGATGCTGTTTCACGTCTAAAAGCGTTGATGGATACTGGTGAAGATCCAGGCATGAACGCTAGGGCGTATACGAAACAAAAAGAAGTGCTAGGTGCTGCAGCAAACAGTGATGATGAGGCACTTGCAGACATCGAAGAAATTGCCAAAGACCAAGTAGAAAAGCAGATTTCGCAGGAGTTTGCGGGTCATGATCTTGCGTTTCTGATTGCTGAAGTACTACGTGCCGATGGATTCACAGTGGATATGGCACCTAAAGGTAAAGATGGGGGAATTGACTTACGCCTTGGCCGCGGAATCTTAGGTATCGAATCCCCGCGAATTTTAGCGCAGGTGAAAACTGGCAAACTGGAACGTCCAGTGGTCCAGCAGCTGATGGGATTGATCAATTCACGGCATGCAGATTTTGGGTTGCTTGTGACATGGGATCAGTTAACTAAAGATGCGCGAGCCGAAGCAGAAGCGCAGGGATTTCGGTTGAAAGTGTGGGAAAAGCATGACATTATTGCCAATGTTTTGCGAAACTACGCCAAACTGCCTGAGGAAATCCAACACAAACTTCCGCTGAAACAAGTATGGATTCTGCAGACTGATATCAGTTGACGCAGCGCATGCGACTGCGCACCGGTGTAAGAGGGAGCGGGTGTGCAGCCGTGTGGTAGCGGGGGAGTGCAGGGTTTCTAATATGTGAATGTGTTAAGAGCTGTGTGGGCGTTGGGATAAATGGGAGTGCCTGCGCTAGATTTTACAGGTGTAAAAAAGGGTATTTTACATGGGTAGATGCGTGTGCTTGTTGGTATTTTCGCATGTGTGAGGTGTGCCTGTGCTTGCCTGAAGGCTAGTGGGAATTTTTGCGATAAATACTGATGAGAAAGTCGTGTTTATGGCTGCTCCAGATAAAGATCCAGCCCACACTCCGAAACATTAACAATGATCCGCAGGCAGGCTGAACGATTAGTCAAACTCTAACAAAATACGATCATTATATGGAAGACATTGCGGTTTTCTCTTCAGGAGAATGCAGCGTGAAAAGAAAGTGCGGGAGTCGACAGTGCTCTTAGACATGATCGACGTGAAGAGGCAGGAAAGGCCCTGCGCGCAGCGACCAAAAAGCGTGCCTATGAATGTGTGGGGATTGATTCAAAAATACTGATTCGACTTTCAGCGAACAGGTGAAAAATTGACCTGCGGTTTTACGGGTAGCACTTGCTCTATGTCGAATTAATACTTCTCTTATCTACTGCAAAGTCCCCATGCTTTTAGCGAGAATAGTGCTGCCGATGCGGAAACGATCACAGAGTGGATGCGGTGAATGTTGCGCGATTGATTGACTTCCGTGCCCTGGTGCTTTCGTGGGTGGATCGTGGTCGAAACGTAAAGGGGTCACCCAATGTGGCAGAACATACAAGCACGAGGGGGTTTAAGATCGGTGCGATAATCATGATCCTAACCACTCTGAATACACTCCCTCCCGCGTGCGTGGCCTAGACGTTCCATCCACCACACTCTCATAACCACAGGTTGGGGCAGCAGGGGGGTATGTGGGTTGTGTTTGTGATCGGCCGAGTGGATCGAGATCCACTAGTGTCTTGACATTCAATGATGGCGTGAGGGCTATTGGGTCCTGGTTACTGGCTACTTGCCTAATGATGGGTGTTGAGAATGCTGTGGATACAAATGCTTATTGCAAGGGGGGTGGCCGGACAAGAATAGATTCTGCGCATTTCTGTGGGGCACGCTTTGAATTTCGTCAGACTAGCTGGTGGTGTGCTTTGGGTGTGATGGCCGTAGTAGGCCGGTTGTTTTGGCGGTGAAGTTTTTTGGTTGTGGCGCTGTCCTTCCTGTGGGTGAAATGGTGTTGCTTAAAGTTGAGTGTGGGGAGTGTCGGTTGCGGGGGTAGATGTTGTGTTAGGGGGTGTTGGCAAAAGGCAGGGGGTAATTTCTTTACGTTTTCATCAGTGTGGGATAAGTGGTTCTTAGGGGTTATTGAGGCATATTTTTCGAGCATGTAGCGTATTTTCTTCCCCGCTGCCTGGGGTGGTGTTTGCGCAGGGGAGGGGGTATTTTTTGGTTGGGTGATTGGTGTTGGTCGGGGGTGATTTTCACTGGGGAGTGCGGGTATTTTTCGCAATCCCTTGAAAAATGTTAGCGCTATCATGCATTCTGTTCACAGGATAGAACGTGAGCTAACCCATAAAAATTCCCCAGTGTGTTCAAAGTCGCATTACTGAATGTGGGTGCTCACGGGATTGTCAGGAATCACAGCCGCAAGCCTGCTTGGGCTTTGACTGCGCTTCCGACCGATCAAGAAAGGACGCTCACCATGACGCAGCCGGTACCCACACGCCCCGAATTGTTGCGCTTGGAGAATATTTCAAAAACCTTCCCCGGGGTGAAGGCGCTCGACGAAGTTCACCTCGACCTTCGTCATAACGAAGTGCTCGGGTTGTGCGGCGAAAACGGCGCAGGCAAATCCACGCTCATGAAGATTCTCACGGGCGTGTACACCGCTGATCCTGGCGGCGAGATCTTCATCAACGGTGCGCGAGCCACTGTCACCGGCCCCCGTAACGCCCAAGAGCAGGGAATTTCCATCATTCACCAGGAGCTCAACCTTGTTCCTGATATGACGGTTGCGCAAAATATTTACATGGGGCGTGAACCCAAGAAAGGCTTTGTGCTTAACGACTCCGCCATGGTGCGTCAAGCAACCGAACTGCTGAACCGGCTTGCCATCGATGTGAACCCTAAAGCGTATATCCGCGACCTGACCGTTGCGCGTCAGCAAATGGTCGAGATCGCTAAGGCGCTGTCCTTCGACTGCAAGATCTTGGTCATGGACGAGCCCACCGCGGCACTGACCGACAGTGAAATCGAAACGCTGATGGGGCTGATCAGAAACTTCGTCTCCCCCGAAACCGGCATGGTGTACATCTCCCACCGCATGGATGAAATTTCCGAAATCACCGACCGGATCACAGTGCTGCGCGACGGTAAATACGTTGACACCGTGGTCACAAACGACACCCCGATCCGCGATGTCATCGCCTTGATGGTGGGGCGTGAAATCGTCACCGACATCCGCCCCGAACCCAAGAACTTCGATGACGCCGAAGTAGTGCTGCGCGTCGACAAGCTCTCCACTCGCGACCTGGTCAAGGATGTCACCTTCGACCTGCGCCGCGGCGAAATCCTCGGTGTAGCCGGGCTGATGGGCGCGGGACGTACCGAACTCGCCCGCGCTATCGTTGGCGCCGACCCGAAAACCGCAGGTCAGATCTGGGTGCACGGCGCCCAGGCGAACCTGAAATCGCCTGCCGACGCCGTCAACCGCGGCATCGGATACTTAAGCGAAGACCGCAAACAATTCGGACTGTTGCTCGACATGGATGTGAAAGCAAATACCGCACTCGCCTCCCTGAGCAACAAATACTCCCAAGCCGGATTCATCAAAGAATCCGCCATCGCCGACGACGCCAAGGCGCAAGTCAAACGCCTGAATGTGAAAACCCCAAGCATCAACCAGATCATCCGCAACCTCTCCGGCGGAAACCAGCAAAAAGTGATCATCGGCAAATGGTTGGTGCGCGACTGCGACATCCTCATCGTGGACGAACCCACCCGCGGCATCGACATCGGCGCCAAAGACGAAATCTATGCCCTGCTCGATGAACTCTGCGCCCTCGGAAAATCACTGATCGTGATCTCCTCCGAACTGCCCGAAGTGCTGCGCATCTGCGACCGCATCGCCGTGATGTGCAACGGGCGCATGACCGGAATCCTCGACAACGCCGACGCCAGCCAAGAATCCATCATGGAACTGGCCACCAAATTCCGCGACAACTCACAACCGAACACAAACCCCACGAACGACGATCACCAGGAGGTGGCCTAAATGTCAAAGACCGGCACACAGCTGGCAACCCGCATGGGAGCACAACTACAACAGCTCCTCGCGCTCGCCGCGCTGGCTGCGATCTTCCTCTTCTTCTCCTTCTCCACCGACAACTTCTTCCAATGGAACAACATCACCAACATCTTGCTGTCGTCGGCAGTGATCGGAACCATGGCATTAGGTGCCACCTTCGTGATCGCCACCGCCGGCATCGACCTGTCTGTCGGCACCGGCATGACCCTCTGCGCAGTGATGACAGGCGTATTCCTCAGTGGTGACTGGCTCGGACTCCCACTGCCCGTCGGCATCCTGCTCTCCATTGCCTTCGGCGCATTCATGGGCTTTATCAACGGCATTAACGTGGCCATTTTCAAAATCCCGCCCTTCATTGCCACCCTCGCCATGATGATGGTCGCCCAAGGCCTAGCGCTGATCATCACCAAGTCCACCCCGATCTACCTCAACGGCGTGAACGGCTTCTCTGGCATCTCCCAAGGCCAACTCATCTCCGATTTCCCCAACGCCGCACTGGTATTCATCATCTGCGCTCTCTTCGCCGCAGTCGTCATGTCCAAAACCCTCCTCGGCCGCTACGCCCTGTCCATCGGCTCCAATGAAGAAGCCACCCGCATCTCCGGCGTGAACACCCGCCGCTGGCTGGTCGCCATCTACACCTTCGCCGGCATCTTCACCGCCCTTGCAGCCATCCTGCTCTCCGCGCGTTTGAACTCGGCACAGCCAGCAACCGGCATGGGCTACGAGCTCGAAGCCATCGCCGCCGTGGTCATCGGTGGAACCTCCCTCTCCGGTGGACGCGCCACCATCTTCGGCACCTTCATCGGTGCACTGCTCATGGCAGTACTAGCCAACGGATTGCAGATCATGTCCATCCCCCAGGAATGGCAGAAAGTTTCCATCGGCATCGTCATCCTGATCGCTGTGTTCGCCGATAACCTGCGCCGCAGCCGGGAAAAGAAAGTTTAAAACCATGCACCATAACCAAAAAATCAAAGATTTTCATCGCCACCGTGATAGACCTAGCCGCTAAAAAACCCACAGCAACGACACGGCTTTTAGCACGCGGTAGACAATCACAGAAGATAAAACCGCGCGGGCAAAAGCCACGCTGCACGGTGGGTACGGACGATGATCGACGGCGTCGAAAAGCTCGACACGACAATCCACGATACGTGGACACTCACACAACCCCTTTGTGCTTTTCCGCACAGAACGACAAGGAAAACCCATGAACAAGAAGCTCATCTTCACCGCACTGCTGTCAAGCACCGCACTTTTGGCCGCCTGCTCCGGTGGCGACAAAGCCGCAGAGTCCACCAGCGCAGCAGACGCAGGCGCATCCTCCGACAAGCCCTACATCGCAGTAGTCTCCAAGGGCTACCAGCACCAGTTCTGGCAGGCAGTCAAGCAGGGCGCAGAAAAGGCCGCTGACGAGCTCGGCGTCACCATCACCTACGACGGCCCAGACAACGAAACCCAGGTAGACAAGCAAATCCAGCAGCTGCAGACCGCACTGTCGAAGAAGCCAGTCGCCGTCGTCTTCGCCGCACTCGACTCCCAAGCAGCCGTACCACTTTTGGAATCCGCAGAAAAAGACAACATCCCAGTCGTCGCCTTCGACTCCGGTGTTGACTCCGACATCCCAGTAGCCACCGCCGCAACCGACAACAAGGCCGCTGCAGGCGAGGCCGCAAAGAACGTAGTCGAGCTCGTCGGCGACAGCGGCGAAGTCGGCATCATCTGCCAAGACCAGACCTCCACCACCGCCAAGGACCGCCGCGACGGCTTCAAGGAATACCTGGAGAAGAACGCACCAAACCTCAAGGTCGTTGACATCCAGTACGGTGGCGGCGACCACCAGAAGTCCGCCGACCTGACCAAGACCATGCTTCAGGCGCACTCCGGCATCAAGGCCATGTACGGCTGCAACGAAGGCTCCGCAGTGGGCATCGGCCTGGGCGTAACCGAGGCCGGCAAGAAGGGCTCCGTGACTGTGGTTGGCTTCGACTCCGGTGAAGCACAGATGAACTTCATCAAGGACGGCACCATCGCAGGCGCAGTCACCCAGGACCCCGTCGACATCGGCTACCAGGCAGTCAAGGCAGCCTACGCTGCAAGCAAGGGCGAGAAAGTAGAGAAGAACATCGCTACCAACTACGCCTGGTACGACAAGAAGAACATTGACGACGCCGACATCCAGACCATGCTCTACAAGTAAGGACTGACACATCATGGCACAACATCCAGTGATCGGCATTCGCCCCATCATCGATGGGCGCCGCCAAGGCGTACGCGAATCCCTGGAAGAAAAAACCATGTCCATGGCGCACGCCGCCAAAAAACTCATCGAATCCACCCTCACCCACACAGACGGCACCCCCGTTGAGTGCGTGATCGCAGATAGCACCATCGGACGCGCCGGGGAAGCAGCAGCCTGCGCCGAAAAATTCGCCGCACTGCCCATCGCCGGTGAACTCACCGTCACCCCCTCCTGGTGCTACGTCACCGAGGTCATGGACTTAAACCCCAACTACCCACACGCAATCTGGGGCTTCAACGGCACCGAGCGCCCTGGCGCAGTGACCCTCGCTGCCAACCTGGCCGCATACGCGCAGTTCGGTGTTCCCGCCTTCGGCATCTACGGCGAGCATGTCCAAGATGCCTCTGATGAGGACATCCCAGCTGAGGTAGCAGAGCGCATCTTGCTGTTCGCCCGCTGCGCTATCGCTGTAGGCACCATGCGCGGTCGCAATTACCTGCAAATCGGTTCTGCGTGCATGGGTATTGCAGGTTCCGTCATCGATCGCCATATGCTGCAGGATTACCTAGGCATGGGCACCGAGAGCGTGGACATGACCGAGGTTGCCCGTCGCGTGGACCGCAACGTGTTCGCCCCTCAGGAGTACGAGGTTGCGCGACAGTGGGTGCGCGAGCGCATCACCGAGGGTGAGGATAAGAACCCTGAGCATAATCGCTTAAGCGATGAGCAGCGTGAGCTGCAGTGGGATTATGTGACCAAGATGGTGCTCATTGGCCGGGATCTCATGGAAGGCAACCCACGCCTGACCGAGTTCGGTTTCGAGGAAGAAGCCGCAGGCCACAACGCTATTTGTGCTGGTTTCCAGGGGCAGCGTCAGTGGACAGATCACCTGCCTAATGGCGATTTTATGGAGACAATCCTCAATACCAGCTTCGACTGGACAGGTAAGCGTCGCCCTTATGTGATGGCTACCGAAAACGATGTGCTCAACGGCATCAGCATGCTGTTTAACTTCCTTCTGACCAACCGCGCACAGCTGTTCTCGGACGTGCGCACATACTGGTCACCTGAAGCGATCGAGCGCGTCACCGGCGTAAAACCAGAAGGTGCAGCCGCACACGGCTTCCTTGACCTGCGCAATTCCGGCCCTACCACTTTGGACGCCACCTGCGCTGCGAAGGATGAGAACGGTAACCCCACCATTAAGCCGTGGTGGGAGATGACCGATGCGGATATCGATGCCTGCCTTGAGGCCACCACGTTCCACGCGGCAACGCACGAATATTTCCGCGGCGGCGGGTTCTCCACCCACTTCACCACCCCAGGGGGCGTGCCTGTGACCATGGCGCGCATCAACCTGGTCAAGGGTGTGGGTCCTGTGCTGCAGATCGCCGAAGGTGAGACGGTGTTGCTTGACGACGCCGCCACCGCCGCCATCGTCGATCGCACCGACCCCACGTGGCCAACCACCTTCTTCGCCCCACGTCTGACCGGCGAAGGCGCGTTTGAAAGCGTGTACAAGGTGATGGATAACTGGGGTGCAAACCACGGTGCTATCGGCTACGGCCACTTCGGCCATGAGCTGATCACCTTGGCTGCGATGCTGCGTATCCCTGTGAATATGCACAATGTGGAATCTGAGCGAATCTTCAGGCCTCGCGCCTGGGGTCTGCACGGAACCCAGAATGCTGAGAGCGCAGACTTTAGGGCCTGCGCAAACTACGGACCCCTCTACGGCTGATGTGTAGTTTCCACATCGTCGTGGACCTCGGGTCTTCCTCCGGCCGCGTCCTCGTGATGGACGCGGCCGGGGGAAGCACCGATGAGGTGCACCGCTTTGCTCACACCGCGCAGGAGAAAAATGCGCAACTCGTGTGGGATATTGACACCCTCATTACTGAGGTTGTTCGTGGTCTTGGCAAGGCCAATGAGTTCATTGGCCACCAGCCGGCAACAGTGGGTATCGATACCTGGGGCGTGGATTATGCGCTGCTGGACGAGGCAGGCGATCGTATTGGTGAAGTAGTGTGCTACCGGGATGAGCGCACCACACGCACATCTGCCCAAGCCGATCAGGCCCTTGAGCAAAAGAAGCATTTTTCACTCACAGGTATTCAACCAGATCCCATCACCACTGCCCGCCAGCTTTTTGCCCAAGGCGTGGAAGATGGTTTCGATGGTGCGACTGCACTGTTGTTGCTGCCGGACTATGTGGCCTACGAACTGACTGGTGAAAAAGGCTGGTCGCAGGCAATTGTTTCCACCAGCGCGCTGGCGGCACCTGGTGCAGGCGACTGGGCGTGGGAGGTCTTTGATGCTTTGAACATCCCGCGGCATCTGGTGGGGGAGATTTCCCCTGAACGCAGCGTTGTTGGCCCCATCACCTATGAAGGTTTGAACAATTTAACAGTGGTGCGTTCGGGCAGCCACGACACGGCCTGCGCCGTGCATGGTCTGCGATTGGAGAGCACCGAGGCGTTCATTTCCTGTGGGTCGTGGTCGTTGTTCGGGTGTGTCAATAGCACGCCGGTACTCAGCGATGAAGCATTCTCCCGGGGTGTGACCAACGAGGTGTGCACCGATGGGAAGGTGCGCTTGTTACACAACCTTACCGGTTTGTGGATCATGCAGCAGTGCTGCCGCAATTTCGCTGACTCGCAGCGAGAAAGCGATATTGCCACTCTAGCGGCCAAGGCGGCGACACTGGATTCGCCTGGTGTGCTAATCGATACCACCGACCCCATTTTTACAACACCTAGCGACTACGCCTCACTCATTGCATCGAAGCTTGAAGAACACGGGTACCCAACCCCCGACAGCCCCGAAGCGATCGTGCGAGTAGTCACGGAATCTCTAGCCACCACCCACGCGCATGCACTGAAAAACCTCGAAGAGGTGACAGGGCGGACGTTTACACGCTTGCGCATGATTGGTGGCGGCGTACGTAACACCTTGTTATGCCAGCTCACAGCCGACTATTGCCAGATCCCAGTGGTGGCCGGCCCCCAAGAGGGCACCGCCTTTGGCTCGGCATTAGCCCAAATCGAAACAATCAGTGACACTCCTCAAAATTCCACTGCGTTGGAGTACAGCACTGTCACCTACCTGCCGAATACAACATAAATCTGAAGGGAATCATCATGGATGCTCTGGAAACCCAGCTGCGCCAAGAAATCTGCGACATCGGATATAAAGTGTGGATGACCGGCATGGTTGCCGCCAACGACGGCAACATTTCGGTTCGTCTGCCCAACGGTGACGTGCTGTGCACCCCCACCGGGGTGAGCAAGGGCTCGTTAACCCCAGAGAAAATCTGCAAGGTGGATCTCGACGGCAACGTGCTCGCCGCCAACGAACCCTACAAGCCTTCCTCCGAGGTGAAGGTGCACCTGCGCCTGTACAAGGAGAGTGAGAAGGTGAATGCGGTGGTGCACGCGCACCCACCCTATGGCACAGCTTTCGCTATCGCTGGTGAGCCAGTGATTAGCAAGATGATGCCGGAAAACATCATCGCTATGCCAGAAATCCCCGTAGCTCCTTATGCCACCCCTTCCACCTACGAGCTGGCGGAAATGATCGCCCCATTCACCCACACGCACTCTGCCTGCTTGATGGAAATGCACGGTGCGCTCAGCTGGGGCGATAGCCTGCTGTCGGCCTACCAAGCCATGGAGCGACTGGAATTTACCTGCAAGCTGACCTTCATCACCCGCCAAATGGGTGTGGACCGCCAGCTTCCGGAGGATGAGATTACCAAGCTGATTGGCATGCGCGCCCAGTACGGCATCTGCTAACCACCTGTGATAACCGAAAGGCGGAACAATGCTGAAAAATATTCCCCCAGTTCTATCCCCAGATTTGGTCAAGTCCATGATGGAGATGGGGCACGGCGATGAACTTGTTCTCGCCGACGCGAACTTCCCCGGCCACAGCCTTGGGGTTCCGGTGGTTCGCGCTGATGGTCTGGGTGTGCCGGAGCTTCTCAATGCTGTCTGCACCCTCATGCCGCTCGACCAATACAATGATTTTCAGTACTTTCTCATGGAAACTGTCGGCGATGATCCCACACCCACCATTTGGGCGAAGTACCGTGAGATTATTGCCCCCCACGACCCCAAAGCTGTGGGCGGGCAGGTAGAGCGGTTTGCTTTCTACGAACAGGCGAAGAAAGCATCAGTGGTTGTTATGACCGGGGAAACCGCACTGTACGGAAATATCATTGTGAAAAAAGGGGTTGTATAACCTAATGGCTGACCGGGTATTAATGGCAGATGTTGCCCAACTAGCAGGCGTGTCCCTGCAAACCGTGTCCCGCGTGGTCAACGGTTCCACATTGGTGACTGAAGCCACCAAAACAAAGGTGATGGACGCCATCAATACCCTCGGCTATCGCCCCAACCTCGCCGCCCGCAACCTCGCGGCCAGCCAAAGCAAAGCTGTCGGGGTGCTGCTGACTGGAGATGTCGATCATGGCATGTCCTCAGCTTTCCGTGCCGTTGAGCACGCCGCCCGCGAACAAGGCTACTACCTGTGCGTAGCTACCGCGGAGGATCCGAAACGCTACGAAGTAGCACTCGAACAGCTGGTCGGCCAAGCTGTCGCCGGATGTATCGTGCTTGCCCGCTCCGCCGACGTGCTCGACGCACTGGATACCTACGCGCCGAGCCTGCCTACCTGTTTGGTGTTCACCGACCACGATCCCGGTGACAATACCGCGGTGGTGGCTGTGGATCAGAAAAATGGTATCCGCAACCTCATCGATCACCTCACAGATCTCAACCGCACCCGGCTGTGCCACATCACCGGCGATATGAGCTGGGATGATGCGTTGGCGCGCCGGGAGGCGTTTGTTGATTACTGCCAAGAAATAGGTACTGATTTTCAGGTGGTCACGGGCTACGGCTGGTCGGCTCAGGCCGGGTACGATGCGGCATTAGCACTGCTTGACGACGCCGGTGCCAGCGTCGATAAGCAACGCCCCGATGCGATCGTGGCGGCGAACGATAACCTTGCCCTCGGGGTGATCCGTTGCCTGCATGAGCGGGGTTTGAGGATTCCTGAGGATATCGCGGTGACAGGTTTCGATGATTCGCCATTATCGGCGTGGACGACACCGTCGCTTACGACTGTCACTCAGGATTTTACGGCGATTGGTTCAGCCGCACTGCAAGCTCTGATGGAACTGCTTGAGGGCAAACCTGGCCCGAAGGTGATTTTGACTCCAGAGTTGGTGGTGCGGGAATCAACCGCCGGTAAAACATAGGGTAGCAATATTGCTGCCGTAATTCCTTGTTCACATGATTCGTTGAAAGGTTGTCCCTCCTTGTGCGAAGACGGGTTGTGTGAGCATTTTTTCAACACGTGTGATCTTTTGTCAGAAAGGACCTAAAAACTCATGACCGTTACTTATCAAAATTTCATCAATGGCGAGTTTGTTGATGCCGTTGACACCCACCCTGTCACCAACCCAGCGACCGGCGTGCTGCTCGCTGATGCACCAGAGTCGGATAAAGCAGCCGTCGACCAGGCTGTTGCTGCAGCCCGCGCAGCCCAGCCAGCATGGGCGAAGCTGACCAACTCGCAGCGCGGCGAATACCTGACCAAGCTCGCTGCGTTGCTGCGTGATAACGTAGATCGTTTCGCCACCTACCTCGTGGAAGAGCAAGGCAAGGTGCGCGGTTTGGCTGAGGTTGAGGTGGCGTTTACCGCCGACTACTTCGACTACATGGCTGGTTTCGCCCGCCGCATTGAAGGTGAGGTTCTGCCTTCGGATCGCCCAGGTGAGATGATCATGATGACCTACCAGCCCATTGGTGTGGTCGCAGGCATCCTGCCATGGAACTTCCCCTTCTTCCTCATTGCCCGCAAGATGGCTCCAGCCCTGCTGACCGGTAACACGATCGTGATTAAGCCAAGTGAGGAAACCCCGATCAACGCTTTCGAGTTCTGCAAGCTGGTGCAGGAAGTTGGCCTGCCTGCGGGCGTGTTCAACATGGTCGGCGGCCGCGGCTCCGTGGTCGGCGAAGCCCTGACCACCCACCCTGATGTGGACCTGATCTCGATGACCGGCTCCGTTGAGGTGGGCAAGCGCATCATGGAAGCAGCAGGCAAGAACCTCACCCGCGTCAACCTTGAGTTGGGTGGCAAGGCTCCTGCTATCGTGCTTGCCGACGCCGACCTCGAGCTCGCAGCCACCGCTATCTGGAACTCCCGTGTGATCAACACCGGCCAGGTCTGCAACTGTGCTGAGGTTGTGCTCGTGGAAGAGTCCGTCCACGACGCGCTGCTGGAGAAGCTCATTGCGAAGATGGATGGCACGAAGTACGGCAATCCTTCTGAGGTTGTTGAACTCGACATGGGCCCACTAATCAACGCTGAGGCAATGGACAAGCTCGACGAGATGATCGAAAACGCCATCTCTGCAGGCTGCACGCTGGAACTGGGCGGTGCCCGCGCCACCGACAAGGGCGAGGGCAATTTCTACCAGCCCACCGTACTCTCCGGCGCCACCGCCGATATGGATATTGCGCGCAAGGAAATCTTCGGCCCAGTGCTGCCGGTGGTGAAGGTGAAGGATCTGGATGAGGCTATTGCGATTGCAAACGCATCCAATTACGGCCTGACCAGCTCCGTTTTCACCAACGACTTGAATAAGGCACTGAAGGCATCGAACGAGCTGCAGTACGGTGAGACTTATGTCAACCGTGAGCACTTTGAGGCGATGCAGGGCTTCCACGCTGGCCGCCGCCAATCCGGCATCGGTGGTGCCGACGGCAAGCATGGCCTGATGGAGTACGTCGAGACCCACATGGTGTACATCCAGACGCACTAAACCCATAGGGAGTGAGAATCCCCACGATCCCACTTAATTTGGGGGAGTGGGGATTTCGATATGTCTCTAAGGCCCGCGTGTATTGCTATGACGTTGTAGTCATCATTCCTTGATAGCCATAGGTTGGAATTCCACACGCATTTTTCCGGTGAGTAGTCCTCACCATTTTCGAGTAGTCAGGCAGCTCTGTTATTACAAAACCACTGACACTACAACAATTTTCCTTGTCATCTTAGTTCCTAGCCCGGATTTTTCATGGGTGTGGGGTGAAAAGGTGAGCAAAAAGTAAAGAAAGTGCTTCTTGACCTGCTAGAATAGAGATGTTTTGAAGTCAATAATCTAGGCAGAAAGAAACACTTTCAAGGTGAAGACTACCACATACATTCCACGGGTTGCTAGCTGTTCTCATCTTGTATCCGGTGCGGGGGTGTTACCGTTTGCTCACGTAGCCGAATTGGTGGGAATAAGTGACTGCCTTGATTCCGCTTTGCCGCGTTCTGGGCTCACGCACACGTTAGGGGATGTGTGGGTGAATCTGGCTTTATCGTTGATTGCTGGTGGGGATGATGTCCACGACATCACCTTGCTTTCTTCTGTTTCAACCGCGTTAGCATCAAAATCGTTACCGTCAGTGACAACCGCATGGCGGCGGATCACAGAATATGCAGATACCAGCGAGCATGTGCGAGAAGGGTTTATCCACGCAGCGAAACAAGCTCGCACTAGGGTGTGGGATTTGTTAGGTGATCACGCTCCGCATCGGGTGGCAACAGTTGAACAACCACTGGTTATCGATATTGATGCCACGTTGATTACCGCACATTCCGATAAGGAAAACGCGACGCCTACCTATAAGAAAGGCTTTGGTTTCCACCCGTTATGTGCCTTTATTGATTACACCAGCATCGGTCTGCCTGGTGGGGAGTTTCTTAACTGCCTGCTTCGACCAGGAAATGCCGGGGCAAACACAATTCGTGATCACTGCCAGCTTGTTGACGAGATTCTTGCCACCCTGCCTGATCACAGTGATGGTCAACCCTGGGGCAAACGATTAGTCATCCGTGCTGACAGTGCTGGTGGGACAAAGAAATTCATCAGTTTCCTCAACGATCACAACCTTGGGTATGTTCTGGGTTATTCCGCCCCGCCGACAGCGCGCATCACCCTTGACCATCACCTTCAATCCCAACAAACAACCAACGCTGATACACAACACTTGGGAACCAGTGCTCACACAGGCAAAGACTGTGATCGGTGGGATACTCGGGTGCCGATTGTGCGTGCTTCAGGGGATCTGGTTTGTGATGAGAACCATTTCCTTGAAGACATCACCGGACTACTGCGCACCGCAAATATAGATGAGCACCAACCTTTGGTGAATCTTCTAGCTGACTACCCCGAGGATATGCGTGTTATCGCACGAATCGAACCACCCCACCCAGGGTGCCAACACAGTCTTTTCAACCAACATGGTGTTCGCGCCCAACTGTGCGTAACGAACCTTATTGGGAATATTCAACACATTGACTACTGCTACCGTAATCGGTCTTTATGTGAACAACACATCAAAGACACCAAAGACCAAGGCCTTAGTAAACTGCCGTTTAAACAATTCGGGGCGAACCAAATCTGGTGTTTGATCGTTGCACTATCCCACCAACTTCTTACCTGGACGAAACTCATCGACGCCTGCCACCACAAGGATCATTCACACCAAGAAACAAGCAAGCCTTGGTGGACATGGGTGCCGAAGACTATCCGTGTAAGGTTTGTTGCGGTTGCATCAAAAATCACCACAAGCAGCAGACGCATCATCCTCCAGCTTGACCAGCACAACCCCCACACCCACACACTGGTCACGCTTATTGGCTACACCCAGAGCCTTCTACAGCCACGCTGGAAGAAACGAAAACCCTAACACCCCTAGGCCCACACACGCGATCTGGCAGCCACACTGCAGGCACACCCCAACCCCCAAACCCCACACAACTTTATGGACGCACACCTTGCCCTAAAAACCACGAATCAAAGGGCGAAGGTGAACCAACCAACCCCACAAACACACCACCCCAACCCACCACCACCAAACCCACCCCATGAAAAATCTGGGCTAGTCGCCCGTAGACTAGGCGAAAGTCTCAATTCTAGGAGACCTCGTTGTCTTCCCGAATTGGGTTGCGTGAAAAGAATGAAACGATCTCAGGAATATACAAGAGGAAGGTTATTAGTAGCGCAACCCACCAATATTTTAAAGTCTGAGTGAGATGTCCGACGAGCATCATGACTGAAAAGGCAACTAGTAGTACTCCTAGTAGTTTTGTTAATTTATCCATTATGCCCCTATCTAGGTGAAGCATCCCACAGCGGTATCGCCGACACGAACCCAACCATCAGAATCTGACCTGTACCAAGCCCATCCACCACCAACCGCACAGAGCACAAAAGCTCCGGGGCCTACCCACCTTGCAAAAACTAGCCCTTTTTTAAGTACCCATTTTGTACCTCGCCAAAACACTTTACCTGCCTTCTTTGCCCATTCCCAGACTTCTGACCAACTAGGATCTGCAACGATAGGATAAGCGAATTCCCCTGATTTATGCTCCACCACCTGGGTAAGCACATTTCCGTCAGTTTCAAACCACGTAGGTACATTCTTCCCGTTGGCGTCAATAGCCCATGGGGTATCAATAACGCTATCTAAAAGTTGCTCCCCAGAATCATTTACACGGTAGATAAAGGCAGCCCCAGTGTTCTTGTCGATTTCAATGGAAGATGCACCTTCGATCGTATAGGGTATTCTCTCTGATGCGGTTTTATTTCCAAGGATCGCATGGATTTGCACAGTTTTTCCATCAGAAACTATTGAGAAATCGGGATCTGAGAAACCTTCTTCATTGACGATAACTTGTTCGCCGATCATGTTCATAGAAGCTTCTGATGAGACAGGCAAAACTATTTCGCTTGTATCATTAATGTTTCCTCCAAGCTGAATCTTTACAGAGTCGCTTGAAGTAACAACAGGCGCTGCATCACTATTGCCGAAACCAAATTCGTCATTACCTATAGGGGTGGGTAGCGCTTTATAGTTTCGATCCCCAATGACATCTAACGCATTATCCGTCGCATCAAATACGGCATGATCTTCCACCGTTTCAGCCATAGCTAATGTTGATGAGCTGAAAAACAGTAAACATGCAAACAAGAATGCAGACAAGAGACTTACTTTGTTCCGCCTAGCACTGGTCATTTGAAAACCTCCTTAATGAAAATGAGTGCTATTAAGTTAATGACAGATTAACAGCGGCGCATCAATAGGTCAATGTTTTAGCCTCAAACTTTTTCATTTTTCAGGAATTCAGGTGTGGTGAACTTGGGCAGAGGAGTTAGAATGTGAGGTATTCTCACCAGGATTTGTTGTGGTTGAGTCGTCATAATTTTGGTTGACGGGAACATCGTTAAAAGAAGGAGGTAGAAGTAATTGGATGTTGTCCCTGCATAGCTTTGTGTTTGTCTTCACGGGTTATGGCTTTGAATTCTTCAAAATGACCCTATCCGTTCTGATTAGTGCCGAAGTCAAGACAGAGAAAGAGAATGTTTTCTTGATTAGGCATGACGCAGCACGTCTTTAATAGTGTGGGGCTTTTATCAGAAGCAACTTGAAGTGCTTCGTGGGTGTAGCGATAGCTTTGTGTCTTGAAGAACGTGTGCATCACGGGCGATGGTCAGGATACTGGTTGCTTAATAAAGCTAGTTTGAGCAGCATGATTGCTTGTGTTGGCCAAGTTGCAGCGCTTATGAATAGTCCTAGGCTGGAACTTAAGTGAATACTCGGTGCGGCAGAAAGTACGAGCACGCGGGTGTTCTGAGCAGGGTAATTTTCAAATCTCAAACCATTCTGAGTGCAAACCCCCGCATGCTTAGCGTAGAGGTTCCACCCACCAAGACCACACATGGATTTTTCTGTTGAGCAAACCTCATTGGTTCATGTGCTTACGTAAAATTAGATGGACCAAGTAGTGATTGTGTGAGAGTGAAAGACGATGAGCGGTACGGTAATCTATAAGCACCTTGCTAAATCCAGCAAGGCAGAACTTCAGCGGCTGGCCGAGCAAAGTAAAAATCGAGAGGTCAAAGAACTTCTTAAGTGTATTGCTCAAGCTGCTTCTAATGAAGTACTCATTATTCGGGAGGCAAAAGATCTGAGCCTAAATGAAGCTGCCAAATTTTTAGGTGTGAGTCTTACTTATATTGAAAGGCTTCTTAATGAGTCGGTGATTTCGTTCTCAATGGTGGGTTCCCACAAACGTATTCCCATTGATGAACTTTTGCGTTTTGTTCATCAGCGAGAAAATGCACGCCGACGCTTTGCTGAAAACGTTGCTTACCGGGAAAAAGTCCATGCTCAAGCTGTGGGCGAGCTTCTAGAATTAATGTAGCTATTTTTCTGAAAAGCTACCTAAGCTTGATCAACTGTGAGACTCCTCACCAAAGGCTTGAAGCGGGGGATAAGCACTTCGCGTCTCAGATAGTGAACGCTTTGCCCCATCAAATCAGACCCCATCACAATCAACGGCTACATCTGGAAGATTCACCAGTGCGCATTCTTCCCAGTTCATGTGTGGGGCAACGACGCCAATACTTGTGAGTTCTTTTTCTATTTCTTCTTGTGTCTTCCCTTGCACAGTGGCTATTGCCTGCGCGGAAAGTATCCCTGCTTGGTACCCAGCGATAGCTCTGGCGAGAATTCTTTGCGGGGGGCGCAACTGATTCGAGGCCGTCTTAAGGCTTGTGTAGTAGCCATCCCAACCAAAACGTAGTGCTAATTCCTTAGTACTCAGCCTGTGCCACTGTTCAACTGTCTTTTGCTGTATATACCCTGCATCGCGTAGTGCATTAGCCGCCATCTGTGGGGGTACAAGGAAATGGCGCACTACTCGTGAAAGTAGCTGCAGGGATATGGTTTGATCCTTTTCTCCGAGAATTTCTTCGAGCCCTGTGTGTGGAACGAGTAAGTGCTGTGCGAATACATCCGCGAAAAACTCTTTGTGACTTTGGGGCAGATCAGACGATAAATCCCACAAAAATATGTACGCAAGCTCCTGAGCTAGAATGCTTCGCTGACGCATAGGGTAAGGGGTGCATGCCACCCCAATAGTGTACTTTTCCCGCGCCGGATCATACATGGTCAGACCAATATCGGAGGAGGGCACATCTAAGACTGCAACCATCGTGCCCAGTGGTGCGTTGGATAAGCTCAGCGAGATCCCCGAGTGGCTGGTTGCCTAGGTTATGCTGTTGGCGAAATTTCTTCGCTGCTACTTTGGCTTCTCTATCTGCAGGCATCATGTTTCCGGTATTGCTTGGTCGTCGAGATATGCATCAAGCTCCAAGAAATAAATGAGTTGTTGCTTTATTTCTTGCATGCAAGAATCGTTGGGAGACTGAGACACACAGTGCACACGGTTCGCTACACTATTTCCAGTGAGCTGGGCAACGGTGCAGCCAGTTGCTTCGGCGATCAGAATGATTTCGGGCATTTTGATCGTGCGAGTGCCGTTCAAGATGCCTTCCACGATGGCCTGTGAGATTCCAGTTCGTTCCGCCAACTCTCGTGGGGAGATTTTCGAAGCACGGCAAGCATTGTGAATTGTGTAGCTGAGGTTTTTCATTACCGCACCTATGTGTCAGTCGCTTGATAGATAAGTGCCGCACACTGTTTGAATTGATCCAACAGGGAGCATTCTGAACAGCCAAAAATTTATGGCTTGCGTGGGATGAGTTTCAACCCACCGTGGGGGTGGCGACCTTCCATGGCGTAGCCAGCTTTCTTCAGGCGCTTTTTCACGGTATCGAAAAGATCGACTCTGCTGCTGGAGAATTCCAGTTTTTCCACGTACTCGGCGTTCCAACCATAGACGTCGATGTAGCCGGAGTGGTCGCCTTTGCAGGTGATTTCCGCCCGGTATTCGGTGCATGGGTAATAGAGCATGGCTTCGAGGACTGGTCCGAGATCATCAACGGTGGTGTAGGTTCCGTCTTCTTCGAGGCTGAGAAGGTGCAACACGATGGCTGTCATGTCGAAGCGTCCGAGGTTTCCTCCGGACAGGTCGTCGACTAGCCCCGACACATCATCGAATGCGGCTTGAAAGTCAGGAAAGTTCGGCATAGCGCACCTCTCACGGGGAAGAAAAACAATGTACAAGGAACATGTTCAAGCTTAGTCTCCGGCATGGAAAAGTGGCAGGGGACAGTGGAGTATTCTTGGTCTCGATAACTGAGAAAGTGCAGGCGGTAACAGGGGTGACACCGGGCAGTTTCAACACGGGATTGCACAGTTTTTGGTGACCATCTGTCAATAGCTGCCTGCACTGGGATAAAAAGAATGAATGCAGTAAACCTTTGAGGAAACAACACATGATCGAAGACAATCAGGCCGTGGATGCACTCCAGCTGTGGGGTTTAACAGAAACACCAGTACGTGAACACAGTGGACTTAATAAGCACACGTGGAAAGCCGCAACTGGATATTGGCTTGCAGCTGACACTCCTGCAGCTTTCGACCTGTGGTATACCGTGGAGGAAATTCTGCGACAGCCGGAATTGAAGTATCTCGAATTGCCCCGCGCAGTACCTACAAAGAATGGTGATAATTTAGCCCAATTCAGAGGATACCTGTGGCGTTTGACAACATCTGTCGAAGGCCGACAACCTGACCCCACCAGCGTCGAGGATCTAGATTCAGTAGCGGTTGGCCTTGCACAATTGCATGCAGCGATGGCGCAACTGCCCCAGAAATTTGGTGCCCACGGTATATCCACGCTCACTGTTATCAACCACGCCCGTGACCTTGTGAGCAAAGGATTGTTACCTTTTAACAAGAAGGAAACGGAGACTATTCTTGCTGGGATTAGTCTCTTTGAGCAGGCAGACACTGCCGATGAGTGCTACCAATTAATCCACGGCGATCCCTCCTACCCAAACCTGCGCCTGGCGAAGACTGGTGAACTCAACGGAATTATTGACTGGGAAGGTGTGCGCTGGGATAGCCCCTTGCATGACCTCGCCGTGGTTGGACAAACTGTGCTGTATCGGTCCGGTTGGGCTGATAAGAACGCTGGCTTGCAGCGACTACTCGACACATATGCGAACGCGGGTGGGCATAAGTACTCAGTGCACCAATTGCTTGTTTCCATCCTGAGCATCAAGTTCGGAAGCATTGCGCACCATGGGCAGAAGCTACTCGATGGGCGCGGAGATCGCGCACTGGTGCGTTCGCAAGCTGAGAAGATTGCGATAGTATGCCGACTACTTTCGCAATGAACCTGCATGTTCCTCACCACAGTGAAGCGTAAAAAACATCTCAGGTAAAGCAGAGTAGGAAAGACAGGGATACGCCTTGAGCTTAAGAAAACTAGGCTTGAGGATTTTTCACCGATTGTTCACCTTGACGTAAAAGCGGTAAGAGAATACTCGCCTAGGCGTTTGTACATTTGATGCCCAATAGAACACCACTACCTACGCTGTTTCACCTATGCGTTTAGTTAGATAAATAGTGTTGTCGCAGATACTCACGCATGTACGGGAGGGAAAAATCTACATACCCGTAGCCAGCAGTCGTAATCATTTCGGCGTCGATGAGACGACGTCGATACGTTCCCGCGTACTGCGGATCAACACCCAACCGTTGAGCAATATCAGCCATCTTGGACGCCCCATCATCATGCGCCATCGCTGCAAGAAAAGCGCGATCTTGGGCTGATAGATCAGCAAGCGACGGCTCGTGAACAAGCTCCCCAAGCCGCTTGCGCGCCCGATCAGCACCAGCCTCAACCGAAGCTACGGTGATTTTCGAACCTTCACGAGCACGGAAAAGATACTGACCAACAAGCTGAATCATGAACGGATAACCGCCACACATCTCTACAGCCAGATCAACAGCAGCCTGTTCCCACTCGAAACCAAGATCAGCCAAAGGCGATAACAGTGCTGTGCGCACAGCGGAATCAGGAACCAAACCAAGCTCAATCTTGTTCGCCCGACGCAGAAAAGTCACCGGATTCTGGCCAGAATCAGATGCAAGTAATGGCTTCACCGATTGGGGAATACCCGCCATAGTCACAGCGATTTCGCGATTCTCACGCACCAAATGCTGAATAGTTGCACCAAAATCTATGAGCTCATCCTTGCGGTTAAAGTGCAGCTCATCCAACGTGATCAGGAGCCCAACAGGGGGTTGCCCAACGAGGGAATCAATGTGCTCTTGGAGCGTAAAAAATTCAGAAAGAACATCGCGTAAAGTCATCTCAGGGCGATATGATTCCGCTTCAGCAAACTGCACGCCACCCAGTGAAGCGATGCTCAATCCCGTCAATCGTTTTTCGTGTGTGCGGAAATGCGTGTGAATTATCCGGTAAACCGCATCCTGAAGCCGCTGAGTAAAACCAGACGTCGCAGTCTCAGACACAACCCACCATGATTCTGCTCGAGCAGCATCTTGGAAAGCATTAAGCAACACAGTTTTCCCGACCCCACGCGGACCGGTGATAAGGGAAATCCGTTCGTGCGCGCCGGGCCCATCGAATAGAGCATCTGTGAAATCGGCGACTTCCTGTTCACGGCCAGCCAGGAATGGTGGGGAAGCACCTAGGGTTGCTTTGAAAGGATTAGGCACACGGTTCATGACACAAAGCCTACACCAGCTTTACTATCCTTTACTATCTTTATTATCTTTACTAACTTTTGTATTTATACTGGTTATTTGCGTAAGCCTAGTGCTTGGAACAAAGCTCTAGCGTCCAATGTTGATACTCCAATGGGAAATTCTGGGATAGCCTGTAGTGGTGAGACAAAGCTAGTTTTGGGGATTCGTAATGCGTTGAACTAGCTTTCTAAAACAACTGATGGCCTGAAAACAGTTCACTTAGCTTGAATCTCGGGGGTAACCTAGCTCATTGACTTCAGTGAAGCTGTGACGTACGCTCAGAAGCGATAGATCCCCAGTCAGGCCTCTCCCTCTATGAGGTGATGCACAAATGGCTGGGGCCTTTTATTGGGAGAAAGCACTAACAAAAACGTGTCTAAACCATGGAAGAGTTTCTCTGAACAAGTTGGATTGCTGTCTGAACGTGGGCTCAAGATAGATGACCCAGATGGCGCTGAACGCTTTTTGTCTCTTGTGAGTTATTACCGCTTTTCGGGGTACTTCCGTTACTGGCAAGTTGATGCAAAAAATGGCAACAATCGTTTCATAGAGGGTGCTTCTTTCGAAACCATCCAGCGCCTTTATGAAGCTGAACAAGCATTGGTATTGGTCTGTGATGAAGTTCTGCACCCAATCGAGGTATTACTACGAACGCAATTTGCATATCACTATGCCAATCGTGTGGCGGCTGTTGGAGGATTTCCACGAGGGCTTGGCTTTACACAATCACCTAACCCTCAGGCTGTGCCTGTAGAGGAGCATGCTTTGGCCAACCTTGATCGGAGCAAGGAAGCTTTTGTTCGACACTACCGAGATGAGATTAAATCTGGCAGCTGCTATACCCCAGAAGTATATGCTCGGATGCCTATTTGGGTTGCGGTAGAAGCTTTAACCTTTGGAAATTTATCTCGTTTTATTGAAGCTTCGGGGGAGTCGGGAGTTCTAACCGATTTAGCAGAATCTCTGCATGTTTCACCTAGAACTCTTCCAAGTCAAGTTCGATCTTTTGTTTATTTGCGGAACAGATTGGCACATTGCGCGAAGTTGTGGAATCACTCCGTGCTTGACGTTCCTGGTCTCTTGCCCAACATTGAGCGGCGTGCGAAACGCAACTATCGCCAGTTCTCGAATCACTCGATATATAAGGTATTAGTCGCACTTGATGATGTTGCTACTAAGACTCAGGTTGCGAACAAGTGGTTGGAAACGAAGGTGGAGCCCATTCTTGATTCAAATCCTATTCTTGCTGAGGGGATTGTTAACCCCAAGAAGTATGGGGAAATGGATTCACAGCTGTTGGTTGGTCAAGAAAAAAATGATGGGCAATAATGTGCGCTTTGGTGTCCTGATGAGGGCTTGGGTCCTTGTGAATCTTTTTGAAGAATGGAGTTTTTCATCGCCATGTCAATAATTCTGAGAAAAACATTGGTCACTCTCATTGTTGCTGTTGTTCTCGCCGGGGCGGGTGTTTTTGCAATATTGAAATCTGGTTATTTCGATGAACCCGTTGAAACCATTACCGCGAGCACAATTGGTGGTTCCTTCGAGCAAATCGCGGAACTATCGGTGGAAGAGTACAACTTCACTAACGTGGGTAAGTTTGAAAACGCGGGGCGCAAACTCTACGGCATCACTGTTCCGCTCACCGGCAAGCACTTTTTAATTTCTTACGACGGCGTGGTTAAGGCCGGAATTCGTGATTTTACCGCCATTGATGTAGAGATTAGGGACGAGGCGCAGAAAATCGTGCTCACCGCACCCAAGGTGGAAATCACGAACTCAAAGATTGAGCCCGCCAGCGTCATTGTCTACGACCAGTCCATGAACCCGCTCAATCAGATTAATGTGGGTGACTTGACCAAGTTCCTTTCAATGGAGGAGAAGAATTCGGAGGAAAAGGCAGTGCGCTTAGGGTTGATTGATCGCGCCACAAAACGTGCTGAAACTTTGATGAAATCCCACGTGGAAGCACTCACGGACGGTACTGATAAGAACGCGTATGTGGTGGAAGTGCGCTGGAGCTAACAGTAAAACTAAGACCCCTACTTATGTGAGGGGTCTTTTTGGTTCGCCCGACATGGGCATGTTCTTAAGGGTGTGAGTCCCTGATAGTGAAGGTGGTTTAACTATGTAGCTGATGGCAACTGCAGCATCGTGAGGTGTTGTGGGGAGGAAGCTTCAAGCGAAATCCTGCACCGAGGTATACGAATCACATATAAGGCGCGCTGATCTGGGTAAGGCTGCCGAAGAAGTCGAAGCCTGTTCCATCGAAGTGGTTAGTGTGTAGATGTGGCGGTTGTAGGAGGAAAGAGCATGTTCTTAATCGGGGAGGCCTGTCACAGACTGTGCCAAGTAGGTGTGGTAAGCCCTGTTGTGGGTTGGTGTGGTAGGAGTCAGCCGAGGTCATAGTACTCGTGGGAGACACCGCGGTCCGCGGTAGCCCTTATGGTGGGTGAGCGAGGAAGGACTGAACTTTACATTGTTGAGTATGGAACCTGGATTGTAGTTATGCATAACGGTGAAAGCTGCCAACCACGTGTGTGTGGGCATTATGGGGAGGATAGGGTGAATCCCGACGATAGCCATGGTGTGCTTAGTTGTGTGTCTGCCGATGTAGGGGAAGTGTCAACTGGTGCGGGTGCTGATCTGTGGGATCAAGTCTTTTCAGGTGGCAATCTCCGCACTGCATTAGAGCGGGTTAAGACGAATAAGGGTGCTGCTGGTGTGGACGGGGTAGGTGTTGAGGATATTGACGTTTATCTGCGTGAACACTGGAGTGGCATTCGTGAGCGTCTTGACGCGGGAACGTATAAGCCGTTGCCGGTTCGTGAGGTGATGATCCTAAAGCCTTCGGGTGGTTGGCGTATGCTTGGTGTTCCGACTGTTGTTGATCGTGTGATTTGTCAGGCGATCGCGCAGGTACTTACGCCTATCTTTGATGTGGGGTTTGTGCCTGTGTCTTTTGGTTTCAGGCCTCAACGTAGCGCACATATGGCGTTAAAGACCGCACGTGGGTTTCTTAACGAGGGGTATGTGTGGGTTGTTGAGGTTGATTTGTCGAAGTATTTCGACACGGTTAATCACGACATGTTGATGTCGAGGGTGGCTCGTAAGGTTGACGATAAGCGCGTGTTGAAGCTTATTCGGGCGTATTTAAACGCTGGGATTATGGCTGATGGTGTTGTTCGGTGTAGTGATGCAGGGACTCCGCAGGGGTCACCGTTATCGCCGTTGTTGAGCAATATCATGTTGGATGATTTTGATCATTATCTTGCATCTAAGGGCACGAAGTTTGTTCGTTATGCTGATGATATTCGGGTCTTTGTTCGTTCCAAGCGTGCTGCGCAGCGTGCGCTTGCCCAGTCTGGGAAGTTTCTGGAGGGGAAGTTAAAGCTGCGGGTTAATCAGGAGAAGTCCACTATTTGTCATGCGATTAAGGCGGAGCTTTTAGGCTATGGGTTCTATCTGGTTCGTGGTGATCAGTATCGGTTTCGACTTACTAAGGCCACGAAGGTGAGGGTTTTAGCCCGAGTGAAAGAGCTTACGGCAAGATCGTGGTCGGTGTCGATGGAGTATCGCATTGACCGGTTAAACAAATATTTGCGTGGATGGCTTGGTTATTTCGCGTTGGCGGATGCGAAGGTGTTTCTTAACCGGCTGGATGAGCATCTTCGTCGTCGACTGCGGATGTGCGTATGGAAGCAGTGGAAACGTATCCGAACGCGGATACGGAACCTCTGCCGCTTGGGTGTGGATAAACAAAAGGCCTATGAGTGGGCTAATACCAGTAAGTCCTACTGGCGTATCGCTGGCTCGTGGGTGCTTACAACCACGCTTACTAATGCGTATTGGAATGACCAGAACCTCGTATCAGCCGTGGCGTATTGGAACTATAAGCACAGTCAATACTCTGTATTGGTGTAAGGAACCGCCGTATGCGATGAACCTCACGTACGGTGGTGTGAGAGGGCTGCCGGGAAACCCGGCACCCTACTCGATCGTCACAGGGTGCATAACTTTCATTGTGTACAATTAAGTAGGAGGTTAGAGGTTAGGGGTCCTCGATGATTTCTGCGTCGATGATATTCCACTCCCCACCTTCGATGGCAGGGGTTGGTGTGGTGAAATAAGTGCTGGTATGAGTGCTGTTGAGCAATGTTTCAAATGTGTCAATGAGTCGCAACCCTAGTGGTTTGAAGCTCATCCACGTCACAGCGCAGGAGGCGAGCCCGCCGAGAAGTGGGAATGATTTTGTTGCTGTAGTAGCAGCAGCATGTTTGGCTAGTAGGGTGCACAGTTGGGTGGCAACCTGCTTCATCAACGGATACCAGGCGGATGTGCGCACGGCGTGGAGGGCAACATGTTGGCCCACAAACATGCCGATACGCGGGGATGCGGTGGCCATGAGTTCGAGTGAGCCGGGAATGTTGTACATTGCCCCGAGGTAGGCGGTGAGTCTTAAGGTGGAGAAATCGTCGACTGGGGTGTCGGGCAGGTGGAGGTCGCTATCGCCGTAAAGGTAGGCGATGTGTTGGGCCATGCGGATGGTGTAGGCGAAATACTGCGCAAGGTCGGCGCTTCCGGCGGGCACCATCAGCAGGGGGTGTGCGGCAAGCCCTGTGGCTAGTGCCAGTGCCGATGTCCCTTTTACATTGCGTGCAACTATTGTGCGGGCGTGTTCGCGCAGCTGCGCAGCGCTGAGGACAGTCTGCGGGCCGTGGGTGAGGATGTCCTCAAGGTGCGGGTGGTTGGCGAACTCCTGTGTTAAAAATGCGGTGCGGTCCACCCGGACGAAGGGGACGGTAAGGGCTGAGCCGATGAAGTGGAAAAGCTGGGCGGAGGGATCATTGGCTGATGAAAAATGTGGGTGTGGGCACACAATACTTCCTTTCCTCACGCCACGGTGATCCACACTTGTACCTTGAGGCATGTTTGCCCCCAAGACTAGCAGCATGATGCCTGCTAGGTTCGGGATTTTTAGTGAGGTAGTTGGTTTGATGGCAGGTGAGGAGCGAAGGTCGACGCCGAGATCGCACACAGCAGCGAAGTGGGTCAGTGCCCCCACTGCGAGTTAATCCACGCCAGTTGCGTCAATAGCGGCAGCGTTTTCGAGTGTCAGCCCGCCGGATGCTTCGGTACGCACACCTTTCGGGCGGGCGATCTGCACCACCGACATGTGATTGAGCAAAATCAGATCCGCCCGCGCATCAACGGCTTCCACCACCTGGCTAAAGGTGTCACACTCGACCTCAATGGCAATGGCAGGGTTATAGGCGCGAACCGCCTGAAACGCTTGTGCCACCGAGCCTGCGGCAATGGTGTGATTACCCTTAATCAGTGCCGCATCGCCCAAGCCCAAACGGTGGTTTCCCCCACCGCCGCAGCGCACCGCGTATTTCTGGAGGAGTCGAAGCCTAGGGATGTTCTTGCCGGTATCGCGAATGCGGGCAGCTGAATCCGCGCAGACATCCACCCAGGCGGCAGTAAGCGTGGCGGCGCAGGAAAGCTGGCTGAGCATATTTAATAAGGTGCGCTCGATGGACGGTAAGTCACGCGCCAGGCCGCGCACGCTCAGCAGTGTTGTGTCGGCGTCGAAACGCTGCCCGTTGTTGATAATAACGGTGACGTCATGTGGGCTGTGCGTGCGCGTTGTCCACTAATCCACCACGGCAAGTGTAACGAGGAATGCCCGCCGCACACACCAGCAATTTTGCGGGGTAGACCTGTGCGGGCAGGTGCGGACTGTGCACAAGATGATGGGCGTGTGAATATTTGGTGAATGTTGTGTGAATAGTGCGCAGGAATAGTCTTTAACAGATGTTAAAATTCGCCTATGGCTTTGATGAATCCCACAGCTGTCCGCTCCCGCGCCGGACTTCTTTCTGCTGCGGATGAGCTTTTGCACGAGCGACATTCTGTCGACATCTCCATCACCGACGTGGTCAAACACGCGGGACTAAGCCGCCCCACTTTCTACCAATACTTCCCTGACCTCGGCATGCTGTTTGCTACCTGCGGATTTGAGCGCGTGGGGACGCTGATTGAGCAGGCGTCGCAAGGCGATTTCCTCAGCGAACTCTTCGACGGCATGGCTGCCGACGCCGCTTTCTATTTCCACATTTACGACGGCCCAGGGGGAGTGCTGTTTCAAGTAGGCATGATCCAAGCAATCACGCAGAAGCTTATCGACGACGGCGCTACTGCTCCCGCTGCCGAATTCGCCGCCGCGGGCATCGTGTGGAATTTGGTCAAACACCTCGTGGTCGCTGCCGGCGGGGCAGTGGCTGTAGATAATCCTGCCGCGCACATTCAACCACTGATGGACCGCTTAGTGTAGCGGGAATTTTTCTATTCAGTGAAACGGATGAAGGCGCGCAATTCAAAGTCACCGAAATCCCTTGACTCGGTAAAGCCCATTGCTTCATAGAATGCGCGCTGGTAGGGCTGGTCGTCGGTAAGCAACACGTGTTGGCGGCAGTGCGCAAAGGGGGCGAATGCGTGCTCCATCAATACGCGACCAATGCCTTGATGGTGCAGCTCAGGCTTGACCAGAATATCTTGCAGATAGGCGATGACCTCGCCATCGCCAACGATGCGGGCAAGGCCGACTAATTCGTCGCCGTGGTAGGCGCAGACCACAAACCGCGATCCTTCCAGCGCTCGCATCAGCTGGTCGGGGTTGCGGGTATAGGCTTGCCAACCCACCGAGTTGTAGAGGGAAACCGCTTCTTCTTTGGTGGGGAGGTAATTATCACGGATCGTGATATCCACGACTGATCCTTTCTCTTGATGCCTATTTTCGATAGTGAACATCATTCTAAAGTGTTTGTTTTGGGGGAGAGTGCTACACGATATCCACTCTGGCGCTACTTGATCGTGACCGCTCCGCTACGAAAAGCTCGTCTGGAACAGGCTTGGGATTGCTGCTGGTCTTGAAGCTTTCGCTGCCGTTCCACCTCTGAAATATCACGATTTGTCGTACTCCCAGTCTTATGAGGAAAACGCTCCGTGTCGCCTTGCGAATATTTTGGTAAGTTCGTGACTAAAGCTGCGACGTCGGGGTGCACAAGCGCTGTGGAAAGAATGCACACAAAGGACGTTGGGGTAGTTTCAGGAAGGTGCGAGTACATGCGCGATTTCTATATTTCGGACCCGCATTTTGGGCACACGCTTGTGTCCGAGTTGCGAGGATTTAGATCCCCGCGCGCCCACGATCGCGCACTTTTTGAGGCATGGATGGATGAACTCCCAGCGGACGAAAATATTCGCCTGTGGATTCTTGGGGATAATTCCTGTGGCACAGAAGAAGACGAAGACTATGCCCTTGGGCAGTTGCAGCGTCTGCGCGAGAATCTCTTGGTGAAGAAAAATTCTCGCCTCGCCCTGCATGGGATCGTGGGAAACCATGACAGTATTCACCCGATGTCGACGAAATCGTATAAGCGCCTGCCCACTTTTTTACAGGTGTATGACACTATCCAGTTAGCGGCCAGCACAAAAATGGCCGGAATGCGGGTGATGCTGAGCCACTTCCCATACACGGGCGATCAATTTGATACTGATCGCATGGAACAATTTCGACTCCGAGATTTAGGCCAGCCGCTGGTGCATGGGCATACCCACAATAAGGAGATTATTAGCTATTCCGCACAAGGCAGCCTACAGCTGTGCGTGTGCGTAGATGCCTGCGAGGGGATGCGCCCCATGGAGAAAGAAACCTTAGACAAAATTATTCACCAACATTTTAAACGGTGAAATGTGGAGCGCAACGTGTGTAAAGTGTGTATTTGTAACTTGACCTTTTTAAGTGTTGTGCAGATACGAATGAAAGTCAATCATCAGTAAGTCAAAAAATGCGAAAATCTAGCAGCGGAATAAAGCTTTATGTGCAGCCAGGGAAGGTGTGGCCAGTATTGAATATTTATCCGTAGTCAACAACTTAAATATGTGCACATTTTCATTAAAATAAAGAGGTGAGGAATGAGAAGTTTTACCCTTGTTTTATATCATTTAAAACATGCCGAAACTTGGGTCAAGCTTTTATTGGTTTATAGCTTTGTTGGCACAATTGCATTGGTTGGGTTTGCTTGGGCGATAGAGGTTGACAGTAAAGAGTCAGTTGGAATGACGATTGTACCGCTTCTTCAGGCATTTTCACCAATGTTGGCCGCTACTATCGCATGGTTGGGTGTCCATCACACAGTGCGAAACTCCAGAAAACAGGAATCTCTGAAAGCATGGCACGAAAGCGTGCGGTGGGCATGCGAACTGTGTTTCAGTGAAGATGAAAACAAGGTGGCTATGGGTCTTGCGCTGTTGGATGCCCTTGACAACCATCCTCAATTGGAGGAGAATGAGCAACAGATTATTGATTCTGCGATTAAGAATGTATGTAATAAGGGCTTGGAAAAATAGGAATTTAATAGTGAAAGGAGGGTGGTCATGTCGCATGTTTTGCCACGGAATCATAAAAGAGATTTGGCGCGCAAAGTTGCCACAAGGCGAAAGGTTGCCACAAAAAAGGACAGACGAGAAAAGTTTTACAAGATAGCTTTGAAAGATGCTCTTTTGTCAGATGGGTCTTTAGAATATGAAATTGGTGTCCTTTTAAAAAACCTATCAAAAAGTAGTGATAGGCACAATCTACTTGCGAAGCTACGGCTAGTGTCGAGCGGAGGCGAGGGAGAATGGAGTCCTACAAAAAACCAGATTAAAGCGGCACAACTCCTGATCAAGCGCGTCGCTGAAGGTAAAAGTACAGAAGAAATCACTCCAGAAATTCGTTATATTGCGCAATTTGGGCAAACTCCTTCATTAAAATCCTAAGACCGTGGAGGTCGTGGGGTTTTCTTGGCTCACCATTTCAAGGCAAGGGCGTAGCCCCGCACTGTGGGAATGCCTCCTGCGCTATAAGCAGCCCCTTTGTGGTGGGGTCGAAAAGCAATCGCGTAGTGCGCGGATATGTTTGTCGGCTGTGTGTTGCGTGTGGGGGTGGGGGTGTGGTTAAATTTCTAGGTTGCCTTTCATAGGTCGCATCTTTCCGCTGCTGTTTCCGGAGTGGCGAAGCTGCGAAACCCCTCGACCTTCATGGTTCGTTGTTTAACCACTACTGGTTTAAATGTGAAAAGCTGCACGTACATAGACCGCGTGCGTCAGTTCGGAAATCTGCCGCACATAAAATATAGGTCAAGGAGACCCTAGTGATTCAGCAGGAATCGCGTCTGAAGGTCGCCGACAACACCGGTGCACGTGAAATTCTGTGCATCCGCGTTCTCGGTGGATCCACCCGACGTTTTGCTGGCATTGGTGACGTTATCGTCGCTACTGTCAAGGAAGCAACCCCTGGCGGCAACGTGAAGGCCGGCGAGGTTGTGAAGGCTGTTATCGTTCGTGCGAAGAAGGAAACCCGTCGTCCAGACGGCTCCTACATCAAGTTCGACGAGAACGCTGCCGTTATCATCAAGAACGACAACGAGCCTAAGGGCACTCGTATCTTCGGCCCCGTTGCTCGCGAGCTTCGTGACAAGAAGTTCATGAAGATCGTTTCTCTCGCACCGGAGGTGATCTAACTTATGAAGATCCATAAGGGCGACATGGTTGTCGTAATCTCCGGCCCAGACAAGGGCGCACAGGGCAAGGTTATTCAGGCTTTCCCTAAGACCAACAAGGTTCTGGTTGAGGGCGTTAACCGCATCAAGAAGCACGTTGCTAACTCCGCACCAGAGCGTGGCGCTGAGTCCGGCGGCATCGTAACCCAGGAAGCACCAATCCACGTGTCTAACGTGATGGTTCTGGATTCCGATGGCAAGCCAACCCGCGTTGGTTACCGCTTCGATGAGAACGGCAAGAAGGTCCGTATCTCCCGTCGCAATGGGAAGGACATCTAATCATGACCTACACTCCACGTCTGAAGACCCGCTACCGCGAGGAAATCCGCACCAAGCTCAACGAAGAGTTCTCCTACGATAACGTCATGCAGATCCCTGGCGTTGTCAAGGTTGTTGTGAACATGGGTGTTGGCGACGCTGCTCGCGACTCCAAGCTCATCAACGGTGCATTGGAAGACCTGACCGCGATCACTGGCCAGAAGCCAGAACTGCGTCGCGCGAAGAAGTCCATCGCTAACTTCAAGCTGCGTGAGGGCATGCCAATCGGCGCCCGCGTCACCCTGCGTGGCGACCGCATGTGGGAGTTCCTGGACCGCCTGCTGACCGTCGCTCTGCCACGTATTCGTGACTTCCGCGGCCTGTCTGATCAGCAGTTCGACGGCCACGGTAACTACACCTTCGGCCTGACCGAGCAGACCATGTTCTACGAAATCGACGTTGACAAGGTCGACCGCCCACGCGGTATGGACATCACCGTCGTGACCACTGCTACCAACAATGACGAAGGCCGCGCGCTGCTGCGCGAACTGGGCTTCCCATTCAAGAAGGCAGATCAGTAAAGCACTTTTGCTGAACATTTAAAAAGCACACCCATCCTGTATTTATGGAGGGTGTGCTTTTTCTATGCCAACAGCACGTGCGTATCGACGCCGGGGCTTTATGTTTCATTGTTGCTTTAGCGGGGCGCTTCGATGGTGCGCATGAAACGATCCACTAGTTCGGCGGCGCCACGAAGTTCTGTGCCGATGCCTACTTTATACAGGCGATTATCTTTGGTGGTGATGGTGATTGCTTCAGTGCTGGAATTAACATCCATGAAAAAGCCAGCCGGTTGATGCGGATTGCCTTTCGCACCCCATTCGCGGTGGATTCGCTGCTCGGAGGGGATAGATTCGAGTGCTATGTAGGCAATATTTTTCCGTGGTATTTGCTGTTTGATCAGGGGGAGTTGGCCGAAGTGCACGCTGGAATTGTCGATTCGGATATAGGTGCAGATTTTAAACACCAGCACGTTTAAGGTGAACAGGATGAGTGCGAGCACAATGAAAGGGATTAGGGAGATGGAATCGTTCCAAAAGCCCACAACGAGAAAAAATGTGGCTACCGCAAGTATTCCCAGCAGGCCGAGGCGCCATCCGGAGTGGAGGTAGTTGTGCAATTGTAGCGAAGAATTCATGGGGGTGTCCTTACATTGTGTCAGTTTTTCCGTATCCTTTGTGCGAATGTTATGCGGGTTAGAGTGCGTGAGTTTTTCACGTTTTATCCGGTTTTCTTTTTCCGGGTTTTTCGTGAACCTCTGCTTAGGTGGGCAGTAGGGGTGTGGTGAATCTACTGGTCTAGGCGGGGGTATGTGCGCTTTAAGGCCTATAGTAGCAGTTCTGTGTTGGGTGCGGGGGTAGCTGTCGCTTTTTAAATACCCCCGCTTATAATGTTGCTGGTGTGGTTTTTGTGACTTAGCTGTGTGCAATTAAATTTTTGCGTGTGTTTCCTTTAAGCGCACTGGGTACTGGAATAAATGAAGCGTGTATTTTTTAAGGCTTAATGATTGAGCACACAATTAAGATGATAACTACCTTTTGTTAACAGCTATGGTGTACTTATCCTCCTTCATGTGCCCATGCCTGCTGGATTTTGCTGGAGTTCATGTGTGTTTGATGGGTCGTGTGATTGCGCTGCGTGGGCGGAGGGTCGGGGGCCCTTCTGTGCTTGGCTTAGTCCGCCCACTTGTTGCTGTGTTTTGGCTTAGTGCACATGTTGGAAATTATCAGTTAGAGATAGAGCAAGTGCTACCAATAAAACCGCAGGTCAATTTTTGGCTTCGATTCTGAAACTCTAACTCTTAGGCGTGCATCCCTACACAGAGAGCAAAAGCGCACAATTTTTGTGCGGACTAGCCTAGCCACACATGCAGAGATCCGGTTACAGCTTATTCGCACTGGCTTCTTTCCCTGGGAGAAAGCAGGGGATGAGGCGGGCATGTGTGCGTGCCAGCGGTGCTTTAACGCACGTGAATGCGGCGGGTAAATCAGCACAATTTCAGCAGCGTGTGTGCAGTTTTTGTGGTGTTGGGAATATTTTTTCCAACCCACTGGTTGCTTATGGGGACAGTGTATCTGTTGTGCTTTTTCAACTACCTGTTTGCATTGGCTACAGGAGGCAGTAGTAAAGGAGATGTCGCCATGAGCACGAACTACCCACAGCAGCTGGAGCATGGCCCCTATTTGGATAAGAGTTTCCCAGAAGTGTACAAAGCTTTGGCGCTCACCTATTCCACATTGGGTCAAGAATTGGAGAAGGTTGGTTTGCCTCAGGATCTGGTAGAACTCGTGCTTGTGCGTGCCAGCCAGATTAATGGTTGTGCAACCTGCCTGTCCATTCATGCCCCACAGGCACGCAAGGCTGGTGTGAGCGAGGTGAAGCTGGATGTGCTAAATGCCTGGCGTGAGACTGATATTTTCAGTGTTCAGGAACGTGCAGCTTTGGATCTGACCGAGGCTTTGACCATTTTGCCCACCGGGGCACGGGCTGCTGATGCGCCGCTGAAAGCGTTGGAAGTTTTTAGCCCTGAGCAGGTTGCTGCGTTGGGGTGGGCGATTGCTTTGATTAATGCTTTCAACCGGGTGTCTTTGGCTTCAGGGCACCCGGTGAAGGGCTAGTTTTTGTTCTGCGTGATCGCACTGGAACAAGGGGTAGGAGGTTATTGACTCCTGCCCCTTGTGGTATTTCGCTAGTGTTTGTTTTTCCCACGTCGTGGTTGTGCTCACGGTAGGATCGTGGCAACTGTGAATTTTTTTAGTTGCGCTTAGAGAGTGCGGGCGGCTGCTTCGTGTGGGGGAGTGCTCACATATAAAGAAGCTGTGGAGAAAGGCTGGTGTGGACATGGGTGATGATCACTTTGTGCAAGGTGAAGGTTCGACGGATGCGGCTGGGTTCAATGCCCAGTCGGCGGTGGATGCGCTGATTGCGCATTATGAGAAGTCTTGTGCCTTGGCGCACCGTGTGATCGCTCGTGGGGAGTATGAACAGTATGCGGCGGTGACTTATCCGAAACTTACGGTGACGGTGCATAGTTGGCATCCGATTGATCGCACGGCCCCGTTTGGCTATGTGAACGAGGCGGGTACTTATTCGGCGGTGATTTCTAAGCCACGGTTGATGCGTAGTTATCTGGAAAATCAGTTGAAGCAGTTGTGTGCGCATTATCCGTGCACGATTACTGTGGGGGATTCTGGCCAGGCGATTCCGCCGGAATATATTGATCAGCTTGATAGCAGTGTGTTGGGTTCGCACCGGCACCCCGCGATTCCGCGGGCAACGCTCGATGATGTTCATGATGCGATTGTGGATGGTGATTGGGAGGCTTTTCATGGTGAGGAGAAGCCACTGGCGCATTTCACGGCGCACCGTTTCGATATTGCCTGTGCTCGTATTGAGCACTACACGGGGATGAGTGTTGATACTGTTCAGCGCTATATTTTGTTTACTAATTATGGGATGCATACGCGCGAGTTTTTGCGCTATGGATTGGCTGAGTTGCAGCGCGCGGGTAGTCGCTATACGAGTCTTGTGGTTGCGGGGATGACTATTACTCGTGCTGAGGCTACCGCGCTGGATGTGCATGAATTTACAAGCCATGATCGGTTCCAGATGCCGCGTTTTGATCTCGTTGCTGAGGATAATACGGGGATTACGATGGTCAATATTGGTGTGGGTCCGTCGAATGCGAAGACTATTACTGATTGTTTGGCTGTTCTCCGCCCAGAGGTGTGGGTGATGATTGGGCATTGTGCGGGGCTTGATGGGCGCATGCGGATGGGGGATTTGATTTTGGGCAATGCGTATCAGCGTTCCGATAATTTGTTGGATAGTCATATCCCGGTGAGCTTGCCTATCCCGGCGGTCCCGGAGGTGCAGCGTGCGCTTGAGGCGAGTGTGAAGGAGATTTATGGTGACGATCTTGATTTGATGCGCACGGGTACGGTGATTTCTACTGATGATCGGAATTGGGAGTGGCATACGCCGAAGGCACTGTGGGAGTGGTTGCGGGGATCGACTGCAGCCGCCTGTGACATGGAGTCGGCAACGCTTGCGGCGAATGGGTATCGTTATCGGATTCCGTATGGCACGTTGTTGAGTGTGTCGGATTTGCCTTTGCATGCGGTACCGAAGCTGCCGGCTGCGGCGCAGGCGTTTTATTCGAATTCTAAGCAGGCGCATGTGATGTGTGCGGTGCGTGCGGTGGAGTATTTGGCGCAGCGGCCCGAGCGTTTGCGTACCCGCAAGTTGCGTCGTACGGTTGCTGAGGTGCCGTTTCGCTAGTGCGCTGCGTGTCGACGTCGGGGGTGAGGCGGCGTCGATACGCATAGTCAGGGTGCGCTGCGGGGGTAGTTGAAGAAAATCCGACCTAGGTATGATGGTGGTTTGTATCGCCGACGCTGCAGCTGCTGTGTGCTGACGAATTTTCGTATTTTTATTCAGCGTTGAGTGTAGGTGAATGACTGTGATTTTCGCGTCCATTTAAACTGTGCTGCGGCTACAGTGTGGGATTGTTATTTTTCACAACCATGGTGCTGCACTTGCAGGTCACGAAGAAAATTCAGCATTCGGCAAACCCTGCACATAGATACAGTAAGCAGTGGATATACAGTACTCTTATGTGACTGTGCGCGGTGTGGGCTTAGGGGATCTGCGGCGAGGTGACCGTTGATCCGCTCAGGGGTTGATTTCGGGGTTTTCATCAGGGTTTCCCCCCACCCCAGAAGAGGAGGACACATAGCATTGGTGGCGGGGTGCGTGATACTTTTGCAGCTAAGACTTCAAGGAAAGTGCAAATATTGTGAAAAGGAAGGCCTAACGGATCGTGGCTGAGGATCAAGCAACTGGGACTGCCCCGAAATCATCGAAGAAGACGGCGCTGATCGGTGTAGCATTACTGGCGCTGCTCGCGGCCGCAGGTGGTGGTGTTTATGTGATGACATCGAATAATAAGGAACTCATCACTTCCGCTGACTATCGTGTTCTTGATACCCGCGATAATGCTCAGCGCGTCTCCGTTAGCGGCCAGGTTGAAGCGTTTAAAACGGTGGCGTTAACCACCCGTTTGCCAGGCCCGGTACAAACTATTGATGTGCGTGTGGGTGACCGTGTTCAACCTGAGCAAGTGGTGGCAAATATTGATGTTTCTGCCCTTGAGCGGGAGCTGGCGAATAAGCGGGCGCAGCAAACCGCAAATGATGCTACTGCCTTGAGTCAGATTGAAAACGCTGAGCGTGCGTATAACCAGAACAAGGCCATGGTTGATGAAGGGTTGAACCCAGAAATCAATGGTGCGGTCGCGGCTTTGCGCCAGGCTGAAGCTAATTACGAGAAGCTTAACGCGGAGTTCGAGTTTGCGCGCACTCAGCATGCGCGTGGGAATGATCCGACGATTATTGCGCAGCACGCGGCGGTGCAAGCTGCCCGCGAACAGATGTTGTTGGCGGCGGTTGAGGCAGCCCGCACGGGTGCTAATGCTGCCTTTACGTCCCAGCAGCAGCAGCGTGATGTGCAAGCGCTTAACGACGCCAACGCGGCCTTAAGTGCGCTGGAACAACAGCGTGCCGCAGCGAGTGATGAAGAGGAGATTCGTCGCCTTGATTCCGAGATTGCTGCGATGAAGGCACAAGTGTCCCAATTGGAAACAGTGGTGGCGAAATACCCCCAGGCTTATACTGAGGCTGGTTTAGGGGCGGTGGGTAATGCCGCAGGTTTAAGCGCAGCGCAACGCACCTTGCAGGATTCGCAGCGCACCTTGGATCACACCTTAGGGGCGACGGATCAAAAACTAGCGGCTACCCAAAAAGATGTGGCTTTAGCTTTTGAAGCGAAAAAAGATGCGGCCACGAGCCTGGAAACGGCACGCCGAAGTGTGGATAATCAGCTGAAGAATCAGCAAGCCGCTGTCGATGATGCTGTGCGTTCGGCGCGTGCCGCGCGAGTTGCTGCGGGGGCAGGGGATTCCCAACTGCAGGTCGATATCGCTTCCTCCCAAGTACGCACCCCGACCGAAGGTGTAGTCACGCGCGTGGATGCAAAGGAAGGCGCACCAGCAGCAGGGGCGTTATTAACCGTTGCTGATGATCGTCGCCTGATCGTGCGCTCCACTGTCAAAGAGTTGGATGTTTCCAAAGTGGAGGTGGGCCAAAAAGTTGAGTTCACTACTGCCGGAACTGGGGATAAGAAATTCACCGGCAAGGTTTCTTTCGTATCCCCTGCAGCTGCTCCACCTGAGTTGTTAAACCCAGCACTGGCAGCCGGTGCGAACCAATCCTCCTCTACTACTCCGAAGGCAACCTTCCCTATCGAAATTGAGGTCGAAGGCGACCGCGAAGGTCTACGCCTTGGTGCTACCGCGAAGGCCCGGATTATTACCAAGCCTGCAAGTACCAACATGCTTGTTGCCAAAGATGCTGTTTTCGAAGGCAAGAATAAGAACGAAAAGTTCGTGCTTGTGGTAGCAGAGCATGAGGGCAAGACGAAGATTGTCAAGCGTAAGATCACCGTGGGACACGAGTCGGAATTTGATTTTGAGGTCACCGGCGGTGACGCGAAGAAGGGCGATAAAGTTCTCACCGACTACAAGCGCTTCTTGGGCAAAATCGATGAGGAAGTAGAAGTCGAATCCACCCCAGCTACACCGGGGGAGAAGTCCGATGCCCCTGAGTCGAAGGAAGCTACGAAATAACAGCAATGGCTACTCATGAAACACCCTCCGGCCTGCTCATTGAGATGCACAACATTGTGAAAAAGTTCAACATCGGAACCGAAAATGAACTCACAGTGTTGCGCAACTGCGAATTCGATGTTGCCCCCGGCGAATTTGTCTCGGTTGTGGGATCGTCCGGTTGTGGTAAATCCACGCTGATGAACATCATTGGCATGCTTGACCGCCCCACCACGGGTAGTTATCGCCTCAGCGGGGTCGATGTGCTTGCCCTGCGCGATGATGAAGCTGCCCGCTACCGGAGTTTGCACATTGGCTTCGTTTTCCAAAACTTCAACCTCATCGGGCGTATCAGTGCGCGCAAAAACGTGGAAATGTCCATGATGTATGCCGGGGTAGGGCGCAAAGAACGCGAAGCCCGCGCTGATGAGCTGCTGGCAATGGTGGGCATGTCTGATCGTGCCGGGCATTCGCCAGCGGAACTGTCTGGTGGTCAAAAGCAGCGTGTGGCTATTGCCCGCGCCCTCGCCAATAACCCGGACCTGATCCTCGCAGACGAACCCACTGGTGCCCTCGACTCCAAAACAGGACGCATGGTGATGGATTTGTTCCATACCCTGAACCAAGAACACGGGGCCACCATTGTGTTTATTACCCACAACCCCGAACTGGCTGCGGAAACCACCCGCATCGTGACTATGCATGACGGTGTGATTTCTGGGCCGCGCGCACCCCGAGTACCGCAGCAAGCGCTGCGATTGGGTGTCGATGCTGCCCCTACCGAAGTGATTGCGCGCGCAGATACTGCAAGCAGTAGGGGCGTCGATAAGCATGAAAGGGGCGATCAAGCATGAGTATCGTCGAATCTTTGCGCCTTGCGCTGAGCAATGTTGCTGGTAACAAGATGCGCTCGCTGCTTACCCTTTTAGGTGTGGTCATCGGTATCGCCTCGGTAATTGCCATCCTCACTTTGGGTCAGGCGTTGCGTTCGTCGACAACATCGAGCTTGTCTGATTTTGGCGCGTCCGATTTTTCGATCATTATTCAGCCGATTCCGACGAAGGAAATGCTGGACGAAGTTGGCGGCGAGCAGTTCTATTATTATTTCGGCGACCTCGAAGATCCCGATATGGAAATTTCGGAAGACATGGTTGAGGAGCTGCGCAGCTATCTCGGCACCGACCTGCAAGGTATCGCAATCGGCGATACCGGCTCGGTCAGCGGTGGCTACACCATTGGGGACGAGGAAGTGTCGGGCAACCTAAACTTTATCAATACCGATTTCCAGGACATGCGCGGCATTAAAATCGAGCATGGTCGAGCACTCAATGAAGACGATATTTTCGGCAACCGACCAGTTGCGGTTGTGTCGAAGCCGCTCGCTGAGAAGCTTTACGACGGCCAAGCAGCGCGCGCTGTCGGCCAAGAAGTAACCTTCGATACAGGTGAAGCGGAATTGAGAGTCACGATTGTGGGCGTGCAAAAGGAATCACAAGGCGGCCTCTTAGGAAGCTTCGGACCCCCACCCGCGAACGCCTATGTTCCTTATGGCAACCAAGCGCATTTCAAGGATGAGGTCGGGCACTGGCAAACCATCGCGGTGCGCAAAACCCCTGAGGCCGACGGCGCGGAATTTCAAAAGAAACTGGAGGAATATTTCGCACCCTACTACCAAGACTCCACCGAATACCGGGTGAAGATCCGCGATAACAGCACAGACTTGGACACCTTTAACAAGGTGCTCGGCACCATCAGTTCCGTGATCGCCGCCATTGGTGGAATTTCCCTGCTCGTGGGCGGTATTGGCGTGATGAACATTATGCTCATCACCGTGACCGAACGCACCCGTGAAATCGGTATCCGCAAAGCACTAGGCGCAACCCGCCGCGATATCCGACGCCAGTTCGTGATCGAAGCAATGGTAGTGTGCATGATCGGCGGCATTATCGGCATGATCTTAGGCAGCGTGGTCGGTATGGTGGGTGCAACCTTCATGGGGGGAGTAGTACTCCCACCATTATGGGGTGTACTTGTTTCCTTGCTGTTCTGTTTGGCCATCGGCCTGTTCTTTGGATGGTACCCCGCCAACCGCGCGGCCAAACTCGACCCCATCGAAGCACTACGCCACGAGTAGTACTTGTTCTAAAAAACCACCTTCGTGTGCATGCTCACCAACGAAGGTGGTTTGAGCAATTCTAAGCCCCCATTACTTTTGCTACCGGTAATGATTAGGATGGTACTTAAAAGCCCATTGCTGTGACATGTACTTTGAGGAGGTTGAAAAATGTTCGGCTATATCAATCTTGTTGTTGGCTTAGTACTCTTTGCTGGTCTGGGTGCTTTTATGGCTACAGCTATTCGCAATAACACGCTCGTGCGCAATGAAGCTCTCGGCATTCGCACGAAAGCCACATTGGCATCCGATGCCGCGTGGCGCGCCGGCCATGAGGCTGCCCGCCCCTATTTGCACGGCGTTGTCGTAGTCGGGCTTGTGGGCGCGGGGGTATCACTTGCAGCTCTTCCTTTTGCGCTGAGCGACGGCGAGTTTGTCCAGTGGGGATTGTATGCTCTACCCGTCGTGTCTTTTGTGATACAGATTATGATGTTTATCTGGTCTGCGCAGAAAGCAAATGCGGCAGCGAAAACTGTCTAGCACAAATCCTGCCCACTAGTCCCAGAAGGGAGCATAGGGGCAGGATTTTTTCGTGCGCTGTGCGCGGGAGTTAACCTAGCAATCCGCGCATGGAGTGTCCGGGGTAGTTTGGCTTCCAACCGGTTGCTGTGCGCAGGCTGTGGAAGGTGCTGGAAAATATCAGTTAGAGATAGAGCAAGCGCTACCTGTAAAACCGCAGGTCATTTTTCACCCCCTGCGCTGAAACTCTAACTATTAATTTTGAATCAATCTTCACATATTAATAGGCCCCTTGCGGTCACTGGGTACCCGTACGCTTTGCGCATCCTCTTGGTTTTTCACCATCACCACCCGCCTTGTCAATGAATAGGATGAGCGCAGCAGGTGGTGGGGATAGCAAGTCCAGGGGTGGGTGTGATGGCGAAGAGCTGCCCTTTTTCGCAGCGGAAAAACCTCCCCCAGGTGCACAGCGTGCCATCTTTGACCATCTGCTGCTATTGACACAGATTCCCCATGTGCGTACAAAGGAAAGAAACACACATTAGTTCTTTGTGGTTATTTTTTCAACGCCTTGAAAATAGTGCGTTCACTTCGAATAGATTCTACGAAGTAGTGCCGATAGTCGCAGGGAATTTTTTAAAACTGGGATGCGCGTCGGTGGGGTTACTACCCCAAGTTGATAGAAATTGTGTACACACTCAAGCTGGATGAAGGTGGCATTCTTATGGGGCGACTGTCTTTTATGGATACTGTGCAAACCCCTGAAGGTGTTCGTGTTCCCGCCATTGTTTACGCTGCATGGGTCTCCCTTCTTATTACTGCGGGCTCAGCGGTCGGGTTACGAAAATTGGAGTTCCCGTGGTGGGTCTGGGTGATGAACTTCCTTGTGTTACTGCCTTGTGGTTATCTGATGATTCGTTATGCAATGGTGAAAAATGATGAGGGGGAATGGGTAATGGGGCGAAGGAAAAATTTGCTTATCTTCAGTGCCATTTCCGCCACAATTTTCATTATCGTGCTGATCATTTACCGCTTTTTCTAAGGCGTAATTTTCATGCTGGTTGTGATTTACCCAACCAGTATTTTCTGTGGCTGGTGGCAGCTTTCCTCTTCACGACGTTTGGTATGCGCTGCAGGGGTGTGGGCACAAGAAAAATCCTGCCCAGTGGTTTTGGGCAGGATTTGTGTGGGGTTGTTAGAACTTGAGGTTAGCAAGCAGCTGTGGGAAGAATTGGCGTACCGCTACTGCGATGAGGCCAAAGAGTGCACCAAGACCAGCGAGTACACCGAGGACGATGGCGATCGTCTTGTTTCGATCGGATGGTGCTGGGGTGGGCTCTGGCTTAGCACTGCTTGGTGGCTGTGAAGTGGTCGACGCTGGTGCAGAACTGCTTGGTGCCTGTGAGCTGCTTGTGGCAGGCGCGCTGGTAGGCTGCGAAGCTGCCGGTGGCTTGATCTCACCGAAAGCCGTGAGCAACGTCGCCTTGTTTGCAGTCGCATCAGTGACAAAACCTGGCTTATTTTCCTCAACAGACTTGGAAATATCGCCCTGAGTAACGGTCAAGCTTTTTGCCGCCTGCGACAGTGGGTGTCCCTTGTAGCTCTTGCGTTCGCCACGACCGTTTGGATTGTAAAGATCATGGCAGGTGTTATCGTCAGATTCGCCCTTTTCGCATTTGACAAAACCATCCTTGATGCCCCAGTCAACAACAGAGAATGCATCGTATTCGTGGACGGGCTCATTTGCCTTGAGTGCCTTCAGAACATCTGGCAGTCGCTTCAACGCGTCACCGATGATCGACATGCGGCTGTTGTATAGCTTGACAGTAGCATCATCGATTTCGTTTGCAGCCTTCTTTGCGTCGCGCTCTTTTTCCAAGCGGGCAGAGTCGGCCTTCAAAAGCTCGATAGCCTTTTCAGTGGTGGCGATATCGAAACCAATCTTAGAAGTATCAAGCTTGCGGGCTTCCTCATTGCCCTCATACTTCAGCAAGGCAATGGAGGTACGCCCCTTCGCGGTATAGCAACCGTCCTCAGAACGCTGGTGCTTCTCATTGATCGCATTGCGCTCTTCAGGACTGATCTTTGGGCTGTAGTAATCAGCATACTTCCAACCATAAGCAGCGGAGTGATACAGGTGACGGATCTGGCTGACTGCAAGATACGACTTCAACTCAGCCTCATACGCGGCGCCGTCTGCAGCAGCCTTGTAATAGTACTTATGAGGCATTGCATCAACGGTGTCATAGTGACCACTATCAGGAGTGCCCACATGAGAAGCACCATGATTATGCCCATCATGAGCAAAAGCAGGAACAACAGGGCAAGCAACCGCCACAGCAGCGGCCACAACTAATGCACGAAAAGTAGTGCGCATAACTTCATCCTCTCTCAACAAGAAAGTAGTTCCCCGCGTCGATGAAAGAAGGCGCAGGGAAGAACAGAAACTAGAACTTCAACATTGAACGAATCATGCCGATATTTTGAACAACAAAGGCACCGATCGCACCCAGAGCAGCCAAAATTGCAAGAACAATACCAGCGATAGCACCACCCGACAGGCTCGAACCACCAGGTGCAGGCTTATCATCATCAGACTCATCGCCTATCGGTGCATCAGGCCAACGCTTTAACAACTCCTGCTTCGCCACATCATAAGTTTGCTGCGCTGCAGCTAAAGCCGCTTCAGCCTTCTTCACAGCCGTATCATCGCCGGACTTTCGTGCCTCAGCCACAACGTTTTTCGCCTTGGTCAGATTCTTATGTGCATCGTCATAAATACGCTTGGCAAGCTTTTTGCTTTCGGCAATCTCCCGCTGCTTCGCCTCTTCAGCGGTCTCGCTAGACAAAGGCTCCTTCTTAGGATCAACAAGGCGCTGCAACTCATAGTGCTCCTTGTGGTCACCAGCCGACTCATTCAACGACTGCACGTAGAAAGAACCATCTGGCTGAGCTAAGAAATTACCCTGAATATGATTCGAGGTTTCACGCCCATTAGTAATGGTAAAGGCCTTCTTTTGGCCATCTTCCAACACCGGCTCGAAAGTAGCTGGATTGAACCACACCAACTGTGAATCCGTGCCCGACAACACCACAGGATTATTCTGATCATCCCAGGCAACGCCAGCCCAACCAGCAATGCTGGACTTAGAAGCAGTCTCAGAAGCAGGAGTGACATCGCGGTTAGCGTAAGTCAGACGCTGCAGCTGAACGAAGTTGGTGCTGGTGTTGTTATTCCAACGGATAATCTCCGTACCATTCGTGGCATAGCCAGCCATTCGCTCATTCGTGTCCTCTTTTTGCGAACCCGCCATGAACTTCACCATTTCCTTCGGATCAGTCTGCGAAGGATCAATATTGAGTAGCAACTTACGGGCACCGTAACGCCAGCCATCGAAGGTCACATCGGCGTCGGAAGAATACACAAACGTTCCATCGTTCATCGACAGCATGCGAGTGGCAGAAGGCTCAGGGAAGAAGGAAGGCGCGTACACAGAATCACCGTATTGAGCCTTCTTGCCAGTAACTTCCTCCGTAGTAGGCAGTTGCACCTTCTGTGCAATGCTTGCGCCCTCAATAATGTTCAGATGCGCAGTGCGGTTGGCAGGGGCAACCCCGAGAGAGTTGTTCTCAACCGAAATCGCAATGATCTTGCCGGTCTTGTCGTGCACAGCAAGGCTATACACCATACCTTGGGTCTCACCGACGTTTTCAATCTGGCCAAAACCAGAGGAAGTGACCTTGACACGCTTAATCACATTGCTTAAGCGGTTCTGATTCGCATCCGGCGATTCAGTGAAGTAGAAATACCCATTGCGCTCATCAAAGTCACCAACATCATGACGGCTGAACGGGAATTCAATCTTTGAAACCTCGTTCATATCGGTGCCAACCAGATACAATCCATGGCCGCCTGCGGCAACCAGCACCTTATCGCCCACGCGGTGCAAGGAGTGGTGCTGATCGTAGGTGGCAGGGGAGCGCCACTTTTGGTCGACAACCTGTAGCTGTGATGCATCAGCTTTTAGTCGCGCACCATCACCCTTTGCGCTGAAGGAGACTGGGTCCATGCCTTCGCCCACGGTGTAGAAATTGGAGAACATCTTCAATCCCTCTTCGGTGAGGCGGGAAGGGATATTGTTCCAATTCACCATGCCGTCGTTCTTGCTGAAAGTACCAGCAGCGGTCGACAACGTCACAATCTTCACAGGAGTATCCGGCGCGTAGTACACGCCATCTTCTCCAGCAGAATCCTTGCTCTCAAGGTACTGGCGGGAACGCACAGTAGCCTCAAGGTAGGAGCCTGATGGATCAATGACTACTTTGGGGTTCGTGAACGTCAGGTCAAGATCGCACTTAACATTGAGGTTCTTCTCGTTTTCCTTCGTTCCGCAGTACTTGCGGTAACGAATCTTGCCTTTGAATTGGGCTTCGGTGCGCTCCGCTTCCTTGTTAAAGGAATAGGACTGCAGCGGGAACGAAAAATCGTTGCCTACCTGAGTTGCGCCTTCTTCGATGAAGGTTGCACCGTTGGTGTAGTTGTTAAAGCTTGCCCGGATACCCCACCGGAGGTGGCCTTCGGTGTTTTCCGTTGCGTGTGCCACGGTGATAGGTACGAGTGAGGCAATTGTTGCGGTGGCGACGATAAAACCGCGACGGGCAAAGGAATGTGCCACGTTTTCTCCTTGGGGTACTTATTTTCAAAAAGTAGAAAGCCGTGAATGTCAGGCTTTGTACAAGGGGAGGGTGCGCTGCGGAAAGTGCGTGTGCACGATGCCCATTCTCAGCTTCCTTCGCAGATGATTTTCATGTGCAAAAAGCAGGGATGCGGCAGGGCATTTCCCGCGCATATCTGAAAATTTAGTCGATTTTTATAGGATTGCCTAACCTTTTTTGGTGGGGGTAAGTAAACCAGGGCTAATGGGTACTTCTTGCAGCTTCGATGTCTGTAAAAGTGATGTGGTGGGACTATGTTTGTGGACACAACAAGTGCATCTACTTTATGTTGTGCAGTGCACAATATGGGGGTAGTGCATCATGGTTGAAAATGAAAAAGCGTCTGCCCAGCCCCCACCACTGTGGGGGAGTAGGCAAACGCTTTTCTTAAGTTATTCTCGTTTTGCTGAAACTAGAACTTCAGCATTCCACCAAGGTTAGCCAGTAGGCCGGACTGGAAAGCAAGAGCAATTCCGGCACCGATTGCTGCAATAATGGCAAGAACAATGCCCACAATCGCACCCACGCTCAAGCCAGGCTTTTCAGGGGTGGGGTTGGGGTTGGAGGTGTTGTCCTGTTCTGGGTCGGCAACGTAGCTGCCTGGGTGAAGCTTGAGATAATCGGCTTTTGCTTCCGTGAATGCAGCACGCGCCTCATCGACCTTTGCCTTGGCTGCATTGATGCGGGCATTATCCTTCGCCTCCTGCGCTGCTTTGAGCTCAGTGAGTGCTTCGCGGAAAATTCGGGTCTTTTCCTGCAGCTGAGTCTTGGCAATGTACTTGAGCTTATCCTCGTTGTACTGGTTATCATTGCCGTCGTCATCGCCTGGAAGGGGTGCGCTGGAAGGATCTTCGAGACGAATGAGCTCATAGAGGTTGTCGGAATTGCGGTTGACCGTTGGAACCAGCAAGCTGCCATTGGGGTAAACCAGCATCTCACCTTGGTAGGTGTCCTGAGTGCCGTTGCCACCCTCAATTCCTGCTTCCTTATCCCGCGTGGGGTTGACGGTGGACTTCACAGGCGCGAAGTTGGTGGTGTCGAACCAGAGCAGTTTCGACTCAGGCCCAACCAGAACAAAGGGGTTGTCGGCGGCATCCCACGACACATTCGACCAACCGGCCTTTGGAGACTTCTGGAGGTTAATCTGGGTGACATTGCGGTCGGCGTAGGTGAATGACTGAACAAAGTTATGATCGTGGTGCTCGTTGTGGGTGTAGCGCACGATTTGATTGCCGTGTGCGCTGAAACCTTCAAGCGGTGCGATTCTTGAGCTGACGATCGAACCTTTCATGAGCTTAACGACGTCGTCTTGCTCGGCGTTCGGCTTGATGCTGAGGAAAATTCCTGTCTGAGTCACACCAGGATGCTTATCGTATTTCAGCTCGGTTTGTGGGTAGTACAGGAAAGTTCCGTCATCCATGCCCTTCAGGTGGGTGGCTTGCATTCGGTTGGCGTACAAATTGGCGTACACGGTGCCACCTTCGGTGACTTTTCCGCCAAGAACGGTTTCAGAATTTGGCAACTTGATGCTCTTGGCAATCCCGCCATTTTCAATGATGTGCAAATGTGCGTGGCGATCGTTAACGGCAACGTTGTAGGTGTTGTTTTCCACTGAAAGTGCAACAATCTGATTGGTCTTGGGGTGCACCGCAATCGCATGGACATTGCCTTGGGGATTACCAACAACTTCAGGGGTGCCAAAGCCGGTAGCGGTAACCTGAATGCGCTTCAGGATATTGCTGTGACCGGCGAAAACACGAGTGTCTGTGGGGCGCTCAGAATAGTAGAAGTAGCCGTTCTTTTCATCGAAAGCACCAACACCATGCAATGAGTGCGGGGTTTGAACTTTCGCTACTTCCTTGAGCGTGGAATCAAGCAGGTAGAGGCCATGTCCACCTACGGCCACCAGAGCTTTGGAACCTACACGGTAGAGGTCGTGGCGGTAGTTATCGTAATTGGCAGGAGACGTCCATTTAGCATCGACTGCGCGCAGCGGGCTGGAGTCGTTCGATGGGCGCTCGCCTTCACCCTGTGCGCTGAAAGAGATGGGAGCAAGGCTGCCACCAGGCTCATAGAAGTTGGAGAAAACCTTGGTGCCACCCTTGGTCAATGTTGCTGGGATCTTCGACCACGAAACCACGCCATTATCTTTGCTGAAATTACCAGCGCCGGTAGCAAGATGTGCAATAGCTTCGGTGCCATCGTTGGTGTAGGTCTCGTTCTTCAGATACTGCTTCGAACGAACAGTGGCGTACAGGTAGGAGCCATCATCATCAATGACCACCTTGGGGTCAGAAATGGTCAAATCCAAATCGCAATAATTCGACTCAACCTTGGGGTCTTTGCCATTGCAGTACTTGCGGTAGACAATTTCGCCCTTAAACTGCGCTACAGCCTTTTCTTCCTTAGCGTCATAGGTGTAGCTGGTCAGTGGGAACTGAAAAACTGCGTTCGCCTTATCTTCAGTGGCGCCCTTGCGCACAAAAGTAGCGCCGTTGGTGTAGCTGTTAAAGCTCTCACGCAAACCCCACGTCAACATGTGTGGGGTGTTTTCCTGCGCCAACGCTGCAGGGGTTAGGGGTGTGAGAGAAAGGGTGAGGATGCTGGCGATCAGACGCCGACGCACATGGGGGGATTCCACGATTGAGCTCCCTGGGTGAGGATGAATAGGAAAATAACGCCAAAAAGTGTGTGCTTTTCAACCTTGAGAATCGAAGGGGCGAAAAAGACTGCAACTTAAAACACTAAGAAATATAGCTTACCTAATGAAGGCTTGGCTAACTTTTCAACAGAAAGTCAAGCCTTATATGGTCAATAGGGTTCATTCCGGTGAGAATCGTTTTCATCACACTGTGCGCAATTGCGATGTGTTGGAAAAGTGATGTGGATTAACTTTGTTTAGGTTGTGCAAGCGTGCAGGGATCGTTTAGCCCGGATTTTTCATGGGTGTGGGGTGAAAAGGTGAGCAAAAAGTAAAGAAAGTGCTTCTTGACCTGCTAGAATAGAGATGTTTTGAAGTCAATAATCTAGGCAGAAAGAAACACTTTCAAGGTGAAGACTACCACATACATTCCACGGGTTGCTAGCTGTTCTCATCTTGTATCCGGTGCGGGGGTGTTACCGTTTGCTCACGTAGCCGAATTGGTGGGAATAAGTGACTGCCTTGATTCCGCTTTGCCGCGTTCTGGGCTCACGCACACGTTAGGGGATGTGTGGGTGAATCTGGCTTTATCGTTGATTGCTGGTGGGGATGATGTCCACGACATCACCTTGCTTTCTTCTGTTTCAACCGCGTTAGCATCAAAATCGTTACCGTCAGTGACAACCGCATGGCGGCGGATCACAGAATATGCAGATACCAGCGAGCATGTGCGAGAAGGGTTTATCCACGCAGCGAAACAAGCTCGCACTAGGGTGTGGGATTTGTTAGGTGATCACGCTCCGCATCGGGTGGCAACAGTTGAACAACCACTGGTTATCGATATTGATGCCACGTTGATTACCGCACATTCCGATAAGGAAAACGCGACGCCTACCTATAAGAAAGGCTTTGGTTTCCACCCGTTATGTGCCTTTATTGATTACACCAGCATCGGTCTGCCTGGTGGGGAGTTTCTTAACTGCCTGCTTCGACCAGGAAATGCCGGGGCAAACACAATTCGTGATCACTGCCAGCTTGTTGACGAGATTCTTGCCACCCTGCCTGATCACAGTGATGGTCAACCCTGGGGCAAACGATTAGTCATCCGTGCTGACAGTGCTGGTGGGACAAAGAAATTCATCAGTTTCCTCAACGATCACAACCTTGGGTATGTTCTGGGTTATTCCGCCCCGCCGACAGCGCGCATCACCCTTGACCATCACCTTCAATCCCAACAAACAACCAACGCTGATACACAACACTTGGGAACCAGTGCTCACACAGGCAAAGACTGTGATCGGTGGGATACTCGGGTGCCGATTGTGCGTGCTTCAGGGGATCTGGTTTGTGATGAGAACCATTTCCTTGAAGACATCACCGGACTACTGCGCACCGCAAATATAGATGAGCACCAACCTTTGGTGAATCTTCTAGCTGACTACCCCGAGGATATGCGTGTTATCGCACGAATCGAACCACCCCACCCAGGGTGCCAACACAGTCTTTTCAACCAACATGGTGTTCGCGCCCAACTGTGCGTAACGAACCTTATTGGGAATATTCAACACATTGACTACTGCTACCGTAATCGGTCTTTATGTGAACAACACATCAAAGACACCAAAGACCAAGGCCTTAGTAAACTGCCGTTTAAACAATTCGGGGCGAACCAAATCTGGTGTTTGATCGTTGCACTATCCCACCAACTTCTTACCTGGACGAAACTCATCGACGCCTGCCACCACAAGGATCATTCACACCAAGAAACAAGCAAGCCTTGGTGGACATGGGTGCCGAAGACTATCCGTGTAAGGTTTGTTGCGGTTGCATCAAAAATCACCACAAGCAGCAGACGCATCATCCTCCAGCTTGACCAGCACAACCCCCACACCCACACACTGGTCACGCTTATTGGCTACACCCAGAGCCTTCTACAGCCACGCTGGAAGAAACGAAAACCCTAACACCCCTAGGCCCACACACGCGATCTGGCAGCCACACTGCAGGCACACCCCAACCCCCAAACCCCACACAACTTTATGGACGCACACCTTGCCCTAAAAACCACGAATCAAAGGGCGAAGGTGAACCAACCAACCCCACAAACACACCACCCCAACCCACCACCACCAAACCCACCCCATGAAAAATCTGGGTTAGCAAAAAATTATGGATGTAGCATTTATGCTTGTGTGTGGGTGGGGAAATAAGTGGAAGTAGCACTCGGTATTGGCTTCATGCCTTAGCAGTTGGGGGCTTGGGGGTAGTAGCTGGGGGAGGATAGTGCAGCACGTTCTGGCCGAAAAAAGAGTGGGGAATCAGGGCTAGGGGGTGACTGGTAGGCTGTACGCACATTCTTTAAATAAAAGTCCGCATTCTTTGCTTCCATCCAAAGGCGTGGGCCTTATGGCAGGCGGAAAGGTATGCGATGGCAAAGAAAAAACTGGAAAATATAAGCATCCGGCAACAGCTCACCATGGACCGGTTGCCACTGCGGCTTGTCGTTCTCTTTATTGGGCTCACCGGATTCGGCATGAGTGCGGCCATGCTCATGAAAGCCAACATGGGCGCAGACCCCTGGAACGTTCTTCACGTAGCGCTTGGTCAAATCAGCGGCTTGAGTGTTGGAATCATTAATATCGGCGTCGCCTTCCTCGTGCTCATGCTCTGGATACCTCTCAAACTCAAGCCCGGCATTGGGACACTCGCCAACGCCACATGGTTGGGCGTGAGTATTGATATGGGAATGGCATATATACCTGAAGCCACAACCCTGGCATCCGGAATGCTCATGGGTTTCGCGGCAGTTGCAAGTGCTGGCCTTTGTGGTGCTATCTACGTTGCCGCACAGCTCGGACCCGGGCCACGCGACGGGCTCATGTCGGGACTCCACATTAAATACGGGTGGCGCATCGGGTGGGTACGCACCATTCTTGAAATCAGTGTGCTCAGTATCGGGTTCCTCCTCGGAGGCCCCGTCGGAATCGGGACGGTGCTCTACGCATTCGGGGTTGGGCCTATCATCGGGTTCGTGCTTCCACACATACTTATTCCCGTCAAAATCGGTGCCCCAGTCACAGTGGTGAAGCAGCAGGATAGCGACGATACGGCGTCGACAAGCTAGTGCTTGCTAAAAGCAACCTTAATCTAGTAAAGTATCCCCTCGGACTTTTATGCCGTTTCAACGGTGACAAAAAGCTCCACTGTAAGACTATAAAACCTACATTGTTGTAGGCCCCCCGCCTTGTGCGACCGCAAATGCTGTGGCAGCGAGCTTCCTCAACTATTGAGTTAGGCAAGCGAAAAGTGGCCGATAAAATGCGGTAACGCTTTTTGAAGGTGGGTAGGGAACCGCAACGAGAAAGGCGCAAGGTCACTTTTATGACCATGACCGATCCTATTGCCGACATGCTGTCGCGCGTGCGTAACGCAAACCACGCACACCACGACACCGTGTCCATGCCTTCCTCCAAGCTCAAGGCAAACATTGCTGCGATCTTGAAGTCCGAAGGCTACATTGCTGATTACACCGTCGAGGATGCCAAGGTTGGCAAGACCCTGACCCTCGAACTGAAGTACGGCCCATCCCGCGAGCGCTCCATCTCTGGAGTGCGCCGTGTGTCCAAGCCTGGTCTTCGCGTGTACGCAAAGTCCAACAACCTGCCAAAGGTTCTCGGCGGCCTGGGTGTGGCGATTATCTCCACCTCCCAGGGTCTGCTGACCGACCGTCAGGCTTACGAGAAGGGTGTAGGCGGAGAAGTTCTCGCCTACGTCTGGTAAGGGAAGGAGCGAAACTATGTCACGTGTTGGTAAGGCACCTATCGCTGTCCCTGCAAACGTTGAGGTCAAGATTGACGGCCAGTTCGTTGAGGTCAAGGGCCCTAAGGGCACCCTGTCCCACACCGTAGCTGAGCCAATCAGTGTTGCACTCGAAGACGGCCAGATCGTTGTCACCCGTCCGGATGACAACCGCAAGAACCGTTCTCTGCACGGCCTGTCCCGCTCCCTGGTCAACAACCTTGTTGTTGGTGTAACCGAGGGTTACACCATCAAGATGGAGATCTTCGGCGTCGGCTACCGTGTGGCAGCTAAGGGCAAGGACCTTGAGTTCTCCCTCGGCTACTCCCACCCAGTGCTGATCGAAGCACCGGAGGGCATCACTTTCGCCGTTGACGGCAACACCAAGCTGTCCGTCTCCGGTATCGACAAGCAGAAGGTCGGACAGATCGCCGCCATCATCCGTCGCCTCCGTAAGGATGATCCTTACAAGGGCAAGGGTATTCGCTACGAAGGCGAGCAGATCCGTCGCAAGGTCGGAAAGACGGGTAAGTAAAGCATGAGCAACAACGAGAACAACAACGGCAAGCGCACGCCAGTGGGCAAGGACATCTCCACCCGCCGTCGCGAAGCTCGCGCACGTCGCCACTTCCGTATCCGCAAGACCCTGCGTGGTACCGCCGAGGCACCACGCCTTGTCGTGCACCGCACTTCTCGCCACATGCACGTCCAGGTTATCGACGACCTCGCTGGTCACACCCTGGCAGCTGCTTCCACCTTGGAAGCTGCAGCAGCAGTAGAGGGCGACAAGAAGGTTAAGGCAGCCAAGGTTGGCCTGCTCATCGCTGAGCGCGCCAAGGCAGCTGGCATTGAGTCGGTCGTTTTCGACCGCGCCGGCTACAAGTACCACGGCCGTGTTGCTGCACTGGCCGACGCAGCTCGTGAAGGTGGTCTGAAGTTCTAATGATCACCTCTATCAACAACAACGGAAGGAACGCCTAATGTCCGGACGTGAACGGCGTGACGGCGGACGCTCCGCCGATGAGAACAAGAACGAGCGCCGCGGCGGCCGCCGCGACGATCGTCGTAACCAGCAGCAGGATGAGCGCTCCCAGTACATCGAGCGCGTAGTTACCATCAACCGCGTTTCCAAGGTGGTTAAGGGTGGTCGTCGCTTCAGCTTCACCGCTTTGGTCATCGTTGGCGATGGCAAGGGCATGGTTGGCGTTGGCTACGGCAAGGCTAAGGAAGTTCCAGCTGCAATCCAGAAGGGCGCTGAAGAGGCTCGCAAGAACTTCTTCCGCGTTCCAATGGTTGGCGGCACCATCACTCACCCAGTTCAGGGTGAGGCTGCAGCAGGCGTTGTTATGATGCGCCCAGCTGCTGCTGGCACCGGTGTTATCGCCGGTGGTGCTGCACGTCCAGTGCTTGAGTGCGCTGGCGTTCAGGACATCCTGTGCAAGTCCCTCGGCTCCGACAACGCTATCAACGTGGTTCACGCCACCGTTGCTGGCTTGAAGCAGCTGGTTCGCCCTGAAGAGGTCGCTGCTCGTCGTGGCAAATCCCTCGAAGAGGTTGCACCTGCTCGTATGCTGCGCATCCGCGCAGGACAGGAGGCTTAAAGTTATGGCCCTCAAGATCACCCAGAACAAGGGACTGGTTGGTGCTAACCCTAAGCAGCGCAAGAACATGGCTGCTCTGGGCCTCAAGCGCATCGGCCACTCCGTCGTCCGCGAAGACAATGGCGCTGTGCGCGGCATGATCCAGGTCGTGCGCCACATGGTTACTGTCGAAGAAGTGGCAGGGGAGTAAAACATGAGCGAAGTAATTAAGCTTCACGATCTGCGCCCAGCTAAGGGTGCAAACAAGGCTAAGACCCGCGTTGGTCGCGGTGAGGCATCCAAGGGTAAGACCGCTGGTCGTGGTACCAAGGGCACCAAGGCTCGTAAGCAGGTTTCCGCTGCTTTCGAGGGTGGCCAGATGCCAATCCACATGCGTCTGCCTAAGCTGAAGGGCTTCAAGAGCCGCAACAAGGTCATCTTCCAGGTGGTTAACGTTGCTGACCTCGAGAAGGCTTTCCCTAACGGTGGCGACGTCACCGTTGCTGACATCGTTGCAGCCGGCCTGGTCCGCGCTAAGCAGCCTGTCAAGGTTCTTGGTGAGGGCGAGCTTTCTGTGAAGCTCAACGTCACCGCTGACAAGTTCTCCAAGTCTGCTGTCGAGAAGATCGAAGCAGCTGGCGGCTCCGTCACCGTTGCTTAATTTTTAAGTAACACCTCACTTTTACCCCTAGTGTTCCCATCACAACTGGTGATGCGAACACTAGGGGTTTTAGTGTTTTTATGGCATGTGCGCATGTTTTATTCTTTATACAGTGGTTGCCCGGTTCCACGCTTGTGTGGGTGTGGTGTATCCGTGTGCCATCGTTGCGCGTGAAGTGTGGAGAGAAAGGATGAGGCGTGACGCTGAACGTGAGCATTGACACTGCTATTGCGAAAAAGGTGGATCTGCTAACATCATCCCCCGCCCGCTATGTTGCCCGTAGCGTCTACGCGGGCGCATATTTGACACTGGGTACTGCTTTTGCTGCGCAGGTGGGCTCGCGGGTTGAGGCGATTGCCCCAGGTTTAGGTGCTCCGGTGTTTGCTTTGCTGTTTTTCGTCGGCTTGGCCACGATTATTTTCCTCGGCGCGGAGCTGACAACCTCGAACATGATGTATGTGTGCTTCGCAGCGTATCGACGCCACATCACCGCTTCTCGTGCTGCCGCACTGCTAGCTGTGTGCACGGTTTTCAATTTGGTTGGTGCACTACTGGTTGGTCTTGCTTTAAGCCACGCTTATGTTTTTGCCCACATGGATCCTAGCCATCTTGCAGCTAATATTGTGGCGCATAAGTTAGACAAATCCCCGACTGGGTGGATTATTGAGGGCATCATCGCTAATTTCGTGGTGAATATGGGTGTGATTGCCTGCCTATTGCTTAAAGACGCTACGGCCAAATTGTTCACTCTCATGTTTGTCATCGCCATTTTCGTCGGCCTTGGCACCGAACACGTGATTGCAAACTTTTCCCTGATGTCGATTGTTGGCTTTGCCGCCGATCCGTTACCGGAGCAATTTGCCCTCGTTTCGGTTGCGCAAAACTGGGTGTGGGCCTGGATTGGAAATTTTCTCGGCGGTGGCGTTCTCATGGGTGCGGGCTACGCCTGGCTCAATAGTGGTCCTGAAAGCTACCGCGATTAGCAACTGACCATCGTTAGTTCGACGGTGGGGCAGTGGGGGCGTCGATACGCATGCGCGATGCTGCGGTGCCCCGCAACAGGCTAAGTGATCGTGCGGTAGGAGACTGCGCGGTAGAAAACTGTGTGTACGGGTGTAGTGTTTGTGCTTGCAATGTGCTCTCAACTGTTTCTTAACTCAAAGCTGGGGTTGGTTTTCTCTTCCACTGTGAAAAACTAATTGCTCTGGTCACGAGCTATTTGCGGGCACTAGGGGGTGTCTTAGGGTGTGCTTAGAATCTCTGGAGGTGGTAGAGTAACAAAGTCAATCATTATCCAGTTTTCTCACCCTTCGTGAGAATCTACGAGCACTTACGTACTCGCCTAGCTTCAAGCACACTCATGTCACCTCAGCTTTCACAGGGTGGACAGGGCGATATGAGGGCGGCAACGCTTCAGCGTTGTGCGTGAAGCGAGTACTCGGGAGGCATTAGTGTCCGCCATTCTTCAGGCATTTAAGGATGCGGATCTGCGCAAAAAGATCCTGATCTCCATTGCGTTGATCATTCTGTATCGCATCGGTGCACAGATTCCTTCGCCAGGTGTGGATTACGCATCCATCTCCGGCCGTATCCGCGAGCTAACCCAAGACTCATCGAGCGTCTACTCGCTGATTAACCTTTTCTCCGGCGGTGCGCTGCTGCAGCTATCCGTCTTCGCCATCGGCGTGATGCCGTACATCACCGCCTCCATCATTGTTCAGCTTCTCACCGTGGTCATCCCACGCTTCGAAGAGCTGAAGAAGGAAGGCCAGTCGGGTCAGGCCAAGATGGACCAATACACCCGCTACCTCACACTCGCACTTGCATTGCTGCAGTCGGCAGGTATTGTCGCCCTCGCTGACCGTGCGCAGCTGCTTGGCCAGGGCCAGCAAGTGTTGGTTGCAGACCGCAACGTGTGGACCTTGGTGATCTTGGTGCTGACCATGTCTGCGGGCGCCATCTTGGTGATGTGGATTGGTGAGCTTATTACGGAACGTGGCGTGGGCAACGGCATGTCCCTGCTGATCTTCGCTGGTATCGCAACCCGCTTGCCTGCCGACGGCGTGAACATCCTCAACGGTTCCGGCGGACTCGTCTTCGCCCTTGTGGTCATCGCAGTGATCGTACTCGTGATCGGCGTGGTCTTCGTTGAGCAGGGCCAGCGTCGCATCCCAGTGCAGTATGCAAAGCGCATGGTTGGTCGTCGCCAGTACGGTGGTTCCTCCACCTACCTGCCACTGAAGGTGAACCAAGGTGGCGTGATCCCTGTGATCTTCGCATCCTCCCTCATCTACATGCCAGTGTTGATTACCCAGATCGTGAACTCCGGCTCGGCAGAAGTTCCCGATAACTGGTGGCAGCGCAACGTGATCCAGTACCTGCAAACCCCATCCTCGTGGCAGTACATTGTTTTGTACTTCGCTTTGATCATTTTCTTCAGCTACTTCTATGTTTCGGTTCAGTACGATCCGAACGAGCAGGCTGAAAATATGAAGAAGTACGGTGGTTTCATCCCAGGTATTCGCCCAGGTAAACCAACCGCTGAATACCTTGCGTTTGTGATGAACCGCCTGCTGTTCGTGGGTGCTTTCTACCTTGGTTTCATTGCTGTTTTGCCAAACCTCATGCTGGAATTTGGTGTGAATTCGCAATCTGGCGCCACACCATTCGGTGGTACTGCTATCCTGATTATGGTTTCTGTCGCGCTGACCACTGTGAAGCAGATTGAATCCCAGCTACTACAAAGCAACTACGAAGGACTCCTGAAATAATGCGTATCGTTCTCCTCGGCCCTCCTGGTGCCGGCAAAGGCACCCAGGCTGCTATTCTCACCGAGAAGCTTGGTGTACCTCACATCTCCACGGGTGATCTTTTCCGCGCCAATATTGGCGAAGGCACACCACTGGGGATCGAAGCAAAGCAGTACATCGATGCAGGCAAGCTGGTTCCTACCGATGTGACCGCACGCATGGTGGAGTCCCGCCTGGCTGAGGAGGACGCAACCAACGGTTTCTTGCTTGATGGTTTCCCTCGCACCGTGGAGCAGGCAAACCTGCTCGACGCCATGCTTGAGAAGGCTGGTGTCACCTTGGATGCTGTGGTTGAGTTCCGTGTTGATGAGGACACCGTTGTCGAGCGCATGCTCGCTCGTGGCCGTGCTGACGATAACGAGGAGACCATCCGCACCCGTCTGGGCGTGTACCGTGACGAGACCGCCCCTCTGATTGACCACTATGGTGAGCGTCTGATCACCGTTGAGGCTGTGGGTACTGTTGAGGAAATCAACGCTCGCACTCTCGAAGCACTGAAGGTCTAACTTCTGAGCTTTCATTAAAAGGACTCTTAAAGCTAAAGTAAGACTCTTGTTCATTCCCCTCCCCAGCCTGCAGCATCGTGGCTGCGGGCTAGGGGGTTAATGAATGGTTAAGGGACTTGGCTGTAGCCAATAGGGGTCCTTTTATTTTTTTCTTATTTCTTTTCTCTACATTTTTCGAAAGTTGAACTTCACGATGGGTTTCCGTAAACGCCGCAAAGTCATTCCCGCTAAAACCCCAGGCGAACTTGACGCCATGCAAGCCGCTGGCGAGATTGTGGGCAAGGCACTCCAAGCGGTGAAAGCGCACGCCGCACCGGGGGTGTCCACGCTGGAGCTTGACCAGGTGGCTGAAGAGGTTATCCGTGCTTGCGGTGCGATCCCAACCTTTAAGGGTTATGAGGGTTTCCCCGGGTCGATTTGTGCGTCGGTGAATGAGGAAATTGTCCACGGCATCCCTAATAAAGATGCGGTGCTGCTTGAGGGCGATCTTGTGTCGGTGGATTGCGGCGCGACCTTAGATGGCTGGGTTGGTGACTCCGCTTGGACTTTCGGCATTGGTGAGATCAGCGCGGAAGCTCAAGCGTTGAACGAAGCAACCGAGTGGGTGCTCATGGAAGGTTTGAAGGCGATGGTTCCGGGCAACCGGCTGACCGACGTCTCGCACGCGCTTGAGCTTGCTACCCGCAAGGCGGAGCAGAAGTTCGGCGTGAAGCTGGGCATCGTTGATGGCTATGGTGGGCACGGTATTGGCCGCACCATGCACGAGGATCCGTGGCTGCCGAACGAAGGTAAGCCCGGCCGCGGCCCGGAAATTCAGGAAGGTTCCGTGCTGGCTATCGAACCAATGCTCACCCTTGGCAGCGTTGATTCGATCGTGCTTGAGGATGACTGGACAGTGGTCACCGACGACGATTCGCTCGCCTCCCACTGGGAGCACACCGTAGCTGCCACCAGCGGCGGCCCACGCATCTTAACCCCACGCTATTAATCGCGTATCGACGCCCGCTCACCGCCCCTTTTTATAGCGCTGTGTGCGGGTGTTCTGCTGCCGCAGTGTGCTGGGCGATGGTGGCGACGTCGATACGCAAGGGGGTGCGAAAACAGCAAAGATTTATAAAAAATGCATAGGTAGCAAATGGTGTTTTGATAAGTAATGTCGCTATAGTGGACTCTATGTCTTTTCAGCACCCAGCCCACACCGCCCCCCGCAACGGGGATCAGCGCCGCTTCCAGCGCCGTGTCGTAGGCCTGCTCGGCTCCATCATCGCAGTGTTCTCACTCGCGGCCGCACCACAAGCAGCAGCTCAACCGCTGGTGCCAGGATCCTCCGACCTTTTTGCTAACGCACGCGAAGCCGCATGGAACACCCGCGTCAATGTGCACCGTCAAGTCGACGCCACCATGAACCCCATTGCCGCCCAAGGCATTAAGAGCGCAGTCGACAACGTCATCAACGTGATCTTCCCCGGCCTGATCGAGCAGAAGAACGCCGCCATTCGCGCCGAACAACAGCGCATCGCTGAAGAAGCCGCCCGTGAAGCAGAGCGCCTTCGCCGCAGCAACTTCGACTACGGCTCCTGCCCGAAGCACGCCCGCGCCTGCATCGATCTGGCCAAGCAGCGCACTTGGCTGCAAAAAGACGGCGTGGTGCAAGGCGGTGCCGTGCCTATGTCGTCTGGCGCACCCGGCTGGGAAACCCCGAAGGGCACCCACCGCGTTCTGCGCAAGGTGCGCCACGAAGTGTCCTACATCTTCGACAATGCACCAATGCCATACTCCATCTACTTCACCACCACCGGTGTGGCATTCCACGAAGGTGACGTGAACCTGTGGTCGCACGGCTGCATCCACCTTAACCACCAAGATGCAGTGACCTTCTGGAATAACCTGCACATAGGTGACGTCGTCTACGTGTACTAACACGCAACACGCAAGCAACACCAAGACCGCTGTTTCTTCTCATACCCCCCACAACCTCAGTGGGATGTGAAGAAAGAAAGCAGCGGTCTTTTTATGCGCGAAGGAAGACATCAGCATTATCTCGTGTGCCAACCAGGCTCCCAGACGTACATGCTTTCAGGTATGTGCTGCAACATCATCTGAAACTAGGCCTGCGCCCCACTAGCCACTGCAGCCAACTCGACCTTTTGCCTTAAAAACAGCAGCTAGTAATACTCCTTCTGAGCTAAAGGTCGAGTAACCACCAGGCAGCTGTGCTACGACCTCGTCTTTTCGCCCAAATTGCCTGCACTCTAGGGTTTGCAATCGTGTTCTTTGCTTGTCATGTCGTGTTGGCGAAAGTGTTTATAGTGCGCAAACCCAACGCCAGACCCCAAACTCGACTTATAGCTTCTTGGGGGCAGAAAAACTAGGCCCTGAGGTGAAAAGGTCGAGTAGCGTCCAGGAAAAGAGTGCAGCGGATCTACTTTTCTTGAGGTGTGGGGCTAAGGCTTTGTGCGCTTCTAGTTTGCTTTGCTCGTAAATAGTGGGGAAGGGGTGCGTAAAGCGGGGTAGTTGCAGGTGCTGGGGAAAGGGGATGCTGTGAACTGCGACGAAAAGAGATATGGACGTGTGCGATTCGACGGGGGAAAGAAACTTCTGAGGGGATGCGAGAGCGCACACGAGAGTGCGCACATCGGCTAAGTGGTGAAAGCAGATACGTTGACACGGGGGTAAATCTGAATGGCAACCTTTATCAATTCTAAGCTATTTAACAGCTGTACTTAGGTATTGTTTGTGCAGGTTGAAGGCTAATTTGGTAGAAATAAATGAGAGTGTTGTATAGTAATAGTCACTACCTCTCTTAGAACCGAAAACTCCCCTACTTACAAAAGCAGAGAAATCTGTGAATGTGAGTTAGGGGAGTTTTTGGTTCTCCCCTAAGTTTCTAGCAGGCGAACCGCAAGGATGCTGTGGAAACTATGCGATAGGGTTTGTGGTTGTTTCTCAGGTTTGGTGAATTGGCAGGTGCGATAAACCTGAGAGAATTATCGAGAGCGTGCTAAGTATGGTTCTTGGTGCAGGCTATAGGGATAGTGTTCTCGATCGGCGGTAGGTGAGCGCGATCCGTAACAAGGTTTGGGGGTGGGGTGGGGCGTCGATACGCTCCTGTCACAAGTAGAGAGGGTATCTGAGGGTGAAGAGTGCGGGGGAGGGGGGAATGCTGTGGTGCGCCCTAGTCTAAAAAACCCGCGTGGGGCAAATCACGCAGCTTGGCGTTAGGAAAAAGCCCACCGTACGTGTACTATGAACAGATGGTGCGGAACCAGTGTGTCCGCATCATGATCGTAGTAACTAACAGAACCGGCACTTAAGCTGGGGAAATGCAGAGGATATGGCTAAAAAGGAAGGCGCAATTGAGGTCGAGGGTCGCATCGTCGAACCACTTCCAAACGCAATGTTCCGCGTCGAGCTAGACAACGGACACAAAGTTCTTGCGCACATCAGTGGCAAGATGCGCCAGCACTACATCCGTATCCTCCCAGAGGATCGTGTCGTGGTGGAGCTCTCTCCGTACGACCTGACCCGCGGACGCATCGTTTACCGCTACAAATAAACCACTTTAAGCCTTCATGCTTCACTGGCGCGCAACGGGGAAGACCTCACTGCCTCACGCAGGGTAAACCCCCAAGCGCCACCCACTACCTCCGGCCGCGGTGGCTGGAGCCTTCCATTTCTTACACCCCTTCATCTTGAGAAACCCTCGTGGTGGACGAAGGAGGTTATTGGTAAGGACGAGCATGGAGAAAACCACCGTAACAACCGGAAAGGTACCGCCACTATGGCACGTCTTGCTGGTGTTGACCTCCCACGCAACAAGCGTATGGAGGTTGCACTTACCTACATCTACGGCATCGGCCCAGCCCGTGCCGCACAGCTGCTCGAGGAGACCGGCATCTCCCCGGACCTGCGCACCGACAACCTCACCGACGAGCAGCTGTCTGCTCTGCGTGACGTTATCGAAGCAACCTGGAAGGTTGAGGGTGACCTCCGCCGCCAGGTTCAGGCCGACATCCGTCGCAAGATCGAGATCGGCTGCTACCAGGGCCTGCGCCACCGCCGTGGCCTGCCTGTCCGTGGCCAGCGCACCAAGACCAACGCTCGCACGCGTAAGGGTCCGAAGAAGACCATCGCCGGAAAGAAGAAGTAATTCATGCCTCCAAAAGCACGCGCTAACGCACGCCGCACTGGTCGTCGCGTTGTAAAGAAGAACGTGGCAGCTGGCCACGCTTACATCAAGTCCACCTTCAACAACACCATCGTTTCCATCACGGATCCTTCCGGTGCTGTTATCTCTTGGGCATCCTCCGGCCACGTCGGATTCAAGGGTTCCCGTAAGTCCACCCCATTCGCCGCACAGCTGGCAGCTGAGAACGCTGCACGCAAGGCAATGGAGCACGGCATGAAGAAGGTCGAAGTTTTCGTTAAGGGTCCAGGTTCTGGCCGCGAGACCGCTATCCGTTCCCTCCAGGCAGCCGGCCTTGAGGTTACTGCGATCTCTGATGTCACCCCACAGCCATTTAACGGCTGCCGCCCACCAAAGCGTCGTCGCGTCTAAGGAAAGGAAAAAGGTCACTTACTATGGCACGTTATACCGGTCCAGTAACCCGTAAGTCCCGCCGCCTCCGCGTCGACCTCGTCGGCGGAGACCGCGCATTCGAGAAGCGCCCATACCCTCCAGGACAAGCTGGGCGTAACCGCATCAAGGAATCTGAGTACTTGCTGCAGCTTCAGGAGAAGCAGAAGGCTAAGTACACCTACGGCGTACTGGAGAAGCAGTTCCGCCGTTACTACGCTGAGGCTAACCGCCTGCCAGGCAAGACCGGTGAGAACCTGGTCATCCTGCTGGAGTCCCGCCTTGACAACGTTGTTTACCGCGCAGGTCTGGCACGTACCCGTCGTCAGGCTCGCCAGCTGGTCTCCCACGGCCACTTCCTGGTAAACGGCAAGAAGGTCAACGTTCCTTCCTACCGTGTCTCCCAGTACGACATCATCGACGTTCGTGAGAAGTCTCAGAAGATGGTGTGGTTCGAAGAGGCTCAGGAGAACCTGGTTGATGCAGTTGTTCCTGCATGGCTTCAGGTTGTCCCTGCTACCCTGCGCATCCTCGTGCACCAGCTGCCCGAGCGCGCTCAGATCGACGTTCCGCTGCAAGAGCAGCTCATCGTCGAGCTTTACTCGAAGTAATTCTGCCTTTGCGCTTGTCCGCGTTTTTCGTGGATGGCGCCAGCGCAGGAATCTTTGCCAAGATTTTCTTTCCATCCTTTCCGCCCACGCAGACGTCAAATAGCGGTCGTCAATACTAGGAGAGTTTCATGCTCATTTCTCAGCGCCCAACCCTCAGCGAGGAAATCGTCGATAGCGCTCGTTCCAGGTTCATTATTGAGCCACTGGAGCCAGGTTTCGGCTACACCCTTGGTAACTCGCTGCGTCGTACCCTGCTGTCTTCCATCCCTGGTGCAGCAGTGACTAGCGTCAAGATCGATGGTGTGCTCCACGAGTTCACCACTATCGCTGGTGTGAAGGAAGATGTCTCCGACATCCTGCTGAACATCAAGGGTTTGGTCATCTCTTCTGACTCCGATGAGCCAGTTGTGATGAACCTGAGTGTGGAGGGCCCAGGTGTGGTCACCGCCGGTAGCATTTCGCTGCCAGCTGGTGTTGAAATCCACAACCCTGATCTTCACATCGCTACCCTGAATGAGCAGGGTCGCTTGGAGGTTGAGATGGTTGTTGAGCGTGGCCGTGGCTACGTTCCCGCAACCATGTTCTCCGGTACCACTGAAATTGGTCGCATTCCTGTCGACCAGATTTACTCCCCAGTGTTGAAGGTTAGCTACAATGTTGAGGCTACTCGTGTTGAGCAGCGCACCGACTTTGACAAGCTGATCATCGATGTGGAGACCAAGAACTCTATGGCTCCACGCGACGCCCTGGCGTCTGCTGGTAAGACCCTGGTTGAGCTGTTCGGCTTGTGCCGCGAGCTCAACGTTGCTGCCGAGGGCATTGAAATCGGTCCTTCCCCACAGGAGACCGAGTACATTGCCGCTTACAGCATGCCAATTGAGGACCTGCGTTTCTCGGTTCGTTCTTATAACTGCCTGAAGCGCCAGGAGATCCACACCGTTGGTGAGCTGGCTGAGTGCTCTGAGTCCGACTTGTTGGACATCCGTAACTTTGGCCAGAAGTCCATCAACGAGGTGAAGATCAAGCTTGCTGGTTTGGGTCTGACCTTGAAGGATGCGCCTGAAGATTTCGATCCGTCCCAGCTTGAGGGTTACGACGCTGAAACTGGCGACTACATCGATCTGGATCCGGAAGATTCCGAGTAAAAAGCTGTAAGTCCGTATATCTTACGGACGCGCTCACTTAAATCTGTACACGAGGAGTACATCAATGCCTACCCCAAAGAAGGGCGCCCGTCTCGGCGGTTCCGCGAGCCACCAGAAGCACATTCTGTCTAACCTCGCAGCACAGCTGATCGAGCACGGCGCTATCAAGACCACTGACGCTAAGGCTAAGGTCTTGCGTCCATATGTTGAAAAGCTGATCACCAAGGCGAAGAGCGGCACTTTGGCCGATCGTCGTAACGTGCTGAAGCTGGTTCCTCACAAGGATGTTGTTGCTCACCTTTTCGATGAGCTGGCTCCTAAGTTCGAGAACCGCACCGGTGGTTACACCCGCATCGTGAAGCTTGAGAACCGTAAGGGCGACAACGCGCCTATGAGCTTGATCGCTCTGGTTCTTGAGGAGACCGTTTCCTCCGAGGCAACCCGCGCTGCACGTGCAGCTGCATCCAAGGTTGCAGAGGAGAAGGCTGACGAGGCTCCAGCTGCTGAAGAAGCAGCTGTTGAGGCTGAAGAAGCTGAAGCAAAGGACGACGAGAAGTAATTCTCACTCACGTCGAACTTTAAAAAACTCCCAACCATCATCACTGGTGGTTGGGAGTTTTTTTAGTGATGCCCCCACCCCGACAGCTGTGCACAAGGCGAAGAGGCAGGCAGTGTGTCGGCGTCGAAAAGCATGCGTGTGATGTGCGCGTCTACAGTGCAGAATCAAGCACATCGCTGATATCCATACTCACCTTCCCTTCGCGCACAAACGCGGGAATGCCCAGGTAGCCGTCTTTCTTCGCGGCGTCGAAAGCAGGATGCGTATCGCGCAGGCGCGTGAACTGTTTTAGCGCCACTATGGACTCAGTGATGATCACATACTCGTAGTGGATGCCGCGGGCATCTAACGCCGCAGTTGCCTCCACACAGTCGGGGCAGAGGGGAGTTCCGTAAACAATCATGCCTCACCTTTCACACAGACACATTTGTTGAATATTTCCCAGCAAAACCTGCAGGGTTTTGGGGTGCACCTGCTAGTGTAGACGCAGCATTTGCTACGGTTAGTGATCGTGACTAGCTGCGAACACAACACATCAACCCCCACCGACTCCCCGCTGGTGCGCGTGCGCCTCGACCTCGCCTATGACGGCACACATTTTCACGGGTGGGCGAAACAGGGAACCTCAAACCTGCGCACGGTGCAGAAAGTGCTCGAAGAAGCGCTTGCGCTGATCTTGCGCCACCCAGTGGAGCTGACGGTTGCCGGTCGCACGGATGCAGGCGTGCACGCGGCAGGGCAGGTCGCGCACTTCGATATCCCCGAAAGTGCCCTGGATACGCGCAGCATCGCAGGCAACCCGGCGAACCTGATTCGTCGGCTCGCGCGGCTGCTGCCTGAAGATGTGCGGGTGCACGATGCGTCGTTGGCCCCCGAAGGCTTCGACGCCCGCTTTTCTGCTTTGCGACGCCACTACGTCTACCGGCTCACAGCACACCCCAGGGGGGCGCTGCCCACCCGGGCAATCGATACGGCGCACTGGCCGAAAAAACTCGATCTTTCCGCCATGCAGGAAGCAGCGGACGCCCTGATTGGGCTGCATGATTTTGCAGCGTTTTGTAAACATCGTGAAGGCGCAACGACTATTCGTGATCTGCAGGAATTCTCCTGGCATGATGTGTCTACGCCCATTGAACCGCTCACCTATGAGGCGCATGTGACCGCCGATGCTTTTTGTTGGTCCATGGTTCGCTCGCTTGTCGGTTGCTGTTTGGCAGTAGGGGAGGGGAAACGCGAACTCGGTTTCAGTGCCTCCCTCCTGTCTGAAACGCAGCGTAGTTCCCGCGTCCCGGTGGCCCCAGCGAAAGGGTTGTCGCTGGTGGGGGTGGATTACCCAGTCGATGATCAATTGGCGGCGCGTGCACACTTGACTCGCGCCAAGCGCAGCTAGGGTTGAGGCTTTGGGCGCAGCTTACTGCTTTCCTAGCATTGTTGCTTAGTCTCTTAAGGATTGTGGATTAACATCAGTGTGGGTGAAAGCCCTGAAATAAAAGCTTCGTGTTTTCCTCATGCCCTTGCCAGATCACATCGTGTACGTGCATCAGCACTGTGCGCGTCAGTTCTGCAGAGGTGTCATGGGGTGGGTGATGAGGCAAAAAAGATAAGCGAAAAAGAGAGAAGCGATGGATTCTGGCCAGGTAGTGCAATGGATAGTGCAGGCGCTCACCCTCGTGGTGGTGCCAGGTGCATTATTCAACTGGATTTCAGGTGTGCGCCTGCCGTGGGCAACCGCGGCAGCAATCCCCACCACCACTGGCATCGTCGCACTGTCTGGGTGGCTCTTAAGCCAATTCGGGCAAGACTTTCACCTGCGCACCGTTGCGGTGTGTTATCTTTTCTTCCTGCTCATCGCAATCATGTGGCGGGCATCCTTCCAACTCGCCCGCACACTTCGCGACCGTCGCGCCACCCGGGCTGGGCACGCGCCGGAAAAGATTTCGTGGAAGCAACGCGCCATTACCTCGTTGAAAGATCCTAGCTCTTTCTTCAGCGGACGGTGGATACTCCCACTGTCTGGCATCATTGCGGGGGCATGGCTGATCATTGCCCGCACCACCGAAATCTATCTCGCGCTACCGAAGACATTCATGTCTATTGTCCAAGGCTGGGATGTGCATTGGCATGCCAACGAAGTGCGCTTTATCATGGACGAAAAAATCGCCGACCCCACCCGCATGGGTGAATTGCTCAACATTGATGGCCAGTTCCCCTCCTTCTACCCCTCGGGTTGGCACGCAGTTACCGCACTGATAGCTGAGCACCTCGGCCTGCACCCCATACAAGCTGTCAACTTCAGCAACCTGTTGCTTCCCGCAGTGTGCCTTCCCATGAGTGTGGCGTTACTTGCCTGGAAGATCGTGGGTAATCGCGGACCCACCGCCCAGCTTGCGGCAGGGCTTGCACCTGTTGGCATTTTTGTTTCACCGGTACTGTACTGGATCCCCACCTATGTGGGCATGTGGCCTTATGCGTTCGCTATCGCCATGACCGGCATTGTCGCCGCCCTGTATATGTCGGTGCCGTACAGCCCCATCCGTATCCTTGCCACCATCCTCGGATTCGTCGGTGTGGTGGCTACGCACCCAGCCACGGTCACCGTTGTCGTTCTCATCGTTGGCTTCTGGTGGCTCTTGCGCCTGTTGTGGAGTCCCGCGCGCGCGACAAAGAAACAAGATCCCCGCGCCATCGCGCAGCAACGTGCGCAGGAGCTTATCGACGCCCGCGCCGAATCCGAACGCACCACAGACGCATCTGATAGGCAACGTCCACGCCGCTGGGCCCGTCGAAAAGCGGCAACCGAGACCACCGCAGCCAGCACAACAGCAGATGTCACCGCGGATTCTGTACCCACGAGTGATACGGACACGGACACTTTGGCCACTGCGGATGTTGAAGATGCAGGAGCCGATACTGCACAGGCTAATGCTGATGACATGCGCGCTGAGACAACCGAAACTCCAGACTCGAAGCCTTCTTTTGTGCGCCGCGCAACCCGTGGGCTGTGGCTGCGACTGCGCGATGTGATCCTGCTGGCGCTGCCAGCTAGTATCGCCATCGCGGTGATGATCCCCCAGCTTCTTGCCGGCCTGCGGCAACACGAAGAAGTCTCCACCTATATTGCACCCGATGCCACGACCCGCGCTGAATCCTGGCAGGAACTGGCATTCCAAGGCACCCGCCACACCAACGAATTCGGTGAGATCAACTGGACGTGGCTTACAGTCTGCGCAATCGTCGGCCTACTAGTCGCCATGGTGTGGCGCAAAAATTTCTGGATTCCTGTCTTTTTATTCTTCAGCATGTGGCTGGGTACGCATGCGCTTGCCCCCTACGACGGGATCATCGGCACCCTCCTCAACCCGATTAGTTCCCTGCACTACAGCTCCGCACATCGACTCATCATCCCCGTTGCCATGGTGCAATTCGCCCTCGCTGGGGTGGGCGTGGCCACGGTGCTTCGCTTCTGCACCGGTGCTGCAGCACGCAACCGCTGGGTGCAGGGTATGTCCCTGATCCTAGCTACCGCCATTGGTGTGGGCATTGCCGTATGGGCAGTGCCCCAAGGCCAAGAAAAGGTAATCAAAGGCACCGGTTTTTCCGTCGCTTCAATCTATAAAGAACGCACCGTCACCAGCAACGACGTCGAAGCGTTCGAATGGTTAGCGCAGCAACCCCGCGCGTATGAAGGCAAAATCTTGGGCGAGTATTCCGACGGCAACGGTTGGATGTACGCATACAACGGACTGCCCTCCATCTCACGCCACTACCTGTTGCCACATGTGGACAGGGATATGCCAAGCGTGCGCATCTACCACTACCCAGAACTCATCGGTGCGGGTAACCACGGCGACCCCATTCAGCGCAACCAGGTGGATGAAGCAGTTGCTGATCTGAACCTCAACTACATTTTCCTTTCCCCACCTGCGTTCTGGCACTTCCAGCAGCACAATATTTCGCGTCGCATCTTCGACGCGCCAGGGCTGACGTTGGTGTACCGCAACGGCAATACTCAAATCTTTGCCGTCAACGCCCAGTTCAGTGACGCGGAACTTAGCGCCATGCGCGCAAGCTCCGCCGAACCACTGCCAGCTGGGCCGACACGGGCTGAAGTAGGTTTGGTTTCTGGGGATGCGAATAAAGATATCAAGCCGTATTATCATCGCCCAAGGAAGTCTGCGCAGCCAAGCATAAGCAGCCCAAGCACGCAGCTCAGCGGTGAGAATACAGTCAACGCCGATGATAACGACGAACGTGCGACGAAGGATGCTCGGGAAATCGCTGAGCAGTGGCGCCATTACGACAAGTACGTTGGTCGTGCTGAACGTGGCGACGCCCGCCCCTAGAAAGCACTGATCCTGTCTTCATCTCGCCGTACAGCGCTCAGACGCAGGTGAAGAAAATTCTCAATGTTTCACATGAAACCTCACCTTAAAAGGTGGGGTTTCATACATTCTGCTCAGGCATAAGTATCGAGTAAAACGCCACGTCACGCAGCTGTTGCCAGTCGCGGGCTGAGAAGGTTCTTAGTGTGGGAAAAGCCTAGACACAGCCAATTGTTGCGTTGCATTATGCTCATGAACATTGTGTCCACTATTATCCACCAAACGAACACAATTATTCTTTCCAGAAAGAGCTTTGGCTGATTGAGTGAATGTAATACCGCTGAGCTTTGCATTCAAAAAACAAAGCTGAGCGTTGCATTCACTACTGAAGGGAACAGTGATACAGCCATGTTTGGTCTCCCCGATTTCACCGTAGCCGTCATTTTTGGCGTCTCGCTTATCTGGATTATTTATACACTTGTGTTTTGGATCATGAGCAAAAATTGGCACCTCGCCGACGAACCTGAGGGGCGGTGAGGATAGATCATGAATGTTGCACTGATTTTTCTCATCGTTTATTTCGTGGCTATGGCGGGGATTGGTTTTTGGACCATGAAACGATCATCCAACGATACCGAAGGTTATTTGCTGGCAGATCGATCGCTCGGCCCTGCCGTGACTGCGCTGCGCTTACAATCGTCCTCCATGTCCGGCTACATGTTCTTAGGTGCTGGTTCTTTGGCCTACACCCAGGGTTATTACAGCATGTGGTACGCGCTTGGCGATATCGGCGGCGGCATTATCAACCTGTCTGTTTTGGGACGGCGGATGCGCAAACTTTCCCAAAAACTCGGCTCGCTGACCTCCATTGAATACCTGGAGCACCGCTATCAAAGTCAATGGGTTCGCCTGATCGCAGCACTAGTTGCTTTGGGATGTTTGTTCTTATACGTACTCTCCCAATTCGTTGCCGGCGGTACCGGTTTGAGCTCTGTTACCGGCTACAGCTTCGAAATTTCCCTGATCATCGCGGTCGGCGTGATTGTGCTCTACACCTTCCTCGGTGGATATCTCGCGGTGGCATACACTGACTTCATTCAGGCAATCGTGATGCTCATCGGCATGCTCTGGATCTTCATCGCCACCTTGCGTTACGTTGGTGGATTTACCGCCGGAAACACCGCTGTTGGTGAAATCAACCCCAACTTGCTCACCATGTGGGGTGCGGATTTAAGCTTCCAAGGCCAGTGGGGTGTGATCCTCGGTGCGCTGTTGCTGTTCTCCATCGGCTATATGGGTTGGCCACATGTGGTGGTCAGCCACATGGCGATGCGCAAACCCTCAGTGGCCCGAACTGCAGGCGTTTACGCCACGATCTTCAACTTCCTGTTTATCCCCGCCCCCTACATCATCGGTATTTTCGCGCTGCTGATTTTGCCCGCCCTTGATGATCCGCAGCAAGCAATTTTTGAAGTAGCGAAAACCGTACTGCCGAATTTCGCTGTAGGTATTGTGATGGCGGCAGTGATGGCGGCAATTATGTCGACCGCGGACGCGCTTTTGCTGCAGGCGTCGACGATCGCCGCGAAAGACCTTTTTGGTCGCTTCATGATCAAAGACATGAATGAACGCCAAATGGTGTGGATCTCTAGGGGTGCGGTGCTGCTGCTTTCCTTCGGTGGCATTGTGCTGGCATTTTGGCAGCCACCCGCAGTTTTTGGCCTTGTCGTGTTCGCCACCTCCATTTTGGGTGCGGCTTTTGTGCCGGTGTATGTGTGCGCGGTGTGGTGGAAGAAAGCAAACGCCATTGGTGCTCTCGCATCGATTCTCACAGGAACACTCGTGGTCATTGTGTGGCAGCAAGCAGGTTTAAGCGACAGCACGGGGCTTGACTCGCTTATTTCGGGGCTTGCAGCCTCAACTCTTGCCATGATCCTAGGCTCTGTGCTCACCCAGCGCAGTCACCCAGTATCCGCAGAGATCGTCGCGGCGATGGACGATGCGGCAAGCATTACGCCAAGCACCTACAAGCTGGATAAAGGCAACGACCCGACTCTGGCGCATCAATTCCCGCCCGCAACCAACCCAAAGCATTAGGTCATGGATTACCCCATCATCACAGGAACACTTCCGCTCCAGCTTGATCACGCAGATGCGTGTGCGCGGGCAGTGGCGGCGCTGCACCCAGTTTCCCCTGGGCTCACGAAGAATGCGATCGATGAAGTGCAGCTCAGCCACTTTCCGCTGTTGGGTGTGGAGTTTGAGGTTGTTGCGCACAAAGGTCCCGCGCTGAAGGTGACGGGTTCGCGTTTTCCTGTGGTGGTGGATCGGGTGTCCGGTGTCCCTGTGATTACGTCTGTGTGGCCGCAGTTGCGGCTAGGCGTGCCAGAGGGGTCGATTGACTGCGAGTCGCTGCGGTTTCGGATAGACATTGATGAGGGGATCGAGGTGGCCCGGCATGCAGTGACTGTGAGCGTGATGCGCCGGTTGAAGTTGGCTTCAGTGTTCGATTTGCAGCTTCGGCGCTGCGTGTGGCCGTTGTGGAAACCGAACTATGTTGTGCGGTTTGCGGGTTGTGATGTGCTTGTCGACGCCGTCACAGGAAACGTGGCCGTGCGCGAAGACAGCTAACACGACAGCACGACCTTTTTCCTACTCCTTACTACCCTTACTGCCACAAACCTTTACTGCGTCTCAGTGTGGACCGCAGAGGGCGGAGGTTGCGGCGTGGGGATATTGCGCAGCGCAAGATTGAGGGCGAAGTTGGTGTCGCCGTCGCTAAGATCAGCGTTGAGCAGCCGCTCAATAGTAGCAAGCCGCGAATACAATGCGGTGCGCGAAAGATGCAGCTCATCGGCCGCAGCGGAGCGGGAAGTGGGGTGCTTGAGCACCGCCCGAAGAGTAGGGAGGAGATCGCCACGATTTTTCTTATCGTAGGCAATCAGTGGCTCTAAAGTGGTGGACACATACTGCTGAACGCGCACATCTTCACGCAAATCAAGCAGAAGATGCTCAAGCGGATTACGACTCAACGGTTCAACAGTAAGCGGTGGGGACGAGGAGTGCAGCGGCGGTAGGAGCGCAAGCTTACGCAAATGCGCCGACAACTCATGGGGATCCGCCTGGCTCAACGCATACGTAATATGAACGCTACTGTGAACGGTCGCGGGAAACTTCTTCGCCCACGCCATCAACTGCAAGCGCAGATGGGTGTGATCGCAACTATGCGGATGCTGCGGGAGAGAAAACGCCCCCAACAGCATCTGAGGATGCTCACTCGGGCTAAGAAGAACATCAGTGTCGTGGAACATCGCGCGGGCATATTCACGCAACTGCGCTGGGCTCACATGTGTATTTCGGTGCTGAATACACACCGGAACAATCGTGCGGTTGGCAAGACGGAAACCGGCAGCATCTAGTACTTTCCTCACACCCTCAGCGCTGGAATACTTGTTATTAACAAGCCGGTCAAGGGCGGTTTTCTCAAGCAAATCAACCCACGAATGCTGGTTGGGGCTCCCCAACCTATCCATCGCAAGCGCCGTGGCAGCCTGCTGAAGAATATGATCCCCGCCAGCAGGGGAGGGGCTGCGACCAAAATAAAAAAGCCGACCCCACACAATGCCTTGAGCTTGGATGTCGATCATGGTCCACAAATTCGCCTCATAGCGGTGGGAAACATCCTCAGCAAGCGCCTCCACCACCGCCTTCGTCCCCGTATGCCCCGCCACATTCACAGTCACACAGTCACTCAACGTCCCATGCTTCCCCAACGTACGAGCCCAACGGCGCGACCTAGAAGCCCACTTGTGAAGCAACACACTCGGAAGCAGATGCCCCTCCGCGAAAGTAACCACCCGATGGGACAAATCCTCCAACACCACAGGACAACCCAAAAGCCGCGCCGCATGATGCACAATATGGGAGGTCGGCGCACCGTTGATAATAAGAGCATTAAACGATTGCGTCACCTTATGGATCTCCGTTACCTGCGCAATTTTGCTTTCCAACAGCATGGAGTGAACTTTTTCCGTGAGGTCAACGAACCTGATTTCGTCGTAAAGCACAAGCAGCGGAAGATCATGATCACGGCACGCCTGCACAACATCTTGCGGCACAGTCTGCCACGAAGAGCCCAGCTCAATCAGCAACGCAGCAACATGAGCACGAGCAAAATCTGCAATCATGCTACGCCGCTCATCCGCATCATCACTCCACGCAATACCCGTGGTCAACAGCAATTCGCCACCACTTAAAAGCTCCGAGGCGCGCCGCGCATCCGCAATATGCACCCAGCGCACAGGACGATCAAGATCCTTTGGTGCACACAACGCCTCCACACGAACATCACGCAATGTGGGAGTCTCAAGCACATCACGAATCGTGAAAAATTCACCATACTCCCAGCGATGAACCGGCGGGCGCGTTTCTGACCGCGACATGAGGGTACCTCCCTTTGCATTCTTCAGCGCGCAAACCCACAAACACCCGCGTCATTCTTCACACAAGCGGCGAATGGGCACAAAGTGAACACAGTGTATTTTTTCCGTCCAAATCATAGACAGTTCGGGCCTATCCTACCGGCCACACAGCGCCTTAGCATGAAGTTAATCACCTTCCTACCAAGATTTAACACTGTGTTCACCTTGGTGTTCGACAGTTCAAAAAACATCGACCACCGACACAACACAGCGAAGGTGACACCCCCCTTATGCCCACACCGCGCATCCCTTATACCCTAATCGCGCACGTCTTTGCCCCAAGGAGTTAAAGAACAGTCATGATCGTCAACCACATCATCAACGGCGTCGAAAGCCCCAACTTCGAAACACACAGCACAAGCCCCATCTACAACCCCGCCACCGGCGAACACATCCGCGACGTTGTGCTCGCCGATACTGCCACACGCGAACACGCCATCGCCAGCGCCGAAGCCGCCCTACCTGCCTGGCGCGCAACAGGCATGGCCAAACGCTCCCACATCATGTTTAAACTGCGCGAAATCATCACAAGCCGCAGCGAGGAACTCGCCCGAATCATCTCCGAAGAGCACGGAAAAACACTCGCCGATGCGCACGGGGAAATCACCCGCGGGCTCGAAAACGTCGAATTCTGCGCGGGGCTAACCCACCACATGAAAGGCGAATACCTGCAACAAGCCGCGCACGGCATCGACGTGCACCAAAGCCGCCAACCGCTCGGCGTCGTCGCCTGCATCACCCCCTTTAACTTCCCCGCCATGGTCCCGCTGTGGATGATCACCACCGCCATCGCCGCAGGTAATACCGTGATCCTCAAACCCAGCGAAAAAGACCCCTCCGCCGCAAACTGGATCGCCGCAGCATTCCGCGACGCTGGGCTTCCCGACGGCGTACTCAACGTGCTTCACGGCGACCAGCATACGGTGGAATATCTGCTGGAAACCCCACGGGTCAAAGCCATCAGCTTCGTCGGGTCCACCCCTGTTGCCAAAGCCATCTACAGCAGTGCCAGCGCAGCCGGCAAACGCGTCCAAGCACTCGGCGGTGCGAAAAACCACATGGTCGTCATGCCCGACGCTGATCTCGACGCCGCCGCCGATGCCGCAATCTCCGCCGGATTCGGTTCCGCCGGCGAACGCTGCATGGCCATCTCCGTGGTCGTCGCTGTCGGAAATATCGCCGATGAACTGGTAGAAAAAATCGTCCAACGCGCACACCAGATCACCCTTGGTGTCTACGACGACCCGAAAACCGACATGGGCCCTGTGATCACCCGCCAATCCCTCGAACGCATCACCACCTTTGTTGCCGAAGCAGAAAAGCATGGGGCCACAGTGGTCGTCGACGGCCGCGACTGGGATCGAACACACCTCAACCCCAACGGCTACTTTATCGGCCCCAGCATCATCGACCACGTCAGTGCCGGAATGCCCTGCTACGACGAAGAAATCTTCGGCCCCGTCCTATGCATAGCCCGCGTTGACAACTACGCACAAGCACTAGAGATGATCAACTCCAACCCCTATGCCAATGGCACCGCCATCTTCACTCGAGACGGCCGCACCGCCCGCGAATTTGAAGTCGGCATCGAAGTCGGAATGGTGGGCATCAACGTCCCCATCCCAGTACCCATTGGGGCATTCTCTTTCGGCGGGTGGAAAAACTCCCTCTATGGCGACACCCACATGTACGGGCCGGAATCCTTCCACTTCTATACCCGCCGCAAAGTAGTGACCACCCGCTGGCCGCTGCCAGACGAATCCCAGATCAACCTTGGATTCCCCACCAACTAACACCGCACCGGCACCTTCTACTTACACCCCCTACTATCCACCCCCAAATCCCAGAACTATGCGGGGACAAGCATGCATACTAGGGGGTGTGAGTACCTACGATACACAGACAAGGACACGCGCCATGAGCAGCAATGCAGATGTGAAAAAACTCGACCGCAGCTACGTCTTCCACTCTTGGTCCGCCCAAGATCTCATCGACCCACTGCCCGTCCACTCCGGTGAAGGCAGCTACTTTTGGGACTTTGAAGGCAACCGCTACCTCGACTTTTCCTCCCAACTAGTCAACCTCAACCTCGGCCACCAACACCCCCGCCTGATCAACGCGATCAAACAACAAGCCGATACCTTGTGCACACTCGCCCCCAGCTTCGCCGATAAAACCCGCTCCGAACTTGCCGAGCGAATCGTCAACGCAGCTGGCTCCGACACATTCTCCAGCGTGTTTTTCACCAACGGTGGGGCAGAAGCCGTGGAAAACGCCGTGCGCATGGCACGCCTGCACACTAACCGTCGCAAAGTTATGGCCATGTACCGCTCCTACCACGGTGCAACCTCCACCGCGATCAGCCTCACCGGCGATCCTAGGCGTTGGGCGAACGAACCCGGCGACAGTTCAGTTGTCCACTTTTTCGGCCCCTACCCCTACCGCTCACCCTTCTATTCCAGTAGCGACGAAGAAGAAACCACGCGGGCACTCGAACATCTCAACCACCAAATCCAAGTCGAAGGCCCCAACACTATCGCCGCGATCATCATCGAATCCGTTGTCGGAACCAACGGCATCCTCGTGCCCCCACCCGGCTACCTCGAAGGGGTACGTAAAATCTGCGATACCTACGGCATCCTTTATATTGCGGATGAGGTCATGGCCGGATTTGGCCGCACCGGCACGATATTCGCCTTCCAAAACTTCAACGTCACCCCAGATTTGATCACCTTCGCCAAAGGCGTCAACTCCGGCTACATCCCCTTGGGTGGTGTGGTTATTTCCAAGCCTGTTCGCGACACCTTCTCCACCCGCAGCTTCCCCGGTGGCCTCACCTATTCTGGGCACCCCCTCGCCTGCGCGCCGGGTGTGGAAACCTTCAAGATTTTTGAGGAAGAAAAAATCCTTGAGCACGTCCAGCAGCTCGCCCGCGAAGTAGTGGCCCCACGCCTAGAACAGCTGAAAAACACCCACGACTGTGTCGGTGATGTTCGTGGCCTTGGACTGTTCTGGGCGATTGAATTGGTCAAAGACAAAAACACCCGTGAACCACTGGTGCCTTTCAACCCCACCCCAGAGGAAAATGCGCCGATGAATGCGCTCGTGGCGGAGTGTAAGAAGCGGGGCTTGTGGCCGCTGACGCATTTCAACCGGATGCATGTGGCACCACCGCTGACTATCAGCGCCGACGAACTTAACGCAGGCCTCGATATTATCGACCAGGCTCTTTCTTCAGTCTTCTAGTGGGCTGAGAAGTTTTGTGTGGTCGCTCTCTTCGATGTGGTGCGCGCATAGTGCGCGCGCCGCATCGGGAAAGTGGGGCGGAAAAAGGGTGGTGATTTTGCTGTTGTTGATGCACATGGTGGGCTAAAGTTGGGTGGGTGAGGATCCTCCGCCGTGGCTAAAAAATCAGTGATGCTTATTGCTGATGATTAAGAGAAAAGATCATGGCGCGTGCACGTGCAGTGTAGGGAAAGCTGCGGGCGCACCGCAGGTGGGGGAGTTAAAGAATACTGCTGGGGATACTTTGTGCTGTATGGGTGTGTTTCCTGTGTGCTTTTAAGTACTGGGGGTGTGTAACAGGATGGAAGAAAGAAATGCACCATGGGAATTACTCCTACGACGAAAGCCCAGGTTTCTGGGCATAGGTTTTTGTGGCGCCGAGTGGAACATGGTTTAGTTCTCGGCGATGTCCGTATGATTCATGATCCGTTGAGCAAGCGTCGTCGTGCTTTGCTGTTCGGAGTGGCTGCTGCAGTGCTGATTAGTTTGGGTTCTGCCGCGTTGGCGGTGTTTAAACCCGCTGTTGATCCTGGCCAGGCGCAGGTGATCAGGGCTGAGAGCGGGCAGTTGTATGTCAGGGTGGATAATCAGATCTATCCGGTGGCGAATTTGAGTTCGGCGCGGCTGATTGTGCAGGAGCCAGTGCAGCCGGTCAAAGGTGGGGATGCGGTGTTGCATAAGATTCCGAAGGCAGCTCCGGTGGGGATTGCGGATGCCCCGGCGCTTTTTGAAAAGCCGGGAAAGTCGCCGAAGGTGTTGCGAAGTTTCGCATGTCATCTTGTGAAGGCACCTGAAACTCGACTGGATCCGCGCTTAGATGATGTCACTGTGGTGGTTGCGGAGGAGAGTTTCGCCCATGTGGGGTTGAAGGAGATGAACCCGAAGCAGGCGTTGTTGGCGCAGGTGGGGCAGCGTCAGTATGTGGTGACGCAGCAGGGTCGCCGAAAATTGCCGGATGAGAATAGCCCTGAGGGCCGTATTGTGCGCCGTGTGCTGGGTATCGGTCCGTCCACCCCACGCTGGTTTGTGCGTGATGAGCTTCTCGACGCCGTCATCGCGCAGCCTGACCTGCGATTCCCACAGGTGGATGAGGTGATTAGAAGCTCCGGTCGAGTATTTGCCCTCAAAGGTGGGCAGCTGTTTCCCATCACTGATGCCCAAGCCCGACTGCTGGAGGCGATGGGGGTGAGAGCGCGGATGCAAACCCCGTTGCACATTGCCGATATTCAGGATGGGCCCGAGGAAGTGTTCCATCTGCCGGTGGAAATTCCGGACTTTATCCAACCGGAGGTGTATGTGCCCTGTATTGATAGTGCGGGAAAGGTCCAGTTGTTTGTAAATAAAGCCGATAAGAAGCAACCCCAGCAAGTCGAACAATCCGCTGCACCAGCACAAACGCAAGATACGCCGTCATCAGGCCCTCCTCATGCGACACCGATGGTTGCCGATGAGCACCCGTTGAGTTTCTTTGGTGAGCCGGTGCGCATCTCGGGCAAGAGTATTGCGCGACAGTTCGTCGGACCTGGGGTGGCATTTGCTGCCGATACGGGTTCGGGTATTCATATTGTGGGTGCATCTGGGTTGCGGCACCGTTTGGAAACACCTGAGACGAAAGATCATGTGGGCTTGAGCCAAGTGCATCCTATGTCGTGGGATATTCTGCGTTTGTTACCTGAGGGTAGTGAATTGGGGCGCACTGCTGCATTGCAACCGTTGGTCCCTGAAGTTTCAACCTCCCCATGAGGGTTTCGGTGAGTTTGGCCACGCGAAGCTCCTTGTGACCCTAGAGTGTGCTGGGAGTTTTATGAATTGTGTAATAATTCGGTAGTTGTCTGACGATTCAAAGGGTAGATTGAACATTATGGACAACACGGGGCCACCTCAAGGTTCTGATCAGAAGATAAGAATCGTGTGGTGCTGGTGTTGGCGCATGAAGGTTAATTAGCCAGTTTCTAAACAGGAAGCAGGAGGTGATTGCACCTACTATGTCCAGTATGCGCGAAGCCGTGGCAGCTAAGGTTGAGGCGATCACACGTCAACATGAGCTGATGAAAACTAAGCGTTACGGATTTTTGGTCCGCCCAACCGTGCTGTGTATCGGCTGGTTGGTTGTCGTTTTCGGGTTGATCACCATTCCTTTTCCTGGCCCTGGTTGGCTCACTGTTTTTATTGGCGTGGGTATCTTGAGCCTTGAATTGCATTGGGCATCACGCCTTCTTGCGTGGGGTGTGAAAACCTATGACCGTTTCCACACGTGGTATCGGGGGCGCTCGCGTGCAGTGCGCTACGGGTTGGTCACAGCCTCATGCGCAGTCGTGTGGGTTGTTGTGGGTACAACAGTATTTGCTGCGTGGAAGCTGGGCGCATTCCCCGCACTCGACCCAGTGATGCACGCAATGATGTAAAGGCATGAGCTCGTCGCGGATGAGTGTAGTGGCTTTGCCTTAGACCACTTTTGCCACCTGCTGTGGTTTTAGCAAGAAGATGTGTGCGTGAAAAACCAACCTATGGTTATGGGGGGGTGCGTGGCACTTAAGCGCTGAAGCATGCAGGGGTTTCCACCTCTTAACTTCGCGCAGTGCTCAGGTTGCCGTCTATTCCCCAGCGATAATTCTTGGCAAAGCTATTCTCCTCATGGGAAAACCCCACTGCAGGCTGTGTCGTGTGAAGAAAAAACACACGCGCTTAAAAAAGTAACTTTTCAGCGCGTGCCGTTTTCCCCGAGCTGCCAGCGGCATAGTCCCACAGCTGTGGCTATTGTTGTTTTTTCCTTTGCCTGATACCTATCAGCGCTAGCCCCGTGGCAAGGGCAGCAACCAGCACAACACTGACATACCCTGCCCGTGTGGATAACTCAGAATGCTGCACCACAGGCGGTTGAAGTGGAATCGGATCAGGATCATAACGAGTGGCATTCGACAAGGAATACCGCACCGTACGATTCACATCCAAGGTACCCACCGATGGATCCACGCTCGCAAAAAGCACACTACGCAACTGTGCGGCTGATGCTTGCGGATGCAACTGCTTGAGCAACGCAACCGTCCCCGCCACTACAGGAGCGGCAAAACTCGTGCCCTCAAAAGGCGCAACGGAACTGCCATTAATCGTCCCCGCCGCCAACCCCGACCCAAATGGGTCAAGAGCAGCAAAAACGGTACCCGGCGCGGCAATCACTTCTTTAGGTGCGGCCACCGTGTAGGGAGTGTGGTGGTAATTATCAGCCAGTGAGGCAACGGCGATGACTGTTCCGGCGTGGGCTGGTAACACCCAGGAGCCTTCGGGGCAGTCGTTGCCGGTATTTCCGGCTGCGGCGACGATCACAACATTGTGGCGTTCGGCTTTTAGCAGCACCGAGTCCAAGCTGGAGGTATCGAGTCTGGTGTGGGGTGGGATGCAACTGACCACGGAAATATTAATCACTTGGGCGCCTTGGTCGATGGCGGAGTCGATGGCGGCGACGAGGGACCCGAGGGAGCCTGCATTGTGGTCAGAGTGGGCTTTGGCACTGGTTTGTTTAATGCTGAGAATGCGGGCGTTCGGGGCAACGCCGACGATTTCGTCGCTGGCCCAGCGCCCAGCAATGACTCCTGCGACGATGGTTCCGTGGGCGTCGCAGTCGATAAGCGCGCCGGGTGCTGGCGCGGTGTCGGGGGTGTCGGGGTGGTCGCCGCGAACGAGATCCCCGCCGTCGTCAAGCATGGGCAGTCTGGGGTGTGGTGCGACGCCGGTGTCGATGACGGCGACGGTGATTCCTTCCCCGGTGGCGAATTGGTGTGAGTCGCGGTAGGTGTCGGCGAATGCGGCTTGGTGGAGGAGGTGTTCGTCGTCGGCGGGGTAGCTGCGGGCGCACTGTGGTTGGGCGGTTGCGGGGGTGATAAGCGCTGTACCTGCAAGTACGCACAGCAGGGCTGTGATTATGCAGCAGGTGAGGATCGTGGTGCGCCGGAGCATGGGGGTGCAGTGTGTCGGTGAGTTGAAGGGAGCGTGGGTCATAATGATAGCCCTCGAATCATGGCGAAAATTCCTGCTACCTGCAGTGCAAGCGGGATGCAGGCGGCGATGGCGAGTGCTTCGGCGCGTTCAATCCACACAACGGTGGTGGGTTCAATGGTGGGGATGCGGTTTGCCCACAGCAGCGACGAAACCATCAGTAGTGCAACAAGTGCGCATAATCCCAAAAGCCACGGATTGTCCAGCCATGCTGCCGCGAGGGTGGCACACACTATGGCAAGTTGTGCGGGAATCCATAATGCCCATGTGTCGAGTGCTGAGCGATGCCGGTGGGCGTGCAATACCAGCGCTAACCAGACGCATAATGCGAACCAAAACAGGTAGGTGTGGGGGACTAGTAGCACCCGCACAATGCTTATCGACGCCACCACCATGCTCAGCGAAATGCTCAGCCCGACGCCGAGCACCAGGCCTCGCGCAATTGATTGGGCTGCGGCGGACTTGGCGGGAATTTGGTCATGATCAATATCTGACACACTCAACTCTTGTCCTGCAGTGGGAAGCTGGGGCACTTTCAACCCCGCCATTTTCGCTACTACCTGTGGTCCGAAGGATAAAAAGATGAGCATCACAGTCACCACAATCCCAATTGAGGGGTACAGCCACTGCCAATCTGGGGTAGCAGAATCGGTGGCGGAAGGGCGATAGATAAACGCTCCGAAACCCGCCGAACTCAGCGCAATCCCCACCACGATTGTGGCCGTAATATGTGCTTTTTCCTGCATGAGCAGGAAGAACAGAGCAGCGCAAATAATCGCCGCAACACCAGCCAAGCTCAGCGCAACAGACCAGCCTGAACTAAATGTTTCTGCATTCAGCCCCGCCATGATCGCCTCTGGGCTGGGTACAATCGCTGGGCCTAAAACAGCCACCGCCACAATGCCAGCAACCAGTGCGGCAATGCTGGGGATAAACAGCGCTGCACGGGACCAGATTGCCAAACCCACAGCAAGCATCGCCGCCAAACTTAAACCCACCGCGGGCGGGAACGGTAACTTCGCCCCAATGCCGCACAGCAATGCCACACCCACCAAGCATGCACAGGAGGCAGTGCCACGGGCAAAAGGACTATGCTGCACCGAATGTGCCAAAGCCTCTGCCGCATCGCGAATCACTGGGGGTTGAGCGCCGGAACTCGGGCGAATAACGATCACATCCCCATGGCGCAACCCCAACTTATTCAACGGTTCATGGGCATCTAAAGGCGAACCTGCGGCAGTAACCACCTCCCAACTGCCGCTTAATGTAGGGGCGTGCATGAGCTGAATCACTTCGTCGAGCATTTCAGCAACACAACTGCTGGCAGGAAGCGCCATATCGGCTTGCTTGCGATGGCTACCCACCTCCACCCGCACGCATAGGCGCAGGCTGGACACATCATCGGTGGGCAAGGAACGTTTTTTCTGTCCCTGATCGACTCGGGTAGGTAATTCAGACATGGTGGTTCACCAGATTCTTTCGCGATAGCAATCAAAAAGTGGTGAAGAGTAGCTGTTTTCTACGCAACTGCAACCCTCGCTGGCGAGACGCCACCTAGTGCTGCATCGGTCAATGCATGCAGGTGGCACAAGGCCAGTGAAAGAAGCAGGGTAGTCGCAGTCCCTTCAATAGATAAGACTGGAAAAATGCGATTTCGGTTCCCATTTTTTTCGCAGCGGGGGTGAAAGCCTCACTCATTTATACCCCAGTTTTAACTGTGAAATATGCAGGTAGATACACCTTTTTCAGGTGTTTTTTCGCGCGGGGGGTAGTACCTCAATGTGGGGGTGGGAGGTCTTTCAGCAGCGTTCACGCTGCCCTACACTGTGAAACCACCTGTGGAAAACGGCCATCATCGTTTTTCACTCCCCAACAGCACTAAAGCGAAGTATCAACTGAGCTTTTTCACAGTGCCGTGGGGGAGAAAATCAAGGAAACACCACGGTAGGTCCCCATTTCATGCGTGATCTCGGCAGTGCGACAACTACACGGTTGAAGCCATGCCACACGCAGGAAGATGTGGGCACTACCACAGTGGATGACTATGGGATTACAACTCTCCCTTTTTAAGTCTTTGTCCGTTCGTGTGCAGCACAACTGCCACACGCCTTTCGTGGGGAAAGGGCCAACACGGACAACGACACGCTTTGTGCATTCCCGTGTGCGTGTTCACCACAGCAAGGCGCGCGGAAAAAGGGAGAAACACTCAGTGTGAGGGCAAAAAGCGAGGCGAAATGACGATCGCCAATTTCCGCGTGCCTTAAAAACCAGCGGAATTTTTGAAATGAAAGACCCACACAACCATGGCTGAACGCACCGTAGATACTCTCCCCGAAAACACCGCCTCTCAAGACGATGCTGGGCCTGTCATTGTCGTTGAACCCGTGCCCTACAACCAGCGGGAACCCGAACCACCTTTGCCCCAAGGCACACTCGAACCCGAACCTGTGCCCGAAGCTATAAAACCTCAACCCCTGCCACTCGTGCGTATCCTCGTCCCGCTCGTGATGGTGATCGCCATTGCCGCCATGGTGGGGCTGATGTTCCTCAGTGGCGGTGAATTAAACCCCATGATGCTGGTCTTTCCCCTCATGATGCTTATGGGTATGGTCATGATGTTTTCCCCACCCCAAGGTGAAGACACCGACGAAGTACGGCGCACCTACCTCAGGCATTTGAGTCTGCTGCGGGAAAAAGCCGCCCACAATCAGCAAGCACAACGCCGCCACGAATTGCACTACAACCCCGCCCCCCACACGCTGTGGTCCATGCTTGGCAGCACCCGCATGTGGGAACGCAACAGTGACGACCCCGACGCCTACAGTGCTCGGGTGGGCTTAGGCCCTGCTGAACTCTGCACCCCGATCGACATGATCGACCCCGGTGCTTCCGAAGACCTCGACCCCGTGTGCGCAGTGAGCATGCGGCATGTGACCACCACCATGGGCATCATCGAAAATATGCCCGTTGTTCTGCACATTCGAGCCTTTGGGCTGCTGCACCTTTCTGGGCCGTGCGCACACGACATGGTGCGCGCCATGATCGCCCAACTGTGTTTTTTCCACGGGCCTGAAACACTGCATGTCAGCTGCTTGGGCACAAGTTTTCACTCGTGGGCGAAATGGCTACCGCACACCAGAATCAGCACCATTCACAGTGCCGAATACCGGATCGCGGTGCTTGACGAAACCCTCAGCGATGATGAGATTGAGAAAGCCTGCGAAAACGACGACTTTGACACCATCATCGTGCTGAACAACCGCAGCGACTACGTGCTCAACAAAGCCGAAGAAGACGGCATGTGTATCAGGGCAGGCACCCAATCCTTGGCTGTGCTTTCCGACGAAGGCAGCGAACCTTTAGGTGTTGCCGACACCTTCAGCGAAGAACACATGGTGCGCTTTGCCCGCGGTTTGACCAAATACATTCGACCCGAACATGCCGAAGGCGGACGCAATTCTGGGCTTACTGGTTTGCTGGGTGCGAGGGACCTCAACGCAGAATCCCTCAACTCTTTGTGGCGACCACGCGGCAACAAGCGCCTAGCCGTACCCATTGGTGTGGACGAACGCGGCCGACCCCTGATTCTCGATATCAAAGAGTCCGCCCATGGGGGCATGGGCCCGCACGGGCTGTGCGTGGGCGCAACCGGTTCCGGTAAATCGGAGTTGCTGCGCACCCTCGTGGTGGCGCTCGGGGCGACGCATTCCCCAGACGAACTCAACCTCGTATTGGTGGATTTTAAAGGCGGCGCTACATTCCTCGGGCTGGAAAAACTACCCCACACCTCAGCGGTGATTACCAACCTATCCGAAGAATCAGTGCTGGTTGAGCGCATGCACGATGCTATTTCGGGCGAAATGAATCGACGACAAGAAGTCCTGCGTAAGGCAGGGAACTTTGCCAATGTTACCGAATACAACAAAGCCGCTGATGCTACGGGCGACCACCCGCGCATGCCTGCTTTGTTCATCGTTGTCGACGAGTTTTCAGAGCTTTTGGGTCAGCACCCAGACTTCGCAGACCTGTTCGTGGCTGTGGGCCGCCTCGGACGTTCGCTGCACATCCACTTGCTGCTTGCCTCCCAGCGCTTGGAGGAAGGCCGGTTGCGTGGCTTGGATTCGCACTTGAGTTACCGCATTGGTTTGCGCACATTTTCCGCCGCGGAATCTCGGCAGGTACTTGGTGTGTCCGAGGCGCACCGCCTGCCCAGCAAACCCGGTGCTGGCTACATGAAGACGAATGCTGATGAGCTGCAGCGATTCCAAGCAGCCTACGTGTCTGGCCCGCTGATGATGCCAGCGGCTTCGCAGAAGAAAACCCTAGACAAACCCTCCACCTCACCCGCGCCTGCTGCTGTGAAACTGTGGGATGGCTGGGGCGAAGAGACGGAAGAAGGGGAGGTGCCCATGGTCGCCGACCCTAGGGGCACGCTTGTCGACGCCCTTGTCCAGGCGGCAGTCGAGGGTGCGCAACAGCGGGGACAGAAAGCTCACCAAGTATGGCTACCACCGCTACCGAAGCAGCTCAGCCTCGGATCGGTGGTACAAGAATGCGGGTTCTTACAGGCCAGCGTGGGAATTATCGATAGGCCGTACCACCAGCGCCAAGATCCCTTCAGCATGGATTTCTCTGGCAGCAAAGGCCATGCCGTGATCTGTGGTGGCCCTCAAACAGGGAAAACCACAGCTGTGCGTGCCATTATGGTATCGCTCGCTGCGACCCACAGTACCGATCAGGTGCGCTTCTATGTTCTTGATTTAGCAGGTCAAGGATTGGAAAATACCCATCAGCTTCCGCACGTGGCTGGGATTGCCCATCGTGGGGAAAACGAAAAGATTGGGCGCATCGTGGACGAAGTCACCGGTTTTATCGATGAGCCGGAGCCACGCCACACCTTCCTCATCGTCGATGGTTGGCACGTGCTGCAGTCCGAATACGAAGATGTGATGGACAAGGTCGGCCGAATTGCCGCCGACGGTTTGGCCGCCCGAGTGCATTTGGTGATCACCACATCCCGATGGACGGTGGTACGCCCAGCGATCCGTGACCTGATTGCGCAGCGCGTTGAACTCAAACTTGGCGAAGCACTTGATTCGCTGATTGATCGTCGCGCCCAGCAGAAAGTGCCCTCCTTGCCTGGTCGCGGGTTAAGCCCCGAAGGCGAAACCATTCTTTTTGCCCAAGCCGCAAACCAAGATATTGCGCACGTGTGCACCATAAGCGCTGGACAAACCCCCGTCCCGAGCCTGCGCATGCTTCCTATGCACTTGTATCTCAGTGATGTTGAAGCACACCAAAATCAACCTGATAGTGGGGTGCTGTTGGGCATAGGTGGTCCGAAGCTGGCCCCACTGGCGTGGGATTTCAACCAAAGTCCTCACTTGGTGTGTTTGGGTAGCCAAGCATCGGGCAAGTCGACTGTGCTCAGCACAGTCATGGAAGGTGTGTGTCGCCTTGGGCGGGAGCAGGCACGACTGGTGGTTATCGACCCCCGCCGCCACCATTTGGGTGCCATTGAACCCACAATGCTGGCAGCCTATGCGGCAAGTACGCAACAAACCGAAGCCACACTTGCCGACGTCGTAGTCACCCTCAAATCGCGCCTCCCAGGCCCCGATATCACCCCTGAGCAATTAAAAGCCCGTTCCTGGTGGCAAGGCCCCGACCTGTTCATTGTTATCGACGATTTCGATGTGCTTTCCGACGCCACCATGGCCCCACTGCTTCCGTTATTGCCACACGCCCGCGACATTGGTGTGCACATCATTGTCGCCCGCAAAGCAGGCGGTGCCGTCCGAGCCTTCTACCAGCCATTCTTAAGCGAAATCAAGGACCAGTCGCCCATGGTGATCCTTCTCGACGCCGATAAAGAAGACGGCCCACTATTCGGAATCCGGCCCATCCCACAACCCCCAGGGCGCGGCACACTCATCTCCCGCGGAAGCAGTGTCGGCCTCATCCACATTGCTGAAGCCCCGCCGACACCAAACATCTAGGAAGGCTCTCATGAATAACGCTCACGCCTTCATGCGGGCGGCAGCCGATAATTCGGATCTGACCATCACCGTGCTCGACACCGCCACCATCTTTGAAGGCCACGACAGCGTCTACCGCTACGACCTACCCAAAACCGCCATCGACGAAGGGTGGGGGCTTGATGCACTCGTGGAACAGGCCCACCAACTCATGCACATTCAATGGCCCAACTGTGACATCGCCGTTGATACCGACCCCGACTACACCCTGCTTGTCATCGATGCGCTCCGAGCCAAAGGCGTCCACGCCTTCGCAGTGGAACAACCCCGCGAAGAACCCATCGTGGACGACCACCTCGCCGAAAACGAAGAAAACCTCATTAACCTGCGAGAACGCAAAAATAATGACAGAAGTTCAGCAGGGCTGGGATACAACAAAGAGCGATTTTTCACCATCGCCGGCAACAAATACACCCTTGCCATCAGCATGGTGGTCATTCTCACACTCGTCTTCGGGTTCTTAAGCATCCGTGGCACCGTCGGGCAGCGCACCACAACTGCACAACCACGCCCAACGGCAAGCAGCATTCAACCAGTGACAACCGCAACGATTGCTCCTGCGGTGACACCGACGTCGATACGCGAGAAGCCCCCACCACCGCCTGCGCGGGTGGAGAAAACCGAAACCCTGACCCACGCCAACACCACCTATACATTCACCCTGCCCGAACATTTCCAGCTCAAGGAACGTACACAACACGACGGCATGTTCACAGCCACAGGTGCGGATGAAAATCTTCGCATACTCTTCGCCGCCGACCCCGCCTATGATGCACAACCCGCAGCAATTTTCGAGCAACTGCAAGCAAGCATTGACTCCGACCCTGCGCTTGACAGCGCACCTGTGCCACAGCTGGGCCGCGGACCGGAATTTGCCTACACCGAACACCCCGGCGACGGTTCGGAAGTGGGGTGGTCTGTGTGGGTCGAAAACGGCTTCATCTACTCCGTCGGATGCCACTCGCGACAGCAAATAACGTTGGCGCAACGCGCAACATGTCGCGAATTAGCGCTCAAAGTGCACGCTAAAACCGCAGCTCAGGAGGGGTAAAAAAATTTTGGGAACGCAAACGTCAATTTTCCAGTCTTTATATATGTAGGGTTTTTTCCCGCCCCTGGGGCAAAGACAGGACACAAGTCAGCGCCACAGTCACAGCGGGAAAAGACGTGAGGAACAGGTTTCACGGATAGTGCACAGCCGCTAAACCTCAGTAGCTCACACAGTCAAAGCTCTACACAGTGCACTAGCAATTTGGATACTTTCTCGTCTTTTTGAAAGGAGATTCGTGCGATGAGCAATTTCTTCCGCACCGAAGCAGACGTCATGGTCGCAACCGCAGGCCGTGTCGACGACACCAACAATGAAGTCCAGTCCGAGCTCACCCGCCTGCGTGGCGTGGTCGACGGTGTCCGTGGCGCATGGGCAGGTACCGCCCAGGTCGCTTTCGACAACCTGATGCAACGCTGGAACGCTTCAGCAAACGACCTGCAGCAAGCGCTCAGCAGCATCAGCGACAACATCCGTGCGAATGCCCGCTCGTTTGAAAACGTCGAAGCTGACAACGCTGCTGCATTCAGCAACGTGGGAGGACAAGGCCTAGCTCTCTAACAGCAGAGCTTGAGTGTAAAGGTTTTACACACCTTCTGTGAATGAAGGAGCACAGCCTTTATACAGCACACATTTCCTCACACAACCTCATAGCGTCTGTTTCGCACACAGCTCGGTAAAAACCAGCGTCGGTCGGGTGCTTTCCCCCCCACTATGTACACACCTCACCGACACACCAAGCAGTGGCGCAAACACGGTGCATCGTCTCCACAACACGATGCACCGCAAGACGCTGAGAAGGATGAAAACTCAACAGTGAATTTTCAGCAAGGCGACCGTGTATCAACCGCTCTCAACGCCACCGGTGAAACCCGCGTGCCCCCACACGGGAAGTTTTCTTAACTTCCGTTCGTGGTTTCACCACAGCGTTGATTGATCACCGCAGCACAACTGTGTGCGTCTTTTACCGCGATCACCAACCGAAATCGCAGGAGAAACGGCGCCGAATCCAACGGCGTGAGCACAGGATAAGACACGATGCCGGTGGTATTTTCATCAAATCCCACTTTCCTTGAAAACGCCTCGGGTACACCCCGTTAACGTGGCTGAATAGCCCGCTTTTGCTTCCGTAACCCTCATTGAATGTGGGGGAGACAAAAGGAAAAGTGAAAAACAGCCACAAGGGTGTAACTGAGCCCTCACTACCACCAGCACCGCGTTGAGCCTGTGCACACCACCACGGATGCGGCACACACCAAACTGCTGTGAACGAATCCGGTTCGTCTTTCGCACTAGCCAAGGAGTGCTTGTGGCAACACACCTGCCATGCGGGAGGCTTTAAGTTTTCTGCGACCACACGTCTTAAAACGCGAAATGCAACGCGAAAAATGACATGCGGTGGCCAAGACAAACGCCAATGAACGCAGGCGGTTAACACCTTGTGTGGGGCAACGATCGTATCCCCCAAAAACAATTGTTCCTCAAACGCAAGTACACGTGTTTTCCGCACCTGTGTGACACAGCCACAAAGCCTCCTGGTTTGATGAAAGACACTGTCGATCGCCTTCTGAAAACACACGTGAGGTTTCGTCCTCACACGGATGGTTTTTCTCCCTGTTCATGACACAGGCGAGAAAAATCCATGCGTATCCTTCCCCCTTGACCCTCACCACCGCGGTGCGTGGGTGTCGAGCGGGGGAGAACATGACACATTTTCACTACCGTCTATATGAAGAAAAGGAGAGTATCCCCATGGATATGATCAAGTATGGTTTCGGCGATATCGAAGCAGCCGCCGGTGATATTCAATCCACCTCCGGCCGTATCAATTCGCTGCTGGAAGGGTTGAAGCAGCAAATCAGCCCAATGGTGTCTACGTGGGAAGGCCAGTCTGCAACGGCCTACCAAGAGGCACAGGCAAAATGGGACAAGGCAGCTGCTGAGCTTAACACCATCTTGGCTACTATTTCCCAGACTGTACGTTCCGGCAATGACCGCATGAGCGATGTCAACCGCTCGGCGGCTGCATCCTGGAGCTAAGTCGCCGTAGTCGTGCTTTTCGGTTGCGTTTCCTTTCCGTCTGTAGCAAAGACTCAACTCAATTCGTGTTTTGCAAAAATTGTTCCACGATGCGGGATTGTGTATTTGGTAGGTGCATCTTTTCGCGGTTGTCTCGTTGCTCGGGCGCATAAAGGAAGCGACAACAAAAACGTATCCCTTCCGGTCACATGTCTGGTGTTAGGGAGGGTGTAAGTATCCACCTTCATTGATATGAAAGGCCTTGTAATCTCCCCTTGTCTGGGTGTGGGAATTTCCACCCGTGACAAGGGGAGATTTGGCATTTGTGCTGCACTGTTCTAGAATCGTTGGTCTGTGTGTGCAAAGCATGCCTTCAGTGAGTGAACGTTATCTTTTCGAGGATGTTTTTCGCTACGTGAAGTTGTGCAGCACTGCCTGTCACGGGTCTCCACCGGCCGCCGTGAGTGAAGGATTTTGCACACAGTTGGCTGGCAGTTCTAGACAGACTTTAAAGGAGTCATTAAGTGTCTACTTATCACCCTAAGGGCGGTGACATCACCCGTAAGTGGTACGTCATCGACGCCACTGACGTGGTTCTGGGTCGCTTGGCTGTTACCGCAGCTGACCTGCTCCGCGGCAAGGGCAAGCCACTTTTCGCACCTAACGTTGACTGCGGTGACCATGTCATCATCATCAACGCTGACAAGGTTCACGTTTCTTCCAACAAGCGTGACCGTGAGTTCCGCTACCGTCACTCCGGTTACCCAGGTGGTCTGAAGACCATGACCCTGGGTCGTTCCCTGGAGCTGCACCCAGAGCGCGTTGTTGAGGAATCCATCCGCGGCATGATGCCACACAACCGTCTTTCCCGTGCGTCCGTTAAGAAGCTGCACGTCTTCGCAGGTTCCGAGCACCCATACGGCGCTCAGAAGCCAGAGACTTTCGAGATTAAGCAGGTGGCACAGTGACCGAACAGAACGTAACCGAAAACTTCGAGGTTGAGGCAGCCGATATCGCTGCTGCTGCAGCCGCTACCGAAGAGTTCACCAACACCATCGGCGATGCAGTTGCTGCTGAAGCTGAGGTTGAGGTTGCTGCTCCAGTGCTGCACGAAGGCCCAATTCAGACCGTTGGTCGCCGTAAGCGCGCCATCGTTCGCGTTCGCCTCGTTGAGGGCTCCGGCCAGTTCATCTGCAACGGCCGTAGCTTGGAAGAGTACTTCCCGAACAAGCTGCACCAGCAGCTGATCAAGGCTCCTTTGGCTTTGATTGATCGTGACGGCCAGTTCGACATTCACGCTAACCTCACCGGTGGTGGCCCTACCGGTCAGGCTGGTGCGTTTCGTCTGGCTATCGCTCGTGCACTGAACATCTACAACCCAGCAGATCGCCCAGCTTTGAAGAAGGCTGGCTTCCTGACTCGTGATGCTCGTGCTGTTGAGCGTAAGAAGGCTGGTCTGCACAAGGCACGTCGTGCCCCACAGTACTCCAAGCGTTAATCTTCTTATCGTTTGTGCTCAAACCGCTTCCACCGCTTTTCGCGGGCGGAGGCGGTTTTTGCTATGTCTACGATGCTTGGAAGGCTAAGGACTACCAAGGAGGGTAAACGTTACTGTGAGTAGGAGAGATCTCCTGCACGCAATCCCTGAGGAGGGCTTATTTTTTAGGCTGTGAAGGTGTTTCTTTGCCAAGAATGGATCCACAAGGGGGAGTTGCTGTGGGGGTTGAGGAGAGTTTTCACGCATGGGCCATGTGTTGGGAACTAAGGATGGTGACGGGAAAATTCTTTAGCGAGCGAGGATTTTTTAAAGGGGGGTATGTGTATTGATACCCCCGTTTTATTAAAGAATTCCCATAGGGATGAGGGGGGATAGATTCCGATTTTCGGGGGTGATTGTTGCGGTTTTGAGAAAATTTAGATCGCGAATCGGTGAAGTGTAAACATCTTATACTGACAAAAGTTTCGCGTGGATCGGACTAAATCTGCAGGTCATTGATAGGGGGTTTTGCTTGTTGAGCAATGTCTGCCGTGTAGGGGTTGGACACTAAACATACTTAATTGTTTTCTTGGAAAGGGCTATAACAAAGCTTAGTAATTATTAAGTTCCAAGGTAGGGCTGCCTCTTTTACGTAGTTATAAGGTAAATTTTTAGAGAGTTTTTATTACCTGAATGGGCTTGTTGTATCAATTGCCGAGCCCTCGTGGGATAAAGGTCCGGAGGGTTAGCGCCCTCACCAAGAAATTATTTTGGGAGATTAGATGGCACAAAGTTTAAGTCAGTCGGTGCGTGGGCGTTGTGCGCTCATCGCACTGGCAGTTCTCAGCCTTGTGGCTGCCTTGATTGTTGTACCTGCGGTGCACAATCAGGCCCATGCGGTGCAGACTGAAGGTTTCACAGTTTCAAATATCAAGGTTGAAAACCCTGTAGGTAGCAACGTTCGTGATAACAATGCGAAAACCACTTTTAAGTGGTCTGCTGCAGGCTTGAAGCGTGTTGCAAAGCCTGGTGAAGGTTTTGAACTAGAGCTTCCTCCAGAGTTGGAGATTGCGGCAAACGCACAGTCAGATCAAGCATTGAAGTATGAAAGCAAAAAGGTAGGTACCTGTACCTTTAGTTCTCGTAAGGTTAGCTGTACCTTCGATGAGGGTGTGAACCAGTTCCAGCACAAGAACGATATGTCGGGCGATGTGGAGTTCGATTCCATCGCGGTGCAAAACAATCCTTATCGGGTTGCCTACACCAAAGACACCATTCCTTTTACTTTCAATGGCCAGCCGGTCGACGGTGCTATCCCAGGCGGGATTAACGCTGCAAAACAGGCGGAGTACAAGGAAATTCCTTTCGGCAAGGGCTCCACTCCTATCGGCGCAGTGAGCACTGAGATCCCATGGTTGATGAACTTCAACCCAACCCAGCTGCATCGTGCATTTCCGAATACCTTTATTCAGCCCGATGGCCAGAATAATTTCACCATGACCATCACCGATACCGTTGGTGATGGTTATGATCTGGCTGCTTTTGAAAACAGGGAAGTAAGCTTGGTGGAGACCACCAGCAAGGAAAACCCAGGCAATACCAGTGGCTCTGCTATTAATAACTCCAAAAATACAGGTTCACGCAAGGACTTTAAGGTGGAGGTGGCATACAGCGGTCCGACCCGTACGATCACGTTGACTGGTCCTTTCAAAGCTGATGCGAACTACCGCCTGTTTGTTCCATCCCCGCTTGTGGGAAATGCGCGATCCGGTGTGTCCTACACCAACAATGCCTCGGTGAACGGCACTGATATTTCCTCGAATCCTTCCGTGAGCTTCACCAACTCAGCGAAGGTCACTATCACCATGCGTGATGGTTTCGGCGCTGTAGCGTTGACCAAGGTCGTTCAAGGTGATGCCGCTGCCTCGATTCCAGCTGATACCAAGTTCACCATCAAGATGAACTACACCTTGCCGGAGAACAAGACCCCAGAGCAGTTTGCAGATTGGGGCAATGATAAGCCGGAGCAGGTTGCCCCAGGGCAAAACCAAGGCCAGGTTTCTCTGGAAATTCCTGTTGGTCAGCAGACTCCATTCCCGAAGCTGTTCCCGAGCGGAACTGTGCTGACTCTCGCTGAGGATCTGCCCACCGTTAATGGTGTGGTGTTTGATGCCAGCAAGATTGAATTCAAGGAAAATAACCAGGTGGTTACTCAAATCACCATTGCCAGCCAGAAGATGAGCGAAGTTACTGTCCGTAACTGGGCTGATCGTGCGAAGGTGCCGTTCAACATCTCGAAGAAGGTTGTTGCACCTCAGGGCTTCCAGGCACCGGCGCATGTTACTGCTACTTATCAGTGCGGCGATGCCCCAGCGGCACAGGTTCAGGTTCCTACTAACAATTCCCCTGTCAAGGTTGGCGAATTCCCAGTGGGTACTTCCTGCGCAGTCACAGCAGAAAGCGCAGCTGAGGTTGCAGGCTTTAAGGCGACTGCCGAGGGTTTGAACCAGCCAGTTGTTTTGGGCACTGATGCGGCAGCAAATACTGCTGTGATCACCAACACCTATGTTGCCAAGACTGGTTCGCTTGCACTGAGCAAGAAGGTTGTTGCCCAAGACGGTGTGGTTGTTCCTGCAGATAAGAACTTCGAGTTTGCTCTCACTTGCACCAAGGATGGTGCTGAGGTGAAGAATGAGCCGAAGGTGGTTGTCGGTCAGCAAGCGTCAACTGTTATTGCGGGCATCCCAGCGGGCGCTGAATGCCGCGTTGTTGAGGATGAAACCAAGGCTCTTGACGGCGTCGATAATGCGCTGCTGAAAGTTACCGCCCCTGCCGCAGTGACGGTTGAGGCTGATCAGGTCGCACAACTGGCAGTAACGAATACGTACTCGAAGGCGATCAGCTCCTTCACTATTGAGAAGAAGCTGAATGACCAGGCACCAGCGGCGGCGTCGACAAAGGCTTTCACTTTTAACGTTGCATGCACCAAGGATAATCAGCCTGTAGCAATCGATCCTGTCACCATCACCGGTGCAGGTAGCGCTACTGTAAACGCCCCTGTGGGTGCGCAGTGCACGGTTACTGAGGATGAGGCTGAAATCGAAGGATACACCCATACGAACAGCATTGAGGGTGGCACGTTCACGGTGAGCGCAACCCCGAATGCTGTTGTGGCAACGAATACCTATATCAAGGATGTGGGCAACTTCGATATCACCAAGAAGCTGGTTGATCCTGATCAGGTTGCTACGGGTAAGACTTTCACCTTCACCTACACCTGCACCAACACCGTTGTGGAATTAAGCGAGAATGAGAAGTCTGGCACGTTTAGCTTAAAGGCAGGCGAAACCCACACCCTGTCGAACTTGCCAGCGGGGACGAACTGCCAGATCGCAGAAACTGGTGCGGAAGTTGACGGCGCAAACTTGACGACGTCGGGGCTGGATTCCGTGACCATTGTTAAGGGTGCAACGCAGCAAGCTGAAGTGACCAACACCTACGCCGCATGGCGCGGTGAGCTCACTGTGGGCAAGACTCTCAGCGGTACCGCCGCGAATCTTGACTCGGTCAAGGCACTATCCTTTGATGTTGAATATCGTTGTGAGCTCGGGGGCAAGGAAGTTGCTTCCGGAACTGTGTCGGTGGCTGCTGGTGCAAAGAAGGCCGTGTCGGATCTGCGTTCCGGTGCTACCTGTACGCTGACCGAAAAGAAGGAGTCGATCACGGCACCAGAGGGCGTTGTCTTTAACGCCGCCAAGTCGACGATGGCTGCTACCGTAACTGTGGGCGCAGATAAATCTAACGTCGATGTTGCGTTAAACAATCACTTTGACCAGTTAGGCAAGGTCGCGGTGGAGAAGAAGGTGGCTGGTTTGGCCGCTGGTATTCAGGATAATTCCAGCCGCGAGTTCGAATTCGAATTCAGCTATGTTGATGGCGATGGCAAGGATGTGACCAAGGAACTTAAGGTTGCCCATGCCCAGGTGGTGGAATTGCCTGCTCTTCCTGCTGGCACCACAGTTGTGCTGAAGGAAAAGGCTGCAGCTAATGGTGCGTTGACGTCGTGGTCTACTCCAGAATTTAGCTCCCCTACAGCTGGTGTTGTGGTTGATCGTGGCGATGGTTCTGCTGTGATCACGGTGCCAGCCGATAGCTTTGCTACTCCTGCGAAGGTGCTTGTGACCAACAAGGCGAATATTCCTTGGTGGTGGCTGCTTGTTCCGCTGATTCCTTTGGTTGTTGCTCCTGCCTTTGCTTTGATTCCAGGTGGGCAAGAGAAGGTTTCCCCTGTGGTTCCTGGAACTCCGGCACCAGCAGAAAGCCAGGTTGCAGCTCAGACCCCATCCAAGGGTATGGCAAAGAGTGCACCTGCACCTGCACAGCAAGCGCCGAAGTCTGGTTTGGCTAATACCGGTGCATCGGTGTTGGGCTTGCTCGCTGTGGCACTTGTGGTGATCGCTGGTGGTGTGCTGTTGATCCGTCGGGGTCGTACGCAGCGCTAAAATCCGGCTTAAGTCCAGGTGATCATAGCGGAAGTGGTTACACGCCCTTCATATGATTTCACACCCCCCTTTTGTGCACATTGTGATGCATGAAAGGGGGGTTTACCTTTGCGTGAAAGGCGGGGTGGGTTCGAGGGGTCGTGGAAACACTGCATGAGTGTGAGGGGTGGGGTGGGAGGAAAGCCCTGGCGGGGGTGTGTAGGGAGGGAAACTCGACCTTTTGTCCGTGGGGGCTAGGAATACACCTATGGATGTGGATAAAGGTCGAGTAAACAGGTGGCTGGATTTTTCGGTGCTAGGGCTATTTGTGTGGTTGTGGAAGTTTTTTGTGTTTTTGCTTGGCTTCGGGCGTGATTCTTTCGAGGTTGCGATTATTCTTGTAGGGATAAGTTTTTTTTAGGTTCACAAGGTGAGGAAAGTTTTTTCATGGCACGACTGTTTGGCACTGATGGGGTTCGGGGTTTAGCGAACGAGGTTTTAACTGCACCGTTGGCGTTGCGTTTGGGGGCGGCTGCTGCGGAGGTTTTGACTAGTGAGCATCGTTCGTCGAAGCGTCGCCCGTTGGCTGTGATTGGCCGTGATCCTCGTGTGTCGGGTGAGATGCTTGCTGCGGCGTTGGCGGCGGGTATGTCTAGCCGGGGTGTTGATGTGTTGCGTGTGGGTGTTCTTCCGACTCCTGCGGTGGCGTATCTGACTGAGTTTTATGGTGCTGATATGGGTGTGATGATTTCCGCCTCCCATAATCCGATGCCTGATAATGGTATTAAGTTCTTCTCAAAGGGTGGGCATAAGCTTCCTGATTCTATTGAGGATCAGATTGAAAAGGCTATGGAGTCGTTGCCGGAGACTGGCCCTACGGGGCATGGGATTGGGCGTGTGATTGAAGAAGCTGTGGATGCGCAGCAGCATTATTTGGATCATCTTGCTGAGTCGATGCCACGTCGGCTTGATGGGATTACGGTGGTGGTCGATTGTGCGAATGGTGCAGCCTCGACTGTGGCTCCCTTGGCTTATGAGGCTGCGGGTGCGCGGGTGATTGCGGTGCATAATGAGCCAAGTGCCTACAATATCAACGATAATTGTGGCTCGACTCATATTGATCAGGTGCGTCAGGCGGTGCTGAAGCATGGTGCTGATTTGGGTCTTGCGCATGATGGTGATGCGGATCGCTGCTTGGCGGTGGATGCTGAGGGTGCTGTGGTTGATGGTGACCAGATTATGGCGATTTTGGCGCTTGCGATGAAGGAAAATGGTGAGCTGCGCAAGTCGACGTTGGTGGCGACGGTGATGAGTAATTTGGGTTTGCGTTTGGCCATGGACGAGGCTGGAATTACATTGCGGACAACCAAGGTGGGGGATCGTTATGTGCTGGAGGATCTCAACGCGGGCGGTTATTCGTTGGGCGGTGAGCAGTCGGGGCACATTGTGATGCCTGATTATGGCACGACTGGCGATGGAACGTTGACTGGTTTGGCGTTGATGAGTCGGATGGCGGAGACGAATGTGTCGTTGCAGTCTTTGGCGGGTGCGATGACGGTGTTGCCGCAGGTGTTGATTAATGTGCCGGTGTCGGATAAGTCGGTGATTGCGTCGCATCCAGATGTGGCGGCGGCACTCGAGATGGCTGAGGATGAGTTGGGTAATTCGGGTCGTGTGTTGTTGCGTGCTTCGGGTACGGAGGAGTTGTTCCGTGTGATGGTGGAGGCTCCTACTGAGGAGATTGCGCGCCGGATCGCTGGCAAGCTTGCGGCCGTGGTGGCGCACGTGTAGTTGCGCGTGTTTTTCTGCCCTCCGTGTCGTTGGTGCGGAGGGTTTTTGCGTATCGACGCCCAAGCGGGGGTAGTGCGGGGGTAGTGGCGTTGTTGCAGGTCAGGGGGTTGTGAAAAATTTTGGGAACGCAAAGGCCTTGTTTTGAGTCCTGACATATAGGAGGAAAATTTATTTTCCGCCTGTCACTTCGGTTCGTTTCTCACGGTGTGTGGGTGGCGGGTAGGTGGTGGATTTTCTTTCCTGTTTTGACGGATTCTTTCTAAGGAGGAGACCAATGTTTGGTTCCGTGGCTTTTGAGCCGCACCTTGCGTCGAAGTTGTCGCAGTTGTATGCGGTTGTGCTTGGCGCCAGTCAGGAGACTGAGGATGTGAAGCTTCAGCCTCTTTCGCAGGGGGATTTGGGTGAGCTTTTTCACCAGTTGGTTCCCGCCATTAATGCGCATATGGGTGCGTTGGGGGCGCGAAGAGCTGTGTCGCAGGAGCGTTTGCACCAGTTGTTGAGTGAGGCTGTTTCACAGGCCCAGCGTTTTGAGGATGCAGAACAGATGAATGCTGATGCGTTGAGGGGGCAGTGATGCATCCAATTTCGGAGTTTATTTCTTCCGCGGCGCGGTTGTCGGATGCAACCTATGGCCGTGCGGCGTTGGCGCGCTCGACTCAAGATGCGCTGGTGAAGCAGTATCGGGGCCTTGAGGGTTGGAACCCAGAGATGATTATGGAGTCGGCTCGTTCGATTGCAGTAAAACCACAGGGTGAGTTTATTCAGAAGCAGATTACGAGCACTGTGCAGCAGCTTTTGTCTAACGTGGCCGGTGGTGTGCTGGCGGATGCGATTTCGTCGTTGCTGCTTCGGCTGATGGGTTTCGATGATGATGCAACGCAGGCCGAACAGTTCGCTGTGAACTGTACGGATTGTGTGACCAAAATTGAAAAAGATGCCGAGGATAATCTTCATTCGGTCGTTAGCACGTTTATCACCGAAGCGTCCTCGCTTATTTCGCAGTTGTTGTCTGTGGATCGCGATCACAACCCTGAGCATTTTGATGCCCTCGTGGAAATTGCCCAGCAGGCTATTGATTTCACCTCAGAGGCGATGGGGAAGCTTCTTGAATTCCGCGACATGTTTATCAAGATGACCCTTGAGGAATATCTCAATAAATTAGGCCAGGTGTGCAATGCCCGCGATGTGCGGGATATGCCCGCCTCCTGCCACGTGGACGGTGGTGTTGGCGGTATTGCTCTCCCCGATACTGCTATGAGTCATTCCCGTGGCGGGATGATTAACCCTGAGACAAACCCAAGTAGCCACTCAGCACCCAACGGGGCGCTCAATCCACATCCGCCCCAAGGAGCCGGTGGCGGGGCGTCTGGGCTGTTGTTCGGCGAGGGAGGGGGAGACAGTTCCACGGCGTCGACAAGCGCTGCCTCAACAACAGCACCAGCGTCAAGCCAACAGCCAAGTGTTGCTGAGGCTGCACCACAGCAGGCAGGGCATGCTGGCGGCGCACACCCTAAGACCGCTGGATTGTTCGGAATGCGCGCGGAGCAAGACTCACGTGCACATGACGAGCGTTCGCGCGTGTCCGATCAGCGAGAATACGAACGAACCCGTGGGGCGGATCTGCCCCCAGAGCGTGGATTCGGCAGTGACGAAGAGCGCTGGCGTGACAACACCGATCGCACCGACGACCGGTCGATGGCTAAACATCATGTACCAGGAGATCCGCTCAGCCTGCGTCAGCAAGAAAACGCAGCGGAGAAAACCCGTATCAAAAACAACACCCCCTCCATTGAGACACACGATTCGTTAGGGGATATTGTCCCCGCCGAGCTTGTGAAAGCCGCGGTTAATGTAGTGGAAGGAATCGTCGACATTGCTACACATGTGCATAAGTCTCTTGTTGCTTTCAACGCTGTTATGGATGGCGTGGGAACAATCATCCACCACCTTGAACACGGATGGAATCAAGTCCACGACTATGTTCACAGCCTCATCGAACAGCCCGCAGCACAAACCCAAGGGACTGCCCACAACACGCCTGTGGTGCAACCAGCAGACGCTCCTGCAGCAGTCTCGCATGTTGCCGAAGCACCTGCTGCGCCTAGTGATTCAGCTGTATCTGCTGAGCCTGCTCCTGCTTCATCTACTCCTGCGTCTAGTGCGCCGAATGCTGCGGCACACAACCCTGAGGCACAAACAGCGACCCCAGCGGCGCGTGGCGAAACCCATGCAGTCGGTGGCTATGGTTCAAGTTTTGGCGCACAACACGCACCTCAAGGGCACCAGCCACGCCGCGCGGGGGTGTGGTAAATGGATTTTCACAGTTTTGTCGAAGATTTCCGCACCCAATCTGCCGCGGAAATGCGAAAATTCGATGAACTCATGGATGAGCTCAAAAAGAAAAAAGAAGAAACTCTCCACAAGGCGAAGGAGAAGAAAACTCCCCATCAGCCACCAGTGGCTGAACCTGCGGAGCACACAACACGGGCGAATGCAGATACTTATCGCGACTACAGCTCTGATCCTCCACGCAGGGCACGCCCCGTCCGTCCACGTGGGAAAGTGCGGGGCGTGCTACGCAGAGTTGAGCGGTGAAATCCGGCCTTAAAACAACACTGAAAAAGGTATTAGAAAGGTAAAGAAAGTGACCCTGGCTGCGTGAGATCAGCTTTCGTAGCTAACTGCGCGCCAGAAAAACTTTCAATACCTTTCGCCACAGCATCGCGTGAACCAAAAGCGGACAGCTTGCGGTCGTCGTAAAGCGTGTGCAGCACATAGCCAGTGATCAGCGCCACTACCTGCTCGCGACGTCGGGCACGCCGGTTCAAGCTTTCCAACAAACGGAAGTGACTATTTTCCGCCACATCGGAATGCGCCACGCCCTCCATCTCACGGTAAACGACATCGCCACGCCAGTTCATTGCCAACGCCGGCGCATTGCCATAATCCAGCAGCGCGAAATCACCCGTACCAATAATCATGCCCTGCGCAGTCACTTTTTTCGCCGCCTCTTCAGCCGAAGGCGACACCTTCGACGGGAACGCCGCAACGACACTCTTGACCTTCGCCCGATCACAAGCCGCCAACACAGCAGCACCCGCCCCCATGCCATGGCCGACAAGCCCGATACGACCAGGGGCAACAGTAATATTTCCCACCCCCAGCCGTACCCCATTCAAAATCTGAATGCAGCTTTCCATATCGGATGCAAAACCGCGATGATTCGGCATCAACCCACGCTCAGTATTTGGGGCAGCAACCACAATCCCCCAACTAGCGAGGTGGCGCAACGTTGCGTGATAATTTTTCACATCCTTCATCCAGTCATGGCCAAAGACCACGCCAGGCAGGGCATTCCCCTCAGCCGGGGCATAAATTTTGCCCGGCAAACCCGCGTAACTCAGCTCACCAACCAACACTCGGTGAGGGCCACGCTTGGAAAACTTCTTCAGATGCTTAGACAGATTTTCAGCCACGAAAATAAGGGTAGTCGAAACCCGCTGTTAACGGGTGCATCGAGGGGGCGAAAAACACAGGCGGGGGTCACACCCCACACACCCACACTTTCGCCACCTGTCTGCTACCTCGCTACCCACCTACTGCTTAGTTGCTGCCTGACTGCTGCTTGTCTGCTGCCTGTGTGGTGCCTCCCCACCGTGCGAATCAGGGTGATTTCCATCTATTTCCACACGCCTACGCAGGGCAAACGCATAGCTTGCTTTCGTGCGGGTGCTAGGCTTTAAACCTGTTATGGACTCGAAATCGAACTACCGGCCACCCACCCTCACGGTGGATCTTGTTGCTTTCCGGATTCACGATCACCGCCTCGAAGTGCTCCTACTCAAACGCGGCCACGAACCCTTCAAAGGGGAGTGGGCACTACCCGGTGGCTACAATTTTGCCGGTGAAACCACAGTTGAAGCACTTGCTCGAATCGTAGAAACAAAAATTGGTTTCGACATCTCCGAAAAACTCGGATACTTCGAGCAGCTCTACACCGTCGACACCGTTGCCCGTGACCCCCGTGGGCACGCCGTCAGCGTTGTATACATGGGTTGTGGGCATGATTTCGACATTGACGGCGGCACCGAACAGCACCGCTTCTGGCCAGTCGACGACCTTCCCGACATCGCCTTCGACCACAAAGAAATCATCGTCAACGCACGCGAACGCTTAGCCTCAAAACTAAGCTACTCCAATGCCGTCATGGGGCTTCTGGCCGAAAAATTCACCCTCACCCACGTCCAAGTCGCCTACGAAGCAGTCCTTAACCGGCAGGTGGATAAACGCAACTTCCGCAAAAAATTCCTCTCCTTAGGGCTTATCGAAGAAACCGATGAACTCTGGACCGAAGGCGCGCACCGCCCCGCCCGCCTCTATCGCTTTAGTTCACGCAACTACGAAATCCTGCCCTCCCAGTTCTAATAGCTTCTAATAGCCGACAAGACCACGCACCACCCCGCGCTGGTGCATCCAGACTTCGGGCGCGCGCAAGGGGGTGTGGCACTGCGGGGGATACTCACAGGGTGAGTGAAAGTTGCTTGGCAAACTGTGTGCGGTGGCACAATGGAGAACATGAATCTGCTAGAAACAGTTGTTGATCTGGGTGCGATAGCGCACAACACGCGTCTACTCAAGGAGATGATCGCCCCAGCACAGCTGATGTGCGTGGTCAAAGCCGACGGCTACAACCACGGGGCAGTCACAGTCGCACACACCATGCGCGAACACGGGGGCGACCAATTCGGCGTCGCCACGCTCGCAGAAGCACTCGAACTACGCCACGGCGGCATAACCGAGCCCATCCTGTGCTGGATCTGGTCGCCGGAACAAAACTTCCACGCCGCACTCGACAACAACATCCAGCTCGCAGCATTCTCGCCTGAAACAACACAGGCGTTGATTGACGCTGCTCGTAGCCATCCCACCCCCATCAAAGTCACCATCAAAGTGGATACTGGACTGCATCGCTCCGGCATCGACATGGCAGCACTGCCTGCGATCTGCAAACAACTCGCCAACGCCGACAATATCGAAGTCACCGGGCTCATGAGCCACCTCGCCTGCGCCGACGACCCCGACGACCCCATGACCGATGAACAAGCACACGTGTTCCGCCACGCCCTCGACATTGCGCGCAACGCAGGCCTTGAACTGAAGGTCAACCACCTTGCTAATTCCCCAGCCACCCTCTCACGCCCCGACTTGCACTTCGACATGGTGCGCGCGGGCGTTGCCCTCTACGGCCAAGAACCCATCGACGGCCGCGAGCACGGCCTACACGAGGCGATGAGCTGGGTGGGCAAGGTGACCGTAGTCAAGCCCATCGCGCCGGGGGAGGGCACGAGTTATTCTTTGACGTGGCGTGCAAAAAAGCCTGGGTTTTTAGCGGTCGTTCCGGTTGGATATGCTGATGGTTTGCCCCGCGCCGCCCAAGGCCACGTTGAGGTGACTATTGCTGGTCACCGTTATCGCAATGTGGGCCGGATTTGCATGGATCAGTGCGTGATTGATTTAGGCGATAATCCATTTGGGGTGCGTGCGGGCGATGAGGCGATTATTTTCGGTCGCGGTGGGATGCCTGCCACGCAGTTGGCTGCGCGGATGGGCTCTATTCATTATGAATTGCTGTGTCGCCCGACGGGGCGTACTGTGCGCCGCTATGTTGAGGGAGCGTAAATACTGATGAACGATACTTTTCCGGTCGCTGGGCGTGAGCGTTTAGAAACTGCGGCGGATACACAACAGCTGGGTTTCCGTCTCGGCCAGGCGTTGGAGGCCGGCGATGTGGTGATTTTGGATGGTCCGCTCGGTGCGGGCAAAACAACCTTCACCCAAGGTTTAGCTCGCGGCATGCAGGTGAAAGGCAGGGTGACTAGTCCAACGTTTGTGATTGCGCGTGAGCACCGCTCGCTTATCGACGGCCCCAGCCTCGTCCACGTGGATGCTTACCGTTTGCTGGGTGCAGGCGACGAACATGCAGGTGAAGTGGATGCATCGGGGGCGCTTGATTCCTTGGATTTGGACACCGATCTCGATGACGCTGTTGTCGTGGCCGAGTGGGGCGGAGGATTGGTCGAGCAAATCACAGACACATACATGTTGATCTCCTTCGACCGCGAAACTGCTGTAGCGGCCGACCCTGATTCTTCAGCGCGCTATGTGCAGTGGCGAGTGGTGCATAATTAGGCTGCGCATTCTTTACTGAAATAACTTCGCGTATGTAACAGCCGTGGTGGTTTTGTGCTTGTGGGCGACGTGGTGTTGTATGCGGTGAAAATAGGTGTTTGGGCTTAAGTTTCGGTAGCGTTGGACACCGGAAGAATTTTGTTTACTGCGTTTTCGTACTGTTTGGTGGTGCGAAAATTTTTGTTACTACATATCAATGCCACTGCGCAGTCTTGTATTTATGAGGTGTTTGTGGTGGTAGGGAGAAGAAATCATGGAACTTTCTGCTAAGGCCCGCGCGATCGTTGCCGCAGGTATCGCTTTTTTCGTTATTGCTTGTGTAGCAATGGTCACCGGTAGCTATGTCAGCTCCGAGGCATCTGCAAAGGAAGGCCCGCTTGAGAAGACCATTAAGGTGATTGATGCTTCCGGCCTGACTGCCACAAGCGTGTCCCCATACGACTTGTTTGATCCCGAATACACTATGGCCGCTGTGGTGTGCCCTGGTGAGACTCGTGAAAGCGTGGCTAAGAAGTTCGGTCTTGATGCGGCACACCTGCGCGGCATTCCTACCACCCCAGTGAAGGAAAACTACAACTACCTGCTCCTGGGCGGCCAGCTTGGTGAGTTGAAGACGGAACGCATCGACCGCGACCTCGTTGACCTGTGCAATGTTCCTACCCAGCCTTTCGCCACCAAAGCGATCATTCCTTTGGTCAAGACCCAGACGGGCAATTGGCAACTGGCTGTGGGCGAATAGTCCTTATTCCAGCGATCACTCCACAACACTTCGCTACTTCGGCTACAGAATGTAAATTCCGGCCGTGGTGGGGGAGTGTTTTTCTTGTGCCTAAAGCCATGAGCACAGCACAAAAGACTCACGTGTGAAGTGCCAAAAAATATGTGTTGAGCCTGTGGTTTTGATGATCTGGGTGGACTGAATTTTTGGTTGTGCGCTGGGGCTGCGCACTGAATAACAATACCTTTCTCGACTTTTTGTCCCTCAGGTGAGAAATCACCCCGTTGGGGTACGAAAAGGTCGAGTTACCTCTTGTGGTGTGCTCTAGTTGCTTGGCTTTGTATGGCGCAGTGCCCCTGGCTTTAGTGCGTGTTAGGGCAGGTGATTTATTTGTGGTGGGCTAGTGGTTTTCGGTTGTTTCAAGGGGGTGGTTGGGTAAGTGCCTTGACCGTTAACTCGACCTTTTTGTCTCCATTGCCATGAAACCACTGTCTTCACATTGGAAAGGTCGAGTTACCTCTTGTGGTGTGCTCTAGTTGCTGGGTTTTGTAAGGGGTAGTGCCTCTGGCTTTAGTGCGTGTTAGGGTGGGTGATTTATTTGTGGTGGGCTAGTGGTTTTCGGTTGTTTCAAGGGGTGGTTGGGTAAGTGCCCTGATTCTTAACTCGACCTTTTTGTCTCCATTGCAATGAAACCACTGCCTTCACATTGGAAAGGTCGAGTTACCCCTCCAAGATGGCAGTGTCGAAGAAGGAAGAATACTGGTTTTACTGCACAAGCACCTGCGTGGCACACGTCAGGGAGTGCTTTTGGGCGTGGGACTGATAGTGCGACTACCCTGAATACACGTGAACGTTCTTGCCCTTGATACTGCCACTGCTGATCTCGTCGTGGGATTAGTCCACGTCGATGCTGACTCGACCATCAGCATCCGTGCCGAAGAGAATCTCACCGATTCCCGCGCCCACAACGAAATGCTGGTGCCCACCGTCCAGAGAATCCTTGCCGAATCCTCCTTAGAGTTTTCCGCCCTGGACGCCATCGTGGTAGGCATCGGGCCTGGCCCCTTCACCGGCCTACGCGTCGGCATGGCCACAGCCGCCGCATTCGGGGACGCCTTAGGCATCCCCGTCCATGGAGTGTGCACCCACGATGCAATCGCCCACCGCATCAGCAACGATGAGCAGCTGAAGCTGGAAGAATTCGTGGTGGCAACAGACGCGCGTCGCAAAGAAATCTACTGGTCCAGCTACCGCAACAACACCCGCATCGCCGGGCCGGAAGTGTGCAAACCCGCACTCCTTGGCCAGCCAGCAGCCGAAAGCGACCACACACTAGGACACCTGACAGCCATCAGCATCCCAGAACGACTGCAAGACACACTCAGCACGCAACCTGATACCGTGCTGCACTACGGGCCCACCGCCGCAAGCTTAGTCGGCGCACTCCTTGGCACCGGTTGTGACCTGAAAACCAGCCCCGGGCCACTTGAACCGCTCTACCTGCGCCGCCCCGACGTGAAAGAACCCGCCGCGAAACCCAAATCGCACGCAATCCCGGACTACACCCCGCCAACACAAGGCCAGTCATGCTAGAAATCCGACCCCTCGACGCCTACGACGCACCCCGACTCGCGGAGCTGGAAAAAATACTCTTCGAAGCCGACAGCCCATGGACTGAACGCGACTTCACAGAAGTATTTGCCCAACCCCACAACTTTTATATCGGGGTCTACGATCCAGAAAGCGACCACCCCGAAAAACTCATCGGCTACGCCGGGCTTGGTATCCTAGGGCCTTCAGGTGGGCACGAATGCGAAATTCAAACCATCGGTGTAGATCCTTCCTGCCAGCGTCAAGGGATCGGGCGCATGATGATGGACAACCTCATGTATGTCGCCGACGAGCTACGCGCACCCGTGTTTTTGGAAGTTCGCACCGATAACCAGCCAGCCATCCGCATGTACGAATCCTATGGTTTTAGCCAAGTGGGTTTGCGGAAAAACTACTATCAGCCTTCCGGCGCTGACGCTTTTGTTATGGTCAGAGAGAAGAAAGAGCACACACCTTCATGATTATTCTCGGGATCGAATCCTCCTGCGACGAAACAGGAGTAGGCATCATCGAACTCGATGGGGATGGAAATATGACCATCCTTGCCGATGTCGTCGCTTCCTCGATGGAGCAGCACGCCCGCTTCGGCGGCGTTGTTCCCGAGATTGCCTCGCGTGCGCACCTTGAGCAGATGCAACCGGTGATGCGGGCGGCGATGGCGCAGGCTGGCGTCGATAAGCCTGATGCGGTCGCAGCCACGGTGGGGCCTGGTCTGGCAGGTGCGCTGCTGGTGGGGGCGTCGGCGGCGAAAGCTTATGCGGCGGCGTGGGGTGTGCCTTTCTACGGTGTCAATCACCTCGGCGGACATGTGGCTGTTGCCAATCTTGAGGGTGAGCCGTTGCCGCATTCGGTGGCGCTGCTGGTGTCGGGCGGGCACACACAGCTGCTGGATGTGGAGGCGGTGGGCAAACCGATGCGGGAGCTCGGCTCCACGCTTGACGACGCCGCCGGCGAGGCCTACGACAAAGTTGCGCGTCTGCTCGGGCTGGGCTACCCCGGCGGGCCCGTGATCGACCGCTTAGCGCAACAGGGGGATAAGAAAGCGATCGCCTTCCCCCGCGGCTTGTCGCGTGCCGACGACCTGCGCGGCGAGCACCGGCATGATTTCAGCTTTTCGGGGCTCAAAACCGCAGTTGCACGTTACGTGGAACAAGCAGAACGCGAGAATCGTGTGATTAGCTTGGAAGATGTGTGTGCTTCCTTCCAGGAAGCAGTGTGCGATGTTTTGACCGCTAAAGCGGTGCGAGCCTGCCAAGATACCGGGGCGAAGGTGCTGCTTTTGGGCGGTGGCGTGGCCGCAAATTCGCGTCTGCGTGAACTAGCTAAGCGCCGCTGCGACTCGGCGGGCATCGAGTTGCGCGTGCCCCGTTTTAAGCTGTGCACCGATAATGGTGTGATGATTGCGGCGTTAGCAGCCCAATTGATTCACGAAGGGGCAAAAGCATCCTCCCTTGAGGTCGGTACGGATTCTTCCCTTGAAGTGGAGATCCCGCTGGTGTGAGATCACCAACCTGCGGGTGCGGTGCTGAGGCGAGAGGATATTTTGTAGTATCTTTGAGCCTTAGCACTCACGCGGGTAGAGTGCCAAAGTAGGTTGTTGCTTTGGAAACCTAAAGCAGTGACCGAAAGATAAACGTTGTTGAAGAACTACTCACCCCTTTATTGAGGAGACTTTCATGGCAGTAAACATCAAGCCACTTGAAGACCGCATCTTGATCCAGATCAAGGAAGCTGAAACCACCACTGCTTCTGGTCTGGTCATTCCTGATTCCGCGAAGGAAAAGCCACAGGAGGGTGTTGTTATCGCTGCAGGCCCAGGTCGTCTTGATGGCGCTGAGCGTGTTCCTATGGACATCAAGGTGGGCGACACCGTTGTGTTCTCCAAGTACGGCGGAACTGAGCTGAAGTACAACGGCGAGGAGTACTTGCTGTTGAACTCCCGCGATGTGCTGGCCATCATCGAAAACTAGTCGTCGATTCACCCACTTTTCACTATTCCTTCACGCATAAGGGGAAAAACTACTTATGGCAAAGCTGATTGCATTCGATCAGGAAGCTCGCGAGGGCATTCTTAAGGGTGTCGATGCGCTGGCAAACGCCGTCAAGGTCACCTTGGGCCCCCGTGGCCGCAATGTGGTTTTGGACAAGGCTTTCGGATCCCCCACCGTCACCAATGACGGTGTGACGATCGCCCGCGAAATCGATCTTTCTGATCCTTTTGAAAACCTGGGCGCCCAGCTGGTCAAGTCTGTGGCTGTGAAGACCAACGACATCGCCGGTGACGGCACTTCTACCGCTACTCTTCTGGCCCAGGCATTGATCGCCGAAGGTCTGCGTAACGTTGCGGCTGGCGCGAACCCAGTTGAACTCAACCGTGGTATCGCCGCTGGTGCTGAGCGTGTGATTGAGCAGCTCAAGGCCCGCGCCACTGAGGTGGCTTCCGCTGCCGATATTGCGAACGTGGCTACCGTTTCTTCCCGCGACCCTGAGGTGGGTGACATGGTTGCTGCAGCCATGGAGAAGGTGGGCCGTGACGGTGTTTTGTCGGTTGAGGAATCTCAGTCGATGGAATCCTATTTGGATGTGACGGAGGGTGTCTCTTTTGAAAAGGGCTACCTGTCTCCATACTTCATCACTGATCTTGATTCCCAGAAGGCTGTTTTAGAGAACACCTTGGTTCTTCTGGTGCGCAATAAGATCTCTTCTCTTCCTGATTTCCTTCCTCTGCTGGAGAAGGTTGTGGAGGCGAAGAAGCCTGTGCTGATCATCGCCGAGGATGTTGAGGGCGAACCTCTGCAGGCTCTTGTGGTCAATTCGATCCGTAAGATTTTGCACGCTGTGGCTGTGAAGGCACCGTATTTCGGTGAGCGTCGTAAGGCGTTCATGGATGATCTTGCGGTGGTTACTGGCGCGACGATCATTGATCCTGAGGTCGGCGTGACCATGGCTGAGGCGGGCATGGATGTGTTTGGTTCAGCTCGTCGCGTCACCGTGACCAAGGATGAAACCATCATTGTTGATGGTGCTGGCACCCCTGAGGAGTTGGAGGCTCGCCGCGAGCAGATTCGCCGCGAGATCGCTAACACTGATTCTTCGTGGGATCGCGAGAAGGCTGAGGAGCGTTTGGCTAAGCTTTCTGGCGGTGTTGCTGTGATCAAGGTTGGTGCCGCAACTGAGACTGAGGTTTCTGAGCGCAAGCTGCGTGTTGAGGACGCTATCAATGCTGCCCGCGCTGCTGCCCAGGAAGGTGTGATTGCTGGTGGCGGTTCTGTGTTGGTGCAGATCGCCCGCGATCTTCGCGAGTTCGCCCAAGAGTTTGAGGGCGATGCGAAGGTGGGCGTCACCGCTCTGGCTCGTGCACTGGTGAAGCCTGCTTATTGGATTGCTGATAACGCTGGCCTTGACGGTGCTGTTGTTGTTGCTCGTATCGAGGAGATGGACAACGGTTTCGGTTTCAATGCCGCTTCGCTGGAGTACGGCAACCTTATTGAACAGGGCATTATCGACCCTGTGAAGGTAACTCACTCTGCTGTGGTAAACGCTACTTCGGTTGCCCGCATGGTGTTGACCACTGAGGCTTCTGTGGTGGAGAAGCCTGCTGAGCCTGCCCCCGCGGCAGCTCACGGACATCACCATCACTAGTGTGTGATCAAAAACGCCCCTGTTTTCTTATACGGAAAAGCAGGGGCGTTTTGTGTTGTTATTTGTCGCGTTCGTGGCGTGGTTTGAATACGTCTGCGCCGATGACGCGGGGGACTACTTTGGGTGCTTCGCCTAGAAGGTCGAGGAGGTTTTTGTCTCGTTCTGCTTGTTGGAGTACTCCTTTAACCGCTGTGCGTCGTGTCCGGTTGGTTGTGCGCTTGCGATTATTCGCCTGCTGCCCACCACCAGCACCTGCACCACCCATGGGTGCCCCGCCTGCCATGGTTGATCCACGACCACCAGCACCACCAGCACCAGCACCAGTATTGGGATTGTTTCCTGTGCCTTGTCCGTTGTTGTAGGGGCTGTGACCCCGATGGGACCCACCACCCGAACCAGAGCCCGAACCCGAACCGGAACCGACGCCAGAGCCGGTTGGGTTGTGTCCCCTACCAGTGTGCGACCCACCTGGGCGATGGGAACCACCAACACCAGCACCATACCCACCTGCACCTGTACCTGTGCCTCTGCCACCACCGGTGCCGGTGCCGGTGGTGGTGTTGGTTCCTCCAACATGGTTGCTACCAGATTGGTGCGGCATCGTATGCGACACCCTATGATGCTGCGTGTTTCCACCGGTAATGTGTGACTGTGCTGTGCCACCAGCATAAGATCCACCACCATAGCCTGCACCTGCGCCTGCACCCCAACCAGTAGCATTACCAACACCACCATGTGTGGTTGGGTGTTGATGGGCATTAAGTGGGTTAATAGTTGCAGGATCAAGCCCTAGCGCGGATTGCTGGGTTGCTACCTGATCTAACACCCGTTCAGCAAGTTCGTGGGGTTCAAGGTCAAGCTCCCTAGCTGCTTGTTGGGTATTCTGTACCCAGTTGGTGGTAGTGATTGTGCTGGTTGCTTCGTTTGTGCTTCCTCCGCCTGCGCCTGCGGGTGCAGGTTCCATCAGGTGGCGTGTTACAGGCATTGCTGCTGTTGCTGCGGTTGCAAGGGCTGTACGGAAGCCTTGGAGGAAAAGTTGTTCTGCTTGTTGGGCAACAACGATGCCTCCTTGGGTGGTGCGGAGTGCGTTGACTTTAGCTACAGCTGCTGTCACCTGTGGGGCAAACCCTGGTGCGATTGCTGATAGCGCGGTGGTAGATTGTGCCATCAGTGCTGCATTCTGGGCGAAGTTCATGCCCGATTGCGCCATGGTGGTGATAGCGGTGTTTGCTTTTTCAAAGGGGGTGCCTTTGTTTGCTGCGATTAGTTCACTGGCCACGCTGTTTAACCGGTCGCTGATTTGTGTTGCTCGTTGAGCTAAACTTCCCCAAATATCTGCTGCTTCTATTGCTGCTGCGTTGTTGGTGGAAGCAAGAGCTGAGGCGAGTTGTTCTAAGCTTGCTGCTTGATGGACTACTGGTGGTGGGAAGTTGAATCCTTCGAATCCTAGGTCAGGGCGGGTAGGGAAATAGACCCTGGGAAACATTGGGACTCCGGTTTCTTCCAGGATGCGGTCGAACTCATCGGTGGCAAACCGGTTCATGCCTGAAAGTGAGTAGTAGTTGGCATAGAGGTTTTCTTCCAACCATTTCACTTGACGTTCAAAGGCTGTGAGCATATCAAAGGCACTACCAGCCCCACCATGAAGAACCCGGCCGTGTTGTTCCCCGAGTTGGTCTAAACCACTCACCGAAGAAAAACCACCATCAAGTGGATTCCTTGCAGAGTACAAAGCAGCAGTATTGGATTCTTGGCTGAGTTGTTCAAGGGTGTGAACGCTGTCGATGATTTGTTGTTTATCCATGAAAAGGGTCATTGGAATCCTCCTTTGGTACGTAGTTTTTCAAGGGTTTTATACGCCTTCCAACACAACTCATCCTTCGTTGGTGTGGCTTTACCAGTGTGTGAAAAAGCGATACTGATTCGCCCATGGGGCGTACTGATAGCAGCATCACAGTATTTGTCATCATCAACTTGAGGCAGGTTACTGAAGTAAATGCGCTCATCAATCTCAGGGAAAGTCGCGTCAATAACCAACCCGTGATCACGCATCCAGGAATAGCGCGCAAAATGGGTTGAAACACTGAATGCTCCGTGTATGCCATCGGTAGTATGAACCTCGATCATGCCACAATCAATCATCGGAGATGAGTCCCGACTAGTCGGAGAGATTTTCTTTAATCCGATGTCTGCGAGTTGTTCTGGGGTGAAGGTGTCGCACAGATCGTACAGTGTGTTGTTGGGGTCAAACTTGTCGAAGGCCTCAACGTAGTCCCTGTTTGGTGGCAGCGGGATCATGCTGGGTTTGGGTGGCGACTCCCAGGTTTCAAAAGGATAGGTTTCTTCCGTAGTCGTGCTGTGTGCAGCCTCGGTGGTGTCCTGTGGTGGTGCGCAGCCAGATACCGCCACACCACAAGCAACGAGTGCTGCGAGAATACGTGTGCGCATAAAGTCCTCTCTTAAAACACATGTGTTGGCCTAGGGTTTTGTGCCCTTATATATAAAGACTGGGAAAAGGGGCTTTGCGTTCCCAAAATTTTTTTCCCACCCACACTCTCCACCCCTATGCGGGGGTAAATGATGGTGGTGGTTGGTGCTGAGGGTTTTAGGTGAAGTTGCCTTTGGTACGTAGTTTTTCAAGGGTTTCATACGCCTTCCAACACAACTCATCTTTTGTCGGCTTACCATCACCAGAGTAGGTATAGGTGATGCTGATACGGCCATGTGATGTACTGACGGCAGCATCACAGTGTCTATTTGTATTCCCTTGAGGCAGGTTGCTGAAGTAGATGCGCTCATCAATACCGGGGAACGTCGCATCAATAATCAACCCATGATCGCGAAGCCAGGAATAACGAGCAAAATGGGTGGATACATTAAATCCACCATTTTGCCCATCCACAAGGTTTGTTTCTCGCATGCCACAATCAATGAAAGGCTTAGATTCCCTATTGGTGACGGTATCCTTTTCGAGTCCGATGTCTGCGAGTTGTTCTGGGGTGAGTGTGTCGCACAGATCGTACAGTGTGTTGTTGGGGTCAAACTTGTCGAAGGCCTCAACGTATTCCCTGTCTGGTGGCAGGGGGATCATGGTGGGTTTGGGTGGTGATTCCCAGGTTTCAAAGGGATAGGTTTCTTCAGTAGTTGTGGTGTGCGCGGATTGGGTGTCCTGTGGTGGTGCGCAGCCAGAAAGTGTCACGGCGCAACAGGTGGCAAGTACTGTGAAAATACGTGTGCGCATTAAACCTCCCGTGGGGTTGTGCTGTAGGTAGTTCTGTGCCCCAATATATAAACACTGCACAATGGGTGTGGAAGTTGGATCCCCCTTGTGCTTTTGCGAGGTTGCATGGTGGTGGCGTCGTCAAGCATGCAGCGCCGCTGGGGGTTACACCGCACGCTGTTGGGGCACCACGGATACTCGAAGTAGGCGGCGCTGGTTGATCAGCTCCCATCGCTCCGATTCATTCAAGCCACCCCACACCCCATAGGGCTCATGGTAGGTCAGTGCGTGCTCCAAGCAATCCTGGCGTACGGGGCAGCCGCGGCAAATCGACTTCGCGCGGCGCTCTTGCAGCACTTTCGGCTTGCCCCGCACATAGTCGGGGGCGTAAAAAATATCTGCATCCTCGTATCGGCATGCGCTATGCAGCTGCCATTCCCAATGATTGCTGATTGGGCGGGGTGTGCGCGGTGTGTTGGACATGGTGTGCGATCCTTTCGTGTTGGCAAAGGTGAAAAATGCGATCTGGGAGGAGTCATGAAGCCACCAGTAGTGGAAAAAACTTCTCATATAGTTAAGACTGGAAAAAACGCGTTTGCGTTCCCACTTTTTTGCACACCGGTCAACCACGGGGGTGAACCGGGCAGGTAGACGGGAGAAGGGAAATGGGTAAACGCGCCCAATAGCTGAGGGGGATGGTGGGGAGAAGAAGTAGCTAAAAGTGGTAACTTTTTGGGCAAAGCAGTCGTTTTTCGCCCCTAGGCGAAGTGGGCTTGTAAGATTGGAATCGATTTATGCGCATCGTGGAAAAATCAGACACATGCGCATCCCTTCAGCCCCCACAGATTGTCGGACTGTAATGTCAGAGAAATATAGGGGCTGATTAAATGTGGAATGTGAAATAACTGTCTTAAGTTAAGTAAAGGCCTGGATGTCGATGAGTGAAACTGAACAGCTTCTCGCGGAACTTGTTCCGGCGGCAAGCAGCGGTGATGCTCGCGCACTACAAGAAGTTATTGGAATCATTCACCCCATGATTTTGCGCTATGCGCGCGCCCGAATCAGTGGAGGGCGGCACCCCACCGCCGAAGACGTAACGCAGGAAATTCTGCTGGCAGTCGCCACATCCATCGGGAACTTCGTTGACCGCGGGCGACCCTTCATGGCCTTCGTGTACGGCATTGCATCCAACAAAGTAGCAGACGCACACCGCAGCTATTCCAGGGATCTTTCCAACCCCACAGAAGAAGTGCCAGACGAAGCTGTGGACCGGGAAACGCCGGAGGAATATGCGCTGGTCACAGCTGGTAGTAACAGAGTGCGTGAGCTTCTCGATTTATTAAGTGAGAAGCCTCGTGAAATTCTCATCTTGAGAGTGTTCGTTGGGCTGTCGGCTGAAGAAACTGCCGAAATTGTAGGGAGCACACCCGGCGCAGTTCGAGTGGCACAACACCGTGCCCTCGCAACTTTGCGCAAGGCTATTGAGCAGGAGATGGATTAGATGACTGACCGACGTCGCCAAGAAGGCGGTCAGAATGAGTTGGGCTTTGACGGCCAGATCGAAGATGTTGCCGTCTTAGCAGAAACAGACGCATTCTTGACCGACCTGTCCCGTGGCGTTGATCGCAGCGAAGGCGAGGACCTCATCGCCGGACTGTTACTTGAGCTGCGTGACTACGCACACGCAGACATGCCCGCACCCCCAACGCTGGTGGATTTGGGGTTGGAGAAGCCTTGCGAACAGGGCAGTGAAGAAGACTGTGCGGATGAACCCAAGGAGTTCGACGAGCACGCTGGAGACCACGCTGACGACACTTCCATGTTGCCGGTGGTCGCTGAAGCCCCAGACGCTGAGCTGAAGCCTGAGACTGAAACAGCAGGCGATGTCATTGATTTTGCAGCGCAAAAACAAAAGCGCCAGCGCGATCACACCCGCCGTGGGTTTGGTCGCATTGCCTCCGGTTTCGTGGGTGCGGCGGCAGCCACGCTGATCATTGCTGGTGGTGGCACCGCAGTGTTCAATGCTGGCGAAGGCAGCCCACTGTATGGGCTGAACCAGCGCTTCTTCGGTGGCACATCTGCGGTGGATAAGGAACATAAGGCTACTGTGGTTGAGCTGGCGTCGACGTTGGAAGAAGTCACTTCAAGGACCGAAAGTGGTGATGTTGAAGGCGCACGTCAGCTTCTTGAGCAGGCACAAGAGATGGTGAATCGACTCAACGAGGGTGATCGCAACAAGATGCAGCCTAAGGTTGATCGTGCGGATGTGCAGCTGTCGACCATCACTGTCACCCCACCACCTGTGACTGAAACTGTGACTACTACGATTACGCTCACCCCTGAGCCTTCGCCGCGCCCGCCCGCACCAGTGCAGGTTCCTACTTCGGAGCCAAATGTGGACGATATCCCAGCTATTCCTTCGTCGATAGCGCCGGTCCCTGGTGAGCCGCAGCCACCTACACTGGTGGAGGATCGCCCCCTGACGGTTCCTGAGGAATACCGTAACTAATATTTTTCCCTCTCTTGTTTAAACTCCCCGCCGTTGCATCCACGAAATGTGGACGTAGCTGCGGGGAGTTTGTGCGTATCGACGCCGCCATCAACGCCGTCGACAAGCGTGCTGTTAGCGCAGCTGCGCGTTGAGCCCATCGAGGTAGCCGAGGCAGTAGTCCCACGGCACGTAGGCGTTGGGGTTGGGTTGGGCGCTGGGCTCGTGCACGGGGGCGAGTTCCCCGGCGAGGGTGGCGAGCATGTTGCCTTCCATGATGTCCCAGTCGTAGAAGTGTTGTTCGTCGCAGTCGTCGCAGTAGAAGAAAATTCCGTTGATGCCATGTGGTGTGAGTACGGTGCGGAAGCGGCGAACCAGGTCGAGTTCTTGGCTGAGGAGGGCGCGTTCGTCTTCGCTTAGGGGTGGCGCTTGCTCGTCTTCGTCGAGGAACGACGCCGGATCATTGGGGTCGTCGGCGAAGGGGTCGCGGGGCATTTGCCATTCATAGTTCACACTCAACAACACTAAAGTGGTGTAGCAAAAGTATCAAACCCTTGTCAGGGGGAAAATTTGTGAATTTTTTGTAGACTTTTCTCACAGTTTGTGTGCGCTGAGTGTATCCGTGGGCACACAATTGCCACCTTGGCGCACATTACAGCTAGTCTTAAGAGAACTTCAGTACTTGCTTTTCTTATCACTAGGTTCAGCGATGTGCGATGTTCTAGCATAAAATCCACACCTTCATGTGGTGGGGCATACACCATTTCTTTGGCAGGAGGAATAATTTCTCATGACGCAGCAGCGCGTTTCCACTGGCGGCGACGATCCAAATAAGGTGGCCCTTGTCGGCCTGACCTTTGACGATGTTCTTCTTCTGCCCGCCGCTTCCGATGTGATTCCCTCTGAGGTGACCACGACGACTCAGCTGACTCGCAACATCAAGCTCAACATCCCCATTGTGTCCGCTGCGATGGATACTGTGACGGAATCGCGCATGGCGATCGCCATGGCGCGTGAGGGTGGCATGGGTGTGTTGCACCGTAACTTGTCCACGGAGGATCAGGCTGCGCATGTGGAGATTGTCAAGCGCTCCGAATCCGGTATGGTCACTGACCCTGCTACCTGTACTCCTGATATGACGATTGCGGAAGTTGATGCGCTGTGCGCGAAGTACCGCATTTCCGGTTTGCCTGTGGTTGATGCTGAGGGCAAGCTGATGGGTATTTGCACGAACCGTGACATGCGTTTCGAGCCCGATTTTAGCCGTAAGGTTTCTGAGATCATGACCCCAATGCCACTGTGTGTGGCACCTGAGGGTGTGTCGAAGGAAGAGGCGTTGAAGCTGCTGTCTGCTAATAAGGTGGAGAAGCTGCCGATCGTGAATGCTGAGGGCAAGCTGACCGGCCTGATCACCGTGAAGGACTTTGTTAAGACTGAGCAGCACCCGAACGCGGCGAAGGATTCCTCCGGCCGCCTGCTGGTGGGCGCTGGTATTGGTGTGGGCGAGGAGTCCTTCTTGCGTGCTGGTGCGCTTGTCGACGCCGGTGTTGATGTTCTCGTCGTCGATTCCGCACACGCGCACTCCCGTGGTGTGTTGGAAATGGTTGCGAAGGTGAAGAAGGAATTCGGCGATCGCGTGGATGTGATTGGCGGTAACCTTGCTACTCGTGAGGCTGCTCGCGACATGATTGCCGCTGGTGCCGACGCCATCAAGGTGGGCATTGGGCCTGGTTCTATCTGCACCACTCGTGTTGTTGCTGGTGTGGGTGCCCCACAGATCACCGCGATTATGGAAGCGTCCGTTCCTGCGCACGCTGCTGGTGTTCCTATTATTGCTGATGGTGGCATGCAGTTCTCTGGCGATATTGCCAAGGCTATCGCTGCCGGTGCTTCCACTGTGATGCTTGGTTCCATGCTGGCTGGTACTGCTGAATCCCCAGGTGACGTTGTTGTGGTTGGCGGTAAGCAGTATAAGCGCTACCGTGGCATGGGTTCGATGGGTGCGATGCAGGGTCGTGGCCTGTCCGGTGAGAAGCGTTCCTTCTCCAAGGACCGCTACTTCCAAGCTGACGTGAAGAGCGAAGACAAGCTGGTCCCGGAGGGCATTGAGGGGCAGGTTCCTTTCCGCGGACCTATCGAGGCGATCACTCACCAGTTGGTCGGTGGTCTGCGTGCCGCTATGGGTTACACCGGTTCGACTCACATTACTGATTTGCAGAAGGCTCGTTTCGTGCAGATCACCTCTGCTGGTTTGCGTGAGTCTCACCCTCACCACATTCAGCAGACTGTGGAAGCTCCGAACTACCACTAAAATCTAGTTTTCTCCAAGCGCCCTTCCTCCCGTTTCGCTTTTTCAGCGCAACGGGAGAAAGGGTGCTTTCGCATGTGCACCACAGAATTCTCGCTATCACTGCTAACTCGACTTCTAGCTTCATAGGGGCATCGGATAAAGAAGCCACAAGTGAATTGGTCGAGTTTGCTCGTGGAAATGTGTGATTGGGGGATGCGGGGGGAGGGGAAGTGGGGTAACTCGACTTTTTTGTGTGTGGGTGGGTGGAATTGGTGTGTGTTGGTGAATTGGTCGAGTTTCGTGCGCGTTTCGGGGGTTACTCGACCTTTAGCTGTGAGGGGTGTGCTTGTGGGGCGTGGTTTCCGGATTGGTCGAGTTTGCTGGTGGAGATGAGTGGTTGGAGGTTGCGGTGTGGGGAGGGGGAAATGGGGTTACTCGACCTTTTTGTGTGTGGGTGGGTGGAATTGGTGTGTGTTGGTGAATTGGTCGAGTTTGCTTGTGGAGATGAGTGGCTGAGGGGATGTGGGGCGGAGAGGGGAAGTGGGGTAACTCGACCTTTAGCTTCGAGGAGGCCTGTGCGTGGGGGTTTGGTGGTGGAAAGGTCGAGTTACCGATGGGGTGTTGGGCGCGTTGGGGTGCTGGTAGCAGAGATTCAGGAGTGGTTGGGGTGTGTTTCTGTGTGGCGGATGAAAAGTTCGCGGAAGGTGGTGCGTGGGAGGTAGAATACTGATCTTGTTACTCTCCGCGTCAGTTTTGCGGTGTGCGGGAATGGTCCTATCACACTTTGAAAGTGCGTGTGGCGCGGTTTTCTACGAGAAGGAACGAAGCTTAAAGCTATGCGTGATTACATTGAAATCGGTATCGGGCGTGAGGCTCGCCGGACCTATTCCCTCACCAATGTGCGGGTCCAGCCTGCCCGCCGCACTCGCTCATCCAAGGACGTAGATACCTCCTGGCACATTGACGCATATTCCTTCAAAATCCCTGTGGTCAGCCACCCAACTGATGCGCTGGGTAGCCCAGAGTTCGTCATCGAGATGGATCGCCTCGGTGGTCTTGGTGTGATCAATGCGGAAGGTTTGCTTGCCCGCCACGCTGATTTCGACCAGGCGATTGCTGAGTTTGCCGCCGCGAACCTGGGCGAGGATGGTGAGTATGTGTTGCCGTCGGCAAGCATTGCGAAGTTGCAGGAGCTGCACGCCGCACCGATCGACCTCGACCTTTTGACCGAGCGTATTCAGCAAGTGCGTGCTTCCGGCGCGACTGTGGCTGTGCGTGTCTCCCCGCAGCGTGCCCGCGAGCTTGCGCCGATTGTGATCAAGGCGGGTGCGGAGCTGCTGTTCATTCAGGGTGCCGTGGTGTCTGCTGAGCACGTTGCCGCTGAGGGTGAGCCGCTGAACTTGAAGGAGTTCATCTCTACTCTCGAAATCCCTGTTGTTGTTGGTGGTGTGCATGATTACACCACTGCGTTGCACTTGATGCGCACCGGCGCGGTTGGTGTGATTGTCGGTTCGGGTGTTAATACTGCGGAGTCGCTGGCAATTCAGCCGTCGATGGCTACCGCTATTGCGGATGTTGCTGCTGCCCGCCGCGATTACTTGGATGAAACTGGTGGGCGCTACGTGCATATTCTTGCCGACGGCGAAATCTACAACACCGGCAACATGATCGCCGCCATCGCCTGCGGTGCCGACGCCGTGATCCTGGGCTCCCCACTTGCCGCTGCTGCTGAGGCACCAGGTCAAGGCTTTTACTGGCCATCGACTCTGGGGCATCCTCGTTTCCCACGCGGCATTGTGGATGTGGTGCATGATAGCTTCCTTGGGCCACGCCCACGCTTGGAGCAGATTTTGCACGGGCCTTCCCAGGACCCGTTCGGTGCCCAGAATTTTGTTGGCGGGCTGCGTCGCGCGGTAGCAAAGTGCGGCTATGAGGATCTGAAGAGCTTCCAGAGGGTGGATTTGTCCATCGAGCTCTAAGCGCTGTGCGCTGCGTATTGCTGTGTGGGGTTAAGGAATACGCACCAGTTGCATGCGCCGCGACTGTAAGTCACGAGGTTTGCGGTTAAGAGAAAAATCCTTGGGTCCCCTTTCGTTCGTGAAGGGGTATCCAAGGATTTTTTATGTGCACATTCTGTGAGTCTGAAGCAGCACAAGGCTTAGGGTATGCAGGTGTGTGCGTGGCTTATCGTTGTGGGGAGGGGGTGGGCTTAGCCTTGGTCGACGATGACAGATTTTTTCTTCATGGTGGACAGGGTGCTGCCCACTGATGCTGTGATCACGCAGGCAATGGCGATGATGCCGAGGATGCTGAGTTTTTGATTGAGCACAATTATTCCGGCAACTGCGGCGATGGCGGGTTCGAGCGACATGAGGATGCTGAATGTGGAATTGGGGATTCGTTTCAGCGCCATAAATTCCAAGGTGAAGGGGATCAGTGAGGAAAGGACAGCGGTGCCGATGACAAGAAGGAGGAGGCGGGCGTCGAAAAGCACAGCTGTTGCCCCGGGCGCGCCGAAGGGGGCGAGCGTGAGCGCACCGATGAACAGGGCTACGGCAAGGCCTTGGGTGCCGGGAATGTGTGCGCCGACGCGGGTGCCGAGCACGATGTAGATCGCCCAGAATGTGGCGGCACCGAACGCGGCTGCCACACCGATGATATCGAGGCTGCCCAGCCCAAGGAAGGTGCGCAATCCGAGCATGCTCACCCCGGCGAGGGCGAGCAGTACCCAGCTGATATCGCGGCTGTTGCGCGAAAGCACTGCGGCGAGAGTCAGTGGTCCGAGGAATTCGATGGTGACGGCGGTGCTCAGCGGGATGCGGGAGATGGCGGTGTAGAAAAAGCCGTTCATCAGCCCGACGACGATGCCGAAGCCAAGCCCGTAGGTCCACTGTGTGCGGTTCCAGGTGTGTAGTTTCGGGCGGGTGAGCGCAAGGAGGATGAGAGAGGCGATGAAAAAGCGGGTGAAGGATGTGGACCAGGTGCCGAGGATGGGGAAGAGGTGGGTGGCGAGCGCGTTGCCGAATTGGAGGGTGGAGCTTGCGCCGATGACCAGCGCGACCCCAGTGAAGGGGTTCAGGCGGGAGGTGAGGTTCATTTCGTGGGTGGGGGTTGAGAAGTAGTAGCGCTTATATTTAAGCAGTGAGCGGCATTTTTTGCTTATCGACGCCGTTTTTCGTCAATCCGGTTTGCTTGCGGTGGATGTGGGGTTTTGCTGAGCTGCGACGGCAAAAGGGCGAATTCTGTTTCGCGCTGTGACTATTGCCACATGTTTTTTTCTTTATCTAGGGTACGCTAAAAAATATTGGGCGTTGATGAGGGGAATGTGTATATGCGCACCTCTAAGTACTCGTTTGAGGTTCTTGTGGGTGCTGGTGTGTCTTTGCTTGCAGTAGGGGCATGCGGAGGTGTTGAGAGTGGTGTTCTGTGGGGTCATACTCACGGACAGAAGAGTAGTGAAAGTGCCTTTTTGTTGGTGATCTGCGATGCTGGTCCAAAGGGGAATAAAGCTTCAGTTGGTGTTCCTCGCTGTGCTTATGGGGATATTGGCGACGAGTGCAGCGTGGGCTTGTGTGGGTTATTCAGGTTCGTGAAGCAGTAGTTTTTGGAAGTGATAAGAATTATTCGGTGCTGAAGGTTCGTGGTGTTTTAGGTGCAACAGCGGAGAAATCGCAGGTATATCGTGCGCTTGAGCAGCAGTTGCGTGCACATCAGGCGGCACTGATTATTGATGGAAATGGTGAAGGGCTGCCGGGGATTTTCGTGCTAAATCCGCACGGTGTTATCCCATGGTGGCCGGAGGGAAGTGTGGCGGAAGTATCGGATGGTGGGTCGGAAGTATTCCTTTTCCGCAATACTTATTGTGCACAAGCATATGAGCGTGTGGGCAGGTGTGCGTTTCTGCCCGCATATAGCCAGGTTGCTGGAGTAATTGACCCGCCACCAGGTGCTGATGATTATCAATTTGCGATGGTGCCATCGGCACACAGCGTGCTGCATAATTCCACCCTCGTGGTGGTTTCTTCCACACCTAGAGTTGTTGAGAGCATACAGGAAACACTGCGTCAGGCGGGTTTCAGGGTTGATGTTGATCCTGTGAAACCACTGTGGCTGGAGCTGGTTCATAATCCACTGCTAGTGATTTCATGGGGGTTATTTTCTTTCGGGATGTTCTTAAGCGCTGTGTATTGGAAGATGTGCAACACAAGGTTCAGCAATGCCATGCGGATCAGGCTAGGGGTGGGGGCAACGTGCGGCAGGCTTATTCGTGAGTACACAGTTCATGCAAGCCCGAGGCTGCTTCTTGGGTCTTTCGGTGGGGTAGGGCTGGCACTGTTTTTGGTGAGAGTAATCAGTGGGGTGGTATTGCCCAGTGATATTTTTCTTCCAGTGCTTGTAGCTGCGGTGTTGTCGTTTGTGTTAATGGTGAAAACCTACGCCTTGATGGTGGCGTGGGAGCTGCGGGCGCTGAGGCGAGGGGGATAGCAATGTTGCGGGATATTGTTGGAGGATTCTGGTTGGCGCTGCGTAGGTGGCGTTATAGTGCGAGCGTGGCGTGTATTTGTGGAATGGTCACATGTGTGATGGCGCTGATTTTTAGTGATGTGTTAACCCAGGTGGAGGTGTTGCGCGGAGGGGCGAATCTCAGAAAGGCGCAGGCGGTGGTGTTTACTGTTTTTTATCCGCCAGGGCGGGTGTATGAACCTAGTGGTGAGACTATAGCGATGCTCCAACACAGTATTGATAGCGGTGGTGCATACACGTCGGTGGTGAATAATTTAGCGATTGATGAGCCGGATGCCTTTGGGGGTGTGAAAACAATTGCGGTTGTTGGGCAGGAAGCTGTGAAAATGTTTCCTAGCCTTGGTGCAGGGTGCCAAGCGCCTTGTGTTCTTCGGGGCGCGTCGTTGTCGGAAGAAGATGCGCCTGTGCATTTTCGGGGAATCACTTTTGCTCATGGTGGTTTTTTCGATCGTGGTGCGGTGTGGTTTGATCCCAAAGCTGCGGGGCTTAATCTTGATTCTTATCAGGTACTTGTGTTCGAGCCGAGTCAGTTGGTGGTTTTTGATGAGTATGAGAAAGAGGAGCTGATTTCCAAAACGGTTCTGCTGAATCCCACTGTTGGTGAGATTGAGAGTTTTATTCGTTCTGTTTCTCAAGGTTCGTTGTATGCAATTCCGAGCGCTGTGGCTCAGAAGCAGCCAGAGCGTTTTGATAGCGTGATGGTTCGGGCAGCGTTGTATATTCTGGCGCTTTCAGCTTTTAGCGTGCTTGCGGTGTGTGTCTACGGTTTGGTGACAAGGGAAATAATTAGCCAGGAAGCGCGGGCATTTTTTATCAGACGTTTGTGTGGGGCACCCGCGCAGCGCTTGAGTGTTCGGATTCTTGCTTTCTTGTCTGTGTCTACGCTTGTAGTCCCGCTCAGTGCGTGTGTGGTGTTGTGGTTTGTGGGGCCGCCGGTTGCTAGTGGTGCGAAGGTAATGGTGGGGGTTGTGGCGTTGGCGTATGTGGGGTTTTCTGTTAGCGCGGTGCGTGCAAGCAGATGTGAGGCAGGTGTGGTGTGAATTTTCTGTTGGAGATGAAAAATGTGAGCTACCGGTACCGTTTAAAAAATGAAACGGTAGTGGCGTTGAAGGATTTTTCTTTCGCGTTGTCTCCTGGGGAGATGGTTGCGCTGATGGGTCCTTCGGGTTCGGGTAAATCAACGGCGCTTCTTATCGCTGCACTGTTGCGTCCGGATTATACTGGTGAGCTGCTTATTGGTGGAAAGCCGGTGCCGAGTTCGGAAAGGGACAAGGCGGTGTTGCGTCATTCGTTTTTTGGTTGTGTTTTTCAGCATTATGCGGTGATTGAGGATGCGCCTGTGTGGGAAAATGTTGCTCTCCCGCTGGAGTATGCTCCGCGTAGGTTGTCGCGGCGGCAGCGTCGTCGGCGCGCTGTAGAGGAGTTAGCGAAGTACGGTATTGAGGATCTAGCGGATCGGCAGGTTGCGCGGTTGTCGGGTGGGCAGCGTCAGCGCGTGGCTATTGCGCGTGCAACGATTAATGATCCGCAGGTGATTGTGGCGGATGAGCCTACGGCGGCGTTGGATGAGGTTGCTTGCGATACGATCATGCGGGTTTTTGGTGCTGTGCGTGATCATCATCGTGGCATTGTGATTGCTACGCATGATCCGCGGGTGGCTCAACAGTGTGACAGGATTGTTTATCTGCGCTCTTCTTGATGTGCATTTTTTGCTTATCGACGCCGTTTTTCGTCAATCCCGTTTGCTTGCGGTGGATGTGGGGTTGGTGTTTTTGCGGCGTGCTCGTGCGCTTAGGGTGGTGCCGATGGATGCGGACATGACGCAGGCGATGGCGAGGGTGCCGTGGCTGGAGATGGGTTGGTTGAGTAGGAGGAATCCGAGGGTGGCGGCTGCGGCTGGTTCGAGTGACATGAGGATGCCGAAGGTGTGGGAGGGGAGGATTTTGAGTGCGTAGAATTCGAGGGAGTAGGGGATTAAAGAGCCGAAGAGGGCGGTGCCAAATGCGGTGGTGAAAAGTGTGGGGGTGGTGATGAAGTCGGGGGTGTGGGCGAGTGCGGCGGGCATGGTGGGGAGTGCGCCGATGAGCATGGCTATGCCGAGCCCGCCGGTGCCAGGTACGTGGGCGCCGACGGTGGCGGAGGTGAGAATGTAGAGTGCCCAGAAGAAGGCGGCGGCGAGGATGAATGCGACGCCGTGGAGGTTGAGGGAGTGGGTGGAGGTGAGTGCTTCGAGTCCGAATAGTCCGATGCCAAGTAGGGCGAGGGTGACCCATAGGTAGTCTTTGAGGTTTTTGGATAGGAGTGCAGCGAGGGTGAGGGGGCCGATGAATTCAATGGTGACAGCGGTGCCGAGGGGGAGTTTGTCGATGCCGGCGTAGAAGAATGTGTTCATCAGTCCCATGGCGATGCCGAAGCGGATGATGTAGATCCATTGTTGTTTTGACCATGCGGTGAGTGTGGGGCGGGTGATGGCGAGGATGACGAGCCCAGCGATGCTCAGACGCAGCGAGGTGGTGGCGAAGGGGCCTACGTGTGGGAATAGGGTGGTGGCGTATGCGGCCCCGAATTGGAGGGAGCATACGGAACCAAGCACGCAGAAGATTCCCATGAAGGGGGAGTGCAGCAGGCTGGGGGTTTTCATGGGGTTCATTATGGGCCGGAAAAATCTGTTAGTCTAGCAAAAAATTCTGGCAATAATTCTTTAGAAAAACTTAACTTTTTGTGTGTGGGAGGGCAGTAGCCGTGGCGCGTGTGCATCGGGCGAATCTTCACAATCTCAACCGGCTGCGCATGTTGTGTGAGCTGAGGCGTTTAAAAACGATGAGCGAAGTTGCCCAAGTTTTTCTCATGACCCACTCGGCGGTCTCCCAGCAACTATCGCAGCTGGAGAAAGAAGTCGGCTACAAGCTGTTGGAAAAAGATGGGCGCGGGGTGCGGTTGAATGACCGGGGTGAGATTCTTGCCGATTACGCTGGGAAAATTCTTGCTCTTGCCGATGAGGCGCAAGCCGCGCTGAAGGATCGCCGGGATGTTACTGGTGTGCTGAAAGTGGCGACTTTCCAATCCGCGCTGGTCGGGCTGGTGCCCGACACGTTGCGTGTGCTTGATTCTGAATACCCTGACCTGCATCTTGAGTGTGTTCAGTGCGATGTTTCGGATGGTATTGCGGAGCTTTTGAGTCACCGCGTCGATATTGTTATCGGTGAAGAATTGCCGTTTGCGCCCACCATTGATAGTCCCAGCATTCACCGGCTTGATCTCTACCGCGAACCCATGGTTCTTGCTGCCCCCGCGCACGGTCGGTGGCGTTTCCCGGGCAGCTTTGAGCAGCTTGCTGCAAGCAGATTTTTGCTTAACCCTGCCGGCACTATTGCTGGGCATTGGGAGCGAAACTTTTGCCTCGCCCAAGGCTTCGTGCCCACCGTGGTGGTGGAATCGCCGGACCCTTTGGTGCAGCTTAATCTTGTGCGCCAAGGAGTAGGGGTGGCGTTGCTGCCGTCGCTTGTGCTTGGTTCGGTGGAAGGTCTGGATAACGTGGATATCATTCCGCTGCCTGGTAATCCCCAGCGTGTGCTGTTTACTGCGGTGCGGATTGGGCGCGAAGACCATCCCGCAATCCACGCTTTACGACGCGCACTCCATGCAGCCCGCCCCTAACCTCTTGTCCCCGCTTTATATCCCACAAAGGCTTTTATACCAATTTATCCACAAAAACGTCATTTATATCAATTTATACTTGGATGTGTGAAGAATCCTTTTCGTCCAAGCTTTGGCCTTAACCCCAATATTCTCGCAGGTCGGGCAGGATTGTTGCGCGGTTTTTCTCTCGCCTTTGCTGAGGGGATTGGTGCGCCGTTGCGAGTTTCCCTTCTTTCTGGCCCGAGGGGAACGGGGAAAACGGTGATGCTTCATCACATTGAGTCACTGGCTCGGGAACAAGGGTGGATTGTGCTGCGCGCCTTTCCGCGCGCGGGCATGATCGACAATCTTATCGACCCCACGATAGCTAACGCGCTCGCGGAACTCGACACCACCAGCATCCCTTTGACACGGCGGATTTCGGGTGTGTCCGTTGGAGGTTTTTCACTGAACACTGAAATGGTCACCGCACCGCAGTCACGAAAAACGCTCAATACGCAGCTTCGTGCACTTAGCCACGCAGTATCTAAGCACGGTGCAGGAATCCTCATTTCGCTTGACGAAGTGCAATCTGCTCAGGTTGAGGAACTTGCAGAGCTTGCCACAGCTATCCAGGACCTTATCCGCGATGAATGCGACATTGCCTTCGCCGCCGCAGGGCTGCCTGAAGGGATATATGCGCTCCTCGACCACCCTGGAACCACCTTCCTCAGGCGTGCGGAACACATTCAGCTGGGGAAACTGTCGAGTGAAGATGTGAAAACCTCCTTCGTGGAAACCATTACGTCAGCTGGACGTGAAGTGACGAAGGACGCTGTCGAAGAAGCGACACGAATCATACGCGGCTACCCCTACCTTCTTCAGGTGGTGGGCTCATTAGCGTGGGCTGCAGCCAGCCTCGAAAACTCCACCACAGTCGAGCTTTCCCACGTACACTCAATTGCGGATGACGCCCAATTGCGTATGAAAACCCATGTACACCAGCCGGCACTGCGAAAAGTGCCAGAGAGTCAGCGCAACTTCCTTCACGCTATGGCGGAAGTGGCAGACGGGGAGACAGCCCGCATTAAAGACATTGCGCAACACCTCAATACCACGACCAGTGCGCTTTCCGCTCGCCGTCGCGCACTACTGGAATCGGGGATCATCACCGCCCCGAAACGTGGCGAGCTAGAATTCAGCCTCCCCTATTTGAAGGAGTACCTTCAAAGTGACTACTAGCTTTTAACGCCACCAAGGAAAGAAAAGGTAGAGCACTGATGGGCTATATGAGGAAGAAAACTTGGTTGTGCCGGTAGAACTTGAACGTTTCTTGGCTAACAAACTCAGCTTTGGGCAGTGCGCTAGTTGGGCAGTGTGGAAACTAGGAAGCAGTGATCATTCGCGCTACGCCCCAGAGCCGTTAGTTGCGCCAGATTTCCACCTGAACGTGGCTGTGGCACAACTGAATGCATTTTCTACCACGGAAGAATTAGCTGATTTACACACCGATGTGGTGCTGGTGGCACTGAATTTTGCACAACGTGACGGCGCAACTAAGCAGGCTATCGATGGATTATCATTTCATGCTTTCCATGAGGAGACGACTACCACTAGCGATTACCGCCTGCGCGACATCTGCCTTGGCACGCGCTTATGGGGTGCTTACATCACGGATTTAGTGAAATTCGATGGGGATTGTGTAAAACCAATACGGGATTCACAAGCTTCCAACATTAAAAAGATGCTGCGTAACCGTGATTTTCTCATGGTTCAAGTACGTGGGCTGTGCAAAGAGCTAAGGCAGCTTGGTTGCACAAACCCCACGATCATTGCCTTAGGGAATGATGTTTACGACTCATTGAAAGATCAGCGCTACGGGGAATGTATGACACTGCTGCGTGAGGCTTTGGGGGAAGAAACAAAGCTTTTGAAAGTGACTCACTATTCCAAAGCCACGGGTATTAGTCACAGCGATTATGTTGCTCGGGTATATCAAGAACTACGCGACCAAGCGTTTTTCTAGGCAGTGGGGTATCCCTGAGGTGCCCTTAGAATATTGCGTTTCCAACTCACCATTGGGAGCTTGCCTGCTTGTGCCTTGAACTATCGGTTTAGGCCGAGGGCTGCATGGGCTGCCCCAACTCTTTAGATCCTTCGTGAAATGCCTGCCTTCCAAGTCTATTCAGCTGTCTTTTAACTGGTCAGCCACTTTTTTACGTGCTCTTGCCGTGGGGTATGGCATTGGATGATGGCAGTCCGATAGTCCAGATTGCTATCGTGGATACTGAAGTAATCTCAAGTAACCAACCAAGTTCGGAGAAGTTCCACATGATTTCTTCAAAAAAGGTAATGACGATATCTGCATCTGCATTGTTAGTTTTCGGGGCTATAAGTTTTCCCAAAACAGTTATGGCAGTTGATCGGGAAATTGTAGTTTCACAAGCTGACGAGAGCCAAGTCGCAGAGCTTCTGAGCTACGCGGTAGTGGATGATGCGGGAAATATCGAAAAATTTTGATGTTGTCGCTGCTAAGAAAAATGATGCCAGTGAATTCATCATTACCGCTGCTACTGAATACAATGAAGCCGCTGCTAGTACGGGTGAAAAGCAGATCGACGATAGGGCGCTATCAATAGGATTTCCTATTCATGGAAACTGGTGTGGTCCTGGTCATAGCGGTCCAGATGCACATATTGATCTTTTGGATAGCCGGTGTAAAACACATGATTTGTGCTACGCCAATGAAGGTTATTTCCATAAATCGTGTGACCGTGCGCTAGTTGCTCAACTCACGCTTGATCTTCACGCTGGTCAATATAGTGGCTGGGTAAAAGCGAAAGCAATTGCGATACGCTCGGTGTTTTTACCAAACGCAGCACCATAGGAGGGGAAGTACATGAACGCGAAGGCTCCTAGGAAAAACATATTCTTCAACACCGAAAGCACCGCTGTCACTATCGCGTGCTACATCTTGTTGGCTGTATCTGTCACGCTGATTGCACTCGGGCCAGCGCTAGTGAGCACGATCTGGATGTGGAGCTGGCCGTGCGCCGTAGTCCTCGTTGCTTTGAGTGCCTGGAAGAAACTCTGGGCTCTGACAGCGATGGGAGTTCTCATCCTGCTATTCCCAATGGGAGTTATTCTGTTCCAAGGATTCTAAAAACCTACTAGTGGAAGATTTTAGGCGATGTGCAGGCTCAATCCTTGTGTAAGGCGCGTCAGCTTTAAACAAAGGGTGGCACAAGAACAACGAAGTAATAGGGCTTCGGCATGTTGGTCCAGGTGCTTTATTCGTTGGTGAAAATACTGCCCACCAGCGAGATGTGCATTGTGATACTGCAGTACAATTGCGCATATGGCTATACCTGAAGATGATCTTGACCGTATTAATCGCTGGTGTGAGTCCTGTGTACCAGAAGAATACTGGGATCAGGTCAAAGTCGAAGCGGACATCGCTGAACGTCACGTCACCATTGTTGAAGTTCGTCCGCTATGGACCGGCGAAGGTGAATATGTGCGCTTCCCAATCGCGCGACTGCGCTACACGAAATCAACTGGGCTGTGGAGCCTGTACTGGCGCGATAGGAACTTGAAGTTTCACAAATATGACATTGAGCCTACCGCCACGGTCGGCACCCTCCTTGACCACATTGGAAACAGTGGCGATCCGATCTTCTTTGGCTAAAAGCGCACGGTGTGATGCGGGTAAAAGAATGATTGCTCGGTCGAGGTTCTGGGCGTGTTTGTGCTGAAGGCTTGCTACGGAGAGCACTCTCAATGCGCTGAATAGTGGGGAGAATCCGCACTAGGCACGTGGTATTGTATATAGTACTATTTTTCGATGGGGGAAGTTTCGATACCTGCAGGGATGGAGAAGCTCATTGAGAAAATGCGTGTCTCTGATACGAATGTGCGCTTTGATGAGTTGAAAAAGGTGTGTGATTACTTCTTTGAAAAACGCCCCTCCCGTGGAGCTTTATCGTTGATTGCTGGTGGGGATGATGTCCGCGACATTACTTTGCTTTCCTGTAGTTGCAACGGCGTTAGCATCAAAATCGTTACCGTCAGTTACAACCACATGGCGACGGACCACGGAATATGCAGATACCAGCGAGTATGTGTACCAAGGGTTTATCCAAGCAACGAAACAAGCTCGCACTAGGGTGTGGGATTTGTTAGGTGATCACGCCCCGCATCGGGTGGCAACAGTTGAAAAACCACTGGTTATCGATATTGATGCCACGTTGATTACCGTACATTCATCTGAGTGTGAGGAGCTAAAATTTCTCTTCACACGCGCACCTAAAGGCAAACCTGAAATAAACCTTATTGAACATTGGGCAGGTTCTAAGGCAAAATGGTTTTTGGTTGAGCTTTCTTCACTGCGATTGTGGCAACGCCGACACAGCAACCACCAAGGGCAACACAAGTACTTTGCGCAACGGATTGGTTGGCAAAGCACGAATTCGCAAGTGGATAAAACAACACCCACGGTTGCCACAGTACTTATATGCATGATGCAACCGCGCCAAAAGCTGGCACAAACCTAGTTGTGCACAGAACTAGCACCTCACCACAACAGTGCCTGTTGATCTTTGAAATATGCAGATCAGGAATGTACATGCTGGGTGGAAGCGAAGTCTGGTGCGCGATACTTATCCATTTTTTAGGATAACACCACCTTTTAATGAAAACGTGCAACCACGGAGCATCATATGGCAATTCATATCACCGAAGAATTTAAAAATGCGCTTGACCTGATGCATGCGGGAAAGAACGTCTTAATCACCGGTAAAGCAGGCACAGGCAAATCTACACTCCTTCGCGAATACTTAAAAGCCACTGATGGAAGTAACATACTTGTAACTGCACCTACAGGTGTTGCCGCCCTTAATATCAACGGATTCACTATCCACAAAGCATTTGGTTTCCGTCCAGGAATGTTCCCCGATGATCTCAAGCAAGGCGGAAAGTGGTACCCGAGTGCGCAGGTCAAAGACGTTCTGCGCGCCATTGATGTTCTCGTCGTCGACGAAATCTCAATGGTGAGGGCTGATCTTTTCGACATGATGAACATCGCCCTGCAAAAAATTCGGAAAAATAAGCGTGCCTTTGGCGGCGTGCAAGTGATTATGGTCGGTGATCTGCTGCAGCTCCCACCCGTCGTCAATGACGACGTTGCACAACTCTTCACCACAGTATGGAAGAGCCCCTTTTTCTTCTCAGCTCATTGTTATCCCGACCTTGACTTGCACGATGTAAATCTCACCAGTGTGTGGCGTCAGACCGATATTCAATTCATTGAGGTGCTCAACGAAATCCGTGAAGGTTCGGTGGGTAATGAAGCACTGGCTATTCTCAACAGCCTTGTCGACCCAAACTTCCAAGCACCACACGACTGGGTTACGCTGACCTCACGCAATCGTGCAGTGCAAAAGATTAACTCTGAACGTATTAATGAACTTCCGAGCAAGAAATTTGTATCTTTAGCTACCTTTACAGGTGAAGCCGATGCCAAAACTTTCAACGGCTCAGAAACACTAGAGTATGCAGTCGGGTCTCGTGTTATGACAGCGATCAACGACCCTCAAGGGCGATTCGTCAACGGCAGCTTCGGCACAATTACACACGCGACAGACGACGTTGTGACCGTGCTGATTGATGACAATCAACAAAGCGTGGAATTGAAACCTCACACATGGAAAGTCAATCGACCTACCATGGACAATGGCGTTCTTTCCAGCGAAGTCATTGGTGAAGCCACACAATTTCCCTTCATCCTGGCGTGGGCAATTACCATCCACAAAAGCCAAGGAAAAACAATCTCCAAGCTGTTCATTGACCTGCGAGGTGGGACAGCAGAAGATGGGCAATTCTACGTAGCTGTCTCTCGCGCAGTGGATTTGCAACACCTACGATTCAGTATTCCTGTGGAAGAACGCCACATCCGCGCCAATAATGCGCTGGTGAGAAAGACCCGTCGTGAAGTCAGCAAACTTACACACACGAATCGCATCGTCTTGATTTCTTTCGATGGCGTTTCTTTCGGAGTAAGCCAACACATTGCTCAGATTCATGCAGTCATTTATGAAGGCAGAAAACGAGTAGCAGAGTTCGGTTCATGGATTAATCCCGCGGCAGACCTCGGAAGTTTCGGTATAGAAAAAGATATTCCTGCTGGTGGGTTAGCGATGGCACCTACACTCGGTGATTTTTGGCCCCTCCTGCTGCGCCAAGCTCAAGGCGGCATCGTGGTTGGGGATCGTCTATCCATGTTTGAAAATGCGGTGAGGCATCAAGAAAAAGGAATGCGCATTGGTCTTGGTGTCGGCTACGAAGCTGAAGATTTCAAGGTCAACATCACAACTGACGACGTCGTTTCGCGCTGTGAGCAACTAGCCCAGGCATATGAAGGTGGCATGATCACGCCGTCGCGTGGCGAAGTCGTGCCAGTACCTTCACTTACTCAGGAAGGTGCCGTATTCATCCCATCGTGGGCCCCAGATACCCCCATGGTGTTGGATCAAACATTTGCCACAGATTCTGACAACGCATGGGCGGCGATGTCGGGGGCGAAAGTGAGGCCTCAAAGCTTCACGGAGGTAGAAGAATGTGCTGAACTTCTGTCCTCGTGGGCGATTTCACGTGGCGTGTGGACTGCTGACATGCAAGAAGATATTCATCGTCGTGTGGGATGGATTACTAACGAGTCAGTGATCTTGCCTGATGTTGTTGATACTGAAATGGATTGTGCATCCTTGTTTGCTGCAGGCACGCGGGTGGCTTTCACAGGATTACAGCATCTTTTGGGTGCTGCTGTGAATGACGATCGGCTTAAAGAGGTCTGCCAGGACCGTGGGTTGATATATAAGTCTGGTGTTTCGCGTACCCAATGTGATGTTCTTGTTGCTCGTGACCCGGCATCGATGTCACGAAAAGCCAAAAATGCCCGCGAATTCGGCAAACCAATTGTGGCACAGGAAGATTTTGAGCAATGGTATGAGTGTTCTCCAGTACCCAACGTAACCCCAGCTATTGCAGTTACTGCCTTGGAAGATCTTCCAGTTATGCAGGAAGATGCTGCTAAAGAAGTTGCGCCCCAAAGGCTTTCTGCCCAAGCGGTAGAAGAACCAAATGCCAACGAGTACAACATGGTATCTGCTGAGAGCGCGCTTACTAAAGGTGTGCGTGTCGCCTTTCGTGGTCCGGTGATTGTTGATAGACAGCGCTATACGCACGGCTCAGAACTACAAGGTTTATGTACACAATTGGGGCTTGAGTATAAGCAAGCGATCTCGAAAACACGCTGTGATGTTTTGGTCACCGACACTGTGCATGGAAGTGACGGAAAACTTCGACTAGCGCTTTTGTATGGAACGCAAGTTGTGACTGCTCACGACTTTTCCCAGTGGGCTGAGCGTACACGTGCCCAACAAACTCCAGATATTCTTATTCCCCCTGTCCCTGTGATCGACCCGCTGCCAACACCTTTGCCAAAATCACTTCCGAAACCGGTGTCAACACCGGTGCCTAAACCCCCAATCGTGGTTGACGTGCCTGCACCTGAATCATTAGATAGTGAGAAAAAGGTGTGGTCGGAAAGCTATTTAATAGAGACCGCGCCAGAACCTGTTGTGTTGGAGAACATTCGGATTCAAGGGCCTTCTGTGCAGTCAAGGCATTCAAGTAGCCCTTATGACTTTGCGGAGGTTCCACTTCCTGTAAGTCCCGTCGGTGCTCAGTGGGCGCAGGCGCCTACGGGTCCTGTTCCCAATAGAGCAGTACGGGGTGTCCTTTTTGCTGTGGCGATCCATGTCGTGACATTTATTGGAATGATTGTTGGCGCGGTTGCGGAATCTGATGTGATGTTGGGCATTTCAATGATTCTATGGATTTTGGCGTGGCCAGCGTTGATTACCTTTAGTGTGCTTGCGATTATTCACAAAGTTCGGCATAGGCGTGCCCGCAAGTGAACAGTTCGTGGGTGATTACTCGACCACTAGGTAAGGTGCGGGTCACGTTGTGTGGTGAGCTTCACGTGTGTGGGGGCGTTTTGAAACTGGGCGCAGAATGAGTTTCGCGCCTAGCGAGATATTGACGCTGACTAGCTGTGACAGGCTAAACTAGTCAATTGTGACTGAACAGAACCCCGCGCACACCCACGCAAAGCACAATCCGGTACTGGTTGTCGACTTCGGCGCACAATACGCGCAGCTCATCGCTCGTCGCGTTCGCGAAGCGAAGATCTACTCCGAGGTTGTTCCACACACCGCTACCGTTGAAGAAATCAAGGCGAAAAACCCTGCAGCGCTCGTCCTCTCCGGCGGGCCAAGCTCCGTGTACGAGACTGGCGCGCCGTCGCTCGACCCAGCGTTGCTCGAACTTGGCATCCCCGTTTTCGGTATCTGCTACGGCTTCCAGGCCATGACCCACGCGCTGGGCGGCACTGTTGCTAACACCGGTAACCGCGAGTACGGCCGCACCGACATGATCGTTGATGGCGGTGTGTTGCACGCTGGTTTAGCCGCGACCCACAAAGTGTGGATGTCGCACGGCGATGCTGTTTCGCAGGCGCCTGAAGGTTTCAGCGTGACCGCGCGTTCTGAGGGTGCGCCGGTTGCTGCTTTTGAGTGTGTTGAAAAGCGCATGGCTGGTGTGCAGTATCACCCTGAGGTTTTGCACTCCCCGCACGGCCAGGAGGTGCTTGTGCGCTTCCTGACTGAGGTTGCTGGTCTGGAGCAAAACTGGACGCCGGCTAACATTGCTGAGGAGCTTATCGACGCCGTCCGCGAGCAGGTGGGCGATACTGGGCGCGCAATTTGTGGCCTGTCCGGTGGTGTGGATTCCGCTGTGGCGGCAGCACTGGTGCAGCGGGCTATTGGTGACCGCCTGACCTGTGTGTTCGTTGATCATGGTCTGCTGCGTGCCGGTGAGCGCGAACAGGTTCAGACTGACTTCGTTGCCGCCACCGGTGCGAAGCTGGTGACCGTTGACGAGCGTGAAGCATTCTTGTCTAAGCTTGCGGGCGTGACTGACCCTGAGGCAAAGCGTAAGGCTATTGGTGCGGAGTTCATTCGTTCCTTCGAGCGCGCTGTGTCTGAGGTTTTGGCGGATTCCCCAGAGGGTTCCACCGTGGACTTCCTCGTGCAGGGCACCTTGTACCCTGACGTGGTTGAATCCGGTGGTGGTGCGGGCACCGCAAATATTAAGAGCCACCACAATGTGGGCGGTTTGCCAGAGGATCTCGAATTCAAGCTGGTTGAGCCACTGCGCCTGCTGTTTAAGGATGAGGTTCGTGCTGTCGGCCGCGAGTTGGGTCTTCCTGAGGAGATCGTCAACCGCCAGCCATTCCCAGGTCCGGGTTTGGGTATCCGCATCATTGGTGAGGTTACCGAGGATCGTCTTGAGACCTTGCGTCAGGCGGATCTGATTGCCCGCACCGAGCTGACCAACGCTGGTTTGGATGGTGAAATCTGGCAGTGCCCAGTAGTGTTGCTTGCCGACGTGCGCTCCGTGGGCGTGCAGGGCGATGGCCGCACCTACGGCCACCCTATCGTGCTGCGCCCTGTGTCCTCCGAGGATGCGATGACCGCCGACTGGACTCGCCTGCCTTATGATGTGCTGGAGAAAATCTCCACCCGCATCACTAACGAGGTCAAGGATGTCAACCGCGTGGTTTTGGACTGCACCTCCAAGCCACCGGGAACCATCGAGTGGGAGTAAAACCCTCCTTGTTCTAAGCCACTGATACCCCCCTTTGGTGTTCACAGCTGTTGTGGAGAAAATTCTTATTCTCCGCTGAGCACTTCAAGGGGGGTTTGTGCTGTATACGGCGAGACCTATCGTTGTGGGCTTAAAGCAGGGTAGAGTTATCGCCCATGATGATTGAGCGTTACTGGGGTCGGTTCTTTGGCGAGCACACCGATAGTCAAGAACTGGTGCGGTATTTGGACACGTTGCCGGAAGTATGCACCTTGGAAGAGATTTTTACACAGTCGGGTTTGAAAAACCTGGGCGGTGATCTCACTTCTGGCAGCATTGATTTTACGGTGGGGGAAAATACCTTCCACGCCGAGTATGCGTTTTTGTGGCTGCTTGATGTGGCGGTTTTGTTGTTAGAGTCGAAGCGGGTGGGGCGTTTTAATCTTGCCAGGATTCGTGGTGCACGGTCGCGCATGATGCGTATCGACAGTTCCCCGAAAGAATTTGTGCAACTAACGCAGGCGATGAAGTATTTTTCCCTTGATCCTTACGAGTTCAGCTGTGCACAGCTGTGGGATGAAGATGAGCTCGATGAATTGTGCAACCTGTGTGAAGAAATCCGAGTGCAGCTCGACTAATGAGACTGAGTGTGCCCCCTCACCACCTACAGTATTAAAAATCGCTTAAAAAATGGAAATACGGGTGCTTTTGTGGGAATATGTCGACATGGACTCAATTGTCGGTTCTGCTTCTCACCTGAGGGTTTTTCTCACCACCCTCGGCTGTAGCGCACTCGTACTCACTGCAAGCTTTTTGTCAGCACCAGCGCACGCCGAGGAGGAACCGGCTCTCCACTCAGTAAGTAAGCAAGGGGGGCGGTGTGTGTTGTCGCTCGACGGGGCACGCGGCTATCAAGCATTCGTTGAAAGCAAGTCGGGTTACCCGCAACTGCTGGAAAACGTCATTGATGAGGTGCCTGAGTTTGGTCCTATTGCGGCTGAACTTTATGAAAACGCCCCCGCCCCGTTGGTGGGCAACGGGATGGCTGGGGTAAGTGGGGTGCCCAATATTTCTGGCATCCCGCTCGATAGGGTGGTGGAGTTGCGTGGGCAGGCTTCAGAATATTTAATTCCAGCGGGCTACAGTGATTCGGATGTGGATCTGCTTGTGGCTTCGGCGCGGATCGCGGGAAATCCCACAAAGTTCTTCATGCAGGTTGAGCTTGATTTTTTCCAGGCGAAAACGGTGGATGCGGATCAGGATGCCGCCTATGTGTTGCTGGAAAAAACGCAGCAGCAGTTGCAGCAGGGCCATTCGGCTGCCACGATGACGCGGGCGTTTTCCACCGCCAGCCCGAAACTGAAGGCGCAGGTCGATATGGCTTTCAATCAGCCACTGGCGCAGACACAAAAATTGGAAGAATCAACGGTTGTTGCGTTGCGTCATTGTTTGGGTTTGTCTGCGAACTTCCACCCGGAATCCACTGCCCCTAGTGTGGTTGTAGACCCTGGTGAGGATATTGTTCAGGCGCACAACCGTAAGGTGTCCAATCTCTTGATTGTGGGCAATGTTTTCGCCGTTGTGGTGGTGATTGCGGGCGTGTGGTTTGTGATTATGGATCGCCGTCGCAAGAAAGCGATGAGGGAAGCAGCGAGCCTGTCCTTATCTGACCAACCCCGTAAGCATGTCTAAAACTCCCCCGCTACACCACGGCGTCGATAAGCATCGTGCGTGGGCATGCGGGGGATAAACGCGGGGGTTAAGGGGAGTCGGCGTTGACTGACCCGAGATCGGTAGAGAGATGCAGCGTGAGCGTTTTGCCCGGCGCGGTGGGGTTAATCACGGGGTCGCTGGGGCAATGGACGGAGCCGAGGTCGGTGGTGCATGTTAGTCGCACTTTCACTGCTGTGGGTAAGCTGACGTTGATGCTACCCAGATCGGTGTAGGCGGTGACGTCTGTATCTTCAGTGAGTTCTTTCAGCTTGCTGAAGTCGAGGTTAATGGAGCCGACGTTGGTGGTGTATTCCGGCTGGATCTGCTCTTGCTGAGTGATGGTCTGATTGATATTCGCAAGGGGGCGCTCAGCACGGAACATTCCGATGGCACCTGATGCGCTCACGGCGATGACAACGAAGCCGACCACGACCCACGGCCAGACACGGGTGCGCTTGGGTGGTTCGGGAGCAACTGCGGGGCCAGGTTCGGGCAGGTCCCACAGTTCGGGGACGGTGCCGAGTGGGTCCCATGCTGGTGGTTGGGGGCGGTGTACGGCGTCGAAGCCGGGTGCGGGGCTGTAGGCGCTCAGGTCGACCTCAGGTTGGGGTGTTGTTGCTTTATCGGGTGCTGGTGGGGCGAAGTCAGCGATCAGCCCTGCGGGGGGTTGTGGGGTGCGCTGATGCAGTAAATACCAGACCAGTGCGCCTATGGCGAGGGTGAATAAGGTGGTGCCGCTGATGATGCCGCGGGAGCCGAACCCGAGTGATCCGCTGAGGAAGAGGAAGGTAAAGACAAGAACCCAACCGGTGGATTGGTCGGCGGAGTAGCGCCCGTTGCGGTTGTCGAAGAGTACTTCGACGGGGGCTTTGTCCACGCTGTAGCGGGGGAAGAGCATCCAGCACAAGAGGTAGAGGCTTAAGCCGGCGCCGGTGAAGGCGGCGAGGACGAAGGCGATGCGGATTAAGGTGGGATCGATTTGGTAGCGAACGCCGATGCCTTCGCAGACTCCGGCGATGTAGGCGTTGCCGCCTTGACTTTTCGGCAGGCGTACGGGGCGGGTTGCCCACATGCGATCCCACGTCTGTGGTGTGGGGGCGGTGGGGGGCTGTGGTGTGGTGTTCATGGTGCTTGTGCTCCTAGTGTGACTGTGGGGTTTTTCTTTCTTCACTTCCCATTGTGTGCGTTGCTTGTGATAAATGCATCAGGGTTTTCCCCTGATCTTTGTATTTCAGGGTGTTCCCTGATGGCATAAGGGTGCGAAAACGTGCAACGATGAAGGGCATGAGAGTTCCAACTGCTGCGTATCCTGCTTATCGACGCCACCGCCCTGGTTCCTTTATCGGCGGCGTGTGTACGGGCTTGTCGCTGCATTTAGGGGTGGAAGTGGCGTGGGTGCGTGTTGCGCTTGTGCTTGCGTCGTTTTTTGGCGGCTTTGGCGTATGGTTCTACGTTGCTGTGTGGGTGCTAACAAAAACCCAAGATGGCGATGTGGAGATTCTTGATCGTTTCCCTAAAACTCTTTCGTGGGTGCTGGTGGGTGTGGCGGTAATTGGTTCGTCCGCGGTGAGTTTCCGGGTCAGTTCTGTTCCTGCTGGTTTGGCGATTGCGTTGGTGGTGATCGCTTTTGGTTCGGTGGTCACCTGGTTTGCTTATGATCGCTTCACCTCAAAATCGTCTGCATTGGTGATTGTTATCGGTGCCCTTTTTGTGCTTGGCGGGGTGTTTATGGGCGCAATCCAGTGGACAAACGGGCAGCAGTTTAGCGCCGCCGTGGGTTCTGTGTTGCTCACCTTAGCGGGGGTGGCTGCCCTTGTGGTGCCTTTCGGTTTACGCCTATTGCAGCGTTTGAGCACTCAGCGGGAGGAGAAACTCATTGCGGAGCAGCGGGCTGAGATCGCTGCTCGGCTGCATGATTCGGTGTTGCAAACGCTTGCGTTGATTCAAAAGCGCGCAGATAATCCGGAGGAGGTGAGTCGCCTCGCCCGTGGCCAGGAGCGGGAGTTGCGCCAGTGGCTGTTTGCCCCTCAGGAGGATTCCACGGTGTTTGCTGCACTGAGTCGCGCCTGCGGTGAGGTAGAGGATACTTTCGGGGTGCGCATCGCCCCTGTGACGGTGGGGGAGGATCAGCCGTTGACGGAGAACACTCAAGCGTGTGTGCTGGCTGCCCGTGAAGCGATGGTGAATGCGGCGAAGCATTCCGGCTGCCCCGATATTGATGTGTATGCCGAAACTTTTGATGGGCTGCGGATTTATGTGCGTGATCGTGGCCCTGGTTTTGATCTTGAGGCTGTTCCGCAGGATCGCCATGGGGTGCGCGATTCCATTTTTGCCAGGGTGAAACGGGCTGGCGGGGAGGTTGCGATTCATTCCGATAAGGGCACGGAAGTGGAGATTGTGCTCGCGAGCAACTAAAAATGGAGGGTATGAAAGTTTTCCTCGTCGATGATCACTCAGTCTTCCGCGCCGGGGTGCGTGCTGAAATTGGCCAGGCGGTGAGCATTGTGGGCGAGGCAGGTACTGTCGCTGATGCGATTGCGGGCATTGCCGCAACGTGCCCTGATGTGGTGTTGTTGGATGTGCATATGCCTGATGGGGGTGGGGTTGCGGTGATTCGCGGTTCGCAGGGATCGGCGAAGTTTTTGGCTTTGTCGGTGTCTGATGCGGCTGAGGATGTGATTGCTGTGATCCGGGCGGGGGCACGCGGGTATGTGACGAAGTCGATTGATGGGCTTGAGCTTATCGACGCCATCCGCCGCGTCGCCGAGGGTGATGCAGTGTTTAGCCCGCGACTTGCTGGTTTTGTGCTTGATGCCTTTGCCCGACCCGACGCGCATGCTGGAGTGGGCGTGGTGGATTCCCCGGAGCATGATCGCGCGGTGGAGCGGGAAGAACAGATTGACCATGACCCAGTGGTTGATGCTCTGACTAGGCGCGAGCTGGAAGTACTGCGCCTACTTGCCCGCGGCTACACCTATAAGGAAATCGGTGCGCAGCTGTTTATTTCCATTAAGACGGTGGAGACTCACGCATCAAATATTTTGCGCAAAACCCAGCAATCAAACCGCCATGCACTCACCCGCTGGGCCCAAAAACACGACCTGGACTAGGGCTTTTTAAAGCCAGTAAGCACACAGTACAGCCCCTTGTCATCGGCAGCACTCCTGATATGTGGAGGGTCAACGGCAAGGGGCGTTATGCAATGTGATGTTAGTGTGCGTGAGATAAGTGCGTCAAGGGAGCATCAGTTTCTATGGGCAGTATTTTGTCAATTGGTGCCTCCGCTATGTTCTGCATGAAGACAGCTCGCACACGCTATTTAAATACTTGCCTCAACCCCCAGCACTTGAACCGCCATATTCCCAAAACACGACGCAGGTTAGGGTTGTTTTTAAACCACGGGACAGTCGACTTTGTCGGCGATGACTTCGGCGAATTTTTCCGGTTCACTAATGCTGAAGCGGAATGTGGCGGTACGGGTTGTAATCTCTGCCCGCGCATCAGAGGCACACAGCATGGTAGCTCCATCACCATCGGTGTTGTAGCCAAAAGCTTGCACGAGTGGCAAATCTGAATGCAGGCTAACCGCTGTGATCTCGGCATAAGGAATGGTTTTTTCAAAAGCGTACTGCTTGATCACCAGAGCATTATCGGTGAAGCGAACTGTGACCGTTGAAAGCACCAGCGCGGGGGTGAGGGCACCAATGCCCAAAATGAGATACAGCAGCCACGAATACTGGGCGTAATTCATTACCGCGAACGCACCCAGCCCAACGCTGACGAGGCCAACAATGAGAGCGAGAATGATCAGAAAACGACCCGGCTTTGCACTGAGAACCATCACATATACCTTCCTACTGGGCTTTTTGGGGGAAATGACTTACTGAAAAGCAGTGTGAGTTCTGTGCAGTCTAACAGAGCAAGAAAGCACTATGGATACTTTTGCGTGCAGGGGGGGGCAACCCAAGGTTTTGTCAAGAAAATAATGGGCTAGTGCTGGGTATTTTCTCTGATTGTGGGGGTAATTGGCTAGGCCTTGCCTTAATGGCATTCGGGAGTTGCGTTGGTTACTCGACCTTTTGGTATGGAAAGCCTGGTTTCAGGCGTGCGGGAGGCGGAAAGGTCGAGTTGGAATGAGGGCTTGAAGGGGTTGGTACATGCTGTTGAGGTGGGGTTCCCTTTTGGTTACTCGACCTTTTGGCGCGGAAGTCTTGGTTTCGGGCGTGTGGGAGGCGGAAAGGTCGAGTTGGGGTGCGGGCGTGAGGGGTGGGCGTTGATAAGCGCTGGTTGGGTGGGTCTCCTGTTGGGCTGCTCGACCTTTTGGCGTGGAAAGCCTGGTTTCAGGCGTGCGGAAGGTGGAAAGGTCGAGTTGGGTGTGGGGGTGAGGGGTGGGCGTTGATAAGCGCTGGTAGGGTGGGTCTCCTGTTGGGCTGCTCGACCTTTTGGTGCGGAAAGCCTAGTTTCAGGCGTGCGGAAGGCGGTAAGGTCGAGTTGGGTGTGGGCGTGAGGGCTTGAAGGGGTTGGCACATGCTGTTGGGGCGGGGTTTCCTTTTGGTTACTCGACCTTTTGATGCGCAAGCCCCGGTTTCGGGCGTGCGGGAGATGGAAAGGTCGAGTTGGGGTGCGGGCGTGAGGGGGTTGATAGGTGAAATGGGCGAAGTGTGGTGTGTTCAAAGTGCTTGACAGTGGGGGCGGGCGTGTATTTAGATAAAAGATATGAGACAAACAGGTGTTCGAAAATTATCTGCGGTGCAGCGTTCGCATATTGATGCGTTGCGCGCGCAGATCAACGAACACGCCCCGGCTCGGAAAGTGGTGGATGTACCTGCGGCGTTTCAAGAAATCTTCCCTCACAAAGGGTTGCCCCGCGGCGCGGTATCATGCATGAACCCCAGCTCAGCGCTGGCAATTGAACTTATTGCGCACACGACTGCTGCGGGTGGTTATGTGGGTGTTGTGGGGTGGGAAGGGTTGAGCTACGCGGGGGTTGAAAGCCTCGATACCATCATTGTTGTGCCCCAGTCGGATCTTAATGTGGTTGCGTCGCTTGCTGAGTCGGTCGATCTTATTTTCTACCGGGGTCCAGAAGCGCACCTAAGTCCAACCCAGTCCCGGCCGCTGATGGCAAAAGTGCGCAAAGGGGTGGCCAGTGTGGTCATGGTTGGTGTGGATGTGGCTTCACCCGCAGTGCGGTTGAGTGGAAGAATCTCCACGTTCCACGGTATTGGGTGCGGTACTGGGCGCATCACCAGTTTTGATTTGGAGTTGTGTTGTCAGGCGCACGGCATGAGCCGTAGCACTACCGTCACGATTGGGGCGGGCGGTGTGGCGGCGTCGACACGCACACAGGTGCCCGCATGCGCACTCTAGCACTCTGGTTCCCGGACTGGCCCGCGCAAGCTGCTGTTCTGGCGAACCTTGCACAGATCACCGACCCCATCGTGATCGCCGAGCAGCACGCTGTGGCAGTGAGCAACCTTGCAGCCCGCAAGCGTGGGATTCGCCGCGGCATGCGCCTGCGCAACGTGCATGCTCTCGCACCCGATGCTGTTGTGCTCAGTCGCGATCATGAGCGCGACGGCCGCATGTTTAGCGACATTGCCGATAGTCTCGATGCTGTTGCCGCGCATATCGAAATCATGCGGCCTGGGCTTGTGCTTATCGACGCCGCTGCCGCCGGGCGCTACCACGGCAGCGAAGACATCGCCGCCGAAAAAGCCCTCGACACCGTGGCCTTCAGCGGCATGGACTGCAGCGTGGGCATCGCCGATGAAATCCCCACCGCAATCATCGCCGCACGCTGCGGAAAAGTGGTGCCACCAGGGCAATCCGCACAATTTCTCGCCACCCAACCCTTAAATATTCTCGGGGTAGAACCCGCGCTCGGCTGCGAACCTGCGCTGATTGACACCCTCAATCAACTTGGCATCAGCACGCTGGGGGAGCTGAAAAAACTGCGTCGCAGCGACCTCGCTACCCGCTTCGGCGCCCCCGGCGTGCACTGCCACGACATCGCCTGCGGGCACAACCCGCGCCGAATCCATCTCGCGCAACCCACAGTAGACATGAGTGTGCGCATGATTCCCGAAGAGCCCATCACGCGTATCGACGTCGCCGCCTTCGCCGCCCGCACCCTCGCTGTTGAACTGCACAGCACACTTCGCGCACACGGATACAGCTGCCTGAGACTCACCATCACCGCCCGCTTCGGCGAGAGCGAACACCAACGCACCTGGCGCACCCACCTCCCCTTAGACGAACAGGCCACCGCCGACCGCGTACGCTGGCAACTCGAAGGCTGGCTCAACGCCCATAACCGCGCACAGTCGCAGGCCGACGAGCCTGAAGGGGTGACCGAGCTTATCCTCGACCCCATCGAATGCGCCAACCCCACAGCCCATACCCTGTGGGGCAACACCGACACACAGGCAGATATCCACCGAATAATCAGCCGCATCCAATCCCAGGTGGGGGTCGATAACGTCCTACAACCCCAGCGAGTTGGTGGTCGGGGAGTAGCCGAACGCATCACCTACCACCCCTGCGGGGAACAGGCAGAAGCACCTACACCCCACAGCTGGCCAGGGGCACTACCTGCCCCACTGCCCACCCAACTCGCCCACCCCGCGAGTATGTGCACCCTGGTGGGGGCACAAGGACAGGCGGTGACCATCACACGCGATGCGGTTTTCAGCACCGCCCCCGCCGGATTGCAATGGGGAACCAAGCGTTACCTCATCCACTCATGGGCCGGTCCGTGGCCGGTGCTGCGCGAGTGGTGGCTGGGTGAAAAACCCTGCGCCCGCATCCAAATCGTCGGGGTGGATACACACAACAACCCACAGGCATTTCTGCTGCTGTGGGTTGAGGGTCGGTGGCGGGTAGAAGCAACCTACTAGTGGCGAATATCAATCACCACGCGGGTGGGATTATCTAACAACTCCACCGAATACGGGGTCTTCTGGCCCTTAATGCCCACCACAAACTGGGCGCGGCCCTCAAACGTGCCCACCGATTTCAGCTGCACAACCTTCGCCCCCTGGCCGGTAATGGGTGCAAGCGGCGGGGTGTCTAAACCGAGCTCAAAGGGGAGTACTACACCATCAATATTGACATCTAAAGTGGAATCCCCAGCGATCTCAACCGGCTTACCAGAACCCTGCTGGGCTGCCTGATCAGTGTAATCCACAAACCAACCAGGCGTGCCGGTGCCCTTGAGTTCAATCACCACACGGTCGAAACCCTCATGTGCGCCCGTGCGCATTGTTACTGGCACAAGTTCTGCTGGAACGGAGGGGCGCTGGGTTTTCTGCGCCATCGATGCTTTGCCCAGTGCAGCAATACCGGCTGGGGCGGGAGTGGTGGTCGTGGTGGCAAGGGTGCTGCCCTTGGCGGTGGAATTAATATCTTGGGGTGGCGCAGGCGTCGGGCTTGGGGCGCAGGCGCTTAGCGTGAGCGCGGCAAGGGTGAGCGTGGCGAGGGCGATATGGACTGGACGAAAATTCGGGCGCAAGCTTCTCATAACACCAACAGTAACTTCAGTAACAGCCAAGGTGCAGTTTTTCTGACGAATCGTTGCCAAACTGCAACGAAAGAACAAACCTCACCACCCCGAACCCCCTAAGATGGCAGCTATGAGCTCCCGCGAACCCGAGCAAGAATCTTGCCCCCTGCCGTTTTTGCCCCCACTTTCTGGCACAGCCTGCAGCCTCCCACCCGTTTCCCCGCACACACCCCCAGTGCCCATGGACTACGACCCCTATGCACCCGAACCATGCAGCTTCAAACCCTTAAACCCGCTGTGCTCCGACGTGCAACTCGAACCCCTTCCCGGCACCTCCAAAACTGGGCACACCTACGTGATTCTGGAACATACCGGCGCGTGGAGCCACGACATTCTAGACGGCGGTACCTTCAGCGAAGAAGACACAGCACGCTTAAAAACCCTCCCCGGGTTGTACTTGATCCGCAAACCCGGGCGCGAAGGGCACGCACATAAAGAAGAGCTCACCGTCTATCTGGTTTTTAGCGATGAAGCAGCACTTGAACGGTTAACCATCCGCACCCTTGATGAACTTTTTACACTCGACCTCACCGGTCCTGGCCGCAATAATGCTGAACTAGTCACCGAACCCCTTGTGATGGTGTGTACCCACGCGAAACGCGACCGCTGCTGTGCAATCAAAGGCCGCCCCGTGGCTAAGGCGCTGGTGCGGGAACTTCCCACCGCCCACATTTGGGAATGCAGTCACACAAAGGGGCATCGTTTCGCCCCCAGCATGGTCCTATTTCCGTGGGGTTACTACTATGGGCACCTCAATTCCCGTGCCGCTGCGGATATGGTCCACCACGCCTACCGTGGTGAGCTTTTCTTGCCGGGCAATCGCGGGCGCGGCACATTACATGCGAAAGAGCAGGCGGCGGAGGTCGCTGTTTTTGAGCACCTAGCGAAGCAGGGGGAGAAGATCATGCTGGGTATGGCGCAGGTTGCTGATACGACGATCACGCTTATCGACGGCCGCACCTTCACCGTCGACATGGAACAACGAGAAGTCGAAAACGTGTTGCCCTCCTGTGGTGATAACACCAAAACAACGAAAGCATGGTTTAGCCTAGGAGTGCATGAGCGGTAAAACAGGAAAGTGTAGGGTGCATGGCGAAGGGGCTATTTGCGAATAGAAACTACCGACTTTTGATGCTCGGGCACACCGTGAACACACTCGGGGTGAGTGTGTCACTGTTTGCCTTCTTCGCCTACACGCTTGGCATGACCCACTCTTCCTTTGCTGCTTCTTTTGTCAGCGGCTGCGTGGTGTTAGCTACCGTAGTGGTGGGCATTCCCGCAGGATATTACGCTGATCGGTATCCACCACGAACCCTTATTATGCTCTCTGTAATAGTAGGGTTTCTTGGTGTTGCCGCTGTGGTGATCACCCACATAGGGTTTCAGGGGGCACCGCTTGCCGTGCTCGTGGGTGCTGCGCTGATGAGTGGAACGGCGTCAGCACTATTTTCTCCAGCGGAAAAGGTGCTGGTGAAGCACGTAGTCAGTGCTGAGCATATGGGCAAAGCGATGGCCATCAATCAGGCGCGCTACTCATTTGGCACTGTGTGTGGGCCGATCATTGGTGCATCTTTGCACGTATTCGCAATGGTCTCAACGTTCCTTTTTAACTGCCTGACCTACCTTTGTGCTTTCGTTGTGTTTTCTCGGATAAAAATTTCTGAAACTGCCACTGGCAGCACGCAAGAAAATGCCCATAGCTACTGGGAAACGTTTCGTGTAATCCGCAGCTCACCAATTATTTTTGCTGTTGTATGGTTCGCCCCACTGCTTAATTTCAGCATGTCAGCCACCTTAAATAGTGCCTACTTGTTTCTATCCTCCCAGCAATCGGGAACAACCCTATTGGGAACGTTCCAATCCTTTTACGGCATTGTGGGGCTTGTTGGGGCGATGATCTCCACCTATGTTATTTCACGGCTTCAAGGTGGCGTTGTTCTTTATACAACTGTAGGGCTTTTCGCTGTGAGCATGTCCATGTTGGTTGTGCACAATAGCGTAGGGCACTACTTCTTCTACTTAGGAGTCTTCTCTTTCAGCTTGCCGCTATTTAACGCTGTGCTCAGCGGTTATTTTTTGGCATACACTCCAGCACATTTCATTGGTAAAGCCTCATCAATCATGACTGTGACAGCCATGGGATTCATGCCACTTGGGGTATGGACTTCAGGTTTGGTGGTCCAAGAATATGGGTTCGGGGCAGTACATTTACTGGTTACTTTCGTCTTTGTCCCCGCTGCACTCGCTTTCCTCGCAATCCCACAGGTACGTTCGTTGGGCAGGGAAGAAACTTGGGCATCGACGTAATACTGTCTTTTATTCAGATGGTATCGGAGAGGGATCTGTGGGGCGTAAAAGATGCGGATTGAGGGTAATCCGAAAACTAGGCTCATGCATGCCACGGTGAACAGCGCACAAGGAATGCGTCACTCGAAGGGCTACCTAACCTGAAGGTAACTCGACTTATTCTCACCTACATCTGTGTATCTGACTGAACATATACGAATTGGTCGAGATACCTCCCGCGTGCCCCGCGTCATCCATGGCTAACCCCCACAAGGATTTTTAGTTAACTCGACACTTTCTTTCCTCAGGGGCACATTTTCGGTGCGGGATGTGGATTGGTCGAGTAACCCCTTGGTTTGTGTGAGGGGGTGGGTTTTGGGGTGGGGGTTTGTGGCTTACTCGACTTATTTTTCTTGTGGGTATGGATCAGGGGGTGGGGGAGGTGTAAAGGTCGAGATGCCTCCCGCGTGCCCCGCGTCATTCATGACTAACCCCTCAAGGATTTTTAGTTAACTCGACACTTTCTTTCCTCAGGGGCACATTTTCGGTGCGGGATGTGGATTGGTCGAGTAACCCCTTGGTTTGTGTGAGGGTGGGTTTTGGGGGTGGGGTTTGTGGCTTACTCGACTTATTTTTCTTGTGGGTATGGATCAGGGGGTGGGGGAGGTGTAAAGGTCGAGATACCTCGAGTGGGAAGGTGCGAGGAAGCCAAGCTTTTTCAACACCAAAAAAGGGGCGCCAGAGAAGGCACCCCTATTTTTAGTGTGTGAAAATTTATCGGCGCATGACCTTGCGGGAAAGCCAGTTGCCCAACAGCTGAGCAATCTGAACAATCACAATGATCACAAACACCGCAAAGTACATGACCTCGAAATTATAGGCGCGGTAACCGTACACAATAGCGAAGTCACCCAAGCCACCACCGCCGATATAGCCAGCCATCGCCGACATATCCACAATCGCAATAAAGATAAAGGTGTAACCCAAAATCAGTGGGCCCAACGCCTCAGGAATAATCACCGTCGTAATAATCTTCCACGGGCTTGCACCCATCGCACGGGCAGCCTCAACCACACCAGGATCAATACTGACCAAATTCTGCTCCACAATACGAGCCACGCCGAAGGTTGCTGCAATCGACATGCCGAAAATCGCGGCATCCCGACCAATCTGCGTACCAATGACCATCACAGTCAGCGGGCCAAAAGCAGAAAGCAAAATGATGAACGGAATCGGGCGAACAAAATTCACCAACACGTTAATGAACCTGAACAACGCCTTGTTCTTCAAAATGCCACCATCGCGGGTGGTGTAAAGCAAAATGCCCAGCGCAAGACCACAGAAACCACCAATGACCATGGTGAGCGACACCATCACCAAAGTATCAACGATAGCCTCAGTGAAAGTATCGCCAAGACGCGACCAGTCAGCCGCCGCCAAAGTATAGGTATTCATCGGAGAATCTCCTCAATCTCAGTGGTAGCCTTCAAAGCCTCATAAAAACCAGAAACTGCGTCATCAGGGCCAGACATACGCACAGTCACCTTGCCAAACGACTGCTTCTGCAACGTGGTCACACCACCATGGACAATACCGATCCGCGCCCCCCGGGCACGCGCCTCGGCAGCCGCAGCAAAGAACCCAGAATTCTCCGTCAAATTAATCGTAAACAACCGGCCCTCGTGGGCAAGCAAATCCTCAGCCTCAATCGAATCCGGAGTATTACGCAAACTCGTAGCCACAAAACGCTTCGCCACATCAGTCTGCGGATTAGAGAACACCTCAAAAGTAGAGCCATACTCCACCACACGACCCGCCTCCATCACCGCAACCTTATCGGCAATAGCGCGCACCACATCCATCTCGTGAGTAATCACCACAATGGTCAAACCCAACTCGTCATTCACCTTACGCAAAAGGTTCAACACCTCATGGGTGGTTTCTGGGTCCAACGCAGAAGTGGCCTCGTCGGCAAGCAAAAGCGCCGGGTCAGTCGCAAGAGCGCGGGCAATGCCCACACGCTGCTTCTGCCCGCCCGAAAGCTGCTCCGGGTAATTATCGCCACGATCCGACAAACCCACGAACTCCAACAACTCAGCAACCCGGGCTTGGCGCTGCTCTTTCGGCATTTTCGCCAACTTCAACGGGTACTCAACATTGCCCGCCGCAGTGCGTGAACGCATCAAATTGAACTGCTGGAAAATCATCCCAATATTACGACGCAACCCACGCAACTCGCGCTCAGGCAACCCCACAATATCAGTGCCATCCAGACGCAAATGACCAGAGGTGGGGGTATCGAGGCCGTTGATCATGCGCACCAACGTAGACTTGCCCGCGCCAGAATAGCCGATCACGCCAAGGATTTCGCCAGGCTCAACCGTCAAAGTCACCCCGTCAAGAGCAACAACCTCACCGGCGCCTTTCTTCGGGGAACGAAAAACCTTTGACAGGTTTTCGAACTCAATTCGTGTTCCGTTCACTTTAAGTATTCAACTTCTTCACTAGAGGGAAATAAAAAAATCTGCGAAAACTCCAAGACCCCCAAACTGTGCACAACACACATTTTGGGGGAGGCAAAGGAGGGAAAAAATTACTTCGCTTGCTCCTCAAGGCGATCGAGGATCTCCTTGAGCTGCTCAGGGGTGCGCTTCACAGCAACAGAGGTACCCTTCGAATCTTCAGCCACAGCAGCCAAAACCTCAGGGGAGTGCCACAGCTCCGCCAACTTCTTCACCTGAGGATCATCCTTATCCTCAGCCTTGACCACGAAAGCGTTGATATAAGGCTCAGCCTCAGGGGAAGCAGGATCATCCTTAAATACAGCCAACTTTGGATCAATGCCAGCGCGATCAAGGAAGGAATTGTTGATGATAGCAGGCTTGCCCTCACCGTAAGCAGCAGTGGTCTGAGCCGCATCCACAGGAGTGATGGTCACCTTGGACTTGTCCTTATCAATATCAGCCTCAGAAGGAGTCACAAGACCCTCAGCTTCAGGCTTCAAGGTGACCAGCTTTGCCTGAACCAACACGTTGATAGCGCGACCCAAGTTGGAAGGATCATTCGGAACAGCAACAGACTCGCCATCAATACCATCAAGGGAGGAATGATCCTTCCAGAACAGTGCCAAAGGAACGATCTCAGTAGCACCAACTGGGACCAAGTTGTCGTTATTGCCAACATTGTACTCAGCCAAGAACTTCAAGTGCTGGAACAGGTTCACATCAATCTGATCCTGGGACAGCGCCAAGTTAGGAGTGGAGTAATCGGAGAAGTTCGTGATATCCAGAGTGATCCCGTTTTCCTTCGCCAGATCCTTCAGCACAGCCCAGGACTTCATGGTGGAGTCGGTGGTGCCGATGCGGATAGTGGTGTTATCAGATGCAGGGGCTGCATCCTTGGAATCGGAGGAGCAAGCAACCAGGCCGGTTGCGGCAACGATCGTGGCTGCGGCAGCAGCAACGGTACGTGTAAACGAGATCTTCATGAAAAAACAACTCTCTTTGTCGAATACGAATGAAAAAACCTAGAGGGAACACTAGCGCAGGACAAAACAAATGTACAGCTTAGTCTATTCTCGGGGCGAAAATTACTCAAACATATGTTTGTATTATGTGCTAGTATGTGGGGTGTGGAATGGAATGCAGGTTTTCGCGGAAAAGCGCTCTCGTGGTCAAGGTTGGAGCGCATTTTGTCGGGCAAGCAGGAGCCGGAACTGCACCCAATTGAGCATTATACTGAGGTGAAAGAAAAGAAATCTGTTCGATTTTATTCATCTCGCCCGTGGGTGGAGTTGCATGCGGCGGGTAGTTATAATTTTTTGCGGGGCGCCTCCGAACCGCAGCAGATGGTCGATGCTGCCATAAAGGCGGGTATATGTGCGCTTTCTTTGCAGGATAGGGACGGTTTCTACGGTGCTATCGCTTTTGCTGAGGCGGCGGAAGATAGTGGGGTGGCTACTGTTTTCGGGGCGGAGCTTAGCCTAGACTATGCTGTCTTAACTTTGCTGTGTAAAAGCCCTGAAGGGTACCGTCGCGCATCGCGGCTGATGACACACGCGCACATGAGCGGATCGAAAGATCAGGTGCGCTACCCTGCACTTTCGCAGATCGCACGCGAGCTAGACGGGCACTGTTATGTGTTGGCTGGGGTGGAGTGGCTTGAGCAGATGGAGCAGCTGGTTGATGCGTTTGGCGCGAAGGATGTGTTGGCGGAGTATGTGGTGGGGATGTGCCCCGACGATGTTGATGCGTGGGAGCGTCTCGACGGCGTCGTCACGCGCTTGAGCATTGGTGCGGTTGCTACGAGCAGGGCCTGTGCTGCCAGCTTTGAGGATGCCCCTGTTGCGCAGGCAAAACAGGCGCTGGCTCGGCGCATGGATGTGATGGCAAGCGCGGGTGATCTGCACCCCATGGGGGCAACCTGGTTGCGCCGGGGCGAGGTGATTGCTGAAGTGCTCGGCCCGCAGCGCGAGTATTTAATGGATGCGGCTGTGGCGATTGCTCGCGAATGCGCGTTTGCACTGAGTGTGGTGCGCCCGAACCTGCCGCGCTGGGAAGTGCCCGAAGGACATGATGAGAGCAGCTGGTTGGCGCAGTTGGTGTGGGAAAGGTTTGAGCAGCGCTACGGCGGGCGTGAAGCGGGGATTATAAAACAGGCGAAAGCCCAGATTTCTCACGAGCTGGCGGTGATCGACGAGTTGGGTTTTCCCGGTTATTTTTTGATTGTCACAGATCTCGTGGATTTCGCGCGTGCCCATAATATTTTGTGTCAGGGGCGCGGGTCGGCGGCGAATTCGGCGGTGTGTTTTGCGCTGGGCATTACGAATGTGGAGCCGATTGCTGCGGGATTGTTGTTTGAGCGTTTCCTTTCTGCTGATCGGGAGGGCCCGCCGGATATCGATATTGATTGTGAGTCTGGCAGGCGTGAAGAGGTTATCCAGTATGTGTATTCCCGCTACGGGCGTGAGAATGCCGCCCAAGTAGCAAACGTCATTACCTACCGTTATAAAGGTGCGTTGCGTGATGCCGCACGGGCGTTAGGCTACCCGCCAGGGGCGAGCGATGGGTGGTCGAAACAGGTCACCGAAGCTCCATCGGATGTGGCAGCGCTTGCTCAACAACTTCGCGGACAGCCACGCCACTTAGGTATCCATTCTGGTGGGATGGTGATTTGTGATCGCCCCATTGCCGATGTTGTGCCCGTGGAATGGGCGCGCATGAAAGATCGAAGCATTGTGCAGTGGGATAAAGAAGGCTGCGCATGGGCAGGGCTGGTCAAATTCGACCTGCTGGGTTTAGGCATGCTCGAAGCGCTCCACCACATGATCGACCTTGTTGCGCAATCACACGGAATTACAGTGCAACTATGGGAGCTCGACATGGCCGACCCCAAGGTGTACGACATGCTGTGCGTAGGGGATGCCGTTGGTGTGTTTCAAGTAGAGTCGCGTGCCCAATTAGCAACCTTGCCCAGGTTAAAACCCCGCTGCTTTTTCGACCTCGTGGTCGAGGTTGCCCTGATTCGCCCCGGCCCGATCCAAGGTGGCAGCGTGCACCCCTATTTGCGGCGCCGTAACGGTGAAGAACCAGTGAGTTTTGAACACCCTGTGCTGGAAAAATCCTTGGCGAAAACACTCGGTATCCCACTGTTTCAAGAACAATTGATGCAGATCGCCGTCGATGCGGCAGGCCTCAGTGGCGGGGAGGCCGACCAGTTGCGCCGCGCGATGGGGTCGAAGCGATCCCCGCAACGCATGGCAGCACTCAAACAGCGTTTCTATCAGGGTTTGGAATCCACCAGCGGAATCACCGGGGAAGTAGCGGATGTGCTGTGGAATAAGGTGGTGGCATTCGCAGCCTACGGCTTCCCAGAATCACATGCGCAATCCTTCGCAGCACTGGTGTTTTTCTCCGCCTGGTTCAAGTGCTACTATCCCGCCGAGTTTTGCGTCGGGCTACTCAAAGCTCAACCCATGGGCTTTTATTCCCCACAATCCTTGCTTGCCGACGCCCGCCGCCACAACGTCCGCATCCTCCCCGTCTGCGTGAATCACTCCCGCAGCCACGCCAGCATCGAAAACGGCGCAATCCGACTCGGCCTCGACTTAGTCAAAGGCCTTTCCCACACCGACGATATTGTTGCCCATGCACCCTATAACACTGTGGCTGAGCTCGCGCGCCGGGCACACCTACAGGTTAATCATGTAGAAGCACTGGCGAAGGCGGGGGCGTTGGACTGCCTGGGGGTGGATCGTCGACAAGCATTATGGCAAGCCGGGGTTGCCGCAACAGAACACGACGGCATGCTGGAAGGACTCTCCTCATTTCATGCCCCCAGCCTGCCCGGCATGAATGCTTTCGAACTACTCGTGGCCGACATCGCCGCCACCGGCGTCAGCCACGACAAACACCCCATGGTGCTTTTGCGCAGCTACCTCGATACACAGGGGGTAATCCCAGCAAACAAACTCCTCGAAGTCGAAGACGCACACCGGATCTGGGTAGCCGGAATAGTCACCCACCGCCAACGCCCCGCCACCGCAGGTACAGTCACCTTCCTCGGCATGGAAGACGAAACAGGGCTGATGAACATCGTGGTCAGTGCCGGATTGTGGGAAAAACAGAAGAAAATAGCACGCACTGCCAAAGCCCTCATGGTGCGCGGGATTGTGAGCAACGCTAACCAGGTTGCCTCGATAAACGCCGATAAGCTGGTGGAATTACGCGTCGGCGAAGTCTTAAGCAGACGCTCGCGGGATTTTCACTAGCTGGGATAAGGTAGAAAACAGTATGAATATTACGCTCAACCCAGTGTCGAAAGACCTCATTATCATCCGCTACATTAGCCGCCTGCCCTGGCTCATTATCCCGATGATTGCTGCCATACTCTGGACCATTTTTGGCAAAGCCGGCTGGTGGGGCATCTCCCTTTCCTGCATAATAGGGCTCTTCCTCATCTGGCAGGCATGGCTGATTCCCAAACAAGTACACAACCTCGGCTGGTTAGAAACTGAAGAAGACCTACTGATCACCAAAGGTAAACTGTGGCACACCTTCACCGTGGTGCCCTACGGCAGGGTGCAATATGTAGATCTAAGCCAAGGCCCCTTGGAGCGCATCTATGGGTTGAAAACTTTAAAGCTCAACACCGCCTCAGTCACCTCAGATGCAAAAGTGCGCGGACTACTCGCCGAAGAAGCAGATCAGCTGCGGGAACGAGTATCGGAACGGGCGAAGAAGAAGATGATCGACCTGTGAGCGACACACCCTACCACCGCGTTCACCCACTCACCCCCGCGCTGAAAACATGGAGTGTGCTTTTTGCCCTCGCAGTATTTGCCACCACCACCTTCAGCGACTACACGGTTGAGCTCATCCGCCGCCTAGTTTCCTCAGACCGGGGTGAAACACTCCAAGCCGCCGGAATCATCACCTGTATCCTCTTCGTCTTCGTTTTCGCCTCCCTTTTGTGGTGGCGGGCAATCAGCTACAGCGTCACCGACACCGAAGTCACCTACCGCTGGGGTCTTTTTGATAAAAAAGTCAGAAGCGCACGCCTCGATCGCACCCAAGCAATCGATGTGTACCAACCCTTCCACGCCAGGCTGTTCGGGCTTGCCTCCGTGCGCATCGAAACCGCCGGCGGGCACAACTCCCGCGTCGAAATCTGCTACCTGCGCCGCAGCGTCGCCTACCGGCTCAAAGAACAACTCTTAGGCAAAGAAGAACAAGGCACACTACTTGTACCCCCAATCCCTGTGCACCGCACCCTGCTTTCCTCTTTCTTAAGCATCCCCGCGCTGTTTACCATCGTGACCACCGCCGCCACGGTTGCCGCCGACATTTCCGTTGCCGCCCTGATCCCCCTTTTCTTCGCCACCGTCCCACCGATCTGGCGCACCATCGACGGCTCCTACCAATTCACCGCGCGCCGGGTGGGCAATACCGTGACGGTCTCGTATGGTTTGGCGAATTTGCAGCGCAAGGTGCTGGATATGGATCGCACCCATGCGGTGATTGTGCGTCGCCCCGCATTGTGGCGTCCGTTTAATTGGTGGCGGGTGCGGGTGAGCGTGGCCGGTTACGGTGAAGGTACCCAAGGCATGACGGTGCTGCCCGTGGGGGATCGGAAAACAGCAATGATGCTGGTGGATCTTCTCATGGGGGTTGAGGTTGATCCGCTGAACATCCCCGAAAATATGCGCTACCGCAGCCCGCGCCAGGCACGCTGGGTTTCCCCTCTTGACTGGCGAAAACAGGCATGTGAACTGTCTGAGCATTTCGGGGTGGAATATCGTGGCAGGGTGGGGCGTCGTGTGGCGGTGGCGCACCGCCGCCACATCCAAGAAATTGGAATGCGCATCGGACCGATTCAACGACTTGTGGGCGTGGCTACAGTGCAGATGCACCTCGTGCACGGCCCGGTGACGATGACCGGACGCGACTTAGCGCTTGACGACGCCCACACACTGCTTGCCGAATTGCAACGCTAAAGCTTGCGCGCAACAATCCCAATGGCGCTTAAGTTCTTACTGTTGTCCCGAAACACTCGGCGCATATTCACGACCCGCTTGCGGGCATTAGGCCAGCGAATTAAGTTGAACACAATTTTAAACACGCGCAGTTTCTCATCCGCGATCAATTGCCGCGGGTGCAACAAGCCCATCGGAGCCACTTTAATGGACTCGAGGACAAAACCATGCTGCTCTAAAAGCGCTGCCCACTCCATCTCAGTCAGTGGGCGCGCATTCACTCTAATGCTGCGGGCAAGGTTCTTTTTCAGCTCCTCAGCAACCTTGTCATCCACATCATTCGGGACAAGTGCCAGCTCATGAATCCCGTAGTGGCCACCAGGGCGTAAAATACGAGCGGCCTCAGAAACAATACTGTTCTTAATTGTTTCTGACTGCATTGACAGCATCGCTTCACCGACAACAACATCGCACACGGCGTCGTCAAGCCCAGTTGCAGCCGCAGAACCGCACACAATCCGCGCACCCCCTAACTGTTGACGCAGCTGAGCAACCGCATTCTCATCCTCATCAATGCCGGTATACGTCCGTGGCCCATGAAGAAGAATGCTCTTCGCCGTCACACCTAAACCCGGGGCAAGCTCAACAACATCCTTATTTTTAAGATTGAGCTGATTAAGCATCCATTGGGACAACGCCACACCACCAGGGCGCAAAACCTTCTTGCCCAACTTTGCAAGCAACCAGTGCCCTTGAAGATGATCAATATCGCGCGCACGCTTATTCATAACACCACTCCCAACTTTAGGCATACCTAACATATTTAAATGTAGTCGCTGATCAGACGAAAAAACAGAGGAACTTGATCACACAGGCACACAGCACGCCACAGGGAAAGTCGTGGTGCATACCCCCCTGAAAGAAAAGACTTATGACCATTGTGCGCACGAGAAAACGATACATTAGTTTTTATGGTTCAACTGATGCGTTTTTTGTGCAAGAGGCGTGCGATCACCTCATTGTGGTGGTTTAATGCAGCACGACTATACCCATTAAAAACCATATTCTTGGGAGTATGCGCCTGTGTCCAAGCGGCGGCAGGAGTGTTGATTTTCCCGCTGCTAGGATTCGTGATTGAGGGTTTCAGTACCCATTCTGGGCCGAATGTCACTCGTATCATCCTTGCAGTATCCGTGGTGACAATCCCCACCTTCCTGCTTCCGATCACCACCCTCGTGGCACGACAACTCAACTACGATCTTCTCGCTTTGGGTAAAGAATCTATTGTCAGCGCTTCACTGCATACCGATGGGCAAGCGCGCGCCTTAGCGCTCGATTCTGATCTCCGCCAATGGTGGTTTCGCGAAAGCACCGATCTTGCGGTCATGATCGTTGGTATGCGCGTGGCCGCACTCGTGGGATTTATAACGGTGGCGCACTGGAATATCTTCGCAGCCATCAGCGTGAGCGCTGCTTTTATACTCAATGGCAATATCTTTCAACGCTGGATGGTCGCCGACATTGCTGAGCACGACCTCGATGATCGGGCGTCGACAAGCATCTTTCATGCTGTGACCACAAACCGCAACGGGGAATTCCTCCACTTCGGTGCCTACGGTTTTCTCGCACAACTTTATGGTCAACACATGCGCAGCCGCATACGCAAAGCAACCCGTGCGCGGGGAAAGCAGCTCGTGATGCTCGGGCTGAGCACAGCACTTGTGGTGGTGGCGCTGAGCTATGTGTGCCTGCAACTTACAGCGGATATCGCAGCGGGTACACGAAGCGTGGGACTTGTAGTCACCGTGATTCCCGCTTTTCTTGCACTCGCCGGGGCAGGGCCAACAGGCGATGCCGGCGTTGCAGTGCACAAGGCGCAAAAAACACTGAAAAATATTGTGCGCATGCACAATCGCGACACTCAGCAAATGACTGTAGTCGGCGAGGAAAAAGACCTAGAAACGTCCGGTGCATCAGACCTAGCAGTGATGGCGAAAAACCTGAGTGTGCGCATCGGCGAGAAAACAATTGTGCGCGATATAAACGTGGAGTTTCGGGAGGGCGAATTTATCGGCGTGGTTGGGCACAACGGTGCCGGAAAAACAACCCTGCTGCGCACACTTGCAGGGCTTATCCCGCCAGCATCCGGGACATTAACAGTGCGCCATGCTGCGGCGATGGTACTCCAAGACCCGCCGCGCTTCCCACTTGCGCTCGCAGAAAGCTCACTACACCACGAGATGAACTTAAGCACAATTCTTCCACGCTACGGCCTTGACTCAGACTGCGATCCCCGCGCGGGATTATCGGGCGGGCAGTGGCAACGCCTCGCGCTCGCTAGGGCGCACGCAGCCGTGGAAACAGGGCGCAGACTATTGCTTCTTGATGAGCCTTTTGCAGCGTTAGATGTGGACGCCGAGCAGCGTGTTGCCGCAACACTCGATGAGCTGCGCCAGCGCTATCCGCAACTGACAATCGTGCTGTCCACGCACCGATTAGGGATACTTGCCCACGCTGATCGTGTCCTAGTTCTGTCGCAGGGAAGGATCAGTGAAATGGGTTCGCATGATCAATTGATGGCGAAAGCAGGTGACTATGCCGCAACTTTTCAGCAACAAAAACGCAGCATCCATGGCACGTAGCAGCATGCGAGCGCGAGTGCTTTTCTTAGTGCATCTCGCCTGGCAGGCACACCCAGTTGCGCTGATAGGCAGCCTTGTTGAGGTGGCTAGTGGGTTAGTTGTGTTTGCCCAAGCATGGCTAATTTATAGCATTGTTGCTGCGCTTGTCGACGCCGCCACCAGCCGCGCTGTGATGCTCGCGCTGATTCTCGCAGCGGTCACCGGCATGACCCTATTACTGCAGGCGGCAGGAACCACCGCGCGGCTGCGCCTCGTGGATGCTGTCACCAGTACCATCAACAACACCGTTATCCGTGAGTTAGGAACGGTGGGAACGATCGATGAGCTAAACACCACAGCGCGAGTCGAGTTTCTGAGCATGATCCACCAGCAGCAAGGATCGGTCGGCCGAAGTGTGAATACCTGGCTTATTGGCGTAGTGAACCTCACCAATGTGATCAGCCTGCTGGTAGCAGCAACGCTGATACACCTCAGCTTGCTCATTGTGCCCCTTGCTGCTCTTCCACAGCTCTACCTCGGCCTAAACGGGCAACGAAAAAGTGAAGATGCCCTCGAAAAATCCGCCCCACACGGCGTTGAGCTTGACCGCCTACTGGAGCCGCTCACGCACAGTCATGGAGGAGATGAACTTCGCTTAAGTAGAGCAGGGGAGTACTACCGCAGTATCGTTGCGCGCACGACCTACAGGTGGCTTGAACGACAACGCTTAGCAACTTCACGCGCCTGCGCCCAAGAACTGGTCGGAGCTGTCATTCAGGCAGGAGGGCTCGGAGTGGCGTTATATCTTCTACTGCGTGAAGCACAAAGCCCAGATGCTGCGGCGATGGTATCTTCGGCAATTTTTGTGTTGGTACGCCTTGCTGCCACAGGTGCACTCGTGCACCACACCCTAAAAATGCTGATGAAATCCGACCGAGCAGTAGCTCGATTGTGCGCACTTCTTGCTGAACCTTTAAGCCAATTGCCCAAACCAATCCCCGCACAGGCGGGAATAAGCGTGAAAAACCTGCGCTACCGATACTCCCTAGATCAACCCTGGGCATTAGATGATCTCACCTGCGACATCCCGCTAGGCAGCACTGTTGCGGTGGTGGGGGAAAACGGTTCTGGAAAATCCACCTTCGGCGCCCTCCTTCTTGGGCTGCGCACCCCCACGAGTGGAACAGTGAGCATTCCACCAAAAAGTTCGTATGCCTTTGTTCCCCAAGAACCAGCACGTCTAACAGCCACGGTTTTTCATAATGTGGGGATAGGTGCCGTATCCGGAAAAACCGTTGTGTGCACTGAAAACCAAATAGAAGAAGCACTGGGGAAAGTGCAGTACACACTGCCTGCCCACAAGGGTGCGCTCATGGATACTTTCTTAGTCCCGCAGCGCGAGCACACCGATGCATCGTGTCTGGCACCTTCAGGTGGGCAATGGAAAAGAATCGGCATTGCCCGAGCATTACTGCGTGAACACGCCACCATCCAAGTATTCGATGAAGCCAATGCGGCACTCGACCCTGAAGGAGCAACGCTCATAGCTCAGACCATTGAGGCAAGTCCCGTGCCAGAAAACAGCATCCGCATTGTGATCACCCATAATCTTGGTACCGCGCGCACCGCCGATCAGATCTTGGTACTCCACCGCTCGAAACTCGTGGGCAGCGGAACACATGAACAACTCATGCGCCCTGGAGTCTGCCCACACTACGTGCAGCTATACCGCGCCCAAGAACGCGGCTATGACCAGTAGTGGATCTTCCACAAGGGATGAGAGGACAGTCAATCTTTAAAAGACCCGCGCTACAAAAGCCTACGGTGTAACCACATTGGGTAAATCTAGGATTCAGATCAGTTCACTGTTTTTATTTCCTTTCGGATTCTCAACTAGGCGCTGCGGGGTTGTTTGTGGCGGGTGTGTCACAGGTGCACTGCTTGCACACATTGGGGTAACTCGACTCTTTCCCCTTTTAAGTCTTTGTATCTACAACACAAGCGCGTTTTGGTCGAGAAAGCTTCCACAATGAGGGACCCCGCGAAGGTGTTTCCTCGTGTGCACGAGCGAACTCGACCTTTCCTTTTCAAAGGGGGAAGAAACAGGGCAGTGCGCACTGATTGGTCGAGAAACCTCCCACACGGCACAACACTAGGTGTAGATACAGTTTCGGCAGATGCGCGCTTACTCGACTCTTTCCCCACGCTGTGGTGATTACACGCAGTGCGGGAAAGAAAGGTCGAGAAACCGCTACGAGTAACCATCCCTAGGGAAAAGCTGAGCTGGCACTGAAACCATCAGTACGCAGGAAAACAGGACAGGACTTAAGAGCTCATGCGTTTTACTTAGGCGATCGGACATGACCGAAGTGGTAACACGTGGACACACAGCACAGGCGAGTACCAGTGGCAGGTTCACCTTGATGTATGAAAACTAAGCCAACTGGGCTTAAATCCCGATGAAACCTAGCTGGCGCCACGCCTCATAGGTGGCCACCGCAGCCGCATTAGACAAATTCATGGACCGTCGGCCCGCAAGCATGGGGATGCGCACCCTGGCGGTGATGCGGGGGTGGGCAAGTGTGTGTTCACTGAGCCCCGTGGGTTCAGTTCCGAAAAGCAGAATATCGCCGGGTTGGTACTCCACCTCGTCATAGGACAGTTCGCCCTGAGTAGTGAAAGCAAAAACGCGGGCGTTGGGGAGGGCGTCGAAAAGCGCTTCAAGATTTTCGTGAACACTCACATCGGCAAGGTCATGGTAATCGAGCCCCGCGCGGCGCAGATTCTTTTCCTCCATATTGAACCCCAGCGGGCCCGCCAAGTGGAGGTGAGCGCCGGTACCTGCGCACATGCGGATAGCGTTGCCGGTGTTCGGGGGGATACAGGGTTGGTCGAAGACGACGTGGACGAATGGCATAAAAAGTAATCATAGTAACTAGGATTGGGGATTATGCCAGAGGAGTTTTTATTACCCGCAATCGTTGCCATTATTGGTGGGCTTGGTGCCTCGGCCGTGAGACTCCCACCACTTGTGGGTTTCCTCGGCGCGGGCTTTGTGCTCAGCGCCATGGGTTTTGAGCATATTCCTGGTGTGGGGGAGTTGGGTGAAGTTGGTGTGGCAATTTTGCTGTTCACCATTGGTTTGCACCTCGATATATCCACGCTGACGAAAGTGCGCATCGTGGGCACGGCGGTGGGGCATGCCGCGCTCAATATTGTGGTGTATGCCGTGATTTTGGCGGGGCTTTCCTTTCTGCCCTTTGCGCTTTTTGCAGGCACTGGCATTGCGGCGTTTTTGCTGATCGGTTTGGCTAGTTCGTTTTCTTCCACGGTGTTTGTGATGGCACTTTTGGAAGATTCTGGGCGTATCCGCTCGCGTGTGGGTCAGATCGCGGTGGGTGTTTTGGTGTTGCAAGATATCTTCGCGGTGGTGTTTCTCGTGCTGGCGAGTGGTAAAACACCTCAGCCGTGGGCTTACTTGTTGCTGCTGTTGCCGCTGATTCGCCCTGTGGTGCGTCAATTGCCGGATCGTGTGTACCGCATGGAATTGCTGGTGTTAGCTGGCGTTACTATCGCAATTGGTGCGTATGCGTTGTTTGAGCTGGCTGGTTTGTCGGGCACTTTCGGTGCGCTGGTGATGGGTTTGGTTTTGGCTGGTCATCCCATTGCGGGGCGTTTGTTTAAGGGTCTGACTAGTGTGCGTGAGCTGCTGCTGGTGGGTTTTTTCATTGAGATTGGTTTGGGCGGTGTTCCTGATCTTGGTGGTTTTATTGCGGCAGGTATTTTGCTGGCGTTGTTGCCTTTGAAGGCGCTGATGTTTGTTGGTGTGTTGTATAAGGTGGGGATGTCGCGGCGTACGTCGGTGTTGACGGCGGGTGCGTTGGCGAATTATTCGGAGTTTGGTTTGATTGTGGCTACGTTGGCGGCGTCGCGAGGCATGCTGGATTCTTCGTGGGTGCAGGTGATGGCGCTGGCTGTTGCGGGTTCTTTTGTGCTTAGTGCGATTGCATCGTTGAAGATGGATCTGTTTTTTGAGCGTTTGGTGGAGATGTTGCCGGCGCGTGATCCGTCGCGTTTGGCTGCGGGTGAGCGTCCGCTGGAGATTGGTGGTGTGGATGCGATTATTTTGGGTATGGGTCGAGTCGGCGCGGGTGCGTATAAGCAGCTGACTGAGAAATATGGGTTGACTGTTGCCGGCATTGAGCATGATGAGGATCGGGTGCGTGATATGCGCGCCCGCGGCTATATTGTTTTCCAGGGCGATGCGACTGATCCGGAGTTGTGGGCGCGGATGCGCGCTAGTCAGCATGAGCCGCGGTTGTTGGTGCTGGCGATGCCTGATCATGATGCGAATTTGGGTGCGTTGAATATTTTGCGTGCGCAGGGTTCAACGATGGTGACTGCGGCGATTGCGAAATACAATTTCAAGACTCAGCAGCTGAGTGATTTTGGTGTCGACGCAAGCGTGAACTTGTATTCCGGTGCTGGTACTGAGCTTGCCGACGTCGCCTTCCGCGCCATGGTTGAGTGCGAAAGCTGCCACTTTAACTCCGAAGATGACTAATCGGGGTGTGTTCTTTGGCATCGGTCGTGGAATAATTACTTTCCATGACTGCAACCAAGCTTGACGGCAATCTTTACCGCGATGAAATTTTTTCTGATCTTGCTTCTCGTGTGGCTGCGCTGCGTGAGAAGGGAATTGTTCCAGGGCTGGCAACGGTGCTGGTGGGGGATGATCCGGCTTCGCATTCTTATGTGAAGATGAAGCACCGTGACTGCGAGCAGATTGGCGTGCGTTCCATTCGTCGGGATCTGCCTGCGGATATTACTCAGGAGCAATTGCATCAGGTGATTGATGAGCTCAATGCTGATCCTGAGTGCACTGGTTATATTGTGCAGTTGCCGTTGCCGAAGCATTTGGATGAGAATGCGGTGCTAGAGCGTATCGACCCAGCCAAAGATGCCGATGGTTTACACCCAGTGAACTTGGGCAAGTTGGTGCTCAATGAGCCAGCACCACTGCCATGTACCCCTAACGGTGCGATTCATTTGCTCAAGCGTTTCGGTGTAGAGACTGCCGGTAAGAAGGTGGTTGTGATTGGTCGCGGTGTCACTGTTGGCCGTCCGATCGGTTTGATGCTGACTCGCCGCTCAGAAAACGCCACTGTTACCTTGTGCCACACAGGTACGAAGGATTTGAAGGCGGAAACCCTTCAAGCGGACATCATTGTGGCGGCAGCAGGCGTTGGCCACATGCTGACCGCTGACATGGTTGCCCCAGGTGCGGCTGTTTTAGATGTGGGTGTGTCGCGCGTAAACGGAAAGCTTTTAGGCGACGTGCACCCCGACGTATGGGATGTCGCTGGTTTTGTTTCCCCTAACCCAGGTGGTGTGGGTCCTTTGACCCGTGCTTTCTTGGTGCGAAACGTTGTTGAGCGCGCGGAGCAACAAGCCTAATTCGCAGAAAGCGTGATCAGAAAAATGCCCGCAGTGCCTACGCCCCCAGCCTCCCCGCTGGATAATCCTCATGATGTGAATCTGCTACCGTCGCGCATTCCGCGCCCGCTGCAGATTGCCGCAGTGGTGGTGTTTGTGTTGGGTGTGCTTGCCTCGGGTATTTTTTCGTTCACGGAACATTGGCGTCGAGCCACATTTACCCTAGGGGTAGCGTTGCTCTGGCTGTCGGTACTGCGCTTGACTTGCGACTCAAAGATTTTGGGCGTGTTAGCGGTGCGCTCGCGCACTTTTGATGCGCTCTATACCGCCCTGGGCGGTTCCCTGATGATTTTCCTTTCCTCCTCCGTGGACTCCTTGGGCAGCTAAAACATCATTTAAGCTGTGCGTTTGTGGTGGTTTTGTAGTATTTTGCGCAGGTGGTAGATGATGGGGTGGTTGAGGGGGTCGAGGTTGGGGATGTCGTTTCTACTTAGGCTGGGGTCTACTTCTTCTGGGTGGTAGCGGATGATGATGTAGCCGTGGTTTTGGATGATTTTTTCTCGGTAGCGTTCGTTTTCAAGCGCGTGGTAGTTGTTGCGGGTTTTAGCTCTGCCGTCGATTTCTATCCCGATGAATCCATTGACTACGATGTCAATCCGGTAGCTTTGGACTGGTACTTGGATTTCGATGCTGGTTAGTTCAGGGATGCGGTCGAATACGCTTTCAATCAGGCGGCGTGCTTTGGTTTCATACAGGCTTTCGCTGCCTTCTTGTGCAGTTGCTAATAGCTCTAAGGCGCGGGGTTTGCCTGTGATGCTGGGCATGGATTTAATCTCTGCATATGCTTGGATTTTAGAAATCCTCCGATGGTAAAACGCTGCTTCGATAAATGTCATGGCGGTGTCTTCGTCTTCTTCTTTAGCTACTAGGTCTACGAATGTGCGTGGAATAGTGGTGACGCGGATGCCGTTTTCTTCCATGATGTCTTTTTCCGGTAGCAGTCTGGATGTGTAGGTGGCGTAGGGGCTGCGTTGGTTTTTTGCTGGGGGTTTCATGGTGCCGGGAAGAGTAAGCTGCACGGTGACAAAATCAGTGGTGTTTGAGATAAAGGGGATGCCTAACACGCAGGCGGCTGCCCTGCCGGTTAAGACTGCCGAACGTGATGTTGACGCTACGGCGTAGCAGCGCATCAGATTGCGTCTGCTGGGTACTAGACGGTGAAAAACCGCAGAATTAATTGCTTGGGTTGAGGCTAGTTTGGTGATGCTGCTTGTGGTGTCGTGTGTGGTTTTCCGCAGGTTGATCAATGCATGGAATGGGAGGGGGTTATTTAGCCCACAGGTGATGTTGTAGGAATTGGTGGTCATATTTTTATCAGAACACACCTTCAGCAGGTTCGCATGTCGAGAGTGAAAAAATGTCCTTTTGCCTGTGGATAACTTCACTTCCTGGTTTCACTGAAGCTTGTCAATACAGGCTTTCGCCCAGGGGGTTACTCGACTGTTTTGCTTCTGGGTCCTGAAATCCTTGAGCTTGGTGTGGATTGGTCGAGAAACCCCTGGCGGGTTTGATCCTGGGAGTGTGTTGTGCCCGATACGGATTGGGGTTACTCGACTTTTGTGTTCCCAAGGTTGTGGATTCATGGGTACACGCGCGAATTGGTCGAGAAACCCCAAGCGTGGGCTTTACATGGGGTGGTTGCTTGTATTGGCTAAAGGTGTTTACTCGACTGTTTCGCACTTGGGTCCTGAAAATCTTGAGCTTGGTGTGGATTGGTCGAGAAACCTCAGGCGGGTTTGATCCTGGGAGTGTGTTGTGCCCGATACGGATGAAGGTGACTCGACTTTTGTGCTCCCAAGGTTGTGGATTCATAGGTCCCAGCGCGAATTAGTCGAGAAACCCTAGGCGGATTTAATCCTGGGAGGGTGTTGTACCCGATATGGATTGGAGTAACTCGACTTTTATGCTCCTAAGGGCGTGGATTCATGGATCCATGCGCGAATTGGTCGAGTAGCCACACACAGGCTGCACCACACGGGATGCGAAGTCCCGTTAGAACTCGACTTTTGCGCACCTAGGGCTACAGATCCCGAGGCTCGTAGGTGGATTGGTCGAGTAACCCCAGGCGCGGGAGTTGGGGAGGGGGGAGTCTTAAGTCTGAGCGGGGAAGAACAATCCCCCTAGTTTTCTTTGTGGTGCAGGAAGAGGCGGTCGTCTTCGATTTCTTGGTTGACCAGCAGCAGGAAGCGTCGGATGATGCGGTCGACTTGCCGTGACTCGGTGAGGAAGGCGTCGTGGCCAACGGGGGAGGAGATTTTGGCCATGGCGATCAGGTTGCCGAGGTTGCGGGAGAGGTGTTCTTGCTGGTGGTAGGGGTAGAGGATGTCGGTGTCTACGCCGGCGATCATGGTGGGTACGGTGGATGCGCCCAGTGCTTTGTTTAACCCGCCGCGCCCGCGCCCGATGTCGTGGCGGTTGAGTGCTTCGGTGAGGGTGACGTAGCTGCCGGCGTCGAAACGCTTGGTGAGTTTGAGTCCCTGGTGTTCCAGGTAGCTTTGCACGGCGAAGCGTTGGGTGCTGCTGCGGTGGGTGCCGAGTGGGTTTTCGCCCTGCTGTGGGTCGGTGCCGAAGCGTTCGTCGATTTCGAGCTCACCCCGGTAGGTGAGGTGGGCGATGCGTCGTGCTGCGGCGAGTCCGCGGAGTGGGGCTTCGGTGGCGTAGTAGTCGCCGCCGTGCCAGTTGGGGTCTTGTTCGATTGCGTCGATTTGGGCGGTTTGTATGCCGATTTGCCAGGCGCTTGCCCGTGCGGATACTGCCATGACGAGTGCGCCGCGCAGCATGGTGGGGTGCATGAGTGACCATTCGAGGGCGCGCGCGCCGCCCATCGATCCGCCGAGTACTGCGTGAACTTTAGTGATCCCTAAGGTGGACAAGAATTGCTTTTCGACGTCGACAAGATCCCGCACCGACAGTGCGGGGAAGCGTGACCCCCAGGGTGTGCCGGTGGGGTCTGGGCTGCTGGGGCCGGTGGAGCCTTTGCAGCCGCCGAGTGCGTTGGTGCATACGATGCAATAGGTGTTGGTGTCGAGTGCTTTGCCGGGCCCGAGCATGTCGGCCCACCATTCGGCCACGTTGGAGTCGCCGGTTAAGGCGTGTTCGACGAGGATGAGGTTGTCGCCGGTGTAGTTGCCCCAGGCTTGGTAGGCGATGGTGACGTTGGGGAGTGTAGCGCCTGCTTCGGTGTGGAAATCGCCAATGGCTACGTGTGTGAGTTCGCCGGTGGTGATGATGGAAGCCACGGTGTTTCTCCCTTGAATTGGTGACAATGAAACTCAGCTCATGCTACCTGTACCGCTCTGTCTAGTCCATTGTGGCGCGACAGTGGGTTGGAGAAAAACTGTGGTGGTGTGGGAGTATTTCTATTCTCCGGGTGAGTGAAAGAAAAAGGTCCCAAACGCTAGTGTTGGGCTCAGGGGGTGCACTAGGATGAAAGCATGCGTGCTTTTTCTCGTCTGACTGTGGTTTTCATCGTTGTGCCGATTGTGCTTCTGTTGTGTGTGGCGGCATGGATTTTTGGTGTGAAAACGCAAGCGCAGGAATCAGCCCCATCTGTGACACCAGTGTGGTGTGAGGATGATGATGAAGAGGAAGATTTCGAGATTAGCGATGAGGAAGCCGACTTCGGCTGGACTATGTATATTGATGTCGAGGAGGCGAAAAGGCTGGGCATCCCCATTGATGATGGAGATGGCTCGGAATGTGACAGATAGTTTCTGGCCTGATCGTTAACCTTCGACCGGCTTCATTGAGGCGGTGTCATCGGACAGTGGGGCGGGTTGGGGCTGCTTTTTCTTCAGCTTGCGCTGCGCCTTCTTGTTCTGTTTTGCCTTTTCGTCGCTTGACCACATGGGGTTCATGCCGGGCATGAGCCATGCCAGCACAAAGGTGAGAACAGCGGCACCAGCGCCGGTGTAGGTGCGAATATCGTCGGGGGAATACCAGAACGTAGCCACGTTAATCGCAATAATGCTGCCCCAAAAAAGTGCAATTAAAAGCACTAATTTTTGTGGGTTCGCTTTCGTGTTCTCCACCCACTGTTGCTGTGGGAAGCGATCCCGTGCTTCTTTACGGATCCGGCGTGCCGTTTTTTGCCCAGGGACGATCGTTGCGTATAGCAGCAATGCTAAGCCTACGCCGGCGACGATCAGGTTTCCCACCACAAAACCAAAACCCAAAATTGCAGCAGCAAGGCAAAAGGAAAACCTCTCTGCCCTCGTAAGGGGTAAACCCTTTGATGGGTCAACATCAGGGTAAAGGTTGGAAAAAGCGGTCATATTAAGCGAATTCATAAAGGTTGGATAAAGCTTTCCTCAAAATAGGTAAACCGACGCAACTAAGTGTAGCCTATACATGGTTGTATAAGTGTGCGAAGCTTAACCTAACCGAATGAGGGCACACAACCCTTCCGGCGCACCCCTCACCCCCTGCGGTGGGCAAACCACAAAGGGAACTGCGCGTGTGAAGCAGTGTGTCGCTTATTCACACAGCACACAACGTTAAACCCCCGACATAGTTACTGAAAGTACACGGAGAGACGGAGAAACAAGGCCGATGGTTTCAGCCGCAAAGTCACACAGCGCACGAAAAAAGGTGCTGAGTTTATTGTCCGTGCCCGCGATCGTAGGCCTGCCGCTACTAGGAGCGCCTGTGGCCTTCGCTCCCGCTGCGCACGCACAGTCCAACTGCGCCTTTAACTGGGGGGTTAAGCAAACCTACCGAAACTACATCAAGGGAAACGTTGCTAAAGGCAACTGGGATTCCTCCTCCGGAATCGGTTTTACGGGAAGTGCCACTGGCGCCGATGGTGCTTTTGTGTTTACTCCTGGCAAAGCTACTATCACCAGTGCTACCGAGGCGACCATCCCGATGCAAGGCACCTTGCATTTCAAGGGTCATAACTACACTGGCCTTGATTTGCTGGACATGAAGATCAGCGATATCAAAGTGGTGGTCAAGGGCTCCAGCGCTGATATTGTTGTGGATTATCAGTCCTACGAATCGGATATGGTGGATAAGACCAAGCGTGGTAATCCAATTAACGGGGACGATGTGACCATTGCCACCATTGCGCTGAATAATGCGCCCAATACTGATTCTGGCACCGTCGATCTCAGCGGCAACACCACCTTGACCCAAGGTGGAAAGCAGCTGTTTATCAGCTACAATGTGGGTGAAGCCCTAGATCCTACCTCCGGCAGCGTCAAACTTGATGGTAGCTGTGGTGGCTCTGGTGGTTCGGCCGGTTCGGGTGGTTCCGGCACTTCTGGCGGTTCGGGCGACGTGTGTAAAAATGCGTTCGGCAAAGTCTCCGGCGAATTCAGCGGTGCCAATAAAGAAGCCATGGGTACCCTTGCTGAAATTAATGACACACTCGGTGGGATTAACACCTTGATGTGCAACGCCTTGGAGTTTAAGAAGACAGTCGAGTCCTTCTCCGGCAGCAAAGACAAAAACACCCAATCTACAGGCGGTGCGGCAGGAACAAGCACCCAAGCTTCTGCTTCCGGCACTACCGGTGGCACAGGTGGCACAGGTGGAACCTCCGGCCAAACCAGTGGCTCCGGTACTGGTGGCTCAGGTGCCACAGGTGGCGTGTCTACCACTTCGGGTGCCAGCGGCGGCCTAAGTGCAGGCAGTGCCCAAGCAGCCTCTGCTGCAAGCAGTGACGTGTGCTCTGCAGAAGGTGCGAAGGGTGTGCAGCAAGCAAAGGCTGCATGGGGTGTGAAGAAATCCTTCCAGTCCTACATCACCGGCTCCATTGCTAAGGGTAAGTGGACACTATCGAACGTGCAGCATAGCAACGGTGAATTCCACTTCACCGGCAACTCCGGCGCGGTGGATACCGCAAAGAAGAGCGGCACGATTGCTTTCGGTGGTGGCATGAAGTTTACGGGGCACAATGGTGTGCTGAATCTTCAGATCACCAACATGGAGATCCAGTTCAATGGCAATTCTGGTGCACTGATCGCTGAAGTTGTCTCTTCCGATACATCCGGTAAGGTCACCAACTTTGGTCGCGTGGCTTTGGGTAATTTGCAGTTCAGCTCCTTGAATATTAGTGACAATTCCGCATCCGGCACGGCTAGTGTTTCCTTAACTGATGCTGGTTCGAAGGCTTTTGCGGAGTTCTATGAGCCAGGCACCCAGCTTGATCCCATCAGTTTCCAAGCAGGTCTTGGTGCATCTGCTAACTGTGCATCCGGCCAGGGTAGTGCCGCGGCAACAAATGCTGCGGGTGGCAGTGGTGCTGGGGCTAAGGCTGCCGAGCTGAAGAATTCCGGCGAGGCAGGTGGCGACGTGAGCTTCGATGAGGATTCCACCAGCACCGAAGGATACGAAAGCGGCGCCAATAAGTTCAAGATTAAAAACGCCTCAGCCTCGGCAAATGGTGTTGGCGGTACGGAGCTGAGCCCTGGAATGTATGTGCTTTTGGCGCTTGCTGCTTTCGTGGTTGCAGGTGGAAGTATGGGGCGCCTCGTGGTGAATAACCCAGCCTAAGAAGTACGGTGCCTAGGCGCGTGAAACGCCGCACCGATAAGTGAACACCAATCCTCTGTCAGCAAACCGGAACTAAGGGAGACCATGAAGACTTTTTCTACCAAACTTCGAGCCGCCGTCGTGGCTACAGTATGCGCGGTCAGCTTAGTGGGCTGTGGAGTTCAAGGCGCCTACGAATCCTCGGGAGAGAAACTACGCGACTCCATTCCTGCTGCTACTGATCTTTCCGATCCACGCAGCTTTGAAGGGGTCACTCAGGTGACTGAGTTTGATGAAGTGGAGCCAGTCACTACCAACGCGAAACCAAGCCTGCCTGTGGAGCTTACCGACGCCGACGGCTACGATGTAACCGTCAATGACACCTCCCGCATCTTGGCGCTCGACCTTTATGGCACCTACACCAAAACCCTGACTGGTTTGGGGCTGGGATCGAATATTGTTGGCCGTACCGTTTCTTCAACGGAGAAGTCTTTAGAGTCGTTGCCGGTGGTCACCCAGGGTGGTCACAACATTAACGTCGAAGCGGTGTTGTCACTGGAACCCACATTGGTGATTGTTGATCACTCCATTGGTCCACGGGATGCTATTGATCAGATTCGTGCAGCTGGTGTGACCACAGTGGTGATGGAACCCACCCGTACTATCGAATCCATTTCCGATGACATCAAGAACCTCGGCGCAGTCGTGGGCTTGAATGAGGAAGCTGAGAAACTGGCTCAGCGCTCCATGGAGGAGATTGAAAAGGACCGCGAAGCATTACAGGCACTAGTTCCTGAAAAGCCAATGCGCATGGCGTTCTTGTACGCTCGTGGTACTGGCGGGGTGTTCTTCATCATGGGTGAGGGCACGGGTGCGAAGGATCTGATCGAAGGTATCGGTGGTGTGGATTTGGGTACCGAATACAAGCTTTCTTACGCCGAACCTGCGAATGCTGAGGCGCTGGCCAAGATTAATCCTGAAGTGATCATCATGATGAGCGGTGGTTTGGAATCTACCGGTGGTATTGAGGGTTTGCTGCAGCGACCAGGCATTGCTCAAACCACAGCGGGGCAGAAGAAGCGTGTGGTCACCTTGCCGGATGGGCAGTCGCTCGCCTTCGGTCCGTTGACTGGACAAACCTTGATCCGCTTGGCGAAGGCTGTGTACGCTCCGGAAAACGCGAATTAAACAGAAGGCTCAGTGACCTTAGTGACTCAACAACTGCAACAAAAACTCGACCCCAGCCTCGCACCATCGCAGGCAGATGTGTCACAGCCTAGTGCTGCTGAGGTGTTTGCCCGCCGTCGTAAGCGTCGCATTGCCACTTTCGTGGTGCTGGCAATTTTGGCGGTAGTGTCTACCATTTTGTCCATTGTGTTGGGGCAGTTTTACGTGCCACTTCCCGATCTTGTTCCGCTGTTAGCGGCGGGTCCTGGTGGGGATAATTTGGCGGGCAATGTGATTTGGGAGATCCGCCTTCCCCGCATCGTGTTAGGTTTGCTGGTTGGTGCTGCTTTGGGCGTGGCGGGCACCTTGATGCAGGCGGTGTTTGCCAACCCCCTTGCGGAGCCGTCGATTATCGGTGTGACCTCCGGCGCTGGTGTCGGTGCGGCGCTGGTGATTGTGTTTAACGTGAGCATTGTGGGTACGTTTACTGTTCCGCTTGCCGCGTTTTTGTCGGCGGTGCTGGTCACGGTGATCATTTATCAGCTTGCGCGTAGTCAGGGCAAGGTGAGTGTGGTCAACCTGATTTTGACCGGTATTGCGATTAATGCGGTATGTGGCGCCTTGATTTCTTTCATGGTCTACCTTGCCCCCACCGCGAACCGGGAGCAGGTGATTTTCTGGCAGATGGGTTCGCTCAATGGTTCCCAGTGGAAGCATGTGTGGGTTGTGCTTCCGATTGTGGCTGTGGGTGTGACCATGGCGTTGCAATTGGGTAAGAAGTTGGATGTGCTTGCTTTGGGTGAGCGGGCGGCTGGCCATACGGGTATTAATGTGGCGCGTTTGCGCATTGTTGCGATTGGCGCGTCCACGGTGCTGACGGCTGGTGCTGTGTCTTTTGCTGGTCTGATTGGTTTTGTGGGGTTGATTGTGCCGCACCTGCTGCGTTCGATTGTGGGCCCGGAGAATAAGATTTTGCTGCCAGCCTCGGCGTTGGCGGGTGCCGTGCTGATTGCGCTTGCCGACGTCGCCGCCCGCACCGTTATCCCCTTCGCGGACCTGCCTATCGGTATTTTCACCGCGCTGGTCGGTGGCCCCACCTTCTTTATTCTGTTGCGTCGCATGATGCGAAAGGGAATGCATTGATCGAAGTACACAACGTCAGCGTCGATATTGGTGGACGCAGGCTTTTGCATGATGTTTCTTTTACTGCCCGCCCTGGTGAAGTCACAGGCCTGATTGGCCCCAATGGTGCAGGTAAGTCCACCATGCTGGCTGTGGTGTCTGGCGACCTTGAGCGCAGCAGCGGCCAGGTGAGCGTGGCGGGCCTAGATCCGGCGTCGTCAAGCGCGTTGGAGTTAGCGCGCGCCCGCGCAGTGATGCTGCAAGATGTCGGCGTGTCCTTTGAGTTTTTAGTGCGCGACGTCGTTGCCATGGGACGGCGCTGCTGGGAAGGCACCCCGCTCGAATTGCTCGACGAGGAAATCATTGACGCAGCCCTAGCCGCCACCGACGCGCAACATCTGGCAGGCCGCGACATTGCCACACTCTCCGGTGGCGAACGCGCCCGCGTCGCACTCTCGCGGGTGCTCGCGCAACAAACACCCGTGGTGATGCTGGATGAACCCACCGCCGCACTCGATATCAAACACCAAGAACTCGTGCTTGGCCTCGTGCGCACACTCGCCAAGGCCGCCAACGTTGCGGTGATCGTGGTGCTGCATGATTTGAACGCTGCCGCCAGCTACTGCGACCACATCGTGTGCCTAGCGCGCGGCACAGTCGCAGCCGACGGAACTGTCGCGCAGGTGTACACCAGCGAAAATTTGAGTGAAATCTATGGTTGGCCAATCCAGGTCAGCGTAGTCGATGGTTTGATCAGCGTTCACCCCGAACGCCAGCGAAGCACCGACTCTGAACAGGCATTTGTCTCACTTCTTACCCGCGAGAAAGCAACTGCTCGTTCCTAAAAACTCACCGTGGGTACAACACACGTGAAGGATCAGTGATCATGAACCTATCTTCCACACACAACACACTAAGCGCAGCTGTTCTAGCCCTCACACTGGGCGCTGGGCTTGCCCAAATCCCCGCAGCTAACGCCCAAGAAACCGCAACTGCTGCAACAACCTGCACCCAGCCTATTTTGCAGGTAACAAAGGGCACCTTCCACTGGGGAATCAAGGAATCCTGGCGCCAGTACATCAAGGGGCAAATTGCACTCGGCGATTGGGAGACCTCGAAAAATGTGACAGAAAACGGCGATCCAATTGGCGCTCAATTCACCTTTGCCTGGCCGGTAGATCCTGCAAACTCACTGATCCTTCTGGATTCAACCGGTAAAACTGTCAGCCACGCACTGGTGAGCACCCAAGAATCTGCGGCAACATTTTCAGGCCACAAGGGTGCGCTACAGTCAACCATCATTTCCCCCTACGTGCGGGTCAACGGTGAGAATACCAAAGTAGGTGTGCACTACCAGGGCTTCTACGTGCCAGGTAAAGGCATGACGGACTACAAGCCGGACGATCGCACCCCAAAGAACCGGGTAGAGGGCAAAGATGTGTTCGCGGGCACGAAGAAAAATAGCGCCCAAGCAACCACCTGGACACTAGGGCAGAACACCGCACAGCTGCACTCCCAGCATCTTGTGGTGGAGCCAAAACCAGGCACTGGATACAACCCCGACACGAAAAAATCTACGGTAGATGGAGTTGATATTATCTTCCTCGGGATCTACAACAAGGATTACAAACCTGAGATTGATGACGTTAAGCTCACATTGGAAGTCACCCCAGGCTGCCTGGATACTGCAAACAGTGAGATCAAAACTCTCGCTGCGGGTCTTGGTCAGGACCGCCTGCCCGATGAATATGCGTGTGCGATCGGAACAGGCACAAAGTTTAGCCCCGAACGCATCACGATGCTGAACAATTTCAGCATGGGTGCATACACCCCGGCCGCCTCTGAGCCGTGCCAAGCCCCAGTGCCTGGTGCTGGTCACTCGAGCGCAACATCGAGCAGCGTGCCGACGCCGGGCGCATCGTCGAGCGTATCCGACTCGATGAGCGGGAGCACAACGGGAAGTTTGGAAGAAATTTTCAAAAAAATCCGCGCCAATGTTTCCTCCCTGTTGGCAATCATTGCCGGCGTGGCCACGGTAGCGATTGTAGGCAAGATGATCATGGATCTGGTCAAACCATTCTTGCCGAAACAATAGGCAATGACAGGTAGTGCTCCTGCTCTAACGCACACCTGTGCTGCATATGTGCTCATTGATCCCCTGCGTTTTTTGCACGAACGTAGGGGATTACGCGTCTTCGCCCTACGCGCATGAAAGCACAAGGCAACCACGCGCCGCAGGTACCACGCTCAGCGGGAACTTCAACACCCTCCTGTCCACACTGTATACCTTCTTCACACCTGCTCTGTATCTGAAGGTTTTATTGGCCCTAGGGCATCCGCCACGTGAGGTAATTCGACCAATTCGAGGGTGCGGTATTAGATCAGGGCCTCACACAACGAAAAAGTCGAATTACCTTCGTTCTCGTGGGTCTTGGGTGTGGCTTGAGAAGACTCCAATGTGGAGCAACTCGACTTATTTTTGAAAGATTCTTTGGAACTAGATCCTTGAGAACGAAAAGGTCGAGTTTGTTCGGTTCCTTGTTGGTAGGGGACAGGTTGTTTTGAACGGTGCGCGGGTTGGTTGCTCGACCAATTAGTACGTCATGTGCATGGCTTGCACGTTCAAAAAAGAAAAAGTCGAGTGCGCTTGCAGGTGCCTGGGATTTGGAGGTCCTTCGTGGCGCTGAGCGTGAGGTTTCTTGGCTGCGCGCGAGCGCGAAAAAAGGTGACCGTCACTACGCTTTTGAGAACTGAAAAGAATGAAGAGGGTACATGCAACTTAGGCATGGGGGAAATTCGGTGCCCACGTTGGTGGTAGATGCAGGTGGATAGGCCGGTTGCCTTTTTTTTTGAAATGGAATGGTGGTGTTTTCGGCTCAGCCCGAGAACATCTTATGTAGTGTGTATCCCCTAGGTGCATTTTTGCTGCATATTTGCTAATGCTTTTGTAGTATTGGTACCCGGTCGAGGAAACGGGTTTTGCAGGGGGGTAAATAGTGGGTGAAATAGGTGAAAAGTGGTTGAAATGGCGATGGTTTTGGATATAAGGTGAGCCTTGGCTTTTTTAGCACATGCTCGCCTTTGGTTTTTAAGATTCGATATAAGGAGAAGATCGAACAATCATGGCAATTTTTAACCGCACCCGCGTAGCACTCGCGGTATCTACCGCACTTGCTACCGCTGTACTAACCCCCGTTGCCGCTCACGCTGATGACACTCTCGCCAATTGCACACTTAAAGGCTATGAGGTGGAATCTGGAACCCTCAAGTGGGGTGTGAAGCAATCCTGGCGCAACTATGTTAAAAGTGCTATTGCACAGGGCACGTGGACTTCTGCTGGTGCTGTCAACGAAGAGGGAAATACCGTGGCAGACACCGCTGTAGGCTATGCTTTCAACTTTGAAGTGGACCCCAAGCTCAGCCGCATCGAAGGCGATGGCACAAGCATTACCAAGGCAATCATTGGAACCAAGGCATCCACCGTGAAGTTCACCGGCCACCACGGTGCACTTTCTACTCAGATTGAATCCCCTTATGTTGAAATCAACGGTGGAACCACCAAGGCGGGTATCAACTACTCCGGCTTCTACGTTGCCGGTAAGGATATGGCTTCCTACAAGGATTCTGACCGTATTCCAGAAAATGCAGTGTCAGGTTCCGGCTACATCGCACAAGGCACCACCTCAACCTGGACACTCAACGAGAAGGATTTGAAGGTGCAGGCCACTGGTTTGCGCTACACCCCACAGCCTGGCACCGATAAGAAGAAACACACTGCTGAGGGGGCTGATGTTGCGTTCATGGGGCAGTATGATTCAACCCATCCAATGGATGATGTCGCACTTGAGCTGAAGGTAAAGAAAGTTTGCCTTGACGGTAAGCCACAGCCAGCTCACCCAGGCAAGCCAACCAAGAAGGGGAAAGACGCAGATACTGGCAATAACACCACCCCAGGCGATCAGGGGCAGAACCAGTCATCGGGCGGCAAGGTAGCAGGTATCATCGCTGCGATTGTGGCAATCCTTGCGGCTCTTGCGGGTGTTGCAGCATTCTTCCTCCCAAAGATGGGCCTGAAGTTCTAAGGGAAAATTAATTTTCCTCAACCATTGAATTTACGGGTGCGTGTGGAATACGATCGGCACACGCGCCCGTTTTTCTATGCGTACGGTAGCATCAAGCAGTAGTCTTATAATGAAACTGTCTCCTATGTAAACCACCAGCCACAACCGTGGCGCGGTGTAAATTTTTTAAGAAAAGAATGTGGAGTGTGAGTAAGTGAAGAAATTCTTGACTGCGGCAACAAGCGCCTTGTTGGTGGCTGGGGCCTGCATTATTCCCGTTGGTGCACAGGAAGCCACAGCCCCTAGTGATCTGGAGCCAACGGTGACCAGTGGGCAGTTTGTGTGGGGCTTTCGTAAATCCTTAGTCAGCTATATCACCGGCCCTATTGGGCGAGGCACTGTCACCCTTGATAATGGTGTGACTCCATTCGAGGGGGATAAAAAAGACTTCGCTTTCCCCATTGATGTCGTAAACGCGCGCTATGAAGCCAACGGTGATGCGCAACTACCACTGAAAGGTGACATTCACTTCCGTGCGCACTACGACAGCAAGGAAGACCGCTGGGGTTTGGATGTGAAGCTCAGCGATTTCAAGCTGGTGTTCAAGGGCGCTTCTGCGACCGTGACCGTGGACTATGAAACCAAGGGTGATCTTGGGGCAGCGACCGGTCAAGGTACCACGGGCACGACTGGAAGCAAGAGTGGTAATGATGTGGAGCTGGCGCGTTTTACCTTGCCTAAGGGGCCGATGGTTCCCACTAGGGCTGGCTACAATTACAAAAATATCGACCCCACCGTTGCAGGGCCCGGTTTCCAGGAAGCATTTATTAATAATCGCTATGCTGAGGGCACCGTGCTGGATGCGCCAGATTTAACGCTGGCGTTTAATATTCCTGGCGATGTGGATCACTACGGCACGAAGTCCTCGGTGGATTCGGAAAACCGAACCAAGGTTATTGTTGGCTCCTTAGTGGGCGTGTTTGCACTGTTCGGTGCGATTGTGGCGGCGCTTAAAGCGTTGGCGCCACGGTTCGGATTGCGGCTTCCTTTCTAAGCAATCCTGCCGGTGTGATCCCCCTAACACGCACCTTATATAAGAAATAACCAAAGAGAAGGCTCTTGTTCCTGAGCAGGGAATGAGAGTCTTTCTGTTATGTGGAATCGTTTCGGATTGGCGTGATATTTTAAACGTGGCATGAAAAAGATGAACATTCACTATTGATTGGATTCTAAGAGAGGAAACATCATGCGTACCACGTTATTGGCACCGTCCGTCGCCGCCATTATGGTGGCTTCGATGATGCATCCGGCAGCAACAGCAGCAGAAAGGATGAGCATTTCTCAGGGAACCTTCACCATGGTTTTAACTCATGGGAGCAATGAAGTCAGTTCCGTTCAGTTGCCCATCAATGCTCATACCTCCCGCATCGATACCACAGGCGCGGGTGTTCTCCATGTATTTGGTCCAGTGCAGTTTAAAGGCGGCGGACACCAAGGCAACCAGCCCTTTAAGTACACCTACAATTTGAACTTGAGCAATATGCGGGTCAACCTGAATGCTCAAACAAAGCGGGGTAATTTTGTTGCCGACTACGAGCTTGATTATTTGGACAACCGCGCCGATAAGAGAGCAAAGAACGTTGTGCTCGCGGAATTTCCCATTAGCCCTGATTTCGATCCGCGGAAGAAGAACTACACCAGCAAGGCTTTTGATTTGTACCGGGTTGATTCCGCGCGTCCACACTTGCCGGAGCCACTTCCTGGATGGGCTGTTGCACCAGTAGATACCGGTCGCTATTCGCTCACCTTCACCACTGGCAGTGGTGGTAGCAATAATCCCACCCCGCCACATCAACCTGCCCCTCCTGGGCAGCAGCCACCTTTTGGTGGTTTGTCAAGCGGTGTTGGTTGGCAGTCGACCGTTGCTTTGGTGGTCAGTGTTCTAGCAGCTGTGACAGCTTTAGCGGGTTTGCTCACTAATGCCCTGAAGGTATTTCCGAATCTGAAGCTCGGTTCTTAAAAAATATTGTCTTAGTGCCTTTCACGCCCCTTGCAACAGTTGTGTGATTGCGCCAAACATACAGGTGGTTTCTTCGACACATTGAAGAAACCACCTGTGCGTATTTGCCCAGTACTATATTGCGGCGAATCCTGCTTCGAGATCAGCGAGAATATCGTCAATATCTTCAATGCCCACAGATAACCGGATGGTGGACTCGGAAATGCCCGCTAGTGCTAGACCTTCGGCGTCGCTTTGCGAATGCGTGGTGGTAGCAGGGTGCACGACGAGGGAGCGCACGTCGCCGATGTTGGCGAGATTAGAGTGCAGCTTCAGCGCGTCGATGAAAGCCCAGGCTTCGTCTTTGCCACCCACAACATCGAAGGACAGGACAGAACCGGTGTACTTCAAGCCCAGTTTTTCCTTTGTGGCGTACCACGGGGAGGAGGGCAGGCCGGCGAAGTTTACCTTGGACACCTTTGGGTGATCGTTGAGGAACTGAGCTACCGTGAGCGCGTTTTGGTTGTGGCGTTCAACGCGCAGGAATAGGGTGTCGAGGCCCTGGACGCTGATCCATGCGTTGAAGGGGGAGAGTGCTGCGCCGGTGTCGCGTAGCAGGCCGACGCGGGCTTTAAGCCCGAATGCGGCAGGTCCTAGGTCGGCGTATTTCAGGCCGTGGTAGGCCGGATCGGGGGTGACGAAGCTGGGGTGTACGGGTTGTCCGTCGCGTTCGACGGTCCAGTCGAAGCTGCCGCCGTCGACAAGGATGCCGCCGATCACGCTGCCGTTGCCGGTGTAGAACTTTGTTAGCGATGCCACCACAATATCCGCGCCGAGGGCAAGCGGTTTGACTAGCGCTGCGGTAGCGATGGTGTTATCAACAATCAGCGGCACCTGGTTACGGTGTGCAACTTCAGCGATGGCGGGAATATCAAGGATGTCTGCTTGGGGGTTGGCGAAGGTTTCGCCATAAAATGCCTTGGTGTTTGGGCGTACTGCTTGCTGCCATGCTTCGGGGTCGTCGGGGTTTTCGACCAACGTAACCTCGATGCCCAGCCGGGCGAGGGTGACTTGGAAAAGGGTGGAGGTGCCACCATAGAGGCGGGAGGAGGCAACAATGTGATCGCCGGCGGAGGCAAGGTTTAAGATCGCTGCGGTTTCTGCTGCTTGGCCGGAGGCGAAGGCAACAGCGTGGACGCCGCCTTCGAGGGTGGCGACGCGGGTTTCGAGCGCTTCCGTGGTGGGGTTGGTTAAGCGGGTGTACACCGGTCCGATGTCTTCGAGTGCGAAGCGCTGCTTTGCGTGCTCGGCGGAGTCGAAGAGGTAGGAGGTGGTCAAATACAGTGGCAGGTTGCGTGCGCCGGTGTCGGAATCAACTGGCTGGCCTGCGTGAATAGCTTGGGTTGCTGGTGCCCAATCGGCGGCGTTGGAGTTATCGTATTTCGGTGCCATGGTGCGCTCCTTGAAGGGGGTGAAGGTGAGTGAAAGTTGAGTTTTTACCTCACCTTGCGCCTCAGGTGGTGAGGTGGGACACAAAATCATGTCGTTCTGTGACAAAGTTACGCACTGTGGGCCGAAAAAAGAAACCGCTCTGTCTACTTTTGGGTTAAAACCGCAGCTAATCGGGTGTAAATAATATTATTCATCCCGCACTATGCTGTGCTTGTTTGCACTGCTTATCGACGTCGCCACCCTCACCTCATCGATGAACGGTGCTGGCGGCGTCGATACGCTAAAAGCGCAGAGCAAGAAGCCAGCCAGCCACACCCCCGCCCACAAGTGCAGCAAGCACACCGAAAAACCCACGCCACCACTCTGCGCTCAACACAGGCGCCGACGAACTCCCACCTGCACCCACCTGCGCCTCAAGCGCTAAACGCTGCGCTTTTTCTTCCTCTAATTCCTGCACTAGCTGCTCAGACAACTGCTGCTGTTTAACGAGCGCGGCCTGCGCAATTTCTTGTTCCCGCTGCGCGTGCGCAACGACCTGCCGCGCATCGTCTTGTGCCTGCTGCGCCTGCGCAATTTGCTCAGCTGCCGAATCGTGCAGCGCCTGCGCCTGCTCATGCAACTGCTGGGCCTTGTCGACGTTCGCGGCAGCTAAAGCTTCACGCTCAGTCGCACGCTCCAGCGCCTTTTGGGCATCTGCGGCGTTGGTTTCCGCGATCTCGAGTGCGATCGCACGCTGCTGCTGCGCGGCCAGGATACGCTGATTGATCCGATCTGCCACCCCCGGATCGATCTCCGCCATGAACTCAGTGCTGCGCGGCTGCGGGCGCGAATTAACTTCACGGACAATCCAGTCATATACAGCCGGAACAGAACTGAAATTAGTTTTCACAGACGAGCCAATTGAGGAAGAAATACCCGCAACAGTGCCCCGAATAAACAGCGGCCCACCAGAATCACCCGGACGATTTTTCGTCACACCCTCATTTTCACTGACAAACATCGCACCCTGATTAAAACCGCTGGCAGTATAGGCCCCCACCACTTTCTGGTGCGACATCTTCAACACATCCTTCGTGCCCGAACCCCACCCATAATTAGTGCCGGCATCATTGATGCGCACAGCATCACGAGAAATATCAGCATAATGCGCCAAACCCAAACCTGATTCAACAAACACCAACGCAATATCGCCACTCGGGGCATCAGCATGCCACACACCCGTGATCGAAGGCGCGGGCAGCGTAGTGCCCCGCTGAATATCCACCGTGGCAATCTCGTCTTTATTTTTCCGGCAGTGCTCAGCTGTAAGCACCCAGTGCTCATCAATAGCAACCCCAGTGCACAAGCTTCTGCCATTGACAATCAAGCGCACCACTTTATTCGCTTCGATTTCTTCAACCCGTGTTTCCCGACCCCCTTCCATGGCACTAGCCTGCGGGATCACTAGGGTTGAACCTGCACCAAAGCATAGGAGAACAAGGGGAAGAAGGAGGCGTTTACACATGGAAAAGACCACTTTTCTCAGCCGGAAAGCGCTGCATAGAACAAGGAAAAGGACAGGGCAGTGTTACTACTCAACACAAGGGGTGCTACAGATATGGCCCCGCCTAGCTTTCGCCCACAAGCATTCCGGAAGAGAAGATCTATTCAGACCACAGTTGAATGTGAGTCTATTATCATTTCCAACATAAACAAAGCCTGATGCATTCGCGCACAAGAAGTGCCGCATCCACTCACGCTTCGCGTCGCGCTACCACCCATCGAGCCTGCTGGGGGGCAGGATGATAGCGACCACTTTGCACGGTTGTGCGTTCGCCTTCGGTAATGGCAACGCGGGGAAGGTTGTGACCAGTGTGGCTTCCGGGTATTCCTGTGAGCGCCATAGAAATATGGGCTCGTTTTTCATAGATCAAGTCAAAAGTTCGTGATAGTGTCGCCTATAACTATGAAGGATTGCGTCGAAGTTGCTATTCGTTAGCGTGGATTGTGCGCAATGGTAACCCTCGGCGATGTGAAAAAGTTTGGGAAATAGTTACTGCCTATATTTATATGAATTCTTCACAATGTTTGAGCATTGATAAAAAGCGGCGTTTCTCCGGTTTTTGAATATAGTCTGAAGCTGTATCTGGCAGCCAAAGTGCTGGGAGATTTTTAAGGAGTAAATCATGAGTGCTTACTTCAAAGCTGTGATCGTCTATATGTTTGTTTTTTCAATATGCGCTATCATGTTTGACGGTCTAGATACCGTTGGTGGAACCACGGCTACCATAGTGTTATCAATGCTTTCTGCGCTGGTGACGTGGTTCGTATCTTCCCGTGAAGGGGATTGAAAAGAGTGCAAATTACTCAAAAGAAGTGGTGTAAATTTCTGCAATTAGTGTAACTTGGGCCCCTATTGTATGGATGTGACGATAGGGGTGGTACTTCTTTTAAAGGTGAAAAATATGGTGCTTCGTATTTCAAATATTCATAAATCTTTTGGAGAAAAGAAAGTTCTCAACGGTGTGAATTTCAATGTTCACAAAGGGGAAATATTTAGCCTGCTCGCTGCCAATGGTGGGGGTAAAACAACCCTCATGCGGATCATCATGGGACTACTTCCTGCAGATTCAGGGGAGATTCACATCAATGATGTACAAGTGCAGCCAGGATCTGTCAAAGGGGTGGGCTATATGCCCGAGGAACGGGGGTTGTATGTCAACGAAACGGTCCGCAAACAGCTTCGCTACTTCGCACTTTTGCATAAAGTGCCAGCAGATACTGTTGATAAGAGAATTGATAAAATCCTCGCTCAGCTCGACGTGGAACAATACGCCGATAGTAAAGTCAAGCACCTATCTTTAGGGAACAAGCAGCGCGTGCAGATCGCAGCTGCCCTCATCCACGAACCTGAGCTTCTCATTCTTGATGAACCCTTTTCTGGACTTGATCCGATGTCGGTTGAACGACTCATCGCACTGCTCAAAGAATATGCGCGGGGTGGGCGCACCATTGTATTTAGTTCACATCAAATCGACATTGTTGACCGCATTTCTGACACCTTGGCGGTGATGAAGGAAGGGGTAATAGTTTTCCAAGGGGATCCTTCGTCGCTGAAGCTGAGAGATGAACTCACAGTAGTGCATATTCACGCGGTCTTTGAAGAAGGTCGCTCAGTTGAAGACCTCGACTTTAGTCAATGCAGTTCTGTGCATTCGTGGGATGGGCTGACGCTGACATTAAATTCTGATCACATAACAGTCGAGGAATTAATGAAGTCCGGTTTACAGGGGCAGGAAATCCGGGGTGTGGATTATCAAAAGCAATCGCTCACCCAAGCTTTGGAATCACTTTACGATGGTGCGGAAGGAATGAAATGATACGACACCTAGACTTCGGGGTAATTGCCACAATCGCGCGCAGGGAAGCGGCCCTTAGCTTGCGAAGCCTTGGTACGCATCTCACCCTTGTAGTACTTGCCGCCGGAATGATCTACTTAGCCTGCGGCGTATTGGAACCGCGTGACGATCTCTTCGCCGGTGAGGTCGGAATTACGATCGTGTCCATATTTTTGTTTGTGGCCTTATCCATCGTGATCATGATGAATTCCACCTTGGCCGGAGCTTCGATTACCGATGAGCGCGACAATAAAATAACCGAAATTCTCCTCTCTGCGACGAGACCAGAAGAACTGTATATTGGAAAGCTTTTCGGACACGCGCTCGTGGGCATCGGCCAACTCATAGTTTTATGGGCAGTGGTTGTGCTTTCGCTTTTTTCCATCGACACCGGCGCAAACAGTGATTTTCCTTGGTTTACGGCAGTAATAGTTCTCGCCTTTTTCCTCCCCGGCTATCTTCTATTCACCGCGCTCCATGCCATTACAGGTGTGTTGGTCTCGCGTAACGAAGACTACGTTTTTGCGCAAATACCGATCTTATTCCTGCTGCTTTTTTCACTCAGCATCCCTTTCGCACCGCTTGTGAATTGGGGATCGTCTTCTGAGGGATGGCTAGTAGCTATTTCGTGGGTGCCACCACTATCCATGGGGGCAGCCCCCTTAGTACATTTAGTGGGCAACGGTGCCGTTTGGCTTGTGGTTTCTTCGTGGTTACTGCTGGTCTTTTCTACACTGATCCTTCTAGTTCTTGGTGGCAAAATATTCCACCGCCGCATTTTGGTCTAGGCACGCAAAGGCAAAACATTCAAGGCTATAGGCGGATGACGTTCGGTTGCGTTGTTGTGTAGTCCAAAGTGCTGAATGAACTAATGCGACCGACAGCCTTAAACCAGTGGCAACTTTCCGTCGGAAAGAAAACCCTACGCACACTGTGTCAAAGCCTGGATTCACAGGCCTCCGCTAGGTCAGGTTAGGGGGAGGGGGACATATAAGCGAAATATTGATTCGACATAGAGCAAGTGCTACCCAAAAAACCGCAGGTCAGATTTTGGTGCTTGTGCTGAAAGTCGAATCAGTATTTTTGAATCAATCCTTGCGTATTTATAGGTGCTGTTTTTGTGTGGGGGAGCTTTTCTTCTGACTTCGCGCGTGTGCTCGACCTTGTGTGTTTTCCGGGGTGGAAAACTTCTGGTGTGTACTCAAAAGGTCGAGTAGCCACTGGGGTGACGCAATGTGCGGGGCGCGCTGGGGTGTTATTGGGGGTGGGTGGGGGCGTCGACAAGCACAAAAGCGGCGGGGCTTAGCATTCACACTAAGCCCCGCCGCCCACAAAGAGGGGGAAGAAATTACTTCTTCACAGCATCAATGATCTCATTGAGCGTGGCGGAAGGACGCATAATTGCAGTCACCTTCTCCTCAGATGGCTGGTAGTAGCCACCCAGATCAGCAGGAGCACCCTGGGCAGCCAGCAGCGCCGCGTTGATCTGATCAGCATTCGCAACAAGTGCCTCAGCCACAGGCTTAAAGGTTGCAGCAAGCTCAGCATCCTCAGTCTGCTCAGCCAAAGCCTTCGCCCACTCGGTGGTGAGGAAGAAGTGAGAACCACGGTTATCAATCTCGCCAACCTTGCGGGAAGGAGACTTGTTCTCATCCAGCAGACGCTCAGTTGCGGCGTCGAGAGCATCAGCCAACACAGCAGCCTTCTTGGTGCCGCCAGTGTTGGTGATGTGGCGCAGCGACTCAGCCAGAGCCAAGAACTCGCCCAGGGAATCCCAACGCAGGTGGTTTTCTTCCTGAACCTGCTGCACGTGCTTCGGTGCGGAACCGCCAGCACCAGTCTCAAACAGGCCGCCGCCAGCCATCAGCGGAACGATGGACAGCATCTTCGCGGAAGTGCCCAGCTCCAAGATGGGGAACAGGTCGGTGTTGTAGTCACGCAGCACGTTGCCGGTCACGGAGATGGTGTCCTCACCGCGGCGGATGCGCTCGATAGACACCTTGGTTGCCTCAACGGGGGACTTGATGGAAATATCCAGGCCCTCAGTGTCGTGATCAGCCAAGTACTTCTCCACCAGGGTGGTCAGGTTGCGGTCGTGAGCACGCTCAGGGTCCAGCCAGAAAATAGCTGGCATGCCGGACAGGCGGGAGCGAGTCACAGCGAGCTTGACCCAGTCCTGGATAGGGGCATCCTTGGTCTGGCATGCACGCCAAATATCGCCAGCCTCAACGTCGTGCTCGATCAAAACCTCACCAGCAGAGTTGACAACCTGCACCTTGCCGTCAGCGGCAACGCGGAAAGTCTTGTCGTGAGAGCCGTACTCCTCAGCCTTCTGAGCCATCAGACCAACGTTAGGCACGGTGCCCATGGTGGAAGGATCGTACGCGCCGTTGGCCTTACAGTCGTCGATCACGGTCTGGTACACACCTGCATAGCAGGAATCCGGGATCACAGCGAGGGTATCTTGCTCCTCACCAGCAGCGTTCCACATGTGGCCGGAGGTGCGGATCATCGCAGGCATGGACGCATCCACGATCACATCGGAAGGAACGTGCAGGTTAGTAATACCCTTGTCGGAGTTCACCATGGCTAGTGCTGGACCCTCAGCCAAAGCCTTGTCAAAAGCAGCCTTGATCTCAGCACCGTTGTCCAAAGACTCCAAGCCGGTGTAGATAGCAGCCAAGCCATTCTCACCGTTGAGGCCATTGGCCAAAAGAACCTCACCGTACTGTGCGAAGACATCAGCAAAGTAAGCACGCACCACGTGGCCGAACAAGATGGGGTCGGAGACCTTCATCATGGTGGCCTTCAGGTGAGTAGAGAACAACACGCCCTCTTCCTTAGCGCGGGCAACCTGCGCAGCAAGGAATTTATCCAGTGCCTTCGCGGACATGAAGGTGCCGTCGATAACCTCACCGGCGAGAACCTTCAGATCGGCCTTCAAAACGGTCTCGGTGCCATCGGCGGCAACATGCTTGATGGTCAACACGTTGTCGGCAGGGATGATGACGGACTTCTCGTTGTGGCGGAAGTCGTTGGCATCCATGGTGGCAACATTGGTCTTGGAAGAAGCATCCCACGCACCCATGCGGTGAGGGTTCTTCTTCGCAAAGTTCTTCACGGCAATCGGCGCGCGGCGGTCGGAGTTGCCCTCACGCAGCACAGGGTTAACAGCGGAGCCCTTGACGGCGTCGTAACGCGCACGGATGTCCTTCTCCTCATCGGTTGCAGGAGCGTCAGGGTAATCAGGAAGCTTAAAGCCCTGTGCCTGCAGCTCAGCGATGGCTGCCTTCATCTGAGGGACGGATGCGGAGATGTTAGGAAGCTTAATGATGTTTGCTTCAGGGGTCTTGGCCAGCTCACCCAAAGCCGCGAGTGCGTCTTCAACCTTCTGGTCCTCGGCGAGGAACTCAGGGAACTGGGACAGGATACGGCCTGCCAGGGAGATATCGCGAGTCTCGACCTGGATACCTGCGGTGGAAGCGAAAGCCTCAACGACTGGCTTCAGGGAGTAGGTCGCAAGAAGTGGAGCTTCGTCGGTACGAGTCCAGATGATCTTAGCCATATGTCTCCTTATTTAGGAATGAAAGCGTGAAGTACAACTGTTTAAGAATACCGCCCATGAGGGTGTTTCGTCACACGTATCCAGCGAATATGCGCATATGCTGCGCCGACGCTGCGCATAAACGGGGGTAGTAGCAGTACGATCGTTCTGTTTTGTGCGGGCTTTGCCTCGATCCCCACACCCCCTTAATCCCCGCACCCCCTTCCGCGAACCGGGACTGCCGTGGCGGCGTCGAAACGCATCCCACCCCACGACGCAGGCAACGCTGTGGGCTGCACCGTCCAGCACTGCTATGGGGTATGCGGGGCAAGGTGGGGAAATGGACGTAGCGCACTTATGCGAGCACGCTGCGATCTGGGCAACTATGCGCGAGTAAGGAATTGACAGCGCAGCTAGGTGGGGCGGTAGTCTTTGCTCACGTGTCAACGTCTCTGAGCTCAACGCCTGCAACCGAAGTCCTCGATGAATCATCCCGGGGCACCTCTGCGCGCTTTTCGCGCCGCCCCATCCCCCTGCAAACTGAGATTTCCCCGCAAGGGCGCCTCATCGTCATGATTGCCATCGGACTCGGGGGTTTTGCCATCGGCGTCGGCGAGTTCGTCGCAATGGGGTTGCTGAAAGATATTGCGCACGCGTACTCGATTGCGGAAAACACGGCAGGGCACATCATTTCCGCCTACGCCTTAGGTGTGGTGCTTGGCGCCCCGATCATTACAGCGCTCACCGGCATGATCCCGCGGCGGCGCCTGCTGCTGATCCTCGTGGGCGCTTTCGTTGCGGGTAATGCTTTAACAGTTGTTGCCCCAAGCTTTGGCACCTTGGTGTTTGCGCGCTTTATCACCGGCGTGCCGCACGGCGCGTTTTTCTCCGTGTCGGCGCTGGTCGTGACCTCCATGGCGGAGCATAATAAGCGTGGCCGGGCGCTGGCTTTTGTGGGCATGGGCTTCCCGCTGTCGAGTTTGCTGGGTGTGCCCGCCGCGCAAGCTCTCGGCCACCAGTGGGGTTGGTCTTATGCGTACGTGCTGGTCACCGCGTTTTCTTTGAGTACGTTGGTGGCGTTGTGGTTCCTGCTTCCGCACATGGTGCTCATGTCGCCGACGAGTCCGCTGGCTGAGCTTGGTTCGCTCAAGCGCGCCCAGGTGTGGTTCTCGCTTGCGATTGGTGCGGTCGGTTTCGGCGGCATGTTTGCGGTGTATACCTACATTTCGTGGACGATGACTCAGCGCGCCGGTGTGGCAGAAGAGTGGATGTGGTTGGTGTTGAGCATCTACGGCGTCGGAATGATTGTGGGCAACTGGATTGGGGGTCGGTTGAGTGACTGGAGCGTTGATTACGGCGTACTGGTCTCCCTAGGCGCAATCGTCGCATCGCTGCTGCTCTTTAGCGTTGCGAGCGCTTCTACTATCCCCGCGATTGTGTGTTTCGCCATTATCGGCGCGTCTGCTTCCGCCCTGATCCCGTGCCTACAGCTGCGTTTGATGGATGTGGCGGGTAAGGCGAAAACTCTTGCCGGTGCGCTCAATCATGCGGCATTGAATATTGCGAACGCGGCGGGTGCGTTCATGGGTGGTGCCGTGATCGCTGCAGGATACGGCTATAACGCACCCGCAATCGCCGGTGCAGGCTTAGGTGTTGCTGCGATTGTGATCTGGCTGATTGCTCGTGCGTATCGACGCCCCCACCCCTGCACAACTACCCTCACCCCTGCCCCTTCCTCAGCAGGTTAAAAAGGATTATGCTGGGTGGAAAATTCGCTGTCCACCCTTATTTTCTTTGCCTGTTTATGGAACCTTGTTATGAATAAAAGCATCACCTTGAGGATCATCGGTACACTCTGTGGGCTCATGGGGCTAGTTTCAATTCAGCTTCAGTGGCCCGACTGGGTACTGCAACTGTTCATGCTGATGACCCTCATCATCGTCTTTCTCATCCCACACCCAAAGAAAAACACCTCCCCCACAGACAACCCACACCAGTACTTTTAGCTTAAAAGTCGAGTGTGCTGCCCACGCTGCGTTAAGGTGGACTGCATGAAAATCACCACAATTAACGTCAACGGAATCCGCGCCGCCTGCAAACAGCGCTCCGACGACAACCTCGGCTTCAACCCCTGGCTGCTGGAAGAAAATCCCGACATCGTCTTGCTCCAAGAAGTGCGTGCCAGCGACAAAGATGCCCGCGCAGCCCTTGCCCCCATCCTTGATCAAGGCTGGCACTTCTACGGTGCCCCTGCCGCGGCTAAAGGTCGCGCCGGGGTGGCGATTCTGAGCACAACCGAATTAGATGATGTGCGCATCGGCATCGAGGGGTTTGAGGATTCCGGCCGCTATATTCAAGGCACCGCCACCATTGGCGATGATCAGGTGACAGTGGCCTCCTTATACTTGCCTTCCGGATCGGCCGGTACTGATAAGCAGGACGAAAAGTATCGCTTCCTTGATTCCTTCGAAGGTTTCCTCAGCGATGCTGCCGCCACGCACGAATTGATGGTGATTGGTGGGGACTGGAATATTTGCCACCGCGAGCAGGATTTGAAGAATTTCAAAACCAACCGCACCTCTTCCGGCTTCCTATCTGATGAGCGGGCCTTCATGGATCAGGTCTTTGGCACCTTCCCGGACGCCCAGTCGCAGATCACTGATGCGGGCCAGTGGGCCGGTGCTGTTGAATACACCTCCGACAAGGTGCGCCAAGCAGCAGAAAACCCGGTGTGGTTCGATGTGGCACGCCGCCTCCAACCCGAGGACGCCCCCTATACGTGGTGGACCTACCGTGGCCAAGCTTTCGCCAATGACGCCGGGTGGCGCATTGATTACCAAGCTGTAACTGCCGCCATGCTCACACGTGCCACCAAAGCTGAGGTGTTTAAAGCAGAAAACCACGCGATGCGCTGGTCGGATCACGCACCACTAACAGTCACCTATAGCTAAACGCACACACTGCTGGGCGCGAAAACCACCCACAGTGGGGGAGTGGGATCGCGCCCAGCTTCGGATAAGGAGGGGAGTAGCTGATGATTACTGGCCTGATCGGCCTGAACGGTGCAGGAAAAACCACCCATTTACGTCACCTGCATGATCGCGTCCCAGGAGCGTATCTTCCCGACCATCCATGTATTCCGCTGGAATTAAGCGCCTGCGAATTACTCACCCGGGTGGGGTTGATGAAAAAAAATACCGGAGGCGAAGCAGCGCGCGCAGTCGCTATGCCGTGCGCTACTTATTGATGGCGCTTTTGAGCGACCAGTGTCAACGTATTCCGCCGGTAACTATAAAAAGACCGCCATTGCAACAGTGCTACTTCAGCGCCCTGCGATTGCGTATCTCGATGAGCCGCTAGAAACAGTCGATAGTATTGCCCGTGAAAGGGTGATGGAGATTTTTCGCACCATGAGCGCAGCGGGCTCGTCGCTGTTTATTTCCACCCAAGATATCGATCTGTGCATGAGCTTTGACTATGTGCAAGTTTTTGCGCAGTTGACAATTGTGGCGGAAGGAACCCCCGAAGAAGTTTTAGGGACGAACCCGCGTCAACGGTTCTTCGAACTCACGGGTGCACGCCTGCCGCAGGAAGAACTGGGCTGGTTAAAATAAACGATGCTTGGCACAATTCTTTATGCACGCTACGGCTCTCGCGGTGATGGGTACGAAAGAATCGCTGAGCTTATGCTGATCATCGGGATCTGCCTAAGCATGCAGGTAGAAATACCACTTGTGTTTATGCTCATCTCTGCGGTTGCTACTGGGGTGATGGCCATTCAAACAATGGCTACCCACTGGAATAATTGGGCACAGCCACCAATTTCTGCGCCGAAAAAGCTGTTATACCGCGATTGTTATGCCGCCTCCTTAATATCCGGCCCCTTCATAGTCACACTTGCCTATGCGCTTTTAAGCGCAAACGTAGCGGTAGCCCTTCCCGCCCTTGCCGCAGGTGCCGCTGTGCTTGCCTTATACCCGCACACTCCCCGCATACGCAAGAGCACGACGCGCACCCGCACACCGCACACTATGGGCATAGCGGCATTTGTGGCCTTTAAAATCCGACGAGGACGCTTCCCTGGCGACAGCGTATTTCTAGCCTGTGTATTCCTTGTTGCTGCCGTGGCGCTTTCTTTGAACGGGCCCGCCTATGCTTTTTTGTGCTTCGGATTTTCCCTCGGTTTAGTACTGGTTGTCGCCTACCGGGAGCGCGATGACCTACCCGGGCTAAGCATCCGAAAAACTGTGGGCTTTGCCGAATATGTGGCCTACCTGCACCTGGTGATTCCCGCGACGGTGCTGGCCGTTGTGGGATCAGTGGCAGTGGGATCAGTATTCCCGTTGCTCGCACAAGTAGTGGCAACTGGGGTGGCGGTGATTCTCGGCCGGGTGTTTCCTACCTATCCGCATGCGCATGCTCGACTGCGCTTCAGCGGAAGAGAGCCCAAACCGACACTATTGCTGGAATATGGTGTGCATGTGATCCTTCTGGGCGTGTGGTGGCTGGTTGCCATCCCCGCTTTTGTTTAAAACCTACGCGCAATCCTTGCCACCACCTTGATCCGCCACTATTTCAAACGCAGCTAATGTTGCCACCGATCCACGACTTTTGTTGCCACCAATCCACGACTTTTGCTGCCACCGATCCACGACTTTTCTTGCCACCGATCCACGACCGGCATACAATCTTAAGGTATGCAAGCGCATCTTCGCCGTAATATTCAAGACTGGTTGGCCGAACTTTTAACCACCTTTTGTGCTGTTGAGATTTGTGGCGCGAGACAGGTTGGCAAGACTACGTTGGCTACGATGATGGGGTCGGTGCTGGCTAAAGAAATGGCTTTCTTTAGCCTCGACGATCCTGAAGTGCTCAACGCTGCGCAAAACGATCCGCGGGGATTTCTCGGCCAAGCTGACAACCGAATCATGGTTATCGACGAGTTTCAACGAGCCCCAGAGCTTGTCTTGCCATTAAAAGCAGCGATTGATGCGGACCGCACTCCTGGGCGATTCATTATCACTGGTAGTTCTCAATTACTTGCAGAAAAATCAGCCGATAGTTTAGTTGGGCGCGTCATTAGCTGCACGCTGCGGGGGTTTAGTCAAGGAGAATTACGCGGGTACAAAGAAGACTTCATTACACGAGTAATAAGCGGTGTAGATCCACTGGAGGAAAAAACTACTGCAGACCGTAGCGAATACGTCGACATTGTCGCTCGTGGCTCAATGCCGGAGGTGCAAACGCTTTCGCCACGCATGCGAACCGCATGGTTCGATTCCTACTTGGAAAGGATCACTTCAAAAGATATTCAAGAACTCAGGCGAGTCCCTGAACCGCACCGAGTACTTACCCTGCTTCGTGAACTCGCAGCAGTCCAGGGATATGAAGCTGTTATCGGTAGGCTCGCCAATCTTGCTAACATTCCTGCGACTACCACCAGCGCATTCGTGTCACTTTTGCGTTCAGTGTTTCTCATCGATGTAATCCCACCATGGACGCCAAACTTGCTCAAACGTGAAGTGGGAAGACCAAAGATAATCATGAGTGATTCCGGCTTGGGGGTTCATCTGACCCGAACCCACCCCGACATCCTCAAAAACATCATCCACGGGCAAGCCTTTGGTGGAATGCTCGAAGCGTTTATCGTAAGTGAATTGCTGCGACAACAAACCTGGAGCGAAACAGACTGGAGTCTTGCGCATTATCGAAGCCCCGACGATAGGGAAGTCGACATTATTGTGGAACTGGCTGACCAGCGCATTATAGCGATCGAAGTCAAAGCAGCGTCGACAGTCAACGCCACAGATTTCAAACACCTAGAGTGGTTGCGGGATAAATACAGGGAGAAATTTGTCGCAGGCTTCGTGATGAACACCGACACCCAAGGAAGACTACTTGGCCCGAAACTCTATTCACTTCCAGTCGCAAGCCTGTGGAAGGAATAAATCCGAGAGATTGCACGCCTCAGGGCTTTTTCTTGAAAGCAGATCGTTATCCGCGTGGCATGGTTAAGGTGAGTGCGAAACTGTGTTGATCGGGAAGGGTTACGTCAAAAACCTTTGGCTGTGCGGTGGCGGGACAATTCACCGTCACCGTGTGTTTGCCTGGCACGAGTGAGGCATGGAAATACCCGGCATCATCAGTGAACTTTGCGCGCTCATCATTTTCCCACGACAACGCCACCAAACACTGCGACCACGGATGGCCGGCCTGATCGACCACCGTCAAATGAAAGCCCGCCTGCGCGTCAGCTGGAGTTGTGGTTTTAAACAGCCCTGATAGCCCAAAAAATGAGGCCACTGAGATCACCGCACTAATAATTATGCTCAAAATGCGACGCAAAAGATCCCGAATCCAACTCACCTCACACACCTCCTCGTTCAACGCGGGGCACACCACGATTTCACAGGCCAATTAAGAACCGAGGCTAGTCGATGGGTAGAAACAAAACAAGGAATAATGCATATTCTTTATATATTTTATTAAAGAAAACGGGGGTTTCGTTCCACAGAAAACTGCGCAGAAGGGGGTGGTGCCAAAGCGCAATAATGAAAATGGTACGCAAAAAATTTTGGGGAATTTTCTATTCACAATGTGCCGATACGCTGCACGATCAGCGCCATATAACTAGGAGGATTGGGTACTGCGCATCGATAGCGGGAAGATTATTTTCGGAAAAATTCGGTGAAATAGGGTAGGTTCTTTGGGGATACTTTTACTACCTCGCATAGGAGCATTGATTTACATGCGCGCTCAGGGCATTTTTTTCTTCATCCTCGGAATCGTTTTGTTGGTCGTCTCTTACTTCCTGCTCGGCGCCCACGACGTTTCAGCAATCCTTGGTGCGCTCGCACTCGCCGGTGGCGGAGCTTCCATCGTCGCAAGCATGGTGTACCTGTTCGGCAAGAAAGACCGCCTGCAATAAACTCGCGTTGACTTATCACACCGCTGCCACATTTACCGTGTGCAGCGGTGTTGTACTTTAAACCAACACCGTGCCAGCAGGCGAGGTGAGTTACACTTATCTACTATGACTGAAACCGGAAAACCTGTAGCGAAAAAGCGCGTCCTGTCCGGAATCCAACCCACAGCGGATTCTTACCACCTCGGAAACTTCCTCGGCGCCCTGAAACAGTGGATCGACCTGCAGGATGAGTACGAGGCTTTTTACTTTATCCCTGATCTCCACGCCATTACCGTCGATCAGGACCCTAAAGAACTGCGCAAGCGCACCATCGCCGGTGCAGCACAGCTACTGGCTTTAGGTATCGACCCTGAACGTTCCACCTTGTTCGTCCAGTCCCACGTGCACGAACACGCCGAACTTGCCTGGGTTCTTACCTGCATGACCGGCTTCGGTGAGGCGGGGCGCATGACCCAGTTCAAAGATAAATCCGCCAAGCGCGGTGCTGACCGCACCTCCGCTGGCCTGTACACCTATCCGATGCTCATGGCTGCAGATATTCTGCTCTACCGCCCACAGCTAGTGCCTGTGGGTGAAGATCAGCGCCAGCACCTTGAGCTCACCCGCACCCTTGCTGAGCGTTTCAATTCGCGCTACAAGAAAACCTTCCCGGTGCCCGAGGCGCTCATTCCGCAGGGTGCTGCAAAGATCTACGATTTGCAGGAGCCTACGGCGAAGATGTCGAAGTCGGCAGAAAACGAAAAGGGCTTGATCAACCTGCTGGACGATCCGAAGATTTCCACCAAACGCATCAAGAGCGCCGTCACCGATAACGACGCCGAAATCCGCTTTGATAAGGAAAACAAGCCAGGTGTGTCCAACCTGCTCGTTATCCAATCCTCATTGACCGGTACCAGCATTGATGATTTGGTGGCTGGCTACCAAGGCCAAGGCTATGGTGCGCTCAAGGCTGATACCGCAGCGGCGCTTGAAGCTTTTGTTACCCCGCTGCGCCAGAAGTACACCATGTACATGGATGATCCAGCTGAGCTGGAAAATGTTTTGGCTGCAGGTGCCGAAAAAGCGCGTGCAGTGGCAGCGAAAACTCTCGCTGATGTGTACGATCGCGTGGGCTTTTTGCCCCCGAAGCGTTAGTACAACAATTTGCTAACAAGTCGTGTGCTACTGGCCATCGCATTCAACATGCGGTGGCCAGTTGGCATAGAGTGGTAGCTATTGTTATGTCCACTTTTTGTTCACGATGCAAGGATAGAAAACGCTTGTGGCTACTACTACACGACCTAATCAAGATCGCACCGATGAATACGGGATCGAGCGTAGCAATGCTGACGAATTAGGATTCATTGATCGTTACCGCGATAAGTGGCCGTGGTTTGACCACATCATGCTGATGAATGAGCGCTATACCCAGCGTGGTGGCAACCAATTTGCCGCAGGTATTACCTACTTTTCTGTCCTGAGCATGTTCCCGTTGCTGATGCTGAGCTTCGCAGCGATCGCATCGGTACTGGCGAACCGGCCTGATGTGCTTATGGAAATCAACGAGCGGGTATCGTCCACTATTGAAGGTTCGCTAGGCGAGACTGTCAATAACATCATTTCCACCGCTATCGATCAGCGTAGTGCCATGTTTGGTGTCGGTGGTGCAACCGCCTTGTGGTCCGGTTTGAACTGGATGAATAACCTGCGTTACGGGGTGTCCAAGATGTGGAATTACCCCATTGATGAAGGCAATTTTGTGAAAACAAAAATTGCGGATTTCCTTGGCCTGATCGGTGTTTTGCTGCTGTTGGCCGTAGCTTTGGGCATTACTGTGGTCGGCAGCTCTGGATTGACCATGACTCTTTTGGAATTCGCTCACCTTGATCAAATCCCAGGTATTGGGATTATGACTACCATCGTTGCGTTGGTGTTGGGTATTGTTGCGAACTTCCTCGTGTTTTTCTGGCTGTTGAAAAAACTCCCACGCGGCGAGGTTCCCCGCAAGTCGGCAGTGCAGGCCAGCTTGATTGGTGCGGTCGCTTTTGAGGTGTTTAAGCAGCTCGGTTCGGTGTTTTTCTCCTCCGCGTTGAATAACCCCGCGGGGGCAACATTTGGTCCGATCATTGGTGTGATGGTGCTGTTTTATTTCATCTGGCGGATTTTGTTGTACACCTCCGCGTGGGCGGCAACGTCGAAGGAAGCGCTGGAAATTGCGCAGTTGGATGCGCCTGCGCCTGCTGTGATCTATGTGCGTCAGGAAGTTGCTACAGGCCCGAACCCTACAACCTCTGTAGGTGTTGGTGCAGTACTAGGTGCTGTGGGTGCGGGAATTATTGGGCTTTTCATGCGCAAGAAGTAACACCCCGCATGCTTTGTTCTTGGCGGAGGGGTCTTTTTATCGAGGAACAAAGCTGTCGTGTGCATTTGGGGTCTGGTCAGATTAGTCTGGGAGCATGACTTTAGATGCGCATGACATGCCTGATTTTTCCTCGCTCAGCTTCGGCCAACCCGCTCTAGGGGAAGTGGAATTTAAGCAGCTACCGCGCATTGTGGTGGCCAGTTGTGGGGATGTGGATGCGGTTGTTGCTCATGCGCATAACGTTGCTTATGTTGAGCACATTGTCACATCAGAGCAGCTGGCACATGCGAATGCTGTAGCAGCTGATGCTCCTGTGCTTGTGGGCTTGGTTTTGCGCTGTGAGACACACGAGGACGTTGCGCTTTTCGACGTCGACAGCAACACCCACCTTGTTGGTGCGGTGACCAATGACCCTAAGATTGCTGAGCTATTGCGCAAGGCATTCATCCCCTTCCACTTCGAGGGCACAGTGGCGCAACAGGTGATTGCTGGGGCTTCGCGCATTGTGGGCATGGCCGACATGGTGGGGGATTTCCGCCTGACAGACGACGGTGACATTGCCTGCGGGCCGGAGGCGCGTTTTGTGCTCGACAGGCAGATTCCTGTGCTTGCCCAGCCAGCCTATGATTGTGAGCAGGGAGCTATTGAACAGTTGGGTGATCACCCGCTCCCAGTGCTGCAGTCCATGGGCTTTAAGGTTGCTATCGATGAGCTCAGCTTTGACTTTGTTGAGGCACACGAGTTGTCGGCCGAAGATGTGTATCGTCTCATCTTGGGCACGGTGGATGCTACGTTCTTACCCTATGGTGTGCGCGAGCAGGTGATTGAGACGGTGTTGCGCCCACACTTCAGCCCTCTTATCGCAGGTGGTGAAGCTGACGCTGTCGAAGGCACAGTCGATGAGGATGCGCCGGAAACCCCTGACACCCACGCGCTTCTCGACGGCGTGGATCCCCAGCTGCTTATCGATATGGGAATCGAACCGAAAGACCTTGGACTCAACTAAAAACACAAAGGGCGACTAGTGCACAAGTACTGGCCGCCCTTTGTGTAAAAAAGTTGGTTTTTAGAACTTGGAGAAACGCTTGATCAGCATCTGCTCCAGCTGGTTCCATGCATCGACATGCTCGTTAAACGGTGGGGTAGGGATATACCCTGTGGTGCGAGTCGAACCGGTGATGTAGGAAATATAGTCCTGCATGCGTGGATTCGCCAGGAAGAAGGAGTTCAGCGAGTCATCCTGGGCCCAGTCGGCGGCGTCGGCAAGCAACTCGTAAGCACGCAGCACCTGATCAGTATCCACATGCTCCGGGCCGCGCTCAATATCACGAGCAATCCCGTTGAAGGAGTAGACATTATCGGGGTGCACAGACACAGAAAGCGTGCCCACATTCGCACCCTGCTTAATATCCTCCCACGTAGACACCTTCGCCAGATCATGATCATCATGCTCCACCAACCAGCGCACCAGCGACTTGGAAGACGAGAAGGTGTAAATCTCACCATACTTACCCAAGAACACAGGCTTGGCCTCAACATACGTACGCAGCGTGTACACAGTACGACCATCAAGCGAAATCTTCACAGGGTCGATGCCAGCAGCAGCCCACGCAGTGGTGTCGTAAGGATCAATCTTCGCAGCTTCCTCCTTCTTACGCTGCTCTTCAGCCTCACGAGCCTTCTTCGCCGCCTCGACAGCCTCATCAATGCGAGTGCGCGCCGAAGCAACATCCGCACTTGCGACATCCTTGATCGTCACAGCCGCATCGAGCGCATCCACAACCTTGTCCCAGTTGGTGACAATCACCCGACCAATAGCAGTCCACTCAGCCTCGCCAGCCGGGCCACTGAAATGCTCACTGCCACGATCAGCATTCGCCAACAACGAATGAGAGGAGAAAAACACCTGCACACTCGACGTGCCAGTAACATCACCCAAACTACGAGCCAGCTTGAAGCAACGCGCCACATGCGACACATTCTCATGCGACGCGCGCCCAGCCAACAACGCTGGAACACCCACAATGTCAAAGTACTGCTTGTCGCTCGGGACTACCCGATGAGCACCCTGCGCCATGAATGCATTCCACTTCGGGTGCTCACGCAAATCATGGGCAGTGTCCTCCTCCAAGAAAACCAGCAACTCTTCCGGAGAACGGAACATGAACAGTTGGTCACCTGCGCCAAGGAACGCTTGCCACTCGGCGCCATGCTCACGCCAGGAGGGTGCCCACAGGGTGAAAAAGTCACCCTCGGTGAGGGAAACCTTAACCGGGATAATGCCTTTGTTTGTCATGAAGATATATAGTAGCTGTTCCCGCACGCACAACGCACTTTAAGAAGGCCTAAAGTAACCCTTAAAAGCCATCCCCATATTCGTTGTACGCATCGGCCCCACTTGAACAGGATCACCAGCTTCAATCAACTGATCATTACCGGCATACATGGCCACATGCCCATTCCACACGATCAAATCACCAGGAATCAACTCCTCGCGCGACACCGGACGGCCCACCGTTTGATGCTCAGCAAGACGCGGAATTTCTACCCCCGCCTCCCGCCACGCCCACTGGGTCAAACCAGAACAATCGAAACCACTATGAGTCGTACCACCCCACACATAGGGGGTACCCAAAGCAGAACGCGCAGCATCCAACGCACGCTGACCCCGCGCCCGCTCATCAACAGAACTAGAAGAAGAACCAGACGAAAGCGCCAACGCATCAACAACCTCCCCCTGCGACGAACGCCCCGCACCCACCGGAAGCGCACGCCCACGCGAACCAGTAGTAAAACGCAACGCCGCCTCCTTCTCAGCAATCCGCTGCAACTGCCGCGTATACGGGGCAAGCGCCTCCCTCAACACAACCAACTGCTGAGAAACCTGCTGCTGAAAACTCGCGTACAAACCCACCAACGCCTGCTGCGCCGGAATATGCACAGCCGGAACAGGATTCAACGCCTGCGGAATGAGCACAGCCGCACGCTGCGCATGCGAAAAAGCAATAGCCTCCAAAGACTCCTTTGCCACAACCAGATGCGGAACAGCAGCCGCAACAGTACGGGCTGCCTCAGCCACGTCGTCGTGAAGCTGCTTATGCTCAGCAATAAACGTCAACGGCTCCGCACCAAAACTCTTAGCAACCGCCTCAACCTGCTCAAACTCAGGAATCACCGGAAGCTCAAACAATTCAGACACCAACGCAGGAAGCCACTGCGCAACCTCATCAGCAAACACAGAAACATCAATCATTTCGACCCCAACCTTCTAGCCGTATCCGCATCAATGCTCTCAGCAGCATGCAAAAGCTCAACAGCCTCATCCACAAACGATTCCACATACGCACACTGCGCACGCCCACGCCTCGCAAGAGACTGCGCACACGAATTAAACGCACCAATGAACTCACCCACACCGTCGAGCTGCTCGCCGGGAATAATCGGGGCATCAATGATCACATCAAGCTGCGCTGCAAGGGCTGATAGGAGACCCCGCAGCTGTACCGGAGAAATATTTAGACTCATACAATATAAGACTGGAATTTTTGCATTTGCGTTCCCAAAGGTTGGGTGAACGGGGGTAGCACGCGCTACCATGTGGGGTATGGATATTAGGATCGTGGACCACCCGCTGGCCGCTTCACGTTTGACAATTATGCGTGATGAGCGCACCGATAACGCCGGATTCCGTGCCGCTCTCGCCGATCTGGGTGCAATGCTGATCTACGAAGCATCACGAGATCTTGAAATAGAAAAATTCCCCCTGAAAACACCCGTCGCCCTCACCGAAGGCACCCGCCTCCAAGACCCACCCATCATCGTCCCCGTCATCCGCGCCGGGCTGGGCATGGTCGACCCCGCACTCAAAATGATCCCCGACGCACAAGTCGGCTTCATCGGACTAGCACGCAACGAAGTCACCCACGAACCCGTCCCATACCTCGAAGCACTACCCGAAGACCTATCCGGGCGCACCGTATTCATCGTTGACCCCATGTTGGCCACCGGCGGCTCACTACTCCACGCAGTACGAATCCTCGCCGAACGCGGCGCAACCGACATCACAGCAGTATGCATGGTCTCCGCCCAAGACGGCGTCGATGCGCTCGCAAACTCCGGGCTGCCCGTACGCCTCGTCACCGCCACCATCGACCCAGGCCTCAACGAAGACGCCTACATCGTGCCAGGGCTTGGCGACGCCGGCGACAGGCTCTACGGACCCCGCAACATCGACCTATAACCACCGTTAACCAAAAACACCTTGTGCCAAAGAACACAAGGTGTTTTTTAGGTTCTACAGCAAGCATCACACTTTGGTGCCCCTACTGGTAACTCGACCAATCCGTGCCCGTGCCTTTCATTTCTTGTCTTGGGGAATGGATGAGTCGAGTAAGCCTTAGCTCTTGAGTTTTGTGTCCTGTGCTCCTTGTCTTGGGGAGGCTTGTTGCTTGTGGGGTAACTCGACTTATCTGCACTGTGGCTATGGGTATGCGGCGTTGGGGGTTAATGAGTCGAGTTAGTGTTATTTTTCCAGTGACGTTGTTTTCTCTTGGGGGTGCTGTGTGAGGGGAAGCTCGACTAATCCGTGCCGGTGCTTTTCGTTTCTTGTCTTGGGGAATGGATGAGTCGAGTAAGCCTTAGCTCTTGTGTTTTGTGTCCTGTGCTCCTTGTCTTGGGGAGGCTTGTTGTTTGTGGGGTAACTCGACTTATTCTTGCGGGAGTTTTGAGAAACAGATCTTTAAGGCAGAAAGGTCGAGTAATCTGCCTGCTTCTCGGGGTTGGGGGGTTGGTTGCAGGAAAAGTTATCCACAGGGCTTGGTGGGAAATGGAGTTATCCACAGGTTTGGGGAGGATTTTTCACTCTCGACATGCGAACCTGCTGAAGGTGTGTTCTGATAAAAATATGACCACCAATTCCTACAACATCACCTGTGGGCTAAATAACCCCCTCCCATTCCATGCATTGATCAACCTGCGGAAAACCACACACGACACCACAAGCAGCATCACCAAACTAGCCTTAACCCAAGCAATTAATTCTGCGGTTTTTCACCGTCTAGTACCCAGCAGACGCAATCTGATGCGCTGCTACGCCGTAGCGTCAACATCACGTTCGGCAGTCTTAACCGGCAGGGCAGCCGCCTGCGTGTTAGGCATCCCCTTTATCTCAAACACCACTGATTTTGTCACCGTGCAGCTTACTCTTCCCGGCACCATGAAACCCCCAGCAAAAAACCAACGCAGCCCCTACGCCACCTACACATCCAGACTGCTACCGGAAAAAGACATCATGGAAGAAAACGGCATCCGCGTCACCACTATTCCACGCACATTCGTAGACCTAGTAGCTAAAGAAGAAGACGAAGACACCGCCATGACATTTATCGAAGCAGCGTTTTACCATCGGAGGATTTCTAAAATCCAAGCATATGCAGAGATTAAATCCATGCCCAGCATCACAGGCAAACCCCGCGCCTTAGAGCTATTAGCAACTGCACAAGAAGGCAGCGAAAGCCTGTATGAAACCAAAGCACGCCGCCTGATTGAAAGCGTATTCGACCGCATCCCTGAACTAACCAGCATCGAAATCCAAGTACCAGTCCAAAGCTACCGGATTGACATCGTAGTCAATGGATTCATCGGGATAGAAATCGACGGCAGAGCTAAAACCCGCAACAACTACCACGCGCTTGAAAACGAACGCTACCGAGAAAAAATCATCCAAAACCACGGCTACATCATCATCCGCTACCACCCAGAAGAAGTAGACCCCAGCCTAAGTAGAAACGACATCCCCAACCTCGACCCCCTCAACCACCCCATCATCTACCAACTCCGCAAAATACTACAAAACCACCACAAACGCACAGCATAAGTGGCGGTCACACTACAGGCGGGCCAGAAGGGTACTGAGCTCGGCGGCTAGGGCGTCGACAAGCGCAACAGCGCTGCCACGATCAGCAGTGCTGCCATTCTCCTGCACAACCTCGATATACACTTTCACCTTCGGTTCCGTGCCCGAGGCGCGGACAATCACACGCACCTTACCCACCTCACACTCACCATTCAGCACAAGACCCGCAGGCGGGCGCGACGATTCTGACATCCCACACGTATTACTCAGCACCGGAACAGTCTTAGCTGTCACATCCACCCCACACAACCTGTGTGGAAGATTCTCAATACACGTGTGCATCAATGCACTCGGATCCTGGGTACGCACCGAAACCTGAGTGCCAGTGAAATAGCCATAACGGCGGTAGAGCGCTTCCAACTCATCGTCAAAATCCAAACCCTTGGCGTGCAACTCCGCCGCCCAACTAGCCACAATCAAAGCCGTGGCAATGCCATCTTTGTCATCAACAATCCACGGTGTGGGCGAAATACCCATCGCTTCTTCATACGCAAAAGTCACAGGCTCATCGCCCGCAGCAGCATTCAAATTTTTAAAACCAGTAAAAGTCAGCCGCAAATCCCAACCCATATCCTCTGCTATCACCCCCAAAAGCTGCGAAGAGACAACAGTAGTGGCCACCACCGGGCGCTGCCCCTCACCCGAATAGCGGGGCACAAGGCGAGTGGCAAGAAGCGGACCAGTTTCATCGCCACGCAACATCTTCAAATGCCCAGCCTTCGTCCGAATCCCCACCGCACAACGATCCGCATCCGGATCGAGAGCCAACAACACATCCGCCTGCACCTGTTCACCCAACTCAAACAGCTCCACCAACGCTGAAGGCTCCTCCGGATTCGGGAAACTCACAGTAGGAAAAGTCGGATCAGGATAATGCTGCGAAGCAACCGAATGCACCTGCGCAAACCCCGCAGTCTGCAATGCCTGCATAATGCTACGCCCACCCACCCCATGCAACGCAGTCAACGCAATAGTAAGAGAAGCCCGCTCATTATTAATCCGCAACAAATCCCCCTGCTCCGGAATAACCACAGCAGTCACCTCATCAATATAGCGACGCACCACATCCTGGCAAGGACGAACGGTCACGCGCGGAATCGCCGACGCCGCAGGGGCGTCGACAAGCAAACGCTCAACAGCAACCTCACCCGAACGGGGCATCTGCCGCCCATTCCCCATATACACCTTGTAACCATTATCACTCGCCGGATTATGCGAGGCAGTAATCTGCACACCCCCATCCAAACCCCACTTGCGAATCAACCACGGAACCAACGGCGTCGGGGTAGGGGTAGGCATCAAAAACACCTCAAAACCCGCACCCGCAAAAACCTCAGCCGTCGTCGTAGCAAAAATATGAGAACCGTAACGCGAATCGTAACCCACAACCACCTTCGGCGCCGGATCCTCATCATGAAACGCCTGCCCAATCCCCAAATCCCGCACAGACTCAAAAGCCGCACGATCATGCCCCGACTTCCGCGGCGACGCATTCAACGCCAACCACGCCGCAATACACGACGAAATCCGAGTCACCTGACCAACATTCATATGATGCGCCGCAGGGCCCACCGGAGCCCGCATCCCCGCAGTACCAAAACTCACAGACTCGGCCATGGCTACAAAAAATCCTCACAACTGTCAACAACGTCGAACACGCCCAACAACACCACACCAACCACCCAAGAAAGCCACACAACCGGCGCACTTCCACAGAAATCAGCGCAACCACTATGCTATAGACAAAGAACCGACCCTCAACACCCACGCCACAGTACAGCACCAACACTGCACCCACGCGCGGACCAAGAGGATCGCAAGCACACACACCTTCATACACACCCACCATGGCGACGTTGCACGAAGCTTGCAACAAGCTTCACAACAAGCTTCACAACAACACCGCCACACGACAAGTATGAAGACACAGTACTCAACAACATGCAGTCACCCTCCAAGCATAGTTGCTGAAGAAACGACGTGACACGCTGCTTACCAACCATTGGTTCACCAACACAATAAAAACCGGGGAGATGACACACCGTGGAGTTTGAACACCACACCTCAAACCACCTACGCGCCCAAGCTGACCACCAACCCGGCACCCAACCCGCAGCACGCACGGCACCCAACCCTGCGCCTGCTGTGCCTGCGCCCAGCGCAGCACCCGCACCGGCAGCCCACTCTGCCGCGCCCGCTGCTACTGACTTTTCTGTGCTGGTGGATGCGTGGATTCGCGACAATGAGGAGCAGATTTATCGCTGGCGACGTCATTTCCACCAGCACCCCGAGCTGAGTGATCAGGAGCATGAAACAACTGCCTTTATCGCTGCCCGCTTGCGGGAGTACGGTTTGTCACCTGTGCTGTTTCCCGGCACTGGGTTGATGGTGGATATTGGCCCTAATACTGAGCATAAGCTTGCGTTTCGTGCGGATATTGATGCCTTGCCGATCCATGAGAATACGGGCTACGAATTTAGTTCGGTGACACCTGGGGTGATGCATGCGTGTGGTCACGATATTCACACCACGGTTGCGTTGGGTTTGGCGTGTGCGCTTGCTGAAACGCATGCGAAAAATCCGTTGAATATGGGTGTGCGTATCATCTTCCAGCCGGCGGAGGAAGTGATGGATTCTGGTGCGCCGAATGTGATCAAGTTGGGTGTGCTTGAGGGTGTGACGAGTATTTTTGCGGTGCATGCGGAGCCGAAGTTGCGTACGGGTACGGTTGGTGTGCGTGTGGGTCCGATTACGTCGGCGGGTGATGTGGTTGAGATTAAGGTGACGGGTCCTGGTGGGCATTCGTCTCGCCCGCATTTGAGTGCTGATGTGGTGTTTGCTTTGTCGAAGATTGTCACGGATTTGCCGGGGTTGTTGTCGCGTAGGGTTGATCCGCGTACGGCGACGGTGATGGTGTTTGGTGCGTTGCATGCTGGTTCGGCACCGAATGCTATTCCGGAGGAGGGTGTGGTTCGGGGCACGATTCGTACTGCGGATATTATGGTTTGGCGTGGTATTCAGCAGTTGTTGGAGGAGTTGGTTGCGGCGATTGTGGCTCCGACTGGCTGCGGATTTGAGGTTGATTATGTTAAGGGTGTGCCCCCTGTGGTCAATGATGATGTGTGTACAGCTGTGCTCGCCGACGCCGCCCGCAGCGTTGATCCTCAGTCGGTGGTGCAGGCGTCGCAGTCGTCTGGTGGTGAGGATTTCTCCTGGTATTTGGAGCATGTGCCAGGTTCGATGGCACGTTTGGGGTGCTGGGATGGTGTGAGTACTCCGAGTGATTTGCATAAGGCGACAATGCTTGCGGATGAGAAGTGTATTCCTGTGGGGATTCGTTTGTTTGCGGGTATTGTGCAGCGTTTTCATGCGGAGTGTGGTTACGTGTTTAGTGGCGAGCTGTAGGTTGGTGCTTTTGGCAGTTGGCTTGAGCAGGTGGTGTGTGCTCGGAGTTTTGTGGCCTTTATGCTGCTTAAGTCGTCGGGCTGCTGCGTGCTGCACTACACTAGATTGAAGCACTATAAGATAGTTTTTGCTTTCCATTATTACTGTTGTTTTTGGAGGTTCCTTGTCCGCCCTGCCCACCAATTCTTCTGCGTCTGCCGTGTCTTCTGCTTCTGCGGTGTCTAACCCGGCTGATTCTTTGCCGAAAGCTAAGCGCATTGTCATCATTGGTGGTGGTCCCGCCGGCTATGAGGCGGCGTTGACGGGCGCAAAGTATGGCGCTGCTGTCACCCTTGTTGAGGATTTGGGCTTGGGTGGTTCGGCGGTTATTCATGATTGTGTGCCGTCGAAGTCGTTTATTGCTGGCGCGAATATTAAGACTGACCTTCGCCGCGCTGATGATATGGGCTTGAATAAGGGTATTGGTGAGGCGCATTTGCTTATCGACGCCCTCAACGAGCGTGTTCAGCAGCTTGCGGCTGAGCAGTCTGACGATATCCGTAAGTCAGTGGCGAGTGCGGGTGTGCGCATTATTGATGGTCGTGGTGTGTTTGATGATTACAACACCAAGCAGACCCTGCACTATATCAAGGTGACAAACAAGGAAGGCTTCGAGGAAACTCTCGAGGCGGATTTGGTGTTGGTGGCTACGGGTGCGAGTCCGCGCATTTTGCCTGCGGCACAGCCTGATGGTGAGCGTATTTTGACGTGGCGCCAGATTTATAACATCACTGAGCTTCCTGAGCATTTGATTGTGGTGGGTTCCGGTGTGACTGGTGCGGAGTTTGTGTCCGCTTTTGCTGAGTTGGGTGTGAAGGTCACTATGGTTGCTTCGCGTGATCGCATTTTGCCTCACGACGACGCCGATGCCGCCGACGTGCTGGAAACTGTGTTGGCGGAGCGTGGTGTTTTACTGGAGAAGCATGCCCGCGTGGATTCGGTTACCCGCACTGAGGATGGTGGCGTATGTGTACGCACCGCTGATGGCCGTGAGATTTTCGGCTCCCACGCCTTGATGACTGTTGGTTCTGTTCCTAATACCAAGGATTTGGGCTTGGAGAACATTGGTGTGGAAACCACCCCTTCGGGTCATATCAAGGTTGACCGTGTGTCGCGTACGAGCGTATCCGGCGTGTATGCGGCCGGCGACTGTACTGACCAGTTCCCACTTGCCTCGGTTGCTGCGATGCAGGGGCGTATCGCTATGTACCACGCTTTGGGTGAAGGTGTGTCGCCACTGCGTTTGAAGACTGTGGCTACCGCAGTGTTTACCCGCCCGGAGATTGCTGCTGTGGGTATTACGCAGCATGAGATTGAATCTGGTGAGATTTCCGCGCGTACGGTGATGCTGCCTTTGCCACGTAATCCTCGTGCGAAGATGCGTTCGCTGCGCCACGGTTTTGTCAAGATTTTCTGCCGTAAGTCTTCGGGCATTGTTATTGGCGGTGTGGTGGTTGCCCCGACTGCCTCGGAGCTGATTCTTCCCATTGCGGTTGCTGTGACCAACCAGCTCACTGTCAGCCAGCTGGCCCAGACCTTCGCGGTGTACCCCTCCTTGTCGGGTTCGATTACTGAGGCTGCCCGCCAGTTGGTTGCCCATGACGACCTTGGCTAAATAGCCTAGTCATCCACACCCCCTAGATACACCCTAGGGGGTATTTTTATGTGCTGTGGGATCTGTTAGGCAACTGCGATACAGCTTTGATCGCACCCTGGTGGGGGTGTGCGCGGATTCTTATGGCGCGCACTAGAAGCGACATAACTGTGTAGAAGCTGTGTGCGGATGCTGGGAAATATCAGTTAGAGATAGAGCGAGTGCTATTGGTAAAACCGCAGGTCAATTTTAAGGCACTGTGCTGAAACTCTAACTATTAATTCTGAATCAATACGTGCATATTGATAGGTGGCCGATTGCCTTGGAGGACCAGCTCACGTTACGCAAAGGGAAGAGGGCAGAAACGGGACCGGGATCACCGGAATTTGTGGCAATTGCGCCAAATCTAGCACTAGTAAGTTCCCAAAGCATTCGGTAGTTCGACCTTTTCCTCTTTGAGGCCTCGTTTTGAGTGCGGAGGAGAGAAAAGGTCGAGTTGTGGGTGTGAGGAGGGTGGTGGTGGGGGTCTTTCTTGGGGTTGCTCGACCTTTAGGTTTTTGGGGTTGTGTTTTTTGGGGGTTGGGGTGGGAAAGGTCGAGTTATAGGTGTGAGGAGGGTGGTGGTGGTGGGGGTCTTTCTTGGGGTTGCTCGACCTTTTTCTTCGCGCCCTCGCGGAGAACGGTGGTTGGTATGTGCTTTCAAGGTGTGGACACTATAAGTAGTGTCTTGGGGTAGTTTTTGATACCACTACCCCCGCCTTGTTTTCGAATCCCTCAGTTATGAGGTCCTTGCTAATCCAGCGCAGCTGCCACCCATCGCGCGATCACACCGTGTCCGGCTTCGGCGGCATCCGCAACGGATTTCGGGGGAAGTACGGGATCGTTGGGCAAAATGCGCTCAGGGTCGCCGATGGGGGTGGTGGTGATTGTTTTCGTGCGGTGATCGTAGTGGCCGAGCGCAACCATGTCTACGTTGGTTTGTTCGCAAATCGCCCAGCAATAGTCGCTGTCCGAGGCCCGCATCTGCTTGATGAACTCATCGGGGTTGTCCATCACGGTCGCAAGTGCGGGGCGATCGTCGATGCGGTCATCGTTGTGCAGTGGGCGCAGATAAAACCGGCCCCCGTTTAATTCCAAAACATCCATGAACACAAGCATAGAGCGCAAAGCTAAACGGCGTTTAACTGGCTGCGTGACGACGTCGAAAAGCTAAAGACCCGCTACTCGCCCGCTTGGCGGTACCCACGCCTGCGATCAGCCACAATCAACGGCCGATCCAGCGTATTCGCAGGAAGCAGGCGGGGCTTGTTGTCCGCGCCAAATACCCTTGCTGCATCCAACACTCCTTGGTCTACAAAGCGAGGAGTATGCGCAGGTGTTTTCGGCATCACAAGTCCGCGTGAGGTGAGGGTGCAGAAATTAAAACCCCAGTCACCAAAAGTAGGAACATGCACGTGATAGGGAACAACAGATGCGCAGCCTGAAGCCAGCAACGTGGAATACACGCGGGAAAACACATCAGGAGTAGTAAAAGCACTGCCAGACTGCACTGTCATTGCACCCCCAGGGGCCAAATGTTTCAGCAGCATTGAATAAAACTCCTGCGAATACAACCGCCCAATAATCTCATTATCAGGGTCCGGCAGATCCACCACAATCGCATCGAAGCGATCCTGGGGCAGCGGGGGAGTGCGCACCCACGTAAACGCATCGCGCAGCAGCACAGTTACACGGGGATCGTCTAAGGCACCAGCGTTATCGTCACGCAACACTGAATTAGCCACCGCGACCATATCCGGATCTAACTCCACCTGCGTAATATGCTTCACCTGTGGAAACTTCAGTAACTCGCGGGCGGCTAAACCATCCCCACCGCCGATAATCAACACCCGCGACGTCGAAGCATCAACCACTGGGTAGGTCAACGATTCCGTGTAGCGATACTCATCACGGGTGGAATACTGCAACCCACCATTTAAGAATAAGCGCCGATCCTTCCCCCACTGTGTGACCACAATCTCCTGATACTTGCTCTGGTGGAAATACACAATCGGGAAAGCATAGAGTCGCTGTCGCGCCGAAGTGACCAAACCATCACTGGCGACCAACACCGACACCAACACCACCACAATCGCACACAGCCCTGAGGCAATCGTCGCGAACTGCCGCCGCAGCACATCACTGCGCAACACTAACACCGCAATCACTAACGCCGCACAGACATTCAGCAAACCAGCAGCCAGCGTGCCACGCACCACCCCCAGAAACGGCAGTAACACAAACGGCCACGCCACACCACCAATCAACGCCCCCAAATAATCAGCCGCATTCAACGTTGCTAAAACTGAGCCGGAGGTGGTGGCGTCGACAAGCTTGCCACGCTGAAAAAGTGTCATCAACAGTGGCAACTCAGCCCCCACCAGCATGCCAATGACCAGGGTTGCCCCGCCTAAAACCGCAAGCGAATTGCCCACAACAGCAAAAGCCCAATACAACACCAGCGCAGACAACCCCCCAACAAGCCCCAACAGCGCCTCCACCGACAAAAACGCAACCTCAGCCCGTGTCAACAACGGCTTTGCCGCCAACGCCCCCAAGCCCAACGCCGCCACAAACCCCGCAACAATCAGCGAGGTCTCCACCACAGAACCACCCGCCAACACCGCAGACAAAGAAATCAACGCAAGCTCATACACCAACCCTGAAGCGGCACACACCGACACCGACACAAGCAGAAGGAACCTGCGGGCAGGGGACAGCACTACAGCAGACATGCCGCGTTAATAACACCCACCATAATCAGAAAAACGCCACTGACCAGCGCACTCGGGCGCAACTTCGGATCCTCGAACACATCCCGCATACGATTGGGCGAAAATAACTCCACGATCACCAAAAACACAGTTTGCAGCGCCAACCCCACCAAGGAATAGAACAGGGTAAAAAGCAACCCCTGCCCCAACTCATCAGGGGATAACGCAATAGCCGTGGCAATCACGATCCCCAACGCCACCGCCTGGCTTCCCGCCAACACGCAGGCATTAGGCAAGTTATCGACAAAAATCTGCTTCCGAAAATGCCCCGGCGTCAACCAATCCTGCACCTTAAACCCCAGCAGGAAAAGCGCTAAGGCTAAGGCAAAATAAGACACCGTAGATGTCATACCTAATGTGAAACTCGACTCCGAAAACCCCGCCGCAACGAGCATGGGCTGGGCGTGCGCACCCACCTGAGCAAAGGAGATAAAAGTGTTCATAAAAATCTCATTCCTTGAAAGTAATAGTTGTCGACCAATCCAGCTACTTCACACCAAATCCGCCGGAATCGCCACCCGAAGATGAACGCGGCGAGGAAGGGCGAAAGTAGGGACCTAAATGCACAAACGTCCCAGAATTCAAACGCTGATGATCCTCCACAGTCACTTGTGAAGTGCCATCCCCGTTATCCTTCACGCTAAAAACATACTTTTCCCGCCGTAAGTACACAGTATTGGTTTCATGATCTGTTGCCATCTGCTGCAGCTCAGGATTACCGTCGATCGTGTTAATCCACTCATCCACAGAGCCTGGGCAGGTATAAAAACTCACCATGAACTCACGTTTAACAAATTGGCAGTCTTTCGCCACCTTTGTGGCAGGTGCCTCCGCGTTCATCTCCAACGCGAGCTGAAAAGCTGCAATTCCAGCAACGATGAAAAGGACACCGATATTAAACAATGCCACAGCCCGCTGCTGAAGCTTCACCGTCGACTCGTTATGTGAATTTTCCTTCGCGTTCATCTAATTCCTCACAATCCACGCCGATTGCGTCCGCACAATCGCACCTTCCAGTGGATACAGGTGATACGTTGTCCAACACCAACGATCGCAATTCCACGCCCCACCGAGCGCGGTGATATGGTAATCCCCCTCGCCGGGGAATCTGGCAACCAGCCACGAAGCATCCAACTGAGCCATGACAGCCTCGGCTTTATCCGCAAACTCATAATCCGAAAAAATGCTGGTGCGCAGCGAAAAACGGTAGTCGGCGCTGGGAAAACGCTGGCGGTAATCTGCCCGCCCATCCTTCACCGGCACAGTCTCGCCCGCCGCAGTAGCTGCGAGACACGACACCTCCTCCCTCAATAAGGGGGTTTGTGCACCCCGAACTTCAATCACATGGGAGGCACCAATGATGCCCATGCTTAACGACGTCGAGGGGGCGTCGACAAGCGTGCGCGAGCTGAGCACGGGGCGGGTCGGGCCGTTGACACACACCCCAAGATCCCGCCAGGACACATCAGCAGTGGGAACCACAAGATCAGTGATGACCACACTCACGAGTACTCCTGGGCAGGCGGGGCGGGGTAAATTGTCAACTCACCAGGCACAACCTCATGCCCAATGGACACCTCCCACAAGGAATCATCACTGTATTTTTCCAGCGACAAGAGCTTACCGTCAGGCCCCTTGTAGTCCACATATGTCATCTCACCAGCCATCGGCAACCCCGTTGTGCCCACACTGGTATAGGTGGCCGGACCCCGCTCAACCTCCGTATACGTCTCACCCTCATACGTCACCTGGCCCAAGGGGGATAAATCCGCCGAACGGTCGGTACGCCACAACGCCAATTTCACCTCCCCCTCATCCACCTCAACCTCGAACCAGCCAGGGCCTTTATTGCTGGTGAGCAAATGCTCGTACCACTCGAAAGGGCCTTGACGGCAGGTGAGAGTACCACGAACCACATAGTCGGTAGAACCATGGCTGATCACAGCACCAGGCCCAATGACAGTAGTGCTAAACCGCTCAGCGCCTGTGACAAACGCGAAAGGATCCACCGGAGTGGTAGACGGTGGGTTCTTGGAAGCTTGCCATATCTTATACGCTCGAACGATTAAACCGACGCCTACCCCGAGGAGAACAAGCGCGAGGAGCGCGAGAAAAGAGACCCAAAACATGAGGAAAGTATAGTGAACGAACGTTTCTTTCGGCAGGAGTTTACATCACCTTTTTACAAAAATTTGCGTGCTAATCCCCGGTGCCAAAACTCAACAGGCGTCCCACAATATAGTGCCAGCGGGGAAGACAAAAAGCAGAGCTTCTTCGCGCTGCGGTCAGTGTGGCTTGTGTGTCTGCGTGCTGGACAGAGCAAGCTGCGGTACAGGGGTGATTGTTCGCACCAGGAGCAATCTGTGCGGACTACTCAAAGTGCGACCGATTCTTCACGTGGTGGGCACAAGAAAAAACAGTGCGCTACGGCTGGTAGCGAAGAATTACTCCTTGGCACCAGTGGCGTAACGCACTGTGTGAAAACCATTGGTTGTGTGAACCCCAATCCCTAAAACCCTCGGAAAATACCCCAGTACGTGGTAATAAATAGTGAATTATCCCGTGTGTGCGCAATCCTGAATGTGCAGGGCCTAACAATGCAAGATATCCTCGATCCCGGCCCGCAGAATCATCACTGATGCCGCAGCAAAAGGTTAAAAATGGGAAAATGTACTCACTGATATTTTCCTACCAACACAACCGTTGAACTAAAGCTCAATACTCCAGTTCAACTCTTGAATCTTCATATCCACATCCCTGATCTGCTGCGCCACCTGATTGGCGTGCGCACGAAGATCAGCAACATTGACAGTAGAAACCAGCTTAATCTCTGAGCGAGTCCACCGAACCTGATTCTTCGAAGCCCGCTGCGCGACACGATTGTACATATCGAATTCACGCTTGAGGCGTTCGCGCAGCGCCAAGGCTTGGGTGAGAGTTCGCGACTCGTCGAAAAGAGTCGTTGCATTCACATGATTAATCCGGGCAACCAACTGCTCAAGGCGCTTATTGGTTGCACTATACTCCTGAATAATCTGTGCAGGATCCTCAGGTGGGGTATCACCCTCCTGAACCTGAGCTAGATCTTCCAAACGATCCGCTAAAACCGCCAAATAACGCTGGAGATTCGCCCGCTCATACAACGCTTCTGCAAGCTTCATCTGTTTACCTCCCAACATACAAGCACAAGGGTGCCTCCGCAGATAGCGAAGGCACCCACAGCATTCACAAACGAATACTACTTCAGTTCCATCATGACCGAACCCTTGGTCACGCCCTCGCCAGCAGCGACAGCCAAGCCGGTAACCACACCAGCCTTGTGAGCCTTCACAGGGTTTTCCATCTTCATGGCCTCAAGAACAACCACGACGTCGCCTTCAGCAACTTCCTGGCCTTCCTCGACGTTGACCTTGATCACGGTGCCCTGCATAGGAGCGGCAACAGCATCGCCCGAAACAGCAGCCTTTGCGCCACCGGAACGACGCTTCTTTGCCTTCTTCTTCGCGCCACCAGCGCCACCACCCAAAGCCAAGTCGCCTGGCAGGGCGATCTCTACGCGACGGCCGTCGATCTCAACAACAACCTTCTGGCTTGGGGTAGCCTCTTCAGCTTCCTCAGCCTCAGCAGGATCAACGTAAGGAGGAATGGGGTTGTCCCACTCTTCCTCAATCCACTTGGTGTACACGTCGAACTTCTCACCATCACCCACGAATGCAGGATTCTCCACAATGTGGCGGTGGAATGGGATAGCCGTAGGCATACCCTCAACAATGTACTCACCCAGTGCACGGCGGGAACGCTGCAAAGCCTCTTCGCGGGTCTCACCATACACAATCAGCTTCGCCAGCATGGAGTCGAACTGGCCACCGATAACCGAACCTTCAACAATGCCGGAATCCATACGGACACCAGGGCCAGCAGGCTCAACATACTTGGTGATGGTGCCTGGAGCTGGCATGAAGTTCGAACCAGCATCTTCGCCGTTGATACGGAACTCGAAAGCATGGCCACGAGGAGTTGGATCCTCCTTAATGTGCAGCTCCTTGCCCTCAGCAATACGGAACTGCTCACGCACCAGATCCAAACCAGTGGTGGCTTCAGTAACTGGGTGCTCCACCTGCAGACGAGTGTTGACCTCAAGGAAGGAAATCAGGCCGTCGGAACCAACCAAGTACTCGACGGTGCCGGCACCATAGTAGCCAGCTTCCTTACAAATACGCTTTGCAGACTCGTGCAAAGACTTGCGCTGCTCATCAGTGAGGAATGGGGCAGGAGCCTCCTCAACCAGCTTCTGGAAACGACGCTGCAAGGAACAGTCACGAGTACCAGCAACGATCACGTTGCCGTGCATATCGGCCAACACCTGGCACTCCACGTGGCGTGCCTTGTCGAGGTAGCGCTCCACGAAGCACTCGCCACGACCGAATGCTGCCAAAGCCTCACGGGTAGCGGAATCATAAAGTTCAGCCACCTCTTCCATCGTGTAGGCAACCTTCATGCCGCGGCCACCGCCACCGAAAGCAGCTTTAATCGCAATAGGCAGGCCATGCTCCTCGGCGAAAGCAACAACTTCGCTGGCATCCTTGACAGGTTCCTTGGTGCCAGGAGCCATTGGTGCCTCAGCGCGCAAAGCGATGTGGCGGGCAGTCACCTTATCACCCAAGTCGCGAATGGACTGTGGGGAAGGCCCAATCCAGATCAGGCCCGCATTGATGACAGCCTCGGCGAAGTCGCCGTTCTCCGACAAGAAACCATAGCCTGGGTGAATCGCATCAGCGCCGGACTTCTTCGCAGCGTCGAGGATCTTGTCAAAGACCAGGTAGGACTCTGCAGAATTCTGGCCGCCGAGGGCAAAAGCCTCGTCAGCCATGGTAACGAATGGTGCGTTTGCATCAGGCTCAGCATAAACCGCAACGCTGGAGATACCAGCGTCGCGCGCAGCGCGAATAACGCGAATAGCGATCTCACCGCGGTTAGCGACGAGAACCTTGGTGATCTTCCTGGATTCCACAGTCACGTGAAGTACTCCTGGTTCTTTGAAGATATAGGGGGTCAAATTTTTCTGTCAGCTGTCTGCTTCAGTCACGAAGCCCACACATGAAGAATGTTCGTTATGCAAAGCATAACGTGTCATCGTATACGGACACCTACACTGTCGTAACTTTGGCTCTCAAAATTACAGAATGTGACGAAGCACTCGGCGTATCACATTCTTTCACATTTGCGGCAGTGGCAAAGCAAAATCTGTGAACAAAAATTTTCCCGATTTTCAATAGTTCTTAACCCACGGGCCAGTTCTTTGACATCTCAAGATCGTCAGGGGCATGACCCCGACGAATATCCATACGCACCATATTGCCCCACTCCGCCCAGGAACCATCATAATTGCGTACATTTTCCCAGCCAAGCAGGTGCTTTAGAACAAACCACGTGTGGGCAGACAATTGACCATGGCTACAGTAGACAATCGTGGAATCCGATTTTCCAGCCAATGCGTATGCCTTCTCTAATTCCTCACGGCTGCGGAAGCGTGAGTTCGGGTGCACAGACTTCTCCCACGAAATATTCACCGCACCAGGGATATGCCCATGGCGCAGTACCCCCGATTCGGGGGCATCAGCCAGGCGGGTGCCGGCATACTCATCGGGTTCGCGGGCATCGATAATGGTTGCCTTCGTCTCCCCCGAAACCACGGACTGCACATCGGTGACGAAGGCGCGGAATGGGGCGTCGTTACGCTCAGGGACGGGGTAATCGGTCGCCGGATATTCAGGGACCATATAGGAGGTGTCGCGCTCCTCAGCCATCCATGCGTCACGGCCGCCGTTGAGCAAACGCACATCTTTGTGCCCGAACAGCTCGAACACCCACAAAGTAAACGCAGCCCACCAGTTGGACTTATCGCCATAAATAACAACGGTATCGTCAGCCGCAATACCTTTCGCCCGCATAAGCTGGGCAAACTCTTCGGCGCTGATAAAATCACGGGACAGAGGATCGTTCAAATCCCGCTTCCAGTCGATACGCACAGCGCCAGGAATGTGACCGATATCGTACAGCAGAGCATCTTCATCGGACTCGACCACCCGCAAACCAGGGGTGCCTAAGCGTGCGGACAGCCACGAAGCGGACACTAAACGCTCAGGGTGGGCATATTCTTGCAACAGCGGATGGGGATCAAATGGAGCAGGCATGAGGTATTCGAAGCCTTTCTTCTCGCACAAGGAGAGATGATCGGGGGTAGTAATGCGCAATAGTTGCGTGAATGAAAAAACAGAACAATTCAAGAACTAGAAAACACTTAACAGCTTAAGCAATTTCTTGCGCAAGCGTCATGTGCACACTATCTGTGTGTTGTTCATTACTAACGCTGTTTTCTGCAGGCGGTACCACAACAAGTCAATTACCCTAAAAGAGGTGTACCTTTTCTTTACAGTTTCCCCCTGAGAAATTGTGCTCATAGTCGCCTGGCGCTTGTGAAACACACACCGCGGATAAACGTGGCTGAGCACTGGCGGTGACTGAAGCAAATCAATGTTCACATTCTGCCCTATCTGGGGGTAGACGCAGAATATTGACAGGGGCGCTGGGAGTAAAAACAGTGCACGCACCACAACTTCACCCCCTAAATTTCGAGTGTTCACACAGTGTGAAGCTCGAAGCATCTTCTTCAGCGAAAGGGAATCACTATGCACAAAAGCATCGTAGTCTTTGAGGTCGAAGGCGGCTCCGACAAGTACTTTGACGGACACCGCAAAGACACCATGCCAATCGTTAACGCCATCAAGGATGCTGGCTGGCACGCCGAGGTTGTCTACTTCCGCCCAGAGTGGTCTGACGCACTGTTCGAGTACGTCTCCAGTAAATTCGATGCCTACATTTCCCGCGTGAACCCCGGCAACATCCCCGGCGGCGAAAAGGGCTACTTCGACCTGCTGACCAAGCTCAGCGAAGCAGGTCTTGTGGGCATGTCCACTCCAGCTGAGATGATGGCCTACGGCGCGAAGGACGCACTGGTCAAGCTCAACGACACCGACCTCGTCCCCTCCGACACCGCCGCATATTACGATGTGGAAACCTTCCACAACACCTTCCCCACCTCCCTGTCTTATGGTGAGCGCGTGCTCAAGCAAAACCGCGGCTCCACAGGCTCCGGCATCTGGCGCGTCCAGCTTGAAGATAAGGAACTGGCAGCATCTGTTACCCCCGGCACCGCACTGCCGCTGGACACCAAGCTGCGCTGCACCGAGGCTGTGGACAACCACACCGAAATCCGTGAGCTGGGCGAGTTCATGGACTTCTGCGACCAGTACATCATCGGCGACAACGGCATGCTGGTAGACATGCGCTTCATGCCTCGCATCGTCGAAGGTGAGATCCGCATTCTGCTCGTTGGCCCACACCCAGTGTTCGTGGTGCACAAGAAGCCAGCCGAAGGCGGCGACAACTTCTCCGCAACCCTGTTCTCCGGCGCGAAGTACACCTACGACAAGCCAGAAGCATGGCAGGATCTGGTGGACATGTTCGCTGCCGCCCGCCCAGTGATTGCTGAAAAACTCGGTGGCGACAACATCCCACTGATCTGGACCGCAGACTTCATGCTTGCCGACGGCGACAACGGCGAGGACACCTACGTACTCGGCGAGATCAACTGCTCCTGCGTGGGCTTCACCTCGGAGCTCGACATGGGCATTCAGGAAATGGTGGCCAAGGAAGCTATCGAGCGCGTGGAAAAGAAGTTCGCCTAAAATCTCAGGCGCTCCACTTCCAGCACTGAGTGGTTAACAGGTGCTGAGCATAAGATGCTTGGCATCTAGGCAAGAAAACCCTTAATTGCGCAGCGCACCAGCTGCTACTTTCGGGACAATAACCGACAGTAGCCAGCTGGTGCGCTTGTGCGTGCGTATCATCGCCAAAAAGTGGGTGCACTTTAGGGCAACGGTGCGCATATATCTGCAGGCCAGTAGATGTGTGTCTGCGTGGTGGGATGCGGGAGTGTGGCGGGGCTGTGCAGGCGCTGTGATCCCAATTTCTCCTCCCTCTGTGAAGTTCATTAGAATGACAGCTGTTTGGCTTCAACACCCATTCATCCTGTGAATGGATTAAGGCCGAAACCATCCACTTAGCCAACGTTCGTTTTCGCCTTTAACCTCTCGGGGGATTTGTTCAACGTGGAGCAGCTCACTGCCAGCAAGTACCGTTATGATCTCGATGGTCTGCGGGGTTTAGCTATCGCTTTCGTGGTTATTTTCCACGTTTTCGTTGGCAGGGTTTCAGGCGGTGTGGATGTTTTCCTCCTTCTCTCCGGCTACTTTTTCTTAGGCGCCCAGCTGCGCTACGCGGTGCGGGAAACAGCTGACCCGAACCCCCTGTGGCCCTTGTGGCGCACGATCCGCCGCCTCGTACCCAGTCTGGCATTAACTGTGGGTGCTACTGCTGCCGCTGTGTATTTTCTTACCCCAGAGTTGCGGAATTTGAATCTCGCCCGCCAGTTTGAGGCGGCTATGGGCTACTTCTTAAACTGGGAAATTGCCGCCCAAGGCGCGGCGTATAGTGCGGCGCAGTCGCAGGTCAGCCCGCTGCAGCACTTGTGGTCGATGGCGGTGCAGGGGCAGTTTTATCTGTTCGCCATCACGCTGGGAAGTGTGGTGGCGTGGTGGGCGCGGCGGCGGCGTCGATACGCAAAAAGTGTCAGCCCAGCGCGACTGGCGGGACCACTTCTTATCCTGCTCACAGCTGCCAGCTTCGGCTACGCCTGGTATCTCAGCATGAATGACCAGCTGCTGAACTACTACTCCACCTTCTCGCGCTTCTGGGAACTATGCCTCGGCGCGGTGCTGGCGCTGTACGCTTCGCGGGTCTCCCTGCCCGCTCAACTGCGCGCAGCCTGCGGCATTGTAGGCGTGCTCATGGTGCTCAGCACCGGGCTGCTTTTCGACGGCGCAACCCTGTTTCCCGGACCCGCCACACTCTACCCCATCGGCGGGGCAGTGCTAGTGGTACTCAGCGGCGGGGCAGGGGTGCGCTGGCTCGCCAGCCCTTGGATGCGCTGGCTGGGACGCATCGCCTACCCCCTTTATCTGTGGCACTGGCCGCTGCTAATCATCTCCACCGTCTACCTGAATTTGCACAACCCCACCCTTGTGCTGGGAGTATGCGTGATCGCAGCCAGCGTTATTCTGGCTGAACTCACCCACCGCTGTGTGGAGGAACCACTGAAACAACACGGCAAACGCCCCGTGGCGGGGGAGCGGCGCTGCGCAACAGCGCTGCAGCAAGTGCGCGTGAACATGGCTGCGCGCGGACGCGCCTTCGGCGGACTCGTGGTGGCACTGGTGGTTATTTCAACACTGTACGTTCCGCTTCTGTGGCGGGCGGAAGTCGCCGCCTTAGCCGACGTGCGCCTCGACCCCGTCCGCTACCCGGGAGTGGCAGCAACATCGATGTCGCGGGTGCCTGCCGCCGAGCCGATGCCAGACCCGTATCTTTTAGCGGACCTAGTCTCCCCAGCCTGGTCCGACGGGTGCATGTCGTTACTCCATGACGACCCGAAAAAACTCGCAGTGGATTTCGCGGACTCCGACTGCATTTATGGCGACCGCCAAGCAGAAACCTTGATGGTAATGGTGGGCGGTTCGCACGCCGAACAATGGATGGCACCACTGGATAAACTAGGCAAGCAACACGGCTTCAAAATCATTCCCCTAGTGCGCCAAGGATGCCCAGCCTTTGTGGAGGAAAAAGACCGGGTATTCAGCGAAGACTGCAAACAGTTTAACCAAGTGATGATCAAACGCTTAGAAAAACTGAACCCCGACCTCGTATTCTCCACAGCCACCCGCCCCCTGCTAGAGGCTGGCCGATTTTTAGATGAAGTACCAAAATCCTACGTCACCTTGTGGGACTACCTAGCCCAACGCAACATCGCTTTCGTCGGCGTGCGCGACAACCCCTGGTTTTTAAACCCCGACGGTACCGGGCAGATGGTATCCCAATGCTTCGCCGAAACAGGCGACATTTCCCAATGCGGACGCTTGAAAGAGCACGTCTACGCGCCGGTGAATCCAGCAGCAAAGTACCAAAAGCGACCCGACTTTGTTGCTGTTGACACCGCCGACTGGTTCTGCCCCGTCGACACCTGCCCACCTGTGATCGGCAACATTTATGTCTACCGGGACGGCAATCACATGGGCGACGATTTTGCGCTGACACTCGCCCCCCTGCTGTGGGAACAAATGCGACCTGTAGTTGAACTGGTCAAACACAACACACGCGTTACGACGCCACACTCCATGGCACCCTCATCGGCACCATCTGCTCCACCCAGCACCACTTCAAGCTCAAGCAGCAGCACAACTGCGCAGCCTACACCTGCAAGCCCTAGTGTTGTGGCCACTTCTTCACCCCAACCAACCCCTGTACAATCCTATTCTTTGCCGGAATGGGATCGCGAAGCACTACCCAATAAAGAAAACCAGTGGGTTTTACGCCACCACCCACGACTAGAACCACCGCACTAACACCCGCATCCCAACCCTACCCCCAGCACTACTCGACCTATCGGCAGTACATGCTGGGGGATTCTGCTGCACAGGAGGAAAAAGTCGAACTACCCAATATGCAGCAGGTGTACTTCCAGTGGGCTTACTCGACTTTTTGGTGTGCGAGGCTGTGGTTTGGCGGTGTGAGGGAGGATATGTCGAGTTTTAGGCTGGGGAAGTGTGGGGGTTGCTCGACCTTTTGGGGTGTGAGGGCGTGTTTTTTGGGGTGCGGGAGGGGCATAGGTCGAGTTGTGGGGGTGTGGGGTGTTGGCGTCGATAAGCGTGGGGTGTGGGATGTAGGGCTTACTCGACCTTTTCAGGTGCGACGCCACGTTTTTGGGGCGCGGGAGTAGGAAAGGTCGAGTTGTGGGTTGCATGCTGTTGGGGTTGCTCGACCTTTTGGGGTGTGAGGGCGTGTTTTTTGGGGTGCGGGAGGGGCATAGGTCGAGTTGTGGGGGTGTGGGGTGTTGGCGTCGATAAGCGTGGGGTGTGGGATGTAGGGCTTACTCGACCTTTTCAGGTGCGACGCCACGTTTTTGGGGCGCGGGGGAGGATAGGTCGAGTTGAGTGATTCTGAGCCCCAGGGAAAACGAAAGTAACGTGAGCAAAATAAAAAGTGACCAGGGGAAACCACTGGTCACTGGAAAGGTTGTCTACTGATCCAACGTTGCCATTGGGGATGCAAACGGGGATGCTGTGCAGGCGCTAATCTAGCAGGGAGGCAACGCAGGCGGGGTCGGCGTCGGAAAGCAATTGGCGGCACCGATCGTACTCAGCCTGATCGCCAATCACAGCGCTCGCGCGGGCAAGCGCAGCAATAGCACGCAACACACCCTGATTCGGCACATGATCAAAAGGAACCGGGCCAAAACCCTTCCACCCATTCGCCCGCAAACGATCCAAACTCCGGTGATAGCCAGTACGCGCACACGCGTAGGCAAACACCTTCTGCTGCGCTAAATCGCCCTCTAGCTGCGCAAGCGCAGATTCCGCCACCGTCGCCCACACCAGCGGCGAAGCAGGATGAACCAACGCCAAATCCAGCGCATTCTCTGCCGAAACCGGAGCCGAAAGCTCCTCAGCAGGAAGAAGAACTGGGGGAGGGGCAAGCATATCTTTCAACTGTGTCATAGATCTAACTCCTTCAAACACCAAAACAAAAACCAGCACACCAAGTAGGAAGCCTCAGCGTGGCATAACACCTACACCTTATTCCACAAGGAATGCACATCAATACCTAAGGAATACAAACCCCGACGAACAGTTGGCAAAGACAAGCCAATCACACTCGAAGGATCGCCCTCAATACGATCAATAAACCAACCCCCAATCGCCTCAAGGGTAAACGCACCAGCACACAACAACGGCTCCATCGTGCGTGCATAAGCCTCAATATCAGCATCACTAACCTGCGCAAAAAACACATCAGTGGCAGCAGTCTGAGAAAAACGACCCATCGGAGTAATCACACAATGACCAGTCAACAACGTCGCCTTCTTCCCCCGCTGCTGCCGCCACCGCTCAATCGCACGCTCAACCGTATGCGGCTTGCCCTGCAACTGGCCATCAAGAAGCAACATAGAATCACAACCAATCACACAATCATGCGGATACTCGGCCGCCACCGCCTCAGCCTTAGCCTTCGCCAGCGCCGCCACAACCTCCTCAGGCGCACGAGAACACAAAGAATCCAAAATCCCGTCTTCATCCACATCCGCCGGGTGGATCACAGGATCAACCCCAGCAGAAAGCAAAATGGACCGACGCGAAGGCGAACTAGAAGCTAAAACAATACGCATAACCGACAATCATAAGCCACAACACCCAAGCCACTACACCGCCGGAAGCTCATCACCAACCTGAGGATAAGACTCCTGCGCCCCCAACCCCGTCACCGCAAACGCCCCGACGCGAACGGCGAAGCGGGCGGCGTCGACAAGCAACTCGCCCCGATCAAGCGCAGCCACACACGCACCAGCAAAAGCATCACCCGCACCAGTAGTATCCACCACCTCAACCACCGGCGTTGCAACAGGAATGATCCCGCCAGCATCCGCCACCAACGCCCCATCAGCACCCAACGTCAAAATCACAGACCGAAAACCAACATCCAGCAACGCCTGCGCCATACCAGCAAAAGAATCAGGAACCGGCGACACCCCCAACTGCACCAACACCAACGCCGCCTCATGCTCATTCACCATCAACGGATCAGCCCGCAACAAACACCCACGATCCACATCAACAACCGGCGCAAGATTCACCACCACCCGCGCACCACACGCCACCGCCGCTTCAACAGCCGCAACAAAACCCGAAGGGGGAATCTCACCCTGCAACAACACCACATCCTGCTGCCGCAACTGAGGCAAACGCGAGCGCACAAAATCCCCATCCACCAGCGCATTCGCACCAGGAACAACAATGATCGTATTTTCACCGCGATCATCCACAGCAATCAACGCAAGCCCCGTACTCGACTCAACCTCCGCCACACGGGACACATCCACCCCCGAGGAACGCAACATCCGCATCGCCGGATCAGCATACGCATCCACCCCCACCGCACCCACAAAAGACACATCAGCGCCCACCAACGCAGCAGCCACCGCCTGATTCGCCCCCTTACCCCCAGGTGAAATCACCACATCAGAACCCAACAACGTTTCACCCGGGCGAGGATGACGCGCCACACGCACACCCAAATCAGCATTAATCGAACCCACAACAACAATCGACATAAACCCTACACACTCCTCAAACAACACCAACAGTCACGCTTTACCGCCAACACTACCGATGCACACCAACAAATACGAAGCACTAAGAAAAAGGAACACCAGCATGAAAAATCGCATTCGCATACGGCACCGTCGAACCAGTACGCACCACAAACGAACACTCAGAAATTAGGCGCTTAAACTCCTCATGATCCACCTCATGAACAGCAACATCAGGCAAAACAACACGAAGCTGCTGCGGCATCTGCACCGCAACCGTCACTGCCTCAACCACCACCTCAGCCAACACCGCCACACACACCCGCTCAAATTCCGGGAAACCCAACACCAAAGACAGATCAATCACCGGAACCGAACGCGGAATAGGCAAACCGCAATCAGCAATAGCAAACCTATCAGTATGCCCCAAACGAGCCAGAGCAAAATTAAGATCAGGGTTTAACAGACCACCAGTTTTCATCAACACACCTTTCACATTCAGATCAAAAGACAGTCAAAGATTGAAACCGCGCCAGCACACCGAAGGCGTACCCACCGCCCCACTACAGCCCGCGCACCTGACGCGCACGCGGGTGTGCGCGGGTGTGCGCGGGTGTGCGCGGGTGTGCGCGGGTGTGCGCGGACAAAGCGAGGCTACGAAAACCAAGAACCACGCAGCAGGAAAGCAAGGCTTCAAGGGGATAAGAAGGAATGCCACAGGCGGGGAAGGAGACGATGTGATTTAAAAATCTGCAACATTCTCCTTTGTCACCGTAATCACATCAACAGGGACTTCCTTCTGGGGTTTTTCACCCTTGAGAATCTTCGCGGCCTCCTCCACAGCACGGGCACCTAGCTGCTTGGGCTGCTGCGCGATCGAAGCAAACATGCGCCCTTCTCTAATGGCATGAAGTCCATCGGCGGTTCCATCGAAACCGATCACCATCACCTCAGTACCAGCCCGCGACCCCAAAGCCTCAATCGCACCAAGCGCCATCTCATCATTTTCAGCAAAAATAGCTTTCACACCAGGGTGCGCTTGCAACAAATTCGTTGCCACATCCAAACCTGCGGCTCGATCAAAATTGGCGGTCTGCTTCGCAATCACCCGAATATTCGGAAATTGTGCAATGCCTTGTTCGAAACCCAGCCCTCGGTCACGGGAAGCAGATGAGCCAGCAATGCCTTGTAGCACCACAATCTCACCCTCGCCTGCAATAGCGTGGGCTAAAACTTCAGCGGCTTGCTTACCACCGGCAACGTTATCGGAGGCAATAAAGGAGGCAAGCTCGCCCCCATTGGCGGTGCGGTCCACAGCGATCACCGGGATGGATGCGGCATTGAGTGTTTTCACCGCAGGAACCACCGCATCAGAATCTGTGGGGTTGACAATCACCACATGCGTGCCCATGGTGGCGGCATTATTCAGCTGGTTTGTTTGAACCGCAGAATCATCGGAGGCATCTTGAATATTCAGCGCCACCCCCAATTCGTCGGCTTTTTCTTCAGCCCCTTCCCGTAGCTGCACAAAGAAAGGGTTTGTTTGGGTGGATAAGGCAAAAGTCACACTCCCGCCCCCAGCCACGGTGGCTGAATCACGGTTACAGGCGCTTAAACCCCACACCAAACCCACAGCAGCGATCAGCGTAAGAATACGCCGAAGCGCCGAATGAGATGATGCTCCGGACCCACCGCGACGGTTATGCAGTGCAGTCGCCGACTTCGCCGCTGCCGAAAGTGTAGTGAAATACGGATGAGTAAACATTGGGAAAACTCAACTCCTTTCGAGGAAAAATAGTAAAAATCTCACAACTGTTAAATTTTTTCTCCCGCTGGATGTTCAACCACCGACCACAGCCACAATGAAGGGTGGTCGGATAAACACTGCTGATCACCTGCACAAAGCTGAAGTGATAGGGGTCAAAAACACCGCGTCGGGGCTACAGCTTTGTTTTGGTGCGCAGAACATCAAAACCCACCGCCAAAGCAATAACGAGGCCAATAACAATCTGCTGCCAGAAACTGGACACATTCAAAATATTCAGACCGTTACGGATCACAGCGAGCAAAATCGCGCCCACAAAAGTCCCAGATGCTTTACCGGAACCACCGGCCAAGGAGGCACCGCCAATAACCACAGCGGCAATGGCATCGAGCTCATAGCCCAGTGCAGCTTGGGGCAGTGCGGAGGAAAGCCGCCCCATAATCACCAATCCCGCTAACGCCGCAAACAAACCCGATAAGGAATACACAACCACCAGTGTTGTTCGCACCGGGATGCCAGAAAGCCGAGCAGCTTCCTCATTGCCACCAATGGCGTACATGGAACGACCCAAAACAGTGCGCGAAAGAATAAACCAGCAGGAAAACCCGGCTAAAGCCATCATGACAATCGGCATGGGTACCCCGAAATAGTCGGCGCCTAAGGCCGTAACCGCCGGTGGGGCAGCCAGCGGCGAGCCACCAGAAATAACAAGCGTGGCACCACGGGCAATAGACATCATGGCCAAGGTGGCAATAAAAGCAGGAAGGCGACCATAGGCCACAGCAACCCCAGCCACCGCACCCGCAACAAGCCCCATCACAAGCCCAATAATCAACGTTAACCAGCCAGGAAGTCCCGCCTCAACGAAGAAATAGGCGGAGCACATCGCCCCAAAAGCAGCCACCGAACCAACGGCCAGATCGATCCCCGCAGACACGATGACGAAGGTCATACCGAAGGCAAGAATGGCCACCGTTGCCGACTGGATCCCAATATTGAGAAGATTACGCACCGTAAGAAAATGCGGGGTGGCAATAAATAAAGCGATGCACAAAACAATGAGGCCGACGAGTGCACCATTATTCATAATCCAATGCATCAGCGGGTGGCGTGCGCGCCGGGCAGCTGGTGTGGGCCCAGTTGTGGTTGCGGGAGTGCTCATGACCGTACCTTTCCTTCGGTGTGGGGGTCGGGGTGAGTGTCGGAGTGATCTTTGATAATGTGGGCGACGTTGCTCACAGCTAGTGACATGATTTCGTCTTGGGTGGCAGTTGGGGGCAGTTCCCCCACTAAGCGCCCGGAGCTCATGACGAGAATCCGGTCGGACATGCCGAGAATTTCGGGAAGTTCGGAAGAGACCATCACCACGGCGCCCCCATCGGCAATGATCTGGTTAATGAGGGTGTAAATTTCGACTTTCGCCCCCACATCCACACCCCGGGTGGGCTCGTCCAGCAGCAAAACTTTCGATCCGGCCAGCACCCACCGGCCAAACACTACTTTTTGCTGGTTGCCGCCGGACAGGTTGCGTACAGGCTGGCTCATGGAGGCCATTTTGATGCGCAAACTATCGGCCACCTGTGTTGCGCGTTGGCGCTGCCCACTGCGGTCAACGAGTCCGAATCGTGCGGTGCTGCGGAAGGTTGCGAGACCGAGGTTGTCGTTGACGCTGGCGTCGAGGACTAAGCCTTGGGCTTTGCGGTCTTCGGGCACCAGTCCGATTCCGGCGTGGATGGCGGCGCGAATGTCGTTGGGTTTGATGGTGGTGGCGTCGATAAGCACTTCGCCGTGATCGCGGTGATCAGCGCCGACGATGCCACGCAACAGTTCGGTGCGACCAGCGCCCACCAGCCCGGCGATCCCCACAATTTCCCCGGCGTGAACGCGAAAGGAAACATCGTGGTATTTTCCGCTTGCGCTCAGACCGCGCACATCGAGCACAACGGGGCCGCGCGCGGCAGTGTGTTTGGGAAACTGGTTGTCGATTTCGCGCCCCACCATTAACCGCACGAGTTCATCTTCGCTGGTGGTGGCGGGTACTTCGGCAATGAAGTGGCCGTCGCGCAGCACGGAGACGGTGTCGGCGATCGTGGCGATTTCGTCGAGGTGGTGGGAGATGAACACCATGGCAACGCCACGTTCTTTCAGCTGGCGAATGATGCGAAAAAGCTGCTCAACTTCGCGGTCGGTGAGCGCTGCTGTGGGTTCGTCGAGAATCAGGATGCGCGCGTTAACCGATAGTGCTTTGGCTATTTCGACCATTTGTTGGTGCGCGATTCCCAGTTCCTGCATGGGGGTGTCGAGATCAACGTCGACCCCGATCAGGTCGAGTGCTGCGCGTGCTTCGGCGCGCAATCGCGAAAAATTGACCAGCCCGAAGCGCCGTGGCGCCCGCCCGAGCATCACGTTTTCTGCCACCGACATGGTGGGCACAAGGTTGAGCTCTTGGTGAATGGTGGCGATGCCGAGCGCTTCGGCGGCTTTGGCGGTGGGCAGGCGGGTGGGGTTGCCATCAACGATGATCTGCCCGGAATCTGGTTGGTAGACGCCGGACATCATTTTGATCAGGGTGGATTTGCCCGCCCCGTTTTCGCCCAGCAGTGCGAGCACCCGCCCTGGGCGCACGTGCACGCTTACGTGGTCGATGACGTTAATGGGGCCGAAAGATTTGCACACATCGACCAAGCTCAGTACTGGTTCAGGTATGTCGGTTGTTGTGTGCATGGTGCCTCCTATTCGCGCCGTTCAATCTCGTGCGGGGATGGGGTGTGAGTTGCGTGTCGACGCCGTTAAAGCGTGGTCACGGATTGGTGCGGTTGTTGGGTTTGTGGGCTAAAGAAATGGGGGATTAACCCCCGAATGTACCTATATTTGAACTATGGCTGCAATAACAAAATATAATAATCGCGTAGGGGTATACCCCTAAATGGTCTGATGCGTGACTAAAGCTCGTGCATAGCGGAAGTTTAGGGCTGGAACTGAGGGGGTAATTGATTTTTTTAAAACACGAAAAAACGAAAATTATTTGACGTCTATCAAAACATTTTTATCACCCATATGTTCCAAGCTGCCATGTTGATAGCGCATGCTCGTAAAGGAAAGAGGGTGGAAATCTTGATAGGTGCTTATATTTATCTTATGTAAACGGAACTTTTATGCGAATTGGCTCCGTGTTACTATTGCGCACTGGGGTGCTGCAAAATGTGCTGACGGAAGGGTGTCTTCAGTCAAGAATTTTCGTTTAGAACCATTGCGCTCGCTGTGGATTTGATCTGGTTGGGGGATGATTTTTATAGCAATATTTTGCTGCTGTAAAACATTGGCTTTGAGGGGCTTCTTGCTCAAAGCTAACTGTGACAACCTCGTGATTGCTATAAGATTAGCCTTTTATTCCCGTTGAAAGATTTTTCACAAAGAAAGCGGCCGCGCAGTAGACCATACGTCCTGTGTCTACCTCTTTTGAGCCTGCAGACCCACGGCGAGCATAACGAATTTAAATGCCACAACCTCCTTAAATGTATTAATCAGGCACTGTTGTTACGCGGGATGTGTAGGCAAAACTTTGCCGTCAAAATCGTGAGTGTATGCAAGCGATATGCAGTACAAACCTTAATGGAAACTGTGTAGAGTAAGGGTGCTTTCTCTCGTTTATCGATAATGCGTTATGTGAAAGGAATGTCTTGATGTCGCGATCATCTCATGTGTTTCGTCCCTCCGTGGCGCTCTCATTGTCACTTGCACTTGCGTTGGGTGCTCAAGCTCCGGCCGCTTATGCAGAAGAAAAATACAATGTGTGGGTGGGTGCTACCCAAGTAACATCGACTAACAAGAACGATGTGAAAAGCGATGGCACTGTTAGCTATGACCCAGAAACTGGGACACTGACTCTGAAAAATGCAAAGATTTCTGAATCGTCACGTGCTGAGAGTCGTGCAAAGGAGGAAAATCGGGAAGATGCTACCGTTGGAATTTACGCGATTGATGAGGGGGAGAACTCCAAATCGCTCATCCTTAACTTACAAGGGAAAAATAGCATTCATGTTCCGGCCAGTGATTTAGATGTTTATGGTTTGAAGTACGTAGGGAAGTCACAATCACCGTTGAAAATTGTCGGGCAGGGCGAGCTGAATGTGACAACTGCTGATTCAGCGAAGGGAACGTACGGCATTCAATCCACCGTACAACTCATCGTTGATGGACCGACCCTCAATTTCAAACCTGGTCGATCTCTCCAATTATCTAGCACGGGAATGTCCCTCTTTAAGGGGTTGAAGATGCAAGCGGGTGAAATCGTTGCAGAAGCAAACACTGGGAAACACAGTAGTGTGGGTATTTTCAACGCATTCGAAAACATCGAAATTACTGGTGGAAAAGTGACAGCCAGTGGAAAACTTCACGATCACCACCTTGGTCAAACAAATTACGGCCTGTACGCTTTCGGCAAATTGACTGTTAAGGATGCAGAAGTCGAAGTGCTAAGCCCTAATAAAGCCATGCACGTGGTCGAGTATGCTACCGGAAGTCTTCCCGTGAAGGTGAACACCACTCCTTCCGCAGACGGTGCCACGGGCTGGGATCAAACGACTTCATTGAAGGAGGATGGCCCTTACAAATTTGTAAAGATTGGTCCGCGCACTCAAATGCTCCACGAAGGCAATCAGGGAAACAATGCGCAAGGCAACGGCACTACTGTGCCTCCAGTGGCGGAGGTGCCGGATGCCCCCAAAGAACAGGGTAAACCGGATGCCGACATTGAAAAACGCAAAGAGAATACCCCGAAGCCTGAGGCAGACGCCACACAGCCAGATAACGGAACAGTGCCCGACGATCAAAGCAACAACAACAGCCCACGAGGCTGGGTAAAGGCTCTGCTCGGGGTGCTCGGGTCACTTGGTGTAGTAGGAATCCTTGCAGCTGTTATATCGGCGCTTAACCCTCAGCACATTATCCCGCCTGCACTACGCAACCTGCTACGCGTCTAAACAACGCAGTACACGCAATGGGGGAGGCTGTGAAAGAAAACCAGGTTTCTTTCACAGCCTCCCGCATTTTTTCATGTGTGCCTGAGTTTTAAGGACACAGATGCGTTAAAAGAAGCTGACGTTTTGGAACGCAGTTGGATTGTAGGTGGTTGGGCGTTGCAAACGCTCAGCCACATTACCCCACATATTGCGCTCACGCTCAACAGCTTCAGCGTTTGCAGCATTATGTGCCATCGATGCAAAAAGAGCAGTTAACGTAGCCACCTGAACATCGTCAGGATTGCCCTTGACAATTGTCAAAAAGGGCTTCTTTACCTCAGGCGCATCCGCTGAGCTGGGGGAGATCGCAGTGGAATCAGACATAACAGTGCCTTCAAAAGTAGCCGGATAGGACAGACAACGCCCAAGAGCATTGTGTAAAAATACCTTCAGTCACGACCTCCGCAATTCAAGCAAAGAGTGCGGAGATGATGAACCACGAAGGAGCATGGGTTTCCAAATGCTCCTTCGTGTGAAGCAAAAGAAACGTTACAGTGGAATATTACCGTGCTTCTTCGCAGGAACGTTGACCACCTTGCGATCTAACAAACGCAGACCTTCAATGATCTGGCCACGAGTCTCAGAAGGAGGAATAACCGCATCCACATAGCCACGCTCAGCAGCCATGTAAGGATTCACCAAAGTCTCCTCGTACTCCTTCTCATACTCCTTCGCCACAGCAGCAACATCCTTTCCTTCTGCAGCGGCAGCCTTGAGCTCCTTGCGGTAGATGAAGCCAACAGCGCCTGCGGCACCCATCACAGCAATCTGAGCGGTAGGCCAAGCGAACACAAGGTCAGCGCCCATATCCTTTGAACCCATCACGCAGTAAGCGCCACCGTAAGACTTACGAGTAATCACGGTGATCTTACCCACTGTCGCCTCAGAGTATGCGTACAGCAGCTTCGCGCCACGACGAATGATGCCGTTGTACTCCTCAGAAGTGCCAGGCAAGAAGCCAGGAACGTCCACAAACTCAATGATTGGAATGTTGAAAGCATCACAGGTACGGATGAAGCGCGCAGCCTTCTCCGACGCACGAATATCCAAACAGCCAGCGAACTCGGTGGGTTGGTTAGCAACAATACCCACGGAACGACCCTCAACACGGCCAAAACCAATGAGGATATTGCCAGCGTAGCCTTCCTGAATCTCGAAGAAATCACCATCATCAACCACGCGGGTGATGACATCCTTCATGTCATAAGGCTGGTTCGGGGAATCCGGAATCAACGTATCCAACTCAAGATGGGACTCGTTGATATTCTCCTGGATCGAACCCACCATAATGTCAGCAGCCTCACGAGGAGCCTCAGCACGGTTGTTGGAAGGCAAGAAACCAACCAGATCGCGCACCCAATCCAAAGCGTCAGAATCATCAGCAGCAGTGTAGTGAGAAGTACCAGACATATTCATGTGAGTCTGAGCGCCACCCAGCTCCTCCTGAGTGACCTCCTCACCGGTGACGGTCTTAATCACGTCAGGGCCAGTGATGAACATCTTGGAGGTCTTGTCCACCATGATGATGAAGTCAGTCAAAGCAGGGGAGTACACGTGGCCGCCAGCGCACGCGCCCATGATGAGGGAAATCTGGGGGATAACACCCGAAGCCATGGTGTTACGGTAGAAAATCTGGGAATACAACCCCAGAGAAACAACACCCTCCTGGATACGGGCGCCAGCGCCCTCATTGATACCAATCAAAGGTACACCGGTCTTGATCGCAAGATCCATGATCTTGACAATCTTCTCACCGTAAACCTCACCCAGAGCGCCACCAAACACAGCGCCATCCTGGGAGAATACACACACTTTGCGGCCATCAATCGTGCCATAGCCAGTGACAACACCATCGGTGACAGGACGCTTGGCATCCAGACCAAAGTTCTTCGAACGGTGGCGAGCAAGCGCATCCACCTCGACGAAGGAACCATCGTCGAGGAGGTACTCAATGCGCTCACGTGCAGTCTTCTTACCAGCCTCGTGGACACGGTCAACGGAAGCCTGGCCCATAGGGGCTTGAGTTTCGGCAATGCGCGCACGAAGATCGGCGAGCTTGCCTGCAGTAGTAGTCAAATCAGGTGTTGGTGCACCTGCGTCAGTGATCGTTGCGGCAGTCATAACTTCACAGTCTAAGGGGGAAAAGAAAGTTTTGTGAAGTGTTCGTATTTTTCTTTCATTTCTGGCGAATAATTACACACATTGGGGGTAGAGCTTCTGACATTTTCCCAGTATCTGTCAATTCAGGTGGGGGAAGAATAGCGATACTTTCTTCACCAAAGTTGTTGCCTTTAACCCCGCATGCCTTTATGCCACACGCAGTAGACCCGTATGATTCATGCATCACAGTTGTACACATAAGTATTCTATAGCCCAGAATCTTGTTCCCTCATATATGTAGTCCTATCTATGGTTCGTGAAAGCTGCACATAGAGGAGTGGGTTCCGAACCCGATTGTATGGAAGAAACGCGCAGCCTTGACCTCACGCTCCAAGAACGCGATTTCCTCGTCATCTGCATCCTTGTCACGAGCATGCTCAAGCTCGGCGAGAGCATCCTCGAATGCAATCGGCTGCCACAACGTTAGTCCGATTCCCTCAAATCGGTAGCTTGCAGGAGCTTCACTGTCATCCACGTTGCCATCGCCATTGAGCGAAGACAGAAATTCCACCAGTGCTGGGGCTTTAAGCTCAGAAAGGGCAGTGTCGTCCATGATGATCGCGCAGGCGATATCCTCATCATCCTCAGTATTACGAAACGTGGAAAACTCCATGAAATCCACGCACCCATTGGCCAAGGTGATCTGGATGGCATTATCTAACAGCATCACAAGATCATCAGTGGCATAAAAGCCCTGAGTACCACCCACGATCGAGCGCACTGTCTCGCGAGCATCGCCACAGGCGATGCTCCCTAAAAAAACCTGGAAACTCACTATCCGCCTTCTGAAAAGGATGAATCCGAATAGTAGGGTGCACAGTAACTGTCCTCTCGTTTCCGCGTGCACAAAACACCACGAATTACACCCGCGCGTTACTCTCGTGAGTTTTGGCATCTCCTTGAATTAACGCTGCCGCCCTGAGCGCATGCAAGAGAAACTAAGGCAACACTTGTTCACACACCACGACCACTAGAACTTAAGGCACGCTGTTCAAACAGCCGTTGCCCCCTGCGTGAAAAACACAGGGGGCAACGAAGAGAGATAAGGAAAGCTGGTGTATTTAGAGCGGAATGTTGCCGTGCTTGCGAGCCGGACGATTCACATGCTTGTTGCGTAGCAGGCGCAGGTTGCGCGCGATCTGGCCGCGAGTTTCGCTCGGCAAGATGACGGCGTCGATAAGCCCACGCTCAGCGGCAAGATAGGGGTTGAGCATGTGATCCTCGTACTCGCGCTCGAAAGATTTCTGCAAAGCCAGCAACGCATCATCATCGAGACCGGAGTTGCGTGCTTCGGCGAGTTCCTTGCGGTGTAGGAAGCCGACAGCGCCAGCAGCGCCCATCACTGCGATCTGTGCGGTTGGCCACGCCAAGTTCAGGTCAGCGCCCAAGCCCTTGGAACCCATCACGCAGTATGCGCCACCGTATGCTTTGCGCATGGTCACGGTGATCTTTGGAACGGTCGCCTCGCCGTAGGCGTAGAGCAGCTTCGCGCCGCGGCGCAGAATGCCGTCGTGCTCCTGATCAGAGCCGGGCAGGAAGCCTGGCACGTCGACCAACATCACAATGGGGATGTTGAAGGCGTCGCAGGTGCGTACGAAGCGGGCAGCCTTCTCGGAGGAGTCGATGTCGAGGCAGCCAGCGAAGCAGGTGGGCTGGTTTGCCACGAAGCCCACGGACTGGCCTTCGATGCGGCCGAAGGCGATGACCACGTTTTCAGCGCGCTCAGCTTGAATTTCCAAGTACTCGCCATCGTCGGTGAGTGCGGAGATGACGTCGCGCACATCATAAGGAACGGTGGGGCTGTCGGGGATGATGGAATCTAGTTTCAGATCATCTGGACCCATGTTTTCTTCGATGCTGCCTTCTTCTTGGTCGAAGTCGGTCACAGGCGCCATCTGGCGGTTGTTGGAAGGAAGATAGGAGACTAGATCGGCGACGAAGTCGAGCGCATCCTGATCGTTGGCGGCGGTGTAGTGGGAGTTTCCGGCCTTTTCCATGTGGATGCTTGCGCCACCCAGCTCTTCTTGGGTGATGTCTTCGGAGGTGACGGTCTTGATCACGTCTGGGCCGGTGACGAACATCTTGGAGGTTTGGTCGACCATGACCACAAAGTCGGTCAGCGCTGGGGAATAGGCGTTGCCGCCTGCGCAGGCACCCATGATGACGGAGATTTGTGGCACCACGCCGGAGGCGTTGATGTTGTGGTAGAAGGTCTGGGCGATCAGGTCGAGGGAGACGGCACCGTCCTGGATGCGCGCGCCCGCGCCTTCATACAGGCCGATCAGTGGGCGGCCGGTGGTCACGGCCAGCTCCATGATTTTGCACATTTTCTCGCCGTAGACTTCGCCGAGTGCGCCGCCGAAAACGGTGCCGTCTTGGGAGAAGATGCAGACTTCGCGCCCGTCAATGGTGCCCCAGCCGGTGACGATGCCGTCGGTGGCGGGGCGCTTGGCGCGCATGCCGAAGTCGGTGGTGCGGTGGCGCACGAGCTGGTCAACCTCGACGAAGGAGTGTGGGTCGAGGAGGTAATCGAGGCGTTCGCGTGCGGTCAGGCGGCCCTGGGCACGAACCTTTTCCTGCGCAGCGCGGCCAACGGGGGTGGCGGCGTCGATGCGGCGTGCTTTGAGGTCGGCGATCTTGCCGGCGGTGGTGGATACGTCTGGCAAAGATGCGACGTCGATCAAAGGTGAGGAAATAGTCATGTTTTGGAATGGTAGACCACGAACGCAAAGTTTTCTAGATAAAAATCCAAAAAATTTTGCTCATCTGATGTCTGCTCGTGGAAAATCGCAGGTCAGAATCTAGTTTTGTCCCAAAAATGAAATAGGACACATTCTGCATTCTCGGCGTGTCGCAGCCCCTCGCTGTGGGGAGGGGACATGCAGTTTCGTTCCCCATTTTCCACCCCGCACGTGCGCTGGCTACTGGTAGGTGGCACGCGGATGCGACCTGCAATTTTCAACCATATGCAACCGGCTAAAAGGTGTGTTTAACTGGGATTTTCATCGAACTTTTACAGATGTTAAATGTGTAGTGGCGGCTGCTGTGGGCTGCGTCAGGTTAGTGTCTCGGCTGTGCTTCAAGGCGATGTGGGTGTGGGCATGGGGGATATGATGGTACGCATGACTAATCGCACCCCTCATGATCTGGATTTTTTGCGCACGCATCTTGTCACGAACGGTCCTTTTGCGCATATCGACGTCGTTGCTGAGACTGGTTCGACGAATACTGATCTGATTGCGTTGGCGCATGAGGGTGCGCCCGCGTGGTCGGCATTGATTGCTGAGCATCAGACTGCTGGCCGGGGCCGGATGGGGCGCAGTTATACTGCCCCTTCGGGCGCGCAATTGTCGGTGTCGGTATTGATTCGCCCACCGAAGGAGTGCGTGCAGCGTTTGGGCACGATGCCACTGGCGACGGGTTTGGGCTTGGTGGATGCGTTAGGTCCGGATGCTGGGGTGAAGCTGAAGTGGCCAAATGATCTCAATCGTGAGGGGCGGAAGTTGTGTGGCATTTTGGCGGAAGCTGTGAGTTTGACTGAGCCTGCAGTGGTGATTGGCTTGGGTTTGAATACTGACCTTCAGCCTGATGAGCTCCCGGTGCCACATGCAACGTCGTTGAGCTTGGAAGGTATTGCGTTTGAGCGCAATGAGCTTGCAGTCCGGGTGCTTTTAGGGCTGCATTGTCGTTTGGTGCAGTGGCAGGAGAATGATCCTGCCTTGTTGGAGGATTATCGTGCGGTTTCAGCGACGATTGGGCAGCAGGTGCGGGTGATTTTGCCAGGCGATAAGGAATTGCTGGGCGAGGCTGTAGGTGTTGCTGATGATGGCCGCCTAGAAGTTCGTGATTCTCAAGGTATGCTGCACAGCCTGTCGGCTGGGGATGTTACGCACTTAAGGTTGCAGGAGAATTAGTAGCGTGTGATTGTGGGAAATAGAGAGCGAAAAACGCTGCTGGCTAATTTAAACTATGCTTGGTCGCACTATGTTTTTTCGCCCTGTCGATAACGAGCGTTTGCTCGTTGATCTCACGAGTCCTGTGCATGCGACGGTTTTTCCGTTCATTGAGCTTGTCGCAATCACGGGTGTTGCGTGGATGCTGATTGGCTATTTTGATGGCCCCGGTTTGAACCCGGATATGCATAATGTGCTGGTGGGGTTGTGGGCAGTTTTGGTGTGCTGGCGGTTCTTTTTTAAGGTTTTTAGTTTGCGCCGTCGCCGGATTGTGGTTACTGATCAGCGCATTGTTGTGCGTTCGGCTGGGCTTGCGGGTGCGGTGGCTACTTTTCCGTTGTCGGCGGTGCGCCAGGTGGCGCGGCGTCGGGGCACGATTATGTTGGCTGTTATGGGTGCTGATCGTCCTGTGATTATTCCTGAGGTGCCGCAGGCGAAGCGGGTGCAGGCGATTATTGAGCAGGAGTTGATGCGGCGTTAGCGTGGGGTGGTTTTGTGGGTACGGTTTTTGCTGCCTAGAGTAGGGTGAGTGACCAATTCAGCCGATACTGTACACGCTCACCTGTCCCCGACGTCGCTACGCTTGTCCGATCAGCCTACTGTCACTGTGATCGGTGACGGTCAGCTTGCGCGGATGATGCACACTGAGGCGATCGAGTTGGGGGTTCATGTGCGTATTCTTGCTTCTGATGCCCACAATTCTGCTGCCCAGGTGGTCGGCGATGTGGTGATTGGGGATTACACTGACCTTGCTGATGTGCGCGCTGTTGTGGCGGGTAGTGATGCGGTGACGTTTGACCATGAACATGTGCCCACCGAGCATTTGCACGCATTGCGGGCAGCAGGGGTGAATGTGCAGCCAGGCCCTGAGGCGTTGGTGAATGCGCAGGATAAGCTGGTGATGCGCACAAAGCTTGCGCAGCTGGGCGCGCCGGTGCCGGAGTTTGCCGCTATCGAATCGCTTGACGACGCCCGCTCCTTCTTCGCCGCTATGAACGGCGCTGTGTGTATCAAGGCCCGGCGTGGTGGCTACGACGGTCACGGTGTGTGGTTCCCCGACACCCGAGAAGAGCTCGATGAACTGATAACTAAGCTTCTCGACGCCGGCACCTTGTTGATGGCAGAGCGCAAGGTTGCGCTGGTGCGCGAGTTGTCCGCAATGGTGGCGCGCACCCCCTCAGGTGCAACACAGGCGTGGCCGGTGGTGGAGTCGGTGCAAACGAATGGTATTTGCACTCTCGCGATTGCCCCAGCCCCAGGTCTTGGCGCGGTGGAGACGCAGGTGCGTGAACTTGCCGCCACTATTGCCACCAGCCTTGGTGTGACAGGTGCTCTTGCAGTGGAGCTTTTTGAAACCCGCAATGCGCACGGTGAGCCCGAGATTTTTGTCAACGAGTTGGCCATGCGCCCACATAACACGGGGCACTGGACCCAAGACGGGTGTATCACTAGCCAGTTTGAGCAGCATCTGCGCGCTGTGTTGGATTTCCCTTTGGGCTCCACCGAGATGACCGCACCTGTTACCGTGATGGCGAATGTGTTGGGGGCTGAAAACGATCCTGAAATGAGTATGGCTGAGCGGATGCGCCAGGTCTGGCTGCGTCATCCTGAGGCGAAGATTCATTTGTATGGAAAGTCGCATCGTGCCGGCCGCAAAATAGGACATGTGAATGTATCCGGTGACGATGTGAACCAGGTGCGTTCGACAGCACTTGCGTGTGCACATTTCCTTGTTCATGCCCGCTGGCCTTAAACGGTTTCATTTCTTGAGCCCGCATTGAAACAGACGCTGTTTTTCCGCAGCGACTGTTTCAACGCGGGCATGTGTGCTTTCTCCCACTAAGCATGCAAACAACAGGTTTAGCACGCATGGTGCATTGTGACCTCACGACAGCACGGGGGCGTGCTTAGGCCTGCGCCTTCCAGCAAGGAGGAAGTGCCCTTTGAGCACGTATTTTCCTTGTGGCACCCCCGAAGATACTCATTGTGCGAACACCCCATCGGCGCTGAATCCACCCCCTAACTCGACCTTTAGGTTTCTGATGGGCTGAATTCTGCCCTTGCGAATGGAATTGGTCGAGTTTGCTTGGTGTGCGTGGGCGCAGCGGGTTGGTGTGGTTGGGGTTAAGTGATGCTCGCAGCGCATGCGCTGGCGCAGATGTGTTTGAGGTCATCCTTTCCGAGGGAATGCTTTTGTTTGCTTTGTTCTTTGGGTTTGCTGGGTTTTTCTCATGCTTGGGTGGGTTGCCGATTGGGGCAGCATGCTGGGTTTTGGGGCTTACTCGACCTTTAGGCTTTTGAGGGTTTGGATTCTGCCCTTGCGAGTGGAATTGGTCGAGTTTGCTTGGTGTGCGTGGGCGCAGCGGGTTGGTGTGGTTGGGGTTAAGTGATGCTCGCAGCGCATGCGCTGGCGCAGATGTGTTTGAGGTCATCCTTTCCGAGGGAATGCTTTTGTTTGCTTTGTTCTTTGGGTTTGCTGGGTTTTTCTCATGCTTGGGTGGGTTGCCGATTGGGTCAGCATGCTGGGTTTTGGGGCTTACTCGACCTTTAGGCTTTTGAGGGTTTGGATTCTGCCCTTGCGAGTGGAATTGGTCGAGTTTGCTTGGTGTGAGTGGGCGCAGCGGGTTGGTGTGGTTGGGGTTAAGTGATGCGCTGGCGCGTATGTGTTTGAGTTACGCAGTGTTTGAGGGCATCCATTCCAAGGGAATGCTTTTTGTTTGCTTTGCTCTTTAGGTTTACTGGGTTTTCTCATGCTTGAGTGGGTTGTCGATTGGGTCAGCATGCTGGGTTTTGGGGCTTACTCGACCTTTAGGTTTTTGAGGGTTTGGATTCTGCCCTTGCGAGTGGAATTGGTCGAGTGTGCTTGGAGTGCGTGGGCGCTCGTGTGCTGTAATCCACGCTGAGGATGCGTGTATGTGAGCTCTTCTCTTCATGTGGGCGGATAAGAAGTACTCCACGAATTGCGTGGGGTAACGATGTGATGTGGGGTGTTGAAATAACTGTGGTGGGGGTGTGGTTGGTGGTCGTAGTTGTGGCCAGTTAGTGTGTGTTTAGGCCGTGGTACACCCCTAAAAGAATTTCAGGCTGGCGATGGTGCCGTGCCCTAGATGTTCTAGCTGCATCGTGCGTTGAGGATGCTTGTGTGGGTTTATGCGCGGTGACATACTGTGGTGGATAGTCTGTGCATGAAGGAGAAAAAGATGACTGCTCTCGTTGGTTTGATTATGGGTTCGGATTCGGACTGGCCTACTGTTTCGCCAGCTGCTGAGGTTTTGGCGGAATTTGGTATCCCATTCGAGGTGGGGGTGGTGTCGGCACACCGCACACCAGAAAAGATGCTGGCCTATGCTAAGAGTGCTCACACTCGTGGTTTGAAGTGCATCATTGCGTGTGCTGGTGGTGCTGCACACTTGCCGGGTATGGTTGCTTCTGCAACGCCGCTGCCTGTGATTGGTGTTCCGCGTGCTCTTGATCAGCTTGATGGCATGGATTCGCTGTTGTCGATTGTGCAGATGCCTGCTGGTGTTCCAGTGGCGACGGTATCCATTGGTGGTGCGAAGAATGCTGGTCTGCTCGCTGTGCGTATTTTGGGTGCTGGCAACACTACGTTAGTGGAGAAGATGGCTGCTTATCAGGAGAATATGCGTCTTGAGGTTGAGGCGAAGGATGAGCGACTGCGCAAGTCGTTGCTTGGTGAGTAACTCTTTTTAAGCACCTGCATGAGGTGGTGTGGTTGCTTAGTGGGAAAGAAAAAAAGGGGGTTGAAGGTGAGGTCGCATGCGATTGTTGTGCTGGGCTGTCAGGTGTATCGCGGGCATCCGAGCAGGTTGTTGGCGAGTCGGCTTGATGCTGCTGTGAAGCTTGCGGCTGCTGATCCTGCGGTGATTGTGGTGTCGGGGAAAAATGAGGCGTGGCCCATGTTTGAGTATTTGGTGGCTCGCGGCATTGACCCTGTCCGCATCATTGTGGAAAACGAGGCGACGAGCACCAACGAGAATTTGGAAAACGCGCACCGCTTGCTTGGCGACGCCGTTTCGATGCTGGTGGTTACCAACGATTTTCACATTCTGCGCACAAAAGTGTGGGCATGGCATTTGGGTTTGACGATCCGCACCCATAGTGCCACCTCACCACCACCGCACCGTCAGCGGGCGTTTGTCCGTGAGGTTTTTGCGCTGCCGCATTCAACCTTGCGGGTGTTGTGGCGTAAGTGGGTGGCGTGTCGCGGGCAAAAGCACTCTTAAGCTAATCGACGATCGCAACTGCGAGTTCTTTTTCGATGCGGCCGAAGTTGTAGTAGGCTGCGCACGCACCCTCAGGGGAAACCATGCAGGTACCAATGGGGGTGTCGGGGGTGCAGGCGGTGCCAAATACTTTGCACTGCCACGGTTTGATATAGCCGGTAAGAACCGAGCCGCATTCGCAGGCCTTGGGGTCTTCCACTCGGTTACTGGGGAGGGTGAACGTTTTTTCCGCATCAAATTCGGCGTAGGTATCTGCGAGTTTCAGCCCAGAATGCTCAAGCCAGCCAAGCCCACGCCATTCAAAGGTATCGCGCAGGCTAAAGACCTCGTTTAACAGCGCTGTTGCTGCCGGGTTTCCTGCCTCACGTACCACGCGGCTGTACTGGTTTTCCACGCGGGCGTTGCCTGCGGCAACATCACCGGAAATGTATTGCTCAAGTAGCATGGCGACGCCTTGGAGAATATCCAAGGGTTCGAAACCGCAAACCGCAACGGGGAGGTTGTGTGCGGCAGGCAGGAACTCAAATGCTTGGGTCCCCACGATGGTGGCGACGTGACCGGGGCCGATGAAGGCGTCGACAAGCGTTTTGCCGCCGTCGGCGATGGCTCGAAGCGGGGGTTCGATGGTGACGTGGTTGGAGAAAACAGAAAAGTTTTTCACCCCGCGCTCACGGGCGGTTTTCAGCGTTACCGCGGTGGAGGGCGCGGTTGTTTCGAATCCGACGGCGAAGAAAACGACCTGCTTATCGGGGTTATCTTCCGCAATTTTGAGGCTGTCGAGCGGGGAATAGACGAAACGGACATCGGCGCCGCGGGCGCGGGCATCAAGCAGCGAGCCGGTGGTGCCAGGCACACGCATCATGTCACCGAACGTAGTCACAATAACATCGGGTTGGGCAGCTAACCAGAGTGCATCATCGACCCTCCCCATGGGGATCACGCAGACTGGGCATCCGGGGCCGTGCACGAAGTCAATCGCGTCAGGTAAAAGGTTTTCCAATCCGTAGCGGTAGATGGTGTGGGTGTGACCGCCACAAATCTCCATGATTTTCAACGGCCGCTCCAGCTTGTCCGTTTGGGCGTGAATGCTGGCGATCAGGGCGCGGGCGGCCTGCGGGTCGCGAAATTCATCAACGTATTTCATGGCTAGTTAATCTCCGAACTGCTAAACGATTCCACTTCTTCTTCGAACGTGTTTCCCCCGAGTCTCTTGATCTGTTCGAGAGTAGTCAAGGCTTCTTGTTCGTTGATCGTGCTCAGCGCGAAGCCGACGTGCACAAGAACCCAGCTGCCAACCTCAATGTCGTCGCCGATGAGAAGCTCGGTGGAGATCATGCGGGAAACCCCGTCGATGCTCACGGTTGCGCGAGCCGAGTCGTGAATGTCGACTACCTGCGCGGGAACGCCAAGACACATGGGTATCTGTCCTTTTCTTGTGCGGGAGAGAGAAAACCAGGCAAGGGGCGTGAGATGAAAAAAGAGGGAATACCAACACCTAGTTTCTCACTTTGGCCACACACTTATGCTACTTTGCAGAACATAAAGCAAAAAACGCGACTGTGCTACCCTTCCCTTTTCCCATGCACACTCCACCCCCACACTTACCCCACATGAGCCCCATTCTCGGTGGGTAATGCAGCTTCTCTATCACGTCCATAGTTATTGAGGGGCTACTGGCGTCAGACTTTTTTACGCATACGTGAAACTCACATGTGTTTACCTCAAACACCAGAGCAGCTTTTTCAGGTGCGCTGCGGCGTGAGCGGAAGTGGAGTGGTTCTCGCGTGGAAAAATGAACAATCGTATAGTGAAAGACGGTGCCAGCACAAATGCCACACCGCGTTGAATCTCCCGCCCCTTTCAAGGATGACCCGCCAATGGAGCCGAAAAACCGCCTCAACCAGGATCAAACCCACGTTAATGAGACTATTGCCCGGGTGCGACGCCGCCCAAGCAAACTCAAAGATACCCATGTCACCCTCGCCCATGGTGCGGGCGGAAAAGCGTCCGCCGCGCTGGTGGAGCACGTCTTTTTCAATGCTTACGGCAACGATCTGCTCGGGCAGGCAGGCGACTCCGCAGTGATCGGGCTCAACGAGCTTGTGAGCGCTGGGGACGCGCCAGGGGCGCAGATTGCGTTCTCTTCAGACGGGTATGTAGTCAACCCCATAGAGTTTCCCGGCGGAAACATAGGCGAACTCGCCATCAATGGCACAGTGAATGACCTTGCAGTTGCAGGAGCGATCCCGCAGTTCATCTCGGCAAGCTTTATCCTCGAAGAAGGCCTAGAAATCGAAACGTTGCGTCGCATTGTCACCTCCATGCATCAGGCCGCTGACAAAGCGGGTGTGCGCATCGCCACAGGGGATACCAAGGTGGTGCCCAAAGGGGCAGGCGACAAAATCTACATCACCACCTCCGGCATCGGCATCATCCCACAGGCCCGGAACTTAGGTTTCGAGCATGTCGAGAAAGGTAACAAAATCATCGTTTCTGGCCACATCGCTGACCACGGTATGGCAGTGATGATGGCCAGGGGTGACCTCGCGATCAACGCCCCCATCGAATCCGACACCCGTGAGGTAGCCACGCTTGTCGACGCCCTTGTGACCGCCGTCCCCAACACACGGTGGATGCGTGACGCAACCCGCGGGGGATTGGCTACCGTGATGAATGAACTCGCCGAAAACACCGGACTCGGGGTGGCGCTTGAAGACGAAGCAATTCCAGTACGCCCCATGACCCGCGCCGCCTGCGACATGTTGGGAATCGACCCCCTCTACGTGGCCAACGAGGGAACCTTCTGCGCTGTAGTTCCCGCCGAAGACGCTGAGCGTGCCGTTGCCGCACTGAGAGCTGCCGGTGCGGAAAACCCGCGGGTTATCGGAAGAATTGTCAGCCAGCCCGCTGCCGCAGTAGTGCTCATTACTGGTTTCGGTGGCACCCGCATGGTGGATAAACTCGTCGGGGACCCACTGCCACGCATCTGCTAAAATTCCTCAAAGCTACTCACTAGTCGCGCCGCAACCGCCTGACCCACACTGATCCCACCATCAGTACAGGGAAGCGCAGAATGCTCAAGAAGCGGGTACGGCAGGTGGTGGCGCAGACGCTGGATAAACAGCCCATTCACCGCACACCCACCAGTAACCCCCACCACTGGGAGGTTATCGTGCGAGCACTGTTCACCATCATCCTCCATGAGAGCGTCGATCGCACTGACTACCGCGCGGGCACATACGCGAGCCAACCACTCGTGAAAAAGCCACGCCCGCACGCCCGAATCTAACCGCGAGTCGCTCAGCATCTCCACCAGATCTTTCAACCCCTCACCGACGTTGATGGCGGAAGACGGGGCAGAAGCATGCTGTTGCAACATCATCGCCGCTTGGCCTTCAAAAGAGACCTCGTGAATCAAACCGATGATGCTGGCGGCGGCGTCGAAAAGCCTCCCAGCACTCGATGTGGACACCACACCCATACCCGAGGAAAGTTGCGAAGCAACCAGCTGAGTCTCCTGTGGATCCACCCCTTCAGGCACCGGCACATCCACCCCAACAGCATGCGCCACGCCCTGAGAAACCCGCCACGGGAACTGCACCGCACGATCCCCACCGACAAGCGGGAACTCCGGAATATGCCACCACCTGCGAAAACCACCAGTGCGCTCAACAATCAACACCTCCCCGCCCCACACCGAACCATCCGACCCGAACCCCGTGCCATCACAGGCAATCACCACACCCAAAGATCCCACACGACCATGCTCAGCGAGCAACGACAGCGCATGCGCGTGATGATGCTGCACCTGCACCAGCGGAACATCATGGCGATCGGCAAACCGGGAAGCCCACGCCGACGTCGAATAGCCAGGATGCGCATCACAGGCCACCACATCCACCCGCACACCTCGAATGCTGACCATCTGCGCCACCATCTTCTCAAAGGCCTCCAACGCCGCCAGTGAGCCCATATCTCCCACATGCGCCGACACATGCACAACCTCACCGACCGCCAACGCAGCCGTATTCTTCAACTCACCACCCACAGCCAACACACACAAACCATTACCCACAGGAACCCGAAACGGAATCGGTGCCAACCCCCGCGAACGCCGAACCAACCGCGAACCCACCACCACCGAATCCTCCACCGGTACATGAATCTCACGATCATGCAGCACAAACGCGTCCGCGAAGTCTCCCAAACCCGCCAACGCAGCCTCATTTGAAAAACAAATCGGCTCCCCAGCCACATTCCCACTCGTGGCCACCACCGGGCGATCCACCACCAACACATGAAGCGGGGAATAAGCCACCATCACCCCCACCTCATTCAAACCCGGCGCAATATCTGCCACCCCCACGCCCTCACACACCGGGGCAACCACAATTGGGCGAGCCGGGGAGCACAGTACCTCCAGCTGCTCGGGAGAGAACTTCGCCCACTTTTGTGCTTCCGCAACATCTGGCACCATCACCGCAAAGGGCTTATCACCACGGCGTTTGCGTTGACGCAACGTGTGCACTGCTGAGGGGCATCGAGCGTCGCACATTAGGTGAAAACCCCCGATGCCGCGCACCGCGACGATCTTGCCGGCGTCGAAAAGCTCATGCACTGTTGCCCACACATCCTCGCCCTCGCACAGCTGGTTGCCCTGCTTGTCAGTAAGCCACACACGAGGGCCACACGCTGGGCAAGAAATAGGTTGAGCATGAAAACGACGATCAGCCGGATCGGTATACTCGCGTTCACACTCGGGGCACAGCGGAAACACCTTCAACGTTGTGGCAGGGCGATCATAAGGTAGCGACTCAATAATCGACAGGCGCGGACCACAATTTGTGCAGGTAATAAACGGATAACGGTAACGACGATTGCGCGGATCAGCCATCTCCCGCGCACAATCATCACACATCGCAACATCAGGCGGAATAAACGTCGCCGCCGACCCCGATGAGCGTGTCGACGCCCTAATCTCAAACCCCTCCTCGCCAGGAACCACCTCACACGACGTCACATCGTGCCCAATAACCTGCGCCAAAGGCGGAAGCTCATGCACAAGCATCAACTCAAACTCAGCCACTGCATCCGCAAATCCCTGAACCTCCAGCTCCACACACGACACATCGTTGACGCAAAAGCCCGACACCCCACATTTCGAAGCCGCACGGGATAAAAACGGGCGCATACCCACGCCCTGGACCACGCCACGCAAAAGATGCCGCTGACGCACAAGCTCACGATCGCCATACATACTTCATCAGTGTAGAGGGTGCCCCTAACACTGCTGTGACCTCCCCAAATGCCAGTGTGTTGTGCTGCACTGCAGCAGCCTAAAGGGGTAGCATCAGACTTTGTGCACGAAATCGCTCTTTCCACCCAGCTTGCGCACGTTGTTCAACGCGCCGCAGGGAATCGACGAGTCTATGATGTGCACCTGAAAATCGGGGCGTTACGCCAAGTTGTGCCAGAAACTCTCACCTACGCGTGGGGCTTCGTAACCAAAAAGACACCCCTCGAACAGGCCACACTGAGCATTGAATGGGTCGACGCCATAATCGAATGTGCTGCCGGGCACCGTCGCGACATCTCAGGCGAGGAGTATCTTGACCTTTCCTGCCACCAATGCCCCGAACCGACCCGCGTGATCGCGGGCGAGGAGTTTAGCGTCATCGATATAGAGGTTGAAGGAGAAGAACATGGGACGATTCCACCGCCACGATAATGATCACGACCACCATCATCACCATGATGAGCACGAGCATGATCATCACTATGGTGAGGGTTATTCGCACACGCATGAGCATTCGCACGGCCAGGGGCATTGGCATACCCACGAACACTCGCATAGTCAAGGGAAGGAGCATCTAGGGGATCACTCAGGCTACGAAACCTCACGCGAACGCATCAGCGTGCTGGAAGATATTTTCTCCGAAAACGATCGGCTTGCAGACTCCAACCGCCATGCCTTCAGCGAGCATGGGATAGTCGCCATCAATGTCATGAGCTCACCAGGCGCTGGAAAAACTGCGCTGCTGGAAAAAACACTTGCCCATCTTCACCAGAAAGTGCGCATCGGAGTAGTCGAAGGCGACATTGAAACAGCCCTCGACGCCGACAGGCTCACCAATATGGGGGCACAAATCTCACTTGTGAATACCGGTAAGGGTTTTGGTGGTGAATGTCACCTCGACGCCCCCATGGTCGCAGCCGCGCTGAAGAATCTCACGCTCGATGCCCTCGACCTCGTCTTCATCGAAAATGTTGGAAACCTCGTTTGTCCAGCGGAATTTGAAGTAGGGGAGCACCACAAAGTGATGGTGGCCTCCGTTACGGAGGGGGAAGACAAGCCCCTGAAATATCCTGTCATGTTCCGATCCGTGGACGTGGTGATTGTCAATAAAATTGATCTTCTCCCATATCTCGATTTCGATATGGATCTGTTCATCAAAAATATTCGGCAGGTAAACCCCGAGGCCAGAGTAATTTTACTCTCCACCAAAACTGGGGAAGGAATGGAAAACTTCTACGACTGGATCACCACCGTCGTGCCTTCTTAACTTTGGCTACATTTCCTCATGCCAACCGCCGTTGTTAGCTAATGTTATACCTAACGAAAGAAGCGTGAAGTGACACCGTATACGTGGACGGGTACCCCCGCGTCCACGTATGTGCACACGCACTCTTACCTAACGTTGAACAATCACGAGGTTGGATTCATGCACTTATTGGACACGTGGCAAGGCGAAACGCTTAAAGAAAACCTTGAGCGTAAAGGTGTAACCCGCCGAGATTTCATGAAAATGTGCGCCTCGATGGCCGCAATCTTCACCGTTGGGGTACCCCTAGAAGGGGTAGCCACCGCCGAAGAAGCAGAAAAAATCGCCGAGACCCTCGATAAAGTAACCAAGCCCAATGTTGCGTGGCTTCAACTTCAAGAATGCACCGGCTGTATGGAATCCGTGTTGAGGTCTGGTTCTTCCACCATCGAAGACCTCGTACTCAACCAACTGTCGGTCAACTACAACGAACTCGTGATGGCCGCTTCTGGTGAAGCAGCCGAAAAAGCCCTGCATGATCTGAACGAAAGTCCACACATCCTCGTAGTCAACGGTTCTGTCTCGTTGGCAGAAGATGGCGTCTATTGCATGATCGGTGGGAAAACTTCCGAGGAAGTGCTTCGCGAGGCAGCGAAAAACGCCACCGCCATCCTTGCAGTTGGTGCCTGCGCAGTTTACGGATCAGTGCAAGCAGCCAGGCCAAATCCCACTCACGCCGTTGGAGTGGATGACATAATCAAAGACAAACCCATCATTAATGTCTCGGGATGCCCACCAATTGGTGAGGTGATTACCGCCACCATCACCTATATTCTTACCCACGGGAAACCACCGAAGGTGGATGCCGAAGGTCGCCCCCTTTTCGCCTACGACCAGCGTATTCACGACTCGTGCCCCCGCCGCGCACATTTCGATGCCGGCCAGTTCGTGCGCACCTTCGACGACGAAGCCGCACGAAACGGATGGTGCCTGTATGAAGTGGGATGTAAAGGCCCATCCACCTTCAGCCCGTGCCCGATTATTCAGTGGAACCTCAAATCAGGGTGGCCCATTGGTGCGGGCCACCCGTGCATTGGGTGTACGGAAAAGCACTTCTTCGACCGTTTCACCCCGTTCTATGACACTCTGCCCCACATTGTTGGCTTCGGCATTGAAAACAGCGCGGAGAAAATCGGCTTCGGCCTCATCGGTGCCGCAGCAGCAGGCGTGGTGGTGCATGGGGCAGTCACAACAGTTCGCGAAATCGGGATGCGTAAGAGTAACGGTGCGATTGAACCACTAGCGGCATTTGGTGAACAACCCAATGAACCCACGGTGATCGCTCCCTCAACAAACCCTGACCACCTTGCAAAGCACGCTAAAGATGCTCAAGCTCAAGATCAAGGGAGCAAAAGCTAAGACGAGCCAGGACCTCACACCACTTTGAGGGTTCGCGCTTGTGATGACCACCAAACCGCAGAAGAAAAACGTTAAAAAGGGAGAACGCCGTGACTACCGAAAGAATCGTTGTTGACCCCCTCACCAGAATCGAAGGGCACCTTCGTGTTGAGCTCGAAGTTGAAGACGGGATGATTAAAGATGCCTGGAGCGAAACCACCCAGTTCCGGGGAATCGAAACCATTGTGGAAGGGCGAGACCCCCGCGACGTGTGGGCATTCGTGGGGCGCATTTGCGGTGTGTGTACAGGTACCCACTCTGTTGCGTCGGTCACCGCAGTGGAGGCAGCAATTGGGTGTGACATTCCCAAGCAAGCGCAGCTGATTCGTGAAATGGTTCTAGCGAGTCAGGAGATCCACGATCACGTGGTGCATTTCTACCACCTGCACGCGCTTGACTGGGTGAATGTCGTGTCCGCCGCCGAAGCAGACCCGTTCAAAACTGCGGAGTTTGCCCGCTCGATTGGTTCCACCTGGCGTGGGAACACCCCCGAACAGTTTGCGAAGGTCAAGGACACAATTAAGGGTGTTCTGGACAGTGGTCAGCTCAGTATTTTTACTGGTGGCTACTGGGAACACCCCGATTACCGCCTCCCACCTGAGGCTAATTTGATGGCGGTTTCGCACTACCTTGATGCGCTGCAGTTCCAGCGTTCCATCATCCGCATCAACACGGTTTTTGGTGGAAAGAACCCGCACCCGAACTTCCTTGTTGGTGGCATGGCCTGTTCGATTGACCCGGACAAGTCTGAGACAGTCAATCAGGTTCACCTTGATCAGATCAAGGGGTGGATTCAGGAAATCGACGACTTCGTTAATGGCTGCTACCTTCCCGACGCTCTCGCGATCATGAAGGTGTACTCCGACTACTTCGACATTGGAAAATCTGCTGATACGTTCCTTGCCGTTGGCATGGCAGGGGCAACGTTGCGCAGCGACAAGCTGGATCGATCTTTCAGCTTTGCCCACCCAGAGGTCCAGCCCGGCGTGATTCTGGATGGCGACTACACCACCCTGCATCCGCTGGATACAGACAAGATTAAGGAGTACATCTCCTCGGCTTGGTACGAGTATTCGGTGGGCAAAGATAAAGGTCTTGCTCCTGAGGCGGGCGAAACCACCCCGAAGTACACGGGACCAAAGCCTCCGTGGACGTGGCTGGCAGACAACGCAGAGTATTCGTGGTCGAAATCGCCGCGTTACGACGGCCGCCCCACGCAGGTTGGTCCCGTTTCGCGTGTGTTGGTGGCTTATCTTCACAACGAAGTGCACACGAAGAAAATCGTTGACGATGCCTTGAAGTTCTTAGACATTGGCATTGAGAAGATGAATTCCACCGGCGGACGCACTCTCGCCCGCGCAGTAGAGGCTGTGACCACTGCAAAGGCGCTGGGGCAGGTGCTGCTTCCGGAATTTATCACAGGCTTGCAGCAGGGCGACTTCGATGTCTTTAATTCCAAGACGTGGGAACCAAGCAGCTGGCCTGCTAAGACTTCCGGTTTTGCAATGCTAGAGGTTGCACGCGGAACCCTTTCCCACTACATCACTATTGAGGACAAAAAGTGCGCGCACTACCAAGCGGTAGTTCCCACCACCTGGTTGGCTGGTGGCCGTGATCCGAAGGGGCAACTAGGCCCTTACGAGTCCTCCTTGGCTAATGGTGAACATCCTCTCGTTGATCCGAAGCAACCTTTGGAGGTGCTTCGCACAATCCACTCCTTCGACCCGTGCATGTCGTGTGCCGTCCACCTGTTGGATACAGAAGGTGAAGTGCTGATGCAGGTGATGACTCAATGACCTCGCAAGAAATCACCCATGCCGGAACGCACAACCGCGCTAGGTTGTGTGTGATATCTTCCCTCCCTGTCGACCTAGTGGGATCGGAAACGTTGGTACGTTTGGCGGCGGCTGCCCCGAAAGGCTCTATCGACCCCGTGGATCACGCCCTGTATCGGGCAGTGAAACTCGTCTTTGAAGGCGACGCCTGTGGGGCCTATAACGGCAGTGCTCAGTCACTACTTGAAGTTGAAAGTTTCGATCCAGCCTCAAGCCAACGTAAGTATTCCCTGGCTATCGTGCGCGGGGTTAAATTTGGCGGGCGGAGTCGCAATGTGGCTGTGATGCGTGGCGATCTCCAGTCGGTGTTGGAAGCCTCAAAGTCTAGCGGTAGCGACAGGGCGCTTGCTCTGAAAAACGCTGGTGCCCATATCAAACTGGGGCGCCGCTGCATGGGAGTGGCAATCGCCGACATCACAGATGTTTCACAGGTGTCCTCGAAAGAGGTTCTCACCACAGGCGAGTTTAGATTCCAGGGTGTGGTAGTGCTCGGCATTGGTGATCAAAAATGCATTAAATCGCCTACCCGCGGCGGATACACTCGCATTGAGATGTGGCCTGCAGCCTTGCGCGTTCAGCACTGGCTGAACGTGGCGCTCATCGTAGCTATGTCGGTGACAGGCTACTACATCATGAATCCTTTCTTCGGTCCTCCTGCCAGTGAAGATACAGGTTATCTCATGGGGTTGATACGCTACATCCACTTCATCTCAGGTTTTGCCTGGATCGCACTCGCCTTGTGGCGGCTGAGCCTGACCATGTTTGCTACCACCAGACAGATGCAATGGCGCAGTTTGTGGCCTATTTATGGTGTTGACGATGTAAAGAATTTGTTTGGAACGGTGAAGTATTATCTGTTTCTTTCGAAACACGGACCTCACTACATTGGGCATAACGCACTTCAGCAGCTTACTTACACCAGTATTTATGTGTTGTGTATCATCCAGATTCTTTCCGGCCTCGCGCTCTACGGACTCTACGATCAATACAACATACTCTGGGTAGTTTTCAGCTACCCAGTGCATTGGATTGGGATACCAAATATGCGTGTGCTGCATGCCATGATTATGTTCTTTATTTGGGTCTTTGTTATTTTCCATGTATATTTCGCATTCCGTGCAGATGCGCTGGAAAATCATGGGGGTATTTCCGCAATGATTAACGGTGGGGTGTGGGTGCCCACCGGAACCAAACCAATCGACGCCCCCGAAATCGAGTAGCATGAACACACCATACTCCGATACCACCAACGAAAACCGCCCCGTAACTTTCCATGTGATCGGTATCGGAAACACAATCATGGGCGACGACGGTATCGGCCTGGCCATGCTCGAACAATTACGACACACAGGGCCGAAAGAAGGCAGCTACACTAACTCAGGCCGCACAATCCAACTCTCCTACATCGATGGTGGCACCTCCGGCATGGAATTACTGCCCGACATCGAAGACGCTGATTACCTTCTTGTACTCGACGCTCTCGGCGGCCCAGGCGCGCCGGGGCAGGTGCATAATTTTGTTGGTGATCAACTTCCGCGCCTGCTCAAAGCGAAACTTTCCCCGCATCAGGTGGGGTTATTGGATCTGTTGGCTGCTGTACGCTTACTGGGTAGCGAACCCCAAGCGGTGGCGGCGGTGGGAATTGTGGCTCAAGATCTTCAGCTGCACGTTGGGCTGTCAGAGTGTGCATCCCAAGCGCTGCCTGAAGCGGTAGAGTGTGCGGAGGAGTTGATTACTCGTTGGCTTCAACATCCACCCAGCTGATGCTGAATTCGTGGCCCTTGCGCAGGTCCGCTGTGGGGGTTGCGCAGACAGGGCAGGTAAGGGCGAAATACTCATCGATGTCGACTTCTTTCGCGCAGTGCGGGCAGAATACCGTTGCTGCTTGGGTTTCGATATCCAGCGTTACTCCCTCGAGTGGGGTGTGCGCAGACGCTATCGGCCATGCTTGCGTCAGGGCGTCGACAAGCACTCCCGAGCGTGCGCCCACAAGCAGCCCGATTGCGCTGACGCGCCGCCCCTGCGCTGCGTCTAGGACTGTGTCCACCACCCCTGCAAGCAACGATAATTCATGCATGAGTGTCATGGTACGCTCCGAGCAGACAAACCCCACCTTGCCGCAACTGTGATTGTGTGAAATTATGCGACTTCAACTTAACGAACTTGTCGACCCGCTGGCCGCGCGGGTTCTTTACAGCCGCAGCGCTGAGGGGATTCACGCACGGTTTGATATTTCGGGTGTGCCGCGCGTAGATCCGTTGCTTGCGGGTAAACCTATTGATGATGTTCCCAGTATTGTTATGAGGTTGTGCGGGTTGTGCCCGATTACCCACCACCTTGCGGGGATTCGCGCGCTCGATGCGCTCTACGGTATGAGTGTCGCACCAGCTGCGCAGCGAGTGCGCCAGTTGCTGCACCATGCCAGCGTTCTCGATGTGCTGGCTCCTCGTGTTGCCGCAATTTATGGTGACCGCGAACAGGCGCGGAGTATTAAACAGTTGGCTAAACGCGTGTGCGCGGCGGCGGGGCTTGAGGGCCATTTCCCTTTCGTTGCCGTTCCCGGTGGGGTTACTGAGCAGGCTGCGTCGGCGTTTGCCCACTGCGATGCGCGGTCGCTTCTCGACGCCGTGGCGTGGGCACACGGTGTTTTTGGGGCGTTGCAGCTTACAACGGCACCGACGCTTTACGACGGCGTCAACGTCACCGTTGCCAACGAAAGCGGGGATTACGACCCGCTGGGGGACTACCTTCGCGCTGATGACGAACTAATTCCCGTGGCGGATGTGCCCGTGAAGATTCGGGAGACTTATCCGTTTGATAGTGCTCCCCGTCCTGAGATTTTTGTGGGCGGATCGTGGCGCACCTACCGGGTGGGGCCTGCGGCTCGATACCCGCATCGTGACGCTTTAAGTGCCCAAGTGGAAAGCATTATGGATTCGCTGGCTGCGATCAGTCAGATTCTTTCCACCCACATACCCAGTGAGTTAGTGAATGTACATGCCGACACATATGCTGCAGAAAGCCCATGTTCTACCCCTGATGCACACGGCCAAGATCAGCGGATACATACGGTCGGCACAGGTGCAGTGGATGGTCCTCGTGGGTTACTGCTGCATACTTACGAAGTGGAGGGGAGTGTGCTTTCACGTTGCCGAATTTTAAGCCCGACTGCCCAAAACGAAACGTGGCTGGCGCAAATGCTGTCTGAAGCGCTTGAATCCGGTGGTGACCTTGAAACAGCTATCCGTGCGGCCGATCCCTGCTTGCCATGCACTGCAGCACCACTCGGCGGCATGACGATTATCACGGAGGAAAACTAGGATGTGCCTAGGAATTCCCGCCAGAATCACCAAAATTGGCGACTTTTCATCCCCCATGCCCATGGGGGAAATCGACATGGTGGGCGAGAAACGCCCATGCTGCTTCGCCTACCTTCCTGATGCCGAGGTTGGGCAGTGGGTGCTCATCCAAAACGGGTTCGCAATGACAACCGTGAGCGAAGAAGAAGCGCAGTTAGCACTAGCCGCGATAGCTGAAGTGCGCTCAACACACAACGACGATTCAGCACCTTAAACCCGTAGGGCAAGAAAAGCGCACCACCGGTATGAGTGGTGCGCTTTAGACATGCGCTGTGCTTCGTGGAATCGGTGCCCACACTACCTAATGTGGGATGCTCTCGTGCAGAATTCTTCGGATTAAGCTGCGTTTCCGTGCAGCAGCCCTCTGTGATTGGTGCACCTTTATTTGGTAACTCGACTTTTGTGCGCTTTGGCGGGTGGATCCCTAGCTGCCAAGACGCAAAGGTCGAGTAAGGGGGAAGAGCATGGTGTGCTGACCAATCCTTGAGAACAAGGCTGCAGGCGAAAAACTTCCAAACCCGATCCCCATGCGTGCCTGGTGCCGAGGCGCTTCGACAAAGCCGTTGAGAGGCGGACTTTGAGAGGGTGATGTTTTCCTGGGGATTGTGTGCGCATTGTTTTCGGGATGTAGCGGGTTGTAGAACCTGCGGAAACATGACGGGAGGGTATGAGTACGGAGGGCTAACTCGACTTTTCCGTGCGGTGGTGGCTGGTTTTGGGACTGTGGTGATGGAAAGGTCGAGTAAAGGTGTCGCTGCTGAGCAAACTACCAGTTGGCATTGGGATTACTAGATAGTGGCACCACAGAAAACCAGAGCGTGGGTAGGCGATGTCCGCACCATTACTAGCACTAGGCCAGGTTGGTGTGACTGTGGTGTATTTGCATCGTGCCTTGCGCTGAACGAAGGTTCGTTAATTGGAATGGCATAACTAAAAACGCACCACAGGTATCTGTGGTGCGCTTGAAAATAATCAGATTCGTTTAGTGGGATCGGTGCCAGCGCCATGCGGACACTGCCGCAATGACGAGAACTAAAGCTAAAACAGCGGGCCAGACCTTGGGTTGTGGCTGCATCACGTTAATCACAGCCTGCACGACGGCAAGAAAACTCAAAAAGCCTAAGAACCCCACGATGGATTCCCGAACCAGTAGTGTGCGCTTGTGCTGCGACTCGTCATCCATTAGCTCTTCACACCACCTGCGGTCAGACCCGAAACGATACGGCGCTGGAATGCCAACACCATCACAATCAGTGGAATAGTCACCAACGCGCCGGCAGCCATCACCGAAGCGTAGGGATACTCAAAGTGGCTATCGCCAGAGAAACGAGCAATGGCCACCGTCACAGGCTCTGTTGAACGATTCGACAGCTGGTTGGCCAACATGAACTCATTCCACGTTGCAATAAACGCCAAAATAGCGGTCGTAAACAGTGCTGGGGCGGCCAGCGGAAGCAACACAATGCGGAAAGCCTGGCCGCTGGTGGCGCCGTCGACACGCGCAGCCTCCTCCAACTCCCACGGAAGCTGCCGGAAAAACGACGTCAACGTGTAAATAGTCAGTGGCAAAGCGAAAGAAATATTCGGGATGATCAGCGCACGATACTGCCCAATCCACCCTAAATCACCAAACAACTGAAACAGTGGCGTCACCAGCGCAATGCCGGGGAACATGCTGGCAGCCAAAATAATGCCCGCCACATAGCCCTTAGCGGGGAAATCCATGCGGGCAAGCGCATACGCAGTAAACACCCCCACCATCACCGCCAAGGTCGTGGTGACAAACCCAATGAGTAGCGAGTTGAGGATAGCGCCTAAGAAATCATTGCCCTTTGCTGTCGAAAGCGCATCGCGGAAGTTATCCAACGTCACATGCGTGGGCCACGGGGTGGTGTCAAAAGTGTAGCGCTTATCGCGCAGCGCGGTCACCACCATCCAATAAAACGGTGCAAGACCCCACACCATGATCAGCACAATGCCCGCATAGTCAGCAATCTTTTTACGCACGATCACGCACCTTCCTTTCCAGCAGAACACGCCGCACCATACTTCGCAACCCAACTATCAGGCGGAGTCGGGGCAATCGTATCGGGAGCTTTTTCCGCGGCCTTTTTCATTGCCCGCTTCTCAGCATTGCCACTCACATCCGCCCCGAGGAACCGAATCATGAACAAAGCCACAGCGAAAATCAACAGGAAAATCATGGTGGACAATGCGGAAGCCGAATTGAAATTATTCTGGCGCATATCCGCAACCACCAGCTGAGAAATCGTGGCAGTAGGGGAGTTAGCGCTGCCCGAGATCAAAATCACCGGCAGATCATACATACGCAACGCATCAAGAGTGCGGAACAAAATCGCCACCATCAGCGCAGGTTTCACCAACGGCAACGTGATAAGGAAAAACGTTTGATAAGACTTCGCACCATCAACCTTCGCCGCCTCATACACATCCTTAGGAATCATCTGCAGGCCCGCCAAAATCAACAGCGCCATAAACGGCGTTGTCTTCCACACATCCGCAATAATCACCGCGGTGCGCGCCGCCCACGGGTCGGTAGTCCACGAAATAGGGGTACCCAGCAGCGAATTCACAATCCCACGATCCGCAAAAATGAACTGCCACAACTTTGCCGTCACCGCAGTGGGGATAGCCCACGGCACCAGCACTGCCGCACGCAAGAATGCGCGACCTTTAAATTCGCGGTTCATCACCAACGCCATCGCCATACCTAAGATGATTTCCAAAATCACGGTGACAACGGTGAAGAAGATCGTATTGCCCACAGCCGGCCAGAAATCAGTCGAAAGCACACCGGGAGGGCAAGTCCCCACCTGGCCACTCGGCGTCATGCAGCGCTGTGTGAGCCAGTACACGTAGTGTTGGGCACCGGCGAATCCGCCTTCGACAAACACGCCAGTGGCGGGGTCGAGGTGTTTATCGGATTGCACGCTCAAATAAATGGCCCGAATAATCGGGTAGCCGATCACGACGGCGAGAACAATCAACGCTGGCGCAATGAGCATAAACGCAGCACGGTTGCTGGTGCGCGCCCGGTTTCTAATCGCCATGAATGATGAATCCTTTTGTTGAAGAAAAGTGGAAAAGCTAACGCTCACCACCAACCCCCTTTAATCCACCACCACACAAACACTCGGTGAAGCGTTGCAGTGGTGTGACTTGAAAAAAGGGGGGGAGTGTGTCGAGCGTTAGCTTAGCAAGGCACTACTGGCGGTGAGTGTTCTTGTGGCAGTTTCCGCGCGAAGAAACGGAAATTAACAGCCACCGCCAGCAAAGGAGGGAGGGATAAGAAGATTATCCAGCAGCTTCGATAGCAGCCTTCATGTCGGCAGTTGCCTCGTCAACATTCTTACCCTGAGTCAGCGCAGCATATGCGTTGTCCTGGATAGCCTTAGAAATAGCTGGGTAGTAAGGAGAAGCAGGACGTGGAACCGCGTTTTCCAACGAAACCTTCAGTGCTGGGAAGAATGGGTACTTCTTAATCATCTCTTCGTTGTCGTAGATCGACGCCAACACAGGTGGGAAGGACTTCTCCGCGAAGTACAGCTGGTTTTCCTCAGAAATGATGAACTCGAGGAAGTCACGGGCGGTTGCCTTGTGCTTGGAATTGACGTTGATTGCATTGTTGTAGCCACCCAGAGTGGAGACACCAACACCATCCTTGCCAACCAGTGGCTGAACCTCAAACTTGTTTGCCACCTTAGACTCTTCGCCCTGAGCAAGATCGTACATGTATGGCCAGTTGATGGCGTATGCGGTTTCACCAGCCATGAACGACAGGTGAGTTTCCTGCTCAGTGGTGGAGGTCGAAGCCTTGGAGATCACACCATCGTTGTAGGAATCGACCAGCTTCTGCAGGCCTTCCTTGGATGCGTCGCTATCGACCACTGGCTTGCCGTCAGCGTCGAGAACATGACCGCCCCAGCCCTCCATGAAACCGACGGTGTTCACAGTCAGACCCTCGTACTGCTTGAGCTGAACAGTCAAGCATTCGACCTGTGCTTCCTTAGCTTTCTCGCATGAGGATGCGAGCTCATCGAAGTTGTTTGGTGCCTCTGGGATGATCTCAGTGTTGCGGAACAGCAGCTGTCCGTTGGTGTTTTGTGGCAGAGCGTAGACCTTGCCCATGTAGGATGCGGAGTCCACGGTGGACTTTAAAAGGCCCGAGGTGTCGATCTTCAGGTCGCCTTCCAGTGGTGCGATCCATTGGTGCGCGGCGAATTCTGCGGTCCAGATCACGTCGAGGGCCATGACGTCGATTTCGTCGCTGCCTGCCTGCAGGGACTGGACGAGGGAATCACGCATGGTGTCGGCTTCGCCAGCGAGCTCTTTGAAGGTGACCTTCTCGTCTGGGTGAGCTTCGTTCCACTTGTCAATGATGTGGATGAGCTTTTCAGAGTCCACCTTGCCCATGGCATAGGTGATAGGGCCACGGTCGCTGCTGCTGGCCGCCTCAGTCTTGTCAGTGGATTGAGAAGAACCGCTATCGGTGCTCGAACAAGCGGCAAGCCCCAGCGTGGATGCGAGGCCTGCGGCTGCGAGGAGTGCGCCAATTTTTACGCGCGAGCGAGAACGGGTAGCCATAATATGTGCCTTTCGTGGAAAAGGATATGTCCCCTACAAAATGTAGTTACCCCAGACAGTCTTGTGTTCAAAATGCTGCATGTGGGGGCAAAAACGGGGGTGGTAGACACCGCCCAATTCCACGTGTCATACGGCCTGCGCTGGCAGAAGTCGAATGCCTGTCACCATGCCTCGCGCAGGCATTAACGCAGGCACTAGCGCAGGCACTAACGCAGGCCGAGCAGCAAGAGACGTGGGGAAAGCGCTGCGGGTGTGACATTCACCCCGCGCCGATCGCAGGCGTGGGTGGTGGCGATCTCCCCGCCGTCGATACGCAATGGACGCACCTGAAAAACGCGGCGAACCTAAGGGGGTGCTTAGCTTTGGTCGAAGGGGGAAGCGGTGACTTTTTCCACGCCTGCGATGTGGTGCAAACGCTCGGTCGAGGCTGGGCCCGACACCACCACGGCAGAGCCTACAACAGCAAGAGGGTTGATAATGGCGCGGCAGAAACTATCCCAATCCTGCCACCCCGTGGACAGCAAGCGGGTGTGCGGTGGGCAGGTGTCGTTCGCATGCTCAGCCAGCGGCGGGCAGGGCAGGGAGCACTGGTCGCCGTAGAAGCGCACGGTGGGGCCGAAATCGATGGTGCCGTCGGGCAGATCCATGCCCAGCTCAACGATGCCGCGCCCAAAGGGGTCATCGGTTACGAGTACTGTGTCGGCAGCGTAGTCATCCCACTGAAAATCCGGGCTGCAAAACAGCACCGTGGCGCTGGTGTCGGGCTTAAAGTTTACAGTCATGTCAGCGCGCAGTGCGCCGAGGACGATGCATGCGGCTTGCCAGGAGCAGGGGAGGGCAACGGTGATCTGGTCGCCGGCTTCAAGATCAAGCTCGTCGGTGAGCATGTTTGCTACCTTGTTAGCCCAGTTGTCGAGGGTCAGTGCGGAGAAGTCGAGACGGGCACCCGTGGTTTCGTTGTAGAACGTGAGGCGGGGTGTGGCGGGGTCGTCGGCAAGCAATGCGGTCAGCAACGTCATAGCAATAACAATGAACGCAGCACAGGAGAAAACACAAAACGACACACCGGAGCTGGCGAAAACTTCGCACCGGGCATGCGAGAACTAGCGGGATACTCACGCGACACGAGCCGGCGGCTTCGCGCAAAACCCCCACCGCCAATCCCCTGCGCACCAAGCAGAGGGAATGTGGGGGGGGTGGGGGTTAAGGCAGGGGTGAGAGGGTGCTGCTAGTTGATGCAGCGCGGGCCGTTGCCGCCAGCATCAATCACTGGCGAGATCTGCTCTTCACCCAGCGCGTGACCAGGCTGGCCGACGCTTGTGCCACTGCTAACGCTTGTCGACGTCGGCGTGCTCGCTGTTGGAGTGCCGGTAGGTCCGTCGTAGTCGGCGCCGGCAACCACGAGGACGATACCGGGTTCGAGTGTGGGGTCCGCAACGACTGGGAGTCCGCCGAGTTCTTTTGCGATGATGAGTGCTTCGCGGTCGCCGTCGCTGCGTGCTACCACTTGGGTGCGGTTGTAGAGGCCTTCTTCGGCGTTGCCGGTTTCGGCGATGTGGTAGCCCAGGGTGGTTAGGTGTCCGCTGATGCCGGCGGCGAGGCCGGAGATGGCGGATGCGTTGAGGACTTTCACCTTTGATTGTGGGCGTGGTGTTTCGGATGTGGGGGTGTCGGTGAGGGCTTTGTCGGCGTCGCCGAGGAGTGCTTTGAAGAAGGCGTGGACTTCGGATACGTCGACGGTGACTACGGATTCGCCGTAGTCGCCTACGCCGTCGATGCTGGTGACGGGGATTGTGTTGAAGCGTACGTTGCCACCTGCGAGGTTTTGGAGCTGGGTGGCGAAGCTCATGACATCCCAGTCTTTGTCGATGATCACGGAGCGTGTCACCGCGTCACCGAGGGAGGAGAGTTTCGATGGGGAGGTTAGTGTGCCGGTGGAGAGCACCTTGTTGACCAGTGAGGCCATGAATGCTTGCTGGCGTACGATGCGGTCAAGGTCGCCGCGTGGTAGGCCGTGGCGTTGGCGCACGAATGCAAGGCCTTGCGCACCGCCGAGTGTTTGGACACCGGCGGGGAAGTTGGCGCCGGAGAATTCATCGAATACTGCGTTGTTCAAGCACACGTCGACGCCGCCGACGGCGTCGGTGAGTAGGACGAAGCCGAGCAGGCCGATCTCAGCGTAGTGGTCGACGGTGATGCCGGTGAGGTCTGTGACGGCGTCGATGAGTCCCTTGCGGCCGGCATCTTTGGATTGTTCTTCTAGTTGCTGCTCGTCGACGACACCGCTATTAAATAAAGAAGACTTCTTGATTGCCTTATAGCCGGCATAGACACCATTAATCTTGGTATTACCTAATTCGGGGTCTGATACATAGGTATCGCGGGGGATTGATATAGCGGTCGCTGAGGAACCGTCGTTGGGAATACGGATCACCATAATGGTGTCTGTATTATCTGCCTCTTCATCGCCGGCGTGCAGCATGGCGATTTCCTCTGGCGTCAGCGGGTTACCTTGAGCATCAGAACGTGAATCTGAGCCCACCAGCAAGATATCCACCGCACCGTCTTTAGCTTGGTTTTTCACACCTTGATCCCCGCCCAGCTCCAAAGAACCTGCGGAGGCCACGGTGTTACCAATCCGGCCCACGGTGAAATAACCAACACCTGAAACCACCAAAACAAGGGCAGACAAAAACGCTACAAACGCTTTGACCGCCGCTGGTCCTTGCTGCTTTGTTACCGGTGCCGAGGTAGGAGGTGCCTTAATATCACGGACGGGACGGCGACTAGTCTCACTCACAATGAACGGTATCCCTCTTTCATCGAACTCATACAATCCATTGAGTTTAGCCCACGCACTAGTGATGCGACACGCCGAAAAGACCGCACATGCGCAAAACCGCACCCTAAAGCGGATGCCGATTAGACTTGGATTCCGTGAACAAGCCCATAGCAATTGTGACCGTCACTTACTCGCCAGGCGAATACCTCGACCCTTTCCTCGACTCTTGTGCCGAGGCCACGCAAGCAGGGGTGGAGATCATTCTCGCTGATAACGGCAGTACAGATCAGGTACCGCAGCGTGCGGCGAAGGCGCGTGAGAATGTCACTTTCCTGCCTACTGGGGGCAATGTGGGTTATGGTTCCGCGATTAACTTCGCTGCCAATTATCTGCGCCCGCTGATTGCCAAGGGGTTAATTGATGGTGAATATTTTGTGATCTCGAACCCCGATGTTGTGTTCGATCCAGGCAGCATTGATGAGATGATCGCGTGCGCAAAGCGCTGGGAGCAGCGCGGGGTTCAGCTTGCCGACGTCGGCCCCTACATCCGCCAATCTGACGGTAGCGCCTATCCCTCCGCCCGCTCCGTGCCGACGTTGCGCAACGGCATTGGGCATGCGCTTTTCGCGGGTATCTGGCCAGGTAATCCGTGGAGCAAGTCGTATTTTGATGATGCTGTGATGGATCAAGAGCGTACTGCGGGCTGGCTGTCGGGTAGTTGTTTGTTGGTGCGCTGGGATGCTTTTGATGCCATTGGTGGTTTTGATGAGCGCTACTTCATGTATATGGAGGATGTGGATTTAGGAGATCGTTTTGGTCGCGCCGGTTTTGTGAATGTGTTTTGTCCCACCGCACAGATTACCCATGCGGTGGGTCACTCGGCGGCGAAGCATCCGGAAAAGATGCTGCCTGCGCACCATAATTCGGCCTATCGTTTCCAGGCGGATCGGCATCCGCATTGGTATCAGTTGCCATTACGGGTGCTGTTGTGGTTGGGCTTGAAGGCTCGGGCGGGAATAGTTGTGGCCAAGGCGCGGGTGAAAAATAGATAAGGTCGTCTTTGCTGTGAAATAATGTGGGGCAAGAGTGATGTCTCTGTCCCAGTTGTTGTTATTGGGCAGAGATTTTGTCTTTTTCTAAGCAGGGAAGTGTAAAAGTGAACGAAGCTGTTAATGGTGGACAGTCTGCCCCACGAGTCGAGTGTGGTGGACGTGGGGTGAATGCTCAGGATGTTTCGTCGCTGAGCCGAGCGACCGATGCGGTGATTTTGGTCGGTGGTAAGGGAACGCGCTTGCGTCCTTTGACTGTGTCTACCCCGAAGCCGATGTTGCCGACGGCGGGGGTTCCTTTCTTGAAGCACTTGCTGGCACGGATTAAGGCTGCCGGTATTACCCATGTGGTGTTGGGTACTTCGTTTAAGGCGGAAGTGTTTGAGGAGTACTTCGGTACTGGCGAAGACATGGGTCTTGAAATTGAGTATGTGGTTGAGGAAACCGCGCTGGGCACTGGTGGTGGTATCCGCAACGTGTATGAGAAGCTGCGCGGCGATACTGTGATGGTCTTTAACGGCGATGTGCTCGGTGGCACTGATTTGAGCGGTATTTTGCGGGCGCATCATGAAAAAGATGCGGATGTGACTTTGCATTTGGTGCGGGTGCCTGATCCGCGGGCCTTTGGTTGTGTTCCTACGGATGACAATGGCCGGGTGCTGGCGTTTTTGGAAAAGACTGAGGATCCACCAACTGATCAGATTAATGCTGGTTGCTACGTGTTCCGCCGTGAGCTGATTGAGCAGATTCCGGCTGGTCGTGTGGTCAGTGTGGAGCGGGAGACCTTCCCGAAGTTGCTGGAGGAGAACCGTCGCGTGTTTGGCTATGTGGATAATGCGTATTGGCGGGATATGGGTACTCCTGCGGATTTTGTGCGGGGTTCCTCTGATTTGGTGCGTGGTATTGCGCCGTCGCCGCTGCTTGTTGGCCGTACGGGTGAGTCTTTGGTGGATGATTCCGCGATGGTTAAGGATGGCACGTTGTTGCTGGGTGGCACTGTTATTGGCCGTGGCACTGAGGTGGGTGCTGGTTGTCGCCTTGACGACGTCGTGGTCTTTGATGGTGTGACGATCGAGCCGGGTGCGGTGATTGAGGATTCGATCATTGCGCATGGTGCTCGTATTGGTGCGAATGCGCGTATTCAGGGGTGTGTGATTGGTGAGGGTGCGCAGATTGGTGCCCGCTGTGAGTTGAAGGGTGGGATGCGTGTGTGGCCTGGGGTGGAGATCCCGGATAACGGTATTCGTTTCTCATCTGACGCCTAGTGAGTTGTTTGTGAGGGGGATGCCCCCGTGATTTTTCTATGGGTTTGCTATGGATTTGTCGCGGGGGTGTTTTGTGGTGTTGTGCGGTGGTTTTGATTGGTGGTTGGCTGGGGGTGTGGAAGCGCGTTCTGACAGTTTCTGTGGGGTTATGTGAATTTTGTGGGTTTTAAACGGATTTTTCTTTGTGTTTTCTGTGGGGAAGGTTAATCTGGGGGTAAGGATTCGTTGATAGAAGTGTTTTCACCCGTGGAATGTGTGGGCGACACGCCCAAAATATGCTGCAATTGGGGATAAAATAGGGGGTAACCACAATATGTAGTACCCCCGTTGATTCCCCCGAAGGTGGGCATGGTGTTACATTTGTGACTAATGTTATTTGCGAGCTGGGGAAACGTCCGTCTTTGAAAAAATTAGCCATCGCGAGCTTGACGACATCTTGTGTTTGCGTGTTGAATCGCAGGTATGTGATTCGCAATCTGTGGCACATCAGTTTTCTTTAGTTCCATACGGTCGGTATCAGTGGTCGGCAACGATCATGGTGAATCCCTCGTTCCATTCGTGGCAAGGCATCAACGCACAGCCTTACTGGTGGATGCTAGGTATACTGGCTTTGTCGGTCTCAACCCATGTGTGGGGGGTGGCTGTGGTTCTTAAAGTAAGGGGTGTGTTGGGGGTTGTGAGCGTGTTTAGACGTCATTGGAAGATCTACGAGTGTGAAGGAGGCTGGCGTGGAAGATATGGCAAGTAACGCCGAGCCCCGTACTCGTTCGTCCCTTGAACTGTCTCTGGATGACCTCTTTGGTGCTGTGGAGCAGGAATGGCAGGAGCAAGCCCTGTGTGCACAGACCGATCCGGAGGCGTTTTTCCCTGAAAAGGGTGGTTCTACCCGCGAGGCAAAGCGTATTTGTCAAGCGTGCGCGGTGCGTGATGAATGCTTGGAATATGCCCTTGAGCATGATGAGCGTTTTGGTATTTGGGGCGGACTTTCGGAACGCGAACGCCGTCGTCTCAAACGAGATATCGGTTAACGCCTCACCAGGTGTAAGCGGCCGCACCTTCCGCCTTCGCGCACAAGGGGGTGTGAGGGCAGGACATGGTGGGAGAGCCCCACGTCGGTGTTTTCGCTGCGTGAAAAGCAACCACACCTCCCACAAGGGAGAGTCTGCGCGTGTGTCTTGGAATAATCTTCTTTGGGAATACCCCCTTAAGTGTCGTGGTGGGAATTCCCGAAGTTTTTCTTTTTGTGCCTACTGGCTGCTGGGTGGTGGGGGTTAGTACAGGCGGTTAAAGCCTGGGTCGATATCCTCGGGGCGTATGTTGAGGTATTCGGCGACAAGCTGAATCAAAATATTTTCTAAAATTTCTTGGCGCTGCTCAGCATTCGCGGCGCGTTGTTCAATGGGCATGCGAAAGATCACAATGCGGGCCCGGGTGGCTCGCCCGCGCGCATCCACGCCTGCTGGGATGACCCGCCCCAAGGGGATGGGGCCGTCGGCGACGATCTCGTCGGGGAAGGAATGAAACTCCGAATGCAGGCGCATCCTGGGGATGGTGTCTACTGCGAGGTCAAGGTGAGCAAGTTGCTGCCCGTATGCCTCCTGCAGTGGGCTGTAGGCTTCGAGGACGGCGGCGTCGAAAAGCTCACGGCGGGTGCGGTAACGCGGGACTTCGGTAGGCAGCAGCAGGCCACGCACACCCCGACCGTGACGGTTGCGGGAAAACTGACTCCGGTTCTGCATAAGCCCCAACACTAGCGCCAGGGAGGTATAGGGGTGAGTTTGGCGCGCCGAAAGCCGAAAAAGCTCAAGTAACAGTCTAGACTTTGTTGCTGTGAATCCTATCCGTCGTTGTTCTCGCCCGGGCTGCGGTTGCCCTGCCGTAGCGACGTTGACCTACGCCTACGCACAGTCCACGGCATTTGTCGGGCCGCTCGTGGAAAACAGTGACCCACATTCGTGGGACTTGTGTGAGCGTCATGCGGAAAAAATCACCGCACCTCTAGGGTGGGAATTGCTGCGCGTGGAAGTTCCCGAAACCGACGATGATGAAGCACTCACCGCGCTTGCGGAAGCAGTTCGCGAACAAGGCCGCATCCATTCGGGTTTGCTCGGCGAGCCGAAACTCAACAACCCGCCCAGTGCGGAAGTCGCACCTCATCACCCTTCTAAACGCCCAGCGAAGGAAGCGGAGCGTAAAGCAACCAGGCGCGCGCATTTATCGATCGTTCCCGACGAGCCCGACGAATAAAAACTGACGCATCTGTTCGAGGTGACACGCTCAACCCAGGCCTGCGGGATGCACAGGGGGGAGGCTGGTGCTGCTGAAGGGCGCATGAGGTGCGGCGATTGATTCGCAGTGGGGTTAAGTGACAACGGGTGAGAAGGGGATGGTCTTTTCTCAGCGCGTGGGCGTAAGATTAAGCGCAGTATCACGCACTGATGCACCCTGTTCCCTTACACCCTGCGCGCGCAGCGGTGAGGGGGGATTTTTATTGCAGGTGCATATCGTTGCTGTTGTGTTGATTGACACGATCAACACTGTTTTCTTTTTTGTCTTTTTAGTGGTGAAAGGTCTTTATGCGCACTCGTGAATCTGTAACCCAGGTGATCAAAGCATACGATGTTCGAGGCATTGTTGGGCAGGATATTGATGCTGAGTTTATTACCGAGGTGGGGCAGGCCTTTGCCGCATTGATGCGGGCGGAAGGTGCGCGTGAGATCGCGATTGGTTACGATATGCGCCCAAGCTCCCCTGAGTTGGCGCGCGCTTTTGCTGCAGGCGCAACCAGTCAGGGTGTGGATGTGGTGATGGCTGGGTTGTGTTCGACCGATCAGCTGTATTTTGTCTCCGGTACGTTGGATGCGCCGGGGGCGATGTTTACTGCCTCGCATAATCCCGCTGAGTATAACGGCATTAAGCTGTGTCGTTCCGGGGCGCGTCCGGTGGGGCAGGAGTCCGGCTTGGCGCAGATTATTGACATGCTTGTCGACGGCATCCCCCACTTCGATGGCGCACCCGGCGTGATCCGTGAGCAGGATTTTTTGAAAGACTATGGTGTGTTCCTGCGTTCCCTGGTGGATCTGTCGGATATTCGCCCTGTGAAGGTGGCGGTCGATGCGGCCAACGGTATGGCTGGGCACACTGTCCCTGAGGTGTTTGCGGGGCTGCCGGTGCAGATCGAGCCACTGTATTTCGAATTGGATGGCACCTTCCCGAACCATGAGGCGAATCCGCTGGATCCGAAGAATCTGGTGGATTTGCAGAAGTTCACCACCGAGCAAGGTGCGGATATTGGTTTGGCTTTCGACGGCGATGCGGATCGCTGTTTTGTGGTGGATGAACTGGGTCAGCCGGTGAGCCCTTCGGCGATTTGTGCCATTGTTGCTGAGCGCTACCTGCAGAAATATCCTGGTGCGAGCATTATTCACAATTTGATTACCTCAAAATCTGTGCCGGAGACGATTGCGGAAAACGGTGGTGTGCCGGTGCGCACCCGTGTGGGGCATTCGTTTATTAAGGCGAAGATGGCTGAGCATGAGGCTGTTTTTGGTGGTGAGCACTCCGCGCACTATTACTTTAAAGAATTCTTCAATGCGGATTCCGGTATTCTGGCGGCCATGCACGTATTGGCGGCTTTAGGTCAGCAGGATGAGTCCTTGAGTGTCATGATGGATAAGTACAACCGCTATCAGGCAAGTGGGGAGATTAATTCCAAGCTTTCCTCCGCCAAGGCGCAGAAGGAGCGCACGCAGGCGGTGTTAGATGCGTTTGAATCCCGCATTGCCCATGTGGATGAGCTGGATGGTGTGACGGTGCAACTGCGTGACACTCCGGCGTGGTTTAACGTGCGTGCTTCGAATACGGAGCCGTTGTTGCGTGTGAATGTGGAGGCCTGCACTGATCATGAGGTGTCCGCTTTGGTTTCTGAGATCCTGAATATTATTAGGAGCTAGTATGTCCGGCTACGATCCACTCGCCGTTGCTTTTTACGATATCGCCCACGAGGGTGCGCAGCTTCGCCTGATTGCTTCAGCGATTGAGGCGTCGGTCAGTCCCGAACCTGATGCTTGGGGTGTGGTTGCCAAGGGGCTGGCGGATTTAGAAGGTGTGCGCCCGCGGAGCTTGGTTATTGTGACGGATGGGTCGGTGGCAAAGGAGTGCGCTGAATTAGCGTTGAGCTTCTTCCAACCCTTGGCTTGCCCAGTGGTGGTCTGTGAGCAGATGCCGGGCTTTGTCGGTGCGCTGGATGTGGTGGTTGTGCTCAGTGAGACTGGACATAATGTGCTGGTGCAAAAAGCTGTGTCGCAGGTGGCTTCCCGGGGTATTCCGGTGGTGCTGTGCGCGCCGAAGGAGTCGCCGCTGCAGGCTGAAGCTCCCGATGATGTGATTGTGTTGGATGCGTTGCCTACTCATGAGGGCAGTTCGGTGATGCGTTTTGTGGGGCTGGTGATGGCGGTGGTGGATTTGGCTGATACTCCGGCGCTGTTGGTTGCGCAGAAGTTGAAAGATTATGCCGATGCCGTGGATGAGGAATTGGTGCAGTGTTCGCCTGAGCGCGATGAGTTTGTCAATCCTGCGCGTGAGTTGGCGGACATTCCTGGCCAGATTGTGCACGTGGGTTTTGTTGAGCACGGTGAGCGGTCGGCGGCGTTGGCGCGACTGGTCTCTAGGTTGTGGAGTGGGCAGGGGAAGGTGTGTGCTGCACTTAACGGCTATGAATTGGCGCAGGCACGAGGCCGTAATAGGGGCGCTGAGGCGGATATTTTTCATGATCCGTTACTGGATGGTCCGCGGCAGCTGCTACCGTTGAAAGCCATTGTGTGGTGTGGCCCGAATGATCCTGAGTGTGCTGATTATTCTGTGCCTCTGCCTGATCCTGCCCCGGTGGGTGTTGTGCGGCTTGCTGTTCGCGCCTTTGCCGCTACTGCTTTCTTCGCCGCCTAGTGTGGCTGTTTGGTTGAGAGCACCTTTGTGAGTTTTGGAAAGATTTGACTTCTCGTGATGCTGTTTCTTAGTCCTCGTACCCAGGCCTATCCGTGGGGCTCGAAGACTTTAATTGCAGGTTTGCGCGGTGATTCTCACCCTTCGAATTGCCCGGAGGCTGAGTTGTGGTACGGTGCGCATCCGGCGCTGCCCTCGCTTGTCGACGGCGTGGGTTTGGATGCGATTATTGCCCAAGATCCGCAGTATCATTTGGGTGCGAAGGTGACTGCTCGGCACGGTTCTCGGTTGCCGTTTTTGTTGAAGATTTTGGCGGCGGATGAGCCGTTGAGTTTGCAGGCGCATCCGTCGCGTGAGCAGGCGATGGAAGGTTTTGAGCGGGAGAATTCTTTAGGCATTGATATTCGTGCCCCGCATCGAAATTACCGCGATGATAACCATAAGCCGGAGCTGATTGTGGCGTTGAGCCGTTTCCACGCGATGGCGGGTTTCCGGCCGGTGGATGACACGCTTGCGTTGTTTGAGGCTCTGGATTGCCCAGAGCTTAGCCGCTATTCGTCGATGCTTGGTGGCGAGGATGATACCACCCAAGAAGCGGAATTGCGGGGGCTTTTTACCACCTGGATCACCATCCCGGTGGCGGTGCGTAAGCAGCTCATTGATGCCATTGTTGCCCGCGCAAAGGTGATGGCTACTTCGGTGGATATGTATCCGGAGTGGATGGTGCTAACGGCGTCGAACGTGGTGGATTTGCACCGCCATTATCCTGGTGATGTGGGTGTGTTGGGTGGTCTTTTGCTCAACTACATTATTTTGGAGCCTGGCGAAGCCATTTATCTTGATGCTGGGAATTTGCATGCTTATTGCCGTGGTTTGGGTGTGGAGATCATGGCGAATTCGGACAATGTTCTTCGGGGTGGTTTGACCTCTAAGCACGTGGATGTGCCAGAGCTGGTGAAGGTGTTGAAGTTTGAGCCGTTGGATGATCCGCGTCTTGAAAGCAACCATGGGCATTTCACTGTGCCGATTGATGAATTTGACCTGCGCATCGTGGATGTCGATGGCGCCTCGCAGGTAGAGTCCTCAGGGCCGCGGATTGTGTTGTGCACTTCAGGCCAAGTGGATGTACGTAATAGCAACCAGTGTGAAACGCTGCACCCTAGCCAAGCGTTGTGGGTGCCGGCTGGTGATAGTGAGCGCTTGGATTTTGTTGGAAAAGGCCAACTGTTTCTCGCCCGCGTGTAGCGTCTCCCCTTCAGCGGGTGGGCGGAAAGCCTGCATCAGTGGGGGAGAGTTTTTCCTTCGCCTCGATCTGGCCACTGTTGTTTATCAGGGCAAGCCCGGTGAGGGCGGGATTTAAGGATGCTTTGGGGCGGGCACGAGTGGGGCTTCCCCATCATGGATTGGTGTGGTGGGCGATACTGTGGTGCTCGGTGCGGCTTCTGAAGGTGTGGCAGGTGTAGGTAAGGTGGCCTGCACCGTGCTTTCATAGTGAGGTTGTGCAGTGTGATCGATCGGGGCGGGCTCCCGGAAACCTGGCTTTGGGGGTTGCGGTGTGCTTTGTGGCAGCATCGGCAGTGGTGCCTGCGGAATAGCCGGTGCTGAAGGCTGTGGCTTCGGGGGTGCGGATGGTGCAGGAGGTGTGACCTGTTCACTAGGCGTTGTGGTTGCCGGTGGGGTAGTAGATGCCGACGTGGAAGGTGTAGTAGTCGGCGCCTGCGGTGTGGAGGGAACAGGCTGCGGCGGGGCCATGGTTGGTGAGGTTGGCCGTGGACGATCCGGTGCAGGCGGCACAGGCGCACCGGCGCGATCACCAGCAGGAGGGACTACCACATCGGCGGGTGGGAGGGCTGGTGGAAGAGGCTGCGGGATAAACGTGGCCACACCATTGGGACTGTCGGGTACGCGGGGCTCAATCCACTGGGGGTCGATAAAAGCGCGCGGGGGCAACAAGGGGTCGAGGGTGGCCGAGGGGGCGAGTGCGGGCTCTTGGGGCTTGGGGCTTTCGGAGCTATCGGTTGGCATGGGCAGATCGCTGTCGGGTAATACTGCGGTGGTTGTCACAGGGGTAAAACCGGCATTGAGCGTGTTGCCTGGTGTGGTCATACTTAAACTGGAACGCCATACAATGAAACCGACTGCTACCGCGGATACGCATCCGAGGGAAATAAAAAGAAAGAAGCGCCGCGGCACAGTTGCGGTCATGCAGGCCCCTTTCTATTCGATGCACGCCTCACATTAAAAGTCACGATTAGATAACGGTAGTTTATTCGACACTAACATACTGATAGGAAAAATCACTAGTGTGTGGTGCAGAAAATACGCACATAAGCTGAAAAACATCTGCTAGAAAACCTATAAAAACACTCCGCTACCAGTAGTGATGTGATAATCACCGCGGGCTAATACAGGGTTTGATATGTATGGATGATTTCCCATTTTCCCCAAGCACATAGTGGGGGATAGCCAGCATCGACTTCCCACGCTGTGGAACGGGCGCAGGGGCTGGGCTAAAGGATGGGGGATTCTTAGAGCGCTGCGAAGAAAAGATTGCATTAAAGCTGTGATTTTGCACTAAAGTTTTTCTGGTTTTTGCGCGGGATCTTTCCTCACTACTTCCCTGTATCCTAAGCTCAAAGGGAACGAAGCATTTCTCCACACACCGCTACCCTCCTGTTCTTAATCGGTGGATTCCCGATGTGTCGTGAGCGAAGTGGGAAATGTTCTCAAAAACTTCTCAATATTTTGACACCCCCACAGCACTAATACGCGGTGAGCAGTAACGACGTCGTCACGCGCAGGTTGCCACCGCAGCTTTAAAGGGAAACAACAGTAACACCGATAAGAAAAGGACAGTGAGCACACGATGAGCACCTGGGACCGCGAAATTTTAAGCGAAGAAGTAAACACCGAATTTCTCGACGACATTGCCGACAGCGACGTTGAAGACATCGAAGAAGCCATCGCTGACGCCGTCGTACTCGGCAATAGCGACACCGCCACCGACGACGAGTTTTACAACGGCCTTGCCGCTGCCACCATCGTCGCCATCTGGGCCGGCGCACCGTATTCCGCGGGCGAAATCATCGAAAACTACCCCTTCATCCGCGACATGATCGGCACCGGCGAAGAAGAATTGCGCGAAAAAGCCAGCGAGCTGCTCGAAAGCGCCGACACCGAACTCGACCTCGAAGTCTATATCGAAGCGCTGAGTTAACTCCCCGCTGCGCACAGCATGGCTGCACGGGGCGAATCGCGGTAGTGTTTTCGCTGAAAAATCCGGCTATGCTAGTGAAGGTTGGCGCACGTGTGTCACCGCTTACACCAATCAGAGCCGAAGCACGTACAAGGCTCACGATGAGTTTTTCAAGGAGTATTTCTTCCACTATGTCCACCCTTGATTTTAAAGTCGCTGACCTTCACCTCGCCGAGGCCGGTCGCCACCAAATCCGGCTTGCCGAATACGAAATGCCAGGCCTGATGCAACTGCGCGAAGAATACGCCGCCGAACAGCCACTGAAGGGTGCCCGCATCGCCGGCTCCATCCACATGACCGTGCAAACCGCAGTTCTGATTGAAACCCTCGTTGCGCTGGGTGCTGAAGTGCGCTGGGCATCGTGCAACATCTTCTCCACCCAAGACGAAGCCGCCGCCGCCGTTGTCGTGGGCAAAAACGGAACCCCTGAGAACCCGCAGGGTGTGCCCGTGTTTGCGTGGAAGGGCGAAACCCTTGACGAGTACTGGTGGTGCATCAACCAGATCTTCAGCTGGGGTGAAGGTGTGCTGCCGAACATGATTCTTGACGACGGCGGCGACGCAACCATGGCCGTGATCCGCGGCAAAGAATACGAGGAAGCAGGGCTGGTACCTGCCGCCGAAGCCGGCGATTCTGATGAGTTCGTTGCATTCAAGAACATGCTGCGCGAGGTCCTTGCTGCTGAAGGCAACAAGTGGGCTGCCATCGCCGACGCTGTCAAGGGTGTGACCGAAGAAACCACCACCGGCGTGCACCGCCTGTACCACTTCGCGGAAGAAGGCACCCTGCCATTCCCCGCGATGAACGTCAACGATGCTGTGACGAAGTCAAAGTTCGACAACAAGTACGGCACCCGCCATTCGCTTATCGACGGCATCAACCGCGCCACCGACATGCTCATGGGCGGCAAAAACGTTCTCATCTGTGGCTACGGCGACGTGGGCAAGGGCTGCGCTGAGGCCATGGCTGGCCAGGGTGCACGCGTGAAGGTGACTGAGGCGGACCCTATTAATGCGCTGCAAGCATTGATGGATGGATTCCCAGTGGTGACAGTGGAACAGGCCATTGAAGACGCCGATATCGTGATTACCGCCACCGGCAACATGGGAATTATCACTTTCGAGCACATGCTGGCCATGAAAGACCACGCAGTACTCGGCAATATCGGCCACTTCGACAATGAGATCGACATGGCTTCCCTTCTGCACCGCGAAGATGTTTCCCGCACCACCATCAAACCCCAGGTTGATGAGTTCCACCTGCCCAACGGCCGCTCCATCATCGTGCTCAGCGAAGGCCGCCTGCTCAACCTCGGCAACGCAACCGGACACCCTTCCTTTGTGATGTCCACCTCCTTTGCTGACCAGACGATCGCCCAGATCGAACTGTTTAACAACGATGGCCGCTATAAGAACGAGGTCTACCGCCTGCCGAAGATCTTGGATGAGAAGGTTGCCCGCATCCACGTGGAAGCACTGGGTGGACAGATCACCACCTTGACCAAGGAACAAGCAGAATACATTGGTGTGGACGTCGCTGGTCCTTACAAGCCTGAGCACTACCGCTACTAATCCCACCAGTTTTTCACCACAGTCCTCCTCACCTGCGCATTCGCTCGGGTAGGAGGACTTTTTCATGTCCACCCAACCCCTTATTGACCCCCACACACCCACCTCACTCGACCTTTTCGTAATTGGGTAGCGTTTGTGGGGCTGTTTTTCCTCAAAGGTCGAGTTACCTGTGTCGGGGTGGGTGTAAGGGCTGGGGCGTGGGTGGCGTAGCTCGACCTTTTTGGGAATGCGGTGGCTTCAGGGGGAGGGGATGCGGGGAAAGGTCGAGTTGAGCGTTGGAGCGAAGGTAAGAGTGTGTGTTGGAAGGGGCTACTCGACCTTTTGGGAAATGCGGTGGCTTCACGGGAGGGGTTGTGGGGAAAGGTCGAGTTGGCAGGTGGAGCGAAGGCATGAGTGTGGGTGTCGGAAAGGGGTTGCTCGACCTTTTTAGGAATGCGGTGCTTTCAGGGGAAGGGTTGTGGGGAAAGGTCGAGTTGGCAGGTGGAGCGAAGGCAAGAGTGTGGGTGTCGGAAAGGGGCTACTCGACCTTTTGGGAAATGCGGTGGCTTCACGGGAGGGGTTGCGGGGAAAGGTCGAGTTAGGTGGAGGAGTGGTGGCGTGGGTGGGGTTACTCGACTTTTCTTCCTGTGTGGCAGCTTGATGGGGTGGTTTTGCGGTTAAAGGTCGAGTTGAGCGTTGGAGCGAAGGCAAGAGTGTGTGTTGGAAGGGGCTACTCAACCTTTTTAGGAATGCGGTGGCTTCACGGGAGGGGTTGCGGGGAAAGGTCGAGTTAGGTGGAGGAGTGGTGGCGTGAGGTGGTTTGGGCGTGCGATCTTGAGGGTGAAAGGAAAACTACGAGAAAAAGCGCGCCAGCATTTTTCAGCTCGCTTAAAACCATGCTAAGCACGAACTATTCGCTCTTGTTCAACTAGCCTCATAACCACAGACCAGCGTTTCACACACAGATTCCTAGTGAGAAACGCTCAGTGCAGGCATTGATTATGCTTCGAGTTGAGACAAAGCTAGAAGTGTAGATTTGTACAGATCTGGGCTTACGTTATCTTTGTCGAACAGCATCAAAAAAGCGAGCCCGATATCAATAGCCACGAGGATACGGAATTGATCCTCAACCGGAAGACTCCCCACTGGGCCATTCGGAGGAAGCGGTGACTGAGTTTCGCTATTCGGCCTAGGTGAAATATATTCAAGAAATTGATTTTTTAAATCGGGCTCTTGGAGAGCCAGCGGAATAAATTCGAAGATAAGGCGCGCATAGTCATTTCTTTTTCCGTCTGTGACTTGCTTTATCCATAAATCGCACCATTCGAGGAGACGTTCGCGATCATCTTTTTGTTCGTGTCGGATTTCGTTAAACTCCTGCGCTTCCAAAGTTTTTCTTTGACGCTGCTTTATCACTTCCAGAATCAATTCGCCTTTGCTGCGGAAGTTGGAATAGACCGCACCTTTCGTTAGGCCAGCGCGTAGAGCAACATCATCTAGTGATGCGCCAGCTACGCCTTTTTGGGCAAAAATGGCCTCGGCAGCCTCGATGAGTAAGTTTCGGTTATGTTGGCGGAGTTCATCGCGGGTCCTTCTCATCATGGCTCTGATTATAGGTGAAATCCTCATCACACTTTGTTGAGGATATCCCTTGCTTCACATTTCACATACCGTTAGTATCTGAATTATGAAGCAGCGCAACTCATCACCATCTGACCTGCATGTAGAAAGCATTACTAAAACTTTTTCAGGGCGTGCACGTCCAGCAAACAACAATGTCACCGTTAGCTTCGCTGCCGGTTCTCTTACAGCACTCATTGGGCACAATGGTGCAGGCAAAACGACCTTGCTTAATCAAATTGTCGGAAGCCTCCGGCCCGACAGTGGAGAAATTCGATACGGTGACCTGAAATTGAGTGACCATCCTGAATATGCGCGCCGTATCGTTGCGATGATGCCACAGCTTCAGGCGCCACTTCATGGCGTCACGCCTAGGCAGGCAATCACCTCAATCGCTCGCATTCGAGGCCTCTCCCGCCAACAAGCGTCACAAGCAACACAGCAGATACTTGGCTCTCTTGATCTCGATTTATTTAGTGACACTCAAGCAGACAAGCTTTCCGGAGGATTTAGGCGCTTAACCTCATTTGCGATGGCCGTTGCGGCACCCGCACCTGTTCTTCTTGTTGACGAACCCACCAATGATGTTGATCCCCTTCGGCGAACGCTTATTTGGCAGCACTTAAGAAAATTGGCAGATTCTGGGCATTGTGTTGTCGTTGTTTCTCACAACCTTCTTGAAGTTGAACGCTACGCGGATCGCTTCGTTTTGATGCACAAGGGGGAAATGCGCAGCGACAACACACCGCAGCAGCTTGCGAATCAGTTCAACGCTGCCGTGCTTGAAATTGTTCAAGCACCTAGCTGTGTGCTTGAACCGTTCGAGAAAGCACAATCGGTTGATTTTTGCGGAGGCAATATCATGCGGATGCAGCTTGAACCTCGGAACGTTCCGGCAGCAATTGAGTGGGTTCTGGAAATGTGTTCCCGCCACAAAGTCGAGCGATATACCTTGGCGCCAGAATCGCTAGAAAGCTTTTATGAAAGGATCACGCATGAATAGTTCGCAGGTTTTTAACCCGCTACCACGACAACCTTGGTTGCTTTGCTGGTGGGGATTGGTTCATTGGAGTCTCGTTCGACACAAATATTTATTGCCTGCTTTTAGTATTATTCAGGCTGTTTTTGCAGTCGCTATCGTTTACGGATTGGCACTGCTGATACCCGATATTAATGATCAGGTAGCACAGTACTTATCGGCAGGGGCGTGGACTTTGGGGATTATTGCAGTTGGCTGCGTGTTGGCACCGCAGATTTTAAGCAATGCGAAGCAAGAAGGACTATTGGACTATCAAAAAACACTCCCCGTTCCGCGCTCAACGCTATTACTTGCCGATGCCGTGATCTGGTCACTTGCTGCCTTGCCAGGCATTGGCGTGGGGATAGTAGCTGCACTTATGAGATTCAAGCTCGCACTTCATGTGGACATCTTCACCGTGGCAGTCATCCTAGGGGCTCAATTAGTCACGATGAGCATCGGATATGCGCTTGCCCTCTGGTTACCACAAAACGCCACTTCATTAGCGACGCAAGTGCTTATGATCGGAGGCTTTTTATTTTCGCCAATCACATATCCAGCCCATAGGTTGCCAGAGTGGGCTGTGTCATTGCATCAGTTTCTTCCCTTTGCTCCACTAGCGGATCTCATCCGTCATGCTGCTTTTCGTACTGATTCTGATCAAATGCTCAATATTTTCGTCTTAGCGGTGTGGGGTACTGCCGGATATCTGTTGTCATATAGCGCCTTAACCCGGATTTTTCATGGGTGTGGGGTGAAAAGGTGAGCAAAAAGTAAAGAAAGTGCTTCTTGACCTGCTAGAATAGAGATGTTTTGAAGTCAATAATCTAGGCAGAAAGAAACACTTTCAAGGTGAAGACTACCACATACATTCCACGGGTTGCTAGCTGTTCTCATCTTGTATCCGGTGCGGGGGTGTTACCGTTTGCTCACGTAGCCGAATTGGTGGGAATAAGTGACTGCCTTGATTCCGCTTTGCCGCGTTCTGGGCTCACGCACACGTTAGGGGATGTGTGGGTGAATCTGGCTTTATCGTTGATTGCTGGTGGGGATGATGTCCACGACATCACCTTGCTTTCTTCTGTTTCAACCGCGTTAGCATCAAAATCGTTACCGTCAGTGACAACCGCATGGCGGCGGATCACAGAATATGCAGATACCAGCGAGCATGTGCGAGAAGGGTTTATCCACGCAGCGAAACAAGCTCGCACTAGGGTGTGGGATTTGTTAGGTGATCACGCTCCGCATCGGGTGGCAACAGTTGAACAACCACTGGTTATCGATATTGATGCCACGTTGATTACCGCACATTCCGATAAGGAAAACGCGACGCCTACCTATAAGAAAGGCTTTGGTTTCCACCCGTTATGTGCCTTTATTGATTACACCAGCATCGGTCTGCCTGGTGGGGAGTTTCTTAACTGCCTGCTTCGACCAGGAAATGCCGGGGCAAACACAATTCGTGATCACTGCCAGCTTGTTGACGAGATTCTTGCCACCCTGCCTGATCACAGTGATGGTCAACCCTGGGGCAAACGATTAGTCATCCGTGCTGACAGTGCTGGTGGGACAAAGAAATTCATCAGTTTCCTCAACGATCACAACCTTGGGTATGTTCTGGGTTATTCCGCCCCGCCGACAGCGCGCATCACCCTTGACCATCACCTTCAATCCCAACAAACAACCAACGCTGATACACAACACTTGGGAACCAGTGCTCACACAGGCAAAGACTGTGATCGGTGGGATACTCGGGTGCCGATTGTGCGTGCTTCAGGGGATCTGGTTTGTGATGAGAACCATTTCCTTGAAGACATCACCGGACTACTGCGCACCGCAAATATAGATGAGCACCAACCTTTGGTGAATCTTCTAGCTGACTACCCCGAGGATATGCGTGTTATCGCACGAATCGAACCACCCCACCCAGGGTGCCAACACAGTCTTTTCAACCAACATGGTGTTCGCGCCCAACTGTGCGTAACGAACCTTATTGGGAATATTCAACACATTGACTACTGCTACCGTAATCGGTCTTTATGTGAACAACACATCAAAGACACCAAAGACCAAGGCCTTAGTAAACTGCCGTTTAAACAATTCGGGGCGAACCAAATCTGGTGTTTGATCGTTGCACTATCCCACCAACTTCTTACCTGGACGAAACTCATCGACGCCTGCCACCACAAGGATCATTCACACCAAGAAACAAGCAAGCCTTGGTGGACATGGGTGCCGAAGACTATCCGTGTAAGGTTTGTTGCGGTTGCATCAAAAATCACCACAAGCAGCAGACGCATCATCCTCCAGCTTGACCAGCACAACCCCCACACCCACACACTGGTCACGCTTATTGGCTACACCCAGAGCCTTCTACAGCCACGCTGGAAGAAACGAAAACCCTAACACCCCTAGGCCCACACACGCGATCTGGCAGCCACACTGCAGGCACACCCCAACCCCCAAACCCCACACAACTTTATGGACGCACACCTTGCCCTAAAAACCACGAATCAAAGGGCGAAGGTGAACCAACCAACCCCACAAACACACCACCCCAACCCACCACCACCAAACCCACCCCATGAAAAATCTGGGCTAGTGCCGGAACTATTCGGATCAGCGGGATGGAATTGAGTGAAGCAACTCGTGATGAAATTTTGCCGTTGATGGGGATCATGATTGAAAGCCCCGAATTTCGAGCAAAGTCCACAGCCAGTGAAGTATTGGAACTTCATATAGCAATGCTCGATTGCACTCCCGAACAGTCTGTTACGGAAATTCTTCAAAAGGTGGGGCTAGAGGGGAGCGAAAAGGCGCAGGTCTCAAGCTTTTCTTTAGGAATGAAACAGCGCCTAGCGCTGGCTAGAGCAATGATTCATTCGCCTAAGCTCCTGATTCTTGACGAACCAAATAATGGGCTCGACCCTACAGGGGTGGTGGATCTACGAAATCTACTTGAAAGGATTGCGGCATCCGGTACCGCGATTATTGTGGCAAGCCATGTTCTGACTGAACTTGAGCGTTCAGCGCACACTGTAGCTGTGCTCAATCATGGCAGCTTAAGTCTCAAACGCGATATCGGCTCAGTACTTGAAGAATACGAAGGTGGTTTAGAAGCCTTCTATCATCACAACATTCATGGAGGTGTGCAATGAATCGACTATTAAGGTTGGAGCTAGGGCGCTATTACTCTTCTGCAATGGGTATTGGCTTGGCAACTTTCACCGCTATGCTCGGATTCCTGTATTTCTTTGCCCTTGTGGGAAAAATGGATCAAGATCCTGCCAACGCTATGTTCAGACAATATTCTGCGGTGTTTGCCATGTCTTTTACTATCAGTATGTGCGTTGCGGTGATTTATGGTGCTGTGGTGTACGCACGGTTCATTGTTACCGATTACGTAGGCAACCGAAGAATCCAGTTGTACACCTATCCTTTGGGGCGGAAAACTCTATTTTTGGCTAAAAATATTGCGTGCGCCAGTGTTCAACTGGCAGCAACATTTTTGGGGCTGCTTGTGGCCACGTGCGTATTTTTTCTTAGCGAAGCGTTTAGCCCGTTGGTGGAAGGGAAGACCGGCAGCATTCTTTGGATTGAGGTTCTGTTGAAGGTTGTAGTGGTGACATTTCTTGCGCTTGCGTTAAGCCTCATCAGCGGAATAGTGGGCATGTGGCGACGCAGCGTTATTACCACCATTATCGTTGCAATCCTTGCTGTATGTATGGCGGGAAATATCATTGCATTTTCGCTCAACGCGTCCGTAGTTTATAGCGCGATTGCCACAGTAGTCGCAGCAATAGTAGCGGTAACTATGGTCGTAGCCTGTTCAAAGCATATTGCGATAGATGAAGTGCTGTAATGAGCAATCGGTGACCTGGACACCTAGGAGTTGGATTACTCGACCTTTTCGTGAGTGGGCGGTCTTTTGGGGGAGGGATTGTGGGAAAAGGTCGAGTTGTGTGCTGGTGGGGTGAATCCAGAACAGAAATACAGGTATGTGAAGGTGCGGGGCTTATGTGCAGGATTGAGGCTCGGTTACTGTAACCTTGAAACGATACGTAAAGCCCACCGCCAAGGAGTTTGTGCAGGCAATGATTGTAGCGATCGAAGGAATCGATGGCGCCGGAAAAAACACACTCGTCAACGCTTTAATGAGCACACTAGACGCAGAGATCATCCAATTCCCGCGCTACGAACACTCCATCCACGCAGCCCTTGCCCAAAAAGCACTCTACGGACACATGGGGGATCTCACCGACTCCATCTACGGCATGGCAACCCTGTTCGCCCTCGACCGGGCAGAAATCAAAGAACACCTCAACACCTTTGCCACCGACCCCAACAAAGTACTCCTGCTGGATCGCTACGTGGCCAGCAACGCAGCCTACTCAGCAGCGCGCGCCAACGACGATAAACTCACAGAATGGGTTGCTGACCTAGAATTTACTCAACTCGGGCTACCCGCCCCCACTCTTCAAATCCTGCTCAACACCCCACCAGAACTCGCAGCCCAACGGGCAGCAACACGCGAAAGCGAACAAACACACCGGGTGCGGGATCGCTACGAAGCCGACGGCGGCCTGCAACGACGCACCGCCGATGCGTACCTGAAGCTTGCCGAAAAAAACTGGCGCTCCCCCTGGATCATCGCCAACCCCGACGAACACGCCACCGACATTGCGGAAAAAATCGCCCACTTCCTCAACACCTGCACCCGCGCATAAAAATACCGCAAAGAGTAACGACACGTTGGGGTGGCGTCGATAAGCAGAGAGAATGCGACCACACCTAGGCGGGCGCGGCCAGCAGCAGGGACAGGGGTATGCGAAAATCCGCGCACCCCACACAGCGACTACTATAGAAACCTAACAGAAAACATCACCCACACTCGAAGTCGGTCACACAACTCGGCGCAGGTCGTGTCACCACAGTGACTGCAGAGCGTGGAAACACAGCGAAATTGGAAAAAGACACACATGGCACAAAAGATTCTTGTCGTCGACGACGACCCAGCGATCTCAGAAATGCTCTCACTCGTGCTCGACGCGGAAGGCTTCGAAGCCGTGGTCGTCAATGACGGAGCCCAAGCCACGGATGTGTTTTTCAAAGAAAACCCCGACCTGGTACTCCTCGACCTCATGCTTCCCGGAATGAACGGGATCGACATTTGCCGCGCGATTCGCCAAGAATCCACCGTGCCCATTGTCATGCTCACTGCAAAAACTGACACCGTCGACGTCGTTTTAGGGCTGGAATCTGGCGCCGACGATTACGTGCCCAAACCATTTAAAGCAAAAGAACTGGTTGCGCGTGTGCGTGCCCGCCTGCGTGGTGCGCCGGAAAATACCCACGACTCCATTGAAATCGGCGACCTGCTCATCGATATCAAGGGACACTCCGTGTTCCGCGGGGGCGAAGAAATTTCCCTGACCCCCCTTGAATTCGACCTGCTATCTGAGCTGGCGAGCAAACCAGGCCAAGTGTTTAGTCGCGAAGAACTCCTCCAGCGCGTGTGGGGTTACCGCAACGCCTCCGACACGCGGCTGGTGAACGTGCACGTGCAGCGGTTGCGCTCCAAGATTGAAAAAGACCCCGAGAACCCACAAATCGTCCTCACCGTTCGTGGCGTGGGCTACAAAACTGGGGAATAGCAGCTAAAGGCGGCGAATAGTTATTTTTGCTTCACTTCAGTCGCGCCTAGCCACTCTCCGGTCCTGGTTCACCGACGGCTGGCGCACATCCTTGCAATATCGAGTGATTAGCTCGATTTTTGCGGCCTCAGCCGTGGTGATGATCATCCTCGCCTACGTGCTTGTCTCACTGGTGACATCGAGGCTTATCGACGCCAAACTCGACATCGCCAGCGCCGAAATCGACCGGGCGCGAGTCGCCGTTGAACAACAAGTAGAAGCAACCGCCACCAGCTCCAGCGTGCAAGCACGCCTCAACTCCGCCCGCGCAGCACTCACCGCTCGCTCCATCAGCTCCGGCGATACCCAAACCGTTTACGACCCCGTCCTCGTGGTCGATAGCCCCGACGGTTCACTGGTTGTGTCGCCCGAAAACTATCACATCCCCGACCGGCTTCGCTCCTTTGTTAGCCAAGATCAAGTCTCCTACCAATTCGCCCGCATCTCTCGGGCGGATGGCTCCAGCTACAAAGCCATGATCATTGGCACCCCCACCCAAGCAGACATTCCCAACCTGCAGGTGTACCTCGTGCTTTCCATGGAATCAGAGCAAGCAACGCTGTCACTTTTGCGCGGTGTGTTCTCCGCCGCTGGGATTGTGCTGGTGGTTTTGCTCGTGGGCATTACCTGGCTGACTATCCAACAAGTGATCACCCCAGTGCGTTCCGCCAGCCGCATCGCCGAACGCTTCGCCTCCGGCCACCTGCGCGAACGCATGGGAGTCGATGGTGAACACGAAATGGCGCGACTAGCCATGAGCTTTAACTCCATGGCCGAATCGCTTTCTAAGCAGATTAACCAGCTGCAAGAATACGGAAACCTGCAGCGCCAATTCACCTCCGATGTTTCCCACGAACTGCGCACCCCACTAACCACAGTGCGCATGGCCGCGGATATGATCCAGGCCAACAACGAAGAACTCTCACCGGCCATGAAACGCGCCAGCGAACTCATGGTCAACGAGCTCGACCAATTCGAAGCACTACTCAATGATCTGCTCGAAATCTCCCGCCACGACGCGGGCGTAGCCGACCTCGCCGAATCCACCATTGACGTGCGCTCCTGTGTGAAAGCCGCCTTCGAACAAACCCACCACCTGGCCGACGAACTCAACGTGCCCGTCATCTTCGACATGCCCGACGAACCCGTCACTATCAATGGTGATCCCCGCCGCATCGAAAGAATCCTACGTAACCTCTTGGCCAACGCTATCGACCACTCCGAATCCAACCCCGTGACAGTGGCAGTGGCCGCCAATGAGAAGGCCATCTCTGTGACCGTCACCGACCAAGGCGTGGGTCTTAAGCCCGGCCAAGAAGAACTGGTATTTAACAGGTTCTGGCGTGCCGATCCTTCTCGCGTCCGCCACTCCGGTGGCACCGGCTTGGGTCTTGCCATCTCCCACGAAGATGCACTCTTACACGGTGGCACACTCCAAGCCGCCGGCACTGTTGGGCTGGGCTCCTGCTTCAGGCTCACGCTGCCCAAATCGCCTGGGCAGCGTTATGAAAACGACCCCCTCCCACTGGTCGTGCCCACCGCTGAAGAAGAGACTTTCGACAGCGCTGAAACCCCCGCGCTGGAGAAAAACCCAGACGAAGAATCCACACTCTCGACGCTCCCACTGGTCAAGGAGGCTGATTCACACTTATGACACGACCACACACCCTGCCGCAGAAACTGCGCACACTTACCCTCGTGACGGCGTCGATAAGCCTGCTTGCCGGATGCGCCAGCCTGCCATCATCCAGCGAACCCCAAGCACTGCGCAGCATCAAAGCAACCACCGCCACCCAAGAAGCGGGCATGATCAAAGACCGCGAACCGGATCTGCTCGTCCGCGACTTCTACGCTGCCAGCGCAAACCCCACCCAGCAACGCAAACAAGCACGCAGCTACCTCACCCCAGAACTCGCGCAACAATGGGCACCCGCCCCCGAAATTATCGTGCTTGACCGCATTGACATGAGCTCGAATGTAGTCACCGAAGCCGACCGACTGTCCTACACCGTCTCAGGAACCGTGGTGGGTACCATCACCGAAGGCGGGGCATTCAACCCCCGCCGCGAACAATACAAAACCTCCGTCAGCCTCAATAAAGTCGACGGGCAGTGGCGCATCTCCAGCCTGCCCAACCAGCTCGTGGTCGAACGCACCGAATTGCGCAACCGCTACCTGCCGCAAGACGTCTACTTCTTCGAACCCGGCGGCAACACACTCGTGTCCGACCGACGCTGGATCTACAACGGCCTGAGCGCGCTCGACTCCGCACTCATCTCACTGATCGTCGAAGGGCCCAGCGCCGTGATCGCGCCCGGCGTGCTCGACGAAATTCCCGAAGCCGCAACCTTCGCCGGCGTCGACAATGGTGTGTATCAACTCCGCGGACTCAGCGGGCTTGATGATGCCGCCCAACGCCGCCTCGCCGCCCAACTCGTGTGGACACTCGCGCTCGCCGACATCGCCGGACCCTACCGCTTCAACATCGACGACACACCGCTGCTCTCCGATGATGGCAATGAGGAGCTCAGCGTCGACGACTTCCCCGAATTCAACCCCCAAGCCTCCGCATCGAGCACGAACACAATGTTCGCGCTTACTAACGGCCGAGTTTCCAAAATCGCTTCCGGCCAAGTCACCCCAGTGCCGGGCCCGCTTGGTGCGGAAGGCAACATCGAATCCGTGGATATTTCAGCGCCCACGAAAATCGCCGCCGCCGTGAAAACGCAAGGGGAGAAGGAAGAAAAGAAATCCCAATTCCTCGTCGGCACTATCAATGGTCCGTTAAGCACCATCCTGGAGGCCTCTACTTTCAGCCGCCCCACGTTTGAGGCAAACACGAACGCGGTGTGGACTGTCGTTGACGGGCGCACCATCACCCGCATCGCTCGCTCCGCCTCCACCGGCGATATAGCCCAAACCGAAGTGGACACCACTGAACTGGGTGAAAATCACGGCGATATTTCCGTCCTGCGCCTGTCCTCCACGGGTGTGCGGGCAGCATTCATCGTCGACGGTCGCGTGTATACCGCCACCGTGTCGCGCCCCACTGCGGGTGAACGCAAGCTGAGCAATGTGCGCGAAATCATCCCCGTTGTCGGCGATTCCGCCATCACTCTTGAATGGGGTGGCGACACCTCACTGCTAGTGGGCACCGCCAGCTCCGACACCCCGGTGTGGCGGGCGGAAGTTGATGGCTCCTCCGCGATTGCCCTATCCAGCGGCAATATTGTTGCCCCCGTGGTCAGCATCAGCACCAATGCCTCCACCGTTTTTATCACCGACGCCCGCGCCGCCCTCCAACTGGGCACGACGGGGCAGGCCACATATTGGCGTGAGGTTCAAGGTTTAGAGGGGGAGCGCAGCGTGACCATTGTGCCGCGCTAGATGTGTGCTTATCGGCAGCTTATCGACGTCGCCTGCCCAGCGTTTCCCCGTGGGAAAGCTGGGGGATTGCGTGGCCAATGGATTGTTGTCCTGCGTGGATGCTTGCGGCAACCCACCTTGGGGATTAGGGCCCTATTAATATGTGCGGATTGATTCAAAATTAATAGTTAGAGTTTCAGCGCAGTGCGCAAAAATTGACCTGCGGTTTTAGGCGTAGCACTTGCTCTATCTCTAACTGATAATTCCCACAGATTTTCACAAAGGGGGCACTGCGCCCATAAGAAGAGGGCGCAGTGGCTTTAGTGTTGTGATGGTGGCGCCGTTTTGCAGGTGGTGATCGGATTAGCTCGTGACGGCACTCGGGGTGTTTGTTTTATAGGTGCGGTAAGCGTCGCGGTAGTGCTCGTACATGGCTACTGTCCATAAGGTGAACAGTGGGTAGACAATGTACGGGGGCGCTTTGAAGTACAGGCAAGCCATAGAGGTCACGGCTAGTACTGGAATTTTCCTAGCCATGGGCATTGCTAAGATCTTTGCCGTGGGCGTTGCCAAGATCTTTTTCAGCATAGGGGGATTCTCCTTTTGTAGTGTCGTGCTGAAATGGGGTGGACTGCTTAGATGCGCCCAATTTCCGAGCTTGTGTGCCGATAAGGCACCTTCCTCCTAGTTGGGAGAGTGCCTTAGTGGAAATCGTAACAATTAAAGTCATTTTTGTTGATGTCCGGCTACGAGGAACCGACGAACAGAGAGCGACTCATGGTTTGTGTGAGAGGGGTCGATTCTCATGAAGGGTGAGCTGAGAATGACTACTATGACACGTAGTGATCCGGCTGATAAGGCCACAATTGATTCAATTGAAATGAGGCTCCTTGCAAACCCTTAAGATTGCGACGTTGATTTATGGGCAAAAGATTAAGCGAACTTGGTAGAAGACTGGGATTTCAGAGTATTCCGAAGCGACATGAAAACTAAGCACAATAATTCCTCAAAACACTTGGCGCGTGTTGCGAAACTGGTAATCGCTATTGGGCTGCTCGAATCATTCTCGGTCAATTTTTCCATGATGGCTCTTTTCATTTGGCTCACAATCGAGTTTCTGCCACAGACATCCCTCAACCCAGCGGCCACCTCAACAATTTTCATGGCGGTTGCCGGGCTGTCAATCTTCCTCCTTACCAAGCGCATTGGTTCGACTGTCGACCGCTTTAAGCCTTATCGCCTTTTCGTTTCCACGCAGGTGATGAACCTTGTGCTTTTGCCAGCAATGGCATTGCTGGTCATGTATGCCCAGCCCAATCATCCGTTCACAGTTCTGGTGATACTTCTCGTATTGGACCTGTTGATCTCAGCTCGTTCCTCAACCTATGACAGTGCAGTGAATGTCTTTATTGCGCACCGAGTTGATGAAAACGTGCGGACTGATTATTACATGTGGGACTTCCGCATTGGCCTGATCGCTGTCTTCACTGCACCAGTCGCGGCCTCATACGCTGCTGAAAAGTCGATCTACCTGGCACTGGAATCGGTGCAGGTTTTTCTCTACTAAGCCTTCTGGCGCTTTTGACTAAACCCTATAGAGCACTTGAACACTATGAATACGGAACTCGTATTTCGTGGTCAATCAAACACTGGTTAAACAGCTTTTTTACCAGACAAACAACACCTCAGGCGCAAGCATCCCAACAACAGCAATCCGTGGAGGAAAGTACAGAATACCACCATCCGCAAGTCAGCGGGCTGGCATCACTTCGCTACGTCAAACACATCAAAATAATTTTGCTTTTGATGGTGATCGAAGCACTCGGAAACCGCGCCAGGGAGTCTTTCGATGTTTATTTCATCACAGACACCCTTGGACGTGGCGTTGCTGATTTGGGTATATTAACCACCGTTCTATCGGTCGGCCTCGCCATAGGGTCATTCGCTAGTGGATGGGCACGCAAGGTTATCAGTTGGCAGTTATGGCCCAGTGCGGTTTATGTAGGATTCGGTTTATGCTTCGCGGCGAAAGGTCTCGCCACATCATGGTGGCTCGTCCTCCTTTTTACCGCAGGGGAAGGCCTGTGCCTCGGCCTCAACTCAGGGCTTTTCCAAGCAGCAAAGATGAAATTTACACCAGCGCACTTGGTAGGTAGCACCTCTACCGCGTTTACCGCCGTTTTTCAGGCCGCCTCAACTGCCGGTCTAGCATTATGGGCTGCCTACGCATGGATTGGTTCGCAGGTCAGCCCAGACTATATGCACACGTGGGGATACCGAATTGCTTTTATCGTCGGTGGTCTTGGAATCGCTGTAGCTGGACTTTTAAGTCCAAAACTCTACCGCCACCTCAATTGGCACAAAACCTAACATGAGGTGGGGTGAAGACAATATAAGCGATAGTAGCCGATGTGCTCTTTTTTGTATGGAGAGTGGGTTGGCTTCGTGTGCATTGCGCTATCCTTAATAGCTAGTAAAACGCGTTCATCGCGGGCGAAAATAGTGCCACTTGGTCGGCATAAAATTCAGCGCGTGTGCATCCATTAGAGTGCCGCTTTCCGCCGTTTTGAGAAAACATGAACCTACTCCACGAAACCTGGGAATTACTCTTCCCCAAAGAATGCGCAGGATGCGCCGCACCAGGCCAGATACTGTGCGGGCAGTGCAAACGTGTGTGGAGTGCCCCGCCTCAACAAATCTCACTACGCATCGACCCGGGAGTGCCCATCTACTCCCTCGGTGTCTTAGGCGGACCACGCAGGCGCACCATTATTCACCTCAAAGAACGCGGCAGAACCGATGTGGCACCGCATCTTGGTGCCGTGCTTCACGCCGCAATCCGTCACCTTCAAGCAGGAGGCTGGGTAGACGAAGACATCACCCTCATCCCCGCACCCACCCGACGCAGCGCAGCACGACGACGTGGAGGCGACGTCGTCACGCGCATATGCCAAGAAACCAGCTACCGCGTTGTGCCCTGTTTGTACCTGAATGAACACACAACAGAATCCGTCGGCCTGAGCGCTGCCGAACGCGCAGCCAACCTCACCGGAGCCATCACATGTACCCAAAAACCAACTGGTCATGTCCTCATCGTCGACGACGTTCTGACAACTGGGGCCACAGCCACAGCCGCAGTTAGGGCGCTGACCAGCAAAGGAGTTAAGGTGCGGGGGGTGTTGGGGTTGAGCCATGCCTAAAATTTTTCAAAGCTGTGGCACAAAGGTTATGACCAGAGGTATGCTTGGAGTGGAAGTTGATTCCCGCCACAGATACGGGGGAATGAGTAATCCCTCTCAAATTCCCTTTGGGTGGCGGCTGACACAGGAAGGCACGTGATTATGACCACGCCTGCTGGTAACGAGTCCCTGAGCCCCGACGTCAAGGTGAACATCACCGGACGCAACGTTGAGGTCCCCGACCACTTTGCGGAACGAGTAAACTCCAAACTCGCAAAGATCGCTAGGCTCGACCCCACTCTCACCTTCTTCCATGTGGAGTTACAGCACGAACGGAACCCACGTCGCGCAGATGAAAGCGACCGCATCCAAATCACCGCAACCGGCAAAGGCCACATCGCCCGCGCCGAAGCGAAGGAAGATTCCTTCTACGCAGCCTTAGAAACAGCCCTATCCCGCATGGAGCGCTCGCTGCGCAAGGTGAAGGCACGCCGCTCCATCTCCCTCTCCGGGCACCGCGCACCAATGAGCACCAGCGAAGCAGTCGCAGGCCTGATCACCGAGGCGGAGGAAGCAAAGACGGAAAGCCAGTACGATCACGACCCATACGCAGACCAGGTCGAAGATGTACTTCCAGGGCAGGTTGTTCGTACCAAGGAACACCCAGCACGCCCCATGAGTGTTGACGAAGCGCTCAGCGAAATGGAACTGGTTGGGCACGACTTCTACCTCTTCATCAACGAAGAAAACAACCAGCCATCGGTGGTGTACCGTCGTCACGCATTCGACTACGGTCTGATCTCCTTGACCGCCGAATAACCACCACACGGCACACAACCCCCGTTCCCCGCACCACTCACAGCGGGGAACGGGGGTTTCCATAATCTCAAAGGGGGGGGTAGTGGAGAAGTGAAAAAGAAAACCAAGCCCCCAACATAAACACCAGTTTGTGCCACCACCAAGAACAACGCAACGCCATAGCTGCGGGGGCAATCAACTAAGCCAACGCTAATCCCGTGGTTCTGTCATTTCTTTGGTCAGAGCGTACAATGAAAAAGTTAAAATCATTTCGGTGAACAACCCTACGATCACCGAACAAGATGCGATCGTTTCCTCATCAAGGTTTGAGAGAAAACTCACAAACCCCAAGGGTTGAGGTGGCGACAAAGCTGTGCGAACAATACTAGAACGAAGTAAAGGAACGTAACTCGTGTTTGGACTTTCCAAGATGCTCCGCATCGGTGAAGGCCGCAAAGTAAAGCGCCTTCAAAAGATCGCAGAGGAAGTGCTTGCTCTCGAGCCCAAGTACGCTGACCTGACCGATGACGAGCTCAAGGCAAAGACCGCCGAATTCAAAGAGCGCATCGCAAACGGCGAAAGCGTCGACGACCTCATCTTGGAAGCCTTCGCCGTAGCCCGCGAAGCCTCCTGGCGCGTTCTCGGACAAAAGCACTACCTAGTGCAGGTCATGGGTGGTGCAGCACTCCACTACGGATCCGTTGCCGAAATGCGCACCGGTGAAGGTAAAACCCTCACCTGTGTGCTCCCCGCATACCTCAACGCCCTTGAAGGTAAGGGCGTTCACGTTGTTACCGTCAACGATTACCTCGCCAAGCGCGACGCTGAATGGATGGGCCGCGTCCACCGCTTCCTCGGTTTGGAAGTCGGCGTGATCCTTTCCGAGATGCGCCCGGAAGAGCGTCGTAAAGCATATAATGCCGACATCACTTATGGCACCAACAACGAGCTTGGCTTCGACTACCTGCGCGATAATATGGTGCACTCCTTAAGTGAACTGGTGCAGCGCGGACACCACTACGCCATCGTCGACGAAGTTGACTCCATCCTCATCGACGAAGCCCGCACCCCGCTGATCATCTCCGGCCCAGCCGACGGCCCTTCGCACCTCTACAGCATCTTCGCCACACTCGCACCGAAGATGAAAGACGGAATCCACTACGAAGTCGATCACCGCAAGCGCACCGTCGGCGTGAAAGAAGAAGGCGTGGCCTTCGTCGAAGACCAGCTGGGCATCGAAAACCTCTACGCGCCAGAAAACTCCACCCTCGTGTCCTACCTCAACAACGCCATCAAGGCGAAAGAGCTGTTCACCCGGGACAAGGACTACATCGTGCGCAACGGCGAAGTGATGATCGTCGACGACTTCACCGGCCGTGTGCTCGACGGACGCCGCTACAACGAAGGCATGCACCAAGCGATCGAAGCCAAAGAAAAGGTGGAGATCAAAAACGAAAACCAAACACTTGCCACCATCACCCTGCAGAACTACTTCCGTCTCTACGACAAGCTCGCAGGTATGACCGGTACCGCCGAAACTGAAGCAGCCGAGCTGCACCAGATTTACAAACTCGACGTTGTACCCATCCCAACCAACCGCACCCCACAGCGCGACGACCTGACCGACCTGGTGTACAAGACCCAGGAAGCAAAGTTCGCCGCCGTTGTCGAAGACATCGTCGAACGCGTTGCCAAGAACCAGCCAGTGCTAGTGGGCACCACCTCCGTGGAACGCTCCGAATACCTCTCCCAGCTGCTGCAGCGCAAGGGTGTCAAGCACAACGTGCTCAATGCGAAGTTCCACGCCCAAGAAGCCCAGATCGTGGCAAAGGCAGGTCTGCCAGGCGCGGTGACTGTTGCCACCAACATGGCTGGCCGTGGTACCGACATCGTGCTCGGTGGTAACCCCGACATCATCGCTGATATCGAACTGCGTGCCCGGGGCCTCGACCCGATCGAAACCCCAGACGAGTACGAAGCAGCCTGGGATGAAGAGCTGCACAAGCAGAAGGAAAAGTCGGAAAAGCTTGCCGAAAAGGTGCGCAAGGCCGGCGGCCTTTATGTGCTGGGCACCGAGCGCCACGAATCGCGCCGCATCGACAACCAGCTGCGTGGTCGTGCCGGCCGTCAGGGCGACCCCGGCACCACCCGTTTCTACCTGTCTATGCGCGATGATCTGATGGTGCGTTTCGTCGGTCAAACCATGGAAAACATGATGAACCGCCTCAACGTTCCAGACGACGTGCCAATCGAAGCCAAGATGGTGACCAATTCCATCAAGGGCGCCCAAGCGCAGGTGGAGAACCAGAACTTTGAAATGCGCAAGAACGTGCTCAAGTACGACGAAGTGATGAACGAGCAGCGCAAGGTGATCTACCGCGAGCGCCGCGAGATCCTCGAATCGGCAGATATCGAGGCTAATATCCAGTCCATGATCGACGAGACCATCTCCGCATACGTCAACGGCGCGACCGCCAACGGCTATGTTGAAGACTGGGATCTGGACGGCCTGTGGAACGCCCTTGAAGCACTCTACGGCCCATCCATGACTGCACAGGAGCTTATCGACGGCACCGAATACGGCAACGCAGGGGAACTGTCCTCCGATCAACTGCGCGAAGCTATCTTGGCTGATGCTCACAAGCAGTACGCAGAACTCGAGTCCATGATCTCCATGGTTGGTGGCGAGGCGCAGATGCGTAACCTTGAACGTCAGGTCATTTTGCCGATCATTGACCAGAAGTGGCGCGAGCACCTCTATGAAATGGACTACCTCAAGGAAGGTATCGGCCTGCGTGCGATGGCTCAGCGTGACCCTCTGGTGGAATACCAGAAGGAAGGCGGCGACATGTTCAATGCCATGAAGGACGGGATCAAGGAAGAAACCGTTCGCCAGCTGTTTATGCTGCGCCGCACCTTCCAAGCCCAGGCTGAGGCTGCGCTTGCTGCCCAGGCTGCTGCTGAAGGCGATGCTGATTCCGACGGCACCGTCGAGGTTTAAGAATTTTCTCGTGCACAGGCCAGTGACTCACTGGTCTTAAACAACCCGCATATTGCGCAGAATCATTGCGCTGTGTGCGGGTTTTTCAATGAGCGCGGTATAGGCATAGTGATTATCGCCCACACTGAGTGTGCCGTAAAGGTCGATCAGTTGGGATGAATCCGGCACTTGGAAGGAGGCGCTGCCGTAGAAGTCATTGCGTGCGCTGGTTGTTCCAGTATCGAGATGCTGTGATTCTTTATTCATACGGCGCAGCTGAAGGTTGCAGGAGTGCAGTACCAAATGGGTGCGGTTTAAACCGAGTCCGTTGCGCAGCCTCGCGGCGATGTGGCGGCGTACAGCGGGGTCGAACATCTCCGGCTTTAAAGTTTTGAGCGAGCGTTGACCAAAAGCACAGGCTAGGCCAATTGTGACCAAGGTTCGTGCGCTGTGTGCTGTTTCGGGGGCGAGCTGGAGGTCAGCTGTGGTGTTGTGAATCGGATGAGCGTAGGGCTGGAAGGATTTGAGCAGGGCTAATCCGGGGATGGGGGTATACATTGGCTTAGGCCTTTCTGTGGTGAGCATGAAGGCGTTGTCAATGCGGGAGCACGGTGTGTGGTAGGTGCGAGGTGGAAGATTCTACCCATACTTCCTATACTTTTGCCAACCTAAGAAGAGTTTGAGGGGGTAAATGTGTAAGAATAATGGGCAGTAATTTGTTCAAATTATTTTCTAGGGTGTCTAAGAGTCGATCTTAGGCCAAAATTTTAGTGTGTGAGGTGACATTCATGGCAATGCGTGGCCTGATTGTAGATTTTGTTGGTGTGCTCGACGGTACAGATGAGGATCAGCGTCGCTGGCGCAATCTTTTACAAGCACTGCGTGCCCAAGGGGTAGGTACTGCGGTGCTGTCGAATAACCCAGGCGGTCCTGCTGCGGAGCCGGTGCGGGTGCTGGCCACCCAGGGCATTGTGGATGCGGTTATTCTTTCTGGTGAAATCGGTGCGGAAAAGCCGGCTACTGAGGCGTTTCAGGCTGCGGCTGATGCGATTGATCTGCCGATGCGTGACTGTGTGATGGTGGATGACTCGATCTTGAACGTGCGCGGCGCGGTTGAGTCGGGTTTGGTGGGCGTCTACTACCAGCAGTTTGATCGTGCCGTTGTGGAGATTCAGGGCTTGTTCGATCTTGAGGGCGAATTCTAGTGCGGGTCTATATTCCGGCAACGTTTGCCATGTTGCAGCAGCTTGAAAGTAGCGGGGTTTTCTCGGCACGTTCTGGCTACGGCTTTGCGGTGACCCCTGCTTTGCGCGAGTTCTACCGCGAGGGGGAGGAAGAGGATTTCGCGGAGTTCGCTTTTGATGATGCCGCGCGCGCGTCTATTCGGCTGCTGGCGATCGGGGATGTGGAGCAGTTCCCACACCGTCGGGTCGTGGTTTCGATCGATGTTGAGGATGCGCAGGTTTCACTTGAGCCGGATCTGGGGGAGACGGTCGTGAGCATTAAACCGGCGCAGATTGCGTTTGAGCAGGTCGCTGCCATTCATATTGATGTGGAGTCGAGCGAAGCCGCCACCGCTGCCGCCATTGAGGTTATTGATGCTGCTGATCTGGGTGAGGAGGGCGCTGAGCTGACCGTTGGCGATGCGCTTGATAATTACCTTGCCTGGTATGACCCGTCTGAACTGGGAATTTTAGTGCAGTTGCTCTAAGCGTATCGACGTCGCCACCACGCCCCATTCCCGTTGCGGTCGCAGTGCGCGGGCATCGTGGGCGTGAGCAGTGTGCGGTGTGACGGCGTCGATACGCATCAAAGCCACCTTCTTTTTCTCCTCTGTGTGGGGGAGTGCGGGAGGTGGCTTTGTGTTTGTTTGCCTGCGGTAGCGCTCTGACGTGGGGGGAGTCAGGGGTGTTTGGGGTGGGAATATGCGCGGCGTGGCGTTTTGAACAATAGCTTACGCTGGCGTAGGCTACGGTAGAGTAAGTTTGGTGTGTTGAACTACCCGCACACCCACACCACGCAAACAGCCCGCCGCATAGCCAGGAAGTGAACTGCGCAACAACGCTTATGACAACCATCAACCCGCCCACACCCACCCCACCCGCAGCGAAAGTTAAAGACCGCCTCGCCGGGTTGCGGGGCATCCTCACCCGCTTTACCACCCCACTTCTACCCGACGACTACGCCGTGATGCTCAACCCACTGTGGTCCACCCGCGAACTGCGCGGAAGCATCGACTCCGTACGCAAAGAAGGCGACGTCGCCCACCTTGTCATCACCCCCGGCTGGGGAGTGCCCACCACCTTCGAAGCAGGGCAATACATCGGCATCGGCGTAGAAATCAACGGCCGCTACACCTGGCGCAGCTACTCACTGACCAACGCACCAGGAACCAGCAACGGCAAACTCAGCATCACCGTGCGCGCCGTGGAAAAAGGAAAACTCTCCAACCACCTCGTGTCCACCATCGCACCAGGTACCACCGTGCGCCTAGCCGCACCCGCAGGGGACTTCCACCTGACTAACACACTGCCCGAAAAAATCGCCTTCATCTGCGCCGGAACCGGAATCACCCCCGTGATCTCCATGCTGCGCACCCTGAATGAACGCGGACAATTCGACAACACCCACGTCACACTCATCTACTCCGTGCACGACCGAAACCAACTATTCTTCGGCGATGAAATCCTCGCACTAGCAGAACGCACCCCCAACTTCCACCCACACATCCAAATCACCAGCGACAACGGGCGCATCACTCCAGACAACATCGCCAAGATCTGCCCAGACATCACCGAGCGCACCCTCTACGCCTGCGGACCCGCGGCCATGCTCAACGACTACGAACACTGGGCGAAAGAACACAACCTTATCCTCCGCACCGAACGATTCACCCTCGAGCGCGACTCTGATGCCCAAGGCGGCGACATCGACTTCGGCAACGGACGCCACACACACGCCGATGGCGCAACCACCATCCTCGAAGCAGGCGAAAACGCCGGAGTACAACTACCCTTCGGATGCCGCATGGGCATTTGCCACACCTGCACCCGCACACTCAGCAAAGGCCACGCGCTCAACCTCGTCACAGGAGAAGAACACGAAGAAGGCGCCCGCATCCGCACCTGCGTATCCGTAGCCTGCGGCAACATCGCAATCAGCTAACCTCCAACCCCTTTCGAAGAAAGAACAGTACCCAGCTCATGGCAATCGACAACATCAAGGTCTACGCACACCTAAGCGACGAGGACATCGCCGAAATCGGACGCCGCCTCGACGAGATCAAAAACGACATCATGTCCGACCTTGGCCCCAAAGATGTCGGCTACATCAAAAACCTCATCCGCCTCCAACGCTCACTCGAAGTAGCAGGCCGACTCACCCTGCTGTTTTCAGGCAACAAGCCATTCTGGTGGGCAGGCACCAGCATGCTCACCTTCGCCAAGATCCTCGAAAACCTCGAAATCGGGCACAACGTGCTGCACGGACAATGGGACTGGATGAACGACCCAGAAATCCACTCCACCACCTGGGAATGGGACATCGTGTGCCCATCCAGCCAATGGATGCACTCCCACAACTACGTCCACCACACCTTCACCAACGTCCTCGGCATGGACAACGACGTCGGATACGGCATCCTGCGCGTGACCCGCGACAAAAAATGGAGCCCACTCAACGCCTTCCAGCCTGTGATTAATCCCATTTTGGCGAGTGTGTTCCAGTGGGCGGTGGGCTACTACGACGTCGAACTCGGGCGCTTTTTCTCCGGGCGTGTTCAGTGGAAAGACATCGAAGAAAAATTCTGGGAAACCACCACCAAAGCAGGCAAACAAACCCTGCGCGACTACGTGCTCTACCCAGCGCTATCCGGACGCAACTTCAAATCCACCATCGTGGCAAACCTCACCGCCAACACACTGCGCTCCGTATGGGCCTATGCCGTGATCTTCTGTGGACACTTCCCCGACGAAGTAGAAACCTTCACCAAAGAACAATTCAAAAACGAAGACCACAACCAGTGGTACCTGCGCCAAATGCTCGGCTCCGCCAACTTCCACGGCGGCAAACTGCTGACCATTCTCTCCGGTAACCTCAACTACCAAATCGAGCACCACCTCTTCCCCGACATGCCCTCCAACCGACTAGCGGAAGCAGGGGAAAAAGTACGAGCACTGTGCTCCGAATTCCACCTGCCCTACAACGTCGATTCCTTCCCCGCACAGCTGTTCAAAGTGCAAAAAACACTGCTCAAACTCACACTGCCCAACAAATACCTGCTGGCAGACCCCGACAACGCACCAGAAGTGCGCTCCAACCGTGCGTTTGAGAAAAACCCCCAGATCGAATCGCAACTTCTCCACGGGGAGCACAACGGGCAGCGCCGCGGACTCATCCACGGCCTTGGCATGCTCAAGCAGCTGCGCCCTGGTGTTAAAGATGTGATCATGCACTACACCGGTCGCACACCACAACGCATGGCTAAACGCGCTCGCGTGGCGCTCGCCCGCTAACACACACAACAACACACGCCGCACCCTCGACTTTTACGGTGCGGCGTGTGTTGTTTCTTGCGTATCGACGCCGGTGAAACTCAACGCTTACACTGGTGCGGTATTAATCCCACTCAATGTTGGTACGCAACGCAGCCAGCAATTTCCGAACAGCCTGCACCCTGCGACCCGTGGGGGAGTCTGCCTCAAAAGAATCCAACTGGCACTCCGGATCAGCAGGTGGCCCCATATGCGTACAACCACGAGGGCATTCCTCCACCGCTTCGCGAAGATCATCAAACACCCCCACCACGGTATCGGCATCCACATGGGCTAAACCGAAGGAACGAATACCGGGGGTATCGATAATCCAGCCATTATCTTCCAAGCGTAAAGCCACCGCCTGAGTTGAGGTATGACGACCCTTACCCACGCCCGAAACCTCACCAGTTTCACGCTGCGCATGAGGCACAATGCGGTTGACCAACGTCGACTTACCCACGCCCGAATGACCAATAAGCGCAGTGATATGCCCATCAATTACCTTCATCACGGCATCGAGAGGATCATTCATCCCGCAGATCACCACAGGAACATTCAGCGAAGAAAACTCCGCAGCAAACTCCGTAGGATCAGCCAAATCAGACTTCGTTAAACAAATGATCGGCTGCAAATTTCCCACAAACGCCGCCACCAACGCACGCTCAACAAAACCCGCACGTGGGGGAGGATCCGCCACCGCACACACAATCAACAACTGCGACGCATTCGCCACCACAATCCGTTCAAAAGGATCAGTATCATCAGCGGTACGACGCAGCACACTTGTACGCTCATCAAGCTTGACAATACGCGCCAAAGAACCAGGGCGACCAGACGTATCACCCACAATGCCCACACGATCGCCCACCTCAACAGGGGTACGCCCCATCTCCCGAGCCCTCATGCACACAATGGGATTGCCCTCATACTCGCGCCCATCCAGCACCACACCCCAGCGGCCACGATCCTTCGTCACCACCATGCCAAAAACCGCGTTGTCATGCGTAGGACGATCCTTCGTCCGCGGCCGCGAACCCTTACCTGGGCGAACCCTCACATCACTTTCATCCCACTGCGAACGAGAACGCGAATACCCACTACGACGTGCCACGCTACGCCTTGCCCCCTTGCACCATTGCAGTCCACATGTGCTCAAAGCCCGGAAGAGTCTTCGACGTCGTGGCAATATTCTCAACACTCACACCAGGGATCACCAAGCCAATGATTGCACCAGCCGTAGCCATCCGATGGTCCGCATAGCTTAACCACTGACCACCGCGCAGACGCGCAGGGCGGATGAGCAAGCCGTCGGCAAGCTCTGTGCAGTCACCACCCACAGCCGTAATCTCCCTCGTCAACGCCGCTAAACGATCAGTCTCATGGCCCCGCAAATGCGCAATACCCCGAAGCCGCGACTCAGACGTTGCCAACGCCGCCAACGCCGCCACCGTCGGAGTCAACTCCCCAATATCCGACATATCAATATCAATGCCACGCAGCCTGCCCTGTGGCGGACCCGTCACCGTCAAATCAAAACGCGACCCCTCAGCCTGCAGCTCAACCGAACAGCCCATCGACTCCATAATGTTTCGAATCGCATCACCAGGCTGCGTTGTTGCCACAGGCCAATGCGGAATCGTCACGCAACCACCCGTCACCGCAGCCGCCGCTAAAAACGGAGTCGCATTGGACAAATCCGGCTCCACCCGCCACGTTCCCCCACGAATCGGGCCAGGAGACACAGTCCACTGATGCTCCACAGACGTATCCACAACAATGCCAGCCTTGCGCAACATATCAACCGTCATCTCAATATGCGGCATCGACGGCAACTTCCCACCCACATGGCGAACAGTCAACCCCTGCTCAAAACGCGGCGCTGCCAACAACAACCCAGAAACAAACTGCGAGGAGCCAGAGGCATCAATTTCAACCACACCCCCAGCAACACCGCCACGGCCAACCACCCGAAACGGCAACGAATCATTCTCCGAGGCAATGATCTCCACACCTAATGCCCGAAGACCAGCTAAAATGCCCCCCATTGGGCGTTTTCGGGCATGCTCATCCCCATCAAACAACACCGTCCCGTGCGCCAACGCCGCAATAGGCGGAACGAAACGCATCACGGTACCAGCAAGCCCACAATCAATCGCACCACTAGTCACCTGCTCAATCGGGTCGACATGTACACGAGTATTCGCCGGATGCGACTCATCCGCCTCAAACTCCACGCGCGCGCCCAACCGCTCTAAGGCCCGTGCCATTAACTCAGTATCCCGACTCAACAACGCACCCGAAATGGTGCTCGGGGAGTGCGCTAAAGCAGCCAACACCAACGCACGGTTAGTAATCGACTTAGAGCCAGGGACAGTAACAGTCGCAGACACCGGATGATGGGCAACCGGGGCTGACCACAACGGGAAAGAAGAAGGACACGAGGATTGAGCCATAAAAACAATAGTATGCCATGTAGACAACCAGAGGCCATGTAGACAAAACTAAGAAGTTATGTGTGGACGATTCGTACTCTTCGCCTCCGACGAGGAAATCATGGCAGTACCTGGCTTCCCTGTCGTCTATGCCCCACACGGGCTGCCCAAAGCACGCTACAACATCGCGCCCACCCAGATCATTCCCATTATCCGCACCGGTGACACACCGGAAGAAATAGTGATCGAACCAGCCCGCTGGGGGCTGATTCCCGCGTGGAAAAAAGACCTGAGCGGTGCACCGTTGTTTAACGCACGAAGCGAAACACTCACCCACAAACCCAGCTTCTCCCACGCATTTCGCACCAACCGCTGCGCAATCCCCATGTCAGGATATTACGAATGGAAAGACAAACAACCCTACTGGATCAGCACCGGTGACATTGTTTATGTAGCAGGGCTTTTTGACACAGGGCTCAACCGGCTTTCTGCCACCATGGTCACCACCGACGCCATACCCCCACTCGATAGCGTCCACCACCGAATGCCCCGTTTTCTCGAACCGGACGAACTCCGAATCTGGCTGGGGGAAGACATACAGGCAGCAACGCAATTACTGCATCCCACCAGCCACGAAATGGTGAGCACCTTTACCATCAGCCCCGCGGACCCACGCGTGGGCAACGTCAAAAACGATGATCCCGATCTGATCAACAATCCAGCGCTGTTTTAAAGCACAGTGGGACGCTAGATCGCTGCAATATCGGCAACCTTAGCATTGGTCAGGTGCACGAGATCATCGGCAGAAAGTTCCACGTCCAACCCGCGCTTGCCGCCGGAAACAAAAATTGTATCGAAAAGCTGCGCGGACTCATCAAGCACGGTAGGCACCGGCGTTTTTTGTCCAAGGGGCGAAATGCCACCCGGGATATATCCCGAAGACTTTGACGCATCGTGTGGATCTGCCATCGTTACCTTCGGTACTCCCAGCGCTGCAGCAGCTTTTTTCAAACTCAACTGATATGCCACAGGTAAACACGCCACCGCAAGCTTCCTTTTGGGCCCCACCCCAGCGGTCAAATCCACCATTAAGGTTTTAAAGACCCGCTCAGGGCTGACCTGGAGAGCCTCAGCAGCCTCCTGTCCAAAATGAGACGTCCCCGCTGAAAAGCAATGGGTCACATAACGTGTCTGCGACTCTTCCAAAACCTTCAACGCCGGAGTAGCTGCATGCACTTTCTTCTTGCCCATAAACTCAATGTTTACACCACGCTGAGTCAAAAAACTAACGTGAAGAGCATGGATTTGGTGCGCACCACAACGCTGTCAACGGTGAAAACCACCACAAGAGACCTGTGTGTACAAAGCTCAACTGGTGCAGCTGCTTCTCGTATTTTTACCGCACAAAGGCTGTAGCACGTCTAATATTAAGGGTGGGGTAAGGATGCACGGTAAGCTTTCTTTCGGAAGAAGGTACACATGTTTCGCTGACACTCTCATAAGGAGGTGAACCCTGTAACCGCGATGGCTACCACAACTTCAGCCGCCAAAGATACGGGACTTCGACAACGCTTCGAAGAAGAAGCACTGCCACTGTTGGATCATCTTTACAGTGGTGCATTGCGAATGACGCGCAATGAGACGGATGCGGAAGACTTGGTTCAAGAAACCTACATGAAGGCATTTCAATCGTTTGCCTCCTTTACTCCAGGGACAAACCTGAAGGCTTGGTTGTACCGAATTATGACCAATAGCTACATCAACGCCTATCGGAAAAAACAGCGCCAGCCGCAACACACCAGCCACGAAGAGGTGACGGACTACCAGCTTCTGACCACATCTATGCACGAGGCCATTGGATTGGAATCTGCGGAAGTTGAAGCGCTGCGCAACATTCCCGATGGGACAATTGCACACGCCATGATGGAACTCGCCGACGATTACCGGATGGTTGTTTACTATGCTGACATTGAAGGTTTTGCATACAAGGAAATAGCTGAGATTATGGGTTCTCCGCTCGGTACTGTCATGTCCCGGTTACACCGTGGAAGAAAAATGCTCCGTAGTGCGTTAATAGATGTAGCGAAAGAACGAGGATTTTCAGTCGACGATTCCGCGTCCGCACACTAGCACTCCGTGGCACAATTGTGCCTATAGCAACAACCCACTTTCATACAGAAAACAGGCTTCTATGACCACCTCAGATCGAGCGTCAGAAAACTCCACCCCACTGGTGGCTGACGAAGAATATTTAGAGGCACATCCGGTGCTGAAGGAACATCCGGATTGCGCAGATCTACATGTCTTCCTCTATCAATTTGTTGATCATGAAATGTCCGCGCAGGACCGACAGCGACTAGAACAGCACATTGACGCATGCCCCGACTGTGCCGAAATGGTCTGTGCGGAAGAACAGATACGCCAAGTGCTCCAGCATGTCTGCGAAACAAATGCCCCAAATTCCTTGCGACAAAAAATCCTCCAAGGATTGCACCAAACTCATGATCCCTGTGTCTAGGGACTAAAGAAAAAACTAACCCTTTCCTTGTATAAGGAAAGGGCTAGATTTGCGTGTGCCCCTAGCACCATGGAAAAGGTGCTAGGGGCACACGCGGTATTGGGCTAAAACTTAAGCGTTTGGACGCTTGCCGTGATTAGCCTTCTTCTTGCGACGATCCTTGCGCTTACGGCCACGCTGGCTCATGGTGCTCTCCTTATAAAATTACGAAGGGAATATCAGCTGTCCACTTTACTGGGTGGCAGTAGCTACGCGAAAATCAGTGGGGGAGAAACATTCTACCAACAGCGGTTTACTCGATTGCACAACCCTAGTGGAAAGCGCTCGCATCACCTGTGCGGTAGACATGTGTAAAGAGATTACAACGCGACGCGTGCGCGACCACGGCCACGATTCTTACGACGCTTAAGCGCGCGACGCTCGTCCTCGCTCATACCGCCCCACACGCCAGCATCCTGGCCGGTCTCCAACGCCCAAGCCAAGCACTGGGAAGTCACAGGGCAACGATTACATACAACTTTAGCTGCAGCAACCTGGGCCAACGCGGGGCCAGAGTTACCGACAGGGAAGAACAGCTCAGGGTCTTCATCACGACAAACTGCTTTATGGCGCCAATCCATAATAAATACTCCTTGTGAAAAAGAATCAGTGCAAGAAGAAGGAACTTTCCATAGAACGATGAAAAGTTACTTCACAATTAATGGTGAGAGTTTCTTGTCAAGAGTGCTCCACCGTATTCACGGAAAGGTTCGACACTTGCGCTATGCCGAACATACAAACCGATCACACTGGGGTGCCACGACGCTGGGTTGGAGAAACTTTCGGTAACCCCCAAAGTGTTTCTCGCATCTGCCTAGATAATTCCGCTTCGGCTGAATAGTGAGGGAAGAAGACACAGAGCAAAACCTGTGAAATATTCCATTTTATGTTCAGCTTTCACTTATCTAAGAGCCAGCTGCGAATAGAACCTGAACTCTCATTAAGTTTCTATCCGCGATTTGCTCTGTCAAAATGATCCCACGTTCGCCGGAACTTGGCTAGAGTTTCGGGTGATTTTGTGGCGAGAATCACAAAAGTTGGGAAGTGTAGCAGGGATCGTGATGGGATGGCGTCGGCGATTTTCTCTGATAAAAATCTGCTATCTATTGATTTGACCTGCGCTTTTTCTGAAGTGTCATACGAAGTAATGATCCGTGATTCGTCAAATCGAAACGGCCACCCCCTCGTTTTTCACACCCGCGCGACAAAAAAGACGTCAGACAAGTGGGTTTACCCCCGTACGTGGGGAGGTTGTCTAAGGGGGAAGCTGCAGGTGACTTGTTAGCTTAACTATTCCTAAGTGCATAAATGGGTGGAATATTTTCACTGCGATAGCCTTCGAGTAGCTCACCCCCGACTTGTGGGAAAACGACATTCACCATGCCCGATTGATAAGGTGTTGAACATGAATGGGGGTGGAATGTGTACATTTTCCGCATAGGCTACGGCTATTTTTACTACCTGCGTACATGTACTGCGCCCACACCTTTGTGTTCAGGGCGGCTGGGTGCTCCTGTAGCGGCCTCGTGGCACCAGCTACACTGTTTTTGTGAGTACTTCTGATATACGACCACCGGCACCACTGTTGTGGGCGGCGCTAATTGCCGGCATCCAATCCGTTATTGGGCTTGGCTATGCCACGCTTTTGATCATTCGTGAAGCAGCAGGTTACCGCGACCCATCGATTGTCTACGAATCCGACCACGCCAACACGTTTGTTGGATACGGGACGGCAATCTTTTTCATCATCATCTTTGGCACTGTCCTCGTCGGCGCGATTTTCATGGCCAAAGCAAAACGATGGGGCCGTGGCCCTGTGATCATGCTTGAAATCTTGTTGCTGCTTATTTCTTATTACATGTTCAGTGCAGGACAAGTGGCAATGGGATTAGCCACAGCGCTCTCCGCAATCCTTGCACTCGGCATGCTCTTTAGCCCCCGTGCCGTTGCCTGGGCGGCAGCTACCTACTAAACACAAAAAGTGGCCTTGAGTCTGATAGAACTATCGAAGACTCAAGGCCACTTTCGTCTGTGGTGCGAATACACCTTGCACACATTCGTGGGAGGGATCAGGCAGTTAACTCAGAGTTTTATGCACGTGGGCGATAGACAACAAGTTCGTGTCCTTGTTTCTCAACAAGGTTCTTCCCCGAACTCTTCAAGGCAGTCGTGCCACTAAAATCACCGCGGTCAAGCGGGAGGGAAGAAACAACCTCCCCTGTGGTCCAATCCGCCACGTTGATGCCCGAAGCAGTCGGATAAACCAACGATGACCCGACATTGATAGGTGTGCCGATGGCATCGTCGAAGGTAAAGAGAATATCTAGCTGGGTGGGATGGAGCACATACAAACGCGCCCCATCGAACCATGTAATGTGGTGCGGCAAATCTGCCACAGCCGGGGAATATACCCCATTCGCCTGATCGACGGCGGGGGAGGCTGCGACAGTGGAGGTACTACGAAGCGTGCCCTCGGCGTCGAAAAGCATCAGAGAAGGATGATCACCCGGAACATACACCGCAACCGCACTACTCGTCACTCCCACAACCTGCGCATGCGGCGACGGCAGCGGAGCTTCAAACGTTAATTCAGGTTTTCGTGAATCTTCCGGGGTTGTGCCAATCACCCGCAGATAACCGATATCCTCACACTTGTGTGCCACTGCCAACACATCGGTGCGAGTCAGCGCAGAATTAATCTCACACTCCTCATACGGCTGCATTTCCGGCTCTTGCTTCGCCTCAACGCGACCAAACTCCACTGTGCGCACCAAATCATTACGCCACAGCTCCACACGCGTGGAAGCAACAACGCCCACACGGTCATTGGACGCCACAGGGGCGACCACTGGAGGGGCAATGGAGGAACGCGTGGACGAATAATTGCCCGTTAATGCATCAATGCTGACCACCTCACCGCAACCCAATCCGCTGCGGTAGCTAATAATCACTTCACCCCATCCATGCGCCAGCGAACAGACATCCAACTCACGGCGATACTCCCACACTTTATCGCCAGTGGCAGGATCAAATGCACTTACCGTCGACCCATCATGGCGGTGCTGTGTATCATCAGCCCCCACCAACGTTTCCGCCCCATTACTGACAGAGATCAGCAAACCCCCAACAATCACAGGGGCAGGGACATCAACATCAAAAGCAACCCGCATAGCCTCCTCATACCCCTCGGAGACTCGCGTTGCAGGCAACGGCTCTAGGAAAGGGGACTGCGCCGGAGACAATGCGGACAAACGAATGGGGGCAGTCCACCATGCACCAGCAATACACACCACACAGATCACGGCGATTATCACTGCGACTACACGATGGTTCTTCCCGTGAATTAAGGTGGGAATGCGGGCGTGAGAATTCATAGGCATTAACCTCTTGTACTAATCCTGAAACCTCTGCGTAGGACGCGAACGGTGACGCGAACGAGACGACTGCTCACGACCCGAACTCCGCTGCGCACGACCAGCCTTACCCACACGGCCACTACGGGCTGACCGCTGACCCCGACTACTACCACGATTGCCCATAGAACGGGCAGAAATGCGAGCACCGAACACGCGCTTGGCCGAACCTACCTGATCGGTGGCATCGTCTGGAATATTCAAAGCAGCAAATAGCTCAGGTGAAGTACTGAACCACTGCGGAGGCTCACCGATACCTAACTCGAGTTCGTCATCGATATTCTTCCACTTATTCAACTCATCGTACCCAACCAACGTCACCGCAGTTCCGGAATGCCCAGCCCTGCCAGTACGGCCAATACGGTGCACATAGGTCATCGGATCATCTGGAGTTTGATAGTTGATCACATGGGTGACATCGTCAATGTCAATGCCGCGGGCAGCAACATCCGTGGCTACCAAAATATCAATCGCCTGCGCACGGAAAGCCTCCAATGAAGCCTCACGGGCCTGCTGGTTCAAATCGCCGTGCACTGCCCCCACACTAAAACCGCGAGCAGCAAGATCCTCAGCCAGCTCGGCAGCGGAACGTTTGGTTCGGGTGAAAATGATCGTGCGACCGCGGTCTTTCGCTTGCAAAATCCGGGCGATACAACTTGGTTTATCCATCCGGTGAGAAGCGAAAACAATCTGTTGAGTACTTGCATGAGTCGCGCTGGTATCAGTCTGTTCGGCACGAATATGGACCGGCTGATGCAAGAAAGTACGTGCTAAGGAAAGCACCGCGCCGGGCATTGTGGCGGAGAACAGCATCGTTTGATGCTCATGTGTTAACGCCGACATGAGTTTTTCCACATCTGGGAAGAACCCAAGATCAAGCATTTCGTCAGCCTCATCCAGCACCAAAATGGCCACTCGGTCGAGTGCCAAAATATTGCGGTGATACAAATCCAACAAGCGGCCAGGGGTACCCACCACAACATCGGCGCCGGACTTCAGCAGCTGGGTTTGTTCCTCAATTGGGCGCCCACCATAAATGGTGCGTACCTGGATAGGGGTGTATTTGGCTGCCCTAGCCAAATCATCGCCAACCTGAACCGCGAGTTCACGAGTCGGAACAACCACGAGTGCGCGACAAGTGCCATCTAATTCCTCAATATCTGCAGAGTCAAACACTCGATCGAGCAGTGGGACGCCGAAGCCATAGGTTTTACCCATGCCCGTGCGCGCTTGGCCAATCAGATCACGCCCCTCTAGCGCAATGGGGAGCGTGAGCTCCTGAATTGCAAAAGTGTGGGTGATGCCCATCTCGAAAAGAGCGTGGGTGATTTCGACCGCAACACCGAGAGAGAAAAAAGTTGGCTGAGTATTTTTGTCCGACACACAATAAATACTACTGTGCGTACACACATAACGGAGTCCTCGGGTGAAAACGCAACCCCCGCACACCGAGTATTCGCCCCGCACGTTTCTTCATGCTGCCACCGTGCGAAGTAGATTGTGAAAGACACAACGAAGAATGTGTCATATCACCCAATACGTGCATGTCGGTACAGAAACTGGTGTGCATCCGAAGGTGGAAAGATCTATCACATGCCCATAATGAATGCACGTAAAGATCACACTACGAAGAGTGTATAGGTGCAAAAATACGGGTTTTCTAGGTTAAGATGGGGGCGCATATTTCATGTGTGTTAGGTCTAAGTGAAGGAGAGAAGAATGGACATCAAGATTGGTTTCGCTGATTCCCCGCGCGAACTCGTCGTCAGCAGCAATGAAAGTCAAGAAGAGGTTACGGCAAAGGTATCCGAGGCTCTTCATGCTGGCGTCGGAGTTCTCGAACTCACCGATGATAAGGGGCGACGCTACCTCGTGCGCAACGATCGCATCGCCTACGTTGAGATCGGTGCACTGACTGCCCGCACTGTAGGTTTTGCAGGTGCCTAATAGCAGTGTCTGGCAACGCTGAAGATCCGCGGTCTCGGCGCCCTCAACGGCGAAATCCCGTGCCACATCGCGAACATGCAGTGGCGCGGGATTCTTCCGCACATCCCAAACGGGCCCTACCGCCCCAAAACACGCCCCCACAACGAAGCGCTGATGAGTCTTTTCTTGTGCGTTTCGCAAGGCAGTACGGTTGGCGTGCCTACGCTATCCCGGTGCTCGCAGTCATCACACTGTGGGTGCTTTACGACGTCGTCACGCACCCGATCGAAAACTCACAGTCGCTGATTGCACAAGCATCACAACAGCAAAGCAACCCTGATAACACCGCGACATCCAACGCCGAACAAGGTGGCGAAAACAGTCGCGGTGCCGGACCCAGCCCTGCCGGAAAACAACTCCCTGCTTTGCAAGCCACCCAACTGCCCAACGGTGGTTCTTTTACAGTCAAAGGCACCGGTCACTATCGCACAGTAGGAAAACCTGGTGCGGCAGCGGGGCAAGGGACGGAAAAAACCTTCCGATATGTGATTGAAATTGAGGAAGGGATTAATACTGCTTCCTATGGTGGTGATGACGCTTTCGCGGCCATGGTTGATGCGACTTTGACGAGTGTTAAGGGGTGGACACATGATCCGAGGTTCCGTTTTGAGCACATTCAGGCCAGCGATGGTGTCGAGCCTGATCTGAGGATCCAACTGACGAGTGTTGAGACCACGCATGCGACCTGCGGTACTGATATTGCGATGGAAACGTCATGTTTCTACGCGGTGGGGAACAGGGTTGTGATCAACGAATCACGGTGGGTTCGCGGTGCTACTCCTTTCCAAGGAGACCTTGGTGGTTACCGCCACTATTTGATCAATCATGAGGTGGGGCATGGGATTGGTTTTGCCCAGCATGCTCCGTGTGGTGGAAATGGGCAGCTGGCTCCGGTGATGATGCAACAGACCATGAGTTTGAGCAACACAGAGCTTTTTGCCATTAACCCGCAAGAAACCTACAAAGATGATGGTTTTGTCTGTATTGCTAACCCGTGGCCGTATCCACACGCCTAAACCGTGATATATAGTGCGCTCTTCTTCCCCACATTTTTCAGTTTGGGGAAGAAGGGTTTTGACGTTTCATCAATGCCACTAGGGTGCCAGCAACGCTGAGAAAAACCACATCTAGCATTGACAAGAACACCGAACGTGGCGTGTGTGGGTAGTACTGGCAGTGCAAAAGCCACTGATACCGCCATAGCTGTAGTTTATGTGGCATTCGCTCCTGTGGCCCTTGTGCATATTTTAGTTCAGCATGTTGTTGGTGCCCGCCCTGTCGCATTGGTTTTTATAAAGAACTGATTGTCAAAGCCACACGCACATTCGCCAGCGAACGCACCGCGCTACCACGATGGTCGATATGCTTAAAGGCATGGTCGATAATCCATCTTCGAGTGAACAATCCCCACGCACCCCACAACCAGGGCGCCACCGGCGCGACCCCAACCACACCGCCCCTGACAATTGTGCTGACCACGTGGCCTCCGGCACAAATGAACGTGAAGACTCCAACGCCACCATCATCTACCTGAGAAACAAACACGCAGCAGACACGGAAACAGACACCGACATCGCCGTCGACACCAACGCCGAGAACACAGACAGCACCACTCTCGTCGTGCCAGTGCATGTTCGCGACGTCTTCCACGCACCCACCCAAGACGAAGCCCGACAACTCGGACCCGCTTGGGACTATGGCTGGCGTATTGGAAGCACAGTTCTCATCCACGTCGTCCACCCCGACCGCGCCGCCTGGAGTGCCCGCGTGCGTGAAACACTCAAAGTTCACGGCGTGCGTATGGTACGCCCCATCCGCTCCACCGACGGCCGATTCATCAACGCCGGATGGCGCGCCTCCACCTATATCGCAGGCAACCCGGCGCGCCGGGTAGATGAAACAGTGGCAGCGGCATTGCGTTTAGATACTGCGCTTAAAGAAGTGCCAATTCCTGATAGTTTGGTGGCTTGGGATGCCACAGATGTATTCGTGGTTGCTGATCGGGCGGCATGGGTGGAAGAACCTGTGGTTGTGTTAGATCCTGAGATTCCTGCTCATGAGACTGCATTGCGTTTAGTGTCACGAGTGCGGCGTTTTTGGCGTGACTTGGTTGATGCAGATGGGGCTAAGCTACCTGTTCAGGTCACGCATGCTGATATGTTTGCTACCACGATTTATTCTGGTGCGCAGGCGCCAGCGGTTACAGACCTGGTCGGTGTAGTGCATCCGTTTGGGTATACCGCGGCCCAAACTATTGTGGATGCTTTGATGATGAACGCGGTTGATCCAGGAGTGATTGATCGCTATCGACACATTGAGCACTTGGATCAGCTTTTGGTGCGTGCGTTGCTCTACCGTTTGTATGTGCATGCGCTTCACCCCGATGCAACAGCAAATACCGGCACTAACTTGGAATGGGTTACCCAAGTGGTCACAGGGAAGGTGGATGTGAGAATGTAAATTAATGACTGTTGTGCCCGCATCCGATAGGAACACTGTTGGTGAGATTCCCCGCACCCCACAGGTGCGCCTTGTACGTTCTCCGTTTGTCGACGTTCGGCGCGAGTGGAAAAACGACCTCTACCTGAACCAGGAAGGTCTGTGGCGACTTACTGGTGTAGCCGGGTCTGGGGTATCGAGTCTTGTGCTTGATTCTGTTGCGCGACGGATCGAACAAGGTGAAGATCCCGAGAATATCATTGTGATCGCTGCCAGCAAAGATGCGGCGGCACGACTTCGCGCGGGGCTCGTGCGGAGAGTGGCACATCAGCATTATTCCTCCGCTGCAACCATCGTGCGGTCTGTCCACTCCTTGGCATTTGCGCTGTTGCGCAAAAAGTCAGATCAAGCCCTGCGTCTGATTACCGGTGCCGAGCAAGATGCGGTGATCCGTGAGCTGCTCCACGGCGATATCGAATTAACTCAGGCACGACGGTGGCCTGCCGATTGCCGCGAAGGCGTGGGCATGGTGGGATTTGCGCGAGGATTGCGTGATTTTTTGCTGCGTGCAGTTGAGCGAGGACTAGGCCCACAAGATTTAGAAGAACTGGGGCAGACTTATCACCAACCAATGTGGACTGCTGCGGGTAGTTTTCTGCGGGAATACGAGCAAACCATGGCGTTGGGGCAGACTCATTCGCTTTCCGCATCCGAGCTGGTGAGTTTGGTGTTGGAGCACGATTTAGGTGATAGTCCGTGGTCTGCGGTGTTTGTCGATGACGCTCAGCATTTCGATCCAAAATCAGCGGAGTTCGTTGGGCAGTTACTTAAAAATGCGCATTTTGGTGTGATCGCCGGGGACCCAGAGCAATCCGTGTTCCGATTCCGTGGCGCCCGCCCAGATTTTCTTCGTTCCTTCCCCGTAGACCACGAACTGCATCTGTCTGCCTCACACCGGGTGGTGCCAGGAGCACATAAACCCGGTGTGCGCTTTGAACTGTGTCATTCGGTGGGAAGCTTGCATGAACACGTGGCGGACACAGTACGAAGGGCAGCATTGCTTGACGGTGTTGCGTGGAATGACATTGCTGTCGTTGTGCGCAGCTCAAGCGATATTGCGCCACTGCGTCGTGCGTTGTTGGCGGCAGGTGTTCCGGTACACATTGATGCCACGGCGATTGTCTTAAGCCAGCAGCCAGTTGTGTCGTCGTTGCTGATGGCGGTGCGCGCGGCTCGTGAAAGCATTAGTTACAGCGAACTGGAAGAGCTCGCCATCGGCCCTATTGGTGGTGCCGATCCTGTGACCTTGCGACGTTTGCTGCGCGGTCTTCGTCTAGCGGAACTGCGTCGCACAAAAGCAGTGGAATTATCGTTCCAGCAACCTGAGCCGATTCGACGCGCCATTGAAGTGCTGGCGCAGCTGTGTCTTGAACCCAACCCAGACCCCGATTTAGTGGAGATCGTCGAAGAGATCCTTTCCCCGCGTGAGCACGATATTCTCAACCGAATCCGGCAAGTCATTGTTGCAGGTCGTATTGATGGCTCTGTGGAAGAAATCTTGTGGTCAATCTGGGCTGCAACCGGTTTAGGCGAGCATCTTCTTGCAGTCAGTCTGCGGGGCGGGGCTACAGGATCGCAAGCAGATCGTGACCTTGATGCAGCCATGGCGCTTTTCGACGCCGCCGGCGACTTTGCCGAACGTCGCCCCACCGCGAGCATCGACTCATTTGTCGCCCACATCCGTGAGCAAGAACTGCCCACCGGTGTGCGCGACCGTCGCGTAGCAACACCACAAGCCGTCAACCTTCTCACCGCCCACGCCACGAGTGGGCAAGAATGGCACACCGTGGTCATTGCGGGAGTACAAGAATCCAGCTGGCCCTCACTTGGGGAAACAGGTGGACTTTTCGGGCAGGAAGAACTCGTCGATCTCATCGACGACGGCATTGAACCAGGCACACCGATCTCGCGAGTCTCCGAAAGAGTCAAGGAAGAAAAACGTCTCTTCCACATGGCAACCACCCGAGCAACCAAACAGTTAGTCATCGCAGCCGTCGACGCCCCCGATGCCAACGACGTGCAAGAACCCTCACGTTTCCTCCGCGACTACCTCGATGCGCACACTGAACCGGATACGAAAGACTTAACGCCTCACCCAGCTGACAGCGATGATCACAGCGCAGACAAGACGGCGTCGATAAGCGAAAGCACAGAAGAAAACACCTACCGTCGACTTCTGTCAGTACCTGCAATCGTGGCCGAATTACGGCGAGTACTGACCGATCCCCACAGCACCAAGGAACACAAAACCCAAGCCAGCCGACAACTCGCACGCCTTGCCACTGCAGGCGTTAACGGGGCACACCCCGAAGAATGGTGGGGAGTGGGGGGAAGCAGCACCTTAGCCGAACTGAACATTACAACACTGTCTCCTTCACGAATCGACATGGGACTACACTGCCCGCTGCGTGCTGTTCTCGGCACCATCGTGGAAGAAAAACAAACCCCAGTACCCCTGATGAAAGGCACCCTTCTGCATGCCTTCGCCGAAGCAATCGCCAACGGTGCCAACACCGACGAAGCCATGGACAAAGTAGTCCACGCCTACACCCGCATTCAAGAACTACCCGACTGGAAAAAAGACTCCGAACTTAAGCTGTGGCGCGATACACTCCACGCCACAGCCACCTGGATATCGAATAGCCGCGGACGATTCGAAACAGCCGGAGTTGAAGTGCAAGCCACAGTCGAAGTAGCCGACGGAGTTGTGATTAACGGACGCATCGACCGGCTGGAAAAAACCGCAGACGGCAGCTTTCATATCATCGACTTCAAAACCGGCAAACAAGCAGTCACCGCCGAAGAAGCCAATAAACACCCCCAGTTGCTGGCCTACCAGCTTGCTGTGCACCACGGGCATTTTGATGGGACAAAAATCCGCACCGCCACCAACGCAGAACACAGCAGTATTGATGGTGCCAGCCTAATCTACGTGGAACAACACAACAGCAAAGGGATAACGATACGAACCCAAGCAAAGAAAACAGAAGCGGAACTACAAGAATTCGCCGATAGTCTCCCACCTTTAGTGCAGCAGCTCAAAGGGCCCAAACTCTATGCTAGGGAATCGCCCAAATGCAATGGCTGCATGCTCCAAAGCATTTGCCCTGCCAAAGTTGCAGGCAAACAAACGCCCCATCCGACATCTTTGAGCACCTAAGAAGAACGCCACCTGTCCTTAGTCCACAATGAGGGCGTACAACCTTAAGCTTTGCCGACCTCTTTTTTGAAGGTAAACATGAACGTAAACTTTTCGCACACACACGCCGGTATGACAGGTCACAGCAGCATCCGCGTTGATCCTGTCACCCTTGCTGGAATGCTGGGGCAAAAATTCCCGCCCACCGAGCAACAAGCAGAGGTCATCGCAGCCGAATTAGGGCCCATGCTGGTAGTCGCAGGCGCAGGAGCGGGTAAAACCGAAACAATGGCGGCGCGAGTCGTGTGGCTCGCTGCAAACGGAATGATCGAACCAGACCGTGTGCTTGGCTTAACATTTACCCGAAAAGCAGCCCAACAGCTATCCGCACGTATCCGTTCACGACTCCAACAATTAGCAGGTATCCCGGAACTCGCGGCATTAGATCCCACCGGAACACTTGCGCGAAACCTCTCAACCATCGCGCCCACGGTTTCCACCTACGATGCCTTTGCCGGAAAACTCATCGCTGAATTTGGTTTGCTGCTGCCCGTGGAGCCTTCATCACGAATGATCTCCCAAACCGAACTGTTTACAATCGCCTACGATGTACTAGCCAACTATGGGGGTGAACTAGCAAGCTCGTTGAGCATGGATTCGGCAGTATCAAAACTTCTTGATCTCGTCTCCGAGCTGGACAATCACATGGTCGCAGCCCAAGATGTGATTGAAGAAACAGCCCCGTTTGTTGATTTATTTGAGCAACTACCCAAAGCCCCGAGGCAACGCGATCATCTCAGCGCCACCATGGAGAAATACAGGGACACCCAACTGGTGCGGTTGCAGTACTTGCCACTGGCGAAGATCTTGAAGCAACGCCTCAGCGAGAACAACCTCATGACATTCGGCGAACAAATGTCCCTCGCCGCGAAGCTGGCACAGCAGCACCCGAAAGTCGGCAAAATCCTACACAGCCGTTTCGACTGCATCATGCTCGATGAATACCAAGACACATCCCACGCCCAGCGGGTATTGTTGTCGAATCTTTTCCGCGGGCAACCTGTCACCGCCGTGGGCGATCCCATGCAATCGATCTACGGGTGGCGTGGAGCAACCGCTGCAAACCTTGAACGATTCGTCACCGATTTCGTTCACCCAGGCCAACCTGCAGCACCGAAAAAAGAACTCACCATGAGTTTCAGAAACCCACCGGCTGTTTTACAGTTGGCAAACGCCGTAGCCGGAACCGTTTTGGGCCCAGAAAACGACCCCAAACGCCCAGTACAACCACTAGTGTCTTTACCTAATTCAGCACCAGGAGAGGTTGAATTCGGATACTACGCCACCCCAGAGGCAGAACGTGAAGCAGTCGCCGAGACACTTGCACAAGCCTATCGGCAGCGGGAGGAAGGTGAATTTACCGCCGCCGTACTGGTGCGTAAACGCGGACACATGGCACCAATGGCCCTTGCCCTCCAAGAACACGGCGTGCCGGTGGAAATCGTGGGAAGTGAAGGCTTGCTCGACATCCCCGAAGTTGCTGATCTCATCGCTGTAGCCACGATGCTGATTCGCCCCACCGATTCACACGCAGCGCTTCGTGTCTTAACCTCACCCATGGTGGGACTAGGCGCGCACGACCTGCAGATTCTTGCCAAACGTGCCCGCAACTTGAAAGGGCGCACTCAGAGCAATGATGCACTTTCGCAGCCACGAACCCCGATGGAGAAGCTCGAACAGATCATTGCCACCACCGTTCCCGAACCCGAAGAGTCCATCGTGGGGCTTGCCGACGCCGTCGCCGATCTTGGCGAAGCAGAAGGATACACCCTAAAGGGGCGGGCACAACTAGCACGCTTGAGCTCTAAGCTACGCCGACTGCGCACCCAAGCCCTCAACCAGCCACTTCCTGATCTGTTCGCACACATCGAACAGGTGATGGGAATCCGTACAGAAGTGCTCAGCAGGGAAGACCCTCACAAAGATGGTGCGGCAGGAACCTCACACCTCGATCGTTTCCACCAAGAAGTAGCCCAATTCGCACACATACCTGGCACCACCTTGAACCAGCTACTGGACTATTTCGAGCTCGCGCGAGTGCACGATAAAGGGTTAAACCCTGGCGAGGTACATGTACGTGCCGATCGTGTGCAGATTCTGACTGCACATAAAGCGAAAGGCCTAGAGTGGAAAATCGTCTGTGTGCTTCATGCCGACCAAGACACCTACGCAGGCAAAGTGAGCACATGGATTACGGATGAGTCGAAGGTTCCGTCAACGTTGCGTGGTGATGCACAAGAAGAGTTGGACCAATCCGGTGCCCCCATTTTGGATACGTCGTTTCTGGAAAACCGGAAAGAGTTTGCAGACGCGATGAAAGCACACATCGAGGAGTTTAAAAAAGGCGCCGCAGAGGAAAATACGCGACTATTTTACGTGGCGATGACACGAAGCGAACACAGACTTATCGTTACTGCCTCACACAATCCTTCACGGAAAAAACCACTGAAACCTTATGAGCATTTTGAACTCATCGCACAACTGCGCCCTGATGCCGTACAGCAGTGGTTTGACGCGAGTGAACATGAACAGGGCGAGGGACCACAAATGACAGTCCCCGATGGGTACTTCCCACAGGAAATATCCACACCTGCGCTTGAAACAGCAGCCCACAGCGTGACTTCGGCATGCCAACAATTGCCTGAGTTAAATACCGATTACGAAATTTTCACCCAGTGGGAGCAAGACGTCACCGCACTCATTGACGAGCAGCAACGACTCCAAGCCGCACACATAGAAGTAGAACTGTCCTCTGAGCTCACAGCCACAGACATCGTGGCCTTGCAAGACAACCCAGAACACTTCGCCCGCAGGCAGCGACGCCCCATCCCGTTCAAACCCAATACCTATGCCAAACGCGGAACCGCTTTCCACTCGTGGCTAGAAGAGCGATTCTCAGGACAAAGCCTTTTGGATGAAGACCAACTACCAGGCATCGATGAGGACATGCCCGAAGAACAACTCGAACAGCTGAAAGAATCCTTCCTCAACTCACCGTGGGCTTTCCGCACACCAACATACGTGGAACATCCATTCGAGGTTGCAGTAGACGGCATTGTCATCCGCGGACGCATGGACGCCATATTCGACATGGGAGATGGGAACTGGATGATCGTAGACTGGAAAACAGGGCACCCACCAGCCCGCGCGAAACTCGCCACACTGAAAATGCAGCTTGCCGTCTACCGCCACGCATGGGCCACTCTTCATAGCTTGCCACCTCATAAAATCCGAGCCGCGTTCTTCTACGTCAGCGAAGGAATACTCATCGAAGATGAAGAATTACCAAGCGAAAACACGCTGAAAGCAAGCATCAATGAGGTAGTCTCCGTTCCCCAACCCCCTGCCAGCAATCAAGGAGCACACCAGGAAACACAACGCTGATAGCGTGCGAAAAACTGCACGACTAGAGTAACGTTAAACAACTTGGAGAAGACACTCTTAAGCCACCATCAACAGGAAAGGAAGCCGGTATGCCGTCACGACTACCCGACCGATTCCGCGATGAGTTGCAGCGCTCAGAAATCCCCAATCATGCATTACTCAATGTCGTGCACATCCCCGCATCCGCCGCTGCAAGCCCCATCCGGCTCATCATGCGGCGATTCCTCATCGCCCTCATCCTCCTGCTGATGGTCACCCTCATAGCCTATTTCGATGAAGGCGGGTACTCAGAACCCCTCACCTTCATCGACGCTTTGTACTACTCCGCAGTGTCACTATCCACCACAGGCTACGGCGACATCACCCCAGTGACCCAGTTCGCCCGCCTCATCAACATCTTCATCGTCACCCCACTACGAGTCGCCTTCCTGATCCTCTTGGTCGGCACCACCCTCTCCGTCCTCACCGAAGAATCACGCAAAGCCTGGCAAATCCAACGCTGGAGGAAAAAGATGCGCAATCACACCATCGTTATCGGCTACGGCACCAAAGGCCGCTCCGCAGTATCCGCCCTGCTTGCCGACGGCGTAGCCCCCAAAGAAATCGTCGTCATCGACACCGACCGCAGCGTCCTCGAAGTCGCCGAATCCCAAGGACTCGTCACCGTCAACGGCTCCGCAACCCGCTCAGAAGTACTCAAACTAGCAGGCGTGAGCAAAGCAAAAGCCATCGTGGTAGCCCCCTCCACCGATGACACCGCCGTGCTCGTAACCCTCAGCGTCCGCGAACTCGCCCCCTCCGCCTGGGTTGTTGCCAGCGTCCGCGAAAGCGAAAACCAGCACCTACTCGAACAATCAGGCGCCGACTCGGTTGTCATCTCCTCCGAAACCGCAGGCCGCATGCTCGGACTAGCCACCGTCACCCCCTCCGTCGTCGAAATGATGGAAGACCTCCTCTCACCAGACGAAGGATTCTCCGTCGCCGAACGCCCCGTCGCCGAAGACGAAGTCGGTGCAAACCCCCGCCACCTCGCCGACATCGTGCTCGGAGTCGTTCGCTCCGGCGAACTCTACCGAATCGACTCACTCGAAGCCGAAACCGTTGAACCCGGCGACCGCCTCCTCTACGTCCGCCGAGTCTTCAGCGATGACATTAAAGACCACTAAAACCGTGGACTGCTACATCTTTGACGAACACGGGCACACGCTTGTCGACGCCCACGGCACACCCCTGCTCCAACCCGCGAACCCCCGCCGCGAACTCTTCCACACAACAATCAACAACACCCTCGTCGGCGTACAAAGAACCACCCGAACGCACCACATCACACCCCACGGCTACCACTGGCAACGTTGCTTCACCCCAGAAGCAACCCACGCACTCGCACTCCTCAGGCACCGCGAAATCACCCGATTCCACCCCGAAACAGGAGCGCCCCTCAACTTCAGTGGCGTCGCAGGCATCGACATCACCACAACACAAGAAATCTTCCCCCGCATCGATCCTGCCATCATCTGCCTTATCGAACTCCACGGACAGCATCGCATCCTCCTGGGAAAGAATCGACTACGCCCACACTTTCACTCCCTTATCGCAGGATACGTCGGACTCGGTGAAAGCCTCGAAGACGCGGCGCGCCGGGAAGTGTTGGAGGAAACTGGCCGCAGAATCACTGCACTGGAATATAGGGGTAGCCAGCCGTGGCCTTTTAGTGGCTCGATTATGGTGGGATTTAGTGCCCTTACTGTAGATGAGCATCCAGTTGCTGAAACTGATGAGGAGTTAGTTGATCTGCAATGGTTCAGTCGCCGTCAAATAGTTTCTGGTGCCGTGCAGTTGCCGGGATCTGGGACAATTGCGAGACGAATGATTGATTCGTGGGTACAACAAGGCTCAAGAGAGTGACGGTAGAATCTGTGGACTATTTCTTCGAAAGCGACCTTATTGAAGCACTATGGCTATTAACTTGGATGAATTAGATTCTGATCAGCAGATTGCTGCTACCGCACCCCGTGGCCCAGTGGCTATTCTTGCTGGTGCTGGAACCGGTAAAACACGTACCATCACGTATCGAATTGCCCATTTGATTGATCAAGGTTTTGTCAGCCCCAATCGAGTGATGGCAGTGACCTTTACAAAACGCGCAGCAGGTGAAATGGCACATCGTTTGCGCTTAATGGGCATCGGGGGAGTCCAAGCCCGGACGTTCCATGCTGCTGCTATGCGGCAACTTGCCTACTTCTGGCCACAAGTAGCCGGAAACCTGAAGTGGAAACTTCTCGACAATAAGTTCCCATTGGTGGGGCGTGCTGCTCGCGCTGTCGGGGTGGATTCGTCGACGGAAAGTGTGCGCGATCTTCTTGGCGAGATCGAGTGGGCTAAAGCACGGCTAGTTTCTCCAGAACAATACGTTGATTATGTGGCGGATCGTGCGACTCCCATTCCTGCACCCAAAGTCGCTGATATTTATCGCAGGTATGAGGACTTTAAAATTTCGCCCGATGGTATGCTGCTTGATTTCGATGATCTGTTGCTTCATGTTGCCGGTGCAATTGAGAACTCGCTGGCTATTTCGGAGGAATTCCGTGAGCAGTACCGCACTTTTGTTGTTGATGAATATCAGGATGTGACCCCGCTCCAGCAGCGAGTTCTGGATGCTTGGTTGGGCGAACGTGACGATATCACTGTGGTTGGTGATGCTAACCAGACCATTTATTCTTTCACTGGTGCCAGCCCCGACTACTTGTTGAACTTCTCCCGCAAGTATCCCCATGCTACCTTAGTGAAATTGCAGCGTGACTACCGCTCCACTCCTGAAATTACCCGACTGGCTAATACCGTTATTTCCTTCGCAACAGGGCGCGCTGCAGGTACCCGTTTGGAACTTGAAGGTATGCGACCTTCAGGCCCGCAACCTACTTTTGATTCCTATGAGGATGAACCTAGCGAAGCGCGTGGCGTGGCACGTAGGGTTAAAGAACTTTTGGCTCAAGGCATTCCTGCTTCAGAAATCGCTGTTCTCTATCGTATTAATGCACAGTCAGCAACTTTTGAACAAGCCCTGAGCGATGAAGGGATTGTCTACCAAGTGCGTGGTGGCGAGGAGTTTTTCAAACGCGCTGAAGTCCGGCAAGCAATTAGTCAGTTGGTTCGTATTTCGCAGCGCGAAAAGCTCCCCGAAGATCTCATCGGTCCTCAAATCCATACGTTAGTCAAGGCAGCTCTTATCCCGTTGGGGCTCACGGAGCAGGAGCCAGAAGGCGCACAAGCGCGGGAGCGGTGGCAATCGATGAATGCTCTGGTTGATCTCGCTGAGGAACTCGGACATGCTACTCCTGATTTGGATCTGCATGGGCTTTTGCAGCAGCTGCACCAGCGGGCTGAAGCGAAACATCCACCGACCATGCAAGGGGTGACGTTAGCATCGTTGCATGCCGCTAAAGGCTTGGAGTGGGATGCTGTTTTTCTTGTCGGGCTCACCGATGGATCGTTGCCGATCTCTCATGCTATTAAGGCAGGAGATGAAGCTATTGAAGAAGAACGTCGACTGTTTTATGTTGGTGTAACTCGTGCCCGCGAGTATCTTTTCCATTCGTGGGCGTATGCACGTCAAGAAGGCGGGAGAGCTAGTCGCAAGCGCACGCGCTTCCTTGATGGGATTGTTGCTGAGGCAAAGCCTGTTCATCCACCTCAACGCGGTAAGCGTTATACGCATTGTAAGAGCTGCAATGCTGTGCTTCTGGAACCAAGCGAGAAGGCAGCAGGACGATGTTCTCAGTGTCCGCCGACTATGGATGAAGCTGTCTTTGAAACACTTCGGCAGTGGCGTTCAATTGTCTCACGGGAACAGAATGTTCCTGCGTACGTAGTATTCAGTGATGCTACGCTTTGCGCTATTGCAGAAAATATGCCACGTAATGAGCAAGAGTTGTTGAGTATTTCGGGTGTAGGCCCAGTCAAGGTTGAGCGCTATGGGCAGGATATTTTGGACACCATTGCCCAGTTTTGCTAAGACAAAAGGCCCCTCACCAGCCTATACCGCTGGGAGTTTAGGGATTAGTCTCAACGAGGTTAGACCTTCCCTGCGCAGATAGTTTTGCAGAGGGAAGGTCTAGGCATGGGGTGTTTCACTTCTGTCTAGGAGCCAAACCAGAACTGTTCTAGTGACAAACGGTTAGAGTTGGGATTGCTGAATTCCATTCGGCCGGCGCAACAGGAAACGAATGCCCCTTCATGTGGTCATGGCTTTACGTGGCGAAAAGTCTGAGAGTGCTAAAGACTTCAACTTGCTTGTGTTTTGCGCTTACTTGACCAGCAAATAGGGCAAATAGGATGTGGTTCGATCGTCGTTTCGCGTGATGATCCATGGAAGGGCTGAACTTCGTACATTGCACTAATTTTCAGTCCCTCAATCGTGACGCCCGGTGCGGGGCAATGTGGTTGAAACAGTGCTGCAAGCCGAGAGGCCACCGCATATTCCACGATTGGGTTGGGCACAGGAGAAATTGGGACTTGCCGACACAACTTTTTCCAATCTGGATCAACAGAAAGCCGGTATAAATCTACGCACTGAATACATGCTCCTTGCTCTGCAACACGAATGGGGCCGATAACCCCGGTTGAATCAAGAATCGTTACAGGTACGACAGTGGGCCACCGGCACAGCGTATCCCTTACGGTTCGTACCTCTCCTAGTTTATTGACTGGGATCACGGGGATGTCTTTTCGCAAACTGGAAAGAAAACGAACGCTGGATTCACCGAGTGTCGGACGCCGTACGGAAAAACCGCTCTCACTCAAAACTTTAGTGATTGTTCGCGCTAATGAGCTGCTGCCTAAAACCGCAACGACGTTTTTTACTGCGGGAATCAAAATTCCATGATTTTGTAATTCTTCAAGGAATAGTTGTGTAGTGGGTGCATCCAGACCAGCCATTTCAAGGCGTTCTTGCAACGCAGAAATAGGCATAGGATTACGACAGCTTCTCATTAACGAAGGAAGAACTTTCGCCAAGCGGGGAGGCGGCTGAAAAATGCCAGCATTTCGGGAATCCAAACCGAATTGGATGGTTTTATCACTACGGATGAACACCGAAGCAGATGGGCTTAAAATAACCCTGTCGCGGGAATCTTCTTCGTCATCAGTAACGAGCGGGCTAGGTATTGCTGCTAGAACTTCCCTGGCGGTAGGAATCCGGGAAAGATTGGGGGTAACCTCCGATGGCTTAGTTTGTGTAGCAGCATGAGCTTCGGAGGGGGAGATGTTGGCGATCTTAGAGACCAACTTATCCGGTGTATTCACGATATATCTATTGGAACATATTTTGCTTCACTTGTCGCATCGAAAGGGGAGAATTGTTCAAAGAAGCATGTCAGAGTGTGTTTTGCTTCCTATTTTAGTGCGGTGAGTTGCTGTGTTAGAAATTGTTGCGTAACTGACACTAGGCCAATGTCCACATTTCATCGTTTCCCCCTTATGGGGGTATTGGTGTGTGTGGGTGAGCTTGGATTTTGTCGATGGGGGAAAGATGTGGGAACGCTGTGCGCATTTTTCCAGTCTTTATATGTAGATGGTTTTCACAAGCCATCGATACTGTTCTCGCCATAGTCCGGCTCAGTCAAACCTCGTGAAAGTGAAGAAAAGTGACTACATCAGTACCGCAACGAATGGAAAAACCTACATTGGCTGATTTTGAGTTTGTTCGCTATGCCAGCCAAGATATTGAAGATGCACTCCTCGAACGAAAATTGAAGGAAAATCGGGGAGACATTCAAATTTTTTCAGATTTGGAGCACACTCCAGAAAACGTTGATCGGCTCGGTTACGTATTTGGGCTTACCCCAAGTGCAATTGAGGGTTGTTTCCGGGCGGTGCATCTTTTGCGTGACCATGTGCCGGTTGTTTTTGATTATCTTGTCGAAACCGGATTGTTTAGTGTGGAAAAGATTGCAGCAGCCATTCGGCCACTTTTGGTGGTTCCTGTAGGCGAAGTGAAAAATAATCAACAGCTTGTGCTCGAAATCTTTGTACCCAACAAAAAAAGGCTCCAAGGTTCCCCAAGTGTTCCGGACGAGCTTTTCGTAGCGGTGTGGTAACGATCGAGTAGCGCCAGAGTGGGCATCGTGTAGCACCCTCAAGACACCTTTGGATCTACTAAACGGGGTCAGGTTCCTCGGTGACTTTTGGGTGATTTTGCTTTAGTTGTGACTTGTCGGTTTCAGGCGCATGTTGGGATCATCTCACCGATGAGCCTTTTCAAGAGAGACTCCGTTACAACGTGATGCGCGAGTTCAGGCAGTAATGTCGCAGTAAGACATGCCTTGTAACAGCAACGCCCTGATCAATTGCTAAGAATCACGGTAGGCTTCTTTCTATGTAACGCGTGCAACCGGGTTGCTGGGTGCTTCTCCAAAGGTCACATCACTGGCGATGAAAAGCGCTACGCGATCCTCACCCAAGCGCTACACGATAGTTACCACACCGCTACGAACTACACGTTCGCAACACCCAAGCCTCTTCATTGCTGAATGGGGCGAAAAAATTGCTCAAAAAGCACTTTCCACAATGGGTGCAGTCAGCGAAGAAAGAAGCTGAAAAAGCTGTTGATAACGTGCCACACGCTAATGTCGTTGAAAATCAAGATGGCTCAGTTTCACTTGCTCTGAGGCTTCCTGCTAGTCGTGCACAGAAATTAATGCACGGCCTTAGAAGCATCGCTTTGGATCATTCTTGTAATATAGGGCAGGCGCTGGAACTGCTCATCGCACGCGATAACGGCTTAGCACAGCTGCTTATCTGGGCGGCGGATTCTCCCAGGATACCACGAAAGCTGAAAAAGCAGTTGAAAACCCGCCACTAGTGATGGGCAGATGTGGATCAAGGTTTTCAATGGCACGAAGCAGTGACAGTGAACAGTTTGCTCAATGATGAAGGAGTCGCATGCCAAAGCAAGGCCAATCTTCGTTTGAAGTTGAGGTTGTTCGTTCAGCACGCCGAACCAAGACTGTTAGTGGCAAGCTTGTTGGAAATACCTTGCAAATCCGAATTCCTGCAACGGCTACGAAAAAGCAAGAGGAACAGTGGGTAGCATCGTTGGTTGCCAAACTGGAAAAGAAAGCACAGAAAAAGCCACAAAGCGATGAACAACTCTTTCAGCGCGCACAAACACTCAACGCCACGGTTTTAGAAGGAAAAGCTGATCTTCGCTCAATTATGTGGGTGCCACCACGGAAAAGCTACTGGGGATCTTGCGATTCGGCATCGGGAATCATCAGGATTTCAGAGGCACTACGTGATGTTCCACAGTACGTTTTAGATGCAGTAATCGTGCATGAATTAACGCACACTTTCATCACCACAGGGCATTCGCCTGAGTTTTGGCGTTGGGCAGACAAAGCCCCGCAGGCCGAACGTGCCAAGGGCTATCTAGAAGCCTGGGCAAGGATGCTATCGCTTGGGGCTCTAACAAAACCGAGCTAGTGGCTCATGCGAACGAGATCTTCAACGAAACCTACCGCTGGGTTACGAAGAATTTCTTCGCACGCGGCGTATTGCTGAACTTTTCCTTCATGGAGAACAAGGATCTTGTTACTCATTTTGAGTGCTTCACGAATATCGTGGGTGATAAATACAATGGTTAAGCCTAGTGTTTCATGCCAGCGCTTCAGATCCTCTTGGAGCTGATATCGAGTAATCGCATCTACTGCACCAAACGGTTCATCCATAAGCAAAATATTTGCTTCCGCCGCGTATGCGCGAGCGATTCCTACGCGTTGCGCCTGCCCACCTGAAATCTGTGAGGGAACACGTTGACGAATATCGTCCGGAAGCTGGAAAGTATGGAGAAGGTCCGTCACACGTGCAGCGATCTGTTCTCTACTTAACCCTTTGAGTGAAAGTACATAACCAATATTTTCCTCAATGGTTAAATGCGGAAAGAGAACATTGCCCTGAATGCTGTAGCCAATTCCACGGCGAAGTTCCACAACATCCATCTCGGAAACTGCTACGCCATTGACATAAACTGTTCCATGGTCAGGAGTGATAAGACCATTAATCATCTTCATCAGTGTGGTCTTCCCCGACCCCGAGGAACCGACAATACTGACGAAATCCCCACACTCAATATCTAGTGACAGGTCGGAAACGATAGTTCGGTCATCAAACTTATGCGAAACTTTATCAAAACGAATTGCTGACATTAGATACTCTTCCTAGCTTGTGATCAAATTGCGTTCCTGCAAGAACTGACGTGCCACGTCAGCTACGCTGACACCTTCGATTTCTACGCGATGATTCATCTGAGCCATCGTTGCTTCATCAATAGTGTTGTGGAGCACTGACAACGCTTGCTTCACTTCGGGGAATTCTTCCCAAAATTGGTCACGTCCTTGAATACCAGCTTGGTAGGAGGGGTAGAACTCACGGTCGTCTTCAAGCAACTGAATATTCGGGTCACTTAGCTGACCATCGGTTGTGAATACCGTAATCACATCAATCTTGCCGTCGAGTAACGCTTGGTATTTCAAACCGTTATCCATGTCGACTTCGCTGGCAAAGCGAAGTGAATAAAAATCAGTGAGCGCATCAAAACCATCTTCACGTTCGAAGAAATCGTATTCGGCGCCAAAGCTCAACTTCGAAGAAACAACAGCAAGATCGGTCAAGGTTTTCACGTTGTATTGCTGAGCAGTTTGCTTCGTAACAGCTAAGGAATAGGTGTTGTTAAAGCCGAACATGGGGCCAAAACTCTGCTGAACCTGAGCTTGAAGTTTGGAATTGAGTAGCGTGAATTTTCCTTCGTCATAGTTAGCGGTTTCTTTCAAAATGACTTGCCACGATGTACCAGTGTATTCAGGGTAAATATCGAAGTCGCCGGCTTGCATGCCTTTTTGAATATTCGCTGTTCCACCGCCTACCCCGAGCGTTTTTGCAACAGCAACGTCAGTTTTTTCTTCGATTATTTGAGCAGCCAGCTCCGCGAGAATGAGATTTTCAGTGGTGGGTTTCGACGCAATGCGCACTGTTCGATCAGTGTGGGGGACAAAAGTAAAGAGCAAGCCAGCCAGTGAGCTGAAGATTGCAAGTAGAGTAACAACCTTCAGCGTTTTTCGAGCGTTTGCTGAGGTGCCGGTCAAACCGCGTTGCACGATGGCTAGGAGCGCGTCCATGACCAATGCAAGTCCCGCGACGAGAGCACTACCGATAATGATCATGCGCTCGTTGCCGGTAGTGATTCCACGATAAATTGCCACTCCGAGGCCACCAGCGCCAACAAAGGAAGCAATACCTGCCAAAGCAATAGTCATAGTCACCATGGTGCGGATGGACGACACGATTTGTGGCAGCGCTAAAGGGAAAGTAACTGTTTGGAAAACTTGCTTGGGAGTAGCGCCCATTCCTGACGATGCTTCAATCAAAGCAGGGTCAACACCCCGAAGGCCAACGAAAGTCGCCCGAACCACTGGAAGCAGACCATAAATGATCAGGGCAATGACTGCGGTGGTGTTCCCAATGCCAGTGAAGGTAATTAATACACCCAAAAGTGCGATCGATGGAATTGTATACGCCACATTAACAGCAGCGATGACAGGGGCTGCAATTGAGGGGCGAGTTGATAACCAGATACCAATACCGACACCGATGATTGTTGCTACAACCGCGGCGCCTAAAGAAATGAAGAGGTGCTCAACAACAAGCCCAAGATAAAAGTCCATGTTGTGATTTCCTTGTCTTAAAGTCGAATGTTCAAGGAGGCCTCAAGCACAAGTCTTCACACAAGTGCGTAACCAGAAGTGAACAACACCACTGGCTACGCTCACTCAAGTCCCTTTAGGGTTTCATAACAACAAACGCGGGGAGTTTTATTCCTTCTCCTCGTCGTCTTCAGGCCGTTTGTGCTCAGAATCTTTCGAATCCGATCCTTCTTGCGCTTCTTTGCTCAGCATTTCTTCCAGAGCAGTGATCTCTGCAATCGGATCGAAATCAGCAGAATCAGCCTCATCAAGCAATGAATCAATGAAGTCTGCGGAGTTATCCAAATGCTCGGCCATTGGGAGGAAATCTGGGTGATCCCAAATCTGATCTCGGCGTGACTCACCAACAGCGTTGGTAACACGACGCCACAGCTCATGCGCCTGGCCCACCTTTGGTGCCCCGAACTCAATTCCAACCACGGAAGCAAAAGCTTTTTCAGCAGAACCACCAGTGGAACGACGGTTACGCCATGCTTCGTTCATCCGAAGCGTTGATGGAACCCGCTCACTCATAGCCTCAGTCACTACAAAATCAACCCAGCCTTCAATCAAAGCGAGAAGAGTTTCTAGGCGTGAAGTAGCAGAAGCATTGCGTGAGCTAATTCGCGGCTCCAGATCCATTTCTTGCAAACGCATGATCGCATCTTGAATTTCGGCAGGATCAGTAGACTCGATGTTAAACTCGCGCGAAGCCTCTTCAATGTGGGATGTATCAATCTCTAGGCCTGCGGCATATTCTTCAACGGACGCAACAAGACGCTCAGCTAACCACGGAACATGCCGGAATAGGCGCTGGCGAGCAGCTTCACGAGCCGATAAATAAACCATGAATTCTTGTGGTGCTACACCGATTTCAGCGGCAATAGAATCAACAGATTCTGGCAACAACGCAGTAACCCCAGCAGGGGCAACCTGAATACCAAAATCAGAACCCGAAAGCGCTTGGCAGGCAAGATCGCCAAGCGCATGACCGAGTTGCATTCCAAAATTCATTCCGGACATTTGATTCATCATCGACACCATAGGGCCAATTGAATCTCTAATCTCCTGAGGAAGAGTTTCTAGGCGGGCATCGTTCAAATGCTCTGCAACAGGGGTAATCATTCGCTGCCACATAGGAAGGGTATTTTTAAGCCATGAACTAGCGTTCCACGCTTCAACCTTATTTCCCGAAGCAGGCAAATAGGTGGCGTCGTCAAGCCATAGTTCAGCAAGACGAACAGATTCTTCCACAGCTTGGCGTTGTTTATCGCTCACCTCCTTAGTCACCCCGTTGGAACTAATCTGCTGATGAGCAATGCGCTCAGCTAACTCATAATTGACAGCGCCTTGGCCCTCCGGTGAGTTCATTGAACTTCCTAGACCAGACAACATTGCACCTAGCTGGTTAAACATATCGCCTAATCCGCCAGAAAAATTGCCAAAGCCGTTGTTGCGATCATTATCATCATCGCCGCTAGGGCCAAAACCAAACGAGAAACCAAAGCCATTGTTGTTCATGCCATAAACGGTACCTATGTTTCCCCCGACTTGGCTATATAGCGCAGCATGCTGTGAGCGAACACAAAGAAACACCACAGTATTGCTAGAAATTGCCCCGACGACATCAGTGAAACCCAAACGCCGCGAATGAAACACAAAAATCAAGGGTTGCCGCTCGTTACGGATACCCAAAACACGGTAGGGTTAGTATCCGTGAGTAGACGACTTCGACTTCGCACCCTATCCTTCGGGGCTATCCCAGTAATTTCTCTTGCTTTCGTAGCAATCATGGATCGGGTTCCAGGCACAGATATTAGTCTGACCGTTCCGTATGCGGCGGAAGGCCCTGGACCTACGTTTAATACCCTCGATAAGGTGAACGACACCGAAGTGATCTCTATCGAAGGCGCACAAATTGATAAGACTTCAGGGCATTTGGATATGACCACGATTAGTGTTCGTACCAATATGACCTTTGCGCAAGCAGTATCTCGATGGATTGTTCATGGAGACACTTTGGTGCCCATTGAGCGCGTGATTCCTCAAGATAAAACTGAAGACGAAGTCCGAGAGATGAACAAAAATGCGTTCAGCTCCTCAGAGTCGTCGGCGACAGCCGCTGCGTTGCATTATCTCAAGAAACCTATGAAGGTTGAAGTAGTTGGTGTTGCAAAGGATTCACCAGCCACCAAAGAAATCAAGATTGGCGACCGTATTATTGCCATTAACGGCAAAGATGTAGGTACAGGAAGCCAAGCACGAGACATTGTGCGTTCGTATAAGCCAGGTGAAAAGATCAGTATTGATGTGACCAGGCAAGGTAAGAACTTAAACTTGCAGGCAGTTTTAGCACCGCACCCTGAGTCCAAAGATGTACCGTTTTTGGGTATTAATATGACCACGACGGCGCAAGATGATCTTAAAGTTACTTACAATTTGGAAGACATTGGTGGTCCATCGGCAGGCATGATGTTCGCATTGGCAGTAGTCGACAAGCTATCGCCAGGCGAGCTAAATCATGGTAAACATGTGGCGGGTACCGGAACTATAGATGATTTCGGCAAAGTCGGCCCGATCGGTGGAATTGATCACAAAGCACAGGCTGCTCAAGAAGCAGGCGCGGAACTATTCCTTGCACCTGTACAAAACTGCGCTGAGCTCAAAGGTACTGATTTTCCAAGTATGAGAATTGCAGCAGTCTCTTCACTATCTGAAGCGATTTCAGCGATGGATGACTTCGCACAGGGTAAAGAATTAAAAAGCTGCGGTTAGAAACGCGAAAAGCACCTCGGTAGTTTTTAGATATTTACTGCCGAGGTGCTGACTTCTAATGAGTGGAAGTCTCTGCAGATTGAGCTGTGGGTTCTTTCTCAGTCTCGGCTTCAGCAAGCCCCAAATCGTAAATTCTTTGTGTGGGGTCTACTTCATCCGTGGACACCATTTGCTGAAGAACTAGTCCTTCATCATTGTCAACGACTGTAATAATCGCGGTATTGCCGACGGTCGACCAGCCTACAACGAACCGACCCGTATCTTTAATAACCCGGGAATTACGCAGACCTGTCAAGATTTGTGTGGTTGACGCTGCCTTTGCATCGGATGCAAAGAATTGGAATTGCCCAACATCAACACCTGAGCATGCCATGGATTCACCGACACCGTTAGGCACGCACGAATCAAATTGAGCGAACAATGAATCGGGGGCTAGGGTGTTGAACCGATCGCGGGTTTTCTGAACATGTTTATCGCGCAGTTCAGTGCGTCCGTCGCTTTTCGACGTCGCTGAGGTTTCGGCTGAAGGCTCAGAGGTTTCAGTTGAACTAGTGGTAGAGATGGGGGAGCTGGTTGTGCTGAGCGATGTAGAGGTTGCCGATGTTGATGGTGGTGTACTCGTAGGCGTAGGGGCGACACTCACACGTGAGCTAGAGGGTGCAGGCTGACGTGAGGAGTTATCTGAACACGCAGTAAGTAAGAATGAGATGCCAAAGGCTGCTGCCATCACTGTGCGTGTTTTGAATGCGGCAGTCGCCATAGTTTTGCTTAAACCCTTCACCATTTACAACCTGTGCTTTCCTCACAATTCATTGGAAGCACTTGTGAGAACAATCGTTGAATACTCAAGTATCCGATTTTACTTTAAAAAGTTGACCGAAGTGTTGCAATAACGCCGGGTGCAACACCATGCCCACCACGTAGTTCAACTTCGTCTTCGGCAAAGGGACCCCTTTTTTCGAGTTCTTCTTCCGTGGGACGAAGCTGTAACAAGGTTTGTTCCGCTTCGCCACGAAGCACTCCGGAAAACAGGCGTGCCGGCCGAGCGTCTTGCTCAGGATTGGAAGCGTCTTTGAAAACAATTTCTTGGGCAAGTATTGCTCCCAGTACTTGTTCTGGCCAAACGATTCGAGAAATATAGTCACCCAACTCTTGGGTTCCAGGAAGGATATTGTCCGGTAGATCTTCTTGAATAACGAGAGCAAGCGGGGAATCGTCTGCTTCAAATTCGCTCAAGGAGTCGTGGAGTAAGGAGGATGGCACGAGTGCAAAAAGTGTGGGTTTTGCATCCCATCCTTCGGCGTGGATGAAATCGACAGCTTCGAGCATTGCTTTGTTCAGTGCTTGTTGGGAAAGCTCGATGGAGTAGGAGGAATAATCGAAGTCAGACATGGTCTTTCTCGCGTTCGTTGCAGGGGAAAAAAGTTCGGCAACAATCCTGTTGGGGGTAGGCGCCGAACTTAAGGTCATGGTTCAGCCTAGTTGCTGGATAAAAAATTACGTAGAGTAGAAGGTTACCTTTGAAAAATAGGAAAACTCTAGATGAAAAGAGGAGATGGCGTTGGCTAATGGCCTAACACCACCGGCCCCACAAGTGGGGCGTCCACCGAAGTTCCTGACTACTGCTGTCGTAGTGTTAACGATTTTAGGAACGCTGATCCCCACAGTGGTTGGTTTTTATACAGACTGGTTGTGGTTCGGGGAAGTTGACTTCAGGGGAGTGTTCAACAAAGTTGTGCTCACTCGCCTTGCTTTGTTCGTAGCATTTGGCCTTTTCGCCGCGTTTGTGGTGTGGCTGGCTGGTTTGTTGACTTTCCGTGGCCAACCAAAGGATCCATTTGCAATGGACTTTAGGGGCCCGTTAGCTGAACACCGGCAGCAAATTAAGAAAGCCACGCGTCGTCTTTTGTTCGTCTTTCCTATTGTTGCTGGTGTTATTGCCGGCTTCTTAGGGCAGCAGCGCTGGCGGGTTGTTCAGCTATTCCTGAACCGCCAAGACTTTGGTGTCAAAGATCCTCAGTTCGGCATTGACTACGGGTTTTATGCTTTCTCCTTGCCAATGTTCAGGGTTTTGTTGGGTACTGTTTCGACCCTGATTGTGATTGCATTCCTGGTGGGACTCGTCGGGCATTACATGCTGGGAAGCATTCGTACTGGCGATCAGACCACCGGCCAGAAAGCAACGATTTCTCGTTATGCGCGCATTCAGTTAGCTGTGACTGCTGGTTTGTGGATGCTTGTTCAAGTTGGCGCATATTATTTTGACCGCTTCGATTTGTTGAACAAGAACCACCAAACCTTCACAGGTGCTTCCTACACTGATATTCACGCAGAGCTTCCAGCCAAAATCATCTTGATGGTGATTGCTGCGCTGGTTGCGCTTTCTTTCTTCTCTGTCATTGTGCTGAAGGATCTGCGTATTCCTGCAATGACCACGGTATTGATGGTGTTGTCTTCGTTAGTCATTGGTTCCGCTTGGCCAATGATGATGGAGAAGTTCTCCGTTACACCTAACCGTGCTGAGAAAGAGTCACAGTTTATCGCACGCAATATTGAAGCGACTCGTTTTGCTTACGGTCTCACCCCCGACAAGGTTACTTATATGCGTGATTGGGGTGCCAAGGGTGCCTCGAAGGAAGCAGTTGCTTCGGATACCGCGACTGTATCGAATATCCGTCTTTTGGACCCTGAGATTCTGTCGCCGACATTTACCCAGAATAAGCAGTTGAAGAACTTTTACGGTTTCCCGAGCTCTTTGGCAATGGACCGTTACGTGATCGATGGGCAGCTTCGCGACTTCGTTGTGGCCGCTCGTGAGATCAATCCAAACTCGCTTCGCGAAAACCAGCAGAACTGGATTAACCGTCACACGGTGTATACGCACGGTAACGGCTTTGTTGCCGCGCAAGCTAATCAGGTGGACGAAGTAGCACGTGATGTTGGTTCTGCTCGTGGTGGTTACCCCGTGTACACCGTTTCTGATTTGCAGACTACTGATGAAGATGCGAAGAAGCTCGGTATCGTGGTGAAGGAACCACGTATCTACTTCGGTCCTGTGATCGCGAATGCGCTTGATGGTGCGGATTATGCAGTTGTGGGTTCAGCCGATGACACGTCGGTGGAGTATGACACTGATTCTTCCACCTACACTTATCAGGGCAAGGGTGGTGTAGATATTGGTAACCTGTTCAATCGTGCAGTCTTTGCAGCGCGTTATGGCGAGATGAATCTGATTCTTTCGGACCGTGTGAATGAGAACTCTAAGATTCTTTTTGAGCGTGATCCTCGTAAGCGTGTCAACCGGGTTGCCCCTTGGCTTTCTATCGATTCCACAACTTACCCAGCTGTGATCGATGGTCGTATTAAGTGGATCGTGGATGGTTACACCACTTTGAATTCGCTTCCTTATGCCCAGCGAGTGAGTATGTCGGCTGCTACCCGTGATACTACTGCTGGTGTTGGTGCTGATAACCGAGTGATCGTTAACGATGAGGTCGCTTACATCCGTAACTCTGTCAAGGCAGTGGTTGATGCGTACGACGGTTCTGTGGAACTTTATGAATTTGATCAGCAAGATCCAGTGCTTAAGGCTTGGGAAGGTGTTTTCCCTGGAACTGTGAAGCCCAAGGAAGATATTTCCGAAGAGCTAATGAATCATATCCGCTACCCGCAGGATATGTTTAAGGTTCAGCGCACTATTTTGTCTCGCTACCATGTTGATGAGGCACGTGACTTCTTTACCAACGACCGTTTCTGGTCCGTTCCTGATGATCCATCTGCTGCTGAAGGTAAAAAGTCTCAGCCTCCGTTCTATGTCGTGGCTGCTGACCCTGAGACTGGTAAGCCCTCATTCCAGTTGATCACTCCGTTCCGTGGACTGAACCGCCAGTATCTTGCTGCACATATGTCCGTGAACTCTGATCCTGATAATTACGGAAAGATCACTGTTCGAGTTTTGCCAACTAATACCCAAACACTAGGTCCACAGCAAGCGCAAGACATCCTTATGTCTTCAGATCAGGTAGCTCGTGATCAGTCCTTGTGGAAGGGGACGACGGAGCTTAAGAATGGTAACTTGCTTACCTTGCCGATTGGGGGAGGTGAGATTCTTTACGTCGAGCCGATTTATGCTCAGCGTAAGGGTCAGGATTCAGCTTTCCCGAAGTTGTTGCGTGTTCTGGTGAGTTACAACGGTCAAGTTGGTTACGCACCGACTGTTTCCGAAGCGTTAGCTCAAGTGGGTATTGATCCACGGGCGGCCCAAGACTTGAGTGAAGCAGAGGAGCTTGCTCCTTCTGACACGAAGAAGGATGAGCAGCAACCAGAAGCAGAGGAGCCGAAGAAGGAAGAATCTGCACCTGCAGAAAATGCTTCTGAAGCCATTGCCCGAATTAATGATGCGCTCTCTGGTTTGGAAAAAGCTCGGAATGGATCGCATGAAGAGTACGGTCGGGCGCTTGACGCGCTTGATCGAGCTGTAGCCGATTATCAGAAGTTGCAGTAGTTTCTGATTTTCCCTGATCCCCAGTGCGCGTTGTGTACTGGGGATTTGCTTATTTTCCTTAGATGTATGTATAGTTACTCCTCGTTGCAAGGAACGTTAAGTTCTTTACTTCTGTCGCGGGGTGGAGCAGCTCGGTAGCTCGCTGGGCTCATAACCCAGAGGTCGTAGGTTCGAATCCTGCCCCCGCTACTAAGATCCGATAGGCCGTCTCAATTGAGACGGCCTATCGGTATATGTGCCAGAGTGTGTTGCTACGCTGTGGAGAACCTTTGGGGTTGGCTCTTTATCAAAGTGTTAATGTACCAAGCTTCGGATGCTATCGAGTGTCAATTCAAACCTTGTACAAGCTTGAGTGCTAGTGAATTAAGAATGGAAGATCGGGGGAAGTTCTTTCTTGCCTCCGTTCCGTTGCTGTTCATTACGGGAAAAGTGAACCAATGTGCAACTCCGATGAAATGCATGTATAGTTACTCCTCGTTGCAAGGAACGTACAGTTCTTTACTTCTGTCGCGGGGTGGAGCAGCTCGGTAGCTCGCTGGGCTCATAACCCAGAGGTCGTAGGTTCGAATCCTGCCCCCGCTACTAAGATCCGAAAGGCCGTCTCAATTGAGGTGGTCTTTCGTCGTCTCTAGGATTGGGCAATTCACTACATGTCGACAGTGGTTGGGGTGAGTCTGATTCAGGAGGATATTCGCGGTATCGTCACACAATTCAAGCTAAATAAAACATGTGAACAAGCTGTGTATAATGGGGGCACTGCTGGGGGTGTTGTGGAAGTAATTTAAATGAAACTTGTAGTCAAAGATCACTTTTAACGGCTAAACTGAGACCTTACTGAACGTCATCCGAGTTAGCTGCGTGCCAATTGTTGGGTTTGGATTTCAACTTTCTCCGATATTTATTAGTGTGAAATTGGTTCCGTTTTTAGTTGACTCGTTGTTGAATCGTAAGTCGTTGGTTATTTTCTACAGATCTTTTGGAGTTTCATTCTGATGAAGAAGGCTGTCGGACTGTCTGGCCTCGTACTTGTATCTTCGGTTGCATTTTCTGGTCTGAGCTTCGTTGACACCATTTCTCCGGTGCTTGCTTTCGCTCAAGACCCAATAGCAGCTTCTCGTGTGAGCTCTGTATCTACTGCTAAGACTGCCACACCGAAGTCTCATGCGGGCACTGGTTTTCCAGCCGGTCTCGCAGCTTCGAAGAAGCCTGGGGCGGAAAAGTGGTTTCCTGCGTACCAAACGCATTTGAAGATTTACAAAGTGCGTAAAGCAATCGCGGATGCTGCTATTAGCTTCTCTGAGGAGGAAGCGCCAGCGACTTGGGATGGGCGCAAACATGCCGAGGCTGCTGCCAGTGCATCGGCTGCTCGCGCAGCGATTGCAGTGTTGGCTGCTGAAGATGCAACGGGATATAACACCTCAGTGAAGGCTCGCAACTTAGATTTGAATCGAGTTGGAGTGGATCCAAAGGTAACTAACGATGCCTTGAGCGTGCTTAATAAGGCGAAGGCTACCTATGAAAAGTTGCAGGATAAAGGCACTTCGGTGGAGAAAAAGAACCGGCGTGAGTTTGTGCAGCTGTTGACTTACGCAGTTAAGGGGCTTAGTGCTGCGAAAAAGCAATCCGTTTATGATGTGGATGCGTTTTCAACCTTCGACTGGGGTATTGGGCAGCATCCTTGGCTGAAGCAGTCTTTGATGGATGCCCAAATCACTGAGCAGGATTTGCAGACTGTCCCTATTTTGGAGTTGGAGTTCCAAAAGGATGGTAAGCAGGCTTTAGCTATTGATCCAGTAGAGCTCTATGAAAATACGATTGCCACGAAGGCCGCATTAAAGCGTGAGTTCGGCGCTCACGATCTGGTTGACGCGCAGATGATTGATCTGTCTCGTTCGTTGAATAATGCGAAAGATGCGTTGGCTAAGTCTGACGCCTTGTTGAACGAGGATCTTGAGACCCAAATTTCGGCCAAGAATCTTTTGGAGCAACGTCGGATCTTGGTTGAGCTGCGAGCAGAACGTACTTCGTTAGAAAAGCAAAAAGAACGATTTGATGCTTTACGCACTTCAAAAAACCAGGACGAGTTGAATCTGGCTATGGCGCGTGCAGAGAACCTTGCTAAGTCTGCTTCTCAGCTACGTGATCAGGTGGCGCGCGCTGAGCGCCAGGTGCCGTCCGAATCGATGATTGTAGAGGTTGCTCGACCTGCTGAAACTTCTATTGCGAACACGACTGCTGTGGTTGAGGAGTCGGAGCGTGCGCTTGTTTCGAAGGATCCGGTGAGGACTGAGCACCTTCAGCGTGATCTTGAACAAATCAAGTCTGAAGTTATTTCAGAGGAACAAGAAGTCGCCGAGCTGAAAGAAACTGGCGCGGTAGTTGAGCTGGATGAGAAGCTTGAAGATCTTGCTCCTTTGGCGGAACGTGCCGCAGCGCTTTTTGAGGAAATCGAAAAGGTTGAGCCGGCGGCAGCGGAGACAGTTGACATTGATGTGTCGAAGCGTTCGCTGGAATCGAAGCTCGCGGGGGTTGAAGACTCTGTTGAAAAACTAGCTGAGCACGAGGATGAAGAGCAACGCGATAGGGCATCTACACTCCGTTTAAAGATCGCTGAGCTCAAAACCAAGATTGCTGCTGCGACCACGCCGGAGGAGATTACTGCATTAGACAGTCAAATTTCTGGTTTGGATGTTTCGGTCGATGAAGCACCTAGCGCTTTTCAGGTAGAGCCTTTGACCACTCCTCGTACCGATGACAGCGCCGGTATCGTAGGCATTGTTATGGGTGTTTTTGCCGGTATGGTTGGTTTATGGGGCGTTGGTTCGCTGATTTCTCAGTATGTGATCCCTTTCCTCGCTAAATTCGGACTGAAGCACAAGCCTTAACATGAGTATTTAGTTTGGCAGCAAAGCTTTCTAGCCGTTGACACACAGGCCTTTTGTGATGTAAAACACAGGATCTCGATTCATAGATCTTCCTAAGTTTTACTCACAGAAGGCTTTAATTTTTATAGGCATATTCAAAGGAAATTTTTATAACATTCGTACGATGCCCGTATTGCGTTGTTGTCACATTCTGAGAGGGCTTCGTCTCCTCCTTTTTGAAAATTGCTGCAATTTGTTGTTCTGTTGCTAGTTGGGCGGGGGTAGCTACTTATTTAGACGTATGTAAAAAAGACGATGTAAGACGTCTGATGTGGGGGTAGGATAAGGTATGCCTTATAAATTTTAGGAAAGGTTTGTGTAAGTTAACTTTTGGCTATCAATATAGCTACCCCCTGTTTTGTTCCTTTTATTCATATTGGAGAGTTTGATCCCCTATGAACAAGAAGTTCCGTCTGCCTGTTTTAGCTCTTTCAAGCGCTGTTGCTTTTTCCGGAGCAATCGCAGTTCCTGTTGCAGCACCTGCAGTTTTCGCTAATGTTGCTTTCGCACAAGAAACGGCGAAAGAGTTCCCAGCGAAATTTTTGGTAGGTTCGGCAGAAGAAGCCAAGCCATTTGCTCCGGCTTATCATAGCTATGATGAGATCGTCCGTGCGCGTGAGCTGATGTTTGAAGCTGCAAAGAAAGCACAGTTTTATCGCTCTGATGTTCCTTTCAGCTGGACGGGACGCGCCCTAGCGGAAAACGCCTATTATATTGCCCAAGCACGGCTTGCGATTGTGGTTTTGCAGGCTGCTAATTTCGAGGGCGCACGTCAACTTGATCCACAATTGGTTGGTATTGAAGATGCCACAACCGTCGAAGCCGAAAAAGTGGTTAATGCAGCATTTGCACACTATAACGGTACGGGAGCAAATGAAAAGGCCGTACATAACCTCGTAAATGCTGGTCGTACGGGAATCAATGCATTCAAGAGTAAGAATAACTACCGTGAGACTAACGCTTTTGCTGTGATCGACTGGGGTACGACTGAGCAAGAAAAGATCCAAGCTAATGGTAGTTACCAAGCTTTGCTGACGAATATTGACGTGGTGACTGTCCCGTTTGATGCTGCTCAACCAACAAAGCATCTCGATCTTGAAGTAGAGAAGACCAAAGCTGCTAAGACGAAGGAAAACTTGGTCGCAGCGAATGGTCCGTTGGAACCTGTTCTAGAGAACTACGCTGATGTAGCCAAGCCTGTCAACGATGTTGCTGCAGAAGCAAAGTCCATCACTGACCAAGCCGATGCTATCGCCAAGCGAATCAACGCGAAGGCAGAAGAGATCAAGGCTCTGCGCGAAAAGATTGCCGCAGTGGAGGCCGCAATGACCACTGCAAACGAAAGCAAAGATATTGCAGCTGCCAAGGCGCAAAAGACCCCTGCCGATGAAGCACTTGCCCAAGCAAAGCAGCTGAAGCAAGAACTCGACACCCTCCAAGCGCAGCACACGGCTGAAGAGGAAAAGAAGAAGCAGGAAGAGGCCAATAAGCAGCAGGAAGAGGCCAAGAAGCAGCAGGAGGCGGAAGCCAAGAAGGCGCTAGAGGCAAAGAAGCAGCAGGTGGAAGCGAAGAAGAAGGAAGCGGAAACTCTGGCTGCTGCTGCACTGGCCAAGGTTGAAGGAAACACCTCCGCTGAAGCTGAGGCGTATAAGAAGAAGGTAGAAGCACTCAAGGCAAAGATTGCTGAGGAAGCTGCAAAACTTCCGAATGCGTCCACTGTTGAGGCACTCACCCCAATTGAAGAGGCACTTTCTACTTTGGTAGCAGAGGCAAAGAAGTTGGGTGGTGAAGCTCCTGAAAAGAAGGATGAAAGCACCCCACAGGATAAGAAGGGGCTAAGCCCAGCAGCAATCGCAGGAATTGTCGTTGGTGCGATCGCACTGGTGGCGGCAGTAATTGCCGCAGCTTTCCCAACATTGGCAAAGTTTGTGCCAGGTCTTGCGCGATTCAACCCAGCTGGTCGCTAACAATAGATAAAAAATAGTGGCTGGTTCAGAGGAAAATTCTGAACCAGCCACTATTTTTGTGCGCAGTTTAGGTGAGGAAATCGATGCCGCGGATTTCCACCGGTTGATTCGGTGCGTGCACCCGAACATTCGTAATCGTTGCGTCCTGGGCATTGTCAGGAAGTGTCATACGGATAGTGCCGAGAGTATACGCGCCGTTCTCAAATTGAGTTTTGCGGCTTATCAGTGCTGGGTGAGCAGGATCAAGGGGCAGATTGAGCACCACGCCATTATCTAACGTGAGAGAAATAGTGACTTCAGTAGGGCTCTCATGTGTTCCCGAAGGGGCAAGGTGGATAGCCATGGACTTTGCCGAAGTAATGGAAGTGTCAACGGACGCTTCCTTCAGCACAGAGACTTCAGTGAGGATTTGTACGACACCGTCTTCAGGTTCGGTACATGGGTTGTCCATTTTCACAGGGTTCATGGGGTCAGCATGGCGGCATACAGAACCTAATTGCTGGGCAGACAGGTGCTGATGCGGTGCATGGGTAGCGGCAAGCCAACGCACATCAACGCCGGCGAGTTGAGCAGGCAGCTCCGAGTCGGAGTGGATTGGAAGTTCGGTGTCCATACCCCGAACGGTTGCGTTGAACCAATCGGTGGCCACTGTTGACATGATGCGTTCGTGTTCAGCTGCATCCGGGCAGTCCATTTCATCGCAGCCGATGCGGTCGTCTTTCCCGTTGCGGTTAATAAGCATATGTCCTAAGCCTGGTACCTGGGTCACCAGTGCAGGTTGGGTACGCTCCTGATCGAGGTAGTGTCCGATCCACAGGTTTGCAGAAGGACCCACATCGGAATCGGCATCGCCGACCATGGCAAGGTAGGCAATATCGGATGGCTGAGGGCTGATTTCTTCAAGCTCAACGGTGTCGTAGGCGGGGCCATAGGCGAAAACCGAACGGAGGTTGCCTGCACCGAACGTTTCCGCAGCTGTTTCAACAACTGTTCCGGAGCGCGAATGAGCGAAAAGTCCCACCTTTGTCAGATCCACGGAATCGGCAGGGAACTGGTCAACGAGTGTGGTAACAGACTGTTTCCACAGTGCATTTTGGTTATAGGGCTCAGTTGTGTCAGCGCCGCTAAAGATCCCGCCGAGATCTGGGATAACCGTGGCATAGCCTTGGGCAGCGAAGGCCTCACCAAGGTAAATCATGCCGTGGTCGTAGCGGTTTTCTTTCTCCCCTTCGGCGCACGGGTAAGCGAAGTTATAATCCCCGCAGTTAGGGGCGCGAAGATGGCTCATGACGATCAGGGGCGCAGGGCCATTGCTGTTGGTGGGGGTGATCAGGACTCCGCGTAAGGGAGCACGGTATTGTCCGTCTTCGACATTTCCCAAGTCCACTTCGGTTATCGTGGCAGTTCCTTGATCGTTGGTGCGAGTGACTTTCGGCGCAAGGGGACGATTGGGGTCTGCGTGAGGCCCATCGGCGACTTCAACGTGGGAGGTAGTAGCTGGTTGATCAGGTTGTGTGTCGTTGCTGTTGCTGCAGGCACCCAGAGTCAATGCTGCTGATGCCACAAGTGCGACAAAAACGTTTCTTTTCACAGTCATTCCACCAGTCTAGGTCAGGTTGGAAAGTGAAGGCGGGTGTGGCAATGGGATGAAAGTGTGAAGCATGAGGCGACATAGTGGTGGTTGTGTGCGTGGAAAAGTGGTGTTTTCGTGCGAAAATTTTGAGTTTTGCTTCACTTTTGTGTGCGATATTTGCCACAGTTACATGCGTTGATGATCCTGCACGCATCTGTGTGCTGTTTGTGTGCGGTGGCTCCGACCAGCAAAAATTTCCGATCGGGCACATTTGGGGCTGCAATTACGCGAAAAACGGGCGTAAAATAACTTAAAACAACTCCTGCGAAGCTGCGGTTTTTACCCTAGATTCATAAGTATGAGTCCTAAAAACATTGGAGTGACTGAGGTTGCACTCCGCGATGCGCATCAAAGCTTGTTCGCGACGCGCATGGCCATGGAAGACATGGTTGACGCGTGTGACGACATCGATAAAGCCGGCTTTTGGTCGATCGAATGCTGGGGTGGCGCCACTTTCGACGCCTGCATTCGTTTCCTCAATGAGGATCCGTGGAAGAGACTGCGCACCTTCCGCGAACTTATGCCCAATTCTCGGTTGCAAATGCTGCTGCGTGGCCAGAACTTGTTGGGCTACCGCCACTACGAAGACACTGTGGTGGATAAGTTTGTAGAAAAGTCTAAAGAAAATGGCATGGATGTTTTCCGTGTCTTTGACGCGCTGAATGATCCGCGCAACCTTGAACGTGCCATGCAGGCAGTGAAAAAGGTGGATGGGCATGCGCAGGGTACGATCTGCTACACCGTATCCCCGCTTCACGACGTCGAAGGCTACATCAAGCAAGCCGGACAGCTCCTTGACATGGGCGCTGATTCGATCGCGTTGAAAGATATGGCGGCATTGCTCAAACCCCAACCAGCCTATGACATTGTTCGTGGCATCAAAGAAACCTACGGCGAAGACACTCAGATTAATGTCCATTGTCATTCCACCACAGGCGTGACTCTTGTGACCTTGATGAAAGCCATTGAGGCGGGAGCCGATGTGGTCGATACTGCTATTTCTTCACTGTCACTAGGCCCTGGACATAACCCCACTGAATCTTTGGTGGAAATGCTTGAGGGAACCAACTACACCACCGATCTGGATATGGATCGTTTGATCAATATTCGTGATCACTTTAAGAAGGTCCGTCCAAAGTACAAGGAATTTGAGTCGAAGACTCTTGTTGATACCAACATTTTCTTGTCCCAAATCCCTGGCGGCATGCTGTCAAATATGGAATCGCAGTTGAATGCACAAGGCGCAGGTGACCGTATTGATGAGGTGATGGCTGAGGTTCCGCGCGTGCGCAAAGACGCAGGCTACCCACCATTGGTCACGCCATCTTCCCAGATTGTGGGAACTCAGGCTGTGTTCAATGTGCTGATGGGGCGCTACAAGGTAATGACTGCGGAATTTGCTGATCTCATGCTCGGCTACTACGGCGAGTGCATTGGCGAGCGTGACCCTGAGCTGATTAAGCAGGCGGAAAAGCAGACGAAGAAGGAAGCAATCACCTGCCGTCCGGCTGATCTTCTTGCCCCTGAATGGGAGGAGTTGCGTGCGCAAGCTGAGGCACTTGAAGGTTTCGATGGCACGGATGAAGATGTGCTGACAAATGCGCTGTTCCCAGGTGTTGCGCCTGGTTTCTTCACGACTCGACATGAAGGCCCGAAGAATGTGGGTACAGATCCTGCGTTGGTGAAGAAGCGCGAGAATGAGCCCGTGCTTGAACCCATCACCTACAAAGTCACTGTTGGCGGACGCACCCAAACCGTGCGTGTAGAGCCCGCCGAATAAAAGGAGTAACTGACCATGGCTCAAGAGAAAACAATGCAGCGTCGACTCGAAGAACTGGCTGCCGCACGCGAAAAAGTCAGTCTTGGCGGCGGCGTCGACAAGCTTGAAAAGCAGCATAAGAAAGGGAAGTTGACCGCGCGTGAACGCATCGATCTGCTTCTCGACGCCGGAACCTTCCACGAAACCGGCATGTTCGCCACTCACCGCACCACCCACTTCGGCATGGATACCGCAATTGCGCCTGCCGACGGCGTGGTCACCGGCTCCGGTGCAGTGTTCGGACGCCCCTTACACATTGCCTCCCAGGACTTCACCGTGATGGGTGGCTCCGCCGGTGAAACGCAGTCCAATAAAGTGGCCGCCATGATGCAAGCATCCGCCACTACCGGCACCCCTTTCGTTTTTATTAACGATTCCGGCGGTGCGCGCGTGCAGGAAGGCATCGATTCTCTTTCTGGTTACGGCAAAGTGTTCTACCACAACGTGCTGCTGTCGGGTTTGGTGCCGCAAATTTCGATCATCGCAGGGCCTTGCGCGGGTGGTGCCGCGTATTCGCCAGCCTTGACTGACTTCATCATTCAAACCCGCCAAGCCAACATGTTCATCACGGGACCTGGCGTGATCAAGTCTGTCACCGGCGAAGACGTTAGCAGCGACCAACTTGGCGGCGCAGATGCGCACATGATGAAAGCCGGCAATATTCACTTCGTTGCTGATAACGACGAGCACGCAATCCTCATTGCCCAGAAATTGCTCAGTTTTCTTCCGCAAAACAACACCGAAGAACCGCCGATTGTTGATCCCGACCCAGTGGTCGAACCGGACCCGGTGTTGCGCGACATCGTGCCAGTTGACGGTAAGAAGGGCTATGACGTGCGCGAAGTGATCGCACGATTGGTTGACCGCGGTGACTTCCTTGAAGTCCAAGCTGGGTATGCACAATCCCTCGTGGTTGGTTTCGGCCGCATCGTCGGCCGCACCGTCGGTATCGTGGCAAACCAGCCTAACGTGATGTCGGGTGTGCTGGATATCAACTCCTCGGATAAGGGCGCGCAGTTTATTCGATTCTGCAACGCTTTCAACATCCCACTACTGACCTTGGTAGATGTGCCCGGCTTCATGCCAGGTGTGGCTCAAGAACATGGTGGCATTATTCGCCACGGTGCGAAAATGCTCTACGCCTACTCTTCGGCTTCTGTTCCGATGATTACGATCGAACTGCGTAAATCCTATGGTGGTGCGCATCTTGCAATGTGCTCGAAAGATCTTGGGGCTGACCGCGTGTATGCGTGGCCGACCGCTGAAATCGCAGTGATGGGTGCCGAAGGTGCCGTTAATGTGGTGTTCCGCAAGGAAATTGAAGAAGCCGATGATCCAGACGCAAAGAGGGAAGAGCTGATTCAAACCTACAAGGATACTTTCTCCACCCCATTCATGGCAGCTGCGCGTGGGCTTGTTGACGATATCATCGACCCAGCTGAAACCCGTCAGCACATAGCCAACGCTTTGGAGATTCTTGCCAATAAGCGTGTCACTAGGCCAAGTAAAAAGCACGGCCTCATGCCGGTGTAACCAGAAAAGGACAACACTTTCATGAGTGAAGTAACTAATGCCGAACTGGCCACACTCGTCACTGAATTAAGCGCCAGGCTAGAAGCTGCCGAAGCTGAAATCGCTGAACTGCGCCGTCGATCTGATGCATCTATCCCTGAGGATGTCATTATTGCGATCTCGGCTGCGGTGAGTGCGTTCCTAGGAAATAAGGGGCGAGTGAAAGCTGTGAGCTATTCCCGCCACCGTACGTGGGCCGCTCAGGGGCGCCAAACTGTCCAGCAACGCAAACTCAGCCGGTAACGGCTTATCAAAATTGAGGAATACACATGAAACTCAACGTGACAGTGAACGGGATTGCTTATTCCGTTGAAGTTGAAGTCGAAGAAGAACAGCGCACCATGGGGTCCATTGTTTTTGGAAACCACCCCACCGCGTCTATCCACTCGGAGCCTGCTACAGCATCTGTTCAAGGTGTGTCCGCTAACGCGGTTGTGGCACCACTAGCTGGTAGTGTGTTCAAAATTCTGGTTTCGGAGGGGGAGAAGATTGAGGCTGGACAAGTCCTTTTGATTCTTGAAGCCATGAAGATGGAAACCGAGATTACTGCCCCTTCTGCGGGTACGGTTGGGGCTATTCGAGTCGCTGTTGGCGACTCTGTACAAGGTGGGCAAGCACTCGTCGAAATTGACTAGTGCCCCCTTGGGGGTGATGTGGCAGAAGTGACCAATGTTTTCATGGCATTATGGTGACGGGTTTATTAAACCCACCTTCTAAGACACCACCCCCATTGACCTTTTGAGAGAGGTACCTATAGTCATGCGCACGAAGAGCATAACTCGCACAGTATTTTCGTCCGCTATCATTGGCGGCTTACTGCTTGGGCAGGCCCCAAGCGCCTGGGCTTTTACTCTTCCCACTCCTTCTGAAACACTTCAGCAACTTCAGCAAGGAGGTGTGCAACTCCATAAGATTGATCCTGCTTTCATCAATGATGCTGATGCCGCAGTCGCGTTAGTGAATGCGGACATTGCTCGCGCCGTCGAAAAGCAGAATCAGGTGATTGCTGAATACAACAGCTACGCCGGCGAAAAAGGCCTTCCGAAGATCACCGAAACGGCCAAGCCTTTTGAATTCGGCGATGAAACCCTCAAGAAGGTTGGTGACGAGTATCGTCCGATCGTCGAGGGGCCAAACTACCGTTGGAAAAACGATCCATTCAGCCAATTCATGGCACTGAAGAACGGCCCTGTGTTGCAGCGCGTTCCTGTTTCTTTCTTCGACGCGCCACCAACCCCACTCAATTCCATTTTCACCGAGCGCGACGGCAATTCTTTGTACGGTCCTTCCACCCCTGTCTATGTGGGCAAGAACCAGCTGTGCACCATCACTGCGACTGGTGTTGATGATCAAGGCCGCAAGGTCGCTATTACCGCAGGACACTGCGGCAAGGTGGGTTCGCAGGTTGTCAGTGCCGATTCGTGGCGTGTTGGTCGCTCCGGAACTGTGGTTGCTCATGGGCAGAACGGTTTGGATTATTCCGTTATTGAGCTTGGTTCAAATGCGCAGATTACCCGCAGCTATAACGGGGTGACTGTTGATGAAATCGGCGGTGTTCCTGGTAGCTTCCAAACTGTGTGCAAGACAGGTGTGGCAACTGGTCATACCTGTGGCGTGGTGTGGGTTGCAGATAAGAAGACGAACCTTTCTCAGGTGTGTGCGACCGCCGGTGATTCTGGTGCGCCTGTGATGGCAGGTAATCGTCTTGTGGGCATGGTTTCTGGTGGTTTGGTCCCAGATTATAACTTGTCCTGCCGCACACCTTTGCAGGGTGCGGCTTTCCAGCCGACTATTTCCACCAGCATGGATGCTGTTCTCGCTGATATTAATCAGCGTGGTGGTGTCGGCGCAGGTTTTAGGTTGCCAGAGTCTTAAATCAAAGGAGCATTGCGCGCAGCGTAAGTGCTGGCCCCATCTTCGTGGACAAACACTACGAAGATGGGGCCTTATGTTTTGGGGTGGTGAAAAAACTCCTGTCCTTTTTGTGCCCACTCAGGCAAAAGGGCAGGAGTCTGTACACCGGTTGATGTTTGGCGATAAGCCTATGGGGTGGTTGCGGCCGGTTGTGTCAGCACGTTCAGTGTGGTCTCGTGAAGCTTGCCGTTGGTGGCCACTGCGCTGCCGCCGTGCGGGCCGTCACTATTGTTCAGCGAGGTGAAGCGACCGCCGGCTTCTTGCACGAGGATGGCCAGCGGTGCGAGATCCCACAGCGATACTTCAGGTTCGCAGGCGATATCGACGGCTCCTTCGGCGACAAGACAGTAGCTGTAGAAGTCGCCAAAGGCGCGGAGTCGCCACGTGGTGTCGGCGAGGGTGAGGAAATTATCCAACAAGCCCCGATCCCGCCAACCATCGAGGGAGGAGAAGGAGACGGATGCGTCGGTAATATCGGTGACGCCAGACACCTGGATGGGGGTGGTTTGCGCGTTGTAGCTCTTGTATGCGCCTTCACCGAGTGAGGCCCACCAGCGTCGGTTCAGCGCTGGTGCGGAGATGACTCCGACGACGGGGCGGCCGTTGTCGAGCAGCGCGATCAGGGTGGCCCATACGGGCACGCCGCGGACGTAGTTTTTGGTGCCGTCGATGGGGTCGATGACCCATTGACGTCCGGTGGTTTGTGGGGTGCCGCCGTATTCTTCGCCCAAGATTTCATCATCGGGGCGGTGGGTTTCAATCAGTGCGCGGAGTGCGTGCTCGCAGGAGGTGTCGGCGTCGGAGACTGGCGTCATGTCCGGTTTGGAGTCGACTTTCAGGTCTGCGGCTTCGAAGCGGGCGAGGGTGATGGCATCGGCGGCGTCGGCAAGCCTCAAGGCGAATGCGAGGTCGTTGCTGTACATCTTTTAAGCTCCTAGTAGTTGGGTAATTTCTTCGACGGCTTGCTTGTTTCCGGCGATACACCACGTTACGCCGCCGGCGGTGACTTTTGTCCCGATCCCGCCTGCCCCTTCGACCAGTGCGAGGCCTGGCAGCCAGTCCCAGTCGGCGACGCTGTGTTGCATCCATACGCCCATGTCACCGCAGGCGACGGAGGCGAGGTCGATACTAGCGGCCCCGGTCATGCGTAAGGTGGCAACGCGGGTGGCGATTCTAAGCCATGCTTCACGGAGTTCAGCATTGGCAAGGTAGGTGGGGTGGATGTAGGTGCCGAGGCTTAGGGTTTCGAGTGCGGCGGGGGACAGTGGCGTGGTTTCTTTGCCGTCGCGGCTGGTGGGGTGGTTTTTGCCGCCGAACCAGGTGTAGCCCATGGCGGGGCGGTGGACGGCGCCGAAGATGGGGTGGTTGTCGGCGTCGATAAGCGCGAGTGCGCTGCAGAAGTAGTCGGAGCCGGTTGCGAAGTTGTAGGTGCCGTCGACGGGGTCAACAACCCAGGTTTTTCCGCTTGTCGACGCCCGGTTGGTGCCTTCTTCCCCGATCACGCCGTCGTCGGGGCGTAGTGTTGCAAGCGCACGGTCGATGAACATTTCGGCGGCTTTGTCCGCTTCGGTGACCACGTCGGAAATGTTGGTTTTTTCGGTGGTGCTAATCCCTGTTTCACGCATGCGCCAGGCGAGCCTGCCCGCGTTGTAGACGAGTGCTTGGGCCAAGTGGGCGTCTGAGTCGTTTTCGTGAGCGATGCAAAACGCTTTGACGATGGCCGGAATCATGTCTGTGAGCTGCTTGAGGTCTTCCATGCCCACTATTGTGCCTTGTTTTGGCAAGCAGTCTAAACTAGTACCTTATGCGCCCTGAAGTTACAGCAGAATTGACCAGTCTCGACACCACCTTGACCACTATTGAGAAGGTGATGAACCCAGAAGAGATGGCTTCTCGCGTGCGCGAATTAGAAGCACAGGCATCTGACCCGAGCTTGTGGGATGATCCGGAGCATGCGCAAAAAGTCACATCTGAGTTGTCGATGGTGCAGTCGGGGTTGAAGAAGCTGCAGGGTTTGCGTCAGCGTTTAGATGACATGCCTGTGATGTATGAGTTGGCAGAGGAAGAAGGCGAGGGGACGCAGCTTGCTGATGAAGAGCTGAAGGAACTGCGCGAAGAAATTTCCTCCCTTGAGGTCAAAACCATGCTGTCGGGTGAATACGATGCGCGCGAAGCTGTGATCAATATTCGCTCTGGTGCTGGTGGTGTGGATGCCGCGGACTGGGCGGAGATGCTCATGCGCATGTATGTGCGGTGGGCGGAGAAGAACGGCCACAAGGTGGATATTTACGATATTTCCTACGCTGAGGAAGCGGGCATTAAGTCCGCTACTTTTGTGGTGCATGGGGAGTATATGTACGGAACGTTGTCGGTGGAGCAGGGGGCGCATCGTTTGGTGCGTATTTCACCGTTTGATAATCAGGCGCGCCGCCAAACCTCTTTTGCTGAGGTGGAGGTGTTGCCGGTGGTGGAGCAGACTGACCATATTGATATTCCAGATTCTGAGATTCGTGTCGATGTGTACCGTTCCTCGGGTCCAGGTGGGCAGTCGGTCAACACTACTGATTCGGCTGTGCGTTTGACTCACATTCCGACCGGCATTGTGGTGACCTGCCAGAACGAGAAGTCGCAGATTCAAAATAAGGCCTCGGCGATGCGTGTGTTGCAGGCGAAACTTTTGGAGCGCAAGCGCCAGCAGGAGCGTGCCGAAATGGATGCGTTGGGTGCTGGTGGCAATGCGAGTTGGGGTAATCAGATGCGCAACTATGTGCTGCACCCGTACCAAATGGTGAAGGATTTGCGCACCAATTATGAGGTGGGTGACCCATCCAAGGTGCTTGATGGTGATTTGGATAAGTTTTTGGAGGCGGGCATTCGCTGGCGGATGTCGTCAAAGTCCTAGCATCCAGTCTTGTGGCGGTCATGGGTGGGCGAGCTGTTGAGGTAGCGCCACTGCTGCGGTTGTGGTTTTTCGTGTGTGGGCTTTACACAAATCTGGCTAAGTTTCGGTAGGGTTGTTGAGGTGATCACCTTTGAAAATGTCACCAAGCTGTATAAAACGTCCACTCGGCCGGCTCTCGATAATATTTCGTTGACGATTGATAAGGGCGACTTTGCCTTCCTTATCGGCCCTTCGGGCTCGGGTAAATCTACGTTTCTTGAGTTGTTAATTCGAGAGACCAATGTGTCTTCTGGCGATATTTATCTTGACTCTTTCCACGTGAATAAGTTGCGCGGAAGTCAGGTGAATAAGCTGCGCCAGAAGATTGGCTATGTGTTCCAGGATTTCCGCCTGCTTCAGAAGAAGACGGTCTACGATAATGTCGCTTTTGCTCTCGAAGTGATCGGTACGAAGAAGGATAAGATCGCCAAAATGGTGCCGGACACGTTGGAGCTGGTGGGCTTGGCGGCGAAGGCGGATCGTTTCCCGCAGGAGCTTTCGGGTGGTGAGCAGCAGCGTGTCGCGATTGCTCGTGCGTTTGTCAATCGCCCGTTGGTGTTGTTGGCGGATGAGCCGACTGGCAACCTTGATCCGGATACCTCCGATGACATTATGGTGTTGCTGAATCAGATCAATAGGACTGGCACGACTGTGGTGATGTCGACTCACAATGCTCGTGCGGTTAATGATATGCGTCGTCGTGTGATTGAGCTGAATCTTGGGCGTCTGGTGCGCGATGAGGCTCATGGCGTTTATGGTGAAGCACAGTAGGAGGGGGAGTAAACGATGAGTGTAGTTTTTATTTTGCGTGAGGCTTTCCGCGGTCTTGCCCGCAATATCACCATGACGGTGGCGTTGATTATTACCACCGCTATTTCCTTGGCGCTGTTGGCGACTGGTTTTTTGGTGACCAATGTTACTGAGCGCACGAAGGAGGTGTATCTTCAGCGTGTTGAGGTGATGATTCAGCTGGATGAAGAAATTTCCGCCAATGATGCTGACTGTTCTTCCGCCCCGTGCAAAGAGGTGCTGGGCTTATTGGAGAAGAACGATGAGATTGAGTCGGTGATTTTCCGTTCCCGCGAGGAATCGTATAAGCGTTATGTGGAGTTGTTTAAGGATTCTGATCCGTTGCTGGTTCAGGAGACTTCAGCTGATGCGCTCCCTGCTGCGGTGCATGTGCGGTTGTCTGATCCGTTGAATACGAAGTCGCTGGATTCGGTGCGTAATCTTGCGCAGGTTACTGAGGTTGTTGATCAGGTTGATGATGTGCGCGGGGCTACGGATAATCTTGATTCGATTCGTAATTCCACGTTCTTGTTTGCTGCGATTCAGGCGATTGCTGCGATTTTCTTGATTGTGAATATGGTTCAAATTACTGCGTTTAATCGCCGTGAAGAGATTTCGATCATGCGCATGGTGGGTGCGTCGCGTTGGTATACGCAGGCACCGTTTGTGCTTGAGGCGATTATTGCGGTGGTTTTGGGTGCGGTGCTTTCCGGTGTGGCCTTGTTCTTGGGCAAGACGTGGGTTGTGGATAAGACTTTGGCGAGCTTGTATGAGGCACAGTTGATTGCGAAGGTGACTACTGCTGATATTTGGATGATCACCCCGATTGTGGCGATTGTTGGCATTATTTTTGCGGCGATCACGGCACAGGTGACGTTGCGCTGGTACGTGCGCAAGTAGCCTGTCACTGTTTGAAAGTGCGCCAGGCGCTGAGGTTTTCACTAGCGGGAAGATCCTCGGTTCCTGGCGCTTTTCTGTTGAGTGTGTCGACCTTAAATATCTCGGGTGTGATGAACAGGGGATGCTTGCTTAGCGTGACGACGTCGGCACCTGCATCGTTGAAATTGTTCGGTTGCGGGCTTCAATGGGGTTGGCGACGGTGGGGCAAGGTTGCGGCGTTGGGCGCTGTGAGGCACTTGCCCATGTGTGTGTTGGTGGGAAACGGGCGATGGTGGAGGTTTTGGCGCTAAGATTAAACGATTATGGCGAAGAAGAATAAGAAGAAGGCGCATTTTAATCCTGTTATTGCTACTAACCGCAAGGCGAAGCACGATTATCACATTTTAGAAACCTTTGAGTGTGGTGTTGTGTTAGTTGGTACTGAGGTGAAGTCGCTGCGTGAGGGCAAGTGCTCGCTTGTCGATGCCTTTGCCACGATTGATGAGGGGGAGGTGTGGCTGCGTAATCTGCACATTCCGGAGTATTCGAAGGGGCATTGGACGAACCATTCGCCGCGCCGCACACGGAAATTATTGATGCATCGTCGTGAGATTGATTCTTTGATGGGTAAGGTGCGCGACGGCAATAAGACTTTGGTGCCGTTGAGCCTGTATTTCAAGGATGGGCGTTTGAAGCTGGAACTTGGGTTAGCCCAAGGTAAACAGGCTTATGATAAGCGCCAAGATATTAAACGCCGCACTGAAGAGCGTGAGATTGTGCGCGACTTGGGCCGCCGTATCAAGGGGCTTCATGGCTAAAATCCGCGGGATCGCGGTGGATACGCAGGGGCGCTGCGTGCACTATCGTACAGCGGTGGATGTGGTGGCGAACCTATGCGCAACCTGCCACGAATTTTATGCCTGCCACCTATGCCATGGTGATCTAGCTGATCATGAATTCGGTCGCGTGGATTTTTCTAGCGCGATGGTGGCTGTGATCTGTGGTGTATGCGGGTACGGGATGACACCACAGGAGTATGCTCAAACCACTGATTGCCCTGCGTGCGGGTGTGGTTTTAATCCAGGCTGTGCTGCGCACAGAAATATGTACTTTACGTGCGGGTAATTGTGGTTTATGATTAACAACACTTGCTGTTGATCGCACAATACCTCGGACAGCAAGCAACGGGGTCGATTTTGGTTTCGACTGCGTACATTACGCCAGGGGAAGCGTGCCGGTGCAGGCTAGAGACCACCGTAAGCGTCGTAGCAATCTGATAAGCGCCGAGAATTCTCAGCGTGACTACGCCCTCGCTGCCTAATTAAGAATAGCCAGCGACCTGCGTGTCTGTCGGACTAAAATGGTCCCTGTTTTAGACCCCGGCATCGATGAAGGGACTTGCTATCCACATTGGCCTCAAGGTGTGGATGGGACTTTTACTTGTGGCTGAGGCTCATCATCCGGGAATGTTCGTCTAAGCCGGAGAGTCAGAGAAAAGATCCTTCGCGCGAACTGCGCACGGAGAAGCCCTGGCAAGATGACGTAGGACCCGGGTTCAATTCCCGGCGGCTCCACAAATGACCCTGCTGAGGTGGCAAAACGCCACATCAGCAGGGTTTTGTTGTGGGGGCAGAAGGTGTGTAGTGCGCAGGGTATTTCGTGAGTCGGCGTGGATCAGTGGGGGGAAGATCAGTTGGCATGGGGCGCGCGGTGGGCGAGTATTCAATTGAGTTGGAAGAGTGGAACTATTGTGGGCAAATGTATACGCTGTAAACTATAGGTAATAGATCGTGCAAGGAGCCCACAGTGGCAAAACTCAACCGTGACCTTATCGTTGAAACCGCTTTAGCATTGGTTGACGATGCAGGGATAGAGAAGCTTTCCTTTCGTCAACTCGCCGGTGCCTTGGATTGTTCCGCGATGCTTGTGTACCGGTATTTTGATTCCAAACAAATGCTGCTTGAGGCGGTAGCAGATCGTGCCTGGATGCGCATTGAATTCGATAGGGGTGCTCGGTTCGCAAGCTGGCAAGTTGCTTTGCGGGAGTGTTTGCTTTATGTCCGCCAAATCCTTCTGGCAAACCCCAATGTGGTTGTCCTTCTTGGCACGCAATCAGCGTTCGGCCCCGGTGGGTTTGGAGTGATTGAAAATTTTCTTTCAATTCTTACTCGCCACGGTTTTGTTCTTGATTGCCGAGGTTTTGACCTCGTCAACGGGCTTTTTCAGTCACTGATCGGTCACGTTCTAGCTGAGCATGACCAAAACCGCGACTCGAGTGACTACCAGTCCCTTGCCTTGGGTGACTATCCGCACATTATGCAGGTACTTCAAGAGTGGAGCTATGACGGGCAGCGACAGTTGATCGCACTCATTGAGGCGGCGGTGAAGGGTTACGAGAATGCGAGGGGACACGGCGATGAAAAGCAGTGAGTTTTCGCGTCGATACCTTGCTGGTGATATCAAGGCACATAAGGGGCTTGCCGTCGTTTTAGTTTGTCTGGTCGCCCTTTCATCTGCCCTGATGGGGGTGGGGGCAGGCACGATCGAGCGGCTCTCGTCTGCAGTCGCTGCGTTGCATAAAGTGACGTCACCGCCTGACTTGTTGCAGATGCATCAAGGGGATATGAATCTGGAGGCGCTTGAAGAGTTTGGGCGTCGGCCCGATGTTGCTGCACTTCAGATTGAACGGCTAAAAGGGGTTGACCCGAGTCTGATAGGGTATCGCACCAAGGCTGGTGACGGCGATTTTTCGCGCTCGTTGATTGATCATCTTTTTACTACCCCGAACGAGCAGTTCGACAAGCTTATCGACGTCGCCACCGCACAACCCGCAGACCCAGCGCTCGGGGAGGTTTATATTCCTGTGGTTGTGAAGGATCAATTTCCGGTAGAAATTGGTGACCAATTGAATGTCGCGGGCACACCGCTGACAATCGCAGGTTTCATTCGTGACGGGCAGATGGCGTCACCTATGGCCGGTTCCACTTGCTATTTAGTGCACCCGGATTCTTGGGAGGGCATTTCCGGCCAAAAGGAGGCGATCATTGGAGTGAAACTCGCACACCCTGATGCTCTGCCTGCGGTTGAGCAAGCATTTAAAGCAGATCCTGAGCTTCCTCATAATGGTCAGTTTGTAACAGCGCCGATGATCAAACTGATTACTGTGCTCTCGTCAGGTCTGGTTGCCTTCGGGTTTATTGCTGGTGCGGTAGCACTGATGGGGATTGCCCTTGTGAGCTTGTGGTTTATTATTCGGGGCACGATTGAAGACCAAATCCGGACCATTGGAGTGCTGAAAGCACTTGGCCTGTCGCGTAGGGATGTTGCCGGTCTTTTCTTGTTGCGCTACCACGCTGTTGTCGTTGTTGGCTGTGTAATCGGATTAGGAATGGCAACGTTAGCGTTGTTTCCTGTCAGTACCGGATTCGCACACGCCTTTGGTCATGCACCTCTGAGCATCTGGACTTTCCTCGTGCCCCTTTGCGCAGTGCTGGTAGTGGCGGTAGTTGTGGAGGGGTTGTGCGGGGTTGTTCTTCGAAAGATTGCAAAGATTGAGCCTGTGCCTGCCATGGTTCACGGTCGAACAGATTCAAAGACACATCCTGGCAGGGTTCGTCCTAGGATTTTCCTTCGGCAGGGTGTCAAGTCGGCGCTGATTGTAGGGGGAATAGCGGGGAACAAGGGGCAATGGCTGATGTTGTCGATGGTGTTTTTCATTGCCACAGTGCTTGTGGCAGCTCCTGTGAGCATGGTCAAAACCTTCGCCTCACCTAGCGCCGTGGATTATCTAGGGATCGAACGTTCTGATGTGATTGCGACGATCCAGTTTCCCGAGGAAGGACAAAGCGTAGCTAAGATGTATCACCAGCTGCGGGAATACCTCGAAAGGAATGAAACTGTGGAGCGTATAGAGTCCACAGCCACAGTCCTAGTGGAAACGAAGGTAGACGATAAATGGGAACTGATGACAGTGGAGTATGGGAACTTTCACAGCAGCACTCTCCATTTTGTCGAAGGAAAACCACCGTCTAGCGGTGAGATAGCGCTCTCGCAACTCAGCGTCGACAAGCGAGAAAAGCACGTGGGGGATACCCTCAGCATTCGTGACTCGCAAGGAAACGAGCACACCTATCCACTAGTGGGAGTCTATCAAGACGTAACCTCAGGTGGATTCACAGCGAAATTAGCTCAACCTTTACCTGAGCAGTCGCAGCGCTGGACGCTGCATGTCTGGTTGAAGGATCCCAGCATGGCGCAGGTGTTCGCTGCGGAGTTAGAAAAGAACTATTCCGGGGTGAAAGCACAGTCGGTTGCCGACGCCACTTGGCAGATCATGGGACCACTCGCAGAATCGATGCGATGGGTTGTCGTCGTTGCATGGATTGCGGCGCTGAGCACGATTGCTTTAGTTACAGTACTTTTCGTTGGCGTTCGCGTCGCTAAAGATAAGACACGCATGGGAACGCTCAACGTCTTAGGATTTGAGCCGAAGGAAATACAAAACCTTGTGCTTTGGCAAGTTGTGGTGGCAGCAACGCTCGGCATAATAATGGGGCTTGCCGTTGAAGTACTCACAGGTAAATATGTGCTTCAAGCGGTGCTTTCGATCGCTGGCGTGGGCTTGCGCGAATTACCGTACAGCCATGATGTTATTGCAGGAACTATTCTTCCAGCTTCCCTGCTCCTTGGAGTATGTGGCGGCGCAGCATTTCTTGCGCTTCGACCAATCCGTTGTGAGAACCTGACCCAGTACGTGAAATAGGAGAAATCTAATGTCCACCATTTTGAGCGCGTGCACTGTGATCAAAGAGTTCAACACCACCATACCTCCCGTCCAGGTACTGCGGGGAGTCAGTCTTGATGTGGAAGAGCAGGAGTTTGTTGCCATCATGGGAGCATCGGGGTCGGGAAAGTCGACCCTTCTGTATTCCATTAGCGGGATGGATGCGCCTACTTCAGGTGAGGTTACAATTGCGGGGCAGAACCTTTCTCAATTAAGCCAACAGCAAGCGGCGAAACTTCGTCTTGAACACATGGGATTTGTATTTCAGCAACCACATTTTCTCGACAATTTGTCCATTATCGATAATGTTGCGCTTCCCGCCTTGAAAGCAAAAGTTGCCAACGCGTATAAGAAAGCTGAACAGTTACTCGTTCGTTTTGATATCGCCCACATTGCCCACCATGGGATTACTCAGGTTTCTGGTGGGCAGCTCCAACGCGCTGCCTTGTGTCGTGCGCTCATTACACGGCCGAAAATCCTGTTCGCAGACGAGCCTACTGGGGCATTGAACAGTGCGATGACAGGTGAGGTGTTAGCAGCGCTTGCGGATGCACGGAAATTAGGGTGCGCAATTGTGATGGTTACCCACGATTATCGATGTGCTGCCCGCGCTGACCGTGTGATCTACCTCAAAGATGGACTGATTGTCGACCAATGTCAGTTCGGCAGAACCGATCCCACCGATGAGTCAGATTGGCTAGAACGGGAAAAGACGATACTTGGCTGGCTATCGAATCTCGAAAAACAGCACTAAATTCTCACTTTCCCCGAACACAACTGTGCTTTACACACGTAGTGATCACCAATCTGCATGCTTTGGGGTGATAGCAGTGAACAGCAATGGGAGAGGGAAACATCCTGGATTTAGATCAGGCTTTCTAAGGATGAAAGCTATCGGTTGACGAGCAATGTGCTGGTTGCCCCTTAGATAATTGTTATCATTTGCATTGTAGTAGCTTCGATATGGGCTAGGCGGGCGAGCGTACGGCATTCAACGAGGGGTTCAATTCGAACTGTGTAAAAGCAAACTGCTGAGATCACATGAACTGTACTGCGGGGACTAAAAGGGGTAGTTGGATTATTAATACAGGCTTAACACATGTGGAAAGGTTGACTTAAGCAGTGTTTTGTTGGTGTGCGTGGGGCGGCTTTACTGTGCTTTGCGACGTCGACAATATGTGAGTTTGCAGCGCTGGTGATGGGTGGTGGTGAGGTTTCCTTATTGTTCGAAACGCTGTTCGTTTAGGTTGGCTTAAGTATGCATTTAGTAAATTCTGCTCTAGCATCATCTGAAAACAACTGAGAGTAGAGATAGTGATGCATTGGTCGTTTTCTGAGCTTGAGCGGGAAATTCTTCTCAATATTCCCGGTGTTGATACGTCGGTCATTTCCACTTTGGAGCGTATGGGCTTTGCGAGTTTGAGTCAGCTCGCGCAGGCGGGCGAGGAAGTGATTCTTCAGTCGAGTGCGCATGTGTTTGGCACGCCGGTGTGGCTGCATAGTCCACAGATGCGGCGCACAATCCGTTGGGTCTGCGAACAATCGCGGGAATTGGCTCTGGTCTAGGGTGCTAACTGTGCGATCAGAAGAAAACTTCTGAAAGTTATTGCTGACTAACATTTGCTTGGGCAATAATTGGGGGGATGGATGAGATTGATCGCGCAATTCTTGCAGAATTGCAAAAAGACGGACGCCTGAGTAATCAGGATTTGGCTGCCCTCGTAGGGCTGACTGCTGCACCCTGCCTGCGTCGAGTGCGTAAGCTGGAAGAGATGGGTGTGATTAAGGGCTATCGCGCCATTGTGGATCAAGCAGCGCTTGATCGCGGATTTGAGGTCATTGTTCAGGCGGATGTGGGGAAAAATGATGGCCCCACTATCGCAGAATTTGAACAACGTGTGGCGGCAATGCCGGAAGTGGTGGAATTGCGGCGGATGTTTTCCAGGCCAGACTATTTCATTCGTGTGCGGGTGCGCGATTCGGAACATTATGAAGAATGGTTGACAAAAGGCTTGTTGGGTAATCCTGGTGTTGCGCGTGTTGATTCCCGCATGACAATGAAAGTGATTAAATCAGGCGAATAGTACTTCCCGCACGCTGGTAACGCCCATCAACGTGGATCCTTAGCCGGCTGTGGTGTGGGGGTATTCTGGGCTGCGAATGATGTTCCTATTTCTGAATTTATACTGGTCAAATAAAAGTTGGAAGGAAAATTTTAGCGTAGAGTTTCTTTGCGCTCCTTCCTAGTGGTTCCGATGATTCAGATTATGTTGGGTGCTGTGATCAGTGCGTTGACGACCTTCGCGGTGTTGTCCATGAATCTGTTGCTGAGCTTGAGTGTGTGGTTTCAGGAATCTTTTACTGCTGTGCATAAGGGACAATATGTGCAGCTGTGGATTATGCTTACGGTAGTTGTTGTGGATCGCTTGACCGTGGCGGGTTGGGGTAAGCAATTTGCTACGAAATTAGGTGTGAATTACAACTAGATCGTACTGGTGGGTGCGGGGTGTGAAGAATGCGTAGTCAGCAGACATGTGTCGGCGTCGATACGCGGAAAACCTCTTTTCACAAAAACGCTGTGAAAAAGCGATTGTGGTTGCTGTCCGCACTAATCAGCGCGGCGGGTTTGGGTTTCGCGCCGCTGCTAACATACAAAAACCCGATGCCGCTGGGCACAGAGCAGTTTTCGGCTGATTGCGTATCGATGCCTTCACGCTGTCACCGCACTGTTACTGGTTGCGATCTGCCATGCTCTGGCGACAGTAGCTTTTCAAACGGTGGACAACAACCGCATCATCCCCCCCCGCCCATCAAGGGCTTTGAATCGCTCTACCGCGTGATTCACACAGCTACTGTGTTCGTTTTTGGCACCGCAGGACTTATTACCACAGATAATCTCGGCATGTTTGTTCTGCAGCTTGTCGGCATTGTCATCGGCGGAGGGAGATTAGGAAGTAATGCCGCCTTCATGCAGCGCATGCTCACCCCTTCTGACTTGATGTGCTGCTTGCGCGGTTATTCGGCTCAGCCATCAACACTGACCCCGGCCATTTTCCGATCTCTGCACATCTGATTGCATTTGCTGGGGGCCTATTGTGCTGAATGCGAAAAACGCAACGTTTTAGCCCTCGGGCAGGATGCCACGATGAACTTAGGCATTGACACAATCGTTTAGGCGTGGACAATTAGTTTGCCGTTGCCGTACTCAAGGTGGTTTCAACGGCACTGGTCGGCGGTGCAGTATTTCTTATCGCATCAATGAAAAAGGACGAGTGTGATCACGCTGTGCGGTGTCAGCAAAAACTACTCCTCCGAAGTGAACATCGGGCCTGTCACACTGAACAGGCCTGCTGGCGGAATTACCGCTTTGGTCATGTCTAACGGCCCAGGTAAATTCACCTTGCTCACTATGGCAGCTCGATTGATCGACATCGATGAAAGCCAGATCCCGGTTGATGAACTTGATGTCAGTTCCACTCAGTGCGCAGATCTTGCCAAGGTGTTGAGCATTCTGCGCCAAGAAAACCACTTCATTACACGGCCGAGCATGCGTCAGCTTGTGGGCTTTGGTCGTTTTCCACATGTTCATGGAAGACTCATTGCAAAAGATGAAGAAATCATATCGACCAGCTTTCGGGTGGACAACGCCAGCGTGCATACGTGGCGATGATGCTGTGCCAAGAAACCGACTACGTACTTTTGGGCGAACCACTGAATAACCTCGATGTGGCTCACTCGGTGGAGATGATGTAACGCCTTGCTCAAGTTGTGGAAGAATTCGGACGCACCATCTTTGTGGTTCTTCACGACATTAACTTCGCTGCCCGATATGTTAACGACATCTGCGCGGTTAAGGAGAGCCAGATAGCTTACTGTGGAACTGTCGAGGAAATTATGGATGCGGAGAAGCTCATCGCTTTGTTTAATACCCCCATCATGGTCAGTGAGAACCCTGTGAGTCCCTTCCCGGCTTCTAAAACACAGCAACCCCAAAAATATGCCTTTGACCTAAGAGTTTGTTTATTTGCCGAGACGGTGTAGATTTATCCGAGTCGCCGCGAGAGCAGCTAGGTTCCGAAGTCGGGATTGTGGTTGTTGTGGTGGCAGGAGAAAGCTACTTGACAGGGTGTTTATATTCGGTTAAGGTTTCTTCTTACCGCTTCCGATGGGTTTTGGCTTGAGAGGTTGCGGGCGTGTTGTTTGAGAACTCAATAGTGTGCCAATGTACTTTTGTTTTTTGTTTGGGTTGTTGGTTTTGTTGTTTGATGGTGGGTTTGGCCGGCAAGTGTGGCTTGCTTGTTAAATTGTTTGCTGTTGGATGACGGGATTGATGATTCGATTCTTTTGCCTTCCCCGTTTTTTGCCCCGTCGGGTTGGGGGAGGTTGTTGTCTTTTTTTGTTTTTTTCAATCATTTTCGCATGGTGCCTGGCTTTTGGGTTGGGTGTTGTGTGGGCTGGTTGTTTGTTTTTTTGCCGGTTTGGTTGGGCTTTTCACGAGCCTTGGGCAGGAATTTTTTTGTTCTTGTTTTTTGTGGAGAGTTTGATCCTGGCTCAGGACGAACGCTGGCGGCGTGCTTAACACATGCAAGTCGAACGGAAAGGCCTCAGCTTTTGTTGGGGTGCTCGAGTGGCGAACGGGTGAGTAACACGTGGGTGATCTGCCTCGTACTTCGGGATAAGCTTGGGAAACTGGGTCTAATACCGGATAGGACCATCATTTAGTGTTGGTGGTGGAAAGTTTTTTCGGTACGAGATGAGCCCGCGGCCTATCAGCTTGTTGGTGGGGTAATGGCCTACCAAGGCGTCGACGGGTAGCCGGCCTGAGAGGGTGGGCGGCCACATTGGGACTGAGATACGGCCCAGACTCCTACGGGAGGCAGCAGTGGGGAATATTGCACAATGGGCGCAAGCCTGATGCAGCGACGCCGCGTGGGGGATGACGGCCTTCGGGTTGTAAACCTCTTTCGACAGGGACGAAGCTTTTGTGACGGTACCTGTATAAGAAGCACCGGCTAACTACGTGCCAGCAGCCGCGGTAATACGTAGGGTGCAAGCGTTGTCCGGAATTACTGGGCGTAAAGAGCTCGTAGGTGGTTTGTCGCGTCGTCTGTGAAATACCGGGGCTTAACTCCGGAGCTGCAGGCGATACGGGCATAACTTGAGTGCTGTAGGGGAGACTGGAATTCCTGGTGTAGCGGTGGAATGCGCAGATATCAGGAGGAACACCGATGGCGAAGGCAGGTCTCTGGGCAGTAACTGACGCTGAGGAGCGAAAGCATGGGGAGCGAACAGGATTAGATACCCTGGTAGTCCATGCCGTAAACGGTGGGCGCTAGGTGTAGGGGTCTTCCACGACTTCTGTGCCGTAGCTAACGCATTAAGCGCCCCGCCTGGGGAGTACGGCCGCAAGGCTAAAACTCAAAGGAATTGACGGGGGCCCGCACAAGCGGCGGAGCATGTGGATTAATTCGATGCAACGCGAAGAACCTTACCTGGGCTTGACATATACAGGACGGCTGCAGAGATGTAGTTTCCCTTGTGGTCTGTATACAGGTGGTGCATGGTTGTCGTCAGCTCGTGTCGTGAGATGTTGGGTTAAGTCCCGCAACGAGCGCAACCCTTGTCTTATGTTGCCAGCACGTTATGGTGGGGACTCATGAGAGACTGCCGGGGTTAACTCGGAGGAAGGTGGGGATGACGTCAAATCATCATGCCCCTTATGTCCAGGGCTTCACACATGCTACAATGGTCGGTACAACGCGTTGCCAGCCCGTGAGGGTGAGCGAATCGCTGAAAGCCGGCCTCAGTTCGGATTGGGGTCTGCAACTCGACCCCATGAAGTCGGAGTCGCTAGTAATCGCAGATCAGCAACGCTGCGGTGAATACGTTCCCGGGCCTTGTACACACCGCCCGTCACGTCATGAAAGTTGGTAACACCCGAAGCCAGTGGCCTAACCTTTTTTGGGAGGAGCTGTCGAAGGTGGGATCGGCGATTGGGACGAAGTCGTAACAAGGTAGCCGTACCGGAAGGTGCGGCTGGATCACCTCCTTTCTAAGGAGCTTTTTGTTTCACACAGTTGTGTGAGCTCTATATTTTTTATAAATCCGGGTGGAGCAAACCCGCTTTGTGTGTGATCAGATATCACACGGGGTAACAAAATTGTGATACTTCAAGCAAAAAAATTATATGTGTGTGTTGGCATGCTGTTGGGTGTCTGGGATGACATGTGTGTTTTCCTGGTGGCCGATATCAGTAATTGCTGTGGCTCCTTGTGGGGGTTGTGGTGGTGGTTGGTGTTGGTGTGTTGTGTGAGAACTGTATAGTGGACGCGAGCATTTTTATCTTTATTCTTAATTTTTTTTGATGACAGATGTTCACACACTCTCTTTTTTGTGTGTGGTGTTTGTTTGTCTTAGTGTTTTTTGTCATTTTGGTGTGTTGTTTGAGTAAGAGCACACGGTGGATGCCTTGGCATGCTAAGCCGATGAAGGACGTGTAAGGCTGCGTTAAGCCTCGGGGAGTTGCCAATAGAGCGTTGATCCGAGGGTGTCCGAATGGGGAAACCTGGCTGCAGTTATGTGTAGTTACCCACTAGTGAATTCATAGCTGGTGTGGGGGTTTACGCGGGGAAGTGAAACATCTCAGTACCCGCAGGAGAAGAAAACAATTGTGATTCCGCTAGTAGTGGCGAGCGAACGTGGATGAGGCTAAACCGTATGCGTGTGATACCTGGCAGGGGTTGCGTGTGCGGGGTCGTGGGGTTTGACTTTCTAGGTGCTGTCACACCTGGGCATAATTTATGATGTGTTAGCGGAAGTGGTGTGGAATCGCCCACTGTAGAAGGTGAGAGTCCTGTACGTGAAAGCATGTTGTGTTGTGTTGTTGGATACCCGAGTAGCAGCGGGCTCGTGGAATCTGCTGTGAATTTGCCGGGACCACCCGGTAAGCCTAAATACTTAGTGTGACCGATAGCGGATCAAGTACCGTGAGGGAATGGTGAAAAGTACCCCGGGAGGGGAGTGAAATAGTACCTGAAACCGTGTGCTTACAATCCGTCAGAGCCTGATTTGTTTGGGTGATGGCGTGCCTTTTGAAGAATGAGCCTGCGAGTCAGCGGCATGTCGCGAGGTTAACCAGTGTTGGGTAGCCGTAGCGAAAGCGAATCCTAATGAGGGTGAGTTAGTGGCATGTCCTGGACCCGAAGCGGGGTGATCTACCCATGGCCAGTGTGAAGCAGCAGTAAGATGCTGTGGAGGCGCGAACCCACTTAGGTTGAAAACTGAGGGGATGAGCTGTGGGTAGGGGTGAAAGGCCAATCAAACTCCGTGATAGCTGGTTCTCCCCGAAATGCATTTAGGTGCAGCGTCGTGTGTTTCTTCCTGGAGGTAGAGCTACTGGTTGGTTGAGCGGGACCACAATCTTAGCAATGTCAGCCAAACTCCGAATGCCGGTGAAGTTAGAGCACGGCAGTGAGACTGCGGGGGATAAGCTCCGTTGGTCGAGAGGGAAACAGCCCAGATCGCCGGTTAAGGCCCCTAAGAGTGTACTAAGTGGGAAAGGATGTGGGATCGCGAAGACAGCCAGGAGGTTGGCTTAGAAGCAGCCATCCTTGAAAGAGTGCGTAATAGCTCACTGGTCGAGTGGTTCTGCGCCGACAATGTAGCGGGGCTCAAGTACACCGCCGAAGCCGCGGCAATCAACTCCTTTTGGGGTTGGTTGGGTAGGGGAGCGTCGTGCACGTGTTGAAGCACCCGGGTAACCGCTGGTGTGGAATGTGTGCGAGTGAGAATGCAGGCATGAGTAACGAATGACATGTGAGAAACATGTCCGCCGGATGACTAAGGGTTCCTGGGTCAAGCTAATCTTCCCAGGGTGAGTCGGGACCTAAGGCGAGGCCGACAGGCGTAGTCGATGGACAACCAGTTGATATTCTGGTACCCGTATATGCGCGCCCAATGATGAATCCATGATACTAACCACCCACAAACACACTGATTACTACTTGTAGTGTTGGTGTGCGCGTGCGTGGGATCTGAGTGGGTAGTAGTCAAGTGATGGGGTGACGCAGGAAGGTAGCCAAGCCACTTAGTGGATTGTGGTGTAAGCGTGTGGCCCGCAGAATAGGCAAATCCGTTCTGCATAGAAGGGTGAGGCGTGATGCGTACCCACATGTGTGTGGGGATGTTGGTGATCCTATGCTGCCGAGAAAAGCCTCTAGCGAGTGCATATATGGCCCGTACCCATAACCGACACAGGTGGTCAGGTAGAGAATACTAAGGCGTTCGGGTGAACTGTGGTTAAGGAACTCGGCAAAATGCCCCCGTAACTTCGGGAGAAGGGGGACCACTGCTGGTGACAAACTGGTTGAGCTGGTGGTGGTCGCAGAGAATAGAGGGAAGCGACTGTTTATTAAAAACACAGGTCCGTGCGAAAACGTGGAAGTTGATGTATACGGACTGACGCCTGCCCGGTGCTGGAAGGTTAAGAGGACCTGTTAGCAACACTTGTGTTGCGAAGCGGAGAATTTAAGCCCCAGTAAACGGCGGTGGTAACTATAACCATCCTAAGGTAGCGAAATTCCTTGTCGGGTAAGTTCCGACCTGCACGAATGGCGTAACGACTTCCCTGCTGTCTCAACCACAGGCCCGGTGAAATTGCACTACGAGTAAAGATGCTCGTTACGCGCGGCAGGACGAAAAGACCCCGGGACCTTCACTATAGCTTGGTATTGGTGTTTGGTTCGGTTTGTGTAGGATAGGTGGGAGACTAGGAAACCGCATCGCTAGGTGTGGTGGAGTCGTTGTTGAAATACCACTCTGATCGGATTGAGCACCTTAACCTTGGCCCATGATCTGGGTTGGGGACAGTGCCTGGTGGGTAGTTTAACTGGGGCGGTTGCCTCCTAAAAAGTAACGGAGGCGCCCAAAGGTTCCCTCAGCCTGGTTGGCAATCAGGTGTTGAGTGTAAGTGCACAAGGGAGCTTGACTGTGAGAGTGACAACTCAAGCAGGTACGAAAGTAGGGACTAGTGATCCGGCACCTACGAGTGGAAGTGGTGTCGCTCAACGGATAAAAGGTACCCCGGGGATAACAGGCTGATCTTCCCCAAGAGTCCATATCGACGGGATGGTTTGGCACCTCGATGTCGGCTCGTCGCATCCTGGGGCTGGAGTAGGTCCCAAGGGTTGGGCTGTTCGCCCATTAAAGCGGCACGCGAGCTGGGTTTAGAACGTCGTGAGACAGTTCGGTCTCTATCCGCCGCGCGCGTTGAAACTTGAAGAAAGCTGTCCCTAGTACGAGAGGACCGGGACGGACGTACCTCTAGTGTGCCAGTTGTCACGCCAGTGGCATAGCTGGTTAGCTACGTACGGAAGGGATAACCGCTGAAAGCATCTAAGCGGGAAGCCTGTTCTAAGATGAGGTTTCACTTGAGGTGCCCGGAAGACTACCGGGTTGATAGGCCAGAGTTGCAAACACAGCAATGTGAGAAGACGACTGGTACTAATACACCAACAAACAACCCCAAAACAAAACACAAAACACAACAAACAAAACACAACACCGCGTCCACTACACAGTCACTGACACAACACAAACACCCCAAAAACACACACAACCCAAAAAAATGTGTCGGTGGTCATAGCGTCGGGGACACGCCCGGTCCCATTCCGAACCCGGAAGCTAAGCCCGACAGCGCTGATGGTACTGCAAACGGGAGTTTGTGGGAGAGTAAGACACCGCCGACCAAAAACTTCACAACAAAAGCCCACCCCCACCAAAGGGTGGGCTTTTCACATATAAACAGTCCAAAAAAAATACTAAGCGAAGGCGCTAAGGCCTTCGCAACAGCAACAAAACTACGACACAGCCCACGACGTCGACAAGCCCAAACGAGCTGATTTAGCTTAAACGGTGGAGATCAGCTGCGAGGTGAACCGACACAGTATCACCTGGCTGCCACCTCGGTGCACCTAAGCAGCGGGAGCTTAACCTCACCCCATCACCGCGTTCGACCACATACATGGTGGAATGGCCAAGAAACTCGATGGAACGAATGGTCGCGGCAAAATTACCAGATTCTTCGGTAGAACTCAGGCTGACTTGTTCGGGTCGCACGACAAGAGTGTCGTCAAGAACCGTGCAAGTACCCAAGAAACGCGCGACCCACTCAGATGTGGGTGCGTTATAGACCTCGCTGGGAGTGCCACACTGCGCAATTACCCCACCGTTCATCACAGCGACCCGATGCGCCATCGACAAAGCCTCATCCTGGTCGTGGGTCACCAAAATAGCTGAAGCATTCGCAGCGGCTAAAATAGCAACGATATCCATCCGCAGCCGCGTACGTAATGCAGCATCCAGTGCAGAAAACGGTTCATCTAAAAGCACCAGCGCGGGGTTGGGCGCGAGTGCACGCGCAAGTGCTACCCGCTGAGCTTGCCCGCCCGACAGCTGCGCGGGTTTGCGATCCGCCAAGCCGGCGACGTCGACAAGCTCAAGCATTTCTGCAACGCGCGCAGCTTTATTCGGGTGTTTGCCCAGCCCAAATGCGACGTTTTGAGCAACAGTAAGGTGCGGAAATAAAGCTGCATCTTGGGGGACTAGCCCGATTCGTCGCCGCTCCGGCGGAATATTGGTGTTAGCGGAGACAACCGTGGTTCCACCAAGTTCGATGGTGCCGCCCGATGCAGGCATGAGCCCTGAAATCACCCGCAGTAACGTAGTTTTACCGCAACCACTGGGACCTAAAATGGCAAGTAACTCGCCTGTTTTAAGCTGCAGATTAACGTTATCGACCACCGGACGCGGTGAATTACGGTATACGGCGGAGACGTCTTTTAACACAAGGGCAGGGGTCACGATTTTACCTATCTGATTCGGGGGAACCGGCCAGCATTAATGCCGGAATACTAGCTGCGGCGATTAATGCCAAGGCATAGGGAGCGGCGGCACCGTAGGCGTTAATATCACTAAGCTGCCAAAGCCTGGTAGCCAACGTATCGGTCCCAATGGGACGCATCATCAACGTCGCCGGCAGTTCTTTCATCACTGTCACAGCAACGATCAGCGCGCCGGAAGCAATACCCGGCCATGACAACCGCGCCGTGACCTCTAGCCATGTTCGACGGGGATTACGACCTAAGCTGCGTGCAGCATCTTCTAAGGTGGTGGGAACTTGGGCGATAGCAGTACGGGTGCTTCCCATCGCTTTAGGAACAAACATAATTGCATAAGCTACGACCATCAGCAGCATCGTTTGATACAAAAACGGCAGGAACTTTAGGGCAAGATAAACCATCGATAAGCCCAACACCACTCCGGGTAAGCCGTGCCCGATGTAGGTTACCGTCTCAATGACAGCCACCGATTGTGCTTTACGACGCGCGGCCAGCACACTAATGGGCAACGCCAACGCGGTGGCAAGTGCAGCCCCAATAAGCCCAAGCGCAACGGTTGTACCTAACGCAGTCAGCAGACGCATACCCTCGAATTCACGTTGCGCCACACTCAGAGATAAACGGTACAGCTGTTCCCCAATGGGTAGCCCAACGCTCAAAGCAAAAATTACCAATAGCCACGTGCAGACACCTACGGTAGCCCACCACGGAAGAGAATGTGGTGGCCTATTGCCATGCGTAATTCGAGTCGCTGTTACCGGCTGCCTCAGTAGCCGCTCGCAAGCTACTACGATGATTGCCAAGAGCACTAAAAGCGCAGACAAAACGATCGCAAGAGTCCTATTGAAGCTGCCGGAAAACGCGGTTTGCACGGCTGGGGTTAGGGTAGGAAACCGCATGATGGAAACCACCCCGTACTCGGCTAAGCAATAAAGCGCGACCAACAACGCCCCAGCCGCAGCGGCGGGCATTACCTGGGGCAGCGACATGCGAATAAAAGTCAACACAGGGCCTGTACCGAGCGTCCGAGCGACGTCTTCGATGCCACGGTCCGCGCGTCGAAAAGCAGCAGCGGTAGGCAGCGTGACATACGGTGTGGTTGCTAGAACCAATACCAGCCAAGAGCCGACGAAACCGCGTAGATCTGTGGCGGAAACCCACGATAGCCCAGCTACATAGGACGGAATCGCAAGTGGCAATGTTGCAGCTATCCACCACAGTCGGGGAAGCGGCAGCGCAACTCTGACCAAGCAAAAAGCTGTGGAGATACCCAAAAGCAGCGAACCCGCAGCCACCGTTGCCACTAAATACAAAGTATTAAGCGAATGCGAAACAGTATTGGGGCGGGATAATGCGCGGATGACCGCCCCAGAAGGAGCGGTCATCAACTCTGCGACTAGGAAGAAAAGTGGGGCGGCCACTAATGCAGCTGCGCAGATCGCTAAACCTAAAAGAAACCGTTGTGAAGTAGTCACTACAACTTATTTGGTGAAGGTCAAGCCAACTTCATCAATCATCGCTGCAGTCTCATCTACCGATGACAGCTTGGACAAATCGAAATCAGGGTTCGACGTTGGATCCATCGCTGGAACACCTTCTGGTGCGGACACAGACGCAACCAAAGGATACTCGTAGGTCTCGGTGGCAAAGTACTTCTGTGCATCTTCTGACAGCAGGAACTTCACAAACTCCAATGCCTGAGGATCCTTCTCTGCCTTCTTGGTGACACCAACGCCAGTCACGTTCACGAGGGAAGCCAAGTCGCCCGGCTTACCGAACTTCAGCTGAGCGGTCATGTTCTCAGCACCCTTCTCAGCAGCATCCAAGTACCAGTAGTAGTGGTTAATCAGACCGAGCGAAATCTCGCCACTATTTACTGCCTCAAGGATGCCAGTGTTCTTCTCGTAGGTCTTTACCTTGTTGTCAACAAGCTTCTGCAACCACTCACGAGTAAAATCGTCACCCTTTTCTACACGCATAGCGGTGACGAAGGAAAGGAACGAAGCGTTACCGGGAGCGACACCGATCTGCTCGGCCCATTTCGGATCCACCAGTGCATCAATGGTGTCAGGTGCGTCGGACTCTTGGACCTTGTCTTTGTTGTACGCAACCACGCGAGCACGGCCGGTAACACCGACCCACTTCTTCTCAGAAGAAGAGAAATTAGCGGGAACGGATTCAAAAACCTCGGCAGGAAGAGGCGCAAGTAAATCTGCATCGCCCACTAAGCCCAAAGCGCCAGCTTCTTGGGAGAAAAAGACCTCAGCTGGTGACTTCTCACCTTCGGTCAACAGCAACTGAGCTTGTTCAGCAGTTTTTCCATATCGAACTTCAGTTTTGATGCCGGTTTTCTCTTCGAACATCTCAATCAGTGGTGCCACCAAGTCTTCACTACGACCTGAATAGATCACCAAAGTATCGTCACTGGACTGTTTCTGAGCTGAATCAGCAGCCGAGGTAGTTGCAGAAGTAGACGAAGTATCGCTGTTCGAGCATGCAGTCAATCCACCTACGAGGGCCACCGACGCGGTCGATGCGAGAAGAAAACGATAAGGAGAACGCATAAACACCTCTAAGAATTACAGGAACATTGCAAAACCGCACCTAAATTAGTACAGCTGTAGCTAACCTAACATAGATTGATTGATACTGTCTACAACTATCGAACTATAAGAATGTGTCTAGCGTGTAGGTGTCGACGTTTAGCACTGTTAGCACTTGTTCTTTTGAGGGCTTGTACTGCGAGTTTGTACTTGTGTGGTGGGGTGTGTAAATTAATTTGAGTCGCCAAGAGCGACGGAAACAAAAATCACAGGTTGGTCTTAGGATTTTATGTGGTTTGTGTTGTTTGAGAACTCAATAGTGTGCCAATGTACTTTTGTTTTTTGTTTGGGTTGTTGGTTTTGTTGTTTGATGGTGGGTTTGGCCGGCAAGTGTGGCTTGCTTGTTAAATTGTTTGCTGTTGGATGACGGGATTGATGATTCGATTCTTTTGCCTTCCCCGTTTTTTGCCCCGTCGGGTTGGGGGAGGTTGTTGTCTTTTTTTGTTTTTTTCAATCATTTTCGCATGGTGCCTGGCTTTTGGGTTGGGTGTTGTGTGGGCTGGTTGTTTGTTTTTTTGCCGGTTTGGTTGGGCTTTTCACGAGCCTTGGGCAGGAATAGTTTTTGTTCTTGTTTTTTGTGGAGAGTTTGATCCTGGCTCAGGACGAACGCTGGCGGCGTGCTTAACACATGCAAGTCGAACGGAAAGGCCTCAGCTTTTGTTGGGGTGCTCGAGTGGCGAACGGGTGAGTAACACGTGGGTGATCTGCCTCGTACTTCGGGATAAGCTTGGGAAACTGGGTCTAATACCGGATAGGACCATCATTTAGTGTTGGTGGTGGAAAGTTTTTTCGGTACGAGATGAGCCCGCGGCCTATCAGCTTGTTGGTGGGGTAATGGCCTACCAAGGCGTCGACGGGTAGCCGGCCTGAGAGGGTGGACGGCCACATTGGGACTGAGATACGGCCCAGACTCCTACGGGAGGCAGCAGTGGGGAATATTGCACAATGGGCGCAAGCCTGATGCAGCGACGCCGCGTGGGGGATGACGGCCTTCGGGTTGTAAACCTCTTTCGACAGGGACGAAGCTTTTGTGACGGTACCTGTATAAGAAGCACCGGCTAACTACGTGCCAGCAGCCGCGGTAATACGTAGGGTGCAAGCGTTGTCCGGAATTACTGGGCGTAAAGAGCTCGTAGGTGGTTTGTCGCGTCGTCTGTGAAATACCGGGGCTTAACTCCGGAGCTGCAGGCGATACGGGCATAACTTGAGTGCTGTAGGGGAGACTGGAATTCCTGGTGTAGCGGTGGAATGCGCAGATATCAGGAGGAACACCGATGGCGAAGGCAGGTCTCTGGGCAGTAACTGACGCTGAGGAGCGAAAGCATGGGGAGCGAACAGGATTAGATACCCTGGTAGTCCATGCCGTAAACGGTGGGCGCTAGGTGTAGGGGTCTTCCACGACTTCTGTGCCGTAGCTAACGCATTAAGCGCCCCGCCTGGGGAGTACGGCCGCAAGGCTAAAACTCAAAGGAATTGACGGGGGCCCGCACAAGCGGCGGAGCATGTGGATTAATTCGATGCAACGCGAAGAACCTTACCTGGGCTTGACATATACAGGACGGCTGCAGAGATGTAGTTTCCCTTGTGGTCTGTATACAGGTGGTGCATGGTTGTCGTCAGCTCGTGTCGTGAGATGTTGGGTTAAGTCCCGCAACGAGCGCAACCCTTGTCTTATGTTGCCAGCACGTTATGGTGGGGACTCATGAGAGACTGCCGGGGTTAACTCGGAGGAAGGTGGGGATGACGTCAAATCATCATGCCCCTTATGTCCAGGGCTTCACACATGCTACAATGGTCGGTACAACGCGTTGCCAGCCCGTGAGGGTGAGCGAATCGCTGAAAGCCTCAGTTCGGATTGGGTCTGCAACTCGACCCCATGAAGTCGGAGTCGCTAGTAATCGCAGATCAGCAACGCTGCGGTGAATACGTTCCCGGGCCTTGTACACACCGCCCGTCACGTCATGAAAGTTGGTAACACCCGAAGCCAGTGGCCTAACCTTTTTTGGGAGGAGCTGTCGAAGGTGGGATCGGCGATTGGGACGAAGTCGTAACAAGGTAGCCGTACCGGAAGGTGCGGCTGGATCACCTCCTTTCTAAGGAGCTTTTTGTTTCACACAGTTGTGTGAGCTCTATATTTTTTATAAATCCGGGTGGAGCAAACCCGCTTTGTGTGTGATCAGATATCACACGGGGTAACAAAATTGTGATACTTCAAGCAAAAAAATTATATGTGTGTGTTGGCATGCTGTTGGGTGTCTGGGATGACATGTGTGTTTTCCTGGTGGCCGATATCAGTAATTGCTGTGGCTCCTTGTGGGGGTTGTGGTGGTGGTTGGTGTTGGTGTGTTGTGTGAGAACTGTATAGTGGACGCGAGCATTTTTATCTTTATTCTTAATTTTTTTTGATGACAGATGTTCACACACTCTCTTTTTTGTGTGTGGTGTTTGTTTGTCTTAGTGTTTTTTGTCATTTTGGTGTGTTGTTTGAGTAAGAGCACACGGTGGATGCCTTGGCATGCTAAGCCGATGAAGGACGTGTAAGGCTGCGTTAAGCCTCGGGGAGTTGCCAATAGAGCGTTGATCCGAGGGTGTCCGAATGGGGAAACCTGGCTGCAGTTATGTGTAGTTACCCACTAGTGAATTCATAGCTGGTGTGGGGGTTTACGCGGGGAAGTGAAACATCTCAGTACCCGCAGGAGAAGAAAACAATTGTGATTCCGCTAGTAGTGGCGAGCGAACGTGGATGAGGCTAAACCGTATGCGTGTGATACCTGGCAGGGGTTGCGTGTGCGGGGTCGTGGGGTTTGACTTTCTAGGTGCTGTCACACCTGGGCATAATTTATGATGTGTTAGCGGAAGTGGTGTGGAATCGCCCACTGTAGAAGGTGAGAGTCCTGTACGTGAAAGCATGTTGTGTTGTGTTGTTGGATACCCGAGTAGCAGCGGGCTCGTGGAATCTGCTGTGAATTTGCCGGGACCACCCGGTAAGCCTAAATACTTAGTGTGACCGATAGCGGATCAAGTACCGTGAGGGAATGGTGAAAAGTACCCCGGGAGGGGAGTGAAATAGTACCTGAAACCGTGTGCTTACAATCCGTCAGAGCCTGATTTGTTTGGGTGATGGCGTGCCTTTTGAAGAATGAGCCTGCGAGTCAGCGGCATGTCGCGAGGTTAACCAGTGTTGGGTAGCCGTAGCGAAAGCGAATCCTAATGAGGGTGAGTTAGTGGCATGTCCTGGACCCGAAGCGGGGTGATCTACCCATGGCCAGTGTGAAGCAGCAGTAAGATGCTGTGGAGGCGCGAACCCACTTAGGTTGAAAACTGAGGGGATGAGCTGTGGGTAGGGGTGAAAGGCCAATCAAACTCCGTGATAGCTGGTTCTCCCCGAAATGCATTTAGGTGCAGCGTCGTGTGTTTCTTCCTGGAGGTAGAGCTACTGGTTGGTTGAGCGGGACCACAATCTTAGCAATGTCAGCCAAACTCCGAATGCCGGTGAAGTTAGAGCACGGCAGTGAGACTGCGGGGGATAAGCTCCGTTGGTCGAGAGGGAAACAGCCCAGATCGCCGGTTAAGGCCCCTAAGAGTGTACTAAGTGGGAAAGGATGTGGGATCGCGAAGACAGCCAGGAGGTTGGCTTAGAAGCAGCCATCCTTGAAAGAGTGCGTAATAGCTCACTGGTCGAGTGGTTCTGCGCCGACAATGTAGCGGGGCTCAAGTACACCGCCGAAGCCGCGGCAATCAACTCCTTTTGGGGTTGGTTGGGTAGGGGAGCGTCGTGCACGTGTTGAAGCACCCGGGTAACCGCTGGTGTGGAATGTGTGCGAGTGAGAATGCAGGCATGAGTAACGAATGACATGTGAGAAACATGTCCGCCGGATGACTAAGGGTTCCTGGGTCAAGCTAATCTTCCCAGGGTGAGTCGGGACCTAAGGCGAGGCCGACAGGCGTAGTCGATGGACAACCAGTTGATATTCTGGTACCCGTATATGCGCGCCCAATGATGAATCCATGATACTAACCACCCACAAACACACTGATTACTACTTGTAGTGTTGGTGTGCGCGTGCGTGGGATCTGAGTGGGTAGTAGTCAAGTGATGGGGTGACGCAGGAAGGTAGCCAAGCCACTTAGTGGATTGTGGTGTAAGCGTGTGGCCCGCAGAATAGGCAAATCCGTTCTGCATAGAAGGGTGAGGCGTGATGCGTACCCACATGTGTGTGGGGATGTTGGTGATCCTATGCTGCCGAGAAAAGCCTCTAGCGAGTGCATATATGGCCCGTACCCATAACCGACACAGGTGGTCAGGTAGAGAATACTAAGGCGTTCGGGTGAACTGTGGTTAAGGAACTCGGCAAAATGCCCCCGTAACTTCGGGAGAAGGGGGACCACTGCTGGTGACAAACTGGTTGAGCTGGTGGTGGTCGCAGAGAATAGAGGGAAGCGACTGTTTATTAAAAACACAGGTCCGTGCGAAAACGTGGAAGTTGATGTATACGGACTGACGCCTGCCCGGTGCTGGAAGGTTAAGAGGACCTGTTAGCAACACTTGTGTTGCGAAGCGGAGAATTTAAGCCCCAGTAAACGGCGGTGGTAACTATAACCATCCTAAGGTAGCGAAATTCCTTGTCGGGTAAGTTCCGACCTGCACGAATGGCGTAACGACTTCCCTGCTGTCTCAACCACAGGCCCGGTGAAATTGCACTACGAGTAAAGATGCTCGTTACGCGCGGCAGGACGAAAAGACCCCGGGACCTTCACTATAGCTTGGTATTGGTGTTTGGTTCGGTTTGTGTAGGATAGGTGGGAGACTAGGAAACCGCATCGCTAGGTGTGGTGGAGTCGTTGTTGAAATACCACTCTGATCGGATTGAGCACCTTAACCTTGGCCCATGATCTGGGTTGGGGACAGTGCCTGGTGGGTAGTTTAACTGGGGCGGTTGCCTCCTAAAAAGTAACGGAGGCGCCCAAAGGTTCCCTCAGCCTGGTTGGCAATCAGGTGTTGAGTGTAAGTGCACAAGGGAGCTTGACTGTGAGAGTGACAACTCAAGCAGGTACGAAAGTAGGGACTAGTGATCCGGCACCTACGAGTGGAAGTGGTGTCGCTCAACGGATAAAAGGTACCCCGGGGATAACAGGCTGATCTTCCCCAAGAGTCCATATCGACGGGATGGTTTGGCACCTCGATGTCGGCTCGTCGCATCCTGGGGCTGGAGTAGGTCCCAAGGGTTGGGCTGTTCGCCCATTAAAGCGGCACGCGAGCTGGGTTTAGAACGTCGTGAGACAGTTCGGTCTCTATCCGCCGCGCGCGTTGAAACTTGAAGAAAGCTGTCCCTAGTACGAGAGGACCGGGACGGACGTACCTCTAGTGTGCCAGTTGTCACGCCAGTGGCATAGCTGGTTAGCTACGTACGGAAGGGATAACCGCTGAAAGCATCTAAGCGGGAAGCCTGTTCTAAGATGAGGTTTCACTTGAGGTGCCCGGAAGACTACCGGGTTGATAGGCCAGAGTTGCAAACACAGCAATGTGAGAAGACGACTGGTACTAATACACCAACAAACAACCCCAAAACAAAACACAAAACACAACAAACAAAACACAACACCGCGTCCACTACACAGTCACTGACACAACACAAACACCCACAACACACACAACCCAAAAAAATGTGTCGGTGGTCATAGCGTCGGGGACACGCCCGGTCCCATTCCGAACCCGGAAGCTAAGCCCGACAGCGCTGATGGTACTGCAAACGGGAGTTTGTGGGAGAGTAAGACACCGCCGACCAAAAACTTCACAACAAAAGCCCACCCCCACCAAAGGGTGGGCTTTTGTGCGTCCCCAGACCTTTATTCAGGCCTGTGTCACATGACACACATAATTACCCCCTTTACCTTAATGCTGAGAATTTTCAACTCGAACTGAACTGGGATTGTTAAAAAAGTATTATAAGAAAATTATTTTGTTGGGGGTATTATTTTTCGTTTCCCTTGCTGGTCGGCTGTAGCTGTGCGAATATTTTTTCAGAGCCTTGTGCAGGGATCATACGGTTTCTTGCACTAGGTTTGTCCTTGCAAACGGTAGTTTCTAGCGTTTGTAAGTGTTGTCCACTGTCTCCATTTGCGCTTGTCATACTTAAGCGCTCTCACCTGAAAGGGCTTTGTGCCATGGCTCTTCTTTCCAGTATCGCCTCCTTCGTAGTGTTCTGGGCAATTGTTGGCGTTATTTACAATTCTGCAGTCCACCGCGGCTACCTTCGCCTTCCCCCCATCCCTAACTACCCAGCACTCTAAATTAGGCTGATTGTCCAGTCACTCCGGCTACCCCGTGCTTTGATCTCCTGCTCGGGCTGGCCGGATTATTCATGTGTATACATAACGAAGGTATTTAATGTGCTACCCCCGTGTGTTGGTGGTTTTCTTGAACTCTTGTCGGAACGGTAGATTGAAAAATACATGCTCATAGCCGTGGTTTGTTCATGGTGGGGGAGTGTCACTTCAGTGAGAGGCGGGGGTGTTGAAAAGTATTTTTAGCAAATTCCCAGCTGACTCATGGTAGTTTCCTAGCAAGTGCATCAGATGTGCTTTTCTTAAACAGTTTGCTACCCCTGTAGTAGTTGGGAGACTAAATGAAGAAGTTTGTTCGTAATACTTTCGCAGCTGTGTCGACCACCGCTGTCGTGTCCATTCTCACCGCAGCCCCAGCATCTGCGCAGGGCGCTGACGGTTTGTCGGCGGTTGGAATCATTCCGATCCTTCTTAATATTGCTTCTTCCATTGGATCATCGGTTGCTATGACCTTGACAGTTATTCAGGCACTGATCAGCCGTGGTTTGCTCGTAGGCCACGCTATCCCTGGCATCCCAGTGTTCTAATAAAGCGCAAGAAAAAACTCCTCCTGGCCGCATTTCACCGGGGTCAGGAGGAGTTTTTTGATGTTTTTACAATGGAAGAAGGTTGAAGCGGGTTGCTTTAACCTGATCGAGTTTTGACACATTCTTTTCCAGAAGATTCCACTGTTCGAAAGGAATCGTCTTTGTCGCTTCTTTAATCACAGTCGCATCAGTTGTTCCCCACGCAATGGGCATCGGGGAAATTTCATCCCAGACCTCTTGGCTTTTTACACTGCGACGCCCCGTTACTGCCACGGAAGGCACGCGCTCACCCTTCTTGCGATTGTGCCCTTCAAGGCGGGTAATCGTGCGCGTTGCAAGACCCCATCGAGGTTCACCTTCACGGTTTGCGTTTATATTGACAAGCGCAAGTAACACCATGTCGCGCGGGTTCACTTCAGCGATCACCGCAGGGCACAACTCATAGGTGGCATAGAGCTTATCGGCGGTGCCTACCTGTCGAGGGATGACGAAGATGAGTGCAAAGCTGACCACTGCCATCACTGCAAAGGTGCCGATGATAATCGTGCCTAAAGTGCCAGGGTAAACATGGCTTAGTCCGTAGCCCACACCGAGCAGAATGAAACCGAACAAGGCTGCTGATATTTGCAGGCGTTTGGTGTCTTTGAGCAGCTCATTATTTTTCTTAGCGTGCTCATTATCGACGCTAAAATTAAAATTTTTCATGGCCTTGCTCCTTCATTGTTGTAAGTAATACGGGTAAATCCGCGTGGTCGAGGATGCGGTAAGCGTAGCCTTGCTCAGCGAGAAAGCGTTGCCTGTGCGCAGCATAGTCCGTGTCGATGGTATCGCGGCTGACAACAGAGTAGAAAAAAGCTTCACCGCCGTCTTTCTTCGGGCGCAGAAGTCGGCCTAAGCGTTGGGCTTCTTCTTGGCGGGAACCAAAGGTGCCGGACACTTGGATCGCCACAGTTGCTTCGGGCAAATCGATAGAGAAGTTCGCGACCTTACTCACGACCAAGGTGGTAATTTCGTTGTCACGGAACTGCTGGAATAGCTGCTCGCGCTTTTTCGTGCTGGTCTTACCATCAATCACAGGCAGGTTGAAGGTGGCACCGATGTGTTCCAGTTGGTCCACGTATGCGCCGATAATCAGGGTTTGGTCGCCGCTGTGGTGTTCAAGCAGCTGCCTGATGGTGTGCATTTTTGTGTGTGCACAGGCAGCGAAGCGGTACCGTTCGTGGCTTTCCGCAAGCGCATATTCCATGCGCTCTGCTTCGGTGAGGGTCGTGCGTACCTCGATGCATTCGGCGGTTGCGATGAAACCCTGCATTTCGAGGTCTTTCCAAGGGGCGTCGTAACGCTTCGGCCCGATGAGGGAAAACACATCACCTTCGCGTCCGTCTTCGCGCACAAGGGTCGCAGTGAGCCCTAATCGACGCCGTGACTGCAAATCCGAGGTCATGCGAAACACCGGTGCGGGCAAAAGATGCACTTCATCGTAAATAATCAAACCCCAGTCGCGGGAATCAAACAGCTCAAGCGCACGGTATTCCCCCTTCGTTTTTCGGGTCACAACCTGATAGGTAGCAATGGTGATAGGGCGAATCTCTTTCTTCTCACCGGAATATTCACCGATTTCCTCAGGGCTCAATGAGGTGCGGCGCAGCAGCTCATCGCGCCACTGACGCCCCGCAACAGTGTTGGTCACCAAGATGAGGGTGGTGCACTGTGCCCGCGCCATCGCTGCCGCACCCACCATAGTTTTGCCCGCGCCACAGGGCAGCACGACAACGCCAGAGCCACCCTCCCAGAAAGAATCAGCGGCATTCTTTTGGTAGTCGCGCAATTCCCATTGTTCTTTTTCACAACTCAACTCAATGGGGTGCGCTTCGCCATCAACATAGCCCGCGAGATCTTCAGCAGGCCAGCCGACTTTCAGCAACTCTTGCTTTAAACGCCCCCGCTCAGAGGGGTGCACCACAATATTTTCCGCATCAATCTGCGCACCCAACATCGGCTGGATCTTCTTATGGCGCGAAATCTCCGCTAAAATCGCGGGTTCAGCAGATTCCAAAACCAAACCGTGCGCCGGGTGCTTGTGCAAACGAACCCTGCCATAACGGGACATCAACTCAACGACGTCGATAAGCAATGCTTGGGGGACAGGGAAGCGCGAATGCGTCTCCAACATATCCACAACCTGCTCCGCATCATGGCCGGCCGCACGCGCATTCCACAACGCAAGCGGAGTGATGCGATACGTATGCACATGCTCGGGTGCGCGCTCAAGCTCCGCGAAAGGCGCAAGAGCTGCCCTCGCCTGCGCCGCGTGCGGATGATCAACTTCCAGCAACACAGTCTTATCTGATTGCACAATCAGCGCGCCAAAAGTATTCATCACCACTAAACCACTCCACCTTTCAGCCGCGCATCCGAATCTGCGCAGCAAACACCTTATTCTACCCCCGCCTCAACAACGACCTGTGTGACCCGATGCAACGGAAACTGATGCAGCTGCCCCGTCGTCTCATCCACCGCCGACACCACGCCCGCCGCCACCGTAATCGGAGTCACCACAATCTGCGTTGCAGCACCCTGGCGATCCACAAACCCAATCGTGATCTTGCGACGCGCCCGAATCGCAGCATTAATCACGCTTATCGACGCCCCCGCCTGCACCTGCGCTTTCACACCAGTCTTCGCAACCAAAGCTGCCGCATCCGCACCCCGGATAGCACTCATCGCACGCACCAGTGCCTCATCATCACACACCCGCGGTGCAGGAGACTTCACCACCGGAACTGCCACACGGATTGGCTTCGGGTGGACATCAACGCGCACCCCCGCATCATTCTCAGCAACCACATGAATACCCGCATCCCGCAACACTTCGCACGCCCTACCCAAAGGAACCTGACACACAGCCACAGTCGGCGCAATCACCCGCAACCCAATCTCTGCAGCTGCAGCACAGCGCGACGCCTCCAACAGCAACGCGGGATCCTCACTACGGACATAACACAGCGCAATACCGCCCCGAACCTGACCATGCTGCCTAGCAACATCATCAACCAAAAACTCCACAGTCTGCGGAATCTGCCCCACGCTATGGTTTGCGAAAAACGCAACAAAATCAGCCTTACTCCAGCCTGCATCAAACGCACGACGAATCGATGCCTCCGAAATACGGTACACACACGCCACACCTTGCGACTCAACATCGGCAATCACCCGCAGCTGCGAATGAACCTTCGGCGTCAACGGCCCAGGCGCCAACACAGTCATATCACCCTGCGGGATCACATACTCCACCTCATGAGGGGCTGCCGCAAGCGTGAACGGACGAATGTCATGCCCACACAACAGTTCAAGCAGAAGCTGAGTGGGCACAAAGAGTTCCCCGCGCTGAACAACCAGCCCTATAAACACAGCCTCCTGCACCAGCTGCGACACCAACGACGCCGACAACTGCACCATATGGAGTGGATAGCAATAGCCCAACACACTGCGCAACTGCTCAAAACTCAACGCACCATTTTCAAAACCTGAGAGCACCAAGGAACGCGTCTTCGGAAGTTTCTCCACCACGGTGGCAGCCGACAGCGCGCGCAGTGGTTTACCAGCCTCGTCTGTAGAACCGACCAGCCAAGGCGCGAACGTGCCATTATTCCACCACCGCTCCACCATAAACGCCCACTGCTCATGCACAGGGCTTCCCAAAAACTCTTCCGCCAACGTGGTGCTGGCAAGCACCTGATCTCCGAGACCCGTGTCATCATCAGGAACACCGCGAGCAACCACCCCCATTGCCATACCTAAACCCAGCACCCGCAGCGCAGTAAGCTCATCACAATCCAGCGCTTTCACCAGCGACTGCAGTGAACGCACACCAACAGTCGCCTCTTTCAGCAACAGCAGTGGCGATGATTCAACAAACTCCACCAAGCTTCGCACCAAACGCACAACTTCCAGCGCAGTACCAGCAGCACGTTGGGTTTCATTTTCTTCCACCAGTGCTTCCTTATTGCTCAAGGAATCCACAGGATTAGTCAAGGGAAGAACCGCAGCATGATCCCCAGTTAACGCCCTGCGGACTGCCATAGGAAGACGCACCGTGGTGGAATCCACCCGAAGAAGCAAAGATTGCGCAATCAATTGCGGAATCGGGCGCGTAGGATCTGCATCGATCGCCGCATCCCGCGTGGTACCCACACCTCCTGAATGCTGCAAGGTGAGAAGAATCTTGCGATGCTTATCCTCCAGTCCCGCAATCAACGCCTCGAGAGCCGCACCAGTAGGCACCTCTGGATCTGGAAGTAATTGGAAACTCGGTGGAAACGCCTGCATTACCTCAGGTGCGATCTGCCAACCTGCAGCCGAAGGGAATACGAGAGCGTTTTGGCTTAAGTCTTCTAAAGCATCTTCCACGGTGCGCGCAATGTCTTTGGGGTCGCTGTTGTCCATGAATTCGCCGAGTAAAGCGCACACGTCGGGGTTAGCCACAGGTTCTATCTCACCCCCGAGGCGTGCGAGCACTTCCACAACCGCAATATGGCGGGCACTGAGCTTCACTACGGCCCGCCCCAGCGACGCGCGAAGCTGCAAACGCGCAGCTAGTGAAGAAATCCCCGGGGGTGCAGGGTGACATACATCCATGCGATTACTCAGGATTGTGTGAAGCTGCGAGTCACTCAGGGAGGACAACCACGTGGCAAAATCTAGGGGCTTTGGGGCAGATTGGGTTCGTGTAGTCATGGTTTGGATAAGTTTAGTCGGTGTTCTAGGTGCTTTTGCGTGCAGTTTTTGGAAGAATAGAGGGCATGGCAAATATGGAGAAAAAAGGTTATGTCGATCCGGGCTGGCCAGCCGAGGTTCCTGGCGGTGGCCACTACGTTACTGAATTCACTGCAAAGTTCGTAGGTGCTAACAGCCCTTACGGTGACATTGAATTCCCAGTCCCAGTTGAGGAACTCGGTTACGTTCACCCATATACTCGGATCAACAAGTAGCTGATTCGGTTATCCCCTGAAACGAGGGGGCGGTTTCGTCCACACCATTGAATAGTGGTTAAGGGCAAGAGACTTCCCTCTCGTTTTACTATGCCGTGATTGGGTGTGGCATAGAGATAGAAGCATAAAGCTCCCCCGCAGTACTACTGCGGGGGAGCTTTATGCAAATATATGGAACGTCAAAGCTTAGTGCTGAACTGCCTTCTCCACACCGACGCCGGTGAGGGAACGAACTTCCATCTCGGCAGTCTTTGCCTTGAATTCATCTGCAGGACCAATCAGGCTACCGATGATGCCAAGCAGGAAGCCTGCTGGGATCGAGATAATCGATGGGTTGGTCAGCGGGAACCAGGCAAAGTTGATATCTGCACCCAGCATGGAGGTTTCAGCGCCAGAAACTGCAGGGGAGAAGACGATTAACACGATGGAGGTGATCAAACCACCATAGATGGAGAACAACGCACCGGTGGTGTTGAACCTCTTCCAATACAGCGAGTAAATGATGGTGGGCAGGTTAGCGGATGCGGCAATACCGAAGGCAAGCGCCACAAGGAAGGCAATGTTCTGGCCCATGGCGCCAATTCCCAGCACGATAGCGAGCACACCGATCACAACAACGGTGATACGGGAGACACGAACCTGCTCCTCCTCAGTAGCTTGGCCGTTGCGGAACACCGAATTGTATAGGTCGTGTGCAACGGAAGCCGAAGCGGTAATAGCAAGCCCGGCTACAACTGCCAAGATGGTTGCGAAAGCAATGGCGGAAATCACAGCCATGAAGATAGGCCCACCGACCTCAGCAGACAGCAAAAGTACTGCAGAGTTCACGCCACCTGGGGCTGCCTTGATAGTTTCTGGGCCGACTAGCGCTGCGGCACCGTAACCCATGACCACGGTCAAAAGGAAGAACAAGGCCACGATGCCAATGGTCCACGTGACGGAACGACGTGCCTCACGAGCCGTGGGAACGGTGTAGAAACGCATCAGAACGTGTGGCAAGCCGGCAGTACCGAAGACCAGTGCCAAACCGAGGGATACAAAGTCCATCTTGGTGAGGTTCGAGGCACCATACTTCAAACCAGGCCCGAGCACAGACTCACCCTTAGGGTGGTTCGCCACTGCAGCTTCCAACGTGGCGTTGAAGCCACCACCAACGTAGTAGAAGGTTAAGCCAGCGATGACCAAGGAACCAGACACCAACAGAACTGCCTTAATCATCTGCACATAGGTGGTGCCCTTCATGCCACCCAAAAGAACGTAGACAATCATCAAGATACCCACAACAGCAACCACAGCAGCCTGAGCAGTCTTACCAGAAATGCCCAGAAGCAGCGCCACCAAACCACCAGCGCCGGCCATCTGCGCAATCAAGTAGAACAAGGAAATAGACAAGGTGGAGATAGCAGCGGCGGTACGCACGGGCTTTTGCTTCAAACGGAAGGACAACACATCAGCCATGGTGAAGCGGCCTGTGTTACGTAAAGGCTCAGCAACCAGAACTAGAGCCACCAGCAACGCGATCAAAAAGCCCACCGAGTACAGGAAGCCGTCGTAGCCATACAGGGCGATAGCGCCTGTCACACCGAGGAATGCCGCAGCAGAAAGGTAGTCGCCAGCAATAGCCAGGCCGTTTTGCCAACCGGAGAAAGAAGCACCACCGGTGTAGAAGTCGGAGCCTTTTTGGGAGGTCTTGCGCGTTGCACGAATCACCACGGTCAATGTACCGATGATGAACAAAACGAAAACGCCGATATTGAGAAGTGGATTACCGGTATCGATCGTGTCTTGGGCGAAAGTCAGAGTCGACATAGTGTTTAAGCCTCCTGGTTACGCTGAGGGTTTTCCATCGTGGCACGAATGGCCTCGGTGGCGGGGTCAATCTTGTTATCGGCGAAGCGAACATACACCCACGTGATCACACCAGCGGTGAAGAACTGAGCCAAACCCAAAACCATGCCGATGTTGATCGCGCCGTAGATCTTGGTCTGCACAAAATCGGTGGCGAAAGTCGCGGTGACAATGTAGAAGATGTACCACGCCAAGAATGCAATGGTGCAGGGGAAAGCGAAACCACGGAAGGTTTTACGCAAGCGCGTAAATTCCGCGGACTCACTCATCGCGATGAATTCCTCCGGTGTCGGAACATGTTTCGCTTGATTAGGTGTTGACATATGCAAACACGCCTTTCTTCAAGGTCGTTGTGTGCGTGTCACTGCCCACATCCCCTATGCGTGCCGTGGAGAAAAAGCTGTAGCTTAGCTACCTATGCGCGGATTGATCATCACAGGCTCCAACCTTGTGAAGGGTCAAAGTGGTGCCACCAGGTCTGGCACCTCCACGAGGCGGTGTCGTGTAATGCTCAAAGGCTGAATAGGTACTTCTATCCACGGCGCTAACACAGAGACGGGGAGTTCCACATCACTCTCTTTTAACGATGTGGGTTATTACACACTAAATCTTGCGCCACGTCAGCTGTTTGCAGCTTAAAGTGATAAAATTATTAGCAAACAGCCATTAACAAAGTTGTGAAGATTTGTCTGATCTCTTAGTATGTGACACTTCACGCACAAGACACATAGGGCATTGATAATGCAGGTAGTGGCTAGGAAAGCGCCCAAGCCCCCTTGACGCTTTTCTGTAGCCCCAGGGGTGATTGAGGGGCGAAAGGTCACATAATCCATCCCACCCCAATATGGGGGTGGTAAATGCACAACGCGCCCTTCCCAGATCCCCAGCATTGTGGGGGGGGGAGGGCGCGAGTGAATTTTTCGCCGCAGATTTTAAGCGCGGAACAGTGAATCAATCATGTCGCGGTTAGCGGTGTAGAACGCGTTGAAGTTCTCACGGTGAGCGTGGTAGTACGCTTCAACCTCGGAAGGAACCTTCAGACCGTAAGCGCCCAAGCGCTCAACAATCAGGGAATACACGGCATCGGAGGCCAGTGCGGAAGAAGAACCGGAGGAATCGTTAGCAGACAGTGCTACTGCAGCCTCAACGGCTTGCTGAACAGGTGCAGGGGCGCCAGCCACAACGTTGCGTGGGGTTGGTGCGGAGTTCAGACCCAGCTTGCGGGAGCATGCAGGCCATGCATTCCATCCCTGGCGAGCCAGAACACGCTCGGCAACAGCGATCTGCTGCTCACGGCTTGCCTGGTAGGCGTAAGGGGCGAACTCGCCGCCGCCGAAGCCACGCCAAGTAGAAGGAGCGAACTGGAGGCCACCGTGGTAGCCGTTGCCAGTGTTGATTGCCCAGTTGCCACCGGACTCGCACTGCGCCAAACGATCCCAGTCGGAATCAGGGGCAGCGGAAGCAGTAGGTGCAAACAGAGCGGAGGCGGTTCCGACTGCGACCGTGGTTGCTGCAAACTTGGTAAAGGTAGATGCAGTCTTACGTGCGTGTCGTGCCATAGTGTAGAAAAATCCTCTCGTTGGCCACCTTTTTAGAAGAAACGACCATGGGCGTCGAATCTTCGGCAACGATCCTTGCAGACTCAGTACTACAAGTGTGCGGTGATGGACTGAAAAATCCTTTTCCCATTGCTGTGAAAAACAACGACGTTGCTTTTCGTAGCGCGGGAGCGTGGAAGTTCCCTGTTCACGACCGCTGCCTGCACAATTTTTGCTCATAGTCGCGATGTGCGGCTATGGCAATGTGCTTGTGGCATCGTGCCTAGCCCCTTGGAACGCTTGCTGGCGATATATGTAACGAGTGTGTGTAGAAGTTCCACGCACACTCAATGGACGTATTTTTTAAAGCACCACCCATCATGATCATGATGGGATACTTGATAAACACCATGAAGCAAGGAAAGCGGGTTGAGGGCCCAAGCTAAAAGATTCCAAGGGGCATGAAGGTGGAAGCGCCTCATACAATCCTTGCCCGCACATCGTGAGTGCATGACCACCAAAATTGTGGCAATGAACCAGGACGCTGCGCGGTGGAGTTTTCACTGGAGTTTCACTGTGAACTTGTCGATTGTGTAAAACCAGCGTGTACCGCTGTAGTGCTTACGATTTGATACCCTAGCCGATTGGTAACGAAATTGTCACGTTTTTCGCCGTCGAAAGCGTGCTTATTTTCTAAAAATAGCGCCGTTTATGCAGATAGGAGAACCATATAACGGTTTCCTGTGAGTTTGCCGTCAGTGGGGCAAAGATGTTGTTAAATCGTTATAAAACCCCCCGTTTTGCCCCCGTCTGCATGAGGGGTATCGGCAGTAGTTATAATCACTTTTTCAACGCTGACCTCCAGCATGAACAACCCTTTGCGCCTAGGGCGATGGTAAGAACTAGTGACACTGGCGGTGATCGCCTCATGGTGTGGGAGCGGTTATTCATCATTGATGCTGTACTCGTAGCTTCCTTGTCCTTATTCTCCATACTTGGGCGGAGCATAGTAGTTCTTTGTGTGGAGTGGGGTATTGAGGGTGTAGAACCAGTTTTAAATGAGGGTATTCTTATTAATTCACAGTCTGTGAAGTCTGTTCCTGTCAATGATTGTTTGCGGAAAGGAAGGATAGGGCAATGCCTATCGGCAAGGTGAAGTGGTACAACTCCGAGCGTGGTTTCGGTTTCGTATCCAACCCGGATGGCGAGGACGTGTTCGTTGGTAATGCTGTATTGCCTAAGGGCGTAACTGAGCTCCACCGCGGCCAGCGCATTGAGTTCGATTACGGCGCAGGAGTGAAGGGCCCTCAGGCTTTGCGTGTCGTTTTGGTGGATCCACCAAAGGTGGCAGGTCTAAAGCCTGCAAAGGCTGAGCGTAAGCATTCCCCTGAGGAGCTGGGTTCGATGATCGGCGACCTGATGTATTTGCTGGAAAATCAGGTCCAGCCGAAGTTGACCAATGGGCACTATCCGGACCATAAAGAAGCGAAGAAGATTGCTGAGATCTTGCGTGCTGTGGCCGCTGAACTCGACGTCTAGTGCACTTTAAAAAGTAAACTGCTTGCAGCATAATACCTTCGGCCCCTTTCTTCTGATGATCGTGAATCAGAAGGAAGGGGCCGATTGTGCTTCAAGTCTCGTTCTTCTCTAACACCATTCGCTGTTTTTCTCCCACCGCATTCCCCTGTGTGAACAATCGTTGATCACACAGGGGGTGCACTGAATACACGATGAAACGTGAGTGATGTGATTGCGAGACTTGTTAAGGGTTCGTGGCTGGCGAATCAAAGCCAATAGACCACGTGGTGGTGTAGGGGGTTTCCACACCGTTAGCGTCGTGGCCAATCATGACAGCTTTGACCTCCACCACAACGAGTTGGGGTCGGGTGGTGGAGTTTTTCTCTACCGGTTCGGCGCTGCCTTTGATGTCAACGGTTTGTTGCTCGTATGCCCCGAAGTAGTGTTCATCGTTGGCTGCTGGGTCATCATAGATTTTCAGCAGTGACCAATCATGATCGTAGACGTGCTTGGGCAGAACAAGCTTCATGGTTTCGTCGGCGCCGAGTTTGAGAATGGTGGGGGCGGCTTCTTCGCATTCCACTCCGGGTTCACAGATGCTAAAGGGGAAAACGTCGGTTGTGTCATCCTGAATGGTTGCCTGGATGGCTACGTCGCGGGGTTCTGGTCCAGGCCGGTTGTTCCACCAGTTTTGGAAGAGTACAGATGCAACAACGACGACTGCTACTGCTGCTACTAAACCTGAAATCTGGATGATAGTTTTGCGTGTTTTCGCCTTCATGGATCCTAATCCTAGCCTTCAGTTTCTTTTTCGTGGTGGCAGTGGGGGAAGAATGGGGACGATTGGGGAAGAATGCTGAGTAAAGCCGGTATACCATCCCCCTTGATTACTAAGGTGTGTTTTTTAAGGTTGTGCGTTCACGAATCGGACTTCGTAGAGGTCTGGCCAGCGTTTGCCGGTGATGTAGAACTTGTCGGTGCCAGGAATTGCGGCAATTCCGTTGAGAACATGGTTGGGGTCATCGGTGGCGTTGTTGGGTACGTCGGAGGCATCGACAATGGCTTCAACTACGCCTGTGGTGGCATTGATTTTGTAGATGTCGGTGCTTAAGAAGACATTTGCCCACACATAGTTCACACCATTGTCGGTGGTACAGGCGAGTTCGTTGAGGCTGGTGGCGGGTAGTCCGGCGCGGGTGACTGCGATGCGACTGGTTTCTTCAAAGGTGTCGCCGTTGAGGAAGCGAAGTTCGTTGGTGCCGTCACTCATGACGAGGGTGTCGTTGAAGGAACATAAGCCCCATCCTTCGCCGGGGTAGGTGACTCGCTGAAGTTCAACGAGTGTTTCGGCGTCACGTTTGAATGCAACACCGGATTGCCACGTCAGCTGCCAAACGACGTCGTTAAAGCGTGTGGAGCCTTCGCCGAAAAACTCGGGATCGAGGTTGTGCTCATCTGTGTTAACACCGTCGAGACTACGGTGGAAGATTCGGGATTCCCCTTTCCAACCAGTGCTGACTAGGAGTCGATCACCATCAACCTCAAGCCCCTGGGTAAAAGCGGTGGCGTCGAAGGGAAGGGTGTTTTCGATATGAACCTTCAGCCGCGGAATAGCACTGTCGGCTGCACTGGATACCTCGTGTGTGCTAGACGGTACCTGTGTGCTGTGTGTAGTGTTCGTCGGGCTGGAGCAGGCGCTGATGCCAAGCCCAGTTGCGGCACAAAGAAGTGCGGGGAAAATTTTGCTGCCAAGAAAGGTACGTGGGGCTGGGAGTTTTGTGCTGTTCATATCCACTATCATGCCTGAATAACTATTCCTGATGCAGAGTCGGGAAGAAAGATAAGGAATAATGGTGGCGTGCCACGTAGAAGAACCCGAAACCGAAAAAGTACCTCGCCTTTGTTAAGCCCGCTCGCGAAAAACATTGCGAAGGCCGCGTTGGAGGATCTGAACGAAGGCGATGTGGGCCGTCACATCGGCGTGACTGCTATTGGGAAGAATGTTGCCACGCATCGTTTTGAGGCGGATGTTCCTGGCTACTCCGGCTGGGAGTGGAATGCCGTTGTCGCCTGCGCCTCAGGCAGTACATGGGTGACAGTATCAGAACTTGCGCTCGTTCCTGGTGGGAAAGCACTGCAAGCACCTGAGTGGGTGCCATATCACGAGCGGATTTTGCCAGGTGATTTGGGCCCCGGTGATGTGATGCCGCCGCGGCCAGGGGATGAGCGTTTGACCAGCAGCGCGTCGGAGTCCGCCGAGGTAGTCGAGCATATGCCCGACGTCGAAAAGCACAATGCCGAGCAGCCACTGATGCTGTCGAAGAAAGGCTTAGACCAAGCATTAGCGAGGTGGCAAAGCGGCGAGTTCGGTCCTGATTCTGAGTTTGCGCAAAAGTCCACCCTCAAGTGCTTAAGCTGCGCGTTTTATTTGCCGCTTGCACAGCCGGTGGGGCCAGCGTTTGGTGCTTGTGCGAATGAGTATTCAGCTGATGAGACGGTTGTTGCCCACGATTATGGCTGCGGTGCGCATTCCGCCACCCCGCCGACCACACCACTGGGTGTGACGCAGGCGCAACCCTATGATGATGAGTCGATCGTGGAAGTCGACATCGATCAGGTCTAACCCCCACCCCATTGGTATGAACCTCACATCACCGTGGGCTAAGCGCCACACAAGGGCCACAAAGGGGATGGGCCTGAGGTTCGCCACTGTGATGTCATGGATGGCATGCGGGGAGAACACGGGATAAAGAAACGGGATACAGAATGCGAAGATGCATCGCGGGGAGCGTAATTGAAAGGTGGCATCATCACGGCGTGATCGTACGTGAAGTAACTTGAAGCTCAGCCGTTTCGGGGGGGGAGCGGGGTTTTGAGAGGGGTTTCGAGTGAGGTTCTGAGCATGGAGGTTATACCAGCATTTGTGGCAAAAGGGGGCTATTCGTGTGGCAAATCAAATGTTAAATGTGCCACTTTTGGGGGTTTCCGTTTGTTAAAAATGCAGGTGAAGTGGGATTGTTTTAGTCGGTAGAGAAAGTTTAGTGTGAGTCCACATGGCTTGATTACCTTTGTAAAATTCGAAGTTGCCCACATCTTTTGGAGAGAACATGGCTGAATCCACTGTGGAGGCGAAGGCGCCGGCTAGTGCCTTGGATCGTTTCTTCCACATCACGGAGCGGGGCTCCACCATTGGCACGGAGGTTCGCGGCGGCGTTGTGACCTTCTTCGCAATGGCGTACATCATCATTCTGAATCCACTGATTATCGGCACTATCGCCGACGTGAACGGCAAGACCCTTGGTGTGCCGCAGGTTGCTGCGGCTACCGCGCTGGCTGCCGGGTGTATGACTATTTTGTTCGGTGTTGTTGCACGGTACCCATTCGGTATTGCTACCGGCTTGGGTATTAATACGTTGGTTGCTGTCACCATGGTGTCTGTCGAGGGTTTGACTTGGCAAGAGGCCATGGGTTTGGTCGTTTTAGACGGTATTATCATCGTGGTGTTGGCGGTGTCGGGTTTCCGCACCGCTGTTTTTGATGCTATTCCTACCTCGCTGAAGGCTGCGATGGGTGTGGGCATTGGCATGTTTATCGCCATGATTGGCCTCGTTGATGCCGGTTTCGTGCGCCGCATCCCGGATGCTGCGGGCACGACTGTTCCTGTGTCTTTGGGCACGAATGGTTCTATTGCTTCGTGGCCAACCTTTGTTTTCGTGGTCGGTTTGATTATTTGCGGCATGCTTGTGGTGCGCCAGGTGCGTGGCGGGCTGTTTATTGGCATCGTTGCGACCACGATTATTGCGATGATTGTGGAAGCTGCTACCGGTGCTGGTCCTTCGTTTGTTGATGGTAAGCCTGTGCCGACTGGGTGGTCTTTGGCTGTTCCTACTTTGCCTGAGTCGATTGGCGGGCTGCCTGATCTTTCTATTGTGGGCGACATTTCTTTGTTCGGTGCTTTCACTCGCGTGGGCGCTCTGGCTGCAACGTTGTTGCTGTTTACGCTGGTGTTGGCGAACTTCTTCGATGCTATGGGCACGATGACTGCTTTGGGTAAGCAGGCGAATCTTTCTGATAAGGATGGCAATCTGCCGAACATGAAGGCTGCGCTGGTTGTTGAGGGTGCGGGCGCTGTTGTGGGTGGTTTGGCGTCGTCGTCGTCGAATACTGTCTACATTGATTCCGCTGCGGGTATTGCGGATGGTGCGCGTACGGGTCTTGCGAATGTGGTGACGGGTATTTTGTTCCTGTTGGCGATGTTCTTAACCCCGCTGTACTCGATTGTTCCGATTGAGGCTGCTGCTCCTGTGCTGGTTGTGGTGGGTGCGTTGATGATTTCGCAGATCCGCGATGTTGATTTCACCCAGTTCTCGATTGCACTTCCTGCGTTTTTGACGATTGTGATCATGCCGTTTACCTACTCCATTGCTAATGGTATTGGTGTGGGGTTCATTTCTTACGTGCTGATGACTGCTGCTGCAGGTAAGGCGAAGAGCATTCACTGGATTATGTGGCTGCTGTCTGCTTTGTTCTTGGTGTTCTTTGCCGCTGACCCAATTTTGAACTCGATCGGCTAAGTTTTCATTGTCTACTTCCGGCGCTGGTGGTGCAGGTTGTAGGGCTTTTTGGGGTGTGGGCATTGCTCACACCCCTTTGTGCTGTGTGCTTATCGACGCCGCCTGCTCACCATCGCTGATTATGCGGGAAAGGGAAGTCGCAGCTTGTGGGCATAAATATCGGCTCTCTTCTGTGTCTAGTGCGCCTTAAACTCGACCTTTTTATGAGATCCTTCCGGATTCTGGTGTTGTCGCGGGGAAAGGTCGAGTTGTCTGATTGCAGGGTGGTGGTGCTTTGGGTTTCTCGACCTTTTTGCGGTGGGTGTGCGGATTCTGGTGTTGTGGTGGGGGATAGGTCGAGTTGTCCGATTGCGGGGAGGTGGTGCTGTGTGCTTATCGACGCCGCCTGCTCACCGTCGCTGATCGTGCGAGAAAAGGGAAGTCGCAGTTTGTGGGTACAAATATCGGCTCTCTTCTGTGTCTAGTGCGCCTTAAACTCGACCTTTTTATGAGATCCTTCCGGATTCTGCTGTGGTGGTGGGGGAAAGGTCGAGTTGTCTGATTGCAGGGTGGTGTTGCTTTGGGTTTCTCGACCTTTTTGCGGTGGGTGTGCGGATTCTGGTGTTGTGGTGGGGGAAAGGTCGAGTTGGGTGTGTGGTGGTGGGGAAGCTGAGTTATCCGATTGTGGGGAGGTGGTGCTGTGTGCTTATCGACGCCGCCTGCTCACCATCGCTGATCGTGCGGGAAAGGGAAGTCACAGTTTGTGGGCACAAATATCGGCTTCCTTCTGTGTCTAGTACGCCTTAAACTCGACCTTTTTATGAGATCCTTCCGGATTCTGCTGTGGTGGTGGGGGAAAGGTCGAGTTGGGTGTGTGTTGTGGTGGGGGATGAGTTTTGTTTAAACCGTGGATGCCTCCGTACCCTAGATGCTTATGGATATCACCCACATCACCGATCCGGAAGACCCCCGCGTAGACGACTTTCGCGATTTAAAACACTCCGACAATCGTCCCGATCTTCCCGGTGGCAAAGGGCTCGTGATCGCCGAAGGTCCCCTCGTGATCGGCAGGCTCATCGAATCCCGCTTCCCCTACGAGCCATCATTGGGTTCCCACACAAACTGGAAAAATTCCTCGCCGACCCCGACAACCGTGCACGCACAGCTGAAATCCCCATCTACTCCATCGACCGACCCACCCTCGCTCAACTCGCAGGCTACGACATGCACCGTGGCCTACTTGCCTCCGCGGATCGAGCAGGTGACCTTTCCATCGCTGAAGCTATCGACGGCGCGAACACCGTCGTCGTTCTCGAAGGAGTAGGCGACCACGAAAACATCGGCTCGATGTTCCGCAACGCCGCAGGCATGGGCGTAGACGCTGTGCTTTTCGGCAACGGCTGTGCCGACCCCCTCTACCGCCGTGTGGTGCGCGTCTCCATGGGGCATGTATTGCGCACCCCATTTGCCCACTTTGAAGGCAAATACACCAACTGGCAACACGGACTAACCCAACTCAAAGACGAAGGCTTTAGAATCGTCTCACTGACCCCCGACGACAAAGCCGACCACCTTGCCGACGCACTCAGCGACGCCAGTGGCAAACCATACCACAAGGTTGCGCTCCTCGTCGGCGCTGAAGGCCCCGGGCTTACCGAACACGCCATGCGCGCAACCGACCAACGCGCAAAAATCCCCATGGCTGAAGGCACTGATAGCCTCAACCTTGCCACCGCCGCAGCCATCGCATTCTACGAACGACTACGCAGCCTGAGCCACAACTAAACCTCCACCACCTGCACAACCGCGCCGGGAAATGGGGGCTAGGTTTCGGCGTCGACACGCTTAAAAAAGTTAGAGATCCTCTGCGATATCCTCAATATCCGTCAACCCCTCACTACCTGTCGAACGCAGCGGTGAGCGCGAATCACGACGATCCACCTGAGCAGGGCGATCACTATAACGCAGCTTATGGCCCACAGCGTGCTTAAACTGCACAACCTTACGCCCAACTTTCGCACCCACCTGGCGAATCAACGCAACGCCTTTTGACGTCACAGAACACAAATCCGTGACCACATCATCAAGATCATCATCCACGTCAGCCTCACTATCGAAGCCCTCGTAGTCATCGTAGCCGCGCCGCTTCGACCCAATCCCCAACTTCGCCGACGCCTGACTTGCAATCCTCCCAACATCCTTCGCCGCAGATGAATGCATCTTCGGCTCCGGGCGACCATCAACCGCATACCCCACCACATTAATATCGGGGCTAGTAGCAGGATCGAAACCCAGCCACGCACTCTCAGCAGCCTTCGCAATCGCATGAGGATTAAACGGCAACGCAATGCCGCGGGCAGAATCAGCACAATCACCCGCCCAAAACGGGCGCTCAAACGGCTCAACCAGACCAATATCCTCATACACCCGATCACGCTTCGCCGCGAACGCCCGCTTGAGCGCCATACCCTGCCAGTGCGCGAAACCGCCGAACCCAGACTCCTCATTAATGCCGCAAGCGTACACATCAGCAGCCGGAATCGCCCGCACAAAACGCTCGTCGAGAGTCGAAAGCAACGTGCTATCAGGCAACACCATCTGAATCACACTAATGCCGGGAAACGCCGCGATATAAAACTCGCCAGCAGACGGCGCCGCAGAACGATTCAGCGAAAACTGCCCGATCGGAGTGACCTGCCACCGTGGGTTCAGCATGGCCAGCAGCTTGCGGCCGAAACCGCGGTCAGCACGCGGCGACATCGCAATGATCTTTTCTGGGTGTGCAGCTGTGACGAACCACAGCGTCAACACCATGTCATTTCTGCTTAAACCCATCGACGTTCTACATCCCTCAAACGATCCTTAACAAACCTGAAACCGCACTCACCATACGCATACAATCCGGCGTACACAGGGTGAATGCGAGCACACCAGTCACGCGCAGGGGGGAAACTATTTACGCGGGCGCTTCGTGTTCGTGCGCACACCCAACAGCACGTCCTCCCAATGCGGGGTGACAGCTTTACGACGCCGCCTATTCGCCCTTTGCTGAGCATCGTGTTCCGGGCGACTACGCTGCTGAAAATCTTCCCCCGTCGCTTCCGCAACATCCGCTTGCTCATCGATGACAGGAATATCTTGGGTATCTTCGATCGACGGCGCTGGGGAAGGGGAGTGCACGGCGGTGAGACTGCGCACAGGTTTAATGAAATCCGGATCAATCAAATCAGCAGCCAAAGAATTACGAGCAACGGCGGTCGCATTCGACGCGGAATGCTTCAAATAACTCCACTCAGCAACATTCTGAGTGACCCCAGCGTCCCATTTCACCTGAATGACCCACTGATTCGCCGCATCACGGTACGCATCCCACTCAGAGGTGAGAAGATCAAGACCACGCGCCGCGAAGGCGGTGGCAAGAATCTCCCACAACGATAATTTCGCAGGTCCATCATCACGCACGGGGAACGCACGCTTGGCCATCTCCGCCATGCGTGTGCGCTCCAGCAACACAGGATGCGCGTACGGCTCAATGCGCGCTTCTGTCACATTATTTAACTCGGCCAACTCGGCAACCGTGGCACCAGCGCGAATACGCTCCTGAATCTCACGCGGGCGCATCTTCAGCGGTGCCGACAGGCGAGGATCAATCTCCCGTTTATCAGCGTGAGATTCTGCAGGAGTTGGTGCAGACGCTACCGACGACGTTGCGGAAGCTGAATCAGCCGACGCAACCGACTCAGTGGATGCAGTGGACGCATCTGGGCTAGGGGAGTAGGAAACAGGAGATTCACCAGAAGATTCCTCCGCGCTTTGCGACGCTACCTCCGAAGAGGCAGAAGCTTCTGGCTTCGGTGCCTGCTGAACAGGAGTGTCTACACCACCGTCATTTGTCGCGTGTACCTGCTCATCAGCGTTCTCTGGTACGGACACCACGAGAGAAGGACCGTGAAGATCGCCAAGTGCGGAATTATCACGCGGGGCAACGGAAGAAACATCACTGCTTGAATCAAGGGCGTGCGCCTGCGCTGCAGTATTTGCTGAATGCTGGGCAAATGCGTCCCGCAAAGTGTCGGTGACCACCAGAAAATACTGCTGTTCGGATTCGGGATCGACGAACACAAGCGAGGTAGGGGTGGACTCGGCCTCGACCAAGAAGAGTTCCTTCATGAGTGTGAGCTCCTATCGAAGTTGCCGGGGGGAAGAATACGACCGATGCGTGCAAAACCTGCAATAATTTCTTCAACAATATCGTAAATTCCCACGTAAGTGGGGGTTGTACACACACGAAACGCCCGCTTACTTTACACACGTAAGCGGGCGTTGCTGTCTAAACAGCACAAGGTGAAGGTTTTAGGCCTTCGCGTAACCACCATCAAGGATGAAATCAATAGCTTCGGTCAGAAGCTTCACATCTTCTGGGTCGATAGCTGGGAACATGCCGATACGCAGCTGGTTGCGGCCGAGCTTGCGGTAAGGCTCAACATCTACAATGCCATTGGCGCGCAGGATCTTCGCCAGCTTTGCTGCATCGATGCTTTCATCAAAATCGATGGTGCCCACAACCAACGAACGCTGCTGTGGATCCGCAACATACGCAGTTGCCTCTGGGCGGTTTTCTGCCCAAGAGTACAAGGTGGTGGAGCTCGCAGTGGTACGTGCAACCATGCCCTCAAGGCCACCGTTGGCATTCATCCACTTCACCTGGTCATCCAGCATGAGCAGGGTCGATACCGCTGGGGTGTTGTAGGTCTGGTTCTTTAAGGAGTTATCAACAGCGGTCTGCAGGTTGAGGAACGCTGGGATGAAACGGTCGGAGGAACAAATCTTCTGAATACGTTCCATAGCTGCAGGGCTCATGGCAGCAAACCACAGGCCGCCGTCGGAAGCAAAGCACTTCTGTGGGGAGAAATAGTAAACATCAGCCTGAGACATATCTACCGGCAGGCCACCTGCGCCGGAGGTTGCGTCGATAACAATGAGGCTTTCTTCGCTGCCCTCGGGGCGAACCACAGGCACCATAGCGCCAGTGGAGGTTTCATTGTGAGCCCAAGCGATAACGTCGCAGCCGTCCATAGCAACTGGTGCGGGTGCGGTGCCTGGCTCAGTCTTGATAATGGTGGGCTCGTCAAGCCATGGGGCATCAGCGGAAGCCTTTGCAAATTTGGAAGAAAACTCGCCAAAGGAAAGGTGACCGGACTTCTTCTCGATCAAGCAGAAAGTTGCTGCATCCCAAAACGCAGTAGCACCACCGAGGCTGAGGATGATTTCGTAGCCTTCAGGCAGCTGGAAAAGTTCAGCAAGCCCTGCACGGATTGATCCGACGACATTCTTGACTGCTGGCTGGCGGTGAGAGGTTCCGATTACGTTCTGCGCCCCGTTTACCACTGCTTGGATTTGTGAATCACGGACTTTGGAAGGGCCACATCCGAAACGAGGGTCCTTAGGAATCACATGAGTCGGCAAAGTAGGGAAAGAATCGCTCATAGTCACGCTTTCTTCTCAAGCAACCGTGGAAACACACATAAGGTGCGTTGCACGATCACGATCAGGAGGGAAAATCCCATCACGCTGAGCATGAACGCTAAAGAAGACGCAAAAATTGGTGAGCAGTAACACCAACAAAAACATCAGCACCTCACAGCGAGGATGCCATAACTCACGTTGGTGGCTGTTTCACAGCACAATGTGCACGACCGCGCCCATGTGCATGAAGGGTGAGTTAATAGTACCGCCATTTTTAATAAAGTGTGCGTTGCTGTGTTTCATCACTCTTTTATCCCCCACTACCCCCACCCCACAAATACACCTACGAGAAGCTCAGTCTAGAACTAAAGACACTTGCTTAAACAGCTAAAGGTGCGAGCGTTTGCGAGGGGGAAGGTCAGGTGCTCACCTGCTGTGTTGTTATAAATGAACAGGCGTATTTTATTTCTTCTCTCCCCGCGTCCTGCCTGCTGCACCACGCTGCTTGCGAATAATACATCTGAAGGGAAATCAGCGAGGCGCCCCGATGGCGCTTGAAGTGGCGACTGCACAACGCAGTGCGAAGAGTGCATGAGCGTATGAGGTAAGGGGAATCTGTTGTGCTACGTGCATGTTTTAATCGGTAAGTGCAGCTTCTTTGCGAATGCCGTGAAGAATACAGCACGGAAGCTCAAGGTGAGAATGAGCAGAGCGCACAATGCGCGACTGTGTGTGAGCGGGGGATGCGCATAATGCTGATCACCGTGGGGATCTCTGAAAGAAACGAGCACAACTCGCCAGCTGCATTCACGGCTCATAGGCGGGTGCAGGTATGTAAAGCAACTTCCACTTCGGTGAGGGCACATTTGCGAAGATTGCGAAGCGAAGGGGGGAAAGTGGGGGTGGCTTTTCGGTTGGTGACCAGCAAATTTCTTGGTCACACGTATTCGCTGTAGTGGTAATCACAAGATTTGGTACACTGTGCAGTGCCCCACGCGGGTTACAAGGGCAGCGCTATCGACTACACACACTCTAGAAAATTGCACTGGGGTGAACACTGGTCGAGGACTAAAAATAGGCTGCTCACAACCCCAGTGCGATGAAAGAATTCACAGGGTGTGGGTGACCCCCGTTGAACTCAACAATTCAATACTGAGTCTTTGATGAAGCGTTCCGGTGGAATCTCCTAAGAGATAGATCACCAAAGCTTAAGACCTTTTCATGGGACAATTCCTGCTGACACATTCTGCGAACTACAGTCTTAGCTTGTAGTCTGTGGGAAGCTGCTCTCAGCGAAGGCGTAAGACTTTCGTCAAAGCTGCTCAAAGCATTCTTTTCATAAAGAAGCCGATGAGTGCACAGAGGCTTTTATTGAAGCCTTCAAACGACAAACACGATACCTCCAGCTTTGTACAGAGAAGGAGGATCAACATACACGTAATAAAAGAGGAAAGGGAAGCTGTGGCTACTGACAACAACAAGGCAGTACTTCATTACCCAGGCGGCGAGTTCGAGATGGACATCATCAAGGCTGCTGAAGGTAATGACGGCGTAGTTCTCGGCAACATGCTGGCACAAACTGGCTTGGTCACCTTCGACCCAGGCTATGTTTCCACCGGTTCGACCGAGTCGAAGATTACCTACATCGATGGCGATCAAGGCATTCTGCGTCACCGCGGCTACGACATTGCTGACCTGGCAGAAAACGCAACCTTCAACGAGGTCTCTTACCTGCTGATCAAGGGCAAGCTGCCTAACCAGGAAGAGCTGGAGAAGTTCAACAACGAAATCCGCCACCACACCCTGCTGGACGAGGACTTCAAGGCACAGTTCTCCATCTTCCCACGCAACGCACACCCCATGAGCGTGCTGGCTTCTTCCGTCAACATTCTCTCCACCTACTACCAGGACCAGCTCGACCCACTGGATGAATCCCAGCTGGACAAAGCAACCGTCCGCCTGCTGGCCAAGGTCCCAATGCTGGCCGCTTATGCATACCGCGCGTCCAAGGGTGCACCGTACATGTACCCGGACAACTCCCTGAACGCACGTGAGAACTTCCTGCGCATGATGTTCGGTTACCCAACCGAGCCATACGAGGTTGACCCAGTTGTTGCAAAGGCACTGGACAAGCTGCTCATCCTGCACGCTGACCACGAGCAGAACTGCTCCACCTCCACCGTGCGCATGATCGGCTCCGCACAGGCCAACATGTTCGTCGCAATCGCCGGCGGCATCAACGCACTGTCCGGCCCACTGCACGGTGGCGCTAACCAGGCTGTTCTGGAAATGCTGGAAGAGATCGACGCTAACGGTGGCGACGCAACCGACTTCATGAACCGCGTGAAGAACAAGGAAAAGGGCGTCCGCCTGATGGGCTTCGGCCACCGCGTGTACAAGAACTACGACCCACGCGCAGCCATCGTCAAGGACACCGCACACGAGATCCTTGAGCACCTCGGTGGCGACCACCTGCTGGATCTGGCCATGAAGCTGGAAGAGATCGCACTTTCCGACGACTACTTCATCCAGCGCAAGCTCTACCCGAACGTAGACTTCTACACCGGCCTGATCTACCGCGCCATGGGCTTCCCAACCGACTTCTTCACCGTCCTGTTCGCTATCGGCCGCCTCCCTGGCTGGATCGCACAGTACCGCGAGCAGTTGGCAACCACCACCAAGATCAACCGCCCACGCCAGATCTACACCGGTGAAACCCAGCGCAAGGTCGTTCCACGCTCCGAGCGCCCATAAGTTTTAGCCTCATGTGAGCTGCACAATAAGGTCTGTTACGCACAAACCCACTACAATAGATGGGAAGTATGTGTAGCAGGCCTTATTTTTATTGCCCTACACGCCATGCACCCCTGCATAACCGCAGGTAAGGTGCATACAGTCCCCCTTGAGTATTTAAGGAGTGTTTTCCTTTATGGAGAAGCCAGTAATTGAGATCCCAGCCGGTGTCGCGCCGGAAGATCTAGTCATCACCGACCTCGTCGTCGGCGAAGGCGTCGAAGCACAGCCAGGTGGCATGGTTGAGGTTCACTACGTGGGCGTCGACTTTGAAACCGGCCAAGAATTCGACTCTTCCTGGGATCGTGGACAGTCCATCGAATTCCCCCTCGCTGGTCTCATCGCTGGTTGGCAGGAAGGCATTCCTGGCATGAAGGTTGGCGGCCGCCGCCAACTGGTCATCCCCCCAGAGGCAGCCTACGGCCCAGCCGGTGGGGGACACCCACTGTCCGGCCGCACCCTCGTGTTCGTGATTGACCTGCTCAACGCGCGCTAAAACACCCCCGCCGACAACACAATCGGTACACACATCCACACCAGATCTCAAACTCCTTGACCGCACCTTTCACCGAAGTGAAAGCTAGGAACAAGGATTGGATTGAGATCAGGTGTGGATTTTACTTTTTCCACCCCAGCCCACACTCAACCCGCAACAGCTAGGTGACGCTGGTGAAGGCGTCGACAAGCTTCTCGTAATGGGCAAAACGCTGCGCTCGACCCACCCGCTGCGGATTCGTCTCCAACTCCCACAACGCATGAGCTACATGATCCAACACCGCAGCAGCAAACACCTGCGGTTGATGCGCAGCATCCTGAACCTCGGGGATAATCCCATCAATAATCCCCGCCTCACACAACGCCTGGGCGCTGACCTTCTGCTCCTCCATCATCGCCGGCGCATGCACCGTATCCCGATAAATAATCGCCGACGCACCCTCCGGCGGCAACGGCGACAACCACCCATTACTCGTCGCCAACACCTTATCGGCAGGCAACATCGCCAACGCACCACCCCCACAGCCTTGACCTAAAATCACAGACACCGTGGGAACATCCACATCAACCAATTCACCCAACGTACGCGCAATCGAACCGGCCATCCCCTCTTCCTCAGCAGCCTGCGACAACTCCGCGCCGGGGGTATCAATCACAGAAATCAACGGAATATTCAAGCTCTGGGCAAGAGCAATACCGCGCCGGGCAAAACGCAACGCCGCAGTCCCCAGCGGATGTTGACCAAGCGGTGGCTGCGCGTGACGATCCTGCCCAATCACCACAACCGGACGACCCCCGATCCGCGCCAACACCACCCGGATAGCAGGGGAGGTACGACCATCGCCGGTGCCAGAAAGCTCAATGATCTGATCCGCACCGATCACCTGAAATAAGTCCCGCAACCCCGGGCGCTGCGGATCGCGAGTTGCCTGAATAGACTCCCAGGCCGACTTCGCATGCTGGTTATTCTCGATGTGGGCAACAACTGGCTTAGAAGTCGCAGGCGGGCTCAGTAGCACCTGTGCGATCTTGCCCACTGCGGTGCGTAACTGTTGAGGGGAAATAACCCCATCAATCACCCCGTGGCGGGCGAGATTTTCACCACTTTGCACCCCGTGAGGGATCGGCGTTCCCGTTGTCAGCTCGACTACCCGCGGCCCTAAGAAACCCAGCAGGGAATCAGGTTCCGCGAAGGTGAAGTGACCTGCCGAACCCCACGAAGCCATCACACCACCTGTGGTGGGGTTGCGCAGATACACCAAAAAAGGCAGGTGGGCATCTTTGTGGCGGTACACCGCAGTAGTAATTGAGACCATCAGTGCGAAGGCAGGCGTTCCCTCCTGCATGCGAGTTCCACCCGACGAGGGGGAGATTAACAGTGGAAGTCTAAGCTCGGTTGCCTTGTGAATCGCCGTGACAATCCGGCGCGCGGTGGCCGCCCCAATGGAACCACCGAGGAAGTCGAATTCGCTGACCACGCACGCAACCCGAGTGCCACACACGTAGCCCTCGCCTGTGACCACTGCTTCGTCCACCCCAGATTTTTCTTGTGCCCGTGCCAACGAAGCCCGATAATCATCGGAAATCGGGCCATATTGTGGTGGGCTATCCCAACTGATGAACGTGCCGGGGTCGAGGACATCGTGGATAAGTTCGTGGGCTGAAATGCGAGTCATGGGGCTAACACTAGCCTGAAAGACTCCCCCGATGTGGGCGTTTTTTCAGTTTTGACTGCCCTAGGTTGGTGAAAGCGGGTACAACTGGTGTGTATGACTGAAACACTAATCCCTTCCATCACCCTCAACGATGGCACGGAAATGCCCGCCATGGGTTTAGGCACGTGGAAACTTCAAGGGGAAGAAGCGATCACAGCTGTTCGAAGCGCCATTGAACTTGGCTACCGCCACTTTGATACGGCGGTAATCTACGGCAATGAAGAAGAAGTAGGGCGTGCGATCGCCGATGCTATTGCTGCAGGGGATGTCACGCGCGATGAGCTATTCATTACTTCTAAGCTGTGGCACGACCACCATGGGGAGCAGTTGGCGCAGAAATCCTTTCAGGATTCATTGAGTCGAGTGGGCATGGACTACCTCGACTGCTATATGGTGCACTGGCCATGGCCCAAGAAGGGGGCTTTTGTTGAAACCTTTGAGGGGCTGGCGAAGCTGCAGGGACTGGGGCAGCTGCAGTCGATTGCGGTCGCGAATTTCAACGCTGAACAGCTCAGCGCGATCATTGCTGCCACCGGTATCGCCCCTGTGCTCAATCAGGTGGAGCTCCACCCCGGTTTTAGTCAAGCCCCGTTGCGGGAGTTTCATGCCACGCACAAGATTGTGACGGAGGCGTGGTCGCCGCTGGCACAAGGCGGTGCGTTGGATCATGCACTGGTGTGCTCGATTGCACAACAGCTGGGCAAGACACCATCCCAGGTGACGTTGCGGTGGATTTACCAGTTGCAGGCGTCGTCGGTTCCGAAGTCGGCTTCACCTGCACGCCAGGCGGAGAATATGCAGATTTTTGATTTCGAGCTTGACGATTCTCAGATGCAGGCGCTGACTGCTCTGGATGATGCACCAGGCGGCGGCCGACTGTTCGCTGATCCTGACCTGTATCCAGGCGACGATTAAAGGCCACCGCACCCAGCTGCCTGAGCACCGGGCACAGTGGGTGCGTGTTTGAGTGCATTGTGCAGCGCGAAAGTGCAAAGTGCGGTGTTGTCCATGCCGCGTGCATCTGCGTGCTGCACTTTAGCGCTGTGTGCAATTTTTATTAACAGAGGGCGTTAATGCTGATGCGACAATGTGATGACTGGAGAAATAATGGGTTCAACTGTGACTTTGACGTCGACTGATCAGGATTTGCTGGTAACACGTGATAAGCAGGTGCTGATTCTTTCGCTTAATCGCCCTGATAAGCGTAATGCTTTGAATGCGCAGTTGTGTCGACGCATCACAGAGTGTGTGCGGGAATTAGATGATTCTGTGCGTGCTGTGCTGATTCGGGGCGAGGGGAGTGCGTTTTGTGCGGGTGCGGATTTAGGTCCGACGTCGTCAAGCGATGAGCAGGCTCAAGGCGGTGTGTACGGTGGGGGATTTCATGCGGCGTTGCATGAGATGCTTGCTGCGCTGGTTGCCACACCGGTGCCGGTGATTGCGGATGTGCAAGGCCCCGCCGTGGGTGCGGGTACGCAGTTATCGCTGGCGTGCGATCTGCGCTTAGTGGGGGAGAAAGGCTGGTTTGCGGTTCCGGCTGCGGCGCTGGGTTTTGCCCTTGATGCTTGGACGCTCAATCGTGCGAGGGATCTGCTCGGTGGCGCGGTTGCTCGTAATATGCTTATCGCACATCAGCGGGTGGGCGCGCAGCAGGCTGTGACTGTGGGCTTTGCTACTCAGCTTTGCGACGCCGATACGGCCTTAGCGTTTGCGCACGAGGTTTCCTCGCTGGCACCGCTGGCGATGCGCCATGTGAAGTTGGTGCTTAATGGGTGCGACCATACCTATGAGCTGAGTGCTGCGGAACAAGAGTTGTATGAACAGTGTTGGGCAAGCGAGGATGCTGCTGAGGCGCGGCTGGCGCGGCAAGAAAAGCGTAAGCCGAAGTTCCAGGGCAGATAGGAGTGTGTGCGGGCACGCACACTATTTGTGCTCCCAACCTGATTTTTCACTAAATCGGGTTGGGAGTTTTTCATGGGTTTATTCTTGGATTTTTTGGGATTTTTGTTGCGAAGAGTCGCAAAGCTTCGGCGGTGGTGCGGGGAGTTGATGCGGTGAAAAGTGGGAGCATGAGTGCTAAAAAGTTTGCAAACTTTGGGTTAGCAAAATTAGCAAAGGTGATTTGAGGTAAGTGGCGGGGGTGCTCCATTTTGGGTTAAAGTCCGAGTTTAAACGCAATGTTGGGGGTAGTTGTTGAGGGTTTGGTGCACTGAGATCGCCAAGGGCTTCACTATTGCAATGTGAGTTGGGTAACTTCTTCTGTGTGACGCAGTAGGTGTGACTGTCGGCACATCTGTGAAAGGATTTTGCTAACTTCGCAGAAGTGGCCGGATTATGGTCTCGGTGCCACTGGGTCGCCAGTTTCTTTTAAGGGTTCTTTCGCCCTCCGTCCGTTTCTCCGTTCGAGAAAAGTATCCATGTGGCGGGGAGTGGGTGAACCACAGTTCCACCAAGACCCACAAGTCACCACAGTTGTCCCGCCCCGGCGGACGTGATCAATGGCATTAAGCGCTACACATGAGAAGCGTGAGGCCGTTGTTATGCAACGACAAGCAGTGTGAGGTACAACAACACATGCGTTGGCTTGGGGCTTTTGATGAGAAAGCGAGTTTTTCATGAGTGCTCAATCAGCACCGCAGCGGCGCCAGCCTACTGCACAAGAGTTTCGCGATATGCAGTCCAGCCCGCAATTTGCCAAGCTGCGCTCCACCTATCGCAGCTTTACCTTCCCGATGTCAGTAGCGTTCTTCGTGTGGTACATCGTCTATGTCATCACCGCCATCTACTTCCCCGGTTTCATGGGGCAAAGCGTTTTTGGCTCCGTGAACGTTGGTGTTCTCTTTGGTTTCGCACAGTTCGTAACCACCTTCCTGATCACCTGGATCTACATCAACTACGCAAACAAGAACATCGAACCGCAGGCAGCTGCGATTCGCGAGCAGATGGAAGGCTAAGGCGGAATCGACATGAATATTACGTATCTTGCACAGGAGTCTAGCTCCGGCAACCCGATCCTCAACATGGCCGTCTTCTTGGTGTTCATCGTGGGCACCATGGCAGTGGTTATGCGCGCAGGTAAGTCCACCAAGGACGCATCCGACTTCTACACCGGCGGTGCTTCCTTCTCCGGTAAGCAAAACGGCCTTGCTATCGCAGGTGACTACCTTTCTGCAGCATCCTTCCTCGGTATCGTTGGCGCTATTGCTCTCAACGGCTACGACGGCTTCTTGTACTCTGTTGGCTTCTTCGTTGCGTGGCTGGTTGCTCTGCTTCTGGTTGCTGAGCCACTGCGTAACGTCGGCCGCTTTACCATGGCGGATGTTCTTTCCTTCCGCCTGCGCCAGAAGCCAGTGCGTGTGGCTGCGGCTTTCGGCACCTTGTTTGTGTCCCTGTTCTACCTGATTGCTCAGATGGCTGGCGCAGGCTCCCTGGTGTCGGTGCTGCTGGACATTCATGAATTTAGCAAGCAGGCCATCGTGGTTGCTGTCGTGGGTATTGTGATGATCCTGTACGTGCTCATCGGCGGTATGAAGGGCACCACCTATGTGCAGATGATTAAAGCCGTGCTGCTGGTTGGTGGCGTCGGTATCATGACCGTGCTGGTGTTCATCGCTGTCAAGGGTGGTTTGACCTCCCTGTTCGATATGGCTGTTCAAACCCATGGCGCTTCTCAGACAATTGTGGAGAAGGGCTACGAGGCAACTCAGATTCTGGAGCCAGGTTTGCGCTATGGCAAGACCGAAATTTCTAAGCTCGACTTCGTCTCCCTGGGTATCTCCCTGGTTTTGGGTACCGCTGGTCTGCCACACGTGTTGATGCGCTTCTATACCGTGCCTACCGCTACCGAAGCTCGTCGCTCCGTGACCTGGGCGATTATCCTCATCGGCGCGTTCTACCTGATGACCCTCGTCTTGGGCTACGGCGCTGCCGCTCTGGTTGGTCCGGACAAGATTTTGGCTGCACCTGGTGGCGCAAACGCTGCCGCACCACTGCTGGCACTGGCACTGGCAGGCCCGATCTTCATGGCTGCTATTTCTGCAGTGGCATTCGCGACCGTTCTTGCCGTGGTTGCCGGCCTGGCAATTACCGCTTCGGCTTCGGTTGCTCACGATATCTACAACGCAGTGCTGCGCAACGGCCAGGCCTCCGAAGAGGAGCAGGTTCGCGTCTCCCGCATTACCGTGATCGTCATCGGTGTGCTCTCGATTGTGCTGGGTATTCTCGCCATGGGTCAAAACGTCGCCTTCCTGGTATCTTTGGCCTTCGCAATCGCAGCCTCCGCTAACCTGCCAACCATCCTGCTGTCGCTGTACTGGAAGAAGTTCAACACCGCTGGTGCTGTGGCTTCCATGTACACCGGTTTGAGTGCCGCACTGATCCTGATCATCTTCTCCCCAGCTGTGTCTGGCGCGAAGACCTCCATGCTCGGTGAGAACATCGACTTCGCGTGGTTCCCACTGTCGTCCCCTGGTCTGGTTTCCATCCCGCTGGCCTTCTTGGCTGGTTACATCGGCACCATGCTGGGTACGCCTGACAACTTGGATGATCTCCAGGCAGAGATGGAAGTTCGCTCCCTGACTGGTGTTGGTGTTGAAGCAGCTGTTGATCACTAAACAGTGAGTGCACTTTCACGCTTCACCGTGATGCATCCATCCGAGTGACTAAAGAATTGGCCCCCAGTGCTCCGGCTGATCTAGCTACGGGCGCTTGGGGGTCAATAACTAAAGAAACTGGCGACATGCCCCTCTGGTAGTACTTCTGCTGGAGGGGTATTTCCCGTTCTCAACGCGGGTGTGTTGTGGGCGGATATATGGGGGTAAAAAATGCCCTCACATGGGAAATTGTATGTTTGCTTAAGTTGTATTTGGGTGTCTATTATTTGATTCATGTCTTTTGGTTTCAGCCTCAGGCTGAGTACCCTCCGCCCACGCTCACAGTGGGGGTGGAGGCAACGTGGTTGGTGGCGTCGTCTAGCTCTTGTTTCCAGCGTGTGCACGCTGGGGTTGGCCAGTGGGTGTGCCTCGCACCCCGCCGAAGAACCTGCAGCATCGTGGGTAACGCACGCGGAGGACAGCAAAGACTCCGCGCGCCAGATTTCCTTGCGCGGCTTTGACGCCCCAACCCCAGACACGTCGCTTGAAGACAGCCTAGGTTACCAGATCACCTATGTGGATTTGAGCACTGGACGCCGAATTGGTACGGCAAATGAGCGATCAAGCCGTGCGGCATTAAGCTTGGTCAAACTCTATATTGCCCATTATGTTTTTACTTCAGGCGAAACGGATGATCAGTATAAAGCGATGAAAATGGTTGCCGATTCTGATGACACTATCGCTGAGGAGCTTTATGCAGAATATCCCGATTCAATTAGCTGGGTCATTGAAAAATATAATCTTCAATCCACCGTGGCTGATTGGCGATGGGGATATAGCCTGACCACGACATATGATGTTGCGTATTTCTTAGCTCAAGTGATCAAAGAAAATCCAATCGCCCCAATTCTGGTGGCGATGGCCAACTCGGATGATCGCGCGGCGGACGGGACTTTGCAGAATTTTGGTACGTCGATTTTGCCCGGCGCGATTGGCACAAAGTTCGCGTGGTCGAACGATAAAGATCTGCATTCGACGGCGACTTTCGGCACCGATTTTGTTGCTGTGGCAAGTAATTATGGTGATTCCGATGCATTAACCAAACTCGTGCGCTATCAGCTGCTTGGCCAGCGTCCAGCAGCCGCAGCGTCAACTTCCGCCCCATCACCATCACCATCCGCGACGCCGCTGAACACAAGCGAAAAAACAAAGCCCACGATAAAAACAACTCCATCAGCATCAGCCGGTGCTTCGTCGGCTTCAGAGCCATCAGAAATGACGACATCAGCTGTTTTCAAGAAGTAATGCACCAAAGCAGCTACGATGGCACGAAAGCAGTGGGGAGGGAGAATATAGTGAGGATGACGTTGTCCATGTATCGACGTGTTATTGCAAGTGTGTGTTGTGTGGCTGTACTTTCGCCAGCGCCAGCTTTAGCGCAGTCCAGCGGGAATGCCCACCTAGAAGACCAGGTGTGGAATGTTCGCGACCAGATTGTCGGTTTCGCTGAACGGCATGCAGATCCTGCCACGGCTGCCCATGTGCGCTCTATGGTCGATGGGGCGGTTGATCACTCCTTCCCCGGTGCACGAGCCCGCCACCAGCCTGCTGCGCCAGGGGGTGTCAATTTCGCAGGCTTTTACACACCTGCAGCACCTCCGCGTATGTCCAGCCCGGGTTTTGAGCTTACGTACGTCAATCTCGCATCCGCCATGCATGTAGGTTCACCGGGCGAGCATGCCCGCATTCCAGGTTTAAGCTTGGTCAAGATGATGATTGCGCATTACGTGTTCGCGCATGGGCATGCGGCGGATTTTCAGAAAGCGACGATGATGCTGCAGCGTTCTGATGATGCTGCGGCCTCAGAATTGTATGCCCGCTACCCTGATTCGATTGCGTGGGCGACACGGACGTATGGTTTGCGGAATACCCACGCCGCACCGCATTGGGGTTTTTCCACTACGTCGACTTATGACATGGCCTTTTTCTTGGCATCGCTGATGCGGGAAAACCCGAATGGGCCAGTGCTGAATGCGTTGCGTACATCAGCGCCTATTGCCAGCGACGGCAAGCCCCAAAATTATGGCACCGCAACTCTACCTCGAGTCCAGGGCACTAAGTGGGGATGGTCGGATAATCATCAGAATCACAGTTCCGCATCGTTTGGTGCTGACTTTGTGGTGGTGGCCTATTCACCCGGTGATGCTGCGCGACTCACCGCCTTAACGCATGCGGCACTGGCGGGTTATCATTCTTAAAAAAAATAGCAGGCAACGACTGTTGCCTGCCATGTCTTACGCCCTTTTTTCTTCGTTCTCTCGCTTTTAAAGCGCGGAATGTACGAAGTGTACAGGGGCGGGATGTGTGTGATGAGCGTTTAGCTGGAATGCTTGGCAATGTTGAGCGCCATATCAATCTGCGCTGCGCTTGGAACAGGCAGTGAGTGGCCACCGGGGATCTGGGAGCTCATGCCCGATAGTGCGGTGCCAAGCTTGTTGAGGGTTTCCCCGTCAAGTCGATTGAGTACATCATGTCCATTAGCTGCAGGTGGGGCAGGATTAGTGGGCACTGCGGGTGCTGCAGGAGGAAGTGGGGTACCTGCTTGCCCTGGGGTCCACTGACCCCAGTCGGCTTGGTAAACATTGTTTACATCGGACTGGATGCCACCGACAGTGGTTTGCCATCCGGCTACTTGATGAATGGTGGTGCGGGGGTGGATGCGCCCGTTGGAACCCCAGTCGTGCTGCCAGAAGTAGGAGCCGAGCCCGTCTTGGGTAGCCCATTCGATCACGTTGTAGTTTCCGTAAATGCCCATGGAGTACCCACCTGCGCGCAGCGCGGTGTTAAAACCTTGCAGGTAGGGGCGGATTTGGGTGACGTATTGCTGATGGGTGGGGTTGTCGTCGATGGCCACGTAAATCGGGCGTCCGGTGGGCCCACCGGCGGCGCGGTGCAGCGCGATTGCTTGAGGCGCGTGGATCGCTGCGCCTGCCGCGCCCCGCTTCCAGTCGGCGGTTGCGTCTTTGCCGAACTGGTAAACGGAGGCGGTTTTCAGGCCGTTCGCTGCGTGGTCGCGGGTTTCGGCGATGCCGACTGGTTTACCTTTCATCCATTCCGCGCCGGGGCGTCGGTGGGAGACGTAGCGGACGGTGCCGATGTGTCCTGCTTGGCGTACCGCAGCGCCGGAGGGTACGCCTGCGGAGTAGTCGAGGACGGTTCCGAGAACAGGCCCGAGTGCTTCAGCGTGCGGGGTGGTAGGGCTGATGGTGGTGAAGCCGAGGCTGGCCGTGATGGTCAGTGCTGCGACTGTGAGCGCTGTTTTGCGGTTGAGGAAAGACATGTGGGAAAACTCCTAAAGCTTTAGTCACATCTGTAACAATAGATAACAACCTTAACAGCTTCTGTGTGTTTGTGGGAACGGTTGAACGCGCACCCACGTGCATCTGCGCAGCATAGAGCTAAGAAAATTTTTCTACCCCTCGTGTTTTCATTACGCGAAAACCCCCTCCACAGACGAAGGGGGTGATGAAAGCATGCGTGACGACGCCGAATTCGACGTCGTCACGCAAGCTTAAAGTTTGCTGCGCTCAGCAGCTGGCTGAATCAGGTGCGCAATCAGCGGGAAGAGCAAAACAGTGACACTACCAGCCGCAACCAACAACGACGCGTTGGTCGCACTCAACACATCAGAAGCGACAGCCACATCCGTCACCGCCACAATGATCGGCAGCGCAGTCGCCGCATACAAACTAAGCTGCACCTTTTCCCGCCTCGTAGACAATTTCGAGCCAGTATCGACAAACAATTCACGCAGCAAAATAGGCAAACCACGAGTGATATAGATCAGCGGGACCAGCGCAATAAGGATCAACGGATTAGCAATCACCGCAGCCGGGTCAATACCCATGCCGGAACACACGAAAAATACAGGGATAAGCAATCCGTAGCCCACGATATCAAGACGCTGCTCCAAAGCAGTGTGGAATTTTTCCGGAACAATCTGACGCAAAATAAAACCAGCCGCGAACGCGCCAAGCACCACATCAAGCTCGAACACCGCAGCAATCGCCATGAGCAAACCCAACAACCAAATCACCAAACGCACCACCGTTTGGTTAGTCGAACCCGCCGAATCGACCATGGCACGGCCCATCCACGGCACCAAATATTTAACAGTCTTCGGAATCGCAGCAACAACCGCAGCAATAAGGAAGAAAGCAAGCAAAACAGAAGCAGTCATCCACGTAGCCCGCGCCGACAGCAGCAACGCCATGGCAAGAATCGGGAAAATCTCACCCAACGCACCATGCACAAGCAAAGACTTGCCCACCGGCTTGTCCAGAATCTCTTGCTGCTTCATGATCGGCATAAGCGTACCGACGGCAGTAGAAGTCACCGCAATAGCCAGCACAATAGCAGTGGCAGTGTTCTCCGGGCTCAACAAAACATAAGCACCAGCGAAGGACAGCACCATACACACAATCCACGTGGAGGATGCAGAGCGCCCCTCCTTACTGCGCAGATTAGTCGGATCAATCTCATAGCCAGCAAGCAGGAAAAGCATGCCGAGCCCGAGTTCTTTCACAAGCCCCACACCACCTTCCGTGTTGGCCAAGTCCAGCCAGTGCGGGCCAATAATAATGCCGAAGGCAATAAGAAGGACAACCGCTGGGATCCGCTTACCTGTCAGCCACGAGAGCAAAGGCGCAAGACACGCTGCACCCATGATCCAGGCGAAGGAGACGAGTGGTCCAGATTCGACGAGCCCTGCGGCCATGTGCAGCACTTCTGGGCTTTCAACGCTGTGAAACATTCTGACAATCTTAGCGCGAAAAAAGCCTAACTTTTGAAAACTAAACTCCGTGATTTTTTGCACCACGCTAAGGCTAGGTGTGTTGCCGGCTACTTGTCGTGGGGTGGGTTGCGGGCAATGCTCCGGCGTCGTGTCATGGAATAAGAAAAACGGCAGTCACTGAGCATTTTTCTGCAACAGGAACTGCCAGTTATGTCTACAGTTTCCAGCACTAATGCCTTAAGTCGCAGACGTGAGGTGCCGTTCGCGTTTGAGTGGTGCCAATCTCAAATGACTTGTGAGCGGTTAGACTGCCTTGAATAAGACGGTTTTTCTTTATCGACTTTTCTGGGGCCGAATGCGTGTGACGCAGGAACTTCTTCAACTTCTTCGTCTCTGAGCTAAGTGTGGGGTGTTACTTGGCGGTATAGCAATTCGTCTGGTGAATAGTTGGAGTCGTCACCAACCAAGGCCTCACCGATACTCAATTCTGGGTTAGCCATTTATCACAGGTACCCAGTCTTTGATGATTCGGGTGAGAAACGCTGGTGCGTCCATGTCGTTAGATTCGCCTTCATGCTGCTGTAGGTACAAGCCGTTGGCAACGATAGTGGCATCTGGCTCAACGTTGCAAGAGAACACGCGGTCTCCGGCGATCCATTTGGACAGCACAGCATCTTCCTCCGTAGGAAATTGTCCAGAGGCAGGGTTAAGCTGGACTGTCGAATGACAGTGAGTACTGCATCGGCAAGTGTCAGGATTTTGGCTGAGGATGCAGCGAACCAGCTCCTAGCCAGTCATGATCTAAGTTGTCGAGCCGCGAGTTTGCGTGTGGCAGCTACGAACGGATCAGTAAGCTACGCGACGAAAGCGGATTTACCGAGAATATCGCGCAATTCCCGAGAAATAGACGAGGAACCATTCTGGCCCTTAATCCCTTCGCTTGTGGGGAGCAAGACAAAAGTGCTTTTATCGAAGTTGAGCCCTAAAATGCGGCCTTTAACACTACTGAATGATTGTGAGCCCCGTCCGGAACCACTCAACGTGAGTGGTTCCAGGTGCGTCTTTCAGTCCAACGCGGTTACAGCGGCCTGATTCCTCGATAGCAAGATTCTTTGGCACTTGCTTAAATTCAATTTCAACCGGTACATCTCGACCGCTACCACCTCGGATGTGGACACCGAACTTATAGACCTGAACCTGATCCTAGGTGACAACTCTTGCCTTCTCCTCGTACAGCCCAGCATCCAGGAACTGCCCTAACAGTCCGAGCTTGGAATCAATGCCGGTACGGATATTTGATCGGTAGTACTCTTACGCCTTGGTCCTCTCGACTTTCCTCGTTCGTGTAAGGCAGCGTGAGGTGATCTGGCTGGGCCAGCGTTGTATCTGGCTTCGTCTCTCTACGTACGATGCGAGCAGTCCACGGCGCTTGAGAATCGAAGAGGGGTGCAGGCTCTGGCTTGCCTCGAAAAGGTAGCATTCGGAGACGTCGGGATCGAAAATATATTCGTGTTCTATGTTATAGCATTACTGGGAGCATCGCGTCATGAGCTCGTGCAAGTGCCGAGCGCATTCGAGGTGGAGTGTGAAGAAAATCTGATCTATATCCGCAGGCTAAAGTACTCAACGGGTACGTGAGCAATGCTGCGAACGATGTGTTAATCTTGCAGGCAATAGGCACAAACAGGTCAACGGTTATGCGCTCAATTTCTTCCGCATTCATCGATATTTCGATCAGCCAGAACCTTGATGTCAGGTACCGTATGTAAGGTGATTGCGCATGACTGATACTCAGAAGAATTATGGTGAAGTATTTACCCGCCGATGGGTCGTGGAAGCAATCCTTGACCTCGTTGGTTATACAATCGACAAGGATCTTTCTAGGTTGCGAGTAATTGAACCCGCTGTCGGTGGAGGGGCATTTATCGGACCGCTTGTAGAACGCCTTATTGAGAGCGCGAACCGTCACGGAATCGAGGCGGGGAAGTTACGCGGTATTATCTGTGGATGGGATCTTCAAGAATCTCATGTACGAACTTCGCGGATCGTTGCGCAAGAAGCCCTAGCTACCCACGGTGTTGAACCGATTCTCGCAGCGGAGCTTGCAGAATCGTGGATTCATGAGGGTGATTTCCTCCTCCAGTTCCATACAGAACAAGCCAACATTATTGTAGGAAATCCACCGTACATTCGTAGCGATGATCTCGAAGATCACGTGGAACGTCAGTACAGAGCGCTGTGGAAGACCATGGCTGGGCGGGCAGATATTTATGTTGGTTTCTATGAATGCGCGCTGTCATTACTGGCTGCCGGCGGAAAACTTGGCTTTATCTGTGCTGATCGCTGGATGCGTAACGCTTATGGGAAGCAGCTTCGTCATCTTGTTACTAAGTCATATGCGATGGAGTCGGTGTGGTCGATGCACGACGTCGATGCCTTTGAAGCGGAGGTGTCAGCTTATCCAGCGATTACGGTTATCGGAACTGCCAAGGACACCCGACCAACAGTGATTGACACAACTGCTGAGTTCAACGAATCGTCTGCCCGTGAAGCGCTCGCGTTTGTTGCTTCTGGGAAGCAGCAGGCACAAGGGGGTCATTGGGAAGGCGCCCGTCTTGATCGATGGTTTGATACTGACGATTTCTGGCCATCTGCACCTCCGGCAACTATCTTGCAGTTGGAAGAGCTACAGCAGCGTTTCCCGGCGCTGGGGGCAGATGAAAGTACACGCGTCGGGATTGGTGTTGCGACAGGCGCAGATGGTGCTTATATTGTGAATGCATCGGAAGATATCGATGTTGAACCTGATCGACTATTGCCTCTCGTTATGGCAGATGATATTCGTTCTGGTCAGTTGAATAAGCCAAAGAAGGTCATGCTCAATCCATGGGATGAAAACGGGAATCTCGTTGACCCTGAAAAGTATCCTCAGCTGATCAATACGTTAGAACAGCATGACGCAGTTAAAAAGCGCTATGTTGCCCGCAAGACTCCGGATCAGTGGTTCAAAACAATTGACAAGGTCCGTCCTGGCCTAGCCCAGCAACCAAAGCTTCTTCTGCAAGACATGAAGGCACAAATCACTCCGGTTTTCGAACCTGGAGGCTATTACCCACATCATAATCTGTATTACATTGTCTCTGAGACTTGGGATATGGAAGTTCTCGGTGGCATTTTGCTCTCCCACATTGCAGAAGCTTTTATCTCAGCATACGGCGTGAAAATGCGTGGTGGAACTCTACGATTCCAAGCGCAGTATTTGCGAAAAATTGCCCTTCCCAACTCAGGATCAATCAGTCCAGATGATGCTGAGCGTCTTCGTCTGGCATTCCGGGCCGGGGATCGCGAAGCTGCGACCCGTGTGGCGGAGCGTCTCTATGAGATCCCTGCTTTTACCTTCGGTTAAACTATCTGAATGGGAAAAAGCTCTTTTACACCAAAGAAGACATGGGAACTTGCAGTACGAAGCTACTGGGAAGGGCTAAGTTTTCAGCAAGCACGCCAAGGCAGGGCAACAGGTGTCAAAGACACAGGGTATCGCGCAGCGGTTACTGGCGGGCAACAGATGAACGCATTTCAAGATGTGTGCGCTTCCATTTGGCAAAGCGACAGTGACATTGAGCTTGAGGTACGCACCAAGGGGCACAACCACTTGCCCGCGTATTTCCGTCCAGCGAAAAACTGGGACCTTATCGTGTTACATCGAGGAGCGCTTATCGCTGCTATGGAATTTAAGTCTCAACGTGGTCCTTCGTTCGGTAACAATTTCAATAACCGAACGGAAGAAGCGCTTGGCCTCGCAGCTGACTGCCAAATGGCAGTAGAACGAGGGTTGTTCGGCCATCTTAAACCCTGGTTTGGGTTCGTCATGTTTGTTGAACGCGCCCCGAAATCCCTCGAACCAGTCAAGATCCCGACTGGGATGCCGTTCCCGGCAGACCCTGTCTTTGAGGGGGCATCGTATATCGATCGTTACACCATTTTCTTTGATCGCATGGTGAAGGAAGGGAACTATGACGTCGTGGCCTTGCTAACTGCTGAGGCGGGCCAAGGTAAGTTCGTTGAGCCGTCGGTAACTTTGTCACTGGCGAATTTGGAGGCAGCTATTCGTGCCAGGATTGAGTACATCAAAGCCTTGCCCGATGATGTATTTGACCAGATGGCGAATCAATAATGAGTGAATAACGCTGATGGGATAGCGTGAGCGTTGTCTGTAAAACCGCAGGTCACTCTTGCAGGGGTGTCCTGAAGATTAAACTATTAATCGTGAACAGAGACCGCGTGGATTGTTAGGGGTCTGCATTTCGGGTGGGAGCCGGTTGGCTTTTTATGGAAGGCGGGGTGTCATGATTCTTAATGACAGCAAAATCCGCTGACGATATTGAATACAAAGTGCCTCAGAGTGAATTGAAAAATAGTCTTGGTTGTTGTGAAGAGAAAATAGAGCTAGGCAGGCTGTTATTGACTGTAGTATGTATTCGAAGGACAAGGAACCGATTGTCAAAGACGCACGACTTGTGTCCTCAAATCTTCGGAATGTGGGGATCGGTCAGGCAATCATTTCTTCGAAAAGATGGTTATGAGGAGGTGCTCAGTCGATGAGTAATAGTTTCTTCTTAAGTACGCAAGCTCCATTGCACGTTGTGAAGGATGCCTTCATGGCAGAGGCTTTATTTGAAGAAGCGTGGTTCGAAAGTCATGAAATTTTTAATTTTTTCGCGACGGGGCGAAAGACTGTGGGTTGCATCTTTGATATCAGTAATGATGGTGATTGCTGGGACACTCTGATTACGGTGCGTGAAGGTGAATATGAGCTGCACCGAGAACTCTTCCAGATATTGCGCAAGTTGCCGTACAAGTGCACGTGGATTGATCCTAAAGACGATGCGGAGCAGGAGTTCATCCCAGAAAATGCATTACCCCCAATCCCTGTGCAAAAACTTTGATAACCATCTGCACTCTGCAGACTGTGTCAATTTGTTTGTGTTTGGCGTTGTTGTCTTATAAGAAGGGCTGCAAATAAACAAAAGAAACCCCTGCTTAGGGCTATTTCTATGTTAGCTACTATCGGGGGTTCTTTCCTTATTTGCAAAAAGTGCCCCAGAGAGTGCCCCAGAGAGTGTCTGTGGTCATGACATAGTTGACAATTCTGTTCTGGGTTTTTCTTAATGACACTTGACAGATCAGTCGCGTCATTGTTGACACTTGGCATGCAAGGGCAGAGGTCTTGACACTTGACAGATCAGTCGCGTCATCGTTGACATATGAATAGTCCGAATCGAAACCTCGCGATCATTACCTACGTCCTTAAACAAGGCAACACAGTTGCAGCCGCAGCGCGCCATTTCAAAGTCTCACGCCAATGGGTATACACCCTCATCCACCGATACGAAACCAGCGGCGGAGCCGGTCTCCAACCCCGCACCAAAGCACCGCACACACCCACACCAATGAAGAATCGCGCACCAGAAAAGACAAAGTCGACAAAGCAGGAAGAGTCACACGACGCTACGCAGGCAAGCTCTACCACCTAGGCATCACACGCGCCTACAGCGGACAAAAAGTCACCATGGTCGTCGTCGACAAACACATCACCACAGCACTCACAGACACCGGAGAAATACTCACCGAACACGTCATCGACGAAACCCGCGACTACCAAAAACCAACATGGAAAAAACACAAAAAATAACCGACAGTCACTGCCCAAAAATTCAGAACAGCAACTTCCGGTTATGTCCACTATGACGCGACTGAGTTGTCAACTATGACGCGACTGAGGACAAGAGTGCCCCAGAGAGGAATCGAACCTCCGACACCGGCTTTAGGAGAGCCGTGCTCTATCCACTGAGCTACTAGGGCAACAGATTTACAACCGCTGTCAGCGGAGTAATCCGAAAAGATACAGTACCTGAAATATGCGCCCGCAAGGAAATCTGAAACAGTACAACAGGGGTAGAAGTTCGTACAGGTTCATAGCCGTTGTACTTGGGAAAGGCGCAACTGGCACTACCCCCATAACGAGTTTGAACGCGAAAAGCAAATTACGTCTACTCTGGAGGTAACCACCTTGCTCGGCGATATTCCACAATAGGCACTTTTCCAAGCTAGAGCCTTATATTTGCCTTAAGTGAAGCTCGCTAAGCAAAACCGCTACCCACAGTGCGAAGGAGCCTCATCATGGTCAAGCAACCAATATTCCACGATGTCAACCGCCGATCTGTCGCCGCTTCATTTGTTGAAGAAGACGGAAAAAATGTTCTCGTGTTGGAGCTTCTCGACGAAGAAGGCAACCCGATTGAGCGTCTGCTTACACTCAACCGATTCGACGCGAAACAGCTTTCCGCCGCCTGCGATCGTTACCTGCACCAGCAGATTTCCATCGACTACTCCTACGTGAACTCACTATTGTCCACGAAAGACCATGAAGATCTGGGCTACAGTGCAATCGACGAATAAACCACCATAAAAAGAAAGCTCACACTGGGACAAACCCACACCGTGTAACCGCGTGGAGAAGGCACACCAAACCGACTATGATAAGCACTTGTCATAGTGGGGGTATCAAGACCCAATTCCCACCGGAACCACACCCAACGCCCACAATGTGAGGATTCTACACACTAATGCGCACTGTATCCGTTATTGGCATAGGTGCAGGAAGCCCCGAGTTCCTTACTCTTCAAGCGATCTCGGGGCTTCGCCATGCCAGGGCAGTATTCGCCCTCGATAAAGGCGACACCAAAGCTGACCTTTTAGCCCTGCGCCAGCACATCATCGACACCCATTCGCCCAGCACACCCCTGTATTCCATCACCGATCCTGAACGCGACCGCAACCCCGACAACTACCAGGCAGAAGTCATACGCTGGCACAAACAACGCGCAGCACTCCTCGCCGAGGCGATCCGCACCCACTCAGGCGAGAACGACACTATCGCCTTCCTTGTGTGGGGTGACCCCAGCCTTTACGATTCCACCCTGCGGATTATCGAACACATGGAAACCTACGAAAACCTGAACATGAATGTGCAGGTAATCCCAGGAATCACCGCAATCCAAGTACTCACGGCAGCGCACAAACTCCTGCTCAACCGCATCGGCGAAGCAATCCACATCACCACAGGGCGCAACCTCAAAACAACCAGTGCGCACAACCGACGCAACTGTGTAGTCATGCTCGATGGTGCAAATGCTTGGCTAGAAAACTTTAGCGACAACACCTACATCTACTGGGGTGCCTACCTCGGCACCGAACACCAAGTCTTACGAGCAGGATATGTCAAAGACATCGGCGAAGAACTCGCAGAATTGAAAAAACAACTCCGCACCACCCACGGGTGGATCATGGACACCTATCTGCTTCGCGAACTCGACGAACACGCCTAAACCTAAAATAAGCAAAAACCTTGCCCAAGGATCACGTTCCAAGGGCAAGGGTTTTCTATGAGCTACTGGATTAACGAAGCTGCGCCAGCTTCCGCTCCACTGCACGCGCTGGGGGATTGGTGGCATGAGTGCCATCAGAATAACGAACCGTAGGAACAACACGGTTACCGTCATTCACCGACTTCACCCACTCGCCAGCAGCAGCATCCTCATCGACATCAATCACGTCGAAAGGAACATTCTTCTCCGCAAGATCCGCCAACAGGCGCTTGCAAAACGGGCACCACGTCGTGGCATACACAGTGATGTGATTAGTACTCATAGTCTCTTTTCAAAAAATCATCAAGAATTACATATTAGGCAAAGCTGCGAACCCACGTCTGAAACTGGTAACGCACCCCCGACGTCGACACCATCCACTCCGACTCCGACTCCAACACAAAATTGTCAGGAATCTCAGGGGCGTAGACTGCGCGGGAACCGAGATCAGTATCGACGTCGATAAGCGTGCGCTCAATGCGACTGACCTGCCCAAGAGTTGCAGCATACACCTGACCCCCACCGATAATCCAACCAGCATTAGGCACAGAATCAATCACAGTAGCACCCTGCGACCACGCGCCGGGAGCGCGGGAGGAGAGCACAAAATTCTCCCGGCCGGGCAACGGCTTCAACGGCAACGACTCCCACGTACGCCGCCCCATAATCACCGGCTCACCCAACGTCACTTTCTTAAAATGCGCCAAATCCTCCGGCACATGCCACGGCATATCCTCGCCATCACCAATCACACCAGCACGATTCTGCGCCCAAATAGCCTTCAGCACGTTACACCGCCACCTGCGCCTTGATAGCAGGATGCGGATCGTAACCAACAATCTCCACATCCGCAAAATCATAAGAGAACAAATCAGCCGCCTTATTCAACTTCAACTGCGGATACGGGCGCGGTTCACGACTGAGCTGTAATAAAACCTGCTCACGGTGATTGTCATAAATATGGCAATCGCCGCCAGTCCAGATAAACTCACCCACCTCAAGACCCGCCTGCTGCGCCAACATGTGCGTCAACAACGAATACGAAGCAATGTTGAAAGGAACCCCCAAAAACATGTCTGCGCTGCGCTGATACAGCTGACACGACAGCGTGCCGTTGGCCACATACAACTGGAACAACAAATGGCACGGTGGAAGCGCCATATTCTCAATCTCCGCCACATTCCACGCAGAAACAATATTGCGACGCGAATCAGGATTATTCTTCAACGTTTCCAACGCCTGCGAAATCTGATCAATATGCTCACCCGTCGGGGTGGGCCAGCTACGCCACTGCACCCCATAGACCGGGCCCAAATCGCCGTTCTCATCTGCCCACTCGTTCCAAATACGAATGTTGTTGTCCTGCAACCAGCGCACATTCGACGAACCTTGCAAAAACCACAGCAATTCACCCACCACCGAATGCATATGCACCTTCTTTGTGGTGATCAACGGGAAAGACTCGGCAAGGTTGAAACGAATCTGACGGCCAAAAAGGCTTGTTGTTCCCGTACCTGTGCGGTCGGCCTTGTGTGTACCTTCAGCCATGATGGTGCGGAGCAAATCTTCATAAGGGGTGGCGATTGCGGTCATGCGAACAATAGTAGTGGCACCGATCGAAGAACACCTATGTGACAACATTCCGCATCCTTCACAATGAGCAACACGGTGCACAGAGAAGTCACATGCCCTGAGGACCAGCCACTGCGAAACCCATGGTGGCGAAGGTAAACATAAACGACAACAGCCACGTGCTGTGGTGTTTGTGAAAGAAACACACGCACGTGGCTTGAAGCACACAGAACCTTTGCCTGCACATCGCAGATAACTACACCCTAGGGTGCAGGCACCTTGTGGGGTGCGCACCACAAATCCTGAGCAGGATCAAAGCGGGAACTAAAGGCGCGAGTAAGGATCGTGAAATGAGTGGCGGATCAGTAGCTGCCGTGTTCTTCGCGGAAAGCAGCAGCCATCTGCAAAATCTCATCAGCCAACTCGGGGCGGCAAATCAGAATATCGGGCAGATAGGTGTCCTTGTTGTTATAGGTCAACTCTGAACCATCAAGTCGCGAACAGTGCAAACCTGCGGCCTTGCACACACCCACAGGTGCAGCCGAATCCCACTCATACTGGCCACCAGCATGAATGTAGGCATCATAGTCACCCAGCAACACATGCATTGCCTTTGCGCCAGCAGAGCCCAGTGGCTCAGTGGAAAACCCTAGTTGCGCAGCAATATGGGTAGCTACCTGTGGGGCACGGTTATGGGAAATTGCGATCCGCTGGGCAAACGGACCAGTGACAGCGCGAGCCTCAGCGGAATGGAACACCACACCTAAATCGGGCAAGCCAACAGCCGCGTGGGTGGGAATGCCGTTTTCAACGAGTGCGATATGTACAGCCCAATCCTGGCGACCGGTGGCGTATTCCTTGGTACCGTCGAGGGGGTCAATGATCCACACGCGCTCCTTGCCGAGGCGCTCAGGATTATCGGCGGCCTCCTCCGAAAGGAAACCATCATGGGGGCGGTGCTGCTCAAGCACCCGAGCAATCCAGTTTTGGGCGAGATCATCACCGGCGTCGCCGAGTGCGCGATCACGTAACACGCCGACGGTGCGGACACCCTTGAGGATGTCGCCGGTACCCTTAGCAAGACGGTAGGTCAAAGTGGCATCATCAATGTGAGCAGTCATAGTTTCATAGTCTAGTTGGTTGGGGAAAGTGGAAGTGAACGCAAATAACCACAATTTAAGCCCTCAGGGTATTCTTGCCCGATTCACACCCCAGGTGGCTACTTGGTTTCAGGATGTCTTTGCCCAACCCACCCCTGTGCAACTCGCGGCGTGGGAGGCTATTTCTGCAGGTGAAAACGCCCTTGTGGTTGCGCCGACGGGCTCCGGTAAAACCTTGGCCGCATTCTTATGGGCCTTAAATTCACTCGTCGACGCTCCCGGCCAAACCCACATCCCTGTGGTCAATAACACTGTTGCCACGTTCACACCTGCTGCTAAACGCCACGGAAAAGACGGAGGTGCTGGGGTGAAAATTCTCTATATTTCCCCACTCAAAGCACTCGGTGTGGATGTCGAACGCAACCTGCGCGCCCCACTGGTGGGTATTAACCGCACCGCCCAAGCACTTGGCCTCGATAGCTGTGACATTACCGTTGGTGTGCGCTCAGGGGATACCCCTGCCGCCCAGCGCGCTGCCCAGGTGCGCAGGCCACCAGATATTTTGATTACCACTCCAGAATCGGCCTATCTGATGCTCACCTCGAAGGCGGCGGGGATTTTAAGCACCGTGCACACGGTGATTATTGATGAAATCCACGCCATGGCGGGAACGAAACGTGGCGTTCATTTAGCGCTGACCTTGGAACGGCTGGAGCGATTAGTAACACGAAGCGACAACGCAACCAGCACAAGCAGCGCACAGCACAACGGTGAGGGGGCGGGTTTTTCCGCGCACAGAAAATTGCAACGCATTGGTTTGTCGGCAACTGTGCGCCCGCTTGAAACAGTTGCTCAATTCTTAGGTGGGGCACATCCGGTGCAGATTATTAATCCTGAAGCTCATAAGCAGTGGGATTTGCAGGTGCGCGTTCCTGTTGCGGACATGTCGGATCTTTCTGCCCCTGAACTGGGCTCAACTATTGGTGAATTTACCTTCGACGACCCGCATGGGCTCGCCACGCCGCTTCCGATTGACAGTGATGACGATAATGGTGATGACAATGACGATCTCCTCGCTCTAGCCGACCGTGCATTCCCAACAGTCGCAACTCATCAACAACTTTTAGACCCGCGTCGAGATACAGATGCAGCGCAAGGATCTATCTGGCCGCATATCGAACAACGCCTCTATGAGGACATTTTGGCGCACAGGTCCACGCTCATTTTCGTCAATTCCCGACGCAGCGCGGAGAGACTAACCGCACGTCTCAATGAGCTGCATACCCTCCACATCGACCCCGACTCGCTTAATACCCCAGCGCAACGCGCGATTCCCGCGCAGATGATGGCGCAATCCGACTCAGTGGTTGATGCCGCGCATGTCATTGCCCGCGCCCACCATGGCTCGGTGAGTAAAGACGAACGCGCCATGACTGAACGTCTGCTGAAAGAAGGAAACTTACGTGCTGTCGTGGCTACGAGCTCTCTTGAGCTTGGCATTGATATGGGTGCCGTGGAACTGGTGGTCCAGATCGAATCGCCTCCTTCGGTGGCGTCGGGGCTGCAGCGTGTTGGCCGCGCTGGGCATGTTGTGGGTGCTACCAGCCATGGCGTGTTCTACCCTAAGCACCGCGCAGATTTGCTTCAAAGTGCGGTCACGGTGCAGCGCATGCGGCAGGGGCTTATTGAGGAGCTGAAAGTGCCGCGCAACGCTCTTGATGTGCTCGTGCAGCAAACTATTGCCGCAGTATCGGTCGAAGACATTGATGTGGAGGAGTGGTACGCCACCGTCACCCGGGCTTATCCTTACCGCACTCTTGCGCGCGAGGTGTTCGATTCGGTCATTGATCTTGCCAGCGGCGTGTACCCTTCCACCGATTTCGCTGAGCTGAAACCGCGCATTATTTTCGACCGGATTACGGGCATGATGAAGGCGCGACCCGGCGCGCAGCGTGTTGCTGTGACTTCGGGCGGGACGATTCCGGATCGGGGGATGTTTGGGGTGTATGTGCTTGGGGGTCAGGCGGGTGCGCGCCGGGTGGGGGAGTTGGATGAGGAGATGGTGTATGAGTCCAGGGTGGGGGATGTGTTTACTTTGGGTGCGTCGAGTTGGCGGATTGAGGAGATTAATCGTGATCAGGTGTTGGTTAGTCCTGCGCCTGGGCATGCGGGTCGGTTGCCGTTTTGGTTGGGGGATCAGATGGGTCGTCCTGCGGAGTTGGGGAAGGCTGTGGGTGCTTTTCGACGCGCTCTTGCGGCGGATCCTTCTGTTGCTAGTCAGGTGGATCGTTTAGATGAGTTTGCTCGTGCTAATGTGGTGCGTTTTGTTGCTGAGCAGGTTGAGGCTACGGGTATTGTTCCGGATGAGAAGACGCTGGTGTTGGAGCGTTTTCGTGATGAGGTGGGGGATTGGCGGGTTGTGTTGCATACGCCTTTTGGGCGTGGGGTGAATGCGGCGTGGGCGTTGGCGGTTGGTGCTGCGATTAGTCAGGAGTGGGGGATTGATGCGCAGCCGGTGAGTTCTGATGATGGGATTGTGTTGCGTCTTCCTGAGCAGGATCGTGATCCTGATGCGTCGTTGTTTTTGCTTGATCCTGATGTAATTGAGGATGTGGTGACGCAGCAGGTGGGTAATTCGGCGTTGTTTGCGTCGCGGTTTCGGGAGTGTGCGGCGCGTGGGTTGTTGTTGCCGCGGAAGAATCCGGGTAAGCGTGCTCCTTTGTGGCAGCAGCGGCAGAAGGCTGCCCAGTTGTTGGATGTGGCGAGGAAGTATCCGAGTTTTCCTATTATTTTGGAGGCTGTTCGTGAGTGTTTGCAGGATGTGTATGATCTTGGCTCCTTGAAGGAGTTGTTGGAGGATTTGCGTGCGCGGCGGGTGCGGATTGTGGAGGTGACGACTCAGCAGCCTTCGCCTTTTGCTTCGTCGATTTTGTTCCATTACACCGGTGCGTTCATTTATGAGGGGGATAGTCCGCTTGCGGAGAAGCGGGCTGCGGCTTTGGCGCTTGATCCGTCGTTGTTGGCGAAGTTATTGGGGACGGTGGAGTTGCGGGATCTGTTGGATCCGGAGATTATCGCCGAGGTGGATGCGCAGTTGCGGAGGGTGAGTCCGGATCGGTTGGCGCGTACTCCAGAGGAGTTGGTGGATGTGTTGCGTGTTCTTGGCCCTGTTGCGGATGTGGAGGCGCATGTGCTTTTCGACGTCGACATGGACGTGTTGGTGTCGAGTGTGTTGGCTGGGCGGGTGATGCGGGTGCGGATTAACGGTGTGGAGCATTGCGCGTTGACTCAGGATGCTGCCCTGTTGCGTGATGGTTTGGGTGTTCCGGTGCCTCCTGGGGTTCCGGCGCAGGTTGATACTATTGCTGATGCGTTGGAGCAGCTTGTTGGGCGGTGGGTTCGTTCGCGTGGCCCGTTCGTGTTGGGTGATGTGCAGAAAGCTTTTGGGTTGTCGGCTTCGGTGGCGCACACTGTGGTGGGTGTGCTGATGAACCGAAAAGCGGTGGTGGAGGGGCATTATCGAAGCGGGGTGGATGAGCCGGAGTATGTGGCTAGTGATGTGCTGAAAATTCTTCGTAGCCGTTCGTTGGCGAAGGCGCGGGCCCAAACCCAGCCGGTGTCGCAGTCGGCGTTTGCTCGTTTTCTGTGCTCGTGGCAGCAGGTGGCAGGCGTGGGTGGGCAGTGTGAACTCTATGGGATTGATGGGCTGTATGCCGTGTTGGAGCAGCTGGCTGGGGTGGCGTTGCCTGCTAGTGCGTGGGAGGAGTGGGTTTTGCCTAGTAGGGTGCGTCACTATAATCCCGCGGATTTGGATGAGTTGACCCATAACGGTGAGATTGTGGTGGTAGGCCGTGGGCAGGCAGGTCCTGGTGATCCGTGGGTGATGCTGTTACCTGCGGACTTGGCCTCAGATATTGTCACGGCAGATAAAGACGATGAGGTGGGGTTGACGAGTCTGCAGCGGCAGGTTCTAGATTTCGTGCGCCAAGGTGGAAGTTATCTTTATCCGCAGATTAAGCAGGCTGTGGGGGCGGAGGATCTCGGTCTTGTCACAGGGCACGCCAGTGATAGTGAACTTGGTGCTGCCGTGTGGGGATTGTTTGAACGTTCGCTGCTGTGTCCCGACAGTTTCGCTCCTCTTCGGGCGCGCCTTGCAGGCGGTGCAACTACCGCGCATAAGGCTCGTCGCACCCCGAATCGCAGCCGCGCGACTACGCGTGGGGCAACGAGGTTTCGTACAGGGGCATCGATGGGTCGAACAAACCCCACCCCGCCGGATATGTTGGGGCGCTGGGGGATGGTGATCAGCGCACAGTCTACTGCGACTTCCCGGGCGTATACTGTGGGTGAAAACCTGCTGGATCGCTACGGGGTGGTGACCCGCGGCAGCGTGCAGACTGAGAATATTGTGGGCGGGTTCCAGCTTGCCTACAAAGTATTGTCCCAGTTTGAAGAATCCGGCAAAGCCATGCGCGGGCTTTTTGTTGAGGGTTTAGGTGCTGCCCAGTTTTCCACCCCAGCAGTAGTCGACCGGTTGCGCGGGCACGACGACAGCATCGATGGTTTAGGCTGGCCGTCGGGGGCGAAGACTCCGAGCGTCTACGTTCTTGCCGCAGCCGACCCCGCCAACCCTTATGGGGCGGCAGTGCCGTGGCCTGTCAAAGGACCCACCCGCGCGGCTGGGGCACTGGTCGTGCTTATCGACGGCCTACTCGCCGCCCATGTCACGCGCGGCGGAAAACACCTCACCCTTGTTGATACACCTCAACCCGCCCTTGAAGTGATCGTTTCTGCGCTGAGCGCAACACTGAAGACCAGGCTGGTGGTCGAAAAAATCAATGGGAGCGCTGCATTGAACTCACCACTAGTAGATCAGCTGCGCCAGGCGGGGGCGTCGATAAGCCCGAAAGGCATCATCATCGCACCACGATCGCAGAGCTCAACACCTGCAACCACGCGCAGCCGCGGGCGCAGCTTAAGCGACGCCGTGGAGGAGATCACCGCCGACGATCACCCCCACTCATCCTATCCCCCTGAGCGTTTCCCGCAACGCCGCTCACCTTTTTATCGCCGCTGACCGCACACCAGATCCACAATCCGTACAGGAGAGAATCCACTAGGCTTAAAACTATGAAAACACTACTGAATGTCATCTGGGTTGTCTTTGGCGGATTCTGGCTGGCTCTCGGCTATTTCATCGCCGGAATTATCGCCTGCATTTTCATCATCACCATCCCCGCCGGTGTTGCCAGCTTCCGCATGGCCAACTACGCACTCTGGCCCTTCGGCCGCACTGTGGTTGCAAAAACCAGCGGAACCGGCGCACTCAACGGGCTGGCCAACATCATCTGGCTTGTCATCGCCGGATTCTGGCTCGCACTCGGGCACCTGACCACCGCAGTAGCCCAAGCCATCACCATCATCGGCATCCCACTGGCTATCGCCAACATCAAAATGATCCCCGTCACCTGCTTCCCCTTCGGCAAGAAAATCGTCGACAGCAACCGCATCCCCGCAGGCTACACACCCATGGTGAGCATGTAATGCCCGAGGGCGACTCCCTCTACCAACTCGCCCACCGACTCCAATTCATGACAGGGCGAGAAGTCACCACAACCGACATCAGAGTACCCCGATTCGCACTCGCCGACTTCAGCGGATCAACCTGCGAAAAAGTCTGGCCCTACGGAAAACACCTCTTCATGCAATTCGGGCCACTCATCTTGCACACCCACCTCAAAATGGAAGGAACATGGGCCATCCACCGTGCGGGTGACCGCTGGCGCAAACCCGCACACACCGCCCGAGTCATCCTCCACCTGGCCGACGCGCACACCCCGATTGAACTCGTAGGACACTCACTCGGATTTGTTCGCATATTCCCCACCACGAACTACCCCGAACCCATCGCACACCTAGGCCCCGACGTCTTAGCCGACACCTTCGACCACACCGAAGCCAAACGACGCCTGAACCTTCGACCCGAACGCAGCATCGGCGCAGCACTACTCGACCAAACAAACCTCGCCGGAGTAGGCAACGAATACCGCGCCGAAATCTGCTACATCGCAGGAATCCACCCAGCAACACCCGTCGGCGCAGTCGACATCGACCACATTCTCACCATCACCCGAAAACTCATGTGGGCCAACCGCCTCGCACCCCTAAGAGTAACCACAGGAATACGGCGCGCCGGGGAATCAACCTATGTGTTTGGCCGCAACCACAAGCCTTGTCGGCGCTGCGGCACCCTGATCACCAAAGCCGAATTAGGCGGGATGAAAGGCTCAGGTGATGAAGGCGAGCTTGAACGCATCATCTGGTGGTGCCCGAACTGCCAGCCTGTGCACAGCTTATAGCGGGACAATGTCCTCGCCCCATCGTCTACGCAAACAGTGCACTGTCAGGAAACGCGTGATGGCGACGTCGACACGCGTAAAAAGCACGCAGCAAGACAGCACATGAGTGTTTACAGGGAAGACGGACGCTGCGTCTGGGTGCGCATCAGCGTCGCAATACACCACCACGCGCCGACAGCACAGCACACAACTGCTAGTTCCACAACACCGAAAGAAAGCACTGTGGGGGCAGCCAACAACGCCCCGATCACAGGTGCAGCAACAACATCTTGCAAAGACCCAGTCGCCCCGAAAACACCGAGATGCGCCGAGCGGCTAGATTCAGGCGCCAAAGAATAAGACAACTCCCACAGCGCTGCGGAAAACAACACCTCACTCGCTGTAATAAACACCACGGTGAGCAGCAACAACCCAGCCGCAGTGGGGAAGGAAGGCGCGGGGATGAACAAAACCACAGAAATCCCCACCAGCGCACACACAAGGAAAACAGCCGCTGCCATTAAACACCGCGCAGCTGATAACACAGTTGTTGACCAATGAGCAACGCGCGTTTGCACCACAACAACGAGCACAGTATTCACTATGAAAAAGCTTGGAGCAACCCACGTGGGAATCGAGTTCACCTTGTCCACCGTCATCGGAATCGCCAAAATGAGCAACCCATTAAACAACATCAGCGGCACCGTGACAAAAGCAAGCCCCACATACGCTCCACTGCGGATCGCACGTAAAGAGGAAAGCAAGCCCGCACCCACGGCCTTCACCTCAGTCGAATGCGAAGAAGTGCGCGGCAAACACGCCAGCAGCGGCACGGAAGCAATTAACGCAAGCCCTGGAACCGCAACGAGAAGCTGCCTGACTTCAGCCGATTGCGCCACCAAAATAAACGAAGCCACCACAGCACCGATAGAAAAACCAACATTGCGCAACACTCGCAGCTTTGCCATAAAAACTGTGCGCTGCTCACTAGTTAGAAGATCGCCAACTATTACCAGCATCACAGCCCCCATTGCTTGACGCAACCCTGCCTGGAGCCCAGCCAGCAGCACAAACAGCCACCATGCGTGGACAAAGGATAAAGCTACAACCGTCATCCCGGAGATCAGGCTAAGCCGCACATACAATGTGACAGGCGACATGGAATCAGCCGGTGCACTCAAAGGAACAGCGGCGAAAAACCCGAGCAGACCAGCAAGCCCTAATCCCAGACCAATATCTGTGGAACTAAAACCCCGAACTGTGACGAAAAATAGTGCGAAGCCACTTAAATTAAGACCCGCACCACAGGCGGAAATAAACTGCGCTGACGCAAGAATTTTCTGCGGTGTCACGTGCAACCCCACTGGTGATACTCGGCAATGCTGCGTTCAAACTCTTGAGCTTCCCGCTGAGGCAGACCCGCAGTAATGGTAGCGGGATCGACAGTACGCGGCTGGGATTCAAACCCTACCGAATACAGTGGTCGAACCTGTGCGCCTCTAAGCACTTTGGCATGAAATGATTCCATCCCAAGCTCAAGACGATCCAAACCTAAATCACAGCAGGCCTGCACAGGCGCACGAAAAGCAACAGCCGTATAGGCGGGAAAACCACGAGTGCGTTCGTAATCGAAACCAACCACCCTGGTCCACAGAGCACCCTCATACTCATAGGAGAGATTAAAAGCACTGATCTGCCCGCTGGGATCACGCAAGCAAAAAGCTCGCGCAAAAGAGCCTAAAGCCTCTAACTGCCTGCTCAACATAGCAGCCATAGCTTCTGGGCTATGGTTATGCCCATAGCGAGTCTGCACCTGACTCAGCAACCACCCCAAACGCTCCACCTGGGCGAGGCATTCGTGCCCATCAAGCTCACAGGCGCGAAAATCCGACTCTGCCAAGGAACGCAATTCCCTCCGGAAATTTGTGCGCCGCTGACTCGTAGGCAACTGGTTAATAAAATCATCGAAAGATTCAACCTCGCAAGGAATGAAACACTCAGCCCCTGCGAAAAATACCTTCGCACCTTCCCACGCGGCGGCTACCTTTTGCGCATCTGGGGCTGAAAGATACGGCCACGTCCACGCCATGGCATCAGTATCACAAACACCTAGATTTTCTAAGGCACTGCCCATTGCCGCCCGAAGATCCGGGACAGGAGGCACCGATGAATGATAGCCACGGCGACCACCAAAAATAATGCCCGGCGAATAATAGGGGTTGTTCTCCTGAGGCGAAGAATGAACAACCAACCCAGCGCAGTGTGGACTGGAACCGTAAAGCCCCTGCGCAAGTTGATCAGTATCAGCAAAATCGAGCCACGCTGGGCTGAGATAAAAATTATCCCGACACTCCTTATAATCCTTAGCGCTTAAATGTTGTGCAGCCAGGGAGGCATGAGGCTCCCAGGTGAATGTGTAATCAGCCATGTGTGTACCTTTAATCAAGCGGCGGTGAGTAAAACATGTAACTGTGATGCGACGTCGACAAGCTCAGCATGCGAAGGGGCGCAGAAAAACACAAACCCACCATTGCTTGCCGACAAGAAAGCCCCAGTAGCAGACACAGGATTTTCGCGTACGTCGACCACCTGATCGATAGCCTCAATCTGTTCGCGCACACGCGGACTCAACCCGTTTAAAGGCAAGGCGCAATGACCCCACAACAACCCGGAATGCCCAGATGAATGCGGAGGACGGTAGCCTGGCTGAACAGTCTGCGCCCTGTGATGCCCGCGATACAGATCGATTCCCGTGACTTTTTCAAAAACATGCGGAATCGCGCCCCCAGCAGGGCGCAACCCAGATTCGGAGATCAGGAACTCACCTGATTCCAGCTCGAAAAACTCAGTGTGAAACACCCCATGGCTAATCCCAGAATGATCGATCAACTGTTGATGCAGACTCAAAAGCGTATCGACGCGCGGATCTGTCGGGGCTAACATCAACGACATATAACCTTGCTGTTGTGTCACACTGTGAAGCTGCGGTTGGAAATATTTGCTTACCATAAAAGTGCGCTCATCATCGTTGACGTAGCAGTCAACATGATATTCCGTAGCAATAGCACAGGGACGTTCGGCAAGCACCGGCAGTGAAAGCTCTTGAACACACTCGTCGATATCGCCGCTGCTAAGCAGCATAACCCCAGCACTGCCACCACCGTAGAGTGGCTTGACCACAGCGGAACCACCCCAGGATTGACAAGAGTGGCGCAGCTGATCCTGGGACTCGATCAGGGCGAAATCGGTGGTAGGAAGCCCTGCGTTACGGAACAAGACTTTCATTGCGTATTTGTTACTGAAGTTAATAACCTGATTCACAGTGGGGCCTGGCAATCCCAAGCTGGCGCGAGCGAGAGCAGCAGCGGGTGCGCCGGTTTCAAAAGGATTCACCACACCAGTAATCGCATAGCTACTTCCAAGAGCTACAGCTTGTTGTGCCACGGCAGCATAATCGGCGAGTGAATCGACAAAACGCACCGGATCAGAACCAAAATCATGAGTATTTGTTTTCTCAGTGATCCACACAGGCGAGAAGCTGAAATCGTCTTTTTCCATATTTCGCACAGCCTGAGGAGAGCGTGCGGCAGAAATAATGTAGAGAATATGAGTCACAGCTACACACCAGCCTTGAGATTCTAAAAGAGAACGCCTGTGTTTATTGTCACTACGTGAGTGTAGCCTGTGATGGGCAATACATACTTACCGAAGCTTTGAACAAGGGGCCAATAAGGCACAAGTGCGTGCAAAAAGAATCAGGGAAAAGTGTGCGTCTGCGACATAAAAGCCCTGATGAGCAGCCAAAATTGAGTGCGAGAAAAAGAGGGAAGAAAAAGCAGTGGGCGGGGGTGGATACATCCACCTCCGCCCACAATAGCGCGCTGAAGATACTGAAACTAGCCGCGGTGCGCGCGGTACCAATGAATCAGCGCGTCGGTGGAAGAATCACCGGAATCGGCAGGAACTTCACCGCTGACAGCAGGAGCCAAATCATTCGCCTGCTGCTTGCCCAACTCAACACCCCACTGGTCGAAAGAATTCACATCCCAAATCACGCCCTGAACAAACGTGATGTGCTCATACAAAGCAATCAATGCGCCCAGTACCGCAGGGGTGAGCTCCTGCGCCAGAATCGTCGTCGTTGGATGGTTACCAGGCATCACCTTGTGATTAACCAGCTCAGGGGCGACACCCTCAGCCGCAATCTCCTCGGCAGTCTTACCAAAAGCCAACACCTTAGTCTGAGCAAAGAAATTGCTCATCAACAGATCATGCATGCTGCCCTCACCAGAAGCCGTCGGCAGATCCTGCTTCGGGCGCGCGAAACCAATGAAATCCGCAGGGATCAACTTCGTGCCCTGATGCATCAACTGGAAGAACGCATGCTGGCCATTCGTACCAGGCTCACCCCAATAAATCTCACCCGTCGAACAAGTCACAGGCGAACCATCATGGCGCACCGACTTACCATTCGACTCCATCGTCAACTGCTGCAAATACGCAGGGAAACGGCCAAGATCCTGCGAATACGGCAACACAGCGTGCGTCTCAGCACCAAACAAATCCGTGTACAGCACACCCAAAAGACCCATCAGAACAGGAATGTTCTGGGAGAACTCAGTCGTGCGGAAATGCTCATCCATTGCGTGGAAACCCTCAAGGAAACGCATGAAATCCAATGGGCCGATCACAGCCATCAGCGACAAACCAATAGCAGAATCTACCGAGTAGCGGCCACCAACCCACTCCCAGAAACCAAACATATTCTTGGTATCAATACCGAACTCGGCAACCTTCTGCGCATTCGTCGACACCGCCACGAAATGCTTCGCCACAGCTTCCTCAGCGCCTAACTTCGACACCAACCAACGCTTCGCAGCATGCGCATTAGCCAACGTCTCTTGAGTAGTAAACGTCTTCGACGCCACCACAAACAACGTGGACTCAGGATCACACTCGTCAAGAACCGCAACCATATCAGCAGGATCCACATTGGACACGAACTTCGCAGTAATACCCGCAGTAGCGTAAGTACGCAGCGCCTTCACCGCCATCGCAGGGCCCAAATCAGAACCGCCAATACCAATATTGACCACAGTCTTAATGGTGTGGTTGGTATAACCACGCCACGCACCCGAACGCAAAGACGTCGCAAAATCACGCATACGCCCCAGCACCTCATGCACATCAGCAGCCACATCCTGGCCATCAACAACCAGATCATCTTCCACCGGCAGACGAAGAGCAGTATGCAACACCGCACGATCCTCAGTGTTATTAATGTGAACGCCCGTGAACATATCCTCAATACGCTCACGCAACTGCGCTGCATCCGCAACCTTTAAAAGAGCGGCCAAGGTGGCGTCGTCAAGCAAATTCTTGGAGAGATCCACATGCAAACCAGCAGCCGAAAAACTCAACTTCTGTGCGCGAGCCGGATCAGTAGAAAACAGCGAACGCAACGACGTCTCAGCAAGCGAACGCTGCGCCTCAACCAATTCGCCCCACGCAGGGGAAGCAGTGATGTCGAGTGACATTTAGAACTCTCCATTTCTGTTGAAGAACTACCAAAAAGACAAAACCTGAAAAACCCTACACAACACGCATGCGGGCAACACAGGAAGGGGGTACAACACCCAACTTCTAAAGTAGTGCACACACTAGCCACAATGCCCGATCGGACGCCCATAACGTGGGAAATCCCATAGTTTTAGCAGTGCGCAACGCACACAGCGCACGCTACGCACACACGCGCCTTTACACGACCGCGCTCCCTAGCCGAGACGCCCGCGCCCCATCCGCAACAAAATCTGGGCAAGACCCGGACCCTCATCACCCAGCTCCTCACGGAACTGATTAACAATCGCCACCTCACGCGTATGCACCAGCCGCGTCCCACCCGAAGACATGCGAGTCTTCCCAATCGCCTTTGAAATATCAGTGCGACGCTTCACCGCATCCAAAATAATCCGATCAAGACGATTGATTTCCTCCCGATACTGCTGAATTTCAGCATCCGACAAAGGATCATCCGTACCAGACGGGAAACGAATCTCGAATTCTTCACTCACAGGCTGATCAGCGCTCATGCCCACTATTGTGCCACGATAGAGCCAGCAACGTTAAAGAAAACACAACGATACTTTCGCACACTGATCACACACGAAAACCGCGCGTGTTCACCCCACGTTGTAAGTTAGAAAGAACTATGGACACCACGAACTCACCCTTCTCCGCCCGACGCCCACACACCGACGCCCCACACGAGGGAAACAGCAGCCTACCGCACGCGCAACCAGCACAGACACTCGACCTGTTCGCCGACTACTTCGAGCCGGTACCGCCGCCCGAAGAACCGGACATGCCCGCCGACTTCCCCGATGTAGAACCACGCGATCGCGACTATGCGGATGCCGCAGAGCTTTTCGACGCCCCCTTACCGCCCGAAGAACCGTTGCACACACCCCCGCACACTGCGGCACCAACAGCGAGTACCAGTGCGTGTGCGCCAGTTGTTCCCGACTCCGCACTCGTCGAAGGCCTCAACCCACAACAACGCCAAGCAGTGGAACACGCAGGCAGCCCCCTTCTCGTCGTCGCAGGTGCCGGCTCTGGTAAAACCGCCATGCTCACAAGGCGCATCGCCTACCTCATGCGCTGCCGTGGGGTACACCCAGGGCAAATACTTGCCATTACCTTCACCAATAAAGCCGCCGCAGAAATGCGCACGCGCGTGGCCGACCTCGTCGGGCCCATCGCATCACGCATGTGGGTGTCCACATTCCACTCCACCTGCGTACGCATCTTGCGTGAGCAAGCACCACTGGTGTCGGGTCTTAACACCAACTTCACCATCTATGACTCCGACGATGCCAAGCGATTATTGGGCATGATCGCGAAAGATTTCCAACTCGACATCAAACGCTTCACACCACGGCTGTTGGCGACCGCGATTTCGAATCTGAAAAACGAACTCGTTGACCCTGACCAAGCACTGGCCGAAGCAGAATCGACGAAAAACCCCTTCAACAAAACCATCGCTGATGTGTATCTGGAGTACCAGCGCCGCTTGCGCACCGCCAATGCCGTCGATTTCGATGATCTGATCGGCGAAGTCGTGCGGATCTTTAGCGAACACGAAGAAGTGGCACAGTTCTACCGCCGCCGATTCAGGCACGTGCTCATCGACGAATACCAAGACACCAACCACGCCCAATACCGACTCGTCAGCCTGCTGGTAGGCAGCGGGGAGCAGGCGAGTGAACTGTGCGTGGTGGGTGATTCCGATCAGTCGATCTACGCCTTCCGTGGCGCAACCATCCGCAATATCGAAGAATTCGAGCGCGACTACCCGCAAGCGGCCACCATCATGCTGGAGCAAAACTACCGCTCCACCCAAACCATCTTGTCGGCCGCAAACGCAGTGATTGCTCAAAACGAAAACCGGCGGGAGAAAAACCTCTGGACCGAGCACGGGCACGGTGAAAAAATCGTTGGCTACGTAGCCGATAACGAACATGATGAAGCCCGCTTCGTGGCAAGCGAAATCGACACCTTGGCCGATAGTGGCATGGACTATTCCGACATGGCGATCATGTATCGCACCAACAACTCCTCCCGCGCCATCGAAGACGTATTTATGCGCAGCGGAATCCCCTACAAAGTTGTGGGCGGCACACGCTTTTACGAACGTAAAGAAATCCGCGATATCATCGCCTACCTGAAGATTTTAGACAACGCAGAAGACGAAGTATCGCTGCGCCGCATCATTAACACCCCCCGCCGCGGAATTGGTGATCGAGCCATCGCCTGTGTCGGTTTACACATGGAAAGCCACCAAGTCTCCTTCGCCCAAGCACTACGTGCAGCCGCAGCAGGCGAAGTCTCCATGCTGGGAGCACGCGCGAAAAACTCCATCGCGGGGTTCGTTGAACTCATGGACACACTTCGCAGCGAATCGCAGCAGATGGTCAACGACGTTACCGGCATGCCCGATATCGGGGACGTGGTTTCACGCATCCTCGATGCCACCGGCTACAGCGCAGAACTACAAGCCAGCAACGATCCCCAAGACGGGGCACGGCTAGACAACCTCAACGAACTCGTGGTCGTCGCCCGCGAATTTTCCTCCGAAGCCGCCAACCAACTGGCCTACGAGCGCATGGGGACAGAAAACGACAGTACTGAAAGCGATCCTGACAGCGAAGCAAACGCAAGCCTTGTGGCTGGAGAACCTGCAGCCGGATCTTTGCAAGCATTCTTGGAAAAAGTCTCACTCGTAGCCGATGCCGATCAGATCCCAGATACCGAACAAGGCGTAGTCACCTTAATGACCCTGCACACCGCCAAAGGTTTGGAATTCCCAGTGGTATTCCTCATCGGCTGGGAAGATGGACAATTCCCACACATGCGCTCCTTGGGCAACCCCCGCGAACTCGCAGAAGAACGCCGCCTCGCCTATGTCGGCATTACACGCGCACGGCAGCGACTGTATATTAGTCGCGCACTGTTACGCTCCTCCTGGGGTAATGCCGTGACCAACCCTGCGTCGCGCTTCTTGGGTGAGATTCCGACAGATCTTATCGAATGGCGTCGGGTAGAACCTGACGTCTACGCGTGGGGCGATGATGTCGGCTACGACTACGGTGGCGTGCGCACCTCGCACTATTTCCAAGGTAGCTCGCGTGGCTATAACGCAGAGCAGCCTCGTGCGACTACACCCCCGCGACTGCGCAAGCGCGAAACTACGATTCCTTCCGCACCACGCGCACAAGGCAACGAACTGAAACTAGCAGTGGGGGATCGAGTGAACCACGCCAAATACGGTTTGGGCAAAGTACTCTCCGTTGACGGGGCGGGCCCACGCACCTCCGTAATGATTGATTTTGGATCTTCCGGAACCGTTCGGCTCATGCTTATTGGTGGCGTGCCCATGGAAAAACTGTAGAAATTCCCCTGAGCACAGCAGTTTTGCGTGCGGGGAAAATACCAGCGGGGCTCAGAGCACATCTTGAGATGTGTTCTGGGCCCCGCTGATTTTTATCAACGATGTAGCTGTATCCAACACTGGCGAAAAAGGTTTCCGCTACAAAATCGACCCCTCTTGAAACGAGAAAACTCGACCTTTCCTCCACCGGGCGCATGAACGTGCGAGGTGCACTGCGAAAGGGTCGAGTTTTCTCCAATTCATCCAACGTTGTGCCCCTCCACACGCACTATTACGCGCGGGGGAAGCTCCACCAATTTGCACCCGCCACAGAGTCCTCGAATGTGAAGAAGTCGAACGTGCCCACATCCTTGCTCAGCGCACTGTTTATCTACCGTGAGGGCGAGGGAGTGAGGTTGCTCGACCTTTTCGTTCGTGGGCCTATGAATCCGCGTTGTCAGAAGTAAAAGAGTCGAGTTACCTGAATTTGCACTAGATAGCTAGGCACTGACAACTGTTGTGGATGAGGTTTCTCGACCTTTTTTGTGGGAGCCTACAGATTCATGCTCCTTGGGTAGAGAAAAGTCGAGTTTTCTCAATTCCCATAAGCCATGCACACCCCTCAGCAGAACCTGCCGCACGGGGAAACTCGACCAATTCATCGCCACTCCTTGAATACGGGCTCTTGCGAATGAAAGAGTCGAGTTGTGGTAAGGCCAGCCGGTGGGATGGCAGATTTTCACGAGGGGGTGTGCACGGTTGCTCGACTTATTGGTGAATAAACCTATGTTCTCAGCCACGAGGAATAGGAAAGGTCGAGTGAACTTGGTTTTGTGTGTTTTTCACTGGACACAAATCTAAGCGTGACTGTTAGGGCGCGGAAAAATTCTCCTGGTGTCAGTGCATTCTCGCTCGTGGTGTTCTGGAGGAAAAGACACGCGACTTCGGCGAGCTAAGCAGGGGTGCGTAAAAAGTCCCTATGAGCTGGTATTTTTTGAAAAATATGGAAATAAGTGCGGGGCTTGAAGCATTACGAAATGCTTCAAGCCCCGCTCAGCGTTCACCAGTTTTTTCGCCAAAAGCGCTGGTGGTAGGTTAGTTATGTGCTTAATCTTGGCGATAAGCCACGAGTGAAGACGGTCGGGTAGAAATATAGCCCAAGCCCGCAGCAGCCAGCGGTACGACAACGCACATCAGGAGAATAATCCACCAATCTGGGCTAAATTCCGACCACATGTTGCGGCTCAGTACTGCACCATTGACATCCTTGGTATCGGGTCTACCCACCAACAGGGGAGTGATATGCCCCAAAATCACTGGGATGACAGTACCGAGCGCTGCGGTGATTCCCGCGTACATCGCACCGATTGCACGCAGCATCGATACCGGTGCGCCGAGGGCATAGAGCTGCTCATTGTGGCGTCGGACGTTGCTTGCCGAAAGCAAAATCATCAACCCAATCACCACCAGCACAGCAATGGCAAGCAGGATCGCATACGTGGGCACAGGATTGGAAGGTTCCACAGGGTAGCTGACTCCAGCGAAATTTTCTTCGTGCAGCACGCGTGCAAGTGCAATCATATCTGAGTATCGCAGATCAGAATCGGCAAGAAAGACAACCTCACCTGGGATTAGAGAGACATCACTGCCGTTGTTGGCGAACTCGCTTAACGCTTTCGGGCTGATGATCCACCCCGCAAATGGGGCAGGCAACACGTTAGCAAAAGGCAAAGTTAAGGTCGTCGACTGCGTGTTTTCTTGAGAATCTTCCCCAGCCTGAGACAACAGTGTGGGATCTACCGAAATGCTGAGTTTAAAAGTTGCGGTGTCCTGCGGGCTGATTTCGCGCGAGCCTAACACCCCGCCTTGCGCAAGCGTGGATAGTGCACGCTGCTTATCGACGTCGTTAAGCTGAAGCAAATCGAGAATCTCCGGCCCGCCAGTGATAAAGCTCGACTCATTATAGGAAGAATAGGGCGCGAAAGCTTTCAGATCGTGCAGCATATAATAGCAACGCTTCGCCCAGTCCGGATCCAGCAACTGGCGGGAATCTGTGGCGCTGAGATTGTTGACAGCAACCTGTTCGACGTGCTCAGCGCAACCATCTTCAAGATGCAAAGACAGATGCCGCTTATCGAAATGAGGCTGATAGTAGCGGATCACCCGGCCGTGACCATGATGTGCACGCACCAGATCCAACACCCGCGAAGTATCAGCATCAAGCACACCAACGCCACGACCTAGCTCATGAGGGCGCAGCGATGCGGACTGCTGATTTTTATGCCACGAATCGTGCAGCAGCACAGAACGGGGATGAAAAGTCTGCGCATTCAGCTCATGGGTGCTATCAGACTGCGCTTTCTCCATCACACTGATCGTGGTCACAGCCCACACCAAACCAATAATCGCAGCCACAATCGCCGTCGACTTCAACGCCTGACGACGCACCAAACGAGCCGCAAACTTCGCCGACAACGGCGCTGAGAGAGAACCAGCGGCAAAAATAAGCGCAGGAACCGAAGCCAACAGACACAGCACACTGCCGATAATGCACACAGCGAACACAATCCAAATGAAGGCAGCGACCACTTCAGAATTACCAAACCACATGCCTTCATCGAGCGTGTTATGGTACAGGAAGAAAAAGAGCGCAGGCAGCACCACCACACCCACCGGGCCAATACTCATCCACCAGCGCCAACGCCGCAACCGATCCGGCTGGGCGCCTTCCACACCCGCCATAATCGAACCCCTAGCAGCGACAATCGCCGGAATAAACGACGCGACAATCGCACCAAGAACAGCAGCGACAAAAATTAGTGCAGCAGCGCGAATATCGAAAACAAACGGCCAGTTAACATACGTTTGCTTCCAGGAATACACAAAATATGCTGCGCCAATGAGCACACCTGCAGTCGCACCCACCAACCCCGCAACCGCACCGTAAGCAAACACAGCGATGCGCACATGGGCTTTGGACGCGCCCTGAGAACGCATCAACGAATACACCTTCGACTGCCGCGACGAGGCCAAAGCAAACACTGGGCTTATCAGCATCAACAGCAAAATAATCCCAATGGCCCGAAGAACACCGGCAAAGATATCAAAAGCCCACTCTTGATCATCGACGGAATACCGGGCTTCTTCCTGCAAACGATCAAGATCAGCGCGGTAAGCCGGATACATATCCTCATCCGCCACCGCCTGCGGATGAGAACCCACACTGTGCGCCCGAACCACATAACCTCGCGCATTCAACCGAGTAATATCCGCCCACGACAAAGGGGAATTTTCAGAAATAAGCCACGTGGGATACAAGGAGGCATCCACTGCCTGAGGATCAACCAATGCTGGCTGTGTGACAAGCGCGGTCCAATACGGGCTAATGCCAACAACAGTAAATTCCTTCGGCTGCGCCAAAGGCAGAACCGGAATCTCGCCTTCGAAATTCTTGATCGGCTCGTAGGAAACAGAATAATCCGTGCTGGGCTCAAGCGCAGTCACCTTAAGCGTATCGCCCACCCCCAGGTTCAACGACTGCGCCTGAGTAGGGTTAATCACAATTTCATCCGGCTTCAGCTCAGGCATACCAGGGATAGCCCACGCACCCGAACGCTGCTGAATTTCAAGAGTGATGTCCCGATCGCCCACCTGTGCGTGAGCTGTAACAGTAAGCTCCAGATCAGCCGTAGCCCCCTTGCCTACAGCAGCCGCTACCGTCTCGGAACTCAGATGACCACTTGTCGAGCCATCGCAAGAAAAATCAAGGCCCTGTAAATCCTGCTCACAGTTCCCCCCACGGTAGCTAACCGTGGTCTCGTGAGAAGACAAACTATAAATCTTATCGGCAGACTTCTGCATATGGCTGTGGTACGACAAAAAAGCCACCGGAAGCATAATCAACACAACCGCAGCGAAACTACGCCACCACGACTGTTTGATATCGCGAATTGTTGGCCGCGTAGCGGCAAGGAGAACAGACATTTGTTAAAACTCCTTCGCACTAATTTTTCCATCGCGCACATACACCACGCGATCTGCCCACGCCGCAAAACGTGGCTCATGGGTCACCACAATGCCTGCGGCACCGTGATCAATACGATCACGCAAAATACGCATCACCTCATCACCAGTAGCCGTATCCAGCGCGCCAGTGGGCTCATCGGCCAGCAACACCTTGCGTGGCCCAATCAACGCCCGCGCAATAGCCACCCGCTGCGCCTGACCACCGGAAATCTCCTCGGGGAAACGATCATAAAGCCCCTCAAGACCCACCTCGGCAAGAGCCTGCTCAATCGATGGGCGCATGGACGAAATCTTGTGCCCCTCAAGCTCAAGAGGCAAGGCAATATTCTCACCCACAGTGAGCGTAGGAATCAGATTAAAACGCTGAAACACCACACCCACATGAGTACGACGCAACTGCGCAGTCTTCTTATCCGACATCGTGGAGGTATCCACGCCGTCGATAAGCACCCTGCCGGAGGAAGGGCGCTGCAACAAACCAGCCACATTCAGCAACGTCGACTTACCCGAACCCGATGGACCCATCACCGCAACAAGCTCACCCGGCGACACATGCACACTCACATCATTCAAAGCCACAACCGGATGCTCAGCAGTGCCAAAAACACAACTCACGCGATCAAGTTCAACAGGGAAAGTACTCATCAGTGTGCTCCTTTAAGTGATTCGACGCGGTCAAGCCAGCGTGCTTCTGCTTCAAGATCAAAAATGCGACGCTCAATCACAAGCCGCTGCGGATTACGCGACTGCGCCACCTCACGAGCCTGCTTATTGAGCACACGCAACTGCGACAAAATAGCGTTACGTTGAGTATCGAGAATCTCAATAACATCCAACTGCGGATTATGCACCGCGAAAGCAATTTTGGTTACCAGCTCATCGCGATCACTCAACGCCTTCTCCACAGGTGAAGAAAACCACGCCTGGACGGCAGAACGCCCCGAATCAGTGATCTGATAGCTGCACGCCTGATGCCCAGACGGGCCAGTAACCACACCTACCTGGGTGATCAGGCCGTCTCGCTCAAGACGACTTAACGTTTGCGAAACCTGCCCCATATTGAGAGGTTGAGTATCACCCGTTGTCTTATGAAACTCTTGCTTCAGCCCGTTAGCCGTACGTGGCTGATCGGACAGTAGCGCCAATAATGCGTGTTTGATGGACATAAAGAGCGCTCCTTTCGTACATGTATCACGGGGATTATTAGAAATAGTGTGTCCGGTTGGAATGTGAGGTGGTTCGTTTGTTATGAGGGGGAAGGGGGGGGAAGGAGGGGGTGACAGTGTGGAAGTGTCGGGGATATAGGGGTGTTTGTACTGTTTAAGCTGTCAAAGGGTGAACAATACGGGGATTGGTTACTCGGTAACCTACCCCAAAGGTTACTCGGTAACTATCGGCTTGTAAAGAGGGTACCTAATTTTCGCACTGGCGCCTGTGGGTCTACATATTTTGTGTAAACCCCCTGCCTGCCGAAACATGAAAGTAAACCACAACGAAGAAACCCCTTAACCTTCATGCACAATCAGGTGTGCACAAGGAAAAGGGGAAGGTAGGGGAGAAGGAGGGGTGGGGGCGAATGCAAACAAGCCCTATCTTTGATCCACACCCCAAAGCCGACTGCTCAAGCTGCGGGGATTGGGTATGGAATAAAGACAGGGCTAGTGAAAGTGTTAACGCTTAGTTGATCACGATACCGCGCTCAGCCAACCATGGGATTGGGTCAACAGCACCACTGCCGGTTGGGTGAATCTCGAAGTGAAGGTGAGATCCGGTGGAGAAACCACGCGAACCCATGCCTGCGATGTGCTGTCCGGCCTGGACGCGCTCACCAACAGAAACATTGAGGGTTTCCATGTGGCCGTAGACAGAAATAGAGCCGTCATCGTGGCGGATGCGAATCCAGTTGCCATAGCCTGAAGCTGGGCCGGAGTCGATCACGGTGCCTTCCATGACGGCGAGAATAGGGGTGCCAATTGCATTGGCAATGTCGATGCCTGCGTGGATGGTGCCCCAACGGGCACCGAAACCGGAGGTGAATACGCCTTCGGCTGGGCGGACGACAGCTGGCTTAGGGGTACGTGCCTCCAGGTCAGCTTCTGCAAGCTTTGCGGAATACTCTACGGCCTTAACAAGCTGGTCGGTGAGGTTGACCACTGGCTTGAACTCGGCAAACGCGAGGATTTGTGGCGCGGAGGAGCCGAGTGCTGGAAGGTCGTTGGAGGCGAGCTGGATATCAACAGTCTGCGCCTCGGAGGTATGGGCGAGTGCTGCGCCGGACGCACCGGCAGTGGATACAACGCCGGTGGCGGCGGCAACGAAAGCCACGCGCCCCTTGACAGGGGTGGTCTGCTTGCGGTGCTTGCCACCAGTACGTGGTCGCATCTCGTGCATTGAAGCCTACTTCCCTTGATAAGTTTTCTCGGTGGGGTTTCGATCGAGTTGCTCACTGGGTGAAGCTTCAATGAGCTAAGAAGAAACGTTCCCAATGCTTCTTTCCTGTAGAAGGAAGTGAAGCTTTGTGAAGTTTTTTCTGTGAAGATGGTGTTACACTTTCGTCTCGATCGTAACCACTTCGTTATCTTCCGAAATGTAACACTAGCCGGAAGTCAGACAGGCGGCAACCTGATTGATGAAAAATGTTTCATTTCTTTACTGCATGCCTCAGCGTTACATATCTTAGAAAAGGTACACGCAAATAGGGGTAATTCCAAGAATTGGCAGGTCATCAAAGTTGATGTCTCTTAGATTTTATTTAGGTAACTTCTCAGCCTGTTGCTGGTGTGATTAAGCACTCCCCCCATAATTTCCCCCCTATTTTCGGTGAATTTATCTCGTGAGGTGACCAACCACTGCTTCCTAATCAGTGATCAATTGTCCTCAACCTTTCCTTCGGTGATCACAATTTGATCACAATTGTGAAGCAAAAGGGTCGAGTCTATTCATCAGTGCGCATTGTTGTAATGGCAAACTAGGGGAATGAGTAAGAAGTCAAGCCCCAGTTCTGGTCCTACGCGCCGGAAGCGCAGTCGTCCCGCTGGCCAGTCGGGAGTTGCTGCTTCCCGCCCTGGGGGCGGCTTCCGTTCGGGTGCGAGGAAATCGGCGGCGGCGGAATTTGATCAGGCTCCGCCACGTTTTTCTTCGAAGATGCGTACTTTCCTGCCCGTTGTGTTGGTTCCGCATGCTGTTGCGGTGGTGGCCATTATTTCGGTGTCACTGGTGGTTTTGTTGTCCACATCGACGACGATGGTGGCGTTACCTGCCACGATCGCCATGGGTTGGTTGTTGTTGAATGCGCTGCCTGTGCATGGCGCTGACTTGGATTTTTCGGTGCTTCCGCTGCTTCCTGCGCTGCTTTTTGCGTGGGTGATTGCTGTGCGCGTACGCCGCGCGGTACGGCATAGGGTGAGCTTGGCGGATTTGGGTGTGCTCTTTGTGTGTGTTGTGGGCATTCCGTCGTTGTTGACGTTAACGGCTGCTGCGATGTTGTTGGATGCGTCTGAAGTTTTCGATGTGGGCGTACCTAATATTGCTGTGGCTGTGGGCAAAACTGTTGTGTTGCACGGTTCGGCGATGGTGTTGGGGATGCCGCGTAAGTTGTGGCGTGCGTTGTGTGGTCGCATGGGGTTGCCCAAGTGGTTGGTTGCTCAGGCTATTACTGCTTTGTATTTCTTAGCTGCTGTGGTGGTGCTGTCTGCTGTTGTTGTGGTGGTGTCGCTGTTTGTGCATCATGCGGCGGTGGCGGAGTCGTTGGCCGGTTATTCGTCGGCGGGTGTGGCTGCGGTTGTGGGGGTGTGCGTGGCGGCGTTTCCGAATGCTGCGATTTCGGCGGTGGCGTTGGTGTCGGGTTCGGAGTTTCAGATGGGTAGTGGGGCTGTGTCGGTGTTTGGTTCTACGCTTGTTCCGTTGCCGCCGATTCCGTTGTTTGCTGCGTTGCCGCAGTCGGCGCATCCTGCTGGGGTTGCGTTGTTGGTGATTCCGATTGTTGCCGCGATGATTGCGGTGGTGCGGCGGGTTCCGCGGTTGTATCAGGTGCCTGGTTTGGTGGGTTTTGTTTTTGTGTTTTCGATGGTGCTGTTTCAGGCGACGTCGGGGCAGTTGGGTGTGTATGGGGCGACGGGCCCGCGTTTGATTTCGTCGGTGTTTGTGGCTGCTTTTATGTTGGTGGTGGCTGTGGTGACTTCGGGTGTGACGGCTGTTGTGAGGCGTTCTCGCTCGCGTGTCGACGCCCCCACCCCATCTCCTTTTGCCGAACCGTTGCCTGCGGCTGAGGTTGGTGATGATGGTGAGCAGCCTCAGGATTTTGAGCATGGTGAAGTAGAAGTTTCTGAAGAAGCTACTGAAGAACCAGAACCAGAAGCAGAAGAAGAAGAAGAAGAACCGGAAGCAGAGCCAGAAGTAGACTCCGCGGAAGATCCTGCAGATGAACCAGAAGATACTCCTAACGAAGAACCTGTTGAAGACGAACCAGAAGACGAACCAAAGCAGGATTAAGCTGTGCGTTTGTGGTGGTTTTGTAGTATTTTGCGTAGTTGGTAGATGATGGGGTGGTTGAGGGGGTCGAGGTTGGGGATGTCGTTTCTATTTAGGCTGGGGTCTACTTCTTCTGGGTGGTAGCGGATGATGTAGCCGTGGTTTTGGATGATTTTTTCTCGGTAGCGTTCGTTTTCAAGCGCGTGGTAGTTGTTGCGGGTTTTAGCTCTGCCGTCGATTTCTATCCCGATGAATCCATTGACTACGATGTCAATCCGGTAGCTTTGGACTGGTACTTGGATTTCGATGCTGGTCAGTTCAGGGATGCGGTCGAATACGCTTTCAATCAGGCGGCGTGCTTTGGTTTCATACAGGCTTTCGCTGCCTTCTTGTGCAGTTGCTAATAGCTCTAAGGCGCGGGGTTTGCCTGTGATGCTGGGCATGGATTTAATCTCTGCATATGCTTGGATTTTAGAAATCCTCCGATGGTAAAACGCTGCTTCGATAAATGTCATGGCGGTGTCTTCGTCTTCTTCTTTAGCTACTAGGTCTACGAATGTGCGTGGAATAGTGGTGACACGGATGCCGTTTTCTTCCATGATGTCTTTTTCCGGTAGCAGTCTGGATGTGTAGGTGGCGTAGGGGCTGCGTTGGTTTTTTGCTGGGGGTTTCATGGTGCCGGGAAGAGTAAGCTGCACGGTGACAAAATCAGTGGTGTTTGAGATAAAGGGGATGCCTAACACGCAGGCGGCTGCCCTGCCGGTTAAGACTGCCGAACGTGATGTTGACGCTACGGCATAGCAGCGCATCAGATTGCGTCTGCTGGGTACTAGACGGTGAAAAACCGCAGAATTAATTGCTTGGGTTGAGGCTAGTTTGGTGATGCTGCTTGTGGTGTCGTGTGTGGTTTTCCGCAGGTTGATCAATGCATGGAATGGGAGGGGGTTATTTAGCCCACAGGTGATGTTGTAGGAATTGGTGGTCATATTTTTATCAGAACACACCTTCAGCAGGTTCGCATGTCGAGAGTGAAAAATCCTCCCCAAACCTGTGGATAACTCCTTTTCCCACCAAGCCCTGTGGATAACTTCACTTCCTGGTTTCACTGAAGCTTGTCAATACAGGCTTTCGCCCAGGGGGTTACTCGACTGTTTTGCTTCTGGGTCCTGAAATCCTTGAGCTTGGTGTGGATTGGTCGAGAAACCCCTGGCGGGTTTGATCCTGGGAGTGTGTTGTGCCCGATACGGATTGGGGTTACTCGACTTTTGTGTTCCCAAGGTTGTGGATTCATGGGTACACGCGCGAATTGGTCGAGAAACCCCAAGCGTGGGCTTTACATGGGGTGGTTGCTTGTATTGGCTAAAGGTGTTTACTCGACTGTTTCGCACTTGGGTCCTGAAAATCTTGAGCTTGGTGTGGATTGGTCGAGAAACCTCAGGCGGGTTTGATCCTGGGAGTGTGTTGTGCCCGATACGGATGAAGGTGACTCGACTTTTGTGCTCCCAAGGTTGTGGATTCATAGGTCCCAGCGCGAATTAGTCGAGAAACCTCAAGTGTGGGTTTTGCATGAGATGGTTGCTTGTATTGGCTAAAGGTGTTTACTCGACTGTTTCGCACTTGGGTCCTGAAAATCTTGAGCTTGGTGTGGATTGGTCGAGAAACCTCAGGCGGATTTAACTTTGGGAGTGTGTTGTGCCCAATAGGGATGAGGATGACTCGACTTTTATGCTCCTAAGGTTGTGGATTCATGGGTTCACATACTAATTGGTCGAGTAATCACACTTAAGCTGCATCACATGGGATGCGAAGTCCCGTTAGAACTCGACTTTTATGCTTCGCAGTGATTGGATTCTGCGGCGTTAAACTGTGAAGGTCGAGTTGTAGTGGTTTTGGGTTGTTTGTGGGTTTTGTGTGTTCTTGGTGGGGCTGGTTCCCCCAAAGTAGATTGACACGGCACTTACCGGCTAACATGACTGTTTGTGACCAGCCAAGAATCACCTCAGCCATTGAGTATTGTGGTGCTGGCCTCCGGGTCGGGCACTCTTGCACAATCAATTATCGATAATCAAGGGGTTTATCGCGTAGCTGCCGTCGTTGCAGACGTTGACTGTTATGCGCTGACCCGCGCTTCGGCTGCCAATATTCCCACTGAGCTTGTTCCCTTGGTCAAGGGTGCTGATAGGGGTCGGTGGAATGAGGAGTTGGCTCGGGTTGTGCGTGGTTATGGCCCTGATTTGGTTGTGTCCGCGGGTTTTATGAAGATTCTGGGCAAGGAATTCCTTGATGTTTTTGCGGGCAGGATTATTAATACTCATCCTGCTTTGTTGCCTGCTTTTCCTGGGGCGCATGCGGTTCGTGATGCCCTTGCCTATGGTGTGAAGGTCACAGGTTCCACTGTTCATTTTGTTGATGAGGGTGTGGATACCGGAAAGATTATTGCCCAGGAATCGGTGGCTATTGCGCCAGGTGAAACCGAAGCAGACCTGCATGAGCGGATTAAGCAGGTTGAGCGCAAGCTCATTGTGACAGTATTGGACTCCTTCGCCCGTGGTCATGGGCAGGAGAGAATAATAGAGAGGTTGTCTTCCACCCATGAGTGAAGATCGCAAGGCAATTAAACGCGCACTTATTAGTGTCTATGACAAGACTGGGCTTGAGGAGCTTGCTCGTGCCCTTGATGGTGCGGGTGTGGAGATTGTTTCCACTGGTTCTACTGCCGCTAAGATTTCGGCTCTCGGTATTGATGTGACTCCTGTTGATCAGTTGACGGGTTTCCCTGAGTGTCTTGAGGGTCGTGTGAAGACTCTGCATCCGAGGGTGCATGCCGGTATTCTTGCTGATACCCGTAAGGATGATCATCTTGCTCAGCTGCAGGAGTTGGGGGTTGAGCCTTTCCAACTTGTAGTTGTCAACCTGTATCCGTTTACACAGACGGTTGCTTCCGGCGCTGATTTTGATGCGTGTGTGGAGCAGATTGATATTGGTGGGCCTTCGATGGTGCGTGCTGCGGCGAAGAATCATCCTTCTGTTGCGGTTGTTGTTGATCCTGCTCACTATGGTCGTGTTGCTGAGGCTCTCACGAGTGGTGGTTTTACTCGTGCTGAGCGTACTGCTTTGGCTGTTGAGGCTTTCCGCCATACTGCTTCTTATGATGTTGCTGTGGCGACGTGGATGGGTGCTCAGATTGCTGATGCGTCTGAGACGTTCCCTGCGTGGGTCGGTTCTACTTACGAGCGCACAACTGTGTTGCGTTATGGTGAGAATCCGCATCAGTCTGCTGCTTTGTATTCTGATGGGACTGGTTTGGCGGGCGCTCAGCAGTTGCATGGTAAGGAGATGAGTTATAACAATTACACGGATTCTGATGCTGCGTGGCGTGCTGCGTGGGATCATGCGCGTCCGTGTGTTGCGATTATTAAGCATGCGAATCCTTGTGGCATTGCTGTGAGTGATGTTTCGATTGCGCAGGCTCACCGCAATGCGCATGCGTGTGACCCAGTGTCTGCTTTTGGTGGTGTGATTGCTGCTAATCGTGAGGTGACTGTGGAGATGGCTTCGCAGGTTACTGATATTTTCACTGAGGTGATTATTGCTCCTTCTTATGAGGAGGGTGCGGTTGAGGTGTTGGCGCAGAAGAAGAATATTCGTATTCTTGTTGCGCAGGCTCCTGAGACTTCTTCGCTTGAGCGTCGTGAGATTTCTGGTGGCATTTTGGTTCAGGAGCGCGATGTGATTGATGCTGAGGGCGATGCTCCTGCTAACTGGACTCTTGTTGCTGGTGAGCCTGCTGATGCTGAGACTCTTGCTGAGTTGGAGTTTGCGTGGCGTGCGGTGCGTGCGGTGAAGTCTAATGCGATTTTGCTTTCGCGTGATAGTGGCACTGTTGGTGTTGGTATGGGGCAGGTTAACCGTGTCGACGCCGCCAAACTGGCCGTTGAACGCGCCAACACTCTTGCGGGTGATGTTGAGCGTGCGCGGGGCGCGGTTGCTGCTTCTGATGCGTTCTTCCCGTTTGCGGATGGTTTCCAGATTCTTGCCGACGCCGGGGTCACCGCAGTTGTTCAGCCTGGTGGTTCGATTCGTGATGCTGAGGTTATTGAGGCTGCGAACGCTGCTGGTGTGACCATGTATCTGACTGGTGCTCGTCACTTCGCGCACTAAGCTGCGGATATTTTAAAACCCTCCTTGTTGAGCTTTGTACACAAGGAGGGTTTTGTGTTCCCCGGACTTAATAGTTGCGGCGAGGGTTGGTTAGTGTTGCTTCTTCTTTCTGGTGGTTATAAATGTTAGACCGAGAAGCATGCTGATCAGTGCCCAGAATAGGATGATGCTGGTGTTTGCACCGGTGTTCGCGAGTCCTTTCTTTGGTTGTGTGTGAGGTGCAGGTTGTGGGGTTTTTGGTAGACCCTTCTGCGGTTGGGTGTGTTGGCTGTGTGCTTGGGGTGTTTCTGCCAGCACGTTCTGAGTCGGGGTTGGGGTCGAAGACAGTAGTGGCAGAAGCGGGCTGATGAGTCCGCCAAGAAGCGGGATGCTGATGAGGAAGATCCACCAGCGTCCATTGTCACTGCTGCCGGGTGCAGGCGGGGTGGTGGTGAAAGTATTGGTGACTTTCACTAGTGCTGTTTCGTTTTCCCGAATGGTGACTGGTTGCGTGGGGTTGATGTTGTGCGTCCACGTCACTCCTGCTGGCACAGTGATTTGCTTTTCGACGACCGTACATTCAGTGCCTGCTGGGATGTTGCCTGGGCCTGGGATTTCGCCTGCACCTGTGATTTTTAGTTCGCCTGTTTGTGCACCGCAGGTGTAGGTGAATGTGAAGGTGTGGTTGTTGAAGTTTTCAGCAGCGTTACCGGTGAGTTCCTTCTTTACTGTGAAGTTGCCTGTTTTGGGTTCAGGCTTTGTGAAGGTGTTGGTCACGGTGAGGGTTGGCTGTTGGCCTTCGGTGATGGTGATTCCGTCGGTGGGTTGGTATGTGGCAGTCCAGGCGTGTGCGTTGAGGTCGGTAACTGGGCGTTCGACGATCGTGCACTGCGTGCCTACTGGAATGTCTTGTGGGCCTTGGGCTTCACCGGCACCGGTGATGGTGAGTTCACCGGTTTTGTCACCGCAGGTGTAGTCGAAAGTGAACACGCGGTTGCTGAAGTCTGCACTGGCGTTACCAGTGATTTCCTTCTTCACCTTGAACGTGCCAGTCTTGGGTTCAGCCTTAGTAAACGTATTGGTGACTGTGACCGACTGTGGGTCAGTTTCACTAATCGTTACAGAAGCAGACGGGGCAATGGTGTGCACCCAGTTGATACCTTCAGATACGGCCACTTCTTTTTCACTGATTGTGCAGATGGTGCCTACGGGAATGTCTTGTGGTCCTTGGGCTTCACCGGCACCGGTGATGGTGAGCTCACCGGTTTTGTCACCGCAGGTGTAGGTGAATGTGAAGGTGTGGTTGGTGAATTTTTCAGCGGCGTTACCAGTGATTTCCTTCTTCACTTTGAAGCCACCAACTTTCGGCTCTGGAGCAGGAGGTGTGGCTGAAGGTATGGCTGAAGGCGTGACTGGAGGTGTGACTGGAGGTGCAAAGCGGTTGACAGCAACCACGTCGATGGCAGACTCGTGCTTATGGCGTGTTTCGATCGATACCGATTCTGTAGGCATGCCGTCGACAGTCCACCTCGTTGTAGGGTTTAGCCCATCAACGCTGGCATCTGTTTCTGTGATAGTACAGGTCAGGCCTTTATCGAGGTCGCCAACATGGACTACTTGGTTGTGCTTGACTTTCACATCACCAGTCTTGGCAGCAGGGGTGGAACCTGCTTTCGGGTGGCATTCATAGTGGAAGTTGAATTCCTTTTCTGTGGATACTCCTTGCACAAGCTTTTTCACCGTAAAGCCACCAGTTTCACCGGTACCCGAGCCACCCTGTCGAGGAATGAAAACCTGTCCGACATAGGGTTTTCCGCCAATTTCAGCTGTATTGGTAATCACGCTACCGGGGGTAGGGCGCTGTGGCGAGACAGCTTTGACTTGAATGATCGGTCCTACTGAGGGATGAATACCGTAGTTGAAGTTCACGGTAATTTTTTCGGGAGTGCAGTGGAAATAGAACCCGTGTCCTTGGGGAAGTGCCTCATGAGCCACGCCAGTTACGTTGTAGTAAGTACCTGCTTGAACGTTTCCGTCGGAGGTCATTACTTGATGCACTACCGGTTGACGATTGACAAAAGTTTGCACTGCAACTGGACTATATCCGCCATTTTTCGTTCCGTCGCAGATAAACTTCCAGCCATCTGGAGCCGTGTCGGTGACTGAAATAGGCTGGTTATTAGTATCAACAGCCGAAACTCCGATGCTCCATTGTGTCACATAACCCTGTGCATCTTGATTCCAACCGGAATAGGTGCCGACCTTTTGATTATCGTGTGTCGAGCCACCTGGTCCCAGAGGGCCAATCTTTCCTTTGAGCGTTCCATTGCTATTGCACCCTGTGAATTGGAGATCACCATCAAACCCTACAGATGGCGTGATTTTGGAGTGGTCCCATTTCAATGCAACTTCAGCCTTGCCACGCACATTGAACTTTTGATCGGCAAATTCACTCACGGTGATAGTGAGCTTCTTGCCCGACCACGAACCACGGGCAACAATGACGTTACCGTTTGCCTCATCGTAGAGATTGAATGGGGCCTGCTCAGCGGTGGTGAGTTGTTGCGGCAACTCTAGTTCGATGGTGTCGCCCTTTTGAGCATTGGCGTCGGCTTCCCAATCAAAAGTAGCAATGGCGAATCCATTGCGGGAAGTAAAGACGCCATTGTTGATGCTTGGTCCGTCTTTCCAGGTGAGATTATTCCACCGGCCTTTACACTGCGCTGCATGCGCTAAGGGTGCATGTGATATCTGGGCAACGAGAATGCCACTAGCAACAAGGGCAATACTGCCTACAAGTGCGATAAAAAGTTTAAAAAAGCTTTGGTTTGAAGCGGTAGTTGTGCTCAATCGACACTGTCGATTCATCGTTCCAGTCCCTTCCTAACTAGGGGATCGAAGGAGGATTCTTATTTTTTTAAGGAGCTATATAGGTGGTAGCCCCTTCGTCAAGGGGGTATGAGCACGATTATAAATAGTTATTGATTTTGACTGCAACCACAGTCGTTTCCATTAGTTTAAGTTGTGGTATAGGTATCTTGTTGTAAATATGTTGATAGTTAAACTATGGGTTTTATAGTGGAAAAACCGGAAGTAAAGCAATTTTTACCTGTGGGAAAAGTGGGGTAAATACATGCCAATAGCGACAGTAGCTTCAAGATGTTCAGTTTGATGCAACTTATTATTGATAGGTTAATCTTACCTATATGTGGGGTGGGCGATGGCGGATGGGGATAGGGCTGTTCTGGTTGAACTGGGATTATTGGAAAATGTCGCGTAAATAAAAGCTTAATGACAACTCTGCTCATAACTTAAAGTTTCATTAAAAGTGCTACTGATGGTGCTTGTCACAGTGTGAGGAGAGTGTGCGAACAAAAGCGCTAGGGGGAGGTGTGGGTGAACTTTTTTACACGCAAGTTCAAGCGATCGCTAAGTCGTTCGGACAAACACAACCACGTGCAAAATGGGGGTAGCGTGGGGGTAATGGTGGTGGCGCGGAGGTAAGCAAAACTATGTGAAAATGAAGCCATTATGACTTTCACCATTCCAGGCCCCGCGTTGTTGTTTGCCCCCGTTAATCGCCCTGACATTCTGCCCAAGGCAGCTGCGAAAGCAGATATGGTCATCCTTGATCTCGAAGATGGGGCAGGGGATATCGACAGGGAACAGGCATACGCCACAATTGCTGACTGTGGACTCGACCCCCAACGCACCATCGTTCGGGTGGTTGGCCCCACTGATCCGCACTTCCTTGATGATGTCGCATTCGTGAAAACCACCCCGTATGGCACCATTATGGTGCCCAAAATCTACAACCACATCCCTCAAGAGCTCGCGGGCCTTGAGGTTATCGCCATGGTTGAGACCCCACAAGCGGTGGTTGCCGTTGAAAAAATCGCGCAGCATGACGACGTCGTCGCGCTATTCTGGGGTGCCGAAGACCTCACCTTTATGCTTGGCGGCACACATTCGCGCTACCACAGCGACGAAAAAGATACCCCCACCTACCGCGACACCATGCGCCTGAGTCGCGCACTCATGCACATCCATGCAGCGGCAGCGGGCAAAGCCAGCATCGACGCCGTCTTTGCGGACTTCCGCAACCTTGAAGGGCTCTACCGCGAAGCTGCCGACGCCGCCCGCTCCGGCTTCGCCGCCACCGCCTGCATCCACCCCACCCAAGTGGACACGATCAGAAAAGCCTATGCACCAGAACCCCAACAACTGCGCTGGGCCCAGCGCGTTATCGCCGAAGCCGCCAACCACCCAGGCGCATTCAAACTCGACGGTGAAATGGTCGACGCACCCCTTATCGCCCAAGCCCACCGCATCGTCAGCCGGGCATAACGCTACTCAGAATCCTGGGATAACAAACCCAAGGTGACCTCAACCCGATTCTCAGGCAGGGGAGTATTCAACACCGTCAAGGCGGCGTCGGCAAGCATAATAGCCACATCCGGAAGCGAATCCAACGACATCGGATACGGCACAACCCCATCATTAGCACGCATCTCAATCACCGACGCCGCAATATGGAACGGCAAATCAGCACGCGGATCATCCGCACCAACAATCTCAGCAGCAATATCAAAGAAAATCTGCCGCAACTGTGTACGTTGCCGATGATAACTCTCAAACTCCTCAGAACTAGCAACCGGCAACTGATACAGCCGACCCACATTCCAACGAGTAGACAACAATAAGCGACACTCAGCCGCAGTCAACGCCCACAACCGCATCGGCGCAGGCAAATCCAAATCCCCAAAACGAGCAGCCAACTGCGTCGAAGGCGCAACCGTCGACGTCAGCAGCGTTAAGAAAATCTCTGTTTTCGACGGGAAATGATAATACAAACTCGCCTGACGAATACCTACAGCATCCGCAATCTGATGCGTCGACGTCGTAGCAAAACCCTGGGTTGTGAAAAGCTCAGCGGAAGCATCAAGAATCTCCTCCCGTGCCGTAGAACCACGACGGCGTGGACTATTTTTGCGAGGGCGACCAACTGCACCAGCCAAAGCACACCGATCCTAACTATTCCAACAACACCTAAACATCCAATGATATATCGTTCGCTGCAGCAAGCGAATACGCCACATCCGAAACCATCCGCGCCGACGCCCCATAGATACTGCGCTGAATAGCCGGCAACGCACTCGCCGTGGTCGAATGACGATGAACCCGATCCGCAAACCGGCGCAACTGCAAGCTCAAGCCCGCATTCCACGCAGTAGCCAAATAATCAGCCTGCGCCCGCGTCAACACCTGCTTCGAAGCCGCAGCCTCAAGTCGCGCCCGCGTCGAAAACTCCGTCGACCGCGCAGCCACACCAGCCCACCGAGCCAACGCAATCACCGGATACAACAAACCCCGACGAATATCGACCGCAACCGAATAATCCGGCAACCCCGAATCCAGTTGAACCCTAGGCGGGCGATGACTCAACGCCTCACGCAACAACACCGTCGGATCTTCAAGCTTTAACACCTCACGCAAACACCACGTACCCGCATCAGCAAAAACCGCCAAACCCGGACCATCCGCAGTATGAATCGCCTGAATCCACTGCCGCCGCGTACGCGCCCGCACCCCGAACGCAGTTTCATCAGGAACCAAACCCGCCTGCGCAATCAACGCGCTCAACGGGGAGGAATCGACCCCCTCATCACCCACAGTGAGCCACTTAATCGGCGAACTCGGCAATGCATCACCACGCCCCACAGCGCCAGTTAACACCAACTCAGCACCCGAGGTCAGCGACTTCACCCCGTCCGAATGCAACACATCAGTGACCACACGAGAAAACCAGATCACCAAATCCTGCGGCGACTCATTATGCTCAATCGCATTGCGCATCAAATCCTGCGACTCCGCCAATACACCCCGAACCGTCGCAGCATCCTGACACAACGGCGCCTGGGAAGCCAATTCAACCAACGACGCGTGAAGCATACACATCCCCCTTAAAACAACCGTGCCACACTTGGGGCACCAGGATCAGACAATCAAGAACTGAACAAAATCTTAGCAGCCCGCCCCACCAAAACCCCCAACCTTAAGGCGCAGACGGCACACAACAAAACACCCAAACCAGTTCCTTACAAGGAAATGGTTTGGGTGTTTAAAAGCTGTCATCGCATCCCCACGCGTTTGACAAGAACAAAGGCGAGGTGTGGGGAAGCGTTAACCGACCCAGACTTAACGGCTGGTGAACGGCAGGAGAGCCATCTCGCGGGCGTTCTTCACTGCGGTTGCGACCTGACGCTGCTGCTGCGGAGTCAGACCGGTCACGCGACGAGAACGGATCTTGTGGCGATCAGAGATGAACTGACGAAGGGTGTTGATGTCCTTGTAGTCCACCTTCTCAATGCCCTGAGCCTTGAGAGGATTCTTCTTTGGGCGGCGGGACTGCTCCATCCGCGCCTTCTTCATATTGGTGCGCTTCATTAGATACTCCCGAAATTTACCAGCTGGACTTGCGGACGCCTGGCAGCTCACCGCGGTGAGCCATCTGACGCATACGAACACGAGACAGGCCAAACTTGCGGAGGTAACCGCGTGGGCGACCGTCGTGTGCATCGCGGTTGCGGACACGAACTGGGGAAGCGTCGCGTGGCTGGCGGTTCAACTCGAACTGCGCATCCAAACGATCTTCGTCGGAGGTATTAGGGTTCTTGATGATTGCCTTGAGCTCGTTACGGCGCTCCGCGTAGCGGGCGACGATTTCCTTGCGCTGCTCGTTCTTGGCGATCTTGGACTTCTTAGCCATAGATTATCGCTCCTCGCGGAATTCGACGTGCTTGCGGACTACCGGATCGTACTTCTTCAAGGTAATGCGATCAGGGTTATTGCGCTTGTTCTTACGGGTGACGTAGGTGTAACCGGTGCCAGCCGTAGACTTCAGCTTGATGATTGGACGAATGTCATTACGTGCCATTGTTTAGATCTTCTCCCCACGTGCGCGGATCTTTGCAACAACGGACTCAATGCCGTCACGGTCTATGACCTTCAAACCCTTGGTGGATACGTTCAAAACAATGGTACGGCCCTCAGAGGGCAGGAAGAACTTACGACGCTGCACGTTGGGATTCCAACGGCGGGAGGTGCGTCGGTGCGAGTGCGAGACAGACTTGCCGAAACCCGGCTTGCGTCCCGTAACCTGGCAAATAGCCGACATGGATAAAACTTTCTCCTAGCCGCCCTTACGTTCAACCTGCAACTGCAAGATGATCGGGGGCGATATAACGAACAATTTCGACAACAGCAATGGACAACCATACCTGTTTTTCACCAATTTGCCTAATCTGCACAGTGGGATGTGAGTAACGGAAACTGTGCGAATTGAAGTGAACTAGGATTTTGCTTATCGACGCCGGTGTTCACGGGGGCAGGGTGTGGGTGCTGCCTGCCCCCAGCAGGGAGGGGAAAATTTTAAGAAACGCGCCCTTGAAACTTAAAAGGACTCTACGGTACCGTGCTGTGCAGCTGGGTAGTGGTAGGGGTGGGGGGAGAAATTGTGCCAACTACTTGCAAGGGGTGGGGGAATGGGTGTGTGCGCAGCGTGTGGTGCGAATTGAAGCTTAGTTGCAACGGTGATGTGTGGCACTTTTTCTATCCAAGGATTTCCTTGTGTAGTCCTATGCTGGTAGTATTTCCCAAGTTGTTGTGACCTTAAGTGTTTAATTACTGCACTCTTGTGTTCCAAACCATACGAGTATGTACCTTGTAGTTGTGTTTTGTGTGGTTGGCGGCCAAGAAGCGGCATGGACAATCAAGGTTGGGACAGTTGTTATTGTAAGCATGTCGAAACCCAACTCAGGCACGATCGTCGAAACGATACCTTCTTATCTTAGGGAAAGTATCCTGTTGATTTTTTCGTCGAAGCGACCTGAAGTTTCAATCCTGAGGGAATCGGAGAATTATGAAGAAGGACATCCACCCGGATTACCATCCGGTTGTGTTCCAGGATGCAGGTACTGGTTTCCAGTTCCTCACCCGTTCCGTTGCTACCAGTGACCGTACCGTCACGTGGGAAGATGGCAACGAGTACCCGCTGATCGTCGTTGACGTCACCAGCGAGTCCCACCCATTCTGGACCGGTGCACAGCGTGTCATGGACACCGCTGGCCGTGTTGAGAAGTTCCAGCGTCGTTTCGGTGGCATGGCCCGCCGCACCAAGAAGGCTTAAGGAGGGAAAGAGAAATGGCAGTTCCAAAGCGTCGTATGTCCCGTTCGAATACCCGCTCCCGTCGTTCCCAGTGGAAAGCTGACAACGTTGCCCTCATGGAGGTCAAGGTGAACGGTCAGACCGTGCGCATCCCACGCCGTCTGGTCAAGGCAGCTCACATGGGTCTCGTCGAGGTCGAGCAGTTCTAATATTTTTATAGGTTAAAACCTCGAAAATCTTAGACAATCCCCAACCATTTTTCAGTCTATTTTGGCTGGTTATGGTTGGGTTTTTTGTATAATGGCATTCGTTATTTCTGACATTTTCAATGGAAAGTTGTCGGTGAATAGCTGTTAAACTTTAGTGAGTTTAGTATGACCTCGCACACGGTGTGTATGGGTGCTGCTTTTGCACGTACTTTGCTATAAAGTACGCACACATGCATTATTGTGTTCATAATCATCGGCCCCAACCCCACGGCATCGAGTGTTAACGGTGTGGTGGTGAAAGGTAAATATGAAGATCGTCGTAGTTGATGACGAGCAGGCAGTACGGGATTCCCTTCGCCGCTCGCTCACGTTTAACGGGTACGAAATTGCCACCGCGGAAGACGGTGAGCAAGCGCTGGAGGTAATCGAGCGTGAGCAACCTGATTTGGTGATCCTAGACGTCATGATGCCGAAGAAGGATGGGCTGGAAGTGTGCCGCCATTTGCGCAGCCACGGCGATGATCGCCCCATTCTTGTTCTGACTGCTCGTGATGGAGTTTCTGATCGCGTGGCTGGTCTTGATGCCGGCGCGGATGACTACTTGCCTAAGCCTTTTGCTTTGGAAGAGCTGTTGGCGCGTGTGCGTTCGTTGCTTCGTCGCGCTGCCGCTGAGTCCACCGCTGTGGGCAACCAAACGGAGGTGACATTCGCGGATTTGCGTTTGAACCCAGAAACCCGCGATGTTGTTCGTGGCAACCGCACGATCAGCTTGACACGCACCGAGTTTGCGTTGCTGCAGTTGCTCATGACTAATCCTCGCCGTGTGCTGTCACGCAACAGCATTTTGGAAGAGGTGTGGGGCTACGATTTTCCAACTTCCGGCAATGCGCTTGAGGTCTACATCGGTTATCTCCGCCGTAAGACTGAGCAGGAAGGCGAGCCACGTTTGATTCATACGGTTCGCGGTGTCGGCTACGTTCTGCGAGATACTGCTCCGTGATTTTAAGAAGGCCTTCATCCCCTGATTCTTCACCTGTAGTGCATGAGTCGGGGGATTACGCTGATCACGTTGAAGACGGTTGGGGAAGGCACGCCTCCCTTCGGTGGCGTGTGACGATTCTTACCGCCTCAATGGTGGGTGTGGTTGTGGGCGTGATGACTGCCCTTGCCTACTGGTCTGTGTCAATGACACTGACGAACTCGTTGGATTCTGATCTGCGTACAAAAGCAGTATCGATGCTGGCACGTACCGAAGATCCAGCGTTTTTCGCCAATGTGAAAAACGAAGTCCAGTATTTCCGGGACCATAACCAAGGCACACGTCTAGCAATTCAGCTGCCAGGGTGGACGTTTATTGCCGGCGATGACCTTCCCTTGCTCTCGACATCCACGGAAGCTGTCCAGCGGGTGGATACCGTTAATGGTGAGCGGGTTTTCATGGCCTCGAATGAAAAGGGCACCAAGGTTATTGTCGCCCGCGATATGACGGAGACTCAAGGTCTTATTCTTACCTTGGGTTTGGCTTTACTGACGTTTGGTGGTTTGGGCTTTTTGCTCTCTATCGCCACTGGTTTTATCGTGGCTTCGGCTGGTTTGAAACCGTTGGCGCGTTTGCAAGAGGCGGTCGATGAAGTCACCGAAACCCAAGAGCTGAAGCCAATTCCGGTGCTTGGACGCGACGAACTGGCACGTCTGACGGCATCGTTTAACGAGATGTTTGCCGCGTTGGATCAATCCCGCGTGCGTCAAGCTCAGCTCGTTGCCGATGCAGGTCACGAGCTCAAAACGCCACTGACATCAATGCGCACCAATATTGAGCTGTTGATGATGATGCAGCAGCCAGGTTCGCCGGACATCCCAGAGTCTGAAAAGAAGGCTCTAGAATTCGACGTGTTGGCGCAAATGGAAGAGTTGTCCACTCTCATTGGTGACCTCGTTGATCTTGCCCGTGAAGACGCCGCTGAGCGCAGCCTCGAAGAGGTGGACTTGGCGGAGATTTCCCAGACCGCGCTCGATCGCGTGCGCAGGCGGCGCCCCGATGTGGAGTTTCGTTTGCATCTGCAACCGTGGTTCATGTTTGGTGATGCCCACAGTTTGGGGCGCGTGATGGTTAATTTGATGGATAATGCGGCAAAGTGGTCGCCTGCCGACGGCGTGGTCAGGGTTGAGATGAAGAATCTCAACGATGGTCACATCCAAATCACAGTTGCTGACTCAGGTCCAGGTATTCCTCCAGAGGACCGGGAAAAAGTGTTTGAACGCTTCTACCGTTCCATTCAGGCACGATCGATGCCTGGTTCTGGTTTGGGGCTGGCTATTGTGCGCCAAGTTGTCACTCGCCACGGTGGCGTGATTACCGCTGAAGAGTCAGATGACGGTGGCGCGCTATTTAGGGTCATTTTGCCGGGTTCGCCGAGCGCTGACGATCTGGAACGCACCAATGAACTGGTGGTGAATGCCCATGAGTCGCGTCCAAAGTTTAGTCGCGCGGACATGTTCCGCAATCGGCATAAGTCAATCGGGAAATAATAGCCCGCGCATGGCCGAAAAAGGGGAGTGCTCTTGCTCATGTGGGCGCACTCCTTATGCGTATGTCGCCCAGTGTCGGGGGCTACGAATGAAAACAGTGACCAATTCTGGGCAAAACTGCGAAGAATTCACAGGAATTATTTAGAGTCATTCCAGTCTCTTTCTATCTGCAGCAGGCAAGATATTGTGCATGAACGAAAATGACAATCTCCACAACACCCCTCACACCAACTCCACGTACGGTTCTTCCTCCCCCCAAACCCCTCAACCAGCTGCACATTCATCCAATGAATCGCAGCCTGAACTCCAACCACACCCACAGGCAGACAAGCCTGCTGGCTCTTTGTTCAGCACTGACGAAGTACCAGTGACGCAGCCTGAACAACCTGCACAGCCTGATTTATCCGCTACCCAGGCTTCACCTGCTACTCAGACGTGGAACACTACGGATTTTGAACGGGTCCACAATCCTTATCAGAATAACTCTGGGTCACACGTGCAGGAACCATCGCGCACACAACCAGTGCCCCCAACACCAACCCCCACAACGCAGGCACAGGCTGGCTATTCCACCCGCACCTTTGCATCCCAGCAAGAACCAGCACCGGCACACAATCAAGCAGCCAGCTTTAACCCACCGCAACCACAAGCAGAAGAGCAGCCACGGAAGCGCACTATCGGTTTAGTTCCCGCGATGGCATTAATGCTGGTTGCCGCGATTGGATCCGGTACCGTGACTGGGCTCGTAGTGAATCAACACAGCACGGATACGGCGTCGAAAAGCAGTGTGTTAGATCACCTTAACGCGCCGGTGAATCAGGGAACCGCGCCCCAAGCTGTGGCAGGGGGAGTGCAGGAGGTTGCCGCCCGAGTCCTGCCTGCAGTGGTATCGATCAAGGTGATCAGCCTCGATGGTGTGTCGGAGGGCTCCGGTTCTATCATCTCTTCCGACGGCTACGTCCTGACAAACAACCACGTTGTGGAGATGGCTTCAGGCATAGACTCTGCCATCACCGTCAGCTTGAACGACGGTCGTCGCTACACCGCTGACTTCATCGCCGGCGATCCCAATACGGACGTCGCTGTGGTGAAAATGCGCGATGCGGTCGACCTGCCGGTGATGAATTTCGGCGACTCCAGCCAGCTTGCAGTCGGCCAGGAAGTCGTCGCAATCGGCTCCCCACTGGGGCTTTCTGCCACCGTGACCAGCGGTATTGTCTCCGCGTTGAACCGCCCTGTGCGTGCGCGCGGCAACGATGTTGGACAGTCATCGCTTATCGACGCCATCCAGACCGACGCCGCAATCAACCCCGGTAACTCCGGCGGACCGCTGGTGGACATGAACGGAAACCAGATCGGTGTCAACTCCATGATCGCTTCCCTGAATACCGTCAATGAAAGCGCAGGATCGATTGGCCTTGGTTTCGCAATCCCCGCCAACTTCGCGAAACGCGTAGCACAGCAACTCATCGAACGCGGTGAAGCGAAACAGCCCATGATCGGCATTCAGCTGGCAAGCAACGCCAAGGTCAGCGGCGCTCTCGTTGCAGATGTCACTCCAGGCGGGCCAGGCGATGACGCAGGCCTGAAACCCGGTGATGTGATTGTTGCGCTCGGCAACCGGCTCATTGATAGCGCCGACGCCTTAATTGCGGGGGTGCGCTCCTCGGACTTTGGGCAGGAAATCACCCTGAAAGTCACCAATCAGCGGGGTGAAAATGAACGAGAGGTAGTGGTCACGCTGACGAACGAGTAGATTGGGGAGAAATACTTAACCTCACTCAGACATTTTCGGCAACGAAAATGTACGATCTATTCTCCCTTGCGCTAGGAGGCAACAATGCAGGATTCCAACGAAGTTCTCGGACTGTCTCAGGCGACAGAAAAACTCAACGACATTGGCGAGCCCGACCCAGAGTTCTTCCGCACCCAAGAGGCTGAAGCAGACATCATCGCGCCCCGACGCGCACTCGTTGTACTGGTCACCGATATCGACCCTGAGCCACACGACAACACCGATCGGCTCATGGCGGAACTTCTCAACGAAGGCGGCTTCGTTGTAGATGGAATCCTTCGTGTGCCTGCCGAGCACTCCCAAATTCGCAACGGTATCGAAGCCGGTGTTATCGGTGGTGCAGACCTCGTAGTCACCATCGGTGGCACCGGTGTAGGTCCGCGGGATCACACCCCTGAAGCGACTCGCGACATGCTCGACCAGGCAGTACCGGGTATTGCCCAAGCACTGCGCTCCTCTGGGCTTGCCTGCGGATCGGTCGATGCCTGCACGTCCCGCGGCATCTCTGGTGTTTCCGGCTCCACCGTGGTGGTCAACCTCGCTAGTTCACGCGCCGCCATCCGCGACGGAATGGCCACCCTCACCCCACTCGTTCACCACTTGGTGGATCAACTTCGCCAAGCTGAGGTGCACTAACTGTGCCTCGACGCCGATTCGTTCGCCTAAGCGACGCCCACGACTACGATCGTGAAGCCGATCGACCAACCACCCTGCTGTTTCACAATTCAGCAGAACGTGAAGAACGCGGTTTTAGTCGTGACTTTTATGAAGAACAAAAGCCCCCACACCACGGGGCAAAATAGAAAACACCTCCTTGCACATTCAGTGCTAGTCGCGATGTGAAGTGCGAACACTGTGTGGAAGGAGGTGTGGTGTGCTGATCATCAACACTTCTTACGCCTATTCACAGATCGGTGAGAGCGACCTGCGAATAGGTGCGAGAGTAAGACAAAGACTAGATCTTGTTCTGCTTGAGCAGGTCGCGGATCTCGGAAAGAAGCTCAACCTCAATTGGTGCCTTCTCTTCCTCTTCTGGCTCATCAACAGCCTTGCGTGCAGCCAACGCCTCGTTGACCTTGTTCATTGGCATGATCAGGATGAAGTAGACGACTGCCGCAACAATGATGAAGTTGATAGCTGCGGTGATCACTGCGCCGAAGTCCAAGAAGGTAGCGTCGTTACCGGAAATGATGTGGAAACCAAGGCCGGAAACATCTGCGCCACCAACAGATGCGATCAGTGGGTTAATCAGGTGGTCGGTGAAAGCGGTAACGATAGCGGTGAATGCAGTACCGATAACAACGGCGACGGCTAGTTCAATAACATTGCCGCGAAGGATAAAATCCTTGAAACCTTTCAACATAATAAATACTTCCTTCTTAGAATAGGGGAGTGAGCGAAAGCTGCGAAGAAAACAATTGCAGCCTTCTCGACACAGTGGTCCCAATTATACCCTAAAGCTATTGTTGGATAATTTTTTATTGTGCTCGCGCCCCCGTGACCACCACAGTCAATGGCTGATGCAGCGCCGCAGCGGCCACCGCATGCGCGGCCGACTCAGGTAGGGAAATAAGCACCGAACCGGGCTGCAAAATCGGTATGTCGTGGGTGGAATTAGCCGCGAAAACAACCCTCCCACCTGTGGCAATGGTTATCGGTTCCAGTGAATTTTTATCGTGGGAAACCACGCTTACTTCATCACCTGGTGCGATAAAAGCGGCGAGCGCGGGATCGGCAAGCGTAATGGGTATCATATTTAGTTGCTCACCGGAAGAATTTTTTATGGTGTGCGCCACAGAATGCCCGTCGAGACGAATATTGACGAAATCGCTCTCAGTAGCAACCACTCCAGGGCGGCGGGCAACAGCGACAATTCTGCCTGTGATTTCCTGAGAATTTCGTAGTGAATTATCCGGCACCATATCGCTAGGCACAGTTTTTAATTCCACATCCGCTGCGGTGATCCGTGCCCCCGCCTCAAGAGAATTTCGATAAACGTACACCTGATTGACCGGTTGGTGGACATCGTGCAGGAGCAGCGCGAGGGCCAGAAGGATAAAGCTGATGGCGATGAGGCGTCGTAAAGCATAGGTGCGCACGATACCTGGCTGACGAACAACGCTGGGGAAAGAAAATAGTCTCATACTATATAAGACTGGATTTTTGGCGATTGCGTTCCCAACTGCCCCAACATCTGTCCGAGTAAAGCAACACTTTCGAGTCTGAGCTTGTGCTCGTGCGTGGTTGCCAGCAGAAGAAAAGGTGAGCGCATAGCGTGAATAAGCTATGCTTACTTGGATGTAGGTGGGAGTGGCTGCGTGCAGGTGCGAATGCAGTGATTGGTCACAATGAAATCGCAGCGCATGTCGTGATCTTCCATGGGAATTTCACGTACTTCGTGCTCATAGACCACCCCGACCGTGGGGGTGGTGCAGCCTTCTAATGCCCTGTCGTAAAAGCCCGCCCCCTTGCCCAAACGTCCGCCGTGGATATTCATGGCGACGGCGGGAACGATGATTGCATCAAGTGTGTGAAGAATATCCTTATCGTCGGTCACATATCTAGGCTCAAGTAAACCGTAGGCGCCGGGGCTAAGGGAGCTTTCGTCCGTGTATTGCCCCCAACCGAGGGTGTAGTGGGGGAGGCACGTGGGTAACCATAGTTGATCCGTGATCGAGCTTAAGGCGGCGACCATGCCACAGCCGGGCTCGGTGGGGCTAGGCACAAAAGCTGCTACTCTAAGCCAGTCTTTTTGTTTGATAAGAGAAATCAACAGCTGACAAATCTGCTCGTCCATTCCCTCTTTTAAGAGTGGGTTGAGGTGTGTTCGATCCTGAATCAGCTGTTTACGCAGGGATTTTTTTGGATTATCTTTGTTCATTATTAAGAAAAATATCAGCTCATGGCTAAGGGTGTTGGGGTGTGGGTCTGTGATGTTGCGGTTTAAACTGTATTCATGACTAAGCCCTCTTCATCTTCTTCGACTCAGGTTAAAACGGTAATCGTTCCCGCTGCTGGCATGGGCACGCGATTCCTGCCAGCAACCAAAACTGTACCGAAGGAGCTCCTCCCTGTTGTCGACACCCCAGGTATCGAGCTCATAGCCGAGGAAGCAGCCCAACTTGGGGCAACCCGCTTGGCGATCATCACCGCGCCAAAGAAACAAGAAGTGCTCGCGCACTTTGATTCCTTCCCAGAACTCGAAGAACTACTGGGTGCCAGGGGTAAAGAAGAGCAACTAGCCAAAGTGCGTCGCGCGTCCCAACTACCCGCCCCAGTTGCCGTTGAACAGGAAAAACCTCTAGGACTAGGTCATGCTGTTGGCCTTGCTGAAGCTGTACTCGACGACGATGAAGATGTTGTTGCAGTCATGCTCCCCGATGATCTCGTATTGCCCACCGGCGTGGTGGAAAAAATGGTGGAAGTACGCAATGAGCTCGGTGGAAGTGTGCTGTGTGCATTCGACGTACCTCAAGAAGACGTGTACAACTACGGCGTATTCGATATTGAAGAAGCTGATTACAACGGCGAGTACCGTGTGAAAAAAGTCCGTGGCATGGTGGAAAAACCAGATGCCGAATCCGCGCCTTCCACTTTTGTTGCCACCGGCCGCTACCTGCTGGATCGAGCGATCTTTGATGCTTTGAAGCGCATCACTCCGGGTGCGGGTGGCGAATTACAACTCACCGATGCGGTAGCATTACTCATTGAAGAAGGCCACCCAGTCCACATCCTTGTCCACGAGGGCAAGCGCCATGATCTTGGCAACCCCGGCGGATACATTCCTGCCGTTGTGGACTTCGGCCTCGCCCATCCCACCTACGGCCCGCATCTGAAGAAAGTGCTACGAGAGATCATCGAAGAGCACGGCGCCTAAAAAACATCAAAGGACATTTACTGTGCGCTCAGTTGAGGAACAGTTAGCCCTCATCACCCAAGCGGCGATGACACCTGAGCCTGTACGCATCGCCATTGCCGAAGCGCTCGGGCTCATGTGCGCCGAAGAAGTCCAAGCAACCCGACCGCTGCCAGGCTTCGACCAAGCCGCTATCGACGGCTATGCCGTCCGCGCAGTCGATGTTGGGGGTGAGCGCGGGCTTGGGCGCGACCCGAGGCAACCCGTCGATAAGCCCAGCGAAGTGTCTCTGCCCGTTGTCGGTGAAGTTGCCGCCGGCAGTGGACGCCCATTGCGGCTCCAGCCGAAACAAGCAGTCAGGGTGCACACTGGTGCACCCTTACCTACGCTTTCCGACGCCGTCATCCCGCTCGCGTGGACTGATCGCGGACGCAAACGCATGACCGCACTACGCCCTGTGCGCAGCGGCGAGTTTGTGCGTAAACAAGGCGACGACATTCGCCCAGGTGATGTGGCTGTCTCCGAAGGGGCGATCCTTTCACCAGCTCATATCGGTTTGCTCGCTGCTGTCGGGCGGGCGAAAGTGTTGGTGTATCCTCGCCCGCGGATGTCGATTATTTCGGTCGGACATGAGCTGGTTGATATCGACCGTGATCCTTCGCTTGGCCAAATCCTTGACGTGAACTCCTACTCCTTGGCTGCCGCAGGCCGCGATGCGGGCGCGGACGTGCACCGTGTGGGTATCGCCGCTGGTGAGCCGCGACGTTTGCGGGAGATCATTGAATCGCAGATGCTGCGCAGCGAAATCATTGTGATTGCGGGTGCGGTGGGCGGTTCCGGTTCCGACTCTATTCGGGAAGTGCTCAACGAACTCGGTGAGATCGACACCACCCGTGTTGCCATGCACCCAGGCAGCGTTCAAGGTTTCGGTTTGCTGGGCGACAGCCAAACCCCTGTGTTTTTGCTGCCCGCCAACCCGGTGAGCGCGTTGGTGATTTTTGAGGTTCTTATCCGCCCCCTTGTGCGGTTGAGTTTGGGCAAGCGGAGCGCGCAGCGACGCACGGTGCGGGCGCGTGCGCTGAATCACGTGGGTAGCAAGATGGGCAGGCGCGGTTATATTCGGGCGCGGCTGATGCGGGATGCGCAAACCCAGGATTATCTTGTGGAGGGCCTTGGCGGTGCGAACGGGGCTCCGGCGCACCTTCTTGCAGGGCTTTCCGACGCCAATGCGATGATCAAAATTCCGGCCAACGTCACCGAAATTCGGCCGGGCGACGTAGTTGAAGTGCTCTTTTTAAACCAGCAAAGCTAATGTTTCGGCTTTTTCATCGCGCACAACCCGCGCTAGGTCCACGGCACCCGCACCACCCGGGCTGGCTGGAATATACCCCCACGATCACCGTACGCAATCAACGGTTGCGACTGCGCCCGTTAGAGAAAAACGATGGTGATTTGTGGTCGGAAATGCGTATCTATGACCAGCATCATCTTCAACCTGTTGAACCTACGGTGGGAACGTATTGGGAGAAAGCCCACAGCATGCAGGCGTGGCGGGAAATGTATATTAACCTGCGGCAAAGTGCATATGCTGGGCATCTTTTGCCTTTTGTGATTGAGCTGAATGGTGAATTCGCCGGCCAATTGACGATTGGCAATATTCAACACGGCACTGTTTCAGACGCGTGGATTGGTTATTGGGTGTTTTCCGCGCATACCGGCAAGGGAGTGGCAACGGCTGCCTGCGCGTTGGGTATTGATCATGCCTTTGCCCGCGTGGGGTTGCATCGTTTGACTGCTACTCATTTGCCGGATAATCATGCAAGTAATAAAGTGCTCATGGCTAATGGCTTTAAGCAGGAGGGCTATCTGCGGAAAAATCTGCATATTAATGGGCAGTGGCGTGATCATATACTGCTAGGCCTTACCCGCGATGATTATCCTACGACCGCCACGAACAGATTGATGGCAGCGGGCAAAATTCAAAAACACTTCCGCTAACCGGCGCGCCTATTAGGTAAATCCCACCAGTAACAATAGGCTTAATAGACTACGTAGAAAGGGCGATCACCTGTGACCGGACTCATTGGCCTCATCATAATAGTCGTGCTGTGGATCTTTGTTCTCGCACCTTGGATTTTGCGTGCCCAAAAACCAATTCGCAAAGCTGGCGAAGCACTGACCGAAACACGCGTGATTCACACCGGTGGTTCGGCTCCTGTGCGGCGACGCCGTCGCCTGAAGCTCAGCCCTGCGCAGGCAACTGCCACAGGTGGGCTACCGGCGGAGGAGGATTCCTTGGTTGATGAGGATTCCACGCTGCACTACGACGATGACTGCGATGAGCAGTTGGATCAGGAGGATCTTGACGATACGTTGATCGTTGAGGCCGATGTTGCGGATGAGGGTGATTCTGAGGATCTGGACGACGAAACCCACTACACGCTTGATACGTCCTATATTGATCCGGAAGATTTGCTCTACCCCGATACTGCGGTTGCGGATGCAGATGAGGGTGAGGACGACGTCGATACGCTGGACAACACCAGCGAGGAGCTCACTGAGGAAGAACTCGCCTATATTGCGCACCGTCGTGGCCGCGGCGGCTACGACCCGGATGCTGACCGTGCGCGTGCGCTGAGCAGGCAGAAGCGTCGCCAGCGCACACTCGTGGGCTTGGCGTGTGTACTGATTCTTGCCCTTGGTGTCAGTACGATGCTCGGCGGTGTGTACTGGGCTGTGACTGGTGTGGTTGTGGCTTTGAGCGCAACCTACCTGTATGCGTTGCGTACTCAGGTGAAAGCGGAGAATGCGCTTCGCCATCGTCGTATCCAGCAGCTTCGCCGCGCCCGTTTGGGAGTTCGTAATATTCATGACACCCAATTGGGTATCCCGAGTCGCCTGCGCCGACCTGGTGCGATTGTGCTTGAGATCGATGATGAATCGCCTGATTTCACTGTTCTCGACACTGTTGATATCAATGATTATCTCAACCCTACTGGCCACAACCACACGGAAATGGCCACCCGACGAGTGAGCTAATATATGGACAAACCCATCATGAGAGACATTGCCCTATTCGTGTTTCGCACGGTTTTAGGGATTATTTTTGTAGCGCACGGTTTCCAGAAGCTTTTTCTTGTTGGAATTACCGAAACTACCGGACAGTTCTCCGCAATGAGAATTCCCCAACCTAAGCTTTCTGCCTATCTTGCCGCTTTTTCGGAGCTTTTGGGTGGGGCGCTGCTTGTTGTTGGTTTGTTAACGACTTTTATCGCGGGTGCTCTTGCTCTTTTGATGCTTGCCGCTTTTTATTTTGTTCATCTTAATTCAGGATTTTTTATCCACAATGGCGGGTTCGAATATGTCATGTTGATCATTTTCTCGTTGTTGATGATCGTGGTGTTCGGATCGGGACGCGCCAGCGTCGATTGGATACTCACTCGTAATGATCAGTTGTGACCGCATACAAGCTGCCCTTTCTGCCCGCCTCGATGGCGAACCTGCTCCTTTAGAGGATGATGTTATTGACGCACACCTTGAGGCGTGTGTTCAGTGTCGCGCTTTTTATGAGCAGGCTGCGTTTTTAAACCGGCGCATGAATTTAAGTGAGGCACGCCCGGATGCTATCCCTGATTTGTCGGATGTGATTATTGCGGGGGTGGAGCCGACGTGGCGGAAGCAGGCTGCGTCTCGCGCCTTGGGTGTGGCTTTTTCGCGCGTGGGTATGGTGCTTGTGGGCGTGATGTGGGTTTTGTGGGCGACTTCGCTGTTGGGTGTTTCTGGGGTGGGCGAGTGGGAGCCTGTTTTTTCCCGGTTGTTGGTTGAGGCTGCCGCGATGCGTTGTGCTTTAGGTTTCGGCTTGTTGTTTGCGGCTTGGCAGACCCGGATTGTGTCGGGGTTATTGCCATTGTATGGCGCGTTGTGGATGTTTAGTTTTGGTTTCGCTGTGCGTGAGATTGTGCTCGGTGAGCTGAGTTTTGATTCGTTGATTCAGCTGGTGTTGCTTGCTGTTTCGGTGGTTGTGCTGTTGTGGTGCTGGCTCAGCGATAAGGGGTGGGCGCTGATTGAGTTTGGTTTGAAGTCGTTGCGCTAACATTGCCGCGCTTTGCTTGCACGGTCGTCGTGTCTTTGCGCGTGTCGACGTCGTGGTGCCACCCTCTTTACCCTCGGGGTGTGTGGGGGCTTGCGCTCTTGATTGCCATTGTGTTTGTTATGTATTCTGGGGCAAAACATCTTTGTGTGATTGGGCGCACAGCAAGCGGCTGGGAGGTTGGTTGTGTTTTATTTCGTTGCTGCAAATATGATTGTCGCTGGTGTGGTGATAGCGTATATCGGCCATGCGTCACGCACTGGCTTGAAAAGGAATTGGTGGGCTGGGCTGCGCACGCCCGCCACGATGGCAAGTGAGGAAGCGTTCCGTGCGGCAAACCAGCGGGTGTGGAAGTTGTATTATGCGATGGCAGCTGTTACTTTCCTTCAAGGTATTGGCGTTGCTATTTTAGCTTTTACCCGCGCATCAGATGATACGCTTGCTATGTTCATTCTGGCAGGCGTGTGTTGTATTCTCGCACTCGCCGGCGCGCAAGTGGTGCTCGGCTCTCGTGCCGCCAAAGAATACAGCGCAGCCCAAAACACCACCCCAGCATAAACACGGAGTGAATTTCTACATGCCCAGTGCTTTTGAGTAATCTCACTGCCACGCGCTCTTAGTGGCAGTGAGATTACTATTTGGCATATGCGTTGGGAAAACAGTGCTCCTTGCCACAATATTTTTTAAGTGCAGGTGTTTTTAATCAAAGGGAAAACACTTTTTCAAGCATTACTGCAGACGTATTTTAACGCCAGTAGTCGAACCACATCAACGAGTTATAAACGGTGGTGGGTACCGAGTATCCGTACAAAATGGGGGAGAAGTACACAAATTGTGCAACCACTAAGCCCAGATAGCCACACACGATCCAGATGCCTTTATTTTTGTAGCGGTTAAGAATTGTTCCTAAAAGCAGTGCTGCGAAAACGATAAGCATGGGGGCTAAAGGTGCAGCATAGAAGAAATACATTTGGCGGTCATAGCCAATCATCCACGGCACAATACCCGCCAAGAAACACGTGACAGGCAGCGCAAGCGTCCACTCATGCTGAATAAGCCAACGCCACAACGCCCATGCAAGCAGGGGAACAGTCAGCCACCATAAAGCAGGGGTGCCAAACAGATAAATCATGCGGGTACACGATGTGCCCAGGCAGTGCAGATCATTCGCGGAATAATAAAGAATCGGCTTGCCACCAATAAGCCATTCCCATGGCTTGGAATCAAAAGGATGGTCATGGCCCGCTGAAGTAGTGAGCGAAGCATGGAACTTCAACACACTTGAGTGATAATAAAACCAGCCAGCTACACTCTCAGGCAGTAAGTGAAGCAAGGAGTTGGAATCGATCGTTCCATCCACAGCAGCATGGCGATACACTGCGGTTTCGGTCGCAAACCACGCCCGCCAACTGTAAACATAGATCAACACGGGCACAATAACCAGGTGGGTAAAAGCCTTGAAGGCATCGCGAACAAGCGCACCATAAATAGGTGAGGCAACGCCTGCGCGGTGGCGGGTACGAATATCTAAAATCACACACACAACACCGAAAAACGCCATGTAATACAGGCCAGACCATTTCACCGACAACGCTAAACCGAGGAAAATACCGGCTGTAAAACGCCACCAGCGATACCCTACCCGGGGACCCAAGCGGCTCGTACCGGTATTTGTCATCAGCGATGACACCTGTAGCCAGTCGCGCACCAAAGCCCAGCAGGCGGCAGTAATAAAGAAGGTTTGGAAGATATCGAGCATTCCGTAACGGCTCGTGATCAGCAAAACGCCGTCGAAAAGCGCCAAGATACCCGCAGCGGAGGCAACAAAAGTCGAACGACTCAGCTGCCTAGCTATATCCATGATCAGCACAACGAGCACCGCACCAAATAAAGCGGCGACAAAACGCCACCCCAGCGGGGTGTATCCGAAGATCATTTCGCCCAAAGCCTGAAGCTGTTTCGCGAGCGGCGGGTGAACAACAAGCCCGTAGCCGGGATTCGACTCAATGCCCCCAAGCAGGGGGTTGATCCAGCTGTTGACGATGTCCCACGCTTGAGGCGCGTAGTGCTTTTCATCAAAAACGGGGGTGTTGTGCACGTGCGCAGTGCTCAGCCCGACGAAGCGGGTGATCAGTGCCCAGCAGAAGATGACAACGCTTGTAATGGTGTCTGTCCTGCTCCAATGGTGGCGGCGCAGGCGAGGTTTCGGCGGGGCCGCGAACGTCGGACTATAAGGTGTGCTGATACTCACCTTGTCTATTTTAGGGGCTGTCGCTTTTCGACGCCGGATAGTCGCACGCAGGCGTAGCACGCTGCAGCAGCGCTAATCGTTATGAGATTGTGATGTTTTGGTTATCGATCGTCTCGTGTAGTAGGTGGTGCCTGCGGATTTTCGCGCATCACAAGTGGGTAACATTTGCCTGTATACGCGGGTTTTAGACCTGGGTTGGAGGCAGTATTGTTGCAGAAACCACAAAGTATGACGCACGGTGGATATATGGAAAAATCAATAAATTCGGTTCCGTGTGTGCCTGAGCCAGCCAAGGGGGATGGTACAACACATGCGCAGCATAGGCAGGGGTTGGGGGCAATGACGGCAAACGCAGAAAGTAGTGAATATTCTGAATCTTGTGCTGGTGTATCCACCGAGGGGGAAATGGCGGCGGGGGTGCATGAAGTGCCGACCGCAACTCAAGAATTAGCCCAAATGCTTGAAGGCACCGCAGTGATCGAAGAGCAGGTGTTAAAACCGGATGAAGAGATAGTCTTCGAAGGTGAAGATGAAGAAGCCACCATTGACTGGAAAGTCTCCATCCCAGCGTTTAGCATCGTGGCCGCCGTCGTCGCCTGGGGTTTACTTGGGGCGGATAGTTTTTCCAGCTTCGCTAAAACGGCCTTAACCACAGTGATTGAAGATTTTGGCTGGGCTTTTATCCTCGGCACCACTGTGTTTTTAGTGTTCGCCATTGTGGTGGCGTTTAGTAAGTTTGGCCACATCAAACTGGGGCGAAACGATGAAGCGCCTGAGTTTTCCACTGTCAGCTGGATTGCGATGATGTTCGCCGCCGGCATGGGCATTGGTTTGATGTTCTACGGCGTATCCGAGCCGTTGAGCCACTATCGCAGCGGCGTGCCAGGCTATGAGGCGCAGAACGTGGGTAAAGCGATGTCGTCGACATTGCTGCACTGGACGCTGCACCCGTGGGCAATTTATGGAATTTTTGGTCTCGCGATCGCCTACTCGACCTTCCGTTTGGGGCGTCGACAGCTGCTCAGCGCCGCATTCACCCCACTGTTTGGTGAGTATGGTGCCAAGGGGTGGCCGGGGCGCATCATTGATATTTTGGCCATTATTGCCACGATTTTCGGTACCGCCTGCTCGTTGGGCGTAGGTGCGACGCAAATTAGTGCAGGTTTGAAAGCCGCAGGGATTATTGAGTCGCCTCAAATGTCGACCATTATCGTGATCGTCTCCATTTTGACTCTCGCGTTTTTGATCTCCGCAATGTCGGGTGTGGGCAAGGGAATTCAGTACGTATCTAACGCCAATATGATTTTGGCTGCGTTTATTGCCCTCTTCGTGTTCGTTTTGGGCCCGACCGTCACCATTTTGAATTTCCTGCCTGGTTCACTGGGCGCCTATTTGTCGAATTTCTTTGAAATGATTGGGCGCACCGCCGAGTCGGCGGATGGTTCTGCCGGTGAATGGTTGGGCGGTTGGACAATCTTCTATTGGGCTTGGTGGATTTCCTGGTCACCTTTCGTGGGTATGTTCCTCGCGCGTATTTCTCGCGGTCGCACGATTCGGGAATTCCTCATTGGCGTGATGTTGGTTCCATCGGCAGTCTCCGTGGTGTGGTTTGCCATCTTCGGCGGAACCGCAATCCACTTAGAGCAAGCCGGACAGTCGATTTTCGGTGAGGGTAAGCCAGAAAACCAGCTCTTTGATCTGCTTCACACCCTGCCCGGTGGGCAAATCGTGGGTATCGTTGCGGTGCTGCTGTTGGCCACGTTCTTTATTACATCCGCTGATTCCGCTGCCACAGTGATGGGCTCGATGAGCCAGAACGGTCAGACTGACGCGAACAAATACGTCTCCGCCGCCTGGGGTATGTTGGTGGCGTTGATCGGCATGACCATGCTGATCACTGGTGGGGATGATGTCCTGTCGAACCTGCAAAACATCACAATTATCGCCGCATCGCCATTCCTGATCGTGATTTTTATGCTGATGTTCGCCCTCATCAAGGATTTACGCAACGATGAAATCTACCTTGACTACCGCGAGCAGCAGCGATTTGCCACCAGGCTTGCCCGTGAACGACGCCTGCACCTCGAACATGTGAAAAAGGAGCGGACGAAAACGAAAAAGCGGCTGGGTAAAAAGAAAGACCGCGTGAAGTAAACCGCACAATCGCCACAAGCATGTAACGGCGTCGATAAGCATCTGCACAGGGTGCGAATCGACGCCTTCGTGCTGTGTCACGGTAACGTACAAAGGGATAAGCGAGCATAAAAATTTTTTTAAGGAGCTTGAAAGCTTGTGAATGTTGATTTCTTAGCACTGCCGGAACTTCCCCCACTCCCGACCGGCATCGTGCTAGCGGCCACCCCGCTGGGCAACATTGCGGACGCAACGCCGCGACTCATGCAGGCGCTGGCAGAAGCCGACTACATTGCCGCGGAAGACACCCGCCGCACCCGCAACCTCGCCCAAGCGCTGGGGGTAGAGATTCGCGGCACCATTATCTCCAACTTTGATCACAACGAAGCATCGCGCGTGGCTCAACTGATCGAACTAGCGCGCAACGCAACAGTCGTGGTTGTCACCGACGCGGGAATGCCGCTGGTGTCCGACCCCGGTTTCCCGCTGGTCGAAGCCGCACACGATGCAGGCGTGAACATTACCTGCTTCCCAGGGCCGTCCGCAGTGCCAGTAGCGTTAGCGCTGTCCGGGCTTGCGGTGGGCAAATTCGCCTTCGATGGTTTCGCACCCCGTAAAAAAGGGGCGCGAATCGCGTGGCTCGAAACTTTGCGCACCGAAGCACGCAGCGTGTGCTTTTTCGAATCCCCACACCGCATCGCAGACACGCTTGCCGACGCCGTAGAGGTGCTCGGCCCTGATCGTCGCGCCGCCGTGGCTAGGGAGCTGACTAAAACCTATGAAGAGATCAAGCGGGGTACTTTAGCTGAGCTTGCCGACTGGGCCGCAGGTGGCCTTAAGGGTGAGATTAGCTGCGTGATTGAGGGCGTGGTGCGCAAAGAAGTGACGGATGTAACTGAGTTGATTGCCGAGGCTGTGCAGCGCGTGGAGGCGGGCGAGCGCCTGAAAGCTGTGTGTGCACAGTTGGCGGATGAGCACAAGGTGAGCAAAAAGGAACTCTATGATGGGGCCTTAGCTGCACGTGATAGGGTATGAACTTATGAATAATGTGCTCGTTTCTGTTGCTTGGCCTTATGCCAACGGGCCGCGTCACATCGGACATGTGGCCGGTTTTGGTGTCCCCTCAGATGTTTTCGCCCGCTACCAGCGAATGTCGGGTGCGAATGTGTTGATGATTTCGGGCACCGACGAGCACGGAACTCCGCTTCTGGTGCAGGCTGATAAAGAGGGTATTTCGGTTAAGGAATTGGCTGATCGTTATAACCGCCAGATTGTGGAAGATCTGGCCGGTTTGGGTCTGAGCTATGACTTGTTTACCCGCACTACTACGCGGAATCACTACGCTGTTGTTCAGGAACTTTTTAAGGGTTTGTATGAAAACGGCTACATGATTAAGGAAACCACCTTTGGTGCGGTGTCTCCTTCGACTGGTCGCACGTTGCCAGACCGCTATATTGAGGGTACCTGCCCACTGTGTGGTGCTGATGGTGCCCGCGGCGACCAGTGCGATAACTGCGGTAACCAGCTTGATCCTGCGGATCTGATCAACCCAGTGTCGAAGATCAATGGTGAAACCCCGAAGTTCATTGAGACTGAACACTTCTTGTTGGATCTGTCTGCGCTTGCTGAAGCGTTGGGGGAGTGGCTGAAGCAGCGCGAAGATTGGCGCCCGAATGTGTTGAAGTTCTCCTTGAATTTGTTGGAGGATTTGCGCCCACGCGCCATGAGCCGTGATATCGACTGGGGTATCCCAATCCCGGTGGAGGGCTGGGAGGATAATCCTTCGAAGAAGCTGTATGTGTGGTTCGACGCGGTGATTGGATACCTGTCTGCCTCTATTGAATGGGCGTGGCGCACTGGGAGTCCTGATGCGTGGAAGCAGTGGTGGACTAACCCTGAGGCGAAGTCGTACTACTTCATGGGTAAAGATAACATCACGTTCCACTCCCAGATCTGGCCGGCGGAGCTTTTGGGCTACCAAGGTAAGGGCGCTAAGGGCGGGGATGTTCACGAATTTGGTGAACTCAACTTGCCTACTGAGGTTGTGTCCTCGGAATTTTTGACCATGTCGGGCTCGAAATTCTCCTCCTCTAAGGGCGTTGTGATCTACGTGAAGGATTTCCTGGCCGAGTTCGGCGCTGATCCGCTGCGCTATTTCATCGCAGTGGCAGGGCCGGAAAACAACGACACCGATTTCACCTGGGATGAATTTGTTCGCCGCGTGAATAACGAGCTGGCTAATGGCTGGGGCAACTTGGTCAACCGCACCGTGTCGATGGCGCACAAGAATTTTGGTGCCGTACCTACTCCTGGTCCACTGGAGCCTGCTGATGAAAAGATTCTGGCGCTGGCTGCCGAGGCTTTCGATATCGTTGGCGATGCATTGGCGCATTCGCGCTTCAAGCAGGGCATTACTCACGCCATGCATGTGGTGGGCGAAGCTAATGCTTATATTGCTGAGATGGAACCGTGGAAGCTGGCGAAGGACGAGTCCGCGACCACCCGCTTGGCCACTGTGCTGTGGACGGCCATGCAGGTTGTGTCCGACATCAATGTGTTGTTAACCCCATACCTGCCGCATATTGCCCAGTCGGTGCATGAAACCTTAGGGCGCGAAGGCATCTGGGCGGCCACCCCAACTGTGGTGGACGTCAGCGACGACATGCCGGTTGAACCAGTAGGCGTGGGTATTCCCGAGCCGGGAAGCAGCTACCCAATTATCACCGGTGATTACACTGCCCAGCAGGCAACATGGGCTCGTGTGGATGTGGTTCCAGGTACGCCTTTGAGCAAGCCGAAGCCACTGATTGCCAAACTTGACCCAGAGCTTGCCCAGACCGGCCCAGCCTGGGCACCTGTTACTAGCCAGTAGTACTTCGAATGCTAACGGCAGCACAGTAGAACACTAGATGTGCTGCCGTTTTTCTGTGCTTTGACCCAGTGCTATGGGTGGAAGAGGCGGGGTGGGGAGTAGGTTCACGGCACAGCCGTTACATGCTGATTGGCTCCTAATCCCATAATCCCTCCCCGCAGCCTTCCCCTAGTCTTCCCGCACATCCGATTCGCCAGCCTTATTGAAGCCCCAGCTGAGCCGAGTGCTCACAGAACTATCAGTTAGAGATAGAGCAAGTGCTAACAGTAAAACCGCAGGTCAATTTTTACCTTCTGTGCTGAAACTCTAAGAGTTAGGTTGAATCAACCCGCGCGTATAAATAGGCTTTTGATTCTGGCGCTGCGAGCACCTTCCTGTAGGAAAAAAATCGGTGTTTTCTTTAATAGTCCCCTACCGTGCGGGCGGAGAGTGCAGCGGGCATGAAAACACTAGCCCTGCTTACTCGACCTTGAGGCTTGTGAAGGGGGTATTGGGCACGCTTTCGTGCGAAAAGGTCGAGTGTTGTCTGCGGGGGCGATGGGCCGGTTTGTAGGAGTAGCTGCGAAACAGTCTCTGAACTGTACTTTTGGGCTTGGGTGCAGGTGCGAACCTGCTGTGGGTGCATGCTGTATCAAGGGGTGCTTTGGTGTGGTGTCTTCTCATCGATAGAGTGTGTGAGTATGTCGAAGAAAAAGCCTCGTCCCACGCCCGTTCCTGCGGCCTTTATTCCGAATCTGACAGATGCGCACACGCACCTTGCTAGTTGTGGTGCGCGCACGGCGGAGGAGGTTGCAGCACTGATGGATCGCGCCCGCACGGCTGGGGTTCGTCGCGTGTGTACGGTCGGCGATGGGTTGGCGGAGGCGCAGTTAGCGCTGGAAGCTGCGACTGGACATCAAGATGTGTTTGCGGCCTGTGCTATTCACCCCACTCGTGCGCATGAGCTTGATGAGGATGCGCGCGCGCACTTGCGGGCGATGGCCTGTGATCCGAACTGTGTTGCTATTGGTGAAACGGGGTTGGATACGTATTGGATTAAGCACGATCCTCACAACACTGCCGCGCTTGATGTGCAGGAGGAGGCGTTGCGGTGGCATATTGATCTTGCCTGCGAGTCGGGTAAGGCGTTGATGATTCACAACCGGGAAGCGGATGAGGATTTGCTGCGGGTGCTTGGTGATGCGCCGCGTCCTGTGGAGACGATTTTGCACTGTTTTTCCTCCCCATGGGCGGTGGCTGATGTTGCGCTTGAACGCGGCTATGTGTTGAGTTTTGCTGGCAATGTGACGTTTAAGCGTAATGATGAGCTGCGTGCTATTGCGAAAGCTGCCCCGATTGAGCAGATTGTGATTGAGACGGATGCACCGTATATGACGCCGGAGCCGTATCGGGGTGCGCGTAATGAGTCGGCGTTGATTGGTCACACGGCACAGGTGATTGCTGACGTTCGCGGGGTAAAAGTGGAGGATTTTGCTGAATGTGTCAGCCGTAATTTTGATCGCATCTATGGTCTTGCGTGAGTTAGTTCACTCAAAAATGCGGCAGGACGCGACACTGCTGTTAACGCGTGTGAAAATTGTGACTGATGAGGCGATGGGTTGGTGCTGAAAATAATCACAGCGTTACACGTTTACTCGACAACAAGCCTATTGTTACCGTATTGTTATATTTGTTGACATTTTTGCTGGGCTTTTTCTTCCTATTCTCACAGGCGAAACCAGTGACTTGTTCCAGATCCCGCGCGAGGCGGTGATATCCGGGGCACGGGCTGGTCATGACTGTTGGGGTAGGGATAAGGAGCGCTAGATCCGTGAAAGAAATTCTCGGCTAAACATTTTCGAAAGCTTCCACTGTCCACGTCGTGGCTTTCGCACTCGGTAGTGGCATGAAGTAGTGAGGTATTGCGAATGGGTATCCATCAGAAATCTCGAATTAACAGCGTGAATCCAGCGCGTTCAATTCCGGCGCGTCTCGCATTTGGTGGCGTGGTTGCCACGGTCGCTGTCGGCGGTGTCTGGGTTGTGCAAAACACCAAGGATGTCACTATTGATGTCAACGGTGAAACTCGCCAGATCACTACTTTGGCGGGTTCCGTTGATGCGGCGCTGAAGCAGGCGGGCATTAGCGTTTCTGCTGAGGATATTGTTGCCCCTGCGCCTAGCCAGAAAATCACCGATGATGAGTATATTTCGGTGCGCACGGCGAAGAATGTGGCCGTTGTGGTCGATGGCAAGAAGGAAACCATCAAGACGAATGCAACCACCGTGGGGGAATTGGTGGAGCAGATGGATGGTGTGGATTCCGCGGTGAAGGCGCTGAGCTTGAGCAAGCCGGCAACTGCGAAGCTTGCTGAAAATGGCGAAAGCATCCAAGTCACCACTCCGAAGATCATTTCGCTTGCCGACGCCGGAAAGGTCGCCCACTTTTCGATCGCCGCGAACACCGTGGCTGATGTTTTAAGCGCCCGCGGGCTGGAACTGGGGGAGCATGACCGCGTTTTCCCTGCTCTTGATGAGACTATTTCCCACAACACGAAGATCCAGGTGGATCGCGTGACGGTAGAAGAGATTGCCGCAGTGGAGGATTACCAGGCTGAGCCTATTATCTCCGAAGATCCACAGCTGCTTCAGGGGCTGGAAAAGGTTGAGGCTGAAGGCGTGGTTGGCCAGCGCAATGTCACCCGCAAGCTGGTGAAGGTGAATGGCCTTGAGGAATCGAATGAGATTATTCGCGAAGAGGTTATTACTCCTTCGGTTCCTGCCAAGATTTCCCGCGGTACGAAGGTGTCAACAGTACCTGCCGTTGCTGGTGGTTCTGTCTGGGATACTCTCGCGCAGTGTGAGGCTGGTGGCAACTGGTCGATTAACACCGGTAATGGTTTCTACGGTGGCTTGCAGTTTACGCCGTCGACCTGGCTTGGTTTCGGTGGTGGCGAGTTCGCCCCGATGGCGCATATGGCCACACGTGAAGAGCAGATCGCAGTAGCTCAGCGTGTGCAAAAAGTGCAGGGTTGGGGCGCGTGGCCTGCGTGTACTGCGAAGATGGGCTTGCGCTAAAAGTTCCTGTACTGCTTGGCTGAGAGTGTCAAGCGTTATGAAAAACCCACAGCACAAAGTCGGTGATGAGAAAAATCACGGGCTTTATGCTGTGGGTTTTGCTTATGGTGTGCTGCTGATGTGATTCATGGGGGTACACAAGGTTGGGTGGTGGCTGTCTTTCACAAGGGGGGAAGGCACTGTTAAGTGTGCTGGGTGATGGAATAACTGGAGGTTAATTCGGGCTTTGGATGTGTCCGAAATGTTTGCATCCACAGTGTTTGATGGTGCCGCCCTGAGTCTTGGGGGTGGGGGTAGGGGGTATTTGGTGTGGGCTTGGGGTATTTGGCAAACCTAGTGCTACCTGCAGTATCGTAAGTTTTTGGGATGCTGTGTTGTAACCCGCATTACTGAAGAGGACGTCTGTGACGTAGCTCCATTGTTATAAAGCAGAGTTGTTTAGTACACTCACATTCAGACATCAGACGTCCGACAACTCAACTCTTAGGAGGTTGGAACATGACGAATACCGCTGAAGGAATGAACCGCCGCGGCTTTTTGAAGATGGCCGGCGTGTTCGCTGCTGCTGCAGGTATTTCCGCCACTGTCAGCGCGTGTGGCTCCAAGGATGAGTCCGCACCAGCTGGGGGCACCGCCGCTAAGGATTCTGCTGGATCCGGCGCAACCGAGATCACCGCAGGTATCTCCTACGAACTCGGCACCAACGGCTACGATCCAATGACCACCACTTCGGCGCTGACTGTTGCCGCTAACTGGCACACCTTGGAAGGTCTCTACGAGATCAAGCCAACCCCAGACCGCACCGTTTACGCGGCACTGGCCGCAGGTGAGCCAACGGTCGATGGCACCAACGTCGAGGTCAAGCTGCGCGATGGTGCAGTCTTCCACAACGGTGAAAAGGTCACCGCTGAAGACGTAGTCTTCTCCTTCGAGCGCGTGCTCAACCCAGACAATAAGTCTTTGTACGCTTCCTTCATTCCTTTCATTGAAAAGGTTGAAGCCAAGGACGAGACCACTGTCGCATTCACTCTGAACCACCCATTCTCCCTGATCAAAGAACGCCTAGCAGTGGTCAAGATTGTTCCAAAGGCCGCTGTTGAAGCTGATGCTAAGGCCTTCGATGCGAACCCAGTGGGTACCGGCCCATGGAAGATGATCGACAACGGTGCAGCAACCTCGACGGTGATCTTTGATAAGTTCGCCGACTACAACGGCCCAGTCCCAGCCAAGGCTGAGAAGATGATCTGGAAGATCCTCCCAGATGCGGCAACCCGCACCAACGCCATCGAATCCAAGTCCGTTTTGGCCATCGACTCTGTTCCGTACCTGTCCATCGATCAGGTCAAGGGCTCAGCGAACGTCGAATCCGTTCAGGGCTTCGGTCTGCTGTTCGCCATGTTCAACAATGGTGAGAACTCCTCCATGAAGGAATTGAAGAACCGCCAGGGCATCTTGTACTCCATCGACATGGACAAGGTGATCAAGACAGGCATGTCGAACCAGGCATCGCCAGCAACCTGCTTCGTGCAAGAAAACCATGAAGCCTACAAGAAGGCTTCCACCGTTTACGCGCTCGATGCAGCTAAAGCAGCAGAATACTTCGCTGAGACCGGCCTGAAGGAAATCAAGATGCTGGTCACCGACCACGACTGGGTTCGTCCTTGCACCGCCATTATCAAGGAATCGGTGGAAGCTGCAGGCGTGAAGGTCAACTTCACCGAAATGAAGTCTTCTGACCTCTACACCCAGATCGCCGAGGACAACTCCTGGGATGTTGTGATCGCCCCTGGTGACCCATCCGTCTTCGGTGCCGACGCCGACCTTCTGCTGCGCTGGTGGTACGCAGGTGATACCTGGACCGATGGCCGTATGCACTGGAAGGGCACCGATTCCTACAACAAGGTTCAGGAGCTGCTGGGCAAGGCATCCGAGGCAGAAGGCAAGGATCAGGAAGCACTCTGGCACGAGATTTTCGATCTCATCTCCGATGAGGTGCCTTTGTACCCACTGTTCCACCGCAAGAGCCCATCTGCATGGAACGCCGATGCGCTTGACGGCTTCGAGCCGATCTCGCTGACCGGCCTGTCCTTTGTTGATGTTGGACTGAAGTAACACTCTTCCTTTAACCAGGAGAAAACAATAGATTTCCGCGGGGCGGGGCTTCTAGTTTCCTGCTAGTGGACCCAATCAGCTAAGACTTCACACCTCCTTTCCACACAGTGCGAAGTCCTAGCTGAACACCCCGCGGTTTTTCACTTTCATTTCCACACTTTCCACCCTTCCCTCCGCCTGGCACGCCTTCAATTCGCTTGTGCACACTAGGGGAGGGGAGGAGTGCGCACAATTTCATAAAACGTTTACCCCGCCGTCGAAAAGCGTATGACCTGCGACAGTGCGGCTAATAGATAGCACAAATACTTTTTTAAAAAACACCTCATTTAAGCTTCGTTTCTTGTGAAAGGAGCATCCCTGCTGTGTCAAATCTCATCCGACTCATCGGTCGAAGGCTAGTAGCACTACCCATCATGATCTTGGGCGTGACCTTCCTCGTCTTCTTCGTCATGTCTTTCTCCCCAGTCGACCCCGCTCGACTCGCACTCGGTGAAGCCGCCAGCGAAGACGCGCTCGAAGCCTACCGCGAAGAACACGGCCTTAATCTGCCCATGCTGATTCGCTACGGGCACTTCCTGCTCGGACTGTTACGCCTTGATCTCGGAACATCCAAAGGCAACACCTCAGTGACCGAACTCGTTGCCTACGCCTTCCCGATCACCCTGCAACTGACCTTCGTCGGTTTGATCATCGCAGTCTGCATCTCATTCGTCCTCGGCGTCATCGCAGCACTCTACCGCGACGGTTGGCCCGACCAGTTCATCCGCGTGCTATCGATTGCAGCGCTGGCAACTCCCTCCTTCTGGTTGGCTATCTTGCTCATCCAAGCATTCGGCACCGTGCCCTCTGGTACCGGCTGGTTCCCCGCACTGATTAACTCCTGGGTTCCCTTCACCCAAGACCCCGGCACCTACATCAACAACATGTTGCTGCCCTCCTTCGCCCTTGCCGTGCCCGTAGCCGGATCGCTGACCCGCGTTGTGCGCACCGCCATGGTTGAAGAGCTCGATAAAGATTACGTGCGCACCGCAATTGGCGCAGGTATCCCGAAGCACATCGTGATTGGGCGCAACGTGCTGCGCAACGCCCTGATCACCCCGATTACCGTGCTTGGTCTGCGCGTGGGCTACCTGATGGGTGGCGCAGTGATCATTGAGATCATCTTCAACATCCAAGCCATGGGCCAGCTCATTCTCGACGGCGTGACCCGCAACGATGTCTACCTCGTTCAAGGCGTCACCTTGACCGTCTCGATCGCCTTTATCCTCATCAACATCGTCGTTGACCTCCTCTACGTCTTGGTCAACCCGCGCATTAGGAGCGTCTAATGATTCGCAAGAAGATGACTGAAAAGCTCAGCGTTCCCGGACTCCGGTTGAACAAATCCCGACTGCCCATCGGCTCCCGCATCGCCATTGGCGTGCTGCTACTTGTCATACTCATGGCAGTCTTCGCCCCACTGATTGCGAAATTCGACCCCCTAGCCACCTCGCTGCCCTTCGAGTCCGACATTGTCGGCGCAGAGCGTGCCGACGCCGCCACCAGGCCCGTTGTTGAACCCGACTCCGTTTTCTGGTTCGGCACAGACGCCACCGGCCGTGACATCTTCGCCCGCGTCGCCTACGGCGCCCGCTACTCACTGGCCATCGGCCTGCTGTCGACCGCCATGGCACTGGTGATCGCCGCAGTGCTCGGTTCGATCGCTGCTACCGCAGGCAAGGTTGTTTCCGAAGTCCTCATGCGCGTGCTCGACATCATCATGTCCTTCCCCGGCATCGCACTCGTTGCCGTGTTCGTTGCCGCTTTGGGCAAGTCTATCGGCGTGATCGTCTTCGCCATCGGATTCCTCTATATCCCACAGCTTTCGCGCATCGTGCGCGCCAACGTGCTCTCCCAATTCGGTGAAGACTACGTCTCAGCCACCAAGGTCATGGGCGCTCGAACCTGGTGGATCCTGTTCAAGCACGTTGCCCGCAACTGCATTGCCCCCATCATGGTTTTTGCCACAGTGCTGGTTGCAGACGCCATCGTGCTGGAAGCCTCCCTGTCGTTTATTCAGGCTGGTGTGCAGCCACCGAATCCCTCCTGGGGTAATATCCTCGCTGACGGCAAGCAGCTGTTGACCGCCGGATACTGGTGGCCCACCTTCTTCCCCGGCTTGATGATCCTCATCACCACCCTGTCGCTGAACGTGCTCAGCGAGGGGCTGACCGACGCGCTTGCCGCACCGCGTGCACGGGTGAACGCCAAGGCCGCTCAGGCTACGGCGGAGGAGACCGAGCGCGCCAACGACAAGATCGTTGCTGCTCACACCCGGCAGAAGGACTCCTTAAACGAGCGTCTTTTAGCACTGCGTACCTCAGAGCTGGCTCGCAATGATCGTTTGGTGCTCAGCCCAGACCAAGCTGCACAGCCCCCACTGTTGGATGTGCGCAACCTGACCATTAAATTCCCTGCTGCGCACGGCGATGTGGCCATTGTCGATAATGTCTCCTTCTCAGTGCGCCCTGGTGAAACCATGGGGCTGGTGGGTGAGTCCGGCTGCGGTAAGTCCATTACTTCCATGGCAGTGATGGGTCTGTTGCCCGACACCGCTGAGATCACCGGCGAGATTTTGTTTGAAGGTAAAAATCTTGTGGGCATGGGGCATAAGGAACATAATGCGCTGCGCGGTCACGAAATCGCCATGATCTACCAGGATGCGCTCAGCTCCCTCAACCCTTCCATGCTGATCTCCTCCCAGATTGCTCAGCTAACCAAACGTGGCGGCACCCGTACCGCTGAAGAGCTGCTGGAACTGGTTGGCTTGGACCCGGTTCGCACCTTAAAGTCTTACCCGCACGAGCTGTCCGGTGGTCAGCGTCAGCGCGTGTTGATCGCCATGGCCTTGACCCGCGACCCGAAGCTGGTTATTGCCGACGAACCGACCACCGCTTTGGATGTGACCGTGCAAAAGCAGGTAATTGATCTGCTCCACGAGCTGCAGCAAAAGCTGGGATTCGCCATGGTCTTCGTCTCCCACGACCTCGCCCTGGTGGCCTCGGTGTCGCACCGCGTGACTGTGATGTACGCAGGCCAGATTGTGGAGCAGGCACCTACCCCTGAGCTGATGATCAACCCCACCCACGAATACACCCAAGGTTTGTTGGGCGCAGTTTTGTCGATCGAATCTGGAGCCGGCCACCTCCACCAAGTGCCAGGTACCGTTCCTTCACCACGCGAATTTGTCACCGGCGACCGCTTTGCACCACGTTCCTCGCACCCAACTATCGGTTTGGATACCCGACCGGTCATGGTCGAGGTGGGGCCACAGCACTGGTATGCCGAACTACCAGAGTTCACAAAGACCTCGGAGCAGAAAGATAACTAAGGAGTAGACATGACTTCACACGACTCTGTTCCCGTCATCGAGTTGAAAAACGTGCACGTGGTGCACACCTCCCGCACGGGCAAGCTGTTTCGTCCCGATAAAGTCCATGCCGTCAACGATGTGTCCATGAAAGTATTCAAGGGCAAAACACTCGGTATTGTGGGCGAATCCGGTTGCGGTAAATCCACCACCGCTAGGGTGATGGTGGGCCTGCAAAAACCCACCGAAGGCGACGTGCTCTTCCGTGGCGAGCCGGCGAAATTTAACGCCGCAGGCCGCAAAGAAATCGGTCGCGCAGTGTCGGTGGTTTTCCAAGATCCCGCCACCGCCCTCAATCCCCGCATGATTGTGCGCGACGCTTTGACTGACCCTTTGCGCGTGCATGGAATCGGCACCCCGGAAAGCCGCATAAACCGAGTCAAAGAACTCCTTGATCTGGTGGGCCTGCCCCAATCGGCACTCGATGTGCTCCCGCGCCAAATCTCCGGCGGTCAGCGCCAACGCGTGGCAATCGCGCGTGCGCTGGTTCTCGAACCGGATGTGATCATCGCCGATGAGCCTACTTCTGCGCTCGACGTGTCGGTGCGTGCGCAGGTGCTGAACCTACTCACCGAGCTGAAAGATAAGTTGGGTCTGGGTTTGGTGTTTATCTCCCACGATATTAATACTGTGCGCTTTATCTCCGACCGCATTGCGGTGATGTATAAGGGCAAGGTTGTTGAGGAGCAATCCACCGATGATATCTTCCGCAACGCCCACGACGATTACACCAAGATGCTGCTGTCTGCGGTGCCGTCGCTTGTGCAAGAACCGCACAAGAATTTCTCCTCCTAACGCCCATACTGCATAATCTCCCCCTTGTGCCTTTATATAGTCACGAGGGGGATCGGGGAGGGGACCTGTCCCTCCCATTTCCCTCTAACCCACCACATTCGTGAGAAAGCGTGTACTTATGACTTCCGTTCACCCAGATTTTCGTGGCGTTGTTCCTCCACTGGTAACCCCGCTGAATGAAGACGGCTCCTTCGACCGTGACAGCTACAAGCGGCTGATTGACAAGCTTATCGACGCCGGATGCCACGGGCTGTTCGTGCTCGGCTCCTCCGGCGAAGTGGTCTTTTCCACCGATGCGCGCCGCAAAGAAATCATCGAAGCGGCCATCGAATTCAACGCAGGGCGCGTACCAGTGATCGTCGGCTGTATCGACACCGAAACCAACCGCGTGATCGAACACGCCAAGGTTGCCAAAGAACTCGGCGCAGACGCGATTGTGGTCACCGCTCCGTTCTATGCGCTGCAAGGAATGGAAGAAGTCGAACGCCACTTCAGACTCATCCACGAGGCCGTTGACCTTCCACTGTTCGCCTACGACATTCCCGTGTGCGTGCACACCAAACTCCCGCACAGCCTGCTGGTGAAACTGGGAACAGAAGGTGTTCTTGCAGGTGTGAAAGACTCCTCCGGGGATGACGTCTCCTTCCGCTTCCTCGTTCAAGACAACGAACGCGCAGGCCACCCACTGACCATCCTCACCGGACACGAGGTTGTGGTCGACGGCGCTTACCTTTCCGGTGCCGATGGCTGTGTCCCTGGACTTGGCAATATCGATCCCGAAGGCTATGTGCGCCAATGGAATGCTTACCAAGCAGGGGACTGGGACACCGTCAAAAGCGAACAAGACCGCCTCGCCGATATCATGCGGATCGTTTTCGCCCCCACCGACCTTCAAGGATTCGGCGCCGGTGTAGGCAGCTTCAAAACTGCACTGATGCTGCAAGGCGTGTTTAACAGCAACACCATGCCAGCGCCGGTGCGCACCCAAAGCGGCGACGCGGTCGACAAGATCGCCGAGATTCTCCGCGCCAACAACGTGCTCTAACCGCACGCTCACACCTTGCCGTAACCACGGCGTCGACAAGCTAAAACCCCCCACCTTCTTCAAGGAACTACTCATGAGCACAGGTAATTCAACTGACCGCGCAAGTATTATCGCCCAAGCTAAAGGCCTCATCGTCAGCTGCCAGGCCTACCCCGGCGAGCCCCTGCGCACCCCAGAAGTCACCGCACGCATGTGCCAAGCAGTCGTGGAAGGTGGGGCCAAAGCTGTTCGCGTCCAAGGAGTCGTCGATATTTCCGCTGCCCGCCAAGCAGTGGAAGTCCCTGTCATCGGGCTGATCAAATACGGCCACGAAGGGGTCTACATCACCCCATCCGCAGCCCACGCCAGGGCCTGCGCGCTGGCCGGAGCCAACATCGTCGCCATCGACGCCACCTCACGTGAACGACTCGGCGGGGAAAGCTTTGCCGACGCCGTTGCAGCACTGCACCACGAATTCCCAGGAGTCGCAGTGATGGCCGACTGCGGAAGCCTCGATGACGCACTCAAAGCCGAAGACGCAGGCGCCGACCTCATCGGCACCACACTGGCCGGATACACCGGCGAGCGGGAGAAAACTGTAGGCCCCGACCTCGAACTCGTCGACCTGCTCTGCGAGAAAATCACGACACCCATCATCGTCGAAGGGCGCATCCACACCCCCCAACACCTCGCCGAAGTTTTCGCACGACCCATCCACGCAGCCTGTGTAGGCACCGCGATCACCCACCCCACCACCATCACCCGCTGGTTTACAGAAGCTATTACACAAGGATAAGAGAGCATACACCACACAAAGCCGAAGGTGAGGTTCGCTAGACTGAAAAGTAACAACGGGTAAAGACCCTGTAAACAACGCCTTTACCTCACCTCAAAACCTCCGAAGAATGAGAAAGGATGAGCTCCCATGGCTCCAAGTACCACCCAGCAAGCCGTCGAAGGAATCGAGCGCTACATCCGCGACCATGGCCTTCGTCGAGGAGACGTCCTGCCTTCGGAAACAACCCTGTGTGAAGAACTCGACTGCTCCCGCAGCTCCGTCCGCGAAGCAATGCGCACCCTGCAATCCCTCGACATCGTCGAAATCCGCAGAGGACAAGGCACCTTCATCTCCACCATGAGCATGAGCCCGCTCGTACGCGGCATGGTGCTACGCGTGACCCTCGACACCCAAAACTCCGCCAGCCACCTACTTGAAGTAGTAGCAACCCGCGAAGCACTCGAATCCTCCCTGGCACGCGAACTAGTTGAAGTACACACCCCCGAAACCCTAGGCGAACTACTCAGCGTGGTCGCCAACATGCGCTCCAGCTTCGAAGACCACGGCAACTTCGCCAAAGAAGACCGCCAATTCCACGCACTCCTGCTCGAACCCACCTCAAATACCCTCATCCGCGAACTCTCGGATGCACTCTGGCAAATCCACGACCAAACCGTACCCACGCTCAACCTCGATGTCTCTGCCGACTACGAGCGCACCATCGAATTTCACGCCGACATGGTCCGCGCACTTGACGCCCGCGACGTCGAAGCATTCCGCCACGCAGTCCACCAACATTACCTCCCTTTGAGAGAACTCGTAGCAAAACTCGAAAACTCTGACACCTAAAAGGTTTTTCCCCAACGAAAGACACCCCCACCACAACCATGGCCACCATCGCACTCGACATCGGCGGCACCAAAATCGCCGCCGGTCTCATCCTCGACACCGACCCCGTAACCGTTTACCACCGACACACCCGCCCCACCCGCGCCGACGAAGGCGCACAGGTCGTCCTTGGCGAAATACTTCACGCCATCGCCGATATTAAAGACTACGCTCGCACCCATAACCACAGCATCAGCCGCATCGGAATCGGCGCACCCGGAGTTGTCGGACACGGAAAAATCCTCTCCGCAGGATCCACCATGCCCGGCTGGGCCGGCACCGACCTGTATACCCACATCCACAACGCCACCGGATACCCCACCGCCATCCACAACGACGTACGCGTCATGGGGCTCGGCGAAGCCATCTACGGTGCAGGCGACTTCACAGAAGTCTTGTTTGTCTCCATCGGCACCGGCATCGGTGGCGCACTGATCACACACGGAAACCTCATCGACTCCCCGCACTATAGCCGCGGCGAAATAGCCTACCTGCTAGGCCCCACCCCCTTTGGTGGCTGCGCCCCCATCGAAAGCGTCGGTGCCGGGCCAAGCATGTCCGAAGCCTACGGTGCGCCCAGCCTGCATGAAGTGATGGCGGACTATCGTCACGGCGTCGACAAGGCAATCACGCTTTTTGACAGCGCACAGTACTGCGTCGGACAAGCAATTGCCGGATTCGTCAACGCCTATGATGTCGACGCAGTCATCCTCGGCGGGGGAGTAGGCACACTACCAGAAACCTTAAAACCCTTCCGCGACGGATTTTACTCCGGACTACTCGACTCCTTAAGCGACATCCCCGTTAACCAAGCAACACTCGGCACCAACGCCCCACTCGTGGGCGCTGCCTATCTTGCACGAACCACCCTCTAAAAAGAACGCACATGTCCACCCACTTTTCCGGCCGCATCGTCACCGCCGACGGCATCACCGCCAGCGACATGACCGTCACCGACGGTGTGATCACCCACATTCACCCACGCGAAGACACCGGTGACCTACCGCTGATCGTCCCCGGCTACACCGACATCCACAACCACGGCGGGGCAGGGGAATCATTCCCCACCTCCGACCTCGACGGATGCCGCAAAGCAGCGCGCTTCCACGCACGCAACGGCACAACCAGCATGCTCGCCTCGCTCGTTTCTGCAACCGAAAACGTCCTGCTGAAACAAACCGAAATCCTTGCGGACCTGACCGAGGAAGGCGAAATCCTCGGCATCCACCTCGAAGGCCCGTTTGTGAACATATGCAAATGCGGCGCCCAAGACCCCGCAGCCATCATCCCCGGCGACCCCGACATGCTCGAACGAATCGCCGACCGTGGCCGCGGACACATCCGCTCCATCACCTTCGCCCCCGAAACCGCCAACGCACGCGCACTCGTCGACATCTGCGCCGAGCGCAACATCATCGTCTCCCTCGGCCACACCGACGCAGATTCCACCACCTGCTGGGACATCATCTCCTACGCCCTCGAACGCGGCGCAACCATCACCGCCACCCACCTGTTTAACGCAATGCCCCAGATACATCACCGCAACCCAGGGGCAGCGACAGCGCTTCTCGACGCCGCCACCCAGGGGCTAGTAACAGTCGAACTCGTCGCCGACGGCGTTCACCTCGACGACGACATCGTCAACATGGTACGAAACGCCGCCCCACGCCACGCCATGTTCATCACTGACGCCATGGCCGCAGCCGGACTCGGCGACGGCTCCTATATCTTGGGCGCACTACCCGTGACCGTCGACAACAAAGTAGCACGCCTGACCGAAGGCGGCGCTATTGCAGGCGGCACCTCCGTCCTGCACGACCAACTCCAACGACACCTACGCTGCGGCTGGGAACTCGAAGACATGATCCCCCTCCTCACAACTAACGCAGCCACACTGTTGGGCACCAACGCCGGTGCGCTCGAAGTAGGCAAAGACGCCAACTTCATCATCATGTCTGACACACTGACCATCTCCGAGGTCTACCGCCTAGGAAACCTCATCACTTAAGAAAGACAACCACATTCATGGAAATCATCATCCTGCCCACCGCCGAGGACGTCGCACAACTAGCCGCCGACATCTTCGAACAATACGCCCGAAAAGGCGCCACCCTAGGCCTGGCCACCGGCTCCACCCCAGTAGCCATGTACACAGAACTCATCCGCCGCCACAAAGAAGAAGGATTAAGCTTCGCACAATCCAAAGCCTTCCTCCTCGACGAATACGTCGGCCTAGCCAAAGAACACGACCAAAGCTACTACGCCACCATCCGCCGCGAATTTACCAACCACATCGACATCGACGACGCACACGTCCACAGCCCCGACGGCACCGCCGACGACATCCCGGCCGCAGGAATCGCCTACGACCACGCCATCAAAGAAGCTGGGGGAGTAGACATCCAACTACTCGGAATCGGAACCGACGGCCACATCGGCTTCAACGAACCCGGCTCCGCACTCACCTCCCGTACCCGACTCAAAACCCTGCACCCACAAACCATCGAAGACAACTCCCGCTTCTTCGACTCCCCAGAAGAAGTACCCATCCACGTACTCACCCAAGGACTCGGCACCATTAGCGAAGCCAAACACCTCCTCCTTCTAGCCACCGGCGAAGGCAAAGCCGACGCCATCTGCGCCACAGTCGAAGGCCCACTGGCAGCCGTATGCCCCGCCTCCGTGCTCCAACTGCACCCCAAAGCCACCCTCATCGTCGACGAAGCAGCCGCAAGCAAACTCGAACACGCCGACTACTACCGATTCGCCTTCGAGCACAACCCAGCATGGAAATAAAGTTAGTGAAAGGCTAAAGACGCAGGGTAGATTAATTACCCATGGACAACTTTCTTCTCGGCCCTGCTGAAATCCGCCAACTCGCGGACAAACTGGACGTTTCACCCACCAAAAAACTAGGGCAAAACTTCCTCCACGACCCGAACACCGTTCGCATGATCGTGGCAGCAGCAGGCCTCGAAGACGGCAGCGGCCAACACGTCATCGAAGTAGGGCCAGGGCTAGGCTCACTGACCCTCGCCCTACTCGACGAAGCCGAAAAAGTCACCGCAGTAGAAATCGACCCCAGGCTGGCTAAGCAACTCCCAGAAACCATCGCCCAACGCGCCCCACACTTAAGCAACAAACTCACCATCATCGGCCGCGACGCACTCACAATCACCGCCGACGACATCGACAACCCCACCGCGCTCGTGGCCAACCTGCCCTACAACGTCTCCGTCCCCGTCCTACTCCACCTCCTCGAAACCTTCCCCACCATCACCCGCGTCCTCGTGATGGTCCAAGCCGAAGTCGCCGACCGACTCGCCGCACAACCCGGCACCAAAATCTACGGCGTCCCCAGCGTCAAAGCCTCCTTCTACGGCAACGTCCGCAAAGCCGGAAACATCGGCAAAAACGTCTTCTGGCCCGCCCCCAAAATCGACTCCGGGCTCGTACGCATCGACTGCACCCGCCCCTACCCACCAGAACTGCGCACCACAGTATTCCCCATCGTCGACGCCGCCTTCCTCCAACGCCGCAAAACACTGCGCGCAGCACTCGCCGGACACTACGGCAGCGCAGCCCAAGCCGAACACGCACTCACCACAGCAGGCATCGACCCCACCCTTCGAGGTGAAAAACTCAGCGTCAACGACTACGTCACCCTCGCACAAGCAGGACACTAAGAAACATGCGCGAAATTCAGGCAACCGCACACGCAAAAATCAACCTCCACCTCGGCGTCGGCACGCTGCGTGACGACGGCTACCACGACCTTTCAACCATATTCTGCTCCCTTGCACTCCACGACACCCTCACCCTCACAGAAACCGAAGGACACGGAGTCACCAAACTTACCTGCCCAACCCCAGGCGTACCCGAAAACAACACCAACCTCGCCTGGCGCGGAGCACAACTCATCCTCGACACACACCACGCCGAAACGAACATCCCCTCTCCGGGAATCAGCCTCAAAATACACAAAGGCATCCCCACCGCCGGAGGCATGGCAGGAGGAAGCGCCGACGCCGCAGCCGCCATGATCGCCACCAACGAACTACTCGGCGGATACTTCAGCAAACAACAACTCATGCACTTCGGCGCCCAACTCGGCTCCGACGTCCCCTTCACACTTCTCGGAGGGGTCGCACTCGGCACCGGACGCGGCGAAGAACTCACCCCAGTACTCACACGCGGCACCTACCACTTCGCACTCGCCTTCGCCGCCGAAGGACTATCAACCCCAGAAGTCTTTCGCAAACTCGACACCCTCAACTCCCGCACCCCACACCTCGACACAACAGCAGTACAACAAGCGCTCGCTCGTGGCGACGTCGACACGCTCGCAGCCGCGATGCACAACGACATGCAAGCAGCCGCACTCTCCCTACAACCACAACTGCGCCGCACCCTCGAAATCGGCACACGCGCCGGGGCACTCGCAGGCATCGTCTCCGGGTCCGGCCCCACCTGCGCCTTCCTATGCGACAGCGCCGAAAGTGCCCTCGAAGTAGCCAACGAACTCACCACAATCGGCAAAGCAACCGTCACCACCGGCCCAGCAGCGGGCGCAACCCTGAAAGACTAAACAATGGCGAACCTGATCAACCTCGAAAACGTCACCAAAACATTCGGGCTGAAAACGCTACTCGACGGCGTCAGCCTCGGCATCCAAACCGGCGACCGCATCGGAGTCGTCGGGCTTAACGGCGGCGGAAAAACCACCCTGCTCGAAGTCCTCTCCGGAATCGAACCCCCAGATTCAGGACGCGTCAGCCACAACACCGGACTACGCATGGCCATTGTCACCCAACGCGCCGAACTCGACGACAACGCCACCATCGCAGACATCGTCCTCGCCCCACTCGAACTCGAAACCTACCAATGGGCCTCCAACGCAAAAGTACGCGACGTCCTCTCCGGGACTGGGGTAGCGCAACTCGGACTCGACACAAAGGTGGGCTCCCTCTCCGGCGGGGAGCGTCGCCGCGTTAACCTCGCTGCAGCCCTCGTCAAAGAACTTGATCTCATCATCCTCGACGAACCCACCAACCACCTCGATATCGAAGGTGTGCAGTGGCTGGCCGACTACCTCCTCCAACGCAACATCGCCATCGTTGTTGTCACGCATGACCGCTGGTTCCTCGACACCATCGCCACCAAAACCTGGGAAGTCCACGACGGCTGCGTCGACTCCTACGACGGCGGCTACAACGACTGGACCTTCGCACGCGCCGAACGCGCACGCCAAGCCGACGCCACCGAACAACGACGCCAAAACCTCGCCCGCAAAGAACTCGCATGGCTCCGCCGCGGCGCACCAGCACGCACCTCCAAACCCAGATACCGCATCGAAGCAGCAGAAGCACTCATCGCCGACGTCCCACCACCACGCGACAGTGTCGAACTCATGGCTTTTGCCAAACAACGCCAAGGCAAAGTCGTCATCGAACTTGAAGACGCCACCATCACCACCCCAGACGGACGCGAACTCGTCAACAACCTCACCTGGCGACTCGGCCCCGGCGAACGCATCGGCCTCGTCGGCGTCAACGGCTCCGGCAAAACCACCCTCCTGAAAACCCTCGCCGGTGCACACCCCCTCGCAGAAGGAAAACGCATCGAAGGCCGCACCGTCCGGCTAGGATGGCTCAGACAAGAACTCGACGACCTCGACCCCACACTCAGGCTAATCGACGCCGTCGAAGAAGTCGCCAGCTACATCCAACTCGGCAAAAAAGAACTCTCAGCATCACAACTCGCCGAACGACTAGGCTTCAGCGCAAAACGCCAACGCACCCCAGTCGGAGACCTCTCCGGTGGCGAACGACGCCGACTCCAACTCACACGAGTCCTGATGAACGAACCCAACGTTCTCCTCCTCGACGAACCCACCAACGACCTCGACATCGACACCCTCCAAGAACTCGAATCACTCCTCGACGGCTGGGCCGGCACACTTGTGGTCATCTCACACGACCGCTACCTCATCGAACGCATCGCAGACACCACATGGGCACTCTACGGTGACGGAAAATTAACCAACCTGCCAGGAGGAATCGAAGAATACCTCGCTACCCGCAAAGCTCAAGCAGCGGCGCAACCGCAAGGCGCATTTAACTTCTCCGAGAAATCCTCGGAGAAAAAAGCGCCAGAGGAAAAGTCAGGGCTCGATTCAGCAACACAGCGCCGTATTGAGAAAGATATGAAGGCCCTTGAGCGGAAGATGGATAAGCTTCGGCACACGCTTAATTCCTTGGAGCAAGAGATGGTTGACTGCGCGACGGATGTTGCGAGGCTGACTTCTCTCGGAGAAGAGGCGAAATCGGTGCGCGATGAGGTGGATGCCTTGGAGATGGAGTGGATGGAGTTGGGGGAGATGCTGGAGGGCTAGTTTCAGGCATGCCTGTGTGGCCTTGCAGCGTGTGGGGTGCTGCAAGGCTTGGTGGGGTGTGGGGGTTTATTCGTTTTGTTTGAGTTGGGCGAGCCAGCGTCGGATGCCTTTGCGTGCGACGGGGAGGTTGTTGAATTGTAGTTCGCTTGTGGGGTGGCGTTTGAGTCCGAGTATTCCGGTGGTGGGGCAGCGTTCGATGCGTCCGTTGTGGTGGGTGTTTGTGTCGTCGTTTTGGGCGTTGTGTGGGGCGCAGAGGGGTGCGTGGTTCCAGTTTGTGGTCGCTCCGCCGTGCGACCATGCGTGGATGTGGTGTCCTTGGCAGTTGGTGGCGGGGCGGTTGCAGCCGGGGTGGGCGCAGAGTGGGTTTTCTATGGTGGCGATGAATCGTTGGTGGTTGTTGAAGAATCGTTCGAGTCCCCAGGTTCCGGCGTGTTCGTAGTCGCCGCCTTCGGTGAGGGTGTAGGCGATGGCGTAGCCGTATGTGCTGGTTTCTTGGTTGACGATGTCGGTGAGGTTGATGAGTGAGCCGTCGGTGGTGATGACTTTTCCGTCGCTGTGGTAGCGCAGTGTGGGGTCGCAGGCGATGACGTAGCAGGGGCGGTAGGGGAGGTATGGGTCGTGGTTGTTGTCGGTGTTTCGTTCGGAGAGGATTTTGTGTGCGAGCGCGCTGAACATGGCTTCGGAGAGTTTCATGTCGGTGTTGGGGTGGGCGCGTCGGATTTCTTCTGCGTCGCGGGTGAGGATGGTGCGCATTTGGGCGACGAGTTCTGCTGGGCCTGCTCCTTGGAGGAAGCAGTGTCCGTTGACGTCGGGGTTGGCGTTGAATGCGAGTCGTGCTTTGCGGGGGATGGTGTGGTTTTTGTTGAGTTGATTGAGGTGGGTGCGGATGTGGGCGTCGAGTTCGGTGACGCTGAGTGTGTCAGCGTGGGTGAGGTAGTCGCGGATGAGGGCATGCTTATCGACGTCGGGGTTGCAGAGTTTGTTGATGCCCGATGCGATGGCATCGAGGGCTGCGATACCGATGTGGTGGGTGCGCGCAGCGGTGTGGAATACCCAGGTGGGTAGCGTGCGGGTGATCCAGAGTAGTCGGGCTGCGGTTTTCTCCGAGAATCCTCCCCAGCGGGCGAGGTCTTCTTTTTTGGGGTTTGTGGTGCTGATGAGCTCAAGAAGTTGCGCCTCGTTTCGTAGGCGTTGGGTGAGTGCTTCTTGGAGGGGGTTCATAGTTCGGACGTTAGGTGGGTTTGTGCGGTTGTGCAACAGATGCGTGTTGTGGCGCGGTGTTTTTTGTGGATAACTTGAAAAGCGGGCTAGTTATCCACAGTTTTTGGGGTGTGGGCGGATGTGGGGATGCGGATTGGTGCTGTGGGGGTTATTCTGTGGGGTTAGGCTGGGTTAGAATGGGCTTCATGATTTTGATTAATGTGAAGTTCAAGGTGCGCCCAGAGTGTGCTGAGTCTTTCCTCGACGATATCGGTTGGTATACGGAGGCGACTCGGGCGGAAGCAGGAAATATTTTCTTTGAGTGGTATGTGGATCCAGAAAATTCTGCTGAGTTTATTTTGGTCGAGGGTTTCCATGACGATGGGGCTGAAGCGCATGTGGGTAGTGAGCATTTCCAGCGTGCGTGTCGTGAGATTCCTACCTATTTGGTGGAGACTCCGACGATTATCAATACGCTGATCCCGGGTAAGGTTGAGTGGGATCGTATGGCGGAATTTCGGGTTGACTGAAGTTTTTGCTAGTCGACGCCCTCATCTGCGGGGATAGGGCGTCGAAAAGCGCTGCAGTGGGGGGATAATCGCGCTAGATTTGTAGGCATGTCGAAGAAAAAGAAGAAAGCCGACTCCTCGAAGCCGAAATCATTGAAGAAGAAGGCTTATGAGGATGAGCTGAAGCGACTCCAAGCAGAACTCGTTGATATGCAACAGTGGGTTGTTGAGACTGGTGCGCGAGTGGTTATCCTCATGGAGGGCCGTGATGCTGCTGGTAAGGGCTCTGCGATTAAGCGGATCACTCAGTATTTGAATCCTCGTACCTGTCGTATTGAGGCTTTGCCTGCCCCGAACTCACGGGAGCAGGGGCAGTGGTATTTCCAGCGATATGTGGAAAAGCTGCCAACGAAGGGTGAGATCGTCATTTTTGATCGCTCGTGGTACAACCGCGCTGGTGTTGAGCGGGTGATGGGTTTTTGTACATCCCAGGAGTATCGCCGGTTCTTGCACCAAGCCCCTATTTTTGAGCGCCTTCTCGTGGAAGATGGGATTATGCTGCTCAAGTACTGGTTCTCTGTGTCTGACGAAGAACAGATTGCTCGGTTTAAATCTCGCCGGAATGATCCGTTGCGTCGGTGGAAATTGTCGCCGATGGATTTGCAGTCGATTACCCGTTGGGAGGATTATTCACGGGCGAAAGACGAGATGTTTATTCACACCGATATTCCTTCGGCGCCGTGGCACATTGTGGAGAGCGAAGACAAGAAGCGTTCACGCATTAACGTGATTAACCACATTTTGTCGTCGATTCCTTATGAAAAGATTGATCGTCCTCTCCCTGAAATCCCAGAGCGCCCACAGTCTGAGCGTGACTATGAGCGTCCTCCTAAGGAAGATTTCCGTTATGTTCCGGATGTAGCGTCGAAGCTTGAAAAGTAGAATGCGAGAGTTTTAGTTCTCTGGGAATAGCCGATCCAAGGTCGTGACCACACCGTGTGCGGTGTTGGTCGGGGCAATGTGATCGGCTATTTCTTTGAGTTTGGGGTGGGCGTTTTCCATGGCAAATGTTGTACCTGCGGTTTGCATGAGTTCAAAGTCGTTGAGGTAGTCGCCGAATGCGAGAGTTTCGCTGATGTTGATTCCCATGTGGGTTGCGAGTGTTTCTAGTGCGCGACCTTTGTTGGCTTCTTGGTTCATGACATCGATCCAGTGCTTGCCAGATACCGCGATAGCAAGGTTGTCGGTGGCTTCGCGCAGCAGCGATTCAGCGCGTAGTTGAACGTCCTCGAAACTGTAGAGAGCAAGTTTGATGACCTGGTCGTTGACGGCGTCGTGAAGATTTTTGATGTGTGTTAGTCGCGCATAGTATCGCGTGCCTTCGCTTAAGAATTGTTCATCGGTGCGGCTGACGAAGGCTCCATCGGTGCGACACAGTGCGAGTCCCCAGTCGATTTCGGGGTGAGATTCGACCAAATCGATGATGTTGTGAGTGCTGTGCTGGTCGATTGTGGTCGTGGAGATGATTTCGCCATGGTGGTAAATGACGGTCCCATTTTCTGCGATCACTGATAGTGGGCATTCGGCGAGCTCGAACTGGTTGAGCAGGGTGTACAACTGTCGCCCAGATGCGGGGGCGAAGGCGATGCCTTGCTGGTGCATACGGCGCAGGATGGGCCAGAAATCGTCGGGGATTTGGTGGTTTTCGTCGAGAAGGGTGCCGTCCATGTCGGAGACGACTAGCTTGAATTCCTGAGTGATCGTCATATGTGCACCCTTTTCTTATCGTGTTGATGGGAGTTGCTGAACAATTACCCTACTCTGCGAGGGCAATGCGATGCGAAAATGTGAAAACTGGTTGCATCTAATTTTTGTGATCGGAAAAGGGTGGCGAGCTAATCAGTGATGTGCAACACTTGGGGAATGACGGATTTTTCTGAGAAGCTCATTATTAGCCGTGTTGAGAACGGCACTGGTGTGTTGGAGTTGAATCGACCACGCGCACTTAATTCACTGAACCCAGAGATGATCGACGTTATCGATGAGTGCTTGCGGGCGTGGGCAGATGACGATGCGGTTTCCCAGGTAATTGTGTATTCGAACTCGCCCAAAGGGTTCTGTGCCGGTGGGGATGTTCGCTATGCGCGAGATGCTGTACAAAGCGGTACCCCTGAGTTGGCTGATAAATTTTTCGCTGACGAATACAAAATGAACGGTGATCTGCATCACTTCTCAAAGCCTTATATTGCGCTTATCGACGGCGTGGCTATGGGTGGTGGTTTAGGGATCTCAGTTCACGGGTCTCATCGTGTGGTCAGTGAGAAGGCGTTCGCTGCGATGCCGGAAATGGCAATTGCTTACATCCCAGATGTAGGAGTTCCGTTCATGCTGCAGCGCATGGTCGGGGGCAAAGGATACGCGTCACCAGCGCTTGCACTGTTCTTAGTGACTACCGGTTGGCGTTTGTCCCCTGCGGATATGCTGTGGTCAGGTGTTGCGACTGATTTCGTTTCGTCCGAAAATATGGAATCGTTGCGCCAAGCAATCATTGAAAAAGGAATTGACGCTGCCCTTTCTGACTATGCCACCGAGGTTGCTGAAGAATCAGAACTGGCGAAATGGATCGATGATATCGAAGCAACCTTTGTGCACGGTTCGTGGCCTCAGGTACTCGATGCGGTGAAGAATCATGGAAACGAGTCTTTCGCAAACATGGTGTATGAGCATATTGCAGCGTCAAGCCCATCTGCCTTGGTTGCTGCAACGGAGTTAATGGCAGTTGCAGCAGAATGCTCAGATATTCGCGAGGAATTGGAATGCGAGCGCAAATTGGGTGAGGTTATTCGTATCGAGCCTGACTTTGTGGAAGGCGTTCGCGCTGTTCTTGTGGATAAAGCACGTGATGCTTCCTGGAATCCACCGACCGTGGAGTCGGTGGATCCTAAGAAATATCGGGCGATTGTGCGGGGTTAGTTTTTAAATTCCGCGTAGTTCAGAATAAGCAGTGCGGGCACGCTCAGCATCGACAGATGCAGGTAGAGCTACAGCCCACACTGCTTGTTGCGCGTGGGGGCTAGGGGCGGGGAGTCGAAGCTGCGGGGCATCGAGTAGAAGTAGTGCATTGGTATCGGGGGACACATTGATGAACACATGGGTCCAGTGTCGAAGGATCCGTTTTGCTGCATGGTCAAGGCCTAGCGTCTGAGCGTTGTCCACCGTGGTGGATTCAAGAAGCTCGGGGATGGCAAACTCGTGTGCGAATTGGTAAAGGCGCTGAAGTTTCGGATTTGAACCATAAGCGAAAGACCAACGTCCATGGGAAATGTAGGCCACAATGATCCCATGCGATTGGAAAGATCCTTGATTGGTAGTAACGGTGGCAGTCGAGGTTGTTGCATCAAAAGAAACGCGGGCGTTACCATGAACACCATCAAAGAATAGTTGGTGTTCAACACTCAGGTAGAAAGAATCAGCAACAACCTGATGAATATCAAGTGGGGAAACTATCCGGCGCTGTTGAAGATCCACGACAATGTTGCGGTCAAAGGCAATCGTTGCGTCGGACACACTGACAGGTAGATTCTCCAAGGCGGCAAAGCCGAGGAGGGCGCGCTCAAGGCTGAGTTCTTTAGGCAGACGAGCAATGCCACGAATGAGGGTTTCTTTCAGATCGAGCAGCAGATGCGGCTGTTGCTCGAAAGACACAATCACGATGTCTGCTGAACCATCGTCATGGGGCACGAGGTAGAGATTTCCGGGCCCGAAAATAGTTTGGGCAGCCTGAAGTGCAGAATCGGGGGAAGCAGTGTCGAGGAACTCAAATTGTGGGTAAGGCTCTAACCACTCAAGACAATCACGTGTAGCACTGAGCGTTCCAATGATCGTGCCAGTGACTTCCACTGATCTTTTGTTCCCCGACAACGTGACACTATAGCCAGCGTCGTTTCGAACAAATCCAATATGGATATTCTCACCGCAAAAGCGAGAAAGCCCTTCGTCTCGGCGCAGGCATGAGAGGAATCCATCGTTGAGTACATCATCCACACTTGTGGGTGAAGAAAGCGCGACAGCCACTTAAGTGACCTCCAAGAAAGTGAGAAGTAAATAGTGATATCAGGAACGGAGCTGGTTGAAGGCTTCGGTGACTAGTTCTTTAGCCTTGTCTGGGCCATCAGAATGGTGGTAAATGAAATAGTAACGCAATGCAGTATTTGCAACAGCAACCGCACCGGCTAGTTGGGCATGCACTGCTAGCGGGGGTAAATCGGGATACAGCTGGGCAACTCTTTCAAGGACTACTTGACGTAGCTGCTTGGTCTTGATCACATAGCGATCACGTGCGTGGAGATTAAACTGTTTGCGAAGAGCGCGAAGGGAATAAAACGAATTCAACTGCTCATCTGGTACGTCTAAGTGCACCAAAACTGCAGCCTCAACCAAGGAGGTCACCGTAGGGTTATTTGTGGCGTCCACTGTGGTCAAAAGATCATCTACGCACTCGATCACAAACTCGACGACGGCATCTTCTTTGACTGGGAAATAGTTATGAAAAGTTCGTTGGGAAACACCGGCCTTGTGAGTGATCGCGGCGACGCTCATTGCTTCGATACCCGAACTACTAGCAATTTCAGCAGCAGCCGAAGCCATCGCTCGGCGTGTTGCAGCTTTCTTCGATTCACGAATACCAGTCATAAATTCTCAACTTTACTTATTAACGTATTGGTCCAATCTTAAAGGCTACCGGCCTTTCTCAGCTTCTGCAGTGCGTGCAGTACAAACCTTCAGATGCCAGCTGCATTTATATACCCTGACCTGCAATATAGTTAAATGAAAAAGCTGGTGGATGGTGCGAAATTGCACCATCCACCAGCTTTGGACGTAGACCTAGTGTTTATTAATCACACCGAAGCGGTGGCGAGTAGTCGCCACGGCTTGCTCCATAAGGAAGGAGAGGAGTTCTCGACGACCATCAGCAAGCACCGGACCATCAATCACTACCGAGTTAGATTCCGCAGCAGCAGCATACACAGCGTCATCAACACTACCTACCGTGCGAATGCGGAGACCAGAAGAATGTCGAATTTCATCAAGGAAGTCCAAGCCTCCGACTGAATCCACCGTAATACCTTGTGCAGCCAGATCTGTGGCAATTTCGGGTGCAGCACTGAAACGAATGGGTGAACCAGTCAATTCAGCTGCAAGGGACAAACGCACGATATCGCGCAACTGAGCATCGGAACCAATACGAATCTCAAGTGGCTGAAGAAGCGGGCGATAACGGAACACATTGGACTCGCACACCAACGCGGTGCGGTCATGCTCTACACCAAATTCTTCCCGCCACGCAAGAGCATCCAAATGCATCGCAGCGTGCAGCCACTGTTGGTCTTCCTGGCTCAACTCTGCTGAAGAACACGCAGCAAGCAGCGCTCGCTTAATCTTTGGTTCAAGAGACGTCGGTGGGATCTGGGAGAGATCCCCATCCTCCCAGCGACCTTGTTGGGCCACATAATTTGGCCCGCCTGCTTTCGCCCCAGTACCGATAGCCGAATCCTTCCAACCGCCAAACGATTGCCGCTCGACGATTGCACCCGTAATACCACGGTTGACGTAAGCGTTTCCGACTTCCACATGCTGCGTCCAGTACTCAATTTCCTCCTCATCCAACGAATGGAGGCCACCGGTCAGGCCAAAACCTGTCGAATTCTGGAACTCAATAGCTTCCTCTAGCGAATCCGCGCGCATAATCCCTAGGACAGGGCCGAAGCACTCATGGGTGTGATACCAAGAACCAGGCTGCACATTATCGCGAATACCAGGGCTCCACAGTGTACCTTCCTCATTCAACTTTTCAGGCTTCACCAGCCACCGCTCACCAGGCTCAAGGGTGGTCAACCCACGCAGTAGCTTTTCACCAGGTGGCTCAATCAGTCCATTCATCGTGGTGGAAATATCAGTACCGTAACCAACCTTCAACGTCTTGGTGGCGTCGATAAGCTGATCGAGGAAACGCTGCGACTTTCCGACACTACCAACCAAAATCACAAGGGAGGCAGCAGAACACTTCTGGCCGGCATGACCAAACGCACTACGATACACATCCGCAACCGCTAGGTCAGGATCAGCAGACGGGGTGACGATAATGGCATTCTTGCCTGAAGTCTCAGCATTCAGCACCATTGTTGGTTTCCACGAACGGAAAAGGCGAGCAGTTTCCGATGCTCCAGTAAGGATCACAGAATCCACGTCCGGATGCGATACCAAAGCGCGACCAGCATCAGCTTCATCTGCATTGACAAGCTGAACAATATCCCGATCAACGCCAGCAGCATCGCACGCACGATGAATCGCAGCCAAAGCCACTTCTGCGCACCGAACAACTTGAGGGGCAGGCTTAATAATCACGGCAGCGCCAGCAGCTAGAGCTGCAAAAACACCACCAAGCGGGATAGCAACAGGGAAGTTCCACGGCGGGGTAACCACGACCACCTTAAAAGGAGTGAACTTCGAATGTGCCTGATCAAGCTGACGAGCTGACTGCGCATAATACATCGCAAAATCGATTGCTTCCGAAAGCTCGGGATCAGCCTCAGCAACAGTCTTACCCGACTCGTGAGCCATCACAGTTAAAAGCGTGCCCCGATCGCGGGCAAGCTCATGACCCATTTGTGTAAGTACCTCAGCACGCTGCTCACCCGAAAGCGCAGACCACGACTCGGACTGCTTCACAGCCTGCGAAACCGCAGCATCAATAACTTCGACATCTGAAATTCGCGGTGACGAAACAGTGCCAGGATCGCTTGCTAATGCCTCCTGCGCCCACTGACGGTTGTGCGCAAGAGATGGATCGGTATCCGGTTCACCCACAAACCGCCCAGGTAAAGTACCCGATTGAGCACCAGACTCCACCAAACGGTTCTGGGTACGGTTAGGTCCAGCAAAAGTAGACCACCGAGCAGCCACCGCGTCACGGAAACGCTGCTGCTGATCAGCCATGGGTTCCGAACCAGGGGAGAACAGCGCATGCAAGAAGTTCTGCTTCTCCCCGTTTTCCTCCAATCGGCGGACCAAATAGGAAACAGCCACATCGAAATCTTCAGCATGCACCACTGGGGTATACAGAATTAGGCCACCAACAACCTTGTGCACCGCACGAGCCTGAGCAGGAGCCATGCCTTGCAACATTTCAATATCAAGCTGTTGCTCAACACCCCGCACCGCAGCCAATTCAACTGCCAGGGCAACTGTAAACAAATTATGGCTGGCCACACCAATACGAACGTTATCGGCATGCTCTTTTTGCATAATATAATCGAGCAGGCGGATGTAATTGGCGTCCACGTCTTCCTTTGTTAAATACGGAGCTTGCGGCCAATCATGCAGCTGCGCATCAACACGTTCCATGGAGAGATTTGCGCCCTTGACAAGGCGAATCTTGATCTTTGCGCCGCCAGCTTGTCGACGTCGGGAAGCGAAATCCGCTAACTCAACGAGCGCCTCAAACGTGTCCGGCAAGTAGGCCTGCAATACGATGCCAGCTTCAAGATCCAAAAACTCATCTTCCATCATCAGCTCGGTAAAGAGCTTGATGGTTAGATGCAGATCCTTATACTCCTCCATATCCAAATTGATGAAGGCATGAGGAGTACGCTTCTTTGCTTCCCGATACAACGGGCGGAGACGATCCTTCAAACGCTGCGTATTGCCCTCAATATCCCATGGATTCAACTGCGCGCACACACTCGAAGCCTTGATCGAGGCATAAGTAACGCGAGGATTCTGAAGCAGCTGCCTCGTGCGCTCTAATCGATTCTTCGCCTCCTGCTCCCCGAGCACAGCTTCACCGAGCAAATTAAGGTTCAACTGGTAGCCACGCTCTTTTGCCTCATCAAGCTTTGCGTTCAACGCTTTGCCCTCGGCGTCAAGAACCAAATGACCGACCATTTGTCGCAGACGCTTACGCGCCAGCGGCATCACAACATTCGGAAGAAGCGGGGCAGCGAGCGAACCAGCAGCGACCATCGTTTTATCGACTTGGCCAATGAAGCTTGGCAACTTCTTTCCGCGCACAGGCGAAGCCAATTTCGATAATTCTTTAGAAGCCACTGCATTATCAACAGGACGTGCGACACGATCAACAAAGCCCATCGTAAAAGCAATGCCATCTTCGTCTCGCACCAATGCTGCCAGCTGTTCAGTAGCCGCAGCCTCCTTCTTATTAGAATCTTCGTGGGTTAAACGAAGCCATTCATTCGCGCGAGCAACTGCGGCATCGACAACTCCATCAAGATCGGAGGCATTGGAAACGGGGGTATAGGCATCAGTAGCCATAGTAAAGATAACTCCTTCATCGAAAAAGGGGAGAAGATATGCATGAAAGAGCGCTTGAAAAAATGCGCCAACTGAGATGATGAAAAGCTCTCTACACCATGACTGGTGGACGGTCGGAAATGTGTCGGGTACCAAGCCGGAAGGCGTTCACCGATAGCGATCCCTTCTTTACAAATGTGAAGACTGCTGAGAAAACAGATTGAACGCAACTAATATGCCTATGGCGCACGTCGCTTCCCATTAGTATATGTAAGTGGGGTCACTGACGTGCAAATTTTGGCAAAAGGCGACATCTTAGGCCTGTGGCATTGTACATGCTTTGAATCTTTATAGTTTTGATACGAACTAAATATCTCACAGGTTTTTTTTAAAAAATATCTCATGGCTAGGTATTTCTTTTCAAAATGTGCGCACTGTGGGCAAGCTTGATAGTACGATAATCACCTGTACCGTACTTCTAGTTGTGAAAAGAGGTGAACGCATGGCCCTAGCACTTTTTGGCATCGTGCTTTCCTTGTTCGTCTTGATGGGACTGGCATATCGAGGACACTCCGTTGTTCTCGTAGCACCCATCGCCGCATTCGTTGCCCTGATTTTCTCTGGAGCACCACTGCTGGCAACATACACCCAAATATTCATGCCAGCGCTTGGAAAATTCATCGTCAGCTTCTTCCCGCTTTTTCTTGCGGGAGCAATATTCGGCAAACTCATGACATCCTCCGGCCTTGCAGTTGACCTAGCACGCGGAATCACCAAACTCTTCGGCCCCAAACGAGCAATGCTCTCAACTGTCATTGCGACAGCACTACTCACCTACGGGGGAGTCTCAGCATGGGTCGTCGCCTTTAGTATCGTCCCTATCGCAGTCGAACTCTTCCGCTCAGCAGGAATCCCACGACGTCTCATGCCCGCAGCACTCGGACTCGGAACAATCACATTCGCACTCGCGGCCCTGCCTGGATCTCCACAAGTCCACAACGTCATCCCCACAAAATACTTCGGCACAAATTCTTACGCCGCGCCGGGTATTGGTTTAGTTGCGGCCGTGGCCATGTTTGTGCTGGGAATGGCGTGGCTTGAATTTCGAATTCGCCGACTCAACGAAGCTCCTGCATCAGGAAAAGGCTCGGTAACGGCTGCAATGATTGCTGCTGAAAACGCCGATCATGATGAATCTCATTCGCATAATGCACACAGCACGGCTTCCGAAGGTAATGTCGCTGTGCGTGGTTTTTTGGGTTTACTCCCTATCGTTGTGGTGATTTCAATGAACTATTTGTTCGTATACGTCATTTCAAAGAAACTTGATTTCTCTTACCTGGCAGAAGAGAAATTCGGTGGAGTCAAACTTGATCAAGTAATTGGTGTGTGGTCCGTTGTGGTAGGTCTTGCAACCGCGATCATTTTGATATTCCTGATGAAGTTTAACGAAATCGCGCGATTGTTCAACGAGCTTTCTGATGGTGCAAAGAATGCAGTTTTACCGGTTTTCACCACAGCTTCAGAGGTAGGCTACGGTGCAGTAGTCGCGTCGCTGACTGCATTCGCTGCTGTTAAAGAAGGTATTTTTTCCATTTCGGAGAATGCACTGGCAGTATCGACCATGTCAGCAGCCGTTATTTCAGGTATTACCGGATCTAGCTCGGGTGGTTTGTCTATTACGCTAGCGGCATTCGGTGAAGAGTTAAAGAATATGGCAATTGCTCAAGGCATTGATCTTGAGATCATGCACCGACTTACCGCCATGGCGTCGGTCTCTTTTGATTCCCTCCCGCATAACGGTGCCATCTTGACGATGCTGATTGTGTGTGGAATGACCCATCGACAAAGCTACAAAGATGTTGCAGTGGTTACTGTTATCATCCCGCTTGTAGTCATGCTTGTCACTCTTGGTGGAGTGCTCGCATTCGCATAAAACTTGCAAGGGTTAAAGGTGGGGCTGATAAATATCAGCCCCACCTTTATCTATTTGTGTTTCTTACAGCTCACGCTGGTCGATACGCGCAGGAAGAACCTTTGGGCGAGCACCCGTTACTTCTTCAACAATGCGGACAACTTGGTTGGAGTAACCAAATTCGTTGTCGTACCACACGTAGAGAACAAGGTGATTTCCATTTGCAATGGTTGCCAGACCATCAACAATGCCTGCGTGAGTAGTACCAACGAAGTCGGTGGAGACTACCTCAGGGGAGTGAATGTAGGCGATCTGTTGGCGCAGGTTGGAATGCAACGCAACCTGATCCATCAGCTTGTTGATCTCATCGCGGGTGGTTTCCTTTTCCAAGGTCAGGTTCAAAACTGCCATGGAAACATCTGGGGTAGGAACGCGAATAGCGTTGCCGGTGAGCTTTCCTTCCAGCTCAGGAAGAGCCTTAGACACAGCCTTTGCAGCACCAGTTTCGGTCAAAACCATGTTTAAGCCGGCTGCGCGTCCACGACGCTCACCCTTGTGGAAGTTATCGATCAGGTTCTGGTCGTTGGTGAATGAGTGAACAGTTTCCACATGTCCATACTTCACGCCGTAGTGATCGTTGATTACCTTGAGCACAGGGGTGATTGCGTTGGTAGTGCACGATGCGGCGGTGATGATCGCATCTTCATCAGTAATGTCGGTGTGGTTGATACCATAAACAACATTCTTCAAGTCCCCCTTACCAGGGGCAGTAAGAATTACGCGGGATACACCCTTTGACTGCAAGTGCTGGCTCAGACCCTCACGATCACGCCAACGGCCGGTGTTGTCCACCACAATTGCATCGTTGATGCCGTATTCGGTGTAATCGACAGATGCTGGGTCGTTGGAGTAAATGACCTGGATCTTGGTTCCGTTAGCCCAAATCACGTTATTTTCTTCGTCGACCGTGATGGTGCCGTTGAAAGCGCCGTGTACTGAGTCGCGGCGTAGCAAAGACGCGCGCTTCTGGAGGTCTTTGTCGCCATTCTTGCGCACGACAACAGCACGCAGCTTCACGGAGCCATAGGCAGCCTCACGCGAAATGAGAATACGGGCAAGCAGGCGACCAATGCGACCGAAGCCGTAGAGGACGACGTCGCGAGATTCAACGTCAGCGCCAGTGCCGATAACTTCAGCCAACTCGTTCTTCAGGAATTCGGTGAGATCGCCACCCACCTCAGCGTACTTGACGGCCAAACGCCCCAAGTCGATGGACGCCGTACCCAGCTCTAAATCAGAAAGCGCCTCCAAAACCGGAAGGGTGTCTTGTGGGGACAGTTCCTTATCAGTAGCGAGGCGCGAGTAGCGGTGGGCTTTGATGATGTCAATGTCGGTGACATCAATAAGCAGGCGGCCAAAAACGGAAGTGACCACGTTGTTGGTGCGGTGCAGCTTGCCGATCAAAGGGAGCATCTTCTGGGCGGATTCGAGTTTTTCGTTCCAGTCCTGAGCCATGAGCTAAGTCCGATCCTTAATATAAGGTGATTCAAAAATAAGTATGGTTCCCGCCGAGGTCGGGGGAGACAGTGAAAGACACACAGCCTGAACTTTGCAGTGAAAGTAACACATATGGTGCACTACCTGCGCGGTCATAGCTGTGATTCACCCCCCGTCATGTTAGTTGATAAACGGACTTAGGTGTTTGGAATGGGGGTAGAAATGTCATTTAAAGCACTAGGTACGGCGCATTCGGGGGTAGTGAGACACAGTAACGCGGAGCGGTCATCGAAAGGATAGACTTCATAAGGGTCGAAAATGGGGCTGCATTGTGGCAGTCTTAACGAAGCTTGGTTGTGTCCATAATTTCTTCAAACGTTGTATCTCACTTTCTACAGGGTGAGTTGTCCAGTGTTGTTTAACGAAAGCTTGTCTTTATGCTTCATGCAGTTACGTATGCGTTGCTCGATTCTCTCAATGTGTTATTGATCGGAGTTGTTGTAGCAATTGGCGTCATGCTTCCACGTACTGCCAAATATCCCAAGATTGCCACGCTGCTGATTGCCGGTGACTGGATGGGCGTATTTATCCTTGCGCTGGCAACAATGTTTGTTTTTGATGGAATTGGTGAACCGATCAAACAGCTGGTGGAATCGCCAGCTTTTGGGATTATCCTGATCGTTGTTGGTCTGATGAGCATTGGCATGACGATTCGTGGTGGGGATACCACCGCGATCACAAACAAATTACTGCCGCCGTTACAAACCCCTACTGTGAAAACTTTCGCTGCGGGTTTTGTACTCGGTCTCGTGCAATCGGCGACCTCGGCCCCATTTTTTGCCGGTATTGCTGTTTTGAGCGCTGGTGATTTTTCAGTGGCTACCCGCTATGTGGGCATGATTTTTTACGCGTCACTTGCACTTTCGCTGCCGTTTGCGACCGCAGTCATGGTGGGAATGGTTCGTAAGCAGCCAAACTCAGCCGTTGGTCGTGGTTTTGAGGCGATGCGATCGAACAAAGAACGAGTAAATAAGGTTGCAGGCTATATCGTCGGTGTTGTTTTAGTTCTTATGGGAGCGCTTCACCTTTAGTCTCGCAAAAAACGCATGAGGAAACATGCCGTGTGACGGCGCTTAATCTCAGTAGGGTGTCCTAGTGGCTTGTCAACAGTGGTAAACAAAGATGCCATGCGACGAACACCATGACGCAGCCGGTGAATAATTCAAGGAGCTGCCATGCACGTCGTCCACGCAAAAGTGGGGTAAGAAGTACACCTGCCGTTGCGATTCCATAGAACCACGTGGCGGAAGCTCCAATTCCACCAACGTAGTACCACCAACGGTTGCTTTCGAAGGCGTTCGCGAGTGCTGCGATAAGCATGAGATCAACATACATTCCTGGGTTGAGCAAGGTGATCGCCAGCATGTCTTTGAGCACTTGAGGTGCTGGGCGTCGGAGTTTCGGATCCATCTCCCCGAGTGTTTGGGGCCGATAAAATCTGCGGAACGAGTGTGAGGCAAGCCAAAGAAGGTAGATGGCACCGAGAATTCGGAACACAGTGAGCAACCAAGGAATCGATTGGATAAGCGCACCTACCCCTGCGACGCCGACTGCGATGAAGAGTACATCGACGATGACGCAGACGGATGCTGCTAAAACTGCGTGTTCGCGCAGAATGCCTTGGCGGAGTACGTAGGAGGATTGGGCGCCAATAGCCGCAATGAGAGCCAAGGTGGCGGTAAACCCAGTTACGAGTGCAGAAAGCATACAGACACTGTAGGGACAAATATTCGCAAAATCTAATTACTGCTCGTTCTAGAGGGCAACCTTTAGAGTTGACAGAGGATCTTGTTCTTTACGCACTCATGCTTGTCGTTGATTCCAAGGTGTTGTCATGTTTTCTATTTGGGGAGGAGTGGTCGGTGGGGGTGAGTGGGGATGCTTCAAGCTGCGTAGAAGTCTCGGTGAAGGTGCTTGTGCTGTGGGTTTGGGTGAGTTTTTCTAGGATCGTTGCGGTGTTGCGTGACCCTAAATAGTCAATGAGAATCTTTTCGAATGCTTGGGTTGGCGTCCATGAAAAATGTGTGGATACTGCGTGAATGTGGCTGAGGATCGGGGCGATGGACTGTTCGGGCAAGATGCCGGTGAAGTGCCAGTTGTGCGCCTTGTCAAGGCGCATGCTGATGCCTTGGCGACGTGGTTTTTTCACAGGTGGGGTATAGCCTTCGACTAGCTGCGGGAGAAGGCGGGCAACTCGGGAGCGAAGTGAGCCTGGCTGAGGAATCAGTTGGTCTTGTTTGTTGGGTTTGAGTGATTCAATCAGTTGGTCTTGAATTGTCTCAAGCTGCTTCGGCGTGATGGCCAATAGTGGTTTGCAAAAGCCTACGATGTGCTCGATGGGGAACAGGGCTTGCTCGTAGAAATAGGCGTAGAGTGCGGGGGCATGTGTTTCGATCAGCTGGATGGAGTTGATGTATGCCATTGCAGTGGCGGGGGAGATGCCGAATCCATCGACGAGGTGCGCAATGCCTTCATCATTGTTGGGGGTAGTGGCGATTTCTTCGAGGTCTTCGCGGATTTCTTTCGCTTTGCGGAGCCGAAGTGCGTTGGTGGATTTTTCGCATCGGTAGCTGTGTGTGGTCATGGCTATTCCTTCCGTAGATGGGGGTGAAAGTGGGGTCTGCGGAGAGATTCGCAGATATATATAAAGACTTGAAATGTGCCCATTCCGTTCCCAATTACCTACTTTTGGGGGTGGGAAAGCCCCTAATAGGCTTAGTGCTAAGCGTCCATTAGGGGCTGGGTGATTCTGGAATGGTTCTAGTCTGCAACCATGGGGAATAGTTCGTATTCGGGGTGTTCTTTTTCGATGAATGCGAGTTTCCACTTATCGCCGAAGAGCGCTACGAGTTCGCCATCAGTACGGGTAAATACTTCTACGCCACGCTGTTTGGCCAGCTCTGGCGCGGTTTGTGGTGTGGTGCGACGAGCCACAGAGTAAGGGATTGGGTCGGCGACGGTTTCGACGTTGTATTCGTTTTCCATGCGCGCCATCATCACTTCGAACTGCATGGGGCCGACTGCCGCCATGACTGGTGCCGCGTCGCCACGGGCATCGTTGCGGAGGATTTGCACAACGCCTTCGGCGGCAAGCTGGTCGAGGGCTTTACGGAACTGCTTGTACTTGCCCAGGCTTTTCGCGCGGAGTGTACGGAAGTGCTCTGGGGCGAATTGTGGCATTGGTGGGTATTGGACTTTTCGTCCGGCGTAGATGGTGTCGCCGGGGGCAAGCGATCCAGCGTTGACGAGGCCGACGATGTCGCCGGGGTAGGCGGTTTCGACGGTTGAGCGTGTGCGGCCAAAAACTGTGAGCGCGTATTTTGTGCTGAAGCTACGTCCGGATTGGGCATGGGTGACTTGCATGCCACGGTCGAATTCGCCCGAGACCACGCGTATGAAAGCGAGTGAGTCGCGGTGGTTTTTGTCCATTCCAGCTTGTACTTTGAACACGACTCCGGAGAATTCGTCGCCGACTTCTCGTGCTGCGTCGAATGCTCCAGTTGCTTGTTCGGCTGCTTTTTCGTCGGAGTTACGTCCGCGCGGCGCGGGTGCAAGCGCGCAGAGGGTGTCGAGGATTTGGTGTACACCGAAGTTGAGCATGGCAGAGGCGAAGATCAGTGGTGAGGTGGTGCAGTCGAGGAAGAGATCTTGATCGTGGAGTGCGCCGTCGGCGGCGAGTAGTTCTACTTCTTCGGCGGCAGTTTCCCAAGCACCGTTTTCTTTTTCTCGTGCGCTTTCTGGGCTGTAGTGTTCTTCGGGTGCGATAGTGGAGCCGCCGGCGGTGCGTAGGAAGTGGATGTATTCTTCAGTTTCGCCGTCGTTGTTGATGCGTGCGAGTCCGCGGAAGTCGCCTGCTTCGCCTACTGGCCAGAACAGGGGGGTGGGCTGCAATCCGATTTCTTCGACGATTTCGTCGACGAGTTCGAGTGGGGTGCGACCTGGCCGGTCCCATTTGTTGATGACAGTGATAATGGGTAGTCCGCGGGCTTTACATACACGGAATAGTTTGAGTGTTTGGGGCTCGAGGCCTTTGGCGGCGTCGATAAGCATGACTGCGGCGTCGACTGCGGTGAGGACGCGGTAGGTGTCTTCGGAGAAGTCTGCGTGACCTGGGGTGTCGACGAGGTTGATCATGTATGGCTCGCCGGTGTACCCTTCGGGTGCGTATTCGAACTGTAGGGCAGAGGATGCGATGGAGATACCGCGGTCTTTTTCCATCTCCATCCAGTCGGAGACGGTTGCTTTGCGCCCTGCTTTGCCGTGGACGGCACCTGCTTCGTTGATCACGTGCGCATGCAACGCTAGTGCTTCAGTCAGGGTTGATTTACCTGCGTCGGGGTGTGCGATGACTGCGAAGGTGCGGCGACGTGATGCTTCGGAAACGGCATGCGGGGATGAGCTCATGAAGATTAAGGATAGTACATAGGGCGGTGTGCTCTTTAGTTGGTGATGCTTATCGACGTCGGGGTGGATGCATTGATGAATGCGGCGAGAATGCGTGCGAAGGGTTGGTTATAGTTTTGCACCCCTTTGGGGGTACTTGGGGGTAGTTGTGTGGGCGGTGGATTTGACCGAGTGCTGGGCTTTTCTTCTCTAGGGTTTCCATTAGTTCAAATTGTTGAAAATTATTCCCCGATAGTTATTGCAAACCATTTGCAATCGGCTACTGTGTTGCTTATGCCATCTAATGGCGTTTGTTTTCATTAAGGTTTCGTGCCTTCGACCTCAGAAAGATGCTTGAACTTAGAAATGCGCCCACACGCTTTAAGAATACTTGCGGCTGTTACCGCTTTTTCCATTATTAATCCAGCGGTTGCTTGGGCTGGCCCTGATGATGGCAAGTTTGTTGTCACCTCCACTCACGTTGATGCGCCGAAAGCGTTTTGGGACGCCAACCGAGGCTTTGATTTGAAAGTTAGCCATGGGCACGATCAAATCAAAGATTTTGAAAACGTCGTTTTGTATACCGGCAAGGGATGGGGGACTGGTGAAAAGCCTGGTGGTCCGCAGCTGTACCAATTCGAAGTCCCAAACCACAAGCTATTCGAAGATTTCAGTGGCGCGAAAGCAGGAGATATTTTCTACCTTGCGCCAGTAGTCGCTGGCACTGGCAATCACCCAATATTCTGGGGCTTTGGTTCTGGGCCACTGCCTTTGGAGGAGTTTCGCGACAAGATCGTTTCGATGAGCTTGGATAGTGTCCGAGGTCCTGGCATTGTCGAGCTGTTTAGCTATGCCTTGGATGAGGAATATGAGGAGGAGCTGTTAGCTCGAATGATGAGCTCTACTGCAACTGGACCTCGTTCTTTCCCCATTGATTCACCGAACTATCACACCCACAACAACACAGTCTTTTCCAAACCCGGCCGATATGAACTTACCTATCGTGTTTCTGCGGTGAAGACCAATGGTGAGCTCGTTACTGAAAAGAAAACTGTTGCGGTTCAGATCGGCGGTACACAACCGAAAGCAGAGAAAACCCAAGGACTTCAACAGCGGTTTGATGCAGCATTTGAAGGCAACCTCCAAGACGCCGGTTATGTCTTAAAGATCCAGCCATATCAAGCGGATCGTCAAGCAAAGCAGGTTCGCGATGGCGATAAGAACCTTGAGTTAGTGACCTTCGAAGCGAAAGATAAAACGCTTAACGGGACGCTCACCCTTCTGAATCAAGGCTTTCATCTTGCCGACATTGAGGTGAAGAACGGGCAAGCGTCTTTTGATGAGCTCTTTGGCACAGAAGCATCGGGCATTCAGGCTATATTCACCCCTGAAGGGGAAAACGGTGCCCGTTGGATTTCCCCAGTGCTCAATCGCACGTTCCGCAGCACCGCCGAAGTGACGAGTGAATCGGGCAATCATGCACTCATGGCTGAGGTCAATGACCCACGCAATGTGCCAATGGATTCTGCCAGCTACGCGCCGGGAGCAGCGAACGTGTCTGCTCGATTTGATCAAGAGGAAACGGATCATGATTACAAGCGTGTGAAACTCTCGGTGCAGGTCGCTGATCCGAACTTCGATGGTTGGATGGCGGTTACGTACGGCTCCAAGAAGGGGGCGCGTGGCGATACTTACAACGTACCAATCGTCAATGGTAAGGGCTCGATGTATTTCGTCCACAGCGATATTGAGGGGAACTATCCAACCTTCAAGCTCATTCCTCATTCCACTTTTGCGAATACCACGACGGTGTTTGAAATGGACAAGGCACTCGATTTTGAGGTGAATGAGCCAATTGTTGTGCCCACCTTCCAGCTGAAGGTCGATGAGCAGTCACCTGCTGCAACGCCTGTTCCACCAACGGTGCCTTCGGTTCCTCCAAGTGCTTCTCGTTGCGAATCGGCTGTTCTGCTCGATAAGGGGCATACCGACCTATTGGTAAAGAAGGAAGGCAGTGCACTTAAGGCAGTCATTAAGGACGATACGGCGATCGTATCCCTTCAATCGCAAGAGCGTGAAATTGATTCAGTTATTAACGTCTTAGGAAAGAATTCCTTGACTGAACGATCACGGTTACTTTTGAATCCGAAGCTCGATTTCATCGGTCCTGCAGGAACCAAGGTCTATTTGGCACCTGAAGTTCAGCGTTCCGATATTCTGTGGCCGGGATATAACACTGAAGCTTTGGATATGAATGAGTTTTCAGGTCCAGTCACTCTGCATATGGATCCAGTTTCGATGCCTGAAGGTGCCGTTTTCGCACTGTTCAAGGATAAAAACCTGAATTCGGATATGCAGGTTTTGATGAATTCCAAGGCATCTGATTCCACTGTGGAGATCACCAGTGCTTCGCATGTGCATGTGAACTGGCTGATGACCAAGCCTGGTGTCTACACCTTCGATACCTACTACTCCGCGAAAACCAAAGATGGAAAGTCTATCTCTTCCGCTCCGAAGCGAATGACCTACGCGGTGGGCCTCGAAAGCAGCGATGTCTGCGCAGAAGTCACTCGGGTGTGGGCTGGCGGCAAACAGCCACCAGCAACAACCCCACCAGTCGATGGCGGAGACACCACCCCGCCGTCGGTAAGCCCGCCAGCAACAGGTGGTCAAACCAGCGACACAACACCCCCACCAGCAAACAATGACAAGAAACTCTCCGGTGGGGCAATCGCTGCCATCGTGATATCCGTTATCGCAGTCATCGGTGGGCTTGTTGCCGCAGCATTTAACCCCACGATCATGGGAATGATCAACAACCTGATCAAAGGACTCCGTCCATAATTTCTAAGAAAGGTAAAAAGATGAAGAACACACTTCGTCGCAGCACAATTGCTGTAGCAACCGTCTTTGCCACCGCAGCCAGTGGCAGTATTGCTACAGCAGCCGACACTCCAGTGGTCATCACCAAAGGGCACGTCGACTTTCTCTACCCAACTGTAGAAAGCGACAAACTCAATCTTCTACTCGCCGATGGCAACGTGCTCAACGCAGGAAAACCAACGCTGCGTAAGCCAGAAGATGTTGTGCTCAAACTCATCGACAAAGCATGGATCGACCTTAGTGGCAAAACCAACGTCGCTGAACTTGACGGGCGATTTGCAGTTTCTCCACAAGCACAAGCGCAAGACGTCGTCTGGGCGGGATGGGAAGCAACCCAAATCCGCCCACGAGAAAACGTCACGTTCACCTTCAAAAACATCGAAGGGCCAGGAAAAGTCTTCGCCTTCGTTCTCGATAGTCAAAATGTGGACCAAAACAACAAGTTCATCCCCCAATCCATCACCGATGACAAAGGGCTCGACTTAAGCGACGGCGACTCCATCACTACCGCCCCCAACCACAAGCACCTCAACTGGGTATTCAGCAAGCCCGGCAAGTACACCATGAAAGTGGAAGCACAAACCGGTGAGCTGAAATCCGAAGAAGTGACCTACACCTGGGAAGTAGTGGCCGACCCCAAAACCCCAAGTGAAACAAGCAAACCTGGTCCAAGCGACACACCGAAGCCACCGAAAGGTAGCTCGCTGGGAACAGGAGGCATCATCGCCATCATCATCGCTGTACTAGGTGTGATCGGTGCCGCTGTTGCAGCATTCATGGGCGGCGGACTCCGTGGCCTACCACGTTTCTAAATAAACACACGGGATACTCTCCACAGCAAAAATGCCCCTGAAACGAGGGTGCGTTTTTGCTGCGGAGTTTTCCGCATTCTAGCCTTAAAACGATAATCACTATCTTTAAGCCGCCTAAGGAATCATGAACCCACGCGCACCCCGCACAGTAGCCCTGCTCATAGCACTGATATTCCTAACAGTCTTAAGCCCACGCGCCCTCGCCCAATCCATCCGATTCAACGAAGGTCACGTCGATCTCTTTACCGTGCGCGCAACCGACGGTGGCCTCGAACTAGTGCTCAAAGAAGACATCACCGGTGGGGGAGTCATCCAACAACCCGAAAACGTCCTCCTCGTCGTCGGCGCCAACACATATACTGATGCCACCGAACGCGTATCAGCCATTGGGCAACCCACCTATTTTCTTCCCCAATCGCAAGAAGCCGGAAAATTATGGCCAGGATGGGACACCCTGGCGGTACGCCAGGGAGGCTACTCTGCTATCGAATTTCACTTCGACTCCGTGACAGGGCCTGGCGAAATCTACATCTTTGAAACACAAGGGTTCGACTCCATCAACCCCATCGCTGAAGGGGGAGAATTCACCCTCACAACCGGAAGTGTGATTAAACAAAACACACCAGCTCACCGCCATGTGAACTGGGCATTTACCAAACCTGGCACCTACAGCATGCAGGTAACAGCGCACGGCAATGGCTCCCAATCCAACACCGCAACCTACACATGGCAAGTAGGTGAAAACACAGGTGGGAATCCTGGACAGTCACGCAACGAAAACACCACCGCACCGCAGATAGCGCCCAATAGTCAGAACAACCAACAGATTCTTCGCACACCTCAAGGCGCAGGAAACAGCAATAGTGCCACAGTGCAGTCTGGTGGGCATGTGGCTGCGCAACCCAATCAGGCGCGCAGTGGCGGCACCGCACAGCAGTGCGAGCCGACTGTCATGCCCATGATTAAAGACGACACAACCGTGCCAGCCACATGGCGCAACTTTAACGAACTAGCCTTCCACTTAGGATCAGCGTCCGAAAAAGAACTACCTGTCAGCATCGGGCCGGTGCCGCAAGGAAAAGTATGGATGATTGGATCTACTCAAGAACCCAATGTTCCGTGGCTTGGCTCAAACACGCAACACCCCACAATGCTGGCACACACCCAAGGCGGTGTGACATGGGAGCTCGTTGGTTTTACAGGACCAGGCCCCATGGTGGTCTATAGCCAAGGCGGACTTGGAACCATCGTGGGGCAGGAATGGTTCCGCGGGGCAAATAATCAAGCCCAAGGAACACACACTATTCCGGCGAATTCACATGTGCACCCGAACTGGGTTTTCGGGGCGCCAGGCACGTACCATGTCTCGATTCGTCAGCAAGTGACACTACAAGACGGAAGTCAGGCAGCATCCACAGACACCATTGTGTTCCACGTAGGATCCGGTGCACAATCTGGCCACTTCGATATCGGCGCAGCTATTAACCCCAACGGCAACAACTGCGATGCCGGTTTCGAAGCAGCTCAACAACTCCCACCTGTCGAGCAAGCCACACCAGGGGCGAACAGCCCTGCGGATGCAGAAGCGAAAAACAACAATGCTGTTCCAGACGCACAGTCAGCTTTAAACGCACAAGGACAAGCGCTCAAAGCCACCAGCCTTCAAGCTGAGCTCACACTTGCAGAACGCATTGTGCGCTTTTTGCCATACGTCATCCTAGGGCTTGGGCTCTTTGTCATGGGAGCAGGAAGCACCACATTGATGAATGCTTTAAATAGTCGGAAGCACAAGGCACATACGGATGCATAAACACCAACTCACACACGCAATTGTGGGGTTGTGTGCAGTAAGCACCCTGCTTGTCGGCTGCGGTGGACATGCCGCAGCCGACTACACGCCGTCGACAAGCAATAACACTATCGACGTCGTCGCAACCACCCCGATCATCGCCGACCTAGCTCAACACGTCGCAGGCGATCGTGCGCATGTCACATCTCTCATGCCACCCGGCAGCGACCCGCACTCCTTCGAACCTGGTCTGCGCAGCGTACGCAACATCGCCAACGCCGACATTGTCTTCACCAACGGCTTGCTTCTCGAACAGCAATCACTACTGAAAACAGCAGCCGAATCCAGACTTGAACACGTCCCCCTCATCGCACTCGCTGAGGAATCCCCACGTCACGGTGCGCAGCTTATTCCACTCGTGGAAAACATTGCACTCGACACAGTTTGGCTCGGCATGCGCATCGGTGGAACCGGCGAACAACTCGGAGCGCAACGCACCTCAGGTGTACGCGTCCAACTCACACACCTTGACGGGCCAGGCGCAGCCGCAGCCTATGTCACCAGCACATTTGGCGTGCCCGAAGTGCTCTTTAACACTCGTGATGGCATCAATCGCGACGACTCCACAACTCTGCCTGTTGACGCCCACACCCACGTCTCCTGGGCGTTCAGCGCACCTGGCGTGTACGAACTCACCTTTAACGCAACCCTCGATACCCCGAGTGGAATGAAAGATGTGGGGACACAAAAAATCACCATTGCCGTTGGCGTCGACCCCCACAGCGCGACTGCACTTGCCAATCCCACAGTGGTCGATGGTGGGCACATCGATATCACTGCAGATCTGGATCAACAAAAAATCCTCATTCGTGGCGATGCACCCACAGGCACCAATACTTCTTACGACTACGACCCCGATAGCACCGTGATTTTTGTGCCCTCCACTGTGCTTCAACAAATCCCCGGAGACCCAACCTTTAGGTTCTTGGGAAATGCTGGCGACGAAACCTATTTGCTACCCCAAGCAGTTTTGGGCAAGCACGTTCACGGTGAAGTCGACCCCCACCTGTGGCATTCTGTGAAAAACACCATCGCCATGGTTCGGGTCATCCAAGACGAACTAACGAACATCGACCAAGCAGGGCGCACCTATTATCGTGACCAAGCAGACGCGTACGTTGATGAACTATCCCGACTGGATACGTGGATGCGTGAACGCATCAACACCATTCCTAGCAGCCGCCGACATCTGGTTACCACCCACGACGGCTACGCCTATCTGGGTAAAGAATACGACATTAACGTGGCAGGATTCGTCACCCCCAACCCCGCAATTGAGCCGAGTCCCCGCGACGTTATTGCACTGACACGAACACTCGAAAACCTTCATGTACCAGCGGTATTCCTCGAACCTAAACTCGCAGGACGTGCCGGAGTTCTAAGTGAAACAGCAGCACGGCTTGCGGTCGATGTATGCACCATCCGCAGTGACACCCTCGACGAGCATGTCACTAACTACATTGACCTGATGCGAACAAATACCACAGAACTGGTGCGCTGTTTAGCTAACGATAACGACAAGAAAGGGAAGTAACGATCATGAAAAAGATTCCACGCACACTCGCCGCATGCCTTCTCGCGGTTTCACTGAGCACACTTTCTACGCCAATCGTTTCTCATGCTGGTGATCTCAACCAAATTGTTCACGCCGACGAACCACTTGCGCCAGCGGGTGAGTTGAGCAACTTTACGCAAGGACATGCCGATCTAGGTCCCTTGATGGTGCCTTATGAAGATTCAGCTTTCGATGCGTATATTCGTGACGATACTCAAGTACCAGCCGTATGGCGCAAGCCAGAGGATGTGCTCTTTGTTGTAGACAGCAAGGCTGAACAAACCTTGCCCAACACCGATGATTTCGGATTCGTTGGGGCTAAACCTGGCCAAAAAGTGTGGGTTGTGCCCCAAGTTGAGCAGGTAGGTGTGCCGTGGTTGGGGTGGTCTACCCAATCACCAGCCTTTGTAAATTCTGCTGTTCGCGGTGTCACCATGACCTTTGTAGGGCATCAAGGCCCTGGCCAGTTCACACTGTTCTTACAAAACGGTGGCTTTGAAAAACCGCAGCTGTTATGGACTTCAGCGAATAAATCAGCCCAAGATTTGTGGGTGGAGCTGAACACTCATACTCACGCGAACTGGGTTTTCACCGAAGCCGGTATTCATAATGTTGCGATCAAGATTTCTGCTGAGCTTAACGATGGGAAAACCCATGAGGTAACGCGTGTGCTCACCTTCGCAGTTGGCGAAGTTGAGGATCTACCGGCAGCACAAGCCACGCAGTGGGAAGGCGAATTCCTGACCACAGCTGAAGGAGAAAACCCCACTGGTGATTCCAACGCACCTGCCCAAGGTGATAACCAGCTTGCATTGTGGGGATTGATTGGTGTTGTAGCGCTTCTTGTGATTGTGAGCCTTGTTGTTGTGTTCCGTGCCATGAGTGCGCAGCCTTCTAAGAAAAAGAAGAGCACTGGCGGTGACAACGCGTGAGTCTTCTTCAAGCGACACAATTAGGTGTGAAGCTTTCGGGTCGAGAAATCTTCAACAATGTTGATTTCAGCCTCGATTCAGGCGAGTTCGTGGGCCTGATTGGACCCAATGGTGCTGGTAAGACCACACTTCTGCGGGCCATTTTGGGTTTGGTTCCCGCCACAGGGACTGTGTGCGTGGACGGCCAGACTCATGTTCGACATATCAGAAAAAAAGTTGGGTATGTGCCCCAACGCCATGAGTTTGCGTGGGATTTTCCTATTAGTATTCGCGATACTGTGCTCAACGGGCGCACAGGAATGCATGGGTGGTTTGCTCGTCCGAATGCCCAGGATTGGGAAGCAGTGGATGAAGCGTGTGAGCGCGTTGGTTTAACACAGCTGGCATCGCGCCCAATTGGGCAGTTGTCCGGTGGGCAACGCCAGCGGGTGTTAGTGGCTCGTGCCTTGTCGACGCGTCCGAAGGTGTTGTTGTTGGATGAGCCGTTTACAGGTTTGGATATGCCCACATCTGAGCAGTTGACGGAGCTTTTTGAAAAACTCGCAGCCCAAGGCACCGCCATTGTCATGTGTACCCATGATCTGGGTGAGGCGTTGAACTCGTGTCATCGTCTTGTTCTTTTCCGCTCCGGTATTCGTGCTGATGCAGCGCCTCGTGATCTCGGGGATAAGGAAATCTGGATGGATACCTTCCAAGTTGGACAGAATTCGCCGCTACTAACCCTTGTGGGAGCACATATTTCATGATCGATATTTCTTTTCTCGACTTTCTCCACGATCTCACGAACCCGGCGTTGAGCTTTCTTCCCAAAGCTTTATTGATGTCGGTGATCTCGGCGATCGTGTGTGCAGTGGTGGGAACTTTTGTTGTGCTTCGAGGCATGTCGTTTATTGGTGATGCGGTGGCACATGCAGTGTTTCCAGGACTAGCCATTGCTTTCGCGTTGCAAACATCGGTGTTGCTTGGTGGTGCTGTGGCTGGGGCGACTGTTGCTGTGCTGGTTGCTGTTTTTTCGCAGCGGCGTCGTGTGCGCGAAGATGCAGTGATTGGTATTTTCTTCGCTGCGGCTTTCGCTCTCGGTTTGGTTGTTATTTCCCGAACACAGGGCTATACGGCAAGTTTGAATAATTTTTTGTTTGGTTCGATCACAGGTGTGTCGAATGGGGATATTACGTTTGCTGCGACGGCGGGCGTTCTCATTGTCACTACGGTGGTTTTCTTGTTGCCGCAGCTGACTGCGGTGGCGTTGGATAGGGAGACTGCCCGTGCGATGAATCTTCCTGTTTTTGTTCTTGACTTGGTGATCTATTTAGCTGTGACCGCTGCAGTGGTGATGAGTGTGCGCACTATTGGCAATATTTTGGTCTTAGCGTTGTTGATCACGCCTGCGGCGACAGCCCGACTGCTCAGCGATAATTTGAAGGTTACGATGGTGCTCGCCTCCGTTATCGGTGTTGTGGGGGCAGTGGTTGGCATTTATTTCTCGTGGGCGATTGACTTGCCAACCGGTGCTACTATCGTTTTGGTATTGACTATCATTTTCCTTTGTGCGTGGTTGCTTAGCCCGACGCAAGGTGCTTTTGGAAGGCGGAGATCATGAAAAAGCGTGCGTGTGTGGCTGTAGTATTCGCGATTGCTCTTGCCTTTTCCCCAAGCGCACTTGTGCCTGCTGTGGCGGTGGGAACTGAGGTTGGCGGCAATATTATGTCGAATGAGCGGTTCTTGGTTGTGAACAATCATCAAGATGTTCACTTGCAGCTTATCGACGGCTACCCACTGGTGCGCATGAGGGATGATGGTTCCATCAGTGGTTCCTCGTCCGCATTCCGCGCATCGGGCACAGTTTTGGTTGCTGTTCCAAGCCTAGCGGAAGTGGAACCGTCTCGGATTTCTGCGCAGTTGGGTTTTGATTTGCCATCACCTGTGTGGAATCTTCCCGAAGTGCAGGTGGATTCATTGCCGTGGGTTGGTTTTTCCACTCTTGGCGTTATGCCTGAGAACCTCACACAGTCAGATTATGTGTCACTGATGTTGAAGTCGGTTGAGTCGCCAGCTGATGGGCGCATTGTGTTGTGGAAGCAGGCAGGGTTGGATTCTGATGGCACAGTGCTTTTAGATAGTGATGATCTGAAGAAGGAATGGCAGTTTCCTCTCAATAGCCATGTGCATTCGGGTATTCTTTTCACCCAGCCAGGCCGATACGATGTTGTTTTCAGTTATGTGGGGGAGTATCACGGCGTGAACTGTGAAGATTCCACCCCAGCTGATTTCTCTGTGACCTTCTTAGTGGGGGCTGAGGCTATTGAACAGGCTCGTGCAGATTTTTCCATAAGGGAGCAAACAGATCCGGTTGATAGCGAGGCTTTGGATTTTCAGAAGGATTTCCAGCGTCCAGCGGACCCGACTAGCTGTGACCCGGGGCGGCCGTCAGAACGTCGCAAGCCACAGGATAAAGCGTCGGATATTTCTGCTAAGCCGATCAATGATGCGCTTAAAGGACTAGATCCAAAGCTCCACAAGCTCAATCAAGCTGCTGATGAGGTGATAAAGGCAAAGCTGGCTTCCCCTCGTTCATCTGACGCCGCGTTATCCTCTACACCGAATGACAACACTGATCCTGTTCCACACTCACATGCGCAGCCAACTTCTGCGGCACCGGTAGCGTCACCAGTGTCGATTCCCGCATCAGAGCCTCGGGTGGTATCAGGAAATATGCCAACGTTAAGTGCTTCTCAGGCGTCGCGTGCTCCAGCGCAGGCTGGGAAACGAAATGCAGCCAAACCTGCGCAGCCCAAGGCAGAAATTTCTGATGCACCAAAGACACCTGTTGAGCAGGTTCCTGCCGCGGCTGCAGGTGCTTCACTTCCGGCTATGGAACCAGATGTGACAACTGTGGCGGTGTCTAAGAGTATGGGGATGGGTGAAGGCTTTGCACTGGGAATTGGGTTGATGAGCCTGTTGATGGGCATGATTGCTTTTGCAGTTGCAAGACGAATTACCAGCGCAGACTAGCGTTTTAATGGATGATATTTTGCGCTTTGCTCAGCCCTTCGGTGACTACCACGTGTGCGGCGTGAGCAGCTGTGGTGATCATGGATTCGAGAGCATCATCGTGTGTAATAGGGCCGAGAACATAGTCGGGGACTGATATTCCTTGAGGTGGTCGGGAAATGCCCATTCGAACGCGCAGATAGTCTCTTGTGCCTAAAAGGGCGGTGGTGGATTTGAGCCCATTGTGGCCATTTTCATTTCCGCCCTTTTTTAGCCGCACGGTTCCGTGTGGGAGATCGAGTTCATCGTGAATGAGGATGATGTGGTCTGCAGGGATATCGTACGCTTGGGCAAGGGCAGCAACAGCTTCACCGGAGGTATTCATATACGTGGTCGAACGCACGAGTAATGTTGGTGTGCCGCCAATACTGGCTTCAGCCACGTAGGCGGGCATGCCTTTGATCGGCTGAAGAGTGGCTTTATGTTCTTCAAGTAACTGGTCTATCACCATATAGCCCACATTATGGCGTGTGTGGGCATAGTCAGCGCCTGGATTGCCCAGTCCCACAATGAGCCATTCCGCTTTCTCTGGACGATGATAGCGAGGCGTTGAATTGGAGAACAACTTTTTTAATACATCCCACAACATGCCTGTAATACTCTCATAAACCGATAGAATGGCGCACATGAGCGTTTTGAACTCGTTACGTGTGCCTATTATTGCTGCTCCCATGGCGGGAGGTCCGACAACACCGGAATTGGTTAACGCGGTCGCAGCCGCTGGAGGTTTAGGCTTTTTAGCTGCAGGGACGGCGTCGGCGAAGCGCTTGAAAAAAGAAATGGCGAAAGTATCTGGCACATTCGGTGTGAACTTGTTTTATCCGCAAGATACCAAGCCGAAGAAATCCGATGTGTTTGATGTTTATGATGCGCTGTGTGCCGGCTGCGATAAATACAATATGGCCTATCCTTTTGTTCCACCCACTGCTGATTATTCTTTCGACTTCGAGCAGAAATTTGCGGCAGTCTTGGATGCCCAACCCGCGGTGGTTTCTTTGAGCTTTGGATGCATTGAGCCTGAGAAAGTCAAGCAATGTCATGCTCGGGGGATTGAGGTTTGGGTGAATGTTACAAGTGTGGCGGAGGCGAAGCTGGCCAGCAAGGCAGGGGTGGATGTGCTGGTGGTGCAGGGCTGTGAAGCCGGTGGGCATCGTTTGACGTGGGATCCGAAGAAGACTCCGAACGAGTTGCGTACACGTGAACTTGTCAAGAAAGTATCGAAACAAGTGCGCCTTCCATTGGTGGCCTCGGGTGGAGTGCGAAGCCCCGAAGATGTGAAGGAATTTCTGGATATTAAACGTGTGAAGGCTGTGCAAACTGGTTCTATGTTCTTGCGTGCCAAAGAGGCCGGAACGAGCAAACACAACCGACGTTTGATTAAATCCGGTGGTAATACTGTCAGTACACGAGCATTCTCGGGACGCTATGCCCGTGGAATGGAGACATGGTGGTCGAAGCACCATGACGATCTCCCGTTTAGCTATCCACAGCTCGGAACCATGATGAAGGGGTTAGCCGAAAGCAAAGAATTTGCCTACTGTCTCGTCGGTGAGAACACGAAACCGATTCGCAGTAAAAAGGCAAAGAAGATTATTGAGTATCTGGCACAATAACCGTGCGATTAGCAATTTCGCCGAGCCCTTCGATGGCTATCCGTACAGTTTGGCCAGAGCGAATAAATCGCTGTGGTTCCCGCGCGAACCCCACTCCATGTGGGGTTCCGGTAGCAATGACGTCTCCTGGATTTAGCGGATAAATCTGGGAACAAAAACTCACGAGTTCAGCGCACGAAAAGATTAAATCATCTGTGGAACCTTCTTGAAACAGCTCTTGGTCCCAATGGCAGGTCAAACGGTGCGCACGCGTGGGATCAAAGGCATCTGCGGTGGTCATCCACGGGCCGAAACCTGAAGAACGGAAGTAGCTTTTTCCTTGATGGAATTGCAGCGTGCGTCGCTGCCAATCCCGCTGCGTGTAATCGTTCATGAGGGCATAACCCGCAATATGAGAGTGAGCCTCCTCGGCGGAAACACGGTGCGCTGTTGATCCAATGATGACAGCTAATTCCGCTTCGGCATCAAGGCATGCTGCAGCTGACTCTGGGATGGTGACGGTATCGAAAGGGCCGGTAAGCGCATCGGCGAATTTGATAAAAAGGGTAGGAACTTCTGGTAACTCGCGCCCCATCTCACGAATGTGTTGAGCATAATTGAGCCCAACGCAAATAATTTTCTCAGGACGGGGGATAACGGGTGCGAGATCTTGCGGGGCAAAATGTATAAGCTGCGAGGCTGACTCGGCAATTGTGCGCCAAGTTGGCGATTGAAGTAGTTCCTGAACAGAGGAAATACCTGGAATCAGCCTTCCGGTCGTAGGGGAGTCCACCACAACAGTGGCTGTGGCATTAGTGCGACGGATGGTGGCAATTTTCATGGGGGCTAACTCCTAGTCAACCTAGCTTAGGCTGTGCTATGTTTAATCGCTATGGGCTCACGCAACAAATTCTCATATTCTGCCACCGTTGTGGATTCAAAGCAGGAGGCAGCGGTTTTGGTGGGGGAAGCGTTTTCGCTGGCATTATCGCAGGCGTCTTTAGCTTATCCCAGCACAAAGAGTAATTCGGAAATGCGTGACATCCGCCGTCAATTAGAACATGGCAAGTGTAAAACTAAATGCTGTAAGTCGAAGCCGCGGTGCATGAAGTGCCCCACGGTGATGCACCGTTTGCGCAAACAGGGGGCAATCCAACTTGATGATCATGCGTTGCGTGCAGCTTTGCTTAAAGCGCGCAAGTGGTGAGGTAACGTTCTACTTCGTCAGCGACATCCGAGCAGATAAACGGTAATTCTGCCTGTTCTTTTTTGCTAAAAGGTTTCAGCACAAAGCTGCCAACATCCATGCGCCCATGGGGACGCCCAATACCCATTCCAGCGCGGACGTAGTCTTTTCCTAGGGCTTTCGTAATTGAACGTAAGCCATTGTGCCCATGATCGCCTCCACCTGGGCGTAGCCGAACCACTCCGAAATCTAGTTCTAGGTCGTCGAAAAGCACGATGGTGCGCGAAGGTGGGATCTTGTAGAAATCAGCGAGCGCTTTCACCGAACCACCGGAAAGATTCATAAAACACAAGGGCTTCGCCAGAATCACGTGAGAATCGTTGAGCCGCGTCTCAGCAACGAGTGCACGGGATCGTTTGTGAATGCTCAACGTTGCCGCCACTGGGAAGGCACGGGTTGCGAGTTCATCAACCCCCATTGCACCAATGTTGTGGCGTGTGCGAGCATATTCCGCCCCAGGGTTTCCCAACCCAACAATGAGAAACGTCATATCGCTATCTTTCTTGAAATCGGTATGGAAAAGCAAGAAGGAGGTTCCCTGACACAACGGTTACAGGGAACCTCCACTTATCCTTCATATTGTTGAAGGGGGAGAGTACGAATTACTCAGCGGACTCTTCAGCCTCAGATTCAGAAGCTTCTGCTTCTTCCTCGTTCGACTCGATGATGCTCACGGTTGCAACAACAGCCTCAGCGTCTGCAACGAGAGTAGTCTTTGCAGGCAGAACAATGTCGCCAGCCAAAACCTTGGAGTCAGCCTCAAGGCCCTCAACGGAGTGCTTGATCTCTTCTGGGATAGACAAAACGTCTGCCTCGACCAAGATGACGTCCAGATCCTGAACCAGCTGGGTGCCTGGAGCGGTCTCGCCCTCAAGAACAACAGGAACCTCAACCTCAACCTTTTCGCCGCGCTTGATAGCAAGCAGGTCGATGTGGTCAGCGTTTAAGGTGATGACGTTCTGGTCAACGTGCTTGACCATAACCAAGTGCTTCTCGCCCTCAAGATCCAGCTCGAACACAGCGTTGGAACCGTGGCGACGCAGTAGTGCGTGAATCTCAAGCAGGTCAGCGTGGAAGTGGATAGGGGTTTCCAGCTCCAGGCCGTAGACAACACCTGGAACGCGAACGTCGCGGCGCAGGCGACGTGCAGCACCCTTACCGAACTCGTTACGTGGGGCTGCTGCAATGATGATGTTTTCTGCAGACATTGTTCACTCCTTACAAAAGTAAAATTCAAAAAAGGGGGGAAGATGACCGCAAACAACAAAAGCCTTGCGGTCTCGATGTCGTCGTCGAGTCTTCGCAAGGCTTGAAAATAAGCATGTGAGAAAAACTATCGCGTCGATAACGGCTATGCACGGTGTGCGCAGCCCTCGCCGAGACGTAAAAAGACTACCACAGAAAATGACATGCTCCCAACTTGGAGCACAATCGCAGCACTCAGTGGCTAAGAGCTGGAAAAAGTTCAAAGATATTTTGATGCTTCGCGCACACTCAATGGCGCAAGGCTAAAGTGGTGTGTGGCAAGGAATTTACTCACCCATGCGGGGTCGGTTTTACTAAAGTCGCGCAGTGCCCACCCAATTGATTTATTGATGAAAAACTCGTTACTGCCCAGATTGTTTTCAATGATCGCGGATAAAAGTGCAGTGTCAGTTGCATCTTTGCGCAATAGTTGGTGGTCAATGGCGACTCGCCTGACCCACATGTTCTCGTCAGTAGACCACGCAAGCATTTGTTGGGCTGTGGCTAACGCACCGACAACTGTATCTAAAGAATCGACTGTATCCCACCATGAATGAGTGACAACTAGTTCTTTGAGCCAAGGCACATCATCGTGGGTAAATAGATTCATTTTCGATCGGATGTGGCGTGCGAGAAGATCCGTAGCCACATATTGAAACTCGCGTTCCGGATAATCCCACAGGTGAGTAACTGCCTCGATAATGCTGGCTTTGTCTGCTTGAGCATACGTGCGGAGAAACTCGCGTGTACTGTGCCGTCGGGCAGGAGTGGGCACACCGAGGAAGGAGAACAAATTGCGCATGTATGCGGATTGTTTTTGCGCAACAGAATCATTGGATATAGCCCGCAAAGAAAGCTCAAGCGCGTGGAGATCTTCGCTCAGAGTCTGCATCAAGGTATAACACCCTTAGTAAAGAGAAAGCCCTCACATAAAATGTGAGGGCTCAAAAGCGGCGCAGAATTATGCTTGGCCTTCGAAGAGATCGGTGACAGATCCGTTTTCGAAGATTTCATGAATGGTCTTTGCCAACAGTGGAGCAATAGACAGCACTGTGAGGTTTTCCCAGCCTTCAGTGGACTGAGGAAGGGTATCGGTGGTGATAACTTCCTTCGCGCCACACTGGGAGAGACGCTCGCGGGCAGGATCGGAGAACACACCGTGGGTGCAGGCAATGATCACATCTTCAGCGCCAGCGTCACGGAGAACACCGACAGCGCCGGCGATGGTTCCACCAGTGTCAATCATGTCGTCGAGCAATACGGCAGTTTTACCCTTCACGTCGCCCACAACACGGTTCGCGACAATCTGGTTAGCAACCTCAGTGGAACGGGTCTTATGCACGAATGCCAGAGGAGCGTCGCCGAGGGTGTTAGCCCACTTTTCCGCTACCTTTACGCGGCCAGCGTCAGGGGATACAACCACGATGTTATCGAGGGAGTAGTTGGACTTGATGTAGTCGGTCAAGATCGGCATGGCATGCATGTGGTCAACTGGGCCATCGAAGAAACCTTGAATCTGGTCGGTGTGCAGATCGACAGACACGATGCGGTCAGCGCCAGCAGCCTTCAGCAAATCTGCCACGAGGCGGGCGGAGATAGGCTCACGGCCGCGGTGCTTCTTGTCCTGACGGGCATAAGGGTAGAACGGCAAAATTGCGGTGATGCGCTTTGCCGAACCACGCTTGAGGGCATCGATCATGATCAGCTGTTCCATGATCCACTTGTTCAGTGGTTGGGTATGAGACTGAATCACGAAGGCATCGGATCCACGCACGGACTCTTCGAAGCGGACGAAGATCTCACCGTTTGCGAAGTCGCGGGCAGTCATTGGTGTGAGCTCAATGCCGAGTTCACGGGCTACTGCCTCGCCGAGCTCGGTGTGAGCGCGACCCGAAAACAGCATGAGATTCTTCTTGGGTTCGCTCCACTTGGTGGCGGTCATTGCAGGAGTTAACCTTCCTTGGTGAGGGTAACGAAGTTAAAGGGGGTGCGGAAAGTGGGTGAGCTCCCATGATGGGGGAGATGCAAACTTTCCGCATATAACAGTACTGTGTTTGTGCGTTTTACGCGAAGAAATTACTGAGCATGTGAGGTTATCGACGTGCACTCACCTGAAAAGCTGCGCGCATGCTTCATTTTTAAGCTTCGGACTGCTCATCTGACTGTGGGTTTGCAGTTTCAGATTCGGCAAGGGCACGGGCTGCTGCTTCCGCCGCAGGGGTACCTGGGCGCTTTGTGAGAACCCACCCTTCGATGTTGCGTTGCCGACCACCCGAAATAGCCAATGCGCCAGGGGGAACATTGTCGCGAATGACTGTTCCCGCACCGGAGTAAGCGCCGTCGCCGACAGTGACAGGGGCGATAAACATGGTGTCAGAACCGGTGCGAACGTGGGAGCCGATAGTGGTGTGGTGCTTGTTTACACCGTCGTAGTTGACGAAAACGCTCGACGCGCCGATGTTTGATCCTTCACCAACAGTGGCATCGCCGATGTAGGTGAGGTGAGGAACTTTAGAACCTTTGCCAATGGTGGCGTTCTTTGCTTCAACGAAACCACCCAGTTTGCCTTCCTCACCGAGGTGAGTGTGAGGGCGGATGTAGGTGTATGGTCCAACAGTCGCACGTGCACCGATAGTGGAATCTGAACCGTGGGTGCGGATCACCTGTGCGCCTTGACCAATCACCATGTTGGTTAAGGTGGTGTCGGGGCCGATGATGCAATCATCACCGATAATGGTGGCCCCATGGAGTTGAGTTCCGGGGTGAATGATCACGTCTTGGCCGATGCGTACATCGACGTCAATCCATGTGCTTTCGGGGTCGATAATGGTTGCACCGTTGCGCATTGCCCTATCGACGAGTCGCCGGTTCAGTTCTTTGCCTGCGAGGGCCAGTTGTGCACGGTCGTTGACACCTGCGAGTTCACGAGCGTCTTCGGCATGGTGGGCGCGAACAGGATGGCCTTGGCTGCGGGCGATCGCTAGGACGTCGGTGAGATATAGCTCGCCTTGGGCATTGTTGGTGGTTAATTGCCCAAGGCTGGTGCGCAGAATGTCGGCGTCGAAGGCGAAAACGCCGGAGTTGACTTCGCGGATAGCCAGCGTGTGGGCATCGGCATCTTTTTGCTCAACGATGGCAGTGACTTCACCTTCATCGTTGCGCACAATGCGGCCGTAGCCGGTTGCGTCATCCATGACTACAGTGAGGACAGTAACAGCGGTGGGCACGGCTGTGTGGGCGTCGACAAGCGATTGCAGAGTTTCTGGTCGCAACAGTGGTACATCGGCGTTGGTCACAACAACGGTGCCGTCGAATCCTTCCAGTGCACTCATTGCGCACTGTACGGCGTGTCCGGTGCCGTTTTGTTCCGGCTGAATGGCGGTGATGATCTGTGCTGACGTGTGCTGTTGCGCGTTGAACTCGGCGGCGAGTGCTTCAACGGCGGGGCCAACCTGCTCACGTCCGTGCCCGATGACAGGGATGATGTAATCGGGGTTGATTCCGGCGGCGGAGTAGAGGGAGTGCGCGAGTAAGCTTCGGCCTCCGATGGAATGCAAGGTTTTTTGTAGCTTGGATTTCATGCGAGTTCCTGCGCCTGCCGCTAGCACGACGACTGCTGTGTTGTGTGCGCTCACGTGTTACTCCCTCAAAGTAGAAATTCTGGATGATTATCCACTCAAGCCTAGTGTGTGGAATAAGCTGGACTGCGAAAGTGCGCACGTTTTGCGCCTGTTTTCTTTGCAAAGAGGTAGGTTGAGTGGTGTTTGGGGTTTCTTCGAATATAAGTCGTCGCCTGTTTTTGCTTTCAACAGTGGGCATGCTTGCAGCGTGCACGATCGATTCGAAAAAGCCCGCTGATGGTGATGGTGATTTTGCGCCGTCACTTCCGCCAGCGCCACCGGTGTTGCGGCCGTTGCCTATTCCGAGCGTATCGACGCCGTCACAGGGTGTGCATCGATTGGTTGCGGCTGTGGGATCAACGCAGATTTTGCCGGATATAAATACCACCACGTGGGGTTTTAATGGGCCGTTTTTGGGCCCGACTATTCGCTTGTCGCGTGGGGAGGATTGCGTTATAGAGTGTGAAAATAGATTGCCTGAAGATACCGCCATCCACTGTCATGGGATGTTGCTTCCTGCGCCGATGGACGGTGGACCCCATTCGCCGATTCGGCCCAATGAAACATGGCGTGCAGAGTTTCGAGTGGAACAGCCAGCGGCAACGTTGTGGTACCACCCGCATATTCATGGCAGGACTGGGGTACAGGCGTATCGGGGGTTGGCGGGGATGATCATCATTGATGATGACGTTGAAGATACTCTAGATCTGCCACGAGACTATGGTGTTGACGATATTCCCGTGGTCATTATGGATGCGAATTTCACCAGTGATGGCCAATTGGATGAAAACCTTGATCTGACTGTGGGGCTGCAAGGCGAGAAGGTTTTTGTCAACGGCATTGTCGATCCGGAGTTTCAAGCAACCACGCGAAAGGTTCGTTTTCGATTGCTTAATGCTTCGACGATGCGTTTTCATAATATTGGGTTTTCGGATGGGCGCAGATTTTACAGTATTGCTTCTGATACGGGCTTGCTGGGGTCGCCGAGGAAAGTGGATTCGGTTCGTTTAGGGCCTGGTGAACGCAACGAAATTGTGGTGGAGATCCAGCCTAAAGAAACAGTATTACTGGTCAGTGGAGGCTTTCCAGACAATTTGGGGGTTCCTAAAGGTGTGATGGTGCCAGATTTCAAATTGCAGGAAACGGCAACGCTCGTGACAATTCGTGGCACGACACATTCGCCAACAAGCAGGCATGATGATGGTGCTAGTGTGCCCGCAGTTTTAGATCCTTCGGCGGCGGCGCCTGTGGATCTTAGTGAAGCCAGGGAGAGAAGTTTTGAGCTGAACACCTTTGAAATTAATGGTCAGGCAATGGACATGCATCGAATAGATTTTGCTATTGATCATTCTGATCCAGAGATTTGGTGGGTGACCAACGGCAATTCGGATTGGATTCACAATTTCCATGTGCACAATTGTGCTTTCCAAGTGTTGGAGAGCAGTCCCACTGATGTGGAGTTTGATGCCTACGGCTGGAAGGATACGGTGACGATTCCGCCGGGGGTGACGGTAAAACTTGGTGTGTTGTTTGGGCAATACCGTAATCGTCACTACCCCTACATGTATCACTGCCACATGCTGTATCACGAGGATCAGGGAATGATGGGGCAATTCATGATGATCAATAAAGGTGAATCTCCTGAGTTGGATACAGCCTATACCCAAGATCCACGAAACGTGCGTGGCCTGCATGGACATTAAGTACACGTTTGCATATAGTGGGCCGCGGGTTTCACAATAGGGTGCGTGAATAAGTTCCGCACTCTTCCGTTGCCACCTGCCGGTCCTGCGTGGTTTCCTGCCACGATGGGGACAGGAATCTTAGCGTCCTTACTTCAGCTGCATGAGTCCCGTATCCCCGGTGCGTCAATGGCGGCGGTCGCAGTGTTGATTGTGGCGTGGAGTATTTTTCTTGGCCTTGTTGTGGCTAGTTGTTGGAATATTCGTGTGTGGTGGGATAGCGTGCGCGAGTTTTCTACGATGCCGTTTTTAGCCACCGTTTCGATGGGCATGTTGTCTATTGGTGCGGCTACTGCCTTGGTGGTTTCTGCGCAGTGGCCAGCCTATGCGGATTTAGCGTGGGCGATAGATGCGGTGATGTGGTGGTGCGCCACGATTATTGGAGTGGCCACAGCTTTGGGGTTTTCAGCCCGGTTGATTGGGGTTGATCGGGGTGCGCCTACTCCGGTGTGGGGTTTGGCTGTTGTTTCACCGATGGTGTCGGCGACGACTGGTGCGGGACTTAGCGGTGTCTCTAGCCCGCAGTGGGCTGTGACTATTCACATGGTTTCTACTGCATGTTTCTATTTGTCATTTTTTGTTGGTGTTCTCATCTTTTTTCGCGCGTACCAGCAGCATTTTGTCATTGCCCCTATTCCGATCCCGGCCTCGGCATCCTCGTGGATCCCTTTGGGGGTGGTGGGTCAATCGACGGCGGCCGCCCAAGCGCTTGCGTTTCGAACTGACGGCGCTGTTGCTGAAATATACGGTGGGCAGGTTCATGTCATGGCCAATTTGTATGGGTGGCTGATGTTTGTCGTAGGTATCCCACTCGTGGGCTTAGCCGTAGTGGTGACACTGCGTGGATTTTATTTGCGGATGCCTTTTAGCCCTGGGTGGTGGGCTTTGACTTTCCCCGTGGGTACGTTGGCTTTGGGGGCGACATGGTTGGCGCAGGGGACTGGATATGAGTGGTTGACGCACCTGGGTGCCTTGGTCACTGTTGGTCTAGTTGGGACAGTCAGTGTGTGTTGTGGGGCTTCGGTTGTTGCTGTGTTGCAACATAAAAACGCATAACCCCGCTGCGAAAAACACGCAGCGGGGGTAAAAGTGCTTCCCTGCAAGGACTCGAACCTTGAATGACGGTACCAAAAACCGGAGTGTTGCCAATTACACCACAGGGAAATGTGGTTATGTGCACCAACGATCACCCACAACTGTAGATGATGATAGTGATGCTCACCAACGCTTAAACACTATACAACATTGGGGTCACATGAAGCGAAATCGGCAAGAAAGGCTAGGGTAGTGGGTATGGTTCGACAGCGTATGTCCGGCAAGCAGCGCCGGGAACAACTTATTTCTATTGGGCGCTCTTTGTTTGCTGAGCGGGGCTTTGAGGGCACAAGTGTGGAAGAAATCGCAGGCCGTGCCGGCGTTTCTAAGCCTGTGGTTTATGAACACTTCGGGGGTAAGGAGGGGCTTTATGCTGTTGTTGTCGATCGCGAAATGAACCGGCTGGAGCAGGTTGTGACCCAATCTCTAGCAACGGGGCGTTCCCGTACTCGCATTGAACAGGCTGTTTTAGCGTTGTTGACGTATGTGGAGGAGGAAACAGACGGTTTTCAAATTTTGGTGCGGGATATGCAGCCGGGAACAGACCGTTCGTACTCTACGTTGCTAAACGACGCCGTTGCCCAAGTTTCCCATATTCTCGCGCGTGCTTTCGAGCGCTCTGGTCTCATTTCAGAAACCGCTGTTTTGTATGGTCAGGCTCTTGTTGGAATGGTGAGCATGACGGCACAGTGGTGGTTGGATCAGCGTGATAATGAAGATTGTCCTACCAAGGAAGAAGTTGCTGCCCATATTGTGAATCTGTGTTGGAATGGGTTGGCAGGTATGGAGCGGTCTCCCAAGTTGAGTAATATCGACGCAGCACCAGTGACACTCGGGAAAAAGGAGCAGGAATAATGCTGCGTGGGCTGCTCAAAGTTGCAGCTACTGACCCTAAACTTAAAGGCCTTATAAGCCATGTGGGGCAGAAGTCTCTTCATATTACAGGTATTGATCAAGCGCGCCCATGGGCGATCGGGGCTTTAGCTCATCATGCTCCTGTTCTTGTTGTTACAGCTACAGGGCGTGAGGCTGAAGATCTGTGCGCTGAGCTTAAAGCCATGTATGGCGATAAGGTGGCGTGGTTTCCTGCATGGGAGACCTTGCCACATGAGCGTTTAAGTCCTGCTGCGGATGTTATTGGTGCCCGCGCTAAAGTTTTAAATCAGCTCGATGAGCTTAAGATTGTGGTCACGGCTGCTCGTGGTTTGTGCCAGCCTGTTCCACGCACTGTTGCTGGCCGTGAAGTTTTACGTTTGGACTTAGGGGCTGAAAAAGAATTCAACGATGTGGTTGAGGCTTTAGTTTTTCGAGCCTATAAGCACGTTGATTTGGTGGCGAAGAAAGGTGAGTTTGCTGTCCGTGGCGGTATTCTTGATATTTTTCCCACCACGAGCGAGCAGCCTGTGCGAGTGGAATTCTGGGGTGATGAGATCACCGAAATCCGCAGTTTCTCGGTTGCTGACCAGCGGGCTTTTTCTGAGGGGGAATTAGACAGCATTGATATTTTCCCCGCGCGGGAATTACCGATCACTGATGACATTGCGCAACGTGCGACTCATCTTGCACATGAAGTAGCAGGGCACCCAGTTCTGCAGGAGTTGTTAACAAAAATTGCGAATAAACAGCCTGCCGATGGAATGGAAGCGTTAATTCCTGCGCTAGTTGATACCGATTTTGTCACCCTAGCTGAACTCATGCCTGAAGGCACTCATGTGATTGCCATTGGCCCGGAGAAGATTCGCAGGAGGATCGCGGATTTACAAGCAACGGATGCTGAGTTTCTTGCGGCAAGCTGGGAAGCTGCAGCGATGGGGGCTGACGGACCAGTTGCCAGCAAACATGTGGATCTTTCGGCATCCAATTATCGCTCGTATGAATCGTTGGAAATTGCGGCGCTCAATGCCGGCCAGTCTTGGTGGACTTTTGCCCCACCGGGAATGTTTGAAGCTGATGAATCTGACACGCTTCCATTAGAGTTTGATCCAGCTCCCGCGCCACGTGGTGATGTTGAGAAGATCAATGACATGATGGCGATGCTGTTAGCCCACACTTTAGATGGCGGGCGAGCTGCATTTATTGCACCAGCGCACGGTGCAATTAAACGTATGGTGGAGCGCTTCGGGGACAAGGGGATTCGCACGAAAGTGGCCACTCCTGGTTGGGAACCTTCTCCGGGCGAAGTCACGTTGTATCAAGCATTATCCCATGCCGGCCTTGTGTTTCCAAAGGTGCGCAAACACAAAGATGGTGCGGCGCTTCCTCTGATCGTTATTACCGAAACTGATCTCACGGGTAACCGAGTAGGCGATATCGCACAGGCGAAGCGTCGAAAAGCAAAAAAGCGTCACCGTGTTGATCCGCTTGCGTTGAAAACTGGCGACTATGTGGTGCATGAAACTCACGGCATCGGCCGGTTTTTAAAGATGACAGAACGCACCATCACCACAGGGGATGAAACTTCTCGCCGTGAGTACATCGTTTTGGAATATGCGTCGTCTAAACGCGGGCAGCCTGCGGACCAGTTGTACGTGCCCATGGATTCGCTTGATCTTTTGAGCAAATACGTTGGTGGCGAAAAACCTACCTTATCCAAAATGGGCGGTTCGGATTGGAAGAATACTAAGAAGAAAGCCCGCGCAGCTGTGCGCGAAATCGCCGGTGAGCTTGTTCAGCTCTATGCGAAACGCCAGGCCGCGCCGGGGCATGCTTTTGCGCCTGATTCCCCGTGGCAGCGCGAGATGGAAGACAATTTCCCTTATGTGGAAACTGAAGACCAGATGCTCGCAATCGAGTCTGTGAAAGAGGACATGGAAAAGCCGGTTCCAATGGACCGTGTGGTTGTTGGTGATGTTGGTTACGGCAAAACTGAGGTAGCGGTGCGTGCTGCGTTTAAGGCGGTCCAGGATGGCAAACAGGTTGCGGTGTTGGTGCCGACAACATTGTTGGCGCAGCAACATTTTTCTACGTTTAGCGAGCGTATGTCGGGTTTCCCGGTCACTATTCGCAATCTTTCACGCTTTACCTCCGCGATGGAGGCGAAGGAAACACTCGCGGGGCTTGTCGACGGCAGTGTTGATGTGGTGATTGGCACTCACCGTTTGCTGCAAACGGGTGTGCAGTGGAAAAACTTAGGCTTGGTTGTTGTCGATGAAGAGCAGCGCTTTGGTGTGGAGCATAAAGAGCACATTAAAGCGATGCGCAGTCACGTGGATGTGTTGACGATGTCGGCTACACCGATTCCTCGTACGTTAGAGATGAGCATGGCGGGGATTCGCGAAATGTCGACGATTCTTACGCCTCCGCAGGATCGTCATCCTATTTTGACGTATGTGGGCGCGCAGGAAGAAAAGCAGATTGCCGCTGCTATTCGTCGTGAACTTTTGCGCGATGGTCAGGTTTTCTATGTTCACAATAAGGTGAAAGATATTGAGAAGAAGGCGCGGGAGCTTCGTGAGCTCGTGCCTGAGGCGCGGATTGTGGTTGCTCATGGACAGATGAATGAGGAACTTCTTGAAAAAACCGTGCAGGGGTTCTGGGATCGGGAATTTGATGTGTTGGTCTGTACCACCATTGTTGAAACCGGTCTTGATATTGCCAACGCGAATACGTTGATTGTGGAGAATGCTCACCATATGGGTTTGTCGCAGCTCCATCAGCTGCGCGGGCGTGTGGGGCGTTCTCGTGAACGTGGTTATGCGTACTTCTTGTACCCCAAGGGTGCGACGCTGACGGAAAATTCCTACGATCGTTTGGCTACAATCGCCCAAAATAATGATTTAGGTGCGGGCATGGCCGTGGCGATGAAGGATCTGGAAATGCGTGGCGCTGGCAATATTTTGGGTGCTGAGCAGTCAGGTCATATCGCGGGCGTGGGCTTCGATTTGTACGTGCGACTTGTCGGCGAGGCTGTTGAAGCGTATCGAGCTTTGGCAGATGGGAAGGTCGTTGACGCAACTGAACAGGGGCCGAAGGAGATTCGGATTGATTTGCCTGTCGACGCCCACATTCCAGAGTCTTATATCAGTGCTGAGCGTTTGCGTTTGGAGCTGTACCGAAAGCTGGCCACAAGTCAGTCTGAGAATGATTTGAAGAGTATTCGGGAAGAGATGATGGACCGTTTCGGTCCGCTTCCTGATGAAGTTTTGAGACTGTTGTCGGTAGCACGATTGCGTCACGTGGCACGTCAGGCGGGAGTTGGTGATATTGCGGTTCAGGGTACTCGTATTAAGGTGCATCCTGTCGAGCTGAGCGATTCGAAGCAGGTTCGTTTGAAGCGCTTGTATCCAGGTTCAACCTATCGCGCTGCCGCGCAGGCCATTCAAATTTCGATGCCTCGTGCAGGCCGTGCGGTTACCGATCCTAAGCTTCGAGATGTTGATTTGATCCAATGGTGTGCAGATTTCCTTGCAGATATGTGGGATTTGGAGAAAGTTGATGTGCGCACGGGGGCTTATGATCGGAAGTCTTCTGTAATTTCAGTAGAGGAAAAGCCTGCGGTGCAGTCGCGCACTCAGACTCGTCCGAACTCAGCTGCCCTTGTGAAGGAGGGGCATGCCCGTCCGGCAACGAAGCGACGTCGTCTGTCAGATATGGATGAGGATGAACGTCGTGAGGAGCGTCGTCGGCGGTTTAGGCTGCGTGACTAAGTGAATGGATAGGCGAAAACCCCCGCATGTTCTTCGTGAAAAGGTGAGACACACTTTTGAGCAAGAGCATACGGGGGTTTGTGCGTTAAAGACTGTTATAACGACAGCGAACCGTTGGAAAGGCCAACAATCGCCACGATCGCGGCAACGATAATGACAGCTACCACGAACATTTCAAAGACGTTAAACACCTTTTCTTTGCGGTAAAGGCGAGTCCATACATACGGAATCAAGCCAGGCAACACGGCCAATGCGCCGAAGAGAACGAAAACCGGGTCAGCAGCGTAGATCAGCCACATGGAGTAAATAAACGCAACCGAGCCAACTAGAAGATGGCGGGTGTTTTCGCGGCCAGAAACCTCAGGTCCGGAATCATCAAAATGCTCACCAGCATGCGGGTGGGTAATGCCCTTGCCGCGGGTAGACAGCAAAATGAGGTACAGGGCAGAGAAAATGTAGGGCAGCAGGTACAAAACGGTGGCAAGCTGAACCATCGACACATATGTGGTTTCGTTCAGATAGAAGATGATCACGCACAACTGGATCACAATCGTGGAAATCAACTGGGCAACCCATGGCGCACCTGCAACCGAAATTGCGCCCACCTTCTTCGGAAGAAGACCATCAAAAGCCATCATGGCAATGGGCTCAGCACACAGCATCTGCCAAGAGACATAAGCGCCGAGAACAGACAAACACAGGCCTAGCGAGATCAAAGCGCCACCCCACGGGCCCACCACCGCTTCAAGAACACCTGCCATGGAATTATCAGGAAGTGCAGCTAGATCCTGTTGGCTTAAAACACCGAAGGACAAAGTAGCAACGGTGACGAGCAAAACCAGAACAGTCACGAAACCAAAAACTGTTGCACGGCCCACATCCGAGCGGGTTTGCGCCTGCTTGGAATACACACTTGCGCCTTCGACGCCGATGAACACCCACACGGTAAAGAGCATGATTCCTTGAACCTGCTCAAAAACAGACACGTGAGAGGCGGTTGCCCAGAAATCGAAGGTGAATTTCTCCCAGCTAAAGCCGAGGAATGCGACCAGCACAATGAAGGCCATGATTGGAACCAGTTTTGCAATGGTGGTCACGGCGTTCATGATCTTCGCTTGCTTAATGCCCTTGGCTAGAACACCGAAGATCAGCCACGTGAGAACAGAAACAGCGAAGGCTTGCTGGAGGTTATGGTCGGCGTCGAAAAGTGGAACATAGTGCCCCAGTGTTGAGAAGAACAGTGTTGCATAGCCTACCTGGGCGATGACTGAGCCCAGCCAGTAACCCCAGCCGGCGGTGAATCCGATGTAGTCGCCAAGACCAGCGCGCACATACGAGTAGACACCAGAATCAAGGTGTGGTTTGCGGTGGGCGAGGATGTGGAAGACAAAGGCGACGCTGAGCATGCCGATGCCTGCGATTACCCAACCGATGAGCATCGCGCCGGGTCCTGCTACGGAGGCGATGTTTTGGGGGAGGGCGAAGATTCCGGAGCCGATAGTGGATCCGATAATGATGCCCACGAGGGTCCATACGCGCACTGTGTGGGTGCGGTTGGCCGAAGATGTTTCAGTCACGTTCACCGCGTCAACTCTAGTACATAATTCAATACAAAACTAATATTATGCAGTGCTGGTGGCGTGATTTTGGTTAAAATTTTACAGCCTTCTTTGTGTTTGTTTCCAAGCGATGAACAATGCGATTTTTATTGTTGATTTATTCCATGTCGGCTTCACGTGCGAATGTGATGCAGACTGGTGGTTGACATGGTGGGCAGTGGGATGTGGCGCCGAGGGGTGAACTCGAGTTAGTTGTTCTGTTGTGGCGTTTTGTGGGGGAAGGTGAGCGAGGGAGAGGGAGTGGTGGCTGCAGCGCTCATCATAAACGGGGGTGGCTAAGGTGTATGTTAAACACTTTCTTGGGTGCGGAATTTGTTGGGTTTTGATGCCAGAAATGACAGAGAACGCGGTATGGGGGTAATCAGGGGTGTGTTCTACAATCTACTGTGAAATGCAGCTAAACCCGCGGAAATGTGGTGGTGACAGGGGGTGGAAGTTGTGAATTTTATCGCTTCGGCTTGTGATGTATTGCGTATTTTTTCCAAAGCCTTGATTAATTGTTGTGCGATCGGGTTATATTAAGCAACGTAATCGTGACAAGCATCACTTACAGTTTCTTTAGAAAAGGTTCACTTTCAATCCCATGACCCGAAACGCTAAACCAGCAAGCTTTAACAAGGTTCTTGTCGCCAACCGTGGCGAGATCGCAGTTCGAGCATTCCGTGCAGCATACGAAATCGGCGCGAAAACCGTCGCTGTCTACCCTATTGAGGATCGCAATTCCTTCCACCGCTCCATGGCTACGGAGGCCTATCGCATTGGTACGGAGGGTTCGCCGGTTAAGGCGTACCTTGATATCGATGAGATCCTTCGCGCGGCTCATGAGGCTGGCGCTGATGCCGTGTACCCAGGTTACGGCTTCTTGTCTGAGAATGCGCAGCTTGCACGCGAGTGCGCTGAGCATAACATCACCTTCATTGGCCCTTCCCCAGAAGTGCTGGAGTTGACTGGCGATAAGTCCGCAGCTGTGTCTGCTGCTCGTCGCGCAGGTTTGCCAACTTTGAACGAGTCCGAAGCGAGCGACGATATTGATGTTCTCGTCGCACAGGCTGAGGGGCAGACCTACCCGCTGTTCATTAAGGCTGTTGCCGGCGGCGGTGGACGCGGCATGCGTTTCATTCCGAGCCCAGAGGAGCTTCCTGCTCTTGCTGCTGAGGCTTCCCGTGAGGCGTTGTCGGCGTTCGGCGATGCTCGTGTCTACATTGAGCGTGCGGTGATTAATCCGCAGCACATTGAGGTGCAGATTCTGGGCGATCACACTGGTGATGTCATTCACTTGTTTGAGCGTGACTGTTCGTTGCAGCGTCGCCACCAGAAGGTGGTGGAGATCGCTCCTGCGCAGCATTTGAATCCGCAGCTGCGTGAGCAGATCTGTAATGATGCGGTGAAGTTCTGTAAGGAGATCGGCTACACCGGTGCGGGTACTGTCGAGTTCTTGGTCGATGAGCAGGGCAATTATGTGTTCATCGAGATGAATCCGCGTATCCAGGTTGAGCACACTGTGACTGAGGAAGTTACTGGTGTCGATTTGGTGAAGGCGCAGATGCAGATCGCTGCGGGCGCTACGCTGAAAGAGCTGGGCTTGACTCAGGAGTCAATTCACACTGAGGGTGCTGCGTTGCAGTGCCGCATCACTACTGAAGATCCGAATAACGGTTTCCGTCCTGATACTGGTGTGGTGACTGCGTACCGTAGCCCAGGTGGTGCTGGTGTGCGTCTCGACGGCGCGGCTCAGCTGGGTGGTGAGATCACGGCACACTTCGACTCGATGCTGGTGAAGATGACCTGCCGTGGCGCTGATTTTGCCACTGCGGTCAGCCGTGCTCAGCGTGCGTTGGCTGAGTTCACGGTGTCGGGTGTGTCGACAAATATCGGCTTCTTGCGTGCGTTGCTGCGTGAGCCTGATTTCACGTCGAAGCGTGTGGCTACCTCGTTCATTGCTGATCACCCGTGGCTGTTGTCTGCTCCTCCTGCCGATGATGAGGCGGGTCGGATTCTTGATTACTTGGCGGATGTCACTGTTAACCGCCCGCATGGTGCGCCTCCTGCGGTTGGTGCCGCCGTCGATAAGCTGCCTGCTTTGGGTAAGTTGCGTCGCGGTTCACGCGATATGCTGCGCGATTTGGGTCCTGTGGAGTTCGCTAAGTCGCTGCGTCGGCAGTCTGCGCTTGCGGTGACGGATACTACTTTCCGTGATGCTCACCAGTCGCTGCTGGCAACGCGCGTGCGCTCGTCTGCGCTTGTCGACGCCGCCCGCCACGTCTCCCATCTGACTCCGGAGCTGTTGAGCGTGGAGGCATGGGGTGGCGCGACCTACGATGTTGCTTTGCGCTTCTTGCATGAGGATCCGTGGGAGCGCCTTGCTGAGCTGCGCCATGTGATGCCGAATGTGAATATTCAGATGTTGCTGCGTGGACGTAACACTGTTGGCTACACCCCATATCCTGATTCTGTTTGCAAGGCTTTCGTGGAGGAAGCTGCACGCACGGGCGTGGATATCTTCCGTATTTTTGATGCGCTGAATGATGTATCCCAGATGCGCCCAGCTATCGATGCTGTGCTGGAGACCGGCACGACCGTTGCTGAGGTTGCCATGGCGTATTCCGGTAACTTGGTGGATCCGAATGAGAAGCTGTACACGCTGGATTATTACTTGAAGCTTGCAGAGCAGATTGTTGATTCCGGCGCGCATATTTTAGCTATTAAGGATATGGCTGGTCTGCTTCGCCCTGCTGCCGCAACGAAGCTGGTCACAGCATTGCGCAAGGAATTTGATCTGCCTGTTCACGTGCACACGCACGATACTGCAGGCGGCCAGTTGGCTACCTACTTGGCTGCAGCTAATGCTGGCGCCGACGCCGTCGATGGTGCATCCGCTCCGTTGTCGGGTACGACTTCGCAGCCTTCTTTGTCGGCTATTGTTGCCGCTTTTGCCAACACCCCACGCGATACCGGCTTGAGCTTGGATGCTATTTCCGACATGGAGCCTTACTGGGAAGCTGTACGCCAAATGTATGCGCCATTCGAGTCTGGTACTCCTGGCCCAACTGGCCGTGTGTACCACCATGAGATTCCAGGTGGGCAGCTGTCGAATCTGCGTGCGCAGGCAGTGGCATTGGGCTTGGCTGATCGTTTCGAGCTGATTGAAGACAACTATGCTGCGGTCAACGAGATGCTCGGTCGCCCAACGAAGGTGACGCCTTCGTCTAAGGTCGTGGGCGATTTGGCGTTGCACTTGGTGGGTGCGGGCGTTGATCCGAAGGATTTCGCTGCGGACCCTCAGAAGTATGACATTCCAGATTCCGTGATTGCGTTCCTCAATGGTGAATTGGGTACTCCTCCTGGTGGTTGGCCTGAGCCTTTGCGCAGCAAGGCGCTGGAGGGTCGTGCACCGGCTCGTGCGGTAACGGAAGTTCCGGAGGAGGAAGCTGCGGCTTTGTCCAGTGAGGATGCTGCTACTCGCCGAGCGTGCTTGAACCGTTTGATGTTCCCGAAGCCTGCGGAGGAGTTTGCTGAGCACCGCCGTCGTTTCGGTGATACCTCTGTGTTGACTGACCGTGAGTTCTTCTACGGTTTGGTTGAGGGCAAGGAAACACACATTCAGTTGGGCGATTCTCATCATATGCTGGTTCGTTTGGATGCGATCTCTGAGCCTGATGAGAAGGGTATGCGCACCATTGTGTTCAACGTCAATGGTCAGATTCGTCCGATGCGTGTGCGCGATCGTTCGGTGGAGTCGAATGTTGCTGCAGTTGAGAAGGCTGATGCTTCGAACCCAGGCCATGTTGCAGCACCGTTTGCTGGTGTGGTGACGGTGACGTCGAAGGTGGGCGATACCGTTGAGGCAGGTGCTCCTGTGGCTGTTATTGAAGCGATGAAGATGGAAGCGACGATTACTGCTCCTGTCGCTGGCACTATCGAGCGCATCGTCTTGGTTCAACCAACCAAGGTTGAAGGCGGAGATTTGCTGCTGGTCATCAATCCTTAATTGCTCTGTTTCATACTCCCCACAGCCATTACAGTGGGGGAGTGTGAATGAGTAAGTCCCTAGGAATGGTCTTGAACGATCATTCCTAGGGACTTTTGGGTTACAAGGTGTTTTTTTCGGAGTGTGTACTGCGTGCCACTGTTTCCTCGCATATGGTTTCACGATCAGCCCCTAGCGTTGTTGGGTGCGGTTAGCACGTAGTGTTTATGTGCAGCATTTTTGCTTTGCGACGCCACCAACAGGTCCACCTGAGTGAAAACTGCGGCAGATCTTGGTACACCAGCATTGTGTGTGGCTGCACCTAGTGTGGGGGTGCGGATAAGTATGTGGCCTTATCTGGCGGTCAGATCATGGTTTTCATGGTGTGCAGTACGTTTGATACGAAACGTTGATGTATGCTGCGTCCAGGAAATATCTACGGGGTTATAGTCGTGGCCGGTACGGTAAGTCGGGGGAGAAATTCTCATTAATATCCAAGGGGAGCCCCAGAGCTGGAAATGCACGCTGGTGGCAATTGTCCCTTTCGCAAATGCGGCAACCAGCGCCGATAGGGGTGGCGGCTTCGGGGGCGAGTTCTAATCCTTTGGAATAGACCCAATTTTTTGCCTGCTCAATATCACAGCCCAATCCGATTGCGAACTCGGTGCGTTCCATGCTGAAGCTGCGTGGGGTGGAAGCGACAGTGCGTGCAATCCAGAGGTAGGTGCGCCCGTCAGGCATTTGGGCAACCTGTCGGATGATGCGTCCTGGTGTTTCGAAGGCGCGGTGGATTACCCACTTGGGGCAGGCACCACCGCTGCGGGAAAAGTGGAAGCTGGTGGCTGATTGGCGTTTTGAAATATTGCCTGCGCGGTCGGTGCGGATGAAGAAGAAGGGAATGCCTTCGTTGTTTTCGCGCTGGAGTGAAGAAAGGCGGTGGCAGGTGGTTTCGAAGCTTGTGCCGAAATGGCTGCGGATACGGTCGATATCGAAGTGGTTTTCTTTCGCGGTGCGCAAAAATTCTGAGTAGGGCATGACCACTGCGGCGGCGAAGTATTGGGCTAAGCCCACGCGGGTGAGTTTCTGGGCTTCTGGGCTTAAGTGAGGGTCGCGGGCGAGGGTATCGATGAGGGCGTCGTGGACGAGGTAACACCACTGCATGGCTAATTCGAAGCATTGCTGAGCTTCTGTGAGATCAATGCGGAGACGGACTTGTTGGTTGATAAAGATGCGCCGCGGGCCATCGTCGTGTGCTTTGTATTTCACGCTGATTCCACGTTTATCTAAAGCTGCGGTCAGTCGTGTGACGCGCATACCAACAGGGCCTAAACTTGCGGCGAATTCTTCTGCCAACGTATCGAGTTCAGAAATATGATTGCGACGTTCGTAGAAGAAGTCGCGTACTTCCTCGTACACCATGGATTGGGATTGAAAGTACGGTTTCTGGGGGTTAGATGTGGGGTAGGTTTCAGATTCTGCAAAATTAGCGAAATCTTCTGTCCCGAGGGTGGGAGGGAGGGGTTTTCCTTCCCGTTGTTGGATGTGGACAAGAGTGGTCATGTCGGTTAGTGCGCGGGCGAGGTGCACGATTCCGCGGGCAAGGTCGGGGTATCGGGCTGCGAGATCGTGGAGATCTTCAGGGTTGGCGCCGCTTAAGCCTGCTGTGGAAAAGGATTCGTGAAGGTCTGCGACAAAACGGGCGTTTGTTTCGGGGGAGAAGTAGGTGGAGTTGAGGGAAAAAGCCTTGCTGAGGTTGGAAATTGCGGTGGTGGTGAGTGGGCGTTGGTCGTTTTCGAGTTGGTTGAGGTAGCTGGTTGAAAGGTTTGCTGCGCGCGCCATTGCGTGTTGTGTGAGCCCGAGGTTGCGGCGAAGTGTCCGAATTTTCGCCCCCGCATAAATCTTTTCCATGGCCTCCATTGTGCCGTGAAAACATGACCCACGTCGCATTTTTGCATTATTTGCAGATGCGAAGAAAAAGGACACTAATTTTTGCAAGATTTTTCCCTGTTGCCACCTGCCCCGAAGCGCTACCGTAGTGATTAATCAATTTTTGATTACTACCCACGAAAGTGGGTGGGAGGGTCGTGAGTGTCAATTCCTGAACAATCCCCATTTATTCCCCTCGTGCATCTTTAAGAAAGTTCCTTGAACGTCTCTTACAACCTCTTACACTTTGCCATCGCGCAGCCATCAGCATTCGCACGCTGTTGCGCTAGGTCAAGGCCAGACGTCACGCAGAGACAATCACGAAACTGCCAAGTGCACACACAGAGTGTGGGAAAGATTCAGGGATAAAGGCGCATTACGGCCCGTTGATGCCCCATTAAGATCCCACAACCGGATTGTTCACAACCGCAGGTGGGGGTTCATACAAAGGAGTGACAGGTACTAAAGATTATGGAAAATCATGTAGTAAAAACACGTCGTTCAGCAGAAGAGTTTCCCCGCGAGGAACACCTTGCTTTCTTAATCGCCCAGGTTGCGGCTGACCCTGTTGCAGTTCCTGAAGACACCAAGGAGATGATCCTCAACCGCATTATTGATAATGCTGCGGTGTCGGCGGCCTCTGTGCTTCGCCGTCCCGTGACTGTTGCGCGTCGTCAGGCCGAAGCGCATAAGGTGAGCACCGGGGGTGCAAAGGTCTTCGGCATTGAAGGAAATTACTCTGCTGAGTGGGCTGCTTTTGCCAATGGTGTTGCCGTGCGCGAGTTGGACTTCCACGATACTTTCCTCGCCGCTGACTACTCTCACCCAGGTGATAACATCCCAGCTATTCTTGCTGCAGCGCAGCATAAGAAGGTGTCCGGCACGGATCTGATCCGCGGTTTGGCTACCGGCTATGAAATTCAGGTGGATTTGGTGCGTGGCATGTGCCTGCACGAGTTCAAGATCGACCATGTGGCTCATCTGGGCCCTTCCGTAGCGGCTGGTTTGGGCACCATGCTGAAGTTGCCGGTTGATGTGATTTATCAGGCTATTGGCCAGGCATTGCACACTACGACTGCAACCCGCCAGTCCCGCAAGGGCGAGATTTCTTCGTGGAAGGCTTTCGCACCGGCGTTTGCGGGCAAGATGGGTATCGAGGCAGTTGACCGCGCGATGCGTGGCGAGGGCGCACCATCCCCGATTTGGGAAGGCGAAGATGGTGTAATCGCGTGGCTTTTGGGTGGTCCGGATCGCGAATATATTATTCCGCTGCCTGCCCAAGGTGAGCCGAAGCGCGCAATTCTGGATACGTTTACTAAGGAGCATTCCGCGGAGTACCAGTCCCAAGCACCGATTGATCTCGCGCGCCGCATGCGGGAGAAGATTTCCGATCTTTCCCAGGTGGAGGAGATTGTTCTGCACACCTCGCACCACACCCATTATGTGATTGGTACTGGTTCGAACGATCCCCAGAAGTTCGATCCGAAGGCGTCGCGTGAGACGCTTGACCACTCCATCATGTACATCTTTGCCGTGGCTTTGGAGGATGGTACCTGGCACCACGAGCATTCCTACGCCCCAGAGCGCGCTAATCGCCCTGAGACGATCGAGTTGTGGCACAAGATTAGTACGGTGGAGGACCCAGAGTGGACTCGCCGCTACCATGCTGAAGATCCGAACGAGAAGGCCTTTGGTTGCCGCGCTGAGGTGCGCATGAAGGACGGCACTGTAATCGTTGATGAGCTTGCGATTGCGGATGCTCATCCGCTGGGAGCTCGCCCCTTTGCCCGCCCGCAGTACGAGGAGAAGTTCCGCACGTTGGCTGAGGGTGTGGTGACGAAGGCTGAGCAGGATCGTTTCCTCAAGGCTGTTGACAATATTGAACGCTTGGATGATTTAGGCGAGCTCAACATTGTGCTTGAAGCGGATGTGCTGGCTAAGGCTCCTTCCACACCTGAGGGGCTGCTGTGAGTGTCTTTAGTACTGTCGCCCCAGCACGGCGTCGACACGCTTTCCGCGAAGCGCTTGCGGCGCAGAAGATCTGCCGCATCCCCGGTGCGTTTTCCCCGCTTGTAGCGCGCGCGATTGAGCAGAAGGGTTTTGAGGGGGTGTATATCTCGGGCGCTGTGGTTGCTGCTGATCTTGCTTTGCCGGACATTGGTTTGACCACGTTGACTGAGGTTGCACACCGTACCCATCAGATTGCGCGGGTGACGAATCTGCCTGTGCTTGTCGACGCCGATACTGGCTTCGGCGAACCGATGTCCGCTGCCCGCACCATCGTGGAATTGGAGGCGGCTGGCGCCGCCGGGTGCCACTTGGAGGATCAGGTGAATCCGAAGCGCTGTGGGCATTTGGATGGCAAGGCTGTGGTGCCTGCTGATGAGATGATTCGCCGGATTGGTGCTGCGGTGTCTGCGCGTCAGGATGAGAATTTTGTGATCTGTGCGCGTACGGACGCTGCTGGTATTGAGGGGATTGATGCGGCGATTGAGCGTGCGAAGGCCTATGCGGATGCGGGCGCGGATGTGATTTTCACCGAGGCGTTGAAAGACGCCGACGATTTTAAGAAGTTCCGCGATGCGGTGGATACCCCGCTGCTGGCGAATATGACGGAGTTTGGCAAGTCTGAGCTGCTGTCTGCGTCGCAGTTGGAGTCGATTGGCTATAACGCGGTGATTTATCCGGTGACAACCTTGCGTATTGCGATGGGCCAGGTGGAAAACGCTTTAGATGATATCGCAGAAACCGGCACTCAGGTTGAGTGGCTCGATCGTATGCAGCATCGTGCGCGGCTGTATGAGTTGCTTCGCTATGAGGATTTCAATGTCTTTGACCAAAAATTGTTCACATACTCGAAGGAGAGTTAATTTCTATGTCTGATACTCAAGCACCCGAGATTCGTAAAGGTTTGAATGGTGTTGTTGTTGACTACACCGCTATTTCGAAGGTTGTTCCGGAGACCAACTCGCTGACCTATCGCGGGTATCCGGTTCAGGAGCTGGCCCGCTACTGCTCGTTTGAGGAGGTTGCGTACCTGCTGTGGAACGGGGAGCTTCCGAGCCCTGATGAGCTGCGTCGTTTCTCGATTCGTGAGAAGGCGTTGCGTCGTATCGACCGTGGCCTGATTGATCTGGTGCGTTCCATGCCGTTGAGCTGCCACCCGATGGATGTGCTGCGTTCGGCAGTGTCCTATATCGGTGCCCAGGACCCTGAGGCGTATACGAAGGATTCGGATCATATTCGTCGTTCCTCTCTTGAGCTGATGGCGAAGCTGCCGACGATTGTGGCCTTGGATATTCGTCGTCGTCGCGGTTTGGATTTCATTGAGCCTTCCACCAAGAAGGGCTTCTCGGAAAACTTCCTCGACATGGTCTTCGGTGAGGGTGTGTGTGATCGTGCGGATGTGGAGGCTTTTGATAAGTCGATGATTCTGTACGCGGAGCACTCCTTTAATGCCTCAACGTTTACTGCGCGTGTGGTTTCCTCCACGATGAGTGACACGTATTCGGCGGTGACTGCTGCAATTGGTGCGCTGAAGGGACCACTGCACGGTGGTGCGAACGAGGCAGTGATGCACACCATGTTGGAGATTGATGATCCAAAGAAGGCTCGTGAGTGGGTAAATAATTCCCTTGATAATAAGAATTTGATCATGGGCTTTGGCCACCGCGTGTACAAGAAGGGTGATTCCCGCGTTCCTACTATGGAGGCTGCATTCCGTGAGCTTGCAGTCAAGCATGACGGTGAGAAGTGGGTGAAGATGTACGAGGAAATGGCTGCGGCTATGGATGAGCGTACCGGCATTAAGCCAAACCTTGATTTCCCTTCTGGTCCTGCCTATCACTTGCTCGGCTTTGATGTGGAGTTCTTCACGCCACTGTTTGTGATGGCGCGTATTACCGGTTGGACTGCGCATATCGTTGAGCAGAATGAGTCGAATGCGTTGATCCGTCCGCTGTCTGCCTATAACGGTCAGGAACAGCGAAAGGTCCCTGCAAGCGTGGATTAGTCTGCTGCTGTATGCCTTCCTTTCCCTCATGTCTTGTGGTTTCCCAGGTAGCGTGGGTGCGTGGTGATTGTTACGCTGCATATCCGCGTCACCTCCCTGGGCGTGATCGCTAGGGAGGGGAGGGAAGAAGGTGTGAGGTTGACGATTGTGTGTATGCGTCTGTGCCTCACACCTTTTAGTGTGTGCCCAGCCACACAATGACACTTATGTAATTTAAAGCTTTTTCTTGGCTTTAAATGACAATGTTTCCGGCAACACACTACCCCTGAGCAGCCCTTTTACTGGGTGGGCGGCATATGTCCACTGTGCGCCTTTTCTCAGTTGTCGGCGATTTCTTCTACTATGAAACGCATGTGGACTTCCTCCGATACCGTACTACTCCTCGACCCCCGCTGGCCCACCATGCTCCCGTTTGAGCTCGTCGCCCAAATCGCGGGGGAAATCCACTTCACCGACGAAGTCCCTATCACTGTGCGCTGGAATTTCGGCGATATCGTCTCCCCAGGCCATGCGCGCTGGCTAGTGAGCACCCAACAATTCCACGAAGAAGTACAAAAAGCTCTCACCAGCGGCGCCACCCTCATCGAGGTCCCTTCGCGTGCCGACGCCGTGGGGCAGGCCGTTGCTACCATGCAACGCGCTCTCCAGCTCGGGGAATGGGAACGTACCCAAACTCATGCTTCTCTGATCCCTTATATGGAAGAAGAAGCAACCGAACTGATCGAAGCAATTATTGATGGCGCCAGCGATGAGCACCTGTGTTCCGAACTAGGCGATGTGTTACTCCAAATCCTCTTCCATGCGGAAATCGCGGCGCGCCGGGGCAGTTTTGATTTTTCCGATGTTGCTTTGAGTTTTGTCAATAAGATGAAAAAGCGCTCCCCCTACTTGTTCGATGGCACGGATGAAATGGTGGAGATTGAGCGCCAAGAGCTGCTGTGGCAGCAAGGTAAACACTCATAAGCTCTCGTGCATTGAGTGGGTAGCAACTGCCCAGTTGGATGGTCTCAGCAGTTACATCCTCATCTCAGGCGTGGTGGGTCCTGTCGGTATGTGAATTGCGGCTGAGAATCCATAGTAGGAAAATATCAGTTAGAGATAGAGTATGTGCTACCCACAAAACCGCAGGTCAATTTCTGCCTACTGTGCTGAAACTCTAAGTGTTATTGTGAATAAATCTGCCCCATAGTAATAGGTTGGCTATTTGGGGGGATTTTCTCGTGGTCTCGACTGCTTTTCCCCTGCCGGGTCAGGTCTTGGGGGATGGCTACTGTGGGGCGAGTGTGAGGGTGTGGTGGCTGTGGTATGGGGCTTAGGTGGTGTGGTGGGGGAGGTTTGGCTTGGTGTGGATAGTGTGACTAACTGTTGTGGGGAAGGTTTGGGTACAATTCCTCGTCATGGGTCAAGGCTTACGCAAGGCAGCAGGATGTGGATTGGGAGTAATTCTCGCAGTCATTCTCGTCGTATCCTTCGTGGGGTGGAGCTTGTCCTTCCTTGAAGGGGGTGCGCCGATTAAGCAGTTGCAACCTATTCCTGAAGATGTTCCTCCGGCGCGTGGTGAAATCGTCGCACCTATCGATGTTCACGCACCAGGGCGTACCAGTGACAAACTCCAGTTCTGGGCTGATCCTATTGCCGCTGATACCGGTATTTCTTCAGCTGCGGTTCGGGCCTATGCCAATGCGGAGTTGATTGCTAAGGATGCATGGCCGGAGTGCAATATTGCGTGGACCACGCTTGCGGGTATTGGGTATGTGGAAACGCGCCACGGTACCTATTCCGGTGAGTTATTCAATGCCCGTTCCATTGACGAAAATGGGTTTATTCATCCTCCGATCGTTGGTATTGCGCTTGATGGTTCCCCGGGTTTTGCGCTGATTCGCGATACTGATGGTGGGAAGTTGGATGGGGATACTGAATTTGATCGGGCAGTAGGTCCCATGCAGTTCATTCCTACTAGTTGGGCGAAGTATGGGCGGGATGCCAATGGGGATGGGCGCGCAGATCCGAATCAAATTGACGATGCTGCTCTATCGGCAGCCAATCTGTTGTGTAGTCGTGGGGATATGTCCACTCCGGAAGGTTGGACGGCGGCTATTCGTGCCTATAACAACTCGCAAGAGTATGTGCTGAAGGTGCGAAATGCGGCGGCTTCCTATGCTCTTCGCCAGCCTGCTGTGTGAGATCGAACAAGATTTTTGGTTGTTTTTGCTTTGCTTCACAGGTGGTAAACCTGTGTTGAGCTGCGCGAATCCACATGGTGTGTGAGCTGTTTCATAGGTGGGTGTGGAAAGTTTCACCCTCGTGGAGGTTTGTGAGGGGCAAAAAGTTGGCATAATTGGGAGTGGTTCACGGTTGTAGCGTGAGTGCCCCACGGTTAAGTGGAATTAAAAACCAACTAACCAAAAATGCTCTCACAAAAAACAATGTTTCCGTGCTCACGAACAATTTCACAGCTGAAATCCCCGCATGCACCACGCCTTGTCTGTTGTGCTCGCAGCAGAGTGCTGAAGGAGCACACTGTGGTGATGCAGGGGGTCATCGGCGCCTTATCTCATCTTCAACCAAATAGGAGTTTTGACAGTGGCTGACATCATGCACGTTTTTGCACGCGAAATCATGGATTCTCGCGGTAACCCCACCGTCGAGGCAGAAGTTTTCCTCGAGGATGGCTCCCACGGTATCGCTGGCGTTCCTTCCGGTGCATCCACCGGTGTCCACGAGGCTCATGAGCTTCGTGATGGTGGCGACCGCTACTTGGGTAAGGGCGTTTTGAAGGCTGTGGAAAACGTCAACGAGAAGATCGTTGACGCTATTGCTGGTATCCCAGCTGACGACCAGCGTCTGATTGACCAGACCATGATCGAGCTGGACGGCACCCCAAACAAGGCTAACTTGGGCGCAAACGCTATTTTGGGCGTGTCTATGGCTGTGGCTCGCGCTGCTGCTGACGCTGCGGATTTGCCTTTGTACCGCTACATCGGCGGCCCTAACGCTCACGTTCTTCCTGTTCCAATGATGAACATTGTCAACGGTGGCGCACACGCTGACTCCGGTGTGGATGTTCAGGAGTTCATGATTGCCCCCATCGGCGCTGAGTCTTTTGCTGAGGCGCTGCGCATGGGTGCTGAGGTGTACCACTCCCTGAAGTCCGTGATTAAGTCCAAGGGTCTGTCCACCGGTCTGGGCGATGAGGGCGGTTTCGCTCCTTCCGTGGAGTCCACCCGCGCAGCTCTTGACCTGATCGTTGAGGCAATTGAGAAGGCTGGCCTGAAGCCAGGCACTGATATTGCTTTGGCTTTGGATGTTGCTTCTTCTGAGTTCTTCAAGGATGGCAAGTACCACTTCGAGGGTGGCGAGCACACTGCTGAGGAAATGGCAGCAGTGTACGAGCAGCTGATCGCTGAGTACCCCATCGTTTCCATCGAGGATCCTCTGCAGGAAGATGACTGGGAGGGCTACACCGCACTGACCGCAAAGATTGGTGACAAGGTGCAGATCGTTGGCGATGACTTCTTCGTCACCAACCCAGCTCGCCTGAAGGAAGGCATTGAGAAGAAGGCTGCGAACGCACTGCTGGTGAAGGTCAACCAGATCGGTACTCTGACCGAAACTTTCGATGCTGTTGAGCTTGCTCACCGCAACGGCTACCGCACCATGATGTCGCACCGTTCCGGCGAGACCGAGGACACCACCATCGCTGACCTGGCTGTTGCACTCAACTGCGGCCAGATCAAGACTGGTGCTCCGGCCCGCTCCGAGCGCGTGGCTAAGTACAACCAGCTGCTGCGTATTGAGCAGGAGCTTGGCGACGCCGCCGTCTACGCAGGCCGTTCCGCTTTCCCTCGTTTTCAGGGCTAGATGAACGTAAGTTAGTGGCCTGCATCTTAAGGCCGCTTATACTTGCAGCTTTTGTTGAAGGCGCACCGTGGGGTGAGTGTCGACGCGTGTTTTCATGCGGTGGCACTTCCCTGCTAAGGTGCGCCTTTGTGCTGTATGTGACTACTTGCGGAAACGAGAAGGGGGGGCGTTTGTGGTGGAATTGTGCTTGAGGTTTGGGGGCGATGAGTGTCACTTTTTGCTGACTCGCCTGAAACTTGGCGCGGTGAAGGGGGATTCGTTGTTAGAATGAGGAATTCTATGGCACGGATGAAACGGGCGGTTCCTATTGCAGGCCGCGAAAAGCAGCGTCGGACCCCAGTGGTGAAGGCTCCGACGTTGAAGTTGAGTGCGCCGTCCATCTTCGTGATTTTCCTGGCGGTGATCGCAGTTTTGGTGATGATCATCGTGCCTTTGCGTAACTATATGGAGCAGCGTAGCGAGATCACGCGGTTGAATGCATCGATTGCGCAGTTGACCGAGCGTAAAGATCGCATGCAGCTTGAAATTGAGAAGTATCAGTCTGATGAGTATGTGCGTGAGCAAGCACGTATTCGTCTGGGTGTGATTGAACCCGGTGAAATTGCGTTTCGTGTTGTTGATCCCGGTTTGGAAAACTCGCGCCAGACTGCAGAATCTCTCACTGAGTCTGCAAAGCAATTGAGTTGGTATGAAAAATTGTGGGATTCAGTGTCGGTTCTTCCTGAGGTTGAGGAGGAAGAAATCCCTGATACGCATATGCCTTTAGCGCCTGATGCCAACCCTGCTGCTGAGGATATCCCGGCACCTGGGGCCCAGTAGTGTGCCCAAGGTGTGCGGGGGTTGGTGGGTTTGTGTGGTCTGGGGTGTTTGTTCGACCATGGGCTAGAATGACAACCCATGAGCGTAACTGATGCAGATCGTGCTGCGGTAGCCCAGCAGCTGGGCCGTGAGCCCCGTGGTGTGTTGGAGATTTCCTACCGGTGCCCAGACGGTGCCCCTGGTGTTGTGATGACCGCACCGCGGTTGGATGATGGTACTCCTTTCCCCACGTTGTACTACTTGACGGACCCTCGCTTGACTGCGGAGGCGTCGCGTCTGGAGGTTGCGCATGTGATGCGGTGGATGACAGCGCGTTTGCAGGAGGATGAGGATTTGGCTAAGGATTACTTGGCTGCCCATGAGTATTTCTTGGCTAAGCGTAATGCGCTGGGTGATTTGGGTACTGATTTCTCCGGTGGCGGGATGCCTGATCGTGTCAAGTGTTTGCATGTGCTGATTGCGTATGCTCTTGCTGAGGGGCCTGATCATTTCCGTTTGGGTACTGAGGCTGTTGCGTTGGCGGCAGAGCATGGTCGCTTGCGTGGTACTGCAGTCCCCATGGACTGGCCAACGTGTGCTGAATTGGGCATTGATATCGATCAGTTTGATTTCAGTCATGCTGAAGTTCCGGGTTCTTAAAAAAACTGTCGTTGTTGTTTTCCCGCCGCTGTGAGTCACTGGTTTGTGGTTGCGGTGGTTTGTACAGAGAGTGTTTGTAAAGTTATGCCTCGTTTTGCTGCGATTGATTGTGGTACGAATTCGCTTCGGTTGCTGATTGTTGATGCTGATGGTCAGGAAACGAAGGAAGTTCTGCGCACGATGGAGATTGTGCGTTTGGGTCAATCGGTGGATGCAACGGGTCAATTAGATCCGGAGGCTATTGAGCGCACTCGTGTGGTGTTGGCGCGTTTTGTGGAGCTGATGAAGCAGGAGAAGGTTGTCGATGCGCGCATGGTGGCGACGTCGGCAACGCGGGATGCGTCGAATCGCGATGTGTTTTTCCGCATGACTGCGTCATTGTTGTCTGAAATTAAGCCGGGCTTGGTTGCTGAGGTTATTTCGGGTGATGAGGAAGCCCGCTTGTCGTTTATCGGTGCGGTTGCGGATCTGACTGATGAGCCAGGTCCGTTGTGCGTGATCGATTTGGGCGGTGGCTCGACTGAGTTTGTGGTCGGTGACGCTCATGGTGAGATTCTTGGTGCGCATTCGGCTCAGATGGGTTGTGTGCGCTTGACTGAGCGCATTATGCGTGCAGATCCGCCGACGGCTACTGAGCTGGAAATTGCTGAAGAGTTTGTGGCCGAGCGCATTGCGCAAACAGAGTTGATTGTTCCGATTGCGCAGGCGAAAACTTTTGTGGGCTGTGCTGGGACATTTACGACCATTGCGGCGTTGGCGTTGGGGTTGGAGGCTTATGATCCCCGTGCGATTCACGATGCGCATTTGCGTTTCGATGCGCTGCGGGTGCTTACGAAGCAGGTTATTTCTTTGACCTCGGCGGAGCGGCGTGCGAACCCAGTGGTGCACACTGGTCGCGCTGACGTGCTCGCTGGTGGCGCGATGGTGGTGAATGGGATTTTAGATATGATTGAGCGCCAGACTGGGATTTCTACGATCATTATTAGTGAGAAAGATATCTTGGATGGTATTATTAGTCAGCTGATTTCCACTCACGAGCTTTAGCGTATCGACGCCCCCACCCACACCGCTGTAATGCGCAGCATTAGTGGCGGGGGAGGGGTAGCGGAGCTGATTTTTAGTTATTGGTTGTGTTGTGGATTAAGATAGTTTCTCGTTGCCCCCATAGCCCAATCGGCAGAGGCAGTTGACTTAAAATCAATTCAGTCTGGGTTCGAGTCCCAGTGGGGGCACCATACAACGAAACCCTCGCAGTAACTGCGAGGGTTTCGTTGCTGTTCGCCCGACATGGGCATGTTCTTAAGGGTGTGAGTCCCTGATAGTGAAGGTGGTTTAACTATGTAGCTGATGGCAACTGCAGCATCGTGAGGTGTTGTGGGGAGGAAGCTTCAAGCGAAATCCTGCACCGAGGTATACGAATCACATATAAGGCGCGCTGATCTGGGTAAGGCTGCCGAAGAAGTCGAAGCCCGTTCCATCGAAGTGGTTAGTGTGTAGATGTGGCGGTTGTAGGAGGAAAGAGCATGTTCTTAATCGGGGAGGCCTGTCACAGACTGTGCCAAGTAGGTGTGGTAAGCCCTGTTGTGGGTTGGTGTGGTAGGAGTCAGCCGAGGTCATAGTACTCGTGGGAGACACCGCGGTCCGCGGTAGCCCTTATGGTGGGTGAGCGAGGAAGGACTGAACTTTACATTGTTGAGTATGGAACCTGGATTGTAGTTATGCATAACGGTGAAAGCTGCCAACCACGTGTGTGTGGGCATTATGGGGAGGATAGGGTGAATCCCGACGATAGCCATGGTGTGCCTAGTTGTGTGTCTGCCGATGTAGGGGAAGTGTCAACTGGTGCGGGTGCTGATCTGTGGAATCAAGTCTTTTCAGGTGGCAATCTCCGCACTGCATTAGAGCGGGTTAAGACGAATAAGGGTGCTGCTGGTGTGGACGGGGTAGGTGTTGAGGATATTGACGTTTATCTGCGCGAACACTGGAGTGGCATTCGTGAGCGTCTTGACGCGGGAACGTATAAGCCGTTGCCGGTTCGTGAGGTGATGATCCTAAAGCCTTCGGGTGGTTGGCGTATGCTTGGTGTTCCGACTGTTGTTGATCGTGTGATTTGTCAGGCGATCGCGCAGGTACTTACGCCTATCTTTGATGTGGGGTTTGTGCCTGTGTCTTTTGGTTTCAGGCCTCAACGTAGCGCACATATGGCGTTAAAGACCGCACGTGGGTTTCTTAACGAGGGGTATGTGTGGGTTGTTGAGGTTGATTTGTCGAAGTATTTCGACACGGTTAATCACGACATGTTGATGTCGAGGGTGGCTCGTAAGGTTGACGATAAGCGCGTGTTGAAGCTTATTCGGGCGTATTTAAACGCTGGGATTATGGCTGATGGTGTTGTTCGGTGTAGTGATGCAGGGACTCCGCAGGGGTCACCGTTATCGCCGTTGTTGAGCAATATCATGTTGGATGATTTTGATCATTATCTTGCATCTAAGGGCACGAAGTTTGTTCGTTATGCTGATGATATTCGGGTCTTTGTTCGTTCCAAGCGTGCTGCGCAGCGTGCGCTTGCCCAGTCTGGGAAGTTTCTGGAGGGGAAGTTAAAGCTGCGGGTTAATCAGGAGAAGTCCACTATTTGTCATGCGATTAAGGCGGAGCTTTTAGGCTATGGGTTCTATCTGGTTCGTGGTGATCAGTATCGGTTTCGACTTACTAAGGCCACGAAGGTGAGGGTTTTAGCCCGAGTGAAAGAGCTTACGGCAAGATCGTGGTCGGTGTCGATGGAGTATCGCATTGACCGGTTAAACAAATATTTGCGTGGATGGCTTGGTTATTTCGCGTTGGCGGATGCGAAGGTGTTTCTTAACCGGCTGGATGAGCATCTTCGTCGTCGACTGCGGATGTGCGTATGGAAGCAGTGGAAACGTATCCGAACGCGGATACGGAACCTCTGCCGCTTGGGTGTGGATAAACAAAAGGCCTATGAGTGGGCTAATACCAGTAAGTCCTACTGGCGTATCGCTGGCTCGTGGGTGCTTACAACCACGCTTACTAATGCGTATTGGAATGACCAGAACCTCGTATCAGCCGTGGCGTATTGGAACTATAAGCACAGTCAATACTCTGTATTGGTGTAAGGAACCGCCGTATGCGATGAACCTCACGTACGGTGGTGTGAGAGGGCTGCCGGGAAACCCGGCACCCTACTCGATCTTCCCCCTTCGTATCAGCAACTCTGGGGGCGTAAATCACAAGGTTGGTTGCGACGTCGATATGCAAAATGCGTTGCAGGGGGACCTGACCCCCGTTTGGTAGACACCTGATTTCCCGCTTGTATGAGGTGGGAGGAAGGTACTGTAGTTTTATGCCAAGGTTTTATTCAGATGAGTTCAAGCGTGACGCTGTTGCGTTTTATGAGAACTCGGAACTGTCTCTAGCGAAGGCCGCTGCTGATTTGGGGATTAATCGGCAATCTCTGCATACGTGGGTCAGGATTTGGGCACTGGTAAGCGTTCTCGTGTTGCGGTGCAAAAGCGGCAAGCTCAGGCAATTTCTGAAGCTGAACGTATCCGTGAGCTTGAGCGTGAGCTGCGTAAAATGACTGAAGAGCGTGATATTTTGCGTAAGGCTGTTAAATATTTCGCGGAAGAGACAAATTGGTGATCCGCTTCCAGTTTGTCGAAGACCATCGAACCGATTATTCGGTCAAGCGGATGTGTGAGGTGCTGAAACTTAATGCCTCATCGTTTTACAAGTGGCGCAAAGCTCGTGCTGTTCGTAACACTAAAACGTGCGAGGACTCGTTGTTGGCGGTGCGTATTCTTTCTGTGTTCAACCAGTTCAATGGCTGTTACGGGGCGAAACGTATCGCGGCTGAAATTTCCGATCAGTATGAGCCTGTTAATCATAAACGTGTTGCTAGGTTGATGGCATCGATGAATCTGCGTGGGTACAGCAAAAAACGCAAGGTCAAAACCACTATTTCCAGGAAAGATCGCAGTGTTTTCCCGGATCTGGTCACGCGTAATTTCACTGCTGATCGCCCGAATAAAGTGTATGTGGGTGATATCACCTACCTACCGATTAAAGGTGGTGGGAATATGTATCTGGCCACAGTTATTGATTGTTTCTCCCGTAAACTCACCGGGTTTGCGTTAGCTGATCACATGCGCACTGATCTTATTGGTGAAGCACTCGCCATGGCAAAAGACCAGCGTGGGTCACTAAAAGGTGCGATTTTCCATTCAGATCATGGAAGTGTGTACACCTCACAGGTTTTCCAACAGCAATGTAAATCTCTTGGAGTGACCCAGTCCATGGGTGGTGTTGGCACGAGTGCGGATAACGCGCTTGCAGAGTCGTTTAATGCCACATTAAAACGTGAAGTCCTTCAAGATCGGAAGGTCTTTGACACCATGCTCCAATGTCGAAAAGAAGTGTTTTCTTGGTGTGTCAGGTACAACACCACACGTCGGCACAGTTACTTGAAATACTGCGCCCCCAACACTTTTGAAGCGCAAGCATTTGCGCTAAAATCTATCTCAGCAATCACCGCTTAAATGTGTCTACTTTTCGGGGGTCGCGCCCGGGCTAGTCCTGCAAAAGATCGCTGACGCGCGTTGCGCAAGAAGAGTTGCTACATTGAAAAAGATTAGCGTCAATCCGTATGTGTCCATTTCCGGTTTCCGCGCGTGCCATTGAAGATGCTTTGAAACATCCGGAGTAGACCCTGTTGTGGCCTGTAATGGTCGACATCTTCTCGTCGGAAAACATGCACTCGAAAAACAAGGGCTGGTTGCCCTGTTTGTGTGATAGCTTTCAAAACCTCGCCAGTGCCAAAAACCTTTACTGGTACATTGAAGTTCCCGCGATCTTCCCAGAGTTTAGCTATTAACTTGGGAGTCAAGCCTTCCATCCACTTATTATTCGTAGCGCCTGGAGCTGTCACGATAATCTTCTCGTCGACATAGCAGTGGTAGTCTTCGCATTCACACGGACCCCAATCGCGCTCGCAGTTCCAAATGCACTCGCCCCATATTTGTACTTGCTCTGAGGTGATTTCGCCGAGCCATGCTCCGCATACGGGACTGTAGGAGACATAAGCGGGTTGTGCGTTCATATTTGTTTTGCTCCTTCGATGTTTATTTCGTAAGGTGTGCAAGCCAATCCGAAATTTTCTACCTTTCCTGACGGTAAACGCACCTTTGAGTGCTTTTTCCGATTGCGCTAGTGCTTGGTTGTGATCATGATCATTCTGTGCCTTTCCTTCATCGGCCAACTGGTCGCATTTGGCTATATCGGATTTTGAGTTGTCGCGGTTCAGAACGGCCGAGCTGATAAACAGGCTTATAAACAGTTCGGCGCTGGTGTGCAAAGCGAAGTATTCGCCTGAGATGTCAAGGGTAAATAACATAGTCTTTCCTCCATTAGAAAGTGCGAATTTCATTTACAGGTAACTTGCCTCAAGTATGAGCGATCTTTTACTAGTTGTCCAGGTGAAAATGCCGTTTGACCTGCGACGTCACGTCCCCTTGCTTACATTTCGTTTGAGTTTCGACAGCTGTTTAAAGCGGTAACAAGTCCGCAGTGATAGAACATTAAGCACAGCCTGAATGAAGATTTTGCAGGTAGAAAGGTTTCGCTCATTTTCTTAACCGTCACGTCCCTCACCTGGTCTTTTCGAGGTTAATTACCTATCTTCCATAGGGACGTGACGGGCAAAAAGCGCTTTGTGAACCTCCTCACACTGCTAGGATCTTTTGTTAGCAAGGTTCCGAAAGTGTAGCGAAAACACTTTATGGTTAGAGTTCTTCTTGGCTCTGTGGATCAATACGAAACGTTTTACGCATACCCTGGTGTCAAGTGGGGTGCTGCAAGATCTTGATTTGGCAGGGATTGCCATAATTTCAACTTCGTAGTTGGTTGTGATTCTTTTGGGGATCGAATGTTCATCCCATACCTACCAGGGGCGGCGGGCTATGTTTGGTTGCTTATGTAGGGCCGGTTTCAGGCTTTGGTAGACCAATATTTTTTTCCTACCGTTAGTGGTTCGATGGAATTAATTTGTCCGATAGTTTATGGTGGTTTTTCCTGGGGATTTAGTCTGTGTGAACAGGTTGTGAACTGGACTTTTGTGGGTCACAACAGTTTTCGAACGAACTCACAGCTACTTGACAGCATCAATGCAACAATTGCCAAGATTTGATCTTTAGATTCGTTGATAGTTGCTTCAAGCAGAACGCAACTATCAACAAAATCTTCCATGCTCCGCGGTCGACCACCATATCCCGCGGGGTGAGGGAGAAAACAAAATACACGGCGTATATACGCCAGCAACATACAACAACTTGAGGGAGCAGATCATGACCGCAGCAGTACGCAACACCGACATTCACAGCACCGATATCCATGGCGACCTTTTCAACACTCGGGATTTGAATACCGCGGATGTTTACTACCTCAGCGATCTGAACCCTTATGAGGCAGCGCATTCCTACTATATTCGGGAATCGCATCGCAGCCGCAGTGGATACTCAACAGGTCGAATTCAAGCCCCTGAACAATTTGCTCGACTCAGCCACCGCACTGTCGCATAAAAACACAGCACTTCCTTTTTGGACTTACCCTTCTTGCTTTCGGACACCGCCACAAAGCTGGCGTAGCAAACACTCCATGTGCTCGACGGAGCCGGTGGATTTCTTCTCCCATACTTGGCCTTCGGGGAGAGGGATCCACCGGCTCATACTTTTTATTGATGCGTTCATGCGTAGAAGGTGGGGGTATTAGTTGGGTGAATAACGAAACATAGGTATTGCGTAAATGGGGAATCTTCGCCACAATAGTGGACGTGGACAATATTAATCCAGCTATTCTTTTGTGGTGTCGTATCGGTCGAGCGGTCATTAACGCGCCCGACCGCATTCTTCATGTGGCAGCCGGCGACCTGATCATCGCGCCTCAAGGCGCAATCGTCACAGCCTCGGCAGAAGCAAGCATCCTTAGTTTGAAGTTCCCTGATTCCACCCTGATCGGCCCCACCCGTAAGCTCAGCCTCGGGCCCGACTGGGAGCGGCGCATGATCGCCGAGTACTCCCGCAGCGTACTTGGGGAGCAGACGTTAAGTCCCACACTGTCAGCACTCGTGGATGCGTCCCGATTCGCTGCGCCAAGCCTTCCCACAGGTGCTGCCGCCCGTGCTGTTGCGCAACGGTTGGTTGCTAATCCCTCAGAGCGGGCGTCACTGATGGAATTTGCGCAGGACTATCATGTCAGTGCGCGCACACTGCAGCGCCAATTCCTCCAATCCACCGGCCTACCGTTTTCTGAATGGCGCGCTGCGTGCAGGGTGGCGTGCGCGGCTGACATGCTTGCTCGCGGACGCACAATCGCTGATGCGGCCACCCGCGTTGGCTTTGATGCCACCAGTAGTTTGACTCGCGCGTTTCGTCGCCACACCGGCACCACTCCTGCCGCGTTTATTAACAGCGTGCGCATTGATGTGCCGACCATTGATCCGCTTACAGTCTTCGCCCGCGCGGAGCGCGATCTTGTGTTGTGGATCGCTGTGGGTACGGCAACCGTGACTACCCCTGGTTATTGTCGCTTTATGGGCCAAGGGGAAACTGTCACGATTTTGGCAGGGACTCAAACCAGGCTCGATATTGCCGCTGGTTCCATCGCCTTGCCGGTGCCTGTTGGTTTTGATGAAACGCAACCTTGTGCGCTCAACCGTGCACTGTTGACAGGGGTTGAAGAAAGCCTTGCTGCGCTTGAAGAGCCACTGCGGGCACGATTAGTTCCTGTGAGCGCTGAATTTATTGGGAACTAAATAGTTGCTACTATCGTTGAACTAATTGAAGAAGTAGTTTCCGTGTAAATTCCTCACCCAACGCACACGGTTTTTCATTCTTGGCAGCAGTAATGCTTTTCAAGATTCCGGTAGCAATTATGGGTGAGGGAAACTACTGCAAAATAACGTTAGGTTTTGGCGAAAGGACAGTGTTACTACCAATGCGTAGCAGCAACCCGGTTCTCAACTCTCTTTCCAGCACCCGTTCGGCTACGAACTACTACGGTGATCTGCACCAAGGTATGCACAATCCGATGGGTGAGTACTCTCAGACGCCAGTAACCTCTGAGCGCCCTATGACCGTCGATGATGTTGTGACCAAAACCGGTATCACTCTCGCCATCATTGTTGGTTTCGCAGTGCTTAACTTCGGCATCGCCATTTATGTATCCCAGCCGCTGGCAATTCTTCTGACCATGGTTGGCGCAATCGGCGGTCTGATCACCGTTCTGGTTGCGACCTTCGGCAAGAAGTTCGCATCCGCACCAGTGACCATCGTCTACGCAGTGTTCGAGGGTCTGTTTGTTGGTGGTCTTTCCCTCCTGCTCTCCGGCTGGTCCGTGGGCAATGCAAACGCCGGTCAGATGATCGGTCAGGCTGTTTTGGCAACAGTCGGCGTGTTCTTGGGCATGCTGTACGCCTACAAGTCAGGTGCTGTGAAGGTCACCCCTCGTTTCACCAAGATCCTCACCGGCGCAATGATCGGCGTGTTAGTTCTGGTTCTGGGCAACCTCCTGATGTCCATGCTGGGCTTCGGTAACCCACTGCGCGACGGCGGCACTCTCGCCATCATCTTCTCCCTCGTCTGCATCGGTCTGGCAGCAATGAGCTTCCTACAGGACTTCGATGTTGCTGAAAAGATGATCCGTCAGGGCGCTCCAGCTGCAAACGCTTGGGGTGTGGCGCTGGGCTTGGCAGTGACCCTCGTGTGGCTGTACACCGAGATCCTGCGCCTGCTCAGCTACTTCCAAAACCGTTAAGTAGCTTAATCTAAGCCTTCAACCCCCTTCAGTGATGAAGGGGTTTATTTTTCAGCGTGCGCTCCATGTGCACGGAGCATACGCATGCCCTCGTTTCCTGTGAAAGGAGACGAGGGCACGTGTGTATCTATGAAATGCGTTATGGGGTGTTTAATTGATAGGCAAGAAGTGGAGAACCATCAATGGTGATGCGGCTAAAAATCCATCCGAAAGTAGTCTCACTCGGCTGAGAGAACACGATATCGACAGTCCGACCGTTCAACAGCCCCGTGCCTTCAGCGGAAGAATCAGACCACGACTTCCACGAAATCTGAGTCACCATTTGCGAGTCATCGGAACACGAAACATGGAAGAACTGTGGCTTGACCGAAGGAGGGTTCAAACAGTCAATCATGCCTGGCTTGCTCCGCGACGGAGTGGGGGAGCTGGCAGCGGCGTCGATAAGCGAGGAAATGTGGGCACGGCCCGCGTTATGCGTCCCTGTGCTCAACGCGAAAGGAAGCGCAGTAGCGTGCGTCGCAGTCTGCACCTTGTGCGCAGAATCCTGCTCACCCGGCGGGCTGCAGGCAACCAAAACTGAGGAAACGGCCACGCAAGCAGCGAGCAAGCGGGGCCGTTGAAAAGAGTTCGTGCTGGTCAAGGCGGGATACTAGTCGTTGCGCAGGGTTGCGGCCTTCACGGAATCGTAAGGCTCTGCGGAGACAATAGTCACGGTAATAACATTGCCATTCGGTGCAGTGTACTCGCGTGTCTCACCCTCCTGAGCACCCAAAATCGCCGCACCCAAAGGGGACTGTTCGGAATAAGTCTCCAGATCCTTATTATCAGAAGCTGCAGCGCGGGTACCGATCAGGAAGGTTTCCTTATCGTCCTTATCCCCGTTGTAGTACACGTGAACCACGGAACCAACATTGGCAACGCCCTCCACAATCCCGGAACGCTCCGTGGTGGAATTCGCCAGAATTTCAGAAATCTGCTTGATGCGAGCTTCTTCCTGGTCCTGCATTTCGCGGGCAGCATCGTAGCCAGCGTTTTCCTTCAGGTCGCCCTCTTCGCGACGCTCGTTAATCTCAGCCGCAACAACAGGGCGGTGAGCGATCAGTGCATTGAGCTCTTCTTCAAGCTTTGCCTTGGTCTCAGGAGTGATGTACTGCTTCTGGTTGTCTGCCATGACTTACAAACCCTTTGCTTCTACTGTGAAAAATGGTAGCGGCCCCTGCAACCATGGGGCCGATGAAAAATACTGTTGCGAATTCTACCACATCTACAGTTAAAGAAAACGTGGCAGTCATGCCGAGAAAAACACGCCACATTCCCCAGATGCGTGCAGCAAGTGAAGGAAAAGAAAACTATTGGGAAGCTTTTGCTTCAGTGAGATAGAACGGGATGGTGTCACTGCAGCCATACGCTCCGCCAGAGACCGCAGGCTCCCTAGTGGGAACATCGATTTCCCAACGCGCAAGCTCAAGCCCGCCGGCGGGGATATACACTTCGCGACGACCCACCTCGGCCATCTCGTAATTCAACGCAGTAACAATACAATAGGCCGGCTTAGAAGTATCCTTGCGGGAAATATCGGCGACAACCTTGATGGAACTATCGTCGATGCGCTTGGCCGAAGCAAAGGTAATATTCACCGGCTGCTGATCCGTCGTGCGCAAAAACTTAGCAAAAGCCACCGCGAAAGCAACCACCAACACCAAAACAAAAATGGCGACGAGCTTTCCCGACATGGTGGATTCTTGCCCCGACGGGGCACCAGAATAGCGGGCACGAGACTGGGGATGAGGCCGAGTAGACAACGCGAGGTGTCTCCTTTGGTAAGAACGGAATGAAGCGATATGCCGAAGGCGAGATTCGAAAATGCTCAACTGATGATCATTTTCGGACAGGGCACGGGGCATAGCGCTGCTGGGTGAGGTGCGGAAACCTGAATGAAAGTTACGCACAGCTAATTCCTATACTAGTCTGAATACGACTTAGTCGAAATTTCGTTGATGCGTCCCTAAAATTTGTGTTGCGGGGGTTTTGCGTAGGGCATAGCGTCAATGTGAATTTTCCAAGAGAGTGAGGAATAAAAACGATGCGACTTCTCGCGATTCACGCGCATCCAGATGATGAATCGAGCAAAGGCGCCGGAACCATGGCCCGCTACGTTGCTGAAGGCCACGACGTTATGGTTCTCACATGCACCGGTGGTGAACGCGGCGATATCCTCAACCCCGCGATGAATAAACCTGGTGTACTAGAAAACATCTCTGCGGTGCGCAAGGAAGAAATGGCCACCGCAGTCGCTGCACTGGGGGTGAGCCACAAATGGCTCAGCTATGAAGATTCCGGCTTGCCTCAAGGCAATCCGCTGCCACCCCTTCCGGCAGGCTGTTTCGCGCTTGCCGATACTGAAGAAGTAGTGGCCAAAGTAGTAGCAACCATCCGTGAATTTCGTCCCGACGTGATCATCACCTACGACGAAAACGGCGGCTACCCACATCCCGACCACCTCAAGGTGCACGAAGTGTCCATGCTTGCGTGGGAACGCGCCGGACAAGCCGATTATCGCCCCGATCTGGGTGAAGCATTTGAACCGAAGAAGTTGTACTACACGCACGGCTTTATCCGCCAACGGCTTCAAATGTTCCATGATTTAGCCATTGCTGACGGTAAGCCCAGCCCTTACTCTGAGATATTGGAACGCTGGCAAGCACACAAGGGTGACATCATGCTGCGAGTGACCACCCAAGTGGAATGCTCTGAGTATTTTGAACAGCGTGATGAAGCGCTGCGTGCCCATGCCACCCAAATCGACCCGGCCGGAACGTTTTTCGGAACCCCCATTGAGGTGCAGAAAAAGTACTGGCCCACGGAGGAATTTGAACTAGCACGCACACGCGTGTCCACCACGTTCCCTGAAGATTGCCTGTTCGCCGGTTTGAGCTAACCTTTCGCCATCGGCAGAGTTGAATGCTTCAAGGCTGTAGTGTCGTTGAGCACTCGGTGCTGCTGTGTTGTGGCGTGTGAATGGATTATCTCTGGTGTGTGCACGCAGTAGAGATATAATCAAGGTTTTAAGAGTGTGATTACTGCCTTCTCTAGCCACGGCAGTCTGCTGCAGCTTGCCTGATCTGGGCGCAAATCCAGGTCAGACTGGGGTAGCGGGTTGTGGCTGGGTGGTGGCTTCCGTTGTCGAAAGTGAAAGAAGAATTCCGTTGGATATCAACACCGTCGTTTTCATGGCACAGCAGGGCGCGGGCCCTGTCGGTAGTGAGTTCGGTAAAGCTTCACCCATTGGTTGGTTCGTTTTGATCGCACTTGTCGTCGCAGTGCTTTTTATTGGTTGGGCTTTCCACCGCCGCTATTCGCGTATGAACCGCCGTCGCCTCTTCGCTGAAGCGCACGGCCTGGATCTTTTCGATGCAGAGACGTTGGATAAGGCTATGGCTGAAGCTGGCGTTTTGGATCGCCGGAAGAAGCACTGGTTCTAACGTGATCAAATTTTCACTCCCGCAATTGCTGTACCCCGCATACGAGCGGCGTCTTCTCCGTGAAATTTCCGGGGTGAAACAGCCCAGCCATGTGGCAATTATGTGCGACGGCAATCGACGCTGGGCTCGCGAAGCTGGCTTCATTGATGTCAGCCACGGGCATAGGGTGGGTGCGAAAAAAATCGGTGAGATGGTTTCGTGGTGTAAAGACACCGACATCGAACTGGTCACCATCTACCTGTTGTCCACCGAAAACTTGAGCCGCGAGCACGAGGAATTACAGCTGCTTCTCGATATCATCGGGGATGTGGTGGATGAGCTTTCCGACCCCATGCGTGATTGTCGTGTGCGTCTTGTCGGACACCTCGATCTTTTGCCGGAGCATGTGTCGGCTCGTCTTCAAACAGCCGCGGAGAAAACCTCCGGACACACCGGCGTGATCGTGAATGTGGCAGTCGGTTATGGTGGCCGACAAGAAATCGTGGATGCAGTCCGCGAAGTGATTAATGCGGAAGCTGCTCAAGGCACCAAGCCTGAGGATATGGCTGCGAAAATCACCCCAGAATCCATCTCTTCCCACCTGTATACCTCCGGCCAACCAGATCCTGATTTGGTGATTCGCACCTCAGGTGAGCAACGTTTGTCGGGGTTCATGCTCTGGCAGGCAGCTTATTCGGAAATTTGGTTCACCGATACTTATTGGCCGGCATTCAGGCGTCTCGATTTCCTGCGTGCGCTGCGAGATTACTCTAAACGGTCACGCCGTTTTGGAAAGTAAAAGCACACAATCCTTGGGGTGATCCCACCTTGGAGAGCGCTGCACAGAAGAGAAAGGATCATCGTGGACGATACTTGCGTTGACTTTTCCCAGCTTCCACGAGGGGAGTATGCCTTTCCTGGCCCGTTGCGTGATCGCCTAGTCGCAGCCATTGTGGCAGGGGAGAAAACCACCACAAGTTCGCTTGTTGTTGAGTATGAACAGCTCCAGCATTCCCTTCCAGCCGTGGGCGATCGGGAAGTGGTGGTGGATTCAGCAGGACAACCTGTTTGCATTACTGAGGTTGTGGGAGTGCGTATTTGCCCGTGTGCTCAGGTGAGTCTCTCCCATGTGATTGGGGAGGGTGAGGGTTTTGCAACAGTGGAGCAATGGCGCGATGCGCATCGAGAGTTCTGGGAGTCGACAGACTTTCGCACGGCCCTTGGTTGTGATGATTTCCGCCTTGAGGCGGGCACTGATGTGGTCTGCGTGGAGTTTCAGGTGATCCAGCACCTGTAGGGCAACGCGTGCTGGCGACGTCGATAAGCGCAGGAGTGTCGGGTGTTAGATTTTGCGCATGCGCACCCGTTTGACGCTGTGATCTGCGCCCTTTGCCAGCACCAAGGATGCGCGGACGCGCGTGGGAACAATATTTTCCACCAGATTGGGCAGGTTGATTGTTTGCCAAATATCGCGGGCTTCTTGGATCGCGGCTTGGTCAGGCAGTTCCGCATAGTGTGAGAAGTGCGCATCGGGGGCACGAAAGGCTGTCGAACGCAGCTGCAAGAATCGTTCGATGTACCAGCGCTCAATGTCTTCGGTGCGTGCGTCGACATACACTGAGAAATCGAATAGATCACTAATCACCAGCGTCGGCCCAGTTTGGAGCACGTTGAGTCCTTCGACGATGAGAATGTCGGGGCGGTTGACAGTGATGTACTCACCTGGAACTCGGTCGTAAAGGGTATGGGAGTAGACGGGGGCTTGCACATTGGGTTTGCCGGATTTTACATCTGTAACAAAGCGCAGTAAGGCGCGCTGATCGTAGGACTCGGGGTAGCCTTTGCGCCGCATGATTCCGCGCCGATTCAGCTCAGCGGCGGGGTAGAGGAAACCGTCGGTGGTGACCAAATCGACGTGGGGGTGGCTCGGCCAGCGCTGCAGCAGTACCTGTAGTAGGCGGGCGGTGGTAGATTTGCCCACAGCAACTGATCCAGCAATGCCGATGACGAAAGGCACATGTTGACTGCGTTCGCCGAGGAAGGTTTCGGTGGCCGCGGTGAGCTCTTGGCGTGCCTGAACTTGCAGGTGAATCAGACGCGACAGGGGGAGGTAGACTTCGGCAACTTCGTTGAGGTCAACGTTTTCGCCTAAACCCCTCAGCTGTTCGACTTCTTCTTCTGCCAGTACTTGGGGAAAAGACTTACGCAGCTCGCGCCAGGAGCTGCGGTCGAAATCCAAGTAGGGGCTGGAGTCGTGGGGTTTAGCCATAGGATATCATTCTGCCAACTGCGTACAAGTGCAGCAAATCTCTACACCACTTCTAGCTGTGTGTATCAATGCGAATACTAAGCCCATAAATTACGGAGATAGTCGAACAGCGAATACATAGACGTGACAATAGTGGATGCTGAAGTTCATAGAGGAATTGTGAAGCATGCAGCAAACAGGTGCAATTAGTTAGGATAAATATCCCCAGTAAATTAAGGAAAAACGGGGTATCAGGTGTACTGAAGGCGATAGGTCCTTCGCATTGGGATAAAGCGAAAAGTCCTACCGCTGTGATTGAAAAATAACTATGATAGACCCAAACTAAAGATTGATCCTATTCCCCCTTCCTTCAGTGCCACTATTTGCTGTAAGTGCTACTGGGAAAAGCTTGTGTCCTGAGGGGGAAGTAGGCGCTCAATCGTCTTGCATGCCAATACGAGAATGACACAATCGCATAAGGAAGAAACATGGAAGCGCTTGCTATTCATACCGAAAATCTCAGTAAAGTAATCAAGGGTAAAAAAATTATTGATGATCTTAATCTGCGGGTACCCCGAGGGTCTATTTACGGATTTCTTGGACCGAATGGGTCAGGCAAAACGACGTCAATGAAAATGCTCTTAGGCTTGAGTGCTCCAACTGCAGGGAACATTAAAATCAATGGCCAAGCCTTAAATCCAGCAACGCGTGCGAAGTTCATCGGAACGATCGGCGGATTAATTGAAGAACCCCCAGGCTACAGTCAGCTCACAGGGGTGGAAAATCTACAAGTCGTACAGCGACTGCTGAAACTTCCGGCTGACAATGTGTATTGGGCTTTGGACAAAGTTGGACTTATTCCAAACAAAGATAAAAAAGTTGGGCATTATTCTTTGGGTATGAAACAGCGTCTGGGTATCGCGTTGGCAATAGTTAGTAAGCCAAAACTTCTAGTACTGGATGAACCAATTAATGGTCTTGATCCGGCGGGCATTGACGAGATTAGGCAGCTGTTTCAGGAATTAGCGCACAGTGGTACGACGATCATGGTTTCTTCACATATCTTGGCAGAGGTTGAAAAAATAGCGAGCCATTTTGGTGTGCTCAAACAGGGGAAACTTGTATTTCAGGGTGAACGGGGCGCGCTTATTGATTCTTATGCTAATTCACTATTTGTCCGCACGCCCGATGCTGAAAGTGTGGCGGAGATTTTTGTCGATTCAAAAATTGTCAGGGGTGGGGCGGTCATTCCATCGGTGATGAACGCGGATATCAACGATGTTTGTCAGCGACTAATTAACGCTGGTGTCGCAATTCACGAAATTTCCCGACAACAAGAAAGCCTTGAAGATGTCTTCATGGCTATCACGGCAAAGGCACTATGATGATTGATTTGTTAGTCACTGAGGTGGTGAAGACTAAAAAGCTGCGACTGTATATCCTGTCGCTATCCATTGCGCTGGTCATTGCAATTCTTTCTACTTTTTCACTACTCAGCGGTTCGATTCCCATAGATAATCTCTCTACTCCATTTGCATGGCATTCGGTTTTGTTGTCGATAACATTCTTCGGCGCACTCGTCTGGCCAGTGTTTACAGCCGTAGTTGCAAGCAAGCAGGTGGAGAACGAATTTGACCACAAAGGTTGGTTTTTACTGGCGATGTCGGGAATTAGTCCACTCCGGGCTGTTAATGCAAAAGTTATTGTTGCGATCGGTTACTTAGTCCTCGCTGCGACTACTCAACTGGTGTGCGCCATTGTGATTGGCAAAATTTGTGGTATTACCGCGCCAATTGGTAGTGAATGGTGGCTCTATTATTCCGCAATTCTGATTGTGGGCATCGTTTTCTACCTGTTTTCCTGCGTGGTGGCAATAGCAAGTAAAAATCAGGTGTTTACGATTGTTTTTGGCATGATTAATTCCTTCCTTGCGGCAGCGTTCATGCTTGTTTCCTTGCCACTGAGTTATCTGTTTCCTTGGGCATATTTTGCCTATACTTCCCCCGTCCGCATGGTCGATGGAAGTGTTGTGCTTGTGCAAACGAATTGGATGCACGTATTTTTCTTCGTGCTGTTTTCCTTCTTTATTGCCTATATTCTTATCCTGAAGTTTGTTAAAGAAGTGTGAGGAAATTTCAGTGCTTATAGAATTGTTCAAAATCAAGAGATCGCCCGTTTGGCTGGTTTGCCTCATTGTGCCAATACTGACTGTTGCCATTGGTGTGATCAACTATGGGAATAATCTCGACCAATTTGAGAATGGCTGGCAGTCCTTTACTGCGCAGACGGGGTTGTTTTACACGTTGCTCTTCTTTTCACTTTCCGTTGGTGTTTTTAGCGCAACTATCTGGAATGATGACAAGCGACCTTGCCATTGGAATGCGCTCATACTCTCAAACGAGAGTGTGGTGCTGCTCTTGGTGCGTAAGTTGATTGCTACGGTAGTTCTTGCAGCGGTGATGCATATTATTTATTGCAGTCTCACTGTTCTGGCTGGCGTAGTGCTTTCAATTAATGGGGTTGATCCACTAGCCCAGATTTTTCATGGGGTGGGTTTGGTGGTGGTGGGTTGGGGTGGTGTGTTTGTGGGGTTGGTTGGGGCACCTTCGCCTTTGGTTGTGGTTTTCAATGGCAAGGTGTACGTCCGTGTTTTTGTGGTGGGGTTTTGTGGTGGGGTGCCTGCGGTTGGCTGCCGGTGGTGGGGTCTGCTGCGTGTTGTGGTTGAGGGGGTTAGGTTTTTCGTTTTTTAAGGGGGCGTAGGAGGTTTTGGGTGTATTCCATAAGTGTCACCAGTGTGGGGGTGTGTGTGCTTTGTTGATCGAGGTGGAGGTATATGCGCCTGCTGCTTGTCGTGATTTTTGCAGAGATTGCAATAAACCTTGCTCGAATGGTTTTTGGTGCCCATGTCCACCACGGGTTGTCGGATTGATTTCGTTTCTTGTTGTTGCCGCTGTTGTGGTTGTTGTAGTGATGGTCGAGTAGTTTTGTCCAGGTGAGAAGTTGGTGGGCTAAGGTTATGATGAGACACCAGATTTGGTTAGCTTTGAACTGGCAAAACGGTAGTTTTGCAAGGCCTTGATCTTTGGCGTCTTTGATGTGTTGTTCGCATAGTGATCTTTGGCGATAGTACTGGTCAATGCGTTGAATATTGCAGTTGAGGTTTGTTGCGCATAATTGGGTGCGTATGCCGAGTTGATTGAAAATGCTGTGTTGGCACCCTGCGTGGGGGGGATTCTATCCGTGCGATCACGCGCATCGTGGTGGGGTAATCAGTAAGAAGGTTCACCAGTGGTTTGTCATCTTCTAGGTGTGCGGTTTGTAGTAGTCCGGTGATGTCTTCAAGGAAGTGTTGGTCATCAAAGCTGATATCCCCATTGCCACGCACAATTGGCACACGGGTGTTACGTAATGATCGATAATCTGTGTGACTAGTTGCTTCGTTACCGGATCTGATGTGCTCATTGAGGAGGATACTTGCTGTAGGTGAGGGTGAAAAGCCAACAACATAACCGAGGTCATGGTCGTCTAAGGAGCTAAGGAATTGTTTTGTCCCACCAGCACTGTCAGCACGGATAACAAGTCGTTTGCCCCAAGGTTTGCCATCGCTGTGATCGGGGAGAGCGGTCAGGATTTCTTTGACAAGCTGGCAATGATCATTAGCGGTGTTTGCTCCCGCGTTACCTGGGCGAAGCAGACAGGTTAAAAATTCCCCACCAGTTAACCCTACGCTGGTGTAGTCGATAAAAGCACATAATGGGTGGAAACCAAACCCCTTCTTATAGGTAGGTGCGGCTTTTTCCTTGCCAGAATGCGCACAGATCAGTGTCGCATCAATATCTACTATCAGGGGTTTGTCTACTGTAGCGAGCTTATGTGGGGCTTGATCGCCCAGCAGGTTCCATAGTGTGCTACGGGCGTATTTGATCGCGTGAAGGAATTCTTCACGTATTTTATCGCTGGTGTCTTTATGCTCTGTCAGTCGCCGCCACAGGGTTGATACCGACGGCAATGGCTGAGACGATAATGCTGTCGAAACAGAATCTAACAAGTTGATGTCTTTAACATCGTCACCACCAGCAATTAACGATAACGCTAACCCAGTACACGCATCACCAAAAGTATGTGTTAACCGTTGCCGTGAGAAAACACGATCAAGGCTGGCACCAATCCCGACTAATTGAGCTACATGAGCAAAGGGTAACACCCCCGCGCGGGAAACAAGACGGGTGCAGCTGGCCATCATAGGGGTGTATGTAGTAGTCTTCACCATGAAAGTGCTCCTTTTCTGCTTGGAATAAAGGCTTAACAACATCTCTATTCTAGCAGGTCAAGAAGCACTTTCTTTACTTTTTACACACCTTTTAAGCCCCACCCCATGAAAAATCCGGGCTAGGGTTTTTCCAAAGCAATGTGTTGGCGTTTGTTGCCTTGATTTCAGTCGCTGCATTACAGAACTTCTTAGCACTAGTCTTTCGAGGGTTTGCAACATCTGTTGGCGTTTGCTTAGGTCTGTCCATCTTGAGCTTTGTCGCTATTTCAAACTCTATAGGTGCACTTTTGCGATTCTTTGTGCCTTATGCGCTGATGACTTTCAGTCTTGCGTTTAATTCGCCTGCCTTTGCACTTGATCCTGAGTTGAAAGGTACTTCGGCTTTCATTCAAGTCTTCCTCACAAGCTGTTGCTTGACCGCTGTGAGCCTGGCGTTAAACTACTTTTGGATGAGAAAAAAGCTGTCTGCTGGTTAATCATTGCCACACTTTGGTCAGTTGGAAGCGAGGTGTGGCATAGCTATGCCTTGGTACTTTGTGGTTGCCCCATAGTGGATTTTTCAACCAATTAAGGCTTTGACCTGTCGGTTATTGGTGGGTAATGGGTCTGACCCCAAGTTTTTTCACTCTTTCGGTTATGCTTTTCGGTGAGTACTTTCCTCGGTGGTAGGCAACGGAACTTTTCAACGCATAAAGGTGTCTGAAGTACTTATGGCCAGGAGGGTGGGCTCAACACGTATGCACAACAACGAAAGGTGTGAGTGTCCTTCATGACGAATGACATCCGTTACCAACCGCTTGCAGAACTCGACCCTGAGGTCGCGGGCGCTCTTGCCGGTGAGCTTTCTCGCCAACGTAACACCCTAGAAATGATTGCTTCCGAAAACTTCGTTCCTCGCGCAGTACTGCAGGCTCAAGGTTCGGTTTTCACCAACAAATACGCTGAAGGCTACCCAGGGCGCCGCTACTACGGTGGTTGTGAACACGCCGATGTTGTCGAAGACCTTGCACGTAATCGTGCGAAGGAACTGTTCGGCGCAGAGTTCGCCAACGTGCAGCCACATGCTGGTGCGCAGGCAAATGCTGCTGTGCTGATGGCATTGGCGAAGCCCGGTGAGAAAATCATGGGTCTGTCGCTTGCACACGGCGGGCACCTGACCCACGGTATGCACCTGAACTTCTCTGGCAAACTGTATGAAGTTGCCGCTTATGGTGTTGAGCCCGACACCTTCCGCATCGACATGGACAAAGTCCGTGACATGGCGCTTGAAGAGCGCCCACAGGTTCTGATCGCTGGTTGGTCTGCCTACCCTCGCCACCAGGATTTCGCTGCTTTCCGCGCTATTGCTGATGAAGTGGGCGCGAAACTGTGGGTCGATATGGCTCACTTCGCTGGTTTGGTTGCTGCTGGCTTGCACCCAAGCCCAGTTCCTTTTGCTGATGTTGTGTCCACCACCGTGCACAAGACTTTGGGTGGTCCTCGTTCTGGTCTGATTTTGGCAAAGCAGGAGTACGCGAAGGCGATTAACTCTGCTGTATTCCCAGGCCAGCAGGGTGGTCCACTGATGCATGCGGTTGCGGCAAAGGCTGTGGCTATGAAGATCGCTGGAACCCAAGAGTTCAAGGATCGTCAGGCGCGCACCATCGAGGGGGCGCAGATCATCGCTGAGCGTTTGACTCACGCTGATTGCGCAGCGGTCGGTGTGGATGTACTCACCGGTGGCACGGACGTGCACTTGGTGCTTGTGGATCTGCGTAACTCGCAGCTGGACGGCCAGCAGGCTGAAGATTTGCTGCATGAGGTGGGTATTACTGTCAACCGCAACGCGGTTCCTTTCGATCCACGCCCACCAATGGTCACTTCCGGTCTGCGTATCGGTACTCCTGCGCTGGCTACTCGCGGTTTCGATGCGGCAGCGTTTACTGAGGTTGCCGATATCATCGCTGAGGCGCTGACTGGCGCAACGGCTATTGATGCGCTGCGTGCGCGCGTCGACAAGCTTGCGCAGCAGTACCCACTCTACGACGGTTTGGAAGAGTGGAAGCTGGTCTAGCAGCGACCTGATTTTTGGATTTCACGCCCCTACCTGCTCAGATGCGCAGCTAGGGGCGTTGTCGTGTTGCTAAGGGGTGTGTGGGTGAATAAGGTTTTTGTGTGTGAAAGTCCTTGTAATAGATCACCGTGATTCCTTCACCTACAATTTGGTGGCTTATATTGAGGACGAAACGAACAGCGCGCCGACCGTTGTCGATTTCCGCGAACCGTTGAGCGTGGATTTTGCGAACAGTTTTGATGCGATCGTGTGCTCGCCAGGCCCCGGCAGGGTGGACAACCCGGACGATATTGGTTCGACGCTTGCGATTATTGCTCAGACGACGACTCCGTTGTTGGGCGTGTGCTTGGGGCATCAGGCGATCTGCTATGCCTTCGGCGGGGGGACTGCGCTTGCGCCGCTGCCGGTGCACGGGCAGACAGATCTGATTACGCACGAGGGTTCGGGGCTGTTTTCATCGCTAACCTCGCCGCTTGAAGTGGTGCGTTATCATTCGTTGGTTGCCGATCCGATTCCTCAGCAGCTCCGCGTGACGGCTACGTCGCGGGATAACATTGTGATGGCGTTGGAGCACAAGCTGCGACCGATCTGGGGTGTGCAGTTTCATCCTGAGTCGGTGGGGGGATTTGATGGGCATGTGTTGGTGCGTAATTTTTTGGCGCTGGCACGTGACTATAATCGCCGGCATCGTGGCGGTGCTGGGGCACGCACTGGTGCTGTGCGTGACGACGCCGCCACCAGCACCCAGGCACATCCCGGTCGCGATGTTTCCACACTAAGGAATACGTCCTCGTTGAGTGTGCAGGCGTTGAGTTTGAAGGGGTGTGTGGATGCGCAGCGTATTGCTGCGGATGCGCCTTTTTGGTTGGATGCCAGCGATCATGCGCATGCTGATGGTGGCATGAGTTATGTGGGTGTTGCTGGTGGCCCGTTGAGTTCGACTGTCAGCGGTGATGGTTTCTCGGTGCTGGAAAACTCTCTGGTGCGCGCTGATATTTCGGCTGTGGCTGATCTCGGGTTGGGCTTTAATCTGGGATTGGTGGGATATTTGGGCTATGAGCTCAAGGCGGAGTGTGGTGGTAGTGCAGCGCACCAAGCACCGACACCGAATATTCAGCTGTTTTTTGCTGATCGGATGATCGCTATTGATCATAGGAACATGCGCACTCATGTGCTGTACTTGGTGGATCAGGATTCTCCTGAGCTTATTGAGCAGCAGGTTGCGTGGGCGAGGCAGATGAAAGAAGAGCTTGTAGCGCTCATGGACTCTGATGCGCCAGTTACTGAGCGTGGCGCTGGGGCTTTGTCGGTGGGGCCTGTCAAGGCGCGGTTTAGTAAGGATGAGTATATTGATCTGATTCATGCCTGCCATGAGGCGATTGTTGCGGGCGAATCCTATGAGGTGTGTTTAACAAACCAACTGTCGGCGCAGATTGATACGTGTGATGTGTGTGCAAGCTATGGGGAATTTCGCCGAGCAAATCCAAGCCCGCTAGGGGCCCTAGTGCGGTTTGGGGACTTAGCACTATTGTCGAGTTCGCCAGAGCGGTTTTTAAAGTGTGATCGCTTTGGCGTGGTGGAGTCGCGCCCCATTAAGGGCACTCGTGCCAGGGGTGCAACACCTGAAGAGGATGAACGTTTGCGCCTAGATTTGGCTACGAATGCCAAGGATCGCGCGGAGAATCTGATGATTGTGGATTTGGTGCGCAACGATCTGTCGCGTGTGGCGGTGCCGGGGACGGTTAAGGCTGAGCCGCTGTTTGCGGTGGAGAGTTTTGCCACTGTGCACCAGCTAGTCAGTACCATCCGAGCCCAGCTTGCTGAACAATACAGCCTTGTTGATCTGCTGAAGGCGACTTTTCCTGGGGGATCGATGACTGGTGCGCCGAAGATTCGAACCATGGACATCATTGATGAGCTAGAGAAAGCCCCCCGCGGCATTTATTCCGGTGCTGTGGGGTATTTCGGTGTCGATGGTGCGATGGATTTGTCGATGGTGATCCGCAGCATTGTTATCCACGGGGATCGTTTGACGTACGGGGTTGGGGGTGCGATTGTGGCGTTGTCTGATCCGGAGGAAGAATACGCGGAGACCCTCACAAAGGCCACACCGTTGTTGCGTTTGATAGGGCAGGAGATCTAAATGGACGATATTGATCTCCTCGTCTTTGATGGAACCAGCTTTGTTCCTTCTGATGATGAGGTGTCGGGTCGGGTGATCATCGATTCATTCCCCGTGACTTTCGGCCACGTTGCCAGATTGGATCTGCATGTGGCGCGTTTTGCGCGGGCGTGTGGGCGCACCATCAGCCTTTCCTGCGTACAGGAAGCGATTGCGGATGTGAGTTATGGTTTTCCGCGCCTAGAATTTCATGTGGATACCCACACGGTGTACCTGCGATTACGCTCCATGCCGCCGCGTCGAAGCACCACAACATTGTGGGTTCCGCAGGACTACGATCCGCGTGAGCGCCCCGAGATCAAGGGCTGGGATTTGGATGCTCTTGCTGTGCTTCATGCCCACGCGCGTGCGCATGGTTGCGATGATGCTTTGCTTCTCGACGCTACCACTAGGCTGCCGAAAGAAACCTGCTACGGGGTGCTTGCGTGGTGGCAAGACGATCAGATGTGCGTGGCTCCGCGTCAGTGGGGCGTGCTGGATTCAGTGACGTTGCGGCGCACAATGCAGCTTGTGGATGTAACCGAGTGCGAGGTGTCGGTGGAACAATTAGCGCAGTACCCGGTATGGGTGGGCAATGCGCTGCATTCGTGGACGGCAGTGACAGAAATTGTGTGCAGTGATGGGCGTCGATTAGCTCCCCCAACCAATCCGGATCGGCTCGCACAGGTGCGCGAGTTTTTGCTCGGGTGAATTCATCAAAAATCCTGTGTATGAAGGGGGCGCAGGCGCACAGATGGGGTCAGCCAGTTGGGGGATTTAATTCACGGGTGCTTCGCTTGTGCAGTTAGTGCTCTAAGATGGGGGTCACCTTAGTGTTTATGTCGAAATTTTTTAGGTGAGGAGATGAGAGGGGGGCGAGCACCCATGGAGATCACTGTTGGGGCGGTGCTTATTGTGGTGTGCTTTGTGATAGCTGCCGGGGCTGGCTATTTTGCGGCATTGCGCCACGGTGACGTCAGCCGAATCCGCATAGCTGTGGATGTTCCTCCCGAGTCCACGTGCACCGAAACATCTAGCTTGGATGACAACACCCCTGCAACCGACAATAAGAAACCAACAAGCGCCCTGCCTGCACACAGTGGGCAAGCACCATCTGCGGATAGCACGTCTACGCCAGCACGCCCACCGAAACCCACCCCGAAAGCGATGCCGAAACGTAGAAGCGTCGGCTACAGCAAACCCCACACACCCTCCCAAGCACAGTACACGCGCGACATTGAACTTGTACTTCCTAACTACGACATCGATCCAGCTGAACTACTGACACAACTCGACACAATAGAACCAATCCGACTCCCCAATAACCGATGGGAATACCACCTCAACACCGTCACAGTTCAACTCAACCCCCAAGGCAGCCTAGTTATGAGCATCACCCCTACGGACAGGAAGTGACCACAGAATGCTCTTCCTAGTTCTCTCCCTCGCAATCATCGCTGGATACGCCCTCGGCTGGCGGCTCGGATTACAACAAAAACGCGAATTCATCTATGCCGCCACCCAAGCAGCAGCCGAACAACTCGCCCCAGAACCAGACACCACAACGACCCCTCCAACTCCACACAGCGCCACCGACTCTGCACCTGAATCCGAGCCCAGCGACCACGCACCTGCGCGCGCCGGGGCGGAACGAGAAAAAGGTGTTGATGGCACTACCGTTGCGCCAGATGGGGCCGCGGAGGCTGCGAATCAACCCGTTTCCACCGTCAGTGCGGAAGAACTGGAAAGCATCAAGCATGAGCTTGCCCAAAATATGGGAGCGTATGGAAGCGAACTAGGCTTTGAGCCCGATGAGATTAGGCTGAGTGAAAGTGCACTCTATCGAGCGCAACATTTGGGGATGACCGAAGACCAATTGCGATCTGCTGTGGCGAACAGCACCAGCTGGATTCGGGAGGGTGATAGCTTCCGCTATAAAGCCGAAGGCTTCGACTTCATCGTCGATATCGACCGGACTGTGGTTCTGAAAGTCTTTCCCGCCGATAAGCACAGCGCTACCACTGCTCAGTCGAAGGCGAATCGAGTGCAACGGAAAGTGGTGCGCAAACAACGGAAGAAGAGACTCAAAGCAGGCCCCAGCCAGCGAGGACCGTTACCCTCCACGCCGAAGGAAATGAAGAAGCTACTCGAAAGCCGTGGGTTTGTGGTTGCGTTAGGCAAAAAGCATTACTCGGTCACACACCCCGATCAGCGGGGAAAACGGATGACCATGCCCTGTACCCCGGAAGATGTTCGGTGGAGTGAAAATTTCCGCTCCCAAATGCGCATGGTTTTTGGCATTGATTTACGAGACGTCAACTAACAGCTTTCTGGAAGACTAACCCAAAGAACCCCGCACGCGAGAGAAACCCGAACGAGACCACGAACGTTTGTGGTCAATGTTCAAAAACATTGCATACGCTGGGGTGAATAAGAAAAACCCTGCTTTCATACCTTTCCTCACTTTAGCTGTGAGATGGTGGAAGGAATGAAAAGCAGGGCAGTGTTTGCCTTAAAGGATACTTAGTCCTCGGTAACCTCGCAGTCACCTTCGGCGCGCGCCTGAGCAAGCTGGGTGCGTGCAGTGCGCAACCATTCAGGCTGGTTGGCAAGCAGCTCCTTGATTTCGGCAGTGGTCAAAGGCTTGTCCATATCATTGCGCTTCAATGCGGCAATGGTGATGCCGAGCTTCTGCGCCACAACAGGGCGTGGGTGTGGGCCGGTGCGTCGCAATTCCTGCAGCCACTGCGGAGGGTTGGTTTGCAGCGCAACGAACTCGTCATGACCAAGGGCGTTGTTCTGGAACTCCTCTGGCGTGGCTGGCAAATAGATGCCAAGCTTCTTCGCGGCGGTTTGAGGCTTCATGGCAGTTGCCGAGGCTAAAACCGCGGGCTGGGTACGTACAGATTCTTCATTCACAGCCATAACGGTACCATTAACTACTATGTTGAGTTTAAGCTTCGTCACGGGTACGGAACCCGATAAGTGGTTCAATCGTTTCACCGAACGCACCCGACACGGGGAAATTAGCTCCGTAGCCAGCGACGATGCGACCGCACTGGTCATTACAGGCGAAGCTGAACTCGGGCTCGTGCGCCTGCCCGATCAACGCATAGATTCCAGCTTCCACGTCGTTGAACTTTATGAAGAGCAACCAGGAATCGCACTGCCCAAAGAACACGAACTTTCGCTTCTCGACGCCCTCACACCCGAGGACATCACCGAAGAGATCGTCCACTGCCGCATGTCCGCAACAACTGGCGTAGACGTGGCACAGCTGCGCACCCACCTTCAGGTGGTGGCAGCCAATGTTGGTGTGGCCATCGCCCCCCGCCCGCTGATCAAAACACTTTCAGCCAAGCAGATCGAACACCGCCCTTTCCACAGCTCTCAGATCCAACCCACACGCATCGCATTGGTGTGGAAGAAAGACAACGACTCCGAAGCGATCCAAGACTTCGTGGGCATCGCCAAAGGACGAACCCCCAATTCTTCGCGCCAAGCCCAGCCGAAGAAAACAGCGCGGGAAAAAGCACTCGCTAAGCAACGACGTCGACAAGCAAACAGCGCACAATCAGCACCCACAACCACACACGGGGCTGAGAAAAAGACCAGCAAAACTACAAAAAACACCGCAGGCAAAGCAATCGCAAAAACCAAGCCCCACCGTAGTGGAAAACACACACCCAAGCGTGGAGGCAAACGCGGCGGGCGCTAAACACAATTCACAACCGCAGCCTGTGATGATTTAGACCACGATCACAGGCAGCGAAGTGAAAAATCGGTGATCTTTCGGTAGAACTGGGGAACATGACACACCCCGACTTTCACATCCGACCACTGCGCCGCACCGACTACGGGCAAGTGCAGCACATCTATCTGCAGGGGTTAGAAACCGGCCACGCCTCCTACGACACCGAAGCACCCAGCTGGGAAAAATTTGAAAACTCCAAAATCCCCGGCACCATGTTCGTCGCCTGCGAAAACGCCGACGACAATAAAATCCTCGGCTGGATCACAGCCGCACCCATCTCCTCCCGCAGCGTCTTCCACGGCGTCGTCGAAGACTCCATCTACATTCACCCCGACGCACGCGGACGCGGAGTCGCAGGGGCATTGCTCGACACCCTCATCGACACCTGCCAAAGCATGGGCAAATGGGCCATCCATTCGTGGATCTTCCCCGAAAACACCGGATCAGCCAGGCTGCACACATCCCGCGGATTTGAAAAAGTCGGAACCCTACGCCACCTCGCAAAAATGACCTACGGGGAGATGGCAGGACAATGGCGCGACACCGACATCTACGAAAAACTCCTGCCCAAACCTGACATCAGCAACGAAGAAGCAGCAGCACTCACCTCATAACCCCCAGCGCACACAACACCCCCTTGTTCATGATCACAGTAAAACACGTGAGCACGAACAAGGGGGTGTGAGGTTAAAGCGACAACTACGCAGTTTCGCGCAGCGTGTTTTCTTTCACGAAAAGCAACACGAACATCGCAACCAAGCTCAGCGGAGCCAGCATAACGAAGACCGGAGTCAACGCATCGTTGTAGCTTAAGCCAATCGCATTCTGCAAAAGCTCAGGCAGTGAATCAACCATGCCAGGGGTCAAGCTATTACCGCCACCTAGCTGCTGGGCAAGAGCGGGATCACCGATCTGCGCCAACGCCTGAGGAACATTCACAGCCAACTTGTCATGCAGGTGCGAAATGAACATCGAACCGACCAGAGCCGAACCCACAGTGCCTGCAACCTGGCGGAAGAAGTTATTCGCACCCGTAGCAACTCCCACCTGTGCGAGTGGGAAAGTATTTTGCACAATCAGCACCAAGATTTGCATGCTCATGCCCAAACCCATACCCAAAATAGCCAGATACAAGCCGAACACAGTAAGAGAAGTCTCAGGAGTCAGCGAACCCAGAAGGAAAAACGCACCAGCCATAACAATCTGACCCACGATGGGGAAAATCTTGTACTTACCAGTGCGAGTAACAACGTTACCCACAACAATCGAGGTGACGATCATGCCCAACATCATCGGGATCAACATCAAACCAGCATTTGTTGGGCTCATGTGATGCACCATCTGAATGTAGGTTGGCAGATAAGCCATGGAGCCGAACATCAACACACCTACAGCAATGCCCGCAAGGGTCGTGAGCGTGAAATTGCGGTAGCGAAACATTGACAGCGGAATCAGAGGATCGGCAACACGCAGCTCCACAACAATCAGCAAGGCAGTAAAAGCAACACTGACAGCAATCAGGCCCAGAATGATTGGATCGGACCAGTCATACTCATGTCCACCCCAGGTCACCACAAGCACGAGCGCAGTCGTGGCAATAGCCATGGTTGCAGTACCCATCCAGTCCAGGCTGAACTTCTGCTCTTTTCGAGGAAGATGAAGGAAGTACATGATGGCACCAATAGCAATGAGACCAAGTGGCAGATTCAGCCACATACCCCAGCGCCAGCCAGGACCATCAGTGAACCAACCACCCAATACTGGGCCGAGCACACTGGAGACACCAAAAACAGCACCCATGATGCCCATGTACTTGCCACGGGTACGCGGAGTGGTGACTTCAGCAGTGATAGCTTGCGACAGAATCATCATCGCGCCACCGGCAATGCCCTGTAAAGCGCGAGCAGCAATCAGCACACTCATATTGGTGGCGCAAGCGCCCAGTACAGAACCGAGGACGAAAAGGGCATTTGCCCCAATGAACAAAGGCTTGCGGTCAAGCAGATCGCCAAGTTTGCCAAAAATGGGTAAAGAAATAGTCTGCCCCAAAAGGAAGGCTGTGATCACCCATGACATGTGGTTGATACCACCGAGCTCACCAACAATGGTGGGCAAGGCGGTTGCAAAAATCATTTGCCCCAACGAGCTCATGAACGTCGAGAGCATCAAAGCCGCGATGATCACACCAACGGAACGAATAGGGGCGGAAGGGGAAAGTGGACGTGTATAAGTAGCGTCGTCACTCATAGTGGCGACGGGAGTGTTCGTATTCGTAGTGTTTCCTTAGAAAGAGAAGTTAAGAAAGGATGCTGCGAAGCATCTCAAGGGATTCCCGACACATATCAAGAAGCTCACAGTCGTTATCAGGGGAGAGCCACAAGCGGAAACCCTGGCGAACCGCTGAGGTAGCCATGAGAACAGTGGCTAAAGCCTCCTGAAAAATCTTATCCTCGCTGAGCTTGCGGCATTCAGGGTGAACCGTGAGGTAATCGACCGTCAATGCGACGAGAGCTTCAAAGACTTCGTATTGCACGTAATGGGTGTCGAGCCCAATAGTTCTATCGGCGAGGCGAATGCGCTTGCGCCTTTCGACCAGGTCGGCGACGTCGGCAGAGCTTAAACTCTTTTTCTCCATCGCAATGACATCAATGACAATGAAATCAATCAGGGCAAGCACGAGGTTATCGTGTTTGGTGTTTTTAAACTTCTCGCGAACCTCTTCGCCCGGCATGGCAAGGGGGCTGCCAAGGACTGCTGTTTCTTTAGAATCCACATAGTTAAAGAATGTGCGTTTCGAAATCTGGGCTGCGGCGCAAATATCGTCGACTGTGACGTTCTTAAAACCGCGTTCTTCGACGAGTTTGGTCGCATGCAATTCAATGGCTGCGAGAGTCTTGCGACGTTTTAATTCCCTGAGAGGAATGTGTTCATTGCTGGTCACTGATCCAGTAAAACACAAAAAGTGCACTGAGTGCAAAAAGTTACCTAGTGAATGAAAAGTGCTTCCGCGTGTGCACGGGGGATGGTGATAGTGGAAGGCTATTTGGAGCAAGGTTGCAATAAAGGTGCACAAGTGTAGTGCTATACCCTTACTGAATATCTTTTGCAACAAAAATGAAAGGGTGGGGGTAGTGGGGGTAGGGCCTAAGGTTGTGGTATCAACTATGCGGATGGTGGCATTAAAATAAGAACACCTGTAACGAAAGGGTTGCTACAGCGATGTAAGAAGAAGATTGCACACATTGCTTAACGGCCTAAAGTTGCAGTTGATTACAGGTTTCTCAGGAGACGGAAGCGACATTGAAAATGCAACGCCACACAACCCGCGCACGCACAGCAGCGGAAGCACTTTCTCAGAATCTTTCACGATCGATTCTTGACGGTGAACTGAAACCAAACCAGCAACTCTCTGAAATTGCGGTTTCTGAGAAACATGGAGTATCACGCAACACACTTCGTGAAGCATTCCGTCTCCTCATTCAAGACGGACTCTTAGTGCACTACCCAAACCGGGGCGTGTTTGTACGATCATTCACTCCCGACGATCTGCACGACCTCTACCAGTACCGGCGCGTCTTTGAAACAGCCTGCTTGCGTGAAATTTTTAGCCGCACCGATTCCGCCGATCGCTGTCTTGCTGCCATGCGCACAGCGTGTGAGCACGCGTCCACTGCGATTGCTGTGGGGGACTGGGACGATGTGGCCATTGCCAACAACCGGTTCCACCTTGCTATTTTCGAATCGCTCGAAAATGAACTGATGCTCCACAGAGGGCAGAACATTCTGGCTCTGTCACGCTTGGTATTCATGACGTCTGGGCAAAATGAGAGCGTTCACGGGCCATTTATTAAAAAGAATCAGGTCATTTTGTCGCTCTTGGAGCAAGGAAAGGTTGAAGAAGCTGTGGATCTTCTCAGCGACTATATCGACGGCTCGCGAGACAACATGGAGAAACTGTTAAGCAATCGAGCATAGAAAACCTACCTCCACAAGTATCAACGCCCCCACCTTGCCATTCTGCAAAGTGAGGGCGTTGCTTATGCGACAGATACATGCGCCGCACACACGATGACACTCGTGTGCGCGGCGTTGAGCGCTTATGCGTTATTAGTCGCGATCGGTGTTGGCCATTGCCAGCACGTCGAGGCGCTTATCCAGCTCTTCCTCGGTGAGCTTCTCGCCATCAACGAAGCCCATGTCGATAACAGTCTGACGGATGGTCTTGCCTTCCTTCAGTGCAGTCTTAGCCACCTTGGCTGCGTTCTCGTAGCCAATTGCGGAGTTCAGAGGGGTCACAATCGAGGGGGAAGACTCGGCCAGAGTCTTCATGCGCTCCACGTTAGGCTCGATGCCATCAACCAGCTTGGTAGCGAACTGGCGAGCGGTATTCGCAAGCAGGGAAGCGGACTCCAGCACGTTACGAGCCATCACTGGGATGAACACGTTGAGCTCGAAGTGGCCCTGGGAACCGGAGAATGCCACAGCAGCATCGTTACCGATAACCTGCGCTGCAACCTGGGTAGCGGTTTCGCACAGAACTGGGTTGACCTTACCTGGCATGATGGACGAACCTGGCTGCAGGTCAGGCAGGTGAATCTCAGCCAAACCGGTCAGAGGGCCGGAGCCCATCCAACGGATGTCGTTAGCAATCTTGTTCAGGGAAACAGCAATGGTGCGCATAGCACCGGAGAACTCGACCAAGCCGTCGCGGTTAGCCTGCGCCTCGAAGTGGTTGACGCACTCCTTCAGCTCGGAAATGCCGGTGAGCTTCACCAGCTCAGCGGTGACCTTAGCGCCGAAGTCAGCTGGGGTGTTCAGACCGGTGCCCACAGCGGTACCGCCGATTGGCAGCTCGCCCAGACGTGGCAGGCAAGCCTCAACACGCTCAATGCCCGCTTCGATCTGGCGTGCGTAGCCACCGAATTCCTGGCCCAGAGTTACTGGAACAGCATCCATCAGGTGGGTGCGGCCGGACTTGACCACGTGCTTCCACTCTTCAGCTTTCTTAGCCAAGGACTCGTGCAGAACCTTCAGGCCTGGGATGAGATCCTTGATGGCAGCTTCAGTAGCTGCAACGTGGGTAGCGGTCGGGAAGGTGTCGTTGGAAGACTGGCCCATGTTGACGTGGTCGTTAGGGTGTACCTCCACACCGTTAGCCTTCGCGATGGATGCGATGACCTCGTTGGTGTTCATATTCGAGGAAGTGCCAGAGCCGGTCTGGAATACGTCGATCGGGAATTCAGCGTTGTGCTTGCCGTCGGCGATTTCCTTAGCGGCTGCGATGATGGCGTCGGCCTGCTTCGCATCAAGCAATCCGCGATCCTTGTTCACCTGGGCGCAGGCTGCCTTCAGCAGGCCCATGGCGCGGATCTGTGCGGCTTCAAGGCCACGGCCGGAGATGGGGAAGTTCTCGACGGCACGCTGGGTTTGTGCACGCCAGAGGGCGTTGACGGGAACCTTGACTTCACCCATGGTGTCGTGTTCGATGCGGTACTCAGTCATAAACGTTATCCAACCTTTGAAAAACTGTCGAGAGCACGAAGCGTACAGGGATACGTGTGTGTATGTGCAAGCGTGCTCAAACTGTGCGGCTTTGTCAGTGTGCGTACATCATCGCTTTGGAAAATCCCGTGAAGGAGGTAGTCCTTGCAGCAAGTATTCCTTTGCAACCGTTCGTGTTCCTCGAGGCCAACTCAAGAAGTGGCGTTTTCTGGCGGGAACTGCAAGAAAGAGAGGGGGTACGAAAGTGAAGCGGGGGAATAGGAGGTGCTGTTAGGGGGAATTTTTCTGCGGGCGATGTGTGCCCAACACTATCCAAGTATGTACTAAAAATCTCGTCAAGTGTGGCAAAGGGGCAAAGAAACTCCACACAGTGAAATGAATCACCTTTACAGTAGGCTTTGGTGCTGGCCAGCGCCTATTTTCTGCCACATCAACAAAGTTGTGCGGGAGATGACAATTGTGTGCGAGCTCATGGCCACAGTGCCACAGGGAAACGCAGGTTTCCCAGGGTGCACCCCCACTGTGTGCACGTGCGAGAACACACGAGGGGGTACACGTGCATTTATGCGGGGGTGTTACACCTTAGGGGTGTAATCAACAACGGAGTATTCCTGCAGCTTTGCCAGCTTGTGCACCGATTCGATGAAGCGCACAGTGCCGGACTTGGAGCGCATGACCAAGGAGCGGGTGGTTGCGCCGTTCTTGCGGTAGGAAACACCGCGCAGCATATCGCCGTTGGTCACACCGGTGGCAACAAAGTAGCAGTTATCGGAGGCGACCAAATCGTGGGTGCCGAGCACGCGATCAAGATCGTGGCCTGCGGCACGTGCCTTTTCGGCTTCTTCCTGATCCTTTGGCGCAAGCATGCCTTGGATTTCGCCACCCATGCACTTCATCGCGCACGCGGTAATGATGCCCTCAGGGGTGCCACCAATGCCCATCATCATGTCGACAGAATTGGACTCCTGGGCAGCTGCAACAGCGCCCGCTACGTCACCATCACGGATGAGACGAACCTTCGCGCCAGCCTCGCGGATGTCACGGATCAGGTCATGGTGGCGAGGACGGTCAAGGACAACCACGGTGACGTCGGAGTTGGAAATGCCCTTGGCTTTAGCCACTGCCTGAATGTTATGGGCAACTGGTGCGGTGATATCGACCATGCCGACTGCCTCAGGGCCGACAGCGAGCTTGTTCATATAGAACACTGCGGAGGGGTCGAACATGGTGCCACGTTCTGCTGCTGCGAGCACGGAAATAGCGTTCGGGCGACCTTCTGCCATGAGGGTGGTGCCGTCGATGGGGTCGACTGCGATATCGACCTCTGCGCCTTCACCGGTGCCAACTTCTTCACCGTTGTAGAGCATTGGGGCTTCGTCTTTTTCGCCTTCGCCGATAACTACGACGCCGTGCATGGAAACGGAGTTGATTAGCTTACGCATGGCATCAACTGCGGCCCCGTCGCCCTCATTCTTTTTGCCTCGGCCTACCCAGCGCCCGGATGCGAGTGCGGCTGCTTCGGTGACTCGGACGAGTTCAAGAGCGAGGTTGCGATCTGGGATACCAGAGTGGAGTTCAGACATGGAAAGCTTAAGCCTCCTTGATTTATGGGCGGATTTTTCTACCTGCGCGTTGTGCATACCTTCATTGGTGTGCGTTCGGCTCCCTATATTGTTGCATTCCCATCGAAGTAGTGCCGGATTCTTCGCCCCCAATTAGGGGTGATTTTGGGGTTTTCTGAGACTGAAACCATAACGTCGGCTTTTGCTTTGTGTGTGCTTCAAATCGTGGAATACTGGTTGCCATGGCGGAAGAGAAACCAAGAATTTTTCAGTCGGGTCGCGATATCGTGCTGTCCTTGTCAGCAATTATTGTGGTGATGGCGGTGACGGTGGGTTTTACGGGCATGTGTTCCTATGGCCGTGGGAACCCAGAGTTCGGCCCGGTGCAGGAGGTTGATGCTTCCGTTTTCTTTGGGCTGGAGGCTCGTGCGATGAGTTTCCCCGTGCGCTTGCCGGAAGCACCTGAGGGGTGGATTGCAAATTCGGCTCGTCGTACAGCTGTGAAAGGTGAGCCTGCACCCGTCGTTGGTTGGGTTGTGGGCAAGACCGGTTATGTGCAGATGACTCAGACGAGTGTATCGGTGAAAGATGTGGTGGAGAATTTCGATGAGCATCCCCGCCAGCTCACTGACTCTTATGATGTCGAGGGCATTAAGGTTGAGCTTTTCCATTCGGATGAGCGTGACGTGCGTGACCTGCGCATCATTGATCTTGGTGATGTTCGTGTTGTGTACACCGGTGCTGCAACGCAAGCGGAGTTTAATGACATTATTGCGCGCACGATTAAGGCGCAGCCGCTGCCCTCGTCCTTGTGATCTCCATAAGGCAAATGCCCTGCACTTGGCTTCAGTGCTTGTGAAACTGCTGTGAAGTAGCAGGGTTTTGTGATTCGCTTATTTTGCCGCAGATGTGAAATGCACGAGTAATACTTCGCGCGCGAATGTACCAGCAATATCTCGCCTGCGTTCGGTTGTGTCACTGCGCAATTTCTCACTCAGCGTGAATACTCAACTAAACCGAAACCAACCGCAATCGTGACTATTCCTTCACACGGCAAGGTCGAGAAACCTCACACACAAGTGCAAACGATTTCGCGTCTAGTGTTCACTTTGAAGGAATCGCGATACGATCGGTTGGGAGGAAGAACCAAGTAACACACAGCTCAAGGGGAGCTCAAGAGCTCGTGGTACTGGAATAGTCGCAATAGTGCCACGACACCTTCACAAGGTCAGTGCCATGGCCATAGCGGCGTGAAAAAAGAAACTAAATACTCCACGAAACTAAATGCTTCAGCCTAAGCGTTGGTGCTAGAGGTGGTGTTGTGTGCGTTCACTGCCTGCTCAACACGCAACGCCGCACCAGCTAAGTGCTTTTCACAATGGGCGGCGAGAGCTTCGCCACGTTCCCAATACTTTAACGACTCATCCAAACCCATCTGGCCCAACTCCAAAATGCGCACGACTTCAACAAGCTCATCGCGTGCTTGTTCATAGCTCAACGACTCCACTGGGCTGAATGCATTCTCGCCGGTACCTTGACCAAAAACATGAGTAGACATAGCTAAAAAAACTTCCTTAACAATCAAACTGCAACTATAGCGGGCGTATACGCCCCACGCCCGACACAACTAGGAATTACAAGACCAAAGACTCGAAACTAATGCGCGGGTTTCGTTTGCATCGCAGCCGCGGTGATCGAACCATCCGATACACGAATACGCAATTGCGAACCGGGCGGAGACTGATCAATACCCATCACAACCTCAGGTGGAGTGCCATCCCGCGGAATAACCTGCACCACAGCATAACCACGCGCTAAAGTCGCGGACGGGCCCAGCGCGGAAACCTGATTGCGCAATGCCGCAACCTGAGTGGATTCAGCACGAAGCCTATGGCTTATCTCCCTGCGGCAGGAAGAAATCGCGCGCTGAATCTCTTCGCGGCGCACCTGAATCGGCAACATGGGATCAGCCAGCACGGGCCGGGAACGCAACGCTGTGAGGTTGTCTAACTCACGAGAAACCCAACCCCGAAGCGCTTGAATGGCGCGGGCGCGCAGCTCAACAATCAGCGCGCGCTCCGCGACAACATCAGGAACCACCCGCTTAGCCGCATCTGTTGGGGTAGCCGCGCGAAGATCGGCGACATTATCCAAGATTGGATTGTCGGGTTCATGCCCAATCGCAGAAACCACAGGCGTGTTCGCCGCAGCAACAGCACGCTGCAACGCTTCTTCCGAAAACGGCAATAAATCTTCCACCGACCCGCCACCACGGGCAATGATGATGACATCAACGAAAGGATCTGCGTCTAATTCCTGCAAAGCCTGAACAATCTCCGGAACTGCACGAGCGCCCTGCACCGCAGTATTTATCACCGTGAAACGCACATCTGGCCAGCGATTATGGGCCACCGAAAGAACATCCCGCTCAGCAGCGGAACCGCGGCCGGTAATCAACCCGATAGTGTTGGGCAGGAAGGGGAGTGGTTTCTTGCGGTCGGCGTCGAAAAGCCCCTCAGAAGCTAGTTGTTTGCGCAACATTTCAATGCGCGCAAGCATCGCCCCCAAACCCACCTGGCGGATCTCAGTGACGCATAAAGAAAAACTGCCCCGACCCTCGTAGAACGAAGGCTTACCTAGCACGACCACACGATCGCCCTCGGCGACGTCGGCAAGCAACTGAGTAGGGCATGTAATCTGCACACTCGCCTCAACTTCAGGGTCGCGCAGCGTCAGGTAAGACAGCTTCCAATTCGGATTCGCCTTATATTGGGTGATTTGCCCTTCAACCCAGACCTGGCCCAGACGCTCAATCCAGCCCTTCACTTTGGAGTTGAGCTCACGAACCGGCCAAGCCGCCTCAGGCGTGGTAGTAGCTGCCACTTCGGGTAAGTTCTCCTTTTGGATTAGGATGATAAATTATGACTTCTTTCAAGAAAGTGCTTCTTGCTGCACCCCGAGGATACTGCGCCGGCGTCGACCGCGCAGTCGAAACCGTCGAACGTGCACTAGAGAAGTATGGCACCCCAGTCTATGTTCGCAAGGAGATCGTGCACAACCGCTACGTTGTGGACACCCTCGCTGAACGCGGCGCCATCTTCGTCGACGAAACCTTCGAGGTCCCAGAAGGATCGCACCTCGTTTTCTCCGCACACGGGGTCAGCCCCGCAGTGCATGAAGAAGCCGAACGCCTCTCCCTCAAAACCCTCGACGCCACCTGCCCACTCGTGACTAAGGTGCACAACGAAGTCAAGCGCTTCGCCCGCGACGGCTACCAAATCCTGCTCGTAGGACACGAAGGACACGAAGAAGTCGAAGGCACCGCCGGCGAAGCACCAGACATCACGCATCTTGTCGACGGCGTGGAAGGCGTGGACAAACTACCAGAGTTCCTGCAGCACGAAGAAAAGCTCGTGTGGCTGTCCCAAACCACTCTCTCCGTGGACGAAACTATGGAGATCGTGGACTTGCTGCACAAGAAGTACCCGCAGTTGCAAAACCCACCGAGCGACGACATTTGTTACGCCACCCAAAACCGCCAGGTGGCGGTGAAGGCGATCGCGGAGAACGCTGACCTTGTGATCGTGGTGGGCTCCCAAAACTCCTCCAATTCCAAGCGCCTAGTGGAAGTGGCACTGCAAGCAGGAGCAAAAGCCAGCTACCTTGTGGATTTCGCGCACCAAATCGACGAAGCATGGCTTGAAGGCGCAAACACCATCGGTATTTCTTCCGGCGCGTCCGTGCCTGAAATCCTTGTGCAAGAAGTGCTCGCATTCCTCGCCGAACGCGGCTACACCGAGGTTGAAGAAGTCCGCACCGCAGCAGAGAAGATCACCTTCGCACTCCCACGCGACCTGCGCGTACCCCGCAACTAAACTCTCAAGAGAATGAAGCCCCCTTTTCAGCACACAGTTGACACATACGTGGAAACCTTGTTGAGGCTACAAGGGGGCTTTTGCCTTCGAAATCACTGTGTGCGAAGAGAAGAACACCTCGCTAAGGTGCACAAAGCACACAGAAACACGGAACGAACCTCCATTCCTGCATTCGACTCATCAGCACACCTTGTGGGGGATTAGCACCACCTGCCCGCCAATGCCCCACAGATGTAGTAAAAAATCGGCTCTATTACGACTAAAGGAGCAGCAGAGTTTCCTCCCATGAGGTGCGCACAGTTGCACTGTGCTGATTTTAAGCAACGCATGAGAAGCAAGAACACTTCTGCAGGAAAAAGACTCAAACTGCGAAACCGCCGACTCCCCACAGCCCATACCTGAACAGGGATGAACTATGGGGAGTCAGGAAACGCAACTGAAAACTGCACGGTCTAATCAGAGTACAAATCATCATCGAAACGGGAACGACGCTTTGGTGCCTGCGTCGTTTTCTTCACCACCCGCTTAACTGGAGGTTTTTGTCCCGCACGCACCTGGCCTTGAGCTGGAGTTCCAGGGTTTTTCCGAACAGCTTTTTTGACGCCAGGTTTTGGTTGCGCCGACTGCTGAGGCACCCGCTTTTTTACCACAGGCTTAGGGGGCAAAGCAGACCCAGCAGCTGCTGACTGCGAACGAGGCTGACGCACAGGGCGTGCAGGCTGTCCCTCCCGTTGAGGTCGTGCCGCAAAAGTTTCTGTACGTGGCTGCGCACTAGTAGCAGAACGACGCTGAGCCTGTTGGGCGTTAGGCCGCTGTGAACGTTGAGCCTGCTGGCCTTGCTGGGCAGCAGGACGCGGTGTGCGTTGAGGCTGCTGACCTTGCTGGCTTTGCTGGGGGTGAGGTCGCGGTGAACGCTGAGCCTGCTGGCGCACCCGAGGCCCCTCCGTAGCCTGCTGCGCCTGCGGCTTTTTGCGAACTGGACGTGGAGGAGCAACAACCTCTGCGTTCGGGGCGGCAGGAGAGGGCGTCGACACGCTCGACTGCAGTTTCCGGCTACGACGCGAACCTTTCCGGTTACGCTGCAACAACTCCTCCACAGTCACGGACTGGGCATCATCAGCAGCAGCATGGCGCACCCGTGAACGTGCCCGAGTTGCTTGCTCCACCGTCTGCTCATTGCGAGTCGAAGCCTCACGCCGAGACTGCAACTCACGCTCATGCGCAGCTTTCGCATTATGTTTATGCAAAGCCAAACGCAACCCCGAAATCACAGCTGCAGCCAACGTACCTACCGCAAGCACAGGGAAGTGCTGCAACAAAGGATAAATCGTAGTAATTTTTTGGGTTGCACTGAGGCCACCCTCATGATTACCAGAACCCATCTCCACCAAAAACCAGCCACACACCACGATGGCAATGCTGAACAAAAGCGGGATACTCGCAACCATCAAAAACAGCGCACGTGGCTCCGTAAGTAGGGACACAAGCACCACAGTGGCCAGGAAAACCCCTAAGAAAGCCCAGCCCAGAACACCTGAGCTGGTAGTAAACACAACCCCTGCGCTGAGACCCGCCACAAGCGCAGCAAGGGAAAGCCACAGAGGAATGCCATAAAAGGGTGCGGCCTGAGATTTGGGGCTAAGAGTAGACACGTTTGTAAATCTTACTATTATTTTGGTTTCTTAAAGACACGTGCCACCTTCTTCGGCGCATCATTAATCATCTCCAGCACCGAATGCCGATCAAAGAACGCCTCATCACCCCGCGAACCATCGGAAGAATCACTCTCGTGACTACGCGAGGCCAACCGATCGGCAATCATTTGACGGCCAATCGCCTCACCCCACAACCCCGTCAACGAACCAGCAGTGGTTGCAAACTCAATCTCCGCAGCAGTTTTCTCACCCGCCCGAAGCGCAGTCATATCGTGCAAATAGCGCAACAACACAGCGATCATGGCAGCAACAGGCACCGCCAAAAACGCACCAACAATGTGGAACAAAGAACCACCCACGGTCACAGACACTAGAACAATCACAGGGTGCAGATTCATCGCACGCGAATGCAGCAACGGGGACAACACATTGCCCTCAATCTGTTGCACAACCAACACAATAATCAGAGCAATGATTGCCTTGGTAGGGCCCAGCGAAACTAGCGCTACCAGTACCGAGAGCGTACCGGCGACAAAAGCGCCCACGATGGGGATGAAACCGGCAATAAACGTAAGCACTGCAAGCGCAAAGGCCATCGGGACACCCAAAATAACCAAACCTAAACCGATGAACACAGCATCAACGGCGGAAACGATGGCTTGTGCCCGAATAAAACCAGACAAGGTGATCCAGCTGCGGGTCAAAATTTCAGTCAGGTGCCAGCCAGCACGTTTGCCCACCATTCCACGCAACCACGGCAGGAACTTATCCCCATCTTTAAGGAAGAAGAAGGTAAGCACCATCACGATACCCAAAGTGACAAGCACTGACGTGGCCACACCAAGCCCAGAGAAAATCTCGCTGGCAATCAAACCACCCTGTTGTTGCAGCCATCCCACAGCCGCATTGATGCGCTCAGAAAGCTGATCAGAATCTAAATTCAGTGGCGGCCCTTGAAGCCACAGCTGAAGGCGCTGAACACCCTCAAAAGCTTGGTAATACAAGGTTTGTGACTGTCTGCCCACGTTAGGCGCAATCATCCAAATGACAAAACCGAAACTGCCAAAAGCGCCCAGAATAGCCACCAATGCGGCAAGGCCAGCTGGAACACCCACCTTCCGCATCGCTGAGACCGGTGGCCACAAAACCGTGCTCACAATCAAAGCCAAAGCAATAGGCAGCGCACCGCGCCATACTTGGCGCAAAATGTACCAGGCGACGAACGCAGCTGCGGCAATAATCAAAAGTCGCAAACACCACGCGGCGAGTGTTTTGATACCTGCCGCAATAATTTCTGCACGGTCGATGTGCACGGTTGCATCTTCATCGGGCTGCAACTGTTCGAAAACTTCGGCAGCCTCAGCAGAATCTACAAACCGCTCAGGCGCAGTGGTTTCATTTTGCGTGCTGTGCGCAGGATCGGGTTCGTGGGAACTGGTGTGAGTGGTGCTGTGTTTAGTCACAAACTCCATCTTGGCACAAAGAAAGGGGGCCGGTGTGGACGAACCCACACAGCCCCCTTGAGTTGGGAAAATTTATCTCAACCTGAAACTTTATGCTTGTGTTGCTACGTTTTCCTCGGCAGCATTATCCGAAGATTGCTCACCGTTACCGTTGGTGCGGATTTCTTGGGCGATCAGGACTTCGTCGGTGGCAAAATCGTTGGTGCCGAGCTGACCCGACATGTCATCGGGGTGGCGCTGCAGGTGGATCAGTGTTGCCACTAGGCCGCCCCAGATGACCACGATGAACAACAGCATCATTGTGAGAGCAATTCCGCTCATGAGAGTTTTCCTCGCTTCCTATTTGTATTGTTCGATGGCGAAGCCGGCAATGCGGCGCTCATTTGGGTTGAATTGGCGGGGGACTTGTGGGATTCGTTCGAGTTCCGGTTCGATACCGAAGTCGGATCCCGGTGGGCCGTCGATTGGCAGACCCTTTGGCCAAGACAGCATGCTCATGATGAATCCGGCACCGACGATGACACCGACTACTGCCCAACCGTAGATGGCCACTTGCGCGGTGGTGTAGCCCCCATAGGGTTCCTTGATCAGGGATACGAGTTCTTGGAAGAGGGTGAAGCCCAGAACCAGGGTGGTGATGTTGACTACGCAGATGCGCCACCAGATTCCTACGCGGAAGGAGGAAACCATGTTGAGGTGTCCGGAGACTTCGTCGATGCGGCGCAGGATCCAGTCGAGGACGATGATGATGATCAGTGCGACCGCAACAATACCGACGTTGTTGGTGAACTTGTCCATGATGTCGAGGTTGACCAAACCTGCGGTGGTGGAGAACAGGGTCAGCGACAGGACTGCCATGAGCACACCCACGGAGATTGCGGTGGTCTTACGTGGCAGGTTCAGCTTGTCCTTGACGGCGGAGACAACAACCTCAAACAAGGAGAACAGGGAGGTGAAGCCGGCGATGGTCAGGGAACCGAAGAAGAGCACACCGAAGATTCCGCCTAGTGGCATTTGGTTGATGATGGTTGGGAATGCGATGAATGCCAGGCCGATGCCGCCGCTGGCTGCTTCGTCGACGCCGACACCTTGCTGGAGGGCCATGAAGCCGAGTGCGGCAAACACGCCGATGCCTGCGAGAACTTCGAAGGAGGAGTTTGCGAAGGCGGTGACAAGGCCGGTGCCGGTGAGGTTGGTGCGTGGCTTGAGGTAGGAGGCGTAGGTCATCATGATGCCGAAGGATACGGAAAGCGAGAAGAAGATCTGTCCGTAGGCGGCAACCCAGACGGTGGGGTCGGCAAGTACTGACCAGTTCGGGGTGAAGAATGCGTTGAGGCCGTTGACTGCACCGTCGAGGAAGAGGGCGCGGATGACCACGATGAGGAATAGGGTGGTCAGCAGTGGCATGAAGATTTTGGAGATGCGGCCGATGCCGGAGTCGACGCCGACGGCGAGGACGGCGATGGCTGCTACCCAGACGATTGCCAGTGCGATGAAGATTTCCCAAATGAAGTCGAAGGAGAAGGTCTGGGATGCGTCCATTTGGAGGAAGGTTTCAAAGAAGTAGGTGTTGGGGTCGTCGCCCCAGACCTTGTTGAAACTCTTGACGGTGTAGAGTGCTGCCCATGCGATGATGGCTGCATAGTAGATGGTGATGAAGAAGCAGATGCCTACTTGGAACCATCCGATAGGTTCTGCCCAGCGCTTGATGCGGCGGAAGATGAGCGGGTCGGAGCCGCGGTAGCGGTGTCCGAGTGCGTAGTCGAGGAACAGTAGTGGGATGCCTGCGGTGAGCAGCGCGATGAGGTAGGGGACGAGGAAGGCTCCGCCGCCGTTTTCGTAGGCGATGTAGGGGAAGCGCCAGATGTTGCCGAGACCGACGGCTGAGCCGATTGCTGCGAGGATGAATACCCAGCGGGTGGAGAATGTTTCCCTTCTTTGGCCTGGGTCTACCGAGTGTGCCATGAGGAGAACGCCTTTCTTCGTGTTGGTGGGGCGGATGTGGAGGTTTTCTGATCGTCGGTGGGTTGGGTGATCAGTGGTGCTTCGTGTGCAGGGGTGTGGGTGTGTGCGCACGTTGCCTTGGTGTGTGAAGTGTCTTGGCCGATGAGGGGGTGTCCTTATTGGTAAAGGCTTCGGTCTAGAACTTTCGATACGGCAGATTGTATAACTAACATTCCAAAAATGGGAAATCTAATCCCATTATTTGGGAAGTGGGGGATGGGGTGGGGTAATCCGGGTGAGGTGCTACTATGAAAAACCGTGAGCTTAACTCTTGGAATTGTCGGACTGCCAAATGTGGGCAAGTCCACCCTTTTTAATGCCCTGACCCGCAATGATGTTCTGGCTGCGAACTATCCGTTCGCCACGATCGAGCCCAATGTGGGTTTGGTGGAGTTGCCGGATTCTCGTTTGACTCGCCTTGCTGAGATCTTTGGTTCTGAGCGTATTTTGCCTGCCACTGTGTCTTTTGTGGATATTGCTGGCATTGTCAAGGGTGCGAGTGAGGGTGAGGGTATGGGTAATGCCTTCCTTGCCAATATTCGTGAGGCGGATGCGATTTGTCAGGTTGTTCGTGCGTTTTCTGATGAGAATGTGATCCATGTTGATGGCAAGGTGGATCCGAACACTGATATTGATGTGATTAATACTGAGCTGATTTTGGCGGATCTTCAGACGATTGAGAAGGCTCTTCCGCGCCTTGAGAAGGAGGCGAAGAAGAACAAGGAGCTTGTCGACGCCGTGACTGCGACCAAGAAGGCGCAGGAAATCCTCGAAGATGGTCGCACGTTGTTCTCTGCGGCTAAGGTCGGCGAGATTGATTTGGCTCTGGTGCGTGATTTGCATTTGATGACGGCGAAGCCTTTCCTTTATGTGTTCAACTCTGATGAGGGTGTGCTCACTGATGAGGCGAAGAAGGAGGAGTTGCGTCAGCTTGTGGCTCCTGCTGATTGCGTGTTCTTGGATGCGAAGACGGAGACTGAGCTTTTGGAGCTTGATGAAGATGAGGCTTTGGAACTTTTGGAGTCTGTGGGGCAGACTGAGCCTGGTTTGCATTCTTTGGCGAAGGCTGGTTTTGCCACTCTTGGGTTGCAGACCTATTTGACGGCTGGTCCGAAGGAGTCTCGCGCATGGACTATTCATCAGGGTGATACTGCGCCGAAGGCGGCGGGTGTTATTCATACTGATTTTGAGCGCGGTTTTATTAAGGCTGAGATTGTGTCTTTCGAGGATCTCGATAAGGCCGGTTCGATGGCTGAGGCCAAGGCCCAGGGCAAGGTCCGCATGGAGGGCAAGGATTACGTCATGGTCGATGGCGACGTGGTGGAGTTCAAGTTCAACGTGTAGCTTTTTTGGCGCACAGAAGGGGTGAAAAACTCACCTTAATCTCATAAGCGGGAGGCCTTGGTGAAAACCTAGACCTCCCGCTTTCGGTTCGCCCGACATGGGCATGTTCTTAAGGGTGTGAGTCCCTGATAGTGAAGGTGGTTTAACTATGTAGCTGATGGCAACTGCAGCATCGTGAGGTGTTGTGGGGAGGAAGCTTCAAGCGAAATCCTGCACCGAGGTATACGAATCACATATAAGGCGCGCTGATCTGGGTAAGGCTGCCGAAGAAGTCGAAGCCCGTTCCATCGAAGTGGTTAGTGCGTAGATGTGGCGGTTGTAGGAGGAAAGAGCATGTTCTTAATCGGGGAGGCCTGTCACAGACTATGCCAAGTAGGTGTGGTAAGCCCTGTTGTGGGTTGGTGTGGTAGGAGTCAGCCGAGGTCATAGTACTCGTGGGAGACACCGCGGTCCGCGGTAGCCCTTATGGTGGGTGAGCGAGGAAGGACTGAACTTTACATTGTTGAGTATGGAACCTGGATTGTAGTTATGCATAACGGTGAAAGCTGCCAACCACGTGTGTGTGGGCATTATGGGGAGGATAGGGTGAATCCCGACGATAGCCATGGTGTGCTTAGTTGTGTGTCTGCCGATGTAGGGGAAGTGTCAACTGGTGCGGGTGCTGATCTGTGGAATCAAGTCTTTTCAGGTGGCAATCTCCGCACTGCATTAGAGCGGGTTAAGACGAATAAGGGTGCTGCTGGTGTGGACGGGGTAGGTGTTGAGGATATTGACGTTTATCTGCGCGAACACTGGAGTGGCATTCGTGAGCGTCTTGACGCGGGAACGTATAAGCCGTTGCCGGTTCGTGAGGTGATGATCCTAAAGCCTTCGGGTGGTTGGCGTATGCTTGGTGTTCCGACTGTTGTTGATCGTGTGATTTGTCAGGCGATCGCGCAGGTACTTACGCCTATCTTTGATGTGGGGTTTGTGCCTGTGTCTTTTGGTTTCAGGCCTCAACGTAGCGCACATATGGCGTTAAAGACCGCACGTGGGTTTCTTAACGAGGGGTATGTGTGGGTTGTTGAGGTTGATTTGTCGAAGTATTTCGACACGGTTAATCACGACATGTTGATGTCGAGGGTGGCTCGTAAGGTTGACGATAAGCGCGTGTTGAAGCTTATTCGGGCGTATTTAAACGCTGGGATTATGGCTGATGGTGTTGTTCGGTGTAGTGATGCAGGGACTCCGCAGGGGTCACCGTTATCGCCGTTGTTGAGCAATATCATGTTGGATGATTTTGATCATTATCTTGCATCTAAGGGCACGAAGTTTGTTCGTTATGCTGATGATATTCGGGTCTTTGTTCGTTCCAAGCGTGCTGCGCAGCGTGCGCTTGCCCAGTCTGGGAAGTTTCTGGAGGGGAAGTTAAAGCTGCGGGTTAATCAGGAGAAGTCCACTATTTGTCATGCGATTAAGGCGGAGCTTTTAGGCTATGGGTTCTATCTGGTTCGTGGTGATCAGTATCGGTTTCGACTTACTAAGGCCACGAAGGTGAGGGTTTTAGCCCGAGTGAAAGAGCTTACGGCAAGATCGTGGTCGGTGTCGATGGAGTATCGCATTGACCGGTTAAACAAATATTTGCGTGGATGGCTTGGTTATTTCGCGTTGGCGGATGCGAAGGTGTTTCTTAACCGGCTGGATGAGCATCTTCGTCGTCGACTGCGGATGTGCGTATGGAAGCAGTGGAAACGTATCCGAACGCGGATACGGAACCTCTGCCGCTTGGGTGTGGATAAACAAAAGGCCTATGAGTGGGCTAATACCAGTAAGTCCTACTGGCGTATCGCTGGCTCGTGGGTGCTTACAACCACGCTTACTAATGCGTATTGGAATGACCAGAACCTCGTATCAGCCGTGGCGTATTGGAACTATAAGCACAGTCAATACTCTGTATTGGTGTAAGGAACCGCCGTATGCGATGAACCGCACGTACGGTGGTGTGAGAGGGCTGCCGGGAAACCCGGCACCCTACTCGATCATAAAAACACTGGGGTGCATCTTCAAGCTCGGGTGGTGTTTCTGCGCTGCGTGACCATTGGGTGTTGGAAAACCCTGAGGGGCTAAAGCCCTAGGTCTGAGAGGTATTCATTGAGGTAACTCTTGAGGGAACTGCGGTTGGAATAGCGTTTGCGCAGGCCTGCAACACCACTGGCGAGTAAGTCACAGTCTTCGCTTTCTTTGTGTGGGTCGTGAAGTAAGACCATAAAGGCGAGGTTGTACAGCACACTGCTGGTGAGTTGGTAGATGCGGCGTTCTGGTTTGTGCAGAAAAAGTGAGGCTTGTTCAAGTCCCACTTTCACGCCACTTTCTGGGTCGAGTAACGTAAGCCAAATCAGCAGTTCTCTGGAGATAATTGTGTTGGTCATCGAGGGCTTTTCCTCAACGAGGGCTACAATTTTTTCTGGGGAGTCAAAGTACACGGGGGCAAGGCGCGATTCTGAGTACGCCGTGTGCTGCGTGGCGATCCTTGCTAGAAGTGTTTCGTATGCTTCTTCTATGGTGCGTGCTTGCGGGGTGGGGGATGCTTTGGCACACAAGGTTGCTGGGGAGATCGTCAAAGGTGGTGCCGGTGCTGGGTGACGTATCCGCGTGCGGCGAGGCTAAGCGCGAGACGAAATTCTTTGTTTGCCAGGCTGAGATAGAGGTATGTCAGGCGTTGGTGTGTGGGATGGGGAGGCGAAATGGTGTGTGCATGGTTTTTGTGATAGTCGGAAATGGAGAAGTTTTTCAACACTAGCGTGTCGACGCCGGGGGCACTGAGGTGCGTGTATCGAGCGCTCGTTCTTTTAAGGTGTGGGTAAGAATAAGCACCGAACTTTGTTTCACTCGTGCTGGGTGTTTCAAAGTCCGGTGCGCAGGTTTAAACACAGTGGTGGGGGAGGATGCGTGGGTGTTTTAACGTCCGGGGATTAAGTGGCGGGGCATGAGCCAACCGAGGGCGGCGAGGACGAATCCGGCTACTGCGGCTACGACTGCGATGATGAGGTTGGTGTTGGATTCTTGGCGTAGTTGTGCCTGTTGTTCGTGTAGTTTTTTGATTTCTCGTTCGTAGGCTTCGGGGTTGGTTTTGTTGACGAGGTCTTGGTGAGCGTTTTCGGCTTTGTTGGCTCGGTTGTTGGCGTCGTTGATGTTTTTTTCGTGTTGGCGCAGGATTTTGGAAAATTCTGAGGGGCTAGGCAGGTTGCTGCCGAAGCTGTCTACTTTGTTTTTCAGTACGTAGGAGTTTTTGATCAGTTCGTCTTCGGTGGGTTTGTAGTGGTTGAAGCCGAGTTCGGCGTTGTATTCTGGGGTGATTTTGGCGAGGTCTTCGCGGTGGATGATCGACATGGCGACTTCGCGCCCGCGGTTGGTGCGGTATTTGAAGGAGCCGACGGCGTGGCCGATGAAGCCGCGGCCAGGTACCCAGGCGGGGCCGCCGGAGTCGCCGGCTTGTGTGTTGAGGTCTGCGGCGTAGACGAGGTGGTCGGTGACGTTGAAGATGACTGCGCAATAGATTTGGTTGCTGGTTGCGCCGAAGCGGCACACTTCTTCGCCTACTTCTGGGATGTGGGTGCGGTCGCCGGAGTAGGTGTTGGCACCGGCGCTTTCGGGGTGTGTGAGGGTGATGGAGGAAAGGTCGTAGAAGAAGTAGTCGGATACTGCTTGGCGTTGTGCGTCGCCTTGGAGATGTTCGACGTTTTCGCTCACGTTGTAGCGGTGTTCGAGTACGCCGATGGGTTGGTGTTCATGGTTGAATACTTGCGACCCGTTGGGGGCGCAGTGGCCGGCTGTCCAGAGTCGGCTGTTGTCGCGGTCGACGTAGCCTACTGTGCATTGGAATTCGCGCCCGTTTGTGTTTTGGATGTAGATGCGTTCGCCTTGGTTGACAATGGGGATGGGGGTTTCGGCGACTGCGGGTTCGGTGAGGGAACTAGCAAGGGCTGTGGCAGTGCCGAGGGCTGCGGCAACGGTGAGGCGAGGATGACGCATGAGGGTATAGTTCTTCTTTCACACACAATTTTGTGGTTTTGTGGGGGTGCCCAGCGCTGTGGGCCATTGTGAAATTGGAAATGTTTAATATTATAGGCAAGGTTTGCCTACTGGTATGAAAGTTTGAGTAAATTCTCGTATCCCCCAAGGATGAGTTAACTCTTGGGGGATTAGTGATAGGTGATAGAAAAAGTGCTTGTGAGGGGCGCTTTTAGGCCCCAGTGCTGGTCGGGGGTGATTTAGGTGGGAATTTTTAGTCCTTTTCCAAACCAGCCGAAGAATGCTGCGATCAAACCGAACACGGCTGCGGCGATTGCCACGATGATTCCGATGGTGCTTTCTTTCTTGAGCTTGTCATGTTTGGCTTGCAGTTGTTCAAGCGCACGGTTGCTGGCATCAGCGCTGTCGCCACTATCGCCTGCACTGTCGCGATCGCCCGCACTGCCAGGATCGCTGGTATCAGGGTTCTGAGGGCGTGTGCTTAGTTGTGCAATTTCGGCTTTGAGCGCGGCGATCTGTTCTTGGGCAGCGTGAAGCTCGGCGCGCAGTTGCGCCTGATTGTCTTGCTCTGCAGGGTCTGTGGCTGTGTTGTTGGTGGTGCTTTCGGCAAGCTGGGCTTTGAGGCGGGTGAGTTCTTCTTGGGCGTTTTTCAGGGCTTGGGCGAGTGTTGCGCGTTCGGTGTTGCTGGCGTTGGCTTGGTTGAGCTGGGTGCGCAGGCTGGTGATTTCGGCGCGCGCCTGTTCTAGTTGTGTTGCAAGCTGGTTCTTTTCGCGCTGTGTGGTGTCGGCGTCGGCAAGCTTGCGTTTGAGTGCGTCGAGTTCCGCACGCGCGGCCGCGAGTTCGTGGGCGTGGGCATGGGCGTTGGAAGCGTCGCGCAGTTTCGCTTCAGCGTCGGCGACTCGCTGTTCGGCTGCTTTGAGTTCTTGCTCGTGTCGGCGCAGGATGCGGGCGAATTCGTCGGCGTCAGGCAAGTCCCGTCCGAAGACGGTGTTGGCGTTGCGGATCGCGTAGGAGTTGATCAGCAGCTCGTTTTCTGTGGGAATGTAGTGCTCGAAGCCTTCGCTGGCGGTGCGCTGCGGCACGATTTGTGCCAGGTCTTCGCGGTGAATGATAGTCATGACCAGGCTGCGGCCTTCGCGGTTAGTGAAGTTAAATGCCCCTACTGCCTGTCCCACGTAGCCTTCGCCGGGCACCCAGGCCGGCCCACCTGAATCCCCACCTTGGGTGTTGAGGTTGGCAACATAAATGAGGTGGTCGGTGACGTTGAAGATGGATGCGCAGTAAACTGCGCGTGTGGTTGCCCCGAATCTGCACAGCTGCTCACCTGCGGTGGGGGTATAAGGGCGGTCCCCGGAGTAGGTGTTTGCGCCCGCCATTGCGGGGTCGATCAGGTCAACATAGGAAATGTCGTGGAAGAAGTAGTCGGCTGTTGCTTTTCTGCGCTCTTCGCCGCGCAAATGATCGACGTTTTCGCTCACGTTGTAGCGGTGCTTGAGCGTGCCGACGGCCACCCGCTGCTCGTTGTACACAATCGACCCGTGGTGGGAGCAATGCCCAGCTGTCCAGATCCGCGCATTCTTCTTATCCACGTATCCGGCGGTGCAGTTGTAGCTAATACCGCGCGAATCCTGCACGAGAATCAAATCACCTTGATTCACGACTGGGGTTTGGGCGAAGGCGGGGCTGAGCGGGATCAACGCCGCTGTGATCAGACTTGCAAGAATTGCGCGAAACACACGCATAATGAAAACTCTCCTTGTGTAACTCACGATCTCTTCACATAAAACCGTGAGAGGTTCAGTTTGGGGGAATCAACAAGAAAGTGCCGCCCTTCTTGCGCACACCGTGTCGTCGCACTCGAAGGTTGCAAACACTGGTGTGTACGAGGGGGAAGGGCGGCACATCATTGTGACACATGCGGCATTGCTACCACATGAGGTCGAAGGCTTAGAATCCCAGACGCGACTTCAGCATGTTCACTGCTTCGGGGAACAGTGCAGCTACAGCGCCGAGTGCTGCAGCAATCGCCGCAACCACACCGAGAACACTAGCCACGATCACCCAAGGGCTTGCCGACGGCTTTTCGGTAGGCTCAGCTGGCTTTTGGCTGGTGCTGCTTGGGCTCGTCGAAGGCTTTTGCGACGTCGTGCTTGGCGCCTGCGATGGCTTCGGTGTTTGCGAGCTTGGTGCTGCAGAAGGCTTCGGTGCTTGCGCGCTTGGCTTTGGTGCCTCAGCACTTGGCTTTGGCTCCGCCGGGGTCGATGGCTTTGGTGCCTGCGCGCTTGGTTCAGCAGGTTTCGAAGGAGTTGCCGAAGGCTGCGCGCTTGGTTCAGCAGGCTTCGAAGGAGTAACCGAAGGCTGCGCGCTTGGTTCAGCAGGCTTCGAAGGAGTAACCGAAGGCTGCGCACTCGGCACAACCGAAGGCTTAACTTCTGGGAACTGCACAGTCAGTGGCAAAGAGAAGTCCAAAGTACGGTCGGTTTGCGACAAGGCATGTGCAGCAGAGGTGCCGATCGCATACTTCTTGCCCTTTTCCAAAGCTCCAGCTGGGATGCTCAGTGCAGTAGAGAAGCGGCCATCGCGGATTCGGGCAGAATTCACATGAACTTGGGCAGCCAGTTTCGTTGTGGTGTTCAAGAGAGTACCTGGCTTCCACGTTGAGGTGTCGTAAACGAAAACATAGGTGCCGTTGGCTGCGCCGTCGCCGACATACCCGGAGCCGGTCACGGAGATTTTCGTTTCGCGATCAGCGAAAACAATCGTGTTATCAGCAATCAGCTGTGGCTTTGCGACTGCGGGGTCAGCAAGCTTCAACAGCGCACGTTCCTTATACTCATCGCCCTTGAAGGAAAGAACAGTATACTTCTTGGTTGGATCCAGAGTATTTGCTGGAATCTGTAGTTTGTGCGTGAACTGGCCGTTAACGACCTGAACGTCAGTTTCCAGCAACTTAGGGGTTTCTAGTTCAGCTGGCACAATAGCAAGCTTGATAGTGTCAGTATCGGTGTAGCCGGAACCAGTGACAGTGACTGTAGAAGCCTTCTTTGTATCAATCAGATCCTGCGAAACTTTGAGGTTAAGATTGCGCACCACAGGAGGCTTTGCAATAACAACCGCAGCTGTAGGCTCCGAAGGAGCCGAAGCGCCAGCAGCATTGTGCGCGGTCACCGTAGCAGTCCACGAACCCGGTCCGAAACCAGTGAAGGTTAGCTGTGAATCTTCTTGTCCTGCCTTTTCAACCCTAGTTTCTGTGCCATTGGAGAAAACAATGGTGTAGCTGCTTGCGCGGTCGGCTCGACCACTGTTGACATCCACCCAGGATACGGTCAATGATCCGGGAACTGCACCTGCCTGAAGATGCGGTCGTGCCGGAACACTCGGGAGGATTGCCTTTTCTTTCTCAACAACGAAAGGCCGAGAGAACACTTCCTGAGAGTACTTTGAATCCCAGAACGTTGTAGAAATATCTGCAGAGACACCAACAATGTAGTTGCCTGGCTTTACATCGAAGAACTCAGCCCGACCAAGCTGGTAACCCAAGTCTTTTTGGTCGACATATTTATAGGGGGTTACTGAAGCGTCGTAAAGCTTGATGCGATAGCTTGTTGCGCGGCTATCGGTTGGGCGACCCCAAGTGACTGTAACTTTATTCTTGTCGCTTGGAACGGCATGAACGGAGGTTACTGGCTGTGCCCTCAAGGAAAGCGGAACTGCTTTATCTGCACGACGATCAGTGGCTACTGCAGTGCCGCCAGCCACGGTACCAATCTGGTATTCGATACCGCGGTTAAGAAGCAACGTGTTTGCTGGGATGGTGATCGTCTTAGTGAAGGAGCCGTTGTTGATCTCATTCGGCTTGACCTCAAAGCTCAAGGAATGTGCAGAGGAAGACGCAGAAGGGCGAGAACCAGGGACCCATTTATTTGTATCCCAAACAACAATGTAGAGTCCGTCTTTCACCGCGCCACCGGTGTAGCCGCTACCTGTTACCGTGATCTCGTTATTAACGGTGGAATCGATCAAGTGTGGTGTAGCGCTGAGCTGCAGATCACGAGGATCCTCGGAAGCGACAATCTCGGCGGAAGCTTCCGAAGGTTCAGAGCTACCAGCTGCGTTGGTGGCCACGACTGTTGCTTTGTACGTTTTACCAACAACCAGACCTGAAACGGTGGCGCGTTCTTCGTCCCCATCGACTTTGACCACGATTGGGTCGGTGGAATCAGTTGGGGTCAATGTGACCGTGCTGTGCAGGATTGGTAAGCCGCCATTGCTATTGCGGTACCACTGAACCCGCGCTTGATTACCCCCAATGAACTCCACAAATGGAGCGTTCGGCTGAGCAGGTTTGGTGCGTTCATTAGTCACCGTCAGCGACTGAGAATAGAAGGGGGTGTTGACCTGAGAATCATTGGTCCATGCGGTGACCTCAACCTTGTAGGTGCCCGCTGGAACGTTGTGAATGTACTCGGTATTGTGCACAGTGTGGGAAGCTTCGCCAACCTGAGCGTTGTTTTGCGCATTTAAAAGTTTCACTGTGTAGTGGTTCGCATCTTCAACCGGTGCCCACCAAGCTACGACGGTTGAGCCGTCGACGCGAACAAAAGCCTCGCGAACAAGTGTTGCGGTGCTATCTTCGTTTTCTTCTTCAGCAGCAGGAGTGTCGGCGGCTTTCTCTGTGCTGGTGGCAGCCTCAGCCTCGGTGTTAGAGTTTTCCGCCGATTCAGCATCTTCTTCGTCGCCAGTGGTGGCGGGAGCTGGGTCAGCGGAAACTGCGTTTTCAGTTTCAACGCCAACGGAGGAAGAATCACTTACAGGGGTTTCGTCCTGAGAGGAGACATCAGGTTGAGCCAGCGCATTCATCCCTGGGGTGGCCAGCAGCATGGAAACGCCGGTTGCGGACGCAATGAGTGCACGACGCCATTTCGGAGCATGCATAAGAAAGCTGATCCTTTCACTAAGAAATAAATAAAACCAAGGTGAGCCTAGCAAGCGTTAGGTAAGCCTTCCATTGGATTGAAGTGTGACCTAGCTTTCTTAATGATCATTTGTGTCGTTTAGCAGCTGTGATGCGGGGCGGGTTTGATCTTTAGGTTACCCTCAACTGGGGCTGTGTTTTGTGTGCAAAAGCACTGGTCATTGTTAAAAATTAGTGTTCGATATAAGCGAAGTTGCTTGTGTGGGCCGGGCGTATATGAACAAAAATGTATACATTTCAGCAACCTTGGGTGGCGGCGATCCTTGTGTGCTTGCGGGTGTGTGGGTGTGTTGAATCGTGTGAGGTATGGGTGGTAGTTGGGGGTAAAAACCATGCTTTCCTTAAATTTTTCTGTGTTAATGGGATTCTTTTTCTTGGTGGTCATGTCCGCTAATGCTTTTGTGCCTACTTTGTGTCGAGGCTTGGGAAATGGGGATTGTGGTACGGATGGGCGCTTTGGGGTTCCGGTAGTGCTGGGTGGGAATGTGTGGGCTTTTGCGCTGGTACATGTGTGTTGTGGGTTGGGGTGGATAAGTGGTAAAGGTTCGGGGGGGGGCTTCTGTGGAAAATATCAGTTAGAGATAGAGCAAGTGATACCCATAAAACCGCAGGGCAATTTCTGCTATCTGTGCTGAAACTCTAAGTGTTAGTTTGAATCAATCTTTACGTATTGATAGGTGTGTGATTTTTTGGGTGGGTTGGGGCACATAGGCTGCATATACCTGCACAACACCCGAGGGAATGAAAAACGGCCCTGGCGAAAAACGTCAGGGCCATCTGCTAAAAAATTATGCTCAGTGCTTGTTCTTGCGTGGAATAAGATGCATGATCACAACGACGATCGCACCCACGATCAAGCCAGTAATCAGGGAGAAGAAGGTCTCAATCAGCCACATCACAAACCCGCCAAGATGGTGAGCTTTCTCAGCCAAACCATGCACAAAATGGTAGGGGGCATGCAGACCAAGCTCATCCGCGCCGACTAACAAAATATGGCCACCAACCCACAGCATGGCCAACATGCCAATGAAGGCAATCACCGACAAAATTTTTGGCATCGCCTGCACAAGACCCCGCCCGAAACGCCGTGCAGTGGAAGAATCCTTCGCCATCATCTTCAGACCAAGATCATCCATTTTTACCAAAAAACCCACAGCGCCATACACCGCAACAGTCACCGCAATAGCCACAGTAAACAGCACCGCAGCCTCCATCCAGATGCTTTGATCGGCAACCTCATTAAGGCTAATCACCATGATTTCAGCCGACAGAATCAAGTCTGTGGTAATTGCACCGCGCACCAGCGCGTTTTCATCCTTCGGCCCATCATCGTCCTCCCCATGGTGGTGGCCGGAGATATGCTCCCACACCTTTTCGGCACCCTCAAAGGCCAAATATGTTCCACCGAGCATCAGGATCGGAGTTAAAAGCCACGGGGCTATCGCATTGAGCAGCAAAGCAATGGGCAAAATGATAATGAGCTTGTTAAACAACGACCCCTTCGTGATCCGCCAAATAATGGGCAGCTCCCGGGCGGGGGTGACACCTTGGACGAAACGTGGGGTTACGGCGGCGTCATCAATCACCACTCCCGCTGCTTTGGTGGAGGTTTTGGCAGCTGCTGCCGCCACATCATCAACGCTTGCAGCAGCGGTTTTTGCAATCAGGGCAACGTCGTCAAGCAAGGCTGCGAGGCCACCGGGCATAAGGACTCCTCAACTAAAAAGGGCGGGGGCGAACAAACGCGTTCATTACACAAATATTCCCCTATCTTAATGCGCACATGCACATACTCGTGATAGTTATGGGGACTATGAAGATTGCAATTATAGGCGCAGGTGCTGTGGGCTGCTGGTTTGGTGGGTGGCTTTTTCATGAAGGAGCGGATGTCACCCTGATCGCCCGCGGGGCAACATATGAGCACCTCAGTTGCAATCCAGTGCGACTACTCAGCCCTGAAATAACCCGTGAAGTCGCAGTTCCCGTTGCCGCCAGCCTGAAAGAGGTTGGCGATGTTGACCTGATTATTGTGGCAACGAAGAGCATCGGTGAGGTTTTCCTCCCCGATTCTATACCCGAGCATGCGGTGGTGATGGTGACTCAAAATTCCGTGGAAATGCCTCAGCTTGCCTTCGATCGTTTTGGCACGCATCGAGTGATTCCCGCGGTGGTTCGTGGCTTTTTCACCAATCAAGGTCCAGGTATCTGCCACCACGATGGCAATATTCAGTCGCTGACCTACGGCAGTGTTGATCCGCGCACGCAGCATGTTGTGGAGCAGCTCCACGCGCTGCTTGATCGAACCCCCATCGATTCCGTGGTCTGCGCGGACATCATGAAAGACGTGTGGATGAAAGCAATGTTTGTCACCACCTTCGGCAGCCTCGGGGCACTGACCGGCAAACCCCTCGGCGAGGTACGCACCACCTACCGAAAATCCCTTGCGAACCTGATGCACGAAATCTATCTCACCGCACGTGCCCACAACGTCGATCTGCCTGATGACGCCGTCAACCAGGTTCTCGCATTCGCCGACGCCCAAGACCCGGCGTCGACAAGCTCCATGCAGCGCGACATCATGGCAGGCAAAGAAAGCGAACTTGATGCCCAAGTAGGGGCGGTGGTGCGCATGGCGCAGCGGGTCGGGCTGGAAGCAGTGGGACACAGGCTGGCACTTGATGCTCTTTCCACTTAAACACCGAATAGGTTAGGCTTAAGTCTCTCTGGGTGCCCCTCGAATACGAGGGTGCTGAGATTACACCGTTTGAACCTGATCTGTGCGTAATGCCAGCGCTAGGGAGAAAGAGAGATAACCACTATGAAGTGGCGCACTATTGATATTGTCATCGCACCAGTACTCGGAGCCGCACTCGGCCTGATTTTCTGGGTATGGAACTCCATCGGCGGAGCCTGGTACGAAGCTGCCAACGCAGTCACCCCAGGTTTCGGCGGCATCGCCGTTGGCATCTGGCTGCTCGGTGGCGTGCTCGGTGGCCTGATTATCCGCAAACCCGGCGCAGCCATATTCGTTGAAGTTTTTGCCGCCTGTGTGTCTGCGGCGATTGGCAACCAGTGGGGGATTACCACTATTTATTCCGGTCTTGCCCAAGGGTTGGGCGCTGAGCTGATTTTTGCTCTGTTTATGTATCGTCGTTTCGGGGCTGGGGTGGCAATGCTGTCGGGTGTTGGTGCTGCTTCTGGTGCGTGGTTGTTGGAATTTTTCCTTTTCGGCAATATTGCAAAGACCTTTGCGTTTAACGCTACGTACTATGTTTCCTTGGCTGTTTCTGGCGCTGTGTTGGCCGGTGTGGTTGGTTTTGTTGTGGTCAAGGCGTTGGCATCAACGGGTGCGTTGGATCGTTTCGCTGCTGGGCGTGAGCGTACGCAACTGGTTTAAGGCTGCTGGTTTTTTTCAGGCGTCGTGAAATGCATGCGCGTGATTTTTCTTCAGTCGCGTAGGCTGCTGCGGGGTGCGTGTGGGGAGGTGTTGCTTCCTGCTTTCTGTTGTCGTGGACGTCGGTGCGATAACGGGGGAGTAGGTGGTGGCGTCGATACGCAATAAGTTCTGCGTGCAGGATGTGCGGGGGCAAGTAGCGTTGGAAAAAATTTTTTGATGAGAGGTACATGGGGATGGACGGTGCGGGGCAGGATGAGCCGGGGGTGCATGCGGGTGGCAACACTGCGCGGATTCAGGTGCGTGGGTTGAGCTTTCGGCATGCAAGTAGGAAAAAGCAAGCGCTAAAAAATCTTCATTTCACCGTTGAGGCGGGGGAGCGGGTGCTGGTGCTCGGGGCGTCGGGTTCGGGAAAATCAACCTTGCTTGCCGCCCTAGCTGGGGTGTTAGGTGCAGACGAAGGCGAACGCACAGGCGAGATTGTGACAACGGGGATTGTGGGCATGGTGATGCAAGACCCCGACTCCCAGGTTATTGCTGGAACTGTCGGCGACGATGTGGCGTTTGGGTGCGAAAATCTGTGCATCCCGAGGGAAGAAATCTGGCCGAAAGTGCGCGCTGCCCTCGATGCGGTCGGGCTTGACTGTCCCCTTGACCATCCCACCGCTGAGCTGTCTGGCGGGCAAAAACAGCGCCTCGCCCTTGCCGGGGTGATCGCAATGGGCGCGGATATTATTGTGCTCGATGAACCTACCGCCAACCTCGACCCGCAGGGGGTGCGCGAAGTTGTTGCCGCACTCACGCAGGTAGCGCAGCGTAGTGGTGCAACCGTGATCGTGGTTGAGCATCGCGTCGAAACCTGGGCGAAGCTGGCAACGCGTGCACTCGTGCTTGCCGACGGCGTTATCGCCGCCGACGGACCTGTCGCGGAAGTCACCGCCACACACGGTGCCATGCTGGCCGACCAGGGCGTGTGGATGCCAGGACATGACCCCACATTCCCCCCTGTTGAAAAGATCAGCGCCACGACCGACAACGCTGTAACCACCCACGAACTTGAAATCGGCTGGACCAGGCCACAAGCAGTACCGCCGATCACGATCCCGCTGGGGGCATCCACCGTGATCACCGGGGCAAACGGTGCCGGAAAAACCACTCTCATGCTCACACTTGCGGGGTTGAAAAAACCACTCGCAGGCAACATCGAGTACCACCCAGACATCACGCAAGGCCTGGGGCAGGACCTCCACGAGTGGAAATCAGCGCAGCTTGCTCAGCGCATCGGCTACGTCTTCCAAGACCCCGAACACCAATTTGTTGCCCGCACCGTCCGCGAAGAATTGTTGGTCGGGGTGCGGCAGAAAAAACTCTTCCGCGCTGCCACCTACACACCCGAGGATGAAGCGAAAGCCGAAGAAATCCTCCACCGCCTACGGCTCGAGCACCTCGCTAGGGCCAACCCCTTTACCTTATCGGGCGGGCAAAAACGCCGCCTGTCTGTCGCCACCGCACTGATCAATGCGCCAGGCCTACTCTTTTTCGACGAACCCACGTTCGGTCAAGACCGCAGCACCTTCATCGAGCTCGTGAGCTTGATGCGCGAGCTCACAAACACCGGTACCACTGTTATTTCCGTCAGCCACGACGAACTGTTTATCGCCGCCATGGCAGATCAGGAAATCCGACTATGACCAACATCAACACCTTCAACCCGCTTGCCCGGATCATCGCCCTTTTTGTCTTCACCACCCCACTGTTACTCAGCGTGGATGCAGTCAGCGCCAGCATTGCACTCGCACTCACCCTCATCGGTGCACCACTCGTGGGCATGAACTGGAAAGAACTAGGCGCACGAGCATGGCCAATCTTCCTGCTCACCCCCATTGCAGGCATTTCCATGATGTTGTACGGCAGACCGGAAGGAACAGAGTACTTCTCCTTCCTCTTCGCCCACGTCACAGACAACTCCCTGCAGCTTGGCTTTGCCATCATGTTGCGCGTACTCGCCGTTGCATTACCCGTTGTGGTCCTTCTGGGCACCATCAACCCCACCGAATTAGGTGATAGCCTGAATCAACAACTCAAACTCCCACCCCGCTTTGTCATCGCCGCAGTGGCCGGCGGGCGACTGATCAGCCTTTTTCGCCGCGACTGGGAATCCATGCGCCGCTCTCGCCGCTCCCGCGGCATCGACAGATCCGGCGCATTCATCACACTCACCTTCGGGCTGCTTGTTGTAGCTTTACGACGGGGAGCAAAACTCGCCACAGCCATGGAAGCCCGCGGCTTCGGGGCCTACCCGAGGAGAACCTATGCACGACAATCCCACTGGAATACCCGCGACACTATCCTCATTGTGGTCTGCCTGCTCGCCTCCATCATCGCAATCACCGTGGCAGTAGTCACCGGATACTTCAAGTTTCTCGGCGCATGATCTACCTCATCGATGGGCGCAGCGGCGCCGGAAAAACCACGTATGCGTCCACCTTAGGCCTTGACGTCATCCACCTTGATGATATCTACCCCGGCTGGTCAGGGCTTGCCGAAGCAAGCCGCATGGTTGCCCGCGACGTCCTCGATCCGATTAACCCCGGGTTTTGGCGCTGGGACTGGGACAATAACTGCCGTAAAGAATGGGTCGCCCTTCCTCACCGCACTGACTTTGTGATCGAAGGAGTAGGGGCGATCACCGAAGAAAACATTCACGCCGCCTACCACTATTCCCTACATCACGCCAAGCAAATGCGCGACGTCACACAACACCAAGGCACAGTAGCATTGTCCCCTGCAGAACTGAGCGCCCACTGCCGACTGATTGTGCTCGAACTCGATGCCGATGAACGCAAACGTCGCGCGCTTCGCCGCGACCCCGACTACGCCGAGTACTGGCACATGTGGGCAGCACAAGAAGACATACACATGGCCACAGTGGGCGAATTAGCGACACGTTATCCCATCGAGTTCCTCAGCACATGACACAAAACCCTTGAAATTACAGCGATTGACAAGAGCCAAGCGAGGTGCCAGCTGAAAACAATGGTGCATCAACGGGGGTAGTGCAATCGCTCAAGATGAGGAAACAAAGTGGTGGGGCGACACTGCGGGGGTGTTGATGTTTAATGGCTAACTTATTTAACTTCACATGATGTGGGTCACCCTATAGGATGTGCTTCAAAGCACAAGTATCAGATCCTCCATATCTACATTCACCAGCAAAACCCGCAGGTGAGTAAACCGGATCGAAATACACCACATCGACGAAAGGTCTGCTTAATGTCTTTGAAGAAGACTCTGGCACTGGGCGCAACCGCAGCCTTGGCTTTTAGCCTCGCCGCATGTTCTAACGACTCCGGTTCATCGAACAGCTCCTCTTCCGGATCCAAGGAATCCGGTGGTACCAACTACGTCACTGCATGGGGCAGCGAACCACAAAACCCACTGATCCCCGGTAACACCAACGAAACCGGTGGCGGACGCATCGTTGATCTCGTGTACTCCGGCCTGTTCTACTACGACGCCGAGGGCAAGACCCACAACGAGATGGCTGAATCCGTCGAACTCGAAGGCGACAAGACCTATAAGGTCACCCTCAAGGACGGCATCACCTTCGCCGACGGCACCCCTGTCAAGGCCCATAACTTCGTTGACGCATGGAACTACACTGTCGAAAACTCCCAGCTGGGCGCCTACTTCTTCGAGCCCATCAAAGGCTATGAGGAAGGCAAGAAGCTCGAAGGCCTCACCGTTGTTGACGACAAGACCTTCACCATCGAACTTTCCCAGCCAGAATCGGACTTCCCAAGCCGTTTGGGCTACTCCGCCTTCTACCCACTGCCTGATGAGGCATTCAAGGATATGGACGCCTTCGGTGAAACCCCGAACGGCAACGGCCCTTACAAGGTGGAAACCTGGAACCATAACCAGGACATGGTTCTGGTCCCTAACGAGAAGTACGACGGACCACGTAAGGCAAAGAATGACGGCTTGAAGCTGGTCTTCTACGCATCTCAGGATTCTGCATACGCTGACCTGTTGGCAGGCAACCTCGATGTGCTGGATGCAATCCCAGACTCCGCATTCGCCACCTTCAACTCTGAGCTGGGCAATCGTGCGGTGAACCAGCCAGCGGCAATCTTCCAGTCCTTCACCATCCCAGAGAAGCTGGAGCACTTCTCCGGTGAAGAAGGCGTACTGCGCCGCCAGGCGATCTCCATGGCGATTAACCGCGCTGAAGTAACCAAGGCTATCTTCCAAGACACCCGCACCCCAGCCACCGACTTCGCCTCCCCTGTGATCCCAGGTCACACCGATTCCCTCAAGGGCAGCGAAGTTCTGGAATTCAACCCAGAAAAGGCGAAGGAACTGTGGGCGAAGGCTGATGAAATGAGCCAGTTCACCGGCTCCTTCACCATCTCCTACAACTCCGATGGCGGACACCAGGCATGGGTTGATGCTGTGACCAACCAGATCAAGAACACCCTCGGCATTGACGCTGTGGGTAACCCCTACCCAGACTTCAAGTCGCTGCGTAAGGACGTCACCGAACGCACCATCTCGGGCGCATTCCGCACCGGCTGGCAGGCCGACTACCCATCCTTGGCTAACTTCCTCGGGCCACTGTACGGCACCGGCGCAGGCTCCAACGATGGTGACTACTCCTCCGCAGAATTCGATGAGCTGCTGAAGCAGGGCGCTGCTGCTGAGAGCCCAGAAGCTGGTGAGAAGTTCTACAACGAAGCGCAAGAAGTCCTGCTCAAGGATCTCCCAGTGATCCCACTGTGGTACTCCAACGTCACCGGTGGTTACGGTGAAGGCGTGAGCAACGTTGTCTTCGGCTGGAACTCCCAACCTGTGTACTACAACATCACCAAGGGCTAATGCCTTGATCCTCTAAGCCCCGCGACAAGCACCCAGTAGTGTGTGCTCACGCGGGGCTTGAGACTTTGAAAGGACCGCGACTTCAATGCTTCGCTACATTGGTCGACGCATGCTCCAAATGATCCCCGTGTTCTTTGGCGCAACGTTGCTACTTTATGCTCTTGTGTTTTTAATGCCCGGTGACCCAGTGGAAGCACTGGGCGGCGATCGGGGTCTTTCCGATGCCGCTCGGGATCGCATCAGGGCGGAATACAACCTGGATAAACCTTTTATCATCCAGTACCTTTTGTACATCAAGGGAATTTTCACCCTCGATTTCGGCACCACATTCTCCGGCCGTCCCGTGGCTGAAGCCATGGCTAACGCATTCCCCGTGACCATCAAACTGGCGCTGATGGCCTTGGCCTTTGAAGCAATCTTCGGCCTGCTTTTCGGCGTGATCGCAGGTATGCGCCGGGGTGGTTTCTTCGACTCCACGGTGTTGGTGGCCTCGTTGTTTGTGATTGCTGTGCCTTCCTTCGTGATCGGCTTCGTCTTCCAATTCTTCGTAGGTGTGAAATGGGGTATCTTGCCGCCTACAGTGGGGCCGAACGAAACGTTTAAGAATCTCCTCATGCCTGCCATCGTGCTGGGTGCGCTTTCTTTCGCATACGTTGTGCGACTAACGCGGCAGTCGGTTACCGAAAGCCTCAGTGCTGATTATGTGCGCACCGCCCGTGCGAAAGGCCTTGACGGTGCGACAGTAACTCGCCGCCATGTTCTTCGTAACTCGCTGATTCCAGTGGTGACCTTCCTTGGTGCTGATCTTGGTGCGCTGATGGGTGGCGCGATTGTCACTGAAGGCATTTTCGGCATTAACGGTGTTGGTGGTGCTATCTACCAAGCAATTTTGAAGGGTGAACCGACCACGGTGGTGTCCTTTACCACGGTTTTGGTCATTGTGTACATTGTGGCTAACTTGCTCGTGGACTTGCTCTACGCCATTCTCGACCCGAGGATCCGCTATGCATAACGAAGAAAAGAACAAGATTTTGCCCGGCCAGCAGCGCTTTGTGGCACAAGATGACGAGACTGGTCTGGGCGCTGTCGACGCCGTTGCTGATGAATCCGCACCTACGAGTGTCTGGGGTGAGGCGTGGCGCTATTTGCGTCGCCGCCCACTGTTTTGGGTATCGGCCGCACTGATTCTCATTGCAGTCTCCTTGGCGCTTTTCCCACAGCTGTTTACCTCCACCGATCCGCGGTTCTGTGAGCTTTCCAATAGTTTGGCTAAGCCTTCGATTGATCATCCTTTCGGCTTTGACCGTCAAGGCTGTGACATTTACTCCCGCATGGTTTATGGTGCCCGCGCCTCCGTTTTGGTGGGTATTCTCACCACTGTGTCGGTGGTGGTGTTGGGCACGATCATTGGTGCATTGGCTGGTTATTTCGGTGGCATTTTAGATGCGTTGTTGTCCCGTTTGACCGATATTTTCTATGCGGTTCCACTGGTGTTGGCTGCCATTGTGGTGATGCAGATGTTTAAAGAGCATCGCACCATTTTCACGGTGGTGTTGGTTTTGACCTTGTTTGGTTGGACCTCTATTGCTCGTATTACTCGCGGTGCGGTGTTGGCAACGAAGAATGAGGAATTTGTCACCGCTGCTCGTGCGGTTGGTGCGTCGAATTTCAAGATTCTTACCTCTCATATTTTGCCCAATGCGGCTGCCCCGATCATCGTGTATGCCACGGTGGCTTTGGGTACTTTCATTGTGGCGGAGGCAACGTTGTCCTTCCTTGGTATTGGTCTTCCTCCCACCATTGTCTCGTGGGGTGGGGATATTGCTAAGGCGCAGGCCTCGTTGCGTACACAGCCAATGGTGCTGTTCTACCCAGCGATGGCGCTGGGTGCAACGGTGTTGAGTTTCATCATGATGGGTGACGTGGTTCGCGATGCCCTCGATCCAAAGGCACGGAAGAAGCGATGACAGAAAATAGCACTTTAAAGCCACTGCTTGAACTGAAAGATCTGCGGATTTCTTTCGAATCCACCACCGGTACGGTGGAGGCGGTTCGAGGCATCAATATGACGATTTATCCCGGTCAGTCTGTGGCTATTGTGGGTGAATCGGGTTCTGGTAAATCCACGGCTGCGATGAGCATTATTGGTTTGCTTCCCGGTACTGGCAAGGTTACCGGTGGGCAGATCATTTTCGACGGTGCGGATATTACGCACCTGCCGGAGAAGGAAATGGTGCGCTACCGGGGTGCGAAGATTGGTTTGGTGCCCCAAGATCCGATGAGTAACTTAAACCCCGTGTGGCGGGTGGGTACTCAGATCAAGGAGGCGCTGCGGGCTAATAATGTGGTGCCCAGTGCGCAGATGGATGAGCGTGTGGCCACTTTGCTTGAGGAAGCAGGCTTGCCGGATGCTGCTAAGCGTGCCAAGCAGTACCCTCATGAGTTTTCTGGTGGTATGCGCCAGCGTGCCTTAATTGGTATGGGTTTGGCTGCCCGCCCGAAGTTGCTTATTGCCGATGAGCCAACTTCTGCATTGGATGTGACTGTTCAAAAGCGGATTTTGGATCATTTGGGTTCGTTGACCAAGGAGTTGGGTACTGCGGTTTTGTTCATTACTCACGATCTTGGTTTGGCCGCTGAGCGTGCTGAGCATCTTGTGGTGATGCACCGTGGTCGTGTGGTGGAGTCTGGTCCGTCGCTGGATATTTTGCGTAATCCTCAACACCCTTACACGCAGCGTTTGGTGAAGGCTGCTCCTTCGTTGGCTTCGGCACGTATCCAGTCCGCGCAGAAGAAGGGCTTGGAGTCCTCGGAGCTTCTTACTGCTGAGCATCCGACCAGTAGTGAGGAGATTATTCGTGTTGAAAACCTCACCAAGGTGTTTAAGGTTCGTGGTTCCAGTGATTTTAAAGCTGTGGACGATGTGAACTTCAGCTTGAAGAAGGGCACTACTTTGGCGCTGGTGGGTGAGTCGGGTTCCGGCAAGTCCACGGTGGCGAATATGGTGTTGAATCTGCTCGATCCAACCTCCGGCAAGGTGTTTTATAAGGGCACGGATTTATCCACGTTGGGGGATAAAGAACTGTTTGATATGCGCCGTAAGCTGCAGGTGGTCTTCCAAAACCCGTATGGTTCTTTGGATCCGATGTACTCGATTTATCGCTGTATTGAGGAGCCGTTGTTGGTGCATAAGGTGGGTGACCGCAAGGAGCGTGAGAATCGTGTGGCGGAGCTGCTGGATATGGTGGCTATGCCGCGGTCGGCGATGCGCCGTTTCCCTAATGAGCTTTCGGGCGGTCAGCGTCAGCGTATTGCGGTTGCGCGTGCGTTGGCGTTGAAACCGGAAGTGGTGGTGTTGGATGAAGCTGTGTCGGCGTTGGACGTGTTGGTGCAGAATCAGATTTTGCAGCTCCTTGCCGATCTTCAGCATGAGTTGAGCCTGAGCTATTTGTTCATTACTCACGATCTTGCTGTGGTGCGTCAGACCGCCGATGAGGTGGTTGTGATGCAGAAGGGCAAAGTGGTTGAGCAGGGCAGCACTGATGAGTTGTTCCTCTATGCCAAGCAGGACTACACCCGCGATTTGATCAACTCGGTCCCAGGGTTGGGTATCGAATTAGGGCTCAATATTTAGCACTCGTTCGAAAGTAATGCGCGTAAGAGCATTCACCCTTGTGTTCTTACGCGCTTTTCAATATCGACAACCATGGTGCTGCGGATTTTGTAGAAAACTAGTCTCCTGCAAGCTGCGGTGCTGGTGGCCTTCATTGTTGAGGGTGAATACAAGCACAAAGGGAAGCAACTAAGCAGGCTGCTTCCCTTTATTCAGTGAAAATTTTTAGCTCGACCCCACGATTAAAGCGGGCAGTGGGATGAACCGCAAATCGAAATTGTAATTCAGCAAACTTTCAATCACGGTGTTGCCAATCACTGGAACTCTCGGTGCAGGAATCAACGTTGGGAAGGCACGCGCATCCACATTCGGTGCAGGAGCATCCAACACCCTCACAGCGGGTAAACCAGCATGGCGAGAAATCCAGTTCACATGCTCAGCCACAGGAGTATGGAACGCAACCGTACCTGGCTGCGTGGTGCCCGACTGCACAGCGGCGAGCTTGCCGGCGTCGTCGAAAAGCGGGCCGCCGGAATCACCCTGCACAATACGGCCACGAGTCACCTGCGACTCAATCACCGTCACTCGATCCAACGGGGCGGGAAGATTATGCACACGACGCTGCACCGTCGCATCAGCAGCAGTAGCAATCGTGCCCTGGGTTGAACCATAACCAACAACCTCACCACGCTCACCAGGCTGCAAATGCGTATCAGACAACACAGCAGGAGCCACCTGAGTAGGATGATTCAAACGCAACAGTGCAATATCATCACTCGGGTGCAAAATAGCCTGAGTGGGGTAATGATTCTGGTTATTAATCCGGATCAAGGACTGGCCCTGGTGCACACAATGGCGGGCAGTCAACACCCAGTCAGGGGCCACAACAGTGCCCGTGCACAGGGAACCGCCCAACAAAATCAACGCAACATTGTCATGAGTGTTCACTCGGCCACCCATCACCGCATGCGCAGCAGGCGCACTCGCGAAAGTCGCGGCGCTGAGAGCGACCACAGCAACCAACTTCTTCAGCAATTTCATTTACAAAACCTCGGCGATCTTCTCGGTTGGACGTGCAAGAACAACACCCTTATCGCTCACCACGAAAGGGCGCTCAATCAAAATAGGATGAGACACCATCGCCGCAATCAACTCATCCTCCGAACACGACTGATTCAAACCAAGCTCGGCATACACAGCCTCACCCGTGCGAATAGCATCATGGGCGCGAAGATTCGCGCGGCGGAGAAGCTCCCGCAACTCATCAGCAGTCGGAGGGGACTGCAAATAGCGAACAATAGTCACATTCGCTTCGCCCAGCTGTTCTACAACAAACGCCACAGCGGCGCGCGACTTCGAACAACGAGGATTGTGATAGACGGTGACCATGGGGAGCAAGTTTACCTAAAAATTTATATGTGTGTTGCTAAGGCGCGGGGACAAGAGTGACCGTATCGGCCCAATCAATATCAATACCCTTGGCTTTCATCCATGCAGAAGGATTATCACCATAACGGGTAATGCCCTCCACTGCAGCCAAAGTAGACTCGATGGCTTTCTCCGCGTCGTCGGCAGAAATTAAACCAGCAGACGTTGCGGCAGCAAGCTCATCAATATCCACCACCTCAATGCTGTCGCCACTATTCCACACAAGATCCACGTACAGATCCCGAGTAGTCCACACCCCATCTTCGATATTGATATCGACAACATCGATATAAATATCTTCACGATCCACAACACCATCGCGATAGTGGAAAATATTTGCCCGAAGCCCCAACTCCGGCAATAACCACGATTCCAAATAGCCAAACTTCGGGTGATCTGCACCCCTGGCCATGTACAGGCCAAAAGGAGTTTCGCGGTAGGTATCAACCTGACGGCGGAACCCTTTAGGATCCACGTTGGTCTTCGACTTCGGATCGAAAGTCTCACATTTAATAGGATGCAGATCTACCATCATTTCACCTCAAAAACAGCAGCGGTTGGAATGAAAGAACAGCGAGCGTCGCTTTCTTTCTCTATCGTGTCCACGCTGCCTTCCATTACAGCCACAATCGTGCCCTTGCCAGTCACCGCAGTGCCCGTCACTGTGGCAGGACCTTGAGGGTTAAGCCCATGGTCAGACAAAGAAATTTGCCCCATACGCAACTCAGACAAATTCACCCAATGCACCTTCATCTGTGATTGGCGCACCGCACCCGTACCAAGGGCGGTAAACACAAAGGCCGTTTCACCATCCTTCGCACCCGGTGCTGGGATTGGGGAAGGGCCAGGAACGGCAATTCCAGAGCCCACGGAATCTAAAGAGCCACCAATGCAGTTGGTAGCAACAGTGGGCCAGTGGAACTGAAAAAACTTCGGGCCAGTCTGCGGTACTTCCACCCCGCCATTTCCGCCACCCTCGTAGAAGGCCACGGCGCTTAAAATCGCATTGCGGAACTGCTCCGGCAGGGGAGCTGTTTTCGCGAAAGTGCGTGCCTGATCGAGGTACTGCTGCTTCGGTCGGCCCAAATCGTCCAGGGGGTTTAAGGATTCAATCGTCGCCGGATCGAGGCCTAAGCCCATCGAAGATAAAGATGAAAGCTGGGCCGGGCTGGGCTGAGCGTGTGCAGCAGGGGCTGCTACGGGGAAGCACAAGCCAAGGCTGAGGAGGAATGCTACGGGTTTTTTCATATGATTTTTCATCTTTTATCGGGGCGAAAATGTTACATGCGGGGGTGTGGTGGGTGACTGTGGGGCGCGGTTCGACGTCGATAAGCAGGCGTTATGTGTGCGCTTGAGTGTGCACGCATAAGGCTGGGGCTGGCGCGTACTCACGCGCGGTCACACACCAAGTCCCACTGTTAACAAAAATATACTTTTTTAACAATAGTCACATCTGTAACTCTGTCAAGGGGTGCTAAAGGGTTCAGGGGTGGGCGCTCGCAGACAAGAAGGAAGGGCGCAGCTTGCGTGTGAGCTGCATGGCGAAGCTATGGCAGCGAGCTGCATCGCGCACCGGTGCGGTAGACGCGGGATCGGTCGAGGTGGGTGTGGGGTGGATGAAGGTTTCGACTGTGTATGCGTTGTGGCTGCGTAGTGCACAGGTTGTGACTGTGAGAAAGTCTGCTAGATATCTGTGGCGTGCCTGTTGTGATTTTCGCCTTATTGCTACCTGTCAATGTCGCACGAAGCTCCTATTTTTAGTAGGGTTGTAACGTTAATTTTCTTTCCTAATAATTAGGAGCACTCTTTTGAGCCGTCCAGAATTCCGTAATGTTGCCATTGTCGCCCACGTCGACCATGGCAAGACCACCCTTGTCAACGCCATGCTGGAGCAATCCGGCGTCTTCGGCGACCGCGGCGAAGTCACCGACCGCGTCATGGACTCCGGTGATCTTGAAAGGGAAAAGGGCATCACCATCCTCGCCAAGAACACCGCGATCCGCCGCAAGGGTTTGGGCAAGGACGGCAACGACCTGATCATCAACGTCATTGACACCCCCGGCCACGCCGATTTCGGTGGTGAGGTCGAGCGCGGTTTGTCCATGGTTGACGGTGTTGTTTTGCTTATCGACGCCTCTGAAGGTCCACTGCCACAGACCCGTTTTGTGCTGGGCAAGGCTTTGGCCGCAAAGATGCCTGTGATCATCGTGGTGAACAAGACCGACCGCCCTGACGCACGTATCGACGAAGTTGTGGAGGAAGCTCAAGACCTGCTGCTTGAGCTGGCAAGCTCCCTCGATGACGATGAGGCTGCAGAAGCTGCTGAGCAGCTGCTTGACCTTCCAGTTCTTTATGCTTCTGGTCGCGAAGGCAAAGCGTCGACTGAGAACCCAGGTAATGGCAACGTGCCAGACGCGGAAGATCTCACGGCCCTGTTCGACGTTATCTACGACGCACTGCCAGAGCCTTCCGCAACCGTGGATGCGCCACTGCAGGCACACGTGACCAACCTTGACTCCTCCTCCTTCTTGGGTCGTATTGCGCTGGTTCGTATCCACGCGGGTACGTTGAAGAAGGGCCAGCAGGTTGCGTGGATTCACTACGATGAGGAAGGTAACCAGCATGTGAAGAACGTGAAGGTTGCTGAGCTTCTCAAGACCGTGGGTGTGACCCGTGAGTCGACTGACGAAGAGATGATCGCCGGCGATATTGCTGCTATCTCCGGTATCGACAACATCATGATTGGCGATACCTTGGCTGATATCAACAACCCCGTGCCTTTGCCACGCATCACCGTGGATGAGCCAGCTATCTCCATGACCATTGGTGTGAACACCTCCCCATTGGCTGGTCGCGGTGGCGGCGACAAGCTGACCGCTCGTGTGGTCAAGGCTCGTCTGGATCAGGAATTGATCGGTAACGTCTCCATTCGTGTTTTGCCTACTGAGCGTCCTGACGCGTGGGAAGTTCAGGGTCGTGGCGAAATGGCGCTGTCCGTGCTGGTGGAGACCATGCGTCGCGAAGGCTTCGAGCTGACCGTGGGCAAGCCACAGGTTGTGACTCAAACCATCGACGGCAAAGTCTACGAGCCTTACGATCACATGGTGATCGACACTCCATCTGAGCACCAGGGTGCTGTTACTCAGCTGATGGCGACCCGCAAGGGCCAGATGACCTCCATGGCGAATCTGTCCGGCGACTGGGTGCGCATGGAATTTGATGTTCCAGCCCGCGGCCTGATCGGTTTCCGCACCACCTTCCTCACCGAAACCCGCGGTGCAGGTATCGCTAACTCCTACTCCATCGAACTGCGCCCATGGGCTGGTGAGATCAAGGATCGCGCGACCGGCTCCCTGGTTGCTGACCGTTCCGGCCAGATCACCGCATACGCCCTGCAGCAGTTGGCTGACCGTGGCAACTTCTTCGTTGAGCCAGGTATGGAAGCGTACGAAGGCATGGTTGTTGGTGCTAATAACCGTGATGAGGATATGGACATCAACATCACCAAGGAAAAGAAGCTGACCAACATGCGTTCGGCTAACGCTGATGCCACCGTTACTTTGGCCAAGGCGCACGTTCTTTCCCTGGATGAGGCGATGGAATTCTGTGGTCAGGACGAGTGTGTTGAGGTTACTCCTGAGTCCCTGCGCGTGCGCAAGGTAATTTTGAACGCAACTGAGCGTGGTCGTGCACGTTCCCGCGAGAAGAACCGCAACAAGTAAAACCTCACCGTTGTACTTGGATGCACGTGAGTGTGCTTTCAAGTTTTTTAGCCCCGTGGCGGTGGGGAAACAGTAGGTGTTTACTGTTTCCCCACCGCCACGGGGCTATTTTCCTCGGCTAGTGTCCACGGAAAATTTTTACCGTGGTTCTTACTTTGTGAAGGTAGCGCACCTTGTGTGCTAGATTCACCACCTGCACCAGTATTTACCAGCTGAGTTTAGCTGCTGAATACACGAAGAAGCAGTGAGATCAGGGGAAGATTTTTCAGTGATGCTAGTAGTGCTCGCAGCAGCGCGCGAATCTGCTCCAGTGGGGTTGGGGGTGCAGGTGTAGTACTCGGCGTAGCTGTCGTGCTTGGTGCAGGCTCTGTTGTGGCTGGGGGAGTCGCACTAGGGGTGGTGGGTGCTGTGCTGCTGGTTTCGGTTGTGGGCGCAGCACTTGTTGGGGGTAGGGGTTCTGTGCTGGTTGGTGCCGGTGTGGGGCTGGTGGAGCTGGGCTGTGCCGTCGGTGCAGTTGTCGACGGTGGGGTGATGTTATTGACACCCTCGATGCGGATATAGCGATAGGGGGAGTGAGTGCCGCCAAGAATGGTGACGCGATCCCACGGCTGGGCACCTTCTTCTAAGTGGCTGGTATTGACAAATACTCTTTGCCTTTCGCGAATCTGTACGTGCTCACTGAAGAGGATGTCTTGAGTTTTCGCAATGAGCACGCCTTTGAGAACAAAAAGTTTGTCAGGCTTGACGGAAATTGACTTGTAATCACCACCGACGCGCGTGCTCTTGTGGCTGATGTCGCCGGTGAGTGCGGTCAGTGATCCGCCGTCGATACGCAAATCACCATTCGTGTGCACAGTGGTGATGCCGCGATATCCGCCATCGGCGTGGGCGTGGATTGCTCCCTGTTTCACCGTGATGCCACTGTCGCTTTCTAAAGCTGCGCTTGTCGTGCCCCCTGCAACATGGAAGGACATGTCGGGGCCTGCGAAAATGGTGTGCCCTTCTGCTTCGTACACCCCGTAGCTGGGGATGTTGAAATAGGGGTAGGGTTTTGCTGGCGATTTCATTTCCATCGCGATTGTGCCGTTGCCGGTGAATGAAAGGGTGGAATCCTCCCCTGATTTTTGGGTGAATACCTGGCTTGAAGGGTGTGTAGGGATGACTGTGATCGTATTGGATCCTGTGGCATTGACGGTCAGCTTTTTAACAGTGGTGTGTACTGCTGAACGTGTGTGCTCGCCAGGCTCGCTGGGGTTTTGGTCGTTGAGGATGCTCGCGTTGTTCAGGTGCATGGTGGATGTGTCTGAGTCGTAGCGAACGGTGCCATCACCGAGCACGTCATTTTTGTTTGCGTCACTGACCTGGATTCCGCCGACCCACAGCGGGTAGGTGGTCTCCTGCGCAAATGCGATGTGGGGAACGATGACGGTGATCAGCGCAAGAGCGGCGATAAGTGCAATGAGTGTGCGCGAGAATGTGCGCGAAAGTGCTGTGTGCATGGTCAACACTCCTTTCGATGTGGGGGAATGGTTGAAAAAGCGTGAGTGCGGTGTACGCGAAGTAGGTGTGACGTGTTTATGCTGCAAGAAAAGGTGGGGGAAGTGAGTGCGCTTGACTGCCTGAAAATGCGTATCGACGTCGGATGCACGGCGTGCGTTTTCTCGTACGGTGTGTGCGGGGCACTGGGGTGAAGGTGGAAAAGGGCAGCATATTCATGGGGGATTCCTTTTTTGATGGTGTGGGCTTGTATTTCAGGGAGGGGGCGATTCCCCTTAACTATTAGATCTATAAGTCGATGCTAATAAGATGACCTTCAGCGATGCTTTCCTGTGCAAAAATCACAGGAAAGTCCCCATATATACCCCCAGATGGGTGGAGTTTATAAGGTTTTATTAACATTTCACCACTGGTGGTTCGCCCCTGTTGTGTTCTTAGTGGCTGTGAAGTCACCCCTGCGGTGGCAGGCATTTTTGTGTGGGAAGCGGCGCGGAAAATGGGGATTTGTGCAAGGTATTTGTAGTTGACTGTGCTGGGAGTATCGCCGAGTGAGCACCGGTTAAGTACTGCTTATTCGAACACGTATTTAACAGAAGGTTGTGAAGTTCTTTAATGTTTTTCCTTTGGGTTTCATCCGCTAGATCTGGTGCCTAGTATGTGGTGTAGAGCCACAGTTTCGTTGAGTCACTGTGCGGTTGAGTCTTGTGAGGAGGAATACAATGAAAGTTTTTGATCCGAAGTACACGCTGCTCGCCGATAGGTGCCACGCTGCCTACTTTCCTAACTTCTTGGTGGATAGAGCCACACAAGAAATCGAGGCAGTGCTTTGCCTGCCGGAGACAGGGGAGAAGGAAGTGGAAACCGCACGGGCCGCGCCGTTGTTGAGGATCACGTGAGGTGATCGTGGTGTGCTTCGTGGCAAGAGTAAATCAGTTCAGTAGAATAATCGCATGAGAAAAAAGCGCGTGGGCGTTGTTGTGTCGTTGGCCCTCTTCTGTGCGGCTGGGTGCTCTGCCGCACCAGGGCCAGCCCCCGTGGAAGACCCACTTGCCCAGCAAGTAAAAAATTCCACCACCTCCACCGCGCCAGCGCAGCCGAAAAAACAAGCGAAAGAACTAGCAATCGGCATTGACCAAATCCAAAATGGGTTCAACCCGCACCTTTTGGTCGACGATTCCCGCTTCACCCAAACACTCGCTTCGCTCGTACTTCCGAGCGCTTTCGTTGCGGGCAAGCTGAACGATGACTTGCTGTTGAAAGCTGAACGCCTCGCCCCCGACGTCGAGAAGCAAAAAGACGTCGTGTTCACCATCCGCTACGATATCGCCCCAGAAGCGCAGTGGAGCGACGGCACCCCCATTACCGTCGCCGACTTTGAATATTTGTGGGCGTCAATGCGCAACAGTGCCGGCACCCTGAACCCCAGCGGTTACCGGGCGATTTCTGCTATCCGATCAGCGGGCGCGGGCAAAACAGTATTCGTCGATTTTCAGAAAGAATACGCCGACTGGCAAGGGCTCTTCCAATCACTTCTACCTGCGCATTTGCTGCGCGGTGAAGCGTTTAGCAAAGTACTCGCCCAAGGGATACCCGCAGCAGCAGGCAAATTTTTAGTCCGCTCCATTGATAGGCAACGCGGCGTGATCACGTTGCACCGCAACGACCGCTGGTGGGGCAAAGAACCCGCGCGGGTGGAAACACTCACTTTCCGTGAAATCCGCAGCACCGTCCAAGGTGTCGAAATGCTGGAAACGGGCCAAGTCAGCTTCCTTGACGTCAGCCCCACGCAAACATCTAGGGAAGCCTACGATCTCATCCCCGACACTCAAGTGCGCATCGAACCAGACGCGTACACGCTCGAAGTTGTTGCCAACACCCATCTCGACCCCCTGTTGCGCCGAGAGTTGCGTTCGCTTATCGACGCCGGATTGCTCTCGCGACTCGCATTCGGCCGCGACGTGGACATTGATGTTGCTCGACGCAACCCCGAACCCAGCTTTGAAAACTTGCGCCTCTACTCCCTTTCGCGACCTGTGATTATCGGTGTGGATCCGGCGCGGGAAGTCGACTTTAACGCCGCAAAAACTCTCTCCTACCAGCTGGCAAAATACAATATTGTGACACAGTTGGTGCAAGCGGACATGAATGAGCTCATGCGCAGCCAGATCCCTCACGGCGACGTTGATGTCGTGGTAGCTACCAATGGTGCGCTGTTAGCGGAACGCTACGCCTGCCCCGCCACAGGAGTGTTGGGTTCGAACCAGTCCGGATTCTGCGATCCAGACCTACAAAAGAGCATTGACGAGTACTTTGCCGGCACAGTAGGTGCTGATGAACTTGCCACCTTGATCGGCCAGTTGGAAGAAGAACAAGCATTGCGTACCGTTGTTGCTCGGGATAAACGCCTCGAAGTTTTAGGTCACGGCATTGTTGGCCCCGAACCGAAACTGGAAGATTGGCCCAAGGGCTTGAGCTCATTGCACACCTGGAGGATTCATGAATAATCGCCTGCACCACACCGACCTCGTGGGCACACGGATCGTTGCTGTCCACGCCCACCCCGACGATGAAGCGTTGTGGACAGGGGGTTTGCTGGCGAATTTAAGTCGAAGGGGCGCCACAGTGTGGGTAGTGACCTGCACTTTAGGTGAACAAGGGGAGGTTATTGGCGATACCTACTCCCATCTTGTGGCCGATCATGCGGACCAGCTCGGTGGATTCCGCATCGGCGAACTTCACGCTTCACTTGCGCTGTTAAATGCTCGGGGGATTTTCCTTGGTGGGGCAGGCTATTGGCGTGATTCGGGCATGGTGGGGGATGCCGCAAACAACCACCCGCGGGCGTTTGTTCACTCGGGGGATCAGGCAGCAGCGCAATTGCGCACCATCGTTGCCGACATTCAGCCTGATGTGTTGATTACCTATGGTCCCGATGGGGGATATGGGCACCCTGATCATATTCGCGCCCACGAAATCACCCACCAAGCAGCAGGGGAGATTCCTGTGCTGTGGGCAGTTACTGATAAGACCCGCCTCGAAGAGGGGTTATCGGTGATTGTTCCACCACAGGGGTGGCGTGCAGCAAAGCCTGGGGATATCGCCTGTGTTGAGCACAGTGATCTTGAAATCCGACTTGATGATGTCGATCTTGCGGCGAAAATTGCGGCCATGAAGGCACACCCCACCCAACTGTGGATTGCCGATGGCTCCTCATGTGAGACCCGCGAACAGGCGGCGTTTGCTGCTTGTTGTGACCCAGAACGTGCGCCGGCTACTTTCTGCCTGTCAAATATGATTGCGCAACCTGTGATGCGCTTTGAGCACTACCAGTTTGGTGGCAATTATGATCAGGGCATGAAAAAAGCACTCGCTGCGCTAGTGTGCGGGCCGGATTCTGACAATCACCACTGCGAGCACAACCAGCCTTGTGAGGTTCTGCCACGTGGATAACTCAGCACAAACCCCGCGTGGGGATGAGGGAAATACCGGTATGGTTGATGATTTCACCATTACCGAAAAGCACACGTATTCCCACCATACGAAGGCCGAAGTTGCCTTTGGTTTGATGTGGTTGTCGATCGGGGCCCTCATTTCAGTGTTGTTGGAAGTGGTGTATCTGGGCACGTGGATTGGTGGGGTGGCAGTGCCGTACACCATCCCTGTGGCATTTTTCTTCACCATGGTGCTGACGAAAACAGCACTGTTGTGGACGAAGAAAACAGCACTAGCACTCATACCGCTGTGGGTATGGTTGGGGGGATTCTTTTTATTGACCATGGCCGAAGGTTTGAGCGGGGATCAACTAGTTGGTTCAAATATCCGCAGCATTCTATTGATTTTTGCCGGAGTGGCTGGGGGTAGTTGGCCTGTGATGAGCAAGAAGTGACATAATAGGTCGGATCATATTTTTAAACCACCTGTTTTAACCCATTCCCTCGTGAGCCCAACACAGGGATTATCTACCCAGAAACACAAAAATTTTTTGGAGAAGTTGGATCACCAATGACGTACACGATTGCACAGCCTTGCGTTGATGTCATGGACAAGGCGTGTGTTGAAGAATGCCCAGTGGATTGCATCTACGAAGGCAAGCGTTCGCTGTACATCCACCCGGATGAATGCGTGGACTGCGGGGCATGCGAGCCCGCCTGCCCTGTCGAAGCGATTTTCTATGAAGACGATGTTCCTGACGAGTGGATTGACTTCAATGATGCGAACGCCGCATTCTTTGACGAACTCGGCTCACCAGGCGGTGCGGCTAAACTAGGGCCGCAAGACTTCGATGCACCACTTGTCGAAGCACTGCCACCACAAGCCTAAATAAATTCACCACGTTTCTTGCTGGCATTACATGAGTGTTTGTGAGCATGAAACGGACAATCGCACAGCCCTCGTGCAGGATGATCACAACGATTCCGCGAGTTTTCCTCGGTGTTGTTCATCCCCTGCACGGGGGTTGTGTGCTGTGCATACTTCCCTGCCATGTGGTGGAAGTATTAGCATGAAACTTCGAGGGGAAACAGTGCGCTGAATCCTTTTTCCGTGTGCGGTTTTCTTCCCACCACCACTTATTTCCTCGCAGTGGAGTGACACTCGGGCGCTGAAATCGTTTCGTTTTCGGCTACTTTCTTGTGTTGTTTTTGCTGGCTTTTCATCAGAAGGGATTTTCCCACCATCATGGCACGCATTGCCCTTAATTCCACCCTCCCAGACTTTCCTTGGAATACGCTTGCCCCAGCGAAAGAAAAAGCTCAGGCTCACCCCGAGGGCATTATTAATGTGTCGGTGGGCTCGCCGGTTGATCCGGTGGCACCGGGCATTCAGTTGGCGCTGATGGAGGCTTCCACCGCACCTGGCTATCCGCAGACTATTGGCACTCCTGAGTTGCGTCAGGCTATTGTCGAGTCGCTTTCGCGCCGCTATAACGCGCATGATGTTCGCGGTGTGTTGCCGGTGATTGGCACGAAGGAGGCTATTGCTTGGCTACCAACTTTGCTTGGGTGCCGTGGGACAGTGGTTATTCCTGAGATTGCCTACCCAACCTATGAGGTGGCGGCTTTGCTGGCGGGTGCTCAACCGGTGCGCAGTGATAGCCCGTGGGAGTTGGATAACCCTGCAGATATCGATCTGGTTTTCGTCAACTCGCCGTCGAACCCGACAGGTAAGGTGCTGGGTGAAGCGCATCTGAAGAAGCTGGTGGAGTGGGCGCGCGCTCATGATGTCATTGTGGCTTCTGACGAGTGCTATCTCGGGCTGGTGTGGGAAGGCGAGGCTTTGTCCGTGCTTGATGAGCGCGTGTGTGGGGATAATCGTCGCAATCTCATCGCTATTCATTCCTTGTCGAAGACCTCGAACTTGGCCAGTTACCGTGCCGGTTTCTTGGCGGGTTGCCAGGGTTTGATTGCGGAGCTGACGGAGTTGCGCAAGCATGCTGGGCTTATGGTTCCTGGCCCTATTCAGGCTGCTATGACCGCGGCGTTGAATGATGATGATCAGGAAGCTGCGCAGAAGTTGCGTTATGCTGCGCGCCGGGCTGTGTTGTTGCGGGCGTTGGTTGAGGCTGGTTTTGAGGTTGTTGATTCTGAGGCTGGCCTGTATTTGTGGGCGACTAGGGGTGAGGATTGTTGGGTGACGGTGGATTGGTTTGCGCAGAGGGGTATTTTGGTTGCGCCTGGCGCGTTTTATGGCCCTGAGTGTACGCAGTTTGTGCGGGTTGCGTTGACTGAGTCTGACGAGCGTATCGACGCCTTCGCCACGCGCCTTGGTTCACACTAGGCCGATCCCGCGTCAGGGTATTAGTTGGCGCAAGGTGGTGTTGGAGGGGCAGGTTCCTGCGGTGGGGGAGTATGTGGCTGCTGCCGCTGGGGATAGCCCCTTTGCGCCTTTAGAACCGTTGGCTAATGGTGTGGCGCTGCCGGGTCGGATTCCTGCGTGGTGGTGGCCTGGGGTACCGCAGGAGCAAGAGATTCCGTTTTCCCACCGGGTGTTGTTTCGCCATGAGCATTTTTTGGTGGCATTTAAGCCCCATTTTCTTCCGACGACGTCGAATGGCCGTCTGGTGGTGAATACTTTGCAGACGAGACTTCGGGTGCAGGAGGATAATCCGCATGTCACACCGCTGCATCGTTTAGATGTGCTCACTGCCGGTGTGGTGGTGTGTTCTACTAATCCGACAACACGTGGGGTGTATCAGCGGTTGTTTCAAACCCCAGGTTTGGTGCGTAAAACGTATCAGGCTGAGCTTTCTCAGCCTTGGTCGGGTCCTGTGGGTGAGGTTGAGCTGCCCATGATGAAAAGGGCAGGTGATCCTCAGGTGCGTGTGCATGATGATGGTGTGGTGACTAAGACGTTTGTTGAGCGTTGCTCACCGTATCACTTACGTTTGTCGCCTGTGACGGGGCATACTCATCAGCTTCGCGTTTTGTGCAATCATTTTGGTTCCCCGATTCGTGGTGATGATACGTATCCGGTTGTGCGGGGTCGTGATTTGTATGATTTTTCCCAACCTTTGCTTCTTGTGGCAACTACGCTAGAGTTTGATGATCCTTGTGCGCCTCGGTTTTCTGATTCACGGTGCAGCTTCCGTGCAGAGTAAGGTGTACAGGGTTTGATTAATGCATCGCAGGAAGGAACAGCTGTTTCGTGAGCGGCACACAGCGCTTTGGGCGCAACATGGTTCAGTTCATCAAGTTTGGCATGGTGGGCGGTTCTGGCGTTGTTGTCAACCTTCTGGTTTTGTATGTGGCGAAAAAGTTGAGTTGGGCTGCGTGGAAGATTACTGAGCATGATGCGTTTTTTAATCTCCTTGGTTCGCAGTTTCACGTCCGCTGGTACCACGTCTTTATGACTCTGGCTTTCTTGGTGGCCAATACGTGGAATTATCAGCTCAACCGGATGTGGACTTTCAAGGGAACTCGTATGGGCTGGTTGCGCGGCTTTTTCCCTTTTTTGCTCACGGGCGTGATGGCTTTCGTGGTGAATCTGGTTGTGCTGACTTTGCTGATGAATCCGAAGTCCCCAATGGGCTTGCCGGAGCATATTTTTGATGATTCTACTGGTTTGAGAACGAAGTTCTATTGGGCTTCCGTGGTGGCGATTTTCGTGTCGATGCCAGTGAATTTCTTCATTAATAAGGTGTGGACTTTCCGCAAACAGCCCAAGACAAAGATTGTGGCGGAGTCTAACATTGCCTCAGTCTAAAACTCAGTGAACACCAACACGGAACCGGCAGAGGTTTTCCGACGGGGAAAGTTCGTGTGGAGCGTCTCATTTGACGCGAAAGCATTAGACAACCTTGCGCACAATATCACGTTCACGCTCACAAGCTCGCTGGGGATTCTTAAATTTTCCTGCTTGTGCTGCTTCTGTATTGCAACATGAGTACTCTTATCAGTGTTCTAAGCTTTGACCTTGGTATGCAGAGACTGCTAATGCAATCCCCCAAATCCGCAGTGTCATAAAGCTGACAGCGCCTTCCTCCCACCGGCATGTCACGTGTCTACCCAACGTCGCTAGATACCGCTGTAGGGCATTGGTCTTTGGTAGATTCTTCTCATAGGTGGTGCCCTCGCGCCGTCCCCTGTTGATTTGTAGAACTCTACCCTTTATGGTTGGAGGTGAAGTGGCGGCGTTGAGAAACACGTACCGCGCTAATTCCGGTGGCTGGTTTACCTTAGGTAGATCGGCCACTGAGTATTTCAAGGGATGTCAATGAGGTTCTCACTAGGTCAATGAGCACCCTCATGAGTGCGTAGCGTGCTGCAAAAACTGTTTCATGTCCGTGTGTGGGGTGGCAAACGGCGGCATGGAGACTTTCTGATAATCAAGTAAGTTTTGAAAAATATGTCTAAAGCCTTGCGGGCACAACACTGGTGGGGTTATTCTGTACTTCTGGGTTTCTTTGAAGGCTCATTTTTTTGACTAGGTTCTCGTTACTTCATTTTGTGATATGACCCCACGGGGGCCGATTTCCTTAAAGGAACCCTTCCTTAATTTTGATGGGCCTTTTCTCGAACGCAGAGGCAGCGTTTTCGCTTGTCCACGCACCTATAGAAGGTGTTGCCGCGCATAGTGTGCGGTTGCGTTTTCGATGAAAAGGCCCATTTTTCATGCCCTGAAAATGCTTATGCTTTCATCGGTGCGTTCATTATTCAAGTAGTCGGTGAGGAGGATTTTTGTGAGCACGGTAGCTATGCTGCGTCAAGGGTTTATTGCGTCAGGGGGTGCAGGGGAGCAACGGTGCAGTCTTGCTGAGGCTGTGACTTGTGCCTGTGAGTTGATGAATCTCGGTTTTCTCGCTGATCCCACCGATTTGCTGCGCTTTGATGTACTAGAGCTGAATACCTTGATTTATAATGCGGCGATTGTTGTGGGCGCTGATCGTGCGTGGATTCCCATGTATCCGGGTTTCCCCAAGCAGGTTATCGAAACTTCCTCGGCGCAGCTGCTGTTTGACCAGTTGGTGCATTACATCACTAGTGGTGCGCTGTTGCCGGCGTTGCGCGGTGAGTTTGAGCGCACCCCGAATGCCACGTTTGCTGATCTTAAGCCACTGCGGTTGCTGAAGCCTTCGGTTGCTGATTTAGCGGGGTTGTGGGGTCAGGCTGTGGGCTTGAGTGAGCAGGATGCGGAGTTTGCTGTTGATCTTGCGTTGTGGCTGGAGGAGGATTCGCTTGTTGCTTTTGAGATGACCGATTTTTCCTCAAGTGAAAACTTTGGACTAGCCTGCGAGACGTTGACGAGCATCGGTGTTCAAGGTGTTTTTGATGTGGGTGTGACAAAGGTTCGCAATGCTGATGATTTGTTGCGGCTGATTGTTGGCTGCTTCGGTTCTGGTGCTCGTCTGTTGCAGGATGTGCGCCTGCGGTCTGTGCCGCAGGCGAAGCGGCGGGTAATCCTCGATGCGTTGGCGCGGCGTGAGCGGCAGTTTGATCTGGACTTGCTGTTTCGGCGTCGCAAAGTGTGGCGGAAAGTGATGCGTGTGCTGCACCCGTATGCGCAGCCGAATGCGCCGCGCACACAGCTCGATATTATTCACGAGAATGTGAAATTTCGCACCACCAATGCGCTCGTTGAGCAGGCGCTTGTCGACGGCGATATCATCACCGCGTGCACATTACTGTCGAAGCAACCCGGAAATTTGATTCGACGACTCGATCACCTCATGCGCCTTGCTGGGGCGCGGCGCACGCTGGGCTGGCAGGACAATGTTGCTGCATTGGACGCTGCGCTGAAGCAGGCGGCGCCGAAAGTGCGGTTGAGCACCCTGATTTCTGTGCTGAACCACCTGCGCACGCGGGAGGACACCTTCAAAGTAGTCAAAATCCCAGGTAAGGGTAATGTGCTGCAGAAAGTCGACGCGACCAAAGTTCTTCCCATGGTGCTTGCGAAGGTGAATCTTCGGATTCAGGAAGCAATTACCGCGCGCCTTGCGCTGGTTAGCGCACCGGAAGCAGCGGTGGCCTGCAAGTCGAATGTGCCGGTGGAACTGGTTAAACGTGACACGTCAACTGGGCTTTCAGTGATCAAGCGTGGCGAGAGAATCGCGCTGTGGGATGATGTGGACAATGAACGTGCAGATGAGAACTCAGGGAACATCCGCATGTTTATACATTGGTATGGCGGTGATGTGGATTTGGGCGTGGTGCTTGCGGATGCCACGTTGAAGAACCGCATTGGCTTTGTCGACTACACCAACCATTCGGAGAAACGTTTCCGGAATGCGATCGTTCACTCAGGCGACATTGTCAATGCCCCCAACGGTGGCTGCGAGTTCATCGATATCGATGTGAAAGTGCTGCGCAAGCGGTTCCCTCATGCCCGCTATGCGATTTGCTCGGTGATTTCTTTCGGCGCGGGACTGTTGAGCAAGGTGGATAGTTTCGCTGGTGCAATGGTGCGTGGCTCCGGCATGGAAGGGAAATTGTTTGAGCCTCGCAGCGTGATCACTGCGGCAACACCGACGGTTCCTTCCACCAGTGCGATCCCATTTGTGGTTGACCTAGACACGTTTGAGTTGGTGTGGCTGGATTCTTCCCTAGGTACCCGTCGTGGTGGGTACAGCGCAGGACGTTCGGTTGCGCTTGATCTTGTCAGGGCGGAGATGAGTGTTCTATCGAAGAAAGTCACCGAAGGTGAGTTGCTTTCCTGGTGGGCGAAAGCCCATGGGGTGGCAACCACTGATGAGCCGGTTGACGACTTACAGATTGCTGCTCTTTTGGCGGGTTGTTAGAGGTGAAAGCGGGTATTGTTGGTGAAAAACCGGCGATACCCGCTTGTGCTTTACGGCAGCTTAATGATGTTGCGCAGCGCCGGAACGAATGCGAAAACAGCCACGAGCGCCCCAATGATTGCGCCTGCTAGGCCAGAAACAGCGGCGATGATGCCGCTGATAGCGTTGCTTTTCTCCGCAGGAGCAGGTTTCTTGCACTCCTCAAGAGCCGCGATTATTGTGGTTTCCTCAAGATTAGGAGAGCGATTTTCCTTTTCGAATCTTTTATAACGCGCCAGCATTTTGTCAACGCCTTCAGGAGTTAGATAAGTGGAGTATCCAAGTTTCCCTTCGGTTTCAGGGGCCGTTACGTTGATGCGGCAGTCTTGTCCGATTCGCTCCACCGTTGTGGAGATCGTTGCCGAGGCAGGTACAGCACTTAAGCTAAAAACCATGAGGGCTGTGAGGGAAGAAATAAGTGTTTTCTTCATACATGCTCCTAAAAAGGGAAATAGACCATGAGAAAGTACTGAGGCACAAACGAAAGTAATGCCCGGTTAAGGTGCGAAGGCATGCTGGTTCTTGTTCCTCTAAGGCTGCTTATTGCGTGATCAAAGGGCAGTGGGGATCGTGCCTATAGTCCGCAAAGTAGCTGAAATTTACCTTAGGTAAAATAGCAAAGTCTTATGTATTTGGGTGGTGCTGATGGGGGTGATTGTCAGAAGTGATAAGGGCTACGCAGAAGGTGTGCGAAAGGTGTGCTGTGGCAATCTGCGTGCTTTCAGGTGGGGGAGTGAGGGTGAAAAATTTTAAGCTCCACCGTGAAATTTTTTTTACATAGGGTCAAGGGGGTCTAATTGCCTGCCGGGATGAATGTCACCCGCTTTGGGGATTGAACGCATCTAAGGGGAGTTCGACCTTTTCTGTTTCTTTGGCTGAATGTGCGGGGTGTGGGTAGCTTAAGGTCGAGTTGTGGCAAGGCTGCCTGGATTTTCAAGTCTGGGCTGGGGGCTACCACACGGAAAATGGTGTGTTGGTTAAGGCATATCGCCCTTAGGCGATGTGCCTATAAATGTGTATGGATTGATTCAAAATTAATAGTTAGAGTTTCAGCGCATGGGCTAAAAATTGACCTGCGGTTTTGTGTGTAGCACTTGCTCTATCTCTAACTGATAATTTCCATAGAATGTCACGGTGGGGTACGGCAACCGATTGGGGTGGCTAATTCTCATCACACCGCCAAGAGCTGCGCCTAGTGCTGTTGAAGATAATGTATTTCAATTCGGTTGCCTATACCTCGTTTGTGCAAAAGTCAGCAGATACAAGGGAGCAACACAATTTTCGTTTGTTCGCTACCGCAGCGGTTGAATACTCGACCTTTGTCTGTGGCATCGAGTGAAAACGGCGTGTGGGAGAAGAAAAGGTCGAGTTGTGCTCAGAGGTGTCGCAAGCACAAAGGCCTCGTGCGCAATGCACGAGGCCTTGGGAAGAAGAATTATTAGTTAGCGTGAAGTGCGGAGTTTAGCTCCACAGCCTCAGACTTCCAGGAGGTTGCTTCCACAGCGCCGGTGATGGAATTGCGACGGAACAAAATGTTATTCGCCCCCGAAAGCTCCACAGCTTTGATGCTCGCGCCATCCTCAACTGCCAGTGCCGCAGCCACTGCGCCGCGAACCACAAGCTTCGAACCAGCGGTTACATACAGGCCGGCCTCGACCACGCAGTCGTCGCCAAGCGAAATGCCCACACCGGCATTCGCACCCAACAAACAACGCTGACCAATCGAAATAACCTGCTTGCCGCCACCCGAAAGGGTACCCATGATCGATGCGCCGCCACCAATATCAGAGCCATCAGCAACAACAACACCCGCCGAAATACGGCCCTCAACCATGGAAGAACCCAAGGTGCCCGCATTAAAGTTCACAAAACCCTCATGCATCACAGTGGTGCCCTCAGCCAGGTGTGCGCCCAAACGCACACGATCAGCATCACCAATGCGCACACCTGTCGGCAGCACATAATCAACCATGCGGGGGAACTTATCCACCGAGTACACAGTCACAGGGCCACGCGCCTGCAACTTTGCGCGAGTCAACTCAAAACCAGCAGGAAGACACGGGCCGAAATTCGTCCACACCACATTGGCCAACAAACCAAACACGCCATCAAGATTCACACCATGAGGTTTGACAATCCGGTGCGAAAGCAAATGCAAACGCAAATACGCGTCATAAGCATCTACAGGAGCATCATCCACCGAAGCGATGCTGGTGGTGATCACAACACGAGAAGTCTCACGGGCCTCATCAGTGCCCACAAGCGCAGCGAACTCCGCAGGTGCCTCATCAATAATGGAAGTACCAGCAGAAACAGGCTGCTCATTCGCAGTAATCGAAGGGAACCAGGCATCTAAAACAGTTCCATTGGCATGAATGGTAGCCAGACCAGTAGCAGTAAAAGAAGTCATGGTTGGATAGTTTACTTTCTTTTTCACAATCAGGAACACACAGGGGGCATGGCCACCCACACAAAGCAGCCATGCCCCTTGACCAAAAACTACATTAAGAAACCGTGGAATGCTTATTCTTCTTCGTGAGGAAACTCAACCCCACAACCACAACAAACAACACAGCAACCGCATAAATCTGGCCACGCGAGTTGGCGTCGACAAGCATCAACACCACAAGTGCACCCAACAAAATCAGACACACAACAGCCGACCACGGATGCCCGCCCATACGCACAGACGTAATCTCACCAGTGCGCACCAACTCAGGATGCAACTTGATCCAGGACGCGGCAATCATCACCCACAACACAATCAAGCAGCCACCCACAGCATTGAGCAAGAAGGTCAGCAGCCCCGGTGGATTCCAATACTGCAAACCCACAGACGCGAACGCAAACACCATCGACAACAACACAGCAGCCCTAGGAACCGACTGGCCAGAAATATAAGAAAAGACCTTCGGGGCATCGCCACGCTTAGCCAAAGAGAAAATCAGGCGCGACGTGCCATAAATCTGGGCATTAAACGCCGAAAGCAACGCCAGAACAATAATTGCTTCCATAAAACCCACCACATACGGAATGTTCGCCATCGCCAAAATAATGGTAAATGGCGACTCCGCAGCACTCGACGCACCCTGAATCGACTCAAAAGGAATCAGTGTAATAATCACCAACACCGAACCCAAGTAGAACAGGGAAATACGCCAAATCACCGAACGCACAGCAGTAGCAATCGAGGAGGCCGGATTCTCAGACTCAGCAGCAGCAATCGTAATAATCTCAATGCCACCAAACGCAAAAGCCACAGCCAACAAACCTGCAGCAATGCCCGAAATGCCATTCGGCATAAACCCATTGCCCACCAAATTGCGGGTACCCACAAACTCAGTGCCAGGCAGCAAACCAAACACCAAAAGAGCGCCAATAACCAAGAATGCAATAATCACAGCAACCTTGATAAACGCAAACCAGAACTCAAACTCGCCAAAACCTTTCACATTGGCAAGATTGATCACCGCGAAAATAGTGACGCAAATCAACGCAGGGATCCACGGATCAACCCCAAACCAGTTCCCCATGATCGCAGCCGCACCAGTCATCTCAGCGCCCATCACCATGGTGAGCATGAACCAGTACAACCAGCCGGAAGTAAAACCAGCCCAGTGCCCAAACGCCTGCTCCGCATAAACAGAAAAAGCGCCGGAGCTGGGGCGCGCGGCAGCCATCTCACCTAGCATTTGCATGAACAACACCACGATGGCGCCAGCGAAAATGTAGCCAAAAATCACGGCGGGGCCAGCAGCCTGAATACCCACACCAGTGCCGAGAAAAAGGCCCGCACCAATGGCGGACCCTAAGCCCATCATGGTCAGGTGGCGAGTTTTCAACCCCGTTCCCAAACCGGTTTCTTGCGTCTTTGAAGTCATAACTTCACACCTTATCGCTAAGGTGGAAGTTTTCTCACATCGAGTACCCAATAAGTACTAAAAACCCGCAATAAAATTGCGCACATTTGCTGTGTTAGGGCTGTGGACTTCTGCGGTGCTTGCCCACCTTCTAGTGCAATGAGCGCATACACCTCCATCACGCCATGGCAGCACTCAAGGAAAGGGGGGAGAAGAAAAACACTCATAGGAGCTTATGACACGATCGCTTTATTCCTGTGACTGTGTGCAACTTCCCACAAAAACCTGCGGTTTATACCGTCACCTGCACGGCAGGATTATCCGGATTCAGCGGGCGCGCTACTGGCTCGGTAAAACCGGACTCGTAAGCAATGGAAAGATGTGAAGTGCCTTCAATAAAGCGCGCGGGGGCAACCTCATTGCTGTGTCCCATGCGGATGGGGGTGTGCGGGTCTAAAACAACCTTGTGGCCAATATGAACATTATCGCCTAAGCTCAAGCCCAAAACCGTGGCGGAAATGCCGAAACTACAATTCTTCCCTACCCGCATCTGCACCGGTTTCGAGCTAATCAGCGAAGAAGAAAGTTGCAGGGTGGAATGCTCACCAACAATAGTGCCAGAAGTAATTCTGCCTTCGATTCGACAGGGGCCGAGCGTACCGGCGTTGTGCGAGACGAAACCTTCCCGCATCACCCTAGTACCCGGCGCGAGGTAGGCGCCGAGGCGGACGCGTTCAGCTTCGGAGATTTGAACGCCGGAGGGGACAACGTAGTCGACCATGCGGGGGAGGGGGTCGATGCCGTAGACGTGGATGAGTCCGCGGGAGCGCAGTGAGGTGCGCATGTGTTCAAAATTGTCGGGGAGGCAGGGGCCTTTGTTGGTCCAGACAACAGTGTTGAGGATGGCGATGGCATCATCCATGTTGATCTCGCCGGGGGTGCAGAGGCGGTGGGAGAGTAGGTGCAGGCGTAGGTAGACGTCGTGGGCGTCGGTGGGTGGTTCGTTGAGGTCGCGGATGGTGGTGCGGATCGCGACTTGTTCGACGAGGCGTTGGTCGTCGAGTTTGACGAGGCTTAGGAGCTTGGGTGGGAGGTCTTGGGCGCCGAGTCGGGTGCTGTGAGTGTGGAAGTGGGGGTGGTGGAGGATGGTGGGGTCGGTGATGAGTTCGGGTGTGGGATACCAGGTGTCGAGGATTTCTCCTGTCATGGCGATATTGGCTATTCCTACACCTTGGGCACCGATGCTTGTCATGTTTTCTAGTGTAGTACAGCTATTTCTTTGGTTGTCTGATGTGTTGGTGGGTGGGGTTTGAGTGTGTGGGGGTGTGAGGGGTTGATGGCAGGTTTTGGGAGGGAGGTTTTGGCTAAGCTTGGTTTTTATGGCTAATTCTGAACTGTCTTTCCCTGTTGTTGATCTTTTCTGTGACCCTGTGGGGTTGACTGCGGCTTTGGTGGATATTGAAAGTCCAAGCCATGAGGAGAAGACGATTGCGGATGCGATTGAGCATGCGTTGCGCCAGCTAGATGGTGTGCTGGTTGATCGTGTGGGTAATACTGTGGTGGCGCGTACTGATCGGGGCTTGGGTCAGCGCGTGATTTTGGCGGGGCATTGCGATACGGTTCCGATTGCGGGCAATGTTCCTTCCACGCGTGGGTTGGATGATCAGGGTCGAGATACGTTGTTTGGGTGTGGAACGGTGGATATGAAGTCGGGGCTGGCGGTGTATTTGAATGCGTTTGCCCGTCTTGCTGCTGATCCGGCGTTGCGTTACGACTTGACGTTGGTATGTTATGAGGGGGAGGAGGTTGCGAGTGTATATAACGGTTTGGGGCATGTGCACACCCAGCGCCCCGAGTTGTTGGTGGGGGATGTGGCGTTGTTGGGGGAGCCGTCGGGGTCGATGATTGAGGCGGGTTGTCAGGGCTCGATTCGGTTGAAGGTGGTGGCAACGGGTGTGCGGGCACATTCGGCTCGTAGTTGGTTGGGGAAGAATGCTATGCATGCCCTTGCCCCTGTGATCAGTAATATTGCGGCATATCAGGCTACTAAAGTGCTTGTCGACGATTGTCTCTACCACGAGGGCCTGAATATTGTGCACTGCGAATCAGGGGTGGCCACGAATACGATTCCTGATGAGGCGTGGATGTTTGTGAATTTCCGTTTCGCCCCGAACCGTAGTGTCGATCAGGCGTTAGAGCACATGCTGGAGGTGTTGGATCTTCCGGAAGGTGTGCGTTTTGAGGTTGATGATGCGGTTCCGGGTGCTCGCCCTGGTTTGGATCGCCCAGTTGTCCAAGAGCTGATTGCTGCTACCGGTGGGAAGGTGCGGGCAAAATATGGGTGGACTGATGTGGCGCGTTTTAGTGAATTGGGAATCCCCGCTGTGAATTTTGGCCCGGGAGATCCGAGTTTTTGCCATAAGAAGGACGAGCAGTGCCCGGTGGAGATGATTACTGAAGTTTCGCAGGTGCTGTTGGACTACCTTCGGGGTAGCACACCGCCTGCAGTATAAGTAGGGTGGCGGTGGATGTGTGAAAGCTTGCAGCGGACATGAAAGTGAGCGCTGTGTGTTGGTCGCCTTTGTTCGCCGGTGGTGAAAGTTACTGCGCTGATCCTGGCGGCGTCGATAAGCTAAAAGAACACACCGTGAACCTTGCCTAGCGCCGCGTGTGCAGTTTGCGCACGTCGGTGGTGCCACAAAGGCGGGGATTAATGCGAAAGAAGAATGAAATAATGTTTACTAACGGCAAAAGCGCAGAAAAACTTCAGAAAGCAAAGCAGCGGGCGCGGGAATTAGCAGAAAACACCCACATGCTGCGCGGTCCGGTGTTGCTGCGTCAATCGGGGCAGCCCCAAGAATCCACCTACGATCAGCGGCTGCTCGAACTCGGTGCCGACCATGACTGGATGCACGCCGACCCGTGGCGGGTGTTGCGCATCCAAAGTGAATTCGTCGCCGGCTTCGACGCCCTCCACGGCCTGCCCAAAGCCGTGACCGTGTTCGGATCTGCCCGCACCAAAGAAGACACCGAACTCTACGCCCTTGGCTGCGAGATGGGCAAAGCACTTGCCGACGCCGGATACGCCGTGATCACCGGTGGTGGGCCTGGGCTGATGGAAGCCGCCAACCGCGGAGCATTCGAAGCAGACGGGCTATCCGTCGGCTTGGGTATCGAGCTGCCCCACGAACAAGGGCTCAACGAATACATCGACCTTGGGCTCAACTTCCGCTACTTCTTTGCCCGGAAAACCATGTTCCTCAAATACTCCCAAGCCTTCGTCTGCCTGCCCGGCGGACTTGGCACCTTAGACGAGCTCTTTGAAGTGATGTGCATGGTCCAAACTGGCAAAGTCACCAACTTTCCCATCGTGCTCATCGGCACCGAATTCTGGTCTGGGCTTGTCGACTGGCTTAAAAACCAGCTCGTGGCTAAAAACATGATCAGCGCTGAAGACATGAACCTGTTTTTGCTCACCGACTCCATCGACGAAGCCATCGACTACATCCGCGACGCCCACGCCGCCAACGGGGTTATCTAACCATGATCACCAGCGCGTTCACCCACAACGGGCGTGCCGCAGTGATGGCTATTATCAACCGCACCCCAGACTCCTTCTACGACCAAGGTGCCACCGAATCCTTCGACTTAGCACTCGCCCGAGCCACACAGGTCATCGACGATGGCGCCACCATCATCGACATCGGTGGGGTCAAAGCTGGGCCCGGTGAATACGTCAGCGCCGAGGAAGAAATCGAACGCGTCGTCCCCCTCATCCACACCATCTCCCACACCTTCCCCCACATCACCATCTCCGTCGACACCTGGCGCGCCGAAGTCGCAGCACCTGCCATCGAAGCAGGCGCAACCTTAATCAACGACACCTGGGCCGGACACGACCCCGAACTCGCCGAAGTCGCCGGACACTACCACGTCGGCTACGTCTGCTCCCACACCGGCGGTGTCCAACCCCGCACCCGCCCCTACCGCGTCAGATTCGACGACATCACCGTCGCAGTCATCGACGAAACCACCCGCCAAGCCGAACGCGCAGTTGGCCTCGGCGTCCCCGAAAACAAAATACTCATCGACCCCACCCACGACTTCGGCAAAAACACCCACCACGGACTCGAACTCCTCCGCCACATCGACACCATCGTCAACACCGGCTGGCCAGTACTCATGGCATTAAGCAACAAAGACTTCATCGGCGAAACACTCAACCGCCCGATAAAAGAACGCCTCCCCGGCACCCTCGCCGCCACCTGCTGGGCCGCCAGCAAAGGCGTGGCAGCCTTTCGCGCACACGAAGTCAAAGAAACCGCCGACGTCATCTACATGACCGCCGCCATCGCAGGGCACACCCCACCGAAAAACGTCACCCGAGGGCTTGCATGAAATTCACCGTCATCATCCCCGCACTCAACGAAGAAAAAACCATCGCACACGTCGTTGACGCAGCCTGCCAATCACAGGCCACCGACATCATCGTCATCGACTCCGACTCGTTAGACAACACCGCCAGCATCGCACAACACCACGGCGCACGCGTATACAACTGGCGCGAGATCCTCCCGCACATCCCCTGCCAACCCGGCAAAGGCGAAGCACTCTGGCGTGGCGTCTACGCAGCACAAACAGAAGCAATCGTCTTCGTCGATGCCGACGTCGAAAAGCTCAGCCCAGAATCCATCAACGCACTCGCACAACCACTGACCAACCCCGCAATCGACCTCGTCAAAGCACACTACACCCGCACCTACCAAGGACAGGCCACCGGCGGGGGCCGCGTCACCGAACTCTGCGCAAAACCCCTGCTTAAACACTTATTCCCGCACCTGTCCCACATCCACCAACCCCTCGCTGGCGAATACGCCATCCGCCGCAGCTTCGCGCTGGGCGCCGAATTCGCGCCGGGCTACGGTGTCGAAGTGGGTTTGCTTATCGACGCCGCCAACCCCACCCAAGTCCCACTCCCGCCGCGGGTGCATCGCAACCGACCTTTACACGAACTCGCCGACATGGCAGATATTGTGGCAGCTACAATCTTGAGCAAGGCGGGAATCGGTACCATGAACTACCGCCCACCCCTGAACCACATCGACACCTTTTTCCCGCCCCCTTCCACACCCTTCTGTGAAAAGGAAAGGTCATGAACTCAGCAGCAACCATCACGGCAGTGTCGCTCGGCGCTGGAATGATCATCCTCACCGTGCTTTTCGCCTGGTTTTTTTACGCACTTTTTAAACCCACGCTTATTCTCGGGGGTGGGAATAAACCTGTTGAAGAGGAGTTTGATGTCATGGAAAACAACCGTCGCGCTATCGACGAAGGCAACTTTGAGCAGCTCACATTCACTACAGCCAAACAGGGATACGATAAAGCCCAAGTTGATGCTGTGATCGCTGATCTCCTCGCTAAGTTAGCTGCAGCTGAGGCCAAGCTGAGTGAATCGGGAGTATAATAGGCAAAGTGAGCGTATTCTCTGCGCCGAATTGTTGAAAAAGAAACTGGTGAACAACTTATGGCTGCGATGAAGCCCCGAACGGGAAACGGTCCGATGGAAGCGGTGAAGGAAAGCCGAAAGATCGTGATGCGCATCCCCACCGATGGCGGCGGCCGCCTCGTGATCGAACTCAACAGGGACGAAGCTGCCGAACTGGCCGAACTGTTGCGCCAAGTCAGCCAATAACAAACAACTCATGTGGAGGTTTCCACCCCAGCAACAAGACTTGCTGGGGTGGAAACCTCCACGTGTGTGCATAGTCGAACTCCCACCTGTTATGTAATCGTAGGGCGCGTGCATCTTGGTGGGCTGGTGAATGACTATCGTGCAGGACTGTACCGGTGTTAAGCCTAACTGCGCTAAGATGAAGCGCACACATTTTCTTGTCCCTTCACAGTTGTAGGAAGGAAGCCACAACCGGTGCTTTCTCATGTCATTGACGTACTCGCAGACCCCATCGACGGCAGCCCACTTTCTGGGGTTGATCAGTTCAGCCGCCTCGTGTCTGAGTCCGGTCATTCTTATGATGTTGCCCGCCAAGGCTACGTCACCCTCGCCGCGGGCAAGGGCCTGCGCTACAGCGGTGATGATTCCGACATGATCGCCGCCCGCGAAACCTTCCTCTCACGCGGCCACTTCGCGCCCTTCGTGGAAGCTATCTCCCACACCGTGGCTGACGTGCTCGACGATGCGGAAGTCCCCGAGGGTGCAGAACCCGTGATCGTCGAAATTGGTGCAGGCACCGGATATTATCTTTCCCACGTGCTTGATTCGATTGAAGGTGCACGCGGCGTGGGCATCGATGTTTCCACCCCAGCAGCAAAGCTGCTGTCAAAGTGCCACCCGCGCGTAGGTGCAGTGGTTGCTGATGCTTGGGCACGACTGCCCATTCAAGATTCCTCGGTTGATGCCATCACCGTAGTATTTGCACCCCGCAACGCAAGCGAATTTGCGCGTGTGCTCAAGCCCCAAGGCGAGGTTGTGGTGATGACCCCGAACGTGGGCCACTTGTCGGAACTGCGTGAACCACTGGGCATTATTGATGTGGAAAAAGGCAAGATTGATCGCATGATCGCTCAAGCTTCCGGCCACCTCGTTCCGGTGGGGGAGCCAGAGACTGTGGAGTTTGTGATGAACCTCGACCAGGCTTCGATCGCAACCCAGATCGGGATGAGCCCCTCAGCCCGCCACATTCACCCCGATATTTTGGCTGAGCGTATTGCCACCTTACCCAGCAGCATGGCGGTAACTGCCCGCGCTACTGTCACTCGTTTCACCAAAGCCTAAAAATCCCTTGGTGGTGTTGTTCATCGTGCCACCAGAATAGGATACGCAGGCTATTCTATGCCCCCAATGCTCGACAGCTGTCAGCATGGGGGCTTTTGAGCTGCGAAGGGGAGTGGTGGATTCTCAGGGGGTATTTTGAAGATTTTCCCTCTGCTTATTCGCTATTTTTGATACATTGCAAACACACGATTGATGGGTGTTTAAGATTATGAAAGGTAGCGGAGATGAATATTGTGAAAAACAATCCTGCCTTTGCGCGATTGCAAGCAGCAAATGTGCTGAATGAATTGGGTTTGGCCATTTCTTATGTGATTATTCCGCTGACTATTCTCACTGTGTACAATTCCCCTTTTCTTGCTGGTCTGATCAGCGCCCTGTGCCTTGCTGCACGCACCTTAAGCGCCATCTTTTCTGGTGCGATTGCCGATAGGATCAACCCTTCACTTCTACTCAAAGCCAGCTTTGGTGCCGAATTCCTCCTCTGGGGAGCATTAGCACTCCTCTTGTATTTTCAGGTGGCGAATGTTTATATCATCGCTTTATTGTCGATCATCGTTGCAGCCATATCCACCATTGATGGCCCAGCCGAATTTGTGGTGCTCAAAAGAATCATGCCCACAGCCGAACTAGGTGCAGCCACCTCCATTACCGAAGCACGCAGTTCCACAGCCCAACTTGTGGGAAACCCGATAGGTGGTGCGCTGTATTCCCTCGGTGGGGCAGCGGCCTTGGGCATTCAGGCAGCCATACACTGCGTAGCCGCGCTGTGTGTTCCACAGGTACGCGATGCGTGTACACCAGGGGCAGAAGATACTACACGTGCTCCACGATTTTTTACTGAGGTCAAATACGGGTTCAGGCTTGTTTTCGGTGATACTGCGCTGCGCCACCTCATGTATGTTTCCTCCATCGCCAACCTTGGGGTTGTACCCATGTCTTTCGTATTATTGACGGTATTTCAGCAAAAGAACACGGATTCGTGGATCATTGGCATCCTGTTATCCTGCTTTGGGGTGGGGGTCATTCTAGGTGCGCCACTAGCTGCGCGCTTAAGCAGCACTGTGCGCCTTTCAACACTGCTGATCATCGCATTAAGCATGTTTGTACTCACCACCCTCGGCTTGATTGTAGGTAGTGCACACCCGTGGTCCGCCGGCATACTTGTCATCATTTCTGGGCTTGCCCTACCGGCATTAAACTCAGCGATTACGTCCTACACGGTGGCTGTCACCGAAGAGAAGGATGTGGGCAAGGTCTTTTCTGCCTCCGGAGTATTCGGAATGATCCTGGCACCACTAGGAATTTTTGTCGCCGGTGTGCTTTTAGCACACGTTGGAGCCTTGTGGGTTTTTCTATCCCAAGCTTTGGTAATGGCACTAGCTTTAGCCTTAACCCGGATTTTTCATGGGGTGGGGCTTAAAAGGTGTGTAAAAAGTAAAGAAAGTGCTTCTTGACCTGCTAGAATAGAGATGTTGTTAAGCCTTTATTCCAAGCAGAAAAGGAGCACTTTCATGGTGAAGACTACTACATACACCCCTATGATGGCCAGCTGCACCCGTCTTGTTTCCCGCGCGGGGGTGTTACCCTTTGCTCATGTAGCTCAATTAGTCGGGATTGGTGCCAGCCTTGATCGTGTTTTCTCACGGCAACGGTTAACACATACTTTTGGTGATGCGTGTACTGGGTTAGCGTTATCGTTAATTGCTGGTGGTGACGATGTTAAAGACATCAACTTGTTAGATTCTGTTTCGACAGCATTATCGTCTCAGCCATTGCCGTCGGTATCAACCCTGTGGCGGCGACTGACAGAGCATAAAGACACCAGCGATAAAATACGTGAAGAATTCCTTCACGCGATCAAATACGCCCGTAGCACACTATGGAACCTGCTGGGCGATCAAGCCCCACATAAGCTCGCTACAGTAGACAAACCCCTGATAGTAGATATTGATGCGACACTGATCTGTGCGCATTCTGGCAAGGAAAAAGCCGCACCTACCTATAAGAAGGGGTTTGGTTTCCACCCATTATGTGCTTTTATCGACTACACCAGCGTAGGGTTAACTGGTGGGGAATTTTTAACCTGTCTGCTTCGCCCAGGTAACGCGGGAGCAAACACCGCTAATGATCATTGCCAGCTTGTCAAAGAAATCCTGACCGCTCTCCCCGATCACAGCGATGGCAAACCTTGGGGCAAACGACTTGTTATCCGTGCTGACAGTGCTGGTGGGACAAAACAATTCCTTAGCTCCTTAGACGACCATGACCTCGGTTATGTTGTTGGCTTTTCACCCTCACCTACAGCAAGTATCCTCCTCAATGAGCACATCAGATCCGGTAACGAAGCAACTAGTCACACAGATTATCGATCATTACGTAACACCCGTGTGCCAATTGTGCGTGGCAATGGGGATATCAGCTTTGATGACCAACACTTCCTTGAAGACATCACCGGACTACTACAAACCGCACACCTAGAAGATGACAAACCACTGGTGAACCTTCTTACTGATTACCCCACCACGATGCGCGTGATCGCACGGATAGAATCCCCCCCACGCAGGGTGCCAACACAGCATTTTCAATCAACTCGGCATACGCACCCAATTATGCGCAACAAACCTCAACTGCAATATTCAACGCATTGACCAGTACTATCGCCAAAGATCACTATGCGAACAACACATCAAAGACGCCAAAGATCAAGGCCTTGCAAAACTACCGTTTTGCCAGTTCAAAGCTAACCAAATCTGGTGTCTCATCATAACCTTAGCCCACCAACTTCTCACCTGGACAAAACTACTCGACCATCACTACAACAACCACAACAGCGGCAACAACAAGAAACGAAATCAATCCGACAACCCGTGGTGGACATGGGCACCAAAAACCATTCGAGCAAGGTTTATTGCAATCTCTGCAAAAATCACGACAAGCAGCAGGCGCATATACCTCCACCTCGATCAACAAAGCACACACACCCCCACACTGGTGACACTTATGGAATACACCCAAAACCTCCTACGCCCCCTTAAAAAACGAAAAACCTAACCCCCTCAACCACAACACGCAGCAGACCCCACCACCGGCAGCCAACCGCAGGCACCCCACCACAAAACCCCACCACAAAAACACGGACGTACACCTTGCCATTGAAAACCACAACCAAAGGCGAAGGTGCCCCAACCAACCCCACAAACACACCACCCCAACCCACCACCACCAAACCCACCCCATGAAAAATCTGGGTTAAGTGTTTTCAGCCCTGCGCTTTCTACCATGCCTCGATTAAGCCAGCTGTAAACACACCACCTTTTTGAGGGGCGGAAGAAAAGCACCCTGAAGTACACGGTACTTCAGGGTGCTGAACATGGCGAGAAAACTTAGCGCACCACGCCTTCGTCTTCTAATTCGTGAATCAAACGGGAAATGCGCCCGGTAGGTTCAATCACGGTAGAGCGTTCCACTGTCACCCCATCGGTGTGTTCAATGCGGAATTCTTCGCAAATCCCATTGAAATACACGCGGCTAGCTAAGGCTACTTGCCCACCGTCGGCAAACACTTCCACAGTGGAACCATCGGCGATAACAGTCACGGCATCCGTGTCACCTTCGCCCAGGGGTGCGATAGCAACCACATCACCGTGGTGGTGGGTATTCATCGAGCGATCCAGTTCCAAACGATCCCCATAGTGGGTAATGGTGCAGGAGACCTGGCCAGTGGAATCGATGAGCTCAGCAGTCAGCGACTCGCCTTCAGGCACCTCAAAAATGCCCGTCCACATCGAGGCCTCATCAGATTCTTCAATGGCCGCTAAAATACCAGGAAATGGGGTTTGATAGAGGCGACGATTTTGCAAACTCACACGCCGTGGAAGCGATAAACAGTTCGCCCACCCCTCGCAACTAAACGAATGATGATGCTCAGCACGATCCATCCGGCCGACACCATTCATCAGACCAAACAGGTAGGCCTCGTCGAAACGCGTAGCCATGTCAATCGCCGAGGAAGGGCGGTTAGTATTACGCGGACGAGTGAAATCGTGCCCATGATCAATCCGATTAAACGGTGCAAGAACCTCAAAGGTCGTTCCTTCTAAACGTCCCACCAAATAGCCGGATACATCAATGCCCTTATGCTCAATGGTGACAATCAAAACATCATAGATTTCCCCATCGACTTCATCTTTCAGCCGCACAATTCGTGGCGCAACGAGTGGGGAATCGGTCAGCCCCGCATCACCTGTGAGCGTTAAGGGTCCGAGGAAGTTCCATTTTCGGCCATCGTCTGATTCCAACATCACTAAGGTGGGGTTGTCGGCGGAACCAGTCACCGCCAACATCAGCCAGCCTTCTTTGTTGAGGTTCGGGACTACGCACGGCGAGCGGAAACGATCAAAACCTTCACAATCGCCTACGGTTTCATCCAGTTTCTCCACATGGATATCGAGGCAGAATTCTTCCTCACCAATGGTTTCCGTGGTGAGCGTAATTTCCGGAATATGTGCAATACGAATGCACCGGCCGTTGTCCGAAACGGAGGTGTAATACAAGGTGACATCTTCACCGACAGCGGTGACTGATCCGGCACGTAAGGAAATCTCGTCGCCTTCGGGGGCGAGCACATCGTCACAAATTTCAAAAGAGAAGGGGTTGCCGTGAGAAACCTGATGTGCCCACCGGCAGCCGGATTCAGCATCGGGGCGATATTGGTTAAAAAGATGCCACGAGTATCCATCAAACAGCGCTCCCGCTGGTGCGTCGAGAATCCCCTCGCTTAGGGTGACATGCAGTTCGGGCCGGTGCGTCATGAAACTCCTCACAAAATTTTTTCACCTAGAGCCAGTGCCCACTGTTGCTTCACAGCCACAATCTTTGAAAAAACCGTGTCATCATCCAACTCGTGCTTCACTGGCATAAGGTCGCACAGTGGGGGTGGTGGTGTACCACACCCACAAACAACACAGGGCTGACACGAGGTTGAAGGTTGGCTGAGAAAAACTCTTGAGCACTGCCACCCTAGGGTAGTAGTATTTTCCGAATCGTGCAGAACGCCAGCAAACACCCCGCTTTTAGATCAAGCTGCGGTAAATATCCACAGTTTGCTCACTGATACGAGCCCACGAAAACTCATCCACCACACGATTCCGGCCCGCAAGTCCGAAGGCGTGAGCGAGCTTACGGTCGGCAACCATAGCATTGACTGCCTGGGCAAGGTCGTGCTCAAAGGTGGCGGTGTCATTCTCGTCATAGTGGACCAACGTGCCAGTGTGCCCATCAACAACAACCTCGGGGATACCGCCGACATCGGAAGCAACGACAGCAGTGCCACAGGCCATGGCTTCAAGATTCACAATGCCCAAAGGTTCGTAAATGGAAGGGCAGACAAAAGCATCCGCGGCGCTTAAGATTTCTTGAATTTTGTCCTTCCCAAGCATGTCCTGAACCCAGATGATTCCGTCACGTTCCTGTTGCAGTCGCGTGACCAAATCTGTGATCTGTGCGGCAATTTCGGGGGTATCGGGGGCACCCGCGCACAACACGAGCTGAATATCCTCATCGAAGTTGCGCGCAGCCTTAATCAAGTGTTCGACACCCTTCTGGCGGGTAATGCGTCCAACGAATGCGACGATCGGGCGTGTGGGGTCGACACCAAGTTCTGTCAGTATGGAGCCGTGTTCGAAGGTGGGGCGGGGTTGCCACAGTTCGGTGTCGATGCCGTTGAGTACAACGTGCACTTTGTCGGCGTCGATACGCGGATAGGCGGCAAGAACTGCGTCTTTCATTTTCGCCGACACCGCGATCACGGCATCCGCATATTCCATTGCATTGCGCTCTGACCAGCTCGAAATCTCGTAGCCGCCACCGAGCTGCTCACGCTTCCACGGGCGATCCGGCTCCAAGGAGTGGGCTGTGACCACGTGCGGAATGCCGTGCAGTTCGCCTGCTAAATGCCCACCTAAACCGGTGTACCACGTGTGGGTGTGCACGATGTCTGCCCCTGCTGCGGCATGAGCCATGCGCAGCCCCGTGGAGAGGGTTTGGATAGCGGGGTTTGCTGCTTCTAGCTGCTTATCGACGCCGTGAACATACACATTCGCTTCATCCCGCGGTGCGCCCATGCAGTGTACGTCGACGTCGACGAGTTGGCGCATGTATCGTGTCAGTTCTGTGACGTGTACGCCGGCACCGCCGTAGATCTCTGGGGGGTACTCTTTGGTCATCATTGCAACTTTCATAAACCCAAATTTAGCCCCTTGAGCTTTGTTTCGCTGGGTGTTGTGTGTCGCAATTGGGGGATTAGTGAGCGAGATTGCCAAAAGGCAGATAAATTTAGCAGTGTGAGGAATCAAATAAACGTTTTAGCAATTGTGCTCGCCGGCGGCGAGGGCAAGCGGCTGTTTCCTCTGACTGAGGATCGCGCTAAGCCTGCAGTGCCTTTTGGCGGCACCTACCGACTTATCGATTTCGTGCTGTCAAATCTGGTCAACGCTGGGTACATGAAGATCTGTGTGCTCACACAGTACAAGTCTCATTCTCTTGACCGGCATATTTCGCAGGCATGGCAGTTCACGGGCCCAACCGGCCAGTATATTGCGACCGTGCCAGCGCAACAGCGTCTTGGCAAGCACTGGTATTTGGGATCAGCGGATGCGATTTTGCAATCGTTGAACCTCATTGATGATGAAAAACCTGACTATGTGATCGTCTTCGGTGCCGATCACGTCTACCGCATGGATCCGGAACAGATGGTGGAAGAACACATCGCCTCCGGCAAGGCGGTGTCTGTCGCGGGTATTCGGGTGCCCCGCTCCGAAGCTTCGGCTTTTGGCTGTATCCAGTCGGATGAGCACGGCAACATCACTGAGTTTTTGGAAAAGCCTCAAGATCCTCCAGGTACCCCTGACGATCCAAACATGACGTACGCGTCGATGGGCAACTACGTGTTTACCACGAAAGATCTCATCCAGGCCCTGAAAGAAGACCAAGTCAATCCGGATTCTTCCCACGATATGGGTGGCGACATCATCCCGTATTTCGTGGCCCGCAATCAGGCGCACGTGTACGACTTTTCCAACAACAAGGTGCCAGGCTCGACCGAACGCGACAGTGGCTACTGGCGCGACGTGGGCACGATCGATGCGTTCTATGAAGCCCACATGGATTTGATTTCGGTGCACCCAATCTTCAACTTGTATAACCAAAAGTGGCCGATCCGCTCCACCGATTTGGGTGAATTGCCTCCTGCCAAGTTTGTTCAAGGCGGTATCGCTCAGTCGTCGATGGTTGCACAAGGCTCCATTATTTCCGCTGCTACGGTGCGTAATTCGGTGCTGTCGACGGATGTGATGGTGGAGGAAGGCGCCACAGTTGAGGGTTCTGTTCTCATGCCCGGTGTGCGCATCGGAAAGGGCGCTGTGGTGCGCCACGCTATCTTGGACAAAAATGTGGTTGTTCCCGATGGCACGTTGATCGGTGTCGATCATGAGCGCGATGCGCAACGTTTCGCCATCAGCCCTGGTGGTGTTGTCGTCGTGGGCAAAAACACCGTGGTGTAATCTCCACTTATTCGAAAACCCAAGGCCAGAGCACAGGCCTTGGGTTTTCCCTTGAGCAAGTGTCACTCATGCGATCAACGCGTGAAAAAGCACGGTGGTGGCTTATCCTGCCACCACCGTGCTGAAAGTTCGCTACAGGGCTTTCGTTACAATCGTCATGCCCGCCCCCAAAGGCAAACGAGTCACATGCACACCCGAAAGAGAACGAACATACTCATCAGCTTCACGGGCTGCCTGTGTGTCACGATCCTTGCGTGTCTCATCCGCCAATGTGCCGTCGAAAAGCACATCCGGAAGCACCAACGAACCGCCTGCAGAAAGCAGAGGCAAGGCGGCGTCGATAAACGCACGTAAATCAATCGGGGATACCTCCCCATACACAACTTGATAAGCCTCATTAGCTAGTCGACCCATCACATCAAGCGGACGCGACGGCAAAAAACGAATCCGCGAAGGGCTGAAACCGGCAGACCTAAACGTTTCCTTCGCACGTTTCTGATGCTCAGGCTCAGGATCGATGCAAGTCAAAATGCCAGTAGACGCCAAACCCTTCAATAGATACAAACCCACCACGTTCGCCGCAGGGGTCACAGCAATTGCGCCCTGTGCCTGGCATGAAGTGGCAAGAGTGGTCAGAAGTTGGCCCGTCATAAAATCGGGAACAGCAAGGCCGAATTCTGAGGCATCTTCATAAGCCTTCGCCAGCACAGTCTCATCAGCAGTGGTGGATTCAATATAGGAGCGAAGTTCGACAGTCACAACCTTAAGCATAGATGTCGGATGAGGGGTGATGCGGGGTTAAAACTCAAAAAGTGACAGAAGTTTCCATAGTGAAAAATGAGGTGGATGTGAAAGAAAACCATCTGTGTAGAAACACTGACAGGGAACTCACAGCTGGATTGATGGAAATAAGCAGCTCGATCGGGCACAATCAGACACATGAATACGGATTCTTTCGCCAAGGATACTGCTGCGCCAGAGCAGCTAGTAGGAACCGCGGCGTTCGATGCTGGAGTCGGCGCTATGCCCAGCTGGGGGGAGCTAGTAGCTGAACACGCAGACAGTGTCTACCGCCTAGCATTCCGTTTAAGTGGAAATCAGCACGATGCTGAAGATCTTACCCAAGAAACCTTCATGCGAGTCTTCCGATCTCTCGACAAATACGAACCGGGAACTTTCGAAGGATGGCTCCACCGCATCACCACAAACCTGTTCCTCGACGTTGCACGGCACCGCGCAAAAATTCACATGGAATCGCTGCCCGAAGACTATGAGCGAGTCCCCGGTACAGATATGACACCGGAACAAGCCTACAGTGATGCGAACCTCGACCCAGCGCTCCAGGCGGCACTCGATGAACTCGCTCCCGAGTTCCGCGTCGCAGTAGTTTTGTGTGACGTTGTTGGAATGACCTATGACGAAATCGCCGCCACCCTCGGCGTCAAAATGGGAACGGTGCGTTCCCGCATCCACCGCGGGCGCTCCCAACTGCGCGCTAATCTCGAAGCAAAAGCAGCTATCGACGCCGATGCGCAACGCCTACTGCCCAGCTACACTTAATACCCTATGAATGCAGGCTTTCTTCTGTCATGGGGGAGGGGTGCTCGCCATGAAGACAACACATGGCGAGTTTTTTGTCTATAACGGGAACTATCTACCCCACCTACCCGTTGGAAAAGTAGATAAACGAAAAGAAAAACTGAGCACTACTTCTGTGGTGTTGGGAACAGTGACGAGGAGGTATCGCAATCTCATGCAGGAACCAACAGTGCCACCACGTCCCAAAACTCGAATCAGTATTGAAATCTCGGCCACCGTACGCAGCTTCACCACGGTCGACCACCTCAACCCCGAAGCCGTAGCAGCACTGGTGGATAACGAACTCTCCCCAGCAGCCGCCCACCGCGCCCGCATCCACCTCGTGCACTGCACGGAATGCCGCAGTGAAGTAGAAAAGCAACGCCGCGCCTCACAGCGGCTCAAAGAGGCATCTTGTTGTGAAGAAGTGAAAGTCAGCCACGAATTACTGTCGCGCCTGCACCAGATCGCCCAATCCTGTTCCGCCGATGGGCCCTGCGCAGACGACATATTCCCCAACCGCACCGATTCCTTAATGGGAAAGCTTCGCTCACTTAAGTGGCATTAGCGCGCAATCAAGGTAAGGTTGTTGCTGTGTTTAGTTCCATTGGTTGGTCAGAGATCTTTGTCATCCTGATCTTTGCCCTCATTATCATTGGCCCCGAGCGCCTCCCCGGTGTTATCGAAGACGTTCGCGCGGCAATTTTTGCCGCCCGCCGCGCCATTAATAATGCAAAGGCAGAGCTTAACGGAGAATTTGGAAACGAGTTCGAAGAGCTTCGAGCCCCTATTACGCAATTGGCGTCTCTCCAACGTATGGGGCCGAAGGCTGCATTCACGAAAGCGTTCTTAGACGGTGATGAAAAACTCGCCGATGCTTTTGATCCGAAGAAGATGTTCTCCAAGGATGAGCTCGACTCCGGTTTAAGCGGTCGTCCAACCCTAGGTACGCCACAAGCCTCACACACCCCTTCGGTTTCGCCGCCTCCGCAGCCTAATGTTCCACAGCCCCCACACACTGGGCCGCAGAATCGTAACTTTAGCTGGGATGATATTACCTAGAGGCGTAAAAAATTCAGAGCTTTCCTTGATAACCGCGCATAATGCTGGTGAAAGGAAAGCTCTTTTTTCTGCACTGAGTTGCGTGCAGGCAGCGCACAGCTTTTGGAGCTATTTCTTGGTCACGCCCAAGCCTAAGGACTTACCGGCCAAAGATTCTCGGCGAGTAACCAACTGATCAACCACCTGGGCAATCGCTACAGCAGTGGGGGATTCTGGCTGTCCAATCACAATAGGAACACCAGAATCGCCACCTTCACGCAGCTTCGGGTCAAGTGGGATCGACCCCAAGAGCGGAAGCTTCGTGCCAGTCAGCGTCGAAATGCGCTGGGCAACAGCAAGACCACCACCGGAACCAAAGACCTCCATGATGCTGCCATCGGGAAGCACCATGGCGCCCATATTCTCAATCACACCAGCAACCTTTTGATGTGTTTGAAGCGAAATGGTGCCTGCCCGTTCCGCAACTTCGGCCGCTGCGGCCTGCGGGGTAGTAACCACAAGTAGTTCTGCGTGAGGAAGCAGCTGCGCCACCGAGATTGCAATATCACCAGTTCCAGGTGGCAGGTCAAGAAGAAGAATGTCCAGATCGCCCCAGAAAACATCACCTAAGAACTGCTGGATAGCGCGGTGCAGCATCGGGCCACGCCACACCACTGGTGCGTTGCCTTCCACGAACTGTGCGATAGAAATCAGTTTCACCCCATGCGCGGTTGGTGGCATGATCATGTCGTCAATTGCATGGGGGCGTTCGGTGCAACCGAGCATGCCGGGAATGGAGTGGCCGTAAATATCGGCATCTAATACGCCCACTTTCAATCCACGTGCGGCAAAAGCTGCCGCGAGGTTGACGGTCATTGAGGATTTACCCACACCGCCCTTACCGGACGATACTGCGAAGACACGAGTAGTTGATCCAGGTTGGCTAAAGGGAATGACAGGCTCTGCAACTCCACCGCGAAGATTCTGGCGAAGTTCACGGCGCTGCTCATCGCTAAACACATCTGTGGTGACGGTAACCGTGCCAATCCCTGGGATGTCTTCAATAGCTGCCTTAGAGTTGTTCACAAGGGTGTTTTTCATGGGGCAGCCAGCGATGGTGAGGTAGATTTCGGCATGCACATCGTTGCCTGTGATCGCAATTGATTTCACCATGCCCAGTTCAGTCAATGGCTTGCCAATCTCGGGGTCCTCAACCCGCGAAAGCGCCTGGCGAACTGCCTGTTCAGTAATCGTTGTCATAGAAAATTATGGTCTTTCGTTGAAAAACATTTCTGGAGCACCAGCGGTGTAAAAAGTGCTTGTGCACAAGGATAGTGGCGGTGGTTACGGTAGGCTAACTGCGGCGTTGGCCGCCTCGGCCTTGGATGGGGTCGTTGAGGTCTTCGTGGGCGTCGTCGGCACCTTGTTGGTGGCGGAACGCGGTACGCTCAGCAACCTCGTCGTCAAGCTTGGCTTCAATGCGTTCCAGCATCGAGTGCAGATCTTCCAGCTCGTGGCGCAGATAGTCGCGGGTGACCAGATCGCCGATGGCGATACGCAAACCAGCCAGCTCGCGGGTGATGAACTCAGTGTTTGACTTTGTTTCAAACGCGCGACGTCGATCTTCGTTCAAGGACACGCGATCGCGGTCCTCTTGGCGGTTTTGCGCTAAAAGAATTAACGGGGCGGCATAGGCTGCCTGGGTGGAAAAGGCCAAGTTGAGCAAGATGAAGGGGTAGGGGTCCCACTGCCACCAAAAAGCACCAAGATTGAGCAGTACCCAAATGACAACGAAGACGGTCTGCCACATTAAATAACGACCTGTACCGAAGAAACGCGCGATTTTTTCTGCGTGCGCGCCCACGGTGTCGTCGTCAAGCTTGAAAAAACTGCGTTTGCCCATCAAGCGGGGGGTATCAAGATCAGCCACGTGCTTTAGGCCTCCTTTCGTGGGTCACCATCAGGGCGGATACCGGTATCGCGCCAGTCATCGGGGAGCAAGTGGTCGATCAAGTCATCGACCGCAACAGCACCCAACAAGTGATTATCATCATCAATCACAGGCCCGCACACCAAATTGTAGGTTGCGAAATAGCGAGCAGCTGTTTCTTGGGAGTCATCGGCATACAACGGCGGCAGATCCGGATCCAAAATACCTGACACCAATGTTGAGGGGGGTTCGCGCAGCAAACGCTGAAGATGCACGGAACCTAAATACTTACCCGTTGGGGTCGCTGTGGGCGGGCGACACACGAATGCCATCGACGATAACGAGGTGGGAAGATCGGGGTTGCGGGCAAGCGCTAAAGCTTCTGCCACCGTGGTTTGGGGAGTGAGCACCAGCGGTTCGGGGGTCATCAGTGCACCCACGGTGTCGGGGTTGAAGCTCATCAAACGACGCACGGGGGCGGACTCTTCGGGGTCCATCAATTCGAGCAACACGTCGGCTTTTTCGTTGTCGAGTTCGGAGAGCAGGTCGGCGGCGTCGTCAGGATCCATCTCTTCCAAAACGTCGGCGGCACGCTCAATGTCGAGGGTTTCAAGCAGCTCAGCCTGACGATCCTCACTCATTTCCTGCAACACGTCAGCTAGGCGTTCATCATCGAATTCGCTGGCAACGGACACACGCTGAGTCTCAGGCAGCTCGTAGAGCGCGGAGGCGACGTCGGCTGGGCGCATATCCTCGAACTCGGCAATCAGCTCAGCAGCGGCATCTGACATACCGACACCCGCAGCGGTGATGCCGTGCACATGCTTCCACGGCACAATATACAGATCAGGCCGACGCCCGAAACCGCCACGCTCACCCAGCACAGCTACGGCAGACAGCGCCCAGTCGCGGGTGCGGGTGCGTTCGAGCTCAATATCGGCGACTTCCACCGGCTTAGAGTGCAGCTTTTCCAGTTCGGGATCGTCGATATGCACTTTGGAGCCGATCACATCAGCGATGATGGCGAGTTCGCCGGTGCGGGGCTTGTAGGCGCGAAGAGACACAGAGCCGGACACCAACATGATTTCGTGGGGGTCGATGTTGGCCACGCGCAGCATGGGTAAGAAGATGCGGCGCTTGTTTGTCATTTCAACAACGAGGCCCAAGGCGCGGGACGTGTGCCCGGAGGGGCGGATGTTGACCACGACGTCACGTACACGACCGATGACGTCAGTTTCGGGGCCGCGCACGATCATACCTGCAAGGCGACCTGCATAGACTCGTGTAATTTCGCTCATAAAGTTTAAGTGTAGTCGTTGCTACTGCACACCCTTAATTGCAGGTAAGGCTGGGGTATGCGGGTGCGCTGCTGGGTGGGGGTTCATGGTTTTGGTTAGAATGGAGTTTCGTTCGTGCCAACACTAAAAGTGTGCACCGTAGTGCATGGTTGGTGCGTTGTTGTGTATGTGAGAGGAAGTTTCCGAGCAGCCATGTCTTCTATGTTTCCCGCGAAGTCTGCGTCCGCCCGCCAGCGCCCTGAGGGGTGGCCGGTGGGGTCTTTTCAATCCTATGAGCAGGCGCAGGCGGCTGTGGATATGCTCAGCGACAACAAATTTGATGTGAAAGAAGTGACGATTGTTGGCGTTGATTTGATGGAAGTCGAGAAGGTTCTTGGCCGTTTGACCTGGGGGCGGGTGCTTATTGGTGGTGCGGCGTCGGGTGCGTGGCTGGGGTTGTTCTTCGGCACGATGATGGGCATTGTTACGGGCCAGTGGGCGTCGTCTTTGTTGCTGGGCATGAGCTTGGGTGTGGTTTTTTATACTGGGTTGTCGGCTGCGCAGTATGCGGCGCAGCAGGGGAAGCGGGATTTTGCTTCGACGACGGAGATTGTGGCGACGCGTTACGACGTCCTCTGCACGCCGTCTGTCGCGCCTAAGGCTCGCGATTTAATCGGTGCGTTCGTCGCCCAAGGTGGACGCGCTAAAGGTTAAACTTAGGAAAAAACTTATGCCGTTAGTTTGTGGCGTGGAAGAAACAACAAAGTAGAGGTTAAGGCATGAAGCTGCCGCTAGGTCGGCCTTTAGGTGTGGGCATTGCCGTGGCTATGGCCGCCGGTGCGATTCTTATTAATGGGAACTACTTGGATGTTTTTGAGCCTCATCGTGATGTGAATCCGGAAGCCTCCAAGGTTGTGGTGATTTCGGTGCGTTCGAATTCTTTTGAACAAGTAGTGCTGGGGGAACTGTATAAGCAAGGATTGGAGCGCAGCGGACGCCAAGCTACACTCAGCCTTGACCGTGTGGGGACGGAACAGGGAACTGGCCGATTGCCTTATGGATCGGCAGATCTGGTGATCAGTTGCGCCGGCGACATGCTGTATAGGATGAATACTGCTCGCGCGAAAGAGCTTCGCTTAGAAATTAAAGCGAATGATTATGACAGGGATGAGGCGCGGGAGAAAGTGTATGAGGCAGTAATGCAGTCGCTGTCAGATAACGTCAACGCTACTGACCCGTCCAACGCTATTGGGTGTGCCCATTCAAAATCGGGTCTGCCGGAGCATATCGTGCCTGTGTATCGCGTCCCAGTGCTTGACAGAAAAGAACGCGGCACACTCAACGTGGTGTCCGGATCGATTACCACCAAAGACCTCGGCGATTTGGTCAAGCGCGCCAAAGAAATCGGCTCCTCATCTGATGCCGTGCGGGAATTTCTCAACGAAAAAGGAATTGCCTTCAAATAGCCCACCCCACTCACCCTTGACTACGCTGCGCGTTTGTGGTGGTTGGTCAGTATTGTGTGGATGTGTCGGATTAGTGGGTGGTCTAGTAGGTGGAGGTTGGGGATGTCGTTTCTGGTTAGGCTGGGGTCTATTTCGTCGGGGTGGTAGCGGATGATGATGTAGCCGTGGTTTTGGATGTGTTTTTCTCTGAATCTTTCGTTTTCTAGGGCGTTGAGGTTGTTGCGGGTTTTGAACCGTCCGTCGATTTCGACGGCGATGAATCCGTTGACGACTATGTCGATGCGGTAGCTGTTGACTATTACTTGGGTGTCGATGCTGGTGATTTCTGGGATGTAGTGTTGGGCGTGTTCGATGAGGCGGCGTGCTTTGGTTTCGTAGAGGCTTTCACTGTTGGTTCGTGCGGTTTTTAGTAGTTGGTGTGCGCGGGGTTTGCCGTGGATGGCTGGCATGTTTTTCAGCTCGTATAGTGCTTGGTTTTTTGTGATGCGTTTGGTGTGAAAGGCTGCTTCGATGAAGGTCATGGCGATATCTTCATCGGTTTCTAGGGCTACGAGGTCAACGAAGGTGCGGGTGATTGTGGTGGTGCGGATGCCGTTTTCTTCGATGATGTCTGTTTCGGGTAGTAGCCGTGAGGTGTAGGTGGCGTGTTTGTTGCGTTTGTTTTGTGCTGGGGGTTTCATTTTTCCCGGGAGTGTCAGGTGGATGGTGGGTAGGGTTTTGGTGTTGGTGATAAAGGGGATGCCGAGTACGCAGGCTGCTGCTCTTCCGGTGAGTACTGCGCTGCGGGTCGTTGAGGCTACGGCATAGCAGCGTAGTAGGTTTTGGGTGCTGGGTTTTAGTGCGCTGAAGGTGGGGAAGTTGATTGCTCTGGTGGGTGCAAGGCGGAAGATGCGTGGGGGTAGTTTTAGGTTTTTGCGCAGGTTGAGCAGGTGGTTGTAGGGGATTGCTGGTTCGTTCAGTCCGAGGATGGTTGTGTAGTAGAAGGTGTTCATATTTGTGATGGAAACATACCTGTAGCAGGTTCGCATCTTTAGTAAGAGTTTCTTATATTGTCGCAGGGGTGTGTGGGGGTGGAATCCCCCCTTTTTTTGTGTTTTCTCGTTCGACCTTTCGCTTCCTATGGGCGCAAAATCAGGGGTCTGAAACTGGAAAGGTCGAGCAACCAAAGCGGAGGCAATACACGGGAAGGGGCTGGGGCATCCACGCACACAGTCAGTTCGACCTTTTGCTTCCAATGGGCGCAAAATCCGGGGTCTAAAACCAGAAAGGTCGAGCAACCCAAAGGGAGATTCATGCACTAGTTCGTCTAGGTCAGCTCGAGGGCTGGGCATTAAAAAAAAAGGGGGGTGAGGAACTATTCCTCACCCCGCTTTCAACAAAGGGAAAATCGCTTAGTCAGCGAAAGCCTCATTGAGCAAAGCTTCCTGCTCCACAGCGTGGACCTTGGACAGGCCGGTAGCGGTGGAAGCCTGAGCGCGACGAGATACGCGCTTCATAGGTGGCATACCTGGGATCAGGTTAGGCAGGTGCTCATTGAAGAACGGCCATGGACCCTGGTTTGCAGGCTCATCCTGGCAGAAACGCACCTCTTGAGCATTCGGGTAGCACGCGAATGCATCCTTCAAACGGTTGAATGGAATTGGGTGCAGCATCTCAATACGGACGATAGCGACATCGTCGCGCTTATCCTTCTGAGCACGCTTAGCCAACTCGTAGTAGAGCTTGCCGGAAACCAACATGATGGTCTTCACCTTGCTGGTATCAGCAAGCTTATTGCCATCACGGTCGAAGAAACGAGGATCGTTAATCACCGACTGGAACTTCTTCACCTCAGTGAACTCTTCCACCGAAGAGGTAGCAGCCTTCATACGCAGCATCGACTTCGGGGTGAACACAATCAACGGACGCTTCAAACCACCCAAAGCGTGGCGGCGCAGCAAGTGGAAGTGGTTCGCAGGAGTGGTTGGCTGAGCCACAGTCATCGTACCCTCAGCACACATCTGCAAGTAACGCTCGATACGAGCAGAAGAGTGGTCAGGGCCCTGGCCCTCATAGCCGTGAGGTAGCAGCAAAATCACAGAAGAAGTCTGGCCCCACTTAGTCTCACCGGAAGAAACATACTCGTCGATGATGGTCTGGGCGCCGTTAGCGAAGTCACCGAACTGAGCCTCCCAGGCAACCACAGCATCCTGGTTACCCACAGAGTAACCGTACTCAAAGCCCATGCCCGCGTACTCGGTCAAAGCGGAGTTGTACACAAGGAACTTACCGCCATTGCCCTTCTTCTCAGCGAGCTCGTGCAGGCCGTTGAACTCCTCACCAGTAGTGGGATCATATACAACAGCATGACGCTGGGTGAAGGTACCACGGCGGGAATCCTCACCAGCCAAACGCACCAACTTGCCACCATTAGCCAAGGAGGAGAATGCGATCAGTTCGCCCCAGCCCCAGTCAATGCCACCCTCGGTGACAGACTCCAAGCGCTTCTGGGCCACAGGTGCCACACGCTGGTGGAACTGGAAGCCCTCAGGCTTATCGGAGTAGGCTTGGCCGATCTCCAGAAGATCAGCCTTGGAGATGTTGGTCTCCAAACCATGAGGCAGCTCCTGCGCGGAGGTAATGCCTTCTTGCTGAGTGAAAGCCTTCTTCTCAGCTTCCTTTACCTCAATGAACACAGACTCCATCTGGTCGTGGAAGTCCTGGGCAACCTTCTCAGCATCTTCCTTAGACAGCTCGCCACGACCCAGCAGATCCTCAATGTACTGGTCACGAACGGTCTTGCGGCCGTCGATCAGCTCGTACATGCGAGGCTGGGTCATCGAAGGATCATCAGCCTCGTTGTGGCCACGACGTCGATAAGCAATCAAGTCAATGAACACGTCCTTGCCGAAGCGACGACGGTACTCGGTAGCCAGCTGACCAACCCACACAACAGCCTCAGGATCATCGCCATTGACGTGGAAGACAGGGCAACCAAACGCCTTAGCAATATCGGTAGCGTAGTGGCTGGAACGACCAGAGTCAGGAGTAGTGGTGAAGCCAATCTGGTTGTTGACCACAATGTGCACGGTGCCACCGACGGTGTAGCCGCGCAGCTGCGCCAAGTTAATGGTCTCAGGAACAATACCCAGACCAGCGAAAGCAGCATCGCCGTGTAGCAGCAGAGGCATGACGGTGTAGCCATTTTCGCCCTTATCCAGCAAGTCCTGCTTTGCGCGCGCAATACCTTCCATCACTGGGTTGACAGCTTCCAGGTGGGAAGGGTTAGCGGTCAAGGAAACCTTGATCTCGCCCTCACCAAACATCTGGATGTGCTTGCCCTCAGCACCAAGGTGGTATTTCACGTCACCGGAACCACCAGCAGCCTTGGACTCGATGTGTCCCTCGAACTCGGTGAAGATGGTCTCCAGTGGCTTGCCCACGATGTTGAATAGCACGTTCAAGCGACCACGGTGAGGCATACCGATGACAACTTCGTCCAGGCCCTGGCCTGCGGCGGTGTCGATAGCGGAATCCATCAGCGGGATCAGGGATTCAGCGCCTTCCAAAGAGAAGCGCTTCTGGCCCACGTACTTCGTCTGCAGGAAGGTTTCGAAAGCCTCAGCTGCATTGAGCTGCTGCATGATGTACTTCTGCTCAGCGCGGGTTGGCTTTGGCATGCCCTTCTCGAGGCGATCTTGCAGCCAGGTGCGTTCGTCGCGGTCGAGGATATGGGTGTATTCGAAGCCGACCTTTAAGGTGTAGGCGTTGCGCAGACGGGAGAGGACCTCGCGCAAAGTCATGGTTTCCTGGCCGCAGAATCCACCGACGTGGAAGGTGCGGTCGAGATCCCATAGGGTCAGGCCGTGGGTTTCGATCTCCAAGTCGGAGTGGTCAGGCACTGGCATGCCTGGCTGAACCCAGCGCAGTGGGTTGGTGTCGGCGATCAGGTGGCCGCGGGAGCGGTAGGCCTGGATCAGCTGCATGACGCGGGTGTTCTTGTCCATGCCGGTGTTTGGCAAATCCTGTGCCCAACGCATGGGGGTGTAAGGAATTTGGACGGAGGCGAACACTTCATCCCAGAATGCGTCGTCGACGAACAGCTGGCTCATCGAGCGCAGGAATTCACCGGACTCGGCGCCCTGAATGATGCGGTGATCGTAGGTGGAGGTGATGGTCACCAGCTTGCCGACGCCGAGCTCTGCGAGGCGGTCCTGGGACGCGCCTGCGAATTCTGCGGGGTAGTCCATGGAACCAACACCGATGATGGTGCCCTGGCCTTTGGTCAGGCGTGGAACGGAGTGGCGGGTGCCAATACCACCTGGGTTGGTCAAAGAGACGGTGACTCCGCTGAAGTCGTCCATGGTGAGCTTACCTTCGCGACCACGCTTGACGATATCTTCGTACTTTTCCACGAAGGTGGCGAAGTCGAGCTTCTCACATTCTTTGATGGCAGCAACCACGAGTGCGCGGGTGCCGTCTTTTTGTGGCAGGTCGATGGCGAGGCCCAGGTTGATGTGCTCCGGGGTGATGACGGTTGGCTTTCCGTCGATCACATCGTAGGAGTTGTTCATGTCTGGGTGGGCCATGATGGCCTTGACCAGTGCGTAACCAATGATGTGGGTGAAGGAAACCTTACCGCCATGGGTGCGCTGCAGGTGTTCGTTGATGATCGCGCGGTTTTCGAACATCAGCTTCACTGGCATGTCGCGCACGGAGGTGGCGGTTGGAACTTCGAGGGATTCGTCCATGTTCTTGGCAATTGCCTTGAAAATGCCCTTGAGTGCCTTTTCGCCAGCTTCAGGTAGGTCGCCTGCGCGGGACAGTGGGGATTTTTGCAGCTTCTTAGCGGCTGCCTGCTTCTTGGCTTCCTTGGTTACAGCATCTTCGCGGTGCTGGTCGGCCTTGGTAGCAATGGCCACTGGGTTGGGAGTTCCGGTGGAACCGGCTAAACCATTGGTTGGTGCGGGGGCTGGCTGCTCGTTTGCGGCCTTCGCCTGTGGTGCAGGCGTCGTTGCGGATGCGGGTGCGCCGCCCTTTTGAAAAAGCTCTCGCCATTCCTGATCCACGGATTGTGGATCTTTTTGGAACTGCTGGAACATCTCGTCTACCAGCCACTGATTCTGGCCGAAAGTACTAGCGCTGCTCACGGCAGGTGCTCGCCTCATTTCTTTGTGAGAGTATACGTCTTTTCACACTTTAATAGCTCACTACAGGGTAGCGGTTACATTCCGCTACATATAATCGAATTTGGGCCAATTCTCAGATTCATTGTGTTCGGTTTCACAACATTCCTGTGAGCTGGTGTTTTTCTTAGTGGTTGCTGCCCACATTGTGGCATAAATACCCCCAAAAGAAAGTAATTCAGTGTGGGTACCATCTTCTACGATACAGCCATCGCGGATGACAAGGATTCTGTCGGCTTTCTGCGCGGTTGCCAGCCGGTGTGCAACAACGATGGCTGTTCGGTTGTGGGTTGCTTTGTCTAAAGCGGTGAGGAATGCGGCTTCGGTGGCTGGATCGAGGGTGGCGGTGGCCTCGTCGAGAAGCAAAAGTGCAGGTTGGAGTATTTCGGCGCGGGCGAGGGCGACGAGTTGTCGTTGTCCGGATGACAGGGCGTTGCCGCGTTGTCCGACGGTTGCGTTCAGTCCGCCGTCGATGCCAGCGAAGATGTTCAGGGCGCCGACGCGGCGGGCGGCGTCGACGATGTCTTTTTTGTTGGCGTCAGGGCGTGCGTAGGCGATGTTGTCGGCGATGGTTCCGTTGAATAGGTGTGCTTCTTGGGGTACAAATCCGACCTGTGCGCGCCACCCCTGTAGGGGGAGGGTGGTCAGCGGGTGGTTGTCGGCTGCGATGTACCCGTGTTGGGGGTCGTAGAAGCGTTCGATGAGTTTGATGATGGTGGATTTTCCGGCGCCTGTTTCGCCGACGATGGCGACGGTGGTGCCAGGTGTGATGCGGAGGTTGATGTTGTTGAGTGCCGGGGTGTGGGTTGTGTGGTTGGGGTAGCTGAAGTGCACGTTGTGCAGGCTGATTGCTTGGGTTGCTGCGTGTGCAAGCGTGTCGACGTCGAATGCTTCGGCGTTGTCGTCGGTGACGCTGGCGGGGGTTGAGAGTAGGTCTGTGATTCTGGTGAATCCGACGCGGGCTTGTTGGTAGGAGTCGTAGATTTGGGAGAGGTTGTGGATGGGTCCGTAGAGTCGGTCGAGGTAGAGCAGGAAGGCGATGAGGATGCCGACGTCGAGGGTGGAGTGGGCTACGAGGTGTGCGCCGATGCCGAGTACGATGGCTTGGATGATTTCGCTTGTGGCGTTGAGTCCTGGGAAGTAGACGGCGACTGCGGTTTGGGCGTGGATGCGGGTCTTTTTTACCGTGTTGGCGGCGGTGCTGAAGCGGGTGAGTAGGAGGTGTTCTTGGTTGAGCATTTGGGCGGTGCGTAGCCCGGTCATGGTTTCGTGGAAGAGTGAGTTGACTTCGGATACTTCTTCGCGTGCTCGTGTGTAGAGTCGGCTGGAGATTTTTTTGAAGTAGTAGGTGGCTACTGCGATGACGGGGACGCCGGTGAGTGCGATGCTCAAAAGCAGTGGGGAGGTCACACCGAGGAGGATGAGGATGCCGCTTAAGGTGCTTACGGCGACGATGGCGGTGCTCAGCCCGTTGTTGAGGAAGCTGTTGAGGGAGTCGATGTCGGTGCTCATGCGGGTGATGAGTGCACCTGTGGTGGTGGATTCGTAGTAGTCGAGGCCGAGTCGTTGGAGGTGGGCGTAGCAGCGGATGCGTAGTTCGTAGAGGAGGCGTTCGCCGGTGAGTGCGGTGAGGATGGTGGTGCCGACCATGCTGGCCCAGGCGATGGTGACGAGCCCAAGGCCGTAGAGGGAGACGGTGAGGAGCACGGTGGGGTTGGATTGTTGGATGCCGGAGTCGATGGCGATTTTGATCAGGTAGGGAAGTCCGAGTCCGGCGAGTACTCCGATGATATAAAGGCCGATGACGAAGGCGATGAGGTGTTTGACTGATCCGAAGAGGGTGCGTGCGTCAACGTGTGTGAGGGGTTGTCTGAAGTGGTCGTAGCCGCCGTGGGGTGGGGTGTCTGTGAAAGTGGGAAGTTTGTCAATCAAGGCGACAAGTTGTGGGTTTTTCGGCATGGCTCCAGCCATTTGGGTGCCTACTCCAGCGGTGACGGTGCCCTTGCTGCTACTGACTCCCCGTGACATAGTTGCTTTCGAAGCGGTGTCGTAGGTAGATGGGGTAGGTGGGGTCTCGGGCCAGAGTTCTTCCCAGCTGGGTTCGCTGGTCGTGGGGGTTGTTTGGGCTGGTGTTTTTGCATCGCTGAGTGGTGTGTTCAGGCTTTCGTTCATCAGTGTGCGCAGTTGGGGGTTGGTGCGCATTTTTTCGCGGGTGCCACTGCCGACGATCGTGCCGTGGTCGAGTATTGCGATGTGGTCGGCGTATTCCAAGGTGGAGTGGCGGTGGGCGATGATGAGGATGGTGGTGTGGGGTAAATGGGTGCTGAGGTTTGTGAAAATCTGTGCTTCGGTGGTGGCGTCGACGGCGGAGGTGGTGTCGTCGAGGATGAGGATTTTAGGTTGGGCGAGGATGGCGCGGGCGAGTGCGATGCGTTGGCGTTGGCCGCCGGAGAGTCGGTGTCCGCGTTCGCCGATGGGGGTGTCGAGGCCCTTGGGTAGGGAGTCGATGAAGGTGTCGATGCAGGCGATGCGGGCGGCGTCGTAAAGCTTTTTGTCGCTGAAGCCGCGGCCGAAGTCGAGGTTGTCGCGGATGGTGGTGGAAAACAGGAAGGGGTCGTCGAATACGCAGGTGACGTGTTTGCGGATCTCAGCGGGCGGAAGGGTGCTGTAGGGGAGGTGGGTGTCGGCGTTAGTGAGGGTGATCTGCCCGGATTGTGGCTGGTAGAACCCGCCAAGTAGGTAGGTGAGGAGTGTTTTTCCGCTGCCGGGTGGGCCGACGAGTGCTGTGCGTGTGGCGGGTTTAAGGGTGATACTCAGGTCGGTGAGAACGTTGGTGTAGCTGATGTGGGAGATGTCGATTCCCCAGCCCGCATCGACGGTGTCGGGTGCAGCAGCGTGAACAGAAGCAGCGTGCGCGCCAATGCTCGGAGTGTTTGCGGCACCCAGCGCGGCTGGTTGGGTGGGGGATGTGATGTCGATGATGTCGAAGACGCGTTGGGCGGAGGCGAGCCCGAGCTGCATTTGCACGACCATGCCTGCCAGCATGGATACGACGGAGGTCAGTGCTGTCATGTACACGCTGAAGGCGAGGAAGGTGCCGATGGTGATTGTTCCCGTGTAGGTGATGTAGCCGCCAGCGCCGATGGTGATTACGAGTGCGATGGAGGGCAGTTGCTGCATCAGGGGTTTGAGGCGGGCGGAGATGCGTGCGGTGCGCATCATGTGTTGGTAGACCTTGCCGGCGTTGTGGGTGAGTGTGTTTGTTTCGCGTTCTTCTTGCGCGAAGGCTTTGACTACGCGTACACCGCTGAGGGTTTCTTCGATGTGGCTGTTCATGTCAGCCAGGGTTTGTTGCGCGGACCAGGTGCTGGCGAACAGTACTTTACGGGAGTAGATGCTCAGTCCGACGAGTATGGGGATTATGGCAACGGCGATGGCGCACAGCAGTGGGGAGATGACAAAGATGATGCAGATTGTGACGATGACCTGCACGATGTTTCCGAAAAGTAGCGGGGCCATGGCGACCATGATTTGCACGGCGTTGAGGTCGGAGATGCTGCGCGTAACGATGTGCCCGGTGCTGAGTTCGTCGTGGCTGGGGCCATCGAGGCGTAGCAGGGTGTGTGCGATGCGTGTGCGTAGTTGGAAGTGCAGGGTGTGCGAGAGTGCCCCGGCGAGGTAGCGTCGCCCGAATTGGACGAGGTAGCGGCCGAGTGCTACTGCGATGAGTAAGGCGGTGAGTTGGGTGATGGTGTCGGGGTGTGTGCGTGCGGTTTGTGCCCCTGTGGCGGCGTCGATGGTGGTTCCGGCGATCAGTGGGATGAGGGCGTCGAAGGCGGTGACACAGATGGTGGAGATGAGGGCGAGGATGACAAGGTGGGGGCTTTTCCATCCTTCGCGTAGGAGTCTTGTGAAGGTGGAATGGCGTGCAGGGGTGTGCTGTGGGCTGTGTGTCATCGACGGTGGGCTTTCTTCCGTGCACCTTGGTGTTTTAAAGGGCAGGGTGTGTGAAGGGGGCTGTGCGGGTTAGGCACAATCTTACTGCCGGTACCCTACACGCTTCGCGTATCGACGTCGCCAGCTGCGCTGTGCCCTTTTGTGTGCGGTAGAAGGGGGCTGGTGTTGGGCAGAAAAAAATCCTCCGGGGGGGTGCCAGCTGCTGGCGAAAGACCCAGAGGATGAGTGTTTTTTTGGTGGGTGTGTTAGCGCAGTGCGGTGTGGACGTGCTCGATGACCTTCTGGCCGATTTTGCGGTTGGCGATGGATCCGAGGACGGCGCCGATGCCGAGTGGCATGAGTTTGCCAAGCCAGGCAAGGCGGACGGATTTGGAGATTTTCTTGGCGGCGGTTTTGAAGAGGAATCCGTTGAGTTCGGTGAGTTTTGCGCCGCTGGAGCGTTTGAGGATGCTCATGGCGGAGTCGCCGTTGAAGGCGGTATCGGCTAGGAGGGTGCCTTCGGAGCCGAGTACCGCGATGAGCAGGATTGCTTTGCGACGCTCCGGGTCGGAGATGTCAATGCCACGCAGGTAGGCAGAAGCGATGGCGTAGAAGGCGGCGGCGTCGAGGAAAAGCAGGCTTTCAGCGCTGACGGCTGCAGAACCTGTGAGGAAACCGATGCCGGGGACGGCGGCAGCACTGCCGGCGCCCGCACCGGAACCGGTGACGGTGAGCAGGAAGTGCTTGTCAAGGGTTTTTTGAACGCTGTCGATGTTAGAGTCTTTGGCGGTGAGGGAGTCAACGTATTTGGTGATGAAGCCTGATTGCATGGTGGCGGCTTTGTCTAATGCGTTGATCAGTACCTTGGCCACGGGGCCTTTTTCGGCCAGGATGGCGTGCGAGTTGGAGTGAAAGACGTCGGTGACAATGTCGGTGCGGGCTGGCTTTGACATGGTGGTGGGTACCTTTTCGGTGTTGAGGAAAGAAATGAAGAAATTAAAACAGGGTTTTTCCAAAACAAACCCTTCTGGGCATGAAAACCACCTTAATGTGCCACAGAGATCCAAGAAAAGAAAATTCGCTTCAGGCGAACGATTCTCCCACTAGTCCCACACCGCCAAAAGTATCAGCGCTCTGGCTTAAACACCAGTTCACGTCGTGTTTTTAAGAATGAAGATCGAGCGTAAGTGTGATTAACTCATCGCTGCGAGTTTTCTGGGTAAAGCCAAAGGATGAATACAGTGCCAACGCAATGACATTGGTGGGTTGAGCCTGAACACTAATCTGGTCGCACTGCTGGGCTTTAGCCGTGGCAATGACTTTTTCCATCATCCGTATCCCGCAGTCCTGGTTGCGAAATTTCGGTTCGACGTAAAGATCATGCAAGGCCAAGCTGCTGGTCAGTGCGAGGGAGTCGAAAGTGGGGTAGTAGTGGCAAAACCCGGCAATGTGGTCTTTGAATTCAACAACCAACACAGTGGATTCGTGCAGGTTAAAGCGTCGGCGGAGGAATTCTTCTGCTTTGAGTCTCTCAGTGTCGGTGTGCTCGAAGCCGTAGAACGCGCGGTATTGGTGGAACAGCTCGGCAACGGTGGGGAAGTCGGCATCCTGTGCTGGGCGTACGCTGATCTTGGGCATTGTTTACTACCTCAGAAAAGATTGTGAGTCGATACTCTTATACCCCACATCCCCTTTTTTATCAGGGGGATATGGTGTGGGGAATGCGAGCGTCCCACGCTTGTTGGTGGCTTAGTTTCCTTAGTACCAGCCTTGAAAAACTGCGACAAGGGTTATCGCGGTGGCAAAGTCCACACCCTAGTGTGGCAGTGTGGGTGTATGCAGTATGTCTGCGCGTTGAACTGCAGGCTTTAGGGGGCTTGTGCGTAGTCTTCGGCTGCCAGCACATCCTGCTGGCTGGGGGTGATGCCGGTGTAGAGACGGAATTGTTCAGCTGCTTGCAAGGCCACCACTTCGCCGCCGTGAATGATCTTTTTACCTAACTTTTCCGCAGCTTGAATCAGCGGGGTGCGCACAGGATAGGCCACCACATCAAAAATCCAGGTAGCACGGCTAATCTCCGCCTCGCTAAAGGCAAGCACATCTTCCTCAGCCCCCGCCATCCCTAGCGGGGTGACGTTGACGAGCATCTCGGCATCCTGGGGCACTTGGGTGTCGTGCTGCCAGCCGTAGCGTTGGGCTAGTGCTGTGCCTGCATCAATGTTGCGGGCAATGACGACTCCGCGCATACCGTGATCCGCGAGTGCAGCCACCACAGCGTTAGCCATGCCACCTGATCCGCGTACTGCGACGGTGAGTGTGGGCTCAACGTTGTGGGTGTGAAGAAGTTGCTTTACTGCAACATAATCGGTGTTGTAGCCCACCAGATGCCCGTCGGTGTTCACGATGGTGTTGACGGCGTCGATACGCGCTGCAGAAGGGTGAATCTCATCGATCAGCGCCATCACATCCTGCTTGTAGGGCATCGATACCCCCGCGCCGCGAATCCCCAACCCGCGAATCCCCGCAACAGCCTGGGTGATATCGACCGGCGCAACCGCTTTATACAGGTAGTTGAGCTGGTAGCGCTCGTAGAGCCAGTTGTGGAAACGCACACCGTGATTGGAGGGGCGGGCGGCTAAAGATATGCACAAAATTGTATTTTTGTCGACGCGGTTGACCATAAACCCCTACTGTAGAGGACATGGGTGACAAAGCCTACAATCGCCTGCGCAGACGCAACGTGGGCGTGGACGCACGACGATTCCCACGCCGCCTTGCCACCTTCCGCCGCGCGCTTTTCGACGCCCCCACAACCCGCCCGTCACCCTCACCCGCCCACCACACAGCGAAAGCAGGACAATCTGTACACCCCACCCTGCGCCCCAGTACGCGCATGAGCCTAGGAAAAGACTGGGGCTTAAGCCCCAAAACCCGCACCGAAGAAAAAGCAAAAACACTGCTCAACCAGCTCGCCCAACGAGTACCCCGCAACCAGCCGGAACCACACGAAACCACCAGCGACATCCACCACATTCTGCCCACCCAGCCACCACTACCACCCACAATTTCACTCGGCACCACCCAGCACACGGGCGATGACGACCTGATTGTGGACACCACGTCAGGAAAAATTCAAGGACTACGCCTTGAAATCCCCGTCAACGTCACCACATGGCGGGGTGTGCCCTACGGTGCCGACACCTCCGGGAAAAACCGCTTCCGCGCACCCAAACCACCCCAACCCTGGGCAGGGGTGCGCGACTGCACCCACTACGGTGCCATCGCCGCCCAACCCACCTTAAGCCCAGGGGAAAAAATCAAAGGCAGCGAAGACTGCCTCAACCTTGACATCGTGCGCCCCGACACCACCGACACACTCCCCGTCGTGGTGTACTTCCACGGCGGCAGCTTCATCTACGGGTCCTCCCACCAACAAGTCCTCCGCGGCCACTACCTCGTGGAAGCAATGAACGTCGTCTACGTTTCCCTCAACTTCCGGCTCGGCGCACTCGGCTACCTCGACTACACCCACTTCGGCGACGACTGTGTTGCCAACCCCGCCATCTGGGATCACCTCCTAGCCCTGCGCTGGATCAAAAACAACATCGCCCGCTTCGGCGGCGACCCCAACAACATCACCATCATGGGCGAATCCGCCGGCGGGCAAGCCGTACTGACCCTCATGTGTGTGCCCGCCGCCCAAGGACTCTTCCACCGCGCCATCGCCCAATCAGCCCCCGCCGCCGCCGTGCACTCCTATGCTCAATCCCACTTCTGGGCACACGAACTCATCAGCCGCGCCGGGTTCGACCCTGACAACCCACCACAACTCGACCAACTACGCGAACTACCACTGGAAAACCTCATTAATGCCGGTCAATCCATGCTGTGGCGCAGCAAAGAACTACTCAACCTCAACTCCTGCTACTCAGTCACCGTGGATAATCAACTCCTCCACGACCACCCCATCGCCATCTTCCGCGCCGGGGAGCAGCACAAAGTTCCGCTCATGATTGGGACGAACGCGGACGAAACATCGCTTGCAAAATCACTGTTTCTTCGCCCGACCGCCCGTACTGAGGCGGCATGGCGAATGCTCCAAGGCTATGACCGCGATGCTGCGGAAACAATCATGAGCTTCTATAACAACTGCACCAAGCGCAACGATTATGCCCAGCTGATTGCCGATGGCGTGTTCTGGGCCCCGAGCGTAATTGTTGCCTCCGCGCACGCACTGACCGCACCTACATGGATGTACCGTTTCGATTTCGCCCCCGCCGCCTTAAAGTGGCTGGGTGTGGGCGCTGCCCACACCGCGGAATTAAGCCCAGTGTTTGGTGATTTGGAGGGATCTAAGGCCGCAACTTTTGCCAAATTGGGCGGCTGGGATGATCTCACCCAGCTGAAAACCACAATGCAGCAGCATTGGGCCCAGTTCATCCACAGTGGCAACCCAAATGGCGCGGACACCACAAATAACACAGCACCTCCAAGCTGGCCCGCCTACCGCCCCGCCAGCGACACTACCCCTGGGCGGGCCACAAAAATCTTCGACACCACCGCCTACCTGCTCTTCGACCCGAACAAAGCCCGCCGTGTGGCCTGGGAGAACTACAACATGCTGCAGTGGGGCAACGACCCCAACGAGCTCACCACTGACACCCCAGACCCTAACCCTCCTTCGAGCACACCGAAGAAGAAGCCTAAGAAAAAGAAGAAGAAAGAAAAATCAAAGAAAAAGCAGTGATTTTCACCCGCCCTGCTGAGTACAATTGAATGAGTCAATTCTGTCAAGAAAGCCACGAACTTTCAGGAGAAAAACTCATGGCAAAGCAGAGAGAAAAGCAACAAGAATCGCGCAAAGAAACCATGAGGATCTTTCCAAGCGTAGAAGATATCGGGTTTTTTCTCGCTATTGAGACTGGCGTATTTATCGTTATTTCATTTCTGTCCCACTATGCCTATCCAGCAAATCCCCTAGGTGTCAGCGGGAATGACCTTTTAACAATCCTTGGAATCATATTTACACCAGCTGTTGCCTTGAATGTGAAGCTAGAGCGAGTGAACGAGTTTCTTCAAGGGCAACTTAATGATATGCGTGCTAAAAGTGCTCAAGATCCGACTAGAGTTCTCGACATAGTCGGCTATAACAATAGCTATGTCACAGCCACATTTTTTAAAGACTGCTATTTTTACTTTTTCATTATGGCTCCACTTTTCATTGTGGACATTTTTGCACTAATTTACCGCGTGGATCACGGGCTTGTTCCGATTTTAGCTCTGGTACTTTTCTGCCTGTTTATGCATAGTATTGCCTTGTTATCCTCGCTGACTAGTCGGGATGTTCTGGAGCGAATCAAAGAGCTTATTGAGAAGCGTCGGAGTGGTAGAGGAGAATCCGAAACAATGGGGTCTGTCAACGAGCTTTCAATCAAAGCTATGATGGTTGCGGTTCAAGGACAAGGGAATATGCCTGGTGTGCAACGGTTCAGGGAACGGTTTGGGCTAGAAGGGGTGATTCCCGCAGGGTTGGCACGTTATTCGATTGGGAAAGGTCATATCCTTCGGTTAATAAGTGCTGTCATGTTTTACTTCGTAGTAGTCCTGTATGTTTTTGGAAACTGTATCTATCATTGGGATTTTACACTTCGACAATTGTTGGTTATGTTTTTGGGAATGCTTTTAGGATCCGGCTTTGTGATTTGCTTCTGGCTGGCTGCTCCTGTCGTATTTTTCAAGGCAAGCGAGCAGCAGGCTGTAAAGGTGTATAAGGCTATTTTGTCTGCGTATTCTTCGAAAACAGGAATTTCAATTAGTTGGATGACAGTTCGAGCATTTTCCCCTTTAAATCTTTGCTACTTTCTCACGGTGGCGTTAAAAAACGGCAATTAATGAATTATGCTTTTATTGCAATTGGACTTGTCTTGTCTGGTGTTTCGTACCCACTTTTGTATTTGGTATACTTCGACTATAAAACCTGGCCTGATGGTGTGATCAACCCCCTTGGATTTGCCGTGGAATATTGGAATATTCACATCGCATTTCTGTTTTTTACTTTCGCTTTTTCTTTTTCTTTATTGTGTATTCTGCTTCTGTATCGGGGAAACGTGTGCTTCCGGAGGGGAAGCGATGTTACTTTAGCTAACGCAATACCTGATCTCATTGCGTCATGGGAGCAAGATCCGGAAGTTTTAAAGGTGATCGAAAGCGCTGGCAGTGTTGAAACGCAAGAAAATATTGAAGCAGATCCCAAACAAGAAACGGCTTCCGAAGCACAAGAATCGGGTAAGAAGTTGAAGGGCAATAGTATTTCTCGCGATAGTGATGGTCAGAACAAGGGAATTCATGTCGGGGGATGTGGTACTACTGTTCGGGTTGAACATGGAAAGATGGATAGGGCATTGATGACCTGGATTGATGTGGACACATCGCAGGCAGTGGTGAAAGAAAAGGAAAACAGTGAGCGTTGACGCAGCTTTAGCCCAAGTGCTACGCACAATCCCGCGCTACGAGCCTTGTGTGGATAGTGAACGTGCCTATGAAGTTTTGACTACTTCACAGTTGTGCACGCCCGAAACACTGGGAAAGGCGTTTCATGCAAGCCAAGACCTTTTCGACATGCCCGATACCGGGCATGCTGCCCAAGTATGGCTGTTTTCCCTCATTGGGTCAGTCGCATCACCCAGCGTTGCCGCCATGGTGCTCACAGATTCAATCCCCGATCTGGGGTGGGGAAGTGGGCAACTATTCAGCCGCGACGACCAAGGCTACTGGTTTGGCTTTCGACCTCACGCTTTGGCTGATGATTACGAAACAAGTGCGCACAATATGGGGATATCTCTTGCACCCGTCATTGAAAGTATCTGCACCTTAACCGGCATCCGGCCCGCGCCCCTGTGGGCAGTAGCCGCCGACGGACTCATCCAACCCGCAATAGGCGCAGGTAACGAAGATTTTGAACAACTCAAAGCCCTCGACGTTGCCACCAGATTGCACGCAGGACTACAGCAAGCGACGTCGATAAAGCTGCCCGCACCACGCTTCGACCAAATCGTCGACGGCGAAATCGTACCCATCGCAGCAGGCGAAGAACCCGACTACGTGATCGCCCATCGGGCAAGCTGCTGCATGATATACCACTCACCCAGCGCAGAATTTTGCACCTCATGCCCCAGGCAACCCAAAGAAAAACGCTACGCCGGACTCATCGCCGCCGCCGAAATGTACTAACCCCCAACCCCCACACAGCACCAAGTTTTCATCGTGGGGGCGAAATTTTTGGGGAATACACGCTAGGCTTGGAAGCGTTCGTACTCAATGCCGCAATGCGAAGGATGTTAAACACCGTGAGCTTTTTCGAAGATTTTGCCGCAGCACTCGACACCGAAGGCATCGAGTCCCGCGTAAACAACGACATTCTATTCGTCCCAATCTCCTCGGACCTCGAAGTACAATTCGTTGAAATCGACCCCCTCCTGCCAGCAGCAAACGTCTACATCGCCACCGCAGAAGACGACGACTACGACGCCGTACTCACCTCCGTTGTATTCTCAGTCGAAGACGCCGTGAAAACCGTCGCCAGCTACGTCGCGACCGACCAAATCGTCACCGTCATGCGCGACCTCATCGAAGGCACCGACGAACGCATCGAAGACCTCACATTCGAACAAGACGAAGTCGACGAAGACTCCGTCTGGGCACCAGTAACCGACGCCGGACTGATCAAAGTTGACTTCGAAGTCATCGACGGCGTGCCAACCGCACACGTCGCATTCATCACCATGGGTGCAGGATTCGACGAACTAGTCGACACCGCCATCATCGACATCGCCAACCGCGCCCAAGAAGCCGGATTCGGCGAAGAAGAAATACAACTCATGGTCGACGACACACTCGAATACCTAGTGCTCGGGCACAAAGAAGTACTCGAACTCGGCGACTTCACCGACTTCGACCGCCTCTTCGACGTACTTAGCCTCGCAGCCGACCAAGCGGAATCCTGGGAAGAACAAATGAGCAGCCTCGTTGAAGACGAAGAAGAAGTCGACTTCTACGACCTATTCGGCGCCGACGACGAAGATGACGACGAATTCTACTTCGACGAAGACGAAGAGTTCGACGACGAGAAAAACTAACACACCCGCCTAATAAATCCCCACCCTGTACACACCCGCGGTGGGGCTTTGATCATGCAACTTAAAACAACCATGACCTCACACCCACCAGCAGTAATCCTCGACTGTGACACCGGCATCGACGACTCACTAGCCCTTGTCTACCTCGCAGCACTCCACCACGCAGGCGAAATCACACTCAAAGCAGTCACAACAACCGCAGGCAACGTTGATGCACACCAATGCGCACTCAATAGCCGCCACATCCTCAACCTACTTAACCTGCCCGAAATCCCCGTCGCAGTAGGCCAACCCCACCCCCTTATCGTCGAATTAACCACCACCCCCGAAACCCACGGGGACACAGGCCTTGGCTACTATCACGCACCAACTGCCGGGCTTGAGCTGTATCCAGACTGGCGCGAACTGTGGCGACACAACCTCACCAACACTACCCACCTGATCGTCACAGGTCCCGCCACCAATCTTGCCACCTGGCTGCGCGGCGGCACCTGGCCCGCACACCTCACCCTCATGGGCGGGGCATACCTATATCCAGGCAACACCACACCGACCGCCGAATGGAACAGCTGGGTCGACCCCCATGCCGCCAAAGAAGTCTTTGCCGCCGCCGAAGCATCCGCACCAATCACCGTGTGTTCTCTAGGCGTGACCGAGCAAATGCTCATCACCCCAGAAATACTCGACACGCTTATTGCAGAACTCGGCACCAGTCGAGCCGTTGAATTCCTCCCCGACGCACTACGCTTCTATTTCGAATTCCACCAAGCCCAAGGAGAAGGCTACCAAGCCCAAATCCACGACCTTCTCACCTGTATGATCGCACTCGGCACCATTGAGGTTGAACACACCGATGTCAGCATCGATGTCGAAGCCGAATCCGAACTGCTCCGCGGAACCACGATCGCTGATTTCAAAAACCACTGGGGTAGGCCGACGTCGGCACGCTTAATCACCAACGCCAACATCGAACAAGCACACTTAGAACTCCTGCGCGCCATACAGGTGTTGGCAAAACACAACACTGTGCGTTAGCATCAGCAACAGTGAAAACTCCCCCACAGTGACTTTCGCGAGGTGACATAGCGAAAACACGTGGGCTCAAACGCAACACACAACAATGGGGCACTACACATGTCACACAAAATTCTGCTCAGCCTAGGCTGTAGTACAATCGCCGCCACCTGGTGTTACCTCGTACTCACCCGCCCAGTGGAATGGGACTCCACAACCGGCAGCAACCCCGCACTCATTACCCTGATCGGCTACACAGTAGGTGCAGTCCTGCTGATCGCTGCAACCATCCCGAAACTGCGCGCCAGTACCATCTCCCTCATCCCGCTCGCACTCGTGCTCAACATCATTCCGGGACAGCTGACTGGTTCACTCGGCGTTCCTTTATACCTCGATTCCATCGGAACGGTGCTCGTGGCGGCACTCGCAGGGCCAATCGCCGGACTTGCCACTGGTGTGATGAGCTGCGTGGTGTGGGCACTGTTTAACCCCGCCGCCCTTCCATTCGCCGGAATCGCAGGACTCGTCGGCCTGCTGGCCGGGCTCGTGCTGAAAAACGGAACCGGCACCCACATTGTTCGCGTCATCCTCGGCGGCCTCGCCGTGGGTGTCATCACAGCATGCTGTGCCGCACCCGTCGCCGCTTTCGTCTACGGCGGCACCGCCGGTGTGGGCACTGGTGCCATGGTGGCACTGTTTCGCGAAATGGGAAGCTCCCTGCTTCAGGCAGTGACCCTCCAATCCTTACTTTCAGACCCGCTTGATAAGGCGCTCGTCTTCTTCATCGTCTGGTCCACCCTGCACAAACTGCCGACCCGACTTCGACCACAGGCATGAAACTCAACCCACTGACCACCTTAAGTATCATCGCCGCTGCCTGGATTGTCGTGCTGGGAACCGACAACCCGATCGTGTTCGCCATCGTGACCATCAGCGCACTAAGTGCAGGCGTGGCGGCAACCAGAGGGGTATCTTTTCTTATCACCGCGCTGGCTATCATCGCACCAGTAGCAGCTTCGATCAGCATCATTCACATCCCCTTTGGCGATACACCACTGATGCCACTGGTTACTGCTGAAGGGCTTGCGCGTGCAACACACTTAAGTTTTCGTTTCACCGCAATCATGGCATCCATGCTGGCAGGAGTGTGCCTGATGAGCGTTCCCGACTTAAGCAAGGCGCTCCAAGCCAGCAGGCTCAACCACAAAATCTCCTTCATCATCGGTTCCTGCGCCCAATTTCTGCCCCAAGGCCACAGCATTTACCGCACTGTGCGCCTTGCCAACCAGATCAAGGGGCGCAAAGTTACCATCATCAACGCGATTACTACCGTGCTGATCCCCACTGTGATTCACGTGCTCAACACCGCCCCGGAACGCACCTTGGCTCTCGAAGTGGCAGGTATCGACCAGCCAGGACAACGCAGTGTGTATCGCCCCGTGCCAGATCATCGGCTGGAAAAACTTGCACGGCCACTGATACTCATTCTTGCCTGTGCGGTGGTGTGGGCATGGCGTTAATTACCCGTACTGGTACTGAAATATACGCTGATGCAGTGGCGCTTTATCATGCAGAAAAACCGTCAGCGGTACTGCTCAACCCTGATCCGCACAGCCATATCAGCTACCTGCGCACCACAGTGGAAGAAGAAATTGCCTTCCCCCTTGAACAACGCGGCATGGCGCGCGCGGAAATGCACGAAGCGGTGATGGGGATCATGTCACGGCTGGGTATGGAAAGTCTTGTGGGTAAAAACCCGCAACATCTTTCCGGCGGGCACACCAGACTCGTGGCGCTTGCCTGCGTTCTTGTTATCGGGGCGCCGATTGTTATTGTCTGCGATCCTTTTCATGGGCTCGACCAACCAACTCGTACCCGAGTGCAGGAGGTGTTTGAACACTATCCCGGCACGGTCTATCTTTACCACTCCCATTCGCCTGTCCCGCACACAATCAGTACCTCTTCGCATATTCCTGGCGGGCATGGTGAACTTCTTGTACTACCCGAAATACAGGGCACGCATAAGCGCAAGCGGCTGTTGAGATCATCTGAGATTGTTTTTTCCAGCCCGAAGGTGCGCTTTGAACCGCGCCGTGGTGAGATTCTGTGGCTGCGGGGTAAAAACGGGGTGGGTAAATCCACTCTGCTGCACACTCTTACAACCCACCCAAAGCTTGGCTTCACAGTAAACATGGCGATGCAGCGCCCACAGGATCAGGTGCTGGAATCAACAGTGCGGGAGTTTATCTGCGCGCAGAATCAAACCGCGCCCTCGTGTGGGGAAGAATCGATCGATGCTCTCACCCGCCGTTATGGTCTGGACCCAGATCAGCATCCGCTAGATTTGGCACCTGCTGATTTGCGGATTGCCCACATGCTCAAGGCGTTTTATGGGCAGCCGGATATCGTGTTGTTGGATGAACCGGAGGTGGGGGCGGGTGCCCGTATAGGTGAGCTGTGCGAGATTATTGAGCATAATCTTTCCACCCCACATCCTGTGTCCGGCACAGTGCCGGCTGTGATTATGACCAGCCACCAGGATGTGGTGTTGCCGAAGGTTCCGGTTACGCAGCTTGTTGTTGAGTAAAAAGCCACGCGGGGGAGGGCAGTGGGCGGAATTTTCCGTCCACTACCCAGCAGAAGGTGGGGTCGGCGCCTTCGTGGAGTTCGTGAACGCAGTGCATATTGTGGGTGCCAACAATTTTGGCAACCCAATCGGTGGCGTATCCCAGCCCAATCCTGGGCCCTGAGGTGCGGAAACGCAGCGTGACTAGATAGGCGGCAGCGGGGCCGGGGTGAAATTCCGCGATCGCTTTTTGTGCATCTTTGCCTACCCGGTAGCGGGTGACGAAAACACAGTGTGCGCGTTGGTGAAGGTTTTTATAGGGCGGAATCCAGTTCGCGGCGGGTCGCGCGAGCGAGCGGGGGTGGGCGATCATGCTGCGAATCGCGTCGCGAGTATCGGTGATTTCTTGTGCGGTGGGGGCCGAAAAGCGGCCGTTGAGAATCTTCATGTTTTCTACCCTAGAAATAGCGTCGAACATACAAGCCCCACACTAGCAAACATGTGTTCGATTATGCCAACTTTTTCGAACGCTTTAATGGGCTTTTTCTCCTTCGCGGAATAGGATGAAGCTGTGCTGCGAACGAAACGAAACTCTTGTGCTGACCCTAGTTATGCGATTCCGGCGTCGATTAAGACGCTCGTGTTTGCCGCATTCATTGTCGCCTTGGGCTTTGGCTTTATTTCCCCGATCTTGCCGCAGTTTGTTACCAGTTTTGGGGTGGGGATGGCAGCGGCTGGCGTGGTGGTGTCTATTTTTAGTGGTAGTCGCTTGTTGTTTGCCCCGATGGCGGGGAAGTTGGTGGATACTGTTGGCTCCCGCAAGACCTATGTGTGGGGTTTGCTGATTGTTGCTGTGACCACGGCGCTGGTGGCGGTGGCGCGTGACTATGTCCATGTTGTGCTTTTGCGCGGTATTGCGGGCTTTGGTTCGACTATGTTTACGGTATCGGCGATGGGGCTTATTGTGCGTTTGTCGCCGCCTGCGATTCGGGGGCGGTGTTCGGGCGCATATTCGACTGGTTTTCTGTTGGGTTCGATTTGCGGTCCGTTGCTGGGTTCGGTGTTAGCACCGTTGGGTATGCGGTGGCCGTTTGTGATTTATGGGGTGTTTTTGGCACTTGCGGCGGCGGTTGTGTATTTCCGCCTGCCGCATTCGATGGGGCTTTCGCCCGCGGCTGCGCCTTCGCGTGCGGTGATGACGGTGCGTGAGGCGTTGGCGGATCGGGCGTATCGTGCAGGGATGGTGGCTGCTTTTGCTAATGGGTGGGCGAATTTTGGGGTGCGGTTGGCGATTATTCCGTTGTTTGCGTTCGCTACTTTTGAGCAGGGCGCGTATTTTTCGGGCGTTATTTTGACAACCTATGCGGTGGGTAATGCGTGTGCGTTGCAGTTTTCGGGTAAGTGGGCAGATAGGGTGGGGCGCAAGCCGCTGATTATTGCGGGGTTGTGCATGAGTGCGATTTTTACTGCGCTGCTGGGCTTGTCTACATCGGTTGCAGCGGTGGTGGTGTTGTCGGTGTGTGCGGGTGTGGGTTCGGGTATTTTTTATCCGCCGACGCAGGCGGTGATAGCGGACATTATCGGCCAAGATCGTGATGGCGGCAAGGTGTTGGCGAGTTATCAGATGTCGGCGGATTTGGGTGCGATTCTAGGCCCTATTGTGGTTGGTTCGATCGCGCAGGTTTATGGTTTTGCTGCTGCGTTTGGTGTGACTGCTGTGATTTTGTTCGCGGCTGCTTTCCAGTGGCTGTTTGGTAGGGAGACGCTTGCTGTGCGCACTGCATCTTCGTCCTCACTTAAAGGTGGCTAGGAATTTTCCCTGCGGTGTCTTTGGTTTTTCCTGGTGTGAGGCGGGTGTTGGGTTAGTAGATTTTTCAGTAGCGCATTATCTCATTCATATAAATGATAATGAATATTGTTATCCCAGCTCAGCATGGGTAAAAGCGTGCATAACTGGGCTAGACTGGCGCACATGAGTACACTTTCAACCCTCCTAGCACCCACACGCGTGCTTCTTGATGCCCAGGCACACACCTGGCAGGAGGCCATCACCTTATCCGGCCGGCTTTTAGAAAAAGACAACCTCGCCACCGCCGAGTACACCCAAGCCATGATCGACACTGTGATCGACAAAGGCCCCTACATCGTGCTCGCACCAGGTTTCGCTTTTGCACACGCACGCCCCAGCGAAGCCGTGAACACTACAGCACTGTCTGTGGTTCGCCTCGCCCAGCCCGTCACCTTCGGACACCCTGATAACGATCCCGTCACCCTCATTTTCGCGCTGTGCGCCACCGATAGTTCCGGGCATTTAGCTGCCATGCGTCACATCGCCCGCATCTTGCGCGATCCTGCCCGCAAGGCAGCGCTTTTCGACGCCGACAACACCGATGAGTTCATGGCAGCACTCAACGCCGACACCACCCCAACAGCGCCAGCTACCGAAGAAAAACCAGCGGTAGCGCACACAACCGCAGCAGCTGACACTTCCGACGCCGTGGCGTCGACAGGCACAATCCTCACCGTGTGCGGCAACGGGCTAGGAACCTCCCTGTTTCTGAAAAACACCCTCGACGACCTGCTCGTTCGCTGGGGCTGGAACAAACACCTCACCGTCGAAGCAACCGACACCATTTCCGCAAAAGGCAAAGCTAAAGAAGCCGACGCCATCCTCACCTCCGAAGCAATCGCGCACGCACTCGGTGATGTCGGCGTGCCAGTGCGCATCATCCGCGACTTCACATCCATGACAGAAATCGACCAGGCTATGCGCAGCCTCTACGTCGTCGAATAGGAGCACACAATGGACATCATCACCGCCATCCCCGGATTCCTCGTCAACGAAATCCTCTCCGTCCCCGCCTTCCTCATCGGCATCATCACCGCCATTGGCCTTGCCGCCATGAAACGCTCCACCGGCCAAGTCATCGGCGGCGCAATCAAAGCCACACTCGGCTTCCTCCTCATCGGCGCCGGCGCCTCACTCGTTGTCGCCTCCCTCGAACCCCTCGGCGCCATGATCACCGGCGCCACCGGCGCCCAAGGCGTGGTGCCCACCAACGAAGCAATCGTCGGCATTGCCCAAGAAAAATACGGCTCCCAAGTCGCCTGGATCATGATCATCGGCTTCGGCATCTCGCTCATCCTGGCGAGGTTCACCCGACTACGCTACGTCTTCCTCACCGGCCACCACGTGCTCTTCATGGCCACAATGGCCACCATCATCTTCGCCACCGCCGGCTGGCGCCCATGGCTCTCGATCACCCTTGGCTCCATCGGACTCGCCATCCTCATGGTCTCACTTCCCGCCTTCGCACACCCCTTCACCCGCAAAATCACCGGCAACGACTCCATCGCCATCGGCCACTTCGGCACCCTTGGCTACATCACCGCCGCCAGCGTGGGCAAAGCAGTCGGCAAAAACAGCAAATCCACCGAAGACATGAAACTGCCTGAGGGACTCCGCTTCCTCCGCGACTCCATGGTCTCCACCGCACTATCCATGGCCTTGATGTATATCGTGCTTGCCATCTTGTTCATGGTGCGCGCCGGGTCGCAGGAGGCGTTCACCGCGTTTGATAACGGTGCTTCTTCGGTCGGTAACTACCTTGTGCAGTCCTTTACTCAGGGCCTCCAATTCGGTGTCGCGGTGGCAGTCATCCTCTTCGGTGTGCGTACCGTGCTTGGTGAGCTGGTGCCTGCGTTCCAGGGTATTGCGGCGAAGGTGGTGCCTGGTGCTATCCCTGCACTGGATTGCCCGATTGTGTTCCCTTATGCGCAAAACGCTGTGCTGATTGGTTTCATTTTCTCCTTCCTCGGCGGCCTTGTGGGGCTTGCCACGTTATCGTTCTGGCTCAACCCCGCCTTTGGTCTTGCTTTGATCCTGCCTGGTCTGGTGCCCCATTTCTTTACCGGTGGTGCTGCTGGCGTGTATGGCAATGCGACTGGTGGTCGCCGCGGTGCGATGCTGGGCGCGTTCGCCAACGGTCTACTGATCACTTTCCTGCCGTCCATTTTGCTGGGTGTGTTGGGTGAGTTCGGTGGTGCGAATACTACGTTCGGCGATGCTGATTTTGGCTGGTTTGGTATTGCGATTGGCCAGGCCGCCACGTTGAGCGTGGTTTCCGCTGTGATCGTAGTCATCGTGATTTATGCGATCATTCTCGTTGCTGCAATTGCGGTGCAGAAGCGCTGTGTCGACGCCGTGACCATCGCCACCCCCACCAACAGCTCTGAACAGCAGCAGACCCCCACCCAACCTATCTCCAAGCAGTATCCGAAGATCCTGCCCCCAGCCGGTGCCCCGATGCCACCGAAAACTGTGAGCTAGACACGCAACACTAATCAAGGGCCTGACTCCGATATGACAAAAAGGAATCAGGCCCTGTGTGCTGTCTCAGAAAGCTATGGAAAACCACGAGCATTATCTGATCAGCTGAGATCAATCACACCTGTGCGTAGATCACTCATGTCGAGCAGGGTGTGCTTGCCGCCAATGCGACCCCAGCCGGTGCGGGTTCCGCCCACACCGCCGAAGGGCATGTTGATATCCCAATAACCATTGCTGTCATTGACAATCACTTGGCCGGTGCGCATGTTTTCCACAAAGTAGTATGCGCGGGCGAAATCTTTCGTAAACACCGCGCCCTGCAGGCCAAGTGCGTCTTGATTAGCCAAGCGCAAAAGATCCTCATCGTCTTCGCCCACAATGATCGGAACCACAGGACCGAAGGTTTCATCCGTGCTCAGCAAACTCTTTTCATCCACGTTATCCACCACGGTGAATTCGTAGTAGAGGTCAGTGGGGAAGTCTTTGCTGCGGTTGCCGCCCACAACAATATCGAAGCCCAACTCACGCGCTTGATTCAGATGCTCATCCACCTTGCTTGCGGTGCGTTCGTTATTCATGGGGCCAAGGGTGGTCTTTTCATCGAAAGGATCACCAAGCACGGCTTCTGCGGCGGCTTTCTTCACTTCCTCCACAAATTCCTTGTGCACATTCCGATGCACCAACACGCGACCGGTAGCGCAGCACACTTGGCCCGCGTTGTAATATGCGCCAACCACGGCTGCTTGAGCGGCTTTGGCAAGATCAGCATCATCCAAAACCACCACCGGCCCATTTCCGGACGCTTCAATGATACACCGCTTCAAACCGGCTGTTTTGACAATCTTCTCCGCAGTTGCGGAGGAACCAATAAATCCGATCGCATCAATACCCTCATGGGCGACCAGCTTCGCCCCGAAGTCACCTTCACCGGGGAGGATATTGACCAAACCGGGTGGAAGTCCTGCTTCTTCCAAAATCTCAACCATTGTGAGCAAGGTCAGTGCGGTATGTGTTGGGGGTTTAACAACCAGTGCATTGCCAGTGGCAAGACCAGGGGCTGCGAACTCGGAGAACATGAGCACTGGGAAGTTCCAGGGGATGACGATTGCCCATGTTCCTACTGCTTGGTAGAAGGTCCACATGCGCTTATTGGTGTCATGGGTGGGTAGGGTTTCACCGTGCAACCGCACTGCATCTTCGGCGTGCAGGTGGAACAAAACTGCGGTTTCATCAACGTCGGCATAGGATTCGGTGATGGGTTTTCCCTGTTCCAAGGTGAGCAGATGGGATAGTTTTTCGCGGTTGGCTGCAATGAGATCACCAACTTTGTGCAGGATTTCTGCCCGCTGCCATACCCCCACCTTGCGCCATTGTGCTTGTCCTTTGCGTGCCACGGCGATTGCGTGGTTGAGGTCTGCTTCGGTGGGTACGGATAGTTGGGCGATGACTTCACCGGTGACGGGGCTGGTGATGGGTGTTGTGTTCCCGTCGGAGGAATCAACGTACTTTCCGTCAATATAGAGCTGGGTTTGCATTAGGACACCTCTCTTGGAAAATGTGGTGTGTGAAATGAACAGTGTGTACGCCCGATCAGCAGCCGATCAACACTGTGTAAAACCGCGTGTGATATGCGCTTATTTCTCATTTTTGCGTGTGTGTTTGCCTGTGAACGGGAATATGGTGCCCACCCTATACATGGGTGTGATTCCTGCGCTAGGGTGGGTGGTGGGGATTGGGGATTTTTAACCCCATGCATCACCCCCAGTACTCAAGAAATATACATCCCACCTGTGGTTTTAATGCCCTAAATAAGGTGTGAGATTTGCATGAGATGATTCTAGGAGAGTTTCTACGATGTCGAAAAACCTCGTCCGCGCACTGCTCAGTGTCCTCCCGATAGAAAAGTTTCGAAAGCCTACTCCGCTAACGTCTTATTCTCAGCGGTTGCAGCATGATTCGGCGATGTTGGCTGCGGCATTGGCTGAGGCTTCGTCTACTCCTTTTTGGTTGGATAGTGAAGATCGTCCGGCGGCTCGGTTGAGTTTGAGTACTGATTTGGCGGCTGATCTTGTTGTGGTGGGTGGGGGATTTTGTGGATTGTGGACTGCGCTGATTGCCAAGCAGCGGCATCCTGAGTGGGAAGTGGTGTTGTTGGAGAAAAGGCGCATCGCGTGGGCTGCTAGCGGGCGCAACGGTGGGTTTTGCGAGGCTGAACTTACTCATGGTGAGGAAAATGGGCGTCTGCATTTTGCTGATGAATTAAATATCATTCGTGAGTTGGCGGCTGAAAATTTTGCTGCGTTGGAGCGCACAATTGAGCAGTTCGGTATTGATGCGGAATATGAGAATACTGGTGTGATGGTGGTGGCTACGGAGCCGCATCAGGTGCCGAGTGTGACTGCGAAGCCTGAATTGCTAATTGATCTTGATTCGAAGCATGGTCATGGGCAGTCACCGTTGTATTTGGCGGCGATGAAGAAGTTGGAGGGTTATTCTTTTGTGCATCCTGCGAAGCTGGCGTGGGGGCTTGCCGACGCCGCCAGCAGCTTGGGTGTGAAGATTTACGAAAACACAAAGGTGACTGAGCTTGAAGAATCTTTCAATTCTGGGGCGAAATGTACTCTGGTGCATACGCCTGAGGGGGTTGTGACTGCGAAGAAGGTGGCGTTGGCTACTAATGTTTTTCCAGCACTGGTGAAAAAACTGCAGTTGTTTACTGTGCCTATCTATGACTATGCGCTCGTGACGGACCCCTTGACTCAGGAGCAATTGGAGTCTATCGACTGGACGAAGCGTAACGGCATTACTGATTCCGGCAAGGAGTTTCATTATTACCGCAAGACGCAAGACAATCGGATTTTGTTTGGGGGCTGGGATGCGGTGTATCACTTTGGGCGTCAGGTGAAGGATTCGCAGGATCAAAGCTATGAGACGTTTATGCGCCTGGCTGATCACTTTTATTCCACCTTCCCTGCGCTTAAGGGTGTGCGGTTTAGCCATGCGTGGGGTGGCGCGATTGATATGTCGACCCAATTGGTGGCGTTCCATTGGGTGAATAAGCAGAAGACGATTGCCTATAGCGCTGGCTATACCGGTTTGGGCGTGTGCGCAACCAGGTTTGGTGCTGAGACGATGCTTGATCTTTTGGAGGGCTTGGATACGCCACGCACGCGGTTGAAGATGGCTAATAAGCTGCCCATCCCGATCCCTCCTGAGCCTTTGACGTTCCCCCTTACTTTCCTCATGCGCCGCGCCGTACAAAAATCTGACGCCAACGGCGGCAAGGACGGCCTGCTGCTTCGCATCGCAAGCTTTTTCAAGATTGGATTTGATTCCTAAGAACAAGTGGTGAGTGTATAGGTGCGGCGCTTATTGTCAATTACTTGTGAAAATTGGGGGTAGTTGGGGGTGTTTTGTAGGTGTGTGTTATTGCATTAATTCGTTGATGAGGGTTGTGTTTCCTTGGTGCTCGGGGGTGTTGGTGAGATTGAAGTAGACCTCAGGTTCGGGCGTGCGTACGCGTGGGCGTTGGTGTCTAAATCGTGTGGGGTTTTGTTCGTAGAGCCGTTGTTTGGCGGAGTTGCGTATTGCCCAGGTTCCTTTCCAGGTGTTGGTTAGTATTTGGTGTGGGGTGAAAAACTCGAGTGCTGAATGCGCGCGTGTGGTGTTGTAGTAGTCTACCCAGGTGCGTATCCAGTTTCGGGCGTGGTTTTTATCCTCGAAAACTTTCGGGTAGGTGGGATCGTTTTTCAAGGTGGCAAAGGATGATTCCACGTGGGGGTTATCGTCACTGATGCGTGGGCGTGAATGTGATCGAACAATGCCATGGGTTTGGCAGAATTGCTGCATTTTTCTTGATTTCATTGAAGTCCCGTTATCGGAATGGATCATTTCAACCTGATGGCCTTGTTTGGTAGCAGTGGCGATGATCTGGGTGAAGATTTCTTCGGCGACAGTGGTGTTGGGCTGGTCATCAATACCCCATCCGACGATGGCGCGTGAATACAGGTCCACAACACAGTGCAGATACGTATTGTGCCCTCGTGTAAGTAGTGGCAGTGTGGTGATATCCCACACCAGGGTTTGATACGGTTTGGTCGCAACAAGCTGTGGCGGGGTTGTCCGCGGTGTTTTACTCACACGCACAGCGGTGGTTTTAGGTCCACGGCTGACACACGTAGGTGTCTTTGACATACGGTAGTAGCTGCTTAAACTTGCCAAGACCTGCCCGTGATCCCACTGCTGGTAGTACACCTGTTGGATGGGTACTTCTGGTGTGGCATCAAGTTGTTTGCAGATCAGTGTACGTTCCTGGTCTGTGAGCATCACGTCTTTACGCCGCAACCGATGCGGGGTGGGGTTGTGCTTGCGTCGATAGCCTGGATGAAGGCGTTCATGCAGGCTAGAAGGCGCAAGCCCAGTAAGCTTGTGGCATCGTGTTTTCGGTATGGTCAAATCAACCAAAGCGTAGAACAAGGAAAGATCTTCGGTTACGAACGCATCGAAACGTTCTTGTTGTTCTACTGTGAGGATTTTTCCGCCTTGCCGTGTGGCTCGCCAAGATCGTGCAAGACGGCAATAGCTTTTCCCAACGCATCAGCAGCCTTTTCCCACTTACTAGCCTCAGCATCTTTTAATGCAAGTTGGCGGGCAAATTCTTTCCGATCACGCTCAGCTTGAGCGCTATGTTCAGCAAGCTTACGAACCAACTTTTCCTGTTCCCGCTCGGCTTGGGCTTGCTGCTGGGCTAAAAGCTCTCGGAGTCGTTGTACCTCTGAAATATCACGCTTTGTCATACTCCCAGTCTTACGGGGAAAACGCTCATTGTCGAGATCACCATCAGCCAACGCAGAAATCCACTTCCGAATCACATGCGGACGCAGCCCTAAACTTTCAGCATAAGGAGTCTTCTCACCCCGCCGTAGCTTGACATAACGCAACGCAATCTCACGCTGCTGCGCGGGGGTAAACGACGAAGCCACAACATGAACTTCCATACTCATGAATCCTTCCTAGAAACCATTCACAAGTAGTCTGACAATTATTGGGAGACCGATGTAGTTGAACGACAACGCTATCAAAACAATAGTTGTCAGACTGCTTGTGAATGAAGGTTATTCAAAAGAATGGGCTATTTCGTTTTCAACTCTCGAAAACGGGTCTCCCACCTCATTTAAGTATTTCTCTGCTTCTCTAGAGATTTCTGAGGCGGTTTCATTTCGATCGTTTAATCGGGTTGCCCATTTTCTTCCAGGATGGAGTGTGTCCCAGCGGGGTCGTTGTCCCTTATATCGACCGCTGCCTGGATCATGGTTTCCTAAACCATCAACTATCTTATTCCAAAGAGGTTGATGTAGCCGCACAGAGATAATTTCTGCAAGTGGTATCCAAGTCGGCATGACAGGTAGGGCCCTAACCCAAAAATCCTGAACAATAAGATTCGTAGCAGCAGCTATGGATTTGCGGTGGTCTAGAATGCGTTTAAAGAGCTTTGTTCCTGCTGCTTCATTGAAGTAGTCAGCTGATCCCTTACGAGCGTTTTCTGCTTCTGCTTTGCCGATGTATATTGCCCACGATCCAAGGAGTTTGCGATTGGATTCTGCAAGAAGTCGATATGGTTCAAAATCTCCTGTGTAGTAGAGAGCATATACACCGGCTCCCTCAAACTGTTCCAATTTATCTAGTCGATGGATTTTTTGGTTGTCAAGGGCAATGGCAATTGACTTCTCCAAATTTTCATAAGAAAGTGGATCAAATGCTTTCAATTTAGACCACCTTCAGATGCTGAGTGTAATTTTTCAAGTTCCGTTCTCCTGAAGTTGCTGACTCAAGGTGCGACACCACGCTAGACATAACAATTTGAGCTAGATGGACTGGAACAGCATTCCCTAGCTGACGAAGTGCTTCAGTCCATGCTCCGTGCAATGCATAGTCATCAGGGAAAGTCTGAATTCGGGCGGCTTCGCGTACTGTGTAATAGCGGACTGAGCCGTCAGGGTACAGGATCATATTTTCACCTCCAGGTACTCCATGCACGCCGGCTTTCAATGCCTTTGAAGGGGAGTCCAGTGGCGACCCCGTGTGTCCGGGATAGGAACGTGCACCGTCTTTAAAATCATGATCAAGCCATTTGCTACTCTTTTTCCCTGCAGCCGATCGAGGGTCGGGTAGTCCTTGGAGTGCTTGCCTCACTGTAACCCACGGTAAAAGTCCATCATCCACAGGTTTACGCCTAATAGTGATCCGTGCTGAAGTTGGAACTTCCATTTCTTCCCAATATTTTCCAGTAGATTGAGCTAAAGCGAGTGATCCGCCGCTATGGGTTTGCGATGGAAAAGCCCAATTAGCATCGATATCATTACGAAAACCTACGATAAATAGGCGATGCCTGTGCTGGGGTACGCCAAAGTCCGCAGCATTCACGAGTGTAGTCACGAGGTTGTAACTGGATTCTGAACGAGTAGAAGTATGTTCTCGTTGTAGCCGAGCGAAGTGGTCTCTCCAACTTTCATCTTCACGGGCAACTATGTCGGGGTAAGTAAGACGTAGTTTGATAAATTCCAGATAGTCGGCGAATGATGGGCGGGTAAGACCTTTAACATTTTCGAAAACAAAAGCTTTAGGGCGGAGCTTTTGAATGACGTTAGCTGCAGGCGGAAACATGTCTCGTGAATCGTCAGAGCTTCTAGCAAGTCCCCCTAACGAGAATGGTTGACAGGGAGGTCCTCCGGTCACTAGGTCAACTTCGCGAGATTGGATAATGGAATCCCAATCTACTTCGCGAATATCGGCTTCAATCACATTGAGTCCACTTACAAGTGGATGCTGAGCTGCTGCATTTTCGCGCATAGTTTGGCATGCCCAGTGGTTCCACTCCACTGCTGCCAAATGTTCGACTCCGGCTAATGAGGACCCAAGCAACAGGCCTCCTCCACCAGCGAATAACTCAACTCCACAAATTGACATGTTTAGAGAATACCTTAGTTTGAAGGAAGGATAGAGACGTGTTCGCAGTCGTTTTGTGGACTGCATGGTTCGAAAAAAGTTTCAAGGGGGCGGGGTGCGATTTAGCATTTGTGAGTGCGGATGTACAACCCCGAAATAGGATCGCCCAGTTATGATATGCACTCTACGTCGTGGAAAGCCTGTTTGTACAAAACTTACAGATCCTAGTTTCGGGATGACGGATTTGGAACTTTTGGGGCTGACTCAATGAGATCATTTTCAGAAGCAACACACCAGTGTGTGTTGTTAATGATCGCTGTGTGCGGGGTAGTGGGGTTGCAATTGGAGCTTAAGCGAATAGCGACCATTTCGCCGTGGTTTGGCACAACAATGTTGAGGTCTTCGGCGATCTTGCGGTGCGCGAGATAGTCCCCACCCAAAATGATGATCCCCTCAGGTGCAAGCCGGGAACGCGAACCGCCGTTATAGCGTACCCGCTTCATATAGTCCTCCTGCTGGGCCACCGTCGCAATCACATTGCGAGAAACAATCCGCCCCAACGTGCGGCGAAAAAGTTCATCCACGCGCTTGGCACCACTCGGTTGGCCCATAATTCCATCCACCACATCCTGAGGAAGCTTCAACAAAATATTCTCTGGAAGAGAGTTCGCCTGCCAACACCAAGCGATAGCAGACCTACCTTTTGCAGTAATCGAACGCTTCAAGTCACGATTTTTGCCCTGAGTCAAAATCGACTCAGTGATCCGAACAAAACCCAAATGCCAGTAGCTTGTACGGTCATCAGCATGAACCACCACGGCAAAATGCCCCAGAGCCTCCCGTGGAATCATCCAGCCAAACGGGTGCTTCGAATACTTGCAATCGACATCCACACCATCAATAGCGAAATCCATCTGAACACCGTCAGAAAGAAACCCATCAAGAGCACGGCGCAAATAAATCTCAACCAAAGAACCCACATGGGCAGCCTCAGTCTTGGTCACCTGATCAATCGAAAAACGCCCCGTATGCTGGCCGTCATAAACTAAATCCAAAGCTTTACGAATCGCCCGTGCACACAACACGCCATCAGGATCAAAATCCATCAGCTTCTGAGCCAACTCCAACGAAACAGGATCTGGGGCAGGAACAGAAGAAGATGAAAGATCAGACATGGTGCACAACAGCCTTAGGTGAAAATCGGGATACTAGAAGCAGCCGCAGGGCATTGATCCTGGGCAAGTTCCACTTTATGCAGTGCATCGCGAATCGCGCAGCCAATTGCCGCAGCAACCGGTGGGGGAAACGCATTACCCACCTGACGCCACTGCGCAGTCTTGCCACCAGCCCACTGCCAATCCTCAGGAAAACCCTGAATCACACCACCCATAGGGACCGTGAGTCGAGGCAAATTATCTTCATCGCCCACAGGGAAATCCTCATGCGGTGGCTCCTCAGCAATAGAAGAACCCTTGACCCCAAGTTTCTTCCACGCCTCCCGTGCACGCGACGGCCCCACATCAGGTCCGCCATGCTTCTTCGAACCACCCACTAGCGTTGGAGCAATAGAAGTTGCCTGCTGCGCCCACAGTTTTGCGCCAGGCCAACCATTAGCACCCATGAGTTTCTCCAAAGCCTCACCAACCGAAGGTGGGTCGCTAACACGCTCCGGCCAGCAAAAATAGTCAGCATACTCATGCTTGAGCGCGACGAGGATGAAGCGCGGACGCAACTGTGGCACACCAAAATCGGAGGCGTAGACCAAACGCCAGAAAACGGAATAGCCCAGAGCGTCAAGTGTGCTGATGATTTCCTGACGGTAAGAATCAAAACGCTTCTGCGCCAAGCCCTTCACATTTTCAAGCAACACGGCACGAGGATTGATCTGGGAGATTAGCTCCAACGCGCGGGGGAATAAGTCGCGTTCATCTTCTGCACCTAACTGCTTACCGGCAACCGAAAACGGTGGGCAAGGGACCCCACCGGCGAAAAGATCAATCGAGTTTGTATAGGCGGCACCATCGAAATCGTGCACATCCATCTCAAACACAGGCCACGGACCGTGGGGGCCGGCCTTCGCGCGGTTTAAACGTAAAGTTTCTGCAGCCCAATTATCAATTTCCACAACGGCGGCATGCGAAAAACCAGCCCGCTCCAAGCCCAAAGCTTGACCGCCAGCGCCAGCGCAAATCTCAAGAGAAGACAAAAGCGGGAGGTTTTCGTTGCTATTCACACCCGCCATTTTCCCAAAAGAACCACGCAAAGTGTTAACACCACAGGCAGTACTGAACTTCGAATCAACAAAAACGCTAGAACTCATACCTTCAACCCTTCCTAGTACAACGCAACCACACAGAATCAGAGTAGAAAACCATCGAAACTTTTTCTCCAGCTTAGCGAATAAAAATACGGACAAAATATGTATTAACTGTATTTTTAATTATTTTTTTCGTATTTTTGTTCTATGATATTGGGGAGTGTGTGGCTGGATGGCGTCGAAAAGCGTACGCTGAGCACGGTAGTGTGGCACGAAACTGCGGTGGGGGAGTTGGCGTCGATAAGCGAGCGGGGCGGTGGTGGCGCGGGTAGCAAATTAGTGCAGGTAGGACGCTGGTCACTAAATTCGCGGTGAGGGCGTTTGGTAGCGTAACGTGGACGAGCAATGAGTATTACCGATGACGCTACCAGCGGCGCGATTGAGCTGGATGAGAATATTGTGTCGGAATCTCAGGAAAATTCGCAGGCAGTCGACGCACCAGTCACCCTTGAACAGGTACTGGTCGAAGATGACGCCAGGGTTGCGGACACTTCTGAGGCCACCGGCTCTACCGAAGACGTAGACAACGAAGAAAAAGACCAGAGTGACTCAGAAGGTGAAACCGCAGCAGTGCCAGCGGGCCCAACTTTCGCTGATTTGGGTCTGCCAAAAGCCGTACTGAAGGCTGTGGCAAAGGTCGGATTCGAAACCCCATCGCCTATCCAGGCGCAAACAATCCCAGTACTGCTAGAAGGACACGACGTCCTGGGTCTCGCGCAGACCGGTACCGGCAAGACCGCAGCATTCGCACTGCCCATCTTGTCGCGTATCGACGCCAAAACGCGCCACCCCCAAGCACTGGTGCTGGCACCTACCCGCGAGCTTGCCCTACAGGTGGCAGACTCCTTCCAATCTTTCGCCGATCACCTCGGTGAAAACATCTCCGTCCTGCCCATCTACGGTGGCCAGGCATATGGCATCCAGCTGTCCGGCCTGCGCCGCGGTGCGCAGATCGTTGTAGGCACCCCAGGTCGAATCATCGACCACCTGCAAAAGGGCTCCCTGGACATCTCCGCCCTGCGCTTCCTCGTGCTCGACGAAGCAGACGAGATGCTCAACATGGGCTTCCAGGAAGATGTTGAGCGCATTCTGGAAGACACCCCAGATGACAAGCAGGTTGCACTGTTCTCCGCAACGATGCCAAACAGCATCCGCCGCATTTCCCGCGAGTACATGAATGATCCGCGCGAAATCCAGGTGAAGTCGCAAACCCGCACCAACACCAACATCACCCAGCGCTTCCTCAACGTTGCACACCGCAACAAGCTGGACGCACTGACCCGCATTCTCGAAGTTACCGAGTTCGAGGCCATGATCATGTTCGTGCGCACCAAGCACGAAACTGAAGAGCTGGCTGAGAAGCTGCGCGCACGCGGATTCTCCGCAGCCGCCATCAACGGTGACATCGCTCAGGCACAGCGTGAGCGCACCGTCGACCAGCTCAAGGACGGCCGTCTCGACATCCTTGTTGCTACCGACGTCGCGGCACGTGGCCTGGACGTTGAGCGCATCTCGCACGTGTTGAACTTCGATATCCCAACCGATACCGAATCGTATGTGCACCGCATCGGCCGTACCGGCCGTGCAGGCCGCAGCGGTGAAGCAATCTTGTTCGTCACCCCACGTGAGCGTCGTTTCCTGCGCAACATTGAGCGCGCAACCAACGCACCGCTGGAAGAGATGAACTTGCCAACCGTGGATGAAGTCAACGCATCCCGCAAGGAAAAGTTCGCCGATTCCATCACCGCATCCCTCGAAGATTCCCAGGTAGCAATCTTCCGCTCCTTGGTCAAGGCATACTCTGAAGAGCATGACGTTCCGCTGGAAGATATTGCAGCTGCACTGGCCACCCAGGCCCGCGCCGGCGATGAATTCCTGCTGAAGGAAATGCCAGCTGAGAAGCGCCGCGACCGTGATCGTGGCGACCGTGGCCGAGACCGTTTCGATCGTGACGATCGTCGTGGTGGACGCGACCGCTTTGACCGCGACGACCGTCGTGGCGACCGCGGTGTCCGTGGCGAGCGCGGCAACCGTTTCGCACGCTCCGACAAGGACATGGCTGTGTACCGTCTTGCCGTGGGCAAGCGTCAGCACGTGCGCCCAGGTGCCATCGTTGGCGCTTTGGCAAACGAGGGTGGCCTGTCCAATAAGGACTTCGGTCGCATCACCATCGCTGTCGACCACACCTTGGTGGAACTGCCCAAGGATCTGCCATCCTCCGTGTTCGACAACCTGCGCGACACCCGCATCTCCGGCCAGCTGATCTCCATGGAACGCGACACCACTGGTGCCTCCATGGATCGTGCTGAGCGCAGCGACCGCGGTGATCGTGGCGGACGCGGCGGTTTCCGCGGTGGCCGTGATCGTGATGATCGTGGCGGACGCGGTGGTTTCCGTGGCGGCCGTGATCGTGATGATCGTGGTGGACGCGGCGGTTTCCGTGGCGGCCGTGACCGCGACGATCGCGGCGGACGTGGCCGTGACCGCGGTGGCGACCGTGGCTGGCGCGACTAGTCTCTAATTAAAGCTTAAGGGCTGGAAGTATACAACGAATCAAGTTGTACACTCCCAGCCCTTGTTCTTATTTTCACCCCTTCACATCAGTAGCAATACTGAACCAAGTGGCGGGGAAATGAGTGTATATCCAGTACTGCGGGGGACTGGAGCAGGGGGAGTGGTGCGTATCGACGCCACCACAACACCCCTTCACTATCACTGCTGGCGCGCATCAAACAAGACGATGTGCGCCATCACTGTGTAATCCAAGGGGCTTGAGACTCAGCCCCGGTAGTGATTGGTTCATCCGATTTTTTCTAATAACCATCAAGAAAAGTTCCGCTCAGCAGGCAGTGCTCTTACAGGCAGCAGTGGGGGTAATTGGGGGACACCCCTGTTTGGGAACGCAAAAGGTGTTTTTTCAGTCTCATATAAATAGAGGCGTTTTGTTGGCGCCTCGGCTAAGACGAGTGTTTTCTACTTGGAGAGGAGAATACGTGAATCTACGTACAGCTTTTATCCCAGTGCTTGTTGCTGCGTGCGTGTTTACATCTGGCTGCGCGGATAACAGTGTCAGCACTGATGCTGGCGCAGCATCGACTGTTGCGCCTGAAACACAGCAGACAGCGCTGCCGTCTGAAACAACACAGCCTGCGTCAGTGTCGTTGATGATTCCGCTTCCACCGGATCGTGAATACGTGGAAGCGTTCGATCCGATGGATCGAACACAAAAACTCTATAACCCCTGCGATGAATTCACTGCTGATGATCTCGCGGAAATAGGGCTAAAAAAAGTGGGTCGGACACGTCACGATGGGTCGTTGATTGATTGTGGCATGAAAAACCCTCATCAACTCGGTGTGTATAACATCGACACACATTTTGTGACTTTTGAAGGGATTAGATCCCGTGGGTTGATGATTGACGCGACGTTCCCAGATGCGGATGATCGGGTGTATTTCAATGAGATTGGCAATGAAGATAAGCACTGCAATGCTGCGGTTAGTACCACTCATGGGCGCCTGAGCGTGGTGTACACCAACATTGGGGGTACGCCACTTGGGCGGGACGTGCTTTGCCGCAGGGCTTATGAAGTACTACAAAAACTGCGGGTCAAGGGCGGTTACGAGTGATTTTTTACCCTGAGACAGCAGCGGGGGCAATTGGGGCTACCCCCGTTTGGGAACGCAAAAGGTGTTTTTTCAGTCTCATATAAATAGAGGCGTTTTGTTGGCGCCTCGGCTAAGACGAGTGTTTTCTACTTGGAGAGGAGAATACGTGAATCTACGTACAGCTTTTATCCCAGTGCTTGTTGCTGCGTGCGTGTTTACATCTGGCTGCGCGGATAACAGTGTCAGCACTGATGCTGGCGCAGCATCGACTGTTGCGCCTGAAACACAGCAGACAGCGCTGCCGTCTGAAACAACACAGCCAGCGTCAGTGTCGTCGATGATTCCGCTTCCACCGGATCGTGAATACGTGGAAGCGTTCGATCCGATGGATCGAACACAAAAACTCTATAACCCCTGCGATGAATTCACTGCTGATGATCTCGCGGAACTAGGGCTAAAAAAGTGGGTCGGACACGTCACGATGGGTCGTTGATTGATTGTGGCATGCAAGTCCCTCATCAATTCGGTGTGTATAACATCGACACACATTTTGTGACTTTTGAAGGGATTAGATCCCGTGGGTTGATGATTGATGCGACGTTCCCAGATGCGGATGATCGGGTGTATTTCAATGAGATTGGCAATGAAGATAAGCACTGCAGTGCTGCGGTTAGTACCACCCATGGCCGTTTGAGCGTGGTTTATACCAATGCTTGGGAAGAGTCACTTGGGCGGGATGAGCTTTGCCGCAGGGCTTTTGAAGTCCTACAAAAAATTCGAGTTAAAGGAGGATACAAATGACATCACTACATATTGATGTTCAGCAACTCGTCGAGAGTATCGACGCGTTGGGATCTATTCACGACTTTGCAGCAATAGGTTCAGCATTTAAGGATACTGGTCTGCTTGATGGTTTTTCTTCTGTGAGTGGTTTGGATCAGATGGGCCGCTATCATGGTCAGGTACTGGAAGGCTCTGTTGGTAGCGCAAAAGAGATGATGGCCGCCTTAAAACGCCAGGTGCAGTGGTTGGGGCGGAATCTTCACGCGAATTTAGATGCGTTATCTGGGATGGATCGGTTTTTCGCTGAAGCGATTGATGCTGTTGAAAATGGTGGCACACCGCAGGTCTCTGGGGTTAGGTATCCGGTACGCCCGGAGCTTGGTTTTGAAGCCTTTGATTTTCCTACGCCTGTGACCTCACGAGCTTCATCGCTTCAGGAGTTATTATCAGGGCTGATGTCAACGAACAATGCTGGGGCGTTGGATGCTGCAGCTACATGGGCGAACCTGTCGACTGATTTATCAGATATGAGCACCAAGTTACGGCAGGTTGCTACTGATATGACCGCATCAAACCGCGGAGAGGTATTTGATGCCGCTGCACCACGAATCATTGAAATGGCGAATGCCAGTGCAAATTTCGCACATAACGCAGGACTGATGTCACAGTCAGTATCACAGCTTGCCATGATCGCACCCTCATTTACATCCGCTGTCGGGGCAGCTATCGCCTCCCTTGAAGCAATGCAAACAACCCAAGTCGGTGCATTAATAAAAAAGCAAGCCGAAGAAATGTATCTAATTGGGTTCAAAGAAGCACTATCAACAAGCATCACAGCAGCGATGCCGGTAATCCGCAATCTCATGGAACCTACATCTGCCGGTACCGGTGGTGGCCAATCACAAGCTGCAATAAGCCAAGGATATGCAGGAGGAGGAATCATGCGAACCTCACAGACTGCCACAGGGATGGGCATTGAACCACACGTACTAGCAGAACAGGTGCTAGATACTGTCGCATCACAACAAGCCACGCTCGGGTTTGACCCGAATGTGGTCAACCCCTTGAATATGCATCAATACCCCGGTGGGGCAAACAGCCTCGGCGCAAGCACCACAAGCTGGGGACCAAATACCGGTGGACCAGGTGGAATGAACCCCATAGCAGGTGCCGGTGGACTAGGTGGAGTGAATACTGCTGGTAGCCAGTCTGGTGCGTTCAACCAGCATGGTACTGGCGGTCGTGGCACCAGTGCTGGAGTCGGCTCAGGTACAGGCTATGGTGTTGGGGGTGCACCAGTTGCAGGTGGGCATGGCTCATCAGGCGGAGTGGGAGCTGGTGGCAGTAACAGTGGTGGTGGTTCTCGTTCCGGTGCAGGTGGTGCATATAATGCTGGTGGGCTTCGCGGAAACGCGGGTGGAACAGGCTCCGGAACAGGCTCCGGGTCGGGGTCTGGTTCGGGGTCTGGTTCGAGCCGGGGTGGCCACGTAGGTGGCGGGGGAACAGGCTCAGGTTCGGGTACAGGGTCGAATGTTGGGCAGGGGTCGTCGGGGGCTGGTGCTGCTGGTTCTTCAGGTCGGGGCTCAACAATGATGGGTGGGGCACCCATGGGTGGTGCTGGCGCTGGGGGTGCCAGTGGTGGTGGGGGTCGTGAGAATCGTCGGCGGACTACACCACGCACACGACGCGGTGGTGTGAAAGGGATACTGCAGCAAGCTGAGCGGGAAGGGAATTTGCGTGACCTTCTAGGTGATGCACCCAAAGTAGTCCCACGCGTGATCGGCGCGGACGTATTCAAACCCCGCGACCAACGCTAAAAAAATAATGGTGGTGGCATCTTTTGCCACCACCATTAACTACTTCAACCTGTAGCCAGAACCACGAATAGTCTCCACACGCTCAGGGCCAATCTTCTTCCGCAACGTCTTGATATACACATCAACCACATTCGAACTCGGATCAAAATCCAAACCCCACACCTGGCTCAGCAAACTCGCGCGCGACAGCACCATCCCCGGGTGGCGCATAAAAGTCTCCAACAAACCCATCTCACGCCGCGACAAATCCTTCCACTTGCCATCCACCTGAACCCGGTGCGTATGCAAATCCAACACCAAACCCTTATGCGTCAGCTGGCTAGTCGACGCCGCCGACTCAGACTTCGCCGGAGAATAATCACTCAAACGCAAACGCACACGCGCCAACAACTCAGCAAACTGAAACGGCTTCGGCATATAATCGTTCGCCCCGCCCTCCAGCGTACGAATCCGATCATCCAAACCCGTACGGGCAGTAAGCACAATGATCGGAATAGTCACCCCCAACGAACGCAACTGGCTCAACACATCAGTGCCATCCATATTGGGCAAACCCAAGTCCAAAATCACCAACTGGTAATCATTTGACAAGATCGTGGCAAAAGCCTCAGGGCCAGTCGTAGCCACATCACAGCTATATCCAGACGACTCCAAACCACGCGCAATAAACTCAGCGATATCGTCATCATCTTCAGCAATCAGAATACGGCTCATCAACGTCCCCTAGAAAAATACTCAAACTTTCCCATGCCTGTAACTAAAAGGCAGACAATGAAAAGCTTATATCTTTAGCGGAAAGTAATCTAGAAAAATGGATCATCAGCCGACTGTACAGGCAAAGTGATACCAAAAGTAGCCCCCTGGCCCTCAACAGACTCCACCCACGCATGGCCACCATGCGCTTGAGCAATAGCCGAAACAATCGAAAGACCCAAACCAGCGCCCTTCTTCGCCACACCCTTATCACTTTGCTCATGCTGCCCGCGGCGGAACCGCTTAAACAAATTCTCCTTAGCCTCCGGCTTCACACCAGGGCCAAAATCACGCACAGAAAAACTCACCGTCTGCGCAGACTCATCAAGAGAAGAACTCAACAAAATTGGAGTTACCTCATCCGTATACTTCACCGCATTACGCACCAACTCCAACACTGCCTCCGTCACCCTCTCAGCATCAAGAAGAACCACACCTTCGGCAATCGCCACTAAATCAGTGCGCCCCTGAGACAACATCGCAGCCTTATCATCCAAACTGATACTCAACTCAGACAAATCACACGGTGCCAAATGCAAGAAATCAGCGGCATTTGCATCTGCAATGGCAAGTGTGAGCAAATCATTGACCATACGGGTCATACGATCCAACTCTTGAGTACACAGCTGAATCGACCGCGTTCGCTGCGCAGCATCGCCCGATTCCAACAACTCCAAATGCCCCCGCACCACCGTAATCGGAGTGCGCAGTTCGTGGCCGGCATCATCAACGAATTGGCGTTGAGCCGCGTAAGCCAAATCAATCCGATCCAACATGCGATTAAAAGTTCGAGCCAACTGCGCAATCTCATCATCTCCATGCACTGGTACTCGAGTTTTTAAATCGGAATCAGAAATCTGGGCAGCTACATCCCTCAATGCCCGCACTGGGACTAAAACTTGAGCAGCAACGAGCCAAGCGATCACGGCGGAGAGTAAAAGCCCTAAAAAACCCAAAGCGGCAAACAACTTGGTTTCTTGAGCAACAGCATCGTAACGTGCAGATGTAAAAACTAAAACTAACAAATAATCAGTTCGGTAGAAAACCTGGTTTTGTTCCTGATTGGAATGCATTTCAGTTCCGATCGGAACCTTCCCCCAATGCACATTCTTGTACTCGGGAGTGCTGGTAATTCCACTATAACTAACATCAGCAATGACTGATCGCAACAATTGTTCATCCAAAGACAAAACAGCAGGTTTCTCTGAAGACTTAAAACCCTGCTGTTGAATTAAATGCGAATCAACGACACCAATTAGAACTTCATTTCTATCGGGAATCTCACGTCGGAGGAAATTCTCCAACAATGATCGAGAATCTGGAAAATCTTGACCGAAATTATCAGAAAAAGATCGAAGCTCCAAAACAGCCTTTTCAACGGAAGCGTTCGCTGAAGTATGAACTTGGCTTCGGCGAACTGTATCTTGTAGAAACACCATTGACGCCAGCGCACTAAAGACCACAACAATGATCCAAATCATAATGCGCCAGCGAATAGAGGCAGTAAAGTGCTTTAATTTCACCTTAATCGTCGTCGTCCCAATCGTCGTCCATGTCATCGACATCCTGATACATCAATGGTGCCTGAGGTTGCACAAAAGCAGGGGGAATCGGAGGTACCTGAATTGGCGGTAACTGTGGCACATGAATGACAGGAGGAACAACATTCTGTGGAACAGCTGCTGGGGGAGCTGGAGCCGGAGCTGGAGCAGGTACTTGCTGCACAGGTTCTGCAGGTAATGGAGTGGGGTCGTTGGCATCAACAGTTTCCAGTGGCTGCTCCGTTGGAGCGGTCTTTTCAGTCGAGCTCACCCGAATGCTCAACGCAGTGGGATCCAAGGTGGGAGGCTTTTTATTTGAAGATAAAGCCGCACCCGCCAACGCCACAATGATTAACAAAATAAGTACACCCGCTAAAGGAGCAAACTTTTTCACGGCTGTAGACATAGTAGACCTCTCAGAAAATAAACTATGGGACACAAATTATCACATTTGCGCTTCTAGTGATTGAATTAGGCTTAACAACAAGCCTTAAACGTCCTAAGCCACGGAGCGAGACTTGTACCGATCAAACTGGCGATCTTCGCTGCGAGCAGCGAGAACACTGCCGAGCTGAAGCATACGCATAGACCTTTCTGCGGCGTCGATAAGCAAATCCTTGCCATTCTCCACGGCATCTTCAAGTGCCATAGGCGAAGTCATAATTGACTCGATTGCAGCGACTCCAACCTCATGTACCTTCGGTGCACCTTTACCCAACGTGCCTGCCAAACCCAAAACTGGGACACCTATGAGTTGCGCACGTCGGGCAATTTCGGCAGGAACCTTACCTTTGGGTGTTTGGAAATCGATCGCTCCCTCAGCAGTGATAATTAAATCAGCCTGCCTAATCAAGTCACTCAAACCTGCATTCGTTCCAGCAGGCAAGTCTTCTAAAAGTACCTCAAAGCGATTCTTAGCCGTTGCTCCTACTGCCATTAAACCAGCGCCTAAACCGCCAGAAGCTCCGGAACCGGCTCCCCTTAGATCGGAGGAAGGGTTAAAGGTATGTTCCAGAAGTGAAGCCCATGTTTCCAACGCACAATCGAGCACTTCCACCTGTTCTGGACTAGCACCTTTCTGAGGTCCAAACACTCGTGCCACCCCTTGGGGCCCAGTGAGCACGTTATGCATATTGCACGCCAGTACTATTTCGGACTCAGCAAGTGCCGGATGTATGTTGGTAACGTCCAACTCTGCTGCGGCCACTAAAGCCGAGCCACCGCGAGCGATTTCATTGCCCTCGGAATTGAGGATACGTAACCCTAAAGCACGCAACGCACCAGCGCCACCATCAGAGGTACCGGAATCACCACAACCAACCACAATTGAACGAATACCGTTGTTCAGCACATCCGCAATGACCTGGCCAACACCGTAAGTACAGGTGGCACCGGGATCACGCATATCACGGGGAACAAGGGATAAACCAGCAGACTGTGCCATTTCAACTACGGCAATACCATGGTCAACAAATTCCAACCACTGCGCCGATACTTCAGCACCAACAGGACCTTGCACATTGATTTTGTGTACCTTGGTACCCGGGCGTGTGGCTAGAATGTCGATACTGCCTTCGCCGCCATCTGCCACGGGGAATGAATCGATGCGAACTGTTGGCAAGACGCGCCGAATACCACAGGAAATAGCTTCTGCAACTTCGACAGCAGTTAAGGACTCTTTGAAGCCAGAAGGGGCGATCAAAATACGTTCGGGTAGATACATAGTCATAAAAATCAAACCTTTCTAAGGGCCGTGTGCAGAAAAATAGTGCACGATGGAAAATGTGGGGAAATGAAATTTGGGAGTGTTTTTGTCTATGGAGTCAAATGCAGTCCCATCAATGGCCAGATCCAGAATGCGAAAAGTGCGATCGTCGCGATATGGAAGGGAAACAATATGAAGGAAATTCGCATGAGTTGGCTTTGCGTGAAGCTGGGGAATTCCTCGTTGTTTTCTGAATAAAAGATGACCAGAGGTTTAGCTGAACTTGGTAGCGTGTGACAAAAACCTGAAGCTGCAGTGGAAATAAATGCCACCGCTACTGGGTTAAGTTCAAGCGGCAAAGCCAATGAAATAACGATCGGAATTAACACTGCGCTGCGTGCAGACCGCGACTGGATGAGTAGATGCGCCGCTGAAGAGATGGCAATCACTGCAAGAATAAACGCCCATTGAGCGGCTGATCCGGTAGGCAATCGGCCAAAAATCGCATGAGCCATAATTTCAGCAGCACCAGATTCTTTCAATGCGTGTGAAATAGCGACGGTAGCTGTCATGAACAGCAACAGAGACCAGGGAACTTTTTTGATTGCCTCATTCAGCTCGACTGCTCCGAAACGCGGAGAAGTAATCAGCAGCGCACAGATAACCGCAACCAAAGCGGGAGGGATTTGGTGCAGGGATTCACTCAACCACAGGGCTATTGCAATGCCGAGTACGATTAATGTGCGGCTTTCCTGCAATGACCTTGCAGGTTGTGGAGGAAAATCATACTCGCTGATTGAAAGTGTGCTTTTCCGTTGCTTCCTGTTCGATGTCGCTAGATATATTACTTCAGCTGAGATATGGCTTGCGACGATTGCCAGTGGTAAACCGTAAAGCATCCATTGCGTAAAAGTAATGGTTCCGAAACCAGATTCTTCGAGGATCTGCGCGGTGATTAAGTGAGCACCAGCACCAATAAAGCTCGCCACCGCCGATAGTAGAACTACACTAGGCAAAACAATAGACAAGGTTACGATCAGCCAGTTATGGGTATTTTTCAATACTGGGACAATCGCCAAGAAGACTGGAAGAATTAGTGCAGCACGCCCTGAGGTAGCAGGAATCATAAAGGCTGTACACACGATTGCAAGAGTGAGTAAATGTACCAGAGCTCGAGGGCTTTTAACTCCAGAACACAGCCATGCTGTAGCACGAGGAGCCAAACCGGTTTTCGTAACTGCTGCTGCGATTACGAATGCCCCAATGAGAAGCCAAGTTGTTTCGTCACCTAGGGGTTGGAAGAACTTATCTACATTGATGATTCCTAAAATAACCAAAAGACAAGCAGCGCCTAAGGCTACATAAGTGTCTGGAACTTTTGAAAAAACCCACAAGAATACAGCAGCTACGAATACCGCTAGTGTTAGTCGCGCGGCACCATCTAAGGCACTTGGTGCCCAAAGTAATGCGGCTACGCACACGATTCCGATGATCGTGATGAAGATGGATTTGGGTTGAGGTCGCTTCGGAGTTGGTAATTGCGGAAATTCTGGTTGTGAGGATGAGGCAGGTGTTATTAACATCGTCACAAGAATTCACCTCCATTTTTTGCTCTAATTCGTGCACGTTCGAGGGCTACATCAACTACTGCGGCCAGATCTTGTGTTTCCAATCCACTGATGCTGTCCACATCAAGTCGTGAATCGTCCCTATCGGCTTCGATGATGGCCTGGCGTAGCTGCGCAAGCGGGTGGAAAAACTGACCAGAGATTATCCAAGCCAAGAATCCACAAATCGCAACTCCGACGAGACCTATAGCTAGGACGATGCCAAGAACATAATGGATTTGCTGAACTTGTTTATCGATGAACTGAGCTACGACGAGGCTGGCGGAGTCCAACTCGATTTTGGCCCAGTGGATGTCACCATAGAGAGGATCTTGAGCAACTCCTGTTGCGCCGTCTAAAGAAGCAACTAATCCGGGGCTAAGAGGGTTCGGAGCGTTTTTTAACCCGACGATTTTTCCGTGAATAATTCCTACAAGTGCCTGGTTATCATCAGGAATCTGTTTGCTGAGATACCGTGGAAGGAGTTCGGCCGCGACAGAGGGATCAAGTGTTTCAGTACTATCGATTCCCTCTGCAGCTGCAACGAATGCTTGAAATTCTGAAATTTCTTGCGCAATTTCTCGATGGGCCTCTTCGTTAATGGATACCATCAAGAGGCTGCGTGCGGTTAGAAGCCCCGCTACTAGTGATAGTCCGGCGGCTACCATACACCACAGAGCCATGCGTTTGCGTAATGAGGCTTGAGTGCTCTGCATGATTAAAGCTTCCTTTCAACGTTGAGACCCAGAGGATTAGTGGTGTACCCCACCCACATGCTGAGAGTTACCTTGGGAAGGTAGTACGCAATCGCATGTGGTTGGGGGCCGCCTTGACCGTGTGGCCAACTCTTTGGCGACACTGTCCATCTTCGTTGCTTGCAGTGAAGCTATTATGAAACCCGTATGAAACTTTCTTCATTCATAGGTTTTCTTGGGTAAAAATGGTGGTTGTGTGGTGTTTTTGCACTTGAGAAAAGCTTGAGAAAAGCACAACAAACCCTACCCCATTTAAGGGGTAGGGTTTGTTGTCGAATGTATCTATCGGCTGTTGGATATGTAGTTTGAACCTGCCCTAGCTTTGGTCGAAACTAAAATGCGCCGGTGATGCGAGGCAGCATCATCAAAATGGCGACAATGACCCACAGTAGGGAGAAGATGCCACCGAACATCGACAGCTGGCTTTTCGCCTTTGCCCAATCGGCAACAGTGAACTCGCCTTCAGCTTGCTCATCGGCAGGCAGCAACTTCAGCGCGCCCATCATCTGCTTTTGCTTCGGGGAAATAACAAAGAGCAGCAGACCCCACGCGATGATCGACAGCGCAATCGAGGCGTGGAAGCGACCATCCGACCAGAAATCGCCGGTGAACATGACAGCAAACCCTAGCAGTGGGACAAGCAGTGACAACATGCCGTAGGTTTGGGTGGTCTTATGAAGAACCTGCATGGCACCCATTGCCTTCTCGTCGCCATCTTTTGCCTTCAGTGCCTGTACCTGGAAGGTGGAGACTGCAACGGTGATGGGGCCAAGGAACAAAACGGCGGCAAGGATATGCAGCAAAACAATGATAGAACCCACGATTTTCAACGCTCTCTTTCACATCAGTGGGATAAAAATTAAAAAACCAATCTCTTACCCTATCCCACGCAGCGTGCTTTGCGCATGACCGCCACATCCTTCTTGGGGAGCGGGAGCTGGTATTTTAGGCAAATATCAACCAAACGGTTGAAATATTCGCAATGGATTTTCGTATTCTCCGGCACCCAACGGGAGGGTAGATGATCGGATTTTTTCTGGTTTGCTGCTTTGGATACTGCAACGAGGTTTAGTGGGTCGTTGGCGAATTCTATTCTGCGTTGCCTACTCCATGAGTGCGCCCCGAGATCCCAGGCGGCACGCAGGGGGAAGATGTGGTCAACTTCGATGGGTTCATCGGTGCTGATTTCTTTCCCCGTGTAGGGGTCGATGCCTGCAAGTGGCTGGTCAGGGTCGTAGCAACTCCCGCCACCGAATTGTTGCGCCAATGCTTGTCGGCGCGTGTCACAGCTTCCCGCTAATGTTACGTCCCAGCCGTTGCCAAACTGCTCACGTTCATAACCTAAGATGCGCACCCGTTGTTCAACCGTGGGGACTGCGTCAAGGTTTTTCGGCGCGAATCCAAAGGGAATCTCAAGCACAATCAGCACAACCGTGACGCTGATCAGTACAACAGGAACGAGTGGGACGGTGGGTTCGTAGCGAATCGGTGAAAGTCTCATACTGTATAAGACTGAAAAATCAGCCCGTGCGTTCCCACTGATTTTGCGTCGACTCGGCTCGTTTCCATGCGCTGTGCCACAAGAGCAACGCTCCTGTGTGTGCTCCACGTGGTGCGGGGATACTCTCTGGGAAATATTGATTCGACATAGAGAAAGTGCTACAGGTAAAACCGCAGGTGAATTTTTGGCAACTGTGCTGAAAGTCGAATCAGTATTTTTGAATCAATACCTACACATTAATAGGCAGGCTATTTTTCCTCCTCCTCCTCCTGATCACATGGCTGTAGTGGACATCGCGGTGTTGAAGAGACTATATTCCTGCGTGTTATTGAGCATGGTTGCTCGGCCTAAACCCCTCGAAAACCCCACGTGTTCTCGCTGGGGCCGATGCTGGCGACGTCGATAAGCAAAAGTCTGCTGCAGCAAGCACAAGAAAAACCCCGCCGAAGCGGGGTCAATGTGGAAATTAAGAAGCTTTCTGCGCTACTGAGGCAAACTCTTGCTGAATGCGATCGTCCGGCTCCTTCGTCATCAGCGAGACCACAACAGTAACAACGGTTGAGACAATCACACCAGGGACCATCTCGTAAATCAGATCGCCCAATGAGGTTGAACCCCACACAAACACAGTGACCGCACCGGTGACCATGCCCGCCAAAGCGCCACTGGCATTCAAACGCTTCCAGTACAAACTCAGTAGTACAAGCGGGCCAAACGCGGCACCGAAACCAGCCCACGCAAAACCAACCAAACCAAGAATTGAATCAGAAGGATTGATCGACAACACGCCAGCAATCACAGCAACCGCAACCACCGCAGTACGCGACAAGTTAATCAAAATCCGCTCACTCGGCTTGCTCTTAGCAAAAACCATATAAATATCTTCGATCAACGAGGTTGAAGACACCAGCAGCTGCGACGAAATTGTCGACATAATTGCAGCCAACACCGCAGTCAGAATCAAACCGCCAATCAGTGGATGGAACAACACGCGACCCATATCCAAGAAGATCGTCTCAAACGACTTTTGATCCACAATCGAAATATCAGGATTCTGCCCAAAGAACGCCGTACCAACAATCGCCACAAAAGTAGCACCGGCAATCGAGAACATCATCCAACCAATACCGATGAACCTACCTGTACGAGCATCTTTCGCCGAACGCAAAGCCATGAAACGCACAATGATATGAGGCTGACCGAAATAGCCCAAACCCCACGCCATATTGCCAATAATCGCAGCAGCCGACACCCCAGTGATCATCGAGAAATACCCAGGATTACCCTCACCAGAAGTATAAGGACCATAATCATTGCTCGTCGCCCACGTCCAGATCGACGAAGGATCATCCAAATACAGCAACGCCATCACAGGAACCACAATCAACGACGCAAACATAATCGTGCCCTGCACAGCATCCGTATAGGCCACAGCCAAGAAACCACCAATAAAGGTGTACATCACGGTAATGCCCGCCACGATCAACATGCCGTCAAGATAATCCCCACCAAACGTCGATTCGAAATAGCGGCCACCAGCCACCATGCCCGAGGAGACATAGAAGGTAAAGAAAACCACAATAATGATTGCCGACACCATGCGCAGCGCACGAGACTTATCACCCAAACGGTTCTCAAAGAACGACGGAATAGTCACCGAATCATTCGCAACCTCAGTATAGGAACGTAAACGCGGAGCAACCCATTTCCAGTTCGCCCACGCACCCGCCACCAAACCGACAGCAATCCATAACTCAGACATGCCAGTGACAAACAACGCGCCGGGCAAGCCCATTAACAGCCAGCCGGACATATCAGAAGCACCCGCCGACATTGCAGCCACAAAGGGATTCAACCCACGGCCAGCAAGAACGTAATCGTCATACTGATTCGTCTGGCGGTAACTCCAGTAACCGATCGCGAGCATAGTGCCCATATAGATAATGATGGCCAAGATGTACCATGTATGGTCCGACATGGATTCCATCCACCTCCTTAAAAGGTTGAGAAGTAAAAGTTGTGCACGAAAATCGCGCGAAGAAAGAAAGCCTACCGTTGGATGCTTTGGGCCTTCGATCACCGGCGTCGACTAGCAAAAACAGGCAATGCAAATCAGGCACAGTGCACTACAAGTGAGAAACAAGGCATGTGGGAAAACAGAAAAATCTCCCCGCAGGCACAAGGTGGTTGCAGAAAAGGGCCGCCACGAACTGGCTGTAAGAACACGCGCTTCCCGCTGAGTTCACACGTGCCGCATCACACTGGGGTTAAAATTTGAGAAAAGGTGAGGGTATTTCCGTAATCTTTCGCGCATCCAAGGGTAGCGCCCGAGGTAGGGAAAATGCATAATGTGCATAAAAGTGCATGAAATATTGCGGCTGTGGATGTGTGAAATAAAACGGTGTTGATCAGCAAAAATGCTCGCAGGGTTAGGGTCTGCTATTCAATTATTGTGGTGTATCTTACAGAGATGAGATCATGCTATGGGGCAAAATGGGGAAAATATGAGAAGCTTTTGTGTATCTTGACAGCTAACGCTTGGGGAAACAGGGGGAGAAGGGGGTAGTGTTTATGCTGCAGATTCTGGGCGGGGAATGTTTATGGTCATGCAAAGGGGGCGCTGTCGGCGGCAGTGTTACTGCAGGGCAAAAAAGGGTGGTGAGCGATAGGTTGGGGTGAAGATGGGTGAGGGAAATGCTTATATGCAGGATCTTTAGCTACACTTGGTGAAGTATTGGAAAAATTGTTCGAAGCATAAGTGCTGGGTGTGTAAGGGGCGTTTGGTAGAACTATGTACATGAATACCCACTTGCTTCACGGACTGTGGCTGAAGAACTCGGGCCTTCACTTGTGGATCGAGCAAGTGGACGGGCACAAAATAGTCACCCCAGACTCAGTAGCGCCCGACGTGTTCCCGCCAGCAATCGATGCACTCATCCGGGGCAAAAACTTTCGCCACAGCGTCAACACCACCCTTGTCACCCCGAAGGGAAGGGAAGTTAAGCTGCACATTCCCACGCTTGCCTTCGCACCGGAGCAGGCAGTGCGCGTGCTCAGCCACGTCGCGCTCATCAATGAGCTGAGCGCAACCCCAACCCAGCTGGCCAATCTCGCACCTGATCTTAAATGGCTGGCGCACATGTACCGCGGGCTGGTGGAGTTCGTCAAAGCTGGGCGGTTGACCATTAAACTCAACTATTTCGACAACCAGTGGTACCCCACCTGGCAGCTGGCCAGCGGGTTGGGTGAACGCGGATGGCTTGCGCAGATGACACACGCCGCCCCAGGGGTGCTGACCGCCAACGGCGGAACGAATGTTGCTGAAGACATGGCTGAAGAGCTCCCGCACTGGATTGCCAATTCCTTGCTCAGACCACTGTTTGAACAACCGCGTGCCACTGAATGGCACGAGTTTAGTCATGCCCTGCTCAGTTCAGCACCGTTGCGTCGTGGCAGTGCGGCGTTGGTGGGGGCGTTGAATAAGTGGAAAGATTCAATTACTGCTGTCGATATCAAATTGGTGATTAAGGTTGAAGAACCCGACCGGCTGAAAGCAGATGTCCCCACCCGGGTGATCGATAGCCGCATCAATAATCAACCAGACGATGTGCTCAGTGCTGAGGATGTGCTGTGGCCGGTGCGCGTTCAGGTGCAAAGTGGCATTGATGCCCCTGTTCCGGTCCGGATGAAAGATTACGATTCCACCACGCGTTTTCGGGTCAATGGGATTCGGCGCGAAGCAATGTTCATTTCGCGCTTCTTAAGCAACGATTACAGCGCCGGTGTTCGGGCGGCGGTGCCGAGTGCTATCGATGGTGATTTTGATGTCTTCCTTACTATTGACGAACTGCTTGAGTTCATTAATGATAATGTGGCGCGGTTGCGCAATGCTGGCATTGTTGTGCTTTTGCCCAAAGCGTGGAGTACTCAAGAAGCCAAAGCACGAGTCAATGTGTCCGTTCCCACTGAAGATACGGGTGTGAGCAGGGTCGGCTTTGACTCCATTGTTGATTTTGACTGGCGCATTTCGCTTGGCGACGTCGAACTGACCGAAGAGGAAATGCGAGCGCTGGTCAACTCCTCATCGACGCTGATTCAGCTTCGTGGCAACTGGGTGATTGCCGACCCCGACTCGTTGAGAAATGTCAAAGCATATGTGGCGAAATTTGCTGGTACTCAACGCAAGAACATTGAGCAAGAAATCAAGCGTCTTTCAACGCTGAAGGAACTATCGAAGTCGCCAGCCGACCAAGAGTACTTAGCGCAACGCATCGCAGCTCTTTCCGCCACCCTTGACCAGCCTGAGGATTTAAGCGGGCGCTTGAGCCTAGCTGAATTACGCCAGCTTGCCTTGGAATCCTCACCCACTGAGCCACTTGAATTCCGTGGCCCAAAGTGGCAACTAGCCGTGTTAGGCCAGGGGAATCAGCCGGAGTTTCCAGCACCCCAGCCAGTTGACATCCCATCGACTGTGCATGCGAGGCTACGCGAGTACCAGCATCGTGGCGTGGATTGGATGTATTGGATGTCCACCCAGCATATTGGCGGGATTTTGGCCGATGATATGGGCTTAGGTAAAACTTTGCAGTTGCTGGCTTTGCATGCTGTGGAGAAGCAAGAAGCGGAACAACAAGACGCCGAAGTCAGCATTGACGTGCCAGATCTTCGCGCGCTTGGCGGTGAACAATCCGATGGTATTACCTCGCCAGCGTATGGTCCTTCGCTGGTGGTGGCGCCGACCTCAGTGGTGGGTAACTGGGCGAAGGAAGCGAAGAAGTTTGTTCCTTCGCTCAAGGTGCTGGTGCATCATGGGGCAGGGCGGATTAGCAGTACTGAGCGTTTAGCGGAGTTTGCCGAATACGATCTGGTGGTCACATCTTATGGCACAGCAACGAGGGATTTTCCGCTACTTTCCCAGGTGTTTTGGCAGCGAGTGAGTCTGGATGAGGCGCAGCATATTAAAAATTCCTCCACGCAGGTGGCGCGTGCGGTTCGTTCTTTGGTGTCGAAGCACAGGATCGCGCTGACCGGTACCCCGGTGGAGAATAGGTTGTTGGAGCTTCGGGCGATTTTGGATTTTTGTAATCCTGGCATGTTGGGGTCGGTGTCGTTTTTCCGCAATCACTTTGCTAAGCCTATTGAGGTAACTCAAGACGAAGTGGTGATGGAGAAGCTGAAAGAGCTGACCCAGCCGTTTATTTTGCGCAGGTTGAAGTCTGATCCGGCTATTGTTTCGGATTTGCCGGAGAAGCAGGAGCAGATTGTCACCGTGGAGATGACGCAGGAGCAAACCGCACTGTATCAGGCTTATGTGAATGAACTGCGCCAGGCGATTGAATCCCGGCAGGGCATGAAGCGTAAAGGTTTGATCTTAAGTTCGCTGACAAAGATTAAGCAGATTTGTAACCACCCCGCGCATTTTCTTGGTGATGGTTCCGCGATCACCATTAAAGGTAAGCACCGTTCCGGCAAGGTCCAGGAGTTGATGTCGATCATTGATCTCGCCCGAGCTAGTGGCGAGAAGGTGCTGATTTTTACCCAGTACAAAGCGTTTGGTGATCTTTTATTGCCTCACCTTGAGGCTGTGTATGGCTGCGATATTCCGTTTTTGCATGGGCAGGTGTCGAAGTCGGCGCGTGATCGGATGGTGGATGTTTTCCAGTCAGCAGACGGCCCACCGGCAATGGTGTTGAGTTTGAAGGCCGGCGGTACGGGTTTGAATCTCACCGCGGCCAATATTGTGGTGCATGTGGATCGGTGGTGGAACCCGGCAGTGGAAAACCAAGCCACGGACCGTGCCTATCGCATTGGTCAAGACCGAGATGTCAAGGTGTACAAGTTGATTACGGCCGGTACGTTGGAGGAGAAGATCCACCACATTATTACCGGCAAGTCGATTCTGGCTAACACGATGGTCACACAGGGCGAAGGGTGGATCACGGAGTTGAGCGATCAGCAGCTCAGTGAACTGTTAGAGTACACGCGCATGGATGAAAACTAGGAGGTAGGCACTGATGACGCCACGGAAAAGAGTCCGCGACGATAACGTTATTTACGCAAACTTCCGAGCCAAGCAGCGCGTAGCTTCCCAAGAGGAAGTAGAAAAGCCTGCACAGCCGATACTGCCTCGTTCGACTCGTCAAGCACCCGGCGTGTTATTGCTGCGCAGGTTGATTGAGGAGCGTAGTGAATCTGGTCGGCTTGCCCGCGGCCGGATCTATGCGCGTGGAAAGCACGTGGAAAACGTCAGTTTCAAAAATGGTGTGATCAGTGCAGAGGTGCAAGGTTCCCAGAACCTACCATTCGAGGTGTCCTTGATTTTTCCGCACCGAGACAAAGATGATGAGAAAACCTTTATTAGCCAACTGCTGGCGAACCCGAATGGTCTGAGTAATCTCCGCGCGGGTGAGATCGATCCGCTACCGCTGCAGTTTCTGCTCGCATCTGGCGCGTTTGATTACCGCAGTAGGTGCAGCTGCCCAGATAAAACAGACGTATGTAAACACGCCGTGGCCACCGCTTTTAGTGCCATGGAGATGATCGCTGCCGATCCGGAATTGCTGCTGCGCCTTCGGGGGTTGAACTTTGATGAGGTCGATCGCCTAGCCCAGGAGTTGCTGAAAGAAAAGGTCGGCATTAATCCGCAAGAGTTTTGGGATGGCGGGCAACTTCCCACTATTCCGAGCATGAAATCGCATGCAGTGTTGGACGATTCCGACACCACGCTGCTGTATCAGGCGATGCGGATGATCAGTTACGGACCCGTCGATGAGCTACGGGCGGTTTCCGATTTGGAGGATCTCTTCGACTATCTGCTCAATTCTTAAAAAGCTTGTGCACAGGTGAACAACACGAAGACCATGCGATGCTTATAGGGAGGAAAACCATACTCTGAGCATCGGTGGTGTAGGGAAAGAAAAGGGAGACAAACTCGTGGTTGAGGATACTTTCACTCAGGTGAGAAGAACACACGTGCGTTTCGTGCATACCTCGGATCTGCAAATCGGGATGACTCGGTGGTTTCTCTCCGCTGAGGCGCAGCCACGCTTTGAAGCAGCCCGCAAAGATGTCATCGCCCGCATCGGGCACGTTGCCGTAGACAATGAGTGTGAGTTCATCGTGATCGCCGGCGACGTATTTGAACACAACAGCATTCACGCGCGGGTGCGTGACCGAGCCATTGAAGCGCTCGCACAACTGCCTGTCCCCGTCGTTTTACTGCCGGGCAACCACGATCCGCTGACTGCGGACAGCGTGTTCTTCCACACACAAGCACACGAGAACATTCATGTGATCGACAGCTTCGAGGAGCGTGAGCTTATCGACGGCGTGAGCATCGTCGGCGCACCCTACAAGGCGAAAAGCGCCCAAACCGACCTCGTTGCCCACGCTCTTGCACCCCTAGAGCCCACAAACACAATCCGCATCGCAATCGGACACGGCCAAGTACATTCCCGCGGTAACGCCGACAAACTCGACCTCATTGACCTTGCGCTCGTGGAATCAAAAATCTCAGACGGCAGCATCGACTATCTCGCATTAGGGGATACCCACTCCGCCGAACCCGTCGGCTCCACCGGCCGCGTCTGGTTTTCCGGCGCACCCGAACCGACCGATTTCTACGAGTACCCCTCGGGGACGGGCGAACATAACGCAGGCAAGGTGCTCATTGTCGACGTCGACAAGCAACCCCAGTCAACCGCTGAATCAGCCCAGACCACGGTCACAGTCACCGAAAAAGAAGTCGGCACCTGGACATTTAGCGCCCCTACCTTCGAAATCAACAACTCAGATGAACTCGCCGACTTCTTCACCTACCTCGATAACCACCCCAACAAAGACCGCTGCGTGATCAAATACGCACTCACCGGCCGCATCGACATCGACACCATGCGCCAACTCGAAGAAGGCCTAGCCAACCGCGAACTACTCTTTGCAGCACTCTACCCCCGCGAACGCCTCATGGACCTCGACATCGAACCCAGCGACGACGATATCGCCACCCTCAACCTGCACGGATTCGCCAGCGACAGCTTCGACGAACTACGCGCCATGAACACCCCCGAAGCCACCGACGCCCTCAAACTCCTGTTCAGACTCAACGCCAAAACCCACTAACACCGACGAGACGGAAAAACGATGCGCATCCACGAAATCGAAATTTTCCACTTCCGTGGAATCACCCACCTCACACTCACCGACCTACCCACCAACGGGCTGATTGTCATCTCCGGACCCAACGAAGCCGGCAAATCCACCATCCTCGAAGCAATCGACACCGCCCTTAACACCAAATCAACCTCCAAAGCCAGCCACATCAAAGAAATCAAATCCCTCAACCACGATGAACCGCCCAGAGTAAAACTGCGCATCGAACTCGCCGGACACATCATCGAACTCGACAAGCAATACCTCAAAAGCCCCAAAACACTCATCACCATCGACAACCGCACCTACAGCGGCGAAGAAGCAGAAAAACAACTCGCACAACTGAAAACAGAACACATCGACGACGCCCTCTACGCAGCCATGTTCAACCGGCAAGACAACATGCTCCACGACCTTGCACTTGCCGAAATCCAACCGCTTGAACAAGTGCTACGCAGCCACACCAGCACAAACACCCACGCGGAGATCGATACACCCAACACCGGCAACAGCCTCATCGACGCCGCGCTTAAAGAAAAACTCACCTACTTCACCAAAAACAACCGCCCCACCGGCATACTCAAAGAAGCCGAAGAACGCCTCAACACTGCCCACGAACAGGAACGCACCTGCCTAGAAGCACTCAACCAACTCGAAAACTACGTCACTGAACACACACGCATCGAAAAACAACGCGACCTCGCCCGCACACGCCTGCCCGAATTACGCCACGGACTCGACAACTACCGCAGCGAACTGAGCGAAATCACCGAACTCGAAACCACACTCACCACCGCCACCAACACCTACGAAAAAGCTGAACTCGCACTCACACACGCCCGCACCGAACACACGCGCCGGGTCGAGAAAGAAAAAGAAATCGAGCGCCTGCGCATTCAAGTTGCCAGCCATGAAGCTGAACTCGAACCAGCCTTAGAAAAAGTTGAAGCCGAAAAACGCGCACGCAAGAGAGTCGTAGACACCCGCAACGAAGCAATCGCGCACGCAAAAGCTGCCCGCGAAACCCTCACCGCACTGAAAAATGAGCAACGTGCAGCGCAGGCAACACATCGACTCGCCGAAAACCGGGCACTGATCAAGGCCATCGACGAGCTCGAAAACGAAGCAGAACCTCTACGCGCTCGCAAACCGCTAGCGAAAAAACACTACGCCCGCCTGGAAGCAGCTTTCGAAAAGCTTAAGGAAGTGCGCATCAAAGTCAGCGTCCAAGCAACCACCCTTGCGCTTTATGCCGATGATGCAACCACAATCACGCTCAACGGCAGTGCTCAGCACATCGACGCTGAGCCGTATGAGCTTCCTATCACCAGCGAAACGTCAATCGTTATCGGGAAGGTGACAGCACGAATCACCCCTGGAGCGGGCCTGGGTCTTCACGAACTGGAGAAAGCTGAAGATGAGTGGGAGAAACTGTGCACTGAGCTCGATGTTGACGATCTTGAACACGCCAAGCAGCGTGTCGACGCCGAATCCCAGCTCGCCCGCATCAACGACCACATCAAAGCCTTGCTGAAGTCACGCACGCGAAGCGAGATCGAGGAAGAAATCGCCCGCGATGCAAGTGAAGCTTGTGAGGCAAGCGGACGCAGCCTCGATGAGATTAACGCGGAGATCGCAGCAGCTGAAGAAACACTCACTCACGCTGAAACACAACGTGATGAGCTTGATCGTGAACTGGAAACATTCGAGCAATCCCCAGCACAGATCAAAGTATTGCAACTTCAAGACGCACTGGGGACCAGCCGCGCAATCCTTGATCGGGAAACACTAAGTCTGCATGAGGAAGAAAAAGCGCTCAGCAGCACCCAACTGGAAGAGAATCTTCTCCACGCCACAGCAGCATTCACACAAGCACGCAGCACACGTGAAGAAATCCAGCGTTGCGTGGACACTCTAGATCCGGAGCATAAACGCAAGCTCGTTGAGGTTGCGGAGGCGAAAGTGAAGAACTGTGAAGCAGAAATTCGCTCAGCGGAACGCGAGCTCGACCGCATGGCTGGATACATTGAACAAGCCACAGGCGTGGCTGCCGACTATGATCGAGCCCGCAATGAGCGCACAGAGGCGCAGCGTCGCTACGAGGTGCTCAGCGCCCGCGCCCGCGCAGCAGCGCTGCTCTACGATGTTTTAGCCAAGCACCAACGCCATGCTAGGGAACGCTACGCGGAACCGTTCATGCACAAACTTCAGATGCTTGGGCGTGTGGTCTTTGGCAAAGATGTGTCTTTTGAATTGAGCGAAAATTTACAGGTGCTCGCTCGGACACAGCAGGGGGTGCGGGTTTCTAAGAAGAATCTTTCGGGCGGTGCCCAAGAGCAAGTGGAGATCCTTATTCGACTGGCTGTGTCGAGTTTGGTGGCTGAGCATGGTTTGCCAGTTTTCTTTGATGATGTGTTGGGTTCAACTGATGATGAGCGCCTTGATTCCATGGCCGCAGTCTTCAACTCCCTTTCTAAGAAACAGCAAATATTTGTCTTAACGTGTGCCCCAGTTCGCTATCAGGGAGTGGGGGTAAGTCGGGAGTATTTCATTAAGGATCTTCAAAGAATGTGATGCAGGTTATTTTATACATGCAAGTAGCTACGGGTTTCCATGATCTATGCGATAGAGATTTTCAATAGCATGTCGATATTAATGTAAAATTAATTATATTAAGCCATTTTCCTTTTTATTGAAAAAGATACCTATCTAAATTTCTCCGCAACGCCCCAAGGCTGTGCGAGAGCTTTAAAAATCATTTCCTGCACGTTATTATGTCTTTTATGACTACACCCCGTTGGTTAAATGATGACGAACAGAAGTTTTGGCGCTTAATGCTAAACGCTGTTCGAAAAGTACAACACTATAACGAGCGTGTGCTGCAGATCGAACACAACCTAACCAGTAGTGAATTTGCGGTTCTGGTGAGCTTGTCGGAGGCTGAGAACGAAGAAATGCGCCTCCGCGATCTGTGTGCCGCGCTCGACTGGGACCGCTCACGGACCTCCCACCAGGTCACGCGCATGGAGAAGCGAGGTTTAGTTGAAAAACGCCGCTACGCAGGAGATGCACGCGGCATCCTGATCGACCTGACAGATGAAGGAAAACGACGCCTTATCGAAGCAGCGCCAAGCCACGTGGAATCCGTGCGTGAGCTGGTCTTTGACACCATCACCCCAGAGCTTCAGGGCCCAGTGACGGAATATCTGGAAAACATTATGCGCAAGGATATAGGCGCGACCTCCTGCTAGGCTTCCTAAGGAAAGATCAGGGTCTTATTCAGGGGATTCCCCGATGCTCTGCCATGTCAACCTCGGCCATGATGGAAGAAGTGGGAAGAGATCCCATTGTTTCTTACTTTTCTAGGAGGGCCCTGACATGGAAAACAACACTACGCCGATGATTCGTCGCGAACTTCGCCGTTCAAGCACTCAACAGTGGTTTGGCGGTGTGTTATCCGGAGTGGCGGAAACGTACGGCTGGAACGTGACTTTACTGCGCGTTTTGTTCATCTGTTCGATCTTTTTGCCTGGCCCACAGGTAATCGCATACCTAGCGGCTTGGTTGATCATGCCGCGCTAACAGCGTGCAGAAGTGCACCGTTGGGGTGTATAAGAGTAAATGCCCATCCTTCAGTGAAGGGTGGGTTTTTTGCGGAGGCGAGATGAGGGGGTGGGGGATTGGGGAAGTGTCTGTGCAGCCAGTTTGAGCTTAACTTCTCAGTGCGGGGGTGATAGGGGGTAGGGCTTTAAAATTGGCTTTGTTGTTTCATAAACTATTTTCGAAGAGTAGCGCTGTGGTTAGGGTTGGTAAAAGAATCGTGCGTTGATGGGGCGTGCGTGAGCAATTATTGTTCGTAACTTTTCGTTTGCATTTGTTTTTTGCATCACCTATTTTCAATAAGTGATATGCTAGTCACTCGTGCGGCTAAATTTACACTAGAAAATCTGTTTAAAACAATTGGCCAACGTGGCAGGTTTTTATTAGGAACCTTATAGGACTTTTAGGTATTCATTATTTGCGATTTACGCCGGTCGCATTGCCGGAATGTATATTGAAGCGTATTACTTATTCCAATTTAGTTTGTATATGTTAAGTCTCTTATGTATTTCTATGGCGTGTTCTTCACTCATTACGAGACCAAAGTTGCAGGTCATATTGTTTTTCGATTGTGGTGTTTTTGTGGGTGATATATGCTGAATATCCCGTTGTGATACACCTTCCTAGGCGGAAGCTTTGCGATATGGCTATATATCACCAGTGGGTCAGTAGCCTGTCACGGACTCCTTTGCGGGCGACTGGGCGGAAACCGTCAAGGTGCGCTGTTGGCGACGTCGTCACGCACTCTGTTAGCGCCGTGGAGCTCTATCCTTGCTTGTAGATAGCCCTCGTGCAGCCTGCCAGGGAGCGCACCTGCGTTGATTGTGAGGGGCATGGGCCAGAATAGGGGCGTGACGGGCGTGGGGGGATTGATGGGTGGTGCATCAAGCTAAGTTCTGTGCCCTAGGAGTTCCGTGTGCGTATGGGACGTGGGAGATGCTCGTGTGTGCCGATGCGACGCTATGAGAGCTCGTTTTGCCGACAGTACGCCTCGTGGGGCGAAACAGTATGTGCATGGGAAAGGATGAGCATGTGGCTGCGTGAGGTTTGTGGTGAATGCTGAAGCAATCAACAGCGGAGCTTAGGGGGCAGAGCATTGCGACAATGCGTACTAACGCCATTCGTGAGCATAAGCAAAACCCCCAACCTTCACTACGATCCCTTCAAGGGGAAAGTGAAAGTTGGGGGAGTGTGAAAAACCAAAAAGTGCCCTCGACAGGATTCGAACCTGCGACCTTTGGTACCGGAAACCAATGCTCTATCCACTGAGCTACGAGGGCTAACAGCTTTGTAATTCTAGCACCATACGTGCAGAAATCACAAAGCGAGAGGGAGTCTCACACAACGAAGCGGAGACCCCCACAGCGAAGACTTAATCCACGATCACACAGATCAATGTACGAGGACCATGAACGCCCTCAACACGATTAAGCTCAATATCCGACGTAGCCGAAGGACCTGAAATCATCGTCACCGGGCGCGTACGACCCAAACGGCCGATCATCTCCGGCACACCATAAACAACATTGTCCATACGCACAATCACCACGTGGCAATCTGGCACCAACGTCAACGCGCGGCGACCACAAAGCTCATTCGACTCCAAGCAAATAGTGCCAGTCTGAGCCGAAGACACATGAGAATCGGTCACCACAGCATCCACATCGTTCAACGTACGTGGATCCACAGAATGATCATCCGCGGTAGCCGTGCCTGCAAAATCAGCGAACAAAGCAGGATCTAGACCCTCAGCGAAACGAATCTCCTGTGCGCCCCGCTCCTTCAAAATCTCAGCCAACGTTGCAGGCAAAGACTTCTCATCAGACTCACGAACAATCGCCTTATAATCGAGCAGGCGATCAATCAAGATCTCCTTCAGCTGCTCACGCGAATACTTCGAAGTCTCGTCCAGATTGTACTCACGAACAATCTCAACGTCCTCAGGCATGTTCGACAGAACGTGAGCATTACGAATGCGTGACAAAATCTCAGATTTAGCATCCATGATTACTTCTCCTTCTGCTCACTGAGCTTATTTAGCGGAAGACCCTGCTCACGAGCCTCAGCCAACAACGCCTGAGCCTCAGGGGACTCAAACCACTGGCGGAAAGACTTCTTCGCAGGAACCGCAGTGTCACGAATATTCGTCCAACCGGACAAGAACGAAGGCAAATGCGTAATCTTGCCATCGAAACCGCCCAAAACGCGACCCATGAACACCAAACGAGTAGCGGTATTCCACAAAGCAGCAGAACCCCACGTCAACTTCATAGCACCCATCAGGCCAGCCTCAATTTTCGGCTTATGGGCAGAGACTTTCTTATGGCGCAGCTCAATAAGATTCTCAACAATAGGAATCTTCACAGGGCAGACCTCATTACAGCGACCACACAACGAAGAAGCGTAAGGCAAGTAGCCATTCGGATCGTGAGAATCATCAATACCAGTCAGCTGAGGAGTCAAAATCGCACCAATAGGACCAGGATAGGTCGAACCATACGCATGGCCACCGGCACGCTCATAGACAGGGCAGACATTCAAACACGCCGAACAACGGATGCACTTCAAAGCCTCACGGCCCAACTCGTCAGCCATGGCAGCAGTACGGCCATTATCCACCAACACCACGTGGAAGTTCTTCGGGCCATCGCCCTCAGTCACACCGGACCACAAAGAGGTATAAGGATTCATGCGCTCACCGGTAGAAGAGCGAGGCAGAAGCTGCAAGAACGTCTCATAATCGCGGAACGTCGGCAAAATCTTCTCAATACCCATCACCGAAATCAGCGTTTCAGGCAGGGTCAAGCACATACGGCCGTTGCCTTCAGACTCCACAATGGTGACGTGGCCAGTCTCAGCAATACCAAAGTTGGCGCCCGAAATAGCGACCTTGGCCTCCATGAACTGCTGACGCAAGTACACACGAGCAGCCTCAGCCAACTCGGCAGGCTCCGAGGTGATCGACTCGTCAATGTGATCCATCTTGTTCAAGAAGATACGACGAATTTCAGCACGGTTGCGGTGAATAGCAGGAACCAGAATGTGCGAAGGCTTATCCTCACCCAGCTGAACAATAAGCTCAGCCAAGTCAGTTTCCTGCGCAAAAATCCCAGCTTCTTCCAGCTGCTCATTCAGCGCAATTTCCTGGGTTGCCATCGACTTGATCTTCACTACCCGCTTTTCGCCAGTAGCCTGCACAAGTTCGGTGATAATCTTGCCAGCCTCAACGGCGTCGCGAGCCCAGTGCACATGGCCACCACGAGCAGTAACCTGCGCCTCGAACTGCTCCAGCAGCTCAGGAAGGTGAGCCATCACATGGCGCTTGGTGGTCGAACCAGCCTCACGCAACGCCTCCCAGTCATCAATCTCATCAATGACAGCTTGGCGCTTGTTGCGAATAGTGGTGGTGGCCTTGGTCAGGTTACGACGCTGGGTCACATTGTTCAGGCCGTCGTGAGCGTTCTTCGGGAAGGAACGATCACCGCGCAAGTTCGAAAGATCCGAGGCGCGAGGCGGCATGGTTGGGGTTCCGAGTGAAACGCTCACAGCATTGCCTCCTTCGAGTAAGCAGCCGAGGTAGGCGACCAAGGGTGCTCCTTGGTGGACGCCAGAATCTCAGCAATATGGACAGCGCGGATACCCACATGCTGGCGAGACAAAGAACCTGCAATGTTCATCAGGCAGGAAGAATCGCCACCAGTGACATACTCAGCGCCAGTAACTTCAATGTTGCGGCACTTATCCGACACCATAGCCGCAGAAGTCTCAGCATTCTTCAACGAGAACGTTCCACCAAAACCACAGCACTCTTCCTTGTTAGGAAGTTCCAGCAGCTCCAGGCCTTCCACGTTCTTCAGCAAACGGTAAGGGCGGTCGCCCAGCTTCAAAAAGCGCAAACCGTGGCAAGAAGGGTGGTAGGTGACCTTATGGGGGAAGAACGCACCCACATTCTCGACACCAGCCACATCAATCAAGAATTCAGGCAAGTCAAGAGTTTTCTTCGCACAGGTGGCAGCGCCATCAGCAAGTGCGGCGGAACCATAACGCTTCGCCACATGCTCATGCTGCTCACGGACTGCGCCGACGCACGAACCGGAAGGGGAGACAACATAATCGATCGAAGGATCATTGAATGCGTCGACATAATTCTTAATCTGGCCGACGGCTTCCTTCTGATAGCCAGTGTTCACGTGCATCTGACCGCAACAAGTCTGTGACTTCGGGAAGACTACCTCGTAGCCCAGCCGAGACAGAATAAGCGCGGTTGCTTTGTTTGCATCGGGGAACATCGTGTCACCGATGCAGGTCGAGAAGAGCGCAACTCTCATCTGCTTTAGCTCCTTGATTAAAATTTTAAGGAATTTGTGTCTTTTAGCTTTACGACGACCAGCCCATTGCCACTCATAAGAAGCGCGACATGATAAACCAAAAAGGTTCAAACATGGGAAGGCGGACAGCGATGTGGAAAAGATATACATCCAATGTACCCGAAAAAGTCGGTAAAAGCCTAGTGAATAAGGAAGCAAATTCACCCCACAAGCTGCGCCGATATAGGTAACACTAGTGTTACGTAAATAGGAAAAATCCCGAATGTTCCACAATGTGGGGCAATGTTGGTTCATGGTTGTTTCATGGACGTCTATCTGAGACGCCGAAAATGCGGGGGTATCCAAAAGGCTGGTTGGCGGGTAATGGGTATCACTTTCTTCGCCTCTTGTGAGGGTGAGGCGGGAATTTGAGCTGCTGTGCGCTAGCTGAGTGCGCCGTCGCGCAATGAAGTTTCCTCGGCTTTTCGACGTCTATTTGAGCGCCGGATGCTTGACGACGTCGTCTTTACGCTCGTGTGAACTGTCGAGCTTCAAGGTATGGCGATGGGGGTAGAAGAAAACGGGCCCACCCTCGCGTATCCGTGAAAGGAAACGGGAGGGTGGGCCCGGATTTTAGCCACGTGATCTGCGACTGTTATCAGTGCGCGTGGCCTGTGTGGTGTTTAGTGAACCACAGGAGCCATGAAGCTCAAGATGTTGGTCTGCAGGTAAACGAGAGCACAGACAACGAGCAGCAAGCCGAAGGACCAGGCAACTACAGCCTTGAAGATGTCGGACTCGCGACCTTCCATGGAAACAGCGGTTGCTGCAATAGCGAGCGACTGTGGGGAGATCATCTTGCCCACAACACCACCAGTGGTGTTGGCGGCCAGCATCAGGTCAGGGTTCAGCCCTGCGTGCTCAGCTGCGGTGACCTGCATCTTGCCGAACAGTGCGTTTGCGGAAGTATCGGAGCCGGTCACGGCGGTGCCCACCCAGCCTAGGGTTGGTGCCAAGAATGCGTAGATAGCGCCAAGCGATGCAACGTACTGACCAATTGCAATGGTCTGGCCGGAGTAGTTCATGACATAAGCCAGGCCCAGAACCAGCATGATGGTGACAGCAGACCAGCGCATGCGGTACCACACGGAGCCGAACTCCTGGGCAACCTGGCCGAAGGTCAGCGAGTATTTGCCATTCTCGTTGAAGACAGCGTAAGCAATAGCGACGATGATGCCGGAGATCAGCAGCAAAGAACCTGGGTTGTGGATCAGGAAGAAGGTGTAGCCGGACTTTACTGGCTCGCCAGAGGCGGTGACCAGACGCTCAGACAGCAGTGGCCATGCGAAGGAAACCTTCAGGGTCTTCAGCAAAGCTGGGATGGTGGAGCCGAGGTTGGCAATACCGAAAATGACGGTCACAACAGCATACGGCATCAGGGCCATCCAGACGCGACGGGCAGGCAGCTCCTCGGAGGTGGCTGCAGGTGGCAGATCCATGCGCTGACGCATCTCTTCGATGCCACGTGGGGTCCAGAAGCGCAGGAAGACGAATGCAACGCCCAAAGACGCGATACACGCGACGACATCGGTGAGCTGGTAGGCGAAGAAGTTCGAGGTTGCCCACTGAGCAACAGCGAAGGAAATGCCGATGATGAACGCTGGGATCCATGCTTCCTTCAGGCCCTTTGTGCCGTCAAGGATCAACAGGAGAATAGCAGGAACGAACACGGCGATCAGTGGTGCCTGGTGGCCGACGATAGCGGCGATGTTGAGGGTTTGCTCCAAGCTACGGCCGGAAACCTCACCAGCGGTGGTAATTGGAATAGCCACGGCACCGAAGGCGACAGGTGCGGTGTTCGCCAGAAGAACCACGGTTGCAGCCTTCAGTGGTTTGACGCCCAGTGCCAGAATCATGGTTGCGGTGATGGCCACTGGGGCGCCGAAGCCGGCGAGTGCTTCGAGCAAGCCACCGAAGCAGAAAGCGATGAGGATTGCCTGGATGCGCACGTCGCCGTCGCCAAGCTTGTCAAAGGTGCGGCGCAGATCTTCGAAACGGCCGGAAGCAACGGTGATCTGGTAGAACCAGATCGCCATCACGATCACCCATACGATAGGGAATAGGCCGAACAGGCCACCGCGAAGAGCGGAAGCGATAGCCAGATCGGTGGGCATGTTGAAGCCGAAAATGGCGACGAGGATTGCCGCAAGCGTCGCTACCGCCGCAGAGGTGTGCGCGCGGGCTTTGACGCCGATGAGCATGATGAAGAACGCCAACAGTGGGATGGTTGCTACCAAGGCGGAAAGGCCAAGGCTGCCACCCACTGCGTCGGTCACAGCGGTAAAGGTGTTCACTGCAACTCCTTTGAGTGTTGTGGTTGGTTTATATGGAACGTGCAAATTAGTCGGTGGCCCTGATTTTTGGCGCACCTATAAAGAAGCCCTTTAACTTGATTCCGAACGTCTCACGTACGTCTGCGGTATGGAGTGGGCTGGTAGCCCACAGGCGTATGAGGTGGATAGTCCGGTTGAAAAGACTTCTTTCTCCTCCACTAGCTTGGACTATGAATCGGTGTGATGGAAATCGGAAAAAGCAGAAAAAACAGGGTAGTACATGTGCTATGGATGGGGATTTTCTGGTGCGGGAGCTGACAAAAGTGGGGAAAAGTGGCGATGACCACTATATTGTTGAACGTTTTCAGGAATGGAACATTCGCAGAGTTTTCGTTTGATGTGTGCTAAGGCGTGCATATAATGTGAGGTAGCCCACATTCAAAATGCTTTATAACCAGCCTCATGGGGGGAGAGTGTTGGGGAGAAAACTTTCCCCCACGCAATTGTGGGCCATCCCCAATCGACGTACTGTGGCCCAAGCATCATGGTGGAGTGCGGGAGTGCTGGGCTAGACAAGGTGCAAGCGGGCGATGGCTGTTGGCTGAAGGCGCTGTGGATTACAGCGGTGGTGGCTACATTTTTTAAGGTTTGTTAAGGGTGTTGGTGCCACCTTGTGTCACGCGCTTTTCTTTTTTCTCCTTCTTGCTCCGCACCGCGGGCGATACTCCATGTGGTAGTAGAAATAGTTGTGGGATAGAATTCCCCTTTATGACTCCAGCCGATCTTTCTGCACTGATTAAAGACACCGCCGTTGCGGTCCTCAATGCCCGCGCGCTTGATACCGCGGCACTGCCCGAGCAGGTAGTAGTTGAGCGCCCCCGCAACCCTGAGCACGGGGATTATGCAACCAACCTTGCGCTTCAGGTGGCGAAGAAAGTCGGCTTAAATCCTCGCGAACTAGCAACTGCACTCGCGGAAGCGCTCGCAGAAACCGATGGCATTGCAACTGCCGAAATCGCAGGTCCTGGCTTTATTAACATTCGTCTCGACGCAAGCGCGCAGGGAACTATCGTGTCGACCATCCTTTTGCAAGGCGATACCTACGGGCACCAAGATTTCCTCGCTGACCGAGTGGTCAACCTCGAGTTCGTCTCCGCGAACCCAACCGGTCCTATTCACCTCGGCGGCACCCGCTGGGCAGCGCTGGGCGATGCCCTGGGTCGTATCCTAACTGCGTGTGGTGCGAAGGTCACTCGCGAGTACTACTTCAACGATCACGGTCGCCAGATTGATCGCTTCACCAATTCCCTGATCGCCGCAGCGAAGGGCGAACCTACCCCGGAAGACGGCTACGGTGGAGCATATATTCAGGAAATCGCGGCGAACGTGCTTTCGCGTGTGCCCAATGCGCTTGAGCTTGACGACGCCGAGATGAGCGAGACTTTCCGCGCCGAAGGCGTGGACATGATGTTCGCACAGATCAAGGCATCCCTACACGAATTCCGCACCGACTTCGACGTGTACTTCCACGAAAACTCCCTGTTCGAGTCCGGTGCTGTGGATCGCGCCGTCGATAAGCTCAAGGACAACGGAAACCTGTACTTCAACGACGGCGCATGGTGGCTGAAGTCGAGCGACTACGGTGATGACAAAGACCGAGTTGTGATCAAGTCTGACGGCGATGCCGCCTACATTGCCGGCGATATTGCCTACGTTGCCGACAAATTCGAGCGCGGACACAACCTTGCTATCTACATGCTCGGCGCAGACCACCACGGTTACATCAGCCGCCTGCGTGCCGCCACCGCCGCCATGGGATACGACCCGAAGCAGGTTGAGGTGCTCATCGGACAGATGGTCAACCTTGTGCGCGACGGTGAAGCGATCAAGATGAGCAAACGCGCCGGAACAGTCATTACCCTCGACGACCTCGTGGAAGCAATCGGCGTGGATGGTGCCCGCTATGCAATGATTCGCTCCTCTGCCGATTCCACCCTCGATATCGATCTTGCGCTGTGGACCTCCCAATCTTCCGACAACCCTGTGTACTACGTCCAGTACGGGCATGCGCGCTTGTGCTCGATCGCACGCAAGGCGGAAGAACTCGGCGTGAGCGCTGAAAACCCAGACCTTTCCCTGCTCGCCCATGAGCGTGAAGGCGATTTGATCCGCACCCTCGGTGAGTTCCCAGCCATCGTGAAGGCTGCTGCTCAACTGCGCGAACCACACCGCGTTGCCCGCTACGCCGAAGCCTTGGCCGGTACTTTCCACCGTTTCTACGACAACTGCCAGATCCTGCCGAAGCAGGGCGAAGAAGTACAGCCTATTCACACAGCTCGCCTCGCGCTGGCTTTCGCGAGCCGCCAGGTTCTGCGCAACGCCCTCGAGATGCTTGGCATCAGCGCACCAGAGCGCATGTAACTTACGAACCCCACCATCGCTGACGATAAGCACAGTCTAGGTTCAGCCTGAACTGTCTGCTTATGTGCGTTGGTGGGGCTACCTTCGACCAAACATTGACATAAAAGGAAACCGATGAGCTTTAATGCGCTGCCAGCACATGTCTGGCCCCGAAACGCCCGACGTGAAGAAGACGGCAGCGTCAGCATCGCTGGGGTGAGCCTTCCTGCGATTGCCGAGGAGTTTGGCACCGCGGTGATGGTTGTCGATGAAGATGACTTCCGCTCCCGCTGCCGCGACATGGCTGTGGCTTTCGGCGGTGGCGAGCACGTGCACTATGCCTCTAAGGCGTTTCTTACGTCCCGCATTGCCCGCTGGGTTGCGGAAGAAGGACTGTGCCTAGATATCGCTTCGCATGGCGAGTTTTTGGTGGCACTGAATGCAGGGTTCCCCGCTGAGCGAATTGCTGCACATGGTAACAATAAAGATCATGCTTTCCTGCATGCCTTGGTGAGCAACGGTGTCGGGCATGTGGTGGTTGATTCCCACCAAGAAATCGAGGAGCTAAATGCTGTAGCCGGTAGCTTGGGCATTGTCCAAGATGTGCTGGTGCGAGTCAAACCTGGTATTGATGCGCATACGCACGAGTTCATCGCGACCGCGCATGAGGATCAAAAGTTTGGTTTCTCACTTGCTTCTGGTTCTGCTTTTCGGGCAGCCGCGCGCGCCGTGGAATTGGAGAACCTCCGCTTGGTTGGCCTGCACTGCCACGTTGGCTCCCAGGTTTTCGACGCGGAAGGTTTCTCTTTGGCGGCAGAGCGTGTGCTCAAGCTCTACGGCCGCATCATGGATGAGCTGTCGGTGGGGGAGGAATTCCATATCTTGGATCTCGGCGGCGGCTACGGTATCGCATATTTGGAGAAAGAAACCCCGCTGGATGTGGTCGGCGTGGCCCAAGATTTGCTGAGCCGGGTGGAAAAGCATGCGGCACGATTCAACGTTCCGGTTCCCACGATCAAGGTGGAGCCCGGCCGAGCGATTGCCGGCCCGTCTACTGTCACTATGTATCGCGTGGGTACGGTCAAGGATGTGACGGTGGAGGATAATTTCTCCCGCCGCTACATTTCCGTCAACGGCGGTATGAGCGACAATATTCGCCCAGCGCTTTACGACGCCGTCTACGACATCCGCAAAGTCAACGGCCTGACCCAGGGCGAAGAGATTCCAAGCCGCGTGGTGGGTTCGCACTGCGAATCTGGCGATATTTTGATTCATGACCAAAAGTTGCCGGATGATATTGCTACCGGTGATTTGGTGGCGTTGGCGGCAACGGGTGCGTATTGCTATTCCATGTCCTCGCGCTACAACATGATGATGCGTCCTGCGATTGTCAGCGTGAAAGAAGGCCAGGCCAGCTTGATGGTACGTCGCGAGACTATTGAGGATTACCTCGCGCTCGAAGTGTAGAGTTCGCGGTACTTTTTACACTGCTTCCTTGAAATCACCAGAGGTGGGACGAGGGAGCAGTGTTGTGTGCGGGATTTTCAACGTGTGACACTGGTGTGGCAGGTGGGGCGCTCACGCTTTGCGGGTTACCTTGGTTGGTGGTGCGGGTGAATAAAAGTGTGCACCTTAACGAGGGTAAAACTCAATCGGTCGGGTAGAATGCTACCAATGCGTACCGCATGGTCTGTTTCCTTTCCAAAAAGAGGAAGTGTTTCTATGTGTTGTGCCAGCTAGACCGAGAACTTTTACTCATGTTTCGTCGAAGGAGTCATTCATGAACGAGAACGCAGCTGTCAGCCATTTCAATCCCGGAAAGGGCGCTGGATCTTCTGTAGGCGTCGCTATTTTGGGATACGGAACCGTTGGTTCCCAGGTGCTGCGTCTCATGGTGGAGAATGCTGACGAATTTGCGCATCGCGCAGGCGGCCCGCTGGAAGTGAAAGGCGTTGCCGTGTCTAATAAGGAAAAGCATCGCGGTTCCCTCGCCGATGAGCTGGGGTTGCTCACCGATGATGCACGTGGGCTTATTGAGCGCGAGGATATCGATCTTGTTGTCGAGGTGATCGGTGGTATTGATTATCCTCGCGAGCTGGTGCTTAAGGCCTTGCGCGCCGGTAAATCTGTGGTGACTGCGAATAAGGCTTTGGTGGCTGCGCACTCCGCTGAATTGTCTGAGGCTGCGGATGCAGCAGGCGTGGATCTGTATTTTGAGGCTGCGGTTGCTGCTGCTATTCCTGTGGTTGGTCCGTTGCGTCGTTCTTTAGCAGGTGATCGCATTCTGAGCGTGTCCGGCATCGTCAATGGCACCACTAACTTCATTCTTGATGCGATGGATACCGATGGTGTTTCCTACGATGAGATTTTGGCTGAGTCGATCCGCCTGGGTTATGCGGAGGCTGATCCTACCGCCGATGTTGAAGGCTATGATGCTGCATCGAAGGCCGCGATTCTTGCATCCTTGGCTTTCCACACGCGTGTGACGGCCGATGATGTGTTCCGTGAGGGCATTTCTAAGATCACTGCTGATGATATTTCGGCGGCGAAGGCTGCTGGCTACACCATCAAGTTGTTGGCAATTTGTGAGCGCCTTATCGACGCCGAGGGTAAGGAAAGCGTGTCTGCTCGCGTGCACCCCACCCTGGTTCCGCACGATCACCCGTTGGCGAGTGTTACTAAGAGCTTCAACGCGATCTTCGTGGAAGCTGAGGCCGCTGGCCGCCTGATGTTCTACGGCAATGGTGCTGGCGGTAACCCTACTGCTTCAGCGGTGTTGGGCGATATTGTTGGTGCTGCCCGCAATAAGGTTTTTGGTGGCCGTGCACCGGGTGAATCCACCTACGCGAATCTGCCGATTGCTGATTTCGGTGATGTTCCAACCCGCTACCACATCGATATGGATGTGGTGGATCGTACCGGCGTGTTGGCTGAGCTGACCAAGATTTTTGCTGAACATCAGATTTCGTTGCGCACTGTGCGTCAGGAGGAAAAGGGTGAGCACGCTCGCCTGATTTTGGTCACCCATGCTGCCCGCGAGGCTGATTTGGCTCGGACGGTTGAGGCGTTGGCGGCAACCGATGCGGTGTTGGCTGTGAATTCTGTGTTGCGTTTGGCAGGGGAGTAGAGTCACGATGGCGAGTGAACTTCCAGTAGGGAAAAAAGTCACTGTGACTGTTCCTGGTTCCTCTGCGAACCTCGGTCCCGGTTTTGATACCTTGGGTATGGCCGTGTCGATTTACGACACCGTTGAAGTTGAAGTGACTGATTCTGGCCTTGTTGTTGAGGTTTTTGGTGAAGGTCAAGGCGAGCTCCCGCTTGATGGCTCCCATTTGGTGGTGAAGGCTATTCGCTGCGCCTTGAAGGCGGCTGATGTTCATGCTCCTGGTTTGCGTGTGGTCTGCCATAACACGATTCCGCAGTCGCGTGGGTTGGGTTCGTCGGCCGCTGCTGCTGTTGCGGGTGTTGCTGCTGGAAATGGGCTGGCTGGTTTCCCACTTTCCGCGGCACAGGTGGTGCAGCTGGCTTCTGCTTTTGAAGGTCATCCTGATAATGCCGCTGCCTCTGTGTTGGGTAATGCGGTGGTGTCGTGGACTGAGGTGCCAGTTGATGGGCGCACGGAGCCACAGTATAAGGCAGTGACGGTGCCGGTGCATGAGAAGATCATTGCTACTGCGTTGGTTCCTGATTTCCATGCATCCACTGAGGCTGTACGTCGGGTTTTGCCTTCGGATGTAACTCACGTGGATGCGCGTTTTAATGTGTCGCGCTGCGCTGTGATGACTGTTGCATTGCAGCACCATCCTGAATTGCTGTGGGAAGGCACGAGGGATCGGCTGCACCAGCCTTATCGCGCCGACGTGCTTCCTGTGACCGCCGAGTGGGTGAATCGTTTGCGTAACCGTGGGTACGCAGCCTACCTGTCTGGTGCAGGTCCGACGTGTATGATTTTGTCCACTGAGCCGGTGGAGGAAAAGATTCTGCAGGAAGCTCGCGACGCTGGTTTGCGAGTATTCAACTTGGAGGTTGCAGGCCCTGTTGAAGTAAAAGTCGACGCCTAAACTTCTAACTTTTTCACGCCCGCCTTGATCACTGTGGTGAGACTAGGCGGGTTTCGTGCTTTACCCCTGCAAGTATGCGCGTGTCTGAATTCCGCTTGCCTGGTGGGTGTGGGATGGGTAAAAGGTGTGAAAAGGCTTGGAATGTTCTGACTTGTCTGCCGTGGCGGTCACCGGTTGGCTAGGGTGGAGGCTATGAAAAAGACAGCAACGGGAATAGTCATTGGTGTGCTTCTGATCGTGGCGGTGGTGATCGTCGGTATAAGCTGGGTGATGGTTGGGCGATCCCCAGTGGAAAAACATCTTGCAGGAAAAGTCGAGCACACCCAAATCACCTTGGGGCAGATATTCCCCGAAGCTGATAGTTTCACGTTGTGGTGCCCGAATTCGCGGGAGGAACTGGGTGATGAAAACCGCAGTATCCTTGCCGTCAATGCCCACGGGGATACGAAAGAATACACTTTAAAACACTCGGTGATTAACCTGTGTGCAGAGATAGAGGAATCCGGTAGTAGTCAAGGCAGCCCGCCTGCGCTGGGGGCGCAGGGAAGTGTGACTATTGCCCCTGATGAAATTCTGTACTTACAGCAAGACTCCGCCACCCATGCGTGGGTGCGAGTGAGTAGCTAAAAATACTAGCGCCAGCTAGTTCGGTGGTGAACTAGCTGGCGTTTTCACATTCAGTGTCGATGTCGTAGAGTGCGTGATCTGCCACTGTGGTGTGTGGATCTGGCTGGTGAATTTCGAGCACGCAGGAGCCGCCGGTTTTCAGCGGAAGCAGGCGTGCCTCAAGGCCAGAACGGCTGGTGTGGTACAACATCATGCCGCGGTGCAAATCGCAGATTGCTTCGCCTGGCGAGCCGGAATCGTCGATGAATGGGCAGGAGTGCATACAGACACTCACTTCACCATTGGCGCCGGTGCACACCTCAGGGTCGAAGCCCATGCGGGTGAGATTGGCGACAAGATCTTCAAATTCGTACTCTTCGCCTTCGCTGACACCTTCCAGGCCGGAAGAATACGAGGCAGCCATTTTCTTTGCCCACTGTTGACCCAAATTCTGGATAGTTTCAGAATCGGTAGCATCCAAATGCTGACCAAGAACCTGGATCAGGGACAAGTATTCGTTGGCAACAATACGATTGTCGGGCACGCGCGCTTTATAGATCAGCGATGGTCGACCGCGACCGCTGCTGGGGGCGGACATGGTGTGCACCGCGCCTTTTTCTACAAGCTCGTCGAGGTGTCTGCGGGCGGTATTAATGTGCATGCCCAGATGGTCCGCAATATCTGTGACCCGTGCGCCCTCACGGTAAGTTGCAAGCACATCGAGCACGATGCGTTGCTTGTGACTCAGCCGGAAGGCCTCCGGGAAGAGGTCGGTAGCGGGCTTGAGCTGGCCGTTATTTGTCATAGGTAAAAGACTCTCACAAGGGGAAGGACTGCCCGAAGGTAGTTCTTCCGGGGGCTAAGCAGTGTTTTTCAAAGCTTAGTCCAGTTCCTTTGTGTGATAAAACCATGTTTTTCCATTTTTAATAGTGTGTGGCACAAGGTTCTACCCCATTACGGGGGAGGTGAATATTTTTAACAGCAGTAAGCGCAGCTCAAAAGGGAGATTTGTATCACACCTTAATGGGAGTCATAATCACATGGGCGTGGGATTGGGGGTATCTGAGGGGGTAGAATGTGGGTCGGAATCCAACACTTCTTCACCGAGGCGACGCCCAGGGCCACGCAAAGCAATGACGTCAAATTCATTCTTAGCCACATGCTCGCGCAGATCAATCTTGTCGAACTTACCCACACTGGTTTTATCGATTGCATCCACAAACGCCCAATACTCCGGCAGCATCCACGAAGGGAATGAATCCTTCAACTCAGCGCGCAATCGCTCCGCGGTTTCCTTCGTGCGTTCAACGCCTTCGGTGACAACCGTGACTGCCAAGGGGCGTTCGCCCCACTTGGTATCGGGATATCCGATCACCGCGCATTCGACTACTTCTGTCGAGCCCATGATTTCGTTTTCAAGCAGGGTGGAGTAGATCCATTCGCCGCCCGAACGAATAACGTCGCGCGCACGATCGTGAATGGTCAAATAAGCATCAGAGGTTACCGATCCCACATCACCTGTTCGTAACCAACCATCGGCGGTAAATTGGCCAGGCGCATCATCAACCGCGTGATTGCGGAATGTGTGTGCCGATCCGCCACTTTCTTCTGAAGGGGAGTGGTAGTAAGAGCCAGTAACCCAATTGCCCCGCACTTGAATTTCGCCGTGGTTTCTGTCCGTTGTAGGAACGACTTCACCGTCGTTGACAACACGATATTCGACAGAAGCGGGGAAGCGGCCCTGGCTAATCCGATACGCTTCGCGTGCCTCACCAGAAACTCCTGTGGGTGGGCGGGCGACAGAGCAGATCGAGGAGGTTTCAGTCATGCCCCACACTTGGATGACATCCACGCCGTAGCGTTCTTCCCACATGTGCATCAGAATCGGTGGCACAGCCGAACCGCCGGAAAAGATTTCCTGCAAACTCATACGTGCAGGCGGGTTATTCATGTAGTACACCATCAGCTGGATCCATACCGTGGGCACACCGTTGGCCACTCGTGGATGCGTTGTGGCAATCAGCTGCGCTAAGGATTCCGGCGACATGTCAGCGCCGGGGAAAACTAACGGGGTACCGGACATGAATGCGGCAATGGGCACGCCCCAGGATAGAACATGGTAGATCGGAACACAGCAGAGGAAAGACTGGCCATGCGAAATCGACAGAGAGTCGGTGGTGCGCAGCGAAAGGGACTGCAAATACATTGAGCGGTGTGAATACACCACTCCTTTGGGTGCTCCGGTGGTGCCAGTCGAATAGCACAGTGCTGCTGCGGTATTTTCGGGCAACACTGGCCAATGGTAGGTGGTGGATCGGCCGTCGAGAAGCGCCTCGTAGGAGTAACACTTAATGTGCTCGGGGATGAAACGCGCGGCAGGGGAATAATCAGCCCTGCCGATAAAAACCACAGCGCGCACAGTCGGGCAACCCCGCTCAAGGATAACCCCAAGCTGCTTGGCTAGTCGCTGGTCAGCGATAATAACCTCGTCTTCGGCGTGGTTGATAATGTGGGCAATCTGATCGTTCATCAACTGCTTATTTAAAGGGTTAAACACCGCACCCATGCACGCAACCGCAAATAAGGATTCAAGGTGCTCTGCACAGTTGTGCATGAACGTGCCTACGCGCTGGTCGGCGGTAATACCTAATTCATCGCGCAGCGCGTGCGCTAAGGCTGCTGCGCGGGCGGCAATTTCGGAATAGGTTGTTTCGTGTAATTTATCGGCTTCCCACGTGGTTACTTTCGTGTGTCCGAAAGCAGTAGCGCCGTGAGTGAGGATGCGCGAGAGATTCAAGGGTAAATCTTGCATAGTTGAGAACATGATTTCACCTTAGCAACCTTTAACACCAAGGAATTCGGTTGCGCGAACGTCAAGCGCTGCTGTGCGCCTTGCTGCGAAAACCGACAACGTTCTGCTTGTGCGCGAACATATCACGCGTATCGACGTCGCCCACTTACTGTGTGCAGGAGACAAGGGAGAAGAGTAAGGCGCAGGAAAAACTCAGTTCCCTTTGAGGGAATGGGGAGTGGGAGGAGTGTGATTGAACAACGATAAAAAAATTTTTTTAATAAAAACTTCGCGCCAGCTTTTCCCAAGAATCCTTACGTGCGCTACACTGATTGGTGAACAGTCCAATCTTTGAAACAAGCCCCCTTTAACGCCGCAGATGCCCGAGAAAAATACTCGGTGTGTTTTTTGATGAGAGCGTGAGGGTGAGGCTGCTTGAACCTTATTTTGAGATTGTGAAATTTGTTCGCCTCCACTACTTCACACAACAACGTGACTGTGAATACTGTCGAAGCCCCTCAAAGCCGCGGCCTTATACGCACGCATCAGTTTTGCGTGTGAAGCTGCGTGAACGACAGGGGTTGGACTCTTACCTCATTTGGGAGCTTTCCGCTTGAAAGCACCTGCGTGCACCTTATAGAAAAGGCTGTGCAGTAGGTGGACGGAAAGCGAAACTGAAAGGAAATCTGTGACCACAACAGATACCGGCGCACCGCGTAATCTCGCTGCAATGCGCCTACCAGAACTGCGTAAAATGGCTGCAGATCTGGGGCTCAAAGGTGTTTCCGCCCTGCGTAAGGGCGACCTGATTACCGCAATCAGCGGTGCCACTACAGGATCAGCCGAGGCTGCTCCTGCGAAAAAAACAACCCAGAAGCGCGCCACCACAACTCAGGCGAGTACCCCAGCTGGCGACGCCGACGCACCATCACAGGAAGTGGCTCAAGAATCCAAGCCACGGCGTCGAGTAACAAAAAATGTTGCCGAAGCTGCACACACCCCAGCCCACGACAACCAGGAAGCTGAAGACTCACGCCCACGGCGTCGTCGGGTAACCAAGACTTCCCCCACCAGCACCGTCGAGCCAGCTGAAACCGCCCTCAGCGAGGCACCAGCTGCCCGCGACGAAGCAGAAAGCACTGAGAATCAGGGCGAGACCGCTGAAACGAAGTACGAGTCCCGCTCCGCAGCGCGCCGGGCTCGTCGCAACCGTGCGCGTCGTGAAGAGCGTGAAGCACGACGTCGCCACGATCGACCAGTGAAAGACGAAGAAAACGTCACCGAGGTCGCTAACGCTACTGTCGTTGACGCTACCGCGACCACCACTGAACCAGCTGCGGTTGCCACCGAGCGCACCGAACGCACCGAGCGCACTGAGCGTGCAGAACGCGGTGAGCGCCACGGACGTGGCGAGCGAGGGGATCGTTTTGATCGCTACGAGCGTCGCAACCGCCGTAACCGCCGTGGGCGCGATCGTGACAACGAAGATCGCGATTTCCGCGACAACCGCGACGAGCGCGAAGAAAACCTCCAAGATGTCGCAGGTATCCTCGACATCGTCGATAGCAACGTCGCATTCGTACGTACCTCCGGCTACCACGCTGGCCCTGCAGACGTGTACGTCAACAATCAAATGATTCGCCGCCTAGGCCTGCGTGCCGGCGACCACATCGTCGGTGCCGTTCGCATGAACGACGGCGGCGAACAGCGCGGACACTACAACCGTGGCCGCAACCGTCAAAAATACAACCCACTGGTGCGCGTCGACAGCGTTAATTCCATGACCGTTGAAGAAGCAAAGGCACGCCCGGACTTCAACAAGCTCACCCCGCTGTACCCGAACCAGCGTCTGCGCCTCGAAACTGATCCGAAGATCCTCACCACCCGTGTGATCGACCTGATCATGCCCATCGGTAAGGGCCAGCGCGCGCTGATCGTTTCCCCACCAAAGGCCGGCAAGACCACCATCTTGCAAAACATTGCCAACGCAATCGCGACGAATAACCCAGAGTGCTACCTGATGGTTGTGCTTGTCGACGAACGCCCCGAAGAAGTCACCGACATGCAGCGCAGCGTCAAGGGTGAAGTCATCTCCTCCACCTTCGACCGCCCACCAGGAGAGCACACCGCAGTTGCAGAACTGGCCATCGAACGTGCCAAGCGTCTCGTGGAACAGGGCCAAGATGTTGTCGTTCTTCTCGACTCGATTACCCGCTTGGGTCGCGCCTACAACAACTCCTCGCCAGCTTCTGGCCGTATCCTTTCCGGCGGTGTGGATTCCAACGCGCTGTACCCGCCCAAGCGATTCCTGGGTGCTGCCCGCAACATCGAAGATGGCGGCTCGCTGACCATCATCGCCACCGCCATGGTCGAAACCGGCTCTGCAGGCGATACCGTGATCTTCGAAGAGTTCAAGGGCACCGGCAACGCCGAGCTCAAGCTTGACCGCAAGATCGCAGAGCGCCGCGTCTTCCCAGCGGTCGACGTCAATCCTTCCGGCACCCGCAAGGACGAACTGCTGCTGGCTCCTGAAGAAGCCCGCATCATGCACAAGCTGCGCCGAATCCTCTCTGCCCTCGACAACCAGCAGGCCATTGATTTGCTGATCAAGCAGCTGAAGAAGACCAAGAACAACCGTGAATTCATGGTTCAGGTCGCATCGTCGTCCATCATGGCCGCAGACGCCGAGGAGGAGTAATTAGTGGCTGCACACGTATCTGCCGTAGACGATATCGTCTCCGAATACCAGGGCATCGAAGCCCAAATGGCGGACCCTGAAACCATGGGTGATCAGGCACTGTTTAGGAAGCTCTCCAAGCGCTACTCTGAACTGCAGCCCATCATGAACGTCAACAACAAGTTGGTTCAAGCCCGCGAGGATCACGAAGCCGCCGTAGAAATGGCCTACGAAGATTCCGAATTCAAAGCGGAAGCCGAACGCCTAGCCGCCGAAATCGTCGAGCTGGAAGAACAACTCGCCGACCTGCTGGCTCCTCGCGACCCCCACGACGGCGACGATATCGTCATGGAAGTCAAGGCTGGCGCCGGTGGCGAAGAAGCTGCACTGTTCGCTGGCGAACTGGTACGCATGTACCAGCGCTACGCCGAAAAGCACGGCTTTGCCACCGAAGTGCTGGATCTTTCCGAATCCGACCTCGGCGGAGTCAAGGACATGACCTTGTCTATCCGTTCGAAGCAGCCATCTCGCGATGGTGCATGGAGCGTATTCAAGTTCGAAGGCGGCGTACACCGCGTTCAGCGCGTGCCTGTGACCGAATCTCAAGGCCGCATCCAAACCTCCGCTGCCGGTGTTCTGGTCTACCCAGAACCCGACGAAGTAGGCGAGGTTGAAATCGATGACAAGGATCTGCGCATCGACGTCTACCGCTCCTCCGGTAAGGGCGGCCAGGGAGTGAACACCACTGACTCCGCAGTGCGCATCACCCACCTGCCCACCGGCATCGTGGTGACCTGTCAGAAGGAACGCTCCCAGATCCAAAACAAGGCACGCGCCATGCAGGTGCTGGCAGCACGACTCCAAGCACTCGCCGAAGAGCAAGCTGACGCGGAAGCAGCGGAAGGACGCGCGGCACAGATCCGCACCCTCGACCGCTCCGAACGCATCCGCACCTACAACTGGCCGGAGAATCGAATCTCCGATCACCGCATTGGCTTCAAGGCAAACAACCTTGACTCTGTCCTCAACGGTGACATGGACGATCTCTTCACCGCCTTGCGTGCAGCGGAGCGGGCGGCGCGACTCGAAGCGGAGTAACGTGCGCGAAATCCTTGCACAAGCCGAAGCCACCCTTGCAAATGCAGGGGTGGCTTCGCCACGCGTCGACGCCCGACTCATCGCCGCACACCTTTTAGGCTGCACACCGCTTGAACTTAGCTTTCAGCGTGTCGACGTCGACACCTTCGCCCCCGACTACTTCCAGCTGATCCAGCGTAGAGCCACGCGCGAACCACTCCAACACATTTGCCAGAGCGCCTTTTTCGGCCCCCTCGAGCTGCGCGTTGGGCCAGGCGTATTCATCCCGCGACCGGAAACGGAACTGCTTGCAGAATACGCCGTCGACACGCTTAAAAAACTCTATCAAAAGCACCGACGGCAACTATTAGTCGCAGACCTGTGCACCGGATCAGGAGCGCTAGCAGCCTATATTGCCCACGCGCTCGGGGAGAAAGTACACGTCGTCGCCATCGAACTCTCCGAAGACGCATTGCCCTATACCCGCACCAACGTGGCACCCTACAGCAACATCAGCCTCGTGCGCGGGGATGTCAGTACAACGATGCTCCGCGGCATGGACATGATCGTCAGCAACCCGCCCTACGTGCCCGAAACACTCGACCTTGAGCAAGAAGTCTACGCCGACCCGCACATGGCAGTATTCAGTGGCGCTAACGGCATGGACCTTATCCCCACAATGGTCGCAGCAGTAATACCCAGCCTTAGAAGCAACGGCGTGATCATGATCGAACACGACGACTCCACCCAAGAAGCCGTCAAAGACGTGTTGGCGCAGCACGCAATGAGCAACATCACCGGACACCGCGACTACGCAGATAAACCACGCTTTGTCAGTGCCGTTTATTCCCCAGCAACCTAAAAAGGCCGCAAGGAATAAGCACCTAACCCTCCAACACAGTAAACTCTGCACCAGTGCACCTGATCGTAACTACGCTGCAACAACACACAGTGCACGTGGATAGGTCACACACGAGATAATAGAACAGAAAGAAAAACAGTGAGCAGAATCTATGACTGCGGCTCGGCCGACAACCGTGCCATTGGAATTAAAGCAGCAGTCAGCGCGGTTAAATCCGGCCGCCTCGTCGTCCTTCCCACCGACACCCTCTATGGTCTCGGCTGCGACGCCTTCGACATCGCCGCAGTGGAACGACTCCTCGCAACCAAAGGCCGCGGCCCCGACATGCCAGTACCAGTCCTCGTCGGAAGCTGGGAAACCGCCCGCGGCCTCGTACACTCCTACGACGAACGCCTGCGCACCCTCATCGAAGCATTCTGGCCAGGTGCGCTCAGCATCGTCGTACCGCAAGCCCCATCCCTGGTGTGGAACCTCGGCGACACCCGCGGTACCGTCATGCTGCGCATGCCGTTGCATCCGGTAGCCATCGAACTGCTGCGCGAAACTGGCCCAATGGCCGTTTCCAGTGCAAACATCTCTGGTCACGCCCCATCGACCACCGCGCAGGCCGCTAAGGAACAACTCGGAACCGCTGTGAATGTCTACCTCGACGGTGGAGAATGTTCCGTCGGAGTGGCATCCTCCATCATTGACCTGTCCGGCGAACGCCCACGCCTGCTGCGCGAAGGCGGAATCTCGGCAGAACGAATCGCCGAAGTCCTCGGAGTCGAAGCGGAAAGCCTGCGCTAAATGGGATCGGGAGTAGCTGGAGTACCGCTACGCGAACTGGGACTGGTCATCCTTGTCGCGGCGGCACTGACCTATCTCACCACTGGAATCATCAGAAATGTCATGGTTCGCAGTGGCGTGATGGGAGAAATTCGTGAACGTGACGTCCACACCATGCCGAAGCCCAGGCTCGGGGGAGTGGCCATGTTTACCGGATTTATCTGCGCAGTTTTCCTCGCAGACCAGCTCCCAGCCTTGACTAGAGGGTTTCAGCCGATCACCCCAGAAATGAGTGCGGTGGTCTGGTCCGGATTCGCTATCGTCATAGTCGGTGTTCTTGACGACCTACTCGAACTCGACGCGATCACCAAACTTTTGGGGCAATTTTTCGCCGCTATCATCATGAGTTTGCTGGGCGTGAGCTGGACCTTAGCCTACGTCCCCTTCGGGGATGGCACCACAGTTCTACTGGACACATTCTCCTCAACGATTATCACCGTCCTATTCACTGTTACGCTGATCAACGCCATTAACTTCGTTGATGGACTCGACGGACTAGCAGCAGGGCTAGGAATGATCGGTGGGGGAGCGATCCTCGTCTTCTCCCTGACCATCCTCCACGACCAAGGAGGCATGGTCTCGGCCTATCCTCCGGCCATCATCGCCGCCTCACTGGTAGGCATTTGCCTAGGATTTCTGCCCCACAACTTTGAACCCAGCCGCATTTTTATGGGCGATTCAGGTTCCATGCTCATCGGGCTTTTGCTCGCGGCAGCGTCCACATCCGCCTCAGGGAAAATCAACATGAGCCTGTATGGGGCAGTGGATGTGGTGGCCTTGATGTCGCCGATAATCGTGGTATTCGCCGCCGTTTTGGTCCCATTGCTCGACCTTGTCATGGCAGTGGTACGCCGAACACTGCAAGGGCGCTCACCGTTTGCTCCCGACAAAATGCACCTCCACCACCGACTACTGTCACTCGGGCACACCCACCGCCGCGTGGTTTTAGTGCTCTACCTCTGGGTCTCAGTTGTGGCCTTCGGTGCAGTTGCCTTCTCCATCGTGCCCCCCTTGGCAGCAGGTCTGGGCATTAGCGCTGCGATTCTCGTGGCTCTCACAATTACCTGGGCGCCAGTTCGGCGCGCTCAATTGGAGCGCCGAACGAACGCGCAAACATACAGTTGATAAAGGGGGGTAAACCTAATACGATTGTGGCATTGTGACTGAAAATACCCAGCAAAACAGCCCTGCACGCACCCCTGAGCTCAGCGAGTATGACGATCAGCGTCGTCCTCTTGTACGGGCCTTGAAATTTGGCTCAATCGCGCTCGTCATCATCACCGTGGCCTCCCTTGGTCTTTGGGGCTGGCTTCGGGATCTGCCAGGTATCTACGGTGTGCTCATCGGGGCTGCCATTGGCGGCGGATTCGTATTGATGACCGTCTTCAGTGTTCTCGTGACCTCCGGTACGAATGCGTCCACCACGGGTGCTGTCGTGCTTGGTGGCTGGTTGCTGAAGATTGTTTTGGTCTTCGCGGTATTTTTCTTCATTCGCGACCTCACGTTCTATGACAACATCGCGTTATTTGTCACTGTTGTGGCCGCTTTGGTAGTCGTGCTTGCCTGTGAAGTCTACGGTGTCATCACCTCAAAGGTTACTTATGTGAGCTAACGGTGCGCGTGTAATCGATACTGCACGAATGCTTGTATTCCCCTTTCTTGTGATCGTTGTTTTTTCGTGATTTTTTGTTTATCTCACGAGAAGCAAGGTGCAAGGAAGGGGTTATTTATTGGGGGTGACGAAATGCGGGGGCTGTTGAAAGATTGTTGATCAACTTTGATCTCGTCAGACCAAAAGGGGCAAAAGAAAACTACCCCCGTCGACTGTTGTGATGGAGCTTACAATTGCAATGTAAATGCAGCTAAGGGGCACAGATGAGGGATTCTGACCAGCGGGGGTAAAACGGATGGAGAGACATGTGGGAAAACTGGGGTTCAGGCTGCTACTCTAATCGTTGGGTTTATATGGAATATTTGTGCCTTGTGGCGATATTCCACCACAATTCCCCTGTGGTTGCCATGCTGATGTGCGACGGAGTCCATGGTGGCCACAGAGAGTTTATAGACGTCCATCGCACCGCGGGTCTTTTCATACACTAAAGATCACGCGGCCCGAACACGGGAGAGAACGCTGAGCGTTACATTACTGTCCATGAAGGGTGAATTCCATGCACCCTCCTTGGAGCACGAATTTTTCCCGGATGCCATTTGGTTCGCCGATGTGGCGAACGGCTGGTTCACAATCGACCGTCTGATGTTCGTCCGCCTGCTGATGGCAGCGGTTCTAGCAATTTTCTTCCTCGTTGCTATGCGTAACCCGAAGCTTGTTCCTAAGGGTCTGCAAAACGTTGGCGAAATCATGCTGGATTTTGTCCGAATCCACATCGCAGAAGAAATCCTCGGTAAGAAGGAGGGGCGCCGATTCCTTCCGGTTCTGGCCACCATCTTCTTCGTGGTTTTGTTCATGAATGTGCCATCGGTCATTCCATTCCTGAATATTTCCCCGAACGCACGCATTGGTATGCCTCTGGTTCTGGCAGTATTCGGTTACTTGGCCTTCATCTATGCAGGTGCTAAGAAGTATGGCTTTTTCAAGTATGTGAAGAGCTCGGTAGTTATTCCTAACCTGCCACTGCCACTGCACATCTTGGTTATTCCGCTGGAGATTCTCTCCACCTTCATCCTGCGCCCTGCCACTCTGACTGTCCGTCTGATGGCAAATATGTTGGTTGGACACATCATTCTGGTTCTGCTTTTCTCTGCCACCAACTTCTTCTTCTGGCAGTTGAATGGTTGGACTGCTCTGTCTGCATTCACGATCGTTGCAGGCGTTGCGTTCAGCTTGTTCGAAATGTTGGTCATCTTCCTTCAGGCGTATATCTTCGCTCTGCTGGTTGCGGTCTACATCGAACTGTCGCTGCACGCTGACGAACACTGACCCAAATAGTGCATCCAACTGGATCACCGCAAGTCTTAAAAATCACAATTCCACGCCCAGCACACAACACGCTGGGTAACTAGAAAGGGAACGACACTCTCATGAACGAAGTCATCCTGGCTCAGGAAGCTGCTGGCATCACCGGCTCCATCGCTACCGTCGGCTACGGCCTGGCAACCATCGGCCCAGGTCTGGGCATCGGTATCCTCGTGGGCAAGGCTCTCGAGGGCATGGCACGTCAGCCTGAGATGGCTGGCCAGCTCCGCACCACCATGTTCCTGGGTATCGCTTTCGTTGAGGCCCTGGCTCTGATTGGTCTTGCAGCCGGCTTCATCCTCTAATAACCCAACGACACACGAAAGCTAGAGATTCATGACGAACGCCTCTTATATTTGGGCTGCGGGCGAGGGGCTCCCTTTGGAGTCCTCCAACAGCGTTCTGCTCCCAGCGAACTATGACATCTTCTGGTCTTCCGTAGTGCTCGTTGTTGTTGGGCTTCTTTTCTGGAAGCTCGTTCTCCCGAAGTTCCAGGAAGTCCTGACCGAGCGTGAGGACCGGATCAAGGGTGGCATTCAGCGCGCGGAAACCGCACAGGCTGAAGCCAAGGCCGCTCTTGAGAAGTACAATGCTCAGCTCGCCGAAGCCCGTGCCGAAGCAGCAGAAATCCGCGAAGAAGCCCGCCAAAGGGGCAAGCAGATTGAAGCTGATATGAAAGCAAAGGCTACCGAGGAGAGTAACCGAATCATCGAGTCTGGTGAGAAGCAGCTGGCAGCACAGCGTGAGCTGGTTGTTGCTGAGCTTCGCCGCGAGATGGGTCAGAATGCTATCAACCTTGCTGAGCGCCTGATGGGTGAGCAGCTGTCCGAGGACGTTAAGCGTTCCGGCACCATTGATCGCTTCTTGGCTGAACTCGACACCGTCTCCCCGGCAGGAAAGTAGGCACCCTTTATGCACGCAGCAAGCCGCGACGCATTGGCAGTCGTCTCCTCCTATCTCGATACTGTTATCGAAGAGGCAGACAATGCCGTAGCTGTTGCCGCTCAGACTGGCGCTGAGCTTTTCGACGTCGTCGATGCGCTCGACGGTGATCGCGCACTGCGCATCGCTGTTGCTGATGCTTCGTTGACGGCAGAGCAGCGCACTGGTCTGGTTTCTGCTGTGTTCGCCGGAAAGGTTTCCCAAGCAACCCTAGAGCTGTTGATTACTGCAGCTCGCCAGGTGTGGTCCACCCCTCGCGAATTCCGCGCTGGTTTGGTCCAATTGGGACGCCAAGCACTGTTGCGCTCTGCTGATAAGCAGGGTCAGTTGTTGCAGGTTGAGGATGAACTCTTCCGCCTGTCGCGCATCCTCGATAAGGAAGCCCAGCTGACTTTGCGTCTCGACGACCGCAGTGCAGACCGCGCCGCTAAGCGCGATCTTTTGGCGAAGGTGTTGTACGGCAAGGTTACTGCAGTAACTGAAGCCCTTGCACTCCAAGTCATTGGCCGCCCAGAGCGAAACGCTATTGACGACATCGACGCTGTGTCGAAGTTCGCCGCCTCCCTGTGGGGCCGCGAAGTCGCATACGTTGTTTCGGCAGCGCCGTTGAATGACTCGCAGAACCAGGCACTGGCAAGCAAGCTAGAGCACATTTACGGTCGTGCGATGAGCATCCACTCTGAGGTTGATCCCAGCCTCCTCGGTGGCATGATTATCCGCGTTGGCGACGAAGTAATCGATGGCAGCACCTCGGGTAAGCTCGAGCGTCTGCGCGTGAACCTCGTCTAAAACACGACGAAGAAGATTTTGAAGAAATTGCTGGAAGAAACTACCGAGAGCAGGAAGAACATGGCGGAGCTTACGATCTCCTCCGATGAGATCCGTAGCGCGATTGCGAACTACACCTCGAGCTACTCCGCGGAGGCCTCCCGTGAGGAGGTCGGCGTGGTCATTTCCACCGCTGATGGTATTGCCCAGGTATCTGGCCTCCCATCTGTAATGGCAAATGAGCTCCTCGAGTTCCCAGGCGGCGTCATCGGCGTCGCGCAGAACCTTGACACCGACCGTGTTGGTGTTGTGGTTCTGGGTAACTACGAGACACTTAAAGAAGGCGATGAAGTAAAGAGGACTGGCGACGTCCTCTCCATCCCGGTCGGCGATAAGTTCCTCGGCCGCGTCATCAACCCGCTGGGTCAGCCCATCGACGGCCTTGGTGCCATCGAGGCTGAAGAGGACCGCGTCCTCGAACTGCAGGCACCTTCCGTGCTGCAGCGCCAGCCCGTTGGTGAGCCAATGCAGACCGGCATCAAGGCTATTGACGCCATGACCCCAATCGGTCGTGGTCAGCGTCAGTTGATCATTGGTGACCGTAAGACCGGTAAGACCGCAGTCTGCATCGACACCATTTTGAACCAGAAGGCAAACTGGGAGTCCGGCGATAAGACCAAGCAGGTGCGATGCATCTACGTGGCTATCGGTCAGAAGGGCTCGACCATTGCCGCAGTGCGTAAGACTCTGGAAGAGCACGGCGCACTGGAGTACACCACCATCGTTGCAGCTCCTGCATCCGATTCTGCAGGCTTCAAGTGGCTGGCACCTTTCGCTGGTGCAGCTTTGGGCCAGCACTGGATGTACCAGGGCTACCACGTTTTGGTGATTTACGATGATCTGACCAAGCAGGCTGAGGCTTACCGTGCTATCTCCCTGCTGCTGCGTCGCCCACCGGGCCGCGAGGCCTACCCAGGTGACGTCTTCTACCTCCACTCTCGCCTGTTGGAGCGTGCTGCAAAGCTTTCCGACGACATGGGTGCAGGTTCGATGACCGCTCTGCCGATCATTGAAACCAAGGCTAACGACGTGTCTGCCTTCATCCCTACCAACGTGATTTCCATCACCGACGGTCAGGTATTCTTGGAGTCCGACCTGTTCAACCAGGGCGTTCGCCCAGCTATTAACGTGGGTGTTTCCGTTTCCCGCGTGGGTGGTGCTGCGCAGACCAAGGGTATGAAGAAGGTTTCCGGCTCCTTGCGTCTGGATCTGGCCGCATACCGTGACCTGGAAGCATTCGCAACCTTCGCTTCTGACCTGGATCCTGCATCCAAGGCTCAGCTGGACCGTGGCGCACGCCTGGTCGAGCTGCTGAAGCAGGCCGAGAACTCCCCACAGTCTGTTGAGCACCAGATCGTTTCCATCTGGCTCGCTGGCGAAGGCCACTTCGACAACGTTCCCGTCGTTGATATCCGTCGCTTCGAGGCAGAGCTTCACGATCACCTGCACTCTGCAGCCCCTGAGGTGTTTGAGCAAATCGCTGGTGGCGCTGCGCTGTCCGAGGAGTCTCAGAACACCCTGGTTGCACAGACTGAAGCATTCAAGCGTGGTTTCCAGACCACCGATGGCACCCCAGTGATCAACGAAGCTGAGGTGGATGCTTTGCCAGCAGAACAGGTCAAGAAGAATCAGCTGACGGTTAAGAAGTAAGGGCAAGGCTCTTATTTCATGACAATCATCAAGGAAAAGAAGGGAGGCGTTTAACCAATGGCAAGTCTTCGCGAACTACGCAACCGAATTCGTTCGGTCAATTCGACTAAGAAGATCACCAAGGCCCAGGAGCTGATCGCGACATCGCGCATCACGAAGGCTCAGGCTAAGGTGGCAGCTTCGCAGCCATACGCCACCGAAATCCACAACGTGATGGAACGTCTGGCCTCAGCTAGCTCCCTCGACCACCCGATGCTGCGTGAGCGCGAGAACGGCAAACGTGCCGCTATTCTCGTTGTTTCCTCCGACCGTGGTATGTGTGGCGGCTACAACTACAACGTCTTCAAGAAGACTGCCGAACTGCAGAAGCTTCTTGAAGACCGTGGTTACGAAGTCGTTCGCTATATCACCGGTAACAAGGGCGTTGGCTACTACAACTTCCGTGGCGGCGATTATGCTGGCGCGTGGACTGGCTTCTCCCAAGATCCTTCTTGGGATGCAACCCACGATGTTCGCCAGCACCTCGTTGACGGCTTCTTGGCCGGTTCTGAGGGCACCGCTAAGTACCGTGAGGGTCTAAACAGCGAAGAAGGGGCTGAGATTCAAGGCTTCGACTCTGTGCACGTTGTGTACACCGAGTTTGAATCCATGCTGACCCAGACTGCGCGCGCACACCAGCTGCTGCCGATCGAGCCAGTGATTGTCACTGAGGAGATCCCACACGGCGAGGGTATTCTGGACGACGCTGGCCAGCCAGAACCAGATTACGAATTCGAACCTGACGCCGACACTTTGCTTGAGGCTTTATTGCCTCAGTATGTGTCCCGTAGCCTGTATGCCATGTTCTTGGAAGCGTCTGCTTCCGAGTCGGCATCCCGTCGCAATGCGATGAAGTCCGCAACCGATAACGCTACCGCGTTGGTCAAGGATCTTTCCCGTATCGCAAACCAGGCTCGTCAGGCTCAGATCACTCAGGAAATCACAGAGATCGTCGGTGGCGCTGGCGCGCTCGCCGAAAGCGGAGAAAGTGACTAGATTATGACCACAGCTCTTACAGAGCAGAACACGCAGCAGGCGGCAACCGCCGGCCGCGTCGTGCGCGTCATCGGTCCGGTCGTCGACGTGGAATTCCCGCGTGGCGAGCTACCGGCACTGTACAACGCGCTGACTGTCGAGGTCACCCTCGAAGCAGTCGCCAAGACCATTACGCTTGAGGTTGCCCAGCACTTGGGTGACAACCTCGTTCGTACCATTTCTATGGCTCCTACCGACGGCCTCGTCCGTGGTGCAGCCGTCGTAGACTCCGGCAAGCCAATCTCGGTGCCTGTTGGTGACGTCGTCAAGGGCCACGTCTTCAACGCACTGGGCGACTGCCTTGACGAGCCAGGCCTCGGCCGCGACGGTGAGCAGTGGGGTATCCACCGCGATCCACCGCCATTCGACCAGCTCGAAGGTAAGACCGAAATCCTCGAAACCGGCATCAAGGTTATTGACCTTTTGACCCCTTACGTTAAGGGCGGCAAGATTGGTCTGTTCGGTGGCGCAGGTGTGGGTAAGACCGTTCTTATCCAGGAGATGATTACTCGTATCGCACGCGAGTTCTCCGGTACCTCCGTCTTCGCAGGTGTTGGTGAGCGTACCCGTGAGGGCACCGACCTCTTCCTGGAAATGGAAGAGATGGGCGTTCTGCAGGACACCGCTTTGGTGTTCGGTCAGATGGATGAGCCTCCAGGAGTCCGTATGCGCGTGGCGCTGTCCGGCCTGACCATGGCGGAGTACTTCCGCGATGTTCAGCACCAGGACGTGCTTTTGTTCATCGACAACATCTTCCGTTTTACCCAGGCTGGTTCTGAGGTTTCGACCCTTCTGGGTCGTATGCCTTCCGCCGTGGGCTACCAGCCAACCTTGGCTGACGAAATGGGTATCCTGCAGGAGCGCATTACCTCCACCAAGGGTAAGTCGATTACCTCTCTTCAGGCCGTTTACGTGCCTGCTGACGACTACACCGACCCAGCCCCTGCAACCACCTTCGCTCACTTGGATGCAACCACCGAGCTCGACCGTGGTATCGCTTCGAAGGGTATCTACCCTGCAGTGAACCCACTGACCTCGACCTCTCGTATCCTTGAGCCAAGCATCGTTGGTGAGCGCCACTACGCAGTTGCGCAGCGCGTGATCAACATTCTGCAGAAGAACAAGGAACTCCAGGACATCATCGCCATCCTCGGTATGGACGAGCTGTCTGAAGAGGACAAGATCACCGTTCAGCGCGCACGCCGCCTCGAGCGCTTCTTGGGCCAGAACTTCTTCGTCGCAGAGAAGTTCACTGGTATCCCAGGTTCTTACGTGCCACTGTCCCACACGATCGACGCCTTCGAGCGCATCTGCAACGGCGACTTCGACCACTACCCAGAGCAGGCCTTCAACGGCTTGGGTGGCTTGGACGACGTCGAGGCTGCATACAAGAAGCTCACCGCGAAGTAAGAGGGAGGCAAAGCACATGGCTGATGTCACCGTAGAACTGGTTTCCGTGGAGCGCATGCTGTGGAAAGGTACCGCGAGCATCGTTACCGCGCAGACCACTGAAGGTGAGATCGGCGTGCTGCCCGGCCACGAACCCATGCTCGGCCAACTGGTCGAGAATGGTGTCGTGACCATCCGTCCGACCGAAGGCAACAAGCTTGTTGCTGCGGTTCAGGGTGGTTTCCTCTCCGTATCTAAGGATAAGGTGACCATTCTCGCCGATTACGCAATTTGGGCTGATGAGGTTGATACCTCTCGCGCCGAGGCTGCGCTGGGCGATAGTGATTCCCTTACCAAGGCACGTGCTGAGGCCGAGCTGAAGGCAGTACGCCGTAGCGCAGAGTCCTAGTATTTATACTGGACGTACTGCTCCCTCAAACCTTTGAAGTCCCCCCAAAGTTTCTTTTGGGGGGACTTCGTCGTAGAATCTTTTATCAATCCGTGCTGTTGAGTCGGCGCCCCGATGTGTACTTCCACTTTCGACGAAAGAGATCATCATGTCGTCTATCATTCCCCAAATTTTGATGTGGCTACTTTTGCTTGTCTTCTTCGCGGCTGGAGCACTAGCGGCGTGGCGTTTTTTCACCCTGCGCTCCTCGGGTACTTCCGCTATTATTCGCCGACTTCCTGCTACCGGTAATCATGGCTGGCGACATGGTCTCGTACGATATGAAGGTAAAGAGTTGAAATTCTATCAGCTTCGATCCTTAAGCCCATTCCCAGACGGCGTCTTTAATCGTTTTTCCGTTGAACTGACAGGTCAACGTGAAGCCACACGAGAAGAGGCGTCGTTTTTGCCGTTTAATGAACCTATTTTTGAATTCACTCACGACGCCGTGGCTTATGAAGCACAAATGTCAGCGCACGGGCGGATGGCTTTTGTTGCGTGGATCGAGTCTGCACCCGATGCACGCACCGACAAGATGAGCCCACGCGAACTACGCCGTCGGATGCGAAATAAGCACTAATCTGAGCTTTTCGACTAGGGTAATTATTCATGCGCCTAGTTATTGCTCGTTGCTCTGTTGATTATGTGGGACGCCTTGAGGCCCATCTTCCCTCTGCTGATCGTCTGCTGATGGTCAAAGCTGATGGTTCCGTTTCGATCCATGCGGACGACCGCGCATATAAACCGCTGAACTGGATGACCCCGCCGTGCACGTTAACTGAGCTAGACAAGCCTGAAGGCGCAACGGAAGACGCAGCCGACATCGCCGCCTATTGGGTGGTGGAAAACAAAAAAGGGGAACAGCTGCGTATTACCCTCGAAGCTATCCATTCCGATCTTTCTTACGAACTTGGCGTGGACCCCGGATTGGTTAAAGACGGCGTGGAGGCGCACCTACAGGAGCTTTTAGCTGAGCATATTGAAACGCTGGGGGAGGGTTATTCGTTAGTCCGTCGTGAGTATCCGACACCTATTGGTCCGGTGGATATTCTGTGCAACGATGCTGATGGCACAACCGTGGCTGTGGAAGTCAAACGCCGTGGCGGTATCGACGGCGTGGAACAGCTTAGCCGCTACCTTGATCTGCTTAACCGCGACTTACTGCTGGCCCCTGTGATGGGTGTTTTCGCAGCTCAAGAAATCAAACCACAGGCACGTACGTTGGCTGAGGATCGCGGGATTCGTTGCGTCACTCTTGACTACGACACTCTGCGCGGAATTGAATCCACTGAACTCCGACTGTTCTAAGTAACCATGGGCCGTAAAAATCGCAGAACAAACATCACCCCAGCACGCGAACTTCCCGCACACGGTGCAGTCATTTTCGGCACGCGGCTAGTCGACGGTCCACGGTGGACTAACGGGGAGCAATACCACATGCGGATTATGGGCAGTAACACCGCAAAAAAATTCTATATTTGCCCTGGCTGCAACCAAAACATTCCCCCAGGAATCACCCATGTTGTTGCGTGGCCAGAAGGTCGTGGCGACGATCGACGCCACTGGCATAAGCCCTGTTGGGAACGCCGATAGTCCCCTCACACGGTGAGGGGACTGAACGAAACCTTATTCGCTAGAGACAGGCTCAGTAAGCTCAAGCAACACACCACCGGCATCCTTAGGGTGTACGAAATTAATCTTTGCCCCACCGGTGCCCTTCTTTGGTTCTGGGTACAGCAGACGAACACCCTGCTGACGCAAGTGCTCAGACAATGCCTCAATATCGGTGGTGCGCAGGCACATCTGCTGCAGCCCTGGCCCCTTCTTGTCAATGAACTTCGCAATGGTGGACTCCTCATTCAGTGGAGCCAAAAGCTGAATCATGCCGTCGGTCTCTTTCAGACCCTTCGGGCCAACCATGGCTTCAACAACACCCTGTTCTTCATTGGTTTCCTGATGGTGATTGACCCAACCAAAAGCACTGCGGTAAAACTCAACAGCTGCATCAAGATCAGCAACCGCGATGCCTACGTGGTCAAGGCAGACAACGAGCTCGTGGGGAATATCAATTGCGTGAAAATCTGGACTCATACCTTGTTATTTTAGTGTCCTGCTTCGCCTGCTACCCCTGCATGTGAGATTTGTCCCAGCAACCGATTCATGTTTGAGATACACGGCGTCACACGCAAACGGGGAAGTTACTAGAAAGAATGTAGAATATTGCCATGATTGTTGCCTTTTCTGTAGCCCCCACCGAAGTTCCCAACGCCCAAGCGGAAATGAGTGAAGCGGTGGCCGCTGCCGTCAAAGTCGTGCGAGAATCAGGCCTACCCAATGAAACCAACGCCATGTTCACGCTCATCGAAGGGGAATGGGACGAGGTCATGGGCGTCGTCAAGCAAGCAACAGAAGCAGTGCTTGCAGTATCACCTCGCGTCGGACTTGTACTCAAAGCGGACATCCGCCCAGGCTACACCGGGCAACTGACAGGCAAAATCGAATCTCTCGAACGCCACCTCACCACCCCCACACTTTAGGAAAGCGCAGAATCACACCCTATTATGACTACCCCTCACCGATTTCTCGCCGGTGCCATCGACCTCGGCGAAGTAAAAGCACAAGCCGAACTACGCCGCACCGCTGCCAACACCTCTTCTATTCCCACAACCGTGACACTGACCATGGACAATGTGGAAGAAGAACTCATCAAACGATCCGCACAAGTCCCCGTCATCGTGCTCATCGGAACCCCACGCAGCCCCGATTCAGAGCAACTCAAAGCTGACTTCGAACAGCTTGCGCATAAAGCCCAGCGACGCTTCGTCTTCGCTTATATCAACGCCGACGAAACACCCGACGTGGCACGCATGTTCGGCATTCAAGGCTTACCCACAGTAGTCGCACTCGCATCGGGGCAACCGATCGCCAACTTTGAAGGTGGACAGCCACTCGAAGCCCTCCAACAGTGGAGCGAAGCAGTCATTAACGCAGTAGGCGACCAGCTTCTCGGCGCAAAAGAAGAACAACCCGAAGACCCTCGTTTTGCGCCCGCAACCGACGCCTTGAATAGGGGAGACTTCCAAGCAGCCATTGACGTCTATGAAGAAATTTTGGCCCAAGAACCCAAAAACCTCATGGCTGCCCAAGCACGCGATAATGCGCGACTTCTCCATCGCCTACAGCAAGCAGAATCAGACGTAGATCCCATTGCCAATGCAGCAGCAAACCCGACAGATATCGACGCACAATTTGCCGCAGCTGACGCTGAAATTGCAGCAGGGGCACCTACAGCAGCCTTCGATCGACTCATTAACGTGCTCGCTCTCGACAAAGAAACAGTCCGGAGGCGACTCGTGGAACTTTTTGCGCTCTTTGACCCCACAGATCCCATCGTTGTCGAAGCCCGCAGCAAAATGGCTTCGGCACTGTATTAAAACACACTCGTGTTTCTTTCCTTCCCCATGCAGCATCGACAATGAGGACATTTCACATGCGTATTCTTGCCCTTCTGCTTACAGCTAGTGTTGTAGCAGGCTGTGCATCAAGCCCCACTACTGACCCACACATCATCACTGTGGGTGCGCAACCACCGGCATCAAAACTTCTGCCCGGTGAGCTGACCCGTGGACCATACGCATCACTTCTCTACACCGGTTTAGTTGAATACGCTGCTAACGGGACTGTGAAAAATGCGGTCGCTGAGAAGATTAGCTTCGAAGGTGACCGGCGCTATGTCATCACACTGAAGAAGAACCAACGATTTTTCGACGGCAGTGAGATCAAAGCACACAACTTCATTGACGCATGGAACTATGTTGTGCGCGAGCGTCAAGAAAACGCCCAAGCTTTTCACGCTATCGACGGATTTGAAGAAGGCGCTCAGAGCTTACGCGGGCTTCGTAAGATCGATGACTACACAATCCAGATTGATCTGAAGAAACCCGATCGTCTATTCCCTCAAAACTTAGGCTTGGCGCCTTTCATGCCACTTCCCGACAGTGCTTTTCGTGACATGGAGGAATTTGCCCGAGCACCTCAAGCGAACGGTCGCTATATCGTTGAAGGATACAATCGGACGAAAAACCTGAAATTGAAAGCTAATCCTGCACGGCAACAGGAACTGCGTAACACGGGTCTTCACTTCACGTTCTTCCCGCGGGCAGAGTTCGCACGCGATGCGCTGAATAATGGTCAGATCGATGTATTCGACGATATTCCAGTCAAACTCGTCAAAGATCTACCAACAGTTGAAGTCTCGCCTGCTGCTGGCTTCATTGAACTTTCCATCCGCGCCGATATGCCACACATGTCAGGGGAGGAAGGTAAACTGCGCCGCCAAGCACTCTCCCTCGCGCTCGACCGAAAGGCGCTGAGCACCTTTGCCCTGAAGAATGCTGCGGTGCCAGCCACTGGCTTCGGCTCGCCATCAATGCCCGGCTATCAGGTTTCGAAACCAGGAATTCTGAGCCACAATGCCCAACAGGCGCAAGCCTTGTGGAACCAAGCCGATGCGACCTACGGAAAGTTTACTGGTGCTTTCCCTATTAATTACTCCTGGGATTCGGATGCAAAAGGCTGGGTTGAGGCAGCCGTGAAACAGCTCAACTCCACCCTAGGCATTGAGGCAGTAGCCGCGCCATGGCCAGATTTTGCCACATACCGGTACCATTATCATGAAAAAACCATGTACGGGGCATATGTTACAGGGTGGACTTTTAACACGCCCTCGATGAGCAATTTCATTGCCATGAATTACAGCACTCAAGGGTGGGGAAATGACACGGGATATTCCAGTGCGTATGTTGATGACATGGTGGATAAAGCGATTCGTTCATCGGATCCAGGCTATCTCAAGTTAGCTCAACAGCGCCTTGCGGAGGACTTACCTGCCATTCCGGTATTTGTTCGTACTGCCCGCACCGCCTATGGTGATACCGTTGAGCCGGTCTCACCTGTATGGTCAGGTTACCCAGATTATGCACAAATAAAGAAGAAATAGTCCCTATATACCTGCTCTGGGCGTTGCTTGAAGCTTCACTGATTCCTCCCGCCTGCGAATGGGGGTAATTCTGGGGCTGTGAGTCAAACTCAAGGGAAAAAATTATGAAGCTATCTTATGGCAACTTACCTTCTTATAAATGCAGGTTGAAAATTAAGAAACCTTAGATTATATAGTGTTTCATATAAGACGTTTTTTCTGTTTTGTACGTTATGGGGGTAAAAAACAATAAGTGCAAATCAACAACTTTTTTCGAGGTATTAGTCTACGTAGTTGATTGATAGTTGAAGTATGTGATTTCTACCTTGGGAAGGGATTATGAAGCGCAGTATTTTTACACCCCTTGTAGTGTGTGCTGTTGCCTTCGGTTCTTTTGCGGTGCCTCAAGCATCTGCACAATTGCCGGATGGTGCAAAAATCAACATTGATAGCGTTAAGGTCACCAATCCTGAAGGCGATCAGCCGTTGCGCCAATGGGGGATTGCCACTTTTGACGTCAAATGGAGTGCCCCAGAAGGTGTGAAAGCAGGACAGAAGTTCAAAGTCTCGTATCCACCCTTCTTCCGGATGTACAACAACGACACGTTCCCATTGAAGGGTGCAAACGGAGTTAATGGTGGCACCTGTGAGGTTCACAGCGATACAGTGCCTGTGGACGAAGCAACCGCACATTATATTTTGTGCACCTTTGACAAGACTTTCGAGAACCACGACGATGTCCATGGAACCCTAGGCAGTGCACTGCAAGTTGATTCCGAATTGGATGATAATAAGGTTGATGTTGTTGTGGAAGGCGATCGTAAGATCAAGCTTCAACCAACCTTGCCAGGCGGGACTGGTGTGGGGCCACAGGATCGCAATCAAGCACTGAATTTCCAGAAGTTCGGTTGGTACACCTGGGATGGTAAAACCGCACAATGGAACATCAATCTGCCAGGTCAGGATTTGCATGGACAAACCGGGCCAATTGAAGTAACCGACCAGCTTACCGGTGAAGTTCCACACAAATTCAAGCCAGGTACCCTGCGTATGCGTGCGTCGGACTGCAACCCTAACGGTCAGCTTCCTGGTTATTGCAACCTCGACAACGATGAATACGTAGAGAATGTCTTCACTGATGAGACAATTTCTGCCGACGGTCGCACTCTCACCTTCAAGCTGGTCCCACCAGCGGGCGGATGGCGTGCCGATAAGTTCTACCGCATGTACTACCAGTCGGAAACCGCCGATGGAAACATTGCTCCAGCAGGCGACATGAACACCAAGATCACCTCGAACCACATTCGCCTGAGTATTGGCAAAGATTACGAATCCCGCGTGTGGCGTGAGCAGCGTGTCGACGGCACTATTGAGGGTGTGAAGCGCGGCTCCTTCGAAGTAACCAAGGACTTCAACGGAACCGAAGAGATTCGCAAGAAGCTGAAGGATGCAAACTTCACCGTGAAGGCTTCGTATACTCTCGGTGGCGAATCCAAGACTGAAGAACTCACAATCCCACTGGGTGACACTAAGGCTGGTTCGATCACTCTGCCACGCGACACCGTGGTGACTTTGGAAGAGATCAACCTTCCGACCGTTGATGGCGTTACTTTCGGAACCCCGAAGTTCGCAGCAGCTGACGGTGAAGACACCAGCAAAGTCAAGATTCTCGACAACGGCAAGCGTGCTGAGGTGACCATCCGTAGCGAAAACAACGTGAAGGTGACCTTGACCAACACCGCAAACGAGACCCCAGTGCTGCCAGGAAACCCAGGGTCCTCCTCGTCATCCGATAATAAGTGGTTGTGGTTGCTGCTTCTCGTACCAGCACTCGCCGGCATCATCGGGCTGTTGGCTAACGTGTTCAAGCTGCCACACTTTGGAAACCTTATTCCAGGGGCAAAACCTGCACCGAAGCAAGAAGAGCAGAACGTGCAAGGCGTAGCACCAGGCGGAAAGGCAATTCCTAAGAACTAACATAAAAGAAACCCCAACTAGTCACTATAGTTGGGGTTTCTTTGGTTATAGCTCAGTCCATCGATAGTACTGGGCACTCATCGCCGGAATGTTCACAGTGATCGAATGATCGTATCCATCCCAACCGGTATCCCATGCAGCAACATTTTGCTCCAGAATCGCATTCGTACCCACATACACACCAGCATCCGTGTTCAACACACACTGCCAGTTACCGGACTCAGGAACACCAAACTTGTAGTTGTCAATCGAGGTTCCACCAAAGTTAAACACGCACAACATCTTCTCGCCATCAAGACCATAGCGGACAAAAGCGAGAATATTGTTCGCCGCATCGTCAGACTTCACCCAACTAAAACCAGCAGGGGAGTGATCCTGCGTATGCAACGCTGGGGAAGTGGAATACAGACGATTCAGATCTTTCGATAACTGCTGCAAAGTCTCATGGTATTCGCCTTCCCAGCCAACCATGTCATCCCAGCTCAACGAACGAGCCTCACTCCACTCCAACACCTGGCCAAATTCCTGGCCCTGGAAAAGAAGCTTCTTACCAGGGTGAGCGTACATATAAGCAAATAAGGTACGTAACCCCGCAGCCTTATTCCACGCATCACCGGGCATGCGAGCCCACAATGAGCCCTTACCATGCACAACTTCATCATGGCTAAACGGCAAACAATAGTTCTCAGAGAATGCGTACACCAAAGAGAAAGTAATGTCGTTATGATGCCACGAACGATGAATCGGGTCGAGCTTGAAGTAAACCAGAGTATCGTTCATCCAGCCCATATTCCACTTCAAATTGAAGCCCAAACCATTGAAATCAGTAGGCGTAGTCACACCCGGCCACGAAGTAGACTCCTCAGCGATGGTCAACACACCTGCATGATTCTTATGAACTGTTGCGTTCATCTCCTGTAAGAACTGCACAGCCTCAAGATTTTCACGACCGCCAAACTCGTTTGGCAACCATTCACCTTCCTTGCGCGAGTAGTCGAGATACAGCATCGATGCCACGGCGTCGACACGCAAACCATCAATGTGGAACTCCTCCAGCCAATACAAAGCATTGGCGACAAGGAAGTTGCGGACTTCGTTGCGCCCGAAATTGAAAACGTAGGTGCCCCAATCCTGCTGCTCACCGCGGCGCCAATCAGGGTGCTCATACAACGGCTGACCATCGAAACGGCCCAAAGCGAAATCATCCTTCGGGAAGTGTGCAGGAACCCAGTCCATAATCACACCAATGCCCTCAGCGTGGAACGCATCAATCAACAACTTCAACTCATCTGGGGTACCCCAACGCGCCGTCGGCGCATAATAACCGGACACCTGATAACCCCACGAGCCGCCAAAAGGATGCTCCGCCACCGGCATGAACTCCACGTGGGTATAGCCCATCTCCTTCACATAGGCCACCAACTCAGTCGCGAGCTCACGATAACCCAAGCCCTGGCGCCACGAACCTAGGTGAACTTCATAGACGCTCATCGGGGTAGACATGTAATCGATGGTGGCACGCTGCGACATCCACTCGGAGTCCTTCCACACATAGGAAGATTCCGTGACCACCGAACCCGTCCGAGGCGGCTCCTCCGTTGCGCGCGCAACTGGATCTGCCTTATCCAAACGCCAGCCTTCGCCAGTATGGATGGCGTACTTATACACCGCACCCGCAGTGATACCAGGGATGAAAATCTCCCAAATACCCGACTCGCCCATAGAACGCATAGGGAACTGATTGGGATTCCATCCGCAGAAATCACCAATCACAGCAACACCCACTGCATTCGGAGCCCACACCGCGAAAGACACGCCGCTCACCCCATCAACAGTGCGAACGCGAGAGCCCAAAACCTCCCACAAGCGTTCATGGCGACCTTCTCGGAGCAAGTGGATATCCAGCTCACCCAAGGTGGGCAGGAAGCGGTACGGATCGTCCACAACGACGGTGTTTTCCTCTGACCAGGTGACACGAAGCTGATACTCGGGGGAATCAATAACCGCTACGAAGATATCGTCACCAATTGGTTGACATTCAACAACCTTGGGTGTTTTCGTGCCCACGAGAATCTCAACTTTGTGCGCACCAAGCTGACGAGTGCGAACAACAAAATTGCCCTGCTCGTCAGGGTGGCAGCCATAAATACTGTGCGGGTCATGGTGGCGACACTGCGTTAGAAGAGTGCGGTCGTGATCGTCAATAGCAGTATGTGAGACAGGCTGAAACCCCATTGCACGCTCTTTTCTCGAAAATGATGGTCAGATCTACACTTTTAACCCTACAGTGGTAGCAGATTTATTTCGCTTGTTATTGCACCCGACTCACCGCTGCTCATGAAGAAAAAATGCAGGAAAGCGCCTGTGGGTTGGGAAAAATCACAATTTTTCCCAACCCACAGGCGCTGAGAAGCTTCTTTGCTTAGTACCCTAAGATCATCGTGGCGTAGTAATTGCCATCCAGCGAAGGGACAATTGAAACCCCAATCTTGGTGAAAGCGGGATTGAGCATATTGTCGCGGTGCGAAGGGGAATTCAGCCACAGCTTGAAGCAAGAATCCCAGCGCAAGTAGTTAGCCATGAGGATATTCTCGCCCACATAGTAGCGCTCAGGAAGGGTGCTGTGGTGGAATTCGCCAGAACCTGCCATGAAGCCAGAGTGCTGGTGGGCAAGGTCGGCGTGAAAGCCGGTGCTTTGCAGAGGTCGCATTCCACGTCGGACGCGTTCTTCATTCAGCAGGCGAATGGTTTCCTGTTCGGCGTGAGTGGTGTCGTGATTTGCGGGCATCTCACGGTGAACACCAGGGAGAGCAACAGGAATACTTGGGTTGCTGCTGGAGTGGGAGGAACCGGCGATCAGGGGGGCGAATGCGAAAGCAGGCGCTGCGGAAAGGGTAGTGGTGGCACACATTCCGAGGGAGATGAACACTGCTGCGCTGAGGGTGCGCATACGGCTGGGGTACAACATTAAGAACCAATCGGTTGAGAGCAAAACTGGAATTTCATAGCTTTGCTTTATTGAACTAATAGTTCTTAATATACTCTTATCTTTAATTTATCTGCCAATCAACCACTGGGCACGATCTTCAATAACCTGCAACTTTATGGCGCAGTCAAGCTTAGAAAAATCTTAATGAAATCTACTTCCTCGGGTAGCAAACCTGCCAAATGGAGCAGTTTTACCGTGTATTGTGCACAATTTTCAAAAAATCGACGCGCTTTTTCTTAATGGTTGTGAAAATCATGCCGGTATTGCTGTGACAGGGTTGACATGAATAAATCCTCCCCACACTACTGTTTGGGGAGGATTTGTGCAGAGGAATAAACTACGGGCGGTAGTCGTCAGCTTCCCGCCTACGGATGCTGCTTAATGCATCACCGGTTACTTGCGGCAATGCAAGAATATGGGCGACGTCCTTTGTAGGGTCAAGGCGCACATAGGTGCTTTGAGCCCACGGGAATTGCTGATCACTGATGAGATCATGGGCGGTAAATGCAGCGTTGCGGGGAAGCCCGATCTTATCCATGTCCAATTCCACCGTTGTTTCTTGTGGGTTGAGTGGATCGAGGTTGATCACAACTAATACGGCATCGCCGGTGACCGGATCGACCTTGGTGTAGGCGAGAACTTGGTCGTTGGCGGTGTGGTGGAAATGAATCTGACGCAGCTGCTGCAGGGCAGGGCATTGACGTCGAATGCGGTTGAGCGCTGTGATATACGGTTCGAGGGTATCCTCAACATCGAAATTCCTCGGTTTGAGCTCATATTTTTCGCTATCGAGGTATTCTTCCGAGCCGGGGGCAACCGCAGTTCCTTCGTAGAGCTCGAAACCGGAATACATGCCCCACAGCGGAGACATCGTAGCAGCGAGAGTGGCACGAATAGCAAACATTGCCCGGCCCCCATATTGCAAAGACTCGTGCAAAATATCGGGAGTGTTCACAAACAGGTGTGGTCGGCTCACATCCGCCATGCGTGCGATTTCGAGAGCGAATTCTTTCAACTCATGCTTACTGACCTTCCATGTGAAGTAGGTATAAGACTGGGAGAAACCAATCTTGGCCAAGCCATACAACCGGGCTGGTCGGGTAAAGGCTTCGGCAAGGAAAATGACCTCAGGGTGGGTCTTGTGGATCTTCTTAATCAGCCATTCCCAGAAATCTGCAGGCTTAGTATGCGGATTGTCCACACGGAATGTGCGCACGCCCAAGTCCACCCAGAACTTCACCACACGATAAATCTCGTTATAAATTGCATGGCGATCATTGTCAAAGTTCAGTGGGTAAATATCCTGATACTTCTTCGGGGGATTTTCAGCATAGGCAATCGTGCTGTCAGGAAGCACTGTGAAAAACTCCTCATGGGTTTTCGCCCACGGGTGATCAGGGGCAGCCTGAAGCGCAAGATCAAGCGCGATCTCAAGATTCAAGCTCTTGGCGTAGGCAAGAAGGCGCTGAAAATCCTCCACGGTGCCCAATTCGGGGTGGGTGGCATCATGCCCGCCGTACGCGGAACCGATCGCCCACGGCGAGCCGACGTCGTCACGCTCCGGCGTCAAGGTGTTGTTGCGGCCTTTCCTGTTGACCTCCCCAATGGGGTGAATAGGGGGGAAGTAGACAGTATCAAAGCCCATGCGAGCGACCCGATCGAGCGCCGCAGCAGTGGTATCAAAGGTGCCATGGATCGGCTTGCCTTCATCATCCCAGCCACCAGTAGAGCGGGGGAACAGCTCGTACCACGAGTTGACCAGCGCATCGCGACGCTCCACCAGCACTTTGTGCGTATCCCCACTAGTTACCAGCAAGCGCAGAGGATTTTCGCTCAAAATTTCCGTCACTTCAACCGATAAGCCAGGGGCCACACGGGTGCGCAGGGGTGCGGTCTCGTCGCGCAGCTCTTTGGCCACAGCGAGCAACGCACTGCGTTGAAGGTTTTCGCTCAAACCAGCCGCAGCACGCTCGAACAGCTGTGCACCATATTCCAGATCATTAGCTAGTTCAGTGACAGATTGTCCCGCTTCAATCTTCGTGGTGACGGCATGGCGCCACGTTTTCATGGGGTCGCTCCACGCTTCAACATGGAAAGACCAGTCACCCGTGACATCGGGGATGAAGAAAGCGTGAACCAGATCAACATTGTGAGGGTCTTGGCGCATCGTTATCTTCATCGGCGAAGCGGCAATATGAGATGATGCTGGGCCCTGTACGGTCAGCGTTGCAGAAATAGCGTCATGGCCCTCCCGCCACACCTGAGCGCTGATAGGGATGAGCTCGCCGACCACAGCTTTCGACGGGTATGCTCGGCCGGAGATGAGGGGGCGGACATCCTCGATCGCAAGTCTTCCAGTCATAGTGAACATCACTTTCTTAAGAAGTTGAAACTCAAATCTTTCTTCCAAGCGTAGTCATGCTGTGTCAATTCCACACGAGTTTAAGGATTTAAGACACAATGGTGCTTATGACAAATTCTGACCTGCGCAATCCTGACCTCCTCCTCGATTTTGAAGACGTCCATTTTATCCGCGACGGTAAAACACTACTCGGGCCAGTGACGTGGCAGGTCGAACTGGATGAACGGTGGGTCATTATTGGCCCGAACGGTGCAGGTAAAACCACATTGATGCGCCTTGCCGCCGCCGAAGAATACCCATCAAAGGGTATGGCCTGGATTATGGGTGAAAAAATTGGTCGCACAGATATGCGTGACCTGCGCAGCATGATCGGCCTATCCTCTGCCGCGTTGGCTAACCGCATTCCGGTGGACGAAAAAGTAGGCGACCTCGTTATTTCCGCAGGATACGCTATTTTGGGGCGGTGGCGTGAAGAATACGAAGAGTTTGATGTGTCCCGCGCTGACGAAATTTTAGAACAGGTTGGTGCCGCACACCTGTCCGACCGCACCTGGGGCACCTTAAGTGAAGGTGAGCGTAAGCGAGTTTTGGTTGCGCGTGCACTGATGGCCAACCCCGAACTATTGCTTCTCGACGAGCCAGGTGCCGGCATGGATTTGGGCGGACGCGAAGACCTCGTAGGTTATCTCGGCGAGCTTGCATTAGATGCGGACGCCCCAGCCATGGTGATGATCACCCACCACGTGGAGGAGATTCCTTTCGGATTTACTCACGCCATGATCCTCGACGCCGGCCACGTGGTGGCTCAGGGCTTGATTGATGATGTGCTGACCAGTGAACATCTGAGTCGAGCCTTCCATCAACCAATTAAGGTCGATAGGATTGATGGCCGGTTCTTTGCCCGACGCAGCACTGATGGTTTAAGCAGCTAGGGGAGTTAGAGTCTCATGTCTGAGGCGGTTGTGGGATACGAGGGCGCAAAGCTTGCTGTCACCGTGGTGATGGTGCGCGATACTGAGCACGGTCTTGAGGTGTATGTCCAGGAGCGTGTGTCTTCGATGCCCACTTTTCCCAATGCCACAGTGTTTCCTGGAGGTGGGGTGGACAGCCGTGATGTGGACGCTACCGATGACGAATCTATTTGGTTCGGGCCAACCCCCGACCAATGGTCGCAAGTACTGGGCACGGATCGTCGAAAAGCTCGCGCGTTAGTGATGGCCGCAGGTCGAGAGCTTTTTGAAGAATCGGGAACGCTGCTCGCGTCACATCTTGATGGTTCACTGATTGCCGATGCCACCCCGTACCACTCGCAGCGTCTTGCTTTAGAATCGCACCGCTTGTCATTTTCGCAGGTGCTCAAGCGCAATGATCTGGTGGCCCGCTCAGACCTCCTTCACCCCTGTTCACGCTGGGTGAGCCCAGAAGAAGATGCAGTCAAATTCGACATGTATTCCTTTATCGCACAATTACCGGATGGACAAGAACCTGATGGTTGCACACGGGAAGCAGCATCAACGGGGTGGTTTAGTCCTTCCTTGATTCTTGATGGGTGGCGGGCTGGATTGCTGCGCCTTGTGATCCCTACCTGGGCGCACCTGTTGTTGTTAAGCCAGCATGATACGGTTGCATCCTTGTTAGCAGCATTAGAAAACCCTGTGATTGAACCTGTGTTGGGCAATCCGGTGGATGATCCCCGCTATGCAGAATTTTTTAATTACACCCCTCCGAATCGGTTGAATGTATGAGTTTAAGCCCAGACGAAGTTCGATTTTTACGCACCTGCGAGATCCCTAGTGACCGCGAACTATCCGCGCGTTCAGCCATTGAAGACGCAGAGTTTTTCCGTCGCGCTTTCGGCAAATTCGGCCGCGCTGCCTTTGAATTAGCGAAAGCGCGTAGCGCACATAAACTTCCCGATTCCTGGCTGATGTGCCACGAGTCGATGCAACAGGCAACCCCACCTGCTGTGGCACAGGTGCGAGCCCGTCGCATTGCCCGTCTTTTCCCCGATGCGCTTGTTCATGACGTGACCTGCTCTATCGGTACCGAAGCGCACGCGTGTGTAGAGGAAAAACTGAACTATTATGGTTCAGATTTAGATCTTTCGCGCATCCTCATGGCGCAGCATAATGTTTCCGCTCCCTTCCATATCGCGGATGCACTGCAACCAGCTATGCGTGCGGATATTGTGATCGCTGATCCTGCGCGCCGAGCGAAAGGGCGCAGGATTTTCAAACCCGAGGATCTCCTTCCGCCGCTCCCAGACCTGATCAACGCGCACCCTCAGGCGCTGTTAGCGATCAAATGCGCACCGGGCATTGATTTTTCCGAATGGGATGGCCTTGTTAGCGTGGTCAGTACGACCACGGGAGTGAAAGAGGCATGCCTGTATAGCGGCGCACTGTCTGAAGGGCATCGCCGCGAAGCTGTGATGATCACCAATTCCGGCGTTGATACGGTGACTGATGCATTGCCTGACGACGTCGGCGCGGGCGAACCAGGGAAATATATTCTTGATCCCGATGGTGCTGTGGTGCGCGCCGGGTTGGTGCGTCATTATGCGCATCGTGAGGGTTTGTGGATGTTGGATGAGCGGATTGCGTATCTCACGGGGGATGAAATTCCACTGGGGCGGAGTGGATTCGAATACATTGAGACTGTCCCGATGAAGAAACTCAAAGCGGCTTTAAAGGCCCATGACGCTGGGACTATTGAAATTTTGGTCCGTGGTGTTGATTGTGATCCGGATACGTTGCGCAAAAAGTTGGCGTTGAAGGGGAAGACCCCAATGACGGTGGTGCTTACACGCATTGGAACTCAGGGTGTGGCGTTGGTGTGTCGGGCACGTGAGTTTCGTCATGCTGCCGTGAGCGAGGTTGCGGGCTAAACTGTCTTCTTTAGTACGAATTATTGAGAAAGGGCGATGATGCCAGCGATTGTTGTGTTGGTCAAAAGTGTTCCAGATACGTGGTCGGTGAAGAGCTTGGAAGCTGACTTCACGTTGGACCGTAACAGCGTGGATAATGTGCTTGATGAGATTAATGAGTTTGCAGTTGAGCAGGCTTTGCGGTTGAAGGAAGCACATGCAGGCTACGAGGTTGTGGCATTGTCTGCTGGTACGGGGGAAGAGGCACTGCGCAAGGCATTGGCTATGGGTGCGGATTCCGCTGTGCAGGTTGTTGATGATGCGCTCGCTGGTTCTGATGTGTTGGGTACTGCGTGGGCGTTGACGAATGCGCTGAATCAAATCCCTGACGTGGCTTTGATTGTTGCCGGTGTTGCATCGTCTGATGGTGCGATGGGTGCGCTGCCGGGCATTCTTGCCGAGTACCGTAACCAGCCTGCCTTAACATCTTGCAAGTCGGTTGAACTTGCCGACGGCCAGGTCAAGGCCGTCCGTGAGACTCGCGATGGTGATTTCGCTATCGAGGCTGCTATGCCCGCAATCGTGACTGTTACTGATAAGGCTGATAAGCCCCGTTACCCGAACTTTAAGGGAATTATGGCGGCGAAGAAGGCTGAGATTCGGGTGTGGGACTTGGCTGCAATTGGGGTGTCGGCTGAGAATGTGGGCTTGGAGCGTGCTGCAACTCGCGTATCGACGGCGGTGCCACGTCCTACGCGCAGCCAGGGTGAGATGATTTATGGCGATGCTCAGACTCAGGCAGAAAAGATCGTCGATTTCATTAAGAATTCTTAATACTTTTTTCAAGCCTTGAGGAGTTTGAACATGTCTAATGCTTATGTTTTGGTGGAATACACTGGGGATCAGGTCGCAGCTGCGACTGCGGAATTGATTACTGCAGCGAAGGTTTTCGGGGCGGTCACCGCCGTGGTGGTGGGTACTGAAGGGGCGCATCTTCCGCTCGTCGATACGCTTGCTGCGTTGGGTGCGGATCAGATTGTGGCAGCTGAGGGCGCTGATGTGGCGTCTCGAATCGTGCTGCCGGAAACGGATGCGCTGTCGATGCTGGCCGCGAGTGCTCCTGCTCCCATCATTATTGACGCTGGCGCGCACGGCAATGAGATTGCTGGTCGCCTCGCTGCCCGTTTGGCTTCGGGTGTGTTGTGCGATGTTGTGGGCATTAATGCGGATCGCTCCGCACAGATGAGCATTTTTGGTGATTCCATTGAAGTCACCGCAGTAGTTGGCGGTAACAGCCCGATTTACACTCTGCGCCCTGGTGCGGTTGAGCCGAAGCCGACCCCTGGTGCTGGGGTGGTGAGCACTTTCGCGCTACCAGCTGCCACGGTGAAGGATGTGACCGTGACCAAATTCACCCCAGCGCCGAAGGGTGATCGCCCTGATTTGGCGCAGGCGAAGGTCGTGGTTGCGGGTGGCCGTGGCCTTGATTCTGCGGAGGGCTTTAGCAACGTTGCTGAGCCTTTGGCTGATGTGTTGGATGCTGCTGTTGGCGCGACTCGCGATGCGGTGGACTTGGGCTGGTATGGCCCACAATTCCAGGTTGGCCAGACTGGTGTGACAGTCAGCCCAGATTTGTACATTGGTTTGGGTATTTCCGGTGCAATCCAGCACACCTCTGGTATGCAGACTGCCCGCAAGATTGTTGTGATCAACAATGATGAAGATGCGCCTTTCTTCCAGATCGCTGATTTGGGTGTTGTGGGCGACGTGCATGAGGTTGTTCCTCGTGTGATTGAGGAATTGAAGAAGCGGGGCTAGACGCGGTGTTGTACTTCGATCATGCAGCCACTACTCCGATGCGTGAAAGTGCGAAAGATGCGTGGCTTGAGGCAAGCTCGGCGCTGAACCCATCTGGGCAGTACGCGCTGGGGCGTCGAGCGCGAAGCTTGCTTGACGACGCCCGCGAAACGGTGGCGAAAGTATTTGGCTGCGACCCGATCGAAGTAATTTTCACCGCCAGTGGCACTGAATCGGTCAATATTGCGCTGAAAGGCTTCTACGCGATCAGTCCGCATTCAAAAGTTGTGATCAGTGCCATTGAGCATTCCGCAGTGTACGAAACTGCCCAATTCCTTGGTGATGTGGACTTGCTTCCCGTCACTAGGGAAGGTTTCGTCCACGATCCCCACAACATACTGGCACAGCCAGCGGCGGTAGTCAGCTGCATGTGGGCCAACAATGAAACAGGCGCCATCCAGCCAATAGAGCAGATCATCGCTGCTACCGATGCACCAGTGCACGTTGACGCGGTTCAAGCGGTGGGAAAAGTTCCCATTAATTTCCATGCTTTAGGTGCCGCCAGCCTCGCGATGAGTGGGCATAAATTCGGTGGCCCACGTGGGGTGGGGGTGTTGCTTGCCAAGCGCAGTCCAGCACCCGCCCCACTGTTTCATGGCGGTGGGCAGGAGCGCGGTATTCGTTCCGGAACAGTGGATGTCGCTGGCGCGTGTGGTTTTGCCGCAGCATTGACTGAGGTTGTTGCCACCATGGATGAAGAACAGCAGCGCTTAGCGGCGCTTAAAGACATGATCATTGCTGCATTACCTGAGGATTCTATTCTCAACACCCCGAAGCATTCGTTGGCAACGCATGTTAATGTGTCGTTTCCTGGTGCTGAGGGCGATAGTTTGATCATGCTGTTAGATTCTCAAGGTTTCGCACTCGCGACCGGTTCTGCCTGCGCTAATGGTGTGAATCGGGCCTCGCGGGTGCTTTTGGCCCAAGGCGTTGATGAAAAAACCGCCCGCGGTACGCTAAGGATCAGTTTGGGCTACACCACCACTGAAGATGAGGTAGCCCAGCTGATCGAAGCGTTACCGAAGGCGGTCGCCATTGCCCGCCAAGCGGGCATGGCCTAGTCTTTCTGGGAGTTTTCTTCAGCCTGAGAGGGGTCCTCGAAAGGTAGGTTGTCTTTTACCTTGAGAGGAACCTTAGCCCCAGCGGTGGTTGGCTCGTCATCTTCAGCGTCAATTCCGAAGCCTTTGGCGTACACCGGCCAAGAATCCTTCATGTCTTTTTCCCAGTAATACCAGGTGTGCACACCGGTATTGCGGAACTTGAAGGTGGCGGGGATATCGAGCTGGTTGAGCTTGGCTTTCAAATCATGAGTGCATGCATTTGTTGCGGCCTCGATAATCCCACCGACGACCGTGACTTCGGAAGAGGAGGCGAGGGTCTCAATCCACTTTTCGCCCTTGATCTTGATGTTGTCGTAGAACTCGCGGTCAGAGATCAGACCCGAGCCATTGGATACGTAGATTGTTTTTCCGCGCAGGCCCTCAGCCTGAATCAGCGCATCGTGTTCAATATTGGTATCGGAGCCCAGTGGACCCCAAATCGATTCTGGGGTCTCCCCGTCACGTTCCATGGTGAAATTGGCGAACAGGGAAGGGAAAGCTTTCGAGGTGGCTGCGCAACCGGAATATGATCCGACCACATTGTAGAAATCCTCATTGCGTTCAGCCAGCAGTAGGGAAGAGGTGGCCGACATGCTCATGCCGACGATGCCACGGTTGTTCGGGTCAGCCTGAATTTCAGGCTCAATCTCTGAAGGAAGCTCCTTGGTGAGAAACGTTTCCCATTTTTGTGGGCCCTTGGCGTACTCAGTGCCTTGGGCGTCGCGAACCCAGTCCACATAGTAGGTAAACGCCCCACGCATAGGAATAACAACGTTGACATTCTTCTTCCAGTAGAAATCGAGCGCCTCAGTGTGAGTCACCCACGACACAGACTGCTCCCCACCGCCGGCACCATTGAGGAGATAAATCACAGGGCGGTTCGGATCTTTCGCCTTGAGAACCACCACTGGGATTTCACGGCCCAACATGGAAGGGGACTTTATAGAGTATTCAGCAATCCGCTCATCGTTATGGATTCGGTTGAGGCTGTCGATGCGTGCCCGCCACTTGTCATCATTAAATTCGCCCTTTTCGGGGCGGTCGGATTTAGTGATGAGCATGGGCGAAGCCGAGGCGACAGGAGCTCCCGCCAAGCAGCTTATAAGAACTAGGGTGGAAGCAATCCGACGCATACGTCTCCTCAACAGCTTGAAAAAATAATGTCCCCTTTCTCATCACCCTACCATGAATGCACGGACCCACTCATCGTTTTTCATCTGCGCAGGAACCCCACCTTGCAGCAGTTCGCGCGTAATTTCCGGCAGAACAGGCACAGGTTTATCGGAACCAACCAGAATAATATTGCCGTAGCGGCGTCCCTTCAACATCGAAGGATCTGCAATGACGGCAAGGTGAGCAAAAACTTCCGCCATGCCCCGTAGCTCTGCTTTGGCACCCTTGAGGTCCTTATGATCGCCACAGTTTGCGATGTAGAGTCCGCCGTCGGACAATGATGCATGAATTTGGCGGTAAAATGCCAGCTCGCACAAATTATCGGGGGTGACAGCCTGGGCGAACACATCACGAATCACGACGTCGCGCGACTGCGGAACAAAAGTATCGGCAACTGCTCTCGCCTCGCCCGCACGAATTTTCAACTGCGGTGCTGCCGGGAGCTGGAACCATTGCCGCACTAGCTGGGTGAGCTCACTGTCGAGCTCAACAACAGAGTTGCGGGAGCGCGGATATTTCGCCACGAAATAGCGGGGGAGGGAACACGCCCCACCGCCCAAATGCGTGACACGCAGCTTGTCGACGTCGAAACGCTGCTCGATGAGTGGGCACAACGCAACAATCCAACGCATGTACTCGTACTCAAGCCTTAAAGGATCGTCACTAATGTGCGAACTTGGCACGTGGTTGACAAAAATTTCATAGCCCCCGTGCGGATCAACCCGCACCTCAACCTCGCCCGTTGAGGTTTGATACGTCCCTGCAATAGTTTCTCGTTTTCTACCCACGAGAAGTCAATACTAAAGTAGATAAGTCCCGATGACATAAGAGGAGAACAATGAGAGTACTTGCAGCAATGAGCGGTGGCGTCGATTCCGCCGTCGCCGCCGCACGCGCACTCCAGGCCGGACACGAGGTTGTCGGCGTGCACCTAGCACTCAGCCGCGACCCGCAAGCCGTGCGCGAATCATCCCGCGGCTGCTGCTCGCTGGAAGACTCAGCAGACGCCCGCCGCGTGTGCGACAAGCTTGGAATCCCGTTCTACGTATGGGACTTCTCAGACCGCTTCAAAGCTGACGTCATCGATGATTTCGTCGACTCCTACACCCGTGGTGAAACCCCGAACCCCTGCCTGCGCTGCAACGAAAAAATCAAGTTCGAAGCCCTGCTTGAGCGTGGCATCGCACTCGGCTTCGACGCAGTAGTCACCGGGCACTACGCCCGCCTTGGGGAGGACGGCTACCTGCGCCGCGGCATCGACCCCAACAAAGACCAGTCCTACGTGCTGGGCGTGTTAGGGGCACACGAAATCGCACACTGCATGTTCCCCGTCGGCGACACCGAAAAACCACAAATCCGCGAAGAAGCTAAAGCCCTCGGCTTTTCAGTCGCCTCCAAGCCCGACTCCTACGACATCTGCTTCATCCCCGACGGCAACACCCAAGCCTTCCTCGGGCGCCACATCGGGCTGCGACCGGGAATGATCGTGGACACCGAAGGGCGCAAACTCAAAGAACACGACGGTGCGTGGAACTTCACCATCGGTCAGCGCAAAGGGCTTGACATCAAGCAACCAGCCACCGACGGCAAACCCCGCTACGTCACCGACATCGACGCCGAAACCGGCACCGTGGTCGTGGGGGCGAAAGAAGATCTTGTCGTCAACACTATCTACGCCGATCGTCTCAAGTATCTCCACCCCGCCATGACTGGGCGTTTCGACGCCGAAGTCCAGGTTCGCGCCCACGGCTCCGTTGCCCCCTGCGCTGTCCGCATCGACGGCGATAAGATGACCATCGAACTACGTACGCCACTCAGTGGTGTGGCGAGGGGACAAGCTGCCGTGATCTACCTTCCCGACCCCGACGGCGACATTGTGGTCGGCTCCGGCACCATTTGCGGAACAGCATCGTGATCTTCCACACCGGTGCACTTTCTGGAACCTTCGACGAAGCCGCAGACGTCATCGCCTCCGAAACCACACTCCGCACCATTCCCCGTGGCGAAGACTTCGTCGCCTTCACCTGCTCCATGCTTCGCGAACTACCCGTCGAACGCGGGCCACGAGGCTGGCGACTGAGCCATTCACCCAACCACCGCCTCTGGGATAGTTTCGACCGGAAACTCGACCGACTCGAAGAACTCTGGGGCACGACGAACCTTTTTGTGTCCGCGCTCGGCCCGTGGAGCCTAGCCGCACAGGTAGAACTGCCCAATGGGCATCTTGCTGTCACCGACAAAGGAGCGCTGAGGGATATCACCGAAGTGCTTGCTGAATCTTTGGCCAGCCAATACGAAGAACCCCTCCTTAGCGAACTTGAGGCAGGGCAAATTCCAGGCACCAGCGATTTCGACGTCATCGCACCGGTGCCTGCCACAGTGCTTGGCGAAAGGCTCGCTGGAATTAAGCAACTAGCAACCAACCACCTTCACGTGGCACGCATAGCCCAACCCCACACACTCGTTTTCCCACTCGCTGAGTTGACAGGAACCGAAAAACTTGACCTATTTGGCGAACTCTATTCCTCAGGAATGGATGCGGTGCTGGCTGTCGAACCCACCTGTACCGTTTCTACAATCTCCCGTCTGTTTGACTGCTTGAGCATCGAACCCCGTGCCCTCGATCTGACCAACGCCAGCACGCGCAGCAACCTCCTTGACACCGCCCGCATGCTTGCTGCTATTCGTCAGGTGGATGAGACTCTAGCGCGTGACTTCTAAGCAGCTGGACGAAAGTGCGAAGGTTTTCAGCCCGCGACTCGATACGCTGGGCAAAAGTCTGCCCAAACAAGCGTGATCGCGGCACAGCAAGGTTTGTGGACGTAGAACCATCCGGCAACGTCCACGACACCGCACCATCAGCCCTCAGGGCGTAGCTCAATGTACCGGCTGACTTTAAGTTATGGCATCGTCTACATAAAGAAACCAGATTCGACACCTGCGTATTGGCGCCAGTGAAATTGTGCCAATGATCCCGATCCGTATCCTCAACCCTTCGTGAACAACTAGGGCCACGGCACTGACCATCACGCATATCCATGAACGCTTTCATATCGTCCGGGGTGTGATAAGCACACGAAACCTTATCCTCAACACCATCCATGCTGCGCTGAATCGGAACCCACCGCGACCGATCCTCAGTGCTGAGAAAACCAGCACCGGGAACATAAAGATCATCAGTGCCTTCCAATCGATGTGCATGCACAACAACTTTTACATCGATATCGCGACCGTCAAAGAAAATCTTGCGTGCAGCCTCCTCCAGACTCACTGAAAAACGCTTCGCCACTGACTTCAACGCCGCCCACATCGCCCGACCCGTCACCGAATCAGTTGTGATCTCAAGGCTGCTGCGCCCTTCCGAGACATCTGAAAGTCGAACACCCTTCGGCTCACGAGCGACAACCCCATCAAGATTGTCCACCCCGAACAGATCAGCCAGAATCGCATTCACATGCTTAATAATCTCACGTGCGGATGGAAGCTCCTGATCATATTTTGTGGGACACAAAAAGTGATACAAGCACGCATCAATAACCTCATAATGGCGCTCATCCACGCTGCATAAGTGATTAAACACCAGCGAAATTCGGGGCAAATCCAGCAGCCACATCTGCCTTTGCAACCCCAAGACAAGAGGGAACTGACGAAGCGTATGAAAAGCCATGACGTAATTACATGCCATCCGGGCAGACACGCCCGTGCGTGCCGCCAAAAGCCGCGAATAGGCATCTACATCTTTATCTAAAAGATCATGACTCAACGGCTCCCAGCGGAGAAAATTCATTCGATTCACTTCGGCAGTCAGTGCTGAAACCTCATGCGAAGGATTCAAGCAGGAGTAGCAGGGTTCCATTACTCCTCCTTTTGAAAATATAAGAACCTAACCGTGTAAATACTGGTAGAAAAACTACTTCCAACTACCACTATTGTACAAACGCTTGTTCTATATTTTCAAGAGAAAACCTGCTAAATTTTTGATTAATTGTTCCTGTGTTCGAACGACTGCATAGGCCAGGAAGTATTAACAGTACTCGCATCTTTACCTTTGCCCGCCAAATGCTTAGCAAAACCGGTTTGCACCTCGTGGTAGCCCACCGCCTGAAACTCCATCAGCTCTTCCACACTGCGAGAGCTAATCTCCGTGGCATAGTTCCGCTTCGCCTGCATCCATGCAATACGCGCCGCCGCCAACGCATCAGCAGTTGCTTCATGGGCATTATCAAGCTTGACCCCATAGTGCTCACTCAACGCGGTCAACGTGCGGGGGCCTTTGCGGTAACGATCACAAATCTTATCCATCACGAACGGATCATAAACGGGACCACGCACCAAAAACTTCGGCTCCAACCGATGCAAAACAGTCAGATCATAGGGGGCGTTAAACACAACCAACGTGTATCCATCAGCCCACGCTTTTTCAATGGTAGAAATCGTCTCCTGCACAACATCATCGTGGGGGCGACCGTGTTCCCGGGCATACTCGGTACTAATACCGTGCACCTTGCTCGCCTGTTCAGGAATTTCCACACCAGGATCGGCCAACATTTCATAGGGATGCGATCCGGAAGAATCAATGCGCACAAGAGCGGAGGTGACGATACGTGCTTCAAAAGGGTTGGCGGAGGTGGTTTCGAGATCGAAGCTCAAAACTTTCAAAGGGTCGAAAGAACTCATGGATACAAGAGTAACTGCGAAACATAACATGGCAGACACTAGACTTGTACACCATGACTAATGTTGAGGTACAGGTGCAAGAAAAATGGCAAAAACTTGCAGCTGAAGTTATCCGCCACCGTGAACTTTATTACAACCAAACCCCCGAAATCACCGATGCGGAATTCGACGAAATATATGCGCAGCTGGAAAAACTGGAAAAAGAGCACCCAGAACTAGCCACTCCTTCAAGCCCCACCCAGCAAGTAGGTGCCCCCGTTGGGTCCTCCTTCGCAAATGTTGAGCATCTCGAACGCATGATGAGCCTCGATAATGTGTTCAACGAGGAGGAACTCACCCAGTGGCTGGAACGCACCCCAGCTCAGGAATACATTACTGAGCTCAAAATCGATGGATTGTCACTGTCATTGGTCTATGAATCCGGCACCTTAGTGCGCGCCGCCACACGCGGTGATGGGCGAGTAGGTGAGGATGTGACGGAAAACGCGAAGGTGATCGTTGATATCCCACATACATTGACGCAGCACCCAGAGTTTGCCATCCCTAAGGTGGTGGAAGTCCGTGGCGAAGTGTTTATCGCCGTAGAGGATTTCGGGTTGGTTAATGAACAGCGCCAACTCGAAGGGGGGAAGCCTTTCGCGAACCCACGAAACGCGGCAGCGGGGTCGTTGCGGCAAAAAGATGTAGAGGCGGTGCGCCGACGCAAGCTGCGCATGATTTGCCACGGTATTGGGCACGCGGAGGGGTTTTCGCCAACATCCCAGTCGCAAGCATATGAAGCTCTCGCGGCGTGGGGTCTACCAGTTAGCCCGTATACCGAGGTTGTCACGACTGCGAATCAGGTAAAAGCAACTGTTGAGAAGTGGGAAAAGAAGCGTGGCGAAGCCATCTTTGAGATGGACGGTCTTGTGGTGAAGGTCAACTCCCGCGCCGAACAGCGTGGATTGGGTGCTACCTCGCGTGCCCCGCGTTGGGCGATTGCCTACAAATACCCGCCAGAAGAAGTCATGACAAAACTTCTCGACATCCAAGTCGGCGTCGGCCGCACTGGACGTGTGACTCCGTTTGCGGTCATGGAACCGGTCTACGTGGCAGGCTCCACCGTAGCGATGGCTACGCTGCACAATCAGACAGAAGTCAAGCGTAAAGGCGTGCTGATTGGGGATACGGTGGTGATCCGTAAAGCTGGCGAGATCATTCCGGAGGTCCTCGGCCCGGTCGTCGAAAAGCGAACAGGCGAGGAAAAAGAATTCGTATTCCCCGCCACCTGCCCGAGCTGCGGGGCAACGCTGGCGCCACAAAAAGAAGACGACCTCGACTGGCGCTGCCCCAACACTCGCTCCTGCAAAGCCCAGCTTTCCGCCCGCCTTGCCTATGTTGCAAGCAGGGGAGCGTTCGACATCGAAGCGTTGGGCGAGAAAGCTGCGATCGACCTCATCGAGTCCGAAGTGCTTATCGACGAGGGCGCACTGTTCGACTTAAGAGAAGAAGATTTGCTGCGCACCAGCGTTTTTACCACGAAAAAAGGAACGCTGAACGCGACCGGGAAAAAGCTGCTGAAAAACCTCGACACAGCGAAAAACACCGACCTGTGGCGAGTGCTCGTGGCACTATCTATCCGCCACGTCGGCCCCATCGCCGCACGCGCACTCGCCACCCGCTACCGCTCACTGAAAGCAATGCGGGAAGCCGCCGTCGACGACATTGCGGAAACCGAAGGCGTTGGGCTTGTGATCGCCACCAGCTTCAAGCAATGGTTCGAGGTGGACTGGCACCAAGGCATCGTCGACCAATGGGCGAAAGCAGGGGTGACCATGGAGGAAGAAGAAACCGAACAGCTTGAGCAAACACTCGCCGGAAAGACCATCGTGGTCACCGGAACGCTGGAAAACTTCAGCCGCGACTCCGCCAAAGAAGCCATCATTGCCCGCGGGGGTAAAGCCAGCGGATCAGTGTCGAAAAAAACCGACTACGTGGTGGTCGGTGAAAACGCAGGTTCGAAGGAGACAAAGGCCCGCGAACTGGGCCTTGTCATCCTCAACGAAGAACAATTTGTGGAACTACTTGGCTAGTCCCGCAGCATACGGTGCAAAATTGTGCCGAAGTGGCCCATGTGCTCCACCTCACTGGGGAGGAAATCGGGGCCACCAACACGGCCAACAATCAGTACCAACCCCGACTTGCCCAACGGTGCGGCCGCGAGGGAGGAATCCAGCAACCACCACGTAGCAGGAACCCAGAAATCAGAATCGGGGTTCAAAATGCGGGCGCGCTCGATACCGATTTGGGAGGGGCGCGAACCATCATCCTCGGGGGCAGCCTCAGAAGCGGTGACACGGGCAACGGGGTTGCCGTCTTGAAGCAAAATCGCCCAGTTGGATGTCAACGCTTGGGGGACCTTATCCACTAATGCTGCGATCGCATCGGAGTGTGTGGAGGCGCCGGCGACGTCGGCAAGCATTTCGATCTGACCGCGCCGATCCACAGTGCCGGAGAAGGGGCGAATGGAATCCACTTCTACACCTTCGACGGTATGGGCTGCGGAAATAAGCACATCAGCCATGGTGCCTGCGGGGAGATTGACCACCATGTCATCCATGGCCGTGCCGTCGAGGAATGCTTCGACAACATCCACGGAACGGATATCGCCACCTGCGGCACCAATCGCTTCGGCTAGCAGTCCCAAACTACCCGGAGTATCGGGTAGCAGCACTCGGATGAGGTACATCACCGAATATCACAGCCTTTCATCTGAACGAGAAGTATCAAGGGCACATTCTACGAACATTTAAGCCTACGTGTGTGTTCAAGGGGGTGAGTTGGTGCAAAGATTGTCAGCTTATGCTCGCCTTTTGGTGGCGTGGGAGTTTTGAATTTTTTACTGGGGTATCCTATAAGCTTGTATCGGCTGGATGATGCCTGCGAAAATGTTTCAACACCCCCTCGAAAGTAAGGACAAGACTAAAAGTGCCTGAGATTTCGCGCGACGAAGTCGCCCACTTGGCAAAACTCGCACGCCTAGCGTTAAGCGATGAGGAGCTTGATCGGTTTGCTGAGCAGATCGACGGGATCATCTCAAACGTTTCGGCGGTGCAAAAAGTTGCCGCCCTGGGCGTTGAGCCAATGAGTCACCCCCACTCGATCCAAACCACTATGCGTGAGGATGTGGTGGAAAAGACCCTCACCGCCGAGCAGGCCCTTGATCAGGCACCTGACGTGGCTGAGCAACGTTTCGTCGTACCACAGATTTTGGGGGAGTAACTTTTCATGAGCAACAAATACTTGGTTGGGGCACCAGGCTCCAACGAACTGACATCCATGACCGCCGCTGACCTGGCTGCGAAAATTCATACGCGCGAAGTATCTGCAGTTGAGGTCACCCAAGCGCACCTCGACCGCATCGCGGACATTGATGCTGACATTCACGCATTCCTACACGTCGGCTCTGAGGAAGCACTCGCGGCAGCACAGCGTGTCGACGCCTCTCTCGATGCCGGTGAAGCCCCAGCATCCCCGCTGGCTGGTGTCCCACTAGCACTCAAAGACGTGTTCACCACCACGGATGCGCCAACTACCTGCGCATCTAAAATTCTTGAGGGCTACATTGCCCCCTATGATGCGACTGTTACCCGCAAAATCCGTGAGGCTGGCATCCCCATTTTGGGTAAGACCAACATGGACGAGTTTGCTATGGGTTCTTCCACCGAAAACTCCGCCTTTGGCCCAACCCACAACCCGTGGGATGTTGAGCGCACTGCCGGTGGTTCCGGCGGCGGTTCTTCCGCAGCACTAGCCTCCGGTGAAGCACCGCTTGCTATCGGTACTGACACCGGTGGTTCGATCCGCCAGCCAGCCGCACTGACCAACACGGTGGGTGTGAAGCCTACCTACGGCACCGTTTCTCGTTACGGCCTTGTTGCGTGCGCATCCTCCCTCGACCAAGGTGGCCCTACGGCACGCACCGTGTTAGATACGGCATTACTGCACGAGGTCATTGCAGGCCACGATCGTTTCGACGCCACCAGCGTGAACCGCCCGGTCGCCCCAGTAGTGGCGGCAGCTCGTGAAGGCGCTAACGGCGATCTGCGCGGCGTGCGCGTCGGCGTGGTTAAGCAATTCGACCGCGAAGGCTACCAGCCTGGTGTGCTGGAGCAGTTCCACAAAGCTGTGGCACAGATGCAGGCCCAGGGTGCAGAAGTAGTAGAGGTTGACTGTCCGCACTTCGATGATGCGTTGGCTGCCTACTACCTGATCCTTCCCTGTGAGGTGTCCTCCAACCTTGCGCGTTTCGACGGCATGCGTTACGGCCTGCGCGTGGGCGACGATGGAACCCGCTCTGCGGAAGAGGTCATGGCTTTGACCCGCGCCGCAGGTTTCGGCCCTGAGGTCAAACGCCGCATCATCTTGGGCACCTACGCACTGTCGGTGGGCTACTACGACGCGTACTACCTGCAGGCGCAGCGCGTGCGCACCCTGATCGCCCAGGATTTCGCCGCAGCCTATGAAAAGTGTGACGTGTTGGTGTCCCCAACCACCCCAACCACCGCTTTCAAGCTGGGGGAGAAGATCTCCGACCCGCTGGCAATGTACAACTTCGACCTGTGCACCCTGCCGTTGAACCTCGCCGGCCTGTGCGGTATGTCCCTGCCTGCAGGCTTGGCCCCTGATACCAACCTGCCTGTTGGTTTGCAGATCATGGCCCCTGCCTTTGCTGACGACCGCCTGTACAAGGTGGGCGCAGCTTTTGAAGCTGGGCAAAAGTAAAAAAACTCGAACGTAAAAGGTCCACTGCTTTCAAGCAATGGACCTTTTACTATCTACGAACCAAGATTTTCTTATTTCACCCTCATCCTCTGGCCCCACATATCCACACAGATGGGGCGGTTATACCTTTCGAAACACGTAAAAAATAAAGTACGCAAACGAGGCATCGAGGTAAAGCACACAATCGTAGGTTTTACAGTTAACCAGTCGGCAAAACGTTTGTCTGCTAATTCCTTCATAAAATCAGGGGAAACAATGCGGAAATCATAGCCAAGGGCTAAAACCCATCGTGGAAAACACCATCAACTACAATCCTGCGATAAGGCTCGGGTACCTTGTGATCTCGTTCAAGAAAATCTTCGTACTCGTCCCAATCCATGGCCCAAATATAAAACTCATACCAAAAAGGTGACAGCTATATTCGTAGCCATGTGGGCGACCGCGCCGGGGAGGAAAGACCCTGAGTAATGGCGTAACCAGCCAAGAACCCACCCCAGGAAGAACTGCAACACAACAATTGGACATAGTCCTGTGTTAAGAATGAGCAGTGAGAGGTGGGGGAGTAGGAATATAACCGCTTGGAGGGTATTACCTGCGAGAAAGCCGAGGCGGCGCATCAAGAACCCGCCTAAGAATCCTCGGAAGAAGACTTCCTCCCCAAATGCTCGCAATGCGATAACAATGCCCGCGCCGATACTTGTCACGCGAGTAAATGAATCGCCCAAACTTCCAAACACGTCTTCTGGCATGAGCTGGAAAACAATAGCACTGAGTACACAGACGAGGAGGAAAATCCCAAGCCCAATGGCGTGGCTTTTCTTATCACCCCATGTGGCGCCGAGGCTATGCAGGATACTTTCCCACTCACGCTTTCGCTTTTGCACGAAAGCGTAGATAAAGGAAGGGATTACCCAAATAACAAATTCAATCATGGTGGCTCATCCTCGTTACCATTGGCCTATTACCGATGGTAACGAAAATTAAGTTCCCTTGACGTTTAGAATTTGGCGCAACTTGTGCTTGATTTCCACCAGGTCTTTGGAGTCTTCCATCACCTGATCGATATCCTTGTAGGCGTCGGGAATCTCGTCGATCCACTCCGAACCTGGGCGGTAGACAATGCCTTCCATTCGCTTCTCCAAATCCTGAAGAGTAAAACGGCGCCGCGCCTCGTTCCGTGAGAACCTCCGGCCCGCCCCATGGGGTGCGGAATTCATTGAGGCAGCATTGCCCTTACCCTCAACCACGTAGCTGGCGGTACCCATGGAGCCTGGGATCAACGCAAGACGCCCTTGATCTGCGCGAACCGCACCCTTTCGCGTCAGCCACACCGTGCGGTTGAAGTGTTGCTCGCGAGTGGTGTAGTTGTGGTGGCAGTTAATCCGCTGGATAATCTCCACATCTGCCCCCATAAACGTGGCAAGACAATCGGTGAAGCGATCAATCATCTCCTCGCGGTTTAGAAGCGCAAAGCGTTGTGCCCAGTTAAGCTCCTTGATGTACTCATTGAACTCCTCGGTCCCAGCAACGAAATAGGCAAGATCGTTGGTGGTCAGTGGAATCCACCATTGGTGCATGAGCTTCTGCGCCTTGGCAATATGCTTGCGTGCAATCTTGTTGCCGACTCCTCGGGAACCTGAGTGGAGGAACATCCACACACGATCTAATTCATCAAGACACAGCTCAATGAAGTGGTTTCCACCACCCAAAGTGCCCAACTGTTGGCGCCAGTTCTTCGAATGGGAAAGATCCACATTATCCTTCTCGGCCAGCTCAGCGAGCTCACTGCATCGCTTTTTAGCAGTGGGCTGTAACTCCCAGTCGTTGTAGTTGCCCGCCGACATGGGGATGGCGTCGATAAGCGCCTGGCGCAAGACGGTGAGATCCTTCCCCTCAAGATCGGCGGCAGTAAATTGGGTCAAAGCTGCGATCATGCCACACCCAATATCGACACCAACTGCTGCAGGAATCACGGCATCGATGGTGCCGAAAACCGTACCCACAGAGGAACCAAGCCCCGTGTGTGCGTCCGGCATCAGCGCAACATGCTCATGCACGAAAGGCAACGCGGCTAATTGCTGAGCCTGCTCGAGCGTGGAGTCCTCCACCAGTGATGCAAAGCTAACAACCTGCGGCTTGTGTGGCTTGAGATGACGATCAAAGCTCTTTCGAGACATTGAAAAACTAATCCTTTCTTAGACGTTGAGTGATCAGCGGCTAAAAAAGTGAGGCACTCAAGCAAAAAGCGCCGCTGAACACGTAAAGGTTCGCGGCGCACAGTAGTGAAAAATTAGCGCAGAGAAAGCACCGCGAAAGAAGTAGGTTCTTGGGAATACTGGCGTTTGATTGTCTGATTCAACATGGCTACTCCTTTCGAGAAAAATTGACGGTGACGGTGCTTTTCAAGAATTAATATCTCCGGCGCGGAATAGTCAATCATCTACCCCCATTGGGGGAGGGTTGCGAGTTCCTGTGCTGTGGCGTTGCCTCCGCTTATAACGATTCCGACTTTTTCACCAACGCCGAGCTCATATGCACCGGCGAGTGCTGCTGCGCCCGCCCCTTCTGCGAGGGTATGTGCGCAGGTAGCAAGCAGTGCGCGTGCCTGGTCGATTGCGTGGTCGTCGACAAGCACAAAGTCGTGCAAACCTGCGCGCATAATAGCTTGCGTACGCGGACATGAGGAGGTGGTGGCAAGCCCAAGCGCACGGGTGCGGGAGGGGGCGGTGCTCATCTCACCTGTGCGCCAGGAGATGTGGGCGGCAGGTGCGAGGGCGGATTGTACACCGATCACGGCAGTGGAGAGCCCAAGCCCGTCGCGTACGAGGCAAGCACCTGCTGCGCCGGAGCCGGAACCGATGGGAATATACACGGCATCGCAGTCGGGGTGTTCAGCGAATAGTTCAAGATAGACACCGGCGTGACCGGCAATAATTTCAGGTTCAGTGGGGGCGATGAAGCTCAGCGATTCTCGCAGCGCAGTTTGCTTCGCATAAGCGATAGATTCGGCCATATCCGCCCCGTGGGCAATAACTTTCGATCCGAGAAGTTCGATGCCCTCAATGCGTTCGGTGGGGGTGGATTCGGGTACCACAATGGTGCAGTCCGTATTGTGCATCTGTGCAGCATACGCGATCGATTGGGCGTGGTTTCCGGTGGAGGCGCTGATGACCCCGTCGCCGAGTTGGTTGGGTCCGCGGAGTGCGAACAGTGCGATGCCGCCGCGGATTTTGAAGGCACCGGTGGGTTGGGTGTTTTCGTGCTTGAGCACCATGGTGCGCCCAGTGTGCTTGTTGAGCATGGGGTAGCTAAAACAGCAGGTGGGTGGCAGGTGGCGGAGGTATTCCTCATGTGCGGCGTGGATGAGGTCGAGGGAAATGTGTGTGCTGTTGGCCATATTCCTAGTGTGACCTGCGCCAAAAGATAGGTCTAATGGATATTTTCTTTTAAACGCATTAATTTAGTCGATGTGATTGATGTTGAGCGCCTCAAAGTCTTCGTCGCCTTCGCCCGCGAACGCAATGTCCAAGCAACCGCCGATGAGCTCGGGATTTCTCAGCCCACCGTGTCCCACCACCTCAAACAGCTCAGCAAAGAGTGCGGGGTGCGGCTGTTGGTAAAAAATGGGCGCAGCCTAGAACTGACTCAAGAGGGGCAACTGTTAGCTGAGCGGGGCGCGCGCATTCTTGCTGAGTTAGCCCACACTGAAACTCAGTTACGTGCTGTGGGCAGGGCGGATACTGGGCTGGTGCGACTGGCTGCCTTTCCTTCCGCCATGGCAGTGTTGGTGCCGGAGTTGATTGTGGCGATGCCGCACATTCAACTCGATGTGGTTGATGCAGAACCTGAGCAGGCTCGGCGCATGTTGGAACGGCGGGAGGTGGATATAGCGTTGACGTTTCGATATCCCGAAGAGGAGGGGGCGAAGGCGCAGGTTTTGTTTGAGGAAAACTTGATGCTTGTCACACCACGTGGGGTGGGTCAGGGGGTGAAGGACGTTCGCGATGTGGCTTCGGCTACGTGGCTGACTGGTTGTCAGCAGTGCACAAGTCATATGTTGGGAGTGCTTTCGGGGGTGGGGGTGAATCCACGGCTGGGTTATGCAAGCGATGATTTCGTTGCGGTTCAAGCGCTGATTGCTGCCGGGCTGGGGGTGACTCTGTTGCCGGAGTTGGCGTTGCGGGCATTTCGGGATGATCGGGTTGAGGTGGTACCTGTTGCGGGACTATCGCGCAGTGTTTGTGTTGAGGCGTTGCCGCATGTGCTCCAGTCGGCACCTGTCAAGGCTGTGTGGGATATGGTGTTTTCTTGCTTTGCGACGAGTTGACAAAGCCCAAGGCGGGGGTGATTTCACTCAGTGTGGTGAACGTTGTTGCTAAAATGTCTAACTGCACTCAGAAGTGAGCTGGTGGGGTAAAAATTGTGTGTATTTTTGCCCCTGGGAACGCCCGGTGAAAGCCCGGGGACTGGCGCGCAGCGGTGAGTGGGGACTCATGTTCTCATTTTTTAGAAACCACTGGTCTTTTCCATAGGCTGGGAAGGTTCAAGGGAACATGGGGTAGATCCACCGAGTCCGAAGACCGACCAGCTCGTGACCTTTAGTGTGGGCCTCGCGATTTAGGCGCAACACTGATACTCAACGCATCAGCAGGTCTATCTTTCTTTAGTCAGAGGGAAGATGCTACTGCGTGCTACGCCACCACGGTGAACTATTCAAAAATGATCAATGTGTAAGGGATGTAGCACCCAACTGCACAAAGTGGATCAATGTCAGCGGGGCGCAGTTTCTGTCAGCCTGCGTCCTGGGTCCACGATCGTTGTGGCCTTTACGCACATTTTTGAGTGTGAGGTGAGTCAATGAAACCGTGGCGGGGTATTTTTTGGGAAGCAGGAAGCCTTTAATACTGCCTTCAATGGTGGTGTGTGGCGGAAGAAAGCGCTAACCGTGGTGGGGTTTTTCCCACTCCCTTTTAGCCTCAGCGCGGTTGTTTTCTTCCATCCGGACTCAGATGCCACATGCTGTTATTGGGGCGGTAGCGGTCAAAGTTTAAAGGCTTTCCTGTTTTCCCAAATTTTTTTTTGCCCTCTTGACCTTGACCTAACGTCATAGTTCACAATGAGTGGTATGAGGATTTCCGAGCTTGCACGTGCAGCCCACTGTACTGTGCGCACTATTCGCCACTATCACCATAAAGGTGTATTGGATGAACCGCCGCGTGACAGTAATGGGTACCGTAACTATGGGATAGCGGATCTCGCTGAACTTTTACGCATTCGTGCCTTAGTGCAGGCGGGAGTTCCGCTTTCTTTGGTCACGAGTGACACTGCGTTGGATCAGGCGCGTGAACTCATCCAATCACGCATCCAACAGCTTGTTCAGCAGCAAAAATTCCTCGAGCGCCTCAGTTCTCATACGGTTGGGATTCCCAGTGATGTACGGGAGAGCCTTCGCGCCCTTATCACGGATGAGCATCTCTATGATCAGGAAATTACAGCTCTAGAAGTGATGGCGCTGAGTGGAATGACAACTCCAGCGACATGGCAGGTACTGCGTGAGAATCTTGCACATCCGCAGATCCAACAAAGCACGACCCGCTTTCTTCAGGCGTGGGCGACACTGATGCAAGAGCCGTCAGTCGATATTGATCAGATGGTAGAAGAATTCCGCGTTGCTTATGAGCAGGGTTGGATGCGCGGGGTGGCTGAGACACTCGTCGAAGGGAGCGTCGATATCTCCCTGCCCGATATGCAACTAGAACCGCGGGTGGAGCAGGTACTGTCACAATTCTTAGGGCAGTGGCAATGAATGTACTTGTGAAGGTTCTTGCCACACATCCAGCAGTCCGACTGCTTGTGAAAGAACTGCGACTTCTGAGTGATCTTGTTCGTTGGATACGCGGGCACATTCTTGTACCTCAAGGTGCACTGGTTGTGTCACGGCAGGGGAGAGAATTGACACTCCCCATTGCGATTACAGTGGCGAGTGCCATTGAGATTGTCGTTATCGAACTCATGCTCACTAACCCAAAGTTACGCCTCATCCTTTTCCTGCTTTCTGTGTACGGGGTTATTATTTTTTGGGCCTACGTGGCGCAACATTGCATACGGCCTAGTTATCTCACTCAGCAAGAGTGTGTACTGAGGCAGGGTGGTATTCTTCTTGGAACTATTCCACTCAACACTATTATTTGGTGTGGGTATGTGCGTGGGCATGATGATCAACGTCGAGGGATCGTCGATACGCGGCTGAACCTAGGAACGAGCGAAGGCACCAATTTCCTTCTTCGCCTCAACACCCCCATCCGTGTCCCGCATGAACGCTGGTGGTGGAACAAACAACGCTGGTCATTCGTGACAGAAGTGGCACTATGGGCTGATCAACCACGCGAACTAAGAGAACACATGATGCGGGGGAGAGAATAAAAATCCGCGCACTACACGTGCGCGGAGTGAAGAAAAAGTGGATTATTCCTTGACGTCAGACAGGATATAGGCGGCACCAGCTGCAGCGGCAGTTACAGTGATTACCGCAGGCCACGCGCCGATCTTTTTAGCCAGTGGGTGGGAAAGGCCGAAAGCAGCCACATAGGCTGTGGTCAAACCTGCGGCAAGTGGAACGCCGCCCTTTGCTGCCCACGAACGTGCAGCCCAACCACCCGCGGCGGCAAGAATTACACCACCTAACGGGCGGATTCCTGTTTCGCGGGCAGTAAGCCAACCCCCAATAAGACCCGTAGTTACCACTGCTGCTGTATTGACCTCATCGGCCTTTTTCAATGCGTACGTCATGCACCCAAGGCTACCTGCTTTGTCATGTGAAAAGGGTAAAGAAAAAGAAAAATCCTGAAAGAGAAGAAACATCGTGTTCTGCCAGAGGGTTTCTTCTTTCAGGCTCCACAAGTGGTGGTGTTTAACAAAGGTGTTCGGAAGGTTGAACTTCATCTGCGAAATGGGGGATAATTGAAATTTGGTTCTAAAGCTGGACCAAAAAATATCCACAGAAGGAGTTTCTCACGTTGAGCACCCTTGGAAGGCGGCTTGCTACTCCGGCACTGTTTGTTGTGCTGGCAGCTTTGGTGGCTTTAAGTTTCGTCATTTCCTTAACGTTTGGCTCTGTCGACTACTCCCGAACTGAAGTGTGGCAGGTGGTTGCTGCGCATCTGAGTGGCGGAAAAGGTCCTGACCAGGCTATTGATTCCGTTGTGTGGGAGCTTCGTGCCCCACGTGGTTTGCTGGCAATCATTGTGGGCGCCGGTTTGGCGCTTGCTGGTGTTGCGATGCAAACGTTGGTGCGTAACCCCTTGGCTGATCCGTATCTTCTTGGTGTGTCTTCGGGCGCATCGGTTGGTGCCACTGCCGTGATCACTTTGGGAGTTTTCTCCTCTTTCGGCCTGTATTCGCTCTCCGTTGGCGCCTTGTTGGGTGCTTTGGGGGCGACGGCCGCGGTCTATGCGATCACTGTTGCGCAGGGCGGGCTGACACCGCTGCGCCTGATCTTGACCGGTGTTGTTCTCTCCTCAGCGTTTTCTGCTCTCGCGAGCTTTCTTGTGTTCAAAGGTCCTGATGCACGAGCGGCGCAAGGCGTGATGTTTTGGATGCTGGGTTCAGTAGCAGGTGGGCAATGGAACAAACTTTTACTTCCTGCGCTGGTGGTGCTCCTGGCGTTTGTTGTGTTGATGTTCCTTGCTAATAGCCTTGATGCCTTGGCTGCTGGTCCTGATACGGCCGCAGCGTTGGGTGTGAATGTGGCTGTTTTGCGTCAAGTGTTGTTTTTCATTCAAGCGCTCCTTGTGGGTGCGATGGTTGCGGTTGCTGGTGGTATCGGCTTTGTTGGCCTGGTTATCCCGCATTTGGCTCGCATGTTGGTCGGTTCGCTGCATCGCAGGTTGTTGCCGATTGCCATGGTGTCGGGTTCGCTGTTTTTGTTGTGGGTTGATGTGATTGCCCGCATTTCGGCGCCGCCGCAAGAAATTCCGCTGGGCGTAGTCACTGGTGTGCTTGGTGCACCGTTGTTCCTGCTGCTGATGGGTCGTGGACGATACAAGTTTGGGAGTGCGTCATGAGCCGACTTGACATTTGTTCCGTCGCAGCGGGGTTTAATAAAATTCCGCTCCTTACTAATGTTAGCTTCACCGTTGAACCAGGCACTATGACTGCCCTTGTGGGTGTTAATGGTGCTGGTAAGTCGACGTTGTTGCGAGCGATTGCAGGCATTTCCCCGGCTCTTGCTGGGCAGGTGCTTTACGACGGCGTGTCGGTGCATTCGATGCGCCCGCGCCAGCGTGCCCGCCAACTCACCTTGGTTGGCCAAGAAGAAAGCCCACCGGGAGATCTGACAGTTTCCGAAATGGTGGCACTGGGTCGTCTCCCACACCTGAAAAGTTGGGAGATTGGTGGCAAGAGGGAACAGAAAATTGTTGCCGATGCACTCGCACTGGTTGGTTTGTCTGATTTAGCTGAGCGTCCGTGCGATCAGCTTTCGGGTGGCCAGCGGCGTCGAGCGCTTCTTGCTCGCGGTTTTGCCCAAGGCACCGATATGGTGATGTTGGACGAGCCGACGAACCATCTTGATGTGCATCATCAGTTGCACTTACTGAAGGTGTTGCGGGAATCCGGCCGCACCATCTTAGCTACTATCCACGATCTGGATTTAGCCGTAGCCCACTTTGACCAGGTGGTCGTCCTCCATGAGGGGGCCATGCTGGCCGCGGGAAATCCATCCGACGTGTTGACCTCTGACAATGTGCGAAAAGTTTTCGATGTTGAGGCGCATTTGCTCACAGTAGCGGGCAAAACGCACATCATCGTTGATTCGCTCTAGAAAGAAAGATTCACTTTTCATTATGAAAAAGACTCTCGTAGTCCTCGGTATTTCTTCCCTGTTGTTGGCGGGCTGCTCGAATGCCGCCGATAACGCATCGACCGCTACCACTCAGGCTGCATCCGAGGGCATTACAGTGACCAACTGTGGTGAAGAAGTGACCTTCACCAAGGCTGACAACCTTTTTGTCAACGACGGTAACATCATCTCCATTGTGCTGGCGACAGGTGCCCGCGACAAGATCAAGTACGTCTCCTCCGTGCAGCGCGACCTTGATATTCTCAAGGCTAAGTACGGCAAGGATGCAGAAGATCTCAACGACGTAGCCAAGGAATACCCTTCCCTGGAAGAAATCGTGTCCAAGCAGCCTGATATTTACGTTGCTGGTTGGAACTATGGTTTCAACGAGGGCAAGAACCTCACCCCAGATACCTTGAAGGAGCAGGGCATTGATTCCTACCTGCTTACGGAGTCCTGCCGCCAGGAAGGCACCACCAAGCGTGGCATTGTCGACCCTTGGACCGCTGTGACCACCGACTTGGAGAACATCGGCAAGATCACCGGTAACGAGGATACCGCTCAGAAAGTTATTGAGGATCAGGACGCTCGCCTCCAGGCCCTCAAGGATGCGGATCAGCCTGAGAAGGCACCTGTTGCATTCCTCTTCGACTCCGGTTCGGACACCATCTTCACCTCCGGTAAGTTTGGTGCGCCACAGGCTATCTTGGAGGCTGCTGGTGCCAAGAATGCAGCTGAGGATGTTGAAGACACCTGGACCACTGTTGGTTGGGAGCACTTGACCTCCAACACCCCTGATGTGTTCGTGTTTGTTGAGTACCCAGGCCAGGAGTTTGAGGAGAAGGTGAAGATGCTCAAGGAGCACCCAGCCACCAAGGATCTTCCGGCTGTGAAGGAAAACCGCTTTATCAACCTGCCTTATGCTATGTGGACCTCTGGTCCGCTGAACATTGACGGTGCTGAGCATGTGCGCAAGGGCTTGGAGAAGTTCGGTTTGGTTCCAGCGTCTGAGATCACCCCTGGTTTGAAGCTTCCTGATTCTGTTCCTGGCCAGGAGCACTTCATTGGCTAAAACCAATCTGAATAGGTGATATTCAGTGTGGTAAAAATGCTTCACACGGTTATGCTGTGTGGAGCATTTTTATTTACCTGTGTTCACTGGAGTTTTTGCGTTGATGAAAAGCACAACCTTCCCTGCCACCGCGTGGCTGTATTTGGCTTCAGCTGCGTTTTCTAATTTCGGCAATGCTGTAGCCACGTTAGTGTGGCCGTGGTTGGTGCTGCAGCGCACCGGCGATCCCGCTGCTGCGGGTTTGGTGGCCACACTCATTGGTATCCCCACAGTTGTGGTGGCGATTGTGGGTGGACACTTGATTGATACTGTCGGCCGCAAACCTATGAGTGTGATCTCCGATGTTATTTCTGCCTCTAGTATTGTGGCGGTCATCGCGGTGGACCAGTATTGGGATTTGAACCTGTGGTGGCTGGTGATCATTGGTATCTATGGCGCGGTGGGGGACATCCCGGGTTTTGCGGCGCGTAACGCGTTGATGGGTGATGTGGCGGCGTCGTCAGGCAAAAGCCTTGAGTGGGTGGCCGGCATTATGCAGGCGATCACGGGCGTGAGTTTTTTGCTCGGCCCAGCGTTGGGCGGCATTTTGATGGCAAGCCTGCCTCTGACCTCTGTGTTGTGGATTACGGCGGGGTGTTCGCTTTTTGCGGCGGTGCTGACATTCGCGCTGCGCTTAACGGCAACCGGTAGTAGCGAGGAGGAAGAGCAGCAAGTATTCTCCGGTTGGCGGGCGTGGACAGCGGTGCTCAAAAGCGCACCGGTGCGGATGATGGCGATCATTAACGGCATCGCGGAAATTCTTGTTATTCCGTATTTGTTGATTTTCTTACCCGCCCACTTCGAATCCATTAATGCCCCCGCCAGCTTGGGTGCAACCATGTCGGGCTTTGCGGTGGGGCTGATGGTCGGTGGTGTGATCAGTGCGAAAATGGATTCACTGTCGCCGCTGCAGCGCTGGTGGATCGGCATGGGTTTGTACACGCTTGCCTTCGCCGGGATGGCGGTGCTGCATGTCACCTGGATTGTGATTGTTGGCATGGTGCTTGCGGGGTTGGGCAGTGGTTTTGTTACGCCGTTGCAAAATGTGTTTATTACCGAATCTGTGCCGGAGCAGCTGCGCGGGCGTGCGTTCTCACTCATGGGGGCAATTAATCTTCTAGCCCAACCGGTGGGTCTTGCTGCTGCGACTGTGGCCTTGGGCTTTGCCAGCATTTACAGCCTTGCTGTTGTGTGCGCAGTACTGTGGGCAAGCGGTGCGCTCTGGGCCAGCGTGGAGGGCAAGCGCGTGTTGTAGTCACGGTCACGGCTTGCTTTGATCTTGACTTTTGGCTCAGTTGCCAGCGCACTGCGAATCGCGTCACGACGTCGGCTCCATCTGCGTGAGTAGGATTAGGAGAATTTATGGGGCTGGTGTGGGGTGTGCTTGTGCCCCTGGCAATGGTTCGATCGGGGTAGTGAGGCTAGGTTACGCTTGGCTGGGGTGAAAGGGTTGGGGGTGTAAGATTGTCGCGGTGAATAAACAACAAACTCAGGTTTCTGAGAAACAAGCGTGGAAAGCGCTTGCCGCATTGTGCATTGGGTTCTTCATGATTTTGTTGGACCAGACTGTTGTGGCGGTAGCGACCCCGCAATTTCAAACTGAACTCGGCGCCTCCTTAAACCAGGTGGTGTGGGTTTCAAGCATTTATCTTCTATTTTTTGCTGTCCCATTGCTGGTGACCGGCCGAATGGGCGACCGATTTGGCCAGCGCACCGTGTATCTGGTGGGCATGGTGATTTTTACTTTAAGTTCTTTAGCCTGTGGTTTAGCCCCAAGCGTGGAATGGCTGATTGTGGCCCGCGCAGTCCAAGGCTTGGGCGCGGCAATTATGACCCCACAAACCATGAGCGTGATCAACCGTATTTTCCCACGCGAAAAGCGCGGCGCTGCCATGGGTATGTGGGGCGCGGTGGCTGGTTTGGCTACCTTGATCGGCCCAATTTTAGGTGGTGTGCTTGTAGCTCAGGTCGGCTGGGAGTGGATCTTCTTCATTAACGTGCCTATTGGTGTCGTGTCACTCGTGCTGGTATCGATGTGGGTTCCCACGATGCCACAGATGGCACGGTCAATTGATTTCGGCAGCATTATTGTATCGATCGTGGCCATGAGCGCATTGATTTTTGCCATCCAACAGGGGCCGGAATTGTCGTGGCCCGCATGGATCTGGGCGCTGCTGGTGCTTGGGCTGGTGCTGGTTGTGGTATTTGTGAAACTGCAATCCTCCCGTGGCGCTGATGCACTGGTTCCCCTGGCTATTTTTAGCAACCGCAACTTTTCTCTTGGTTCCTTCTCTATTTCCATGATGAGCTTTGTGGTGGCCGGAATTATGCTGCCTATTATGATTTTCCTGCAGGAGGGTCATGGGCTTTCAGCGCAGCAGGCTGGTTTTATGCTGGTGCCAATGGCTGTGCTGTCCGGCGTGTGTGCGCCTTTTGTGGGCAAGCTTTCGGATCGCTTGGATCCTCGCGTGTTGTCGGTGGCAGGTTTTAGTTTCATGTTGGCTGCATCGGTGGCGTTGGTCGTGGTCATGCGGGAGGGCATAAGCTTCTGGTGGATCTTGCTTCCTGTTGTTTTACTTGGGTTTGGTAACGGTTTTGTTTGGTCGCCGAATTCGGCGACAAGCTTGCGTGATTTACCTATCACTCAAGTAGGTGCCGCTTCAGGTGTGTACAACACCACACGCCAGATCGGTTCCGTCATGGGCACCGCAGTGATCGGCGCCGCGATGCAACACGGTATTGCCAGCTCACAGGCAATTACTACAGCGATGGGCCAATCGCTGATCCCGGCGGTGGTAGTACTAGTGATGGGTTTGGCGGCGGTTTCGCAGTTTAGAAACCAAGCCATTGTGCGAGAAAATTCACATCCTGTTAAAACTCCTGCTCAAAGCTAAATTACCGATCGGACATTTTGGGGCGGATCGTCTAGGATTGAAGTCATGCGTATTGCCACTCTGACTTCCGGCGGCGACTGCCCCGGTTTGAATGCTGTTATCCGCGGTATTGTGCGTACCGCTACCGAATACGGTTCTACTGTTGTTGGCTATCAGGATGGATGGGTCGGATTGATGGAGGATCGTCGCGTGCAGTTGTACGACGACGAAAGCATTGACCGAATCCTTCTTCGCGGCGGCACCATTTTGGGTACTGGTCGCCTGCACCCAGAGAAATTCAAAAATGGCCTTGAGCAGATCAAGGAGAATTTGGAGGATGCTGGAATTGATGCCCTGATCCCGATCGGCGGTGAGGGTACGCTCAAAGGCGCGAAGTGGCTGTCAGATAATGGCATTCCGGTTGTGGGTGTCCCTAAGACTATTGATAATGACGTCAATGGTACCGACTACACCTTCGGTTTTGATACCGCAGTATCGGTAGCCACTGACGCTATCGACCGTTTGCACACCACTGCGGAGTCGCATAACCGAGTGATGATTGTTGAGGTTATGGGCCGTCACGTTGGTTGGATTGCGCTGCATGCCGGTATGGCTGGCGGTGCTCACTACATTGTGATCCCTGAAGCCCCATTTGATATCGCCGAGATTTGTAAGGCTATGGAGCGTCGCTTCCAGATGGGTGAGAAATACGGCATCATCGTGGTTGCTGAGGGTGCTTTGCCCAAGCCTGGGACGATGGATTTCGCTGAGGGTGGGGTGGACCAGTTTGGTCACCAGACCTTCAACGGGATTGGTCAGGTTATTGGTGACGAAATCAAGAAGCGTCTAGGTCACGATGTGCGCACCACGGTATTGGGTCATATTCAGCGTGGCGGAACTCCAACGTCTTTCGATCGCGTGCTGGCAACTCGTTATGGTGTGCACGCTGCCCGTGCGTGCCACAACGACAATTTTGGCAAGTGTGTGGCTTTGCGTGGCGAGCACATTGAGCTGATTGATCTGCAAGAAGCTGTGGGTCAGCTCAAGACTGTTTCGGCTGGCCGTTACCGCACTGCGCAGGCATTATTTGGTTAAGCGTTTCGACGTCGTTTTTTGTAATCCCTCTGAAGGGCATTGTGCTCGACAGGGGGATATTTTTGTTGAGTAACACTATCTGTGTAATAGGCGAAATAATTAATGAAACCTATTTCTTCAGAGAGGAGCGTTGGATGAATCTACGTCGTATTCAAACGCTGGCCATGGCTGCTGTCATTGGGCTGTGTACTCTTGCGCAGCCTTCGGCGATGGCTAAAGAAGTGCCGATGCCCTACCCGCTCGGGGGGACGCATACGGTGGAGTTCACACATAATGTGGAGTGTTTTCAGCAAAAGCGTGATGGAAACACAATCTATGGTGCTTACCAGATTTTCAGTGTGAAAGCTGTGGATAAAGACGCGAAAACACAAGGTGGAATTTCCTCCCTTCTCAGCGGCATTTTCCCCTTTAATTCCGCAGTTGTAAGTTGGCGGGGGATTAACACCGGTGGAACTGAGGATGTGTCAGTGCGATCGATGGGTTCGGAGATTGAAGTGAAGGGAATGCGTTCTTCCTTTGGCCCTGTGGAAGTGAATTTCACGGTGACTCGTTCGCTGCTGCCTATTGTGTTTTCGAATTCTTCGCTGCCGTGGTTGTCGGTGACTCATAACGAGACAATCATGATCAACCCTGACCCAGCGACGTGTAAGCCCCAGCCCTAATTTCTTTGTGCTGGTTTTCAAACGAAAGGAAAGATGCGATGACAATGAAGCACAAAGTCTCGGCAGTGTTGATTGCTGCCGGCGTGGTCTTTGCGTCCCAGTCTGTGGCGACTGCGCAAGAAGTATCTACGGAAGTGCCGATGGCACACCCCACTGGTGGGGTTCATACCATCAAGTTCTTTGGTAATTCATGGTGCGGACGTGCAGATGATTCCGGCAAGGCTACGCAAGTAGCAACTTTTGGTATTCGCGACTTGAATGTCCAAAGCTCAACTGCTCGTTTTTTCATCGACCCCAATAAGCTGTTCCCCTTCAATTCTGCGACGGTGCAGTGGAAGAATACCGCCACGGGCGCACAGGGGTCGAAGACTTTCCACAAGTCCGGTTTCTATATGGACATGCCCGTTGGGGACGTCGGTTTCGGTGAGGTGGAAGCGACTATGACGGTCACCCGTTCGCTGTTGCCTACACTAAGCCCAGGTTCGGCAATCCCATTTTTCTCCTCAACCCACACGGAAACGTTGAAGGTTGCAGGGGTGGCTGCGACGGCTTGTGAAAACTCCTTGAAAAACTAGTTGCTAGGAGTGTCGTGTTTATCGCCCTTCTCCTTGAAAAAAGGGGGAGGGCGATTTTTTATGACTTAAGCGGGAGTGTTCACCACTTGGAGATCAATGTGGTAGCTGAGGAGTTTTCCTTGCGCATCGAATCCCGCAAGAACAGGGTAATAGCCGTCACCCCACCCTGAGCTACACAGGACAATATTTTCTCCGCCGGAAAAGAAGGGCAGTGGAATATTGGCACTCCCTTTACAGTAATGATCGGGATTGAACAAAAGGTTAAACCACGAATCAGGTTGATTGGAGTCGAGGATATCGTCACACAAATCCAGCCCTTGGGCTTCGACGCGCTCGATCATGAGGATAGCCGCGTGCGCGTCGACAAAGGCGATCGTGCCTGCGTCGACAGCAACACAATAGTAGCCACCTGTTTTGGTGGGGTCATTGTGGATACCAAGTGGGGTGGCGGCAGTAAAACGAGTGGCGGGGGCAGGATCAAAAATGAGACTGAGGTACGCCTCCCGCAGATGCGGTTTTTTACCCTCAGTGATATGCGCGATGGTTACAATCACCTCGAAAGTCCCATTCGGAGCGGGGAATTGAAGCGATGACTCGATATCGACAAAGGGGTCGCAGGCACGAATCGCACCTGAGGTGATTGTCAGGGAACCAAGGGGGATTTGGGAGAGGCGATAAGAATCGCCAGCGCTAGTACTAGCACGATCGGTAAAGGCGCAACACACGGCATCGCTCATGAAAGGTGATCATAGTACGACTCGAATGCACGCGCTGGTGTTTGAGGGCAGGGGAGTGAGGGTAGAAAAAAAGTTACCCCTCCTTATGTGAGTGGTAGGTGTTTCAGTAGCGTGAGAAAAGGCAGTATAAGGGGTGTGAGCGGTAGGAATGAAGCATAATTGCATGGTGTGCGCATTGCTGTGGTCTAGAGAAAAGATCTATTAAATTGTGGCGTAGCGCACTTATCTGTGGTTAGGATCGTGGCTAGACACCGTATAGCTACACCAAGCAGCGAGGAGATTGTTCGCACCATGATCGTTGGATGCCCCACGGAAGTAAAAACCAATGAAGCCCGCGTCGCCCTTACCCCAGCAGGCGCACGCGAGCTGAAGAAAAAAGGGCACACCGTCCTTGTCCAGTCGGGGGCGGGAGTTGCCTCCGGATTTGATGACACAGCCTATGAAAACGCTGGAGCCACCCTTGTTGATTCAGCGAAGCAAGTGTGGGAACAATCCGAGATGATCGTCAAGGTCAAAGAACCCCAAGAATCCGAATTTCCACTGATGCGCCCAGGGCTGATCCTTTTCACCTATCTGCATCTCGCCGCCGAACCGGAGGTGACTCGCGCACTGCTGGAGCGCAACATCACCGCCATCGCCTATGAAACTGTTACCAGCGACCACGGTCTGCCACTGCTTGCACCGATGAGTGAGGTCGCAGGAAAACTCGCTACCCAAGTCGGCGCGTATCACCTGATGAGCCCGATTGGGGGATCTGGCATCCTCATGGGTGGGGTGCCTGGCACACTGCCGGCTAACGTTGTGGTCATTGGCGCTGGAATCGCTGGCGAAAACGCCGCGAAAGTGGCCCTTGGTATGGGGGCGAAAGTCACCATTGTGGATATCAATCTTCAACGCCTGCGCCAGCTGACATCGCAGTATGGTTCCCAGCTGAAAACACTCGCCTCCAATGAGCTCAATATTGCCACCGCCGTACGCGACGCGGATCTTGTCATCGGTTCCGTCCTCATCCCCGGTGCGGCCGCACCGAAACTCGTGACCAAAGAAATGATTGAGACCATGCGCGACGGTTCCGTGCTGGTGGATATTGCAATCGACCAAGGTGGCTGCTTCGAAGGTTCGCACCCCACCACCCACGACGATCCTGTGTTCGATCTCGCAGGCAAGCGCATGTACTGTGTGTCCAACATGCCAGGCGCAGTACCGCGCACCTCCACCGAAGCGCTGACGAACGCCACCTTGCCTTTCGTTCTCACCATCGCCAACAAGGGGTGGGAGCAAGCGCTTGCCGACGACCCCCACCTCGCCCGTGGACTCAACACCCACAACGGGGAAATCACCTGCCCGCAAGTAACCCTCTAGTGGGGCTAATGGCTGGCCGCTAAACCGAGACCCAGAATCTCACGAGAAGTGTGTTCGTGCAGTAATTCACTAGCCACGGTAAGCGACCAGCCAGAATCCACCTGATCGGTGATTAAAAGAATAGGGCCAAGGGGAATATCCTCGGGAATGAAGGTGGAGAGGGCAGCAGAATCCCACAATCGCTCTAAACCGCGCACCCGAAACACCGAATTTTGCGCGACCACTGGCGTTGCGGCCGTGCTTAAGGGGAGAAGCCCTAGATAAGGCAAACGGCCAATGTGTGCTACCTGGCTGGCAAAACGATCCACCAACTGATCGCGTGCACCGTCAGCGCAACTCAGACCCACCACCACGCTCGGGCGGGTGTCCCAATTCCAATTTTTCAGCACATTTACCGTGGCGGAAAGCACCGGGTCTTTCGCCCACGGGGAAACTGGTTCCCACTGGTGCTCGCGGAAAATCTCACGAATTTTGGGTCCCAAACCAAGGTCGGTGATACGACACAACACCCGAATTCCACGCAGCGCTTGTAGCGCCCCTGAACGTTCCGGCCACCGCTTGCGTACCGCAATCTCCACACCAGGGGTGTGACGGTGCGTATCAATGAGCGCACGCATCGACGGATCAATGGAACTATCAAAAAATACCTGGCGACAATTATCACAGCGACCACACGGAGACGTTGCGGTGGCGTCGTCAAGCTGCTGGCGCAAAAACAGCTCACGGCAAGAAGTAAGATGAACATACTCCATCATCGCCTGCTGCTCTAGGCGTCGCATCGCCTGTAACTGCGCAAAACGGGCACTATCGTAGAAAAACGGCGGAAAGCTTTCATCCCGCACCCACCCTTGCGCAACCCGAGAAACCGCCCCCTCAACATCGAGCACCTTTAAAGCCTGCTCCAGCCTGCCTCGACTTAAATCAACATGCTTTTCCACCGCCGGAGTCGACAGTGGTGCGGAAGCACTCTCCAACGTAGCCAACAACTTTCGAACAGTATCCTCATCAGGAAACGACGCGTGATCGAAAAACTCCCAAATCTCACGATCCTCCCGCCCCGGTAGCAAAACCACCTGTGCATGCGCCGTGCCACGGCCCGCGCGACCAATATGCTGATAGTAGGAAACGGGTGAACTTGGGCAGCCGTGATGAATCACAAAACCTAAATCCGGCTTATCAAAACCCATGCCCAGTGCCGAGGTTGCCACCAATGCCTTGACCTCATTGGATAGCAGCTTCGCCTCTAATTCCACCCGCTCACCGGCCTCAGTGCGCCCCGTATAACAGCCCACCTGAAACCCCGCAGCGGAAAGAGCACGTGCCAGATCCTCAGCCGCGGCCACCGTCAAGCAATAAATGATGCCCGAACCGGCAAAATCCCCCAGGTGGGAGGCAATCCAGGTCGTGCGATCATCCACTTCAACCACAGACAAAAACAACGACTCGCGCCCCAAACCCCCACGCAACACAGGGGTATTTTCACCCAGCTGGGCGCGCACATCCGCCACCACTCGATCATTCGCCGTCGCAGTCGTCGCCAGCACCGGTGTACGAGGATCTAACACTGCTAATACATCGCGAATGCGACGATAATCAGGGCGGAAATCATGCCCCCAATCCGAAATGCAGTGCGCCTCATCCACCACAACCATCCCCGCCGATGAAGCTAAACGCGGCAGCATGCGCGCACGAAACTCAGGATGATTCAACCGCTCCGGCGAGATTAACAGCACATTCACCACGCCAGCTTCCACCTGAGACTGAATGGATTCCCACTGCTCAACGTTCGCACTATTGATTGTGGCAGCCACAATACCTGCTCGTGATGCCGCCTGAACCTGATTGCGCATCAATGCCAACAACGGCGACACAATGACCGTTGTCCCGCACCCTTGGGAGCGCAACAACTTCGCCGCAATGAAATACACTGCGGACTTTCCCCAGCCCGTGCGCTGGACCACCACCAACCTGGAGCGCTGATTGACTAAAGCATCAATTGCGAACCATTGATCGTCACGCAACTGGGCAGAATCCGATGCGATCTGCTTGAGCAACACAGTCGCCTGCTCACGAGTAACACACGAACCAACCATCATTTCACGCCTTCACTGCTGTAGGTGGGTACAGATAAACAAACCCAAGGACACACCACTATAAGAATAGGGTGCGCAACAGGGTATAGTTATTCGTTATGACTGCAGCTTATGACGAATTGATGGACTACGACGAAGTCCTGGAGAAATTCGAGCCAGTAATGGGCATGGAAGTCCATGTCGAGCTCGCCACTGAAACAAAAATGTTCTCCGCCTCCTCCGCACATTTCGGCGCGGAACCCAACTCCAACGTAGACCCCGTCTCCCTCGGCCTGCCCGGCGCACTGCCCGTGGTCAACGCCAAAGGCGTTGAATGGGCCATCAAGATCGGTCTCGCACTCAACTGCGAAATCGCTGAGTCTTCCCGCTTCGCGCGCAAAAACTACTTCTACCCAGACCAGCCTAAAAACTACCAAATCTCCCAGTATGACGAGCCTATCGCTTACAACGGGTACCTTGACGTCGTCCTTGAAGACGGCACTGAGTGGCGCGTGGAAATCGAACGCGCCCACATGGAAGAAGACACCGGCAAGCTCACCCACCTCGGTGGCGCAGACGGACGTATCCACGGCGCCACTTCCTCCCTCGTCGACTGCAACCGTGCGGGTATCCCACTGATTGAGATCGTGACAAAGCCCATCATTGGTGCAGGTAAGCGTGCTCCAGAGGTTGCGAAGGCCTATGTTTCTGCGCTGCGTGACCTCGTGAAGGCATTGGGTGTTTCCGATGCGCGTATGGATCAGGGGTCGATGCGTGTGGATTCAAACGTCTCGCTGAACCGCATTGGAGAGACCGAGTTCGGTACCCGCACCGAAACGAAGAATATTAACTCGCTGAAGTCCGTTGAGCAGGCTGTGCGCTACGAGATGATGCGCCAAGCTGCTGTGATCGAGGCAGGCGGGGAGATTATTCAGGAGACCCGCCACTACCAGGAGGCTGACGGTTCGACCACCTCGGGTCGTATCAAGGAAACGGCGGAGGATTATCGCTACTTCAACGATCCTGATCTGCCGCCTGTGATTGCTCCTCGCGAGTGGGTTGAAGAGATTCGCGCCACCCTTCCTGAGCTGCCGTGGGTGCGTAAGGCTCGCATCCAGGAGGAGTGGAAGCTTTCCGACGCCGAAATGCGCGACCTTGTCAACGCCGGTGCGCTTGAGCTGATCATTGCCACTGTTGAACAGGGCACCACTTCTGGTGAGGCGCGTTCGTGGTGGGTTTCTTACCTCGCCCAGAAGGCGAATGAGGCTGGTGTGGAGCTTGAGGCTTTGCATATCACCCCAGCTCAGGTTGCCCGAGTTGTTGCGTTGATCAACGAGGGCAAGCTGACTAATAAGCTGGCTCGCCAGGCTGTTGATGGTGTGCTGGCCGATGAGGGCGATGTTGATGAGGTGATCGCCAAGCGGGGCTTGGAGGTTGTGCGTGACGACGGCGCCATCGAGGCTGCTGTCGATGAAGCGCTGGCGGCCAACCCTGACATTGTGGAGAAGTACAAGGCAGGCAACACCAAGGTTGTTGGTGCGATTGTCGGCCAGGTGATGAAAGCTACTCGCGGCAAGGCTGATCCCGGTCAGGTGAATCAGCTGATCGCCAAGAAGCTCAACTCTTAACATCGTTGACGTCATACACTTTGCGCCTGGTGTGTAACAAAACCACAGTGGTTTTGCTGCACACCAGGCATTGTGCTTTCTGCCCCCAACCTTAGGCGGCAGGGGCAAACGGTGCCGTGTTCTGGTGATCGTCGTGGCGACGTCGATAGGCAAAAGCTGCGAAGAACAGATCTTCGCAGCTAGTAGCAGGGTGGGGGGGAGCGTGGGGCGTTTAGTGCATGAGAACGCGGGCGCACATGACAACCATGATGCAGCCGATCGTGAAATTAATGATCCGCCACGCCTTCGGGCGAGCTAAGACATCAGAGAAGTAGCTTGAACCAAAACCGAGCAGCGGGAACCAGGTAGCAGAGGCAAGCAGCGCGCCGAAAGCGAAATACCAACGCCCAGTCTCACCATGCTGATTCGCCATACCACCGAGCATGATCAGCGCATCAATATATGCGGCCGGATTAAGCCAGGTAAAAGCAAGCGCCGCCAGCACCGGCTTGACCCAGGTGCGGGTCTGCGTGCGTGTCTGCACAGCAACGCTGCCACCGCCGGTAGTTGGAAGATCAGAATCAATCGAGGTAGAACTCTCGATCTCATCGCTGTGATCGACAACCATGCTCGAACCGCGGCGGCTGAAAGCATCGCGGAAGCAGGAGAAGCCGAACCAGGCAAGATAAGCAGCGCCCAAATACTTCAAAATCACCAGCGCGATCGGTGCTTTTTCGATCAATGCGCCCACCCCGGCGGTGCCGCCGAGGATTAAGAAGATATCGCTGGTCATGCACACTAAAAGAACGGGGATAACGGCATGCCGTTTAATGCCCTGGCGAATAATGAGGGCATTTTGGGGTCCAATAGCGACAATGAGGGAAAGTCCCAACAGAAAACCAGCGACAATAATGCTCATGGAGTACAGTCTTCACCCCACAACGAGGTTAAGTAAAATTACATCTTTTAAACTTGGTTTAGAATTGCTTCATGAATCCGATTCGTCTGCACACCCTCCTCACCATCGTCGACGAAGGCAGCTTCGAGATCGCCGCAGCCGTCCTCGGCATCAGCCCCAGCGCAGTCAGTCAACGCATCAAAGCACTCGAAAAAGAAGCAGGACGAGTACTCCTGCGCCGCAGCACCCCCGTCACCGCCACACCCGCTGGGGAAGTACTCGTTCAAGCAGCCCGACAAATGGCTCTACTCGAAGCAGAAACGCTGGCCGCACTACGCGGACGCATCGCGAAAGTGCCGCTGAGTGTGGTCGTCAATGCCGACTCGCTGGCAACCTGGTTTAAGCCCGTGCTTGCCGACGTCGCCAGCTGGGACCAAGCAACCCTGCAACTGCGCATCGAAGACGAATCGCACTCACTGAACCTCCTACGCCGCGGCGACGCGCTCGGTGCCGTGACCAAAGAAAAAACACCCGTCTCAGGCTGCGACTCCATTGAATTAGGCTCCATGCGCTACGTTAGCGTATCCAACCCCTGGCTACTCGACCGCTATACCAACAACGGGGTAGTGGATTGGGAAAAAATGCCCGCCTTAAGATTCGGGCCCCGCGATCAGCTGCAAACCACAGACCTTCGCGGGCGAGTCGAACAACTTCCCAATACCCGCCGAATCTCCCAAATCCCCTCCGCAGAAGCCTTCGTTGAAGCCACGCGCGTCGGGCTGGGCTGGTCACTGCTGCCCATCCAAGACGCCAAACCCCTCCTCGAAGCTGGGGAAATAGTCCTGCTCGACGATCGAGTTCTCGAAGTTCCCCTCTACTGGCAGCGCTGGCGGCTTGAATCCCCCTCGCTTGAACGACTCACGGAATCCGTCCAACAAGCGGCTGCGAACATGTATTCGAACATATGATAGAATGAGGCGGTGAAAAAATCTGTGATCCTCTCCGCCTGGCCCGCGGTTCTGATCGGGGCACTGGTGCTCGCCAGTTGCCAATACTCGCACCTGCCCATCGAGGATCGGCCCTTCAGCAACAACCACGGCGCCGACATTCAACCCCCACCACCACTCCCAGACACTCCCGAAGTGCCACCAGTGGGAACAGATCCCGCTTTCGCCGACCTCGAATCCCTGACAGTGCGCGACTTCGACCCTGAAGCACCACGCTACGACCGGGCACTTTTCGGACAACGCTGGAGCGACGACGTCACCGTCGGCGGGGGACACAACGGCTGCGATACCCGCAACGATATTCTTGCCCGCGACCTCGAAGAGGTACGCTACAAACCCGGCACCCGCGACTGCGTTGTCATCTCCGGACACTTCACCGACCCCTACACTGGCCAACACCACACCTTCCAACGCGGGCAAGGCACCAGCGACCTCGTACCCATCGACCACGTCGTGGCACTCGGCGACGCCTGGTACGCCGGCGCATGGACATGGGACGAAAACAAACGACGCGACTTCGCCAACGACCCCATTAACCTCCAAACAACACTGCGGGAAGCAAACAACTCCAAGCTGGCACAAACCGCAGCAACATGGCTACCACCTAATAATTCCTATCACTGCGAATACGCACGCAGGCAGGTAGAAATCAAAAAAGTGTATGGATTAGCCATAACGAATGCGGAGAAAAATGCCCTCGCAACCGCGCTCAGCACATGCGCGCCACCGACACAGGTTCAGTAATTTCACATACTATTGATAGGTATGAGCGAAAATATGAAGCCAGACCGGGCCACCGAACTCGACGACGACGTACCCACCTACGACCCGCAAGCCCAAAGCCCAGCGGTCAGTGGCGACGCCACAACCGACGTCTACGCCCGCGCCGGGCGTGCCGCCCCGAAGCGGATCACGCCTGAAGACTTCACCAACGCTGAAATAGATGCTGCCACGGAAGTATTCCCCCAAAGCCCGCCGGAACAGCTCACCAACCCCGGCGATACACTCATTTCCGATGCGCCCGTGACCGCCTACGATGACGCGGATTTTGCAAAGCCCATGGTTCCTGTGGCGCCCGTCCCCGAACCTCAAGAAGAACCAGTGGTTGTGGTTGAAGAAGAACCAGTGGTGGTCGAAGCAGTCGCGGTGGAGCCGAAAGATAAACGCGGCACCATTGACCTAGGCCTTCTCGTACTACGGATCGGTTTTGCCACATTCCTCATCGGCGATGCCATCCGCGCGTTTTTCCTCAATGGGGGAGTCAAAGAACTTGCCCAAGAATTTTCCGGCTACGCCACCCCCGACCTTTTAAGCGTTGCCATCCCCGCAATGGAACTGTTCGCCGGCGTATTCCTGCTCTTCGGCCTGGTCACCCCAGTAGCGGCAGCCATCGCTACAGTTTCCACCACCTTCATGGCGCTGCACGAAACCAACCGTGTCGAAAACATCAACTGGACTAACCTGCCCGACACCATGATCTTAGGTTTCATGCTGGTTGTCATCGCACTGGCCCTGCAATTTACAGGGCCAGGTGTATTCTCCTTCGATATCTCACGCAGCTGGGTCAAGCGCCCGCTTATCAGCAGCTGGATCTTCGCTCTCATCGGCATCGGTGGTGCCTGCGCCTTGTGGTGGTTCGGTGCGGCCACGAACCCATTTAATTAACACCGCCGTTAGCGCAATGCTCCAGAAGAAATAGTCATCCATGAACAACTTCATGTACAACGTCTGCTGGAAATCCTGATCCCCAGTCGGGTCACCCAACCACCAGTGCGGTGGGAGGGTGAGCATCAGGAAGGTAATAATCAGGGCAAAGTTTCTCAAGCCCTGATTTTTTAATGTCCACGCATAGGAGAAAATCACCATCAGCCACACCGGCCACCACACCCAATGGTGCGACCAGGAAATCGGGGAAATCAACAGCATGAGCGCACTGTTGGCCAAAGCCGCCTCAAAAAATTTCCCCTGGCGCAGCAACGCGCGGATGAGGAAAAAGAACACCCCAACCGCAATCAGGGAAGCAATCAGCCACAACAACGAAATAGTCGAGCTTGCTAAAGAAGCAGCTTCATTAGATGGCCACAGCCTCGTGAGTACACCCTTGATCGACTGGTTGGAAATATAGGCAATATTGACCCCAATTTTGGAATTATCATTCATCACAAAAAGGGCGTGGGTATAAAAATCCCACGTTTGCTTCGGATTGTGCACCATTCCCGCTGCGGTGGCCAGCACAAAACCCACAGCCGCCGACACTAGCGCCCGAACATCCTTCTTAATGAGGAACACAAACAACATCACCACAGGGGTGAGCTTGATCGCCGCCGCAACACCAATCAACCAGCCTTGAGGAATCACCCGTTTACGCGGAACAATATCAAGCAACACCAAAGCCAAAAGCCACATATTAATCTGGCCAAAACCAGCATTATGGCGCACCGGCTCCAACATCAAACCCAAACCCCACGCCCACGAAGTCACCAGCAACGCATGCTGAGGGAACACATGCTTGGCCACAAACCACACGCATACTAAAAGCAGCAGGGCGGACAAACCCACCATGGTATAACCCGCCACAGCCTCACTCATCACGGTGAAAGGGCTCAGTAACAACGCAGCAAACGGCGGGTAGATAAACGGCAGCTTCAAATCATAAGCATCGAAAGGCTCATCGTAGAGACTCAGACCATCAAGATAAGCATGAGCACCAGCACGATAGACAATCATGTCGATATGGCCAGTGTGACCAAAAGTCTGATACAGCATGATCGCAATCGAACACACAAAGCCAACAAGTGTCACAATCTTGGTTTTCAACAACAGTCCTTAGAACTTTGATACATGCCCCTGAACAGATGGAAGCAATTCGAACGCCCTTTTTCTTCCCCTTCACCTTAGTACCCCCACGCGAGTGGGCAGTAGTTCGGCCACCACACACGGGCAAAGCCCCCGACGTCGACAAGCACACGCCAGGGGCACCGATGCTGACACTTCCCACAAGCACATCGAGGACACGCTTCACGTGGGAAAAACCGCACCTTGAAAAATAAGAAAATGGCAGGGGGATAACTAGATGTTGCGCACAGCGCCCTTATCAGCGCTGGTTGCCATCTTCGCGTACGCCTGCAGTGCCTTCGACACCACGCGATCACGCTGCATCGGAGTCCACGGATTATCCCGCTGCTCCTGCGCAACACGGCGCCGCTCAAGCTCATCTGCATCAACATTGAGCTGCAGAATGCGATCTTTGACCGAAATAGTGATCGAATCACCATTTTCAATCAAACCAATCACACCCTTATGCGCTGCCTCAGGGGAGACGTGGCCAATCGAAAGCCCCGACGTACCGCCAGAAAAACGCCCATCAGTAATCAACGCACAGACCTTGCCCAAACCAGCGCCCTTAAGGAAGGAGGTAGGGTGCAGCATCTCCTGCATACCAGGACCACCCGACGGTCCCTCGTAGCGGATCACCACAACCTCACCGGGCTGGACTTCCCGCTTCAAAATGGTCGATACTGCATCCTCTTGGGATTCACAGACCCGCGCAGGACCAGTAAACTCCCACAGTTCCTCGTCCACACCAGCAGTCTTGAGCACAGAACCATCAGGGGAAATATTGCCCCGCAGAATTACCAGACCGCCGTTTTGGGAATACGCGTGCTCAATATCGTGAATGCAGCCATTTTCCACATCCATATCCAGCGACTCCCAGCGAGTGTTCTGGCTAAACGGCTCCGTGGTGCGCACCCCACCTGGGGCGGCGTGGAACAGCTCGATCGCGCGATCAATCGCCTTACCCCCACGGATATCCCAATCGTTCAACCAACCATCAACGGTGTCATAAGCAACCGTATGCACCGACTCATCCAACAAGCCAGCACGACGCAGCTCACCCAAAATTGCAGGAATGCCACCCGCGCGGTGCACATCCTCAATGTGGTAATTACCGTTCGGTGCCACCTTGGAAATGCAAGGAATGCGGTGAGAGAGCTCATCAATATCGCTCAAATCGAAATCGACCTCACCTTCCTGGGCTGCAGCCAAGGTGTGCAAGATCGTGTTCGTGGAACCACCCATGGCCATGTCCAATGCCATAGCGTTTCTAAACGCCGCTTTGGTCGCCACATTGCGTGGGAGCACCGAGGTATCCTCTTCGCCGTAGTAGCGCTGACACATATCCACAATCATCTCACCAGCCTGCTCAAACAGGGCCTTGCGGGCGACATGAGTAGCCAAAGTCGTGCCATTTCCCGGCAAGGAAAGGCCCAATGCCTCAGTCAGACAGTTCATCGAATTCGCGGTAAACATGCCGGAACAAGAACCACAGGTGGGGCAGGCTGATTCTTCAATAGTGGCCAAATCCGCGTCAGAAACATCTAAGTTAGCCGAGGCGGTAATCGCAGTAATCAGATCGGTGGGGGCGTGGGCGACACCATCAACCGCCACAACCTTCCCTGCCTCCATGGGGCCACCGGAGACAAAGATGGCCGGAATATTCAAACGCAGCGCAGCATTGAGCATGCCCGGGGTGATCTTGTCACAGTTGGAGATACAGACCATGGCATCCGCAGTATGCGCGTTAACCATGTACTCCACCGAGTCGGCAATAATTTCACGCGACGGCAGGGAATACAACATGCCCCCATGTCCCATGGCGATACCATCATCAACAGCGATTGTGTTGAACTCTTTGGGAACACCCCCAGCCTTGCGCACTGCATCAGCGACAATATCGCCAACATTCTTCAAATGCACATGCCCTGGTACAAACTGGGTGTAGGAATTCACAATGGCAACAATGGGCTTGCCGAACTCGTGCTCCTTGGTGCCGGTCGCTCGCCACAAAGCGCGGGCGCCGGAGGCGTTGCGGCCGACAGTGGTCACGCGTGAACGCAGGGGAAACATATTATTTTTCGTCCTTGTTTTGTGCTTCGTAGTCTTCTTTGTTCATCAGCACTTGACGGCCATCTTTATGCACGATCACAACTTTGTCATCGGCAGCCGTACGTGCCTGAGTAAGGGCGTCTGGGATGCGGCCCTTGGAAGCTTCCTCTAGCTGTGGCAAAGAATTGAAGCTCACACCTGGCAGGCTGAAGGTTTCACCACTAAGGGTGTGGGCAACAGCTTTGGAGCCAGCAAAACCTACGCCCTGGCACTCCTCCCACTTCACGGTGCGTGGTCGGGCGAAAGCGTAGGTGGCGGTAATGCCGTGTTCATCGACGGTAGTGCGCGAACGCAGCACCCACACAATGAAAAGAATAGGAATGATCAGCAACCAGAATAACTTGAGGGGATCTGCGCCAATAACCAACAGCAGGATGCCCACCATGATCGCCGCCGCCAGCAAGTGTGTGCGGTCGGGGGCAAACGTTGTGATTGATGAATCCGGGGTATCGTGCGGGTCTGGGGTATTAGCGCGTTTCCTGCTCATGAGGATTCATACTAATAGATGGGGGTGAGTTTTCTTCCCCCGCAGGGTTCGGCACGGCGGAAGCGCTCCCATCTGCGGCAGTTGGGGCAGCAGGGGCAGGCTGTAACGATTCCGGCGCGCCTGGGTCAGGGGCGGGGACGTTCGTGGCAGTCGAGTCGGGCTTAAACATCGGCGTTAAGCTGGGCGTATCCGAAACATTGGGGAGGGTTTCGCTCTGCGGAACTACGGGCGTGGGTGCAACAGTGGTGGGGGTGGGGAAGGTGAAAGATTTCGGCGCCAACCACCCATTGGGGTTTTCTTCCCCTTCCGAGCTAAACGTCAGCACTTTGAGAGTGAGGATGGCAATGCCTATCACAATCAGAATTGTTGTCGACACCCTCGTGCGTCCGCCCACGGAGAAGAAACGTTCCCACCCTTTCACACGCGGCTCCATGTGGTTGTTAGAGTCCGTGCTGTTTCGTTCGGCGCTGTTCGATCCTGAGTTGTTCTGTGTTGTATCGTCGTCGTGGCCATCACGCGCATCCCCGAGGGTTGGGCCAGCATCGAAGGTCTTGTCTTCCGCATTCCGATTCGGCACCGCGGGGTCATGGGCAGTGAGCAACCCTCGTTCAGTCACCTTGGCGGCTTGCTCTGGGCTGAGCGTGCCCGCGGGTGCGGTGACGGGAACGGGAGTTTGCGGTGACGACGTCGATACGGCGTGCGCCTGCGTGAGTACATGGCGGTGATCGGCGTCGACAAGCGTAGCGACGTCAGCATCAACCTGTCCCTGCTTCGCCACGTCGCTGATAGTGAAGGTGGCATATTCGGGCCAGAATTCATCAATAATGCTCACTCGAATTGCGCGCTCCACCAGCCACTGCGAGCCTGGTTTCACCTGAGCGAGGAAACGCACATTGACTGTCCACGGCAACCCCAGCGTATTGGGCGGATTAATCCCCACTGCGGGATGCACCGCAAGCGGACCGAGAATCACATCAGCAACGCCCTCTTTGTGCAACGCCCGCTGTGCTGCGTCAGTTGCCCTGCTCAACGTCTCTTCCATGTTTGCTTCCTGCAGCAGGGGAAGTGGCATGATCACCACTGCTGAAGACCAGTGATTTGAGTTGTTGATGGACACCCCAGCTTTAGAATTCGGGATGATGACTGTTTCTTCAGCAAGCGTGCGAATCCGCGTTGCACGCATCGTGATCTGAATGACTGTGCCTTCAATATTTGTAGCGCCACCCTCGAAACGAACCCAGTCGCCGACACCGTATTGTTTCTCCGACAAGATGAAGAAGCCGGCAAGGAAGTCCGCAATAATCGACTGGGCGCCCAAACCAATCGCAGCTGAGGCAGCGGTTGCGGGGATAGCGGCACCGGCTAGGGAGAAGCCCAATTGCTGCAACATCGCAACAAAAATCAGGAAATAGCAAATAATCTGGGCGACATAGACCGCCACGCCAGCAAAGGCGAGCTGCGACTTTTGCTCCGCCTCCTGCCCATCGACCACCTTGTTGGTGATGATGTACATCGCCAACCTCCCCGCACGGGGTATGAGGAACATGCATAAAATGAGGAAGGCGAGGCTTAAGCCTGGATCAACGATCCAGGACCAAATGGAGTGCGCAATATAGGAAATAAGCAGCATGATGCCCCAGCATACTGTGCATATGAGGGGGTGGGGTATTTACTTATCTGACCTGCGAAATTAATTCCACCAAGGGGGTAAAATGTGGTGTGTGGGGAAACTGCTTGTACTATGTGACCCTATGAACATTATTCGACTTGTACTCGTGGTAACCGACGCGGCGTTTGCCGATGCGGCTTGCTAAAGTCCAAGTCACGTAATCAAACGCCCTCGTTACCACAGCACCACAAGTGCTAGGACGGGGGTTTTTGTTGTAATGGCTCATCCTCACCCATTCTGGAGTTCAGTAAGCGACCGCCCACCCACTCACACCCACCTTGGGGTGACTTTCCGCTTCGATCTCGTTTTGAAAACTTTGATAAATCTTTGATCTTCCCTGAGCAAGGAGTACAGAAGTCGTGGCAGCTTCCTCTCATCCCACCCCTGCTTCGGTTGCTGGACGCAACCGGGCAGCACAGCCGGAGCGTATGAACGGCGCCGACGCGATCGTGCGCACACTCGAACTGCTGGGCACCGACCTTGTCTTTGGTCTGCCCGGTGGTGCGGTTCTTCCGCTGTATGAAGCCCTGTATAAATCCACTAAGCTGCGCCATGTTTTGGTGCGCCATGAGCAAGGTGCAGGTCATGCCGCTACCGGCTATGCCCAAGTATCCGGAAAAGTTGGTGTGTGCGTTGCTACCTCCGGCCCGGGTGCAACCAACTTGGTCACCCCTATTGCCGATGCTTATCTTGATTCGGTGCCGCTGGTTGCGATCACCGGTCAGGTGGGTCGTCACATGCTGGGCACCGATGCGTTCCAAGAGGCGGATATTCGCGGTATCACTATGCCTGTGACCAAGCACAATTTCATTGTGTCGGAGCCGGAAGAGATTCCGCAGATGATCGCTGAGGCTTTCCATTTGGCAAGCACTGGTCGCCCAGGCCCGGTGTTGGTGGATATTCCTAAGGATATTCAAGCTGCTGAGCTTGACTTTGTGTGGCCGCCCAAGATGAGCCTGCCGGGTTATCGCCCGGTGACCACCCCGCATTCGCGCCCGATTGAGCAAGCAGTCAAGCTGATTGCGGAGTCCAAACGCCCAGTCCTTTATATTGGCGGCGGCGTGATTAAGGCTGATGCTTCCGCTGAATTGATGGCTTTCGCTGAGCACACCGGCATTCCGGTTGTGACCACGCTGATGGCTTTGGGTGCTTTCCCTGATTCGCATGAGCTGCACATGGGCATGCCGGGTATGCACGGTACGGTTCCTGCTGTGGGCGCAATGCAGGGCAGTGACCTGTTGATCGCCATCGGCACGCGTTTCGACGACCGTGTCACCGGCTGCACAAAGTCCTTCGCGCCGATGGCTAAGGTGATTCACGCCGATATCGACCCCGCCGAAATCGGCAAGATTCGCGCCGTTGATGTCCCCATCGTGGGCGACGCCCGCGAAGTACTCGACGCGCTGCTGAAGGAATTCTCCAAGAAGGTTGTTGTTGGCGCTGATGGTTTCGACATTTCCGAATGGATGGCTCATTTGAAGGACCTCCAGAGCCGTTTCCCTCGGGGCTATGCCCGCACCGATGACGGCTTGTTGGAACCGCAACATGTGATTGAAACCCTGTCGCGTCTCGTCGGCCCTGACGCCATTTATTGCGCAGGTGTGGGCCAGCACCAAATGTGGTCTGCACAGTTTGTTGATTTCGAGAAGCCACGTACGTGGCTAAACTCTGGCGGCTTGGGAACCATGGGCTACTCGGTTCCGGCAGCATTAGGTGCAAAGGCGGCAGCTCCTGAAAAAGAAGTGTGGGCTATCGACGGCGATGGCTGCTTCCAGATGACCAACCAGGAATTGACCACTGCCGCTGTGGAAGGTTTCCCCATCAAGGTGGCGCTGATCAACAACGGCAACCTTGGTATGGTGCGCCAGTGGCAGACTCTGTTCTACGACGGACACTATTCCAATACCAAGCTGCGCGAACAGAACGAGTACATGCCTGATTTCGTTGGTTTGGCTCAGGCGCAGGGCTGTGCAGCGTTCCGTGTGACTAAGGAGGAAGAGCTGGAGGAGGTTATTGAGAAGGCGCGTGCTATCAATGATCGTCCTGTGGTGATTGACTTCATTGTGGGCCAGGATGCTCAGGTGTGGCCGATGGTTGCTGCAGGGCATTCCAATTCCGATATCGAGTACGCCCGTGGTCTGCGGCCTTTCTTTGAGGCTGATCCTTGCGTGATCGAAAAAGAACTGACCGAGCAGATCTAACGAGAAGGACGCTGATTTACGATGGCACAGACTGACTTTTCCCGCCATATCTTGAGTGTGTTGGTTGAGGACATTGACGGCATCATCTCGCGTGTTGCTGCGATGTTCACCCGCCGTGGTTTTAACTTGGTGTCTTTGGTTTCGGGTACGACCGAAACTGAGGGGATTAACCGTATTACCATTGTGGTGGATGCGGATGAGGTTGCGATCGAGCAGATCACAAAGCAACTGAATAAGTTGATTCCGGTGCTCAAGGTGGTGCGTTTGGCTGAGGAGACCACTATTGCGCGTGCGTTGATGATGGTGAAGGTCTCTGCGGATGCCTCTAACCGTCCGCAGGTGGTGGATGCGGCTAATATTTTCCGTGCTCGCGTGGTCGATGTCGCCCCGGAGTCGGTGGTGATTGAAGCTACTGGTACTCAGGGTAAGCTGCGTGCTTTGCTTGATGTGTTGGAGCCGTTTGGGATCCGTGAGCTGATTTCTTCGGGTCAGATTGCGTTGCATCGTGGTCCGAAGACCATGGCACCCCAAAACCGCTAAAAATCTTACAGAATGAGACAATTGGCTTTTTCTGTCTCATTCTGTGGTATATTGAATATCTGTAACATTTCCTTTTGAGAAAGGTCCCATTTCTTTCATGGCTATCGAACTGCTTTATGATGCTGACGCTGATCTCTCCCTGATCCAGGGCCGCAAGGTTGCTGTCTTGGGCTATGGTTCCCAGGGTCATGCGCACGCTCAGAACCTGCGCGATTCTGGCGTTGAGGTTGTTGTCGGCTTGCGCGAAGGCTCCAAGTCTGCAGCGAAGGCGCAGGAGGCTGGCTTTGAGGTCAAGTCCAACGCTGAGGCTGCAGCGTGGGCTGATGTCATCATGATCCTTGTTCCTGACACCACCCAGGCTCAGGTGTACAAGGAAGATATCGCACCAAACCTCAAAGACGGCGACGCGGTCCTGTTCGGCCATGGCCTGAACATCCACTTCGGCCTGATTGAGCCAGCAGACAACATCACTGTTGGCATGGTTGCCCCGAAGGGCCCAGGCCACTTGGTTCGTCGCCAGTTCGTTGATGGCAAGGGTGTTCCTTGCTTGATCGCTGTTGCCCAGGACCCTAAGGGTGAAGCTCGCGACCTGTGCCTGTCTTACGCTGCTGCTATCGGTGGTGCTCGCGCCGGCGTTATTCCTACCACTTTCGAAGCTGAGACTGTGACCGACCTGTTCGGTGAGCAGGCAGTTCTGTGCGGTGGCGCAGAAGAGCTGGTGAAGGTTGGCTTCGAGGTTCTCGTTGAGGCTGGCTACGAGCCTGAGATGGCATACTTTGAGTGCCTGCACGAGCTGAAGCTCATCGTGGACCTGATGTTCGAGGGTGGCATTGCCAACATGAACTACTCGGTGTCTGACACCGCTGAGTTCGGTGGCTACCTGTCTGGTCCTCGCGTGATTGATGCGGGTGCGAAGGAGCGCATGAAGGAGATCCTCAAGGATATCCAGGATGGCACCTTTACCAAGCGCCTGATCGCCAACGTTGAGGGTGGCAACAAGGAGCTGGAGACCCTGCGCGCTTCGTATGCTAACCACCAGATCGAAGAGGTGGGCACCAAACTGCGCGATTTGATGTCGTGGGTGAAGAACCCATTGGATGCCACTGCTTAAAAGAAGCCCCTAAAAAATCTCCCCAGTGATCAACACTTCGCTAGGGAGATTTTTTGATTTGTTGACTAAACATTCAATTTTCTTGATATTTTTCCTAAGTGTCTACCACCTGCAGTGTGCAGGCCATATCCGAAATTTTTGAAAGCGAGTTCGCATCCTGGGTGGTTTTTCTAAAATTCCAACCCTAAAATTGGGCAAATATTATTAACATTTTTTATGTATTTTAGCGGTGGTAGATCGCTATTTTCGGTTTACTATGTGTGGCAGCAAGAAATGACTATTCACAATTTCTGCAGTGCTTCTTTTCGTTCGGATTTACTCAAGGAAAGACCATGCCCGTCCCATTGCTGCCTCCTTTTTCTACTTTCGTTCGTCCTATTTTTCATCTCGGGGGTAGCCCAGGGCTTGTGGGAGCATCGGCACTCAAGTGGAGAACTTTTGGCGAATCAGCCTTAAACACGGCGGAGCAATTACGCGGGATTAATGATGGGGGTTTTGTTGGCACTGAGGGTGATGAGTATCGGAAGTTGATTAATTCCGATTTCCCTGATCATCTCACCATAACGGGTGAAGCGCATGTGGGTGTTGCTGAGGCATTGAGTAGGTATAGCTCCCTTTTGACTGAGCAAAAGATTGCCATGAGCACGCTCCGGGGTGCGGCGATGACTGCCCATGGTGCGGTGAATGCGGCTGTGGTGGATGTGAATAATGCTGAGGCTGCTTGTGCGGCGGCGGTTACTCCGGAAACTCAGGCGCTTGCGCAGGCGAATTTAGCACGCGCACAAGCAACGTATCAGTCAGCGTTATCAGTGTGGGAGGCAAAAAAGGCTGAGGCACAAGCCATTAAAGATGTGCTGGGTGCGGGGGTGCGTGCCCAAGTTGCTGCCATTGAACAGCAGGCGCGGAAGCGTTTTGAGGAAAATCCCAGCTGGTTGGGGGAGCAGTGGGAAAATATTAAAGATTTTGTTCGGGACAACTCTAAAATTCTGAGCCTGATTTCTGATGCGTTGCAGCTTATTGGTGGGATTTTGTTGTTTATTCCGGGGTTGAATGTGGTGGGGGCTGTGTTGGTGGGGGTGGGTGTTGGTTTGAAGGGGTTGTTGGCGGCTTCGGGTAAGGCTGGTTGGGGTGAGTTTTTCTTTGATCTTGCTACGTGTGGTGCTGTTGGGGGGTTGGCGAAGTTAGCGCGGGCGGGTCGGTTTGGTTCGAAGGCTGCGGGGTTGGCTAATCGTGCAAGTAGTGTGGCGGCGAATGTGTCGTCGAAGGTGGGGGCGCATATTAGTCGGGGTGTGGATCGGGTGAAGACGATGTTTGATCCGGTGGATGTGGCTACTGGTGCGATGGTTGATTATGCGGTGGATGTGTTTGTTGATGGGGTGTTGCCGCTTGTGGTGGATCGGCATGCGTTTTCGTCTCATGAGTTGGGGCGTCGGTGGGTGTCGTGTTTGGATACTCGTTTAGAGGTGGGGGTTGATTCGGTGGCGATGCTTGCTCCGGATGGGGCGGTGTTGGAGTTTCCTGCTGCGCCGGTTGATGGTTCGGAGGTGCGTGCTGATGGGCGGGGGTGGTTGTTGTCGTTTGGTGATGGTGCGTATCGGGTGCGGGATGTGGAAAAGGGGGTGTGTTATGTTTTTCGTGTTTATGAGTGCGTTGAGGGGGATCGGCCTGATGAGGGGGATTATGCGCATCTGATGGGGCGTAGTTGTCGTGTTGGGGTTATTGATGCTGCAGCGCCGACGTCGGGTTCGATGGTTGGTCGTGATGCGCCGCCGTCTAGTGTGGCGGAGGTTTTTGACCTGGGGGTTGAGATTGGTCTTTCGGCGGTTGTGCATCATTTGGGGCATTGGGTTGAGTATGAGTGGGATCAGTCTACGGGGTGGTGTACGGGGTTGGTGCGCAGTGATGGCACTAGGGTTGATTGTGCTTACGATCCGGTTATTGGGTTGATTAGCCAGTTAGCGGTGAGTGCGCCTGGTCAGGATGCGCAGGTGCTGATTCGTTATGAATATAACCAGCATGGGCAGTTGATTCGGGTGATAAATTCGCATCAGGGGGTGTTGAGTTATGACTACGATGCTCAGGGGCGGGTGTGTGGTTGGTCGGATCGTAATGGGGTGCGGTATTTGTATCGTTTCGATGCTCAGGGGCGGGTGTGTGCTCAGGTAGGTTCGGGCGGGTTGATGCCCAATGTGATTGCTTGGTGTGAGGATACGGGGGTGGATGCGCCTGCTGGTGGGGTGGTTGCTGTGGGTATTCAGGCTGCTGGTGAGTTTCAGTGTGACCCGTTGGTTGCTGATGAGGCGATGATTGAGCAGTATTTTGATCGGTTATTGTCTTTGCCGTTGTATCAGGCGGTGTGTGCGCATGGTTTAGAGGCTGCTGGTGTGGTTGGTGCGGGCCGGTGTGGGCCGCGGGATGATCATTCGTGGGCGATTCCGCAGCAGTGGTTGGAAGATGAGTTTTTAGGGCAGTTGCGTCCTGTGGTGATTCGTTCGACTGCTGATGGTGATGTGTAGCGGATTGTTTCTGCTGAGGGTTTCGTTGAGGATTTTGCGTACAACGATTATCACCAGGTGATCTCGCACACCAGTAGTACTGGGGCGGTGACAACCACTGAGTTTAATGCTGATGGGGTTCAAACTGCGGTGCGTTATGACGATGGGCGTTGTGAGCTTATCCGCCCAGGGGCTTGGGGTGTGCCGGTGGAAGTGGTTGATACTGCAGGTTTGGTTACGCAGTATCAGCTTGATGAGTGTGGTTGTATCACGCAGGTTAGTGCGCCTGATGGGGCGGTGACACGGTTTGAGTATGATCTGCGGGTAACCGGTATTGTGCCAAGTGCCGTGGTTGACCAGCGTGGGCAGAAAACTGTTGTCATCTGTGATGATGCGGGCAGAAAACGCGAGGTTATTGACCCAGTAGGGCGTAAGTATTCGTGGGTGTTAGATGCTTGTGGGCATCCGGTGAGTTTTACTGACCCTCATGGGGCGATGACTACTATGCGCTATACCCCCGCGGGGTGGCCGGTTGAGATTGTTCATCCTGATCACAGCAGTGTTGTGTTTAGCTATGACGGTGAAGGAAACCTTGTAAGTCGAACCAACGAGATCGGTGAGACGAAGAAGATCCGGTATACGGTTTTTGACCGGCCGGTTGAGATCATCGATGAAAACGGTGCGAAAACAACCGTGGAATACAACACCCAAATGGAGCCTATTAGGCTGCTAAACGCGGATCAGAATCTGTGGAGCTTCCACTACGACCGCGATGGGGTGATGGCGCAGCAGTGTGACTATAACCAGCGGGTGACTAGTTATCGCACGAGTGCCGATGGGCGCACCGCGATTACAAGTACTGCGGCTGGTGAGTATCAGGTGCATATGGATGCGTATGGGGTTATTCAGCAAATTTCTGATGCTGGGCGGGTAACAACGTATTCGTATGATCCACAAGGGCGGGTTTCTTCGATTGTTAATGGCGATGCCCGTCTTGCCTACACCTACGATGAGTTTGGCCGGTTGGTGCAAGAAACCACTACCTGTGCTGGTGGTCAGGTGCTTGACACTGTGTTTTCCTATAGCCCTGAACGTACGGTGGCGGCGATTTCGCATGTTCTTCCGACCGGTGCGGTGGTATCTACCCGCTATCAGCGCGATGAGATAGGTGAGATTAATCAAGTCCAGTTAGATACCGGCGATGATTTTGCCTCAGTGGTGGGGGTTTGTCAGTTAGGCAGTGACCAGGCTGGTCGTCGTAACCGAGTGGTAATTGATTCGGTGCTGCGTGAGTTTGGTTTTGACTCCCGTGGCAGGGTGATTGCTGATCACACGCAGGTGCTGGATTCTTTTGCTGAGGGGCATATGCGCCAGGTCACGGCAAGGCGGTATTGCTGGCGGGCGGATAACGCGCTCACAGGTATTGATGATCTGCTGCGTGGTGGGATTGGTTTTGATCTTGATGCTTTCGGGCAGGTTGTGGGGGTGCGCAAAAACCTCACACCAGCAACCCACCCGGTAGCGCATAGCCGTGAGAAATACCAGTATTCCGCTGCCGGTATGCTCAGTGGGCATAATGTCGCGGACTCGGCAAGCCAAATCCCGCTATCCCGTGATCATGCTGAAGCGATGGAATTTTCCGGCACGATGCCCACCAGAGTCGGGCGTACACAGTATCAGTATGATCGTTTCGGCAGGGTAGTGACCACCATTACGAAACGGATCTCGAAAAAACCGTTGGTGCGTACGTTCTACTATGCCGGTAGTTCAACCCAACCGGTTGGTTTTCATAGTTCCGATACCCCTTCGGTGGGGTATCGTTACCGCTACGATGGGCTTGGCCGGCGCGTGGCGAAAGAAACTATTAATACCCACACTGGTGAAATAATCACCACCGTGCTTTTTGGCCACATCGGCAGCCAACTCACAGGTGAGCATGAAATCACCTCCGATACCCACAGCAGCCGCATGTGGGTTCATGATCCCCGCACTGGGCAGGTTTTAGCCCAAGCCCATTTAAAGGGAACACACAACTACGAGAACCCTGCTGCTCGGTGGTCGCAGGAGAAAATTGATGCTGAGTTTTATGCCATCATCACAAATCTTGCTGGAGCCCCGCAAGAGATCATTGACCCAAAGACCGGTGCTATCGCGGGGATAGCAGATCAAACCCTATTCGGCGTGCGAACATGGCGCGGTGATATCCACAGCCCACTGCTTTTTGCCGGGCAGTACCGCGACGAAGAATCCGGATGGGTCTACAACCGATTCCGCTACTACCAACCAGACTCAGGGGTATACAACGCCCAAGACCCCCTCGGCGTCACGCCCAAAATTGCTACCACTCAAGGCTATGTCCACAACCCTAATACGTGGATTGATTTCTTTGGTTTAGCGAGCTGCCCGATCAAAGAAACGGTTCAGCGTATTAATGGTAGGCTCCCAATAAATTACAGGGCGGCTGGTGAAACGTTGAGGCTTCCAGATCACTTACATAAAGCCTATGGTGAAACAATTCGGTTCACGGATGAAGGATTCCCTATTTTTGATGATTTTGTGCATGAAATTAATGGTAGGCCCGCTGATTTGGTGATGGATCTGCAGTACGCTGGAACCACACGTAGCAGTCATTTCAGTTACTGTGACAAGCAAGTAGGTATTACTAAAGAGTATCGTCGTGATCATAAATTAACTTGGCATCACCACCAAGATGTAGGGCGGATGCAACTCGTACCTAGGGATCTCCATGATTTCGCGAGGCATACAGGCGGCTTTTCCATTTGGGGCTGAAGTACGAAATAAAACTAAGGAAGGTTTGGAATATGTGGAATGACATTTTTATTGTGCAGGGGCAGCCGTGTGATCAAGCGCGGATTGAGGAAATCCAAGCACGGATCGGGTTTGAGCTTCCAGCGAAGTATCAGGAAGTAATCCGAGCATGTGGCGGTGGGGCACTGTACGAACGCGCTGGCAAGTTGCGTGATGATGATGAACTAGGTTGTAGTCTTGAATTTTTGTACGGCAACGGAACACCGCATGGGAGCGTCACTGGTTACGATCTTGATGGTCACGTGATGGATTTGATGAAACTGTGGGAGATGCCTGGGTGGGGATTTTATATTGGCGAAGCTGAAGGAGAGATTCACACCCCGATTTTGCTGAATCTCACCAATCCCAATTATCCGATGGGTGCGCTGGTGTGCGTGGATCTTGAATGTGATGAAGAAGTGCTTATCGCTCATTCTTTTGATGAGCTCTGGCAGAAAATCGAAGCAAATATCGCTGGTAATACGAGCAGTTGAGTCTCATAAGTGGCATGTAGTTTTTAGGGGTTTGGGAAATGTGGAATGACATTTTTATTAAACACAGTCAGCCGTGTGATCAGGCGCGGATTGAGGAGATTCAAGAGCGGATCGGGATTGAGCTTCCTGCCAAGTATCAGGAAGTAATCCGGGCATGTGGCGGTGGAACACTTTATTCACGTGCTGGTCAGCTGCGCGATGATGACGAGCTAGGTTGTCGCCTTCATAGTTTGTATGGCAATGGACAATTGGCTGGAAGACTCACAAATATCAATCTTGATGGTCATGTGATGGATTTGATGAAACTGTGGGAGATGCCTCAGTGGGGATTTTTTATTGGTGAAGCTGAAGGGGAGATTCATACTCCGATTTTGTTGAATCTTACCAATCCTCATTATCCGATGGGTGCGTTGGTGTGTGTGGATCTTGAATGTGATGAGGAAGTGCTTATCGCTCATTCTTTTGATGAGCTCTGGCAGAAAATCGAAGCGAATATCGCTGAAAAATCGACAGAATAAGACTCATGAGCGGTTCAACTGGTTTTCTCAAGGGGTGAGCGATGTGGAATGACATTTTTGCCGTGCAGGGGCAGCCGTGTGATCAGGCACGGATTGAGGAAATTCAAGCACGGATCGGGTTTGAGCTTCCATCAAAGTATCAGGAAGTTATTCGCGCCTATGGCGGTGGGGTATTGAACTCTGATATTGATCGTCTTCGCGATGATCATGAGTTAGGTTGTCGTCTTTACATGTTGTTTGGCAATGGTACACCAGAAGGAGCTCTCACTGGTTTCGATCTTGATGGCTACGCGATGGATTTGATGGAACTGTGGGAGATGCCTCAGTGGGGATTTCTTGTTGGGCTCGATGAGGGGGAGATTCATACTCCGATTTTGTTGAATCTCACTAATCCCAATTATCCGATGGGTGCGTTGGTGTGTGTGGATCTTGAATGCGATGAGGAAGTGCTTATCGCTCGTTCTTTTGATGAGCTCTGGAAGAAAGTCGAAGCGAATGTCGCTGAAAAATCGAAAGAATAAGCCTCATGAGTGGTTCAGCTGGATTTTTCAAGGGTTGAGTTATGTGGGATGACATTTTTATTGTGCAGGGGCGGCCGTGTGATCAAGTACGGATTGAGGAAATTCAAGCACGGATCGGGTTTGAGCTTCCATCAAAGTATCAGGAAGTAATCCGGGCATGTGGCGGTGGTGCACTATACGAACGCGCTGGCAAGCTGCGTGATGATCATGAATTGGGTTGTCGTCTTTATTTGTTATACGGCAATGGAACTCCGGAAGGGAGAATCACTGGTTTCGATCTTGATGGCTATGCGATGGAATTGATGCAACGGTGGCAGATGCCTGGATGGGGGTTTCTTGTGGGATTAGCAGAAGGGGAGATTCACACCCCGATTTTGCTGAATCTCACTAATCCCAATTATCCGATGGGTGCGCTGGTGTGCGTGGATCTTGAATGCGATGAGGAAGTGCTTATCGCTCATTCTTTTGATGAGCTCTGGCAGAGAATCGAAGCGAATATCGCCGACAATTCCAGCGATGAAGATTCATGAGTAGGTCAGATGGATTTTCAAGGGTTGAGTTATGTGGGATGACATTTTTATTGTGCAGGGGTAGCCGTGTGATCAAGTACGGATTGAGGAGATTCAAGCGCGGATCGGGTTTGAGCTTCCAGCGAAGTATCAGGAAGTAATCCGAGCATGTGGCGGTGGATCATTGTACGAACGCGCTGGTCGGCTACGTGATGATCATGAATTGGGTTGTAGTCTCAATAAGTTGTATGGCAATGGAACGCCGACGGGAAGAATCAGTAATCTCAGCCTTGATGATGAGGCAGTGGATTTGATGCAACGGTGGGAGATGCCTGGATGGGGGTTTCTTGTGGGATTAGCAGAAGGGGAGATTCATACCCCGATTTTGCTGAATCTTAGCAATCCTCATTATCCGATGGGTGCGTTGGTGTGCGTGGATCATGAGTGCGATGAAGAGGTGCTTATTGCACGTTCTTTTGATGAGATGTGGCACAAGATTGAGGCGAATGTTGCGGGGAATCAGCGCAGCTGAACGTCAGTAGTAGTTGTTTATATGCGGGCACAAGTGTGTGGGTTGGGGGTTGTGTGCAGGGCAGAGGCTAAGTTCCTTTAAACTTTGAAGTTCAACTAATTGAAAACTTTTTTCCAATACGCCTAGCCGGTTGCTGAAAATTGCTTCCATGAGCGCCTATGGTTCTAGGGCAAGAATGAACGTGTGCGGAAAATGTGTAGCAAGCACACGTTTTCAATAAGTGGACTTAATTGAAAATAGGGGCTAGGTTAGAACTATGGAAGCGCAGCACGCGATTGATACCCAACTTCAAGCGCGGCTTAACCGGGCCGATAGTGTTGCGAAAAGGCGGCGCCGAACACTCGAAGGAGAGTGGGATCTCATGGGCAACCGAATTGAGTTCACGAAAAACACCAACCCCCACAACCACAATCACGATCATGACCATGACCATGACCATACGCATGTTCACGACCACTCGCACGACCACGATCATGGGCATAAACACAGTCACGGGCATAAACACAGTCACGGGCATGATCACAGCCACGACGCCCCTGATTCCCTCAAAGCACTGTTTGTAGTGCTCGGGTTTACCGCCACCATTTTCGTCGCCGAACTTGTGGGCGGGTACTTATCCGGCTCCTTGGCGTTGATCTCCGATGCGATGCACATGCTGTCCGATTCCACCGGACTATTCGTCGCGGCTATTGCCATCATGTTCGCCCGCAAGGCAGCCAGTGCGCAGGCAACATTCGGCTACCGCCGCATTGAAGTGGTGGCGGCATTACTGAATGCGGCGAGTGTGTCCGTGATTTCCATCTGGATTGTGGTGGAGGCTATTATGCGCCTGAACCAGGGGGAGGAAATTAATGCCACCATGATGCTCATTGTTGGTGGTATCGGATTGGTCGCCAATATTTTTGGTGCGATCAAATTGCATGGGCATAGCCATGACAACATGAATATTCGTGGTGCGTATCTGCACGTGCTGGTGGATCTTTTTGGTTCCGTTGCGGTTATCGTGGCGGCCTTGGCGATGCTGCGTTTCTCCGTGCCGTGGGCTGACACGGTTGCGTCGCTGGTGATTGCTGCGCTTATTTTGCCGCGTTCGTTGAAGTTGGCGTGGGAATCGTTGCGGGTGCTGCTGGAGCAGGTTCCTACTGGTGTGGATACTGAGGCGATTCGTGACATGCTGCAGAACTTAGATGAAGTGATTGATGTGCATGAGTTGCATGTGTGGTCGCTCGACGGCAATGAACTTATTGCGACCTGTCATATGGTCGTCGAAACGCAAGTGCCTGCCGCGGGGTGCGATGTGCTTGACCGGGTGCAGAAAGCACTGAGTACTTATGGGATTAACCACTCCACGGTGCAGCTGGAAACCCCAGACCACCATGGTCACGAGACGACCTGCCTGTCCTGGTTTGGTGCAGCCGGCGTTCGCGATGCTGGGGTGACAAAGGCATAAGCTTTCTAAGCTAGACTATGCAGTCATGGGCTTTAGCACTCCAAGTTATGATCTTCTCGACTTGTTCAGCCGCGTCGACCGCGGCGACCTTCAACTCCCAGACTTTCAGCGCGATTATCGCTGGGATGTTGATAGGATCCGTTCACTTCTGATCACCGTGTTGCGGGGCTACCCGCTTGGGGCGATTATGGCGCTCGATACCCGTAACGAACCGATGCGGTTTCGCCCCCGCCCACTTGCCTCCGCCCCCGACACCGGTGCGGAGCCGGGATTGCTGTTGCTGGACGGGCAGCAGCGCCTGACCACCTTGTATCAGTGCTTGCAGGGCGACGGTGTGGTTGAGAGCGTGGATTTTCGCAATAAGAAAGTTCGACGCCGCTTTTTCGTGGATGTGCGCCGCGCCATCGCTGCCGACGTGATGCCCGACGATGCTGTGATCTCAGTTGATGAGCACGGGCTCGTGCGTTCCCACTTCGCGCCGAAAATTGAGTTGAACTCCCGCGAAGCCGCACTCGAAGCAGGATTTATTCCGGTCTCCGATCTGCTTTTCGACGCCGGCACCGACCTGCTGTTCGATATCGCCGCCTCCACCTCCCACGACGTTGCCAAGCAGTTCTACACCAGGGTGCTCAAACCGCTTGTGCGCTACACCATTCCCATGATCCGGCTGGAACGCGGAACAGCTAAAGCGGGGATCGGCTCGATTTTCGCCCAAGCGAACTCGCTGGGGTTGCAAATGGATGTGTTTGAGCTTCTCACCGCGGTTTTCGCTACCCAAGATCCTGATTTTAGGCTGCAAGAAGATTGGGCGCAGACCGAAAAAATATTGCGCACCCACCCTGCGCTCGATGAGATTGGGCACACCGAATTTCTCACCGCAGTTGCCCTGTATGCCACCTATAAAAAGGGTCATGCCTCAGGTTTCCGTGAGTCTATTCTTGAACTTACGTTAGAGGAGTACATTCCGGTTGCGAAGAAGATTCGTGCTGCCTTCTTTGAAGTTGCTAATTTCTTGTCGCACCGCTGCATTCATTCCACCGAACAGGTGCCGTATTCCGCACAACTGGTGCCGCTTGCTGTGATGATTACCCTGCTTGCGGAAGAGCCAGGCGTGCTCACCCAGCAGCGTGCGTGGGATCGTCTTAACCAGTGGTTCTGGTGTGGTGTATTCGGTGAATTATATGGTTCACCTGCTGTGATGGCGCGCACGGGCACGGATGTGGATGAGGTAACCCGCTGGGTTATCGACTATGAAGGTCGGGCGAATATTCCCACCCCACGTTCGATTGCCCAAGCTCGTTTTGTGGAATCGCGCCTGCACTCCGCCCGCCCCAACTCTGGGCTGTACAAGGGCATTTATGCGCTGATCATGGGGCGTGGTGCCCAAGACTGGCGCACCGCCTCCACCTTCGACAGGGACACCTTCCACGATCTGGGCACGAACTTCCGTCGTATTTTCCCAGCAACGTGGTGCCATGAGCATCAGGTGGAGCAATTCTTGGCCGATTCTGTGCTTAACCGCACCCCCATGTCGCGGCGCACGTACGTGATGGTGGAAGAGTCCTCGCCCGCTCGCTACCTGTATCGAATCCAGTCGAAGAGCTTGCTTGACGACGCCGAATTCGACCACGTCTTAGGAACCCACATGATCAACTCCCGCCTGCTGTTTAATGCGGACGCCCAAGCCTTCTTTAATGATCGGCGCAACCAATTTGTGCACATGATTGAACAAGCTATGGGAATTCCCGCAATCCGCGACGTTGATGAAAATAACCTCCATGCCGGTGAGGAAGGGCCTGGCGCTTTCGACTCAGGATCATGCACCTAAACACACAGTACCCACTGAAGAGCAGAACACTGGCCATGGTAGCGTGCGTTCTGCTTATTAGTGGATGCGCCACCTTCAGCCCCAACACCAGTGGCAATGACCCAGACACGCAGCCTGGTGCTGCGGAAACACAGTCACTGATCCGTCCGGAGCTGAAGGCTGCCCGCAATGAAAACCGCAAACGACACGTCGCCGAAGAATTTCCTGATCACCCCATTGTGATCAGCGACGACCTCGCCGGTATTGAAGCATCGAAGCATTTTTTCGACTCCTCTGAAACCGTAATCGTCGCAGGCCCGCACCCGTGGGATCAGCTACGAGCGGCCAGTATTGCCGTGGTCAGCCACGCGCCCATGTTGTCAATCGACCGCGATTCACGCGGGCAGGTCTTGAGTGAAATTCAACGGCTTCAAAGCCGCTATATACTTACGGTCGGTGAAGTTGATCTCGCCAGCACCTCCGGCTCACTCAGCGTCATCGAAGACCCCGGCACTTTTGAGGCATTAGGCAAACTCACGGCTTTCCAATTTGAGCGCACCCCCGTGATCAAACCCGAGGACATTCCCCACGCCCTTGCCTCATTGGATTACAAAAAACCAGCAATCCTCGAACCTAGCTGGCTGCCAGCACCTGCCCAGAAAACCAACTCAGGGCGTACGCACGCATTTCCCGGGCAATCCAAACGTGATGCCGACACCGCACCCATGGTGATCGCAACCACACACACCTCCGTGGCAGCCATGGCTACCGCACGCGCCTACGGGGCAAATATTCGCGTCCTAGAAGACGCTGACCCCCGCTACAACATCCGCAGCATGCAAGCAGTCGCAGGCCTGAGCGACCAACCACTGGTTGCCTTAGGCAGCCACTTTGGAAGCAACGACCAACTCGCAACACGCATCGCCCTGGGCGAGCGCAGCCGCGGATTCCAACCCGGCAGGGGAGCACGCGGCACAGTATTTCCACACCGACTCATCCTCGGAACAGAACTGACACAACCCAATTCCCCAGACACCGCGCCGACCCCAGCCCACGAATGGCTCAACCAGCAAGCCCAACACCCCGAGATGGACATTACTCCAGCCTATTTCCTCACAGCAGAAAACCTCCCACACTGGGATGCGGGAAGTGAAAGCTATGGCATTGTAACTGTTGACGGCGTCGACACGCTCGAAAAACTCAGCACGATGCTAGAACGCGCCAACACCGGAATCTACGCCACAGCCAACGAAGAAGAATGCGCAACCTGGCTTGCCAATTTCGTTGCCGACAAGCGCCTGCCCCAAAAACTTTTCATCAGCAAGGATGCTGTTGTCACCAACAATCGCCAGGAACTCGCCTTCGTTGGATTAGTCGAGGAACACAACTACTCAACGATCGAACATAAACCACTTCCCGCCCATTATTATGCAGGGTTGGTTCTGTCGGAAAAAACGCAGCTCACAGCCGACGACATCGAGAAACTTTCCCCCCGTCCGTGGCTAATAAAAGTAGCCTAAACCCTCATTTCTATTGAAGAACAGTCTTTTGGTCTACACTGTTTGCTAGTCGCGTGCCAGCGAAAGACAAGGCGCGGACCCGGTTCTAGGAAGGCGCGGTCGTGTCGCCTAGAAACGGACATCCTAAGGTATTCCCGGGAGTTTCAACGTGAGCCAGAATGGCCTACCTGTAGTTCTAATCGCAGACAAACTAGCGCAATCGACAGTCGACGCGCTCGGAGATCAGGTGGAGGTGCGCTGGGTCGACGGTCCAAACCGTGCAGAACTCCTCGCAGCTGTTCCTGAAGCAGACGCACTGCTCGTGCGCTCCGCCACTACCGTTGACCGTGAAGTGCTGGATGCAGCCGGCAAACTCAAAATCGTTGGTCGTGCAGGCGTAGGCCTCGACAACGTCGACATCGCAGCCGCCACCGAACGCGGTGTGATGGTTGCTAACGCCCCAACCTCCAACATCCATTCCGCCTGTGAGCACGCAATCTCCTTGCTGCTGTCTACCGCACGACAGATTCCTGCTGCGGACAAGACCCTGCGTGAAGCAACCTGGAAGCGATCCGCTTTCAACGGCGTGGAAATTTTCGGCAAGACCGTTGGTATCGTCGGCTTCGGCCACATCGGCCAGCTGTTTGCACAGCGCCTTGCTGCTTTTGAAACCACCATCATTGCCTACGATCCTTATGCTAACCCTGCACGTGCAGCACAGCTTGGTGTCGAGTTGACTGATCTTGAAGACCTCATGGCTCGCGCTGATTTTGTCACCATTCACCTGCCCAAGACCAAAGAAACCGCAGGCATGTTTAATGCGGAGTTGTTGGCAAAGGCAAAGAAGGGTCAGATCATCATCAATGCTGCCCGCGGTGGCCTTGTCGATGAGCAGGCGCTGGCAGATGCCATTAAGTCCGGCCACATCCGTGGCGCAGGTTTCGACGTGTTTGAAACTGAACCCTGCACCGATTCGCCACTGTTTGGCCTAACTGAAGTTGTGGTGACCCCACACCTTGGCGCTTCCACCGTTGAAGCTCAGGACCGCGCTGGCACCGACGTTGCCGATTCCGTACTCAAGGCACTGGCTGGCGAATTCGTGGCCGATGCAGTCAACGTATCCGGCGGTCGTGTTGGTGAAGAGGTCGCACTCTGGCTGGAACTGGCTCGCAAGCTTGGCCTCGTCGCTGGCAATATGCTGGGCAAGGCACCTGTGCGCCTTGAAGTTGAGGCTCGTGGCGAGCTATCCACCGAGGATGTTGACGTTCTGGGTCTGTCTGCCGTGCGTGGCCTGTTCAGCGGAATCATTGACGAGCAGGTTACTTTCGTCAACGCCCCAACCATCGCCGAAGAGCGTGGCGTGAAGGTTGAGGTTAGCACCGCCCCTGAGTCGGTTTCGCACCGCTCCGTGCTGGATGTCACCGCGATTGCTGCGGATGGCACCCGCGTTTCTGTTATCGGTGCACTGACTGGCTTGGATCGCGTGGAAAAGATCGTACGTATTAATGGCCGTGGCATTGATCTGCGCGCTGCTGGCCGTAACCTGTTCTTCAACTACGCTGATGCCCCAGGTGCTTTGGGTAAGGTCGGTACCGCTCTGGGCGTAGCCGGTGTGAATATTGTTGCTGCTGCCTTGACCCAGGAATCTGGTGGCGATGGTGCCGTGTTGATTCTGCGTGTGGAGGAAGAAGTATCCAAGGAGCTTCTGAACTCTATTGCTGCGGATCTTAACGCTGAGGCATTCCAGCTGGATCTTGGCTAAACCCCAGCACTGCGAATTTTCTCTACCCCCTTTCCCTGTCTTCTGTGTTTATGAAGGCAGGGTTTTCCTGTGTCTACCCCCTGTGGCGAATTCCGGCTTAAGATTGAGGTATAGAGGTACTACTTTCGTGGGAGAGATTATAGATAGTACCTGTCTCCATTGCCCTAATAAGCTTCAGTCACCATCCACCTGCAACACTAAGGTGGTTCAGGTGGGGTGAAAATATCGTGCTTCTTCGCACGGTGATGTGTTATGCCACACAATACTCACTCCCTGATGTGGCGGTACTGACAACAGCGAAGTACACATCGTAGGGGGTGTGTGCTGAACATGTGCATTGCCGTGAGTGAAGGGGCTCAAAGACAAAGACGAAGGGACGTGAGGCGACGATGTCTCAGCCGTTGTTATCTGTACGTAATCTCAGCATTGCTGTTGAGGATCGAGTGATTTGCCAGGACATTTCTTTTGATATTTTTCCTGGTGAATGTCATATTTTGGTAGGCCCAAATGGCTCGGGCAAATCTACCTTGCTGTGTGGATTGATGGGAATTTCGCCTTTTAAGATTGTGGAAGGCACCGTCACCCTTCAAGGGGTAGATATTCATGAATTGGATATTGATGAACGCGCCAGGTTGGGTATGGGGTTGGCTTTCCAGCGCCCACCGGCCATTGAGGGGGTGACTGTGCGTCGCCTTGCTCATGCGATCGGGGCTGATGATCGTCTCGATCAGGTGGCGGATTTGTTGAGTATCGGTTATCTCGTTGATCGGGATATTAACTCCGGTTTCTCTGGGGGTGAAACGAAGCGGTGGGAAGTGGCCAAGCTGGCTCTCCACGATGCCTCCATGTGTTTGTTTGATGAGCCGGAATCAGGGGTGGATTTGGAACATGTGGGTGTGGTGTCCCAAGCGATTAACCAGTTGTTGGAAACCCCCACGTCGTCGGGGGAGCAGCGGGCTGTGTTGGCGATTACGCACACGGGCTTCATTTTGGATCAAGTCAATGCCACCCGTGCGCATTTAATGATTGATGGTCGTATTGTCCAGACGGCTGATCCGCATGAGTTGTTTGATCGTATTCGCCGTGTGGGTTACCAGTCGGCTTCGGTGAACGAGTGAAAGAAGGAAGGAAAAAGAAATGACACAGCACGTAGTTCCCGTTCATGCTGGCGGGATTGGCCCGAAAAGTGTGACTCCTGATTTGTTGGCTGCGGTCGGGTGGTTGCCAGAAGAGCAGCGCTCGGGCACCAGCATTATGGTCGATCATGGTTTTGCCGCTGTCAGTTCGAATGATCCCGATGTGGTGGTCATGCCTTTAGCTCACGCGCTGATTGAATATCCGTGGGTGCAACAGTTGGTGTTTAGCCAGATTTCCCCTGAAGAGGATGAGATTATGCGTCGCGCATTTGAATCTACGAGGGAGCCGTTGGGCACGTTTACCTGGATTAAGGATGGGGCGAAGGTTTCGCGCCCGACCCAGTCGTTTACGGTGATGACCAAACCACAGGAACGCCAGTTCGTGCACGATATTACGGTGATTGGTAAAAATGCCGTGGTTGATCATGTCTCGGGTTCGGCGGTTGCCCCTGCGCTGACGCATGCCACGCATGTGTCGGTGCAAGAAACGTTCATTGGTGATGGGGCAGTGGTGCGTTCGATTGATGTGGATCGTTGGGGTGAGCAGATGACTGTGCATTCCTATGATCGCACGAGCATTGGCCAAGGCGCGAAGGTGAGTTCGGTATCGGTGGCCGTGTCTGGTTTGAAGAAGCATGTGTCGGATTCCGTGACCAAGGTGGGTGCCGATTCGGCTTATACCAGCCACAGCATTGTGTTCGCGCCGAATGAGACTGTTCGTGAGATCAATTCCGTGGTGGAGTTGAGTGATAAAGGTGCACAGGCTGAGCAGGTGTCGCGCATGGTTGCTGATGGGGGAACGATTATTAATCGTTCGACCTTAAAGGCTGCGGTGTCTGGGGTGAAGGGATTTTTGGAATGTGATGGTTTGATGCTGGCTCAGACGGGCCGGGTGGAGTCGGTGCCGGCTTTGGATGCGATGACGGCGGGGGCGCAGCTGTCGCATGAGGCGTCGGTGGGCATGATTGATGATGAGAAGCTGGATTATTTGCGTGCGTTGGGTCTTGATGAGGATCATGCCCGTGACTTGATTGTGCAAGGGTTTTTGAATTTGGACGATCAGCGGATTCCACAGTCGGTGCGACGCACGGTGGAGGATCTGGTGTCGGCGGCAAGGGGTGCGGAGAAGATGTAATTTTTTCCCTGTGGTGCTAAACTACCCTCCAAATAGTCCGCATAGTGAGAAGGGTTGTTTCACAGAATGAAACTTGCTGTTATTGGTGGCGATGGCATTGGGCCGGAAGTGACTGCTGAAGCCTTGAAGGTTTTGCACGCGGTTCGTGACGATATTGAAACCACAGACTACGATCTCGGTGCTCGTCGCTACCTGCGTAACGGCGAACTTCTCACTGAAGCGGATCTGGAGTCACTACGCGAGCACGATGCGATCCTGCTTGGTGCCATCGGCGCTCCAGATCAGGTTCCACCGGGGGTTTTGGAGCGTGGCTTGCTGCTGAAGATGCGTTTCGCTCTGGATCACCATGTGAATCTGCGCCCGTCTAAGTTGTACCCAACGGCGCAGTCGCCACTGAGTGAGCCTGGCGATATTGATTTCGTGGTGGTGCGTGAAGGTACCGAGGGTTTGTACTGCGGTAACGGTGGTGTGCTGCGCGAGGGTACTGAGCATGAGGTGGCGAGTGAGGTTTCGCAAAACACCCGTTATGGTGTTGAGCGCGTGGTGCGTGATGCGTTCGCCCGCGCCCAAGCGCGTCGTAAGCACCTGACCTTGGTGCATAAGACCAATGTGTTGGTTAATGCTGGATCTTTGTGGCAGCGCACTGTGGATGAGGTGGCTGAGGAATTTCCTGAGGTGACGGTTGATTACAACCACATTGATGCGGCCACTATTTATATGGTGACTGATCCTTCTCGTTATGACGTGATTGTTACCGACAATCTCTTTGGCGATATCCTCACCGATTTGGCGGGCGCGGTCACAGGCGGCATTGGTTTGGCGGCGAGTGGAAATATTGATGCCACCGGTAAAAATCCTTCCATGTTTGAGCCTGTCCATGGCTCAGCTCCTGATATTGCTGGTCAAGGTTGTGCTGATCCGGCGGCGGCTATTTTGTCGGCGGCGATGCTGCTGCGCCATGTGGGTGATGAGGACAATGCCCGCAAGATTGAGCAGGCGGTGGAGAAGGAAGTGTCGTCGCGTACCAGTGCTCAGGTGCGTACGGTCGAGGTTGGCGATAGAGTTGTGAGCTTCCTTACGTAAAATCGTTCCCCGTGCTGCAGGTCACCTGCTAGGATTTTGCGCATGACTGTTGAATTAGACGAAGTACGTGATTTCCTCGCAGCCGCGGAGCCTTTTTCGCATCTTCCTGAAGATGAGTTGAAGGCTCTGCCGAGCCTCATGGGGATGGAGTATGTCCGCCGGGGGGAGACGATCATTGGCTTTGGGGAAGCTAATGATAAGTGTTTTGTTATTCGTTCCGGTGCTGTGGATGTTCTGGATGAAGAGGGGACGCTGCTGGATCGCCGGGAATCGGGGCGTGCGTTCGGCTATTCCACTTTGATGGGGGATAACCAGCTGCGTTATTCCATGGTTGCGGTTGAGGATAGTTTGTTGCTGACCCTTCCGCGTGAAGCTTTTTTGGCGGTTGCGAATAAGTATGAGGATTTTGCGCGTTTCTTCTCCTCGCAGTCGAAGCGTATGAATGCTGCCGCGCACAGTTTGCGCACGGATAGCAGTAATGACATTTTGCGCACCAAGTTGTCGGAGTTCATGATTACTACTCCTGCAACGATTCATCCTGAAGCAAGTATTCAGCAGGCTGCTGTGGTGATGCAGGAGAAGAATGTGTCGTCGTTGTTGATTACAAGTGATGATGGGCAGTTGGCGGGCATTATTACTGATCGTGATCTGCGGAAGAAAGTGGTGGCGGTCAATTTGGATGTTTCGCGCCTGGTGTCGGAGATTATGACCTCGAATTTGCGCACGGCAACGAGCGATTCACATGCTTTTGAGGCGATGATTGCTATGTCGGAGCTGGGTATTCACCATCTTCCTGTTGTTGATAATGGGAAGTTGGTGGGCATTGTCAGCTCCCCGGATATTATGCGTCTGTTGCGCAATGATCCGATTTATGTCACCGCGGATTTGTCGCGGAAGTCGACGATTGAGGAATTGGCGGAGGTCTTTTCTTCCGCTGATGATGTGGCTGTGCGCTTTATTGAGCGTGGCGCTACCCCGGAAGAGGTGGCGGGTTTGCTTACTGTTGCTGCGGATTCCTTGGCGCGGCGTATTTTGACGTTGGCGGAGGAAAAGTTTGGGGCTCCGCCTATTCCTTATGCTTTTGTGGTGGTTGGCTCGCAGGGGCGTCGCGGTATGGGTTTGGCGTCTGATCAGGATAATGCACTTGTGCTTGACGACGCCTACGACGAGGCCGTACACGGTGACTATTTCCGGCAACTGGGTGAGTATGTGTGTACTTCCCTTGATGCTGCTGGTCAGGTGCTGTGTCCGGGCGACATGATGGCATCGAATCCTGAGTGGCGTAAAACTGAGTCGCAGTGGATTGAGACGTTCCGTGGCTGGATTTCCGCACCGGAACCTGATGCGTTGCTGCATGCCCAAACCTTCTTTGATTTCCGCGCGATTTATGGCGATGAGGCGCTTGCTGAGCGGGTTCACTTGGCGGCTTGTGAGATGGCGCAGCATGCTGGTCGTATGCATGCGCATTTGGCCACTTTGGCGGCGCGCCGGGAACCGCCGTTGGGTTTCTTCCGTGGTTTTGTTGTGGATCGTGGTGGTGAGTATGCCAATACGTTGGATGTGAAGAAGGGGGGTACTGCTGCGATTGTGCAGATGGCGCGGTTGTTTGCTTTGTCGTCGGGGGTGACGGCGGTGTCGACGCGTGAGCGTTTGGTGCAGGCTGGCGGTAAGGGTGCTGTGAGTGTGAAGGGTGCCCAGGATTTGATTGATGCTTTTGATTTTTTGAATGTGATTGCGTTGCAGCAGCAGGCGGAGCAGGTGCGTCGGGGTGAGGCGCCTACGTATCATATTGATCCGAATGTGTTGAGCAAGATGGATCGGGAGCATTTGCGGGATGCTTTCCAGATTATTAAGAATATGCAGACTGCGTTGGCGACGAAGTATCCGGTGCGTAGCATTTAGTGGCTTGTGGGAGGGTTGTTTCAGGTGTTTAATTTTCGTCGGCGACCGCGGGCTAAGGGTAAGCTTGCGGAGTTTTATGATAGCCAGGTGCCGAAGCCGAGTGCTGGTTTGAGTGATTTGCCGTTGTTGGCGGTGGATATGGAGACCACGGGTTTGGATGCGCAGCAGCATCGGATTTTGTCGATTGGTTGGGTTCCGATTAATGGTCGTGAGATTGATTTGTCGGGCGCTGGTTATGTGTTGGTCAAAGGTGCTGCGGTGGGGGAGTCGGCGACGATTCATCATTTGACTGACGATATGGTTGCTTCGGGGGTAGATGAGGCTGAGGCGGTTGGGCAATTGCTTGATGCGCTTCAGGGGCGGGTGATGTTGAATCACTTTTCACGGCTTGAGGTCACATTTTTAGATTCAGCATGTCGACGTCACTTCGATGGCCCCTTCGAATCCACGGTGGTTGACACGTTCGCAATTGAGCGGCGTCATATGGAGCGCATGGGCACGTATCCGCGTGGTGAGGATTTGCGTTTAGCACGTGTGCGTAATCGCTATCACCTGCCGAATTATCGGAATCATAATGCGTTAACGGATGCTTTAGCTTGTGCGGAGTTGTATCTTGCTCAGGTGTCCCAAACGAAGGCTTTAACCGTAAAATCCCTGCAATATTAAGACGGGGGTAGGAAAAACTTAAGAAAATCCTTATGTGTTAGCGTGAGTGTGTCCCGTTTTGCACACACATATTTTGAAAGGCTCTTGTTATGAAGAATCTTCGTTTGAGCGCTATCGCATTGACCACTGCAGCTGCTGTTGCTTTCGCACCTTTGGCTGTCGCTGAAGAGGCTGCGCCTGAAACCACCGCCACCCCTACCGCTACCGCCCCCGCCAAGGAAGGCGCCGAAGCTGGTTCTGAGAATCAGGAGCCTTCCGAGGCTGATAATCAGGATGCTGACAATGGTCAGGGTGCTGACAACGGTCAGGATGGTGACAAGGGTCAGGATGCTGACAAGAAGGGCTCTTCCGATAAGAAGGAAGATGTCAAGAAGCCTGCTTCTTCTTCCGAAAAGAAGGACGCCGAAAAGACTGGCGCAGATCAGACCCAAGATGAGGCTGCAAAGGCTACCTCTTCTGAGAAGCACGCTGAGCGCGCCAAGACTGTCGTCGACGCACTGCACAAGCCAGGCGTATTCGCTGCAATCGTTGCAGTTGCAATCGGCGGCCTGCTGCTGAGCCTGGGCAACCTGCGCGGCATCTTCGACCAGGTTGTCAACTTCTTCAACGCAACCTTCCGCCGCTAATCACACAAATAGCGTCACAAACCCCCGCGCACAGGCCTCAGCTGCCAAAGCGCGGGGGTATTCCCTTATTTTTCATAGGAACAATTTAGTCAATGCGGTACTATTCGACACTATGCGCTTTGGACGAATTGCTACACCCGACGGAATGTTCTTCTGCACCGTAGAAGGTGCCGAAGGCGAAGAACAATGCAAAGTGATTGAAGGAACCCCATTCACTGACCCGAAATACACCGGAAAAGAATACGCCATGAAGGACGTGCGCCTTCTCGCCCCGATGCTACCCAGCAAAATCATCGCCATCGGACGCAACTACGCCGACCACGTAGCAGAAGTATTCAAAAAATCCGCAGAACACCTGCCACCCACACTCTTCCTCAAACCACCCACAGCAGTCGTAGGCCCTGGGGCAGCAATCAAAATCCCAGAATTCGCCACCAACGTAGAGTTCGAAGGCGAACTCGCACTCGTGATCGGCAAACCCTGCAAAAACGTGAAAGCTGAAGACTGGAAGTCAGTAGTCCGCGGCTTCACCGTCATCAATGACGTATCATCACGTGACCTCCAGTTCGCCGACGGCCAATGGTCACGCGCAAAAGGCATCGACACTTTCGCCCCACTCGGACCCTGGATCGAAACCAACCTCGACGCCATCGACACCGACAACCTGCCCATCAAAGCACACCTGACACGCGGCGATGTGACGGAAACGAAACAAGACTCCAACTCCAACCAAATGATCATGAACATCGGTCAGATCGTGGAGTTCATCACCGCCTCCATGACCCTGCTGCCCGGTGACATCATCTCCACCGGCTCCCCAGCAGGCACCGCACCCATGGAACCAGGCGACTTCATCGAAATCGAAATCCCTGGCATCGGCAAGCTCGGAAACCCCGTCGAACGAGCATAAAAGCAACAATTCCCCCCGATCACCTATGCGCTTACTGGCACTGGTGAACGAGGGGAATATTTTTATCTTTACTGCCACCCCAAAGGCGCATCCTGGGCGTTGGCATTGGCCTCAATAATCGATTGAAGCCACTGTGCAAGCCCAACTGCCCGCGAATCATAGTGGGATTGAATACGCGGATCAGCGGTATAAGACTGGGCAATGATGCGGTGCTTGCTTAAAGTCATGGGGAAAAACGCACTCATCACCGCCCTGTGCTTTTCCGCCAACGCATTCGCCTGCGCCGAACCTGGTTGAATACCACGAGCAAACGCTTCAGCTAACTCCTGCTCCACAGCCTCGGTGCGCTCGCGTAACTGAGCCCAATCATCACGGCTCATAGAGTGCTTAGTGCGCTGGCTGATGCGCCACTCCTCGGTATGACCCCACTGCTGTTGCGCTTCAGCCTCATCCTCAGCACGGTAGTAAGGGCCCATGATTGCGCTGATGTCTTCAGTAGACACAGGAAACTCCTTTTCCAATAACTCATCAATGGCGCACAACATACCGTCGATCTGACTTTTCTTTTCCTCTAACAACGCCTTGTGCGCGCGCAAGTAAGCACGCACATCAACGCTGCTGTCGGCGTCGACAAGCTCAGCAATGCGCCTCAATGGCATCCCAATAGCCCGAAAAATCACAATCGACCGCAACCTAGCAACATCATCGGCAGTATAAAGACGATGATCCTGCCAGCTACGAAAACTCGGACTCAGCAAACCAATCTCATCCCAATAGTGCAGCGTACGCACAGTTAAGCCGAACTCGGCGGCAACTTCACCCACAGTTTTGTCGTGCATACCCACCATTCCACCATCCTCACCCCACGTGAGGGCACAAACGAACACACACGTCCCACTACAATAACCAGCTATGCACGACATGTACGAACACAGCACCGAAAACATCTGGAGCGGCGAACCCAACCACGCGCTGACCATTCACGCCGAACACGTCACAGCCCGCACCGCACTCGACATCGGCGCCGGCGAAGGCGCAGACGCCGACTGGCTCCATACACGCGGCATCACCGTCACCGCCGTTGAACCCTCCCCAACAGCCGCACAACGCATCCGCGAGCTAAACCCTGACATCAACGTCATCGAAGCAACCTTCGATAAAGCACCACTAACCAGCTACGATCTCGTTATCGCCTTCTACACCCCCTTGCTTGCCGACGCCGCCACCCTCACCGCACTCATCAACACTGTTAATCCCGGCGGGACGCTGCTGGTCGTACACCACACAGACATCAGCCGCATGGCCGAGCACCATCAACGCCCCATAGGTGACTTCCTCACCCCAGATAAACTTAAAAACCTGCTACCCGACGACTTCCACATCGACTACTTCGGGGAAGCGAAGCGCACAATCAATGGGGGACAGGGCGCAGCACACACCCACGATCTAGTGATCAAGGCCCAACGCACGTAAAATCGTGCGCAACTTCGCAGTAGTCTCCTGAACCTCCTCAGCGGGATCGGAGCTGCCCACCAGCCCACCGCCCGCCCACGTGCGCACAGTCTTACCATCAGTTTCAGCACAGCGGATCGCCACCATATACTCCCCATCGCCGAAATCATCACACCAGCCCACCGCGCCAGCATAAAAACCACGATCGACCGGCTCCGCCTCCAAAATCACCGTCTCAGCCAAGTGCCGCGGCGTGCCACAAATCGCGGGGGTAGGGTGCAAAAGCAACGCCAAATCCAGCGCATTCGTCTTTTTCGGGTCCTTCAACGTGCCACTAATCGGGGTGGCTAAATGCCACATTTCAGCAGTCGAAGTCAGCTCCGGGAAGTCGGGAACAGTCAACGTCGAACACAACGGTGCCAGCACCGCGCGAATATGCTCCACCACATAACGGTGCTCATCCAAATCCTTCATGCTCGAAAGCAGATCGCGGGAAATGATCCGATCCCGAATCTTGTTCGGATTCCTCGGCGCAGACCCCGCAAGGGGGTAGCAGGTGACCGTGGAACCTTGGCGACGCACCAACACTTCCGGGGAAGAACCCACCAACCACTTCGGGTTAGCATCAGTGGAAATGTCTGCCAAAAACCCATTGTAATCAGGCGAAAGCATAATCAATTTCGCAGCAATCAGGCGCGGATCAACAGGCTCGGAAAACTCCACATCTAAACTACGCGCCAACACAATCTTTAACGCCTGAGTGTTTCTAATCGTGCCAATCGCCGCATCAACATTCGCAAAATGCCCCAGCTCAGAGGGGTGCTCAGCCACAATTTTCGCCTCGGGCAAGTGCATGAGCCGATAATGCGCAGGCGGCTCAAGCGGGCCGTCGGTGCGCACAATAGACTCCGGAACTTTAAGCGCGCAGTCTGATCCCGTGCAAAAAGGCAGCGCCCCGACAACCATCGGCACCTTGCGTGCTTTGAGTGCCGCGGAGGCTTGAAAAGGATCAGTGAATGTGTGGCTCGCACCCTGGGTACGCACCGATCCATGTGCTCGAGAAAGCAAGAAGTCGGGGGCGGTGCTGGGGCGAGAAGTCATAAGAATCAACTCTAGTTCAGGTGTGTATTAAGATGTGAAACCATGTCTGAAGTTCGCGTACGTTTCTGCCCGTCACCCACCGGAACCCCCCATGTTGGTATGGTTCGCACCGCCCTGTTCAACTGGGCGTATGCCCGCCACATGGGTGGGAAGTTGATTTTCCGCATCGAAGACACCGATGCCGCCCGCGATTCCGAGGAATCCTACCAGGCCATCATCGACTCCCTGACCTGGCTGGGCATGGATTGGGACGAAGGCGTGGTCACAGGTGGCCCACACGAGCCGTACCGCCAGTCCCAGCGCATGGACATCTACGCTGACGTGCTGCAGAAGCTTATCGACGCCGGATTCGTCTACCCCGCATACTCCACCGCGGAAGAAGTTGAGGCCCGCCACAAGGCCGCAGGTCGCGACCCGAAGCTGGGCTACGACAACTACGACCGCACCCTCACCGAGGAAGAAATCGCAGCATTCAAAGCAGAAGGCCGCCAGCCAGTGTGGCGTTTGCGTATGCCTGAGCAGGACTGGAAGTGGAACGATCTTGTGCGTGGCGAGATCGAATTCAAAGCGTCCACCCAGCCCGACTATGTGGTGGCCCGCTCCAACGGCGCACCCCTGTACACCCTTGTCAACCCCGTTGACGACGCACTGATGGGCATTACCCACGTATTGCGCGGCGAAGACTTGCTCCCATCCACCCCACGCCAGCTGGCACTCTACGAGGCGCTGAAGGCAATCGGTGTGGCGAAGCAAACCCCAACTTTCGGCCACCTGCCCTTCGTGATGGGCGAGGGCAACAAGAAGCTCTCCAAGCGTGACCCACAGTCGAACCTGTTCAACCACCGCGACAACGGCATCATCCCTGAGGGCATACTGAACTACCTGGCACTGCTGGGTTGGTCACTGTCGAGTGACAAGGATATTTTCTCCGTTGATGAACTGGTGAAGAACTTCGACATCGCTGACGTGTTGGGCAACCCTGCACGCTTTGACCAGAAGAAGCTGGAAGCGATCAACGCTGACCACATTCGTCTGCTTGATCTGGAAGACTTCACCCAGCGTCTGCGCTCGTATTTGACTGAGTACTTCGACTTCCCAGCGGATTACCCAGCCGATAAGTTCGCTTTCGCTGCGGAATTGGTGCAGACCCGCATCAAGACACTGTCGGAGGCCTGGGGACTGATGAGCTTCCTTGTGACCAAGGATGAGGATCTGGTTCTGGACGAGAAGTCTGCAAAGAAGAACCTGAAGGAATCCGCAATCGAGCCACTGGACGCTGGCATTGCAGCACTCGAGGCAGTCCAGGAGTGGACTACCGCTGAGATTGAGGCCGCATTGTCTGCTGCTCTGATTGAGAAGCTGCAGCTGAAGCCTCGCGTGGCTTTTGGTGCTTTGCGCGTGGGTATTTCCGGTCAGGCTGTATCCCCACCATTGTTTGAGTCGATGGAACTGTTGGGTAAAGAGTCCACCTTGGCTCGTTTGCGTGCAGCGCGCGCAGCCACCCCGTTTACCGCTTAAATTAAAAAATTGTGGGGCGCGATCATCGCGCCCCACATTTTTTATTACTTAGGCTTTATACTTTCTGCGTTTGAGATTCTAAAAGATCAGCCCATTTTTTCTTCTCATCGCGCTGGATTTTCACCCAGACGCCGAAGCCCCACGAGACGAAGAATCCGTAGACGATGTAGAGAACAGCCGATGGGTAGTAGCCTGCAGAAAGCAGCAGTGGGACACCCACGATATCGACTGCGATCCAGATGAGCCAGAATTCAGTCCAGCCACGTGCCATGCCGTAGGTGGCAAGGATGGAGCCGGTGAAGATCCAAGCATCGGCCAGCGGGCCCCAGGAGCCGAGGGATTGGAAGATCCATGCAAAGACGATGGTGGCGATGATGGCGAACAGCACCATGCCGATGCGCTCTTTATGTGTTGCCCAGCGTGGTTGCACCGCTGCGATATCTTCGTGTGGTTCAGTGACGATCGAGCGGGAGGGGTCGGTTTGTTGTGGTTCTTTCACACCAGCGGACTTTGCCCGCGACCACGACCACCAGCCATAAAGGCTGACGATGAGGAACATGACTTGGCGGCCTGCCTGGCCGTAGAGGTCAAGGTTTTGTGGGGTGTTGAATACACCGCCGAGGAACACTGTGAACAGGAGGAGGTTGCCTGCGATACCGACGGGCCATGCCCATACGACGCGTTTCATTCCACCGATGGCGGATGCGAGGCCGAATGCGTTGCCGATGATTTCGCGCCAAAGAATGGGGACGCCGCCAATGACGAGTGTGGCGTCGAGGAATGAGTTGAGAAGATTCACTGTGAAAACTCTTTTCCAAAGTTGTAGGTACACGTAAATCCTCAAGGTGTACAAAAAGTACGATGCACACATAAAAAATGAGGAAAATGGAGCAACGGTGCTCGATTTTCCTCAAGGCATGGGTGTATCGACACTCTCTTTCATCCGGACTATGACCGTCGGCTGTGGGATCTCACCACAATCTGCTAGACCCACCTCATTTCTGTGGTGGCGCTCGCGGGCTCTTCCCTGTGAAAGGGAAATTACCGCCGGTGGGGAATTTCACCCCGCCCTGAGAACGTTTCTTCATAATAGCAAAGTGTGCATGTTTGAACTAAAATGGTTCAGCATTATGAATTCTCGCTTTCAGATCTTCCGGGCGCGCTCTGTTGTGTTGAGCGTGTTGTTCGGTGCGCTCCTTGGGGTGGGGCTGATTGCCCCGCTTCATATCGCGGACCGACCTCCGCTGGCTGAGGCGATGAATCTTACGTCTGCGAACACTAGTGATGCTCCTCAGGTGGAGGAGCTTCCCGCTCCCGCCCTTGCTTCGGTGGAGGTGCGCGACGCTATTTTTGCCCACAATCCTGCCCGCTATGGGGACGATGGAAGTTTTAATCCACACCCTCGGGTTGCTCCGGGGCAGACGGCCAGCATTGATACGGTCAGTGATGATGGTGTTGCCCGTCGCTATATTCTGCATGTGGGTGCGAATTATTCTCCGGCGCATCCCATGCCGGTGTTGTTCGCTTTCCATGGGTGGAAGGTGAGCCCTGAGGATTTTCTCCAGGATTCTCGCTTTTCTGAAACCCCTGCCTGGAATGATGCGATTGTGGTTTACCCTGAGGGTTTAGCGGGTGCCTGGGAGGGCGCTCCGTACGCTGTTGGGGGTGAGGGCGCTGATTTTAGGTTTGTGCGAAAGATTGTGGATGAGGTTGATCGGGAGTATCGGATTGATCGCAACCGGGTGTATGCCGCCGGTATGAGTAATGGTGGGGGTTTGGCTACGGCGGTGGGCTGCCGGATGCCTGAGGTGTTTGCTGCGGTGGCTGCTGTGTCGGCTGCGTATTATTTCCCCACCTTGGGTGGTTGTATTGGTGCGCCGATGCCGGGGCTGTATATCCATTCGACGGGCGATAGTGTGATTAATTATGGTGGCGGTATTCGCCACGGTGCGGCGTATTATCCGGCGCGTGTTGCTTCTGATTTCCAGGCTATGCGTAATGGGTGTCGTGTGTTTGATACTCATGTGTCTGGTTTCCCTGGTGGTGAGCGTTTTGTGTATCAGGGCTGCCGTGCGGAGACGCAGCATATTCGAGTGGATAACCGTCCGCACGTGTGGAATGTGGATCCGGTGGTGCCGCATGAGGTGTGGGGTTTCTTATCGCGGCATTCGAAGTAGCGTGTGCTGTGGGGTGTGAATTTGCGTTTGCGCCCAGTATCTAGCTATAGTTTTCCTCGTTGCACAGAACAATTGCCTTGAGTAGTTGGTGTGTGATGTTTGGCCTATGGTGTAATTGGCAACACTAGGGTTTCTGGTACCCTCATTCTAGGTTCGAGTCCTGGTAGGCCAGCTGGTGAATTTTTTTCACTGTCCTTATGCCCCGTTCGTCTAGCGGCCTAGGACGCCGGCCTCTCACGCCGGTAACACGGGTTCAAATCCCGTACGGGGTACAAATTAGCCTCCAAGAAGAAATTCTTGGAGGTTTTTGTCTTATCTACCTGCATTTTTCCCGTCGTCTAGCAGGGGTTAAACGGCGGAGTATTCATATCACGTTGGTGAAAGGTAGGGGAGAATAAACGAAGTGATTTATCCACACTTTTTGTCCCTTAAACCGCAGATTTCGTACCAATGGGCACAAGCGTACAACAAGGATCTTGTGCCCATTGGTGTGCTGGACTGGCTGGGTTTTAGGAGCTGACCTGCCATTGCTCAATGGCTTTCCACCGCTGCCACAGTTGGGCGAACGCGCCGTTGCGGTTGAGAAGCTCATCAACAGAACCAGACTCAATCACGCGGCCAGCATCCAAAACCACCACGTTATCAGCAATAGTGATCACCGCCGGGCGATGCGTTACAGCCACAATAGTGCGCTGCCCGCGCAACTGGCCCAACGCATCCACCACTAAACGTTCAGTAATAGCATCCAACGCTGAGGTAGCCTCGTCGACAAGCACAACACCCGCAGGTTTGGCCAAAGCACGAGCAAGCCCCACCCTTTGACGCTCACCGCCAGATAGCGTGCTGCCACCCTCACCCACGCGCGAATCCCAACCATCGCCAAGATGAGCCAACACTTCAGTCAACTGTGTTTGCTGCGCAAGAACACCCAAAGCCTGCTCATCCACCCCGCCATCAGGGGTAACATTCTCACGCAAAGTGCCAGGGCGCAACTCAGTTGTTTGGAACATGATCGAGGTGTTGCGCAGACGTTGCGCAGCAACAGCAGAGGTGCCATCCCAAGCAATAGAGCCAGTTGTGGGCTCGCGGAGTCCGGCAAGAATATCGAGAAGCGTCGACTTACCAGAACCAGAACTACCCACAATGGCAGTGATGCCAGCAGCGGGGATCGTGACGCTGACATCCTTCAACGCCACGGTGCCATCAGGGTAGGTATAGGAGAGATCGGTAGTGGAAATAGCCGGTGCGGTGTGTGCGATATCGCGTGGGGTTGGTGGCAGTGGTGTACGAGAGCGTTGTTGTTCGGCAAGTTCACGCACGAAAGAAAGCCGACGGTTGGCTGTGGCCAGCGGGGTGGCAAGAAGGGAAAGGGAGCCGACAGTTTCCACGATGCGCAAAAGCACAATAATCATGGCTGCTGCGGTCACACCATCCAACCTATCGCTAAGATACAGCCAGCCAGTGACAGCACCGAAACCAATGAGAATAATCTGGGTCGTGATACTAAACAGTGTTTCCCCAGGGATCTGCCACGCCACCAGCTTCAAACCGCGGGTGCGAGAAGTTTTCAGAAGCTCATCGAGCGCTACAGCCGCCACACCAGTTGTGCGCAATGTAGGTTGGGCCCAAGCGAAATCGAAAGCGTGATCATTCAGCTTTTCCGTCGCTAAAGCATACGCCTGATCAGCGCGTTCAACCGCGCGTCGGCTCAGCACAAACGCAAAAGCAAGAATAAGACCAGCACCCAAAGCAGCGACAGCAAGCTGCCACGAAATCAGGACAAGTAGCACACTGAGCATCGGAATAAAAGCACAGGCATGCAGAATCGGGCTGACCAACAACACCACGGCTGAGACAGCCTCCACCCCACCGGTGGAAAGCAGCTCCCGCAGCTGCGAGGCCTTCACACCATGCAACTGGCCAGGATCAAGATGCCGAACCGCATCAACACCGGTGCGATTAATTTCTTCCAGCAACGCCAAACCTAAGCGTAAACCAGCACGCATAGCAACGGCGTCGATAAGCCACACAACGGCAACCACACCGACCAGTGCCAGCAACCACGGCCACGCGAAAGCAGGATGATCGCTGAAAAGTGCGCGGAAAAACGGCACAACCATCAGCACCGCGCCCGCCTGCACCACAGCCGACACGCAGGTGAGCCCAATAAATAGCCAACGATCCCGGCACCGCGTAGGGCCGGTGATCACCCGAAAATCTTCTAAAATCATTGCACTGCCTCCTTCGCACTCGCAACCAACTGTGCATACACACCACCCTGGGCACGCAAGGACGCATCCGTGCCCTGCTCAACAACACGACCCTGATCGAGCACAACAATCGAATCCGCGCCAGCAATCGTGTGCAAACGATGCGCAATCACGAGCACCGTGCGCCCAGCAAGCAAGCGATTAAGACCCTGACGAATCGCCCACTCCGAATCCGGATCAGCAGCAGCCGTCGCCTCATCCAAAATCACCGCCCGCGGATTACCCAACAAAGCACGCGCAATCGCAAGACGCTGACGCTGCCCGCCCGACAAACTATCCCGATCCACCACCGTGTCATAACCCTGCGGAAGTGCTGCGATCACCTGATCAATACACGCCGCCCGGGCCGCCTCAATCACCTGCTTACGCGTCGCATCGGGGTGACCAAGCGCAATATTGTCAAAAATCGTGCCCCGCACCAGCTGCACATCCTGCAACACCAGCGCAATATGGGAATGCAACTGCCCCTCCGGAATATCCCGCAGATCAACACCATCGAGCGTGATCGACCCCGAATCAGGGTCCCACAATCGCGCCACCAACGCCGCAATCGTCGACTTCCCCGCACCCGACGGGCCCACAATCGCAGTCACCGTCCCCGGCGCGAGCGCTAAAGAAACATCTTCTACAACCTTCTGGCCTGAGCCATAGCCGAAGGAGACCTGATGCAAACGGATATCGGCTGGCGAGGACGGTGCAGGAAGTTGTGCGGGATCACGTGATGGCGGGGCAAGCTCAGGTTCGCCCAAGACTAGCTCTAAGGACGCTCGCGCCTGAAACCCTGCTTGCAAACCACCCACAGCGTAGGAAGCAGACACTAGTCGGTGCCCGAAACTCGTACCCGCAATGAGGAAGGGGATCAGATCAGCTGCGGGCATCCAGCCAGCAGAAATCAACGCCGTGCCCGCAACACCTAGCAGCACCATCACCGTCATCGGCCGGTTGAGCTGAAGGCTCATCGCCTTCGCATTAATCGTTGACAGCTGCCACGTGCTTAAAAACGACCGCATATCATTAAGAGTGCGTGGAAGATTAACAGTGGCATTATCGCCAAACACCCGCGCCACATTCTGCCCAGCAATAAACCGCTGCGCATCACCCGACAACGTTGCATTAAAGCGCAGCATCTGCTGTAGCCGAGGCTTGTCGCTGGTAGCCATGCGCACCATCACCACTACATAAGTGATCACCGGCACCAACAACACCACACCCAAACGCCACTCGATGGTGAATAAATACACGCACATCCCCACCGGCGTGACCACCGCAGCCACCAAGTCTGGGACCGCATGCGTGACTAAATAGTGCAACGACCCCACATCATCCTGCACCACCTTCTTCACATCGGCAGCTTGACGACGCCGAAACCACCCCAGCGGCACACGCGTCAGCTTGCGCAACACACGGGCACGCAACGCCGCACTAAAACGCACATCATGAACGTGCAACGCCAGCACCAACAGTGATGTTCCCAACGCACCGATAGCCATAATCACCGCAGCAATCACCGCTAATGACAGCAATTCATCAAGCTGCGCGCCAGCAACAACTCTCCGGGCAAGCTCAGCAAACAACACCAGTGGTGCAATCTCAAGCAAGGACAACAGCCCTTGGGCAACACCACCTGCAATCAGCGCGAGGCGCGCCGGGCGTAAAACGTTGATAGCTTTCGGTTTTGGGGTGGGTGCTACTGGGCGTGCTGGTTGCGGGCTGTGGGTAGCACCAGCCTGCGGGCTTGGGGTAGTGCTGTGGGTATTGCGTGGGGTATTTGGTGGGGTTGAGTCGGGCTGTGGTGCTTCGGATTCCAGTTCAATTTCCACTTGTTTGCCCATAGCTTTGCCGTGCACCCAATAGGCTTGGGTATACATTGTGCCCTTGTTTTGCCCATGATCAATCTGTAAAGCCTGGCGCACAAGGCGGGTGGCTGTTGTTTCTGCAGCGACCCACGTACGCCAGCCATGATAGTCGCCCGCACTGAGGGCGTTGAGGAGTGCGCGGGAATCCTCGCGAGTGGGAATCCACGCAATCTCCACATCGGGGTGCGTAGGGAAGGGGAGGTTACGATCCTGTTCGTGGAAAAGCTCCATGAGCACCTTAATTGGGGTGCCGGAAGGAAGGCTGGCAATAATTGAGGAAATTGCCGGCCACGATGCGGCATCGCCAACAAGGAGGTAGCCAGCAGGGGGTGGATCAGAAGGGATAAAACCTTGGCTGCCGTAGCGTTGAAAGACAATCTCCTCACCGACCTGGGCTGTGATAGCCCACTGGGATGCAGGTCCGGCGGGGTCGTGAATGAGGAAGGCGATGGAAAATTCGCCGGTATCGGAGTTTGATTCTAAAAAGGTGTAGCCGCGCTGGTGGAGGGTGCTTTTCCCGAAAGGGTCGGGAAACCAGCCGCGTACCCAGGCGCTGGGTGATTCCCCCTGTGGGTCGAGGAGGTCGGGGGAGTGAAAATCAACTCGTTTGACGTGCGGGGCAATCCACGATGTGCCGGTGACCGTGGCTCGATGTTCTTTCGCCCCTAGGGCACGCAGTACTGCTCCTTGAAAACCTTTACTCATGCTTGTTATCCCCTTTGTTTAATTGTGGTGGTTGTGGGAGGAAAAGTAGGTGTGTTTTCTTTTGTGCTGTGGGTTGGTGGCCAACCGTGTGGGTAGGAGGAAGGTCGGCAGGATGCAGGGGTGGGGAAAAGTAGTAGTCATGCCCAGTGAGTTTAGGCTAGACTACCCTAAAAAACAATGCCGATTTTGTGGGGAATCATGCCGAAAAAAGCAAGCACCGACACCGAAATTATGCACTTTGACCTCGTTACTCCTTTCGACACAGGCGAAGAAAACGACGAGGAAAAAACTGCCACACCACGCAAAAAACTAGCCCGCTTTGCGCGCCGTCGGAAGAAAGAACACTCCTATCCCAAGCAGCGAACCATCGCCTGGCCAGTGGTCATTGCCTCCACGGGGGCAGTCGCCTTAGCCTCAGCACTCGTGGTCATGATGGGAGCATTCAGCATGCTCAACCATGGGGTGACTATTGCGCTATCCGGATCGGCAGAAAACATGAACCAGTCCACACAGGCAGGTACAGCACACACAGGGGAGAAAAAGCAGCACTCAACGGGCACGCTTAATGCTGCGGATGTTCAAGAAATCCTCCAGTCCATGCTTGATCCAGAAGCCCAAGACCACGTAGTGGCAGTGGGTCTTGAAGGTGGCGAAGCCGCAGTGCCAACGGTGCGCGAAGTTGGCAAAGTGCTGGATAAATACAAGTTGGTATACAAATGGCGAGTCACCGATGGTTCGGTTGTTGTCAGCAGAGAAATTATGAAAGCGACCCTGACCCTCACCTTGGCGGGGATGGGAAGCAAGGAGCAACCCGTGAACTTTATTCGCGAGCACGGGCAGTGGAAACTCAGCAACACCAGCGTGTGTGAGCTTGCCGAAATGGCACAAACCACCTGTACCGTCAGCCCCTCATAGTAAAGAGGCGGGCAAGGAAAACAGCCGGTGGTGTGTTGAGCATTTCAAGAAAAACACCACAGCTAGGACGCAAACACCCGTGTGAGAACGAGGAAAAACCAGTGCTCACACGGGTGTTTTTCTACTAGTTATCCGTCTCGGTTGCAGCAAGAAGTTCGCGAAGTTTCTTCCGATCCAATTTGCCCACACTCGTGGTGGGCAAGTTGGTGCGAATAACAAGCGCATCGGGCGCTTTAAAGGCTGCTAGTCCGGCATCGATGACGAACGTGCGTAGCTCAGCCAGCGTAAGAGTGTGTCCTTGTGTCGGGATCACTGCAGCGACGATGCGTTCGCCGAGGAGGTCGTCGGCGAGCCCAACCAGCCCCACATCGTAGATTCCCGGGTGGGAAAGCAGTACATCTTCCACTTCCGAGCAGGTGACATTCTCCCCGGCGCGAATAATCACATCTTTGAATCGTCCACTGACAACCATGTGTCCGTCTTTGGTGCGGTGGACGCGGTCGCCGGTGCGGTAGTAGCCTTCCGCGGTGAAGGCGTGGCGGTTGTGTTCGGCTGCGCGGTAGTATCCGGCGATGGTGTAGGGGCCGCGGGTGAGGAGTTCGCCGTCGGTGCCACATGCAACGTCGTTGTCGTTGTGGTCGACGATGCGGATTTCGTCATGTGTGCACATGGGTGCACCTTGGGTGGTGCAGACGCGTTCGCGGTCGGTGTCTTCAGGGTCGGTGAAGCAGAGGAGTCCTTCGGCCATGCCGAATACTTGTTGGAGGCTGTGGTTGAAGGCGGCGTCGATGCTGCGTGCGGTTTCGGGGGCGAGTCGCGCCCCGCCGACTTGGAGGGTGCGTAGGCTGCTGAGGTCGGCTTTTTCCCAGGCTGTGGCGGCGGTCCATAGTTGTGCGAGTGCGGGCACGAGGGAGGTGATGGTGACGTGATGGGTCTCGATGAGGCGGAAGCAGGATTCGGGGCTGGGGTTGGTGGTGCACACAACGGTTCCGCCTGCTTGGAAGATTCCTAGCGCGCCGGGGCTGGAGAGTGGGAAGTTGTGGGAAAGGGGTAGTACTGCTAGGTAAACGTCGCCGGGTTGGAGTTTGGTGGCAGCTGAGGCGCTGGTGACGTTGAGTCGGTAGTCCTGGTGGGTGCGGGCGATGAGTTTGGGAAGCCCGGTGGTTCCGCCGGATACTAGCATCAGTGCGGGGAGGCCGGGATCGGGGGTTGGTGCGCTGAGTTGTCCGGCTGCGTACGCCTTGGCGTGGGTGAGTACTGGCTGGTGGTTGTGGCTTGCTTCGTCGAGGAGGCGGTTGCACAAGTCCACGGTGGTGTGGTGGATGAGGCAGTGCGTCTGTGCGAGCGTGTTGATGTCGGTGGGGTTTAGCAGGCTGTCGTCGGTGTAGAGCTGGGTGGGTGTTCCGGTGGTGATGAAGTGTGTGAGTTCGCGTTGTCCGTGTGCGGGGATGGCCATGATGGGCACGACGCCGGCGCGCAAGCATCCGAGGAAAGCAGTGAGGGTGGCTGCGCTGTTGGGTAGGTGGAGAATGATGCGGTCGCCGCTGGTGGTTCCGGTGGACGTGAGGTGGTGTGCGAATTGGTCTGCGGCGTGGCAGAGCGTGCGGTAGGTGATGTGGCGTTCGCCGTCGATGATGGCGAGTTTTTCTGGTGTGCGCTGGGCTTGGGCGAAGGCGAGGTCGCTTAAGGGGTGGGTGTCATACAGGTGTGTGTAGGCGCTGGTTTGGTGTGCTGGCCGGGGGATGAATCCTGTGGTCAGGTCGTTGAGTGCGTTGTGCTGTGCGTTGTGTGGGGTGTGTGTGGTCATGGTGTGTGGGTCCTTGCCGTGGTGTGCTGAATGTGGGTTTTATGCGCTGTGTTGGTTGAGGAAGTCGATGACGGCGCTGTTGAAGGCGTGGGGTTGTTCGAGGTATCCGTAGTGCCCAGCGTTGGGGATGGTGATCATTGTGCAGCCGGGGATGGTGGCGGCGGTGTCGGCGACTTGGGCAGGCGGGATGACGCTGTCGTCGCCGTAGGCGATGGCCAGTGTGGGTGCGGTGATGGTGGCGTAGGTGGCATGTTGGTGCGATCCATGCGTGTCGACGCCGTGGTCAAGGTTGTTTTGTGCGCGTGCGCCGGATGTGGGTGCGGTGAGGGAAAAAGTGAGGAGATCGAGCCAGTCGCGTGCGGCACGCGGGTTGGCGAGTGTGGCGGGGGAGAGGTTGCGTACTGCTTCCATGGCTGCGAGAAACTCGCGGTGCTGGGGAATCAGGAGTTCGTAGACGTCTGCGGCATGTCGGCTCATGGACATTTGGATAGCGGTGAGGTCACCATGAGCGGCTGCGGCCACGACACCTAAAACTTTGTCGGGGTGTGCTGCGGCGAAGTGTAAGGCGATGCGGGCGCCGAGGGAGGTGCCCACCACGAAGGCGCGACCACCGTGATCAGTGATGATGTGTGCGAGGTCGTCGACAAGCATGTCAATGCTCAGTGGTCCGGTGTGGTTGGCGGTAGCCCCTGTGCCACGGGTGTCGTAGGTTAAGACGCGGTAGCCGGCGGCTGTCAGTGCGGGGACTTGGTGGGGGTGCCAGACGCGCCCAGGGCTGCCACGGCCCATGACCAGCACGACAAGGGGGCCAGTGCCTTCGATGTGGATGGCGAATTGCTCACTCGATGGGGGCATTGGTTGTTCCTTTCTTACAACAAACTCTGTACAAGTTAGGTTAGCCTACCGTAAACTGTGGCTCGTTTAGTAGCTTTTGTTATTCTCCCCACCGCAACACAGGGAACACACAGGCGGTAGGGGAGGCAACGTATCAGTGACCATGAGAGAGGTTGGAAAACTATGCAGCGCACGCCACTGTCGATCGTTCATCAAGCAGTGATCGAACAGCTAGGGCTTTCAGCAGACACCCACATCAGGCCCGAAGACGATCTGATCACATTTGGCCTCGACTCCATTCGCATGATGACAATCGCCGGGCGCTGGCGCAGCCAAGGGCTCGACATCGGATTCGCCGACCTCGTCGCCACCCCCACACTCAGGCACTGGGCACAACTGATGCACGACGCTCAAACCGCCAACCAAACACACAGCGCAGACGAAACCGCGACCGCACACACAAGCACCGATACCGCAAGCACCGCTTCTAACAATGCGCCCACGAGCGCAGATCGAAATGACGACCATGAGCCATTCCCCCTTGCACCAATGCAACACGCCTACTGGATCGGGGGTCTGGACGGCTACGACACCGGGGATGGGCCCACACTCGGTGGGGTCAGCGCCCACCTTTATGTTGAACTTGACGGACCAGCGCAAGATCCCGCACAGATCGACACCGCCGTCGAAAAGCTCGTGCGACGCCACGCAATGCTACGCACCATCCTCACCGGGGATGGACGCCAGCAAGTACTCGCCGACGTACCCGAAGGAATTGTCAAACATCAAGACCTACGCGAAGCAGACGCCGACACCCGCGACACAGTGCTCGCACGCACCCGCGAAAACGGCACCCACCAGCGCCTAAGCCAAGATTTCGGGCGGATGATCGATGTGGTCTACACCCTCTTGCCTAACAACCGCGCCCGCCTGCACCTCGACGTGGACATGATCGCCGCCGATGCCATGAGCTACCGCATCATCGTCGACGAACTAGCCGGATACCTCGACGGCGACGAACAACACCCCCTGCGCTACCGCTACAAGGACTACCTCGCACACCCCAGTGCTGCCAACCCACCGCACCGCGAACGCGACCAAGCATGGTGGCGCGACAAAGCCAGCGACATGCCAGGCGCACCAGAACTACCACTCGTCGACTCCGCCGCCGTCGCCCGCGCACGCAGCGCAACCCGCCGCAACTTCTTCATCGACCACGACCAACGCGAAGCACTCTACGCCCACGCCCGCGCAGCTGGTGTAACCCCCGCAATGGCGCTGGCAGCCGCCTTCGCCGAAGCAATCGGAGCCTTCGCCACAAGCCCGAAATTCCTGCTCAACCTGCCACTATTTAACCGGGAACAAGTCGATGATGAAGTCAACGACATCGTCGGCGACTTCAGCTCCTCCATTCTCATCGACGTTGACCTCAGCACAGCAGGAAGCATCTATGAGCGCGTGAAAGATATCAGCGCCCGCTTCACCAGCAACGTCGCCCACCACAGCTACGGCGCACTCAATGTTCTGCGCGATATCGGGCATGCCAGGGCCACAACTGTGCTTGCACCAGTCGTCTACACCAGCGCAGTCAACCTCGGTGAACTGTTCTCCGCCCGCGCTAGGGCACGCTTCGGCGACCCAGTGTGGATCATCTCCCAGGGCCCGCAAGTACTTCTCGATGCCCAAGTCACCGAACTTGATGGGGGATTGCTGCTCAACTGGGATCTGCGCGAAGAAGCATTCCGCCCCGGAATCATCGATGCCATGTTCGCCGCCTACACCCGAAACGTCAGCGCACTCGTAGAGGGCGAACACACATGGTCTCAGCCCTTCCCGCCCGCCGCAGATGAGGCAGACCTTCAAGCCCGCAAATCCCAAGAAACAACACTGGACGTCAGCGGAGCAAAACTACACGATCGCCTGTTTGTCCACGCCGAAAACACGCCAGAAGCACTCGCGATGGTATCCATCGACGCTGAGCCCAACGGGGCACTTTCAACCCGCAGCTGGACCTACCGCCAACTCGTCGACGAAGCACTCGCCATCGCAGCGACGCTTATCGACGCCGGGGTGCAACCAGGCGATCGCGTCATCGTCGGCATGCCCAAAGGCTGCGACCAAGTCACAGCCGTGGTCGGTACACTCGCTGCCGCAGCCATCTACGTGCCCGTCAACCCTGAGCACCCGCTCGCACGACGCCAAGCTATTGCCACCCAATCTGGGGCGAAAGTCATCCTCGGCACAGACGCATCCATTGAGGAATTCGCAGATGAACACTTCCCGCCGTTTATCAATATCAACGATGCTCGCAGCCACCACACCCCACTTTCTTCCCCCGTGGATTCAAGCGCGGAAGACGTTGCCTACCTGCTGTTTACCTCCGGATCCACCGGCGAACCCAAAGGTGTGGAAATACCCCACCGTGCAGCGATGAACACCCTCGATGGTCTTAATGCCATCATGGGAACAGGGCCTGAGGATTCCATGTTCGCGCTCTCCGCGCTCGAATTCGACATCTCCGTCCAAGACATGTTCTCCATGTTCGCCGCCGGCGGAACCGTTGTCGTCCCCGATGCCACCGTGCGCACCAACCCTGACCAGTGGGCAAAGGCCATCACACTGTGTGGGGTCACCCACCTGTGCGTTGCGCCCTCACTGCTCGACATGCTGCTATCAACCGATCACTCCTTTGATCTGAGCAGCCTACGCACCGTCATGTCCGGCGGGGACTGGGTGCCCGTCGACTTGCCCGAACGGCTGAAAAAACGCGCACCCGAATGCCGTTTCTTCGGGCTCGGTGGCACCACCGAAACTGGGGTTCACTCCACCATTTGCGAAGTCACAGAGATCAACCCCGAATGGAAAGTCGTCCCCTATGGTGTGCCCCTGCCTAATATGCACTGCCGAATCGTCGACGCCATCGGCCGCGACCGGCCCACCGGAGTTATTGGCCAACTACTCATCGGCGGGCCCGGAGTGGGCTGCGGCTACCGCGGACTCAGCGACGAACGCGCCCACCGATTCTTTGAAGAAAACGGAACCCGATGGTTCGCAACCGGTGACCTTGCACGCTACCTACCCGACGGAACCATGGAATTCATCGGGCGCATGGACCACCAAGTCCAACTACGTGGCTACCGCGTCGAACTCGGCGAAGTCGAAGCCTGCCTGCGTCAACACCCACAGGTACACCGTGCGGTTGCCCACGTGATCAACGATCCCGGCGCACACCTTGTTGCCGCCGTCGGGCTCATTGAGGATCCACACACCCCAGCACCCACGCAGGAAGAGCTCATCGCCTGGTGCCAGCAACTTTTGCCAAGCTATATGGTGCCCGAATTCATTGCCATTGCCAATGCGCTTCCGGTGACCATCAACGGCAAACTGGATCGTCGCGGATCCCATGCGCTGATCGAAGAGCACAAGAAAAACCACCAAGCATCAGCGGTGCCGACCGACGCAGGGCATGTGGAACCACAGGTGGTCGAGCTCGTGGCACAAGTACTCGCTGACAGTGCAAGGATCAGCACACTTGACCCCGACGCCGACTTCTTCGCTAGTGGAGGCGACTCCGTCACCGCCATTCGCGCAGTAGGTGCAGTCCGTGACATGTTCGCCCAACCCCAACTAGGCATCACAGAACTGTTCAGTCACCGCAGCGCACGTGGCCTTGCCGCCGCGATCGTGCGGCTCGACCCTTATCCCGGCTACTCCGCACAAGTAGCAGACATCGCCGCCGAAGTCGCCGCCATGGGGGAGGACGAACTCAAAGCCCACCTAGACACCACCACCTCATAGGCGCAACACCTACCAATGGTTGCAACCTGCACTACAAACCCTTGACCATCTACGTGATCGAAAGCTGACCATGAGCATTCACATCCCCACCGAATTCGACATCATCGGCGTAGGCTTCGGCCCTTCAAACCTGGCCTTAGCCACTGCCATTACGGAATACAATCACAAGCATCCCGATTCGCCCATCAGCGCCTGCTTCCTAGAAAAACGCGAATCTTTCGATTGGCACCCCGGCATGATGCTGCCCGATGCCCAAATGCAGATTTCCTGGCTGAAAGATCTCGCCACATTCCGCAACCCCCAAAGCCAGTTCACCTTCATTAACTATCTTTTTGATCGCGGACGACTGGTGGACTTCGTCAACATGAAAACCTTCTTCCCCTCCCGCCAGGAATTCCGCGACTACCTGCGCTGGGCGGCAAAGCGCGTGGATTCCACCGTCCGCTACGGCACAGAGGTGACAAGCATCAGCCTTGACCCCACTCATGCAACAGTGCAGATCAACGATGCAAACGAATGCAATGAATCAACGACTCTGCATGCACCCGTGGTGGTTTTCGCCCCTGGGCTTCGCCCAGTTCTGCCCGAAGGCATTAAAGAAAGCCCGCGCATTTTCCACAACATCCACATCCTCGATCGACTAGAACTCATCGATCCGCACAGCATTCGCGAAGTTGTGGTCGTCGGGTCTGGACAGTCCGCGGCCGAAGTACTCCTCTATATCCATGCCACCATGCCTCAGGCACACGTCCATGGAGTATTCGGACGCTACGGCATAAGCCCTTCGGATGACACCCCCTTTGCCAACCGAGTCTTCGATCCTTCGGCTGTCGACGACTGGTTCGCCGCTGACCCAGCAGAACGCGCACGCCAAATGTCCTACCACCGCCAAACCAACTATTCGGCGGTCGATGCAGAACTCATCGAAGAACTTTTCGGCATAGAATACGGCGAAAAAGTCACAGGTAACCCCCGCTTGCACTTGCATAGAACAACCCGTCTGACACATTGCGCAGAAAATGCTGATGGCGTGCAGATCCAGCTACGCAACACCATGACAGGGGAAGAAACAACCATGCACCCCGACCTCGTTATTTTCGCCACAGGCTTCGAAGAAACCCCCATCGGGGATCTCATCGAACCAGCAAGCACCGCGGTAATTACCACAGATCACCTCAACGTCGGCCGCGACTACCGCCTCCCGACCACTACCACCGTGGGCGTGTACCTCAACGGTGGGGTGGAACGCACCCACGGTCTTTCTTCGTCACTTCTCTCCAACGTGGCGATCAGAGCAGCCGACATCTTGGACTCCATCATCGAACACCGCACCACACAACACCCCACACACCAACACGAGCAGCAGCAGGAAACGCAGGACGCCAGCGAGCACAGCCACCAGCACGATTATGCGCACGAGCCTGCTGTATCCCTGTGAGAAAGGCACACACTTCATGACCACACACACCACGTGCACCCCAACACTGCAGATTAGCAACCTGCACAAAAGCTACGGCGACTTCCATGTTCTGCGCGGGGTTGACCTCCACGTCGCACCGGGGACGATTCATGGACTATTGGGGCCGAATGGGTCCGGCAAGACCACTTTGGTTTCTATCGTGTCCACGCTGTTATCACCAGATTCAGGTTCGGTTACAGTGTGTGGCAAGGATGTGGTCCATGATGCCGGTGGGGTTCGCCAGCTCATTTCGCTTACCGGCCAGTATGCGTCGGTGGATACCCACTTGACCGGCCGAGAGAATCTAGAATTTTTTGGACGCCTTCGGGGGCTTGGCAAAGTGCAGGCGCGAGAGCGGGCGCAGGAATTGCTGGAAGATTTTAGCCTCACTGAGGCGGCAGCACGCAGGGCTGGGGACTATTCCGGTGGCATGCGCCGCCGGTTAGATATTGCCTGCAGTTTGGTCACCGAGCCTGCGCTGATCATTTTGGACGAACCCACCACAGGATTGGACCCGCGTAGCCGCCGCGAGGTGTGGCATTTGCTTCGCGGATTGCGCGATCGAGGCATCACCATTTTGTTAACGAGCCAGTATTTGGATGAAGTTGATGTCTTAAGTGATTACATCACGGTGATCAAAAAAGGCAGTGTGATCGCAACGGGAACGGCCGATGAACTCAAGCAACGCTCCGGCCCCAGCGTATGTGAGGTGCGACCTGCTGACCCCGATGAATTGGTTACCGTTGTGGAGATTGTGCAAAAGGCGGGCTGGCAGGAGGTAAGTATCGATGAAGATCACTCCTGCGTTGTGCTTCCTGCCCCTGATCCGGCGCGAGTGCTTCCTGAGGTCATTGCTGCTGTTGAGGCTGCAGGTGTGGTGGTGACTGATATTGGGATTCGCCGGCCTTCCTTGGACGATGTGTTCTTAGCCTTGGTGGCAGAAAATGCCCCAGAGGTGGTGAATCAATGAGCAGTGCAGGAAAGTTTAGAGCGCTCGTTGGGCAGTCGGCGCGGGATGCTGCCCGCAACGGCACGTACCGGAGTGCCCTGATTTTGCCAGTGTTGTTTTTCTTGTGCTTTTATACCCCGTTGCGTAAAACCGTTCCTGAGGATGGCTACGCCACATATGTGTTGCCCTTGGTTGCGGTGCAGGCGGTGATTTTTGTTGCCATTGCGGCGGCGGGCATGGCTGCTGAAGTCTCGGCAGTGGGGATGGGGCAACGGTTGCGTTCGTTGCCTATGCCGGCGTGGTTGCCGGTGGCTGCGCGTGCAACGGTGAGTATGAGTGTAGCGTTCACATCAATGTGTGCTGCGGTTCTGGTGGCGGTGATTTTCGGGTTCCGCCCAGAGCTCGCTCATGCGGGGAAGTTGATCGTAGCTGTGGTGCTGGTGGTTGTGTTGGGGGTGGCGTTGTCGATGCTTTCTGATGCGTTGGGTACGCGGGTGGCTAGGGTCGATAGTGTGCAGCAGGCGATGCTTGTGCCCCAGATGCTGTTGGTGATGCTTTCTACTGGTTTGGTGCCGGAGTCGGCTTTTCCTGAGTGGGTGCAAGGTTTTGTGCGCAATCAGCCGGTGTCAGTGCTCAGTGATGCGCTTCGGGAATTGATTTCCGGCCGCAACGGTGGGGGTGCTGCGTGGGTGTGGGTTGGGGTGTTGTTTGTTGCTGGCGCAGTATGCGCAACGTTTGCTTCGAGGAGAAGGTCATGAGTTATTCAGGTTCGACGACGCGTACAGAGGTTTCCGGTTCGAGCGGTTGGTTGGTGGCTTGGGCGCATGCGCGGCGTTTGTTGCGTTCCTGGGTGCGGCAACCTGGAATGGTGGTGCAAACTGCACTGTTGCCGTTGGGGTTGTTGTTTACGCTTGATTTGACGTTGGGGGATACGGCCACGGCGTTGCGGGGTGGGCAGGATCAGCTTCCTTCTACTGTTGCGTTGGCTATGGTTATTTCTGCTGCTTATGGTTCGTTGAGTGCAGCGATTAGTTGTGATGAGGAGCGTCGCGATGGGTTGTTGGCGCGTTTTTGGGTGCTGCCGACTGCGCGTTGGGCTGTGGTTGCGGGTCGTCTTCTCGCGGAGGTTGTGCGCACACTAGTAGGTGCGATCATTGTGTTAAGCGCTGGGGTGCTTTTGGGAGTGGGGGTGGATTCGCCTAGAAGTTTCTTGTTGGCAATGCTGGTGGGCCCGTTGTTTGTGGTGGGTTTTGCGCCTGTTGCTTATGTGGTGTCGTTGCGGGCTGGGGGTCGCGCGGGGGTGGAGAATCTGACGGGGTTGGTGATGTTGATGATGTTTTTCAACCCCGGTTTGGTTCCGGTGTCAGCCTATCCTTCGTGGCTGCACAGTTTTGTTGAGTATCAGCCGTTGTCGGTGGCTGTTGCTACTGCGCGGGCATGGATTGAGGGGGATTTTACGACCCATTACGCGTGGTGGTTGTTTGGGTGGGTGCTGTGTGGTGTTGTCGTTTTAGGTCCCGTTATGGTGCGGGCTTTGCGTGATGCCACGACCCAGACGTCCTAAACTGGCGACCGTCGTGTGGTTTAAACCGGCAGCTTTTGTGTGGGCTGTGAGCGTTTCGACGTCGCTATTTACGCCTACGTCTCGCGCAGCGTAGGAGAGTTTCAGGAACCTACGCTGGGAGGAGCGGTAATCTAAGCCCCCAATCATTCACGAGTGATTGGGGGCTAGTTTTGTGTGACCACGCAGGTAGGTCAGTTGCTGTGATCTGTGATGTTGTATGTGATTTTCGTGCAGGTGTGAGGATGCGCGAAATACGATGAGGGTGTTTAGCGCACTTTTTTCAACAGTGGTTTGATGCGGTCGAGGGCGAAGGGGATGCTCAATACCGTGGGCACATTTAAGGCGGTGCCGGTGGCAAGATCAATGAACTGCACTTGACTTTTGCGTACAGCGCTTAATTCAGGGAAGCCTGGGATTGCTTCAAATGTTTCACGGAGTTTCGATTCCTGCAGAATAATGATCAAAACGTCGGACTCAAGTTCCGTAATGTCGGCTACCGGGATTTCAAAACGGCCGCTACCGCCTGCGCGTGCGACTTGGTTTTCTGGGAAAGACATGCCGAAATCGAGGAAGATTTCACTCGCACCATCTGACGGGTCGGCCTGAACGCCGATAGAGGTCTCTTTGTAGAAGTACACCATCGACAGTTTTTTGCCCTGCAGATTTTTCAGCGTGGCGGCATCCTCGGCAAGCCTGCCTTCAAGATCGGAGATCACACGCTCGGCTACTTCCGGCACCCGCAAGATCTGACCCAAAAGTGTCAGCGGATCCTGCCAGCGGCCAATTTGCGCAGTACTTACATCGGGGATGGTGGGGGCAATCGCGGCGAAACTCTCATAGGTCTGAGTATCGGCGGCAAACCCTGGGGCGATAATCAGATCAGGTTCTAGGCGACGAACCTGATCGACAACTTCACTCTCGCCGATCACGATTTCAGTAGCGCCTTCCAATTGGCCGTGAGTCCAGGGTGCTAAACCACCGCCAGCGGCGTGCACACTATCGAAAAAGCCCACAGGTTTGCCACCTAAGGTCAGCAGCGCATCTGTCCACTGATTGCCTAAGGTAACAACGCGTTGGGGGACACCGGTGATGGTGGTATCACCCATCGAATGGTGAATAAGAACCGTCCCAGTATCACCAGCAGGTGCACTGGTGGCGCAACCGGCAAGCATCCCTAGGCCCACAAGCCCTGCGGCGGATAAAAACCCGCGGCGACTCAGCTCCCGCGAACCCCAAGGCGTAGCACTCATGGGCTTACCACCAATCGCTTGGGATTAACCACAGGGGAATCTGCTTCGCTGCGGCACAACACCAGCAGGTTAAACGTGCGATTCGGAAACTCGTGAATACCGCAATCCACAGCGCCAGCCTTCAATGCCGTGGTGCGGGCAGCAGTGTTGCGGTGATCTGGATCAAACACGATCCGGCAACACTGCGGATAGTCTAAAGCTAGTTGGCTAAAGAAATGCGCCAGGGTTGCTCGCGCATGCCCTTGGCCGCTGTGTGCGGGGTCGCCAAAACCGATGTGGATGCCGATATCGTCCGGGCGGGCGTCGTAGGTTGCGCCAATAACATCACGCCCAGGGCGGTAGAGCTCAATGTAGGCGGCTGGGGCGCCGTCGATACGCAAGAGCAGCGGGAGGGAATAAGTGCCCGCATTTTGGGCGGCAATGCGTGACCGCCACCATTCCTCACTTTCGGGAAACTCCCACGTTGCCGCAAGATGCGGGCGGTTCATCCACTCTGCTACAAGCGCTGCTTCAGGCGAGTCTTCGGCGATTCGCTCACAGGAGTACGGCGGGGCTAGGACGGGGATGGGAGGGGCGCCGGCATCGATGAATTCTTTCGGCACATCAAGGACCTCACGGGGGAGGGAAGGGGTGGTATTAATTTCGCTTATCATGATAACTTTCCACTCAGGGTCTTGACGAAGGTTAGCCTAGCCTACATTAATGGAAGGTATGGATTCGCAACACATAAGCAACGAGCAACTTCGTCACAAGCTACTGGCACAACGCGTCAAAGCACTACGCACACAAGCAGAAGAAAACACCCAAAAACCCACCTCAACACGGCTAAACCCAGCAGTTGAACGCATGTGGCAGGAGCAACAACGCAACCTCGAAGCAACTCACCTCAATGTTGGGGTAGTCTTTCGCCTCGACACCGATCTCGATGGGGAAAAACTCACGCAAGCAGTCCATGCAGTAGCAAAAGTACACCCAGCACTGCACAGCACCTACCATCTCGATGAACAGGGAAACCTCACCGTCCACACCGATACCAGCCTCCTTCCGCTGGTCGAAGAACACACTCTTGCCGAACATCCAGACCCCGATGCGCGCACACGCCGTCGCGAAGTGCTCGCACGCAGGCTATCGGATACCCCCTTCGACCTCAGCACTGAAGCGCCCCTGCGCGTCATGCTCATCCACGGCGGCGACGAGCACGGCTGCGATCTTGTCCTATGCGCACACCACATCGCTTGGGATGATGATGCGTGGACGGTCTTCCTCACCGATCTCGCCACCGCCTACGATCACGGCGCAGACTCCCTCAGTGCGGCAGGGATGCGGCCTGACATGCTGTTTGTTCCCGCCGGGCGTAGCGCAACCGAGGAATACAGTAAGAGTGCGCACACGCATTGGCGCAGCCGACTTGTACCCCTGCCTGAACCGCTGGAACTGCCCGGATCAACAAATGCGGCAGCGCACCCGCGCGATGCTCGCGAATTCCATCTCCCCATCACCGTCGCGGTGTTGGACAACCTTGATCGTCTTGCACAATCGGCGCAGACATCGCGCTTCCAAACATTCCTTGCACTGTGGGGGTATGTGCTTTCCCGCTACACGGGCAGCGGCGACATGGTGTTGGCATGCCCGATTATCGACCCAGCCGGTGCCGGCCAACACGGTGCGATCGGCTATCGCGGGACTGTGCTGCCGGTGCGGGTGACGGTTAATGAGGATGTGACCTGCGCGGAGTTCGTTCGCAGCGTCGCGGCGGACTTTATCGCCGATCTTGCGCATGGCGAAGGCGGTTTGGAGAGCATTATCGCGCACGTGGTGGAGTCAGGATCAGCGAATGTCGTCAAGGCCCGTGAGGTACTCACGGTGGGTGCGTCGACGCGCGGGGACCTGCGCCGTTGTCCAATGCCAGGCCACGCGCAGCTGATTGCGACATACACTGCAAGCGCCAATGCTGACTTGCTTGTCGACGCCGTGCTCGCCGATGAGGGTGATGCACCAGCTGTGATTCTTCGCTACCGCTCCAGCGTCATCAGTGACGTAGCTGTTGAAAATCTTGCATGCTCCTTAGTTCACGTTCTCACTAGCGCACGCGCACAGGATGTACTCGGTGCGGTAGATGTACTGACCCAAAAACACCATGACACCCTCACCGCATACGAGTTCGGCCCGCAACAACCGGTTGAGGAGACGACGCTACCGGAAAAGATTGAACATGCACTCAGCCGGTGGCCGGAAACGATTGCCGTGATTTCCGAACAACAGCATGTCACCTACACACAGTTTGGGCAGCTTACGCGTCGACTTGCCCGCGAACTTCTCAACCAAGGTGTGCAAACAGGGGACTTGGTGGCCGCCGTGTATTGCTCATCGGCAGACTTTTTCGCCGCTGCAACCGCCATCATGATGGTCGGCGGGGTATACGTTCCACTCGACCCGGCTGTACCTGACGATCGTTTGTCCTATCTCATCAACGACAGCAATCCCGCGCTCATTCTCACCGATAGCATCCTTGAACAGCGCATTATCGCGTGCGCCGATGGTCGAACAGTGATGGTTCGTGAGCAGATCATCGCAGGAACCATCAGCGAGGAGGCAGAGGATGCTGCTGCGCCGATTCGTGATGAAGAACGAACCCGCCCGCTACTCCCCGAAGATCCCGCCTATGTTATCTACACCTCCGGCTCCACCGGTTTGCCTAAGGGCGTTGTGGTGCCACACCGCGCGGTGGTGGACTATCTCGTATGGCTCGACCGCGACCACGACATTACTGGGGAACGGCTACTCCAAGTAGCATCGCCGTCCTTCGACGTGAGCATTGGCGAGTTCTTTGGAACACTTACCAACGGCGCCACGCTCATAGTTCCCCAGCGTGAAGGATTAAAAGATATTGCATACCTGACCGGTCTGATTCACCAGCATCAGGTCACCTCCTTACACGCAGTTCCATCGCTGCTAGCCGCACTACTCATGACACCGGTAGTGGCGTCGTGGACAAGTGTGCGTCGACTCCCCGTCGGTGGCGAGGCATTCCCTGCTGAGGTCGCCCGCAAACTACTAGCCACCATTGATGTGGAATTGTTTAACTTCTACGGGCCCACGGAAACAACACTGGCGGCAATGCGCCACCGAGTGGACGGTTCGCAAACCTCCGGCACACTGCCAATTGGCCGCCCCATGGGCAATACCACCATCATGCTCTTGGACGAACGTCTACGCCGAGTACCGGTTGGGGCACCAGGCCAAATTTTCATCGGTGGCCCTCAACTAGCTATCGGCTATTTAAATCGTCCCGAGGCAACCCACCAGGCGTTTATGCCTCATCCTTTCAATGCCGGTGAACGCGTGTATGCCACAGGCGATTTAGGGCGCTGGGACGCACACGGGGACATGGAATTTTTAGGCAGGATGGATGAACAGGTAAAAATCCGTGGCCTTCGAGTTGAACTCGGTGAAATCTCAGCCGCACTCCGAGCTATCCCCGGTGTAGCGCAAGCAGCAGCAGGAGTCGTCGAACATCCGCAACGCGGCACAGTCCCCGTGGCCTGGCTGGTGGCAGAACCTGGCGCAGATCAAGATTCTGATCGCGTGCGACACGCCGTCGCCATGCAACTGCCGGACTATATGGTTCCAGTCGCTTATGTATGGGTGGATGAAATTCCGCTGATGGTCAGCGGTAAAATCGACCGCGCCCGCCTGCCACAACCAGATCTCGATCGGATCACCGTGGGTCGGCCACCGCAGGGGGAGACAGAAATCTACGTCGCCGGGGTGTTTGCTGACGTGTTGGGGCGCGAGGGTGTAGAAGACGCCAACGCATCATTTTTCGACCTCGGCGGACATTCGCTGCTTGCAACCCGCTTGATTAGCCGAATCCGCAGGGAAACAGGCGTGAATGTTCCCGTGAAAGTGGCTTTTGAAAACCCCACAATCGACGGCCTCGCCCAGTGGATCGACAACCACCGCACCACCGCGCGCCGGGAAGATGCGTTGGAGAATGCGCTGGAAAAGGAAGAAAGCCACGAGCTTTCGCTTCCGGAACGTGCGCCGTTGTCGGCAGCGCAGCGCAGGTTGTGGTTCTTGCACAGTTCTGGAGTGGCGGATTCCAGCTACGCTATCCCGCTGAGTGTTGATCTTCGAGGTCCAGTGGATCTTTCGGTGTTGGCATTGGCGTTGCGGGATGTGATTGCCCGCCACGAGTCGCTGCGTACCCGCTACCCGCTTGGTGATGATGGGCAGCCGTGGCTGGAGGTGCTAGACCCGCCGTCTGCTGATGAAGTACTGCGCTATATTAATGCCCGTAGCTGGGACGATGCGGCTGTAGAGCAAGCCATAGCGGAAGAATCTGCCAGGGAGTTTGATCTCGCAGCCACCGCACCGATCGCCGCCACGGTGTTTGAGCGGGGCGAGGATGAATGGCTGTTGCTTGTGGTGGTGCACCACATCTGTGTTGATGAGTGGTCGGTGCAGGTGATTTGGCGTGATCTTTCTGCTGCCTATGAGCACCGGTTGGTTCATCCTGATTCGGCGACGCCGCTACCTCGTGGTCGTGATTACCGTGAGGTGATTGCGCGTGTGGCGCAGCCGGATGAGGCAGCGATTGATTTTTGGCGGCAGCAGCTGGCTGGGGTGGATGCGTCGGTTCCGGTTTTTGCTGATCGCGGAAGAAGCGCGTCTCCTGATCAGCGGGGTGCGACCGTGTCGTGGTCTATTTCGGCGGAGGTTCGCGATGCGCTGCTTGCCACCGCACAGGAAGTCGGCGCAACCGGTTTCATGGTCTTAGCCTGCGCACTATCGACCTTGCTGCGCGATCATGGGGCGGGCGCAGATGTGACCGTCGGTGCCCCAGTGTCGGGTCGACGTCACCTCGATTCGCAAGATTGCGTGGGGTTGTTTGTGAACACGATTGTGTTGCGTATTGATATGTCTGATCCGATGTCGTTCCGTCAGCGTTTGCAGCACATGGCTGGTATCGCCACCGCAGCCTATGAGCATGATTACGTGCCGTATGAGACGATCGTCGATGTTGCACAGGTAGCGCGCTCGCCGTTGTACCAGCCACTGTTCCAAGCTTTTGTGGATCTGCACCCGCGTCAACCAGAGAGTTTCGCGCTGAGCGAGAATATCGAGGTGATCCCGCGTGAGCATCACGATACGTCTGCGAAATTCGATTTGCTACTCGACGCCCGCGATACGCGTGCGGGTTGGCAGGGTACGTTGAACTATGCGAAGTCTTTGTACGATGAAGAAACAGCCGCAACGCTGGTGCGCCGACTGGTGCTGTTGTTGGAAACGTGGGCGTATGATCCGGATCTCCGAGATGACCAGCGCAGCGTGTTCAGTGCGCAAGAATTGGCTGAGATTGAGCGCTTTAGTCAAGGCGAGTTACTTGAATATGCTCCCGATTCGGTGTGTGAGATGCTTGTGAACTGTGAGCATCCCCGCACGCGTCCTGTGAGCCCGGCGGTGACATGTCGGGGCGAGACGACTGATTGTGCGTCGGTGCATGCGCGGGCAACCGCGATTGCTGTACATTTGCGAAATTCAGGTATTGGCCCAGGTAGCTGCGTGGCTGTGGCTACGGATCGAGGCGTGGATGCTGTGGCAGCGCTTGTTGCTGTGATGGATCTAGGCGCTGCGTATCTTCCTCTTGATTTGCGCTTGCCTGAGCAGCGTTTGCGCCAAATTATCGATGATGCGAATCCTGATGTGATTGTCGGGTATGAGCGGGCGAACACGATCGTTGGCGGGCTGAGTGCTGCGACAACGCTGCTGATTAATCTGTCGGATCCTGACGTGGCTGCTGCGCTAGATTGGGCGAACCCAACGGGGGCTGTGCGGCTTCGCGACGTCGTTGATGCACCACTGCCGGCAGCTACAGATCCGGCGTATATCGTCTATACCTCAGGTTCCACGGGCCGCCCGAAAGGTGTGGTGGGGCCGCAACGTGCGTTGGCGGCGAGGGTGAGTTGGCAGCCTGTCGATTACCCAGTTTCTGATCCTGATGTGCGGCTTGCTCAAGGGGCATTGTCGTTCTTGGATGGGGTGATCGAGGTGATTGCCGGTGTACTTGCTGGTGCGCAGTTGGTGATGGCTGATGATGCACAAATGGTGGATGTGGAAGCTATTGCCAAGTTGCTGGAGGAGTATCCGATTCGTCAGGTGACTGCGGTTGCTGGTGTGTCGGCGCTGTTGTGCCGGCTTGCCCCGCAGGCGGTGGCGCGGGTTGAGCGTTGGGTGTGCAGTGGTGAGCCATTGACCCAAGATGTGCTTGATCTGATTCAGCAAACTGCGCCGAATACGCAGGTGGTTAACGCCTATGGCACGACTGAGTCGGCTGGTTCGATTGTGCGCACCACCTTAGAGCCTGGGGTTTTGGTGTTGGGTCGCCCTGTGCGTGGCACGCAGATTCGGCTGTGTGACGACTTCGGTCGCCTCGTGCCGATTGGTGTGGTCGGGGAGCTAGTGGTCACTGGCCCGCAGGTGGCGCAAGGCTATTTGCGCAGGCCGGAGCTAACGAGCGAGAAGTTTAGCTGGGAGGGGACACACCGGATGTATCGGACGGGGGATCGTGGGTTCTGGAGCGCACAAGGCGAGATTCGTTTTGTGGGGCGTATAGATCACCAGGTGAAGATTCGAGGCCAGCGTGTGGAGTTGGGCGAGGTAGATGCGGCGATGCGTACCCTTGCAGGTGTGGAGGCTGCGGCCGCGAGAGTGGCAACCACTGATCAGGGGACGGGAATTTACGGCTATGTGGTTCTTGCGAAAGATCATGACTGGGATGAGCTTGCGGCACTAGCGCAGTTGCGCCAGATTTTGCCGTCGGCTGCGGTTCCGGTGTCACTGACTGTGATTCAAGTTTTGCCGACCACCCAGTCGGGCAAGATTGACCGGCGTGCGCTTCCTGAGCCGAAGACTTCCGCACGTGAGGTGTCGGGTCTGATGCCACGCACTCCTACGGAGAAGATTGTGGCGCAGCAGATGGCTGCGGTGTTGGGCCGTGAGAGCGATTCGCTGGGCTGCGATGATGATTTCTTTGACGCGGGCGGCGATAGTATCGCGGTGTTGCGCCTGCTCAACGCGATTCGCTCGCAGGTGGGTGTAGCCCCGTATGCGTTGAATGTGCAAGACGTGTTTGCTTCCCCAACGATTGCCACGTTGGCGGCAGAGATTGATCGTGTGAAAGCTCAGCAGCCAGAACAGGTTGAATCTGTTGAGGTGGCAGAAAGTGCACCGATGTCGGCTTCGGGTCTTGCTGCTGATGAGCTTGATGCGATTCTCAACGAGTTTGGGAGGTAGATCATGAGCGCACAGGGTGTAGCGGATATTATTGCTCTTTCGCCACTGCAAAAGGGGCTGTATTCCTTGTCGATGACCACCACTGGGGTCGACCCGTACGTGGTCGCGTGGAGTATTCGGTTGCAGGGCGCGGTGGATCCTACGCGGTTGCGGCAAGCCTACGATCGGCTTGTGGATCGTCACCCGCATTTGCGGGGGTTGATTTGGGCGCGTGGCTCAGTTGAGCCGGTGTTGATCATTCCTGCTGCAGGTACAGGGGAGTGGTCGACGTGTGATTATCGCAGGCTCGATCATGCGCACACTACCCCCAGTTCACAAGCTGCTCAGTGTGCTGATATGGCAGTAACCGGTACGTCTGCAGAGCAGCCCGATCCGGAGGCGATTGCTGCGCAGATGCTTGAGAAATTGTGGTTGCGACGGTTTGATCTTGAACAAGGACCGCTGATTCGCGCGCAGCTGGTGCAGATCGCTGACGATGATTATCTGCTGTTGATGACAGCTCACCATATTGCTGTCGATGGTTGGTCCATTCCGATTCTTTTTACTGATTTTGTCACCGAGCTCAGTGGGGTGGGTTGGGTCGATGGGGCGCCGAAGTTGCGTGATTATGCAGCGTGGCGATTATCGCGTGATACCGCCGTCGCGGCTAAGGCGTGGGAACAGTACTTGCGCAATGCTGAGCCCATGCCGCGGCTTGCGCCCCCGATAGAATCGGCGGCGTTGCCTGTTGCAGGTGAAGCGAATGCGGGGGAAGAAGGCAGTCGTGCTATTCAGCGGCTTGCCCGTAGCCTCGGAGCGACTGTGGCTACGGTGTTGCAGGTGGCGTGGGCGCGGGTGTTGTCGTCGCTAACAGCGCGTGACGACGTCATCTTCCAGCAAACCTCCTCTGGTCGCGATGCTCCAGTGCCCGGCATTGAAAAAATGGTGGGTGCTTTAATCACCACCACACCTGTGCGCATTAATACTGCGGACGGAGATGTCAAAGAGGTGATCATGCACGCGCAGCGCGACGCGTTGGCAATGCAACCGCATCACCATCTTGGGTTGGAAGGTGTGATCGCTGCGGCGGGACAACCCGCCCAGTCCGATAGTCTCTTTGTGTTCCAAAACGCCCCCCGTGGCACAGTGGCGCAGACTCGTACACTGCCTGGGGGCATAGCGATCCAGCCGCTGTCCATGGGGTCGTTTACCCACTATCCCATGGCGGTGGTGCCATGGCTGGATGAGGGGATTGTTCATGTCAGTGTGGAGGTACGTGCCGATCTCATTGACGATATCGACCCCACTGCCATGGCCCAGCGCATCGTGGATACCGCATGCCGGATGGCGGATCCGTATGCCCTTGACCTGCCACTTTCGTCGATTCCGTGCACCACCGCGGAGGAAGAACGCATCTTTGGTGCTAGGGCTGATGGCGGTGCGGATGACAAGCTGCATGGTGCGCGCGTCGATACGCAGTGGGCTGACGTGTGTGCCCGCTACCCGCAACGAATAGCTGTGATTGATCGCTCACATTCGATCAGCTACGCCCAAGCCGAGCAGTTTGTAAACACCCTAGCTGACAGTGTGCGCGCTTTAGGGATGGCCGGGAAAGCAATAGGTGTGATGATACCGCGCGATTTCCGGGTACTCCTTGCCCCCTTTGCGTTGGCTCGCGCTGGCGCAGTGTGCGTGCATATCGACCCGCACACCCCCGCTGATCGCCTTGTGAGCATTCTTCGGCAATCAGGGGCAGTTGCGGTGCTCGGGGAGAACACCCCACCCTGCCCCGTACCTGTTTTACAGATCGGATACGACGGGACGATCAGTAACCGCAGTCTTGCTGATACTCACCAGGAGTTCACCCCCGATACCCTCGCGGCGGATGATCCTGCCTTCCACCCAGATGCGCTCTATGCAATCTTTACCTCCGGCACCACCGGCGAACCCAAAGGGGCAGTATGCACCCACCGCGGGCTGCTGAACCTGTGGCAGCATCACGACAGGAATATTCATCAACCCACCGCCGCCCGCTTGGGTCGACCTGTGCGCATCGGGCATCTGTGGTCAACCGGCTTCGACGCCGCCTGGCAGCCGACTATCGGTTTGCTTGGCGGGCACACCATTGTGCTGTGCGACGACGATACCCGACGCGACCCCGACGCGATCGTTGCCGCAATTAACGAGCACGGTATCGACGTGATGGAAACATCCCCTACCATGTTCCACCGCCTGCATGCAGCAGGACTAGTCACAGGAACGGATGCACAGACACGCGAATGCCCCCTTGCTGTTCTAGGCCTTGGCGGCGAGTCCATTGCCGCTGACACGTGGACGCTTTTGAGCACACTCAAAGGCACTGAGGTGTACAACTTCTATGGGCCAACAGAAGCAACGGTCGATGCGCTCAGCGCACCGCTTTCAGCAAGTAACCACCCCGTGATCGGGCGGCCACTCGACGGCACGAGCGCTGCTATTGTCGATCACCGCAATCGACCCACACCCCCAGGCGGGAAAGGGGAGCTGGTTGTGTACGGGCCCCAGATTTTTGCCGGCTACATCGGGCGGAAAGACTTAACCGAAAAGCGGCGCATCGTGGATGACAACGGCGTGGCAGGCTACCGCACAGGTGATATTGCCAGCATTGATGCTCATGGCATGGTTCGTTTGTGGGGTAGGGCGGATCGGCAGCTGAAAATCCACGGCAACCGCATCGAACCCGACGAGGTCGCTGCTGTGCTGCGCGATCTGCCAGGGGTGGAAGATGCCGCAGTGTGTGGCATTGAGGAGGGAACGCAGACCCGCCTTGCCGCAGTGGTGGTCGGAGACGTGGAGATTACGCATGTGAGGCGACAACTTCTCAGCCGCCTGCCACGCTATATGGTGCCTACCCGTTGGGCGCATCTTGATCAGGTGCCGCGCACCCGCAACGATAAAGTTGATGAGCAGGCAATTGCCCGCCATGTCGCAAAGGCACATGCCCGCAGCGCACAACATATTGAGCATGAGCGAATCGACGCCGACCCCGTGCTCGCCGAAATCTACAGCATTGTTTCTGCACAACTACCCCAACAGCGCATCGATGTGGATGAGGATTTCCTCGACCTTGGGCTCGATAGTATTGCGCTGATCGCCATTATTTCCGCGCTGCGCGGTCGCGGATACGCAGTATCGGCACGTGCGGTGTTTGAAGCCCGCACGCTTAGTGATCTCGCAACACTCTTGGCACCGACGAACGACACCACAGCTCAATTAGGGGCAACAGAAGGGGCACACGATCAGCAGGGGACACCAGAAACGTGGTCCTTGTCAGCGTTGGCGAAAGAAACAATTGCCCTCGGTTGTTTTGAAAAAATGTGCCAAATCCAGGTGTTGGCAATCCCAGCTGACACCACTGCAGAAGACATCAACGACATTCTGCACAACCTAGTGCGTGCACATCCTATTCTTGCAAGCACAATCGTGCAGGAAGACGGCACGCCTGTTCTGAGAAGATCCAAAACCGATCAATCACGCAACTGGCTGCTTGGGACAAAAAGCTCCACGATCATTGATGCAGCCCGCTTAGCAACAGACCAACTCGATCCACATACAGGCGGGATGCTGGTGGCCACGCGGGTTAATAATGCGGAGGGGAACTACCTTGTGCTGTGCATCAGCCACCTCGTCGTCGATGCTGTGAGCTGGCAGTTTATTCTCGCAAACTGTGTCAGGGGCGCAGCCGGTGAACCCATGATCGCCTCCGATACTCACGCAATGCCAAGAAGTGGCACTACCAGTACTGCATTGCCGCCGACTTATGGCCGTGCTTCGCAGTGCAGAAGAATCAACTTAGATCTCGACCCAAATCTCACAGCAGATCTCATCGCCACCTCCAGCGTTGAAACAATCCTTGTGTCGGCGCTTTCAGAGGTTGCCGAACACGCTGGCTTTGGCACCATCGTGGCCACCGAACGGCATGGACGCGATGCCACCAGCGCAGAAGCAGTGGGCTGGTTTACCCAAGAAATTCACCAACAGCCCACAACAGACGGGCTTGAAAACACAGATTCTCGCGGGCACGTACGCATGAATTATCTCGGGCGCATCGATGCGCTCACCGGCATGCTCGACCAAGAAGACAAATGGGCAGTTGTCCTCGACCGCGCCCTCATCGCCGATACCGCAGCACTATGCCCAGGGGATGCCCCTATGCGCTTTGCCATCGATATCCAAGCCGCAATACATGCGACCGCACCAGGCCAACCGCCACAACTAGCAGCCAGCATCGACATTGCCCCCGATACCCAGCTTGGCCACCATCAAGCCACCGCATTGGCGAAACGCTGGCTCGATACCGTGGCCACACGAGTACAAAGGACAAACACCGCACATGAACACCACTAACCCACCGAATAGCCAGCACACAACCCACACCGATCTTGCCGTCGTCGGAGCAGGGCCCAAAGGAATTGCCACCGCATTGCGCGCTGCCACGCTTGACGAATGCGCGAGGCCAAGCCTTCGCGTTGTTCTTCTCGATAAATTCGGCGTTGGCGCGAACTGGACCGTCGCCGGTGGTTGGACTGACGGCAAACACCGACTCGGCACCCCGCCAGAAAAAGACGTCGGATTCCCTTACGCGACCTGCGACCGCGACGTCGACCAGAAACTTCTGTCCTACTCGTGGAACGCCCACCTCGCCGACATCGGAGCACTGGGCCAATGGATCGACCGAGGACGTATTGCCCCCACCCACAACCAGTGGCAACGCTACCTCCAATGGGTCGCTGATCGTGCCGGGCTTACTGTTATCCAGGCTGAGGTGACACAGGTTTCGACAGCAGGCGAGTGCTGGGAATTAACGGCTACTGGCGCAGACAATCAATATCGCATTGTGGCGGATGCGCTGATGATCACAGGGCCAGGACCTGGGGATACGGATCTGCCGGATAGTAGTGGACGCGTGTTCGGGGTGCGTGATTTCTGGACACGGTTGGTCCACGAAGAAGAGCTTTCTGGCAGCATCATGGTGGTCGGCGGTGGTGAAACCGCAGGCTCTATCGTCAACCAGCTGCTGGATATGGATGTTGAACGCATCGATCTCATCGCTCCCGGCGCGGCTGTGTTCTCCCGTGGGGAAGGGTATTTTGAAAACTCCTTATATACAGACGCCGGTCAGTGGCAAGAACTACCTGCTGCGCAGCGGCGCGATTTGATTGAACGCACCGACCGTGGCGTCGTTAGTCAGCGTGTGCAACAGCGTATGGCGTCGGATCCTCGCGTTTTCCACCACAGTGGTCGGGTGCGCAACTGTACCCCGGGGCAATCGGATCGGGTGCGGGCACATATGGTGATTGGGACTCAGCCGCATGAGTTGGAGGCGAACATTGTCATTGATGCGCGTGGCGGGAACCCTTTGTGGTTTTTGGATCTTTTTGACCCTGCTGCCCGCGATGTGATTGAGCTGGTCACGGGGTGGCCACTCAGCGTGGAAAATATTGAAGAGGCTATTGATCGGGGACTCGGGTTGGGCGGGTCTGTGCCACGCCTTGTGCTGCCACAGCTTTCTGCCATGGCGCAGGGGCCGGGTTTTCCGAATTTAAGTTGTCTTGGGACGCTTGCCGACATGGTGATCGGTGGCGTGCTGGACTATAAAGCAGGAATGCTATCGGCAGGGGGTGACCGCTTGATCCATGCGCGAAAAACCCCTAATCTCTTCAATATTAGGCAAGGCTGCCCTAATAAATTTGTTAGTGGATGGGAGTAACAAGGAATGAATACAACCAACAATGACCACAATTACCAAGAAAAAACCAGCACGGCCCGCCGCAGCGGACGCATGGCAGGGGAGGTGAACTTGCCCACCGTGCTCACCGCGATGGGAAGTTCCGCGCTGATTGCCGCCGTAGTCATTGTTGGGGGAGCATTCGGAATTCTTCGCTACAGCTCGGATCTCGTCGCCCAATCACAAGCAGCCCAGCGACCGATCGCAGAAATCACATTAGGGGGCGCAACTACTGGGAACGCACAAACAGCAGGAACTGCCGCAGTACCACGTGCACAAGCCGGAGCAGCAGGGACTGCAGGCAGTGCCGGTAGCGCAGGCAGTGCTCCGGTCGCTGGTGCTGCTGTGGCAGGTGCAGTAGGAACTGCCCAAGGTGCAGGTGTTGCCGGTGTTGCCCCTGCACCACAAGCGGGAACAACAGGCGTTACTGCGGGTGATACGGGAGCAACCGTTGCCCAACCCAGTGCAGTGGCCGAAGTTGCACCCCCTGCACCAGCACTTCCACCCGCCATGGACGCAGCACAACTCAACGGGCACCTCGCCACACTTCTGAACCCCAACGCACCCAGCGGAGAAATCGCCATCAACCTCGAAGGCGGGGAAGCTGGGCTACCCACCGTGCGCTCCATCGCCCAAGCACTCGACCTGTCTAAAGCCGTCTACAGCTGGCGTGTTAAAGAAGGCTCCGTCTACGTAGACGGGCAAGCCATGCACGCCACACTCGTCACCACCCTAGTCGGCATGGGTAGCCGCGAACAACAGCTCACATTCATCGCTTACGACGGGCGCTGGAAACTCAGCAACGCCAGCCTGTGCCAACTCGCATCCAACGCACTCGCGCAATGCACCGTCTAAACAACACTAAGAGGGGTAGCCACACACCATGGAGAATATCGACACACTCATCGCGAACGCTCACGCCGCCTACCAACAGCTCGATGCAAACCAACACCACATCGACCGCATCGTCGCCACCGTTGGCTGGGCATGCTACCGACCCGACCACGTTGCCGGCCTCGGCCACGCCGTCGTGAAAGCAACCGGGCTGGGCAATCCCAATGACATCGAAGAAATCCACAAAAACAGAATCCTCGGCACGCTCACAGACCTCCACGCTAAAACGACCGTCGGAAAAATCCGCGTCGACCACGCACGCGGACTGGAATGGTGGGCCCGCCCGCTTGGAGTCATCGCACTCATCACCCCAACCACCGCACCCACCTCCGCCGTCGCCACCAGCGTGCTCATGGCACTCAAAGCCGGTAACGCCATCATTGTCAGCCCCCACCCCGCCACCAGAACAGTCATCGAAAAAATAATCACCTGGATACAAAACGCACTCGCCGAAGCAGACGCACCCACACAACTCGTCCAACTCGCACCACCCCTTGACCGCCACGGCGTAACCACACTCATGGAAGCATCAGACTTCGTCATCGCCACCGGCGGCACCGGCGTAGTCCAACGCGCCTACCACAGCGGAACACCCGCCATCAGCTCCGGAACAGGAAACGCCACCATCATCATCGACCAAAACGTCGACCTCAACCAGATCGCATGCACAATCACACGCGGAGCCGCCTACAACAACGGAACCTCCTGCTCATCAGAAAGCAACATCCTCATCCACCACAACCACTACACCCAACTACTCCAACTCCTCAGAAAACACGGCGCCTACATCTGCACCGAAGAAGAAACAGAACGCATCATCGGCACACTCTGGCCCGAAGGGAAGGCGCGCCGGGATCTACTAGGGGTGGATGCGGGCAAGATTCTGGCTGCGGCGGGCATTAATGCGAGGTTGGCGCACGATCATGTTCCGATCGTTTTACCGCGAAGTGGTACCGATAGTCGTGCTCCTGAGCTCGGGGAAAAACTAGCGCCTGTGGTGACGGTGCAGCCGTGGGAGGATTTTCGCCACGCCTGCGCATTTGCAGGGGAGATCCTACGTAACTGCGGGCGAGGACACTCCTGTGGCCTCTATATGAACGACGATGAGCAGGCTGCAGCGAAAATTGCTCAAGTGATCGCCGAGGTGGAAACCTCCAGGGTGATGGTCAACCAATCCACCATGGGCAATGCGGGCGCAGCCTGCAATGGTTTGACCTACACCTCAGTGGTATCCACGGGCACGTGGGGCGGATGTAGCACGAGTGTGAATATGGGGGTTGAGCATCTGATGCAATACACAGTGGTTTCGCGTCCCATTGTGCGCAAGGCAGTAGAAAAAGACGATCTTTTTGCCGCAGCCCACAGCTATCGCGCAGCGAAACAGCTCGCCGGTTCACACTAGCGAGGCTGCCTCTGTTGCCTCTTGCGGGCGTGTGAGCAAGAGCACGCTACAAAAGTGTGCCTGATGATTTGCCAAATCATGTGAAAGCTGGTTAAATAATCCCTCGTTGCAGTAAGCAACGAATGGCCTATGGTGTAATTGGCAACACAAGGGTTTCTGGTACCCTCATTCTAGGTTCGAGTCCTGGTAGGCCAGCTGGTGAAAAGTTCTTTTTCACTGTCCTTATGCCCCGTTCGTCTAGCGGCCTAGGACGCCGGCCTCTCACGCCGGTAACACGGGTTCAAATCCCGTACGGGGTACAAATTAGCCTCCAAGAAGAAATTCTTGGAGGCTTTTGGTTCGCCCGACATGGGCATGTTCTTAAGGGTGTGAGTCCCTGATAGTGAAGGTGGTTTAACTATGTAGCTGATGGCAACTGCAGCATCGTGAGGTGTTGTGGGGAGGAAGCTTCAAGCGAAATCCTGCACCGAGGTATACGAATCACATATAAGGCGCGCTGATCTGGGTAAGGCTGCCGAAGAAGTCGAAGCCCGTTCCATCGAAGTGGTTAGTGCGTAGATGTGGCGGTTGTAGGAGGAAAGAGCATGTTCTTAATCGGGGAGGCCTGTCACAGACTATGCCAAGTAGGTGTGGTAAGCCCTGTTGTGGGTTGGTGTGGTAGGAGTCAGCCGAGGTCATAGTACTCGTGGGAGACACCGCGGTCCGCGGTAGCCCTTATGGTGGGTGAGCGAGGAAGGACTGAACTTTACATTGTTGAGTATGGAACCTGGATTGTAGTTATGCATAACGGTGAAAGCTGCCAACCACGTGTGTGTGGGCATTATGGGGAGGATAGGGTGAATCCCGACGATAGCCATGGTGTGCTTAGTTGTGTGTCTGCCGATGTAGGGGAAGTGTCAACTGGTGCGGGTGCTGATCTGTGGAATCAAGTCTTTTCAGGTGGCAATCTCCGCACTGCATTAGAGCGGGTTAAGACGAATAAGGGTGCTGCTGGTGTGGACGGGGTAGGTGTTGAGGATATTGACGTTTATCTGCGCGAACACTGGAGTGGCATTCGTGAGCGTCTTGACGCGGGAACGTATAAGCCGTTGCCGGTTCGTGAGGTGATGATCCTAAAGCCTTCGGGTGGTTGGCGTATGCTTGGTGTTCCGACTGTTGTTGATCGTGTGATTTGTCAGGCGATCGCGCAGGTACTTACGCCTATCTTTGATGTGGGGTTTGTGCCTGTGTCTTTTGGTTTCAGGCCTCAACGTAGCGCACATATGGCGTTAAAGACCGCACGTGGGTTTCTTAACGAGGGGTATGTGTGGGTTGTTGAGGTTGATTTGTCGAAGTATTTCGACACGGTTAATCACGACATGTTGATGTCGAGGGTGGCTCGTAAGGTTGACGATAAGCGCGTGTTGAAGCTTATTCGGGCGTATTTAAACGCTGGGATTATGGCTGATGGTGTTGTTCGGTGTAGTGATGCAGGGACTCCGCAGGGGTCACCGTTATCGCCGTTGTTGAGCAATATCATGTTGGATGATTTTGATCATTATCTTGCATCTAAGGGCACGAAGTTTGTTCGTTATGCTGATGATATTCGGGTCTTTGTTCGTTCCAAGCGTGCTGCGCAGCGTGCGCTTGCCCAGTCTGGGAAGTTTCTGGAGGGGAAGTTAAAGCTGCGGGTTAATCAGGAGAAGTCCACTATTTGTCATGCGATTAAGGCGGAGCTTTTAGGCTATGGGTTCTATCTGGTTCGTGGTGATCAGTATCGGTTTCGACTTACTAAGGCCACGAAGGTGAGGGTTTTAGCCCGAGTGAAAGAGCTTACGGCAAGATCGTGGTCGGTGTCGATGGAGTATCGCATTGACCGGTTAAACAAATATTTGCGTGGATGGCTTGGTTATTTCGCGTTGGCGGATGCGAAGGTGTTTCTTAACCGGCTGGATGAGCATCTTCGTCGTCGACTGCGGATGTGCGTATGGAAGCAGTGGAAACGTATCCGAACGCGGATACGGAACCTCTGCCGCTTGGGTGTGGATAAACAAAAGGCCTATGAGTGGGCTAATACCAGTAAGTCCTACTGGCGTATCGCTGGCTCGTGGGTGCTTACAACCACGCTTACTAATGCGTATTGGAATGACCAGAACCTCGTATCAGCCGTGGCGTATTGGAACTATAAGCACAGTCAATACTCTGTATTGGTGTAAGGAACCGCCGTATGCGATGAACCGCACGTACGGTGGTGTGAGAGGGCTGCCGGGAAACCCGGCACCCTACTCGATTCTTCACATCCCCACCGAGCGCCTGCGCGCAGAAGGCGAGAATGCATCACCAATGTTTACCCTCGATTGTCAGTCGCAACTATCCGCTCCTGAACGCGCTGAACTGGAAGCAATTGGTCAATTCCTGCGTACCGAAGTAAGCCCAGTTGTGGCTGAGTATTGGGAGAAAGAAGAATTTCCCTTCGCGCTGCTGCCCAAGCTGGCGCAGCAAGGGTTGGGGCGATTGCATGAAAGTGAGCATTCGCGGCTTTTCATTGGCTTGGTGCATGCGGAGATAGCGCGTTGTGATGTCTCCCTTTCAACGTTTATTGGTGTGCACAGTGAATTAGTCGGTGGGGTGGTCACGGGGCTGTGCAGTGAGCAGCAAAAGAGCAGCCTGCTTCCGCCGATGAGGGATTTTCAGCAGATGGGCTGTTTCGCACTCACTGAGCCGGACCATGGGTCGGATATTTCCGGCGGCCTCGCCACAACCGCACGCTTCACCGATGATGGGTGGGTGCTCAACGGGGAGAAACGGTGGATTGGCAACGGAACTTTCGCCACCTTCGCCATTGTTTTTGCCCGCGATGTTGCCGACGGGCAGGTGAAGGGTTTTGTGGTGCGCGAAGGGTTTGGGCGCGAGAAGATTAGCGGCAAGATGAGTGTGCGAATCGTGCAGAATGCGAACTTAACGTTCACTGATACTCCCGCTGAGCTGATCCCAGGCGCTGAGAGTTTCGCTAACGTGAACACATATTTGTGTAGTTCGCGTGCGTGGGTGGGGTGGCAGGCTGTTGGCGCCCAGTTGGGGATTATGGATTTGGCGTTACACTACGCGCGTGAAAGGCAGCAGTTTGGTCGCCCCATTGCGAAGTTTCAGCTAGTGCAGGAGGCGTTGGCGAAGATTGCGGGCAATGTGGCGGCGTCGATAAGCTTGATGTCGCAGGTGGCGTCGATGCAGCAGGCTGGGACGCTGGGGATGGAGCATGCGGCGTTAGCGAAGGCAACAACGACGCGTCTTGCCAGGGAATCGGCGGCGGCGGGGCGTGCGATTGCTGGGGGTAACGGGATTGTTGCTGAGTATGGGTTGGGCAAAATGTTTGCCGATGTTGAGGCTTTGTACACCTACGAGGGCACGTATGAGATCAATTCGTTGATCGTGGGGCGCGCGCTGACGGGCATGTCCGCGTTCGTCTAACTATGTGCGTATCGACGCCACCACCGGTTAGCGCGCGAAAGTTGCGCTCAGGGTGGTGGTTTTTGTTTTGTCGCCTTGGTGGGCATAGCGTGAGCAATGAAGCGCGAGGAGGGGTGGGGAGAGTGGGGAGAGTGGGGTGAAAAATGGTGGCGGGAAGCGGAACCCAAACTGTACGATGGTTGAGAAAAATGTACAGTTTGAGGAGGTTTGTCAATGACAGATGTCGTTATCGTCGGTGCAGCGCGCACCCCGTTCGGGAAATTTATGGGAAGCCTTGCGAAAATCCCCGCAACTGAGCTGGGCTCACGAGCAATCAGGGCAGCACTCGACCAGGCAGGGTTGAGCGGGCAGGAAGTCGATGCGGTGATTTTAGGCCAGGTTCTTCAGGCGGGCGTGGGGCAAAACCCCGCAAAGCAGGCAGCGCTCGGCGCTGGTGTGCGCGAAGAAGCGCACACGCTGACCATTAATAAAGTCTGCCTTTCAGGGCTGACAGCTATCATCGATGCCGCCCGGATTATTCGCCTCGGGGAGGCGGAGGTGGTGGTTGCCGGTGGCATGGAATCAATGTCCCAAGCTCCACATCTTCTTCCCAGCTCACGCACAGGATTTAAGTATGGTGATGTGACCCTCGTGGATCATATGGCTCATGATGCACTAGCTGCCGCCGGTAGCGGGGAATCGATGGGGAACCTCACTGAACGCTACGCCGACACCTATCCGCTTAGCCGTAAAGAACAGGACGAGTGTGCCCTGCGCTCCCACGAACGTGCGCGTGCTGCACACGAGCAGGGACTTTTTCGCGCGGAGATCGTCGAGGTTGAAGGGCTTTTTGCGGACGAGGGGGTGCGCGAAGGGCTGACGCTGGAAAAGCTTGCCTCACTGCGCCCAGCCTTTGTTGCTGACGGTACGATCACTGCCGGTAATGCCTCCCAAATCACCGATGGTGCGGCGGCAGTAGTGCTCTGTAGCAGGGACTATGCCAAAAAGTACGATCTGGAAATCCTGTGTACTGTGCGCGCCAGCGGGCAAATCGCAGGACCCGACCATTCCCTTCAGGCAAAGCCGGCGCGTGCGCTTGAGCAAGCACTTTCCCGCCAAGGCTGGAATGTGCATGATGTTGATCATCTGGAAATTAACGAAGCTTTTGCCTCCGTGTCCGTACAGTCGGCTAAAGAATTAGGGGTTGACCCGGTGCTGATTAACCCCGAAGGAGGGGCTATTGCTCTCGGGCATCCTGTGGGCGCTTCAGGGGCGCGATTGGCAGTTCATGCTGCGCATATGCTGCATTCGGGTGGGCGGTTGCGTGCCGGTGTGGCGCTGTGTGGGGGTGGGGGTCAGGGTGAGGCGTTGCTGTTAGAAAAATAAAACTTCTTCGATCCGTAGATATTTAAACATTGAAGTAGTTATACTGTGATTCAGATCCCACATTCTTCCGACCGAAAGGAAAAATATGACCCGCGAAGTTCACCACTACATCAACGGTGCAATCGTCCAAGGAACCTCTGGTCGTTTCGGTGATGTCTACAACCCAGCATTGGGTGCAGTCCAAGCCAAAGTTGCACTGGCAACCCGCGAGGAAGTCACCACCGCCATCGATGCCGCCCAGGCAGCACAACCGGCGTGGGCAGCACTGAATCCGCAGCGCCGCGCCCGCATCTTGGGTAAGTTCGTGGATCTGATCCGCGCCAATATGGATGAGCTGGCATCGCTGCTGTCTAGCGAGCACGGCAAAGTGTTGGCTGATGCCCGCGGCGATATCGAGCGCGGTTTGGATGTGCTGGAATTTTCCATGGGTGCCCCGCACCTGCTCAAGGGTGAGAATTCCGATTCTGTTGGAAGCGGTATCGATACCTATTCCATGCGCCAGCCACTCGGCGTGGTCGCCGGAATTACTCCTTTCAACTTCCCAGCCATGATCCCATTGTGGAAGCTGGGTCCTGCCGTTGCTTCTGGTAATGCGTTTATTCTCAAGCCTTCCGAGCGCTGCCCATCGGTGCCCTTCCGGTTGGCGGAGCTTGCAACCGAAGCTGGTTTCCCCGCCGGTATTGTCCAGGTTGTCAACGGTGACCGCACCGCGGTGGATGCGCTGCTGGAGGATCCTCGCGTGCGTGCCTATGGTTTCGTGGGTTCCACCCCGATTGCCCAGTCCATTTACGCGCGTGCTGCGGAGTTGGGCAAGCGCGCCCAGTGCTTCGGTGGGGCGAAGAATCACTGCGTGATCATGCCCGATGCCGATCTCGATCAGGTTGCGGATGCACTCGTGGGTGCTGCCTACGGCTCTGCTGGCGAGCGCTGCATGGCGCTGTCGGTAGCGTTGCCGGTGGGTAAAGAAACCGCCGATCGTCTCGTGGAAAAGCTGACCGAGCGCATTGCCCCACTGAAGGTGGGGGCGTGGGATAATCCTGATGCTGACTACGGTCCGCTGGTGGGCCGCGATGCTTATGAGCGGGTGCGCAGCTACATTGACCAGGGCGTGGAAGCTGGCGCGGATTTGCTTGTCGACGGCCGCGACCTCGTCGTTGAAGGCTACGAGTCGGGCTTCTTCATCGGCCCCTCCCTTTTCGACAACGTGACCAAGGACATGTCGATCTACACCGACGAAATTTTCGGCCCAGTGCTGTGTATCGTCCGCTGCGCTGATTACGAAGAAGCACTTGCACTGGTCAACGATCATGAGTACGGCAACGGTGTGGCGATCATGACGAACAATGGTGGTGCTGCCCGCGACTTCGCGCACCGCGTCCAGGTGGGCATGGTTGGTATCAACGTGCCTATCCCAGTGCCTATTGGTTACTACACCTTCGGTGGCTGGAAAGCATCGAGCTTTGGCGATCTGAACCAGCACGGCCCCGATGCTTTCCGTTTCTACACCAAGACCAAGACGGTGACGGAACGCTGGCCTTCCGAGCCATCCACCGGCGCGAAGTTCATCATGCCGCTGGGTGATCAGTCGTGACAGATATTCGCTACGAAGTTGTCGGATCGGCAGGGGTGATTACTCTTGATCGCCCCAAGGCTCTCAATGCTTTGACTCACGCCATGGTTGTTGCGCTTGATGCTGCTTTGGATCAGGCAGAATCTGATGAGAACGTCAAGCTTGTGCTCATCCGTGGCGCAGGCGAACGAGGCTTGTGCGCTGGTGGGGATATCGCCGAATTGATGCGTGCCACCAACGAGGAAGCGCGGGGATTCTGGGAGCGTGAGTATGCGCTTAACTTAAGAATCTCCCGTTTTCCTAAACCCTATGTTGCCATCATGAATGGGATCGTGCTGGGTGGGGGCGTGGGTATTTCTGCTCACGGATCTCACCGCATCGTCACCGACGACACCCGCATTGGTATGCCGGAGGTCAGCATTGGTTTCGTTCCCGATGTGGGTGGTAGCTACCTTCTGAGCCGCGCACCCCACAACTTAGGCCTCTACCTTGGGCTTAGCGGCAAGCATGTAGGTGCGGCAGAAGCCATTGCGGCGCAGTTGGCGGATATCTTTATCCCGAAAGACTCGCTTGAGGCCGCCGTCGACACGCTCTGTCAGACAGGGGATGTGAACGTGCTCGCCGAGTTCAGCGCCGATCCCGGCGAAGCATTCGACGGTAAGATCGCCGAGATTGAAGCCACCTATGAAGGTGTGAACTTAGACACCATTGACCAGCACTGGGGCACCAATAGCCCAGTTGCAGTCGCAGTCACCTGCGCCTCCATTCAGGGGGCGAAGGGGCTTGATCTCGAACACGCGCTCGCGCGAGAGCTTGTGGTCAGCTGCAACATGCACGCCTTCCCAGACTTTGTCGAAGGGGTGCGTGCGATGATCATCGACAAAGATCGTAACCCCCAGTGGCAACCCTTTGATCCCACCGTGGTCGAGACCATGTTTAAGGAGTGATTTTTGATGAAAACTGTAGCATTTATCGGCCTGGGAAACATGGGCGGGCCGATGGCAGCAAACCTAGTCACAGCCGGTTTTCAGGTGCGCGGCTTCGACCCGCAAGAAGCAGCCCGTCAAGCAGCCGAAACACACGGTGTGGCAAACTGTGCAAGCGCTGTCGAGGCGGCACGCGATGCTGATGTGGTGATCACCATGCTGCCCAATGGGGCGATTGTGAAAGCAGTGTATGGCGACGGTGTGCTCGACAGTGTAAAACCAGGCGCACTGTTTATCGATAGCTCCACCATCGATGTCGCCGATGCCCGCGATGTTGCACACATGGTGCACGACAAGGGGCATCGGGCAGTGGACGCACCGGTCTCAGGTGGCATCGTGGGTGCACACAACGCCACCCTCACGTTCATGGTCGGTGGCAGCGACGAGGCGTTTGCAGCTGCCCGCCCCGTGCTTGAAGCGATGGGTAAAACCATCGTGCACTGTGGGGAGAGTGGCACCGGCCAAGCAGTGAAGATGTGCAACAACATGGTGCTGGCAGTGTCGATGATTGCAGTATCGGAAGCTTTTGTGTTGGCAGAAAACTTAGGTGTCGACCCACAGGTCTTCTTCAACGTGGCGTCGACCGCAACTGCCTCCTGTTGGGCGCTGAATACTAACTGCCCAGTCCCAGGCCCAGTACCGACCAGCCCGGCAAACCGCGATTTCCAGCCTGGTTTCGCAGGCGCGTTGATGTCGAAGGATTTAGGCTTGGCCGCGAATGCGATCGCCCAAACAGGTACGGATGCGAAGATGGGGTCACTAGCAGTTGAGGTGTACCGTGCATTTGCTGAAGGTGAAGGCGCAGGCAAGGATTTCTCCGGCATTATTGAGAGCATTCGCCAAGGTAAGGTGTAGGAATGTACGACAATATTGAGGTTTCTCGTTCTGGTCGCGTCGGTTTTATCACCTTAAACCGCCCGAAGGCTTTGAATGCGCTGAACGATCACACCATGCGTGAGGTTGTTGCGGCGGCTCAAGACTTCGACCGCGACCGTGGTATTGGCTGCATTGTGCTCACCGGCAGCACCAAGGCGTTTGCCGCAGGTGCTGATATTAAGGAAATGAGCGAACAATCCGCCACCGACATGTACATGTCGAACTGGTTTTATGGGTGGGAAGAGTTCACCCGCGTGCGCACTCCCATCATCGCTGCGGTCGCAGGTTATGCCCTCGGCGGGGGTTGTGAGCTTGCCATGATGTGCGATTTCATTATCGCCGCCGATAATGCAAAGTTCGGGCAGCCTGAAATTAACCTTGGTGTTCTGCCGGGCATGGGTGGCTCGCAGCGTCTGACCCGCGCGGTGGGCAAAGCGAAAGCTATGGATATGTGCTTAACCGGGCGCATGATGGATGCGCACGAAGCTGAGCGTTCGGGTCTGGTTTCGCGGGTTGTTGGTGTTGATGAGCTTATCGACGTCGCCACCGAGGCCGCGGAAACAATCGCATCCAAGTCGCTGGTTGCATCCATGATGGTGAAGGAAGTTGTCAACGCGGCATTTGAAACCACTCTTGCACAGGGCGTTGACTTTGAACGGCGAGTCTTCCACTCCGTTTTTGCCTCCAATGATCAAAAGGAAGGAATGGATGCTTTCGTGAATAAGCGAAAGCCTGACTTCACCAACTCTTAAAAGCTTAATCCTCCACAGGATCGCCATACGTGTGGCGAACCTGGGAGCATAAACGGAACAAGGCATCGCGATTGGTGGCGTCAAGCCCAAAGTTTTCGAAAAATTCGTTAAGCTCTGGGGTTGCCGCATTCACCAGCGCGATGCCTTGATCTGTAATACCCACCAACGTACCCCGGCCATCATGTGGATCAGGGGTACGTTTGACTAACCCATCTTTTTCTAAACGCGACACCATATGAGTGACTGAGGCTGGGGGAACCTGTAAACGCGTGGAAGCTTTCGTCATTGGTAATGCACCGGAGCGAGAAAACATGAGTAAGGCGAGCAGTTCGTAGCGTGAAAAGCTGATACCGAATGGGCTCAAGATGCGTTCTGCCTCCGCGCTGAGAAGTTGCGCTGCGCGAATCACCGATACCACCGTGGCCATGCCTTCGGCAGCATCAGGCCAGCCGTGTGCCTGCCAATTGCGTTTAGCTTCAGCGATATGATCTTTGGTGGTTTTCATTCAGTGCGTCGCTTTCCGGTGTGGGTATCAAAAAGGGAAAACCCTCGGTGTTATTGTCACCGAGGGTTATTGTAAGGTTATCCGCGCAAGGAGGGGAAGTCGCTGTCGCAGAACTCCGCGCCTACCTTCGCCGCATCTGGGTCTTGAGCATGGATTTCCACTTCACGCTTGCGGAGATCCACACGACGAATCTTACCTGAGACTGTCTTAGGAAGATCATGGAATTCGAGGCGTCGAATACGCTTATAGGGGGCCAAAGCCTCACGGCAATGCTTCAAAATCGACTCCGCAGTCTCCGCATCCGGCGCAAAGCCATTGGCCAAGACCACATAGGCTTTCGGCACAGCCAAACGGATCGGATCAGGGGAAGGAACCACCGCAACTTCAGCAACCGCTGGGTGCTCAATTACTGCCGATTCCAGCTCGAAGGGGGAGAGGCGATAGTCGGAGGCTTTGAACACATCGTCACCCCGGCCAACGTAGGTGATGTAACCATCCTCGTCCTTATCGGCGATATCGCCGGTGTGGTAGAACCCATCGCGGAAGGTTTCGGCATTCTTCTCTGGATCTCCGAAATAGCCAGGGGTCAAGCCCACGGGGCGAGGATCGATGCGCAAGCAAATCTCACCATGGTTGCTTTCTTCCCCTGTAACTGGGTCAACCAAGACCACATCCATGCCAGGAAGCGGCCTGCCCATCGAACCGGGCTTGACCAACTGGCCTGGGGTATTAGCGATCTGCACGGTGGTTTCCGTTTGGCCAAAACCATCGCGGATAGTCGTGCCCCAGGCCTTTTCCACCTGAGAAATCATCTCCGGATTCAGTGGCTCGCCCGCGGCAACGAGTTTTGTTGGGGGCTTCTTCAAACGAGTCAGATCGGCCTGCGCCAGCATGCGCCACACAGTAGGGGGAGCGCAGAAGCTGGTCACGCCCTCGCGATCCATCACATCCATCAGTGCGGCGGCGTCGAAACGCGCATAGTTGTACAAAAATACGGTGGCACCTGCGATCCACGGGGCAAAGAAGTTACTCCACGCGTGCTTCGCCCAACCTGGGGCTGCCACATTCAGATGCACATCTCCTGGGCTAAGCCCAATCCAATACATGGTGGACAAATGCCCAACCGGATAAGAAGTGTGGGTGTGCTCCACCAGCTTCGCCTTTGAGGTGGTGCCGGAGGTGAAGTACAGCAGCAAAGTCTCATCAGCTGCGGTGAGTTGGGTAGGGGTATAGGTTTGGCTCGCGGAATAGGAATCGCTGTAGCGCAGGGTGGGGTGCGCAGACTGCGCGTCTTCCTCGTCGCCGACCTGAATCACCGTGAAATCGCCCTGGACATGCTCAAACTTTGCTGCATCTTCGCCGTTGGCAATGACCCAACTAATCTCAGCGCGCTCGGTACGATCCTGCAGATCAGCCTCGCCCAACATAGCGGTTGCTGGGTTGAGAACGAAACCAGCACGGATACAGGCCAGCATGGATTCCCACAGTTCGACCTGGTTGTTGAGCATCAACATCACACGATCGCCGCGCTTAACACCTTGCTCCTCCAACCAGTTCGCCAACTGGGATGAGCGAGCCGAAAGCTGGGCGAAAGTCCGTCGGGTTTCCGTGCCGTCCATTTCGCAGATCACCAATGCTTCGCGCTCGGGATCGAGGTGGTCAAACCAGTCGATGGCGAAGTTGAAGTGGGAAAAACGTGGCCACTCGAAGCCCGCGCGGGCAGTCAGATAATCCTCGCGGTGGGTGACCAGGAAGTCTCGTGCTTTTTTGAACTCTTCGGTGACAGTCATGGCGAAAAGCCCCTCCTTTTATGTTCACAGTCAAACCACAACTTGTGGCCTGCGTCTCACTACATAGTAGTTCGAGATTGAAATAAAAGTAAGGGTTTTGGCTGAAAAATATCGAAAAATTCCCGTAATTTCTGCCGAATTTGCCCCCTTCTGAAGGGTTAAGAGAACGTTTAGCTCGACTTTCGTACACTTGCGATGACTATTCTTCCCAGTTCGAGGTAGGCATCGTGGGCACTAATATGCTCGGCATAGGCGCCGCATTGGATGTTTTGCATCGTGTCGGTAATCATGGCGGCGAGGAAACGTGGGTTGGGGGCATGAAAATCGCCACTGGCGATACCGGCTTCAATCAGCTGGATGATGCTTTCTAGTGCCGCTTTGGTGTTGCGGCCATAAATTTCTTGGGCAACTTTTACCTCTGTGAGGTCTCGCATAAAGGCGGGGGAGGCGGATTTTAAGGAGGTGGCGATCGCCTCAAAGTAGGCGGTCAGGGCTGTGTGGGGGTTTTTGTGGGTTGCTAACTGTTGCTGAGTAATGCGGGCTGCTTCGTTGAAGAAGGAGATGAGGATGCGCTTGATAATCGCATCGCGCGTATCGCCTAAGGCATAGACGGTGCTTTTGGAGCATTTGTAGCGTTTTGTGGCCGCGTCGATAGTGAAGTTGGCGAAGCCTTCTTCGAGGAAGCTGCGCAGAAGGGCGCTGAAAAGTTCGCGTTGCCGCTTTGTTAATGGGGTCATGATCTCTATTGTCTCATGAGATTTTTTCTCAAAGTCGTTGCGAAGTCTGCCAACTAGCCGTACGATCTTAGGATAAATCGTACTGTTTCTTAGGAGGAGCCTTGACCACCACGTCGCTGCCCGAGGCAGATTTTTTCCACGTAACCCACCGACTCTCATCGGAAGAACGTCACAAATATCAGCAGATCCATGAGTTTCTTCAGTCCGAAATTCGCCCAATTTCTGGCCAATACTGGGATAAAGAGGAGTTCCCTTTTGATGTGCTGCCGAAACTGGCCGCACAGGGCTTGGGTGAATTGCAGCTCACGGGCGCATCCCGCCTGCTGAAGGGCTTGGTCTATGCGGAGGTTACCCGCGCTGATGTGTCGATTTCTGCGCTCGTGGGTATCCATAATGAGCTGGTGCTGGAGCTGATTGCTGATTTGGGCTCGGAGGAGCAAAAGAAGACGTGGCTTCCAGGCTTGCGCATGTTTGAAAAGGTGGGTTGCTTTGCGCTCACGGAGCCGGATCATGGTTCGGATATTGCAGGTGGTCTAGCTACCACCGCGACTCGGACGGAGTCGGGCTGGGTGATTACGGGAGCGAAGCGCTGGATTGGTGGCGGTACTTTCGCCGATTTTGCCATCGTCTTTGCCCGCGATACTGCTGATAATGAGATTAAGGGATTCATTGTTGAGCTTGATCGTGACGGGGTGACGAAGTCGAAGATTTCGCGCAAGATGGGGCTGAGGATCATGCAAAACGCGGACCTTGGCTTTGATCATGTAGAGATTCCGGCTGAGAATCTAATCCCTGGCGCGGCGAGTTTTAAAAATGTGAATACTTATTTGAAGAATTCCCGTGCGTGGGTTGGTTGGCAGGGTGCTGGTTTGCAGCTGGGTATTTTTGATGCTGCCCGCGACTATGCGCTCTCCCGTGAGCAGTTTGGCAAGCCGATTGCGAAGTTCCAGTTGATTCAGGAAAATCTGGCGCGGATTTTGGGTAATGCGACAGCGAGTTTGTCCATGATGTCCCAGTTGGCGTGGGTGCAAGAGCAGGGCAATTTACAGATGCATTACGCGGCTCTAGCGAAGGCGACGACCACGCGTTTGGCGCGGGAATCGGCGGCCTGTGGGCGTGCGATTGGTGGCGGTAACGGTATTTTGACGGAATATGAGCTGTCGAAGATGCTGTGCGATGCCGAGATTTTGTACACCTATGAGGGCACGTATGAGATTAATTCGTTGATTGTTGGCCGTGCGATTACTGGCCAGTCGGCCTTTGTTTAGAAGGAGAGTGTTGATAATGCATGCTTCTGCTGTTGTTACCGGTGCCGCGTCGGGTTTGGGTGCGGCGACGTCTCGTGCGCTTGCCGACGCCGGATATCAGGTTTATGGTTTCGATCTGGCTGCTGAGTGTGAGAAAGATCCACGTATTACCTACCTTCAGGTGGATGTGACTGATCCTGAGCAGGTTCGCAACGCAATTGCTGGGATCGAGGATCCACTGCGGGTGGCTATTAACTGCGCGGGCATTTGTCCGTCGATGCGGATCGTAGGGCGTAAAGGCCCGCATGATCCAGGGTTGTTTGCCACAACGATCAATGTGAACCTTTTGGGTACGTTCCATGTGCTCACCTATGCTGCTGAGAAAATGGCTGGTCAAGAACCCATGGATGCTGATAAGCAGCGTGGGGTGATCATTAACACCGCCTCCGTGGCTGCCTTTGAAGGCCAGATCGGACAAGCTGCCTACGCGGCTTCTAAAGGAGCGGTTCATGCGCTGAGTATTTGTGCAGCGAGGGATTTGGCAGGAGTGGGGATTCGAGTGAATGCGATTGCCCCAGGCATTGTGGCAACACCCATGATGGCAGGTATTTCGCCTGAATACCGCGAAGAGCTGGAAAAGCTGGTGCAGTTCCCGGCGCGCATGGCAAAGCCGGAGGAGTATGCTCAGTTGGCTTTGTCGATTGTTTCCAATCCGTATCTTAATGGGGAGACAATTCGCCTCGACGGTGCGCTTCGTATGCCACCGCGCTAACGTACAGGACACATAAGCGTCGGTTCCGTCATGATGACGACGGAACTGACGCTTTTTAATGCTTTGGGGAGGATTTTCTCTGTGCTCTAGCCCTATGAGTTAGAGTTTCAGCGCGCAGGTGAAAAATTGACCTGCGGTTTTAGTGGTAGCATGTGCTCTATCTCTAACTGATAATTCTCATAGATCCATGGTCAGTATTCCCACAGTTTTTCTCGGTGGGGTATCACGCTGCGCTGGGAAGGTTCGCCCCTGACCCAACACCCTTTATTCCCCTTCGGTGCAGTAAAGGGGGCGCACTGAAGGGGATTGGGCCTTGTGCTAATGCCCAGGATAAGGATTTAAACCCCAGTACGGGAAAATTGAGCGGCTGGTTGCCACCATCGGGGCACAGGGTTGGACTGTGAGCCTGCGCTCGGGGGAGAAATCGGCAAGTGCGTGCGCTGCGCCGGCGTCGCCAAGCATCAGCCCACTATCACAGCGCACCCGCTGCTCCCAGCCTGCAGGAAGCGTCGCATCTGCCGGTAGTTCCACGCCTGCCACAGCACACAACAGCTGTGTCCAGGCACGCCCCACGGAGTCGCGATTGTAACCGCCACCGCCAATTGCCACCCACTTACCCTTCGCATATTTCTGCGCCCAACCAGCAACAGAGCGATACGCAAGCGCCATCGCATCAATACTTAATTCCAGATCCGCCAACGGATCATTGCGATGCGGATCAGCACCATGCTGCGAAATGATGATCTCAGGGCGGAAGCGGGACAAGATTTGCGGGACAATCCCATGCACAGCCTGCAGCCACTCCACATCTCGCGTATGGCGCGGGAAAGCAATATTCACCGCAGTCCCAGCCGCATCCGGACCCCCAATATCGTGCGAAAACCCGGTGTAAGGAAACAGATACAACCCCGATTCGTGCGCCGAAATAGTCAGCACCCGCGGATCATTCCAAAACATCGCCTCAACCCCATCCCCATGATGAGCATCAAGATCGAGATAACACACCCGTGTTGCGCCTTGATCCAACAACCAGCGGATAGCGGCCGCAGCATCGTTGTACATACAAAAACCACTCTGGCGATTAAACGTCGCATGGTGCAACCCGCCGGACAAATTCACCGCGCGGGCATGCGTACCATTCCACACCGCTTGAACAGCAGCGACAGTCGCACCCACCACCCTGGCGGCAATCGGGGCTAAACCAGGTGTTAGCGGGTGCTCATGATCACCAATCCCAAAATCAAGATCCGGGGTCTGATCAATGGTCGCCTGAATATAGTCAGGGCAGTGCACTGAAGCGACATAAGCCGCACAATCAAGTGGCGGCTCAGCAATATCAAAGAGCTCCAGCACCCCAAAATGTTGCGCCAACTCCATGGCCACGCGCACCCGATCAGGACCCATGGGGTGATCCTCGCCAAAGGAATACTCCAACAGCTCAGCCGTATGAAGAAGCAAAGGTTTCATAGCGACCTCGCTAAAGGATCACGCTCACCAGCCAATGCCGCAATACGAATTCGTGCCCCCACCACAGATGTCTCACGACTACCGGCAATCACAGGTGTCAATTCCACCTCCACAATGGAAGCAATATCATCACTGAGTGCCGCAATGCGCATCAACACATCCTCGACAGAATCCAAACGAGTAGGCCCATGCAACAACTCAGCCGACTGCAAACCCTCCAACATACTGCGCGCATCCACCCGACGCAGCGGAGGAACCCGCCAACTGACATCATTGAGCAACGACGAAGCAATACCTGAAGGCCCCACACTGACCATAGGCCCCAAGGCTGGGTCTTCAATAGCCCGCACAACCAAACTTGCCCCAGGCGACACCGTCGGCTGCACCACCGGAAGCATCGAATCAAGATCAAAAATCGTGGCGAGATTCTCCAACGATGACCACGCAATCTTAAGCATATCCGCATCCGCAATATTACGAATCACAGCATTAAGCTCCGGCCGACCCCGAACCACAGGATGCACCGACTTCAACACCACATCCCAACCAAACTCCTCAGCAGCTTCAACAGCCTGCTCAAAACTATCCACCGCAATCCACGGCACTAAAGAAACGCCATAAGCAGCCAAAATCTGCGCAGTCTCTTCATCCGTAGTCCACCTACCCTCCGGTGACTCATCCAACACAGATGCAACCACAGCCTGCACCGCAGCACTATCACCACAAGCAACCTCATCATCCGGATGAGGCCTTGCTGCCGCACGCAACTGCGCATTCTCCACCACCAACGACACAGTCTCCAACGCATCGGCATAATTCGGGAAAAACGGAACCTTAAACTCCACCGACTCCGGCAACTCAGGACGCCTGAAGCCCACCATTGTTGCCACAAGCGGAATCTGGGTGTTAATACCAGACATTGCTACCGCAAAATCCTCCAACACCCTGGCATTAATCTCCACAATCCCACTCAGCACAACATCCGCATCCCCCGACTCAACAGCACGCTGCGTAGCCGCACTAATCTCCTGAACAGGATCGCCCGCAACCGTAATCGGGGTAGGAACCAAACCAAAACGAATCGCCGACTGGCGCATCTGCTCATTCAACCCAGCCGAATTCGAAATCAACGTCACCCGCCTCCCCCTCGGCACCGGCTGCATACTCAAATACTTCGCAATGTCATACATCGTGTCCCGACGACTCACCACCATCGCACCAGTCTGACGGATCACACTATCCAACGCATGCGCGGAAGCACTCGCCAAACCAGTCACATGATGATGCCGCGCCGACTTCAACGCCCGCGACGGCACAAACACCACCGCATGCTTCGCTAAAGCCAAACGCCGCAACACCCGGAAAAACTTCCGCGGATTACCAATCTGATCAATCGACAACAACGCCACACTCGTACGCGGATCATCCGCCCAAAACTGAATCACATCATTAGCAGTGACATCCGCAAACGACCCAGTCGAAATAAACGAACTCAACCCACAATCCCGATCCAACGCATGCGACAACGCCAACGTCGCAATACCCGCAGTCTGCGTAAACAAACCCACCGAACCAGCCTTCGGCATCGGCGCTGGCGAAGCATTCAACCGCACAGCAGGATCAGTATTAATAACCCCCAACGCCGCAGGACCAAGCGCCCGCAACCCAAACGAACGCGCCTTGTGCACAAAACGCACAGCATCCGACTCCGACACCGCCGGATTCGGCCCCTGCGCCATAAAAATCACCCCAGCAGCATTCTTCTCAGCCGCCGCCGCCAAAACCCCCTCCATCGACTCCGAAGAATACGTCACAATCACCACATCAACATCCCCCACAATGCTGCGCAAATGCACAGCATCCTCCCCCTCATGAGTGACAATATGCAACTGACCCGCAAAACGTGCCGACAACAACTCCGGCGCAACCCGCTGCAAATCAGCAACACTACCAACAACCGCCACCGACTTCGGCTCCAACAACCGACGAATCGAATTCGCCTCCGCCCGCAACTCCCGCCGCTCCATCACCTCACGCGAACTCTGTGTGGCATCAATGGGAAAATCAACAACAATAAACCCATCCTCCAACTCAGGCTTCACCTCATAACCCGCGCGGATAAAAACCTGAATCATACTCCGATTTTCAACCAACACCTCCGCAAAAAAGCGCTCAACCAAACACTCCCGCCCAATCTGCGCCAAATGCTCCAATAAAATATTCCCCGCCCCACGACCATGATGATCATCTTGAACCAAAAACGACACATCAGCCACACGCGCCGGCAAAAACTGCTCCACAATCTGATAGCGCGCCGTGGCAACAATCCGCTCCCGCTCCACCAACACCAAGGTCACAGTGTCGAAATAATCAATATCCAACCACTGGCGCAAATCATCATCACTCAACGTCGGATGAGTAGAGAAAAAACGCAAATACTTCGACTTCGGCGAAACCCGCGAATAAAACTCAATAATCGCCTCACGGTCTGATTGGCGCGCCGGGCGTAAGGTGGCGATGCCACCATCGTTTAAAATGACATCAGCTTCCCAGCGGCTGAGATTGAGATGAGTGCTCACTGTTGTGTTACCCCTTTCACATTTATCACCTATGCTACTGCGTTTTTACTTTCCAGGGGAGTACTTTTCCGTTATCCACGATCAACGGATGAGAATAGTCTTGGCCAGCACTATCGTCGTAGGCATCCATCAGATAGCGCTGCAGGTGCTCACGGTCGGGGAAGAGTAGGGCTTGGTAGGGTTTGTCGAAAGCCAGCTTCTCGATGAACAACATTTTTCCTTCGTGTTCAACGGCGATTCCGACGTGTCCGATGAACATGTGCGCGGGTTCGTCGAGGATGTCGTGGAGGAACACTGCAACGAAATGAACGTTGGGGTTATTGAAGACGATGTTGTGCCTTGCAAAGTATTTCTCAATATCTGCGGCATGCTGGTCGGGGTCCTTTTCGGCAGTGGTAGGAATTCGGCCATAAAGGACGTCGAAGTTATGCCGTTCTTCTTCGTTGAGGATCGGTGATTGCCGAAGGGAATCGGAATCAATAAAGAGCAGGCTTGGGTCAACCTCGGCGTTCGAGGCGATGGTGAAGCTATTGGCTCCAAGGACAAAGGAATTGATGCGGCAATTTGTGCCGGGGTATTCAGGGTACTTTTCCAGCCACGCTTCAGAGATTGCTTCGAGATCGTAATGAGTGGCTGTGTCGTTGTAGTTGACAAAGCCCTGGGCAACGAGTGAGCCGGTGGGCACTGTGGTGTTGAATTCTTCGACGTTGCTTAGGAAACGGGAGATGTTTTCTTCTGATACACCAGCGTCGCTTAAGGCTTCGCGCACAAGACTGTGGGATTGGGTATCGACGAGGTTGCTGAAGGTGACAGCTTTTTCTTCACTGGCGCAGCCTGTGAGGGTGAGTGTGAGTATTCCGATGAGGGTCAGTAGTATGTTTTCCCAGCGCATGGCACAATCCTAGTCTGATCTGCGGATTTGTTAAGTTTTTTATGTTCGTATATTGTTTTGATTCGTACCGCAAGGAACGCAATGCCCCGTTCGTCTAGCGGCCTAGGACGTCGGCCTCTCACGCCGGTAACACGGGTTCAAATCCCGTACGGGGTACAATTCAAAAAACCTCCTTCCCTTCTTAGGGAAGGAGGTTTTTTTGAGGTTTAGCGGCTGAGCATTCCGCGCAGGCTGAAGGGGATGAGTTGGGTGGGGATAAGTCCTGCAAGGTAAGCACCGATTGCGCCTAATAATGCGATGGCAACAACCCCGAGGGTGGCAAGAACGGCCGACAGAGCCCGTGTGGGGAAAGTCGGCTTCGGTGGGGGAGGAGTTGTTGAGCTGCTGGTAGAAGAAGGTTCGACTGTTGCCGTCGGTACTGGAGTAGAGCTCGGCGAATGAGTCGTGCTTGGTGCTGGCGTGGGGGTTGGTGTCGGGCTAGATGTGGGTACCACAGTTGGTGTTGGCGTGACGGTTGGGGCGAGTGGTGGTGTGACTGTCGGCGTGACCGTTGGTGTGGGGGTGGGTGCAACGGGACGTTGTGAAATGTGCAGGTACTTATAGGCTGGTTGAGCTTCGTGCAGTGGGGGCTGACCCGTCCATGTCTGCGCACCCGACGCGGTGGGATTGTGATTGACCTGGGTGTGCATGGTGTTGGCAACTCTGAGTTCACCGGTTTGGACACTATTGGTGCCAGCGGTAGCGGTGATATCGCCACCGTTGATATGGATGAAAATTCCCGATAGGGCGTAACTGTCTGTGGGGCTAGTTGAGCTCGCATTGACGGTGCCGCCGTTAATAGTGAGTTCGTGTTCTTGGGCGTAGATCGCTCGGCTGCCTGCTGCCGCATTCTTGGTGTAGGACTTCACTGTTCCAGAATTGATTGTGATGGCGTAGCTTGAACTTAAGCCCGCACTCCAGAACTTTGTTGATTTTCCTGCTGAGAGCACTAATGTTGGCCCATCAACGACGATGCTTGGAAGGGCATGGATCGCGGAATTCCATTGCTGGGTATCGCTGGTTGTTACTTCGAGGACACCCGTACCGCTAAAAGTGATAGTGCCTGATTGGTGCCCGCGGAAATACGCTGCATTAATACCGTGCGAACTCTCATTGATGGTCACAGTATTTTTCCCGGTGAGGTAAACGGTGAGGTTTTTGTAGGTCGAGTAGATTCCTGCGACCTCAACCGTTCCTGCTTCGGGGGTGAGAACTACGGGAGTTGTGACCTCTGCGTTTGTTAAATACAGCGTTGTGGTGGCTGGATCGAATCTGGCAGTCCCATTGCCCAAGATGTTTGAATAGTTGGAAGTTGTGGCCTGAACGCCGTTGATCCACAACGTTTCTGGTTCGGAATCGTCAGCGCGGGCGCTGGTTGTGATCAAGCTGAGCATCAGTGCTAGTGCAGCGAGAAAGGCCACGGTGCTATGCCAGGGGCGTGTGTGGGTATTCACTGTTCCTCCTCAAGCTTTAAGGTATTCACAAAGATGTTGACTGAAGATATTTGCTGTTTTTCAGCCATTTTTTGCAGGAGGTGTAGCGCGAAGAAATATTTTTAAGCAAAATTACATCGATTTTTTAATTTTATTCGAGGGTTCAGGGGTAAATGTGGGTAATGCGTACACCGCAATTGGCCTCAGTATGTGCTCATAATCTGTGTTTGAGGGGGGATAAGGTGGGATGCGACGGTGTGGTCAGGTAGCACAGTACAGCGTATTCTCAATGGTGACTGTGTGTGCGCACCGTTTGTTGTGTGCCGGGGCTCAACACCCTTGTGAAGTATTTATGGTGAGCCCTTTTTGTACACATGGTCACAATGGAGGGGCTGGTTTGTGCAGCGGTGCTTACAGAAGGTGTGCTTTTCAGCAGAATTTTTCATATTTTTGTTGAGAGGGCGTGCCTTAACCACTGCGTGAAAGGATACGAAGGTGAGTGTTTTATCCCCGCGTCTGATGCGGGCAATTAACGTAGCCAGTGTGGGTCATGATGGGCACTATAGAAAAGCAACAAAAATTCCTTATATAAGTCATCTTTTTGCGGTGATGCATATTCTCGCCCAGTTTGATGTACATGAAGATCTTCTGATCGCTGCACTGCTTCACGACGTCATCGAAGACCGGCCGGGAACGGTTGATGTTGAAGCAGAATTCGGCCCCAACGTTGCACGCATTGTTCTTGAGGTGACCAAAGATAGCTCTTTGGATACTTGGCAGAAGCGTGCCGATGATTATCTTGCAAGACTTGAACAGGCCAGTGATGAGGCGGTGCTTCTTGCGCTTGCTGATAAGTACCACAACCTTCAGAGCATTCTTGCCGATTTTGATGAACACGGTGACAAGCTGTGGGAGCGCTTTAATGCCGGAAAACAAGCGCAACAGTGGTGGTATACGAAGATGGGTGAGCTTGTGGCGCGAAAAATGCCCGCGCATCCACTTGTGGCGGAATTTGCGGGCTTGGTCAAGCAGGTGGTGGTGCTGTGAACATGCGCAAGAAAAGTCGCGAAAGCGCCGTGGCCTAGGCTTTTAGAGCAAGGCTGACAGCGTGAGTGCGGCGTCGATAAGCTCTTTCGACCACTTTGCTGGGGAGGGGCGGAAACGCTCAGCTGGGCCAGAAATGGATAAAGCGGCGACAAAAAGTCCCTCAGCATCGAAAATGGGGGCAGTAATTGATGCCAATCCTACTTCGCGTTCCGATACTGATTCAGCCCACCCGTTTTCGCGCGCCCGATCCAGGTCTTCCTGCGTAAACTGCGGATTATCACTCAAGATGCTATCGCGCAGCGCGGGGGAGGAGTAGGCGAGAAAAATTTTGGCGGCACTGCCGGCGGAAAGTGGAAGTCGGGTGCCCACGGGGACAGTATTTTGCAAACCCGAGGCTGGTTCTTGTGCCGCGATGCATACGCGTGTAGCACCAGCGAGCTGGTAGAGCTGCACAGATTCCCCCGTGGTGTCCATGAGTTCAGCCATGATGGGGGTGGCGGCGTCGATAAGTTTTGTGGAACTGCCTGCGCCAAGGCTGGTGAGTACGGCGCCAATCGTCCACTTGCCCTCGGAGGTTCGCGTCAAAATATGATGCGTTTCAAGCGCGGTGGCAAGTCGATGTGCGGTGGCGCGGGGGAGTTGGGTGGCCTCGCATAGTTCCGCGAGTGAGCGGGGGTGTTCTGCAACGGTGAGCATGATCAGCACAGCCCGGTCGAGGACCTTAATGCCACTTGTTGGTGCCGATTCTGAATTATTCTGTCCCATGCTATGATACTAACATCTCAATTAGTGAGATTCTAATGAGCGACTTTGACAGTAAGTAGGTGACCTTCATCCATGACCAGCCCCGTGGATTCCGGCAAGAAGTTAACACTGGCCGAAAAAGTATGGCGTGACCACGTAGTAACCAAAGGAAATGGGGACGAGCCCGACCTCATTTTCATCGACTTACAGCTCCTGCACGAGGTTACCAGCCCGCAAGCCTTCGACGGACTCCGCTTGGCTGGCCGCAGGATGCGCCACCCCGAACTGCACCTCGCCACCGAAGATCACAACGTGCCTACCGCAGGCATTAAAAGCGGCAACCTGCTTGAAATTAACGACATGATTTCTCGCACCCAGGTAGGCACTTTGCGCAAAAACTGTGAAGAATTCGGTGTGCGCATCCACTCCATGGGTGATATCAACCAAGGTATTGTGCACCAAGTAGGACCCCAGCTCGGTGCCACTCAGCCCGGCATGACCATTGTCTGCGGCGATTCCCACACCTCCACCCACGGGGCATTTGGTGCCATGGCCTTTGGTATTGGCACCTCTGAGGTTGAGCATGTGATGGCTACTCAAACCCTTTCGCTGAAACCTTTTAAAACCATGGCGATTAACGTCAGCGGCGAATTGCAAGAAGGTGTGACAGCTAAAGATTTGATCTTGGCTATCATCGCGAAAATTGGTACCGGCGGCGGCCAGGGTCATGTGATTGAATACCGTGGTGAGGCTATTGAAAAGCTCTCCATGGAAGCTCGCATGACTATTTGTAACATGTCGATCGAAGCAGGTGCCCGCGCGGGCATGATCGCACCGGATCAAACCACCTTTGAGTACATCAAGGGTCGTGAGCTTGCGCCTCAGGGGCAGGATTGGGATGCTGCTGTTGAATACTGGAAGACCCTGCCCACCGACGAGGGTGCAGAGTTCGATACCGTTGTTGAGATTGACGGCTCTGCGCTGCGCCCATTTGTTACCTGGGGTACAAACCCTGGTCAAGGCTTGCCATTAGACGCTGTGATCCCAGACCCAGAGGACTTCACCAACGACAACGACAAGGCAGCTGCCGAAAAAGCGCTGAAATACATGGATCTGGTACCAGGCACCCCAATCCGTGAAATCCCTGTGGATACAGTCTTCTTGGGTTCCTGCACGAATGCCCGTATGGAGGATCTGCGCGCCGCCGCCGGTGTGCTCAAGGGGCGCAAGGTGAAAGAGGGCGTGCGCATGATGGTGGTGCCTTCCACCGCTTTGGTTAAGAAGATGGCGGAGGAAGAAGGGCTGGACAAGATCTTTATCGACGCCGGTGCCGACTGGCGTTCAGCTGGCTGCTCCATGTGCTTGGGCATGAACCCCGACCAGCTCGCACCAGGGGAGCGCTCCGCCTCAACCTCAAACCGCAACTTTGAAGGTCGTCAGGGGCCGGGTGGTCGCACGCACCTCGTCTCCCCGGAGGTTGCCGCCGCCACCGCTGTGGTTGGGCGTTTTGCCTCTCCCGCCGATTTGCCCGCAGTGTAGGAAAGCGAAAGAAAAACCATGGAAAAATTTGTTAAGCACACCGGCATCGCTGTCCCGCTCACTCGTTCTAACGTGGATACCGACCAAATCATCCCAGCTGTCTATCTCAAGCGTGTGACTCGCACTGGTTTTGAGGATGGCCTGTTTAACAACTGGCGCACCAACGAGCCTGACTTCGTGCTCAACCGTGATGTGTACCAAGGTTGTTCGGTGTTGGTGGCCGGTCCTGATTTTGGTACTGGTTCTTCGCGTGAGCATGCCGTGTGGGCGCTGATGGACTACGGTTTCAAGGTTGTGTTCTCGTCCCGCTTCGCGGATATTTTCCGCGGCAATTCTGGTAAGGCAGGGTTGTTGGCTGCGTTGATGTCGCAGGAGAATATTGAGCTTTTGTGGAAGCAGCTGGAGCAAAACCCGGGTGTGGAGGTTACTGTCGATCTTGAGCAACGCATTGCGACGTGCCAAGGCAATGTGTACCCGTTTGAGGTTGATGATTACACTCGCTGGCGTTTGATGGAGGGCTTGGATGATATCGGCCTTACGTTGCGCAAAGAAGAAGAGATTGCAGCTTTTGAATCACAGCGCCCCAGCTTCAAGCCGAAGACTTTTTAAAGCACATAGAGTGTAAGTATTGGCAAGCCCCGCAGCTTTCTATGCGGGGCTTGTCGACGTCGTGGACATGTGCACCTGTGAAGAGCCTGGTCTGGACTAACTTTGTTTAAACGATGCAGTTTTCTGAAACAACAGTGGGGTTCACTGTGCTGTGCGTGTAGGAAGCCTACGAGAAAGGGGCATGGTGAGGGAGTAAAGCGTGCAGGAAATAGGGAGAATGATCTCGTTGGGCACTTCATGTTGCGGCCAAACACAATCAAACATTGTTTAACAATTCTGGTGTTTGTGGCTTTTGGGCACGTATGTATGTACTGAAAATGCGTGGTTATGTGGGGTGATCGGGGGTGATGGGTGGCTGTGTGGTGGTGACAACGGAGACCAATTGCTTTAAGCTACCTCTGTTGGAAAACGTCTGATTGTTTTTGTTTCTTGTGCTGAAAGTGTTGGGGAAAGGTCGAAAGTGTCATGAAAAAAGTCACCACGTCGGTTCTTGCTGGTGCGTTGAGCCTCGTGTGCGTGCACGCAGGGGTTCAGGTTGCGCAGGCGGCTACGGTTCATCCGGTTGTTGATTCGGCCTGCCACGTTTCGCTGGAAGAATCGGAAAAGGCACTAGTGGTGGATTCTTTAGTTGCTGAGCAAGAGTTTTTCATGGGGCGTAGCTGGGGAGCCGGGGCGATTTTAGTGCAGATCGAAAAAGAGCTGCGTGATCTTAATGGGGGAGCAACTCCTGCTGATTTTGCCAAAGCCCCTTCCTTGAAGTCCTTTATCGCGGCGTATAAGGCACATATTGCCAACTTTGATGACACGCAAGTACTGCGTTTGATGCGTGACTCCGCACAGTCTGAACAGGTACGGGCAGCTAGTGATGAGCAGCTGCTTGCCGCTTTCTATTTCCCCGTGCTTTATGGCGGTGCGGCAGCGGTTGAGGATGCGCCTAGCCATGAGCAGCTACGCAACCAGGCGAAAAAGTACCGCGATGCTGGTGTGAGCGTGCCTGCCAGCCAGTCCGGCCCGAAGGAAGTTGCTCTACGCAAGCTTGACCAGATACGTGCAGATGCACTGCTTTCCCCTTCGGAGTTGTTGGCGAAGGAAGGGGTAGCGAATGCTGCACTTGCAGCTTTTCGCATTAAACAGGAGCAAACTGATCGTCGTCTGGCCCATGATCTGGTGTTGGAAGATCTGCGCGAAGCGTGTGTGAAAAATCAGCACAGCACGGTTGATATGAAAAAGCTGTTTGATTCCTATGCTGTGGTGCCTGATTCTTCAACGGCAACGATGCAGCAAGTCCCAAGCGTATCGACGCCAGAACAGAACCCACCAAGTGTCCAGGTTGCACCCGCACAAGGTTCGTCACTGGGCTTTGGAGCTATTTTTGCCATGGTGATTGCGGCACTGGCGGGTATTGGTGGAGTAATTGCTGCGGCGCTGAACATGAAGCAGTTCCTTCCCCGCTAAAGCGTTCGAGATTACTATCGCGGTCGATATTTCCTCTTTGTGTAGCGTGCAGGGTGTTGCTGTGAATCAAGGTGCGGGCGACTGATTGGGGGCCGCTGGGAAGTCTTCCTCAAGCCGTTGACTCGAGGGAGGTTTTCTCTTCTACGAAAAGGGAATGGGGTGTGGTGGGTGGAAGCGTGGTACAAAGTGTGCGGGATATGTCATGGTTTGTGATCATAACTGCCTGTGTACTTGAGCTTCTGCCACCAGAGATATCTCTTTAGTTGCCACTTCTGCATTGGTAGCGCTTTTCCTGGGGTGTTGAGAGGGCATTACATTGATAAGTAAAATAATGATTCGACATAGAGCAAGTGCTATCTGTAAAACCGCAGGTCAATTTTTCGCACGTTTGCTGAAAGTCGAATCAGTATTTTTGAATTAATCCTTGCGCATTTATAGGTTCATCGTGTTGGGGTGTGTATCGAATGTCTTCGCCCAACGCCAGTCGCCTCGTCCACTCCCAAGCGGTCGTTTTTTGCGGGTGCACTCTCCTGATAAACAACGGTTAGAGTTTCAGCGCAAGGGGTCAGAATTGACCAGCGGTTTTCTAGGTAGCAGGTGCTCTATCTCTAACTGATAGTTTGCTTAAGATTTTTTCCTTCTCATTTCAGGCATTTTCGGGGTGGCCAGCATGTCCAGTCTCGTGGAAAACACTGTGGCGAAGAAGCTGCGCCATTGATGCTGGGAAACGAGAAGACGCCAAAGCTTGTGCACGCGTTCGATTCCCGGTGGCTGTAAACCACTTTAAAGGCAACAGCTTGGATTCAGATTCACTAGCCAAGCAATGCAGAGCTATGTGGTGATAGGTGGAAAGCCCTCTTATAGCTGGAAGTTGGGTGAAGCCGTGTGGGTAGATTACTGGCTGACTGTGTTTTTGGCCGCAAGGACAGCAGCAGCGGATGCCACATAATCAATGCCAACAAGCTGGCGGTTGTTAAAGCCCAACAACCAGCAGCTGCCTTTGAATACTTCGATGACCCCGGCGTCGGCAAGCGCTGGGCACAACTGCTGCAGAAATGTTCGGATCAACTTTCCGCGCGCTACCACCACATGTGTTCCCGGAACATCGGTAAGTGAACGGATCAGCTGTGCAAAATCAGCCTGGGGTAAATCCTCAACAGCAATGCCGAAAGTTGCCACCTTAATCCCCAACCATTGGGCCAAAGGGGTAGCAGTCGCCACACAGGCATGTTCAGAAAGTGAATGAACACTTTGTGGATGAAACGGTGCAAGCATACGCGCCAGCTGCGTAGCCTTCGTCAACGTCGCCTGACTTTCCTTGCCTGTCTGCCGCACAAGGACGATCCGGCTAGTTTCGCCCCGCTGAATCTGCGCATCAGCAGCCCGCAGCGTGGTGTGATCAAGCGTGTAGGAAAGAGTAGCCACAGCCGCATCAAAGCCCAGCCAGGAAATAGTATCTACCTCACTATTAGCGATAAAGCTACCCCCAATAACCTCAGCAAGCCAGTAATACACCACTTTCGTTTTCCCACCCATCGGATAGGTCACTTTCGGCAATAGCTTGGTTAAACGCACATGAAAGCCGGTTTCTTCCAAAATCTCCCGCGCAGCAGTCGCGGGCAAAGACTCACCGGGATCCACCTTGCCTTTTGCCAGCGACCAGTCGTCATAATGCGGGCGATGAATACAGGCATACTCCACGTCACCGTGCTGATTTCGCCGCCACAGAACCGCCCCAGCAGCAAAGACAGGGCGGGTGAAGTCCTCAGCGGGAGCAGCCGGAATTTTCTCGAAAGTAGCCACAAGAGCACCAGTGACATTCGACTGGTGGGCAGGAGGAAAGTTAGTCACGAAAACACGGCTTTCATACTCGGGAAAGATACAACAAAGGACAAAGGAGGAAAACACACAGCACTGCAGAAGTATGTTTGCTCGGTGAGGGGGAGGAAACCGCCACACGGGTTTCGGTGAACGAACTAGAGTGAAGAGAGTGCGCAGTATTCATTCCTCAAAACTAAATGTAGGCGAATTAGGCGCGCTTAGCACTTCGGTATTGTAGGAAAGAACTGAAGATTAAGACAACGATTCATAAATGACAAGGAGTGGCAGTGCTCAAGATCGCGGTAATGGGTGCCGGAAGCTGGGGAACCACAGTGGCGAAAGTCTTTGCCGACGCCGGAAACAACGTCACACTATGGGCGCGGCGCACACAGGTAGCTGAGCATATCAACACCTTCCACCGCAACCCCGACTACCTCTCCGATATCGAACTGCCCCATAATCTATATGCCACCGACAATGCCCAAGAAGCACTATCGGGGGCATCTATTGTGGTCTTAGCCGTCCCGAGCCAAACCTTGCGGGCCAACCTTAAACACTGGACCCCCCTGATTCCCGCGGACGCTATAGTTGTGTCGCTGGCTAAAGGCGTGGAAAAAGGCACCTTCTTGCGCATGAGTGAAGTCATCGCCGAAGTGACAGGGCTGCCGAAATCCTCCATTGCGGTGCTCACCGGGCCAAACTTAGCCAGGGAAGTGGCCCTTGAACAACCTGCCGCCACCGTTATTGCATGCGAAGATGAACAGCGCGCCCAAGTAGTCCAACACGCATTAGCTGCACCCTATTTCCGCCCCTACACCAATACCGATGTGATTGGTTGTGAAATTTCCGGCGCCTGCAAAAACGTGATCGCCCTTGCCTGCGGCATGGCGGCAGGCCGAGGCTTAGGCGAAAATACCCTCGCCACCTTGATCACCAGGGGGCTTGCCGAAACCACAAGACTGGGCATGGCCATGGGTGCCCAACAGCAATCCTTCGCCGGGCTTGCCGGCTTAGGTGATTTAGTTGCAACCTGTTCATCACCACTGTCGCGCAACCGCTCCTTTGGTGCGCGCCTTGGTCAAGGTGGAACGCTAGAAGAAGCAAAAGCAGCCACCCATGGGCAAGTGGCAGAAGGTGTAAGCTCTTCAGCCGCAGTATTCGAACTGGCGACGAAAATGGGTGTCGAAATGCCCATTACTCAAGCAGTGTATGCAGTCTGCCATGAAGGCATGGCCGTAGATGATATGGTTTCAGCGCTGATGGGGCGTTCGAAAAAAAGCGAACAAGAACAACGCCACTAAGCACAATCGGTACCCGTGGTGCAATCATGCCGTGGTTTAAAGCCGTGTAGCTAATGGTGCTGATTGAGAAACACAAGCCGTGCTTTCGTGGGAATGATTCGGAAAAAGGGTAGAGTATCTATTCGTGACTTCTACTGATTCCCGCATTAAAATCGCCGTCGTCTATGGTGGCCGTAGCTCCGAACACTCCGTCTCCTGCGTATCCGCAGGCGCGGTTATGGCACACCTCGATCCTGAGCGCTACGAAGTATTCCCCATCGGAATTACCCACTCCGGCACCTGGACTGTCGGCGAATCCGACGTCGACAAGCTGCGCACCATCGATCGCGTCATGCCGGAAGTGGAATTTAAAAAAGAAGTACACCTAAGCGTCGACCCTGCCCACAAGGGCGAATTCCGCTACGCCGACGGCACACTCTATGCCCATGTGGATGTTATTTTCCCAGTACTACACGGCCTGTATGGCGAAGACGGCACCATTCAGGGACTCTTCGAGCTTTCCGGCGTGAAGTATGTTGGCACCGGTGTGTTATCGTCCGCCTGCGGCATGGACAAGGAATACACCAAGAAACTCCTCGCCGCCGAAGGGCTACCCGTGGGCAAAGAAGTAATTGTGCGGGGTGAGGAATCGCTCAGCGATGCAGACCGCGCCCTGTTAGGCCTGCCCGTCTTTGTTAAACCTGCCCGTGGCGGTTCCTCCATCGGCATTTCGCGCGTCACCAGCTGGGATGAGCTCGACGCCGCACTGGCAATGGCGCGGGAATACGATTCCAAGGTGATCGTGGAAGCTGAAATTGTCGGTTCGGAAGTGGAATGCGGTGTCCTGCAGCGTCCTGACGGCAGCCTGGTTGCCAGCGTGCCAGCCCAGCTCGTCGACACCAATTCTGGTGACGAAGGCTTCTACGGCTTCGAAACCAAATACCTCGACGATGTTGTCACCGCGCACATCCCAGCGCCGCTGCCGGAAGAAACAACCGCACTGATCCAGTCGCTGTCCTTAGAAGCCTTCCAAGCATTAAACTGCAGCGGTCTTGCACGCGTCGATTTCTTCGTAACCACCCACGGCCCCGTGCTTAACGAAGTCAACACCATGCCAGGCTTTACCCCTATCTCCATGTACCCTCAGGTTTTCGCCGCCAGTGGCATCGGCTATGAAGAACTGCTCAACACGCTCATCGAGCAGGCTCTCGCACACTAAAAGCTCACACCGTGAGCCAGTTGCATTAAGCCCTTGTTCTCTTCAGTCCTAACCGAAGAGCGCAAGGGCTCTCATTCTGCAGTCTAAGCGCTGTGAACTGGTGTTATTGCGAGTCGCTGGCGGCAGTATGCGCGCTCATCACTTCGCCCAAAACCACCAGAGCCGAATTACCGACAGCCTGAGGCATGGACACAACCACGCCTGCATCGCGACCGAGCGCATACCAATAACTCGCCGTGGTCCCATTGCCCACAATCGTATCTTCAAACCACACCACATCATCCACCTGTGTCACCTTCACCCCAGGGGTATAAGACTCAGGGAAAGCAACACCACAGCGCAGCACAATCGGCTCCAGCCCTTCGGCAACCCACGCAGCCATCCCCTTATCCAAAGAGATCAAGGAACGCTGATACTCAGAAATCTGCTCCGGTAGATGCTTCACCAAAGCATCGCAGCGCTCAGATTTGTCCGCCACCAACTCTGTCAACGGCACCGGATGCGGCTGATGCTCAGTTTCCTTGAGCACCATAAGGGCTGATCCCAAATCCGTCACTGGAGAGTCCGCACCTGCTAGACCTTCCGCATCCGTGGTCACGGCCACCACTTTTTCCTTATGCACTGCATACCACGTTTGCATCGTGGAGGAAGGGGTCACGTCCTTGATGGTCAGCCACGCTGTTCCGGCGTCGTCACGCAACGTGCTCAACGCGGAAAACTGCAACGGCAACTGCACACCGCATCGCAGCGTGACCTGCTGCGTTGACGACGAACGCCAAGCCGCAGCACCAGCGGGGGCAGGATCAACCAACTCGGCACGCGGATGCCCCAACACTTTATTCGGCAACGCCGCAATAAACTCCTTGCACTCCACCGACTGAGCATCCGGGGTATCCAACGTTGCCATCGACACCGGCTGCAACGCCGCCCGATTATAAGCAACCTTGGCGCCAACCAACGTGCCGATCACCAGCAACACCCCCAACACCAAAGCAATCACAATGGGAGTTTTGTTAAAGCTCAGCTCACCACTCACAGAATCACGCATAAGGCACAAGTCTAGTACCTTCACCACAACCGTCCACCCCACACCCCGCCCACCCCCAACACAGCGTGAAAAGGCACACAGATCGACGTGACAACGACCCACGCCCATTCACCCTTAAAAACCACACAACGGGATACGGCACGCAACTTAAGAACATCGACGATACAATGTGCGACTCCGCGATCAGCTGTGCTGCTCAAGCCCAGTTGCGGGGACAACAGACACGAGAAGGGGGAGACTAATCGCGCGTTGTTTGCTGCGCATAAACACCCATTGAAATAATGTTAAAAGACACGAACACACAACACACCTGCCAGCACAGCCTGCGTACCCACGTTGAGTGCAATGCGGCTGCGCGAGATTCTCAGTCCCACACTCTGGGCACGAAGTAGTGAATGGGGGTGTGAGAAAAGAGATCATGGCCCGCCGCAACAAAGTAAAAAACCCCACCCTTGCCGAAGTGGGGGAGCACGCAGTTATCGACACCATTATGCGCCACGCCCCCTCAACACGCAACGGTGACGACGCCGCAGTCCTCGACCACGGTGCGCCCAACTCCCGCACCGTCATTACCACCGATATGCTCGTTGAAGGTCGTCACTTCAACCTCGACTGGTCTAATCCCGCTGAGATCGGGCGCAAAGCAATCACCCAAAACTTTGCCGACGTCGAAGCTATGGGAGCCCGTCCCGTTGCCGCGCTTTTGGCACTGTCTGCACCGAATTACACCCGACTGCAATTTGTTGCCGATCTAGCACGCGGCATTGGCGAACGCGTGTTGGACTACGGGGCAGAGCTTGTTGGCGGCGATATTACGGATGGCGAAAATATCGTGATCTCAGTGACCGCAGTGGGCCAACTCGGGGGATCACTGCCTGCACTCAGGCTGGAAAACGCGCGGCCGGGCCAAATACTGGTCGCCTCCGGTGGAATTGGGGATTCGGCAGCCGGATATGCGCTGATCTCGCGCTTCGGGCGTGAAGGAGTGCCCGAAAAATTCGCACCGCTTATCCGTGCGCACTGCTCGACTGAGATGCCACCTGGGCGCGGCTTTGTTGCACGCGCCGCAGGAGTGACCGCCATGACCGACAACTCTGACGGGCTCATTGCTGATCTAGGCACCCTTGCGCGCCGCTCGGGGGTCAGTGTCAATGTGCTCTCCGAAACTATCGCGCCAAGCCCACTGGTGCGCGAAGCCGCTGAGCTTGTGGGAGAAGACCCGTGGAAATTCGTCCTCAGCGGGGGAGAGGATCACACGCTTGTAGGCACTACTTTTGGTCCCCCGCCGACGGGTTTTCGTCAAATTGGCACCGTTGTTCGCCACAATTCCATGGGTGAAGTCACCGTTGATTCCGCACACCCTCATTATCGAGAAGGATGGACTAGTTTCTGATGAGCTACTTCGATCAACTTCCCATCCACCCCACGTGGAAAGAAGCGCTGACACCTGTTGCCGATACCATCAACCAGGTTGGTGAATTCCTCGAGCGTGAAACTGGGCTCGTCCTACCCCCAGAAGAAGATCGGTGGCGCGCCTTTTCTCAGCCTGTATCGCACACGAAGGTGCTTATTGTTGGCCAAGACCCTTATCCCACCCCAGGTCATGCCATGGGGCTATCGTTTAGCCTGCATCCGTCGGTGAGCCCGCTGGCGCGTAGTGTAGTCAATATTTTCACTGAGCTGACTGAAGATATTGGGTGTGACCGACCCAAAACTGGGGATTTGCGTGGCTGGGCGGATCAAGGTGTGATGCTGTTGAACCGAGTGCTGAGTGTACGTGGCGGAGCAGGGCAAGCTGGCAGCCACCGCGGGTGTGGTTGGGAGTCGATTACAGAGCATGTGATCAACGTGTTGGCACAGCGCAACCAACCTATTGTGGCGATTTTATGGGGCAAGGATGCACATAAAGTGGCGCCGTTGATCGAGGCGAACCCGCAGTCGTTGGTTTTATGTTCCGCGCACCCCTCGCCGTTGTCGGCTCGTCGTGGTTTCTTTGGGTCGAGGCCGTTTAGTCAGGCCAATGCTTTCCTGCGTGGTTATGGTGTGGAGCCGATTTCGTGGGCGCAGGCAAATAAGGCAGGCTAAGATGATAAGTTCTATGCCGAAACAATACTTGGATGCACACGATCTCACTGGGTGGGCGCGTCGCGTCGTCGCCGAGCTTGAGGCTAGGCGTACAGAAATTAATGCGCTCAACGTTTTCCCCGTACCTGATTCCGACACCGGCTCGAACATGGCGTATACCATGGCAGCGGCGTTACGTGAGGTGGATAAGCTGGGTGAAACTTCCGATGTGAGCGCGGTTGCGGCGGCGTTGGCATCGGGTTCTGTTCGGGGCGCGCGCGGCAATTCGGGTGTGGTGTTAAGCCAGGTGTTGCGTGGTTTGGCGCACTGTGCCATGTCGGGTCGGATTGATGGTGAAAGCATTCGCCAGTCGCTTGCTGCGGGCTACAATTTTGTGGTTAAGGCGATTACGGAGCCGGTTGAGGGCACGGTTATTACTGTGTTGCGGGCTGCGTCGATTGCGGCGGATCAGGCGGAGACGAGCTTGCTTATCGACGTCGTCAGCCAGGCTGCTGATGCCGCGAGGGTGGCATTGGCGAAGACTCCCTCACAGTTGCAGGCCTTGCGGGATGCGGGTGTTGTGGATGCGGGCGGTCGTGGTTTGGTGATTTTGCTGGATGCGCTTGTGGCTGAGGTGGAGGGGCGTGCGCGTGATTTTACGCCGCCTCCTGTGGCTGGCAGTGTGGATATGTTTGGTTCGATCACTGGTGCGCGTGTTGTGGGCCAGGAGGTGTCTGTTGCTCGGGTGGATCGGTCGTTTGGGCAGCCGGAGAAGTTGGCTGAGATTGTGAGTCATTCGGCTTCGCTTCCGCAGGCGGAGAAGCCTGCTGCTGGTAGTGGCCGCGATTATTTGGAAGTGATGTTCTTTATTGAGCATGCGGATTTGGCTAGGGTGCGTAGCGAATTGCAGCATTTGGGGGATAGTTTCATTGTTGCTGAGTTGAATGCGGGCACGGGGCATCCGACGGCGGCGACGGTGCATATTCATACCCGTATGGCGGGGAAGGTGATTGAGAAGGCTTTTAGTTTGGGCCAGGTGTCGAATCTCAATCTTGAGGTGTTGCCGGATCGCGTTGAGGCTGAGGTTTTTCAGGGCCGTTGTGTTGTTGCGGTTACTCCGCCGGGGTTTTTGGCCCAGTTGTATCGGGATGCGGGTGCGCATGTGGTGGAGTTTTCGGGTTCGGATGAGCGTGATATTGTGCGCGAAGTGGTGGCCACTGCGCGGGCGACTGGTCGGGCGGAGATTATTTTCCTGCCGAATGGGATATTGACGAAGTTCCAGCTGACGAGTGTGGAGCGTTCCAGTCAGGCTTTTGAGCAGTCGATGACGATTCTTGCTACTGGTAGTTTGGTGAAGGGTTTGGCGTCGTTGAGTGTGCATGATCCGCAGCAGCCGTTGGCTGTGGATGCGTATGCGATGCTTGAGGTGGCGGCTGCGATGCGTACGGCTCGTGTGGTTCCGGCGGGTAAGGCGAAGCTGACGCAGGCTGGTCCATGCGGGAAGGATGATGTGTTGGCGGTGACTGAGTCGGAAACGCTTGCTGTTGCAGAGTCAGTCGGAGATGCTGTGGTTGCTGCGTGTCGTAGTTTGTTGGCGAGTGGGGGCGAGCAGGTCACTATTGTGGTGGATGAAAGTTGTGCCGATGATGTTGATTGCCAGTGGGTGCGTGCTGGTTTGCCCAAGCATGTTGATGTTGTGATGTACCCTGCTACTGGTCTTGGTGTGCTGGCGGAAATCGGAGTGGAGTAGAGCCGTATGTTTCTTGGGTGGAGTGATGATCGTCGGCTGTCGACGATTCTTCCGGCGAAGGAAGCGCGTGCGATCAAGCGCCACTTAGGGTATGAGACTGCGGAGGAGTTGCTGCAGCATTATCCGCGGACGTTTGCGCAGCATCGTTCAACGCATCGGATGGATAGCCTGAATGAGGGCGATATTGTCACCTGTATTGGGCAGATTACTCATATTGCGCAGCGTGATACGGGTTCGACGTTTATTGTGACGGTCACGATTTTTGATGGCGATCATTATATTGATGCGGCGTTTTTTCGGGCGCGGTGGTTGCTGAAGGTGCTGCGCGTTGGGGTGTTTGGCATGTTTACGGGCAAGCTGAAGTATTTTCAGGGCAAACCGCAGCTGCAGCACCCTGATTATTTGCTGTTCCCGCACGAGCCTTCGTCGCAGGCAGCAGGCCGGGGGTGTGGTGCGCAGTCGCCTGTTCCTGGTGGTGCGTCGATGGATTCGGAGCAGGATTATGATTTTGCTGCGCTTGTGTCGAGTATGGATCAGATTCCGATTTATCCTGCGAAAAAGTCGCTGCCGACCTGGCGTATTATGGCGGCTATTGCGCAGGTGCTTGCTTCTACGCCGAAGGTTGCTGATCCGCTCGGGCGTTTTGCGCCGAGTGATCTTCCTAGTTTTGATGAGACGCTTCGTGGTCTGCATAATCGCAGCATTGATCCGCTCTCGCCGTATCTTACTCGTTTGGTCTATGACGAGGCGCTTGCGTTGTCGCTGGTGATGGCGGTTCGTCGTACGGAGGCGACGGCGCGTGTGGCTACTGCGCTGCCGCGTTGTGAGCAGGGTGCGCAGCAGGCGTTGATTGAGTCTTTGCCTTATGAGCTGACTTGTGGGCAGCGTCGGGTGATGAAGGAAATCACGGTGGATTTGGATCGCACGCATCCTATGCAGCGTTTGCTTCAAGGCGAGGTGGGTTCTGGCAAGACTGTGGTGAGTTTGGTGGCGATGTTGCAGGCTGTTGATAATCATCAGCAGTGTGCTTTGTTGGCTCCGACTGAGGTGTTGGCGCATCAGCATGGGGTGAGTTTGCGGTCGCTTCTCGACGCCGCCGGCTTGCAGTCTGTGACTGTCACTGTGCTCACTGGCAGCATGGGGGTGAAAGAGAAACGTGATGCGCTGTTAAAGATTGTGTCGGGTGATGCAGATATTGTGGTGGGGACGCATTCGTTGATCCAGGATTCGGTGGAGTTTTTCGATCTTGGATTGTGTGTGATTGATGAGCAGCACCGTTTCGGGGTGGAGCAGCGTGATGTGTTGCGGACCAAAGGACGAGAGGGCAAGACTCCGCATGTGTTGGTGATGACAGCCACTCCTATTCCGCGCACCGTGGCGATTACGCATTTTGGTGATTTGTCGCAGTCTTTGCTTACGGAGCTTCCTGGTGGGCGTAAGCCTATTCAGTGTTTTTGTGTTCCGGCGGAGTTTCCGCGGTGGGTGCAGCGCATGTGGGAAGTATGTGTGGAGCAGATTGCTTTAGGCCATCAGGTGTATGTGGTCTATCCGCGCATCGAGTCGGAATCTGGTGTGGAGGAGATGTTTGAGGTTCTACGCACTTCTGTATTCCAAGGTCATAAGGTGGCGATGCTGCATGGCAAGATGGCGCCGGAAGATAAAGATGCGGTGATGGAAGATTTTGCCAGCGGGGCGACGTCGGTGTTGGTGGCCACCACGGTGATTGAGGTGGGTATTGATGTGCCGAATGCCACGGTGATGGTGGTGATGGAAGCGGAGCGTTTCGGTGCCTCGCAGTTACACCAGTTGCGTGGGCGTGTGGGCCGCGGTGGCAATGAGTCTTTTTGTTTCTTCTGTACTGAAGCGCAGCAGGGTACGCCAAGTTTTGCCAGGGTGGCGTTGTTGGCTGAAACTACGGATGGTTTTGATGTGGCTGCCTTGGATTTGGAGATGCGTCGCGAGGGCGATGTGTTGGGCAAGAATCAGTCGGGGCGGGAACGTACGGTGCGGTTTTTGGATTTGTTGGAGCATGCGCCGTTGATTGAGCGGGCCAATGAGGATGCTCAGGTGATTGTGGCGGAGGATCTTGAGTTGGCTAAGAGATTGATTCGTCGCTATGACGATCGCAGCCAAGATTATTTGGAAAAGTCATAAATGATAAGGTTAGTTCCATGAAAATCTGTGCGCCTTTTGCAGGCATCGTTCATTTTAAAGTCTCGGTTGGTGATGTTGTCTCCACCGGGCAGGAGCTGGCAAGCGTGGAAGCTGTGAAGCTCGAAACTGCTGTGGTGGCTCCGGGCCCTGGTAAGGTTGCGCAGCTGCATAAGGGAAATTTTGAGGATGTCCTTGGTGGGGATGTGCTGCTGACTGTCGTGGAGGCGTAGAAATTCTATGGGTATGACACGGATTATTTCTGGCGAGGCTCGCGGTCGCAAGATTAAGGTTCCGCCGGAGGGGACGCGCCCAACTTCTGATCGTGCACGTGAGGGGCTATTTTCTTCACTGCAGGTGCGTTTTGGTTTCCAGGATGCTGTGGTGCTGGATCTTTTTGCCGGCTCGGGTGCGTTGGGGTTGGAGGCTGCGTCGCGTGGTGCGGCTGAGGTTGTGCTGGTGGAGTCCAATCCGAAGGCCTGCGATATTATCCGCTTCAATTCGTCGGTTGTGGGCCATAAGAATGTGCAGATTGCTGAGATGAAGGCGTCGACATATCTTGCTTCAGCACCGAAGGAGCACTTCGATATGGTGTTGGCGGATCCACCGTATGAGCTGGATGATGCTGCTGTGGTGGAGATGGTGCATGCGCTCATTCCTGCGCTTGTCGACGGCGCCGCTGTGGTGGTTGAGCGTCATCGCGAATCCCCGGAGACGGCGTGGCCGAAGTGCTTTGTCCCAACAACGCAGAAGCTCAAGAAGCGCACGTTTGGTATTGCCCGGATGGATATGGCTGTTTTCCACCGCGAGTTGGTTGAGGATAGCGTGTCCGATCAGCAGTAGTCATCGCTGCGGGGTGGTGTGGTCGATTGTGTCCTTGTGGTGTGCTTTGAGTGAGAGGTTATGAAGATGAGTTCTAGTATTCACCGTGCGGTGTGCCCGGGGTCCTTTGATCCGGTGACCATGGGGCATGTGGATATTTTTCGGCGTGCTGCCCGCCAGTTTGATGAAGTTACTGTGTTGGTGACGGGGAATCCGAATAAAACATCTGGCTTGTTTACTGTTGATGAGCGTTTGGAGTTGCTGCGCGAAAGCTGTGCGGGGATTGCGAATCTGCGTGTCGATTGGTGGTCTGGCCTGTTGGTGGATTACGCCAAGGAGCATGGGATTTCGGTGATTGTGAAGGGGCTTCGTTCCTCTTTGGATTACGAGTATGAGGTTCCCATGGCGCAGATGAATCGTAATTTGAGTGGTGTGGACACCATGTTTCTTATGACCGATCCGAAGTATGGTCATGTGTCTTCTACTTTGTGCAAAGAAGTTATTCGCTTTGGTGGGGATATCAAAGATGTGTTGCCTGCGGTGGTTGAGCAGGCTATTAAGCGCAAGTATGCGCCTGATGAATTGGAAAGTGAGTAATTTTCTTCATGCTTAGTGCGGGCATCGGCCTCGGCTTGATTGTTTTTCTTATTGTTTTCACTGGCTCGTTTCTCCAACGCGTGTCGGGCATGGGTTTAGGGCTTGTGGCCGGTCCTGTGTTGAGTGTGTTGTTGGATCCGATTACGGGCATTTTGGTGGTAAATGTTCTTGCCGTGGTGAATGCCGCAATGACTACTGCGAGCGTGCGCCAGTGGGTGGATTGGCATCGTTTTAAGCTGATTGCGCCTGTGTTGTTAGTGGGTGCTATCCCAGGTGCGTGGCTGATTACTGTGACAGGTCCTGGTTTGTTGCAGGTTATTGTTGGCGCGCTGTTGTTGTTTGCGTTGGCGCTGGTCACCATGGGGGCGAAGTTTATGCCCGAAGTGCGGGGTAATGTTCCTGCGGTGACTTCCGGTATCGTCGGCGGGTTTATGAATACTCTTGCGGGTGTGGCGGGGCCTGCGATTACGGTGTATGCGCAGGCGGCAAAGTGGGAGCAGCGTTCCTATGCGGCCACGTTGCAGCCAATTTTTATTGTCTCGGGTCTTGTGTCGATTCTTACGAAGGTAGTTTTTATTGGCACAGGTACGTTAACGGCGATTGAGCCTGTGGTGTGGGTTTGTGGTGTTGCCGCGATGGTGGTGGGCATTAAGGCTGGTACTCGGGTGTCGGCGGTCTTTCCCCGTGAGAAGGCGCGTGCGTTGGCGTTGTTCTTGGCGTCAGCTGGCGGTGTGACTGCGTTGGTGCGCGGTTTGTTGGCGTTGTAGTTGATTTGTGAGGTGTGTGGGTATGGGTTTGGTTGATGTTGTTGTTATTTTTGGTGTAATTGGGATTCCTGCTGTGGTCGTGGGTGGTTTGTTTGCTGTCGTGCGCCGCAATAAGAAGCTGGATGAGCGTGAGCGAGTGCAGTCTGATTCCTCGGCTGTGTGAGCGTGTCGACGTCGTGACGCATGCGTGCGTGCTCGCGTACGAAAAGTGCGCAGTACATCGGGGAATGCGCTGCGTGAGTTGAAGAAGGTGATGCTGTGGATGCTTTAACTGCGGGTTTCGCGCAGGCGCTGGGTATCGCTGGCGTGGTGCTGTGCGGTTCGGTTTTGCAGCGCGTCTCAGGGATGGGATTTGGCCTGCTTGTCGGCTCCGTGTTGAGTATCATGTTGGGGCCGATTGAAGGTGTGTTGATTGTGAATATTTTTGCGCTTGCCACCTCGATTGTGACCACCTACAGCATGCGCGCGCATATTGACTTTCAGCGACTGAAGTTCATTGCCCCATTTTTGCTTGTTGGTTCAATCCCCGGCATGTATCTGATTGCCCGCACGGGTACTGGTCTTTTGCAGATCATTGTGGGTAGCGTGCTGTTGTTTTCTCTCGCGTTGGTTGTGGTGGGCAAGAAGTTTTTGCCGCCTATTCGTAGGATGGCTCCAGCAGCGGTGGCAGGTGCTGTTGCGGGGTTTACGAGCATGATTATTGGTGCGGGTGGGCCCGCGATCACGGTCTATGCGCAGGCGTCGAAGTGGGATCACCGAAGCTTTAGCTCAACGCTGCAGCCTATTTTGTTGTTGGCAGCGACGATCTCAGTTTCGATCAAATTGGTGGTGTTGGGTTTCGCACCGGTTCAGCAGACCGCTGTTTCTGTGTGGGTGTTGGGCACCGTGGGGATGTTTGTCGGCACTTGGATAGGCACGCGCCTTGCGGGCAAGATTCCTCGCGATAAGGCACGCTCGTTCACGCTGGTAATAGCCACGCTTGGCGGTATCAGTGCGCTGATTCGTGGTGTCGCAGCATTATAAAAACGATCATCGTACTCACCTGTGGGTGAGTGCAACGACACCATTGGTGGCATCCTGCGGAGCACCACCGCGGATCTTAAAGTTGCTATCCTGATGCCATGGCTGAGCATGATGACGTTTCGATCACCATCGACTGTAGCTTCGGTTATGAGAGTGTCATCGGGGAAGTGACCATGGAGGTTCACGCGGGTGAATTCATTGCAGTAACTGGCGCGAATGGTTCGGGCAAATCAACGTTGATCAGCACGATCGCCGGTGAATGTGAGCCACGGGAGGGAATCGTGCGAGTAGTGCACGGGGAGCACAACGTGCTAGTCGATCCAGCGACCCCATCAGCGGCAGGCTGTGTGACGAGGATTGCTGAGCCTCAGTTTTTCCCCGATCTCACTATTGGTGAGCACATCTTTTTGCTTTCTCGGAAAACAGGGATCTCAGAAGCTGAACTGCTCGCACGAACACAAGCATGGCAGTTGGATGAACTACCCAATACTTTTCCAAGCCGTCTTTCAAGTGGACAAAGGCAGCGCGCTCACCTTGGTATGCAGCTGGCTGTTGCCTCACCGATCATTGTTTTAGACGAACCCGAACGGCATGTGGATTCCCAGTGGGTTAAGGTTTTATGCCAGCAACTCAGGCAGAAAGCACAGTCGGGAAGCACAATTATCGTAGCCACCCATTCTCCCGATGTAGTCACGGTAGCTGATTGGGAGCTTCAACTGTGACTTGTACAGCGGATCTACTCACGGCGCTAGGCATGGCCCGAATTATCTGTGGGATAGTCGCCCTCTTCCTTCTCGCCGTGGTGGCCGAGCGGTTGATGCCCTTGCGATCTGTCTATCGTGATCGCTGGGAATGGGAATTGCGTCCGGCGCAGCGATTTCCACGTATCAATCGGGATGGTTGGCTTCAAGTCCTCATTTTTGCGATCTGTGGCTTCGGAATAGGTGGGGTGTTCCGCCTACTCGTGGGAATCATTCGTCCTCGCCGTTTACCAGTCGTTCTTGGCTGTGGAATCACACAGTCGATGACTCGCGTGACACCAATGATTTTTGACTCAGAGATTAATTCCCACATGTATGCTGCGGCTTGGTTGAGAAACACTCGGATAAAAGCTCACCCACATGTATACACCTCGGTACCGCTCGTGATGGTCACAAGAATTTTCAGACGCGGATATATTCCCATACTTTTCGTGGTTGTTGCCTTGATAGCGTTTGCAGTAGTGCCATTTATGGGATCAGGTGGGCGAACGTTGATCACGCTGAGCTGGTCGATTCTCGCATCCGCTGTTTGGCGAACAACCCGCCTTGACATACCCGGTGCTTTACCCTGGCGAATAGCTTTGTTAGCAGGTGTTGCGATGCTCGGGGCCGCAGTGCAGTTTCTTCCAGGGGTTCCTCACCACCCAGTATGTTCTGTGCTGTGTTCAATAGGTGCGATTGTTTATTGCGCCCTTGTTCGGGGAAAACCACGTACCACTAGTGATTTTTCCTCGATGGAGGTAGGGATAGGGGTACCACTCCAGGTCGGTCTAGTGAGGTATTGGCTATCGGGAGGAATCGCCGTTATTCCCGCGCTGGCTTGCGAATATTGGGCAGCGCTGCTCTAAGAACCCCCTGACAAAGGCGAACTATCAATAGGGTTCAATTGATTAAAAATAACACTTAGAGTTTCAGCGAAGAAGGTAAAAATTGACCTGCGGTTTTACTGGTAGCATTCGCTCTATCTCTAACTGATAGTGTGCAAAGAACTTCACAGTGGGGAACTAGTGCCGACAGTGCACTGACACAAGCCGTGGGGAGGTTAAGACACACTCCCCACGGCCTTAAAAAATTGAAGTGCTACAGAATGCTCGACAAGAATGCCTGCGTGCGCTCATGCTGTGGATTATTAATCACCTGATCAGGTGAACCAGACTCCACAACAACACCGCCATCCATGAACACAACCTGGTCAGAGACCTCACGAGCAAAGCCCATTTCATGAGTCACCACCAGCATCGTCATGCCTTGGGCTGCCAATTCGCGCATTACCCGAAGAACCTCACCGACCAATTCTGGGTCCAACGCCGAGGTGGGCTCGTCGAAAAGCATCAACTTCGGCTCCATCGCAACAGCACGGGCAATCGCCACACGCTGCTGCTGACCACCCGACAACTGCGAAGGGTACGCATCAGCCTTGTGCGCCAACCCCACCTGCGCCAACAAATCAAGCGCCTTCTCACGAGCCTGTGCTACAGGGATCCCCTTCACGTGAACGGGAGCCTCCATCACATTCTCAAGGGCGGTACGGTGCGGGAATAGATTAAAATTCTGGAAAACCATACCAATATCAGAGCGCTGCCGGGCTGCAGCCTTCTCCGAAATCTCATACAGCACACCGTTCTTCTCACGGTAACCAATCAGCTCGCCATCAACATACAACCGGCCAGCAGTGATCTTCTCCAAGTGATTCACACACCGCAACAATGTCGACTTACCCGAACCCGAAGGGCCAATCAAACAGGTCACCGAACCCTTCGGCACCTCCAAATCAATACCCTTGAGCACCTCAAGTCCAGAAAAAGACTTACACACCTGCTGGGCATGGATCATCAACTTACTCTTATCACTCGACATGATGATCTTCCTTCATTAATCAGTAGCAGGGCGCTTCGGCGCCTCAGGAACAATATTGATATTCTTCGGCAACGTGCCCTCAGCATCCGCCAAAGCAGCAAGCTGGCGGGCAGTCAACTCACGTGTTGCACCACGCTCAAAATACTTCTCCAAATAGTACTGGCCCACCATCAACACTGAGGTGATCACCAAATACCAGGTAGCAGCAACCAGCAACAACGGAATTGGCTTAAACAGCGCATTCGCAATATCCATCGAACGGCCATACAGCTCAAGCGAATAAGGAATTGCAACAACCAACGACGTCGTCTTCAGCAAGGAAATAAACTCATTGCCCGTCGGCGGAATAATAATACGCATCGCCTGTGGCAAAATTGTGCGACGAATCGTCATCCACCAGCTCATGCCCAACGCCTTCGATGCTTCGGCCTGCCCCTCCGGAACAGCCTGAATACCCGAACGCACAATCTCAGCCATGTAGGCAGCTTCATTCAAACCAAGGCCGATGACTGCAAGGAAGAACGTGTTCTTCAATGCGTCTTGCAGATTGATCTCAGCGATACCAAGATTGAGCACCTTGAAAATGTTGCCAGCCAAGCCCCAAAAAACGAGCTGAACATACACAGGAGTACCACGGAAAATCCACAAATATGCCCACGCCAAAGCCCGCAGCACAGGATTCGGTGACATGCGCAAAATCGCCATCGTGGAACCTAAAACCACACCAATGAGCATCGCCAGCACAGTCAATGCAATAGTGTGCATCGCCGCGTTAGCAATACGGGTATCCAACAAATACTGGCGGTAAACAGCCCATTCGAAAGCTTCGTTCTGGCTTGAAGAATACAAGAACAAAGCAACAAGGATTGACAAAATAATGGCGGCAGCCCAACGACCAGGATGTGGCAGTGACTTTGCCTCAATAGGTTTCGGGGTGGGGGAGGTACTCATAAAAAGTTAGAATCTTTCAGAATTTGAAAGAGCTTTCCCTGAAAATTAAGGAAAGCTCTTCGAAAAGGAGAAGGGGAGAAGGAAGGCCGAAAATCCTAGGAGCCAGTACAATCCACTACTTCACTGGTTTCCCATTAATCAATGCCTCAGTGATACGGCCGTCACCCAAACCCCACTGGTCCATAATCTTTGCATAATCACCAGTTTCAACCAGGTGCTGCAGCGCTGCAGCTAAGGCAGGGGCGAGAGGGGAATCCTTCTTCACTGGCCAACCGTAGTGGGCGGAATCGAAAACCTCACCAACAGTAGTCAGGCGACCCTCGCTTCGGGCAATAGCCCACGCGGTCACAGGGGAGTCAGCAGAAAACGCATCCGCGCGACCCAAAATCACAGCATTTGCCGCCGCGTCAGACGTATCGAAAGCAAGCTTATTAATAGGCTTCTTCCCAGCTTCCTCGCACTTCTTGGAGCGCACGGTTACGTCTTCAACATCAGACACAGTGGTGCGCTGCACAGCAATAGTTAGACCACAAGCATCATCAGGGTTCACTTTAGTGCCAGGGATCGAACCCCACTGAATACCCGCATTAAAGTAGTTGACAAAGTCGAAGCTTTGGCGGCGCTCCTCATTATCGGTGAAGCCGGAAGCGCCAAGCTCCACGGTGCCACCAAAAATCTGCGGCAGGATCAAGGCAAAATCAAGCTCCTTGATCTCTAGCTCCAAACCCATGATTGAGGCGACTGCGCGAGCAAGGTCAATATCGAAGCCAATAATATTACCTTCGGAATCTTTGAATTCAGCGGGCGCAAAAGGTGGGTTGGTGCCAATTGTGAGCTTGCCATCAGCAGCTACTTCGGCGGGGACGAGCGCTGCAATTTTTTCAACTTTTTCCGGTTTGATTTCTACCCAATCGCTGGGTTGGCCCCCGTCGGAAACGGGAAGGTTACTTGCCCCAGCTGCGTTGGTGTTTGCGGGGCCTCCCTCAGTGTTGGTGACACAACCGGTCATCAAGGTGGCAGCCGCCACTAGGGTGAGAGCGGCGCACCTTGGCGCGGTTAATTTCTTGAGAAGAGTCATGCGCATAAACGTAACATATTCCTGAATTTTTCGCTAGCTTTTCTTCCTGCCTATTTCTCAGTCTCCCGCGGCCTAGCCACACTCGGTACGCTTCGGTTCTATGCAGGACAAAGGTAAAATCCTTGGGGCAAAGGTCAGTGTGAGATCCGTGCACCATCGGCTGTGAACGTGTGCTAGATAACGAAAGTTTCCATCGAGCGTTGTATAAATATTATGCAATTACTCGGTGTTGAACTTTTCAGGTTTCATCCTGTGGTGAACTGGCAGGTGGTGGAAAATGCAAAGAAAAAGTTATCAGGGGTGTTCTCAGCAATGCTGAAGAAAAATGCGGTGGGGTGAGCAGAGGACAAGAAAGCACAACCCCCCCTTTTTCTTGTTCCTATTGAGTGAGCTGAACAAGCGCACCAACAGTACATCAAAAAGAGGGGGGTGAGAAGTGAAGAGATTAAACGGTTTGGGGTTCTGATTCGGTAAAGCGCTCCAACACCATAATTCCACCGGCGATAACACCGCCAAGGACCATCATGAACACTAGCCAACCAACATTTCCTTCAGGGGCTAGTAGCTGAGCGGTATCGGTTTGCCATGGCCACAGCGCGCGCAAAGACCCAAGCATGAACCCAGCCATAGTTGCCATTGTTAAGGTGTGGTGCTCAGTAATGAGGAACTTCAAAGTCTTAATAAAAAACGCCAAGCCGCACACAGCACCAAGGGCAAATACTGCAATGATACTCAGATCGCGATCACCCACAGCGCCAATGACCGGCTGGTATAAGCCCATAGCCAGCAGCATGAAGGAGCCGGAGACACCAGGCAAAACCAGTGCACACACGGCAATTGCTGCGGCGAAGAAGATGATGATCAACGAAGGGTTCTGCTTCTCTGCTGAAGTGAAACCAGTAAGGATAAAGATACTGACCGCTGCGAGAATAAACAGTGCAATAGCGGGGATTTTCTTGGCGGCAAAGTCTGCTTTATCAATCATTCTCAAGGGGACAATGAGTGAAACAGCTACCATGCCGAGGAATAACGCACGGGCGGTGTGTGGTGAATCTTCAACAAAGCTGTGCATCACTTTGGATAGTGAAAGCACGGTGGCGATCATGCCGAAACCGATGGTGATGAGGAAAACCCATTCGATGCGCTGGATCGCTTGTTTGAATTCGGCCCGGTTGCCGAAAAGGCACCGTAAAGCATGTAAAAGCGCGTCACCATTTTTAATTGCGCGTTCGTAGATGCCTGTTACTAATGCAACGGTGCCGCCGGAGACGCCGGGAACCATTTCTGCCAAACCAATCAACGCACCAACAATAACGTGGACTACGTGGATTAAGGGATTGGTCTTCGCTGCCCGCGTGGGGGCGGAAGATTCAGTCATGAATGTGCCTTTACTTTCACTTGTTAAAAACCTCGTATGACTTTACTCGCTCATGCCACGAGTCGCACTGTTGTAGTGCCCCGTCGTGTCACTGTTCACGCCCACTGTAGACACCACGACTACCCCACACATGTCACGATCACTGCTGCCGCAAACATGATGTGCAGGCGAAAGAAGGGAAACAAGACATAAGAATGGGGCGGTTGTGGGCGACGTCGATAAGCAAAAATGCACTGGTGCAGGAATAAATTACGAAACTGTAATTGATTGAAGCCCACGGCACTTTAAGGGTATAGGTGGGGTGGGAGGGGGAAGAAGGAGCGATAGATAATGAATGCTGTAATCTACGGAGTCGATATCAGTAACCACCAGCCGTCGATTGATCTGATGAAGCTGAAACGCGAAGGCTTCGAATTTGCAATTATTAAAGCAACAGAAGGCGGGGGCTTCCGCGACGCCTATTTCCGACGCCACCTCAACGCCGCTACCGCTGCCGGAATGTATACCGGCGCTTATGTCTATGTGTTGGCAATAGCGACGCCGCGCGATCATGCGGATGCGCTTGAAGCAGTCTGCCCCGACCGGTCCATCCCAATCGCGCTCGATATCGAACAGGGATCGGGGACACATGTGCAGCATTGGCGCGATGTTCACGCAGAAATTGAAAGCCGCGGCTACCGTGTTTTTCTCACCTACCTGCCACGATGGTATTGGCGCCAGTGCGGAAAACCTGATCTCGAAGGATTCGCCCCGCTATGGAGCAGCCTGTATCCTGACCACCACCTCGGCTATGCCAGCGTAATTTTTCAACGTTCTGGCACTGCCGGGTGGGAGGGGTACGGGGGATTGCCTGTCTTGTTGTGGCAGTTTACGTCAAGCGCCCAGACAGCAGGACATATTATTGATGCAAACGCTTTTCGTGGCAGCCGTGAAGATCTCGCCGCACTATTTGGCCAAGAATTAATCCTGACACCCTAAAAGCAACACCTAAGCACTCAGGCGCGGAACAATAAGAAACAGCATAAACGTCCCTGATGTGGACACTTCTTGGGCACCTCGTGTCAGCCCTGATCATTGAGGCTTTCTCCTTAGATGAATGGATCTATTCAAGATGATCGCTTGGTGGCACTAGGGAAGGGGTGAGGTTTTGAGGTGGGAAGGCTCTATAGACCCTGGTGAAAATATGCCTATTAATACGTGGCGATTGATTCAAAAATACTGATTCGACTTTCAGTGCTCGTGCTCAAATCTGACCTGCCGTTTTATGTGTAGCACGTGCTCTATGTCGAATCAATATTTCACTTATATATTACAAAGCCCCCTTCCACTACTGAGAAAAGAGCTACCTATGAACACGCGACCTCTGCGTGGATGCGATCAATGCCAAGCACTTCAATGGTGTGTGGGCTTTTCCTTACGGCAATTTCACGACATGCACGACAGTAAACGGATGTTTTTGACTGTCTTAAGATTGCGTTACAGGAATGGCAAAACCCCTTCCTGCCTGTGGAATTACAGGTAGGAAGGGGTTGATCTAATGGTGCCCCTGGTGAGACTCGAACTCACACTGGACGGGTTTTGAATCCGTTGCCTCTGCCAATTGGGCTACAGGGGCGCACTAGGAAACTATAGCTGATAGGGGGTCAGACTAAAAAATCGGGCACAAAAACCCAGTTCAGGCTAGGTATTGCTTGTGGGAAAGGGTGAAAGAACTCGCTATGGGTGAGTAAGAAGAACACTGCCGTCGGCTAAACTTAGACACCGTGACTGAAGCAAAGAACCGACTCATGCTCATCGACGGCCATTCCATGGCCTTCCGTGCCTTTTTCGCCCTCCCCGCCGAAAACTTCTCCACCTCAGGTGGGCAAGCAACCAACGCTGTCTACGGCTTCCTCTCCATGCTGTCGACTTTGCTCAATGACGAGCAACCCACCCACATCGCCGTCGCCTTCGACGTCGGACGAACAACCTTCCGCAGCGAAATGTTCCCCGACTACAAAGCACAACGCGCCGCAACACCCGAAGAATTCAAAGGCCAAGTACCCCTCATTAAAGAAGTGCTCGAAACACTCGGCATCACCACGCTCGAAAAAGAAAACTACGAAGCCGACGACATCATCGCCACCCTCGCCACCGCAGCACAACCCCTCGGCTTTGAAACACTCATCGTCACCGGCGACCGAGACTCCTTCCAACTCGTCAACGACACCACCACCGTGCTGTACCCAATGAAAGGCGTGAGTGTTCTCCACCGCTTCACCCCAGAAGCCGTCCAAGAAAAATACGGCCTCGCCCCCAACCAATACCCAGACTTCGCGGCGCTACGCGGCGACCCTTCCGATAACCTGCCATCCGTTCCCAAGGTGGGCGAAAAAACCGCCACCAAATGGATCGTGCAGTACGGCAACCTTGAGAACCTGCTCAATAATGCCGAAGAAATCAAAGGTGTCGTCGGGCAGAACCTGCGCGAACGCATCGAACAGGTTCGCATGAACCGCACGCTCACCGAAATGGTGCGCGACCTCGCCTTGCCATACTCCCCAGACCAACTTGAGCTCAAAAGCGCAGACGTCAACGCTGTGGCAGAAAAATTCGATGCGCTCGAATTTGGAGTCAACCTGCGCGAACGCGTACTCGCAGCAGTCAAGGCTGATGCTAACGGCGTCGTCAAGCAAGCAACAGACTCACGCCCAGAAATCGTAGTTAGCCTCGACTCGCTCGACGCATGGCTTGGCGCCCGCCGCGACACCCTAGACAACGGCATCGCCATCTACCTCACCGGCACCCCAACCCCAGCGGGCGGCGACGCGCAAGCCATCGCACTGATCGACGCGGACTACCAAGCAACAACAGCCTATTTCGCCGACCTCACGCCCGACGAAGAACGTGCCCTGATTGACTACCTCGAATCCGACGCGCCAAAATTCATGCATGAAGCCAAAGCCGCCTACCACATGCTCCAAGGCCGCGGCATCACCCTCAACGGCATCGCGCACGACACCGCCATCGCCGCCTACCTGCTACGACCAGGGCAGCGCACCTACGAACTCAAAGACGTCTACCAGCGACACCTGCAGCGACAACTCAGCACCGAAGAAACCGGGCAACTCTCGCTTCTCGACGCCGCCACCAGCCACGAACTCGTCAACGCCGCCGCAGCGATCCGCGAACTCAGTGAAGAGCTCACAAGCCAGCTTCAAGCAATCGACTCCTTCGAGCTCTACCGCGACCTTGAAATTCCGCTCGTCACAGTGCTTGCGCAAATGGAAAACGCAGGCATCGCTATCGATGTTGACACCCTCGAAGATCAGCTTGAAACATTCAAAGCGCAAGTAGCAGCCGAAGAAGAAGCAGCCCGCGCACTCGCCGGCGACGAAACCCTGCTGCTCACCTCACCAAAGCAGCTGCAAGTTGTTCTCTTCGACACCCTTGGGCTGCCCAAAACCAAGAAAACGAAAACAGGATATTCCACCGCAGCTAAAGAAATCGAAGCTCTCGCGGTGAACCATCCGCACCCCTTCCTTGACCACCTTTTGGCGCATCGCGAATACCAAAAGATGAAAACCACCCTCGAAGGGCTGATCAAAGCAGTTCAACCTGATGGTCGGATCCACACCACCTTCAACCAAACTGTCGCCTCCACGGGGCGTTTGTCATCAACCGACCCCAACCTCCAAAACATCCCGGTACGCACCCCAGCAGGCAGGAAGATTCGTTCCGCATTCGTCGTTGGCGAAGGCTACGACCAACTCCTGACAGCCGACTACTCCCAGATCGAAATGCGTGTGATGGCGCACCTGTCCCAAGACGCTGGGTTGATCGAGGCCTATAAGCTCGGCGAGGACCTCCACAACTATGTCGGTTCCAAAGTCTTCGATGTGCCCGTTGATGAAGTCACCCCAGAACTGCGCCGCCGCGTCAAAGCCATGTCTTATGGTCTGGTCTACGGCCTGTCAGCATTCGGTCTCTCACAGCAACTGAGCATCGCACCAGGCGAAGCAAAGCACATTATGGAAAACTATTTCGAACGCTTCGGCGGTGTGAAACGCTACCTCGATGAAGTTGTGAACCAAGCTCGTCAAGACGGCTACACGCAGACGCTTTTCGGGCGTCGCCGTTACCTGCCAGAGTTGGCATCCACTAACCGAGTTGCCCGTGAGAATGCCGAACGCGCAGCACTCAATGCGCCTATCCAAGGCACTGCCGCCGACATTATTAAAGTGGCCATGTTGCGTGTTGATCGCGAACTGAAAAAAGCAAAAGTCAAGTCCAGGGTCTTGCTTCAGGTGCATGACGAACTTGTTGTTGAAATCGCCCCCGGCGAACTTGAGCACGTCCGAGCCATCGTGGAAAAAGAAATGGACTCCGCGATTACCCTGCGCGTCCCACTCGAAATTTCTGCAGGAGCTGGAAAGAACTGGGACGAAGCAGCCCACTAACACCGGCGCGGGATAAGCGATCTTTCAGCTGTATATCCTGCACGCATGAAGAAGGTAGAAAAACGATCACGGCACACTCCTTTTCTTAGGGTGTGTCGTGGCCGTTTTCCACTTAAAGGGGCAAGAGTCAGCGGGGCTGTGCTCACAGTTGTTGTGGAACATGTGAAGTCGTTTCGACTCAGCGTAAGGGAACGGTGGCTTCGATAGGCTCGTGCCTACAACGGTGGAACCTTAGGTGAGCGTGGCGCAGAAAATAGCGGTGCCGGGGAAAATTTTGCCTCGCAACGGTGACCACTGGCCCCACGTTTGAGTAAGAGTTTCCGGCCACTCTGGTTCAATTAAGCGCTCAAGGTGAAAACCTGCACTGTGCAGTGCTTCGATGTGGTCACCCATCGTGTGTTGAAACTCTGCATAGCTGATCTTCCCATCCTCATCATGTTCGATATAGCGACGCTCAAAATAGGAAACAGCAGCCTGCAAACCCAACTCACCGGGATCGTCCAGAAAAACCCAACGCATCGGGTGATTCACCGCATACACAAAACGGCCCCCAGGGTGCAATACGTCGGCGATCGTGGCAAATAGTCGCGGTAGGTCCTCGATAAAAGGAATAGCGCCGAAAGCAGAGAACACGCAATCAAAAGAGTGTGGGGCGAAAGGAAGGGCTAAAGCGTCGGCTTGAACCAGTGCACATGCGCGTTTCGCTTTCGACAGCATCCCTGCTGAAATGTCAAAGGCCACCACAGTGGCAGTAGGATATTGCTCCTGCAACCATGTAGAACAGGGTGCAGAGCCGGCACCGATCTCCAGTACGTTCAGATTGGTGACGTCACCTAAAAGTTGGGCTGAGGATTCGTGAAGCATCTCAGGGCACCAATAAAAGGATGAGAGATAGTCTGGGTGCTGCTTATGATAGTTGTCGGCATCCTCATCCCAATAGGATCTGTTGGCTTGCGAAGCAGCAAAGTCTGCATGTGTAGCAACATTGCGTGCGCTTTCGGTGCGTGTTTCGGTGCGTATACAGGGTTGGGGATCTGTTGGTTGGGTGGTGTGGGATTGCTCTGGTGGGCGGCTGCGATCAGGCGCGAAATTTTTGGTAGACACAATCACCCATACTATTTGATCTAGCTGCGGAAATGATGTACGCTCGACGGTGCATGTCTATATCTGCTTCACAACTGTATTTATGTAGGAGAGTGCGGTGGTGGAGTGGGTGGGATCAAAACTACCGCTGAGCAGTAATTTTGAGAGATGTGTGTAATGTCCATCAACGATTCCTACGTATTTCGGAGCACTTTTACAATATGACCTCCAAGAACGTACCTCAGGTTGCCATTAACGACATTGGCACCGCTGAGGATTTCCTCGCAGCAGTCGACGCCACCATCAAGTACTTTAACGATGGTGACATCGTTGAGGGTACCGTGGTGAAGGTTGACCACGACGAGGTTCTGCTCGACATCGGATACAAGACCGAAGGTGTCATTCCGGTTCGCGAGCTTTCCATTAAGCACGACGTCGACCCAGATGAGGTCGTCGAGGTCGGCGATCAGATTGACGCTCTTGTTCTCACCAAGGAGGACAAGGAAGGTCGCCTGATCCTGTCCAAGAAGCGTGCTCAGTACGAGCGTGCATGGGGCGCCATCGAGGAGCTCAAGGAGAAGGACGAGGCTGTTACCGGTACCGTTATCGAGGTTGTCAAGGGCGGCTTGATTCTGGACATCGGTCTGCGTGGCTTCCTGCCAGCGTCCCTCGTTGAGATGCGTCGCGTCCGTGAGCTTGACCCATACATCGGTCAGCAGATCGAGGCTAAGATCATCGAGCTGGACAAGCAGCGCAACAACGTTGTTCTGTCCCGTCGTGCATGGCTTGAGCAGACCCAGTCTGAGGTTCGCTCCGAGTTCCTGCACCAGCTGCAGAAGGGCCAGGTCCGCAAGGGTCACGTGTCCTCCATCGTCAACTTCGGCGCATTCGTCGATCTCGGCGGTGTCGACGGCCTGGTTCACGTTTCCGAGCTGTCTTGGAAGCACATCGATCACCCATCTGAGGTTGTCACCGTTGGTGACGAGGTAACCGTTGAGGTTCTGGACGTTGATCTGGACCGCGAGCGCGTTTCCCTGTCCCTGAAGGCTACTCAGGAAGATCCATGGCGCGTCTTCGCCCGCACTCACGCTGTTGGTCAGATCGTCCCAGGTAAGGTCACCAAGCTGGTTCCATTCGGTGCGTTCGTTCGCGTCGAAGAGGGCATCGAGGGCCTCGTTCACATCTCCGAGCTGGCTCAGCGCCACGTTGAGGTTCCAGACCAGGTTGTGAACGTTGGCGAAGAGGCAATGGTGAAGGTCATTGACATTGACCTTGAGCGTCGCCGCATCTCCCTGTCCCTGAAGCAGGCTGACGAGGACTACACCGAAGAGTTCGATCCATCCAAGTACGGTATGGCTGACTCCTACGACGAGCAGGGCAACTACATCTTCCCTGAGGGCTTCGATCCTGAGACCAACGAATGGCTCGAAGGCTTCGACGCTCAGCGTCAGGAGTGGGAGGCACGTTACGCTGAGTCCGAGCGTCGCTTCCAGCTGCACACCGCTCAGATCGAGCGCAACCGCGTTGCTGCTGCTGAGGCTGCAGCTGCCGGCGAGGCTACCAACTACTCTTCCGAATCCGCTGAGGCAGCTCCGGCCGCAGCTGAAGAGGCAGCAGTTGAGGGTGGCTCCCTGGCTTCCGACGAGCAGCTCGCTGCTCTGCGCGAGAAGCTGGCTGGCAACTAAGCCCTAGCCACACGTTAAGGCGTGAACCCGCCCCCACATAATGTGTGGGGGGTTGCGGTTCACGCCTTAATTTTTTCCTTGTGCCCTTCATCTTTAGTTTTCGCCTCCGATATCAGGGGGAGTTTTCCCATGGGGGACAAGTAGGGGGTGGCTGTGGTTGGTGGCATTTTGGGGGTGTGGATTAGTGTAGGTGCATGGATTTTTCGCAAGCATATGCACTGTTGAATCGTACGAAGTCGCAGCCGTGGTTGGATGCGGAAATTGCACGCGTTGGTGACGCGCAGTGGGGTGCGATGGGACGTGAGATCATGGGGGTGGCGGTAGATGATCCGCTTTTGTGGGCTAATCGTATGGTGGAGCTCGAAAATGGGCATTGGGCATTGTGCGGTATCCGGTTTAGGGGTGGGGATGTGGCTAAGCCTTTTGTGGATATCATTGCGCATTCGCTTATCGACGGCGCAGATCACTTCGCTGTTTGTGCACCGGTACTTGCGGAATACGCAGCTTTTCAACCTCTGGGTATGCGTATCTTTGTTTCCGGCCAGCCGGAAGCCTCCTGGTGTGTGGATCGGCTGATTGTTTCGGGCACTCTGAAGGATATGGCGCAGGTGCCTGCTGTGAACAAGGTGGAGCTAGTATCAGCTGATAGTGCGCAGTTAGCGTGCGATAGTGCAGAAATCTATGCGGAGATTTTCCGCTCTCGTCCGGAACATGCTTCTTTTGCAGCCCCTGTGAGTGCGGAAGAATTAGCCTCCTGTATGGGCTTTCAGGTGGTGATTGATGGACAGAAGGCGGGGGTTATCGCCTGCGAATACCGTCAGGAGCGGGAAGGGGAGGGGTTTGTGGTCATAGAATTGTGTCTGAATTCAACTTTCCGCGGTCGGGGTTTTGCCCCAGAGGTGCATAGGGAAATGGTTCGGAAAATTCTTGGTGCTGGTTATTCCGAATCAACCGAGTATTTTGGCCATATTGATCCGCGTAATAAGGCCTCGTTTTCCGCTGCTATTGCCGCGGGGAGGAAAGTGACAGGCGCTTTCGTGTGGAGTGATTCTCGGCTGATGCATTAACCTGCTGCTTCGCAGGTGTATGTGAGCTTGTTCGGGTGCTGCGGGGTGGTTGGTGCGCGTTTAACACGTTTCGCTTGGAAAATCCTATAGTAGTGCTATTTATTTGGTTCGAATATTCTTATTGAAAAACTATTATTACAGCCGTTGTTCCTTCCCTTGTGAAAGTTAATATGAACTCATATTCCTTCAGTGAATATTGTTGTTTATTTCAAGGGATTGGATACAACCATGAAAAAGATTGTGATGCTCACAGCGCTTTCGCTGTTGCTCGCGGGATGTTCTATCGCACAGAGTGCTCGCGTTGAAAAAAGTGTGACCGCTACGCCGTTCACCACCACTGTTACGACCACCACTACCACTACTACTGCACGTAACGTGCCTGTTTCAGAGGGGCTGGCAGTGGGTATGTTTGGTTTGAAAGTGCCTGCGGGTGCGCAATATGTGCGCGTCTTCGAGGATGATCAAATTCCCCCGTACTTGCTTGAGGGGTATGAGCATTTGAACAACTATGAGCAGAAGCACGTGTATTGGATCGGAGAATATCCGGGGAAGACTATGGACGAAGTGATCGCGGAAGTCCATGCCTTATTGGGTGATGATTATCAAAGCACAATAATCGACGGGATGCGTTATGAAAAGATGCCGCCGCAGAAGAATCCTTATCGCAACCCACAGTTAAATAATTTGACGTATCGCTTGTGTTGGGACGAGGAAATTGGTTTTTTGGCTCATCGTGTGTTGATGATCAGGGTGATGGAATTCGAGCGGGAAGAGGGGATGGTGCCGGCGCTCAGTATTAGTTATGTGAACCCCATAGTGAATAATTGCCATGCGGATCTTATCGGCGAGTTGGCTGGCATGTAGGTTCGTCGAAGGTATAGGCGACGCTTCGGCATCGTGAGGGTGGAAGCCTTGTGTGAGCCATTGGCGGGGGCATCAACGTGGGGGTATCCACCGAAGCGACGATGGATACTACCTCCACATTGTTGTTTGTGATCTGTGCAGTTGCGTTATGTTCAGGCTGTAGTTTTTAGGTGAAATACAGCAGGAATAGCAGAATTTGTGCGCACAGAATTTTGGCTACCATGGCCATGGGGTACACGGTAGTGTAGCCCATGGATGGGAGCTCATTTTTGGTTTGATCTGATACATAGGACAGCACAGCTGGGTGGGTTTGCAAACCGGAAATGATGCCGGCGGTTTGGCCGAAGGGGATTTTTAATACCTTATAGCCAATAATCAAGGTAGCCATGCTGAAGGTGACGGTCACTATAGCGCCGATGGCGATGATGGTCAGCGATTGTGGATCTTGGAGTGCTTTACCAAAGCCTGCACCGGCGGTAGTGCCGATACCTGCGAGGAACAGGGTGATACCGAGTTGGCGCAGCGCAAGATTTGCGCCATAGGGAATCTGCCACACCACTGGCCCTGAGCGCCCAATGTAGCCCAGGATCAGGGCAACGATTAATGGGCCACCAGCAGATCCAAGCTTCAGTTCAGCCCCACCTGGTAGGGGCACGGGGATCATGCCGATGAGGATGCCCAAGGTTAATCCAATGAGCATTGGCAGCAGGTTGAAGTCGGAGATGCGCTTGTAGGAGTCACCGAAGAGTCGGGTGGCGGAGTCGATGCGGTCTTGGGTTGCGACGACGCGTACGCGGTCGCCGAGCTGCAAGACGGTATCGGGGGTGGCCACGAGGTCCATATCGCCGCGGCGTACGCGGGTGACGAGCATGCCTTGAAGGCGTGGACGGAGCTTACGCAGTGGAATTCCCACGAGGCTGGTGGAGGAGACGAAGATGCGTCGGAAGTCGAGGCGTTCGTCGTGGGTGGGGTCGCCGGGCAGTGCTTCGCCAATGAATTCAACGGCGCGGTCGAGCTCTTCGGATGTACCTACAACGGAGATGATGTCGCCGGGATCAACGCGGTCGCCGGGTTCGGGGAGGAACAATTGCCCGCGGTGTTCGATACGAGACACGATGATTTCGAGGTCGAACTTGTGGGGCATGGTGGTCACCGATGGGAGATTGGGGTGAATGACCTTGATGCGGCGGGTTTCGAGGGCTTGGACGGCAACGCCGGCGTCTTGTGCTTCTTTGTCGTGGTCGATTTTGAATACTTTGGCCAAGATGGCCACAGAAAGAATCACACCAAGCACACCCATGGGGTATGTCAGGGAATAGGCCACAACTGGAAGCTCCAGCAGGTTCTGCTGATCCGAGTTCAGTAGTGATGGCAGGGTGTCTACTACGGCAGCCATGGCGGGGGTGTTGGTAACAGCGCCGGTGAACAGGCCTGCACCGGTGGGCACATCAATGCCAAATCCTTTGATCAGGCCGAAGGCGATAGCGGTTGCCCCGAGGATCATGGCGAAACCGAAGGCGTTGTGTTTCAGCCCAGTAGTTTTGAGCGATGCGAAAAAACCAGGGGCGGCTTCAAGGCCGATGGTGTAGACGAATAGTGAGAGGCCAACAATGAACAGGATTGGTGGGAGAGTGATTCCTGGTTCGAGTGTGGCAAAGCCGAGCCCGACGAAAAGGACTGCTGCCACGCCGAGTCGAAATCCGCCAATCTTGATCCTGCCCACGAGCAGGCCGAGAGACATGATGACGGTGAGAGCGAGAAGCTGGTTTTCAACGAGGAGATGCACATTTTCATAATCCCATGCGCGAAAACAACATTCAACCGGTCATCTTTTCCGAACGGGCACAAAGTGCGTGATGTGGTGCGAACTGGTTTCTTCGCACAAAAGACTGGTCAGGGGCAGATTGCGTATGGCTCTTGCCCCTGATTGGGGCTATGAATTGCACCATGGTTGCAATGTTGAGATAAGTGAATCTGCGTGGGTTTGGTGGGTTTCCCCAGAAATGGGGGAGTATTACTATTTTCAATAAGGTTGTGAAATGTGACCAATATGTCATCAGTATGAGGTATGGCTCACATGGTGGGTGAGGGATGGGGTGGAGGTGGACATGCTCAGTGGCGTATTCCACCAATGGGATGACGGGAGTTAAAAAGTGGGAAAAGAACTGGGGTTGGTGGTTTAAGAAGTAGGCAACGAGAACTTATCGCAGGCTAAGGTGAGTGTGGCGCAGAGCTGATTGATCTGGTCGAGAGTGTGGTGTGCGGTTATCGTGATGCGCAGGATCGCCTGGTTACGGGCAACGGTGGGGTAGCGAATGGCGGGTACAAAAATGCCGTTATCCATGAGGTGTTGGGAGATGGTCATGCAGCGTTGTTCATCCCCAATGGGTATGCGCACAATTGGTGTGGGGATTGCTGGTGGGGTAAGTCCGAGTCCGCGATGTAGTTGGTAAATATGGGCGCGAAGCGTGTCGATTCTTTCCGGTTCACGGTCGATGATGGCCAGTGCTTCGCGTACTGCGCCCACAATCAGTGGGCTGGGAGATGTGGAAAAGACAAAGCCACGGGCTTGACTTTTGAGAAAGTGGGCAACGTTGGCGCTGCACAGGGCCATTCCTCCTTCCACTCCGAGGGCTTTGGATGCGGTGCTGATGAGAATGTCTGGTTTTATCTGAGTTGCTTCGATTACACCGCGCCCAGTTTCCCCCACGGTGCCGGTGCCGTGGGCATCATCAATGAGGAGCCAGGCATCGTGTGTATCGGCAAGGGCGCGTAGTGCTGCAAGGTCGGCGGTAGCGCCCGACATGGAGAAGACGCCATCGCTGATAATCAGTGCGTGGGGCGTGGTGCGGGAACGCAGGAGGAGGTCGAGTACTTCGTAGTTGCGGTGCGGGTACACAACGGTGCGCGCGTGTCGCTGCATCCGCATGCCGTCGATAAGCGAGGCGTGGTTGTGCTCATCGGAGAAGAAGGTGACATCGGGGTCGGCGAGGGCAGAAATGACTGCGACGTTGCACTGGTACCCGCTGGCGAAAAATACTGCGTCGGGGTAGCCGAAAAATGTTGCGAGTTCGCGTTCGAGCGCGGCATGAATGCTTGTTCCGGTGGTCAGGCGTGATCCGCCGGAGCCTACCCCGAGTGCTGTGCCCTGTTCGCAGGCGGCGCGCAGTAGCGCGGGGTGTGTGGAGAGTCCGAGGTAGTCGGAGGTTGCGAATTGCAGGAGGGTGCGCCCGTCGATGTTTGCGGTGGGCGTTTGGGCGGAAGTGAAGTGGCGGATCTGGCGGCTAAGTCCGCGTTGCGCCCACTCGTCGGAGCGGGATTGGGTGAAAGTATTGATGTCCACGTGTGAGGTCTCCTGGTGTGCGCGGGGATGGTGCGGGATGCTGTGCGGGTGCTGGGGCGAGGGGTGGGTGAGAGGTGGATGAGAGGTGGGGGTTAGTGTTTGGGGTCGAGGATGAGGGTGGGTGTGTGTTGGAGAAAGTTCACAGTGTCAAGTATCAGGGCTGGATTAGTGGTATCAAGGAGTATTACTCTGCCGCCGAGGCTTGCTTGTTTAAGTTCTGGAATGCGGAAGTATGTGCCGTTGATAGCTACGTACCCGGTGTGGTAGTTGGGGTCGTCGCTGATGCATAGTTCAGCTAAGACGTGGGGTGCGGCGAGTACTTTGGTGGCCAGTCGCCGCGCCTCATAGTGCGCGTCTTTGCAGGATGCATTGTCGCCGTTGTGCCCGAAACGGCTCACTCGCACGCCGCGCATGGGATCGAGGTTGACGCTTTCTTCAACTCTGTGTCCATCCGCGCCGAGCAGTGCTGCCCCGCGCATATGCGCGATGTTTCGCAGGAGGCTTTCGGCGGGTTCTGCAAGTGCGCGAAATTGTGGTGGCAGGTGGTGGCGCAGGAGCGTGACGACGTCGGTACCGGCTGCGCATTCGATGCTGGGAAGCATGGGTAGATGGAGTAGTTCGTCTTCGGCGCACTGTTCAACGGTGATGGTGATGGTGTCTGCTTGTCCTTTGGGGTGGGTGAGTGCGCGTTGAAGATAAGAGGAGACGGTGGCATTGAGTTTCGCGATGGTGGGTTCTTGGTGGGATTCGTCCGTGGTGTGGATGAGTGTTTCCGCCCCGGAAATGTGCTGGGTGGACTGACTTGAGCGCATGCGGACTGAATACCAAACCATAGGTCTGCATTTTAGCAGTTCCCACCATGAATTGAATGATGTTTAAGTGATGTGTCATGTGGTTTTGGTTAACAATATTCTGTGTTTCTGTGGGAATTTTCAAGGGTTTATTGGTTTTTACAAAGGGTGTAAGTGTGAAGTTTTCCGCATTGTTGTGAATTTTGTGACTTTCGCTTGGATACAGCCATGATTATGGCCTAATGTTGTGGTTAATGTTCTGGTTTTAGTTCCGAACAAAACCAGAGCCCCACTAGTCCCGTTTGTGTTTTTGTTACTAACTACGGAAAGGCTTGAAATGGCTGCACAGGCTACGTCTCTCAAGCAAACCTCCGAGTTTATTCTCGAGAAGGTTGGCGGCGCAGAGAATGTTGCTTCGCTGTCGCACTGTGCGACGCGTCTTCGGTTCCAGTTGTTTGATCAATCCAAGGCGGATCAGGCGGCACTGGATGCAAACCCTGAAGTTTTAGGGGTGGTTCCTCAGGGAACTACTGGTTTGCAGGTAGTCATGGGTGGCGCTGTTGCCAACTACTACCAAGAATTGGTTCGTATGCCGGGCATGGGGGAGAAGGACGAGAATTCCGCTTCCTCCAAGAAGCAGTACTCCGGTGTTCGCGGTAAGTACTCCAAGGTGGATTACTGCTTCGAGTTCCTCTCTGATACCTTCCGCCCAATTCTGTGGGCATTGTTGGGTGCATCGCTGATTATCACCCTCCTCGTGCTGTTCGATACTTTTGGCTTGGCCAAGTTCCCAACAGGCCCTGAGGCTGGCGATCAGTTCGCAGCGCTTCCTGCCGGATTCCAGTTGATGCACGCCATGTGGAAATCGGTGTTCTACTTCCTGCCAATCATGGTTGGTGCTACTGCTGCTCGTAAGCTGGGCGCCAATGAATGGGTGGGTGCAGCTATCCCTGCGGCCTTCCTCACCCCAGACTTCCTTGCTATTGGTAACAAGGGTGACGTCGTTCAGGTTTTCGGTGCATCTTTGGTTCTCAACGATTACGGTGGACAGGTCTTCCCACCGCTGATCGCGGCTATTGGTTTGTTCTGGGTTGAAAAGGGTCTGAAGAAGATCATTCCTTCTTCAATTCAGATGGTTTTCGTTCCATTCTTCTCCCTGCTCGTCATGATCCCAGCCACCGCTTTTGTTCTCGGCCCCTTCGGCATTGGCGTTGGTAATGGCATCACCTCTCTGCTTACTGCAGTCAACGGTTTTAGCCCATTCATTCTTGCGATCATCATTCCTTGCCTCTACCCATTCTTGGTTCCATTGGGTCTACACTGGCCACTGAACGCAATCATGATTCAGAACATTGCAGTGTTGGGCTACGACTTCATCCAAGGCCCCATGGGTGCCTGGAACTTTGCCTGCTTCGGCGTTGTCACCGGTGTGTTCATCACCTCCCTGATGGAACGCAACACCGCTATGCGCCAGGTGTCCTTCGGTGGCATGATGGCCGGTTTGCTCGGCGGTATTTCCGAGCCTTCGCTCTACGGTGTGCTTCTGCGCTTCCGTAAGTCTTACATTCGCCTTCTCGCAGGCTGTGTGGCCGGCGGTATCGTGATGGGTATTTTCGACGTCAAGGCTCATGCTTTCGTCTTCACCTCCTTGCTCACCATTCCAGCTATGAGCCCTTACTACGGCTACGCCATCGGTATTGCAGTAGCCTTCTTCACCTCCATGACTCTGGTGATTCTGTTCGACTACCGTACCAAGGACGAAAAAGCTGAGGTTCTTGCTCAGCTTGCTGCAGCGCGCGAGCAGGAAGAGGAAGCAAAGACCCCGCTGGTTGCAGCTGCTGCAACCCCAACTGCTGAAACTGCAGCGAAAGAAAATGCAGTGGCAGTAGCTGAAGAAACAGTCAAGACTGCACTTCAACCCGGCGCTGTTAGCTTCGTGTCTGCACCGCTGGACGGTGAAATTGTGCCTTTAAGTGAGGTTCCTGACCCAATTTTTGCCACCGCAAAGCTGGGCAAGGGTGTTGCCATTAAGCCAACCGGCACCCAAGTTGTTGCGCCTGCCGCTGGTACCGTGATTGCGGTACAGAAGTCTGGTCACGCTGTAGGCTTGCGTCTCGACAACGGCATCGAACTGTTGGTTCACGTCGGTATCGACACCGTTCAGTTGGGCGGTGAAGGCTTCGAGGTACACGTGGCACGCAAGCAGCGTGTCGAAGCCGGTGACGTATTGATCACCTTCGAACCAAAGTTCATCGAATCGAAGGGGTATAACCTGATCACCCCAGTGCTTGTTACCAACACCACGAAGTTCGCCGAGGTCGAAGGCGTTGCTGAGGGTGTAGCAACCACCAGCACCGAGGTAATTAAGACCACCGCCTAAGCATGAAGAGGGGAGTCACCGACACCCCAACCATGCTTGACTTAAAACCCTGCCGAAAAGTGCAGTGAGTTCTTACACAAAGAAGAACCACCACCTTTTGGCAGGGTTTTTCCATGCGCTACTTAAGCTGGTTACATCAAACTCACAGACATTCGGCATGCGGAGTGAAACAACCACACAAGCCTTGGCGAACTAAGCTAGAGGACATGAAAAAAATCGGGCTCACTGGCGGAATCGGATCAGGAAAATCAACGGTTGCACAACTGCTTGCCCACGCTGGGCTTCCCATCATTGATGCCGACAAGATCGCACGCGAAATCGTCGAACCAGGCCAACCAGTACTACGTCAACTCGCCGACACATTCGGGGAAGACATACTTAACCCCGACGGGACACTCAACCGAGCACTACTGGCTCAACGCGCCTTCGCAACCCCCGAAGCAACGGAGAAACTCAACACCATCACCCACCCCGCGATCGAACAACGCACCCACGAACTATTCACCCAAGCAGCCAGTGAAGGTCACCAATGGGCGGTCTGGGATATGCCACTGCTCGTGGATAAAGGACATCACACCGCAATGGACGTGGTCATCGTCGTCGACGTTGAGAGCGAAACCCGCGTTCAACGCCTCGTTACCCACCGTGGGCTGGATGAAACAGACGCACGTGCCCGCATTAACGCACAAATCGATGACGATCAACGACGCGCCGCCGCCGACTACATCATCGACAACAACTCAACGCCTGAGAAACTCGCCCCACAAGTAGCAACAATTCTGGAAAAAATCACAGGTGTGCACGCTTAAAAAGCACCGGTGACACCCAAATGTCACCGGTGCTACGCGCAAAGAAACACTGTGGGTACTAGTTACTCGTAGTCTTTCTCCATCACCAACGCATCTTCTTCACGCTCTACTGGTGGGGCAGGAACAATCTCCACACCTTCAGGCGCAACAGGGTTGTTGCTATCCGCCACAGCGGCAACCGCGCCAGGGGTGAAGTCGATCACCTTCTCCACCTCAAGGTTGTCTTCAACCGCACTGTTGCGCGTTGCCAGTGGCGAACGAGGTGTCACGCCAGGAACCTGGGACAGATCGGTCCGCATCACCATCACGTTATACGCACTCCACGTTGTCGCAACCCATTCGAGCGTATTCGTCCGCTGATTCGGCAAAATAAAACCGCCATAAATATCAGGGATCGTTGCGCGGCTGACCAACATGCGCTTGTCACTCCACGGGCCTTCCAAGGAATCCGCGGTGCGCATCACCATGCCCTTATCATCCAGGTAAAGCGCCACCCACTGGTTGAGCCCAGCATGGAACGCCACTGATAGCTCAGATACATGACCATCAATCACAATTGAGGCATCCGCGGGGTCATCCGACCAGCCAGAACCCGTGAAAAATTCGAAGCTATTTTCATCCGGGAAGCTGGCTTCCGGGCTGCGGGCGAGCACAGCGGACCCATCGCGGCCCGACTGTGTGCTCATGCGGTACACATAGCCGTCGTGAAGCACAAAAGCACTCATCTGCAGATTCTGATTGCCCGAACGGAACGCACTGAGCGAACCAACCTGCGGCAACTTCAACGCACCATTATTGACGCGTATCGACGTCGGCACCAACGACCAGTGCACACCATCCGTGCTCTCCACAGTCGCCGCATAATTCGTCGACCAGAACCCCGGATCACCCCACTTGCGCACCGACATGTAATCCATGTAGTGCTTGCCATTCACATAAATACCCGCCGTCGGAATCGTCGTGTGCTCAATACCTGGAGTCTTCAGTGAAGAAATAATTTCACGCGCCCACCCTCGGCGAGCCCAACCAGCATCAGTCACCGCCTCCTCGACACGCAACGAATCAGAATAATCCACATCGGTGGTGCGCATCAGCACATTTGAACGCCAGCCGTCACCCTCACCCAAACAGCTCATCGTATCGCCGAAGGCAATATACGTCCCATCTGGGCCAGTCCAGGCAATACCCAAATCAGTGCCCGACACCGAAAATAGCCGGTCAGTACGCTGTGGAGAACCCGGGCCAGTCAACAAATGAACAGCCTGCGTATGGCCCTTCAGCACCGGAATCTGGCCAGGGTGACGCCCCTGATTTTTCGAATCATGACCAAACAACGACGACAACAGCCCACTTGACGAACTGCCACTACTCAAACCAGACTGGATAACCTCACCCTCCTGCGGCACCACACGATAATCGCAGGGCGCAGCAGTTGCAGACGGCGCCAACACACACAGACTCACACCCGCAAGCACCGACACGGACGCTACAGAAACAGCCGGACGGTGAGCAGAGACGACGGTTTTCAGAAAACGCATGATGTTCACTCTAATATCAAAGGTATGAATTCGTCGCGTGAAGACCTCAATCACCTCAATAATTCCCCAACCACTGGCCCCGAAATGGTCAACCATAGGCCAATCAGCGATATTGCCCGCGCCGACGGAACCTTCGAAGTCATCTCCGACTACACCCCCAGCGGCGACCAACCCCAAGCCATCGCCGAACTCGACATGCGACTCAACCGCGGCGAACGCGACATCGTCTTGCTCGGCGCAACCGGTACCGGCAAATCCGCAACCGCCGCATGGCTGATTGAAAAACAGCAGCGCCCCACCCTCGTGATGGCACCGAATAAAACCCTCGCCGCCCAGCTTGCCCACGAACTGAGACAACTTCTCCCCAACAATGCTGTTGAGTACTTCGTCTCCTACTACGACTACTACCAGCCCGAAGCCTACATCGCCCAAACCGATACCTATATCGAAAAAGACTCGTCCATCAACGACGATGTTGAGCGCCTCCGTCACCGCGCCACCTCCTCCTTGCTTTCGCGTCGCGACGTCGTGGTGGTCTCCTCCGTTTCCTGCATCTATGGTCTGGGCACACCACAGGAATACCTCGACCGCAGTGTATGGCTTGAGGTAGGGGAGGAAGTGGAACGTGACCGCTTCCTTCGCTTGCTTGTCGATATCCAATACGCCCGCAACGATGTGGGCTTCACCCGTGGAACATTCCGCGTGAAAGGCGACACCGTCGATATCATTCCGTCCTATGAAGAAACCGCAGTGCGCGTGGAATTCTTCGGCGATGAAATCGACGCCCTCTACTACATTCACCCACTTACTGGTGAAGTGCTGCGCGAAGTCCAAGAAATCCGCATTTTCCCCGCCACCCACTACGTGGCGGGCCCTGAGCGCATGGCACGCGCCATCGAAGATATTAAAGAAGAACTCGCACAACGCCTCGACGATCTAGAAAACCGGGGCAAACTCTTAGAAGCACAGCGCCTGCGTATGCGTACGGAATACGATTTAGAGATGATCGAGCAAGTCGGATTCTGCTCCGGCATTGAGAACTACTCCCGCCATCTTGACGGGCGTGCGGCAGGCACCGCACCAGCAACTCTGTTGGATTACTTCCCCGAAGATTTCCTCACCATCATCGACGAGTCTCACGTGACCGTCCCCCAAATCGGCGGCATGTTTGAAGGCGACATGTCGCGCAAACGCAACCTCGTTGATTTCGGATTCCGACTTCCGTCCGCCCTTGATAACCGCCCTTTAACGTGGACGGAATTTTCCGACCGCGTGGGCCAAACCGTCTATCTATCCGCCACCCCAGGCAATTATGAACTTGCGGCAGCTGGTGGCGAATACGTTGAACAGGTTATTCGGCCCACTGGTTTGGTTGACCCCAAGGTCACGGTGCGCCCCACGAAGGGTCAAATCGATGATCTTATTCATGAGATTAAACTGCGCACTGACAAAGACGAGCGCATCTTGGTCACTACGCTGACCAAGAAAATGGCCGAAGACCTCACTGATTACTTGTTGGAAAATGGCATTAAGGTGCGCTATCTGCACTCCGATATTGATACCTTGCAGCGCGTCGAGCTGCTGCGCCAACTTCGTTTAGGTGAATACGATGTGTTGGTGGGCATTAACCTCCTGCGTGAGGGGCTTGACCTGCCAGAAGTGTCCTTGGTGGCCATTTTGGACGCCGACAAGGAAGGTTTCTTGCGTTCCACTACTTCGCTGATTCAGACCATTGGACGTGCTGCTCGAAACGTGTCGGGTGAGGTGATCATGTATGCCGACCGGATCACGGATTCGATGGCTCATGCCATTGATGAAACTGAGCGACGTCGCGTAAAGCAGTTGGCTTACAACGCTGAGCATGGAATTGATCCGCAACCTTTGCGTAAGAAGATTGCTGACATTCTTGATCAAGTGAGCGATAATGAAAAAGGTGATGTTTCTTCTGCTACTGCGGATGCTGCTGTGGTGGGGCGTAAAGATACAAGCTCCATGGCAACAAGCGAGGTGGAGAAACTCATTGAAGAACTCACAACCCAGATGGGTGCGGCGGCACGCGAGTTGAAATTTGAACTTGCGGGCAGGCTGCGTGATGAAATCGTAGATCTGAAAAAGGAGCTACGAGGCATGAAAGAAGCTGGCATTTAATACACGAGTGACACCAAAAGGAGAACCACCGTGGTTTCTTATTCCCGAGTAATCGTTGGAACGGACGGCTCTGAGAGCTCCCTGAAAGCGGTGCGCACAGCCGCTAGTCTTGCACAGGCTTATGGGGCAGAACTTGGAATTGTGTGCGCATTCTTTGGTGATTCTGAACCATTGACGGCAAAGGCACACGCGGAAATCCATGCGCTGCCCGTGTTCAGTGAGGATCGCGCGAATGAGATTGTGGATGAAGCACAAGCGCTCGCACGCGAAGAAGGTGCGAACAATATCACTCCGATTACGAAGTCGGGTTCCGCTGCTGCTGTGTTGTTGCAGGTTGTCGATGAATTTGAGGCGGATCTTCTGGTGGTGGGTAATCGCGGATTGGATTCGCTGATGGGGCGTCTGCTGGGAAATATTCCGGGTGAGGTATCTCGCAAGGCTTCAGTTGACGTGATGCTTGTTAACACCGCAGAAGCGTAACTAGCTTGTTTGTTACACTGTACTGAGGCTTTAAACACTACTTCTAAAGAAGGTTTTCACATGAGCGATTATAAGACCATTGTTGTTGGAACGGACGGCTCAAAGTCTTCCATGTTGGCTGTTGAGCGTGCGGCTCGTATTGCTGCTGCGTTCGATGCAACCCTGGTTATTGGCTGCGCCTACTACGAGTCCAAGGAGCAGGCTTCGAAGACCCTGCGCCAAGACTCTGTCACTGTTTTGGGTACCGATCCAGCCCAAGAAAACCTGGATAAGGCTGCGGAGTTTGCGCGCACCATTGGTTCAATGCGCATTGAGACCGCTGTTCGACCTGGCACCCCTGTTGAGGCTTTGATGGCGATTGTGAATGAGCACAATGCTGACCTTCTTGTGGTGGGCAACCGTGGCATCAATTCCTTGACCGGCCGCCTTCTGGGTTCCGTCCCTGCTGATGTGGCTCGCCAGTCTGATTGTGATGTCATGATCGTTCATACCGTGAGCTAAAACCGCATCACGTCGAATTTTTTCAGGCGTTGCCCCCATAGAAATATAGGGAGGCAACGCCTTTTGGCGTCTTAGACTGCCAAAGTGCCACGTGCCGTTTGAACCGACAGCCCACGTAAGATCTCAATTCAGAAGCGTTTTGGGGCTCATGAATCGACACATGCTTTGGGGGAGTGAACCTCAGGTTAAAAAGATGCGTAGATGGGGATGAGGATTGAGGAAATATCGGGTGATCGGACAAATAGGTTAGACTCGCAGTCTTTTTAATACCCCCAAAGTGGGGGATGATTTCTGGATGAAAATATCTGCCTGATCATTAATTATTCTCACACTGTTCACAGCCAATTTCTTAAGCTTGTATCAGTATTGTGGAGCGTATGCTGGTGTTTACGTTTGGTTGAGAAAATAATTCTCAGGTGCTGAGAGTAAAAAGTTTCCAAAATATTAGATTTCTTGGAACGTTCTCAATTTTATTGGGTGGGAAATAGCCCACATACCGTGCTTTATCCTGATTAAAATTCCACCCACCACCTACAGTGCGGAAAGGATGAAGTCACGATGAACCAAGAATCAGAACTTTGGGGCAAAGAAAACCCCCATAAGTTAAGCCCACTGATGCTCGCCATCGGTGCTCTCGTCGTGCTCATCGGACTAGCAATCGGTGCGCAGCTTGGAACGGAACTAGCACATCTCATCTTGGACTAGCTACGCAGAAAATTTCACATCGCCAAAGATACTTCCTCAGCAAGGCGAGGGAATAACTGCCGAGGGCACGCTCAAACATAACAGAGGTAATCGGCGCAAAGCGTACGGGTGTGCATTTAGACGCGGTGATAAGAGCCCACGGTAAATCTCATGCGGAATCTTGCGTAAAAGACTTGTGGTTATTTCTGCGGTACTAAAACTTGCTCTAAATCGCCGACGATTGTCAGTGTCTGTGTTGCCCGCGTGAGCACAACAAATAGATCCTGATAGCCCTGCGGCGAAGCCTCCACAATCCGAACAGGATCAACCACTACCACGTGGTCAAATTCCAAACCCTTAATCTCCTCCACACCCAACACACCAGGCGCAGATTCCGCTGCAATCACCGCAGTCAAACGCTGCGGATCCTGCTCGCGTAACCGCTGGGCAAGAACCAACGGATCCTCCGAACTAAACTCCACCGGATGATGCGAACGACGCAATGACACACTCGGAACCACATCCGGCGCAAACACCGCCAACACATCATTGGCCACCGCCATAATCTCCTCAGGCGTGCGGTAATTAATAGTCAACTGGTGCTTCTTAAAACGCTGAGACACAAACGGTGCCAACGTATCCGCCCACGAATCCACCCCAGCGGGGCTACTCGTTTGCGAAGTATCACCCACAATCGTCATCCACCGATTAGGAACACGACGCATCACCATACGCCACTCCATCGGACTTAACTCCTGGGCTTCATCGATAATCACATGTCCATAAGCCCACTGCACATCAGCCAAAGCCCGCTGCGCCGTCGAACGCGAATCCGACACCACCTGACGCTGCGCCAACTCGCTGGCATCAATCACGTCGAAAGCCGACAAAACCTCGGCATCCAACTCATCATCCAAATCGGAACTCGCCGAAGAACTCAAACCCTCCAACGTTTCCTCAGCAGCTGAAAACTCCGCACTCCACGCCGAAAGCGAATCCTCCTGCTCATCCACACCAATCAGATGAGCAATCTCATCAACCAGCGCAGCATCAGAAGCCGTCCACGCAGTGCCACACTCGCGAGCAAGCGCCGATTGAGTTTCCTCATCATAATCAAAAGCAACCTCAGCAATACGCTCAGGGCTCTCCACCAACTCCGCCAACACCTGCGCCGGATGTAGCAACGGCCAAAACTCCTGCACCAACGCATGAGTGACCGGATCCTCCTGAATATCATCATGAAGCTGCGCCCGATCACCCAGCCCCAACAAATTCTTCCCACCCAAAGGATCCGCACCAATCTTTTCCACCATTTGGATCGTCAACTGTTCAGCCAAAGCCTCGGCGAACAGTGGCTGCGCCACATTATGCGGACGACGAGCCCGACGAGCCCGAGTCCGCGCAGCCTTGATCGTGGCGGCGTCGATAAGCAATTCAATGCCCTCGATCGTCACCACACGCGGCGAGTCGGGAAGCGACTGATACGACTTCACAGCACGATCAAGAATCGTCACCATCTCAACCGAACCCTTAATCTCCCGCGCCAACAATGACTCAGAATGCGCAGGCACAACACCCGGAAACATCTCGCCCACAGTCGTCAACACAACACCCGTCTCACCCAACTCAGGCAACACGCGCGAAATATAATCCAAAAACGTCCGATTCGGACCAATAATCAACACACCCGTACGCGCCAACTGCTCACGCCACGTGTACAACAAGTACGCAACACGATGCAACGCCACAGCAGTCTTACCCGTACCCGGGCCACCCTCAACCACCATCACCCCACGCGTCTCATCGCGAATAATCTCATCCTGCTCGCGCTGAATAGTCTCCACGATCGAGGCCATACGCCCAGTACGAGCCTTATGCAACGCACGATGCAACGCCGACTCACTCGCAACCCCCAAACGAGCCTCATGCCCGCCCGTAGACTCCTCACGCAGCTCATCAGCAGCCAACTCGCCACTCAAAACCTCATCATCCACCCCCACAACCGTGCGGCCCTTCGTGCGGATATGCCGACGAACAAGCACACCCTCCGGCTGTGCAGTAGTTGCCAAATAGAAAGGACGAGCCATCGGCGCGCGCCAATCCACAAGCAATGTTCGGTAATCATCCTCCCGATCATCCAAACCCATACGGCCGATATAGCGGCGATCCACATTCTCAGCCACCGGATTATCGATCAAGCTCGGATTATCCACAGTCACATCAATACGTCCAAAAACCAAACCCAACTGGGCGATATTCAGCCGATCAATACGATCATGCAAACCGTGATACTCCGTCTCACGATCCACCAAAGCCTCAGCATCCGGATTCGAAGGATCCACACGCAACTGCACCTGCGCCAAACGCTCCTGCGCCTGGGACACTTCCCGATCAAGGCGAGAAAACAGCCCATCGACATAACTTTGCTCACGGGCGATCTCCGCCGCAATCTGATCCTTATTCAGCATGCATCCTCACTTGCTTCAAGGCAGGAATAAAAAACGAAAGTTCCAATTTTAGCGCAAATACCACCCCCACAACCGGCATAACAAAAAGGGTGTGTGCCTGTGCGGTACACACCCTGAAAAACTAAGAGTAAAAACTCTTAAGCCGAAACGGAAGAAACTAGAACTTCTTATCCAACTTCTTCTGCGCACGAGCAAACGCCTTTTGCGCCTGAACCTGCAACTTATCAGCCTGCTTCGTCGCCTTCTTCGCCGTACGACCGGTAGCATCCTGCGCATCAGCAAAAGCAGCCTGTGCCTTATCCTGAGCTGCAACCGCAGCCTTCAGCACCTTCTTCTTAGCCACCTTGGAATTTTCCTGAGCACGATCCAACCACTCGCGGGCAGTATCAGCCCAATCGTCGCGATTGTCCTCAACAAAGCTCGACACCTTCTCAGTGGCATCCTCAATCCACTCAGAAGCAGAATCAACCAACTTCGAGGATTCCTGACGTGCACCATCCAACCACTCAGAGGCGGAAGCAACAATCTTCTCCGACTCCGACTGAGTAGGCAACGCCTGTTGGATCTGCTTATTGGCCTTCTTCGCAGCCTTCTGCGCACGCCACTTCAACCCCGGCTTACCGGCAGTGTCAGCACTGGTAATGAACAAACCACCCAGCAAAGCAACAGAGGTGAGGAAGCCCTGACGGCGCGCCGTTTTCTCCTCAGCATCTTGGGTCTCCCAAAAAGCGTGGCGGGCAAGAATCGTAGGAACACTCAACAGCGCAAGAACAGAAGCGGAAGTGCGAGGAGCCTTACCCAGTGCAAGGATCGACCCCGCAGCAACCTTTGTCGCACCAATAGCCTGAGTGATCAGCTCTGGATTCTGCGGAATCATCTTGTAGTAGCGGCGGGGCAAAACAACGCGCAGCTGACGCATAACCATCTGAGTGCCCTCAACATGAGCCTGGGTATTCAAAACAGTATCCGCACCATCGGCGATGTAGACGGACGCCACCATTGGGCGAGCGAGCTTACGAAGCATGAAGAAATTTCTCCTTAGATCTCTTTTAAGATACTTCACCAATCGTAGACGAAAACAAGTACCGAGCGGTGGGGAAGTTGTTGATAAGCCACTTTCTTAGCCTAGAAGGCATAGGTTTTCGAAAGGTCACATCTTTAGTCGCGCAGTAAAAACTAGGTGTTACCAACCCCGCTGTTTCCACTCGTCGAGACCGCCGCGCTCCGCACCCAATGTGGTGTTTGCACCATGGCCCGGCCAAATAACAGTGTCATCGTCATAAACATCAAACAGCCTGGTAGTGACGTCGGAAAACAATTGCTCGAAGTGCTCAGGGGAATCCGTTTTACCTACCCCGCCTGGGAACAAGCTGTCGCCAACAAAAATATTCGTGACCCCATCCAATTCCACCACGAGTGCAGCACCACCCTCAGTATGTCCCCGCAGAACAATCACTGGGAACTCATAGCCAGCAAACGGCAGTACATCGCCATGCTCCAACTTCACATCCACAGCCACGGGCAGGGAAGGGGCATCGAGGGCGGAAGCGAAATGCGTAGCACCAGTAGCAGCGAGAACCTCAGCAAGAGCCTGAACATGATCGGCATGCCGGTGGGTGGTGAGCAGATGCGTGATCCGAACCTGAAGTTCCTCAGCGCGCTTCAAAAGTGCGGGGGCGTTGTTGGCGGCGTCGATAAGCAAAGCTTCATCGCCAGCGCACACAAAGTAGCAATTGTTATCAAAGGGGTCAACTGCGATACGGTTAAGCGTTAAAGGTTTCATAAAACCCAAGAGTAGCGAAACTTTCAATTCGTTGCTATGTTCGAATAGATATTTGATTTTCTCACCACTATCGAAGGGGATTCACTGTGGCAGACCGTCTCGTGGTCCGCGGCGCGCGCGAACACAACTTAAAAGGCGTCGACATCGACATACCGCGCGACGCGATGGTGGTATTTACAGGGCTTTCTGGCTCCGGTAAATCCTCCCTCGCCTTCGACACCATCTTCGCTGAAGGGCAGCGGCGCTACGTCGAAAGCCTCAGCGCCTACGCCCGCCAATTTCTCGGCCAGATGGATAAACCTGATGTCGACTTCATCGAAGGGCTCTCACCGGCAGTGTCGATCGACCAAAAATCGACCAACCGCAACCCGCGCTCAACCGTGGGCACCATCACCGAAGTGTATGACTACCTGCGTCTTCTCTACGCGCGTGCGGGTGTTGCGCACTGCCCAGTGTGTGATGAAAAAATTGAGAGCCAAACGCCACAGCAAATCGTTGATCAGGTGTTGGAGATGGAAGAGGGGCTGAAATTTCAGGTCCTTGCCCCTGTCGTGCGTTCCCGCAAAGGCGAGTTCGTTGACTTGTTCCAGGAGCTCTCATCCCAAGGTTTCGCCCGTGTGCGCGTCGACGGTCAGGTGCACCAGCTCACGAGCCCGCCTGAGCTGAAAAAACAGATCAAGCATGACATTGAAGTGGTAGTCGACCGCTTGCAGGTAAAAGCATCGCAGAAGCAGCGACTGACCGATTCCGTGGAAACAGCACTGACGCTTGCCGACGGCGTGGTCGAGCTTGAGTTCATCTCACTGCCCGAAGACGACCCAGCGCGGATTCGCCGCTTCAGTGAGAAGATGTCCTGCCCCAACAACCACCCTATTGGCGTGGATGAGTTGGAGCCGCGTTCATTTTCTTTTAACTCACCTTTCGGCGCGTGTCCTGCCTGCGACGGTTTGGGCACAAAGATGGAAGTTGATCTCGATCTTGTGGTACCCGATAAGGATGCACCAGTTATCTCGGCGATCCATCCTTTCAGCATTGGTGCAGGCGAAGGCTACTACCAAAAACTCCTCAGCGGTTTCTGTGAAGTGATTGATGTGGATCCTCAGACCCCTTTCAACCAGCTCACTGATGAGCAGCGCGACCTCATTCTCAATGGTGCACCCGATAAGGTGACGGTGAAATACAAAAACCGTTATGGGCGTTCACGCACGTGGAGTTCCACCTATGAAGGCGTGTTGCCGAACCTTCAGCGTCGCCTCGAAGGTACGGATTCAGATTCTCAAAAAGACCGACTCATGGCCTACATGCGCGAAACGCCGTGTCCTACCTGTAAGGGGGCGCGTCTGCGCCCTGAAATTCTCGCGGTGCGCCTTGGCTCTCAGTCGCATGGTGAGATGTCCATTGCTGATGTGACCGCGCTGAGTGTGGAAGAAGCAGCAGCATTCTTAGATTCGTTGAGCCTTAATTCCCGTCAGACAATGATCGCGGGTGCCGTGTTGAAAGAAATTCAAGCGCGCCTGAAATTCCTCATCGATGTGGGTTTGACCTACCTCACGCTCAACCGTGCCGCAGGCACCCTTTCTGGTGGCGAGGCCCAGCGCATTCGCTTGGCAACCCAAATCGGTTCGGGTTTGGCAGGTGTGTTATACGTGCTTGATGAGCCTTCGATTGGTTTGCACCAGCGCGACAACCAACGCTTGATCGCCACTTTGGAGCGTTTGCGCGATATCGGCAACACCTTGATTGTTGTGGAGCATGATGAAGACACTATCCGTGCAGCTGACTGGCTCATCGACATCGGTCCCAATGCTGGTGAATTTGGCGGCGAAGTGGTGTACCAAGGTAAGCCTGAAGGAATTAAGAAGTGTAAAGATTCCATCACCGGCGCCTACCTGTCGGGTCGCATGAAATTGGGTGTGCCCGACACACGACGCACTATCGACCCTTTACGCACCTTGAAAGTGGTCGGTGCGAAGGAGAACAACCTTCAGGGTATTGATGTGGAAATCCCCTTGGGTGTTCTCGCGTGTGTGACAGGGGTGTCGGGTTCCGGTAAATCCACCGTAGTGAACCAAATTTTGGCGAAAAACCTCGCCAACGCGCTGAATCGTGCACGCCAAGTACCAGGCCGAGCAACGCGCGTGGAGGGCATCGAACATCTCGACAAGCTTGTTCAGGTTGATCAAAGCCCCATTGGGCGCACCCCGCGCTCAAACCCAGCTACTTACACGGGCGTGTTTGATAAGGTGCGCACGCTGTTTGCCGAAACCACTGAGGCAAAAGTGCGTGGCTACAAGCCGGGGCGTTTTTCGTTCAATGTGAAAGGCGGTCGTTGCGAAGCCTGCCAAGGTGATGGCACGTTGAAGATCGAAATGAACTTCCTGCCTGATGTGTATGTGCCCTGCGAAGTCTGCCATGGTGCCCGCTATAACCGTGAAACGCTTGAGGTGCGCTACAAAGGCAAGAACATTGCGGAGGTTTTGGAGATGTCTATCGCGGAGGCGGCAGATTTCTTCGAGCCAATCACGTCAATTCATCGTTATCTCAAAACCCTCACTGAGGTTGGTCTTGGCTATGTGCGTTTGGGGCAATCGGCCACGACGCTGTCGGGCGGTGAGGCTCAGCGTGTGAAATTGGCGTCGGAGCTGCAAAAACGCTCTAATGGCCGGACTGTGTATATTCTCGACGAGCCTACTACGGGCTTGCACTTTGAGGATATTCGCAAGCTGATGCTGGTGATTCAAGGGCTGGTGGATAAGGGCAATTCGGTGATTATTATCGAGCACAATCTCGATGTGATCAAGGCTGCCGACTGGATTGTTGATATGGGCCCGGAGGGTGGTTCCGGTGGTGGCCGAGTGGTTGCCGAAGGTACACCAGAGCAGGTTGCGCAGGTGGAGGGATCCTATACGGGTCAGTTCTTGAAAGAAATGCTGGCAAACACTTAGTGAGGTTTTCTCATGTGGGTGGAATGTCAACACAAAGCACGCGGTGTTCCTTTCAGATTGACAAAAACCATTCTGAACCAAGTGCCCCGCGTGATTTGCGTTGACGTTCCACCCATAAAACCCCTAAAACCACTGGTCAACGTTTCACACCTATTTCCCCCTGTAAGAAAACCTCACTAGTTTGTTTACTTTTATGCTCATTTTATGAGTACTAAAATCAGATCTTCTTTTGCCGCCGTTGCAACTGTTTTTTCGGCTCTTGTTTTTTCTTGCCCAATGGCAGCTGCTGCTTCGGACGCGTTACCAAAGGACGCAACGTCTCGCGTCGTGGTCGAGCCTGGTGAAAGCTTTACTTTTACGTTTGATGATGAGACTTTGAATGATGGAGTGCTTACTCGTTCTGTGAACGCAGGGGCATGTACAGGAACATTCGCCGATCCTCGGGTAGAAGCTGGGGAATCATTTCTTAGGGCCTGCATGTCAGATGCACTAGAACTGGTTGCCTTCCGTTAAGCGCAAAGATCCGACCCCAAGAAGAACATCTTGGATTTTTCTATGAGACTGTAGACGAAACCTTCAAGAGCCTTACCGAAGGCGGCTACGGATTTGTCCGTGGAGAAGCAATCTGCGGGCCAAGTACTTCCGGTCATGATTACCGATTTTCTGGAGAGATTTTTGCTGGATCGCATCATGGCTTTGGCATCTCTAGTGAAGTTCATCTTCCGTGCAATGTGAACTAGTTAGTGCCCATGAGCCAGGCTTTTAGTTCTTTTTCTGCGCGCTCACAACCACCTGGGTAGTTTTCGTTGAGCTCTTCAGATACAGAATCGAAAACTCTTTTAGCGAGAGCTTCGGCGTGGTCAGGCTGGAGCTGCCCTTTTAACTCGTTTAAAGGGACGGAGAGGGAGACATAAGGGCTAGGTCGAAAAGAATAAGACCGCATGTCATCAGCGTATATTCGGATGGTTGTCCCCAAAATCTGAGATTCAAGGATAACGTTTCCGAATACTAAAGACGATAGTTTTTTCTCCTCCATATTCGGCAGTCTACCAATAGAGCAGTACTAGCTGTTGGCCCTAGACAATGGACTTGATAGATCCCGCGTGCTTTGCGTTGACGTTCCGCCCACAAAACCCCAAAAACCACTGGTTAACGTTTCATGCGCATTTCGCCGGTGAGAAAACCTCAGTGCCTTGAAAATCTCCAGTAGCTACGTAGCGAAAAGGGGGCTGTTATAGAAACAGCCCCCTTTTCGGTTCGCCCGACATGGGCATGTTCTTAAGGGTGTGAGTCCCTGATAGTGAAGGTGGTTTAACTATGTAGCTGATGGCAACTGCAGCATCGTGAGGTGTTGTGGGGAGGAAGCTTCAAGCGAAATCCTGCACCGAGGTATACGAATCACATATAAGGCGCGCTGATCTGGGTAAGGCTGCCGAAGAAGTCGAAGCCCGTTCCATCGAAGTGGTTAGTGCGTAGATGTGGCGGTTGTAGGAGGAAAGAGCATGTTCTTAATCGGGGAGGCCTGTCACAGACTGTGCCAAGTAGGTGTGGTAAGCCCTGTTGTGGGTTGGTGTGGTAGGAGTCAGCCGAGGTCATAGTACTCGTGGGAGACACCGCGGTCCGCGGTAGCCCTTATGGTGGGTGAGCGAGGAAGGACTGAACTTTACATTGTTGAGTATGGAACCTGGATTGTAGTTATGCATAACGGTGAAAGCTGCCAACCACGTGTGTGTGGGCATTATGGGGAGGATAGGGTGAATCCCGACGATAGCCATGGTGTGCCTAGTTGTGTGTCTGCCGATGTAGGGGAAGTGTCAACTGGTGCGGGTGCTGATCTGTGGAATCAAGTCTTTTCAGGTGGCAATCTCCGCACTGCATTAGAGCGGGTTAAGACGAATAAGGGTGCTGCTGGTGTGGACGGGGTAGGTGTTGAGGATATTGACGTTTATCTGCGCGAACACTGGAGTGGCATTCGTGAGCGTCTTGACGCGGGAACGTATAAGCCGTTGCCGGTTCGTGAGGTGATGATCCTAAAGCCTTCGGGTGGTTGGCGTATGCTTGGTGTTCCGACTGTTGTTGATCGTGTGATTTGTCAGGCGATCGCGCAGGTACTTACGCCTATCTTTGATGTGGGGTTTGTGCCTGTGTCTTTTGGTTTCAGGCCTCAACGTAGCGCACATATGGCGTTAAAGACCGCACGTGGGTTTCTTAACGAGGGGTATGTGTGGGTTGTTGAGGTTGATTTGTCGAAGTATTTCGACACGGTTAATCACGACATGTTGATGTCGAGGGTGGCTCGTAAGGTTGACGATAAGCGCGTGTTGAAGCTTATTCGGGCGTATTTAAACGCTGGGATTATGGCTGATGGTGTTGTTCGGTGTAGTGATGCAGGGACTCCGCAGGGGTCACCGTTATCGCCGTTGTTGAGCAATATCATGTTGGATGATTTTGATCATTATCTTGCATCTAAGGGCACGAAGTTTGTTCGTTATGCTGATGATATTCGGGTCTTTGTTCGTTCCAAGCGTGCTGCGCAGCGTGCGCTTGCCCAGTCTGGGAAGTTTCTGGAGGGGAAGTTAAAGCTGCGGGTTAATCAGGAGAAGTCCACTATTTGTCATGCGATTAAGGCGGAGCTTTTAGGCTATGGGTTCTATCTGGTTCGTGGTGATCAGTATCGGTTTCGACTTACTAAGGCCACGAAGATGAGGGTTTTAGCCCGAGTGAAAGAGCTTACGGCAAGATCGTGGTCGGTGTCGATGGAGTATCGCATTGACCGGTTAAACAAATATTTGCGTGGATGGCTTGGTTATTTCGCGTTGGCGGATGCGAAGGTGTTTCTTAACCGGCTGGATGAGCATCTTCGTCGTCGACTGCGGATGTGCGTATGGAAGCAGTGGAAACGTATCCGAACGCGGATACGGAACCTCTGCCGCTTGGGTGTGGATAAACAAAAGGCCTATGAGTGGGCTAATACCAGTAAGTCCTACTGGCGTATCGCTGGCTCGTGGGTGCTTACAACCACGCTTACTAATGCGTATTGGAATGACCAGAACCTCGTATCAGCCGTGGCGTATTGGAACTATAAGCACAGTCAATACTCTGTATTGGTGTAAGGAACCGCCGTATGCGATGAACCGCACGTACGGTGGTGTGAGAGGGCTGCCGGGAAACCCGGCACCCTACTCGATTGGAGTTAAGCCTCAGGCTCAGAAGCCTTCGGTGGTGTTAGCTGAGAATCAGCAGGTTTGGTGGCCGGTTGTGAGATCGGCGTCGAATTTTCCTTGTGTGACCCAAGGTTGGAGTTTTCACTTAGCTGAGAAGCCCCCACAGGCACCGGCTGAGGGCTAGGGGTGCTCGTGCTTGCTGGGCTAGAGTGGCCTTGTGCTTGCTTTCCCTGTTTGGTGGCCACAACGATGAGAACCACACCGGAGACGATGAATGCCAAGACTCGTGGCAAACCATTGAGGTTGGCCATATCCAAGAACACCAATTTCACAGTGCCAGCGATAGCTAGGCAAACACCGACCCCCAGCGAAGTATAGCGCCCAAGAATTAACCATGCGGCGATGAAAATCCATGCGATGGATACAACGGAATGCCCAGTGAGATACCCCAACCACATACCCTCATAAGCGCCGAGAGAGTGGCCAACAGTGGTGGTAATGGTCACGGTGCTAACCATAGACATGACTAAAGCGACGATGCCGAAGAGGATTGTTGGCTGAGGTAGACGCCTGCGAGCGTAGATGCAGAAAGCTACCAGCAGGCCCAACGCGATACCGATTAAGGATTCGCGATAGCGAATGATTGACTGCGGTTCGCGGAGCATAGTGTGAACGATCGGGGAGTAGACATGTGGAATTAGGAAAACTAGCCACACGAACCAGACCCACGTTGTCTTGGCAGTAGTTTTCAGCTGGGATACCGTAAACACAAGCATCAAGATGTAGAGGATGGCGGTGACTGTTGTACCGGGGATACCTGCAATGGCGAAATCTGAACCCCAGATCACAATCGCGCACAAGTGTACGGGGATAAAAGTCCACGCAAAGAAATCGCCTTTGAGATAGATCCATGCGCACGCCAACGCGAAGGTAGTCCACAGCACAACGCGTTCATCAATCACCATTGATACGGGATAGCCGGAATGATTCACAGCTACCGAGCATGCAAGAACAAAGAAGCCAACCGTACCGATCTTTGCCCAAAGGTGGGGGAAAAGGTAGTTCACCACCATATAGGCCACGGCGCAGGCAAGGAAGATGTAGTGCAAGCGAATGGCAAAATCAGCATAGAAATCAAAGGTAACTGCCGCACCGAGCGCGGTGACGGTGCCGACAATTGCGTTAACGTTCCACTTCTTGATCACACCAAGTGCGCACAAGAGGATGCCAATAAAGCTGTAAGTCCAGTACATGCTGTGCAGCATTTCCGCGGCATGCCATAGTGCGAGGAAATACCACGCACCAGTCACCGATATCAGTGCATATTTGTTGTTCCAAAGGTAGGCAATTGCTAAGAAGCCGATGCCCAACAGCCCGAAAATGATGGTGATTCCCATTTCGGGTATCCACTCAAGAACAAAACCCACCGCCATCGTGGTTGCGCCCAAAACCAGAAGGGAAGTTGTCAGCAGTGCGGTGATCACTGCTTCTTGGACTTTGCCGCCACGCAGCTTTACAGCGGCGGCGAGCAAAGCTAAGCCCAAAGTGACAGCAAGCCCCACTTGCGCTGGCGGGCCAATGATGCCGTACTCAATGCCCAGGGTGACCAAAAAGGCCACGCCGACAAAAGTGACCACGCTGCCAAAGATGCCGAGCAGGCGGGTGACAATCTTATCGTTACTCCACCACGGAGTTGATTTTTCTGAAGTCTTGGACACGCCAGAGGGTATAGCAGCACCCTTCTGAAAATGCTGTGGACTCTTCGGTGGCCCGTACGGCCCATGCCCAACGTGAGAGGGAGCTGTAGGTTGCTGTGCTCCTGGGTGGGGCAGTGTGCCAACTGGAGGCTGTGGACGTGGTGAATGTCCGGGTTGGTTCGCTGGAATACCGGCACTGTGCCCAACGGCAGTGGGTGTAGGCGTGATGGTAGGAGTTACGTCTGCACCTTGATATGGGTTGGGTTGGTAGGTAGGGTTGTGCAACGGTTGTTGCGAACCGGAGTGAGCCATCAATGAATTGAGGGCTCCGCGGGCTTCGGTAATATTGCGTTCAGCAATCTCGAGCCTGCGCATGACGTCTAATAATGAAGTGTTATTGGACATGCCTACGAGTCTATAGCTGAGTGCGGTAGAAGATTTTGCAATTTGGCAAGAATTTATGTTATCTTTATCGAGCTACCGCCTGAGCTTATATAAGCGCAGGTCGCAAGTGGAGATCTTCCCACCTGAAGCCGCCCATGATGGTGTAGGCACAAGGTAAAAGTGTACGTCAGTAACTTTTTTCTAGTGGTTGCTGCTGTATGAACATTCCAAAGATCTCCCGCCTGTTAGACAGGCGGGGGTTTTGTTGTGTTCTGGGGATAGAAGCCAAAGCGATAAACGGTAGATCACAAATAGTTCAACTTTGCTACTTGAGGAGTACCCCATCAGCGCTGAAGCTCGCATTAATGAGCGAATCCGAGTTCCCGAGGTCCGCCTAGTCGGCCCAAACGGGGAGCAGGTTGGTATCGTTCGTATCGACGATGCCCGCAAGCTCGCATATGATGCTGACCTCGACCTTGTTGAGGTTGCGCCTAATGCTAAGCCGCCCGTGTGCAAGATCATGGATTACGGCAAGTTCAAATACGAACAGGCCCAGAAGGCTCGTGAGGCGCGCAAGAATCAGCAGCAGACTGTGGTCAAGGAGCAGAAGTTCCGTCCGAAAATCGATGACCATGATTACGAGACGAAGAAGAGCAATGTGATCCGCTTCCTCGAAAAGGGCTCCAAGGTAAAGGTCACCATCATGTTCCGCGGCCGTGAGCAGTCGCGACCTGAATTGGGTACTCGCCTTCTTGAGCGTCTGGCAGAGGATGTCGCCGAGTACGGCGTCGTCGAGTCGAAGCCAAAGCAGGACGGTCGTAATATGACCATGGTCTTCGGCCCGGTGCGCAAGGGCAAGAAGTAAAGACTAAACAGTTAAAGGACGTTAAATCCCATGAAGCAGAAGACCCACAAGGGTACCGCTAAGCGAATCAAGACCACCGGTTCCGGCAAGCTGCGTCGTGAGCAGGCCAACCGCCGCCACCTCCTTGAGGGCAAGCCATCCACCCGTACCCGTCGTCTGAAGGGCACTGAGGATGTAGCTCCAGCTGATGTCAAGCGCGTGAAGCGCCTGCTGGGCAAGGCTTAATTCTTTAGCCTTTTCCCTCCCTAGATCACATACAGTAAGAATCTTAAATACCAAAGGAAGTTTGAACAGTGGCACGTGTCAAGCGCTCACTCAACGCTAAGAAGAAGCGTCGCGAAATCCTGAAGTCCGCCAAGGGCTACCGTGGCCAGCGTTCCCGCCTGTACCGTAAGGCTAAGGAACAGTGGCTGCACTCTATGACTTACGCTTACCGCGATCGTCGCGCTCGTAAGTCTGAGTTCCGCAAGCTGTGGATCACCCGTATCAACGCTGCAGCTCGTATGAACGACATTACCTACAACCGTCTGATCCAGGGCTTGCGTCTTGCTGAGATCGAGGTTGACCGCAAGATCCTCGCTGAGCTCGCTGTGAATGATTTCGCTGCGTTCTCCGCAATCTGCGAAGCTGCGAAGGCTGCTCTGCCAGCTGACGTTAACGCACCAAAGGCTGCCTAAGCTTTTTGCACTTCGGTGCTGATGATCCCCCTTACCCATGCGTGGGTAGTAGGGGGATCTTTTTCGTAGCACTTAAGAAGAGAGAAGGGGTGGGGGTATTGGTGAGCAGGTGTTTTTCAGTGAGAGTATGGACGATCTTCCCATCTGTGCGCAAGCCCTTTTCTTTCACGGTGTCTCATAATAAAATTCCCTTTGTATTAGGGTAGTGGTTACTCTCGTTGTATCAAGGTAGCCTTGTGCCAGTGTGGTAACTATGAGAGTGGGTATGCCTCAAGAATGCGCAGCGTAGGTATTCTTCAGGTGCAGAAAGGAATGTAATGTCGCAACCATATAATTTTGGTGATCAGGGCAATGAATGGAATTCTTCGAATTCACAACCTGCTTCCAACCCTTTCAATTCCGCTTCCTATCCACCGGTACACGGCACCAGTGGTGTTTCGGGAGCGGATGTGCCTTATGCAACTCCAGAGATTGCTCCTCAGTACCAATCGCCTTCGGGCGCTTATCCGCTGAATCCTGCGTTTGCGGATATGCAGTCTACGCCTTCGTCTTTTATGCACCAGCAGCCATTCCACTCCGCGATGGTGCCCATGCAGCCAGGTTATGCGGTTCCCGTGGTGCAAAAAAGTTGGGTGGTCACGTTAGTGTTGGCTTTTTTCTTGGGCGGTTGGGGCGCCCACAATTTCTATTTGGGTAATAATGGTCGTGCTTTTGCCCAATTGGCACTCACTGTTTTGGGTATCCTCACATCTATTTTGGTGGTGGGTATTTTCTTGCTCATGATTGTTGGTGTGTGGGTGTTCGTGGAGATTATTATGACCTTAACTGGTGCTGGTGGGTATGATACCGACGCCCGTGGTGTGCTTTTGTTGCGTTAAGGCATTTGGTTTCATCACTGGCTGAAATCGCGATAAACCGACTTCGTCGCCGCCTTTTCTCGTGCTAAAGGTGTAAATTCGGGCGGTTTTAGCGGATTTGGATAAACAGAAATCCCTGCTTCTGTTCTTTCACAAACACCTGTTTTGCCAGGAGTGTTGCTGTGTTAAGGAAGTGATGCAGGGATTTGTTGTGTTGGGTAAGCGGGTAGAGGATGTTAGCTAAGGCTTAGGAAGAGTTTTTCTAGCTTCGCTAGGTCAACATCAGCTGATTCGCCTTCGTTAATGCAGGCTTTAAGTCCGGTGGAGATGATGGAAAATCCTGCCCGGTCAATGGCCTTGGATACTGCAGCTAGTTGCGTGACTACTGCTTGGCAGTCTTCACCTTCTTCAAGCATGCGGATCACTGCAGCGAGTTGCCCGTTTGCACGCTTGAGTCGGGTGATGGAGTTTTTGAGGTCGGCGGGTTCGAGTTGCATGAGGTTTATATTAGCGTTGAGTGGTAGTAGCTGAGGTAACCTCCGTCAAGATTTTTCACGGTGATGCCGTGTCCTTGTAGCAGGGTGGAGGCAACGTGTCCGCGCAGGCCTACTTGGCAGAAGACGATGGCATCGTTGCTGATCTCGTCGAGGTGTTCGCGCAGTTCATCGACGGGGATGTTGCGGGCGCCGTCGATGGTGCCAGCGGCGTATTCACTAGGGGTGCGAACGTCGATGAGCTGAGTGCCGGCCGCGATTGCTGCGGGAATCTCGTGCCACTGCACGGACTGTTCGCTGTTGATGCGGTTGTCTGCAACCATTCCGGCGATGTTGACGGGGTCTTTTGCTGAGCCGTACTGCGGGGAGTAGGCGAGTTCAAGATCTGTGAGGTCGGAGGCGGTCAGTCCGGCGCGCATGGCGGTTGCGATGACGTCGATACGCTTATCGACGCCGTTCTCGCCGACAGCTTGGGCACCCAGAATGGCGTCGGTTGCGGCATCGATGACGAGTTTGAGGTGGACTTGTGTTGCCCCTGGATAGTAGCCGGCGTGGTCGGCGGGGTGGACGTGGACGATGCGCACGTCTTTTCCTTCGGCGCGGGCGCGTCGTTCGTTCCATCCAACGGTTGCGGCGGCAAGCCCGAAGACGCCTACGATGGCGGTGCCTTGGGTGCTTAGGCGGTGGACGTCGCGGCCGGTGATGATGTCGGCGACGAGGCGACCGTGGCGGTTTGCGGTTTGTGCTAGTGGGATGAGTGTGTCGGCGCCGGAGATTGCGTCGCGTTTTTCGGCGGCGTCGCCAAGCGCGAAAACGTCGGGTGCGCTCGTGCGTAGCTGGTCGTCCACTTTGATGCCGCCGCGTGCGCCGAGTTCGATTCCGGCTTCGCGGGCGAGCGTGTTTTCGGGGGTAACGCCGATTGCGGCGATGACGATGTCGGCGGGGACGACCTCACCGGTGTTGAGGGTGAGCGTGTTGTCCTCGATGCTGGTGGTGTTGGCGTTGGTTAGGATGTTCACGCCGTTGTCGCGCATGTGCTTGGTGACGATTCCGGCCATTTCCTCATCCAGTGGTGCCAAGATGTGCGGTGCGCGCTCGATGAGGGTGACCTCAAGGCCGCGGTGGCGGAAGTTTTCGGCGAGTTCGAGGCCGATGAAGCCGCCGCCGATGATTGCTGCGGATTTCACGGTGTTATCGAGCGTGTCGACGATCATGTCGACGTCCTCAACTGTGCGCAGCGTGAGTGCCCGCTCAATGCCGGGAATGTCTGGAATGATCGGCCGAGCACCAGGGGAGAGCACGAGGTGATCGTAGTGTTGGGTGAAGGTCTCGCCGTTATGCTCCACGGTGACGGTGTGGTTGGCGGTGTCGATTGCTATGACACGGTGGTTGACGCGAACGTCGAGGTTGAAACGCGCTTTGAGCGATTCGGGAGTTTGCAGCAGCAGTGAAGAGCGCTCAGGGATAACGCCACCAACGTAGTAGGGCAGGCCGCAGTTGGCGAAGGAGACGTTGCCGGAAGCTTCGAACACGATGATCGTCATGTTTTCGTCGCGCCGACGCAGGCGTGCTGCCGTGGACATGCCGCCGGCAACACCGCCGATGATGACAGTGGTGGACATGAGTTATTTACCTCCAAATAGGCGTGAGAAGAAGCCACCCGATGGGGCTTTGGAGCGGTCGCAGGTGCACCATTGTCCGGCGGGGACTTGGCGTTTGACCTGGTCGATGTGCTGGCCGCAACCAGCCCAGGTGGTCTTACCGCACTGTTTGCACGCAACTGGACGACACATGTGTTCTCCTTTGAAGATTTTTTCAGGGATGTGGATTTCACTGAACTCATTTATACCCCTAGGGGTATGATCGGGTCAATTGGGGGCGTGCTAGAGTGTGTGAAATGAACCTCGACTTTACTGTGGCTTTCACCGAGCGCACCCCCCGCATCGTTAACGCCGCTAAGCTGCACCGATCCGCCGCCCGCAAGAAGGCCAATGCCTTCATCGTGGAAGGGGAAAATTCGGTGGAAGCCGCGATTGCCACGGGTGCTGCCACTGACGTGTTTGTCACTGAGCAAGCAGCGCAACGCTTCGAACCGATTGTGCGCCTAGCAGAAAATATGGGCGTGTATGTTCACCCCATTACCGATCGTGCCGCGAAGCATTTGTCGGACACTATTTCCACCACTGGTCTTTTTGCTGTGTGCACTCCTGTGCTGTGGAAGGTGGGCAAGGCTCTTCAAGGTCGGCCGAAGCTGGTGAGCGTGCCCGTGGAAACGAATGATCCCGGCAATGCAGGCACCCTTATCCGAGTATCTGATGCCATGGGCGCTGACGCAGTGGTATTTGCTGGTGAAACGGTTGATCCGCAGTCCTGTAAAGCAGTGCGTTCCTCAGCTGGTTCGTTGTTCCACCTTCCGGTGGCGCGGGAAACAAATATCAAGGACGTTGTGGGGCAGCTTCGAGCCCAAGGTTTGCAGATTCTGGCCACCAGTGCTGACGGTGAGGTAAATCTGGATGAGGCTGATGAACTTTTGACCAAGCCGATTGCGTGGTTGTTTGGCAACGAGGCCCATGGACTAGGTGAAGAGCTGCTCGCTTTGGCCGATCACCGTGTCCGCATTCCTATCCGTGGCCGTGCCGAATCATTGAATCTCGCAACAGCAGCATCGATTTGCTTGTACGAATCAGCGAAGCACTTGTGCACTGACTAATGCACAGTGAATGCCTGTGCATTTGAGGGCATCGCCTGCGATGAGGTCCGCTGTGTGGAACACTTCTTCTCTGGGCATGCCCATTTTTTCTACTGTGGGCGCTATGAATACAGGACACACACGCCTTCACTTTGTTGATTTCGGCCCGCGCGATACTGAGCCGATCGTTTTTCTCGGGTCCCTTGCCTCCACTTGGCAGATGTGGATTCCCCAGTTGGATGCAGTGGCATCAACCCGTCGCGTGATTGCCTTTGACCATCACGGTCATGGAAATAGTGCGTTGAAAGAAGGTCCGCTCAGCGTGGCTGCCATGGCAGAAGATGTGGTGGCTACGCTTGATGAACTCGGTGTAGAAAAATGTGGTGTGGTGGGGTTATCGCTCGGTGGCCTTGTTGCCCAACAGATGGTATTAGTAAACCCTCAGCGAGTAACAAAGGTTGCGCTTTTAGCAACGCGGGCAACATTTCAACCTGCCAGCCAGTGGGATGCTTATATTGAGCATGCGATCACTCACGGAATGGAAGCGCAGGCTGCTGCGATGATTCCGCAGTGGTTTGGGCGCGATTTTGCGCAAACACACCCCGCCACGGTGGCAGGTTTCCAGCAGATGATCGCAGGGATTTCCTGTGAAGGTTTTGTCGCTGCTTTCCGTGCGCTCGGGGAAGAAGATTTCCGCCCTCGTCTTCACCAGATCAGTGTGCCCACCCTTGTGATTGCTGGACGCGGCGATTGTGTGACCCCAGTTGAAGGATTGGAAGAAATCGCAGCGCTTATTCCGAATGCTCGCCTTGTTGAAGTGGATGCAGAAGGCCACCTCATCAATATCGAAAGTGAACGGGAAGTCACCAGATTGATCCAGCAGCATTTTTTCTAGCCCACACAGTGCATCGTTGAGCGCGTGTTCACGCAGTGCGTGTACCCTCGCAGTGCGCTCAACGCTGACTTTGCGGTGGGGTGCAGTGTGCCTGCTGAACGTCATGAGGGGTTCGGCGGGCTTAGTGAGCATCCGACGCCTTTTGGCCGGAGTGGGGATCGGAGTGGGGGTGAAATGCTGCCCTCAGGCTCCAGCCTGTGAGGATGAGGTGATTAGGGTTCTTTAGGGTTTGAGGCAGTGGCATGCACCTAGATTGGGGCAGTGGTGCCTGCTAGAGCTAATATGGTTGGGTTAATAAAAAACCTTCATTAAAGGTGTATAAGGAGACAAGTACCAGTGTCTGAGCTTTCCGAAGCGAATTTGAATGCTGCAGCTGAGGCTGCTGCTCAAGCTTTCGCTGCTGCCACTAACCTCGAAGAGTTAGCCATTGCTCGCCGTGATCACCTCGGCGACGACGCCCCGATTCCCCAGGCTCGTCGCGCTCTGGGCTCCCTGCCCAAGGAAGAGCGCAAGGAGGCCGGCCGCTTGGTCAATATGGCACGTGGCCGCGTCGAAAAGCTCTATGCCGACACCAAGGTTGTGCTGGAAGAAAAGCGCAATGCTGAGGTGCTCAAAGCTGAACGCATTGATGTCACCGTGCCCACCACCCGCACCCAAACTGGTGCCTTGCACCCCATCACGACGCTGAGCGAGCACATCGCCGACATCTTCGTCGCTATGGGCTACGAGGTTGCAGATGGTCCCGAGGTGGAGGCGGAGTACTTCAACTTCGACTCGCTTAACTTCATCCCTGACCACCCTGCGCGCACGCTGCAAGACACCTTCCATGTGTCTTCTGCTGGTTCGAAGCAGGTGCTGCGCACGCACACGTCTCCTGTGCAGATGCGTACCATGCTCGACCGCGATGTTCCTATCTATGTTGTGTGCCCTGGTCGCGTGTTCCGCACTGACGAGCTTGACGCAACCCACACCCCAGTCTTCCACCAAATTGAGGGCTTGGCCGTGGATAAGGGGCTGACCATGGCGCACCTGCGCGGCACCCTGGATCATCTGGCAAAGACCCTGTTCGGGCCCGATACGCGCACCCGCATGCGTACCAACTACTTCCCCTTCACCGAGCCGTCCGCCGAGGTAGATGTGTGGTTCCCAAATAAGAAGGGTGGCGCTGGCTGGATCGAGTGGGGCGGCTGCGGCATGGTGAACCCGAACGTGCTGCGTGCAGCGGGTATCGACCCCGAGGTGTACACCGGTTTTGCGTTCGGCATGGGCCTTGAGCGCACCTTGCAGTTCCGCAACGGCCTCAACGACATGCGTGACATGGTTGAGGGCGATGTTCGTTTCACCATGCCATTCGGCATTCAGGCTTAACTCACACGAAGGAGAAGGAAGAAAATAATGCTGATTACTCAAAGCTGGGTGAGCACGCTCCTTAGTGAGGCAAACCCTGAATGGAAGGGCGTAACCCCTGACGAGCTGGATGCTGGCTACGTGCGCGTCGGTTTTGAAACTGAAGGGTACGAGTCGATCCCCGAAACCACAGGTCCGCTGGTTATCGGTCGCGTGGAGTCTATTGAGGAGCTGGAGGGTTTTAAAAAGCCGATCCGTCACTGCATGGTGAATGTGGGTCAAGCGAACGGCACGGGTGAGCTGCAGTCGATCGTGTGTGGTGCCCGCAATTTTGTTGAAGGTGACACTGTTATTGTGTCGCTTCCTGGCGCGGTTTTGCCCGGCAATTTCGCTATTGCTGCACGTGAAACGTATGGTCGCATGTCGGCGGGCATGATTTGTTCTGCCGCTGAGCTGGGTCTGATCGATAAGGCATCCGGCATTATGACCATTGACCCTCAGCTAGGTGAACCTGGCGATGACGCCCGTTTAGTGCTGGGGCTCGACGACACCGTGTTTGATGTGAACATCACCCCAGACCGCGGTTACGCACTGTCTGCCCGTGGCTTGACCCGCGAGCTGGCTTCGGCTTTCGGCTTGAAGTACAACGATCCTGCGCAGGCAACGTTTGCGAATGTTCCGGCTGCATCCGGCTCGCTTATCGACGTCGAACTCAAGGCTGAGACGAAAGCGCGCCGTTTCGGGTTGCGCAAGGTCACAGGCATCGATCCTCATGCCAAGACCCCATTGTGGATGGAGCGCGAGCTCATGCTGGCTGGTCAGCGTCCTGTGAATGTGGCTACGGATGTGACTAACTATGTGATGTTGCTGTTGGGCCAGCCGATGCACGCTTTTGATGCGGATAAGATTTCCGGAAACTTGGTTGTGCGCACTGCGCAGGCGGGGGAGAAGCTTTTCACCCTCGACCATGTGGAGCGCACCTTGGATGCTGAGGATGTTGTTATCTGTGACGATAACGGTATTCAGTCTTTGGCTGCAGTGATGGGTGGATCGACATCTGAGATTTCGGATGAGACCACCAATGTGTACTTTGAGGCTGCGAACTGGGATCAGATCACCACGGCGCGTACTTCCCGCCGTCACAAGTTGTCGAGTGAGGCATCGCGCCGTTTTGAGCGCGGTGTTGATCCTGCCCTGGTTGAGGTGGCCTTGGATATGGCCTGCTCCCTGTTGCAGGAGATTGCTGGCGGCACCATTGAGGCCGGTCGCACCTTGGTGGGCGAGGTTCCTGCGATGCCTGTGATTACCATGGCAGCGAATCGTCCTGCCCAGATCGCGGGCGTGGAGTATTCCCGTGAGACTGTGATTGCCCGCCTCGAAGAGGTTGGTTGCCAAGTGGAAGAGTCCAGTTGCGGTGGCAAGCTGGAGGTCACCCCGCCGACGTGGCGTCCTGACCTGACCGAGTCTTGTGATCTGGTGGAGGAGATTCTGCGCCTTGAGGGCTTGGAGGATATTCCTTCCATCGTGCCGCCCGCACCTGTGGGCCGTGGCTTGACCCCAGTGCAGAAGCGTCGCCGTGCGATTGGCCATGCGCTTGCGTACAACGGTTATGTGGAGATCTTGCCCACCCCGTTCATCCGCCAAGACACGTTTGATACGTGGGATTTGGCTGAAGATGATGAGCGCCGCGCTGTGGTGAAGGTGCAAAATCCGCTGGATGCGGAGTATGCGGTGCTGGGCACCACGTTGCTGCCATCTATGTTGGAGGCGCTGTCGCGCAATGTGGCTCGCGGACTCACTGATTTGTACTTGTTCGGCCAGCAGCAAGTGGCGTTTGCTCGTGGCGCGGGTATCTCCCCGATGCCTGATGTGACAAAGCGCCCCAGCGCTGAGGAAGTCAATGAGCTGCTTGAGTCGCTGCCGTACCAGCCACTCTATGTGGCAACCGTGGGCACCGGACTTGTTGAGTTCGAAGGTCCGTGGGGCAAGGGACGCGAGTACACCTATGCGGATGCGATTGAGTCGGCGAAGATTGTTGCTCGCGCAGCCGGTGTTGAGCTGGAGCTTAAGAACGTGGAGCACTTGCCGTGGCACCCTGGCCGCTGTGCTGCTTTGCTTGTCGACGGCGAAATTATCGGCCATGCCGGCGAACTGCACCCACAGGTTGTTGAGCGCCTTGGCCTTCCGAAGCGCACCTGCGCTATGGAGTTGAATGTGTCAAAGCTTCCGGTGACTGAGGTCCTTCCGGCTCCTGTGCTGTCGGCTTTCCCCACCTTGAAGCAGGATTTGGCGCTTGTGGTCGATGAGGAAACTCCTGCTGAGGCTGTGCGCCAGGCAATTGTTGAGGCCGCTGGTCCGCTTCTTGAGAAGGTGGAGCTGTTCGACATTTACCGCGCGGAGAATCTCGGCGCGGACAAGAAGTCCTTGGCCTTCGCCCTGACCTTCCGCGCCCCTGACCGCACCCTCACTGATGACGAGTGCTCCACCGGACGCCTCGCCGCAGCAGACCTAGCTGCGCAGCGTTTCGGTGCACAGATGCGAGCGTAAAATTTCTTAGCACTAAGGCCCTCACGATTGACGATTGTGAGGGCCTTTAATCTTTTCGGCAGCGAGTCTGGTACGCAGTGTCGCTGCCTTCTGCTCTGTGCTGAAATTTTCACCTTCTGTCTCTGCGGACAATTGGGGTGGTAGCTCTTACCGAAATCAAAAGACCTTAACTGGGTTTATCGATATATTTCCCGCCGATGACCTACCCGGAGCACAAGAATGATGAGTTCTTGGTCGTGGATATCGTAGATTATTCGATAGCTGCCTACTCTTATGCGATATTCACCATTTCCGCCTCGAAGCTGAATGCAACCGTTTGGCCGTGGGTTGTTTGCTAATTCGCTGATCGCGTTAACAACTTTTATGGCAGTTTGCTTATCGAGCTTTCTTATTGCTTTTGCAGCGGAAGGAACGTAGCTAATTTCGTATGGCATAGATGAAGCGTCAGATCCCGAGTTCGCGGATTAGCTCATCATGAGAGACGCGTCCGATCTCGTTGCGTGCTTCGGTTGCAGCGCGAATATCTTCTTGATCTTCGATTGCTTGCATGGCTCGATCATAAAACTCAGGTGAAACCACAACTGCGCGACGCCTTGCTCCACGCGACGTGACAATTACAGGTTCGCGCTGTGCAGCCGCAATGTAATCACTTTGTTTTTCGCGGAATTGGGAAAGCGTTACGTAAGTCATGGGTCTTAGTGTACTACTTGTACAAGTTGTACGTCTAGTATTCTGTCGAAGTTTTCAGGCATTGACTAACTATGTTTTCATCGCCGCTGATCCGTTTATTCCCTCAAGGACTAACTCGGATTTTTCATGGGGTGCGGGTAAGAGTGTGTAGAAAGAAAAGCATCTTTGAACTGATGAAATAACGTTGATTAAAGCAATAAACCAAGCAGAGAAGGTGAACTTTCACAGTGGGATCTACTGCATACACCCGCAAGGTGGCGAACTGTACACATCGTGTTTCCCACGCCAGGGTATTGGCCTTTGCTTACAAAGCCCAACTCGTTGGGAATGTTGCCAGTCTTGGTCGTGTTTTCTCACGTCCATGGTTGACACACGTTCGGGGATATGGGGCTTGAATTAGCATTATCGTTGTAGGTGACTTTCAGAGAACTAGGGGTGTACTGGATCAAGCTAGGGAAAATCGTTCAAGCAGTGTGTTACATATTTCGGTTGCTTCCTTAACTGGGAGGTCCTTGCTTAGCAGTAGTTTGGATGTGTTTTTCCTAGTGAAATGGTATTTTCTTCAGCTCCCAATTTTCGCGATCGTGGTGGCTCGATAAGAATGCAAAAACCGCATCATCCCCGCGTGTGCGGGGCTTACAGCGTGATGGTGCTCGTCGGAGCGGTGCCCACGGGATCAGCCCCGCGTGTGCGGGGCTTACATGTGATTAAGGGGGTTAGGGGGGATAGTTTGCGGATCATCCCCGCGTGTGCGGGGCTTACGAGTACTACCACCACGAAAATGGCCGCGTTACCGGATCATCCCCGCGTGTGCGGGGCTTACATTAGCGGAATTTCCAGTTACGTTACTTCGTACGGATCATCCCCGCGTGTGCGGGGCTTACCGGATGCTTATGGGTGTTCCAGCCCTTAGGGACGGATCATCCCCGCGTGTGCGGGGCTTACCAGGGGCGGTTGATGCAACAAGCGTTGAAGCCAGGATCATCCCCGCGTGTGCGGGGCTTACACAATCCACAAGCCCTAGCGGAGATGCAACACCGGATCATCCCCGCGTGTGCGGGGCTTACGCTTTGGCGTAGAGCATTTGCTGCGGAATCTTCGGATCATCCCCGCGTGTGCGGGGCTTACGGTGTCGCCCAGTTTGATCCACTCAAGGGCGTAGGATCATCCCCGCGTGTGCGGGGCTTACACGAGTGTTGTTCTCGTAGAACCTCTCAACGGCGGATCATCCCCGCGTGTGCGGGGCTTACTGGGCATCCTGAATGACGGCTCGCGTGTCTCGCGGATCATCCCCGCGTGTGCGGGGCTTACTCCGCAACCTCCTCCACGAACGGGATACCTTTCGGATCATCCCCGCGTGTGCGGGGCTTACCATTGCGAGACTTTCCGTAATGCGGTAAACGACGGATCATCCCCGCGTGTGCGGGGCTTACGCTGGTCTGCTCAGTTAGCAGCGTCATGAGCGCGGATCATCCCCGCGTGTGCGGGGCTTACAGAACAAAGTGAATAGCCAACCCGCCGCCAATCGGATCATCCCCGCGTGTGCGGGGCTTACGGTTGTGCACACCGTGGCGGGGCTAGTTCTTGCGGATCATCCCCGCGTGTGCGGGGCTTACTTCTGCAATGGATATAACGCTCCCTATCATTTCGGATCATCCCCGCGTGTGCGGGGCTTACGCGTGGCAGAAGCGAAGCGCCAGTCGATGCATCGGATCATCCCCGTGTGTGCGGGGCTTACTTGGACAGCTTCATTAATGCTCATTCTGATAGCGGATCATCCCCGCGTGTGCGGGGCTTACGTACGTCGCTTAGCCTGTAGCGGACTTCTTCGCGGATCATCCCCGCGTGTGCGGGGCTTACCACATGAATAACATCATCGGCAACACCCATAGCGGATCATCCCCGCGTGTGCGGGGCTTACCATCGCAGTCTGCTGAGATGTCAGACCAACCCAGGATCATCCCCGCGTGTGCGGGGCTTATCTCCCCGCCCTGAACCGTTGGTTTGATAGTCGCGGATCATCCCCGCGTGTGCGGGGCTTACTTAACCTTAGCCACCTTCGCAGCGGGCATAACCGGATCATCCCCGCGTGTGCGGGGCTTACAGCCCAGTCCTCGTAATCGAGTTCAACGCGCCCGGATCATCCCCGCGTGTGCGGGGCTTACTCATGGGCGGAATACGCCCCGAGGTAGCCGTTAGGATCATCCCCGCGTGTGCGGGGCTTACTCCAGGCTGTGTTTTATACCGCATTATATGTCCGGATCATCCCCGCGTGTGCGGGGCTTACGTTTGGTGCCACTATGCAGTATGCGGCGACGTCGGATCATCCCCGCGTGTGCGGGGCTTACAGCCCAGTCCTCGTAATCGAGTTCAACGCGCCCGGATCATCCCCGCGTGTGCGGGGCTTACGTATCAAACGCGGCAGGCGCAGACCCTTTCAACGGATCATCCCCGCGTGTGCGGGGCTTACACGAGCTGCCAGCACGGTTCTCCGAGATGCTTCGGATCATCCCCGCGTGTGCGGGGCTTACCGGTTGGCTTGCGGTGGGGTGAAGCTGCAGCGCGGATCATCCCCGCGTGTGCGGGGCTTACCCTAGTTTAACAGGGAGGATGGCAGTATGTGAGGATGATTTCATTCAATTCTAGTTATTCTTGAGTTCGTTGAAGCCCACATTTTTTCATTGGCACGAGTAGAAACATCAGCGATCAATAGTTGATGAGAAATAAGCTCTGGCGCTACCCGAATCAAGAACTCGAACTCGGAGATTGTAAATGATTCACGCTCGACAATGGGCAATTGATACTTGTTAAACACCACCGAAGAACCACGACGGAAAGAAAAAGTTCCATTTCCATACGGTGCTAACGTTTTACCCAAGCTCAACACCCCGAATAAGGCCAAAGGAACCACTAAAGAGCGCGAAAGCGAATCGGTGGCTAAATTGCTCGAACCATCCGAGGCCATATCTAAACCTCCCGCACCCCTCAGCTCTGTTTCATGGGACCATCCCTTACCAGCGCTCCAAAGCACACTAACATCGAAAGAATCAGGGTAATTGAATGCAGACGAGTTTCGAGCAAGCAAACTTAAAGGTAAAAGATACGTGTCGGAGCACACACATTGAGGAACCTCTTCCCCCGTAGACGGATTGATCCAGCGAGGGACTACATACTCTTCTTTAACCGAATCGCGGGGTAAATGTGAACACCAAAGCGCAGTCGCAATGCGCTTATAATCGTCCGGCCAATCATGTTTTTCCAAATAATCGACCAGTGCGGGAGAAATTTTCAATTTTTGATTTTTGGTTGAGAGTTTTGAATTTGCTAATTCCTTGAGAATTTTATTAGTAGAAACCACAAAACCTTGCCAAAAATCATAAAATTTATTAAAAATTGTGTCAATATCCGTATTGCTTAAGATGATCGGAACCCCATTTCTGAACTCCAATCGTGCCTTTTCATCGTAAAGGCTAACGAAGGAAAGGACACCCATGGAAGCAAACCAGTTCAATGTTTTAGCCTTCCTCAAAGCTAAACCGAGCAAAGGCGTTTCTTTTAGAACAAAATCATGACAAAAATCATGATCAGGTCGCACGCCAGAGTGTTGAATATGATTGATAACATCGGTATTCAAAGAAAGAGGTGAAACGCTAGGATCTGGAAAAGCAGATGCTTCCCAGTCTGAAATTCGCAACACAGACTCCAGCCAACAAAGGCCCCAAAGGCCAAATTCTCCACTAAGTGCTACAAAACGATTAATCCACTTTGCAGTCGCAGCATTCAAACGATTCACACCACGAGCACCGCCATGGTGGGAAGCAATTAAATGGCAAACTAAAGGAGAAAAGCCAACCTTTTCTGCTGCGATCGCCGCAGCACTAGCATGATCATAGCTTTCCGGCAGTAAAGCTAAGCTAGAACTAATCGAATGCCGATTGTAGCTTTTCGCCAACAATGGGTCGTGAGCCAACTTTCCTAACATCATTTGGAAAGAATCAATAGCTTTTCCGTGATCATGCAAAAAGGCAGCATCCAGCAAATCTTCACGAAGCTGGCTATCAATATCAAAGTAAGAAAGCTTTTGCTCAGTGAGCTTCTTAACTTGCGTACTATGCTCCGCAAGAGTTACACAGTTGTTGTTAGAATGGGAATCCTTTCCCGAATTGCGGCATAGCAATACCGACTTTCCCTGCTTTGTGAAACGTACACGAGCGGAACCGAACTGAGGAAAACTTAACCGAATATGTTCCGCGATGAGCGATCTACGTTCACGTCGCAAAATCTCGGTATTGTTCAAAAGTTCATCAATTTCATCCCAATTCTCACCACCTGCAGAAATATAAGTATTAGCATTTAATGGCGCCCAGAAAGGTTGAGAATTTTCCAGCGCTAAAGCCAAACTAACATCAGGAACTTCCATAGTGCAGCAATGGGCATTGTTAGGCAAAAAGCCTAACGAGGGAGAATATCCTCCCAAACATGTAGCAAAAACAATGGTGCAGCCTGGACGAAGATCTGAGAGTTTTTCTGGAGTGAACCACTGATCGCCAAAAGAAACACGAATACGGTTGAGTTTCTCTTCAATCTTTTCTTTATTTAATTTATTTGGAGCGAATGAATGCAAATCAATATCGGTTATAAGTGAATCAGCTCTATGATCCTCGCCTAGAAAAGCCAACACTTCATGAATTGATAATTCAATTGTTTCTGCTGGCTGTAAAACGCAAGTCTGTAGTGTATTCAAGTCCGCCCGCCATGCGATGGTGACAAGTTCAGCGCGCTTTGTAGAATCAGGTCCGGTAAGCCATGCATCCACATCTAATGGAGGAGAATACGGAGTGGTAGTAGCCAAAAAATGCTTGGCTATCTCAAAAGTAAACTTCGCGGTTCGTGCTGGAGCAGGCCAAACCCTCTTTAGGAGCTCATTTGGTGTATGCTCAAGTGCCTCATGCACATCGCAAAGAGACGCAGAGATCGACTGGTTTTCTTCCGTCATGAGAGCAAGGAGTTCTTTGGTGGCCAAAAGTGGTTCTTCGCCGTAAACTGCCTTCGATGCATCAGAACCAATAACCGCATCTTTGTTCTCGAGTAAAGGAATAACCACTAGACCTTGGGGGTTTTGTGACTGTCCATTGCGATTTAGGCGGCCGAATCGCTGAATTAAACTGGGCCAAGGCGCAAGTTCAGTTGCAAGGAAATCCACTGAAAAGTCTGCGCCAACCTCAACTGTTTGGGTTGCTACAAGAATATGGTTAGGAGAAACAATCTCCGAGGATTCCTTTGGGCGATCTGCAGCACGTATGCGTGAAGTTATGAGCTTAACTTGGCGCGAATCTTTACGCTTCCTAAATTCACTTTCAAGTTTTTCCGCAATTAAACGCGCCTGCTGAACAGAATTAACAACCACTGCAGCCTTAGCGTCTTTTTGCGGCGTTCGATCGTAAAAATTAAAAACACTTGTAACGATTGACTCAGTTATTGCCTGAACAGTTTTATTCGGGTTTTGAGCCATTAAGCGCTCAACCATTACTGGGCGCAATGCTTTCCACAAAATTTGTAAGTGCTTTGATTCCTTTTTCACATTCACATGGATTTGCGAGTCATGATCGCGAACAAGTTCTGGCGGAATCGTTGCGCCTAAAAGTGAAATCTGCATAGGAGGAACACCAAGTTTCTCGCAGCGGGGAGCTTGAATTTCAGCCACATCTCGTAGCGTAGAAACTTGGACAGCGGCTAACTGTGGTTCATCGAAAAGAACGACTGAATCCAAGGCAGTAAGCGCTGCGTGAATGGGGCGGGTAGCAGAAGAAACGCCTGGTGCTTGGCCTAAAACACGCATCGTAAATTGAGTTGCGGTAGTCACGATGATCTTAGCGCCATTGACATCCAGCCAATCAAACTGATCATGTTTGCTACCGTGGAAACTTGTGATGCCCAACGGAGACATCTGCGCTGAATGCTGAAGGCTACTAAGGGCTGATGCGACAGCACGAACAGCTGGCGTTTCACCTTTGGTTACTGCCTCCTGCAGACGTTCGACATGCTGATAGGCGCCATCAACAACAATCCTACGTTCCACAACGTGAAAGATTCTTTGGCCAATTGACCGAGGAACTCTTTCAACAATTTGTTTTGCTAAAGCCCAAACTGCCACATCGATAGCACTAGTTTTGCCTAACCCTGTTGGAATAGCGATTCGATCAGGGAATTTACCAGTACTCGCTACAAAGTTAGAAAGCTCGATTTGCCAATTATAGGGGGCAAAGCCATGTACTTCTTGGAAGAAGTCAGCGAAAGTAGGAAAATCTCTTTTAAGCATTGTGCCCTCCATTAGAAGAAGCTTGGGTAAGAACCCCACACCCAACAGAAGTATCGAATCCAACAGTGATCGGCCCAGTAATGGGGAATTCGAATTTCACATGTATGTGCCAATCAACAAACCCTGGGGTTAAAAACTGAGAAGGGCCAACCTTCGGTGCTCTGCCACTCCCTTGAGATAACGGGGCAGGCTTAATTTCAAGGATGTTGATCTCAGGAACATCTAGCCCTGTCTTATCGCGAAGTTCCATGAGGATATGAGCATGAGCGTAGTCAAGTTTGTTGTAAGAACGCACCGGAGTGACAGATCGCCACAAATGATCAGATAGGAAAATATTCCGAGGATCCAAACTTTGCTTGTAGTCTGAAGGTTCGACAACCCACTCAAGTGGAAGAAGCTCCTGAGTCCGCAGAATAACTTCTTCAAAAGACTTCGCTTGAACCATAACGCCCATAAGCCGTCCATCGCCATGCAGATCGTCCCCAAATACGAGAGGGGTAACTGAGCAATCAGTGCGATCTGAAATCTCTTTTAGATATCGAGCACAAGAATGTGCCCTTACACTGGGCTCTACAGCGAAGATAAAAAATGGATCACAGTCATGGTTGTTAATTGAAACGTAATGGATATCTGGTGATTGGAGGTCAGGTGCCCCAGAATCGACTAGACCCTCAGTAGTTCGTTCCTCATGACGACTCTTAAGACTTTGCAAGTAGCCTGGTGCCCAGCCACGAAGCTTCAGTCCAGTTGAACTGAGGCTGGGAATGTAGAGTCGCCGCCCTTGGTTATCGAATGACGCCAAATCTCCTTCAAAGAACTCTACAACCACAGTCACCAAATCGTTTGAGCAACCAAAGTAAGGTATTCCTTCGGCAGCTTGATCTAAAATCGCACAAAGCTGCAATTGTTCCTTAGGTGAAAGGGAATCCAAGGAAACCAAATAAGAAAGATCAGGAGACGAGACAGTCCGAGCACCGTTGAGTCGTTTTCCGTAAGAAACGTGTTCCGAAAAAGCTCGAAGTTCATGCCAATCGCTGATGCGTAAACAGCCTTTGAGATCCTCCATCTTCGCAGATTTCGGCTTACTACGATTCTCGAAAAACCAATCTGGGAAAGGATACTTATTAACCTTCGGCGTGTAATGCAATGGATCGATGGCGTCGAAAGCCTCACCAGCAACAATTATTGGAGCTGGCAACGATTCTAGAACTTCAAGGGTATCAAAACACTTTTTGGCATCTAATGATGCCGCAGCCCCAGCGACTAAAGCCGCAAATATTCGCGAGGGAGCAGGTGGCCATTCACGGTTGGTGCCTTGTTGGGGCAACCTACCACTGAAAGTGGCCTCACCTTCCCAATGAACGTTAATTGCCAAAAAAGTTGACACCGGTTAATCGCTTTCCTTGCTGCTGCCAGAGGACTGGTTTAGGATAGCCTCAGTAATGATCTGCAAACCTTGCTTAGAAGGTACCAGGTAAATTCGGTCTTTTGAGCTACCGAATACTCCCAACTTGCGGGCATGGTCGAGAGTCTCTTTCACTGTTGGAAGAAGTACCGACTTGTCATTGCCAATATTTAGAGAATCTATTTCTCGTGTCCCTCGACGGCGTAAGCCCCATGAATTGTTGGTATCGATGAGATCGCAACCTGAACGAAGGAAAGAATTTTCGTTGGCGAGGATGCGGCCGTAAATACCCAACGCCGCTAATGCAGCAACAACTGCAGTTTTCTGTTCTCCATTTAAGCTTTGATCTTGTGCTACCGCTGCGCGCAAACCAGTTAACGAGATCGTGGTGGATCCCAAAATGTTTGCGCAGGTAACAAGCTTGTTTGACCAAGCGGTTGGTACCATGCCAAAGCCAAAGTGTGAAGGTGAATCGAATCCCTTTGCATTCTTGGCGCTCTGATTGGGTTGGAAAGTGATTTCACCAGTCTGGGGATCGGTGGACATGGCGGTCTTGCCGGAAGCGGGGTAGGGGGAACCTTTAGTCGCTGATATCCAGAGTTTGTGGGCGTCATATCCTATGATGGATGCAGTGAAAGAACGAGCCATTTTATGGGCGATTGGGGCTCCGATGGATAGCCAATAGCCGAATAAAAGGGCGTTGGGGCTGAGCTTTAACAAAGGGAGGACATTGGTAGGGCCACCTGAAATGATTGTGTTGTACAAATCGCCCCCAGCCCAAACCGGCCTATTCGTTCGAGGATCAATGGAGGTGCGCAACCAAGCGTCCGCATGACGGTGTGGTGCAGTCCACGATGAGACACCGCCAAATTCCATGAGTCGGAGAAACTCGGGCAGATAGCTTTCACTGCGCTCAGTTGGGTGATTAAATTTCTTAGCTCGCTTTTTCAGCTCGTTCCTAAATACTTCCTCGGCTAGATTCAATGCGCTTTCATCAACATTGAGAACAATACCGGGAAGATCAAGAGCATCACGCTCGGCCCAGAGAGCATTTTCCACACGTGTTGCTTGATCCCCAACAGAGGCAACTTGGACTGCGCTGCCAATACGCGGAGAATCGTTGTCCATAATTGGAGTGTGGAAACCAAGACTATTCGGTTTTCTTAATACTGTACGTTCGGTGAATGCTGGCTCGGACGGTTTTTTCGCGTCAGCTTTGGATTCAGATTTTGCGTAAGTGGCAGGGGCAATGGGTGAGCCAACACCAGCAGCGGGCTCGTAAGTCGTATCGCAAAGAATGATGGCAGCATTTCTGTCAGCGGCGAGTTCGAGAAGGAGATCATGGGTAAGCGTAGTGGTCATTTAATTTTCCTTTCTGAAAGTGCAAAGTGGATTAGAGTGGTCGAATGAGGCCCAGGCCGTAGTTTCTACCACGGCCGATTCCAGTACGAAGCAACGTAGATAGGGTGTTGTTTTCACCTTCGGCGGTTAAAACGATCGAAGCTGTGGGAATTGATTCTTTCTTTCGAATGCGCGACAAATAAATGCTGTCTGTTTGGGTAACTGACAAGTCAGTGATCGTGAGTCCTTGACGTTGGAAAACCTGTCGCGCCCAATTTTCAAGGTTTGAGACAGGCACAGGCGTTAAACGTGAGCGAGGGCGTTTGATAGCAAAGCCTTGCGATTTCATAAACTCCTCTAATTCAAGATTCCTTGGCACAGAGGGGGAGTATTGGCGAGCCACGAGCACATGGGCGCTAAGCGCGCCGGTGGGTGCAGTGAATTGTTGAGACGCTAGTTCGGTCGTTCCTTTGGGCTTGGTGAACGTAGCTTTTTCGTGGTGTCGCACGGTAAGAACTCGGCTGGTTATATCGAAGTGCCACAGCAGCTCGGCATCAGATCGAGGAGATTCGGCATCAAGATTGCTTCCGTCGAGGCAACGCATAAGAACTTTGTGGGCATCACGGCGAGAATTGTGGAAGCAAGACACTAGGTCAACTTTTTCCACTAAGATTGTTCTTTGTATTGTTGGTAATTTACTCAAGAAATCCCCTGATTAATATGAGAGATTTTTAGCTTCAGCAGGTTTCCCTGTTGGTTTTGTTAGTTTAGTTTGCTCACACTCTTGCCGGAAGGGATTGTCGATAAAAAGTGAAACTCAGTTTGTTTTCCAGCAGGTTGCCGTGATTTTTACCTAATATTGGGGGTGGCCTTACGTCTTGTGGGTGCTGATGAGTATTTCTCAGTTTTACAGTGTTTAATCCTGGAATGAAAAGTAAGTTTACTGTGTGGTGGAGCTGTGAAGTTTGATGGAGGCGTTCGAAAAAATTTTTGCATTTTGTCCTGCCATGTTCGATGCGAAAACTACAATCAGTAGCTATGAAAACTGTTCCCATTCAAATAGCCCTGCCTGAAGATGAATACGCTGATCAGCTTGCGTTCTTAAAAAAGTGGGATGATGGGCCCAAGCCACCGGGCTGGGAACTGACACCCAAAGCGGTCGTGGTGTTTATCTGTGGGGGATCGGGGCTGCGGCTTGAAAATAATCAGCGCATGGATATTGCGCCCAAATTCATTGGGGATCGATCATTGGTCGAACGCTGCGTAGTTACTCTTGCTGGGGCGCGTGGTTTATTGCTGGTCGGTGAACCAGGTACTGCGAAATCCATGCTGAGCGAGCTTCTTTCCGCAGCTATTTGTGGGACTTCCGCACTCACCGTCCAAGGCAGCGCGGGCACCACCGAAGATCAGCTACGCTACGGCTGGAACTACGGCATGCTGTTAGCCGAAGGCCCCAGTGAAAAAGCACTGGTACCCTCACCTGTATTAAGCGCGATGCGGGCAGGGAAGGTGGCCCGAATTGAAGAAATCACCCGCTGCCAACCCGAAATCCAAGACAGCCTTGTACCCGTGCTGTCTGAGCGTCGAATAGCAGTCCCCGAACTGGGCGACTACAGCGTGCCCGCCCGCGAAGGATTCTGCGTAATCGCAACCGCGAACCTGCGGGATCGTGGCGTGTCCGAAATGTCCGCCGCCCTCAAGCGCCGCTTCAACTTCGAACACGTCGACCCCATTGCCGACAAGAAGGCCGAGGTTGCGCTTGTGAAAAGCCGCACCCAGCGTGCAATCGCCGATGCGCAGGCGCTTATCGACGTCGACGACGCCGTCGTAGACACACTCGTGACCATCTTCAAAGACCTCCGCAGCGGAATTACTGAAGAAGGCTGGAGCGTGGCGAAACCAACAACAGTGATGTCCACTGCGGAGGCTGTCGCCATTTCCACCTCAATCAGCTTGGCAGCTGCCTATTTTCCGGATTCGGGTGCGCAGCTCGCCCTGATCCCGGGCCACATTTTGGGTGCGGTGCGCAAAGACGATGAGAAAGATACCGAAAGAATCATCGCCTACTTCGACAAAGCCATCCAACGCCGCGCGAACGCCAACCCCAACTCGCCGTGGGCTATCTTGTGGGATAACCGCCATGGAATTAGTTAATGAGTTGGACTTTAGAAAGGCACTCGCAAGCCTGGGGGACTACCCCTATATCGTGGGGATTAGGCACCACTCGCCGGCATGCGCGCGCATGGTGGTTGAGGCAGCCAAGGCGCTCAATGTGCAGGCAATTGCGGTGGAACTTCCCGCCGACCTTGCCGATTGCGTGCATTGGATCGCGCATGAGGAAACGAAACCGCCCATAGCTATCGCCGCTGCGGTGGCTGGGCGTTTAAACTCAGGGGTTTTGTACCCATTTGCAGAATTCTCCCCAGAACTAGCAATCATGCGCTGGGCACTCGCACACAACATCCCCATCTATCCCATCGACCTTCCCGTTGGCGCACCCATCGGCACAGCTGCAGGCTTAGAAGAATTGGATGGATTCACAGAGCTTAGTCAAAGTTCAGAGATTATCAGCCAAGAAACTTGGGATACCTGTGTGGAAACCCGTGCGGTAGGCCAATCCTGGCAGGCTATCCGCACAGCGGCATTAGCTGTAGGTGTAGCCACCCGGCTTGTCGAGCGGCCTGACTTGCGCACATTGCGACGCGAACGCTACATGCGCCATGCGCTGAAATCGGTTCCCGAGCGAACCCTCATTGTGGTGGGTTCCTACCACTGTAAAGGGCTCCTAGAAGATGACGGTGCCAGCATCGATAGCCTCGCAGACTGTGACACAGTGACCACATCCATCGTTCCCTATTCCTATGCGCAATTAGACTCCCGATCCGGCTACGGGGCGGGAATCCGCGACCCTTGGTGGCAGCAAGAAGTGCTGGGCGCAAGCAAAGAGGAAATAACGCAGCTCGTCTATGAAGTCATGGTGAAAATTACGAGGCAGTTGCGTGCACAAGGCCATTCGGCGGGCACTGGGGAAACCATTGAGGCGGTGCGGGTTGCCTGCGACTTAGCTGGGCTTCGACAGCTGCCCAGTGTAGGGCGTCGAGAAGTAATTGAAGCAGTGACCACAGTTTTCGCCCACGGTGAAATCATGGGTCGGGGACGCGCCGTCGCCCGCGCATTAGAAAAAGTGCTGGTGGGAAATGTTTTAGGGAAAGTCGCACCAGGCACACCCACACCAGCGCTGGTGGAAGAAACCAAACGGCAACTAGAAAAAGTTAAACTACCTGCCGATATTTCCGCACCCACCAAAACTTTTCGCCTCGACCCCTTCAGCGGGCCGACCGCACTAAAACGCCACGTGCTCTTAAACCAGCTAAAAGCGCTCAAGATTCCGTACGTGGTGGATAAAACCGTGGGATATAACCGCGGCTTCAAATCGCTAGGCTACAAGGTAAGTTGCACGTGGAGTCCAAGCGCAGAAACAGCTGTTAATCTCGCGGCAGCGCACGGCGTGACCCTAGCGCAAGCAGTCACCCATCTTCTGTTTGTGCGGCTTCAGGGGATGGACCTGACCTTAGAAAAAATGTTGGGCGCACTCGAAACAGCCATCGGCTGTGGCCTCGATTTAGTTGTGCGCCACATTGTGGAGGAGTTGAGTACCTCGTGGTTGCAGCAACTCAGCCTGCGCCACGCAGTCACGGTAGCTGAAACACTGTCTGGGGTGGTATCTGCCACGGATGCTGGTGCGCTCATGCTGGAAGAATCCACGAAAGAACAGTGCGTGGCACTATCCCAAGAGCTCGTGCCTATTATTATCGCCAGCATTGAAGGCATTGCGGGTTCTTCAGACCCGAATGATGCCCGCGCGTTAGGGCAGCTGATGTCTTTTGGGGGCGAATACGAAGGCGCACTTAATTATGCGCTGAGGCGAATGAAAACTAAAGGTAGCGACCTGATGCAAGGCGCGGCCTATGCGCTTGCGCCTGAAAGGAATACCTCAGCGATGGTGGGGTCGTGGGTTGATCGTGCCTCAAAGCCGAAACTGATTGGCTTTTTTGCGGCTTTAGGTTCCGCATGGCCGGAATCACCCCTCCTAGAAGAATTTATCCACAACATTGAGACTCTTCCTGACGCAACATTTGTTGGACACCTCCCGAACTACCGCGCCGTTTTCGATCACACAAGCCCTGTTGATCGTGAGGCGTTTCTTGATCGACTCGAAGAACGGTTGGGCAGCATTGACACAGAGTTTTCTTCCGGGCTTTCACCCGAAGACGCACTGGAATTTGCCCAAAGAGACGCCAACGCGCGCAAGTTGCTTAAAACCCTTGGATTAATGGACTTAAGCTTCGACCCTGCCACCAGGTGGCGGCTTGTGCTCGGGGCGCAACCCGACCAGCTGGAAGGCAACGCACGCACCATGGCAGCCACCTTGGATGAGCTTTACGGTAGCAGCCCTGAGGAAACATTCGGTGGGGATGGCCGGGTGAGAGCGGGGAATAAACCAGGCACCATTTCTACTCGGGAATGGAAGCAAGACATTGAGCTATTATTTGGCGACGAAGGCGTGCAAGAAATCTTTGCCGATGCCTTAGAAGCAGGGCGCAGTGATGTTGTTGCGCATCTGGATGCCGATTCCGTTGTCCCGAGTGTGGAAACACTGCAAACAATCCTCAACATAAAAGGTGCACTCCCTGAAGCGAGGGTGGCGAAACTTCGACCCGTAGTGGAAAAAATTGTCAAAGAACTCAGCGAGCAACTAGCCAGCCAGATCCGGCCAGCGCTCTCGCAGCTAACCGCAGCCAAGGTGGGGACGAAGAAATCTGCGCGGCTCGCCCTTCCCGCCACAATCCGTGCGAACGTGAAGAATGTGGTGGAGATTGATGGCCGCCCCAGCATTGTTCCGGTGAATCCGAAGTTTTTCCAAACCCAGAAAAAAATCTCACCGTGGCATGTGATCGTGGTGGTCGATGTGTCCGGGTCAATGGAACGATCGACAATTTTCGCCGCGATGACCACAGCGATCCTCACCCAGATCCGCACCATGAAAGTCACCTTCATCACCTTCGACACAGAAGTGGTGGATTTAAGCGACCATGCTGATGACCCGTTGAGTTTGCTGCTGGAAATTTCTGTCGGCGGAGGCACCAATATTGCTCGGGCGCTACGCTATGCGGAAAATCGTGTGAGCAACCCCTCCCGCACAGCAGTGATTCTGGTGACAGATTTTGAGGAATTCGGTCCGACAAACCCCCTGGTGGATGCAATCCGACGCCTGCACAGCAGCGGGGTACGACTCATGGGCTGTGCAGCCTTGGATGATTCCGGACAAGCGACTTATAACGAAGCTATTGTTAAACAAGTGGTCAGCGCAGGTATGCGCGTTGCGCAGGTAACGCCCTTGGAGTTAGCGCGGTGGGTGACGGAGGTACTGAAGTGACATATCAACTACCACCACAGCTTATTCATGAGATTGTTAGCGGCTTGCCCACGAGGTTGAAAAAGCGTGCAGAAGCACTCACAGCAGAAAGCAGCTCATGGACCATTAGCCCTGATCCGTTAATCGTGGTCATTGGATCAAACACGGTCAGCTTCACAGATGGCTCACTCGCCTGCGATTGCCTCCTGTCGCCCAAGTGCGCACACTGCGGTGCGGTCGCTCTCGCAGCAGACATAGAAGAAACACAAACAGACCAACAGCCTGCACACACAGCTCAAGACACGGGGGAGAACCCGCCTGAAACTACCACGACCCTAACCCAGCAGGAGGCGCTGAAAGAGGCACACGATCTTATTGCACCAGTGATCAAAGAATTGGTGTTCTACGGAATCCCAGCACTCAACCCGCTGGGATATGCGCAATTAGTAGCTGCGGTGCACCATGCGCGCACCCACAAACTCCACCGCCTTGAGCGTTCCTTAACCGCCGTGGCTAGGCTGTGGAAGCAATGCCGCACAACACAGGCGACGGCGAGACCGCGTCGACAAGCACTAGCGCACGCGTTCGGCGCGCTGCTAGAAATCACCCACCTGATCACACACCAACCTTTCAACCCCGCCACCGTTGGTGTAGCACGACGCGTCTATGCAGAACTAACACCCGGGCGTGACGACGGCATATTCACACCCATATTCGCCGAACCAGTAATCACGGATTCAGGCTTTGCCGGCGCGGTGGTCACCTTTGCAGATAAAACAGGCACACTGTTCACCGTGGGCAAAACCCCGCCGGGAAACAGCGACACAATCACACGAGTATGGCAAGGACCAGTGCAACTAGGCGACATCAATACCTCACTTGCCCAGCTTTCGACCCGCACAGTGATTATCTCCGGCGGAACCGTCAGCGCCGACGGACGCATTGGCGCAGGGAAAAAGACCCGCGCTGCACAAGGACACGAAGTACTACTCGAACACGTCAGAGCAATCCCCGGTGTCCACTCAGTAACTGGCGAGGTGACTTATGCCGATTTTGCCAAAGTATCACTAGGGTCTGGGGGTGAATACAGCTTTAGCGCAACGGCACAACGCTGCGGCGTAGCAGGGCTAGTAAGCAAAATCCTGGGCGAAAAAATCACCCTCATCATCAGCGAAGAAAAAATTCGCGCGATATGGCTCGGGCAGCAACGACTCATCCCCGGACTCGATCTCCGCGGTGCTGATGTGGCAAAATTTAGTGCCTTCACACAACTAGCAAATATCCACCCCACCCCACACACAATTATCGCCTCGTGGATACAACGCTTCGCACTCCAAGGCAACCGAGGCATCTGTCACACACAGATAGCACGAGACGTTGAAAAACTCCGCAGCCTCAACGCGCCAACAGCAGCCCAACTCCTTGAACGCCTAGCAACCTGCTACAACCAGCACACGGTCACCGCACTAGCGTTTTATGCATCAGCCACAAAGACACAGTAGAAAGCTCGTAACTTATCACCCCTCGCCTGTGTGCTGTTTGCACACAGGCGAGGGCAATACTGATGACAGTGCCCCCTTAGAACCACACTGTCGCACCAGCACACATAGCACCAAAACCTACAACCAACTCAACCCCACTGAAGAACACCTAGGCATCATCGGGAGTACAAATACCCAAGATACTCAGGCACCTCATCAAGTTGCGGAAGCGAAAGAGCAAAATCCTCCACTGCCGCAATCTCAGCAATAATCCCAGCAATCGCAGCAGCCAAAACCTCATCATTCTCAGCGAAAGCAAGGATACTTGTAGGATCATCGAGAAGCAGCTGCGCCTGATTTGGCGTACACTCACGCATCTTCTCACTCACCTTCTGATTACGCACCTTCAAATAATGCATACCCGAGGAGGCAAGCTGGTGGAGAGGATGCGGCTGACCCGTTGCCGTACGCGACAGCGAAATAGGAGTGTTTGAAGCATAATCGAACAGCTGCGTTTCCTCCGCAAACCACGAACCCTCAACCGGACGCCGCACCGGAACCCGATCAAAACTAGTGAAGTCGAAGCGACCCAACGGACACAACACCACACTGTTTTCCTCAACTTCCCCGCCGAAAACTAAGTTATAATGCAACCCATTATCCGTCCCCAACGGCGAATCGAGAGTCTCGGACAGGGCAGGAAAAATAAAGCTCTCAAAATTAAACCTGAGATTGCGCGGAGCCTTCTTCCACCCCTGAGGATAAAAGCTCACACCCGGAAGCTTTCGTGCACGCAACTTCTTATCAAAATCCTTCCACGACACACCATCAGTATCGGGGGAGTGGAAACTAAACACAGGAGTAGTAGTCAGCTCCCGGAAATTACGGTGATACAACTGCTGCTGCCCAAAAATGCGACCACCCGGCTGACGCGACAACTGTGCACCCGGAGTCAACTCCACATCACCAACAAACGCACGCCCATCGAGAAAATAAGAGTCGCAGAAAAACTCATCGAAATCACCCGCACGCTCGGAAAACGGTGTGCAAGTATCAGTACTCGCCCACCAATAATAAGGCTCATAAGGATCGTTATACTGCAAGTAAAGATCACCATCGACTGGAATCGCATGCTTAAGATGCTCATGCGCAGGAATCGTATAGGTTACACGTTCATTCCCATTCAACAGCGTGAGAGTCGAATCAAAAGCCACACCAATCCACGGGAAATTACCAGTCACCGAGGCATCAGGGCCCGCTAATTCCACCACTTGTTCAAACTCCGGCCACGTGTACTCGACGAAAGTACCCCGATTTAAACGAGTAGCAAGCTCCAACGCCGGATCGAAAGTAAACATCGTGCGCAGCGCGCCGGGATTGAGTTCTTTCAGTTCAGGGCGGTTGAGCTGGCTGAAAGAGTTGAGAAAAATCTTCCATGCTATTCCCGAGCCGATAATGCAGTGGTGGTCTTGTGCTAGCTCATCGAGCTTGTCGACGACCAGTTGCCGCGTCACAGCATTGTCAAGGAGGACGGCAAGGTCGGTTTCGAAAGCATCGTTGAATTCAGCGTCGAAGCATATTTCGAGCGCTGCGAGCAACGCAGTGCGGGCCTCCCGGTTTTTGACGAGGTGGCGAAGATCGCGGTGATGTTCTTCCAGCCACGGGTCGAGGCTGATATCTTCGGGGTTGATTTTCCACCCCATTCCTACAGCGGCAAGGGCATCGAGGTAGTCGAGGTGAATATTCGCATTATCTGCGATGCGGAAAACTCTGCGCGGGCTGGGGGCGATTTTAGCGATAGCCTCAAGCAAGCGCGGATCGGATACGCTCAGATATCCCCAGTCGGCGAGGATGAACTGGTGCTCAAGCCAGGTAATGAGAATCTTTTTGGTGCCGGTTATCTTAGACCAATAGCCCGTTTCAATGAGATCGTCAATATACAAATCAATGGATATGTACCCTTCGGCAGCTCGGGCGAAGAACAAGGCATCGTGCATTCGTGGGGTTTCCTTAATCCTTAGTTGTGCAGTGGTGAGGTGAATGTAGTGTTCAGCCTTTCATTGGTGGGAATTTAGGTGTGGGTTCCCCACAGTGGCAATTGAGGAACTCATTCCAGTACTTCCCCGTGGCTAGCTACTCATCATAATCGGCCAAATCAGCAAATGGTTGTTGTTTTACTTAAGGTGATTCAGGTGTGTGCTGATAGTTAGTGCACGAAATGTGGCTTGAAATAGCACCCAAGTATTCTTGGCTTGAGACTCACATGTCATTGATCGTTCACCTGGGTGCAGCACCACGACTAAGACGTGGGGCTTGTCTGGGAGCAATGCAGTACTCACAATTCCTTCGATGAAAGTGGGGGATGATCCCCGTGCTCTCGCAGCTATCGTTTCTACCCCTGCTCAAAAGCGCTCAGGTGAGCTACTAGCGGTTATTCACCTGAGTGTTCCACGGCTGATCGCATCAGCGTCGCTGGCGATACCGTTCAGTGGTGAGTTCCTCATAGCCGGGGATATCACCAGAAACGTACCTTTGCCACACCTCCGCAAAAAGATCAGCGTAGGGAACGATCGGTGGGCAACCAGCGACAATCGGACGGTTTTTCGCAGACTTCCACAACAGATAATGAGGAGCTTTCCACACCTCCATCGCAGGGCCCGTGTCAGATTTTTCCAACCAACCACCCGGCAAGAAAACACTGCGACCGGTGCCTGCACGCTTAGCAGTAACAACAAGGCCCTTATCAACAAGCTCAGCTGCCACCTGATCCAACTGCTTCTTCGACCAGCCGTTCCACTTCTTAATAGAGTTATCCATCGGGCGAGTCAAAGCAGCCAACTGCAAGAAATAGCGAGCCGCATCGCTGCTGAGCCCCAACGTACGCGAGGCCTCAGCAACAACCGCAGGAGCAACAACAGAAGGATCCTCCTTGACCCCTTCCACCACAGAACCCTGCGTGAGATAGTCAAGCAAGGAATCAAGATAGCCTTCCTTAACCAGCCGCAGAGCATGCTCATCCGGCGTGGACTTTCGCCAAGGGGCATTATCAAAGTCACTGCCCAAAGGGATATGTGGATCTTCGATCGTGACGTCACACACCTTGCGAATGCGCTCGGCCAAATTACCTGCCGCAACACTCGAAGGCTCAACTGCATGTGCCAGATGAATGAAAACAGCAAGCAGCTTCGGGCCATAGTAGCGAAGATGGCTTGGCTCATCGCACACATCGTCTATAAAGTGATGATCCAACGATGTGCGCAAAGAAAGCGGAATTAAATCCCAGTGTTGCCACTCAAGAGTGATCCATGGCTTACCCCAGAGACGTTGCCAAGCATCAGCCAACGCAGCCACATCGGGCCCAGTACTAAGAAAATCTTTATGCCACGTCAATGCCAAAAGTCGCCAGCGCTGATCGGGGAGAACACGGCGGGTTATATCATTAAAACTATCAACGTCATTCTTTGATACAGCCAAAACCTCACTGACCTGAGCTGTAGTTTCATTATGGAATGGCATTTCATAATCATGAAGGCCACCGCCAAAAAGCAAAGCCCACACCTGTGGCGGGAAGGTAGTGACAGCCGCTGCCTGCTCAGCTATTTCGGTAATCGTGGCATTATCCCAACTAGGGCTGAGCTGCCCCGGCGTCGAATGGCGATTGACATGCCAGGCGAGAATCTCATCAAGGGCTGACTGAAATTCCTCTTTCGGAACAAAAAGCCCATCATCGATAACCTCATACTCCGCCGGTTCAGTGGGTTTTTCCGATAAATCAGGATTCCAGAAACGGGTATAGCTCGTTGGAGTTCTTTCAACAATCGAGAAATTATCCCACAAAACATCAGGTTCTGCATCCAAAGAATCAGATCGCACTGTGACCCTTCGCCATGTGCCAAGCACACCCGAATCCACGCACCAGGTTAAAAACTCATGGTAATGGCGCACTTTTTCCAGCGGAAGACCAGGGCCTGATAGCCACGCCAGCCACCGCATTTCTTGACCAATAGTATCCCAAAGGAAACGTGCTTCCCACGGCGTACGGAAACTCCCATCGCGCTGCGGTGTATTGAGCAACACCGCAGTCTTATACACCGCCTTGACAGAACCTTTCCACGTCTTATGAGGCATGGGATCAGGCGGCTGTGAAATGTTCACCTGTTGCACCGGTGATTTCTCAAGCGAGGCATACAGGTAGCTTAGAGGCTTCGGCACAGACTTCAGATGTGGAAGATCAATCTGCACACAATAAATTTCACTGATATCGACGATAATTCCAGCGATAGCAGCAGCAAGAGTCTCATCGCCTTCCGCGAAATCAAGGATGCGTGTTGGCTCAGAAATAAGCTGTGCAGCTTGTTCCGTCGTGCATTGACGCATCTTCGTACTCACAGCCTGATTCCGTACCCGCAATTGATGGAACCCAACAGCATTGAGGGTATTCAGCACATGCTTCTTGCCGGTGTGTGTCAGCGCAGGCGCAATCGCGGTCATGGTTGCAGCATCGCACAGCGCAATAGGCTGTCGCCAAAAATAGTTAGTGTCTAAATACCACACCTGTGCGCCTGGCTTTTTTAGTGCCCTATAGTTCGCATGCTCGAAATGGAAGGTGCCCAAAGGGCTGACATACACCGATTTTTCTTCGTCGGTGTGAAATGACAATCCAAAAATCCGATCACCCGCAACACCCAAAGGAGATTCGCTCGTGCTTGAAGTAACGCGGGTGGCAAAACTGTGCGTGAAATCTAATTCAGCACGAGGATCAACAGCTGCCGAAAGCTCGGGCACATCCAATCCTGGCAGTGAACCTGTAACCACGTGCGCATGAAAATCTTTGCGTGGGATCTTCTCACCATCAGGAAGGGCAACCACAACGGAATCCTCTGAACTACGCACAGCATATACCGGGTTGAAACCAACGTGCGGGCCGGACGGTGCCGTGTTTAACTGCCCTTCGGTAATGGCAGTCGGGCCAATATACAAAGTTTGGTCGATAACGCTGACGTATTCTTCGACGGAGTGACTGGAGAAATTTTCCGTGATGGTGTGTGCCACACCCTCGGATAGCCACATCCATTGATGCTCATTTGCTGAATGATCATAATAGGCATAAAAAACGTCATTATCAGTAGGAATGACTTTGCCGTGGTAGTTGCTTGGCAGCCGGTATTTCCGATAATTGTCGCCGTTAAAAGTATGGAGATCCCTTCCGTTTTGCAGACACACCCATGGGTAGGTGGCGGAAATGTGGGTATTTTCCGTCATTATTTCGGGGGCTTGATCTTCAAATAATGGCCACGTGTATTCCACGAGTGTTCCGCGACGAAGTCGTTCTGCAAGCTCCTCAGCGAGATCAATGTGGAGAATTGCTTCGACCAATTCGGAAAAGTGCGTGCGCAACAACGGAGTGTCGAGGTGGCGGCGATGGTTATCAAAATTCTCCCACTGTGCTTTTGACCCACCGGTTATAGCACGTTGATCGAGTAGTGCTTGGAGTTTCCATTCCACAACTTTTCGGGTGGGTTCTCCCGCAAGCAATGTTTTCAGATTGTGCTCTAGGGCTTTTGTGTCCAATCCTTTAACAAGGTCATCACGAATGCTTTCCTGCTCAACCAAATACCGAAGATCGCGGTGCCGTTGACGTAGCCATTCATCAAAACTAAAACGGCGTTCCCAATGATATTGCGGAGGGATTGGTTTCCAGTCGGTTTGTGCCGCAATGAAAGCATCAAGATAGTCAAGGTGGTACTTAACGCTGATGGTGCGAATGGGCACGCCTGTGAGCCTTTCGGTGTTGCCCACGATAGCTTCAAGTAAGTCAGGGTTACTTTCTGCGAAGAACCGCCAGGTGGAATGCCCATGGCTGATGAGTGAATCTAACCATTGGGCAAACTTATCTGGGTTTGTGCGCAACGGATCCCATAACTTGAGTTTTTGCAATGTGCGCACGTACTCATCGGCATCCCACTGCTGCGGGATCATGGTGTAAAGGCATTCAGCTAAATTCGGCTGCGTTTTTAAGAGCTCAGGTAGCGCCTTGATAATCTTTTTCAGCAACGTTTCTGAGGAACGAGGGAAACTTCGGGTGGGCACATAAGCGGCGATAAAAGAGTGCTCGACTTCGCGCAGGCTCATCCCGAGGTGTTTGCCAATGAAATGGAGGTCTTTAAAAGCGTTCGCGTAAATGCCGACACCAGCTTTGGCCTGCTCAAGCAGAAGCTGGAAGAAATAATCGTAGGCTTCCTGCGGTTGGCTGCGTGAGAGAGCATCGCGAGCTTCTTGGGAAAGAGTTTTAGCACTCACTATGCCTAAGGAAGCAAACTCGGCGAAAGCGTGGGCATGACGTTGCGGATCGATGCTCAGCGAGTGATTGCGTTCGGTTTCACGCGCTTTACTGAAAAACTGTTTTGCATAGCTTGTGTTCTCAACGTCGTTGAAAATGCGGGCAATTTCTTCCAAGAAGGTGGGGAGGAAATGTGGAGCTGAAGCTTGGAGCATGCCAGCGAGTTCGGTGATGTGCTTTCTGACCTTGCTTGGCTCACTTTTTGCTTTTCGACGCGCCCACTCGACGTCTTTGACTAAGTTCAGGGCATGCCGTGCGTTTGGGGGATCGCTGAGAATTGCCCATGCGGGAAAACCGATGGCGCGTTTAGGGGTGAAACCTACCTCTTTGCTGTGTGTTGTGCGTAAGCCGACTGTATCTAAGGCTAAAGTTTCAGCTTCGATCAAAGGCTGGGCAACTAATTTAATCAGTGGTGCGTTTGTGCCTAGTCCAGTATCAATGCTTAAAGCGACAAGGGGAACATCGTTGGTGCGTGCATGTGTGTGGATTTGTCCAATACTCATGAGTCTTTAGCCCTCGTCTTCTATTTTTCTACCTGCATAAATGTATTCGCACATGCGGATTCCTTCACTCCAGGCAATAGGCCCAACATCGTGTGTGTGTGTATTTCAGTATTCGCACTAAAAAATTTCAAAACTCCCAGATGTGCTTCGCTGAAGGGATCGTAGGCTTCCAGCTCAAGCAGGGCATTGATGCGTTGGCCAGCTTCGTTTACTTCGACGGTGGCACCATACATATCTGCCTTGAACCCACCATTACGGGCGCGACTAAAAAGATGGGATGCCTGTTCAAAATGTGCATCTTTATAGCGCTGCACATGTTCGCGCTGCGTTTGTGCATCTGCGGGTTTGTGGTGGATTTCGCGAAACAGTTGGTCAATTCCTTGAGTTGCCCCAAGCTCGGAAGAAAACTCGCGCCAATCCTCAATATCGCAAAGAACAGCAGGGTGGGGGATAGTGATGGTCTCAGCGGTGATCTCTACGGATTCTCCGTCAAGATCCGCAACAGCCACACCTGTGTGCCGTATATCGCGTAAAAGCCCTACAACTGTGCCATCGGTGATGACAAGGTTGTGCAGATATTTGCGCCAGATTGGGTCTGGCCACAACTGTTGGATCGCAATAACAGGGATCGGATGCCCGTGGAGGAACCACTCTGCAACGTTTTGGGCGCATTCTTGATCATGCTGAGTAAGAACAGTGAGCAAACCTGCAAGTCGATCAAAAGCAGGAGTCTTTTTTGCTTTCGCCGGTACAGATTTTAATACTCTCCCCTTGGCATTGCGGGCTTTAATCTGCCCATCTTCAACTTTCAGAAAGTAGTCTCCGGCGGGGATCCACCCATCAGCAGAATCAGTCATGAACTAAACCTATCCCGAGTTGTTGTGTTGCCCCTTATTCACTGGCACCAAGAAATGACAGTGATACAAGGGCAGTGTTGATCGCTCTACGAGGGTATTTTAGGCAAAGCATCAGAACAATTGTGCCAATATCGCGCAAGCTTGGGTAAAAGTTTGACTATTCTTAACCATCTTTAAGCTAGGGGATGGTGGGTGTCGGTTTTATCTCTCTAAAGCCTGGTGAACAACTGGGGCAGGTGCGACTTGCGGCGTGGTTAGTTTTCTTATGTTGAGTTGAGCTCGGGTGGGGTTGGGTGATTATTTTCACCCTGAACACTGGCAGGATTGCCCCTTCTCTATATTGGGAAAGTATGGCACGAAATGCGATGAAAAACGGGTGGATCACGGATCAGCACGGGTCGTGGGCAATGGGGTTTGCGCCACTTATTTTTGGGCTCGTTCTCGCCCAGCGTCACTGGCTGCATCTTGCGCTTGTGGGTGCGTGGACTTTCGGGTTTTTCTTCTTCGCGGTGGCTGAGAAGTGGTTGAAGTTTAGATTCAAGCCGCGCTATCGCCCAGCGCTCATCACCTATCTGGTTTTAACGAACGTTTTCTGTCTCATTCTCCTTATTGGCGCACCGCATCTTGCATGGTGGGGGCTTGTGTTTGCGCCCTTGGTGGCCCTTTCTTTTCATCGGGCCTGGCAGAAGCGTGAACGTGAACTTACGTCTCGGCTTGTGGCCATTGCTGCTGCCGCCTTGATTCTTCCGGTAGCGGTGAATCTTCCCACGAAACTTCCATGGTTTGCCGAAGGGGGAGTAAGCCTGCACGCGTGGTTCTTTACTGCCCTCTTATCTTTGTACTTTGCCACCACGGTTCCACTGGTAAAAACTCTCATTCGGGAAAGCGGTTCGAAGGCGTGGTTTATTGGATCGGTGACGACTCACCTCCTAGCTTTCGGCATCGTGGCGGTGTTGGGGTGGATTGGGTATGTGTCCTGGCTGCATGTGATTGTGTGGTTCGCACTTGTTATTCGTGCGTACGCGCTGCCAGTGATTGCGCAGCGTCGTGGCAAACGCTTTAGCCCACGCAAGATTGGGCGCTTGGAAATTGTGTTCAGTATTGCAATTTTTGCCACCTTGCCGTTTAATTCTCCGTTCTAGTGGGGGGTGATTATCGTGTGGCTGTGATTGGTGTGAGAGTTGCACGATTGTGCATATGTGTGAGTTTTCGTGAGCGGATCTGTAGTGAGGGTGTAATTGTTCACTCACGGTGGAGATTGAATTAATAATATTCATTTCACTTTGATGTATTCGTGCTGCATGGGGCGATTTAACAGACTGCTTAGTCTATTTTATATTTACCGTCCTGTACATACCGGCCTACTATGTGGTTCAACCCTTTTGCGTACACACAATCAAAGAAAGTTGAACCCTCAAGTTGCCATGATTATCACTGGATTAATAGTCGGCCTCGTACTCGGCGCACTTATGCAACGCGGACGATTCTGCGTCACCGGAATGCTGCGCGATATCTTCCTGACAAAAACGTGGCGCAGTTTCGTCGCCCTCCTTATCGTTATCTCCGTCCACGCAATCGGGCTTACCGCCTTAGATTCTGCCGGAATAATTTCAACATCAGTCGATACTTTCGCTCCCATTGCTGTGGTGATCGGCGGTTTCATTTTTGGTCTCGGCATCGTTCTTGCAGGCGGCTGCGCCTCCGGTACGTGGTATCGCTCCGGTGAGGGGCTTGTAGGTTCCTGGGTTGCATTGATTGCCTACGCGGTAACCTCCGCGGCGATGAAAACTGGTGCGCTGAGCGGTTTTAATGCGTGGCTTCGCGGTTTCACGGTTGATGCCACCACAATTCCTGAAAGCCTTGGTGTTTCCCCATGGTATTTCGTGATCGGGTTGAGCCTGCTTACTGCTTATGCTGTGGTTAACTACCGCAATCGTGCGAGTAGCCAGGTCAAGGGTGATCTTGGTGTGCGGGGTTGGCGTCGTCCGCTTCATCAGTACACGGCAGGGTTGCTGATCGGAATCGTTGGTGTGATCGCATGGCCGTTGTCGGGTGCGGCGGGCCGTGATTCGGGGCTAGGTATTACGGGTCCTTCTGCAAACCTGACGAACTTCATTGTGTCCGGCGATCTGAAATATCTTGACTGGGGTGTGTTGTTGGTGCTCGGCATTCTGGTTGGCGCGCACTTTTCCGCGCGTGCTGCTGGCGAGTTTCGGGTTCGTGTTCCGGACCCGCAGGCTGCTGTGCGTGCACTCGTTGGCGGCGTGCTGATGGGCGTGGGCGCATGCTTGGCGGGTGGCTGCACCGTGGGTAACGGCATGGTGGAAACGAGCTTGTTCGGTTACCAGGGTTGGGTTGCATTGCTGGCTATCGGCCTTGGCGTGGGTGCGGCGGCGAAGCTGTGGCTCAAGCCCACCGCGCAGTCTGTAGCACTGCAGCGCAGCACGGAGGAACAGCCCGTGCGGCCGGTTGATCATGATCGAATTGCGCGTCAGTATGGCAGTGTTGCCACAGCACCTGTAGCGCTGAAGGTTGCTGCCCCGAGTCAGGCTGGTGTGCGGCAACTCGCAGCTGGGGTGTATGCGCTTGATACGGTTGGCGCTATCTGCCCGTTTCCGCTTATCGACGCCAAAAATGCGATGAGCCGTCTCGAAGCGGGGGAGAAGCTTGTGATTGATTTTGATTGCACTCAAGCAACGGACAGTATTCCGCAGTGGGCGGCCGATAATGGGCATAAGATTGAGAATTTCCACCAGACGCAGGCAGCTGGCTGGCAGTTGACCGTGGTGAAAGGTGAAAACTAACAACCAGCTATGTGTGTAGCAATTGCGGGGTGTGCACGCCGAAGGGCTGTGATGCCCCGCATTTTTGTGTTCATTTATAGGTGTTGGGGGCTTGAGTGCACGGTGAATAAATGTGTACATAATATGAGGTATATGTGCATTGTGGGGCAAAATATTCCTTTTCTGTGATCTGTGAACTGTGGAATAAATTGGTATTGACTTGCGTTGATTTGGTGCGGGTGGGGCTGATGAAGAAAAACTTCACCCCCTTAAGTGGCACATAATTTACGTCGTTGTGCATAAATGCTAGGATTGTCTGCATGTCAATCAAGGTAGCTGTCGCAGGAGCCTCCGGATATGCGGGAGCAGAAATCATTCGACTTCTGCTCATGCACCCACGCTTTGCTTCGGGGGAATTAGAAATCGGCGCACTCACCGGCGCATCCACCGCAGGGGAGTCTGTCGCCGCGTTGATGCCACATTTGGTGGGCGTGGCCGACCGAGTGATCGAGCCGACCACCGCAGACACTCTGGCAGGCCACGATGTGGTTTTCCTGGGGTTGCCACATGGGCATTCGGCTGCCATTGCTGCTCAGTTGGGCGAGTCAGTGTTGGTTATTGACTGCGCAGCTGATTTCCGATTGAAGAATTCGCAGGATTGGGAAGATTTTTATGGCACTGCCCACGCGGGCACGTGGCCGTATGGTATTCCTGAAATGCCAGGTCAGCGTGAAGCTTTGGCGGGAAGTACTCGTGTAGCCGTTCCTGGTTGTTTCCCCACAGGGGCAACGCTGGCTATGCTGCCGGCTGTTGCGGCGTCGTTAGTCAAGCCAGAACTGACTTTTGTCTCCATCACCGGTGTCTCAGGTGGCGGGAAGAAGGCTTCTGTGGGCTTGTTGGGATCTGAGACTATGGGGTCGCTTAAGGCATATAACACCGCTGGTGCGCACCGCCATAACCCGGAAATCACGCAAAACTTGCAGGCATTTAGCGACGAGGAAATTACGGTGAGTTTTACCCCGGTGCTTGCACCGTTGCCGCGTGGAATTCTCACTACCGCGAGCGCTCCTTTGGCCCCAGGGGTTACAGCAGCGCAGGCGCGTGAAACCTATTGTGAGTTTTATCAGGATGAGTATTTTGTTCACGTACTTGCGCCCGGCATTCAGCCGCACACGCAAAATATTGTGGGGACAAATATGTGCCATCTTCAGGTGGAGGTCGATGAACGAGCAGGACGTCTGTTGGTGACCACTGCCATTGATAATTTATGCAAAGGTACCGCAGGCGCTGCGGTGCAGTGCATGAATATTGCGCTCGGGTGGGATGAAACCGCAGGTCTTCCCATCAATGGCGTTGCTCCCTAATGCATGCATGTTCGGTTTTCTTCAAAATTTTCCGCATTATTTCCCAGTGTTTTTCGCACTCGCACTCACGAAAGTAAAGGTCAATTGCAATGATTACAGCTGCTGCTGGTTTTCTCGCCGCAGGTACCACCGCAGGTATCAAACCCTCCGCAAAACCCGACATGGCGTTGGTCTATAACCAAGGGCCTGATTTTGCTGCGGCCGGTGTGTTTACCCGCAACCGAGTTGTTGCCTCGCCCGTCAAGCACAGTCGTGCTGCGCTAGTTGAGGGAAATACAGGGCAGGTGAAGGCTGTGATTTTTAACTCCGGCAACGCGAATGCCTGCAATGGTGCGCAGGGGGACCAGGATTGTGCCGACGTCGTCAAGCATGTTGCTTCGCTACTCAACGTCGATTTTTATGATGTTGCTGCCTGCTCAACTGGGCTGATCGGCGAACCGCTACCCGTGCCCAAGCTTATCGACGGCGCAACCACCCTCGTTGCTGGTTTGGGCGACCACTCCACCGACGCCGCAGTAGCGATCATGACCACCGATACAGTGAAAAAAGAAGCACTGTATGAAGGAAACGGGTGGGTGCTCGGGGGCATGGGTAAAGGCGTGGGGATGATGGCGCCAAGCCTCGCCACCATGCTCGTCTGCCTGACAACCGACGCAGTCGCCACCCCTGAGATGTTGGAGCGTGCGCTGAAGAAAGCAACCGCCACCACCTTCGACACCCTCGATATCGACGGATCTACCTCCACCAACGATACCGTGATCATAATGTCCTCGGGTGCATCCACAGTACAGGTGACACAAGAAGAACTCGACGCCGCAGTTTTCGCCGTTTGCGACTCACTAGCAGCACAAATGCAAGCCGACGCCGAAGGTGTGACCAAGCGCGTGACCATCACCGTCACCGGAACCAGTACCGACGACATGGCGCGCAATGCTGCACGCACAATCGGGCGCGATCAACTTTTCAAGTGCGCCATGTTTGGCTCCGACCCGAACTGGGGGCGCACACTTGCTGCCGTGGGTATGGCGGATGCAGACATGAACCCCGATAAAATCTCGGTCTACTTCAACGACCAGCCCGTGTGCATCGACTCTTGCGGTGCCGAAGGTGCCCGCGAGGTCGACCTCACCGGCACCGATATCGCAGTGCACGTCGACCTCGGCACCGGCGGGGCAGGGCGCGCGACGGTGCGCACCACCGACCTGTCCCTCCAGTATGTGGATTTCAACTCCGCCTACACCACTTAAAAAGCAGGCGCTGAAGCGAACACGCTGAGCACTTTTCGCCCACAGCTCACCCACCACCACGCACAACACACTTGTAGGTACTCACCATGACTGATCTTTCCCCACAGAAACGCGCCACCGTTCTTGCCGAAGCCCTGCCCTGGTTACAGCACCTTCGCGACAGGATCGTGGTAGTCAAGTACGGCGGCAACGCAATGGTCGACGAACAGCTCAAAGCAGCATTCGCCGCAGACATGGTGTTTCTGCGAACCGTCGGAGTAAAACCCGTAGTGGTCCACGGGGGAGGCCCTCAGATCTCCAGCATGCTTGAGCGGCTTGGCCTCCAAGGCGAATTCAAGGGCGGCTTCAGGGTTACTACTCCGGAAGTGATGGACGTCGTGCGCATGGTGCTCTTTGGACAAGTTGGCCGCGACCTCGTGGGGCTTATTAACTCTCACGGCCCCTATGCGGTCGGCACCTCCGGTGAAGATGCCGGCCTATTCACCGCCGAAAAACGACTCGTGGATGTTGACGGTGAGCGTGTTGATATCGGACTCGTCGGCGACATCGTCAACGTCGATGCCACCAGCTTGATGGATATTATCGAAGCAGGCCGAATCCCTGTTGTTTCCACTATTGCGCCAGGTGTGGATGGGGAAGTGTACAACATCAACGCCGATACCGCCGCCGGTGCGCTCGCCGCAGCGTTGAACGCTGAACGCCTGGTTATTCTCACCAACGTTGAAGGGCTGTACACCAACTGGCCGGACAAAACATCGCTGGTCAGCTCCACCTCTGTATCGGAGCTCGCCGAAATTCTCCCGACCTTAGACGCCGGCATGATCCCGAAAATGGAATCCTGCTTGCACGCAGTCGAAGAAGGTGTGCGGGCAGCGCACGTCATCGACGGGCGTATCGCCCACTCCGTGTTGTTAGAACTACTCACCGAGGGTGGTATCGGAACCATGGTCGTGCGCGATGATGTTGTGGCCGATCGCACCTCACCCACCATCTACCGCAGCGCTGAAACGCACGATAACTAACCCCAATTGCACGCAGCAGAAGAACCGGATACCTCGTTTATGAATACAGATACACACGCGCAGCCAGCGGCGGCAGCGCACAAAAGCGCACGTCAGCAGTGGCCCGAAGTCATCATGAACACCTACGGCACCCCGAGCCTTGAGCTTGTCTCTGGGCGGGGAAGTAGAGTCATTGATGCCCAGGGACGCGAGCATATCGACATGCTTGCTGGCATTGCCGTTAACTCACTAGGGCATGGGCATCCGGTGCTTATCGACGCCGTGACCACGCAGCTGAACACACTCGGCCACGTCAGCAACCTGTTTGCCTCGCAACCTGTGGTCGATGTTGCCGAAACACTCATCGACCGCTACTGGGGTACAACCCCAACCCAGCAGCGCGAAGAAACCCGTGTATTCTTCTGCAACTCCGGTGCTGAAGCCAATGAAGCAGCCTTGAAAATCGCGCGGCTCACAGGGCGCGGACGCATCCTCGCCGCCGAGCACGGATTCCATGGGCGCACCATGGGCGCACTTGCCATGACAGGGCAACCCGATAAACGTCAGCCTTTTAGCCCGCTACCTCAAGGTGTTGAATTCTTCCCCTATGGGGATCTCGACTACCTTGAGAAACTTATCACCATCAATCCCACTGATGTGGCCATGATTATCCTTGAGCCTATCCAAGGTGAAACAGGAGTGATCCCCGCACCAGAAGGATTCCTCAGTGGTATTGCGAAGCTGTGCGCAACCCACACCATCCTTTTCGCCTGCGATGAAGTACAAACCGGCATTGGGCGCACCGGAGACTTCTTCGGATTCCACCACGAAAATATTCGCCCCGATATTGTCACCATGGCCAAAGGGCTCGGTGGTGGACTCCCCATCGGTGCGGTTTTAGCACGCGGGCGCGCTGCCACCTTGCTCAGCCCAGGCAAACACGGCACGACCTTCGGCGGAAACCCCATCTCCTGTGCCGCTGCACGTGCTGTGCTGTCCATCATTGACCAGCCATTCCTTGAAGAAGTCAAGCGCAAAGGTGAGCTTTTAACCCAGTTGCTTGGACAATCCCCACATATCACCCAGATTCGGGGACGGGGCTTGATGCTTGGAGTGGTGCTACATGCCCCCGTCGCAAAGCAGGCTGTTGCCCACGCTGCAGAACACGGACTCATTCTCAACGCACCCAATGAGCATGTCATCCGACTCACCCCACCGCTGGTGATCACAGACGAAGAACTCGCCCAAGCCGCCCACCGACTCTGCGCACTTATCGACGCCGTAACCAACGATGCCACAGACTAACCCCCAGACTGCATCACCACTCATCACATGAGGAGAAACACGCCAATGACTAGCCTTGATATCACCAACCCCATCTGCAACGGGGTACGCCACTTCATCGCCGACGATCACCTTAGCCCCGCCGAGCAAGCAGAAGTACTTGCACTTGCAGCCGAGTTGAAGAAAAACCCTTATGCTCAACGCCCCTTGGAAGGACCACAATCAGTAGCAGTACTGTTTGATAAAACCTCCACCCGCACCCGCTTCTCCTTCGAAGCAGGCATTGCCGAACTCGGGGGTAACCCCATCGTTGTTGAAACTGCCAAAACCCAAATGGGCAAAGGTGAAACCTACCAAGACACCGCAGCCGTGCTGTCACGCATGGTCACAGCGATTGTGTGGCGCACCTACGCCCACGCCGGATTCTGGGCCATGGCCGAAACTAGCCGCGTACCCATTATCAACGCACTGTGTGAAGACTTCCATCCCTGCCAAATCTTGGCAGACCTGCAGACCATCATTGAAAACCTGTGCCCCGACCAAGGGCAAGCAGGGCTTAAGGGGCGCAAAGCCGTGTACCTCGGTGACGGCGACAACAACATGGCCAATTCGTATATGCTCGGATTCGCCACAGCAGGCATGGATATTTCCATCATTGCCCCCGAACAGTTCCAGCCAAAAGCCCAGTTCGTGGAACGCGCACGCACCCGTGCTTTACTCACCGGCGCACAGGTTGTGGTCACCTCTGATCTGAACGAAGTTCACGGCGCTGACGTGGTCATTACCGACACGTGGGTATCTATGGGAATGGAAGACGACGGGCTGGATCGCACCACCCCATTTATGCCCTATCAAGTCAACGATGAAATTATGCAGAAGGCTAATAAAAATGCTATATTTATGCATTGTTTGCCGGCATACCGCGGAAGTGAAGTCACTGCCTCGGTTATCGACGGCCCACAGTCAGTAGTCTTCGATGAAGCAGAGAACCGACTGCATGCGCAGAAGGCTCTACTCACATGGCTCATCGCACACCAGCCGAAGAATCAGTAGAGACAAAAAGAGGAACGAGAATTGAGCAATGCGCCAATAACCCGCACAGTTCGTCAAGCACTCATTTTGGATCTTCTTGAACAAAACCTTGTCTCCAGCCAAATGCAACTTTCCGAGTTGCTCAAAGACAAAGGCGTGGAAATAACCCAAGGAACACTGTCGAGGGATCTTGATGAGCTTGGAGCAAAGAAGATCCGCCCCGAAAATGGGCGTGCATTCTATGCGGTCGGCGGGGTAGAAGAACCCACGTCACCCACCACGGCTGGGACGCGAGAAAAATTGCGCAAAATGCTCGACGATCTCCTTGTCTCCTCCGACTACTCCGGCAACATCGCAGTGCTGAGAACACCCCCGGGTGCGGCAGCATTCCTTGCAAGTTTCATCGACCGAGTAGGCATGGACGAGGTAGTGGGAACCATCGCAGGCGACGACACCGTCTTCGTCCTCGCCCGCGACCCACTCAGCGGAAAAGAACTCGCAGAACTGCTCAGCAGCCGCTAATCCCACTGCACTCGTGCAGACACGCGGTGTGCAGGCAGCACTGCACCATAACCGAACATCTCAACACATTCCGGATCATCTTCGGAAAACTATCAATCACCATTTACTTCCCAACCCATTGCAACATAAGGAGCAGATTCCTCCCATGACCAATCGCGTCGTACTCGCATACTCCGGTGGCCTCGACACCTCCGTGGCCATCCCCTACCTAGCAAAAATGACCGGTGGTGAAGTTGTTGCCGTCTCCCTCGACCTCGGCCAGGGCGGCGAAGACATGGAATCCGTGCGCCAGCGCGCCCTCGACTGCGGTGCCGTGGAATCGGTAGTCATTGACGCCAAAGACGAATTCGCCAATGAATACTGCCTGCCTACCATCAAGGCCAATGGCTCCTACATGAAGCAGTACCCACTGCTGTCTGCCATTTCCCGCCCACTGATCGTCAAGCACCTCGTCGAAGCAGCAAAAACCTTCGGCGGCACCCACGTCTCCCACGGCTGCACCGGCAAGGGCAACGACCAAGTTCGTTTCGAAGTAGGCTTCCGTTCCCTAGCGCCAGAACTTGAAATCATCGCACCAGCCCGCGATTACGCGTGGACCCGCGACAAGGCTATCGCGTTCGCTGAGGAGATCAACCTCCCGATCGAGCAGTCCACCAAGTCCCCATTCTCCATCGACCAAAACGTCTGGGGTCGCGCCATTGAAACCGGATTCCTGGAGGACCTGTGGAACCCACCAACCAAGGACCTCTACGCCTACACCGAAGACCCAGCACTCGGCAACGCACCTGATGAAGTCACCATCACCTTCAAATCCGGTGTCCCAGTTGCCATCGACGGTCGCCCAGTAACCGTTCTGGAAGCCATTGAAGAAATGAACCGCCGTGCTGGCGCTCAGGGCGTTGGCCGCCTCGACATGGTTGAAGACCGCCTCGTGGGCATTAAGTCCCGCGAAGTCTACGAAGCACCAGGTGCGGTAGCGCTGATCACTGCTCACGAAGCACTGGAAGACGTGACCGTTGAGCGCGAACTGGCCCGCTACAAGCGCCTGATCGACGCACGCTGGTCCGAAGAAGTCTACGATGGCCTGTGGTTCGGCCCCTTGAAGCGTTCGCTCGATGCTTTCATCGACTCCACCCAAGAGCACGTCACCGGCGATATCCGCATGGTGCTGCACGCTGGCTCCTGCGTGGTGAACGGCCGCAAGTCCGATCACTCCCTCTACGACTTCAACCTTGCAACCTACGACACCGGTGATACCTTCGACCAGACCTTGGCTAAGGGCTTCGTGGAACTGCACGGCCTGTCCTCCAAGATCGCAAACCGCCGCGACCGCGAGGCTTAAAGTACTTCACGCTTTCCTTCTTCACCACAGACCTAGCGCGTAGCTAGCACGGTAGAAGAAAAAGAACTTCTGGCCCAAGGGGAAAGCATCCTCTTGGGCCAGAAGTCTAGGCAACAGACTTTATTTTCAGAATCTAGCTATTTGGCTGTGGCGGCTCATAAGCCGCAGCCGAATCCATGCACGCAGCAACACACACGTGAAAAACAAGGATGACAACCATGCAGAAACACGGAACTAACCAAGGCGCCCTGTGGGGCGGGCGGTTCTCCGGCGGCCCGAGCGAAGCCATGTTCGCACTATCCGTTTCAACCCACTTCGACTGGGTACTCGCCCCCTACGATGTGCTCGCTTCCCAAGCACACGCCAAAGTCTTGCATAAAGCAGGTTTGCTCAGCGATGCTGATTTAGACACCATGCTCAACGGTCTTCGCGAACTCGGCGAGGCAGTCGCTGCGGGAACATTTACCCCTGAGCCCACCGACGAAGACGTCCACGGTGCAATGGAACGCGGCTTGATCGCCCTTGTCGGTCCAGAAGTAGGCGGTCGTTTACGTGCTGGCCGGTCCCGCAACGATCAGGTAGCAACCTTGTTCCGCATGTGGGTGCGCGACGCAATCCGCGACATCGCAGCCCAAACTGCACAACTTGTCGCCGCACTGTCTGAGCAGGCGGCGAAACACGAGGGTGTTATCATGCCAGGGAAAACCCACTTTCAGGCAGCCCAGCCCGTGCTTCTCGCGCATTCACTTCTCGCGCACGCACACCCATTGCTGCGCGATATTCAGCGCTTGCAGGATCTTGATAAACGCCTTGCTGTCTCCCCTTACGGTTCCGGTGCATTGGCAGGCTCTTCGTTGAAGCTCGACCCAGAAGCAATCGCTGAAGAGCTGGGCTTCGATGCTGCCGCCGAGAACTCCCTCGATGCGACGTCGTCACGCGATTTCGCAGCGGAAACCGCATTCGTGCTCGCCCAAATTGGGGTTGACATGTCGCGACTAGCTGAAGAAATCATCGCATGGTGCACCCCAGAATTCGGCTACATCACGCTTGACGACGCCTGGTCAACCGGCTCGTCCATCATGCCGCAGAAGAAGAACCCCGACGTCGCAGAACTCACCCGTGGCAAGTCGGGGCGCTTGATCGGCAACCTCGCAGGACTCATGGCAACACTCAAAGCAATGCCCTTAGCTTACAACCGTGACCTGCAGGAAGATAAAGAACCAATCGTTGATTCGGTTGCACAGCTCAATCTGTTGCTGCCTGCCATGACTGGGCTCGTTTCTACTCTCACCTTCCACCCTGAGCGTATGCGCGAACTCGCCCCCGCCGGATTCACCCTCGCGACCGATTTGGCGGAGTGGATGGTGCGCGAAGGTGTCCCATTCCGCGAAGCCCACGAAGCATCGGGGGCATGCGTGCGCATTGCCGAGGCACGTGGCGTACAACTTCACGAGTTGAGCGACGAAGAATTTGCCGGCGTCGACCCGCGACTGCACGCAGGCGTGCGTGAAGTGCTCACCGTTGAAGGCGCTGTCGCCTCCCGAACAACCCTTGGCGGAACCGCACAGGTGCGTGTCGATGAACAGCGTGCCAAGATCGACGCACTCAACGCCGAGTATGAAAAGTGGGCACACACCCCCGTGCGCAACTAGACGCTCGCTAGGGCATTAAACCCGCGCTGTGAACCACTTAAAGGTGGGCGATCCCTCGTAATTGTGAGGGATCGCCCACCTTTGATTGTGGGGGCGCAGCCAGCACCTTCTATCATCCAAACCCCCTAGTATGGAAAGTGAAGCCTTGAAAAAATAAAGGTAGTGTCAGGCAAGCGTTGTGCCTGTCAGCAGTGCAACACTTTCCCTTCGTCACCCACAGGCGCGTTCGCTTGCATTATCAAAGAAAGCAGAACGGTCATGTCGAAGAGAACCCAATTAACACTGAAAAAGCTCAGTTGCATTCTTGGTGCGTTTCTTGCCAGCACCCTCATGGTCGCATGTCAGCAAACGCCACCACCTGCCCCAAATCCCACACCTCCTTTAGAAACCAAAACTCCACCTTCAGATGCGCAAGGGTTGAGCGGATCTGCACCGCCTTCATCACTCGACCCCGGCGATAGCCACAATCTGGCAGATGCCGACGTGACGCATATTGATAGTGTGCGTGCGTTATGGCATTCCGGAGATCTAGCGCCTGGCTACACTGTTGATCCCGCCACGCAGATTCAGCCCATCGCAGTACGCTGGTGCATGCTGTCCCTTGCTGCAGAAGAGTCTGGAATCTACTCGTGCGTGTCCACCGATGAACAGCAAAAAGTGTACAACACCTGCTATGTCGACTTGTCGTGGCCACAGACTGTGCTGTGCCTCGAAGAACCCGATGCAGATGTCTTGATCAGGGCAACACACGATGGTTCCCCGAAGCGCTTTGAGGGCGAGCACTACCGCATCGCACCGTGGCGAATAACATTAGACAATGGCGCTGAGTGCATATACACCCCTGGGTTGGAATTCACGCTCCCAGAACAGGCCATGAATAATGGGTGGAATCCACGCTACGTGTGCGAAGACAGAACGTGGATCTACGAGTTTACTGACCTCACCAGTTTTGCAGGCATCGATGATTCCAACCCCCAATGGCGAGCCTCTGTTGGCCCAGCCTATGACAACGGTGAACCACGGCTTGTGGAAAGCCCGAAACTGTGGTGGACGAATGTTATACGGGCAACGTATGTGGGGTGGTATGACCCCATGGGTGTGGGTTAAAAGGACCCGCCACATGCCCTTTGGTGGGTGTGGCGAAGTATTCGTTAAAAAAGGTGGCAGTGGGGTAGGGTTGAAGGCTATGAGTATTGATCCGAAGTTGCTTGAGGTTTTGGTGTGTCCCCAAGATAAGGGACCACTGGAATATAGTGAAAATGAGCAGGTGCTCATCAACTCCCGCCTCGGCATCGCCTATCGGATTGATGAGGGAATTCCGGTCATGCTAATCGACGAAGCAATCAGCTGGCCTCCTGTAGCTAAATAATTTCCTTCAACTCCACGCATCCGTTGTCTGCTTTTCGCCACCCATGTACGTCGGTGGCGCATCTCCTTTTTAACGCCCAAAGCCTTTTATGGCAAAAGTTTCTCCTCCGGATGCGTGCGAGCTAATTACCCTTTTCCTCTATTGAAATTGTCACACTGACAGAAAAGAAAACCATGAATATCATTGACGAATTGAGCTGGCGCGGACTGATCAACCAGTCCACCGATCTGGAAGAACTACGCGATACCTGCGAAAACCCAATCACTGTCTACTGCGGTTTCGATCCAACTGGTGCTTCCTTGCACGCCGGTCACCTCGTTCCTTTGGTTATGTTGAAGCGTTTTCAAGACGCTGGTCACCGCATTCTTACCCTCGCCGGTGGTGCTACGGGCATGATCGGTGATCCTCGTGATGTGGGGGAGCGGTCAATGCTTTCTGAGGCAGAGGTTGCTCAAAACGTCGAAAGCATCAAAGAGCAGATTCGTCGTTTTATTGATTACACCGATGGCCGCGCCATCATGGTGAACAATGCGGATTGGTTGGGCAAGATGAGCCTGATCGAATTCTTGCGTGATTTGGGTAAGAATTTCTCTCTCAACACCATGTTGGATCGTGACACCGTGAAGCGTCGCCTTGAAAGTGACGGCATTTCCTACACTGAGTTTTCGTACATGCTGTTGCAGGCTTTCGACTACGTACATCTGAATCGCGAGTTTGACTGCCAGCTGCAAATCGGTGGCGGCGACCAGTGGGGCAATATTGTTTCCGGCGTTGATTTGAATCGTCGTATGAACCAGAAGAAGGTTCATGCGTTGACTGTTCCTTTGGTGACTGACGCCTCGGGCGCGAAATTCGGTAAGTCGACCGGTGGTGGAAAACTGTGGCTGGATCCGGAATTGACCAGCCCATACTCCTGGTACCAGTATTTCTTGAATGCTGGCGATTCCGTGGTTATTGATTACTTGCGGTGGTTCACCTTCCTCAGCCAGGAAGAAATTGCAGGTTACGAGGAGGCTGTGGCGGAGCGGGCTTTCAAGCGTGAAGCTCAGCGTCGTCTCGCGCAGGAGATGACTACTCTTGTGCACGGTGCTGAGGCCACGAAGTCTGTGGAGTTGGCTGCCGAAGCTTTGTTCGGCAAGGCCGAGCTTTCAGAGTTAGATGAAAATACTCTGCGCGGTGCTTTGTCCGAGACCACTATTGCTGAGGTGGGTGCCGAGGACCCACGCACAATTGTGGATTTGCTGGTTGCTGCGGGTCTTGCTGATTCGAAGGGTGCAGCCCGTCGCACAGTGAAGGAGGGCGGCGCGTACGTGAATAACCAGCGTATTGAGTCGGAAGAGTGGGAGCCTTCCGCTTCTGATTTGTTGCATGGTTCCTGGTTAGTGTTGCGTAAGGGCAAGAAGAACTTTGCAGGTGCCCGACTGGGTGCTTAAAGTTTTCGCTGGATAGGGCTGGTAGATTTCTCTTCGTGAGCTTCTTCTACTTGTCTGCCATTATTCTTGGGGCGGTATGTGGTTGGGTTTTCCCAGCTAGTACCGCCTTTAGTGTCTGTGTGATGCCACTGTTGGCGGGACTGTTGCTCGCTACCTTTGTGAGCGTTCCGCGCCTTGATTCCTCCATTTTTCCTGCGATGCCGCGACGTTTTCTTCTCGCGTTAGGTATTGCGAACGGTGTGATTGCCCCCAGTTGTGCGTGGTTGTTGACGCGGCTCCTTGCTGCAGAGAACACGCTGGAACAGGCGGTTTCCTTTGGGGCGCTGTTGGTGTTGCTTACTCCTTGCGTGGACTATGTGGTGGTTTTTGCCCAAAAAGCGGGTGGGAATGCGGCTCGTTTAGCGTTGGTGACGCCACTGCTATTAGTTGCACAGCTTATGATCGTTCCAATTATTGCAGGTCGCAGCGTTGATTCAATGCGTCTGCTGAGTTCGGTGGGGATGCTGATCGTTGTTCCGTTGGGTGCAGCGTGGTTCATTCAACGTTATCTTCCTTCGCTGGTGTTGCCGGTTTCACGGGCGATGGATCCGCTGATGGTGGCGGTGTTGTGGGTGATTGCAGCATCGACTGTTCCCCTTTTATCTCTTCCGGTTTCGGTGTTCGCGTTGTTGGCGTTGGTTTTTGCAAGCTTTGCGACGGCGTCAGGGCTATGCACGTTTGTGCTCGCCAGTGCCCTGAAAGTGGAGTGGACTGATCGTGTGAACTGTACTTTTTCAGCAATGACGAGAAATTCGCTGGTGATGATGCCCTTGGCTTTAAGTTTTGACAATCCCGTAATTCCGGCTGTTTTTGTGTGCCAGACCTTTGTTGAATTGGTTGTTTTGCATGCGACGGTTGGTCTTTTCAGCCGACGGAGTACTGAATCAACCACATGATTGATGAAAACGCCCCGTACTCTTAGATATAACTAAGAGTATGAAGAAACTTCTCAACGCCGCAGCGTTCTATACCGTCCTTGGTCTTCTTGCTGGTGTCTTCTACCGGGAGTTCACTCGCGCTCAAGATTTTGTGGGACAAACTCGTCTGTCCACCGTGCATACTCACATTCTTGTGTTGGGTATGATTTTCTTCCTTGTGATGCTGGCACTGGCTGCCACGCTGAAGATCCACGAGAATAAGAATTTCACCGCATTTTTCTGGACGTACAACTGTGGCGTTGTGTGGACTGCAGCCTTCATGACATATAAGGGAATCGCGCAAGTAGAAAATCAAGACTTTGTCATGAGTCCGATGATGGCTGGTTTGTCCGGTATCGGCCACATCATTTTGACGGTGGGTATCTTCCTGTTGTTCAAGGTTTTGTATAAGCAAGTCAAGATTCACCAGTAGCACTCAACAGCCACCTTCCGCTTCTGTGGAGGTGGCTTTGTTTATTTCTTGAAGAACAAATTGCAGTAATAGGGACTTTGACCTGCATGTTTGTGTGTTTGAGAAACTGTGTGTAGATTTATCCGAGTCGCCGCGAGAGCAGCTAGGTTCCGAAGTCGGGATTGTGGTTGTTGTGGTGGCAGGAGAAAGCTACTTGACAGGGTGTTTATATTCGGTTAAGGTTTCTTCTTACCGCTTCCGATGGGTTTTGGCTTGAGAGGTTGCGGGCGTGTTGTTTGAGAACTCAATAGTGTGCCAATGTACTTTTGTTTTTTGTTTGGGTTGTTGGTTTTGTTGTTTGATGGTGGGTTTGGCCGGCAAGTGTGGCTTGCTTGTTAAATTTTTTTTTGCTGTTGGATGACGGGATTGATGATTCGATTCTTTGGCCTTCCCCGCTTTTTGCCCCGTCGGGTTGGGGGAGGTTGTTGTCTTTTTTTGTTTTTTTCAATCATTTTCGCATGGTGCCTGGCTTTTGGGTTGGGTGTTGTGTGGGCTGGTTGTTTGTTTTTTTGCCGGTTTGGTTGGGCTTTTCACGAGCCTTGGGCAGGAATAGTTTTTGTTCTTGTTTTTTGTGGAGAGTTTGATCCTGGCTCAGGACGAACGCTGGCGGCGTGCTTAACACATGCAAGTCGAACGGAAAGGCCTCAGCTTTTGTTGGGGTGCTCGAGTGGCGAACGGGTGAGTAACACGTGGGTGATCTGCCTCGTACTTCGGGATAAGCTTGGGAAACTGGGTCTAATACCGGATAGGACCATCATTTAGTGTTGGTGGTGGAAAGTTTTTTCGGTACGAGATGAGCCCGCGGCCTATCAGCTTGTTGGTGGGGTAATGGCCTACCAAGGCGTCGACGGGTAGCCGGCCTGAGAGGGTGGACGGCCACATTGGGACTGAGATACGGCCCAGACTCCTACGGGAGGCAGCAGTGGGGAATATTGCACAATGGGCGCAAGCCTGATGCAGCGACGCCGCGTGGGGGATGACGGCCTTCGGGTTGTAAACCTCTTTCGACAGGGACGAAGCTTTTGTGACGGTACCTGTATAAGAAGCACCGGCTAACTACGTGCCAGCAGCCGCGGTAATACGTAGGGTGCAAGCGTTGTCCGGAATTACTGGGCGTAAAGAGCTCGTAGGTGGTTTGTCGCGTCGTCTGTGAAATACCGGGGCTTAACTCCGGAGCTGCAGGCGATACGGGCATAACTTGAGTGCTGTAGGGGAGACTGGAATTCCTGGTGTAGCGGTGGAATGCGCAGATATCAGGAGGAACACCGATGGCGAAGGCAGGTCTCTGGGCAGTAACTGACGCTGAGGAGCGAAAGCATGGGGAGCGAACAGGATTAGATACCCTGGTAGTCCATGCCGTAAACGGTGGGCGCTAGGTGTAGGGGTCTTCCACGACTTCTGTGCCGTAGCTAACGCATTAAGCGCCCCGCCTGGGGAGTACGGCCGCAAGGCTAAAACTCAAAGGAATTGACGGGGGCCCGCACAAGCGGCGGAGCATGTGGATTAATTCGATGCAACGCGAAGAACCTTACCTGGGCTTGACATATACAGGACGGCTGCAGAGATGTAGTTTCCCTTGTGGTCTGTATACAGGTGGTGCATGGTTGTCGTCAGCTCGTGTCGTGAGATGTTGGGTTAAGTCCCGCAACGAGCGCAACCCTTGTCTTATGTTGCCAGCACGTTATGGTGGGGACTCATGAGAGACTGCCGGGGTTAACTCGGAGGAAGGTGGGGATGACGTCAAATCATCATGCCCCTTATGTCCAGGGCTTCACACATGCTACAATGGTCGGTACAACGCGTTGCCAGCCCGTGAGGGTGAGCGAATCGCTGAAAGCCTACTCAGTTCGGATTGGGGTCTGCAACTCGACCCCATGAAGTCGGAGTCGCTAGTAATCGCAGATCAGCAACGCTGCGGTGAATACGTTCCCGGGCCTTGTACACACCGCCCGTCACGTCATGAAAGTTGGTAACACCCGAAGCCAGTGGCCTAACCTTTTTTGGGAGGAGCTGTCGAAGGTGGGATCGGCGATTGGGACGAAGTCGTAACAAGGTAGCCGTACCGGAAGGTGCGGCTGGATCACCTCCTTTCTAAGGAGCTTTTTGTTTCACACAGTTGTGTGAGCTCTATATTTTTTATAAATCCGGGTGGAGCAAACCCGCTTTGTGTGTGATCAGATATCACACGGGGTAACAAAATTGTGATACTTCAAGCAAAAAAATTATATGTGTGTGTTGGCATGCTGTTGGGTGTCTGGGATGACATGTGTGTTTTCCTGGTGGCCGATATCAGTAATTGCTGTGGCTCCTTGTGGGGGTTGTGGTGGTGGTTGGTGTTGGTGTGTTGTGTGAGAACTGTATAGTGGACGCGAGCATTTTTATCTTTATTCTTAATTTTTTTTGATGACAGATGTTCACACACTCTCTTTTTTGTGTGTGGTGTTTGTTTGTCTTAGTGTTTTTTGTCATTTTGGTGTGTTGTTTGAGTAAGAGCACACGGTGGATGCCTTGGCATGCTAAGCCGATGAAGGACGTGTAAGGCTGCGTTAAGCCTCGGGGAGTTGCCAATAGAGCGTTGATCCGAGGGTGTCCGAATGGGGAAACCTGGCTGCAGTTATGTGTAGTTACCCACTAGTGAATTCATAGCTGGTGTGGGGGTTTACGCGGGGAAGTGAAACATCTCAGTACCCGCAGGAGAAGAAAACAATTGTGATTCCGCTAGTAGTGGCGAGCGAACGTGGATGAGGCTAAACCGTATGCGTGTGATACCTGGCAGGGGTTGCGTGTGCGGGGTCGTGGGGTTTGACTTTCTAGGTGCTGTCACACCTGGGCATAATTTATGATGTGTTAGCGGAAGTGGTGTGGAATCGCCCACTGTAGAAGGTGAGAGTCCTGTACGTGAAAGCATGTTGTGTTGTGTTGTTGGATACCCGAGTAGCAGCGGGCTCGTGGAATCTGCTGTGAATTTGCCGGGACCACCCGGTAAGCCTAAATACTTAGTGTGACCGATAGCGGATCAAGTACCGTGAGGGAATGGTGAAAAGTACCCCGGGAGGGGAGTGAAATAGTACCTGAAACCGTGTGCTTACAATCCGTCAGAGCCTGATTTGTTTGGGTGATGGCGTGCCTTTTGAAGAATGAGCCTGCGAGTCAGCGGCATGTCGCGAGGTTAACCAGTGTTGGGTAGCCGTAGCGAAAGCGAATCCTAATGAGGGTGAGTTAGTGGCATGTCCTGGACCCGAAGCGGGGTGATCTACCCATGGCCAGTGTGAAGCAGCAGTAAGATGCTGTGGAGGCGCGAACCCACTTAGGTTGAAAACTGAGGGGATGAGCTGTGGGTAGGGGTGAAAGGCCAATCAAACTCCGTGATAGCTGGTTCTCCCCGAAATGCATTTAGGTGCAGCGTCGTGTGTTTCTTCCTGGAGGTAGAGCTACTGGTTGGTTGAGCGGGACCACAATCTTAGCAATGTCAGCCAAACTCCGAATGCCGGTGAAGTTAGAGCACGGCAGTGAGACTGCGGGGGATAAGCTCCGTTGGTCGAGAGGGAAACAGCCCAGATCGCCGGTTAAGGCCCCTAAGAGTGTACTAAGTGGGAAAGGATGTGGGATCGCGAAGACAGCCAGGAGGTTGGCTTAGAAGCAGCCATCCTTGAAAGAGTGCGTAATAGCTCACTGGTCGAGTGGTTCTGCGCCGACAATGTAGCGGGGCTCAAGTACACCGCCGAAGCCGCGGCAATCAACTCCTTTTGGGGTTGGTTGGGTAGGGGAGCGTCGTGCACGTGTTGAAGCACCCGGGTAACCGCTGGTGTGGAATGTGTGCGAGTGAGAATGCAGGCATGAGTAACGAATGACATGTGAGAAACATGTCCGCCGGATGACTAAGGGTTCCTGGGTCAAGCTAATCTTCCCAGGGTGAGTCGGGACCTAAGGCGAGGCCGACAGGCGTAGTCGATGGACAACCAGTTGATATTCTGGTACCCGTATATGCGCGCCCAATGATGAATCCATGATACTAACCACCCACAAACACACTGATTACTACTTGTAGTGTTGGTGTGCGCGTGCGTGGGATCTGAGTGGGTAGTAGTCAAGTGATGGGGTGACGCAGGAAGGTAGCCAAGCCACTTAGTGGATTGTGGTGTAAGCGTGTGGCCCGCAGAATAGGCAAATCCGTTCTGCATAGAAGGGTGAGGCGTGATGCGTACCCACATGTGTGTGGGGATGTTGGTGATCCTATGCTGCCGAGAAAAGCCTCTAGCGAGTGCATATATGGCCCGTACCCATAACCGACACAGGTGGTCAGGTAGAGAATACTAAGGCGTTCGGGTGAACTGTGGTTAAGGAACTCGGCAAAATGCCCCCGTAACTTCGGGAGAAGGGGGACCACTGCTGGTGACAAACTGGTTGAGCTGGTGGTGGTCGCAGAGAATAGAGGGAAGCGACTGTTTATTAAAAACACAGGTCCGTGCGAAAACGTGGAAGTTGATGTATACGGACTGACGCCTGCCCGGTGCTGGAAGGTTAAGAGGACCTGTTAGCAACACTTGTGTTGCGAAGCGGAGAATTTAAGCCCCAGTAAACGGCGGTGGTAACTATAACCATCCTAAGGTAGCGAAATTCCTTGTCGGGTAAGTTCCGACCTGCACGAATGGCGTAACGACTTCCCTGCTGTCTCAACCACAGGCCCGGTGAAATTGCACTACGAGTAAAGATGCTCGTTACGCGCGGCAGGACGAAAAGACCCCGGGACCTTCACTATAGCTTGGTATTGGTGTTTGGTTCGGTTTGTGTAGGATAGGTGGGAGACTAGGAAACCGCATCGCTAGGTGTGGTGGAGTCGTTGTTGAAATACCACTCTGATCGGATTGAGCACCTTAACCTTGGCCCATGATCTGGGTTGGGGACAGTGCCTGGTGGGTAGTTTAACTGGGGCGGTTGCCTCCTAAAAAGTAACGGAGGCGCCCAAAGGTTCCCTCAGCCTGGTTGGCAATCAGGTGTTGAGTGTAAGTGCACAAGGGAGCTTGACTGTGAGAGTGACAACTCAAGCAGGTACGAAAGTAGGGACTAGTGATCCGGCACCTACGAGTGGAAGTGGTGTCGCTCAACGGATAAAAGGTACCCCGGGGATAACAGGCTGATCTTCCCCAAGAGTCCATATCGACGGGATGGTTTGGCACCTCGATGTCGGCTCGTCGCATCCTGGGGCTGGAGTAGGTCCCAAGGGTTGGGCTGTTCGCCCATTAAAGCGGCACGCGAGCTGGGTTTAGAACGTCGTGAGACAGTTCGGTCTCTATCCGCCGCGCGCGTTGAAACTTGAAGAAAGCTGTCCCTAGTACGAGAGGACCGGGACGGACGTACCTCTAGTGTGCCAGTTGTCACGCCAGTGGCATAGCTGGTTAGCTACGTACGGAAGGGATAACCGCTGAAAGCATCTAAGCGGGAAGCCTGTTCTAAGATGAGGTTTCACTTGAGGTGCCCGGAAGACTACCGGGTTGATAGGCCAGAGTTGCAAACACAGCAATGTGAGAAGACGACTGGTACTAATACACCAACAAACAACCCCAAAACAAAACACAAAACACAACAAACAAAACACAACACCGCGTCCACTACACAGTCACTGACACAACACAAACACCCCAAAAACACACACAACCCAAAAAAAATGTGTCGGTGGTCATAGCGTCGGGGACACGCCCGGTCCCATTCCGAACCCGGAAGCTAAGCCCGACAGCGCTGATGGTACTGCAAACGGGAGTTTGTGGGAGAGTAAGACACCGCCGACCAAAAACTTCAAAGTGCAACGAGAAAGCGTGATGTATTGATAATGAGGTAACAACCTTTATCAATACATCACGCTTTTTCCTTTTCTCAATTAAATTAGGACATCATGACAGAACACAACAGCTTTGAATCACGTGGAAACCGTCAGGGCGGTTCCAATCGTCGCGACGGACAACGTCGCGATGGCTACGATCGTCGTAGCAACAACGATGATCGTCGGGGTGAAGGCCGGGGTGGATTCGGACGTCGTGATGACAACAACGACCGTCGCGACAACCGCCGTGACGGCGAGCGCCGTTCCTACGGTGATCGTGGTCGCGATGGAGATCGTCGTTCTTATGGTGACCGTGGTCGTGACGGGGATCGTCGCTCCTTTGGTAATCGTCACAGTGACGGTGAACGCCGCTCCTACGGTGACCGTGGTCGCGATGGGGATCGTCGCTCATTCGGCGACCGTGATCGTAACCGCGACGGGGATCGTCGTTCCTATGGCAACCGCGATGGTGGCGACCGTCGTCGGGACGGGGATCGTCGCTCATTCGGTGATCGTGATCGTCGGGACAGCCGTCGCGATGACCGCCGTGACAATGGCGGCCGCGGTGATGATCGTCGTCACGCAAATCGTGCCGGCTCCGATCGTGGCGAGAACCGTAACATGAGCCACGCACAACGCCCAGGCTACCGCGAAGAACGCTTGAACAAGCGTCTCAACGAACCCGATCTGCCCAGCGACATCGATGTCAAGGATCTCGACCCGCTAGTTCTGCAAGACCTCAAAGTGCTGTCCAAAGACAACGCCAGCGCCACAGCCAAGCACATGATCATGGCTGCAACCTGGCTTGCCGACGACCCTCAACTAGCACTGCGCCACGCACGCGCCGCTAAAGACCGCGCCGGACGCATCGCAGTTGTCCGCGAAACCTGCGGCATCGCTGCCTACCATGCAGGCGAATGGAAAGAAGCACTCTCCGAATTGCGTGCAGCACGCCGCATGTCCGGCGGCCCAGGCCTCATCGCAGTTATGGTCGACTGCCTACGCGGACTAGGCCAGCCACAAAAAGCCCTCGAACTCGCACGCGAAGAAGGAACTGAGGGCCTCGATCGGGAAACCCAAATCGAACTCGCCATCGTCGTCGCCGGCGCACGCCAAGACCTAGGCCAATTCGACTCCGCTGTAACAACCCTAGAACAGCAAAACCCCGACGGCACCAAGATTCACCCATCCTACGCGCGACTGTCTTATGCATATGCTGATACGCTTGCCGCAGCAGGGCGCATCGACGACGCCCGCACCTGGTTCACCCACGCAGCAGCACAGGACGAAGACGGGATTCTCGACGCCGATGAGCGTCTGCGCGAATTAGGCTAGTACACTAAAACGCATGACAATTTGCGTACTTGACCTCTACGACAGCCTACTGTTCGACCTCGACGGAACCGTCTGGGAAGGCGGTAGGCTGTTGCCGCATGCAGCAGAACTGATCAACACCACCACGCTGCCCGTCATGTACATCACCAACAATGCCTCCAGGCACCCACGAGCAGTCGCAGACATGCTCACCACCATGAGCATCCCCACCACAGAACAGCAAGTACTCACCAGCGCACAAGCCGCCATCCTCATGGCAGCGCAGCACCTCAACCCAGGCGACAGCATCTACGTAGTAGGCACAGATTCCTTTAAAGATCTCGTGCGTGAAGCCGGATTTAACGTCGCAACTTCAGCCGACGATAACCCCAAAGCAGTACTTCACGGGCACAACCCGGAAACTGGTTGGGCACAGCTCTCCGAAGCAGCACTCGCCATCCAGCGTGGGGCACGCTACTTCGCCTCCAATCTTGATTCCACCCTCCCGATGGAGCGTGGCTTCATGGTTGGCAACGGATCGATGGTCCAAGCAGTCATCCACGCAACAGGCGTAACCCCGAGCAGTGCTGGCAAGCCTGCAGCCGCCATGTTCCACACAGCAGCAGGCGCACTCAACTCTGTCAAGCCACTCGCAGTTGGCGATCGCCTCGACACTGATATCGCAGGCGGCGTAGCAGCAGGATACGACACCTTCCACCTGCTCACAGGCGTATCTAAGCACTGGTCACTCGTTCATGCACCTTGTGAGCATCGCCCAACCTATATTGCTGAAAATCTAGCGGACATCCATGCCGAACCAACTCAGCTATCCCCGAGCGCACAAGGAGAATTCCACGCGCATCGTAATGGTGACACGATCACCTTAAGCGGCGGTACAGACGATTCGACGAGCGCCCACGCATTACGCACTGTACTTGCACAGGCTTGGACCCAACCAGAAGCATTCGACGGCACCATCGAAGCACAAAGCGAACATGCACATCGAGCGCTTCAAGGATGGCTCCCATGACCAGCCCCAAACCCCACGATGTGCGCCAGGTTCCGCTACCTGAAGAAATCACAGCACAATTTAATTCCATTCTTGACCAAGAAACTTCCACCCTCGCGGAGCAAACCCAGCAACTTCAAGCCGCGCACGAGGTGCTCCGTCGAGCACTGAACTAGACACAAGGACACACCACAGTACCCATGGCAGCCACACGCAAACGACTCGATGCCGAACTCGTCCGCCGCAAAATCGCCCGATCTAGGGAACACGCCACCGAACTGATCCGAAACAACCAAGTATTCGTCGCCGGCATTCTCGCAACCAAGCCCGCCACCCAAGTCACCCCAGAGGTCTCCATCCGCGTCGACGTCTCAGCTGTCGACGATTGGGCATCGCGTGGTGCACATAAACTGCTAGGCGCACTTGAGGCTTTCGAACCACTCGGGCTGAACCTCGCCGACAAAAAAGTTCTGGATGCTGGGGCATCCACCGGTGGTTTCACCGACGTGCTTTTGCGCAGGGGAGCTCGCGAAGTCGTTGCAGTTGATGTTGGTTATGGGCAGTTGATCTGGCGATTGCAAAACGACGACCGCGTGATGGTACTGGACCGCACGAACATTCGTCACCTCACACCTGAAATGTGCGCGGGGCCGTGCGACGCCATGGTGGGTGACCTGTCCTTCATCTCTTTGAAACTTACCTTGCCAGCCATTGTGGAGTCCATGGCTGAAGGTGCTGATCTTCTTCCTATGGTGAAACCGCAATTCGAGGTGGGCAAAGACCGCCTAGGTTCGGGCGGGGTGGTGCGTTCACCGCAGTTACGCGAAGATGTCACTATCGAAGTTGCACAGTTCGCCCAAACACTTGGCCTATCCTTAAAAGCAGTAGTTGCATCACCGCTGCCTGGACCATCGGGGAATGTCGAGTTCTTCCTGTGGTTGGTTAAAGATGGTGGTGCTGCACACGCTAGTGCTGAAGAAATCCAACGTATGGTGCATCGCGCCGTGGTGGAAGGACCCCAATAATGCCGCATTCCGAACACCCCCGGGAAGTATTACTCGTACCCCACACCGGGCGGAAATCAAACGTGGCCACCGCGGCACTTGCTGCCGAGCTGCTGAGCGACGCCGGGATTCGAGTCCGAATCCTTGTTAATGAACACGACACCATCGTGGCAGCTCACCCCATCCTTTCGCTGTTTCCCACGGTCAAGCACGGGCCCGAGGCTGTCGATGGTGTGGACTTTGTCTTCGTCATGGGTGGCGATGGCACATTCTTGCGAGCCGCAGACCTTGCGCACTTCGCTGACTTACCCGTTTTGGGTATTAATTTAGGCCACATTGGCTTTTTGGCGGAATGGGAGAAAGATTCCCTCGACGAGGCAGTCTCCCGCGTGATTAGCGGTGAGTTCCGAATCGAAGAACGGATGACAATTTCAGTGGAAGCACACGGCCCCGATGGGGAATTGCTAGGTGTTGGCTGGGCTTTGAATGAAGTGAGTGTGGAAAACCTCACTCGCTCTGGTGTGTTGGACGCCATCTTGGATATTGATGGTCGCCCCGTGAGCGCTTTTGGTTGCGATGGCGTCATTATTTCGACGCCGACGGGTTCTACTGCCTATGCTTTTTCGGCCGGCGGGCCAGTGCTGTGGCCAGAACTGGATGCCATTTTGGTTGTTCCGAATAATGCGCATGCCTTGTTTACTAAACCACTGGTTGTCAGCCCATCGTCGACGGTGGCTGTGGAGTCGCGGCCATCATCGTTTCCCGCGCGGGCGGTCATGGATGGTTTCCGCTCGTTGAACCTTCCGCCCGGTGCGCGGGTGGAGGTCACTCGTGGAGATCGCAGCATCAAATGGGTTCGATTGGATGAGCGCCCTTTTACCGATCGTTTGGTGTCAAAGCTGCAGCTTCCTGTGGAAGGGTGGCGTGGCCCGATGAAAAAGCGGACTGGGGAAACTACCACGAGCGATAATTAGGTGCCCGTATTTGTTGGTGGGGCACCACAGTAGTTTTTCTTAATACAGCCTTTGGTGGCGGGGGAAAATTCACAAAGTTTCGCACATTTGTGTGAGTGTTGGCTATGATTGAGTGCATGCTCGCCGATATTGCGATTGAAAACCTTGGTGTTATTCCTCACGCCACAGTGGAATTAAGTGAAGGCTTGACCGTACTCACCGGTGAAACCGGCGCTGGTAAAACTATGCTTGTCACTGGCCTTCGCCTGTTAGTGGGTGGGCGTGCTGATGCTAGTCGAGTACGCACTGGTGCAGCCCAAGCAGCTGTGGAGGGGCGTTTTGTTCTCAGTGGTTTGGAGGAGCATACAGCCCAAGCTGCTGCAGCTATTGCCGAGTCTGCTGGGGGTAGTGCAGATGAGAACGGTGAGTTTATCGCATCGCGTATCGTCAGCTCCTCAGGTCGCTCGAAAGCATATCTTGGGGGTCGGGCGGTACCGGCGGCGGTTTTGGGGGAGTTTTCTTCTGAGCTTTTAACAATCCATGGTCAGAATGATCAGTTGCGCTTGTTGGCACCGGAACAGCAGTTGTCGGCCTTGGATCGGTTGGATCCGAAGGTGAGCCAGCTGTTGGAGAAATATAAGGTGGCTTACCAGCAGTGGCGCACGTTGGCGCAAGATTTGGCGCAGCGTACGAAATCGCGGCGTGAGTTAGCCCAAGAGGCGGATCGCCTTGATTTTGCTATTGAGGAAATCAGTTCGATTGATCCGCAGTCGGGTGAGGATGCTCATCTGCAAACGTTGATTCGTCGGCTTCAAGACGTTGATGATCTCAAACAACAGGCCGTGGGCGCTTTGGGGGCCATTGATGGTGTGGGTGGTTTGGCTGATTTCGGTGGCGCTGAAGGCGAGGATGTCTCCTGTGCCTCCGATTTATTGGGTCAGGCAGTATCAGCGGTTCGAGGTAGCCAAGATCCAGCGTTAGCCGAGATTGCTCAGCGTCTTGAGCATATTACGAGTGAGCTGGGTGAAATTTCAGCGGAGCTGGGGAGTTTTATTAGTGCTTTACCTTCAGATCCTGAGGAGTTAGAAAAGCTTTTGCAGCGTCAGCAGGATTTGAAGGGGCTGACGCGCAAGTATGCTCCTGATATTGATGGGGTTTTGGCGTGGCTGGCGAAGGCAGTGGCGAAGCGAAAGACTATTGATATTTCTCCTGAGGCGTTGGAGGAATTGAAAAAGAGCGTGGCTGCTGCGGAAAAGAAGATGCTCAGCGCTGGTCGTGCGTTGTCGAAGGCGCGTGCGGCTGCGGCGGAGTCGTTGGCGGCACAGGTGTCTGAGGAGCTTCATGGTTTGGCCATGCCGAAGGCGCAGTTGAGTGTGCGGATAACTCCGATAGAGCCGTCGGCGATGGGCTTGGATGAGGTGGAGTTTTTGCTTGCGCCGAATGCCAAGGCGCAGCCGCGTCCGTTGGCGTCGTCGGCTTCGGGTGGTGAGCTGTCGCGTGTGATGTTGGCGTTGGAAGTGATTCTTTCGGCCGCTACGCAGGGCACTACATTGGTGTTTGATGAGGTTGATGCTGGTGTTGGTGGCTTGGCTGCGGTGGAGATTGGGCGTCGTCTAGCTCGGCTGGCGCGCAACAATCAGGTGATTGTGGTGACTCACTTGCCGCAGGTTGCAGCGTATGCGGATGTGCATGTGCATGTGTCGAAGGAGGTGTCGGAGGAGTCTGTGACTTCTGGTGTGGTGCAGCTTTCTACTGAGCGTAGGGTTGAGGAGTTGTCGCGGATGCTTGCGGGGCTGGAGGATACGGATACTGGCCGTGCTCACGCGAAGGAGTTGTTGGAGAAGGCGCAACAGGAGGTTGCTGCAATGCGCGTTTAGGTGGATGCTTACTCATGTTTCGTCCGTACCGCGTTCTTATCGTGGAGGCTGTACTGCCGTGATGTGGGGTCGGCTGTGTGTGGCTGTGGTGGGGTAGTTGATCAGAAGCTGAAAGAAAACTTGGGGGTTTTTCTGCGTGGCTACCAATGTGAGCGGGTTTTTCTCGACACAATAGGGCACATGAGTCTGTTCTCTCGTTCTTCTGATCTTCCTGGTTTGCATGGTGCAACTCGCGACCTTTCCGCTTCGGGTAAAGGTATGAAGCGTCTGTCGGCTGGTGATATTGCGGTTGTGGATGCCCCGGATATTTCGCGGGGTTTTGCGCAGCGACTCATTGATGCCAAGCCTGCGGCGGTGGTCAATACTGGTCTTTTTAGTACTGGTACGATCCCGAATTTCGGCCCGCAGTTGCTTCTCGACGCCGGCATTATGCTGGTGGAGGGCGTCGGCGCTGATGTGTGGTTGCCGTTGAAGGATGGGAAGAAGGGCCGGCTGACTGATGAGGGTCAGCTGTTTTATGGGGAGAAGCTGATTGCTTCCGGCCATGTGCTCACCAGTGGTGATGCCCAGGTGGCTTTTGAGGATGCCCAGCAGCATTTGGTGGACTATATGGAGGCGTTTTTTGGAAACACTATCCAGTTCATTCATTCTGAGTCGCCGTTGCTGATTGATGGTTTGGGGGTGCCTGATGTTGCCCATGAGTTGTTGGGTAAGAAGGTGCTGGTGGTAAGCCCGGGGGTGGGGCATAAGGAGCAGGTGAAGAATTTGCGCCATTTCATTCGGGAGTATGAGCCGGTGATTGTGGGTGTGGATTCTGCTGCGGATTCCTTGGTGGAATTGGGTTATAAGCCTGATTTTATTGTTGGTGATCCGGCAGGTATTGGTGCTGATGCGCTTCGGAGTGGGGCGCGTGTGGTGCTGCCTGCTGCTCCTGATGGTCATGCTGTGGGCTTGGAGCGTATTCAGGATTTGGGTATTGGTGCGATGACGTTCCCGTCGGCTGTGGAGTCGGCGACGGATTTGGCGTTGCTGTTGGCTGACTACCATGATGCTGAGATCGTGGTGAATGCTGGCGCACCGGTAGATTTGGATTCGTTGTTTGCCCAAGCGTCAAGTGCCAGCCCCTCGGCTTTGTTGGCGCGTATGAAGTTGGGGCCGCGGCTGGTTGATGCCGATGCTATTGCCAAGTTGTATTTTGTCCGTGGTGGCGGCAATTTGGGTTGGCTGTGGGTTCTGCTTGGCGTGTTTGTGTTGGCCGCAACGGTGATTGTGATTGCTGGTTTTGGTGGGCAGGGGTCGTTTACGGACAATTTGATTGATACGTGGAATAACATTGCCCTGACTTTCCAAGGGTTGTTCCGGGACTTGTTGAGCAGCTAGTACGTTTTTCCTAAGGAGCAAAGATGAAAAAGGGACGCGGAAGTACACTCTTTTCGGGGTTGACTGTGGGCGTGGCTGTTGGCATTGTCGCGGGAACGTTTGTGTTGGCCCCAAATTTGCCAGGTGGAAGTACTCAACAGGTGGAGGTGTTAACTAAGGAGCGGGATCGAGCCCGTGAGGATGTTGACATTGCCTTAGCGCAGGCAACGAGTGCTGATTCGATCGTATCCAGTTTCGCTGGTTCGGCGATCCACGATGCTCTCAAGGATCTGTCTGTAGTCGTGTTGCATTCGGCGGATGCGGATGCGAAGGATGTGGATGATCTTCGTGAAATGGTGAAGTCGGCTGGTGCGAAAGACGCTGGTGTGATTGCGTTGAAGCGGAATTTCTTCCACCAAGATGGTGCCGATAGTTTGAAAAATACTGTTGCTTTAACTCTCCCGGCAGGCGCGCAGTTGAGTGAACATAAGCTTGATCCAGGTACTCATGCTGGTGAGGCTTTGCAGGCTGCTTTGCTCAAGAAGGAGTCGCAGGAAGGCTCTGAGGAAAGGAAACCGGGTGCCTCACCAGAGGATCGGGCTATTGTGCTTGGTGCTTTGAAAGAAGCGGGATTTGTCGATTACACCGACGGTAGTGTTACTGAGGCTGATGCTGTGATCATGGTTGTCGGCGATGAGCATGGAACGAAGGGGCACAACTTTGTGCCCACCACCCAGGTGGCATTTGTTGAGGCGTTGGCATCAAAGGGGGATCCGGTCGTTGTGGCTGGTCGTGTGCGTACCGCTGCGGAAACGGGTGTGATTGGGTTGATTCGTGGCGATGAGACGCTGCGTGAGAAGGTGTCGACCGTTGATTCGGTGAATCGTATGTGGGGGCAGATGGCAACGGTGTTGGCGTTGAAAGAAAAGGTTGATGGCGGTTCCGGCGCATACGGTGCTGCTGCTAGTGCGGATGCGGCCTCGCCTGCGCCGAAGGTGGGCTAATGGGTGCGCATGATTTTCAGGTCGTTTCTTCCGAGCTGCTTCATGACGCCCCCATTCTGGCGCTGCGTCGCGATGAGGTAGTCATGCCGGGGGGTTCCATTGCCTCGCGCGAAGTGGTGGAGCATTTCGGTGCCGTTGCGGTTGTTGCTTTTGATGGCGAGAAGATTGCGCTTGTTCGCCAATACCGTCGCGCCTGTGGCTTGAGGCTGTGGGAATTGCCTGCTGGTTTGTTGGATTTCGCAAACGAGCCGGAGCTCACCTGTGCGCAGCGCGAATTGGAAGAGGAAGCAGGTGTGCAAGCTCAGCAGTGGTCTGTGCTGTGTGATCTGATAACCAGCCCTGGTTTTTGTGATGAGGCCGTGCGGGTGTTTTTAGCGCAAGATCTTGCCCACGTTGCTATCCCTGAGGCTAGTGATGAGGAAGCGGACATGGATCGGACGTGGGTGTCACTCGATGATGCGGTGTCCATGGTTTTGTCGGGTGAGATTCATAACTCGATCGCTATTGCGGGCATCATGTCGGCGTGGCAGGTTATATACAACGGGCACAAGGCGCGAGAGTGTGCGCAGCCTTTCGCGATCAGACCAACGGCCTTGGCGCGGCGTCGACAAGCTGAAGGCTTAGACAAGGACATGAAGAAGCGCCCGTGAACACCCCGCAGCAGGCAGCGCAGCTGTGGCTTACCCACCTTGCTGTGGAAAAAGGGTTGAGCTTAAACACGCTGAGCAACTATCGACGCGACGTGAACCGCTACCTCCAGTGGCTTGAGGAAGCACAGATTAGTGATGTGCGTGATGTGCAAAGCCTCGATTTAGAAAAATATGTTGCAGACATGCGTCGCGGTTTTGCCGGGGCGCCACTGAGTGCCTCCTCGGCGGCGCGGGCGCTGAGCGTTGCCCGCGGTCTGCATAAATTTTGTCTGTTTGAGGGGCTCGTTGATACCGACGTGGCGGCGGAAGTGTCGCCGCCGGCGCAAAGTAAGCATCTGCCCGATACCTTAAGCATTGAGGAAGTTGCAGCGCTTATCGACGCCATCCCCAGCGGGGAGCATGCAACGCCGAGTGATCTTCGTGACCGCGCCTTAATAGAATTGCTCTACGGCACGGGTGCACGTATCAGCGAAATTACCAGTCTTGTGGTGGACGATTGCACGGATTGCGAAGGTGTGCTCAGCATTCGCGGTAAGGGAAATAAGCAACGCATTGTGCCCGTAGGACGGCAGGCGCTGCGCGCTGTGGAAACCTATCTTGTGCGCGGCAGGCCGAGTTTATCGCGCGGACAATCGCACGCCTTGTTCCTTAATAAGCGTGGGGGTGAGTTGTCGCGCCAGTCAGCCTGGGCGATTATTAAAACTGCGGCGCAGCGCGCAGGTATTGAGAAAGAGATTTCCCCGCACACACTTCGCCACAGCTTTGCAACGCATATGCTGCAAGGCGGCGCGGATGTCAGGGTGGTTCAAGAATTGTTGGGGCATGCCTCTGTGACCACCACCCAGATTTATACGCATGTGTCGGCGGAGAATCTGCGTAGCGTGTGGCTGAGCTCGCATCCGCGTAATTAGTAGCAAAGTGTGACTGTGGCCGTGTGTCGGCGGAGTGGATGCTGTGAGTGCGGCAAGGGTGTTTCCTTGACATTGTTGCTATCGGCGTGTTTGTGCACACGCTTGTGCCACTTTGGTTTTATGGTGGCTATAGGCAAACGTACCGGCGTAAAATAACACTGTTGTGATTTCACAATATGTGAGGAAACTGCGAAGTAAACCACCGTTGCGCCTTAATGCTTTCACTGTCTGCTTTAATCGCGAAGCTCTGGGAGATGGCAGGGGTGTAGGTGTTTTCGGGCGGGGGTCTTCAGGAGACGTAATTCAACGAAAATCAAGGAAGAGGGATTGACAGTGGCTGAGAAAGGTCTTTTTCCGACCTCTGATCCAAAGGTTGGTTTAACTGGTCGTCCCTTGAGGCAGTTTCCGGAGCCGAAGCCATTAGACAAGCACGGTCCCGCCAGGATTATTGCAATGTGCAACCAAAAGGGCGGGGTAGGTAAAACCACCTCCACGATCAACCTCGGTGCGTGTCTTGCTGAGGCGGGCCGTCGAGTGTTGTTGGTGGATTTGGACCCACAAGGTGCACTATCGGCGGGGCTGGGGGTACCTTTCGATGAGCTGGATGTCACGGTATATAACCTGATGGTGGATCAGCGTACGTCGATTCACCAAGCGATCCATAAGACTGGTGTTCCTGGTTTAGATTTGGTGCCGGCGAATATTGATTTGTCGGCCGCTGAGATTCAGCTGGTGAATGAGGTCGGTCGCGAGCAAACGTTGGCGCGTGCGCTGCGCCCTGTGATGAAGGATTACGATTACATCATTTTAGATTGCCAGCCTTCATTAGGGCTGCTTACAGTGAACGCTTTGGCCTGTGCTCATGGTGTGATCATTCCGATGGAATGTGAGTATTTCTCGTTGCGCGGTTTGGCGTTGCTCAACGATACGGTGTCGAAGGTGCGCGATCGTTTGAATTTTAATTTGGAGATCATTGGTATTTTGGTCACCATGTTTGATCGTCGTACCACGCACGCGCGTGAGGTGATGTCGCGGGTGGTTGAGGTGTTTGAAGATCGCGTGTTTGACACCGTGATTACGCGCACGGTTCGTTTCCCAGAAACGTCGGTGGCTGGCGAGTCGATTATTACGTGGGCTCCGTCCTCGGCTGGTGCGCAGCAGTATCGTCAGTTGGCGCGTGAGGTTATTGAGCGCACGAACGGCTAAATGAGCGAGCTTTCCACGCATGATGATGCAATTCAGCCGGAGATTACTGGTTTTCGTATTGTCTTAAATAATTTTCAAGGCCCTTTTGATCTTTTGTTGCAGCTGATTAGCTCGAAGAAGATGGATGTCACTGAGGTTGCCTTGGCTCAGGTGACCGATGATTTTGTGGCGTATACCAAGCAGTTGGGTGAGTTTTCGAGTTTGGATGAAACCACCGAGTTTTTGGTTGTGGCGGCCACGTTGTTGGATTTGAAAGCTGCGCGTTTGCTTCCTCATGGTTCGGTGGATAGTGAAGCTGATCTGGAGTTTTTGGAGGCGCGTGATCTGCTGTTTGCTCGGTTGTTGCAGTATCGGGCATATAAGCAGGTGGCTGATTTGTTTGCTGTGTGGCAGGCGGGGGCTAGGCTACGGTATCCGCGGGCGGTGGGGATGGAGCCGCGGTTTGCCCAGTTGTTACCTGAAGTGGATTTGGGGCATGATTCGGAAAGTTTTGCTCAGTTGGCGGCGGGTGTTTTTCGCCCGAAGCCCCCTGAATTGGTGGGCACTGCCCATATTCACCAGGTTGCGGTTTCGGTGCCGGAGCAGGCTGGTCGTGTGCTGGATTTGTTGCGTGTTGTCGGTGCCGGTGAGTGGTTGACGTTCTCAGCGTTGGTGCAGGATTGTACTGTGTCGATGCAGGTTGTGGGCCGTTTTTTGGCGCTGCTTGAATTGTATAAAGCGCAGGCGGTGAAGTTGGAGCAGCAGGAGTCGTTGGGTCAGTTGCGTGTGTGTTGGACGGGCGTGGAGGTAGATCCGGCGGTGGTTGCGGCTGCAACTTGGGAGTAGCTTGCTAAGCTTCTAAGCGTAGCTGTGGTTGCGTTGTGTGGAAGTGCTTGTGATCCAAAAAAGAGGGGTGTGTGCCGTGGGTATTGTGGTTGTGTCTGGTTTGGCATCGGGTGTAGGTAAGACGACGGCGGCGGCGGCGATTGTGCGGGTGTTGCAGGATCGGGGGCGGGATGTGATTCCTGTGAAGGTGGCGCGTTTGCGTACCAGTACTACGTTGGATATTGGCACGATTGAGAAGTTGACGGGGATTAAGGGTGAGGATTTTTCTGATGCTTTAGATCCGATTGCTGTTGTCAAGCAGCTTTCCGACGCCGGCAAGACGGTGGTTGTTGAAGGCTCTGGTGGGTTGAGTGTGCCGTTGTTAGGTGAGGATACGATTGCGCATATTGCGGCGAAGTTGGATGCGCCTTTAGTGGTTGTGTCTGGAATGGATGACGAGGCTGTCAAGGTTGCTACTCAGGCGGTGCATTTTGCCCACGCCTGTGGGGCCAGTGTTGAGGGGTTGTTGGGTGGAAAGTTGCCGGCCGGTGCAGATTTGCGGACGCGGCTGATTTTGATGGAGGTGGCGAATGCGACGGGGGTTCCGTTCATTGGCAGTTTGAATGATGGGGTGGGTTCTTTAGGTGCTGAGGCTTTTGCTGAGGCCACGCAGACGATTTTCTTGCCTGAGCATTGGTAGTGTGGGCACAATTGTCAAAGGCCGCAGGGAAACCTTGAGGGATCCTGCGGCCTTAAGCGTGTTTGTGTTAAGTGAGGCGTTGGTGGAGGATTCGGCCGAAGATCAAGGTGATCAGGCCGATGATCAGGGCGGATATTCCGCAGGTGAGGAAGTAGGTGATTTCTGCCTGAGGGTTTTCCGGGTCGTAGAAGCGGGATATGGTGCCTGCGAGTGATGTGCCGATGGCCATGGTGAGGAAGAACAGTGCGGAGAATTGGGTGCGGTAGGCTTGAGGGGCGTGTTCGGCGGTGGCTGCCATGCCGACTGGGCCGCAGAGGAGTTCGCCGATGGCGGCGATCCAGACGGCGAAGGCGAAGATGATAAAGGGGGTGGTGTTGTTAGCGCCGCCTGCGAAGGGGATGAAGACGAAGAAGCTCAGTGAGGCGATCATGACGCCGAGGGAGAGTTTGGTGGTTGGTTGTGGGTTTTTGCTGCCGAGTTTGGCCCAAAGAAAGGTGAGTAGGAGGGCGAAGGTGATCACGAAGAAGGGGTTGAGTGATTGGGTCCAGGCTGCGGGGATTTCGAAGCCGAAGAGCATGCGGTTGAGTCTGATGTCGGAGTAGACAGCTAGAACGCCGTAGGTTTGGTTCATGATTGCCCAGAAGCAGGCGGAGGCGAAGAAGAGGGGGAGGAAGGCGATGACTTTGCGACGTTCTACCGTGGTGGTTTTGGGGGAACGAATGATGACAACCAGCAGGATAAGTGCGGCAAGGCAGGTGACGATGAGCAGGGAGAAGGCGAGGTCAGCGGGCTGGATTGTTCCAGTGGCGGCCATAGTGACGACTCCGCTGAAGATCACGGTGCCACAGCTGAAGATGAAGATGGCATAGGTGGTGTTGATGGGGTTTGCTGGTTGTGTAATGGTGGTGCGAATGTCGGGGTCGAGCGCGTCGATCATTCTGCGACGGAGGCTTATATACGAGATCATGCCGATGATCATGAGTGCGGCGGCGGCTAAGAACCCGTGGTGGAAGCTGTAGGCTTGGGCAAGCCATCCGGTGATTAGTGGGCCTAGGATGGCGACGATTTGGATTCCGAGGTAGAAGAATTGGAAGCCGGTTTCGCGGGCGTTGTGGGAGTCTTCGCGGTAGACCGCGCCGAGGATAGTGATCGCGGCTGTTTTCAGCGAGCCGGAGCCGACTGCGATAAGGCTAAGCCCGAGGGCGAGTCCGATAACTGGGTGTGGGGCAAGCGAGAGGATGAGATGTCCTGCGACTAGTAGGCCTGCACCTATCAGCAGTGTTCTTTCGGGGCCGAGGATGCGGTCGGCGACCCAGCCGCCGGCGAAGGTGCACAGATACACGAGGGCGCCGTATGCGCCGATGAGTGCGGTGGCATGTGATTTGTCGATGCCGATGCCGCCTTCGCTGACGCTGTAGTACAGGTAGAAGGCGAGGATGGCTTGCATTCCGTAGAAGCTGAACCGTTCCCATGCTTCGATGCTGACGAGATTGAAGGTTGCGAGTGGATGTTCGGCATGAACTGTGGTCATAAGGTTGCGTGGTGTCGATGGTGTAGGTGGGGTGTGGGGGCGGTCCGCCACCGCTGTACGCTGTTCAAGTTTGGTCATATATGGCATTATTCCTTGAAAAAGATGTCATGTGACGCTTTTAGGCTAAAATTTCTTGAATAGTGTTCAAAAATTGCTTTGACAAGGCAACATAACCAAAAAAATCCTACCTATCGGCGTGGCACACCTTCATGCCACCACTTCGTGTTAAGAATCGCAGCAACCAATGACCCCACACTCGTACCAGAATCCACATAGCACCCACCTTGCTTCATCACCAGCAACGCCTGAAGAAATCGACCAGCTGGTCCATTTCGACCAAGCGCACATTTGGCATCCCTACAGCCCCACCCCGGCGCGCGTTGATCCGGTGATCATTGATCGCACGGAAGGCGCGTATTTGGTCTGTGCTGATGGGCGAAGATTGATTGATGGGATGAGTTCGTGGTGGGCTGCGGCTCATGGGCATAGCCATCCGCGTTTGGTTGCTGCTGCGCAGGCGCAGATTGCGAAGATGAGCCATGTGATGTTTGGTGGTTTGAGTCATGCCCCAGCGGTGTCGGCCGCAAAGGTGTTGCTGGAGTTGATTGCCCAGGACTTTGCTCAGGCGCGCGCTGCCGGGCGCGGTCGTGCGGATGCAGGTGAGTCGCTGGCGGCGTCGACACGCACTTTGCTGCTGGAGAAGGTGTTTTTCGCCGATTCTGGGTCGGTTGCGGTCGAGGTGGCGATGAAGATGGCGTTGCAGTATCAGCGGGGTAGGGGAAAGCCTGAGCGCAAGCGTTTTCTGACATGGCGGCGTGGCTATCACGGTGATACGTTTGCGGCAATGTCTGTCTGCGATCCCGATGGGGGCATGCATGCGATGTGGACAGGGGTGATTGCTGATCACGTGTTTGCGCCCGCACCTCCACGACGGGGAAGTAGTGCGGCGCAGATCGCCGACTATGTAGCGGTAGTGCTCGATCTCATCAGCCCAGATATTGCAGGTTTGATCGTGGAACCGAAAGTCCAAGGCGCAGGCGGAATGCTGTTTCATGACGATGCATTGTTGGTTGAGTTGCGCGCACTGTGCGACGAGCATGAGCTGGTGTTCATCGCCGATGAGATCGCAACTGGCTTTGGGCGCACAGGCACGCTGTTTGCCACCACCTCAGCGGGCGTGATGCCGGACATCATGTGCGTGGGCAAGGCGCTCACGGGCGGTTTCATGTCGCTAGCAGCCACGGTGGCAACATCGACAATCGCCCGCGTGATCGATACTCCCGCTGGGGGTGGGGCGCTGATGCATGGCCCGACATTTATGGCTAACCCGCTTGCTTGTGCTGTTGCCGCCGAGTCCATGTCCATGATCCAGGAAGGGCAGTGGCGAGACGATGTTGCCCGCATTGAACAGGCATTATCCGCAGGGCTTGCGCATTTGCGCCAGCATCCACGGGTTGCGGATGTGCGGGTACTCGGCGCGATCGGGGTCGTTGAGCTTATCGACGCCGTCGACATGCAGCACGCAACAACCACCACCTGCGCGCACGGGGTGTGGCTACGCCCCTTCGGGCGACTGGTCTATACCATGCCCCCATATTGCGCCACCAACGACGAAGTTGCACGCATCTGCACCGCCATCACAGCAATTGTCGACGGGCCTTAACGCCTGCGCCTTTAAAAAACACAGGCTGAACACTCACACACTCCAGCCACACACTCCAGCCACACACTTCTGCACCCTCCCCACAGAAAGACCCCATTGATGATCATCGCCATAACCGGAACCAACACCGATGTCGGCAAAACCATTGCCACCGCCGCACTTGCTGCCGAACTATCCCACCGCGGACACCACGTTGACATCATCAAACCCATCCAAACCGGGGAAGCAGAAGGGGCAGGCGATATCTACACCATCGAGCAACTCACAGGCATAAAAGGTCACGAACTCATCCGCTACCCCGAACCCCTAGCACCGAACCTTGCCGCGCGCCGGGCTGCTATGCCCATGCTGACTGCTCAAGAGGTGGCGCAGCGTATTGGTGTGTTCCATGACCAGGCCGTAGCTCAACATGCTGGTACGGGTAAGTTGCCGCCCGTGGTGTTGGTGGAAGGTGCAGGCGGGTTGCTCGTTCGGATTAACGAGCAAGAAAATTTCGCAGATGTGGTGCGACTCTTAGGTTGCGGGCTGATTGTGGTGACCTCCCTGGGATTAGGTTCACTGAATGCGGCTGAACTTACTGTTGAGGCGGCGAACGCACGTGGGATTGACGTGCTCGGCATTATCGGCGGGAGTATCAGTAGTAAGCCGGATCTGGCAACCACCCTGAATCTTGAGGAACTGCCGCGTATTACCAAGCGGCCATTTTTCGGTGCCTTGCCTGAGGGGCTAGGTGGCAATGCAGATTCGCACGAGTATTATTCACACATCACTCGGCCTCGGTTGCGCGGGCATGTGGATCTAGCGGAACTTTTTGCCCATATTGATAAAGAATCCACTGACTAGTGCTGAGTAATACCCCCCAGCGACTATTAATCGAGCCACATCGCGAGTATCACGCCCGTGTTGGATTGTGGATGCAAGCCCACGCACACGGGAGCGAGGGGGTTTATAAAAGAGTGGTTTGGGACCATGAAAATCACGCTGATTTTAAACACGTTCGTGCTTGTATGTTTTGTCACAATGGGTAACCCGAAAGTTTCGACCACGAGCTACTCGCACGATCACCAGGGCACGTAGTGAAAAACTAGGACTGCCTTCGTAGCATGCAGTTTGGCGAGCGTAACCTTCAACCGCATATTTCGTTGGGTATGGAAGTCGGATCGCCTCGCAGGTACGTGGCGTTGAGCGCATTCGATCTGTGATCGTGTGTGCATATCTAGCACTGTGCTTAGTAGCGGTAGGGGGCTTTGGAAATATAAGAGAAATATTAATTCGACATAGAGCAAGTGCTACCTGTAAAACCGCAGGTCAATTTTTCACTTGTGTGCTGAAAGTCGAATCAGTATTTTTGAATCAATCCCCACCTATTCATAGGCATACTGTTCGGTCGAGGTGCGCAAGCCTTTTCCTGCCCAATCACGTCGATCATGTTTTAGTGCCCTGTCGGTTCCCGCGCTTTCTGGTCACGATGTTTTTTTCTTGATGAGAAAACCCCTACTGACTCGACTTTCAGCGAAGAGGTGAGAGCTGCGAGTGGGTGTGTTCACACTCAAGTGCTGCTAACTGCGCCCTGCCATTGAGCTGATAGCCAGCCACCGATTGTGTGCTGTGCGCTGTGGGGGAACCCAGTTCCGGAATTCAATCCGGCAACAGGTATAGTCACTTGCGTGAACTGAAGTTGAATATTGTTGATTTCGCACGCGTTTGATTCACCAACCAACAATGCGAAAATAAGGGGACATTGCGCATGGAAATAATGATCGCGCTCATAGGGCTACTCTTCGCCACCGTCATCATGGTGGCAATCGGCGACCGAACCGGCCTCCCATGGCCCGCACTGCTGACAATACTCGCAGGTGGCGCGATCTTAATCCCCGGGATTCCCGACATTCCCATACCCCCAGAACTCATGCTGCCCATCTTCATCCCACCACTATTGTGGGCACTCGTGCGACGCACCAGCTGGGCTGCAATCCGACGCAACTGGCGCGAAGTGATCCTGCTTGCCTTCATCCTCACCGTCGTGAGCGCATTCGCAGTAGGATTCAGCGCGTACTTGCTAATCCCCACGCTCTCCCTGGCGGGGGCAATGATGATCGGCGCAGCCATCGCACCCACTGACCCCGTTGCAGTCGACGCTGTGGCAGAACCCGCCGGTGTACCACGCAGGTTATCGAACACCCTCCAAAACGAAGGGCTGTTTAACGACGCCGCTTCCATCGTCGTCTTCAACCTTGCACTCGGGGTGATCGTGAAAAACGAAACCCCAAACTGGTGGTCGGCAATCCTCACCCTCATCTACTCCGCAGGAGCTGCGGTCATCGTCGGCTGGATCATTGGATTCGTGGCAGCAAAACTCACCGACTGGATGAGCTCATCAGTCTCCCGCAACGCCTTTACCTGGATCATCCCCTTCGCAACCTACCTCGGGGCCGAAGCCATTCACGCCTCCGGCGTCGTCGCCATCGTATTCGCAGCCATCGAATTTAACTCCCGGGTCAATATCGGTGCCGAAGACCGCCTATCCGGCACCGCCTTCTGGCAAATCGTGGAACTACTGTTCACCGGCATGGCCTTTGGACTTATCGGTATGACCGTACGCCAAGCCATCGACGAAGTCGGCCGCGAACTGCTCGAAGCAGTCTGGGTAGGCATTGTGCTCTCAGTCGTTGCCATCGTAGTACGACTGACCTGGTTCTACATCCAATACAAAGTCAACTGTCGCACGCAACGCAAAACCGGTTCGCCTTTAAGGCTCCAAGAAGTACTGTTGCTCAGTTGGGCAGGCATGCGCGGACTGATCACCCTCGCTTTGGTTATGTCTATCCCTGCCTCCACCAACTTCGCCCTCTACCGCGAACTTCCCGTTATCGCCCTCATCGTTTTGGTGATTACCATGGTGATCCCAGGGCTCTCCTTGCCATGGCTGATGAAAAAACTCAGCCTCGATGCAGGCCCAGACGCATTCGGCGATATTGCCCGCGAACAACTCGTCGCCCGCGCCCGCACCGCGGCCCGTTCAACCATGATGAGCCACATCGATGAGCTCCCACAAGAAAAAATGCAGGCACTTTTAACCCGCTTCGAAGAAACCATCCACTTCGAAGATGAAGACGAAGACCACATGAGCCCCGAAGCACGCCGCGAAATGCTGCGCCAACACGCCCAAAAGATGGCCAGCATCCACCTCGAAGCCCTCAAAGCCGCCCAACGCGAACTGCTCAACGCACGAAAAGAACGCGACGTCGACCCCGCCATCCTCGATGAAGTACTCTTCGACGTCGACCAGCAAATCTTAGGCGTGAAAAAAGGCATCTACGGAAAGACCAGCTAAACCGCCATGTACGCCCCACTTGAACCGGTGAGCACACTGCGCTCACGCCTTGAATCCATCCTGCTCGTCATCGACAACCCCGCCCCAGCCAGCGCACTCGCGCACGCACTGGAAGTCGCCGAACACGACGTCGAAACGCTGCTAAAGCAGATGCAAGACGAACTCAACGAACGCGGCAGTGGCATCGACCTGCGCTACAGCGACGGCGGATGGCGCTACTACACGCGCCAAGAAAACGCCGTCGCAGTAGAAAAATTCCTCCTCGACGGCAGCCACACCAAACTCTCCCGTGCAGCACTCGAAACACTCGCCATCATCGCCTACCGGCAACCAGCCACCCGCGCCCAAGTCGCCGCCGTACGCGGAGTCAACGTTGATGGTGTCATGCGCACACTTGCACTGCGCGGACTCATTCGCGAAGTCGACACAGAAGCACACACTGGGGCGCACCGCTTTGAAACAACCGAACTATTCCTCGAACAACTCGGCATCGACTCCCTCGACCGCCTACCTGATCTCGCCCCACTGCTGCCCGATATCGACCACATCGACGAATTCGACGTGAACTGACACACCCCCCACTACAGGGAGCGACTGAGCATCACCACTTGCGCATTCACGCACAACGAGAACACCTGAAAGCGCATGCTTTATTAGCGATTTCATAAAAACTCAACTAGAGTGGTGATGTTTTATAACCGCATATTTTTTTAAAGAAGGACTTTCATGTCTAGAACCGCTCGCCGAGACGGCACACCGGAAAACAATCGCTCCTACGCGAAAGCCCGCCCACAACGTGGCGGCCAGGGAGCTAAGAACCTGAACAAGCGGGGCAAAGCCGCTGCCGGAAAACCGGAAAAACAACAACGTAAACAGCGCGACTCTGAAATTCTGCTCTCGAACGCACGCCCCGCAAAACGCCAGCACGTCGCACCACGTGCCACCAATGAGCAGGAGCAAGGCGAACTGATCCGCCTGCAAAAAGTACTTGCTAAAGCAGGCGTTGCCTCGCGCCGCCACGCAGAAATCCTCATTGACGCAGGTCGCGTGGAAGTCAACGGCAAAATCATCATGGAACAAGGCACCAGGGTCAACCCTAATACCGATGTCATCCGTGTCGATGGTGTGCGCGTCAACGTCAACGAAAAGAACCAATACTTCGTGCTCAACAAGCCCCGCGGCTTGCACTCCACCATGAGTGACGAACTCGGACGCCCCTGCATCGGCGACATCATTTCCGAACGCATCGCCTCCGGTCAGCGCCTGTTCCACGTCGGCCGCCTCGACGCCGACACCGAAGGCCTGCTGCTTTTGACCAACGACGGGGAACTCGCCAACCGCTTGATGCACCCGAAGTACGAAGTGTCGAAAACCTACCTAGCAACCGTGCTCGGCGAAGCCGACCGCGCACTGATCAAGCAGCTGCGTGACGGCATTGAACTCGACGACGGGCCGGCGAAAGCCGACTACGTGCAGATCATCGACACCTACCAAGGCAAGTCGCTGATCCGCGTTGAACTCCACGAAGGCCGCAAGCACATCGTCCGCCGCATGCTCAAAGCAGCAGGCTACCCAGTTCAAGCACTGGTACGCACCAAACTGCACACCGTGCAGCTGGGTGAACAAAAGCCAGGCACCATACGCGCCTTGAACGATATGGAGCTGACCAGCCTGTACAAGGCGGTGGATATGTAATGAACCCAAACGCAGTATCCAACCAACCAAACGGCGGACTCATCGTCGCCGTCGATGGTCCTTCCGGTGCCGGTAAATCCACCGTGTGCCGCGCAGTGGCCGCACATTTTGGTGCAAAATATCTCGATACCGGCGCGATGTATCGAGTAGCAACCCTGCACGTACTCCGCCAGGGGATCGACCCGACCGACGCGCAGGCTGTAGCGAAAGCAACCGCAGATTTGCCGCTGGAAGTCAACGACGATCCGCATGCTAAAACTGTGCTACTCGCAGGTGACGACGTATCCAGTGAAATCCGTGGCCGAGACGTCACCCAGAACGTGTCCGCAGTCTCTGCCGTGGGCGAGGTACGCGAAAACCTCGTTGCCTTGCAGCGTCGACTCGCCACGCAAGCGCACCGCTGCGTGCTCGACGGCCGTGATATTGGCACCGTGGTGCTTGTCGACGCCCCAGTCAAGGTTTTCTTAACCGCTACTGCGCAGGTGCGTGCCCAACGCCGCTACGACCAGGACATGGCCGCAGGGCGCAGTGTGTCATTCGACGATGTGCTTCAAGATGTGATCCGCCGCGATGAACTCGATTCGAATCGTGCGATTTCCCCACTTCGTCCTGCCGAAGACGCCACTGTTGTTGATACCTCCAACCTCAGCCTGGACGAGGTTATCCAAACCCTTATTACGCTGGTGGAAAACTCTGGCGCCGAAAAGGAGAACTAAAACTCATGGCTATACATACACATCCTGAAAACCACCCGCACGACAACGACGAGAACGAAACCGTTTTCGTCTACCACACCAACACTGGTGAAGTTCGCGCGGAAGAAGCCTTCATCGAAGAAGACGTCGTTGTTGCCGGTGGCGGCTATGCTTCCCGCGATTTCAACGCGGAAGACTTTAACTACGACTTCGACGCTGAGGATAATGCCGACGCTGAGTTTGACGACGACGAGTGGGAAGACGGCGACGAAACATTCGTCTACTTCACCGAGGACGGCGAATTCGATGAATCTGGTTTCGCTGACCCCGATTTCGGCGAAGGCTATTCCGATGAGGATTGGGAAGAAGTTGAGCGTGCGTTCGGCTTCGAACGTGATGGGCACATCCGTGAAAAGCTGTGCACTGTTGCAATTGTCGGCCGCCCTAACGTGGGTAAATCCACCCTTGTTAACCGCTTTATTGGTCGCCGTGAGGCGGTTGTCGAAGATTTCCCTGGCGTGACCCGCGACCGTATTTCTTATCTTGCAGACTGGGGCGGACAGCGCTTCTGGGTGCAAGATACTGGTGGCTGGGATCCAAACGTGAAGGGCATCCACGGCGCTATTGCCCGCCAAGCTGAAGTAGCCATGGAAACCGCTGATGTCATTGTTATGGTTGTTGACACCAAGGTCGGCATTACTGAGACTGACGCGGTAATGGCTCGGAAGCTTCAGCGTGCGGAAGTACCGGTGATTTTGGTGGCGAACAAGTTCGACTCCGACACCATGTATGCCGATATGGCGGAATTCTATGCGCTGGGTCTGGGTGATCCGTGGCCAGTGTCTGCACAGCACGGCCGTGGCGGTGCGGACGTATTGGATAAGATCCTTGCATCCTTCCCCGAAGAACCTCGTGATTCCTCCATCACCGAAGGCCCACGCCGAGTCGCGTTGGTGGGTAAGCCCAATGTGGGTAAGTCCTCGCTGCTGAACAAGATCGTCGGCGAAGAACGTTCTGTGGTTGATAACGTCGCTGGCACCACCGTGGATCCTGTCGATTCCATTGTGAAGCTGGAAAACAACCTGTGGAAGTTTGTTGATACCGCGGGTCTGCGTAAGAAGGTGAAGACAGCCTCTGGCCACGAGTACTATGCTTCCTTGCGTACCCGCAGTGCCATTGATGCTGCTGAAATCTGCATCTTCATGATCGATTGTTCGCAACCTGTTTCCGAGCAGGATCAGCGTGTGCTCAACATGATCCTCGAAGCCGGTAAGGCACTTGTGCTTGTGTTTAACAAGTGGGACTTGATGGATGATGATCGTCGCTGGGAGCTGGAGCGTGAAATCGAGCAGCAGCTGGCGCACATTCCTTGGGTAACACGCATCAATATTTCGGCGAAGACCGGTCGTGCGTTGCAGCGCCTTGAGCCTTATATGCTTCAGGCTCTGGAGAGCTGGGATAAGCGTGTGACTACCGGCCAGTTGAACAACTGGTTGCGTGCAGTGATTGCACAAAACCCACCACCAATGAAGGGTGGACGTGTTCCTCGCGTGCTCTTTGCTACCCAGGCCTCGACGCGCCCACCAGTGATTGTTTTGTTCACCACTGGTTTCTTGGATGCTGGTTACCGCCGTTACTTGGAGCGGAAGTTCCGTGAGTCCTTCGGCTTCGAGGGGTCACCTGTGCGCATTGCTGTGCGTGTGCGTGAGCGCCGCACCCGCAAGTAACACATCCTGTGCGTGAGTACCTCGATGTCCTAAAACAACTCTGACATCTTTTTACCCCCGTGTGCCACGTGGCTGAGGATTTTACATTTGCCTCGTCACTGGTCACACGGGGGCGTTTTTCTCCCTTAAGCCCATTTTTATTCACCTCCAAGAAGAAGTGGGTGCCGGGGAAACAATCAAAGGAAGCGGTGACGAACTGCTTTTCACGGAAGGTCCGCACGAGACGAGAGCGTGCATTCAGGTTGTGCCTCGGAGAACCTAAATTTTGAAGTCGTGGGGTTGGGTGTGTTCATCGACTGAATGCGCGGGGGAAGATGGGCTGTGCTCTGTGTTTGTTTCCCCAGCTATTTCAGGGGTAAGAGAATGCCTACCGGTGGGGTGGTGAATATCGTGCGGGAAGGTCTGCTCCTCAGGAGCTCGGTGTGCCGCCTGGGTGGATTCTTGCCCGCTAGGGGCATCTTGTGACTCAAAGGATTGAGAAGTGCTGCGAGTAGAACGGTAGTTTTTTAAGACCCGGATTGCGTTAATAATCACAAGGATGAGAAAACTACCAATCCCGATGCTATAAAACACCTGTTTAGCAGTTCCTGCATAAAAACCAAACGCGAGGGCGGTAGTGGGTAGTTCCGGATAGCTGCGAAGGATAATAACAATCGCGATATTTTCGATGTAGTCCAACAACCCTGCCGCTAATGGTGTCAGTGTGAGCAGAGACAACACAAAGTGCCGCCACCGGAGACGATCGCTTAAAGCCTTGATGCCGAGCGTATAAGCTGAGCCGGCAAGAAGGGGGTAAAGGAAATCCAGGGGGAGTTGGCGGTGGAGATAATAGGTTCGCCCCGCCTCGCCGAGGGATTTAAGGAGTGCCTGGGCTGATTCGGGGCGGAAATTCTGTGGTGCCAGATCGAACATGGATTGACCGCCAGCTATCACAGTAAGCGTGGGTAGGGTTGTGTAGAGCATAGTGAAATACACTGCGAATGCACTGATGAGCAAAATGATGACCGTGCGTCTGTGGGTGAGTGTATTCATAACACATAAGCGTAATGAGAACACACACACCCGTCCATAGTTATTTTGAAAATATCAGGATTTTTTCAGAACAAACCCATCCACGCGATAGGGTAGTTGGACTGCGACGTTTGGCTTCAGGTTGAGATGATCATACAGGTACCAATTGAGATTTTGTGTCACTTTAGCTCGGGTTTTTTCATTCGACCGAAGCCAATAAGAACGGGTATGTGTCAAACGGTGGATTTCTTCTGGGGTGATGGATTGTTGCCACGTTGAACGCAAAATCTTATCAATCCGCCACGGTGTGTCGATCTGGGGGAGGAACCCTTCTTTCAATGTGTCACCGGAGTGCATGATGCGCGAGAGCCGATGAACCCACGGGATCGACACATCGAGGGTATTCCACACCAAGAGCACTTCCGCAGTGTCGGTGGTAATGCGGTCAAGTTCAATGCTTGCAGCAGTCGGGTCAACCCAGTGCCAGGTTTGGGCTATGGTCACGGCGTCGAAAAGCGAGTGAGCGCATGCAGTATGTTCTGCTGTTGCTTGCCACGCTGGTACCTGGGGCAGGTGAGTGCGCAAGGTTGCCACCATGTCTTTGCTGGGGTCGAGGGCGTATACCTGCTCAAAGTTGGGGTGGGTGGCAAGCAAAATGGTGAGTTTACCTGTGCCAGCGCCGATGTCTAAGACTTTCCGCGCTGGTGAAAGAAGACTCAGCACATCTTGGGGATAACTCGGGCGAATATCGTGGTAGTTTTCAGCACCTGTGTGAAACGCTGTGGCGGATATGCCGCGGTGAGTACTGTCGGCAAATTTAGGGACGTTGCGTTGGGAAACGCGTGGGATGTGGCTCGGTGAGGACGCGTTGATTGCATCAGCCTCGATGTGTGAGAGATCAACGCCTAACTGTGCTGCCTGCGGGGTAGATTCTTTGCGCATGATGATTGTTAAGTGTAGTTCAGGTAGCACGAGGAGCAGTATGTGTGTGCGAAGAATAATAAGTGGTGCATAGCGTCAACGCATACTATGCATTATCTGCGGTTGGGTAGGTATCGGAAACTGTGCAGGTATTGCAACATTTCTGCCTGCGTGTGAGACGGTAAGTGTCACAAAGAATGAGAAATGAGATATTAAGGACAGCGTCTAGCTTGAAATAATATTGCCTATATTTCAATAAAAGCTATTCAAATCTAGCAACTTTGAGCGATTTTCTTGCGAATGTTTGATCACATGGCGGATATGTGCATAATTTGCGCTGGTTCTTCAGTATTATTCACGTTCAATGTCAATGGCGGGGAACTTGGGCAATGATTATGTACAAGTTTTCCATTATTTAAAAAGGAATTGCGCATGTTTGTTCAGCGTTCACGGAAGCTGGTTGCAGCTTTTGCTCTTTCTGCTTTAACTCTGGTGGGCTGCAGCTCCACTGATGGTGGAGATAAGCAAGCTACGAAGAAGTCTTCGGATTCTACCTACAGCATTGGTATTAATCAGCTGGTTCAGCACCCTGCCTTGGATGCGGCAACTGAGGGGTTCAAGCAAGCCTTTGAGCAGGCCGGTGTTGAGGTGTCGTTCACTGAGCACAATGCGAACGGTGAGCAGGCGACAGCATTGACGATTGCGCAGCAATTCGCTGGACAGGATTTGGATATGGTCTTGGCGGTAGCAACCCCAGCTGCCCAGGCGACCGCGCAGGCGATTACCGATATCCCTGTGCTGTTTACAGCGGTAACAGATCCTTTGGCTGCGGAGCTGGTGGCGAGCAATGATGCCCCGGGTGGCAATGTGACTGGTACCTCTGATGCGGCACCGATCGATGACCAGCTGAAGCTGCTCAAGCAGATCGTTCCTGATGCGAAAAAGGTGGGCATTGTCTACGCCTCCGGTGAGGTGAATTCGCAGGTGCAGGTGGATGCGGCGAAGAAAGCTGCCCCAGGCGTTGGCCTGGAGATCACAACCCAGACGGTGTCTACTGTGACTGAGATCCAGCAGGCTGTTGAGGCGTTGGGTGATGTGGATGCTATTTATGTGCCGACTGATAACTTGATTGTTTCCGGTATTGCTTCGCTGGTGCAGGTTGCTGAGGCGAAGAAGATTCCTGTGATTGGTGCTGAGGGCGGCACTGTTGAGGGTGGCGCTATTGCAACGTTGGGTATTGATTACAAGAAGTTGGGTAAGCAAACTGGTGAGATGGCGCTGCGTATTCTCAAGGATGGTGCTGATCCTGCGTCGATGAAGGTAGAGACGGCTACTGAGTTCACCTACATTGTCAATGAAGAAGCAGCCAAGGCTCAGGGTGTGACTATTCCGCAGGAGATTCTTGATCAGGCTGAGCGCGTATGATCGGCGCAGTTGAGCTAGGTCTTATTTATGGTGTGATGGCACTGGGGGTGTTCCTTACCTTCCGAGTGTTGAATTTCCCCGATCTGACGGTTGATGGAAGTTTCACCACTGGTGCCGCTACCGCAGCAATTGCTATTGCTTCCGGCTGGAATCCATTTCTTGCCACCGCATGCGGTTTTGCCACAGGGTTTATCGCCGGCATTGTCACTGGTGTGTTGCATACCAAGGGCAAGATTGATGGTTTGCTCGCGGGTATTTTGACCATGATCGCACTGTGGTCGATTAACCTGCGCATCATGGGTGGCGCGAATGTTCCTTTGCTGCGTGCGCAGACAGTGTTGAGTCCGCTCAAAGACGCGAAGCTGTTAGGCACGTGGGCATCGGTTGCGCTGCTAATTGTCGTGGTGGTCGTTGCCGTAGCTATTGTGACGTGGTTTTTGAATACTGATGTGGGCCTTTCTATTCGCGCAACAGGCGACAATGGCCCAATGATTACCTCCTTTGGTGTGTCTACTGATTTCACGAAGACACTGACCTTGGGACTATCCAACGGTTTCGTCGGTATGTGCGGTGGCTTGGTTGCCCAGTATCAAGGTTTTGCTGATATCTCTATGGGTATTGGTTTGATTCTGATTGGTTTGGCATCAGTGATTATGGGCCAAGCTATCGTGGGCACCAAACGACTGTGGGTTGCTGTCATTGCGGTGACGTTCGGCGCTGTACTGTACCGAATCATTATTTTCCTCGCACTGTCGGTGGGCCTCAACCCAAATGATATGCGTGCTGTAACAGCAGTACTGGTGATCATTGCCCTTATTGTCCCTCGCTGGAAAGCGATGATGTCACGATCCTCAGCTGCGCTTGTGAAGAAAGGTACATAGGTTATGTTGACGATTACGGATGTGCGCAAGACTTTCTTCCCCGGCACAATTAACGAACGCAAAGCACTGCAGGGCCTTAGCATCGACTTGCAGGAGGGCGACTTTGTTACCATCATCGGGTCGAATGGTGCGGGAAAGTCCACCATTTTAAATGCGATTGCTGGTCGCCTGTTCATCGATTCGGGATCTATCGAGATCGATGGCACGAATGTGAATAAGCTTGCCGAGCATAAACGGGCACGATACATTGGCCGCGTATTCCAGGACCCACTCGCAGGCACCGCCCCGAACCTGACTATTGAGGAGAATCTCTCCTTAGCGTTGCTGCGCGGAAAGCCCCGTGGCTTAAGGCTTGGCCTTAACTCGCAACGGCGCGCTTTGTTTAAAGAAAAACTGGCAACACTGGAACTAGGGTTGGAGGACCGACTCGGCGCGAAAGTAGGGTTGCTCTCAGGCGGCCAGCGCCAAGCGTTGAGCTTGCTCATGGCAGGCTTCACCCAACCGCGCATCTTGCTTCTCGACGAGCACACAGCAGCCCTCGACCCTTCCCGCGCAGAGCTGGTCACTCAGCTCACGGACAGGATTGTCGCGGAAGGCAACCTCACCACCCTCATGGTGACACACAACATGGAACAAGCAATCCGCTTAGGCAACCGCCTTGTGATGATGCACGAAGGCCAGATCGTCTACGAAGCTCAAGGGGAAAAGAAAGCACAACTAACCGTGCATGACCTACTCCAGCAGTTCGTTTCCATCAAAGGCGCAACACTTTCCGACAAAGCCTTCCTCGGCTAAAATCTCCCCACCACACACAAACACCATGAGACACTCTCCACCGTTTCGCTGAATCCGCTCACATCGAGCACACACAACGAAACGGTGGTTTTTCTCGCGCACAACCCAACAGCACCAGCACAAAATCGGTACCATATGAATCAACACAGCAACAGCACAACCTGAAGCCGTGTAAGAAAACACAACCACACATTTCACTACACCTAGGAGAGAACACCATGTCCGTTTTCGACAAAGCCAAAGAACTTCTCAACTCCGAGAAAGGCGAGCAAATTTCCGACGCAGTACTAGACAAAGCAGCAGATCTCGCCAAAGATAAACTCGGCGCCGATAAAGCCGACAAAATCGAAGCAGTACGCAAAGCCGCTGACGAAAAACTTGGCAACGAATAACCCCACCCGTTTTCGCAATAACTAAAACACCCACACGTTCCCCGTTGAACTGCAACAAAAACGCAGCACAACGGGGAACTTTTTCTTGCCCCACCACCACAACCCCACACACAAAAACCAACCCCCACCAATTACCCCACACCACAATCAAAAACCACACAACGGGAACTTTTCCCCCTCACACACGACTTCTAACGTAGACCTTTGAAGCACAACCCACCACAAAACCAAAAAAAACAGAACAAAGCCACCACCCACAAAACCCACCACAGAAAGAAGACCACACACCGTGACCTACACCCACAACCAACCCAAGGTCACCATCGTCATCCCCAGCATGGACGAAACCGACAACCTCACCTTCCTCCTCCCACAACTCAACCCCCACTACGAAGTCATCATCGTCGAAGGCAAAAACTACAACCGCACCCTCCACACCGCACAACAACTACGACCCAACACCCACGTCATCACCCACCCACGCCCCGGCAAAGGCAACGCACTCATCACCGGATGGACACACGCCACAGGCGACTACATCATCATGCTCGACGCCGACGGCTCCGCCGACCCCAACGAAATCCCCACATTCATCACACCCCTCACCCAAGGCGCAGACATGGCCAAAGGAACCCGATACAAACCAACCGGCGGCAGCGCCGACCTCACACACATCCGCTCACTCGGCAACCGCGCACTCACACTCCTGACCAACATCCTATTCAACCAACGCTTCACCGACCTCTGCTACGGATACAACGCCTTCCGCACCGACATCCTGAACAAACTCAACCTCCCCACACCAAACGGCAACACCCACAACTACCAATGGGGAGACGGCTTCGAAATCGAAACACTGTTCATCTGCCGCGCAGCAACCGCACAACTAACCATCACCGAAGTCCCCTCCTTCGAACACCACCGAGTCCACGGACGAAGCAACCTCCACGCCTGGCACGACGGCAAAAAAGTACTCCGCACAATCTTCACAGAATTCATCAACCACCACCGCACACCACAACACCAACCACACACCACTAACCCATGAACCCCACCTACAACATCATCATCTGCACACACAACCCCAACCGGCAACACACACTCCACACCTGCATCACCGCACTCACCAACGAACTACACCCCACAGACACACTCACCATCATCGTCGACCACAACCCACAACTCGAACACCACCTCAAAAACACCTACCCCAACACACACATCCACCCCAACACACACCCACACGGCCTGGCAGGCGCACGCAACACAGGAATAACACACAACACAAAAGACATCATCGTCTTCATCGACGACGACGCCACACCCCAACCCGGATGGCGCGCCGGGCTGACTGAGGCATTCGCAGATCCAACAGTGACTGCGGTGGCGGGAATTGTGGAACCCGACTACAGGGGTGCACAGCCAAAGAATTTTCCCGCCACCATGCGCTGGATATTTGGCTGCGACTACGAAGGCATGCCAGCACCTGGTATGCCTGTGCGCAATCCCATCGGTGCAGCTATGGCGGTACGCAAAGAAGCGTTCACTCACCACAGTTTCAGCACTGACTACGGGCGGATCGGTGCTGTTGCAGGGGCGGCGGAAGAAACGGAGTTCTTCGTTCGACTCGCAGAACACAACCCACAGACACTCATCCGGCGCAGCACAGGATTTGTGGTGAAACACCAAGTAGAACCCGAACGGCTCCAGCTTCAGTATTGTTTTCGCCGCGCTTATGCAGAAGGGTGCGCAAAAGCCCTCCTTCAGGCTCAATACCCCCACGCATTGGGTGCTGAGCAACGCCACCTTCGAGTCGTCTGGCGCGCGTTGCGAAAAAATCCTCGCACCGCCCCCGTGGTTGTCACGGTCATGGTGGGGTTGGGGCTGGGATTGGTGCGCGGAAGTACGACAGTAGGTTTCCGGCGTCTTGTAACCACAACCCGTCAAATCTTGGGTGGTGGCAGGCGAAGGTAAAAGAGTGCTGATGAGCACGAAGAGTTGTGACGCAATGGTGACGTGAATTGTGAGTAGAAAAGCGGTGACGTGTGAAGAATTTTGTCCAGAGTGAGGAAACGATGAACTCGGAAAATACTGTCGATATGTCAATTATTGTGTGCACGTCGGGCAAACAACCCCTGTTCGCACACGCAGTGGCTTCTGTAGCGCGTGCAGTCCAACACGCTGCCACGCAGGGGGTGGTAGCGGAGATCATTATTGTGGACAATTCTTCACATGGTCGGGTGGCAAGCACCCCTGGGCTTGTTCCGGTGCTGAACTCAACTATCCCAATCCGTGTTGTACGCGCCGAACTCTACGGTCTTTCACGGGCGCGGAATGTGGGAGTGTTGCATGCTCGTGGTGAGTATGTGGCTTTCACTGACGACGATACTTTTGTAGATCAATCCTGGGTTTATGCTCTTCGGGAGGGCTTTAGCAGGCCAGAGATCTGGTGTGTGACTGGGCGGACACTGGCAACGAGTACTGCACTGACCGTAGAACAGTGGTTTGAGCAGGGCTGTTCTTTTGATAAGGGCGCAGATTCTGTGGAGTGGTCGAAAGACGCTGCACACACGATCGGTGAGAAAGTCACAGCCGTTGAACTGCCTATGGTTTACCCGTATCCGGCAGGTTGCTTCGGCAGTGGAAATAATATGGCCTTTCGCCGCAGTGCGCTCAGCCGCATTGGTGGTTTCGCGGAGGAATTGGGCGCGGGTCGCGCAACGAGGGGTGGGGAAGACCTGCACGCATTCCGTTCGGTGATTCTTCAGGGCGGTATGATCGCCTACCGTGCGCAGGCTCGTGCGTCGCATCGGCATCGGCAATCGCGGTGGGCTTTGAGCAAGCAAATGTTTGGTTATGGTTCGGGAATGAGCGCGAGTTTATGCCGGGCGGTGTTCGATGATCCGAAAGCGTTGGTATTTATTGGCAAGAATGTGCCCCGCGGTTTAGCTGTGGTGCTGAGTCGGCGTCGCGACCGCGCTACGACAGTGCTTGATGCTTCAGCGCCACGCTATCCGCGTACGCTGGTAGCGGCTGAGTTGTGTGGATATCTTGCGGGAATCCCGTTGTGGGTGGCAACAATGCTGGCTGATCGGCGCGCACGTCGTCAATCAGCTGGTGTTGGTGCAGGACATGGTGAAGGGTGAAAGTAGTGGTTGAAGTAGACGACAGGACTAATCCACGCGCGCAGCACGATCGTGTGCGCGTTTCAGCGCTTGTACACCCTTTCGTTTTCTGGGTGGTTGTGTGTGCTTGTGTGCTCAGTGCACTAGCGCCGTGGGTGGCGTGGTGGGCGCCGTCGCAGTGGTTGGCGCAGCTGGGGGTCATTGTTTTTGCGTGCGTGTGTGGCGCGGGAATAAGTGCGTGGTGTGCGCCACGGAATGTATGGTTGTTTGCTGCGATTACTCCGGCAGCCTCGATGGCGCTGGTGATGGTGGTTGCGTTAGCGCAGGTGATGGTGGGGATGTGGTTCCCGCCGCTGACTGCCACACTGGTTGGTGGCGTGGGTTGTGTGTCGGCGTGGGTTTTTCTGCGTCGACATCAACTCCCAGCTTTAAGCGTGCCCAAGTGGCGTGGGTGTGCGCCTGTGAGCTGGTTGCAGTGGGGGCTCGTGGCTGCTGCGTGGGGTTGCTGGATTTTTAGTTTAGGCCACCTTGATCTTGATAGTGCGGGCGGTGCTGGACTTGTTGGGGTGTTGCCAGTGTGGTTTGTTGCCAGTTTTGTGCTTCTCGCTGCAAGCGTTGCTGTGTTGAGTGCTACCCGATTCTTGGGTGGAGCATCGGTGAACTTCGCCCCAGTTGGTGCTGGGCTCGTGTTGGTGGTGTGTTTGTGCACCATTTCGGTCAATGTGGTTGATCAGGGCGCGGTCATGGGCACGGGGTATGTGCATGTCGGTTTTGTCGATGCTTTCTCCCAGCGTGGCGCGGGGTTGACTGGGATGGATGCGCGATTTAGCTGGCCTGGCTTTTTTGTCACGTTCGCGGTGCTGTCCCAGTGGGCGGGGATGACTTCAGTGAGCTCATGGTTGGTGCTGTATCCAGCGGTGATTGTGGTGGTGACTGCTGCGGCTTTAGTGAGCATTACCCGCAGTGTTGCGGTGTTGGCAGGCGTGAGCGATCGCGTGCGTGATCTGGCATCGGTGCTGGTTGTTCCTATTTTCCTCGCCGTGGCGTGGGGACAGCAGGACTATTTTTCGCCACAATCGCTGGCTGTGGTTTTTTATGCTGCGATTTGCGCAGTGCTTATCGACGCCCGCACCTCATCGATCATGCATGAACACTATCGCTGGTGGCGGGGGTGGGCACACACTCCCGGCGCGCATGATCTTTCCCTTGAGCGCCGTCGTGTGGTGTTTGTGCTGTTCCTATCGTGTGCTTTGGTGGTGTCGCATCAGTTGACGCCGGTGGCGTTGATTCTTGTGTTGGCTGGTTGGAGTGTGTTCGGCCAGGTGCGGATGCGTGCGTTGTGGTTGAGCGTGGGTGTGATTTTTAGTCTATGGTTTGCGTTTGGTGCTACGGATTGGTGGACGGGTAATTTATCGATCTTGATTGAGGGTTTCGGTAAGGCTGGGGATGCCCTTGAGCGCGGCGTCGTCACGCGTGCCACGCAAGCCCACGGCGATGAAGTGTATGCGTTGATGCAGCGCGTGCGCATTGTCATGAGTGCTGTTTGTGTGTGTGCCGCGGGCGTGTGCTGGTTCTTCTTGGGGAAAGCGCGAGTGATGAGCGCGGTGATGGTAGCTGCACCAGTGTTGCTCGTGTTCGGCCAGGCTTATGGTGGCGAGATTGCCGTGCGCATCATGCTGTACATGTCTGTGATGCTTGCACCTGTGCTCGCCGTGGGGACAGCACTGCTTTATCAGCGCTGCCTGATGCCACGCACTGGGGATCGTGATGTAGAAAGTGCAGCTGCATCGGAAGGCACTCAGATGTCACGCACACCAGGTTATGGACGTCGCGTGAGCGCTACGGTGATGATGGGTGTAGTCGTGTGCGGAGTAATTGTCACGGCAGTCACACTGCGCGGGGTAAACCTCAGCTTTGAACGCACCCCGCACGATGTGATAGCGGCAGCGCGAACAGTACTGAGCATTGCCCCAAACGGTGCAACGGTACGCCCGTTGAGCACAGAAGGGGCGCTGCGCCACGCCCGCGTCGGTGAACTGCACCACCCAGCCACCATTGAGGGAGACGCCGATCCTTTCACCCGTCTTGTACAACAAGCACCGGATTATGTTTTTCTCACCAGCATGCGGGAAAACTACGAGCACTATATTAACGGTGCGCCTCTGAACTGGTACGAGGAGATTGCTGCCAGACTCGAAGCCACAAACGACTACCGCATCATCATCCGCAGCGCGCACGTGATCGTGCTCGAGCGGCTCACCAATGGGCAGCCAATATCCACAATTATTGGTGTGGACCAGCCCCAGCGACTCGCTGAAAACAGCACATCCACAACCGACGACACAGCGGAAGGGACGAAACAGTGACTGTACGTGTCAATGACTCCGTGATTGATTTCCTGATCGGGCCAGGCTGCGCCATCCTGCTTTTCCTCAGCCTCGGGATGAGCATGTATGCTCTTATGCGCCGCAACTATTCGCAGCGCACACAGCCGGAGATCTGGAGTATCACGCACTCCCACCCGATCTTTTTCTGCACCTGGGCTGCGGTGAGCTTCGCCGCTGCGGTTGCGTTGTACCTGCGCTTAGGAGCATTGTCATGAACACAGACAACCCCCACGAGGCAATCGAAGAACCTGTGATTAGCTCCAACCCAACACAAGGAAAAACCACGACCGTGCGCACCAGAATTCTGCTCGCCACGCTGGGAATAATCTTTCTCGGTGGGGCAGGAATGAGTGTCGTCGGAATCCACCCCGACACCACAGTGCAGCGACCTGTCGAAATCGCTGCGCAAGAAGCGCTGACTGGGGATGAACGTGCTACAGGCATCCTCGCGGATGCGCTGAGCTACCACAGTGGCAACACCCACGCCATGGCAGTTGTTTTCGTCAACACTGACGGTGCCGAAGCGGCCTTTCTGCGGGCAACACCTACAACCCGCTTTGAAATCGGATCCTTATCCAAACTTCTGACCGCGCAGCTGTATCGCCGTGCGCTGGCGGAACAAAAAATAACGCCCACCACCACACTGGGCGAAATCTTCCCGGAAGAAGAATCCGACATCAAAAACATCAAACTCGTCGAGCTTTTCGCCCATACCTCAGGGCTGAGCGCCTGGGGTGCCAACACCGACGACGCAGCTCATGGGCACACGTACCTTGATAACCTCGGCAATTTCATCTACCGTGACTCAACCACCTCAGACTTACTTCAACGCGCCCGCGAGGATGCACGTGCCACCAAAGGGCAGTTTCACTATTCCAACCTCGGTATCGCGCTTCTTGGCCAGGCACTCGCCAAAGCCCAGGATATGGAATACGCCCAACTACTGCGCACCGAAATCACAGGCCCACTGAGCCTTCCTGCAACAACCGTGCTCGTTACCGAAGCCCACAACCCGCCGGTCGGTTTCAACCAAGCCCAACGGCCACTGCCACCCTCTACCTTTGGTGCTTTCGCTCCAGCCGGCGGGCTAGGATCTTCTGCACGCGATCTCGGTCGATTTACCCGCTATCTACTCGACCAATACGAGCAAGGCAAAATCCCCGTGCCCAGCGAGAACTCCAGTGTGGAAATCTTCGAAGGGTTCAACAAAGCCACCCTCGATGGCACCCTCGTGCTGCGCCGAAGCGGAACTACAGCGGGCTTTCGTTCACAGATCATCCTCGACCCAGTCAACTACCACGCCATGATCATGCTCTCCGACACCAACGCTGACATCACCGAACTAGCGGAAAACTGCTGGCGAAACCGCTATCAGGAAGACCGCGCACCCTAAAAGATTCCCCCCACACCTTTACTACAACCATCACCGTGCCTGACCTCATTATGAGCAATGGGGCTAAGGCACCCCTTTGTGTTTTTGCAGTCACTCACGCGCGGCTTTTGCCCCACATCAGTTAAAAAAGAAACACTTCCAACATTGAAGGAACGTAACCTCATGGATTCCCACACCCACCCCGCGCACACATCGACCCGCTACCGCCACGATCACCGCCACCCGCTCATCAGCATCATTGTTGTTGTCCACAACGCCGAAGAACACATCAGCAGCTTTCTTACCCAACTAGCAGCACTTACATACACCAACTACGAGTGCATCATCATCGCCGACCACTGCACTGACAACACCCTTGCGCTGATCAAAAACCACCCGATGTACACGCAACAAACCAACACAATTCGTATCCTTAACTCCACCACGCCAGGCGTATCACACGCCCGCGAACAAGCAACACTTAAAAGCTCAGGGGACTGGATCTGGTTCGTTGATGTCGACGACACCTTTGAGGAAAACATCCTCACCGAATTCGCACACCTGCACAACCTTTACCCATCTGCCACTCTGCTCCACCTTGGCGCTGAACATACCTTCCCCAACAAAGCACCCCAACCAGTTGAAACACCGTGGCCTAGCCGCACAGTTCCTTTCTACAGTTTGCGAAAAACCGCCGACACCACCACACACTTCGTGCCGAGCACTAAAACCAGCAACCTTTTAAGCCACATCCTCAACGGACACATTCGCGGCTACCTCTGGAACAAACTCATTCCCGGCCCTCAACTGCGCGCACTGGCAACCGAAGGCTTTTACCACTCCACAACCCAAAACGACTTCAACCTGCTCATCAGCTTCCTGCAAGCACACCCAACAGCCACCGTCGCCTACAACCCCACCATCTACTACCACTACATTCACCACCCTAAGCAACTCTCGACAACCGCTGGAACACACACCGTCGACAACACCCTCCAATGCATCCAGCGAGTACTTGCCCTACCAAACATCCCCACACAACCAGCCCACCTGATCAACAACTTTCTGTTGTGGGCAGGAATCATCCCATGCACAAACACACTGCTTGACCACGCCGCGAAGGAACACTCACAGGAAAAAGCCCACCAGCACTACCAACGTGCACGCCAGCTAAAAACCCAACTGAACTATTCACCCACACGGCAGTCGCTGCTGCACTTCCTGAAAAACCACCCCCTGCGAATCAGCATCCATGCCCTCATTCACCGCATACTGTTCACCCAGCCACAACCAGGAATCGGCCTTAAGCTCTACACTCGACTCAAAGGCTGAACACATTCACACCGCAGCCTTGATCACCCGCACCTTTCCAAGGAACACCTATGACCTTCACCCGCCGCCAGTTCCTCCACACAGCCGCACTCATAACCGCAGCACTTGGCAGCTCCTCACTCTCAAGCTGCCAACAACACCACACCCACACCCCTCGCACACCAGCAAACACCACCAAGGCCACCACACTTATTCGTCAAACCTTTAACGGCCCACGATTTCCAACCGGTTGGCAAGCCTACGACAACTTTGCCCGAAGCGACCCCCGCACCAGATGGCACCCAAAATTCGTCGACATCAACAACAACACACTTCGACTCTGGGGTCACTGGGACGGCAACCGCGCCATCACCGGTGGAGTGAGCAACTGGGGCCAAACCCACCAATACGGCCAGTGGGATATCACTATGCGGGCAACCGCACACCCCGTACTCAGCTACCACCTACTTTTGTGGCCAGCAAGCGATAAATGGCCCCCAGAAATCGACATTGCCGAAAGCTTCGACCCCGAACGCAGAAAAACCCACAGCTTCATCCATTACACCGAAAACGGGCACCGCACAAAACAAAGCGCCAGCATCGACATCGACGCGACCACCTGGCACACCTGGAGCGTGCGCTGGACCCCCACCGACATCCACATCCTGTGCGACAACAGTGCCTACGCCCACTACACCGGAGAAACAATCCCGCACGAACCTATGTGGTTAGCCATCCAAGTAGAAACACACGCCTCCGAAGGTCGCCACACCAGCCACCGCGACCAACGCCCCGTGGTTATCCTCGAAATAAGCGACATTACCTACACCCCTTACCAGCCACAATAAAAACACCTCTCCACTATCCGCGCACCACCGATCTGGCAGGTCTCAATCATGCCACCGATCTGGCAGGTTCGATTCAGGTCACCAATCTGGCAGGCCTGATTCAGACCACATTAAGACCATAGAGAAGACCACATTAAGACCACATTGAGTAGTGCGCTGTTCAAAAAAAGGGGGGATGTTTAGTTAATCCACTGCTGATACAACGACTCTAAGTGTGCAGTGCGATCACGCATATCAAAATGATCACGCACCCTAGCAAAACCCGCCGCACCGAGCTGCTCACGCAAGTCGGCGTCGTCAAGCACAGTGCCCAACGCCTGAGCTAAAGCAGAAGCATCCGACTCCGGCACCAACACACCTGTCACACCATCAACCACCGCCTCCGGAATTCCCCCATGCCACGTACCCACACACGCCCGTGCGGCACGACCAGCCTCCAAAAACACCTGCCCAAACCCCTCCGCATCACCATTAGACGCAGTACGCGACGGCAACACAAAAACCTTCGTCCTAGCCAAAAGCTCTCTAACTTGCACCTGCGACACCGCACCAATAAAGCGAACATTCTTCGGACAATCGCGATGCAACTGATCCCACAGCGGGCCATCACCAGCGATAACAAAACTCACATCAGGCAGCAGACGAGCAGCCGCAACTACCACATCCACCCCCTTTTTCTCCACTAGCCGCGCCACACACAACACATCAGAAGACAACAACTCTTCCTTAGGCTCACTAGGGGAGGACTCAACCTCATTCAGACTGATCCCCGTATAACACACCTGCACATCTGTTGCCCCCACACGCCGAGCACAGCCGGCAATAAACTCACTGACCGCCACCGTATGCGCCCGGGACAAAACCCAACGCGCTCGCAGCCGATACACCCAACTACGCGGCAGCGCAGTCACGTCATACCCATGCGCTGTGACCACCAACGGCAACCCCAACGAACGAGCCGCACGATGAACAAACCACGCATCCTTCACAAAATGGGCATGCACTAAACGCACACCCGACGACGCCAACGCCTTCTTCACCCGGGGCGCAACCCCCGTCAGTTGCGCCAACGCCAACGCCCACCGATCGCCGCGACGACTGAGATCATAAAGCACACGTTCATCACCGCGAGCCAAACTCTCACCCGCAGTGGCATAAGCCCCAAACAACACCGGCGAAAAAGACTCATAATGATCCACCTGATCCCTAATAAAAGTCTCCGACAACGGCAACAATTCAAGACGAAAAACAGCCACCTTCACCACTTCGGGGCGACGATTCTTCTCATGCATCAACTCCACAACCCCCTACACCTCCACCGGCGAAGACGACTGCGCATGACCTAAAGCCACAAGCCTGCGCAGCGGAATCCACGCCACCAATAAAATCCCCACATCCTGAATCAAATAGGCCACACCCACCGCCACAATGCCGAAATGCGGCAACAACCACCACACCGTTACAACCAACACCACAGACGCACACACCTGAACACAAGCCGGGAACACAATACGGGAATACACTTTCGATAAAACGCCAAACAAGAATGCCGGCGCACCCACCACATGGGCAATCCCCATCAACACCAACAACCACCCTGCCGCCCGGGCATACTCAGCCCCATACACATACAAAGCCAGCGGGCCAATCACACTCACCCCCACAAAACGAAGCGCACTAACCCGAAGCGTTGTCACCTTCATCTGCGGCCACAATGCGGACACAACAGCGCCCGGTGCGACCGCTTTGGACACAAAAGGACCAGTAAAAATAGCCATAACCATCAACGAAGCATTCACAATCAACCACGCCGTATTAAAAAACGCTGCCTGTTCCAATCCCGCCTGCGACACCACCATGCTGGGAATAAACAACCCCGGAATACTCTGCCCCACAAGCCACACAATACTCGTGCGATGAAACCGTATCGCCTGCGAACGTACAGGAATGCCATCATCGGCAGGGGAGAGAACGTTATCTTGAGAAATAGCCGAAACATGCGAGGAGTCTGTGGCGGCGTCGATACGCACACGAGCAACCATAACCCCCACCACCGCAAGCAACACAAGAACAGAAACCCCCACCCAACACCACACCAGCAACCAACCCGCCCACACCACCGACGACACACCACACGCGGCAACAGCCCCCACAACAACCGCCTTCAGCACCCCCTGCGACACATTCTTCCACCCCATCACACGCGGAACACCCCAACCATTCAACACCGAATCACTCAGCGCAAACAGAGCCAAAACCACAACACAGCAACAAAACGCACACTTACTCACCAAGGTTGGGAAAACGACACTGCTGTCCCACACCCACACATACACCCCCGAACACAGCACAGCACTCAGCACAACCCCCACGCAACTGAGCAACGCCGCCCGCACCCGCCGCTGAACGCTCAACACCGGAAAATAACGCTCGATCACAGGGCCAATCGACAATAACGACAGCGACGCCACCGACGTTCCCACCGACACCACAGTCGAAGCCTGCCCCACCGCAGTCGTTGAGAAAAAACGCGACGCAATCACCCAAAAAAACACGCCCGCCACAGCATTAATGCCCGCAGCAAGAACCAAAAAGCGCGAATCCGGAAATGCCTGGGGCCTAGCAGCGCCGCGAACCTGAAACCGCCGCGACAACTGAGCTAGTAACCAACTGCCAGCACCCACACAACCACCACTTTTACTGAGAATCCGTGCACTAAACCATGCGCTGAAAGTCAAACAACCCATGCTCAAGCACAAAACTACAAAACCCCACACCCATGACTGCTTCATCATACTCATAGGCAAGCACCAACACACCCATCGTGTACTGTGCACTAACGAAGGAAACCAACGTGTGGTGGGATCCAACACTGAAAAGAAAACACGCCCTATACGAGGAAAACGCCCCGAAAATGTCTGAAATCCAACCCGCGCAAACGCCGTTAGAAAACACCTTGATTCTCGCCTGGGAAAAACAGCTCGGAATCACCCCCATCTGCCGCACCGACCGGCCGGAAGACTTAGGCGCGACCAGTCTCGATGTTGAATCTGTGATCATCCATCTCCAGCACGCGCTCGGGCGAGACTTGCCCCTCGAACTTTTTGCCCCTCTCGCGGGCGAAAGCGAAGCACCTCGAATCCACGAGGTTGCACAGCGGATCGAACAACACAGCAAAGAAAGCTTCACTACCTCTAGTCCCACCTGCACACATCTGACCCCCGGTAACGACGATAAGCCACTAGCCTTGCTGTTCGTGGGCGCTGGTGCCACCGGGGTGTGCTATCGGATGCTTGCCCGCGAACTCTCAGGATCGTTTGATTGCTGGGCATTCCACGCCCATGGATTCTTAAGCAGAGGCATCCCAGACTGGACCGTGCGTGCACATGTGAAACGACACCTCACATCAGCTCGCGAGCACATCCCTCAATTTGAACAGCGGTTACGCACCACCCCTGCGACAGTGATCGGGCACAGCTTCGGTGGCTACATCGCCATTTTTGCTAGCTTTGCACTCGAAGAACAGGGCTTTAGCCCCAAGCGCACAGTGATTCTCGATAGCGTGATGGCTCGCGATGGAGTGTCAGTAGCAGACTTCAAAACCCACCCACACCCGCAAGAAGCTGAAAAAACACAGTCCAAAAAGCGCTTTTCAAAGATTCGCTCAGTGGTAAAACAGCTGCGCACCCATGTGCACATCTATACCGCGGGAATCATTATGCGTGATGTACAAACCCAGCAACACATCTTCTGGGAGCAAGCGGTACGCATCCAAAATCGAACACGACTTTCAGGTGTGCCAGCGGGCAGTATTGTGGTAATCACCGACGACAATAAAATCCAGCAGCCATTGTGGGAAAAACTCGACCCGGCACCGCAGATCGTGCACGTAGGCGGTGATCACCTGTCCGTTTTGCGGGATATGCGCTACGTCCCGCAGGTCGCATCGATCATCACAGGGGACTGAGCCCCACAGGGTTTGAAGAAAAAAATTTTTATGAGTTTCAAGCCTGCTGGGAACTAACTGGTGTTGTGGTGCGACTAGTGACCATGCTCTTTTTCCCAGAACTAGCCACCCTAAAAGACTCACTTGCCTTCCATGCCCGCACTCGCGGTGATCATGTGGCAGTCATGACCCCCACCCACAGCTTGACCTATGCTCAGCTTGCCCACAATGCAGAGCTGGTTGCGCACCAGCTGCGTCAACTCGGCGTAGGGGAAGGGGATCGGGTGGCGTTTATTGCCAAAGAACGCGCCAGTTATTGGGAAACAACCTTCGCCTGTGCACTCATTGGTGCGGTTATAGTACCGATCAACTGGAAACTCACCCAGGAGGAAGTCGCGCATATTCTGAAGGATTCTGGGGCAGGCGTGATCTTGATTGATGGCGATCATCAGCTTTTTAATACCACAGGCATCACTGAGATTAACACTTTGCCACAGGCGTGGCAGGCGTGGCTGAGTGCAGCAGAACTGAAAGAATCAGACACACAGTCACTGCTTACTGCAGGTTTTGAGCCAACCCCAGATACTCCTGTGTGTCAGCTGTACACCTCCGGTACTACTGGGTTGCCGAAGGGCGTTGTGTTGGCGCACCGTTCATGGTTTGCTGTGCGCAATGCTTTGGGTGAAGCGGGTGTTGAGTGGATCAGCTTTGAAGAAAATGATGTGTGCTTCGTAGGTATCCCCGGCTTCCATGTGGGGGGTATGTGGTACGCAATGCAGGTGTTTAATGCTGGTCAAACTGTGTACTCGGTGGAGGAATTTAATCCTGTGAGTGCTCGAGAGATTTTCAAGCAGGCAGCCGTGACCTCGGCGATCCTTGTTCCGGCAATGATGGCATCGATTGCGGAGTTAAGCCCTGCCGACCCCGATGCGTTCGCGCATATGCGGCAGGTTATCTACGGCGGTGCACCGATTGGGGATTCGGTGTTGGCGAACTGTGTGCGGGTGTTTGGGGCGCGATTTGCCCAGATTTACGGCTTGACCGAGACCGGCAATACGGCAGTCTGCTTGCCCCCTGAGGAGCATTATCCGGATTCGCCACGTTTAAAGGCGGCGGGTCGTCCTTATCCTGGTTTTGCGGTGCGGATCGTTGATGAGGACAATACTGTTCTCCCAGCTTATGAGGTAGGGGAGGTGCTTTTGTATACCCCTGCGCGAATGGTGGAGTATTGGAATTTGCCTGAAGCGACGAGCGAGACGTTAGTAGATGAAGCTGATGCGGGCTGGATTCGTACGGGCGATGCGGGTTTCGTTGACGATGAAGGTTTTTTGTTTATTCAGGACCGCATTAAGGACATGATTTTGGTTGGTGGGGAGAATGTTTTCCCTGCTGAGGTGGAAAAAGTGTTGCTACGTGAATGCGGGATTGCTGATTGTGCAGTGATTGGTGTTCCGGATGACCGTTCGGGTGAGGCAGTGCTGGCGCTCATTGTTCCTGATCCTTCCAAACCACGGCCGACGACGCGTGACTTGTTGTTGGCAGTGCGTGGCAAGATTGCTGCGTTTAAGATTCCTTCGCGTTGGGAGTTCATTGAACAGATTCCGCGGAATCCTTCGGGCAAAATTTTGCGGCGCGCTTTGCGTGAGAAGTATTGGGTTGGGCGCGATCGAAAGGTGAATTAAGAGTGCGTTTTGCTCACGGTAGGGCCTATCGCCTTCGTGCAGCGTGTTGTGTGGTCGCTGCGTGTTCTAGCTTATCGACGCCAGCACTAGCTTCACCCAACGCTACAGCTCGTGAGGTGGTTTCGGCTACACGTTCGGTGGAGGTTGTGCAGCCTGCTGCTACCCGCACGATGGGTGGTATGCGGGTGCTGGGTACTTCTGCGGGGCAAAATGCTCGTGTGAGTTTCGGTTTTTCCGGTTCAGGTGTTTCTTTAGACCAGCAGTTGAAAGTAGCGGCAGTGCCACTAACTACCCGATCAGGCAGGATTGATACATCCTCGGTGGCAACGCGCGTGCACACAGTAACGCAGACTATTGGTGAAGGTGTTGTCGTCGATTTTCCTTTTGGAACACTCCAGTTAAGCCAGACAGATCCTACTCCTCTCGACGACAGTGATACCGCTACGGCGGATACTGTGCTGGTAGTTGAGGCATCGATACAATCGGATGCTCCAGCTGGGGACTATCCTGTGGCAGTGTGGGTTGAAACCATCAACGGCGAAGCATGGTTGTTCCCACTTGTGGTGGCAGTATCCGGCCAACGCAGTATGGAGTTAAGCCTCGAATCGGTTGACTTCCAGCCTGCAGGTGTGGCGTTGTGGCCTTTGACTCGATCCCACGCCGACGTTGCACTACAGGTGCGCAACACGGGAAATCAGATGGTGTGGGGCGAACCCGAAATTGGTATGGACGGCGCCTTCGGATTTAACGGCACATCCATAAGCAGTGAAGAAAACGCTCCTAGTCCAGCAGCCACACCATTTCGTGTGATCACACCGGACTCTTCCGAAACCAATGATGCGCAACGCGCGAAAACATTTGTGCTTTTCCCTGGTGAAAGCCTGAGTGTGGACACGGAAATTCCAGTCATTCCGGGGCTTGCAGTGGCCCCGACATTTGCAATCCATGTGCCGTACACAAAAACAGATGGCAGCCAATCGTCCTACCCAGTATTTACATCAGCACCTGCCACCATGATTCTGCCGTGGGGCAGCATCGTGGGAATATTTGGTTTCCTTACACTCCTTGCCGCAGTGTGGGTGTGGGTACGTTGCCACGCACTAGCAGTGGGGCGTCGACACGCTTGAAGCGACACCCAGCAGTGCAGCTACAGCGAGTCGTGTTGATGATCCTCATGCCCAGTAGCCCAATGCTCCCGATCTGAGAAAGCAGCGTGATCATGCGCATGGGCTGACTCATCCCCATCGTTGCCATGCGTATGCCGGTGATCATGATGATGCGAGTGTTCATGCGTGTGCAGCACATCTCCATGCCAATGCGCATGGCTATGGGCATGTCCATGCGGATGCGTATGCTGTAACCCGATGCTATCGCGCACCATCAACCACGTCGCCAACGCCATAATCACCAGCGCGATGACAAAAGTGATGCTGAGCTTCTCCGACAAAAATACAATGGAAAATACCACACCGATAAACGGTGCCAGTGCATAATATGCGGACGTTTTCGCAGCACCGAGATCCTTCTGCGCCAAAATATACACAGTAATGCTTAGCCCAAAGGACACGAATCCTAAACACATCGTGGCGACAATCCAGCCAGCAGCGGGGAACACTTCGCCTGCCCACAACGCAACAATCACACAGCCCAAGCCGGAGAAAACACCCTTGAGCATCACAATCTGCGCCGCGCTTTTCGACGCCAAACGAGTTGTACAGTTATTTTCCACACCCCAACACACGCAGGCTGCCAACACTAGCAATGCACCGTGATCCAACTCGATACTGCCTGGCTGGAAGCTCAACAGAATACTTGCGATCGTCACTAGCACAATGGCTACCCATAGCCTTGGGGAGATCACCTCCCGAAACACCACAAGCGCAATTAATGAGGTGGCAACGATTTCAAAGTTATTCAGCAGCGACGCAGTGGCTGCTGTCGTTTCTTTCAAACCCCACATCAGTAATATCGGCGCGGCGATATCAAGGACAATCATCGCAAGAACATAAGGAAAATCAGTTCGTGTCAATGGCTCATCGTTCACCTTCGTACGAGCACTGACAAGCCAATACGCACCCATACCAATCCCCGCACCCATATACAGAAAAGCAGCCACCATTGTCGGGCCAGTGTGGTGAAGAATGTTCTTCGACAACGGTGCTGACAGTGCATACAATGCCGCAGCCGCAATCGCGAAAAAAATTGCACGAGACTTTGTACTAAACACACTACTCATCACTGACACCTTTTCTTGATACTGAAGCCTCTAAAACAATCGCACATACTAATTGCTGCACGGAGCATCTATGTAAGTGCAACGCCTAGAATGCGTTTCTCATAGTACGCACCATCGCTCACACCGTGAAAGCTTTTGCAGGACGCTTCCCTTGCGTATGAAACTCGCAGGTAAAATTAGTTAGCATCGCAAAATTGCAGGTAGATGGCTTAGGATGGGAATTGTTTTTCGGGGTGTTCCCCACAAAACACAAGCTGTGTAGGGCGCACACGTACTCGAGTCGTCTTTTCCTTCGCACGACACCAGAGTACGGACTAGAAGTGTTCGCGTGGCTTTTCTTCGTGTCTATTTCCTCTTCTGCAAGGAGTGTAATCGTGGCAACGACCTCGACCCAAGCGTTGAATCAACAATCCTTCGATACTGCTTGGAAGAAATTCCAAACAGAAGAATTTGATCTGGTCATTATCGGGGGTGGGTCTGTCGGTGCCGGTGCTGCACTTGATGCAGCCACCCGAGGGCTGAAAGTTGCGGTTGTTGAAGCACGCGACTTTGCGTCCGGAACTTCATCACGATCCTCCAAAATGTTCCACGGTGGATTGCGCTATCTTGCAATGCTTGATTTCAAGCTTGTCGCCGAATCATTGCGTGAGCGCGAACTCTCAATGTCAACACTGGCACCCCACCTAGTCAAGCCTTTACGCTTTATATTCCCGCTCACACGCCGCGTGTGGGAACGCCCCTACATGGCAGCCGGATTCCTGCTCTATGACCTCATGGGCGGGGCAAAAACTGTGCCCATGCAAAAACACCTCAGCCACAAGGCCACGAAGGCAATCGCCCCGGGCTTGAAAGAAGACGCCCTTGTCGGCGGCGTGCGCTACTACGATACACTCGTCGACGATGCCCGCCACACCCTCATGGTTCTGCGAACCGCAGCAGAATTCGGCGCAGTGATTCGGCCCTCCACTCAAGTCGTAGGTTTTGATAAAACAAATGGTGCAATCACGGGAGTAAAAGTAGCCGATACTGATAGCGGTGAAACCACCACAATCACGGCACGCACCGTTATCAATGCCACCGGCCCATGGAACGATGAACTGCAAAAACTAGCAGGAGTGGAAGGAAAATTCTCCGTATCCACCTCGAAAGGCGTGCACATTGTAGTTCCGAAATCCTGCCTTGATGCGGATGCTGCATTGTGCTTTGTCACCGAAAAATCTGTCCTCTTCGTCATTCCGTGGGGCCAATACTGGATCATTGGTACGACCGACACCCCATGGGATAAGAACTTGGCTCATCCTGCAACCACGCGCGAAGATATCGACTATATCCTCAACCATGTAAACGCCAAGGTGCGACGAAAGATCACCACAGATGACATCGTGGGAGTTTATGCGGGCCTGCGCCCACTACTGAGTGGAAAATCAGACTCGACCACCAACTTGTCACGCAACCATGCCGTAGCCCGCGTCGCACCTGGAATGATCTCCGTTGCCGGGGGCAAATACACCACCTACCGTGTTATCGGTAAAGATGCTGTGGACATGGCTGCTCAGGAAATTCCTGGCACAGTGGCTGAATCGGTGACTGATTCCACCCCGATTCTTGGCGCCGACGGCTATCATGCACTGGCGAATCAAATTCCACAGCTTGCGCGGCGTTTCACAATCACCGAAACCCAGGTGGAGCATTTGCTTTCCCGCTACGGATCGCTTATCCATGAAGTTTTAGCCCCAGCGGAAGATTGCCCTGAACTCCTTGAACCACTTGACGGTGCCGAACACTATCTGCGTGCCGAAGTGAGGTATGCAGTGACACACGAAGGTGCTTTGCACTTAGATGATATTGTGCAGCGCCGACTCCGCGTTTCCATGGAATATGACCACCGTGGTGTCGATAGTGCACAGGCAGTTGTCGATATTGTGGCGCCACTTCTTGGTTGGGATGAGTCGACAAGCGCTGCAGAAATCGATCGCTATATCCAAGCTGTTACTGCCGCGAAGCAAGCGGAAAAGGAGCTGACTGATGCAGCAGCGAATAAGATTGTGATCACTGCCCCTGAGGCACGTTCCCACATTGACCGTTCACAGGACCGCTAATGCAAACTTCCCCACACTTTATTGCTGCCATTGACCAAGGAACCACCTCAACACGGTGCGTGATTTACGACGAAAACGCAGCCGTGGTTGGTGTAGGACAGTATGAGCACGAACAAATTTTTCCGCAAAAAGGCTGGGTTGAACACGACCCCAATGAGATTTGGGACAATGTTCGTCGTTGTGTAGCTACCGCTCTTGCCGAGGCTAACATTCCGCGGGAGAGCATCGCCGCGGTGGGCATTACCAATCAGAGGGAAACCACTGTGGTGTGGGATAAAAACACAGGCCAGCCGGTGTATAACGCCATTGTGTGGCAAGATACTCGTACCAGTTCGATATGCGAAGAACTAGCGGCCGGTCATGGCATTGATCGGTGGCGGGAACAAACGGGTCTTTTACTCAATTCCTATCCCGCAGGCCCTAAGATCCGGTGGATTTTAGATAATGTTGACCAAGCGCGGGAGAAAGCTGAACGTGGTGAGCTCCTGTTTGGCACAATTGATTCGTGGATCCTGTGGAATCTCACAGGCGGTGCTGAGGGGGATGAAGATCAGCCCGCGGTACACGCCACAGATGTGACCAATGCTTCGCGTACTTTACTCATGGATTTAAAAACGCTGCAATGGGACTTGAAGATTTGCGCCGAAATGGGAATTCCGGAATCGATGCTGCCTGAGATCAAGCCGAGCGTGTCTCATTTTGGTACAGTCCGCCAGCGGGGCACCATTGGTGGGGTTCCGATTGCCGGAATACTGGGTGATCAGCAGTCCGCCATGTTTGGGCAGGCGTGCTTTTCACCAGGTGATGCGAAGAATACCTATGGCACTGGACTGTTCTTGCTGCTCAATACAGGCAAAGAGCCGAAGTCGAGCGCCAATGGTTTGATTACAACAGTCTGCTATCAGATTGAGAATCAAAAGCCGGTGTATGCGCTGGAAGGTTCTGTGTCTATGGGTGGCGCTTTGGTGCAATGGCTGCGCGATAACCTAGGCCTGATTAACAGTGCGCACGAAATTGAGGAAACTGCAGCTCAGGTGCCTGATAATGGTGGAGTGTATATTGTTCCTGCTTTCTCTGGCCTGTTTGCGCCCCGTTGGCGTGCCGATGCCCGCGGCGTGATTGTGGGGTTGACAAGGTTTGCGAACAAACACCATATTGCCCGTGCGGTGCTGGAAGCTACTGCTTATCAGACTCGTGAAGTTGTTGATGCAATGGTCGCGGATTCGCAGGTTCCTGTCACTACTCTCAAAGTGGATGGGGGAATGGTGAAAAATGAGCTATTGATGCAGTTCCAGGCGGATATTTTGGGTGCCCAAGTAGCACGGCCACGCAATATTGAAACTACGGCTTTAGGCGCGGCTTTTGCAGCAGGGTTGGGCGTGGGCTTTTTCGAGTCGCTCGATGAGCTACATGCGCAAAGCGCGGTGGATGCAACGTGGGATCCGAAGATGCCTGCTGACGACGTCGACAAGCTGTTTGCGGAGTGGAACAAGGCGGTCGAACGTACTCTGAATTGGGAAGAATAGCTCCCAGCTGTGAGATTCGGTGTGCGCTGCATAGGGCCCAAAGGTTGTCGTTGTGGCCGTTTGCAGTGAACACAATCAACGAAGGCTTGTCCAAGGCATTCTCTCACTTGTTCAACTGTGTACTCACAACGGTTGCCTAGCAGATGAGCAGGTTACCCCTCAATTGGTACCCACAAACGGGGGAGTGGGAAAGTTCCCGTGAGCAAGAAAAAGAATCGTGAGTGATTCTAAATTGCTGCTTGAGGAGATTTAATTGGTTGACTATTCTCTGTTGTCGTGCGGATTGCGGTGAGAGTTCCCGCCCTTTGTGGAGTTTTTTCTTGTAAATATAGGCGTAGTGTTAGCGGTGTTCATCAATGGCTCTTCCACGACAACCAGAAAAGGTGTGTATGGCACTCGAATTTACGTATCCCGAAAACGGCGAACTTGGCGTGATTATCCGGGGTTTTGACCCGAAAACCGCAACTGAGGACGACTACCGGGCTATGAAGCAGGCAGTCTATGACCACCGTCTGATTGTTTTGAAAGATCAGCATGACATTGACCCGGGCGATTTTGTCCATCTCGGTACTCAGATGGGAACGGTGGTTCCATACTACGAGCCGATGTACCACCACCCAGATCATCACGAGATTTTTGTTTCCTCCAACATCACTCAGGATGGTAAGCAGCTGGGCGTGCCACGGACTGGTAAATTTTGGCATTCTGACTACCAGTTCAAGCCAGAGCCTTTTGCGTTCACGATTTTCGCGCCGAAGATTCTCCCAGAGGGAAACCGCGGAACTTTCTTCATCGATATGGCTCAAGCATTTGAGCGTCTGCCTGAGCAGTTGAAGATGAAGGCTAGGGGCACGCATGCGGAGCACAGCGTGCGTCGTTTCTTCAAGATTCGCCCTGAAGATGTGTATCGTCCGCTGGGTGAAATTATTGATGAGGTTGAGGCAAAAAGCCCAGCATCTGTGCACCCTACGGTGATCACGCACCCTGTGACTGGTGAGGAAATTTTGTATATTTCTGAAGGTTTCACCAATCAGATCGTTGATCAACCAGGTTTGGTGCAGGAATTGTTGGAAGAAATTGGCATGCTTGATCCGGAGTTTGAGCATCCGAACATTCAACGCCACCCCTATGAGCCGGGTGAGATCGTGATTTGGGATAACCGTGCATTGTCGCACCGTGCATTGCACGTGACTCACGACGGCCCAGCAGTGTCACATCGTGTGACCGTTGTTGATGGCTTGCCGTTGAGCGCCCACTAGTTTTCTCGTATTTTTACTGTCTGCCAGCACAAGGAGCCGCATGCTTTTCGACGATTCCAACCCCCTGTTTCACCGCTGCCTCGACCCTTACCGTTCTAAAGGGGCGATTTACCTGAGAAGCTGTGAGATCGATACGGCCACGATGGAATCCCAAGGACAGTTCAGCATTGCTGAGTCCTGCTACATTGACGATACGGGGCATTTTAATGCCGCTGAGTTTGTTATGTGTTACAACCAGCTGATGTATATGAGCTTGTGCGCTGGGGTTTTTCACAAGGCACACCCTTTTGAGAACTGGAGCATGGAGGATTTTTGGGAGCGCCAGCTACCACATGTGTTGATTCAGCAGTTGGATTCACGTTACACTCGCCCGATCAACGCGCGGAATTTCTCTGGGAAATTTGTTATCGACGAAGTGGATTTTTCTCGTCGTGAGCGTGGGATCGTCAAACTGCATACCTCCGTTGAATTTAGCGATGCTACCGGTGGTCGTGCCCGCGGAAAAGTGCTACTTGCTTTAACAAATATTCCTGCAACAACTTAAAGCCAGGAACTCGTTTTCGCTTTCAGACGCAGACAACCGCCCGTGGAAAAACTTTTCCACGGGCGGTTTTGCTCATCGAAGGAATCCTCGGGGTGGATTTTCTTTAGAAATCGAACCCGAACAGCTTTTCAATGAACTTGGAGATGGTACCGGTCAACCAAGAAACGAAACTCTTGAAGAAGTCCTTGATGGAGCGGAAATCAGGTCCCGTTGGTGGCTTCGGGCTCTGAGTTGGTGGGGTGGGTACCTGGGTAGTTGGCTTTGGAGCCGTGGTGGTAGGCTTCGGCGCGGTAGTCGTGGGCTTTGGCGCCGGAGTCTGGGTGGTTGGTGGGGTAGGTACCTGGGTAGTTGGCTTCGGAGTCTGAGTCGGAGCCTGTGTTGGTGGCGCTGGTGGTGTAGGAGGTGCAGGTGGAGTTGGCTGGTTGCCTTGGCCACTGACACACTTCTGGCGAGCAACGGTCATCGGGCCGGTTGACTCGTCATGTACGTCGATCAAACGTACCAGGGCATCACGAAGAGCAGCATCCTTAACACCGGCCGCAGCATTGCGGTCGCGCTGGATCTCCATCAGTTCTCGGTTTGCTTCACCGATGGATTCACGCAGATCATCATCGCCCACGGATGCGATGTAGGCGTTTCCATCACCCCATGCGTAGTCGAAGCCACGGTGGGTGTCTTCGAATACATCATCAATCACGTCAGCAAGCTTGTCGGCCTCGTAAGGGGCAACACCCTTTGCCATCAAAGCAGCTTCAGTAGTCTTGTCATGATCGAACGCAGCTACTGGAATTTGAAGGATGTTTGACAGCGTGTTGAGTGCTTCCTTGCCGGCTTGGGTGCGCTTGGCTACGTGTGCAGAAATCACGTTATTGCCTACCCCAGGAGCGGAGTAGTAGCAGTGGTTGCCGGACACATTGACGTTCACAGTGAACGAATCTTGTGCATGTGCTGGCACTGTTGCCAACGCAATTGCCACCGAACCTGCCACGAGGCCACTGGTGAGTTTCTTCATATACAGCACTTCCTTTCGGAATCGGGAAAGATCAAAAGCGGGGGATCTATAACAGAGTTTGAGTCTAGATAAAGTGACTGGCTTCACTTTTTCTAAATCCTAAAAAACTCGGTGCAGGAAATCCCGCCTTGCAATCTCGGACAATTCCAATTTTAACGTCAAATTTCGTGGCTACCAATAGGTGAATGTTAAACATTCAGGTCTAAGATCGGGAAATTTTCGGACTGTCCTGCGGGTTTCCAATGATAACGATTTGGAAACAATTGTGTAAAATTATGGATAAACTTCAAAGTTTCAGTAAAAATTTATACCATCTCGCCAAAATTTTGTCTTTTTATCTGTGAAACTAACCTAGTTTTTCTCGCGATAATTCGGGCCATGCGTATCGCGTGTCAACTACAAATGATTGGTGAGGTTTTGCTGTAATTATGGATAGGAATAATTGATTAAAATTATTTAACGACCATTTGGGCATTGTTATCCGGCTTTGTTGCGGTTGGGGTGTGCAGTGTTGGGCGGGGGTGTTTGTGGCAAGAGTCGGGGTGGCTTAGGGTAAAGGACTCTGTGATGAAAAAAGGCTTGTGCTTGTTGTGATTGTCTGTGCTGCAATGAATTGATTTTCAATGAGCCTTCCACCAAGAGAAGGCACGAGGAAATTTCACCGAAAAGAAAGTTAAAGTTACCGTTGGTTATGCCGGGTAAGGAGGGGTCAAGGTTGGTGGGACTGGTTGATATCCACAAGGGGAACGAACTCATGGAAAAGATAGCCTATCAATTTATAGATGATTGATCGCTGTCGATTCGGGGTAGTTGGTACCGAGAGTCCGCGTAGTTGGTACTGGGCTTCTGGATAGTTGGTACTGGGGTGTTTTCTTCATTGTTGGAGTTCGTAGTTTCGTAGTTTTTGTAGCACTGTGTCAGCTGAGATTTCGACAGAGTTTGCTGTTATGGCTAACGCTAGGAAGATCATGAATTTAAGGGCACATACTGGTTTAAAGCGTTATCCAGATACATTGTGGCGCAGGCTCTCTTGTCAACAGGTTCGGTAGCGGTTAACGAAACTAATATCACTGGCTCTTGCCACACTCCCAGGCCCAGTACCCCATATCCGGAATCTTCCGGTACCTACTTACTGGAATACCGGTACCAAAAACCCGCATCTGACAATCGCAAAATGCTAATTCGGCTGTTGACTCCCTCATTTGTTGAATATTGTGTCCGGCACAGGTTTTTCTGCGCATAGGTGGCATTTACAAGGAAGTCAGCTATGTTAACGACTTCAAACTTCCGTACGCCCCGTCCTAACAGTGAAACTACTAATGAGCATGGCACATGTAAAAACTGCACTTACCTCAAGTAAAAACAAACTTAGGCACTGATCCTAGCTGGCCAACTAGGATCAGTGCCTAATCACTGGAACTACAATGCGGAAACATGCGCCTAGCACTATGGATGAGGCTGCACCTATTTTTACGCAGTTTCACATGGGGTTTCGGTGCTAACGGATCAGCCGGGCGAACCACGCCACAACTCCACCCACAACGGCAAGCACTGCCGCGATAGCTGCAACGATGCCTCCAATCAGTGGGCCGTTGCTGCTTTGTGCAGGGCGCGGTAGGGTGTGGGAAGTTTCAAGCAAAACAGAGCAGGTATTTGAGTTGCCGTTGGTAGTGGATACCGGAATTTCAAAGGTGCGCGTTACCTTACCTTTGCTTACTTCCATGGCGGTCACCTTGTATCCAGGGAAAATCGCAGTAGCAGTTTCACCTATGTTGATAACGAACTCTTTAGCAGGGTTAGGCCATGTGATTTTATCGAAACTTGCCTGATCGTCGACGCCATCAACTCGAAATCTATCAATGAAAATTGGACCAGTTTCGTTGGTGCTATCTGGCTCACCATTATTCTTAATCTTAAAAGTGTAGGTGAGCTCGTCATTTTCTTGGACTGGTGCTTGAGGGTCAAGTGTTTGCCCGTTACGGGTGACAGAAATCGAGACAGGTACGTCAACGGCTTGGCAGTCTGCCGCAACCAAACGATTGTTCTGCGCCTGAGCGGGGGTGACGATAACTACTGTGAGCAATCCAGCGATGAGGGCTGAACTAAAACGCTTCAACACTGAAAAATTCCTTTCTGAAAGACAAGTATTTGACGTAAAGAAACCAGTCAAAGTGCAAATATTATGCGGTGATAATATTAGCGGTTTCTTACGTATTTGCAAAAGGGAACCAATAGAAAATGGGAAAACGCGAGAATGTGGCCAAATTGCGTGGCCGTAGTGTTGATAACAAAACCCGCTTCACTCTGTAGAAGTGTGAAGCGGGTGAAAATGTCGGACTGACAGGATTTGAACCTGCGACCCCTTAACCCCCAGTCAAGTGCGCTACCAAGCTGCGCCACAGTCCGCTGCTGCCTTGTGGCAACTCCTATAATGTACACTACAGGGGACTATTAGTGTCAATTCATGGCAATGACCTGCGCAAAAGCCCGAACTATGGTGCGGCCGTACAGGGCAATTTCCTCGTCTCGTGGCACCATTAAATCGCGCATGCGTTCACCTTCTAGCACGCACTCGGCCCCAGAGGATTCGCGCTCGCCCATCGCCCACCGAGCCATCGTGTCAGGTGATGCTTCAGGGTGAAACTGCACCCCAACAAATGAACCCGAGCGGAAAGCCTGAATCGCACACAGCTTGGAAGACGCAAGGGCAGTCGCCCCCGGTGGGAGAGTGCACACACAGTCATAATGGGACTGTGCGGTGAGGAAGACATCGGGCAGTGCTTCGAAAAGTGGGTCGGTGCGCCCAGCCGCAGTTTTCGTCACAGCAAAGGGGCCCTCCTCATGTGCTGTTCCTAGTTCCACTTCGCCCCCGAAAGCCACGGCGGCAACCTGATGCCCCAAACAAATCCCCAGCGTTGGCAACTCAGCTGTGCGGGCGTCGATAAGCAACTGTTTCAATGCCCCCAGCCACGGTGCAGCGACCTCATCCAGCGCATTGTGACGACCCCCAAGCACAATCAAACCATCGCCCAGCGCGCTTAGCGACGGCACGTCGGCATGCGAAAGATCGACAAGCTGCGTGGGAACATCGCTCAGCCACGAAGAAATACGATCCGGGCCTACCCACGGATCAAGCTGCATAATAGTGATCATGAAAATATCTTAAAGCTCACCATCGACATACACCCAGCGCCCCTCGTGGCGGCGGAAAGATGAACACTCACGCTGAAAACCTGCCGACCCACGTGCGCGATAGTGCGCAACAAAGGTCACAGTGCCCGACTGGTCAAACAACCCACCCTCATCCGTCGACAAAATCTCTAAACGCTCCCACCGCAAATCCTCATCCAACTCAAGATCAACAGGGGCTGTCTCCGGGGCCCACGAATACAGCAAATAATCACAATCGCCCACGCAAAACGCACTAAAACGCGAACGCATCAACGCCTGCGCAGTCGGCGCATTCTTCACCCGCCGAATAATAGGCTCACAACACGAACCAAAAACCATCCCCGAACCGCACGGACAACGATCAGAAGAAAGACGCGACACCACCATCACACACCCTTTCGGACAAATATAAACCCCCTCCGCTGACAGGCAACGCTGAACACACGCTCCTGGAAACGAAGGGGGGGAGGAAGGAAAACACTAACGTTAGCTGGTCATCAAATCTTCAATAATGACAGTCCCAGCCAACATCGCCTGAACATCATTATTACTTGCGGCAGCAAAAAGCTCCTGGCGCTGCTCATCATGAAGATCACCGATCAGGCTAATCTCACGACGCAAATGCACCTGCGAATTAGCCGATACGATCCGCGACACTGTCACCCGAACATCATCCAAGGAACGAATCCGCGACTCCTTCGCCGCCGCACGAATCGCCTGGCTGGTTGCCGCAGCCAACGCCGAGACAATCAACGACGTCGGGCTCAAGCCAAGATTCTTACCGCCCAGCGACTTCTCACGATCCGTAGAAATCGTGTGCGTTCCCGTCTGAATCACATCAGTAAACGCACCAGCCTTCGTCGAACGCGACATCGCAACACCCTCGGGAATTGCCTCTTCAGTCAACGCTGCATTCTCAGGAATGATGTGCTGCTGCACCCACGTGTGAATAATCTCCGCAGCTAACTGCGCAGCCCCGGCTTTCGTGCACAAGTGATCAACCTTGTCTAATGCCACCAACGACTTCGGGTAGCGAGTCATCAGGAAGATATTCTGAGCATTATCCACGCCCACGGTTTGATCAATCGGGGAGTGCAAGATCAACAAAGGCTTACGCAAGGTTGGCAAATATGCCTCAGGATTAGTCTCAGCCAAATCCTCCAAGAACTCACGCGAAATCGTGATATCACGGCCACCCAAGGTCAGCGTTACAGCACCAGTTTCATCCACTTCACTAATCCGATCAGCAAAGTGCAACACAGCATGCGCAGGATCAAAAGGAGCGCCGATGGTAGCAACCGCACGTAAATTCTTGATCATCGTCGCAGCCTTCAACGAAGCCGCACCACCAAGCGAATGCCCAATAAGCAACTGCGGGGCAGAATAATTCTCCTTCAACCACTCATTCGCAGCCACAATATCTAAGACGTTTTCTGAAAAAGAAGTCTCGTGGAAATTTCCGCCAGACTGACCAAGCCCAGGGAAATCAAAACGCAAACAAGCAATGCCCTTCTCAGCCAACGTTTTACTCACACGAGCTGCCGCAGGAGTGAAACGAGACCCCGTAAAGCAATGCGCAAACATCGCAAATGCCACTGGCTCCGTGTCTGGCATATCGAGAGTTCCAGCCATGACATGACCCTTGGAACTAGGTAGCTTCACACTGATGGAATGCACGGTGGTGGCGTTTCCTTCCCTTAAAAAACGACAATGAAGATTGTGGGCACAAACTGCAACACAATAACCAAACATTTTCCCCACACAACACCAGAAAAGGCGGGAATAGAAAGGAAAATGTTCGATGTTTGTATAGAAAGATGGTGCACAACCCAGAGGAAGTGCAAGCCATTGTATGCACCAGCTTAAATCACAGTAAGGGGAAGTTCCCACCCCCATGCGTGTCATGTTGGTTAAGCTTAACGGGTGTGTGCAATCTAGCTCACTATTTATTGGCTAAAAGTGGAGGATACGAAAGCCGTGGCAGCGTTTGACTGGTTTTGGAAAGCAATGGGTGGCAAACAAGGGCGCAATCAAAAGCGCAGCCTCGCCATTGTCGACCAATCCGAAGCCCGCAGGGAAGAACTCAGTAACTTAGAGGACGCAGCCTTAAGCGCCCGCGCCAGAAAACTCTGCGACGGCGGAAATCTGAGCGACCCCGCCGAATTTCTTGCCATCCTCGCCATCGCAGCCGAGCGCACTTTAGGGCTTTCCCCATTCCCGGTGCAATCCCAAGCAGTGCTGCGGCTTCTCGAAGGCGACGTTATTCAAATGGCCACCGGTGAAGGAAAAACTCTCGTGGGTGCCATGGCAAGCACGGGCTTTGGGATGATGGGGAAACGAGTCCATACCATTACCGTCAACGATTATCTCGCCGCCCGCGACGCGGCATGGATGGGCCCACTCGTGTCCTTCTTCGGCCTGAGTGTGGCCGCAGTGGTGGAAGGGATGACCCCGGATGAGCGTCGACAAGCGTATCGAAGCGACATTGTCTACGCACCCGTCAACGAAATCGGATTCGATGTTCTGCGCGACCAGCTAATCACCTCCCGCGAAGATGCTGTGCAGCACGGCGCTGACGTCGCCCTCGTCGACGAAGCAGACAGTGTGCTTGTCGACGAAGCCCTAGTCCCACTCGTTCTCGCCGGCAACGAACCCGGCGCAGCACCCAGCGGACGTATTACTGAAATTGTGCGGCGGCTGAAAGAAAAAACCCACTACACAGTCGACGACGAGCGCCGCAACGTCTTCCTCACCGATGAAGGCGCTCACGAACTCGAACGCGCGCTAGGAATCAATTCCCTCTACGACGATCAGCACGTAGGAACCACCCTCGTGCAGGTTAACCTCGCACTGCACGCCCAAGCACTCCTGATTAAAGATGTGCACTACATCGTGCGCGACGGAAAAGTCGCACTCATCGACGCCTCCAAAGGGCGCGTCGCCGACCTCCAGCGCTGGCCAGACGGTGTCCAAGCAGCAGTCGAGGCGAAAGAAGGACTTGCCGTCACCGAAGGCGGCCGCATCCTCGATACCATCACCCTCCAAGCACTCATGGGACGCTACCCCGAAGTGTGCGGCATGACCGGCACCGCAGTGGAAGCAACCGACCAGCTGCGCAGCTTCTACGATCTTCGCGTCTCGGTGATTGAACGCAACAAGCCCCTCCGGCGCTTCGATGAAGCTGACCGCATCTACGCGACAATGGCAGAGAAAAACGCAGCGATTGTCGATGAGATTCTCCGCATTCACAGCACGGGACAACCCGTTCTCGTCGGCACTCAGGATGTTGCAGAGTCAGAAGAACTCGCAGCTGCACTGCGCGAACATGATGTTGAGGTGAATGTACTCAACGCGAAAAACGACGCCGAAGAAGCGCAAATTATTGCCGAAGCTGGCGATATTGGTCGCGTCACCGTCTCCACGCAGATGGCGGGTCGTGGCACCGACATCAAGCTCGGTGGCGCGGACGAATCTGACCACGACGCCGTGGTGCAACTCGGGGGATTAGCTGTGATCGGAACTGCTCGCCATCGCACTGCTCGCCTCGACAACCAGCTGCGCGGGCGTGCAGGGCGTCAAGGTGATCCTGGGTTGTCACTTTTCTTCGTTTCACTCGAAGATGACATGATTGCCGTTGGCGGTGCTGGCGAAGACGTGACGGCTAGGCCCGAAGCGGACGGTCGGATCGACTCGAAGCGCATTCAGGACTGGGTTGAGCACTGTCAGCGCGTGACTGAAGGGCAGCTGCTGGAAATCCACTCTCAAACCTGGAAGTACAACAAACTCCTCGCAGACCAACGAGATATCATCGACGAGCGTCGCAGTCAGCTGCTCGACACCCCGACAGCGTGGAATGAACTCGCCGAACGCAGCCCCGAACGTGCCCAAGAGCTTGCAGGCAGCATTGATGCGGCGGTGCTTGAGCAGGCAGCGCGTGAAATCATGCTGTATCACCTTGACTTTGGTTGGAGTGAGCACCTTGCGTTGATGGATGATGTGCGTGAGTCCATCCATCTTCGCGCTATTGCTCGTGAGACGCCTATCGATGAATATCACCGTATTGCAGTGCGGGAATTTAAAAACCTGGCCAACGAGGCTGTGGCTGAAGCAGTGGACACCTTTAACACAGTGCTTATCGACGCCGAAGGGGCGCACCTTGATGATCACGGCCTAGCCCGCCCATCGGCAACGTGGACATATATGGTCAGCGATAATCCACTTTCGGGCTCTGGAAACTCTGTGATCAAGGGGATCGGAAGTATCTTCCGATAATCGGCAGTAACTGGGGTGTACTTAGTGCAGTCACTGTTAATGAATTGCACTCATGTGATTCCTGTTATTATTGCAAAGTCAAGTGGATGGGCTAGATTCAACTATCTAGCACCCCGATTGGCGTGTTAACCGCTATTATGTAAAGCATTGGTTGAATCGGTGAGGCATCACGCTGCACTTTTCGCTAAGCAAGCACGAGGGTTACGCTCTCCCACACATTCCCACTGGAAAACCGGGGGTGGCGGAACCAAACTTCTTATTTGGAGGTTTCACGATGAGTGAGAACAACGGTACTCAGGATATCCAGGTCGAGACGACTTCGGTCTTCCGCGCAGATCTGCTGAAAGAAATGGAAAACGGCGCTGGCCTTTCGCCCGCCACCGGTTCCGAAATTGCCCCTCCAGCTGGTGCAGGCATGTTGATTGTGAAACGTGGGCCAAACGCTGGGGCACGCTTCCTGTTGGATCGGCCAACCACTACCGCTGGTCGCCACCCTGAGTCCGACATCTTCCTTGACGATGTCACCGTTTCCCGCCGTCACGCCGAATTCCGTTTGAACGATGGCTCCTTTGAGGTTGTCGATGTTGGCTCCCTCAACGGAACTTACGTCAACCGCGAGCCACGTAACTCTGAGGTTCTTGCCTCCGGCGATGAAATCCAGATCGGTAAGTTCCGCCTGGTTTTCCTCGCAGGTTAATCACCGCCACCCCCTACTTCCTTCTTGGCCCGCAGTGCTGTGGGCAAGAAGGAGTGAGCGGGAGGGCGCTGGTTTCTTCCGCACACTATCGATGAGTTTTACCTGTCCATCCCCCCCTTTGAGAGTTTCTTTGTAGAAAGCCATGAGCGCACTCCAGAAAGCACGCATTCAGCAAAGCCCAGCGAAGCCACAAAAGACCATGTCTATTGGCGTTGTCTTGGAAATTCTTAATGCCGAATTTCCGGATGTGACCGTGTCAAAGATCCGGTTCTTGGAATCGGAAGGTCTCATCACCCCACAGCGCACCTCCTCTGGGTACCGACGATTTGTCCAGGCCGATGTTGATCGCCTGCGCTATATTCTGACAACCCAAAGAGACAACTACCTGCCGCTGAAGGTCATTCGCGAACAACTTGAAGCGATGGATTCCGGTGCTGTCACGCCAATCCTGAAAACTGCTGACGCACAGCCGATGATCAGCCCTGAAAAATTCCGGGCGCCAGCAATCACTAGGCTCACCGACAGTGATGTGGCCTTACAGGCCGGTGTCGAAGAATCTTTCGTGGTGGAACTTGCCAAAGCTGGCATTATCAAACCAGATGCTTCCGGCTTTTTTACCGTCGATGATGTGCGAGTGGCCTCCACCGCAGCGTCGCTGGGTGAATTCGGTTTTGATCTCCGCCACTTGAAGTCACTGGTTAATGCTGCCAACCGTCAAGCATCGTTGATTTCGCAAGCAGTGGTGCCGGTTGCGCGCGCCAAGAACGCCGACGCGAAGCAGCGAGCAGCAGAAATGAGCCAGCAGATCACCGCCCATGTGGCATCGCTCCATGCGGTTTTGGTGAAAAACGCCGTCCGCGATCAGATTGGTTACTAATTTTAGTGAAGAAGTTTCACGAGGTTGAATACCTCCACATCAACGCTTTTACCCTTGAGCAACACTGCATTGTGTTGCGCTGGAATGAAAAGAAACGCATTCTTCCCATTTGGATCGGTGCTGATGACGCCCGCGCGCAAATAGCACGAGAAGAATTGCCACCCCCACGTCGCCCCCGATTGCTCGATGTTTTCAGTGAATCCTGCATACGTTTTGGTGGAGGATTCAAAGAGCTGCGCATCTCCTACTATTACCTAGGGTCTTTCATTGCATATTTGGTGACCGATAGCGGCGAAGAAATCGACTGCCGCGTATCCGATGGAATTGCCATTGCTCATGCGTGGGGTATCCCCGTTTTTGCCAGCGCTGATGTCTTGGCTCAAGCGAGCGTATTTGTTTCCGATGCAGACATGTCGATCTGGCTGGGCTTAGACTTCGGGGAAGACCCTACCCAAGCAGGATTCGACGACTCTGCCTCCCAAGATCCGCAAGCCGACTTGGACTTTACTCAGCTCATGGCCAGCCTTGGAGTGAGCGAAGAAGACTTGATGGGTTTGGGAGAGTCCCCCTTCCTCGATGGCTTCATGACGGACGAAGATTCCGACTCCGACGGTGATCGATAGGGGAGAATTCCACATGTGTTCAGGGCCTAGCCCTGCACTAATGCTAAAAAGTTTCAAGTTGAGGTTGAACTTTTTGGGCGTGTCGCCATTCTTTCCTCTTGACGCTTCGCTATTCTTGCCTAAGAATTGATAACACAGCACTTTTTGTATGCTGCGAAAGTAATTGATGCGAAGCCAGAGAGCGCACTAAGGAGTGAACACCATGACCGAACGCCCAGTGCAAGAATCACTGTTTGATATGGGCCCTGATGAGGAGGCGGGTTACCGCGTACCCATCACATGCCAAGTAGCGGGAATTACTTACCGGCAGCTTGATTACTGGGCTCGGACCAAATTGGTTGAACCAAGCATTCGTAATGCCCGTGGCTCCGGCTCCCAGCGTCTGTACTCCTTCAAAGACATTCTTGTATTAAAGATTGTCAAAGGTCTGTTGGATACAGGCATTTCTCTGCAAAACATCCGCCAAGCAGTCGACAAACTGCGTGACCTCGGCGTCGATGATCTCGCAGAAATCACTCTCGTATCCGACGGCACTACCGTATATGAGTGCCGCAGCGCCGAAGAGGTCATCGACCTGCTCGGTGGTGGGCAAGGCGTGTTCGGTATTGCTGTTCCTGGAATCATGAAAGAACTCACCGGAACAATTTCTGCGTTCCCCTCTGAGCGTATTTCTACTTCCGTTGATGTTGTGGAAGAAGAACCCATCAACGAACTCGCTGAGTTCCGTCGCCGTCGCCGTAGCTCCTAAAACTAGCCCTACTAAAGTCCCCTTAGGTTTTCCTCTCTGGCTGTTCAGAAAACCCAAGGGGTTTCTTTGTGTCCGAAAAAATCCCCCATGGAAAACTCTCCATGGGGGAATAAGCGTTAGAAGCCAGCAGCTTTCCGCAAAGCAGGAACCGCTTCATCGGCAGTGTTCACAGCGGCAGAAGCATGCGCCACATCTGCAAGCTCCTGATCCTTCTGGCCTGGGCCGACATGAATCACATGCAAATCAACAGCCTCGCTCAACTTATCGCGCAACACATGAATATCTGAGGAATCCGTCGTTCCCGAAGTAACCAAGATAACGCGAACCGGTTGCTTTGATTCGTGGGCATATGTAGCCGCATATTCCACAGCTGCCTGAGTAGACACACGGGTCAATGGGCGACCACCAGTACCAAAACCAAGCACATAGCTGGCAGCGCCCTGGCCAAACGTACCATCATCAAAATTGATATTCGTACGCCAACCACGAACAACACCAGGATTAATAGGGGACGAGTAATTCCACAAAGCAACCGCCTTGTGCTGAGCACCGATCTCCTTAGCTACCTGAGAAATGCCCTGGGTAAACGCCGAGTGGAAAGACACCCCATTACCAGTATCCGCGCCCATAGCCTCCGAAGTATCTAAGAGGAAAAGAGTATTCTCCACACCTTCGGGATGATGATGCGCATCATCATGATCATGATGGCTCAAGGTGCTATCAAACTCATGAAGCGCCTCATTCGCCGCAACAGCGGCGACACTCAACGCCGGAACATCTGAAACCCGACTAGCCGAAACAAAATCCGAACCCGCCCGAACAACATCCTCAGAAACACCCTCAGTGGTGTTCATCACCACCGCACGCACCGGCTGCTTGACATCCGGAATGGGAGTGAACACAAAACTCAACGGCTTTTGATCCTCAGTGACAATAATCATCGGCTGCGACTGCTCAGCAGAATCAGACACAGTCACCGTTGCATTATCTTTCAACACTGACACAATCCGCGCCACATCTGCACCCCCAGAATGCGCTGCCACAAGAGCCGAAGCAACAGCATTATCAGCCACCGGATACACAGGTGCGGGCATAGACTGCACATCCACCTTCGAACGGGCAGCCACACCTACCTGCTTTTCCAACACAGTAGGCCACTCCACTGAGGTCACCGTACGTTTATTCTCCTCCAGCAGCTTCGACACCTGACCATCAGAAGCAGCAGTGACAAAAACGCCAGCCTTGTCCACATCGAAAGTGTACTGCGCCTTGATGCAAAAATCGCGAACAACAGGGGCAGAGGAGTTGTAGGCGTCGATAAGCTTCATCGCCGACAGCGGATCATCAGAAGCAACAGGAAGAACCAAATCACCCTGCAAACACTCACCAGCCTGCACCTGCTCCGAAGTATCAGAAATAGCGCGCAGCCACAACACAGTAGCCACAGCAGCAACCAACACTAACGCTAACGACACATAGATCCACAAAGACAGTCGAAAATTGCTCCTACCCGTGGAATGGCGACCCATGCGCAGGCACTCCTCTCACACCAACTACTACCAACAGTGACAATCAATACAGCAGAATACACAGAAAAACATGCTATGCGATAAACAGACGCACACCTATCACATAAAAACTATGCATATTAACCCCCCTAAACTATAGGACAGAATCAAGCACAGCGAGCAGACCTTGGCGCACAACCATCGCCCGCGCCGCAATCTCACGCTGCCGACGAACATACTCCTGCTTACCAGCAGACGTCTCAATCGCCACCACCGACAACCCGAAACCACGGCAATCATACGGCGATGCCTCCATATCTAAAATCCGGGCATCCCACGCAACCTCAAAAGCATCCAGCCACAATTCGCCAGGCACAAGCGGCCCCAACTTCGCAGCCCACTTATACAAATCCATGCCCGCATGCAAACAGCCTTGCTGCTCAAAATCCGGTTGCGACTCTCGGTCCAACACGTGCAGATTCAACGAGTGGGCAGCAGGAGTGAAAAACCGAAACGCATCAAAATGAGTACACCGAATCGAATGCTGCTCCACCACAGCATCAGTCTCAGCCGAACTCAAACGCAAAGGAAGATCATGGCGCACCGACGAAGCCTTATACACCATCGCCCACTCATGCAAACCAAAGCAATCAAAATGAGCTGGATTAGACACCGTCTTTGACAACAAATCCCGAATATAGGTCAGAGTAGTCAACCGCTGCGATCGCACACGATCAACATCAACACCCGTCAACCCATCCTGAGTGCGGTAAAACTTCCAGCCTGCCTGGATGCTCGTTCCGGCGTCGGCAAGCACCACTCCTACGCCAGGATACCAACGCGACACGTGCGCTGCCCGAATCGGATAGTACTCAAACAAGAAGTCAAAAACGGGATGCTTCACACCCGCCTTCCGGCGCGCAATGTGATCGTTAGTAAACCTCGCAGCCCGCTCATGGTGCGCCTGCTCCCGCTGGGACCACGACTTGAGCACGCGAGCCTGGCTACCACAAAACTCAACAGTATCTGTGTGCATCATTTCTACTGCTCATGCGTCCAATCTGAGAAAGTACCTACATACTCTTCAATAAGATCTTCTAACGTGACCACGCCCAACAGCTCGCCGCGGTCACGCACCTGCGCCATATGCGCCGACTTCCGGTGCATCGTATGCAAGGCATCATCCATTGTCGCCAGCGCATCAACAATGGTCAAAGGGCGAATCTCCGCATTATGAATAATGGCATCTGGGCCGTAGTTCTCACCTTCCAAGAAACGATCCAGCACATCCTTGACATGTACATAGCCCTTGAGTGAGCCGTCCTTGTTTACCACGGGGAAACGGGAGAAACCAGTCTCAGCCACAGCCTGTTCCAAATCGGAGAGCAGTGGACCACGGCGACCATAGTCAAGGGTACGCAGTTTACTTAAGGGGATAACGACTTCCATAACAGGGCGATCCTCCACGCGCAACGCCTTATTCAAACGCGCATGCTCCTCAGCATCTAACAGGCCCTCGGAGCGCGACTCGGAAATCATGGAGGCGAGCTGATCTGGATCCACCATCGAATCCAACTCATCCTTTTGCTCAATACCAAACGCACGCAAAGTCATGCGGGCAATCCAGTTCATGAACGCAATCAATGGTCGAGTAATCTTCGCGAAAGCAAGTAATGCTGGGGTTAGCCAAATAGCCAATGTTTCCGGCCCAGCAAGCGCAATATTCTTCGGTACCATCTCACCGAACAGAATATGTAAGAAAGTGATGAATCCCAGCGCCAGTACGAAGGAAACAGGGTGCAGGAACTGATCCGGCAAACCTAAAGCATGGAAAGGTTCTTCAATGAAGTGCGCGACTGCAGGCTCAGCGACCTTACCCAGCACAAGAGACGCGATTGTGATACCAAATTGGCAGGCAGCCAGCATGATCGACAAGTGCTCGGTTGCGTACAAAACGCGGCGGGCCCCAGGGCGCCCTTGGGCAATGAGTGAGTCAATGCGGTCACGCCTGGAAGAAATCAGTGCGAACTCTGCAGCGACAAAAAATGCGTTGGCTACCAGCAGCCCAAGAATCATGGCGATCGTGGGAAAGATACCCATTAGCTGTTCTCCTTTGCAGGCGCTTGAGGCTTGAGCTTCTCAGCTTCTTCGTCGCTGATCGGCACCAAAATCACCTTATCTACGCGGCGGTCTTCCATCGATGCGACCTTCGCCTGCCAACGGCCAGTGATCGCGGTAGTAAATTCCGCCAGTGTTTGGTTATCGCTTTGTGGCAGCAGCACGAGGTCATTGACCACAGGAATGCGGCCAAGGGTCGCCATTACTATGCCGCCAAGGGTCTCATAAGGGCCTTCGGGGGCAACATAGCCGACCTTTTCTTCTAACTCGTCGAGTCGAACGAGGCCAGAGACCTCCCAGGAGGATCCGAATCGGTGGAAGTCGCGTTCGGCTTCAGCATCGTCGTGTTCGTCATAGACTTCGCCGAGGATTTCTTCCACTACATCTTCAATGGTGATGATTCCGGCGGTGCCACCGTATTCGTCAGCCACAAGGATCATTTGAGATCCTGCTGTTCGTACAGCGCTTAGAACAGCATCGCCGTCGAGGCTTTCGGGAATAACTTTTACTTCCCTGGCAATACTGGACAGCTTCGTTTCGCCACGTTTGTCGGCGTCGATAGCAAATGCATCTTTGTAGTGGACCACGCCGATGGTGTCGTCGAGGTCGCCGCGGATGACGGGGAAGCGAGAATGCCCCGTTTCTTGTGCCAGGGCTATGAGATCGAGAACAGTATCGTCGTGCGACAATGTTTCGATGGTGGAGCGCGGGGTCATGAGTTCTTCCGCTGTGGTTTCGCCGAATCGTAACGAACGGTCGAGGACGAGCGCGGTATTTTCATCGAGCCCGCCCTGTTCGGCGGAGTTACGCACGAGAGCGGTGAGTTCTTGGGTGGACCTGGCGGTTGCTAGTTCATCCGCTGGTTCGATCCCAAGTTTTCGCACCAGCGCGTTGGCGGTGCGGTTGAGAATTTTGATGAAACCTTTGAACACGAAGTTGAAGGCGTGGACTGGGCCGACAACGAATCGTGCGGTGTTCAAAGGGTCGGTGATAGCAATGTTCTTGGGCACAAGTTCGCCGAACACCATGGAGAGGAAAGTTGCGATGATGAGTGCGAGAACGAGTGCAACAGGGGTTGACCAGTCTTGGCGCATTCCGGCCCATTCCAAGATGGGGTGGAGGAATTTGGCGAGGATGGGTTCGGCCAGAAAGCCTGTTGCGAGGGTTGTGACGGTGATTCCAAGCTGTGCTCCAGAGAGCACGAAGGAGAGGTTTTGGTAGTCACGTTTCACCGCATGAGATCGTTTGTCCCCGCGCTCGTGTACATCTTGGTCGATGGTGGAGCGCTCTAGTCCTGTGAGCGCGAATTCCACTGCGACGAAGAGACCCGTACTTGCGGTGAGGAGTACGAATCCGACAAGCGAGAGGATGCTTATGAGAATGTCCATTATGAGGGTTTTAAAAAAGGGGGGGTGTGGCATCCCTGTTGAGAAGTTATAAGGGTTGCGGGATACCACGTGTAAGTACGTTTGAACCTTTCTATCGAAACTTCTTTTATAGTGTAGCGGAATTAGGGTTAGCGACTGCGTCGACGGGTCGGTGCGGAGTTGCCCCACGTGTCTCCAGCTTTCGTGCTGCTTGCTTGTCGACGTCGACCGCCACCTTGCGACCGTGCTCGACCCTGGCTGTCGTCGGTGTTGTCTTTCTTGCGTCGGCGTGGTTGCTGATCTTCGCCACGACGGCGGTTTGGACGGGTGTGGGCAAATTTATTGCTCGCATTTGCAGCTCCGAATGGGCCGAGTACTTTCCCGGAGGGCATTCGTGCACCGGTGAGGGTGACGAGTTCTGGGGATTCTTCGTGCACAGTCAAGGTCTTAGCCTCGACTCCAGCTTTTTTGAGCAAGGCGGTCACTTCTTTGATCTGTTCGTCGGTGACCAGGGTGACTACCGTGCCGGTTGCGCCTGCGCGGGCGGTGCGGCCTGCGCGGTGTAGGTAGGCTTTGTGTTCCGCTGGTGGGTCGATGTGTACGACGAGGTCGACATCGGAAATGTCGATGCCTCGCGCAGCGATGTCGGTGGCGACGAGAACTGGGACGCTTCCTTCGGCAAATCCTGCCAGTGCGTTGGTGCGTGCACCTTGGCCTTTGTCGCCGTGAAGTCCTGCTGCATTGATGCCAACACGGCGCAGTTTTTTCACCTGTCGGTCGACACCGTGCTTGGTGCGCATGAACATGATGGTTTTGCCGGTTCGTGCTGCGATGCGGGCGACGACCTCGGCGCGGGTGTCGCGGTTGCCTACGTGGAGGCGGTAGTGCGACATGGTATCCACTGCTGCTTCGACGGGTGCGGTGGAATGAACGGTGGGGTTGTTCATGAATTCTTTAACAAGCTTATCGACGTCGCCATCGAGGGTGGCGGAGAAGAGTAGGCGCTGGCCTTGGGCTGGTGTCAGGCGCATGAGTTTGCGCACCTGTGGGAGGAATCCCATGTCAGCCATTTGATCAGCTTCGTCGAGCGCTGTGATGAGGACCTGGTCGAATTTAAGGTAGCCCTGATCGTGGAGGTCTTGTGCGCGACCGGGAGTTGCTACGAGGAGATCAACAGGTGCGGCAAGTGCGCGGATGTGGCGGTTGATGTTCACACCGCCGACGACGTCGAGGACGCGCAAGCCTAGGGCGGCTGCGGGGTCACTGAGGCGTTCGCGGACCTGGGCGGCTAATTCGCGGGTAGGTACGAGCACGAGGCCACGTGGTCGGCCTGGGCGGGATGCGCCAGCTTCGGAGAGTCGTGTGAGGATGGGGAGGCCGAAGGTAAAGGTTTTGCCGGATCCTGTGGGGCCTCGTCCAAGGACGTCCTTGCCGACGAGGGCATCGGGGATGGCGGCTTCTTGGATGGGGAAAGCTTCTGTGATTCCGAGCTTAGAGAGTTCGTGAATGATGGGGCGTGGTAAGCCGAGCTCGGCGAAACTAGTCATTTGTTCAATGGTACACAATGAGCTGGAACTTTCTGCACTGGGGTCTTGGTGGTGATATGGACTACGTGCGTTGCCTCGTGCAGTAGGGGAGGTAAACCGGTGTCATCATCGTTACCCCGTATGATTTTTTCGTAATTGTGTTCCCTAAATCTTGACGCTGAAAAGTGTGTGGGCTCTCAGTAAACCCAGTTTGAAGTTGTTTTCTGTGGTTTTCACTGGCCCCGTTTTCAACTTTCCGGGTTAGTGGCGAACACTCGTGTTAGTGCCGTTGTTAGCCTCACGTTACTTTCGCTGTCACCTAGTGCGGGATTGGATGAATACGAGGAGGTGGCTACAACCGCTACGAACCCGCACAAGTCGCATGTGGTGCGGTATTTGTGTGTGAATATTTCCGATGAAGGTGTGTGCGCCTAGATTGTGTTTGAAGATTTCCATGCCTACGCCCCCAATCTTGATAAACATGACATGGAAGCATGCAGCAGTGTGGTTGCCGCCCAGATGGGCGTTCGCTCTGCGGATTACTGCGATGCCGCGATTAGCACTAAATGTGGTCGTCTCACAACCATTCGGGGAGTGATGTTCTGGGCAAAGATGTGCTTTGCCGCAGGGCTTTTGAAGTATTGCAAAAACTGCGGGTCAAGGGTGGTTACGAGTGATTTTTTACCCTGAGACAGCAGTGGGGGTAATTGGGGCTACCCCCGTTTGGGAACGTAAAGGGTGTTTTTTCAGTCTCATATAAATAGAGGTGTTTTGTTGTCGCCTCGGCCAAGACGAGTGATTTCTAGTTGGAGAGGAGAATACGTGAATCTACGTACAGCCTTTATCCCAGTGCTTGTTGCCGCATGCCTGTTTACATCTGGCTGTTCAGATAAGGATGTGAGCGCTGATGCTGGTGGCACAGCATCGACTGTTGCGCCTGAAACACAGCAGCCAGCGCTGCCGTCTGAAACAACACAGGCAGCGTCGGTGTCGTCCATGATCCCGCTTCCACCAGATCGTGAATACGTCGAAGCGTTCGATCCGACGGATCGAACACAAAAACTCTATAACCCCTGCGATGAATTCACTGCTGATGATCTCGCGGAAATAGGGCTAAAAAAAGTGGGTCGGACACGTCACGATGGGTCGTTGATTGATTGTGGCATGAAAAACCCTCATCAACTCGGTGTGTATAACATCGACACACATTTTGTGACTTTTGAAGGGATTAGATCCCGTGGGTTGATGATTGACGCGACGTTCCCAGATGCGGATGATCGGGTGTATTTCAATGAGATTGGCAATGAAGATAAGCACTGCAATGCTGCGGTTAGTACCACTCATGGGCGCCTGAGCGTGGTGTATACCGATGCGAGGGACATGTCACTTGGGCGGGATGAGCTTTGCCGCAGGGCTTTTGAAGTACTACAAAAACTGCGGGTCAAGGGTGGTTACGAGTGATTGCTTGCACTCGTGTAACAGTGGGGGTAATTGGGGCTACCCCCGTTTGGGAACGCAAAAGGTGTTTTTCAGTCTCATATAAATAGAGGCGTTTTGTTATCGCCTCGGCCAAGACAAGTGATTTCTAGTTGGAGAGGAGAATACGTGAATCTACGTACAGCCTTTATCCCAGTGCTTGTTGCCGCATGCCTGTTTACATCTGGCTGTTCAGATAAGGATGTGAGCGCTGATGCTGGTGGCACAGCATCGACTGTTGCGCCTGAAACACAGCAGCCAGCGCTGCCGTCTGAAACAACACAGGCAGCGTCGGTGTCGTCCATGATCCCGCTTCCACCAGATCGTGAATACGTCGAAGCTTTCGATCCGACGGATCGAACACAAAAACTCTATAACCCCTGCGATGAATTCACAGCTGAAGATCTCACAGAAATGGGACTAAAAAAGATAGTGGATACCGTTTACAACGGGACGTCGTTGATTGATTGTGGCATGCAAGTCCCTCATCAATTCGGTGTGTATAACATCGACACACATTTTGTGACTTTTGAAGGGATTAAGTCGCGTGGCTTGATGATTGATGCGACATTCCCGGATGCAGATGATCGGGTGTATTTCAGTGAGATTGGTAATCACAATGAGCATTGCAATGCTGCGGTTAGTACCACCCATGGGCGCCTGAGCGTGGTGTATACCAATGCTTGGGAAGAGTCACTTGGGCGGGATGTGCTTTGCCGCAGGGCTTTTGAAGTCCTACAAAAAATTCGAGTTAAAGGAGGATACAAATGACATCACTACATATTGATGTTCAGCAACTCGTCGAGAGTATCGACGCGTTGGCATCTATTCATAATGCTGCAGCAGTAGGTTCAGCATTTAACCCGGATTTTTCATGGGGTGGGGCTTAAAAGGTGTGTAAAAAGTAAAGAAAGTGCTTCTTGACCTGCTAGAATAGAGATGTTGTTAAGCCTTTATTCCAAGCAGAAAAGGAGCACTTTCATGGTGAAGACTACTACATACACCCCTATGATGGCCAGCTGCACCCGTCTTGTTTCCCGCGCGGGGGTGTTACCCTTTGCTCATGTAGCTCAATTAGTCGGGATTGGTGCCAGCCTTGATCGTGTTTCTCACGGCAACGGTTAACACATACTTTTGGTGATGCGTGTACTGGGTTAGCGTTATCGTTAATTGCTGGTGGTGACGATGTTAAAGACATCAACTTGTTAGATTCTGTTTCGACAGCATTATCGTCTCAGCCATTGCCGTCGGTATCAACCCTGTGGCGGCGACTGACAGAGCATAAAGACACCAGCGATAAAATACGTGAAGAATTCCTTCACGCGATCAAATACGCCCGTAGCACACTATGGAACCTGCTGGGCGATCAAGCCCCACATAAGCTCGCTACAGTAGACAAACCCCTGATAGTAGATATTGATGCGACACTGATCTGTGCGCATTCTGGCAAGGAAAAAGCCGCACCTACCTATAAGAAGGGGTTTGGTTTCCACCCATTATGTGCTTTTATCGACTACACCAGCGTAGGGTTAACTGGTGGGGAATTTTTAACCTGTCTGCTTCGCCCAGGTAACGCGGGAGCAAACACCGCTAATGATCATTGCCAGCTTGTCAAAGAAATCCTGACCGCTCTCCCCGATCACAGCGATGGCAAACCTTGGGGCAAACGACTTGTTATCCGTGCTGACAGTGCTGGTGGGACAAAACAATTCCTTAGCTCCTTAGACGACCATGACCTCGGTTATGTTGTTGGCTTTTCACCCTCACCTACAGCAAGTATCCTCCTCAATGAGCACATCAGATCCGGTAACGAAGCAACTAGTCACACAGATTATCGATCATTACGTAACACCCGTGTGCCAATTGTGCGTGGCAATGGGGATATCAGCTTTGATGACCAACACTTCCTTGAAGACATCACCGGACTACTACAAACCGCACACCTAGAAGATGACAAACCACTGGTGAACCTTCTTACTGATTACCCCACCACGATGCGCGTGATCGCACGGATAGAATCCCCCCCACGCAGGGTGCCAACACAGCATTTTCAATCAACTCGGCATACGCACCCAATTATGCGCAACAAACCTCAACTGCAATATTCAACGCATTGACCAGTACTATCGCCAAAGATCACTATGCGAACAACACATCAAAGACGCCAAAGATCAAGGCCTTGCAAAACTACCGTTTTGCCAGTTCAAAGCTAACCAAATCTGGTGTCTCATCATAACCTTAGCCCACCAACTTCTCACCTGGACAAAACTACTCGACCATCACTACAACAACCACAACAGCGGCAACAACAAGAAACGAAATCAATCCGACAACCCGTGGTGGACATGGGCACCAAAAACCATTCGAGCAAGGTTTATTGCAATCTCTGCAAAAATCACGACAAGCAGCAGGCGCATATACCTCCACCTCGATCAACAAAGCACACACACCCCCACACTGGTGACACTTATGGAATACACCCAAAACCTCCTACGCCCCCTTAAAAAACGAAAAACCTAACCCCCTCAACCACAACACGCAGCAGACCCCACCACCGGCAGCCAACCGCAGGCACCCCACCACAAAACCCCACCACAAAAACACGGACGTACACCTTGCCATTGAAAACCACAACCAAAGGCGAAGGTGCCCCAACCAACCCCACAAACACACCACCCCAACCCACCACCACCAAACCCACCCCATGAAAAATCTGGGTTAAGGATGTTGGTCTGCTTGATGGTTTTTCATCTGTAAGTGGTTTGGATCAAATGGGCCGTTACCACGGTCAGGTGCTGGAAGGCTCTGTTGGTAGCGCAAAAGAGATGATGGCCGCCCTAGAACGCCAGGTGCAGTGGTTGGGGCGGAATCTTCACGCGAATTTAGATGCGTTATCTGGGATGGATCGGTTTTTCGCTGAAGCGATCGATGCTATTGAAAATGGTGGCACACCTAGTACTTCTGGGGTTAGGTATCCGGTACGCCCGGAGCTTGGTTTTGAAGCCTTTGATTTCCCTACGCCTGTGACCTCACGAGCCTCATCGCTACAGGAGCTATTATCAGGGCTGATGTCAACAAATAACGCTGGAGCGTTGGATGCTGCAGCTACATGGGCGAACCTGTCGAGTCGAACATTGGATATGAGCACCAAGTTACGGCAGGTTGCTAATGATATGACCGCATCAAACCGCGGAGAGGTATTTGATGCCGCTGCACCACGAATCATTGAAATGGCGAATGCCAGTGCAAATTTCGCACATAACGCAGGACTGATGTCACAGTCAGTAGCACAGCTTGCCATGATCGCGCCCTCATTTACATCCGCTGTCGGGGCAGCTATCGCCTCCCTTGAAGCAATGCAAACAACCCAAGTGGGTGCATTAATAAAAAAGCAAGCCGAAGAAATGTATCTGATTGGGTTCAAAGAAGCACTATCAACAAGCATCACAGCAGCGATGCCGGTAATCCGCAATCTCATGGAACCTGCATCTGCCGGTGCCGGTGGTGGTCAATCACCCGCTGCAATAAGCCAAGGATATGCAGGAGGAGGGATCATGAGAACCTCACAGACTGCTACAGGGATGGGCATTGAACCACAAGTACTAGCAGAACAGGTGCTAGATACTGTCGCATCACAACAAGCCACGCTCGGGTTTGACCCGAATGTGGTCAACCCCTTGAATATGCATCAATACCCCGGTGGGGCAAACAGCCTCGGCGCAAGCACCACAAGCTGGGGACCAAATACCGGTGGACCAGGTGGAATGAACCCCATAGCAGGTGCCGGTGGACTAGGTGGGGTGAATACTGCTGGTGGTCAGTCTGGTGCGTTCAACCAGCATGGTACTGGCGGTCGTGGCACCGGCGCTGGGGTTGGCTCAGGTACAGGCTATGGTGTTGGGGGTGCACCAGTTGCAGGTGGGCATGGCTCATCAGGCGGGGTAGGCGCTGGTGGCAGTAACAGCGGTGGTGGTTCTCGTTCCGGTGCAGGTGGTGCATATAATGCTGGTGGGCTTCGCGGAAGCGGGACTGGTTCTGGTTCAGGATCTGGGGCTGGGTCTGGTTCGGGTCGGGGTGGCCATGTAGGTGGTGGGGGAACAGGTTCGGGTACAGGGTCGAATGTTGGGCAGGGGTCGTCGGGGGCTGGTGCTGCTGGTTCTTCAGGTCGGGGCTCAACAATGATGGGTGGGGCACCCATGGGTGGTGCTGGCGCTGGTGGTGCCGGTGGTGCTGGGGGTCGTGAGAATCGTCGGCGGACTACACCACGCACACGACGCGGAGGAGTGAAAGGGATACTGCAGCAAGCCGAGCGGGAAGGGAATTTGCGTGACCTTCTAGGCGATGCACCCAAAGTAGTCCCACGCGTGATCGGCGCGGACGTATTCAAACCCCGCGACCAACGCTAAAAAATAATGGTGGTGGCATCTTTTGCCACCACCATTAACTACTTCAACCTGTAGCCAGAACCACGAATAGTCTCCACACGCTCAGGGGCAATCCACGAGTGACCTGACTTGTGACATTTTAGTCAGGTTGTGAGATGTTGTTGAGCAGACTAGTGATTTCTGGTGGTAGTGGTGTGTAGGCATGGATAATTTACCCGGAGAAGCTGCCCTTTTAAACCTGCAAAAAGATTCGAAGGGCTAATGCGAAACCCCCATCAGTAGGCCTGCACACGCAGATCAACTCATGGGGGTCTGAAACGATGGTTAGAAACGCTTACACCTGAATTTCGGTGCGGTCACCCGACCACAAGGTATGGAAAGCACCTTCCTTATCCACACGACCATAGGTATGGGCACCGAAGAAATCACGCTGCCCCTGAATCAAAGCAGCAGGCAGACGCTTTGCACGCAAGCTGTCGTAGTAAGACAGGGAAGAAGCAAACACAGGGATCGGCTGACCAATCTGGGTTGCCACAATAACCACGCGGCGCCACGAATCAATCAACGAAGCCAACTCCGACTTGAAATACGGATCCAGAAGCAGCGTCGCAAGCTCAGGATTCGCATCGTATGCCTCACGGATACGGTTCAAGAACTTCGCACGAATGATGCAGCCACCACGCCAAATGGTAGCCAAATCACGCGGATCCACATTCCAGCCATGCTCATCGGAACCAGCCTTGATCTCATCAAAGCCCTGAGCATAAGCCACCAACTTCGATGCATACAGTGCGCGACGAACATCCTCAACGAAAGTCTCACGGTCAACGCCCAAAGCATCCAAAGAGCTCAACTCACCAGAAGGCAAATTGCCAATAGCTGCCTCACGTTGCGCACGCGCACCCGACAAAGCACGGGCAAAAACAGCCTCGCCAATACCGGTGACCGGAATGCCCAAATCCAAAGCGGCCTTTACAGTCCAACGGCCGGTACCCTTCTGGCCAGCGGAATCAACGATCAGATCAATCAGTGGCACGCCGGTTTCCGCATCAACCTGCGACAAAACCTCGGCAGTGATCTCAATCAAGTAAGAATCAAGATCCCCCTCATTCCACGTGCGGAACACATCAGCAATCTCAGCAGGATTCATGCCAGCGCCATAGCGCAAAAGCTGGTATGCCTCGCCGATAACCTGCATGTCAGCGTACTCGATGCCATTATGAACCATCTTGACAAAGTGGCCAGCACCATCTGGACCAATGTGGGTGACACAGGCAGTGCCATCAACCTCGGCGGCAATAGACTCCAGCAACGGGCCCAAAGCCTCCCAAGACTTCGCAGGGCCACCAGGCATGATCGAAGGGCCGTTCAAAGCGCCTTCCTCGCCACCGGAAATACCAGCACCAACGAAGTTCAAGCCACGCTCAGCAATCTCCTTCTCACGGCGCACAGTGTCCGTGTACAAAGCATTGCCGCCATCAATGATGATGTCGCCCTCTTCCATGGCATCAGCCAGCTGATTGATCACAGCATCAGTAGCCGCACCAGCTTGCACCATGATGATCGCCCGACGAGGCTTCTCCAAAGAAGCAACAAAATCCTCAATGGTCTCAGCAGGAATGAAATTCCCCTCAGACCCATGATTGTCCATCAAATCCTGAGTCTTGCTAAAGCTACGGTTGTACAAAGCAACAGTATGGCCCTTGCGGGCGAAATTACGTGCAAGATTGGACCCCATAACGGCGAGACCAACAACACCGATCTGCGCTAAATTGCTGTGTTCAGTCATGGTTAGATAGTCTACCCCCGTCGAAGCCTCTAACGAATATTGAGAACAATCATCTATAAAAAACCCACGTCACGGCAACATGCGCAGCCAAAACTCCCGTCCCGACGTCGACACGCTAGGCTAGAAAACTGTGACACATCCAGAAAAAGCAACAGAAGTACTCGAACTCATCAAAAACATGCCCAGCACCGGGCTGCACATGCGCGAACTCGCGCTGTTTCAAAACCTCCTAGGAGGATTCGCCGAAAACCTCGGACTACGCTTCACCGCAGTAAACCCCGAAGAAGTAGCCGCTGAACTCCACATCGGACAAGAACACCTGCAAGCCGCAGGACTCGTCAATGGTGGAGTATTCGCAACCATCGGCGAAACTGTCGGCTCAGTCATGGGACTGGTCTTAGCGCCAGGGAAAATTGTTGTCGGCGTAAACAACAACACCGATTTCCTCCACCCCGTCACAGCAGGAGTCATCGTGGCGGAAACCACAGTTATTCACGCAGGTAGAAGCACTCAAGTGATTGAAGTTAACATGTTCCACCGCGAACGGCTCGTAGCAAAAACAACACTACGCACCATGGTTATCCCGCAAGCTTAAAGCCAATTCCACCGCTTGAACAAGTACCACATCGTCAGCACCAACACCACCATCACAGCGATCACGGTGTAGTACCCATACGGCTGCGCAAGTTCCGGCATATTTTCAAAATTCATGCCGTACACGCCTGCAATCAACGTCGGAACCGCAGCCATACCCACAAACGCTGAAATAGCACGCATATCCGAATTTTGCTGCAACGTAACCTTCGCAACAGCCGCCGAAATCAACGCTGTCAAACGCTCATCAAAACTCGCCACATCATCCTTCGCAGCAATTTCATGATCCAACACATCACGGAAATAGGAACTTATCTGCGGATCAATCAAATCAACATTGCCCGCCATAAGCATCCGCAACGCCGGATCAAGCGGATCAATCGCATGGCGCATTTCCAAAATCTCACGCTTGAGCAAATAAATCTGATCCACATTAAACGAAGACTGCGGAGTAAAAACTTCCTCCTCCAGCTCATCAACATCCAAAGCTAATTCGCGGGCAATCTTGTTGTAATTATCCACAACCACATCCGCGACAGCCCACGCCACCGACATCGGCCCACACGCCACAGTAGCCTCAATGCCCAAACGTGAACCCACATCAGGAAACGCCGTGCGGTGGCGAATCGTAATGATGAACCCGTGACCAATCACCATCTGAATTTCACCCGTGGTAATAATCTGGCGAGAACGAGCAATCGAATCCTCATTAATATCAAAACCGCTATACTTCACCGTCCGCACCACAATAAACAACTGATCTTCATAGCGCTCAACCTTGGGGCGCTGATGCGCAGTCACCGCATCTTCCATGATCAAGGGGTGAATCCCAAACTCTTCGGCCACACGAGTCATCTGCTGCTGAGTAGGCTCGACCAAACTCAACCACACAAAACCAGAATCCTCTTCGCTGCACCGTTCAGCCAGTAACCCTAGCGCGGCAGAATGCTTCACCTCGCCAGGGATCTGCTTGCCATTAACAAACAGTCGGCAATGGTCCACCACTTGCGACAAAGAAGCATCAGCAGACACAGGTTTTTTGGGGGGCTGAAAAGGAGTAGGCATAACTGGGGTTCAACAACCTTTCACGAAGAAAACAACATTCCCACCACTGACTCTAGAGAAGATGCAGCACGAAACGGCAATTACTGCTTATGCTGAGCCAGGAAGAAACGGGCGTACATGGGCAAAATGATCAATGGGGCCGTTACTCCTACCCCCGTTAAATGAATCAGCACCGCGCAGCGCTTCGGTCATCCATGTTGTGCACCACCGCAATGCAACGGAAAAATCTTCACCACCACCTAAACGGGTAGCAAGCGCGGACGATAACGAGCAGCCAGTACCCCGCGAGTTGCGAGTAGACACTCGTTCGCTTAAAACCACATCAACATGGCCAGAAGGCGAAACCCAAGCGTTGCCCGCTTCAGATCCTTCCAAGTGGCCAGTCTTCACCACCACATTTACGCCCCTCGAAGAAGCAAACACCTGTGCCTGGTCAATAGCGTGATCTAAGGTTGTAGCAGGATCACTGTCTGAGAGTAAAGCTAACTCAGGAATATTTGGGGTCAGTACAGTCGCGTGAGTAATCAGTGCGAGAAGGGAATCGATTGCGTTTTCGGGCAAAAGGCGATGCCCGCTAGTAGAAACCATGACAGGATCGACCACAAGAGGAATATTGGGCAGAGTGTGAAGCCAGTTTCGTAGAACGGTGAAGTTTTCGAGTGAACCGACCATTCCAATTTTTACTGCATCTAGGGGCACCTCGTCAGAAACAGCCTCGAGTTGTTGGAGGAGAAAACGTGCATCAGGAATGTGCTGAGCACGCACCCCAGAAGAATTTTGCGCAACCAAAGCTGTGACTGCACCCAATCCATAACCACCGGCTGCAGAAATAGACTTGAGATCTGCAAACAAGCCAGCACCGGCAACCGGGTCAGTTCCCGCAATCGCAAGCACGCGAGCACACGACATCAACACACCTCCCTATAGCAAACACCGCCCCCTCACACCGCAGTGTAATGGTGAGTTGAAGGGGGCGGTGACTAAAAAAGACACTACTTCTTGAAACGCTCAGTTTCGCGCAGCTCGATAGGCTTTGCTTCCTCAGTGACCAATTCCGACAGCTTCTGCAATGCAGTACGGGAATGCATCTGCTGGCGGGTGGTTGCCAAGTGCCAACGCTTACGAGACAGTGCGTTAATGCCCCATGAAATAGCAGCGGTCAGGCGGTTACGGAAACCAACCAAGAACATGACGTGAACGATCAGCCACAGAACCCAACCGAAGAAACCGGTGATCTCCACATTGCCCATCTTCACCACAGCGTTGAAGCGGGAAACAGTAGCCATCGAACCCTTGTCGTAATACTCGAACTCAGGGCGCTCAGTATTCGGGCGTCCCTCAGCTTCAGCTGCGATCTGCTCAGCAACGTACTCGCCACCTTGGATAGCAACCTGAGCAACGCCAGGAAGACCGTTGTAGTTCATCATGTCACCAATGACAAACACGTTCTTATCGTCAGCAACAGACAGGTCAGAGTTCACTGGGACGCGACCAGCACGGTCCACCTCAACACCCAGCTGCTCGGCAATCAAAGCGCCTAGTGGGGAAGCAGCCACACCAGCGGACCAAATCTTGCAGTATGCGTCCAAGGTGTGGGATTCGCCGGTGGTGGTGTCCTTGTAGGAAACCGAATCCTCGGTTACATCGGTAACAATGGCGTTGAGCTTCACTGTCACACCGATTTTTTCTAGGGAACGCTGAGCATTGCGTCCTAGACGCTTGCCAAATGGAGGCAGTACCTGAGGTGCGCCGTCGAGAAGAATAATCTTGGCACTGGAAGGATTAAAGCGGCGGAAAGCACCAGCCAAGGTGCGGTGCGCCATTTCAGCAACCTGACCGGCCAACTCAACACCGGTTGGGCCAGCGCCGACAATGACGAAGGTCAGCAGGCGCTCACGCTCGGCGGGATCTTCGCACAGTTCAGCACGCTCGAAAGCGCCAATGATGCGGGCACGTAGCTCAAGTGCGTCGTCCAGAGACTTCATGCCAGGTGCGTATTGGGCGAAGTGATCGTTACCGAAGTAGGACTGGCCGGCGCCTGCGGCAACGACGAGGGAGTCGTAGGAGATGACCTTCTCAAAGTCGCCCAGCTGGGCGGTGACGGTCTTTTCGGTGACGTTGATGTCGGTGACTTCACCCTTTAATACGCCCACATTTTCCTGCTTCGCCAGAATCTGGCGGGTGGACGGAGCGATTTCACCAGAAGACAAAATGCCGGTAGCTACCTGGTACAACAGGGGCTGGAAGAGGTGGTGGTTGGTACGGTCGATCAGGGTGATGTCGACGTTTGCATCCTTGAGGTTTTGGACTGCAAACAGGCCACCGAAGCCAGAACCAATAACAACCACATGGTGGCGGCCGCCTTCCGGACGGAATGGTGTTTCAGACATGTACGTTTTCTCCTTGTGCGCGTCCCAGTGCGAACTTTTCATCCTGTCTTCCCTAACGAAAAGGCCACACGAGGGTGTTTTGGGCGCCGTGTGTCAAACGGAAGGGCGTTGAGGAAAAAATTCCTGTGCGCGAGTTGCTATATAGTAGTGCCCACAACTGTGCATGAGTTCACGTTGTGATTTTTACCATCGTAGCGTGTGGTGGCGCGTTTTCATACTTGGAATCGGGTGAGAGTTTTTCACCCTGAGTAAACATGAGAAAATGCTCATCTTCCAGTGCTTTTGATCAACAATTTCATGGTTATTGGAAAGGGATAGGTGAGTATGCATGTGTGGCAATGCGGGCTGTGGCGGTAACGGCGGGCTATGCTTAGATTTTTAAGACTTTCGTGTATTTCTGTGCTGAAAAAGGAGCGTCGTTTTCTCCCGTGACCAGTAACCCGTTATTTCCGCGTAATTCTTCCCGCAAGAATCATCTTGCGTATGTGGATGCTTATGCTTGGCCTGGAATTGTTGAAATTCCGCATGGGTTTTTATCTGGGTGGCGTACGAGGCGCGCAGAATTAGAGTTCGCTGCTGCTTGCGAGAAGGCTGGTTTGGTGCTGCACGGTGCTGATGCTGATCTTGAGGTGGTGCATGAAGAACTGTTTGCGCGAATTGCTCATGCAGGCTGGCTGGGGTTGGCTGAGGGGTTCATGGCTGGCGAGTGGGTGACTGAAGATCTCGTTAATGTGCTGGTCAAGCTGCTTCAAGTGGGGTATCGTCCACGTTTTGCGCAGGCGGATATTGGTGGACCGTATGCGGGTGCTGAGGTTCCGATGAGTTTGGTGCAGCATTATTCCGGTGATGGTATGAGTGTGCATGGCACTGTGTTTTCCTCTGGTGTTCCGACTACTGAGCGCACGAGTGTGAAGAGTTTTGTGCCCGGCGCGGGTCGGGGTTTTGAGCCGGGTTCGCATTTTGTGGATGTGACTGAGTTGTCTGATCCGACGTGGGTGGAGCGGGCTGATTTGGCTGATGCGCAGTTGCGTTCGGTGACGATGTTGTTGGATTTGGCGCAGGTGGGTGTGGGTACGCATGTGTTGGATTTTCCTTCGTCGGGTCCGGCTTTGCCGATTGCTGCGGCGTCGCGGCATGCGACTGTTGATGTGTTGAGTGCGGATGTTGATCATGTGCGGGCTGTGCGTCGTATTTTGGATTTGACGGATGTGGATTCCAGTGTGCATGTGGAGCCGATTGATGATCCGTTTCCGTCGCCGCGGGCGTGGCCGGTGCATTATGATGCGATTACTAGTGTGGAGAAGCTGGAGCATATGGGCTTGGGTGGGCAGCGTGAGTATGTGAAGTTTTTGGATCAGATGTTGGCGTCTGGCGGGTTTGTTGCTGTGCAGACTGTGGTGGCTGCTGCGGGGATGAGTTCGGCGGCGGATCAGAGTTTGGATGTGGTGCGGGCGTATGTGTCGCCGGCGTTGCGTTATGAATCGGTGGAGGGTTTACATAAGCTTTTCGACGCGCATACGGGTTTGCGGATTATTGCGCAGACGCATGTGGGCGGGCATTATGTGCATGGGTTGCGGATGCAGCGGGAGACTTTTGAGGGGAAGCTTCGTGAGGCTGCTGCTGATGGTTATGATTTGGTCTATCGTCGGTTGTGGTTGTTCCAGTTGGCGTTGAAGGAAGCGTTGTTTATGGTGGGGGCTTTGGATGCGGTTCAGTTGAAGGTGACTGCGCGGTTGCGTCTTCGTCGGCGTTAGAGCCATCCGTAGGAGTGTGCGATTCGGGCTGCTTCGTATCGGTTGGTTGTTCCTGTTTTCGTGATGATGCTAGAGAAGAGGTTTCGTACGGTACCTGCTGTGATGAAGAGTTTTTTCGCGATGGTTTTGGCGTCTGTTCCTTTTAATAGGAGTTGGCAGATGGTGATTTCGCGTTCGGTCAGTGGGCAGTCGGGTACGAGGAGTGATTCTTCGGCGAGTTGGGGGTCGATGGCACGTAGTCCTGAGTGGACTTTTCGGATTGCGTCGGCGAGTGCTTCGGGTGGGGTGTCTTTTATTACGAAGCCACTGGCTCCTGCTTTGAGTGCGGTGCGGAGGTAGCCGGGGCGGCCGAAGGTGGTGACGATGATGCAGCGGCAGTGAGGTATTTCTGTGGTGATGCGGAAGGTAGTGTCGAGGCCGTTGCCGTCGGGCATATCGATATCGATCAGGGCGATATCGGGTTGGTGTTGGTGTGCTTGTTGTACAGCGTGGTTTCCGGAGTGCGCTTCGGCGACGACTTCGATGTCGGCTTCGAGATTAAGTAGTGCAGCCAGTGCGGCGCGGACTAGGGCTTGGTCGTCAGCGACGAGGACGCGGATCATGGGTTTTCCTTTGGATTGAGGGTGGCGATTAGGCAGGTGTTGCCAGGTTGTGAGGTGATGGTAAGTTCGCCACCTGCTTCGTGAACGCGGGCTGTGAGTGCTTGGAGTCCGCCATTGGTGGTGTCGGGGTTGAAACCGCAGCCGTTGTCGGTGATCGACAGTGTGTGAGGGCTGAATGTGACGGTGACGATGGAAGCGTGGGAGTGGCGTAGGATGTTCGTTCCTGCTTCTCTGAGTACCCAGCTAAAGATGGGGTCAGGGGTGTCGGGCATGGTGCCACAAATTTGCAGTGCTATTCCTGCGGTGTCGAGTGCACGTCGTAACGCTTGTATTTCGCCGTCGAGCCCTGGGTGAGCCAGGCGGGTGACAGCACACCGTACTTCCGACAATCCGGTGTGTGAAAGAGTGGAGATATCGGCGAGTTCGGCACGGGCTTTTTCGCAGTCGGTGTCGATGAGGCGATAAGCAAGGTGAGCTTTAAGATTAATGACAGTCAGGGTGTGGCCTAAAAGGTCGTGGACATCACGGGCGATGGCTTCACGTTGTTGGGCGAGTTGGAGTTGTTTTTCAAGGTCGTTGCGTTTGTCTGCTTTTGAGCTCACCAGCGCCAAAATGTAGATCAGGATCGGCCACAATACTGAGATGATGAGGTGGAATAAAAGCTCATCTGGAGCGAAGAACAGTCCGAGGCCCAGACCACAGCCAGAAAGCAGTATGAGGATGACCGCCGCGTAAATGGGGCGGAAGTTGAAAGCGACAAATGCACACAGGTATGTGATCATGCTGACCGCGAGGAGGTCTGCGATGGGCACAAGGATGAGGATGAGGATAGCGAGTGCACCTGTATAAAGCCATGAGCGTGCAGTTTTGCTAAAGTTTTGTGGGCAATACTCGATGGATCCAAATGCCCACACGTACACGGTACTGAATATTACTGTGATGATGGTGACGAGGATGAAGCTCGGCAGTGTGATAGCGGTGTAAACAAACCAGAGTGGGAAGGCAAGAAACACAAGCCAAATTCCAGCAAAGGCAGCATGCGGTGTATTAAATCGGGAGTTCATCGGCTGCGCTCACGGTGTGCGAGCCCTGCCGTGATGAGGATAAACAGGATGGTCCACACTCCAATGTTAAGAAAGGCCGCCCACAGTGGGGTGGAGGTATCAAAGGCTCCGTTGTCGATGATTTGAATCAGTTCTCCCACTGGGTAGCGGGCAAGCATGGCAGCGCCGAACAGCGGGGTGAAGCGTGCGATTTCGAGCAGACTGTGGCTGAGTGGGAAGAACATATTAGCAGCAAATGCTAGCAGAACAACTGTGGTTGCGGCGATGGAAATACCTGTGGGGCTAGGGATCAGTTGTGCCCAGATTAGCCCGTAAAATCCGAAGGGGACAGTTACTGCCCAGCTGATCAGAAATGCCCATAGCCAGCCAAAACCTTCGATGTGTGCGCCGTTTAAGTATCCGACAAATAGCACTGTGGCGATAGGTAGCGGGGTAAATGCGAGCACGGTGATGACTTGGGTCAGTATGTTGGTGCGTTGTGGCAATGGAGTGACTTTGAGCATGCGACCCCAGCCGGAGTTGTAGTCGACAACGGCTGATCCAGCTGTACTGACTGCGGCAGTCACGCCACCGTAGAGTGCCATGCTTACGAGCAGGTGGCCCTTGAGATCACCGTGGGGGAGTTGGACGTGGGCGAAAGATTGTGCGCTGCCGATAATCAGGTACATGATGGCGGGCAGAATGATGGAGAAAAAGACATTCGCGGGCTCGCGTAACGGGCGAATGATTGTCAGGCGCATAAATGCAGTCACTTTAGTGTCCTTCCTCTGCGAAGATTTCGTCCAAGCTGCGGGAGCGGATTCTTAGGTTTGTGACATCGGGGTGGTTTAGTATTTCCCGTGCGAAGTCATCTGAGTTGTGAGTAAATACTCGGTATCCTTGTGTGGTTGTTTCCCAATGCGTCACGCCCGAATATTCAGGCAGCTTCTCATCGAGGTTGTGGGCGGGGGCGTTGAATTCGACAATCACGGGGTGATGGTCGCTGAGCGCTTCGTGTGGGGCACCTGTTGCGCGGATAAGTCCGTGGTCGAGCAAGATGATCCGGCTGGCGAAGTCTTCTGCTTCTTTCAGGTAGTGGGTGGAGAAGACAATGGTCAAGCCTTGATGAGACAGTGCGTTGAGGGTGTTCCACAAAAGTTGCCGGGTTTGAGGGTCCATGCCGGCGGTCGGTTCGTCGAGCACGATCAGCTTCGGGTTACCCACGAGTGCGGCTGCGAGTTTAATGCGTTGCTTTTCCCCGCCGGAGCATTTGCGCACTTTGCGGCTCGCGATTGCCTTAAGGTTGCACTGTTCCAGGATCTCGTTGACGTCCCGTGGGTGCGGGTAGAGGGAGGCGATCATGGTGACGATTTCTTGTGCTGTTACATCAGGAAGCAATCCGCCTGTTTGGTGGAGAGCGCCAACTAAGCCTTGTGAAATAGCGGTTGCTGGGGGCAGTCCAAACAGGGTAATTTCGCCATGAGTGGGTTTGGCAAGGCCTAAGAAGATGTCGAATAGGGTGGTTTTCCCGGCACCGTTTTTACCAACGATCGCCACCATTTCGCCTTCCTGGATGCGTAGGTTTATTCCTTGAAGTGCGGTTACTTTTCCTCGGCGAAAAGTTTTGGTCACATTGATCGTTTCGATAACCGTCGATGCGGTAGTACGTGTGTTCATACCCCCCATTTAAGTAGGTGGAAATAACGATCGCATTCACTCGTGTCATGAATATGGCATGACATTTGTCAGTGCAACGACGTAATTGCTTGTCGACGCCGGAATCGATGCGCGACAGCGCCCCTGCTAAATGGTATGCAGGGGTGCTAGGAGGAAGGAAACGATTTAGGGGGTGATGACTGGGCGAGATGCTTTTTCGAGCAGCGTGGCCACGTTTTCGTAAGTCTTTCCTACAACCATTTCCAAACCCATTTCGCAGTGCGGTTTGAAGAGACGAAATAGTCATAATGGCCTTCCGCAATTCCGGCACGTTCCTCACGGGTTGCTGACTCCACGAGCTCAGGGTGCAGCATGACGCGGTCACCTGCGGTACCACAACAACCAGCGCCTGCAGGTACTTCCGCAGTTCCGGCGGCATTAGCTACGCTGAGAAGCTGATCGCTAATTCCCATGTGTTGAACTGAACAGGTTGGGTGGACTGCGATACGACCCATGTCCGCGACCATGGGTAGGTGTGGCACGACTTCATCATGCAGCCAGGTGACGACGTCGATAATGCGCAGCTGGTTGAAACGTTCCAAATCCTGCGCATCAAGGACGTCGGGAACTGAATCGAGGAGGCCGTGGGTGCAGCTGGCGGCATCAACAATGATCGACAACCGGCCTTGATCAGACCAGCGCCAGAAATCATTAACAATGCGCGAGGCTTGGAACTTAAAGCCGTCCTTGTAGCCCTTTGAACTCCACGGGGTGCCGCAACAATCGCCAGCAACATCCTCTGGAATCCACACAGGAGCACCAGAGCGACGCCCAAGCTCCACGATCGCATGCGGAGTTTCTAGACTATCCTGCGGCTGAGTAACAGAATTGCCGAACATGCGGTTAATGCAGGCAGGGAAGTACACGGCCTGTGCACCATCCTTGCTTGTGTGTGGCAGTTTGGAGGCCGCCTTGGGCAAAGCGCCTGGAATGGTGGGCACAAGATCTGGGCTGATAATGCTGCGTGAAGCATCAGCACCCATCTTGAGGGTGCGTGAACCTAAAAACTTTGCGCTCACAAGGCCAGCGCGCACCAGCTTTTCAACAACTTCCCACTTTTTCGCACCTTGAAGTGCAATTTTGTTGGCGTTGGGCTGAGTTTGCTGGGCACGCAGGCTCTTCATTACAGCGCCCGTATCGATCGAAATAGGGCAGGCAACTGAGCAAGAACCGTCAGCGGCACACATATCGATCGCATCGTACTGGTACTCTTCTTGCAGCTTGCCAAGCACAGGGGAGTCAGGCTCTTGACGCGCCATCTCACGGCGCAGCACAATGCGCTGGCGCGGGGTGAGAGTCACATGGCGTGACGGGCACACCGATTCGCAGAAACCGCACTCCACGCAGGAATTAATTTCATCTTCAATCTTCGGGAAAGACTTGAAATTGTGCAGGTGAATATCTTGGCTTCGTGTGAGCTTCACATCAGGGGCAAGGATGCCCTGTGGATCGATGAGCTCCTTGACCTTCCACATCAACTCCCACGCCTGCTCACCCCATTCGCGCAGCAAAAATGGTGCCATATTCACGCCAGTGCCGTGCTCAGCTTTAAGCGAGCCATCGTATTTGTTCAGCACCAATTCAGCGAGATCATCGAGGAACTGCGCATAAGCGACGCGTTCTTCCTCGTGATCGAAGTTCGGGATCAAGAAGAAGTGAAGGTTTCCGTAGGCCGCATGCCCCATCACCATTTCGGGATAATTGTAGCGGGCAAGCAAATCCAACAGATCCGCAGCACCTTGACCCACCATATTCGGAGGGAAACACACATCTTCGGTAATCAGCGTCGAGCCCTGAGGGCGGTCGGCACCAATGAGCCCGAACAGTCCGTTACGGATCTGCCACGAAGCACGCATACCTAAATCGGTGGTGTCGAATTCGAGCGGGGACAGCAATGGGGCGTCGGCAAGCACTGCGTGAGCACGGTCGATAGCAGCATTTAAGCCAGCCTCATCGACGCCGCCAACTTCGAGAAGAAGCGCAGCAGCATTATCATCGATTGTGGCCCACCACTCAGGAGCATGCGGGAAGTTGCCCACCGCGCGTTGTAGCACAGGGGCCACCAAAATTTCGCACGCTTCAGCACCCGCCTGCACGAGGGGCTGCACGAAGTGTGCTGCATCGCGCAGGTTGGGCAGCATAACCCAAGCCACAGCCTTTTTGCGCGGAAGTTCGATGGTGCGCAATGTCGCTTCCGTAATTGCGCCAAAGATACCTTCGGAGCTGACCATCAGGCGCAAAAGGATGCGCACGGGTTCATCTTCGTCCAAAAACGCATCGAGGCGAATGCCGTTGGTGTTACGGATAGAGAGTTTTTGCCGCAAACGCGCAACGAGTGTTCTATCGGCGCGGATTTCATCGCGCAAGGCAACTAAGCCAGCGTGAAGTTCCGGTTCGGCAGCTGCGAAAGCATCGTCACCGGCAGCGGTATCGACCACACTGCCAGAGGGAAGCACGATGCGGGCGTTTTCAATGGAGTGGTAGCTGTCGCGCTCAACGGTGCAGCGCATGCCACCAGCATTATCGGCGATGACGCCGCCGATGGTACACACAGGTGTTGAACCGGGATCGGGACCAAGCATGAAGCCGTACCGGTTGAGCACAGCTTGGGCGTCACCTAAGACGACACCCGGGCGTGACCACAGCCGTGCGCCGTCGTCGAGCACTTCCATGCCGATAAAGTGCGTTTTGATATCGACCAAAATATCGTTGGTCATTGCCTGGCCATTGAGGGAGGTGCCCGCAGCGCGGAAAACGAGGTTGCGGCCGTGGGTGCTGGCGTATCGCATCAGCTCTGAAAGATCGTGCTCGTTGCGGGGACGAACCACAACCTGTGGGACGGTGCGGTAAGGGCTGCCGTCGGAGGCGTAGCGCACGAGATCACTCAAACGGCCAAGAACGTTGTCGCTTCCCACGATGCTAGAGAGGTCATTGACGAGTTCGGTGGGTGTGCCGTGGAGTTGGTCGATTCCGACAGCATCGGCTTGGCTTGTGGCACCGGATGGGCGTCCAATGCGTGTGGGGTCGGGCGTGAAGAGCTTTCTCATGGCAACCACTCTAGACCCCTACCTGAATATCGGGGGTGAGTATTGGGGGTGGGGTAGTAGTCGGTATGGAGCGTGAGCTGCCACAAATGTCCCGCATAATGAAATGCTGGCCTTTGAGTTGTTCCATAGCATGGAATCATGATTGCATGAAATGAGATATGTTGCACGTGTCTACAAATTTTTTAAGCCGAAGGGAAGTGTTTTATTCACGATGTCTATGGTTGATAATCACACAGCAGTTGCGAAACCAAGCGGGGAAGTCCACACAACGGAAGATCGCTCCGCAGCTCTTGCTGTACTCGCTTTCCCTGTCGTCATTCTAGGTGGGGCAGTGCTGGCATGGCTTAGCCCTGACTCTTTTACGCCACTGAAGCCGTATATCATGCCGGGTTTGATGCTGATCATGTTTAGCATGGGGTTGACTATTACACTCCCAGACTTGCGCACGGTTGCGTCCCGCCCAATCCCAATCGTCTTGGGAGTAGTGTGCCAGTTCGTGGTGATGCCATTGTCGGCAGTGCTGGTAGCGAAGATGCTGGGGCTGAGCACGGAATTGACCATCGGCTTGATTTTGCTCGGCAGCGTGCCAGGGGGTACTGCCAGTAATGTGATTGCGTATTTGGCAAAGGGGGATGTGGCCCTTTCGGTTGCGATGACCAGCGTTTCTACCTTAGTTTCACCGATCGTCACTCCGATGATCATGTTGTTGCTTGCTGGTCAAAGCACGGCAGTGGATGCAACGGGAATGATTTGGGCCTTGTTTAAAACTGTCCTGATTCCAGTAGTAGCCGGACTCGTAATCCGCATTATGGCATCGCGCGCGGTGGATAAAGTACTGCCTATGTTGCCATGGCTGTCAATCGTCATTATCGGTGTGGTGCTTGCTACGGTGGTTGCTGGTGCGGCAGCGAAGCTGGCAACAGTTGGTCTGGTCGTTGTTGTTGGCGTGGGTATCCAGAACTTCATCGGCTTTATCGCCGGTTACTGGTCCGCGCGACTGAGCAAGCAGCGTGAAGCAGCGTGCCGAACAACCGCCATCGAGGTGGCCACGCAAAACTCGGCGCTGGCATCGGGCATGGCCACCCAGTTTTTCACGCCCGAAGCAGCGTTGCCTGGGGCGATCGCGACCATTCTTGCCAACATTACTGGTGCGATCTACGCGGCAATTGTTCGTCGTCACGGTGAGTAAGTAAAAACTCCAAGGTCAAGGTGGGTTAGCAAAAGGACAAAGTGAATAAGTAAAAGCCCTAAGGATTGAGTCCTTGAGGCTATTGGGGGACGTGTAAAATGACATAATGTACATTATCGGAACAAAAGGGATAATGATCCTTTCAGCTAAAACTCGCGTCTATATGTAGTTTTGCGCATCAATTGCTGGTGATCCACAGCGCTCACTCACTGCTCGGCGCACTCGCTGCGGTGGCTTGTCGCACTGATGTCGAAGGGTCATCTCTAGGATCATCTTCAGCTTCGTCGCTGTAGTGCGGAATCACGCGATCCTAGTTGCCGATGCCTCCGGCTGTTGGGGTTCATTTATTCTGTCCGCACATCTTTCGTTCTGTGCGCGTCCGTGGGTCGACCACGCTGATGCGCGTGTGCGTTTTCCCCTTGCGGTAGCTGTCATGCTTAGAGCTTGTCGACATCGCAACTTCCGCCTTTCACCTTCCGCCTTGAGCACTTGAGCATGGATGCTACTGTGGGTGTCCTTGCCGCTAAGGTGTAATGATTGTGAGAACTTGTTCTACCCTTGCGGCAGTATTGGCCGAAGCCCCCTTTATTTTCGTCATTGTGACAAAAATAAAGGGGGCTTCCAGTTGGGAGTTTTTTGAGGTTTTAGCGCGGATCTTCGGATTTATGATGAGATCCGCGGAACCGGAGCGCGGAATAAATCTGGTAGCCAGTCAGCGCTGTCAGTCCTAGGCCGATCAGTGCGATCAACCACATGCCTTGGTATGCGACAAAGGCAGTAAAACCAATAACTACGATCAAGCGCAGCCACAGAAATGGAAGCATTCTCTGACTTAACATAACCAACACCTTTTTCTTTCCTGCTCCCACACATCTGTGGCGCGAAGTGAAACCTTAAGAAAACTTACTTCTTGACGAATGTGAGCAGAATGTTCAATTCGCCTTCTTCAGCAATTTTAGCGGCAACAAACTCGGGGGTTTCTACATCGAAATCAAGACGATTGATCGGAACTGTGGAGCTCAATGAAATCTTGTCTGCATCGCGAACGATTGTGAAATCGCTCGCCACTGCCTTGGTCTTGCCCTTAATAGTCAAATCACCGCTAACCTTCACCACATCGGGAGAACCATTGCCTGGAACCTTGGATAGATCCACTGGGCTCGTCACGGTGAAGGACGAGATTGGATACGCATCAGTATTGAAGATCTTTGTGCGCACATTGATATCACGACGTTCAGTATCTGTGGAAATGCTTGTCATATCCACTTCAACGGTGCCTGAGGTAAGCTTTTCCGATTCAATAGTGATCGATCCGCGCACGCCACGGGTGGAACCAGAAGTTGTGCGCTTATCGGACGGAAGGGTTTCGTTAAAAGTAAAGCCTACGGAAGAAATATTAGGCGCGTCACCACGAATGACCTTCCATGTACCATCAAGTTCTGTGGTCGCGGGCTTGGCCTTGGAGGCATCGAGTTCACCTGTTTTAACGCCAGGTCCTTGCAGGATTGGGATGATGACAGAAGCCACGGCAAATAATCCGAGCAATACAACAGCAGTTACGGTGCTGATGATGATAGCTTTACGCTTCGAATTCATTAATTCAACACTCACCTTAATCTGAGCTTCTCTATGTCCCTGGCTAGGTCGACTAGTTCCTCACACAGTTGCTGCATTTCCTGAGGTTCACAACCTTCGGCGGCGGCAGTTTTAATATCTTCGGCTGCACAGCGCAGCTCGAAGAGTGAGTCGAGAAGTCGATCAGCTTTGTCGGGCTGAATAATCACAGCAGAGGCAGGAATCTGCGTACCAGAAACAGCATTACGCTGTTCATATGCGCGCTGACGGCAGGATTGGCTGCAAAATTTGCGAGGCCGACCCCGGGTTGTTGCGCCAAGGTCTTTTCCGCACCATTCACAGGTGGGCTGTCGCTGCACTGCCATTTGAATAAGTCTAGTCCTATCTTCGCCCCACACCGAACTGAAGGGGTTGAAGCCTAAGAACATGCCCCCACAAATCTCCCAGCTACTTCCCCACCGTTGAGTATTCGCTACTGAAAGGTGCACGGTGAATCACGACGGTTCCCTCTGCTACTTCTTAGCTAAAAGCACTGCTCAGTAGTGCTTTTGGGTGAGATCTGGCGTACTGGAAAGCGGCGGGAAACGGAAAAGGTAGTGAGGCGAAAACTGGAGGCGGGAACCTTTTTTCGACTCGGTACGTTATAGTAAGAAGACTTGGGGATTTTAAAACCTCGTGAAACGCTAAGTAGCGTTCATCAGCGTTGAACAACGAAAGGACTGATCAGCACTATGGCAGATCGCGTTCTCCGCGGCTCCCGTATGGGTGCCGTTAGCTACGAGACTGACCGCGACCACGATCTGGCACCACGCCAGATGGTCCGATACAAGACTGAAACCGGCGAGATCTACGATGTCCCATTCGCTGAGGATGCCGAAATTCCTGGTACCTGGATGTGCAAGAATGGCCAGATTGGTCATTTGATGGAAGGCGAAGGGGTTGAGTCGAAGCCCGCGAAGCCCCCACGTACTCACTGGGATATGCTCCGTGAGCGTCGTACCATTGAAGAACTTGATGTTCTTCTTGAGGAGCGTATCGAGCTTTTGCGCAAGCGCCGTCGTAACGCTGCTCGTCTGCTCAAGCAGCAGGAAGAAGAAGCAGCTGCAGCCGCTGCTGCTCAGGCTGGCGAATAAGATTTAAAAAATTACCACGACTGTTCATAAAACGAACGGTCGTGGTTTTTCTTGCTTTTTAGAGGTAGTGCTTTTTGCGCCACTTCTTGATTTCATGGCCCAACTGGCCGGAGAAAGTGGTAACTAGCTCGGTGATTTGGTTCTTGCGGTGGTTGAGACCCCACTTGGTTACTTCCATAAGGGAATCTTTGACAAATGAACCATCCAGTTTCGACTCCCCGATTTCGCGCTCAGTGAACGTGATGGGCACTTCGCGGACATCAAAACCAGCCTGGACAACGCGCCATGCCATGTCGACTTGGAAAATATAGCCGGCGTTGGAAAGCTCGTCGAGATCAATTGCTTCAAGCACAGCGCGACGGAAGGCGCGGTAGCCTGCGGTCATGTCGCTCAAGCCAGCGCCGAGGGCGAGGGAAATGTAGATGTTTCCGCCCTTGGACAATACCCAACGATTCTTTGGCCAGTTCACCACTTCCCCACCGGGGACGTAGCGGGAGCCGATAACAAGATCGGCACCGGCGTCGATTTGGCTAAGCAGCAGGTGGAGTTGCTCGGGTGCGTGGGAGCCGTCGGCGTCCATTTCGCACAGAACTTGGTAGTCGCGTTCTAATCCCCAGCGGAATCCGGCGACATAAGCCCCACAGAGCCCGCCTTTGCCTTCCCTGTGCAGGACGAAGATGTTGGCGTCGTCATGAGCGAGTGCATCGGCGGCCTTACCGGTTCCGTCGGGGCTGTTATCGTCGACGATGAGGATATGCACCTTGGGTTCGGCGGCACGGACACGACCGACGATCAGCGGGAGGTTTTCCAGCTCATTGTAGGTGGGGATGATGACGAGAGTCTTGTCGCTTGGTGCGCTCATTATGGACTGTAAGTCTCCTATTTCTTGTACGCTTGTGCGCGTGTTGCCGAGGTTCGTGCTTCTTTTCGGCCTGATTGTGCCCGTTGCGGGGATCGACCCCGTGCTGGTTGAGGGCTTGTTCTCAAACACAATGCACACGCTATTAGACCAATGATAACCAAAGCCCATTCAATGTAGGAACCGAAGCGGGCGGCAAGTGTGATCGAGTTTTTCAGCGGTAGGTCTTCCACGAGGGTGGCGGCGTGAAAAATTTCGGTGTGTTGAGTCACTGTACCATCCGGGGACACGAGTGCTGATACTCCCGAGGTTGCTGCGACAACCACTGCGCGGTCTAGCTCGATGGCGCGCATTTGGCTCATGGCTAGTTGCTGGTAAGTCATGTCGGTGAAACCGAAGGTGGCGTTGTTTGTGGGGGTGGTTAAAAGCGTTGCCCCGTTGAGTACAGCGTCGCGGGCGGCGGCGTCGAAAGCGACTTCGTAGCAGGTGGCGATGCCGACGGTCACGTCGATGTCGCGTTGAGCTGCGTGCATGGTGACGGTTCCTGTGCCGGTGCCGGGTTTGAAGTTTCCGGCTAGGTCGACGTATTCGGAGAATAGTCGGAAGAAGGAGCGAAACGGCATGTATTCGCCGAAGGGTTGGAGGTATTTTTTGTGGTGGTAGTCGCCTGGCCCTGTGGTGGGGTCGAAGACTTGCATGGTGTTGCGGGCGCCTACTTCGTCGCTGGTGATTGTGCCGACCAGAATGGGGGCGTCTACTGCGCCGACGGCTTCGTTAATAAGTCCTGATGCTTGCGGGTCGGTGAAGGGGTTGACGTCGGAAGAGTTTTCTGGCCAGATTACGAGGTCGACGGGTTGGTCGAGTTTTTCTGTTTCCCGCACGTGGTTGGCGAGTACTGCGCGACGTTGGGCGTTGAAGTCGAGGCCGAGTCGCGGGACGTTGCCTTGGATGGCGGCGACTGTGACCGTGCCTATGCTGTTGGCGCGTGGGGCGATGTGGGCTGAGATGAGAAGCCCTGCGATCAGTGACAGTGCGATGAATGTGGGAGCTTGTCGACGTCGCCACAGAAGCGCCACGATCGTTGCGGCGAGCAGCACGGTGATGAAGGTGACAAGAGCAGGTCCGCCGATGCTTGTGATCCGTGCAAGCGGGCCGGATACTTGCCCCCAGGCGAGGCGAACCCACGCGAAGCCGCCGAAGGGAACGGTCGAGCGTGCCCATTCCACAACCACATAGAGGAGCGCGAAGACCCACATGCCCCATCTATGGGGTAGGATTTTCGCCCCAATGGTGCCGAGGATGAGTGACCAGCAGGAGATGAACAGTGCGAGTGCGATATAAGGCATCGCGCCCACATACTCCCCTACCCACGGTAAAAGCAGGAGGTAGACGGTGGCGGAGTGGGTAAAGCCGATCAGTGCGCCGAATCGGGCGCTGATGTTGTGTGAACCCCAGCGGCTGAGAGCGATGATGAACAGGCCAATGCCGATAATGCCTATTTGCCACCAGCCAAGGGGCTGGTAGGAGGCGTAGACGAAGACACCACTGAGCAGTGCTATCCCGACGCGGAGTGCGGCGGGTATGAGGCTGGGGATTTCGGTGGGGGTGTTGAGTGTAGTCACGTATGTGCCGGTCTAGTGGTTGTTTTTGTCTGTGAAGTCGTCTGGGTCGAGGTTGGTGCTCCATTGTTGGATTTCTTCCTCGTTAATGACGATCTGGGAGTTGGTGCCGGTGCTGAAGCTGCCGTAGCTGGCGCGTTGGCGGTAGGCGTTGGTTGCTTGGAAGCTGCGGACTCCCATGTCTTCGATTGTGGTGCGCAGTTTTTTCGCGAGCAAGCGCCGGATGATTGCGCGAGTGGGTGCGATGATGACAAGCAGGCCGAGGATGCTGGTGGCGAAGCCTGGCATGGCAACGCCTACTGCCCCAGCGGCGATCAGGCCTATATCGCCTGCTGCTTTGCCGGGGTTGCTGGTGCCTCGGCTGAGTGTGGCGGCGATGCGGCGCATTTCTATTGCGGCGAGGATGAGTCCGCCGAAGAAGAAGGCGAACAGGAGTAAGAGTGCGTATCCGACGCCGAGCCAGCTGGCTACTGCCCAGAACGCGAGAGCTTCGATAATGAAGTATGGGACCGCAAGATATAAAGGCATGACCTAAAGAATAGTCTAAGAATTTTCTTTGGTGGTTATGCGCTGCGAATGCACAGTGAGGTTTTCGCACTGGGGATGTCGAGTGCGGTGACGGTGATGGCTGGTGAACCGAAAACCGTTGGAATTGGCTCTTTTTAGTGCCGGGGGTTGGCCTATGAGCGAGCTATTGATTCGACATAGAGCACATGCTACCTAAAAAGCCGCAGGTCAATTTTTCCCAGGATTGCTGAAAGTCGAATCAGTATTTTCCAATCAATTCTCAATGGATTAATAGGTGTCTTTTCCTTAGGCGGCAATGGCCTACTCCCCTGCCGTGTTGATGATTCCCTGCACGTTTTCAACCGCAATGCATTCCTGAGATTTGTTTGTATGTGGTTTGTGCGCATTCTCTTCAGCGGGGAATCCGAGTCATGGGGTAAGCATGCGTAGTGGGTGGATGTTCTGCTGCGTGGAGCAATATCTTTGTTTTTTTGCTGCAAATATGCACAAAAACCTTGATTGTGTTGAACAATGTTTTTAAGATGGGAAAGCAGATCTGCGGATCGCACAACACCTCGCTGAAAAGATGTTAAGTGATGAGCGCATATTTGTTTGATGGTTTGTGAAAGGAACGAGTATGAGTGGACTGTTTTCTAGCACCTTCGTTGTAGATGAGCTGGCGAGTATCTTCCGCAATGTCGACGATCCTGTGGGTGCGGCCGTGGAATGGGCAAAGAAAACCTTAAACGAGGCTGGAGTTAATCCAGAACAGAACCCTTTTGCCGCGACGAAGACTTTGCGTGATCAAGAACCCGCATTGAGTTTGCGCGCTGCAACATACATTATGAAGAAGCTGCCCAAAGCTCCTTCAACAGCACACTAAAAGGTGCGCTGCACAGCCATTCCCGTGCAGCGCACTTTTTCTTGGGTGAGGTTACTTATCCTCTAAGGTTCCTTCCATTTCAAGGAAGGTGTTGCGCAGCGTATCCAGTGCTTCTTGGCTGGGGTTTTCCCACAGCTTGCGCTCGGCTGCTTCCAGCAGGCGCTCGGAAATGTCGCGCAGTGCCCACGGGTTGGACTTTTCGAAGAACTCGCGGTTTTCCTCATCAGCAACATAGGTCTGCGTCAGCGTCTCATACATCCAGTCCTCCATCAACCCAGTGGTGGCATCATAGCCAAACAGGTAGTCAACGGTGGCGGACATTTCAAACGCACCCTTATAGCCATGGTTGCGCATCGCGGCAATCCAACGTGGGTTGACCACGCGGGCGCGGAAGACACGACGCGACTCTTCGTGCAGAGTGCGGGTTTTCACCGTTTCTTGGCGGGTGGAGTCACCAATATAGGCTTCCGGGTCCTTGCCCGTCAGCGCGCGCACGGTTGCGACCATACCGCCGTGGAATTGGAAGTAATCGTCGGAGTCGGCGATGTCGTGTTCCTTGGAGTCCACATTCTTCGCCGCGACCTGAATGCGCTTATACGCGGTGCGCATATCATCAGCGGCTTCCACACCGTTGATGCCGCGACCATAAGCGTAGCCACCCCAGGTGGTGTACACCGCAGCAAGATCCTGATCGTCGCGCCAGTTGCCGGACTCGATGAGCTGTAAAAGCCCCGCGCCGTACGTGCCTGGCTTCGAACCGAAAATGCGGCGCACAGGTGCATCAGGGTTTTCTTGCTTATCGACGCGCGCATGTGCGGCAACAAAGTTCAGCTCATCCGGCTCATCGAGGTTGGCAACGAGTTGGACGGCGTCGTCAAGCAATGCAAGCACGTGCGGGAAAGCATCGCGGAAGAAGCCAGAAATGCGAACGGTGGTATCAATGCGGGGGCGCCCGAGCTCTTCAAGCGGAATTACCTCAAGACTCACCACACGCCGCGACGCTTCATCCCATACCGGGCGCACACCGAGCAGTGCAAATACTTCGGCGATATCGTCACCAGAGGTGCGCATCGCAGAGGTGCCCCACACGGACAAACCCACCGACTTCGGATAGCCACCGTGCTCATCCTTGTAGCGGTTGATCAGCGAATCCGCCAGCAATTGGCCGGTCTCCCATGCCAGACGCGACGGTAGTGATTTTGGATCAACGGAATAGAAGTTACGTCCAGTCGGCAACACGTTAATCAGGCCACGCATTGGGGAGCCAGACGGGCCCGCCTCAATAAAGCGACCATCCAGTGCGCGCAAGATTTGGGAGATTTCCCGGGAAGTTTCAGCCAAACGTGGAACAATCTCCTCGCACGCAAAGCGCAGCAGGTGTGCGAGCACTTCCCCATCGGTTTCGTTGGGGAGGTAATCAGCGGACGCAAGGACGTGATCGATGGCATCAATGTTCCAGTCACGCTCTTCAAGCGCAGCAAGCAACTGGTGAGCGACCTTTTCCACCTGATCAACGCGCCCGCGGGTTTCATCACCCTCCTCGGACAGGCCGAGCGATTCGCGCAGGCCAGGAACAGCGGATTCCCCACCCCAGAGTTGGCGGGCACGCAGCATAGCCAGTACCAATTCGACCCGCACCTCGCCGGTGACAACTTCACCAAGGATGTGAAGGCCACCGCGGATGGCCACGTCCTTGATTTCACACAGCCAGCCGTCGATTTCCATCATCTTGTCGTCGAAGGCGTCCTCGTCGGGGCGCTCATCCCAACCCAAATCGCGATCCATCTTCGCAGCCTGAAGCAGCGTCCAAATCTCTTGGCGAATAGCCGGCAGCTTCGCCGGATCCATAGCGGAGATGGTGGAGTGCTCGTCGAGAAGCTGCTCAAGACGGGTGATATCACCGTAAGATTCCGCACGCGCCATTGGCGGGATCATGTGGTCTACCAACGTTGCGTGCGCACGGCGTTTCGCTTGGGTGCCTTCGCCCGGGTCGTTGACGAGGAATGGGTAGATCAGTGGAAGCTCACCAATAGCCTGATCGGTATAGCAATCAGCGGACATGCCTGCATTCTTACCTGGCAGCCACTCCATATTGCCGTGCTTGCCCATGTGCACCACAGCGTCAGCGCCGAAGATCTCACGCAACCAGAAGTAGGTGCCCAAGTAGTGGTGGTTCGCTGGAAGATCAGGGTCATGGTAAATACCGACTGGGTTTTCACCGAAGCCACGTGGGGGCTGCACCATCACCAGCACATTGCCGAACTGCAAACCAGCGATATAGATCTCGTTGGTTTCGGGGTTGACGTAGTGGGTGCCAGGGGCTTCACCCCAGTGCGTGGTCATCTCTTCCTGCATCGCTACAGGCAGGGAGTTGAAAAATTCACGGTAGTCCGTGGCGCTGAGCTTTAAGGGGTTGGATGCCAATACTTCCTCGGTAAGCCATTCAGGATCATGCCCGCCAGCGCCGATCACCGCGTGCATCAACGCATCACCGTCAAGCTCACCATCCACACTAAACCCAGGAATAGCGGTGATATCGCCAAGAGTGTACCCCTGGTTGTGCAATTCACGGATCAGCCGGAGAGTCGAAAGTGGGGTGTCCAAACCAACAGCATTACCAATGCGCGCGTGCTTTGTCGGGTACGCGGAGAACATCAACACCAGCTTCTTTTCCGCATTCGGGATGTGGCGCAACTTGGCGTGGCGATACGCAATACCAGCAAGCCGCTGGCAGCGCTCATGGTCCGGAACGTAGGCGAAAAGCCCGTTGGCGTCGAATTCCTTGAAGGAGAATGGCACCGTGATCACACGGCCATCGAATTCAGGAACAGCGATTTGGGTGGCAACATCCAGCGGGGAAAGCCCCTCGTCGGATTCCTCCCATTCAGCACGCGAATTGGTCAAGGCAAGGCCCTGGATAATTGGGATGTCGAGTGCGGCGAGTGCTGCAACATCCCAGGCCTCATCGTCGCCACCGGCCTGGGCGGTGGCAGGTTTGGTGCCACCAGCGGCCAACACGGTGGTGATCAATGCGTCACAGGTGCCTAGCTCAGCAAGCAGATCCTCGGAGGCTTGACGAAGCGAGGCTGCGAAGATCGGCATTGCCGTTGCCCCGCGCGTGTAGAGGGCGTCGGCAAGCGCCTGAATGTAGTTGGTGTTGCCTGCTAGGTGTTGGGCGCGGTAGTAAATAATGCCCACCTTGGGGGCATTTGCCCCCCGATCCCAGTTGCCACCTTCAGCATGCTCCAAATGCCCCCACAGTGGCATGTTCTGAGGCGGCTCGAAGCCGAGGCCAGTGAGCAGGAGTGTGTCAGAAAGGAAGTTGTGCAGATTGACGAGGTTGACCCGCCCGCCCTCGGCGAGATAAGTGTGCGCGGTGGTGACAACACCCGCAGGCGGGGTGGATAGTTCAGTCAGCTCTGCATCCATGGCAAGTTCGCCAGAAACGAACACGGTGACCTTGCCACTAGCAATGAGCGCTTCAACGCCCCATTCCCATGCCCGCTTGCCGCCAAGCAGACGCACAACGAATACATCCGTGGTGTCAATCAGTTCGCTTAGTCGTGCTTCAGTGACGAAGTTGGGGTTCGCGTATTGGTAGGAAACATCTGCGGACTCGGCTGCAGCTTGAGCTGAAAGCAGATCAGTATCGGAGGTAGAAAGCAGGGTAATCATAGGCGAAGAAACAACTGTCCTTTCCAAGGCAGTGGCACAGAGCAGAACCTTCCATTGTCACCCCCGCGGAAAACGCGCATGGTGTCTGAGAACGCCCCAGTGCTGACAAGGTCTTTTAAGAAACGCGCTTAAGAAGACATCCCCGCACCGCACCTACGGCGGCGCAAAGCCGTCACAATCAAGCCTCACACTCCCCTGTGGTGAAAAGCAGTGGCTAAAAAAGTTATGGTCTGACTTTCACAGTGGCGCGACCGCCCACGGAATTTCACCGGGATTCACAACTTTCTTCCGCACACCATCCGTAGCCCTTTCGCACACAACTTTGCACCACAGCGTGGATGAAGAGTGTCTCGTGAAAGAAATACGCACTGGGGAAATGCAATAGGTACACCTTAGCAAAAGGAGGTCTAAACACCTGCTACTGAGGGGGTGGTTGCTACCGATACACAAACAGGAGAACGAAGAGACGTACTTGTGCAGATACCCTGTGCGAAGCATCATGGCTGCAGCACTACGTAGTGCTCGTTTCTTGTTAGGCGGTGATCAAAGTTCTACTCTTGCACCCGCTGGCCGTAACATAAACGAGTATGAGTCCGCACAACCTTTCACAGCCCACACCCACATGTGCAACCACCGACCCCGCCCAGCTCATCGCCCACCCCGACCGCAACCGTGGCGATAAATGTCCAGGCACGCTCCACCTCCATAGTGCTGCTGACGGCAAAATTGGTCGCGTGCGCTTTCCCGGTGGCAAAGTCACCGCAGCGAACTGGGAAAACGTAGCGCAGATCGCCACGACGCTTGGCGACGGCACCATCCACATCACCACCCGCGGCAACATGCAGTTTCGTGGCATCAGCGACGATGCCGCATTCATCAGCGCTGTCGAAAACGCAGGGCTTCTGCCGTCTCATGAGCACGACAAAATTCGCAACATCCTCTGTTCCCCACTCCACCCAGAATTGTGGGAACTAGCAGAAGCCCTCGACAACGCGCTACTGACCAACCGGCTTGTCGCAGGCTTATCGGGGCGCACCCTTTTCGGCATCGACGCAGGAAAGGGGGATATTCAAAGCCAACGCGTTGATTTCGGCATTCGTCGCCTTAAAGCAGAAGATTCCTTCGAGCTGATCCTCGCAGGCGAAGGACAAGGCACAGTCCTTGATATTCACGATGCGATTTCCGCCCTCGTGTTCGCTGCCGAACACTGGCAAACCCAACGCGGAAGCAAATGGCGTCTAGTCGAAGACTCCAAGGCTCAAGACAACATTCACGCGCTGATCCGCCACACCTTCACCACCACTGCCACTACCCCCAGTGGCATCATCCACGATACGGAAACACACCGCCCCATCGGGTGGATCGACAACCCGGATGGCACAGTCACTCTCGGGGTGGGCCTCCAATTCGGATTCTTAAGCGCACAGGTTGCCACGCTGCTCGGCGTGATCGGCGCACACACCAGCATTACCCCCTGGTCTTCGCTTGTGATCCACAATCTTGCCGAAGGCGACGCCGAAGCTGTCGCCAAAGTACTTGCCCCCCAAGGACTGATCTTTGATGCTAACTCCCCGTGGTTGAAAGTCACCGCGTGTACAGGCGCGCCGGGCTGTGAGAAATCCCTGTCCAACACGAAACAGGATGCAGCTTTGTTGGTTTCCTCGGGGGAACCAATGCGAAGCCTTGTACACTTTTCAGGGTGCGATCGCCGTTGCGGTCACCCGCTTGGACACCACACCGAATACGTTGCCACCGGCGACGGGGAATATGAGGTAACAACCCGATGACAACTCCAACACACTCACACGAGTTTCCCTTTACTTACATTACTGATGGCAATGAAATCTACCGCCAGTCTTTTGCCATGATCCGCGAAGAATCTGACTTAAGCGCCTTCACCCCAGAGCAGGCGCAAGTTGCTGTCCGCATGATTCATGCGGCAGGCCAGACCGATTTAGCAAAAGATATTGAATTCTCCCCAGGACTGGTAGCTGCCGCGCGTGGCGCATTTGCGGCCGCTAAGCCCATTGTGACGGACGTGCACATGGTCCACTCAGGGATTACTCGTGCGCGTTTGCCCCACAATAATGAGGCACTTTGTTTCCTCAAAGATGAACGCGTTTCTTCCCTTGCTGCCGAACTAGGCACCACGCGCACCGCTGCGGCGGTGGAACTGTGGCACCCGCTTCTCGACGGCGCCATCGTCGCCATCGGCAACGCCCCCACCGCGCTGTTCCACTTGCTCAACTGGTTGGCCGAAGACCCCAACCGCCCGCGACCAGCAGCAATCCTCGGTATCCCCGTAGGATTTATCGGTGCTGCGGAATCCAAACGAGCACTGGCACAGGTGGCAACTGCACTGGGTACGGAATTTCTCACCGTCCACGGTCGCCGCGGCGGTTCAGCAATCACCTGTGCAGCAATCAACGCACTAGCAACGGACAAAGAAATCCTCTAGTCCCCAGCGCAGGACAACAACTACTCCACATTCGTGCACGCGCATCTACTCAGGCGCGTAAATTCCACACAAGGGCGAAAAACATGGCAGACACAATGGCGAATCACACCTTCACACACCCACGACTCATCGGCGTGGGTGTAGGACCAGGTGATCCAGAATTACTCACCGTTAAAGCAATCAAGGCAATTCAATCCGCCGACGTCATCGCTTTCCATGCACGTACCGGTGGCACGTCTACCGCACGAAGCATTGCCGAAAGCTACTTTTTACCCCACCACGAACTCGAACTGCTGGAATACCCAGTGACCACGGGTATCACCGACCACCCCGGTGGCTACGCCGGAGCGATGGCCGATTTCTACGCCCATGCGCACGAGCGTCTCGCACAACACCTACGTGCGGGGAAAACCGTGGCAGTACTCGCTCTCGGCGACCCCATGCTGTACTCCTCCTACCAGCACCTTCACCGCAGCCTTGCCGAAGAATTCCCTGCAGAAATTATCCCAGGAATTCCCTCGATCACTGCCGCGGCCGACTTCATTGCACAACCGTTATGTGAAGACGATGAAATTCTCACCATCCTGCCCGGCACCTTAGACAAAGCAACCTTGACAGCCAAACTCAAAGAAACCGACTCGGCGGTTGTGATGAAACTGGGCCGCACCTTTGACAAAGTCAAAGAAGCCATGGTTGAAGCAGGCGTAGCCGAACGCGCCTATGTGGCCATCCGTGTAGGCATGCACGACCAGCGCAGCATCAAGCTTCTCGACGCCGACGCCAAAGACATCCCCTATTTCGCTGTTGCGGTACTCCCCTCCCGCATCGCCGGCACCACAGCCGAACCTACCAAGGGCGAAGTCGTGGTCGTAGGACTAGGCCCAGGGGCCGACAAATGGACCACACCAGAAGTTCTCGCCGAACTGAAAACAGCCACCGATATCGTCGGCTACTCCACCTACGTTAACCGCGTTCCTGAATACCCAGGCCAACGCCGCCACCCAAGCGACAACAAAGTGGAAGCAGAACGCGCACTCATGGCACTCGACCTCGCGCGCCGGGGCCGGAAAGTGGCAGTGGTATCCTCCGGTGACCCAGGGGTGTTTGCTATGGCTGCGGCTGTTTTGGAGGTTGCTGAGGAAGATCAGTGGCGTGATGTTCCGGTCCGCATTGTCCCTGGTATGACCGCCGCACAGGCTGTGGCTTCTCGGGTGGGCGCTCCTTTGGGGCATGATTTCGGCATGATTTCGCTGTCGGATCGTTTGAAGCCGTTTTCGATCGTCGAAAAGCGTGTGCGTGCCTTGGCTGGTGCCGACATGGCGTTTGCGGTGTATAACCCCGCATCGAAAGAGCGGCGCTGGCAGGTGGCGAGATTGCGTGACATCGTTGCGGAATATCAGGCTCCGACAACCCCGGTGATTGTGGCGCGGGCTGTGGGAAGTGATGGCGAGAAGGTGACGGTGACGACGGTGGCCGAGTTTGATCCTGAGATTGTGGATATGCGCACCATGGTGATTATGGGTGCGTCGACGACGCGTTGCTATGAGGATGGCTTCGGTGCTTTACGTGTGTTTACTTCGCGATACTATGACGCGAAGGAAAATTTGTACTAGCCTTGTAAAAGATTGTGGAGCACGAGCGATAAAGTTTAATGCATACGTTCGTGCAGTGTGAGGGGGCCAAAGCTCCCGACTGTGGAAGGTAGATGTGTGCTCTATCTCCTTCGTCCACTGTAAAAAAGTCTACTGAGAGGAAGAAGCTTCGATGACTAAGCTTTCACTCAAGCGGGGCGTGATTGCCGCCGCGACCGCCTTTGCTGTTGCTACCACTGGCCCTGTAGCTGCTGTTTCTGCTGCACCTAGCGATGCGAGCTCCAAGCAGTCATTCAACCGGGATCTTGGTTCTATTGATTCCAATAGCTCAATGCCAGGTACCAATAAGGGGTCGAGTGCCACTGGTTGGTTTGATCGCCAGCAAGGTTGGGTGCAAAAGCTTCTGATCGCCTTCGGGGTTCTCCAGATCGTTGCTCTTGTTATCGGCCCAGCACGACTGATCCTGTTCAACCTGTTCAAGATCTAGTATTTTCTTGCCCCTCGTTCACTCCTTACTCACCGCGTACTCCACTAGGACGTGGCGGTGGGGGGAATTGAAAGGTTATGTGGGTGAGGGTAGGTTAGTTTCCCAAGTTCCTCCACTTTTTGGTTTTGTGCTACAGAAATCAAAAAGTGTTTTTCTGCTGCAACAATAATTTTTCGATCACACATTATGAACCTGTCGTTCATCTTCTGGTAAGGAGAGGGCATGCCAGTATGAAAATTCATTCTTCGGTGAGGTGGAAAACGGTTGAGTTCGAGCACACGGCCTAACCTCACGTTCACCCTTCTGTGGGCAGCGCAATTTGTTCTTCTTCTAGCATCCCAGGGAAGTGCGATTGCAGTTACACTCACGGTGTACGCGGTAAGCAGGTCAGCCACTGTGCTGGGGCTCATGATGGCCATCACCTATGGCACCATGATCTATTTATCGCCGCTTATTGGCACGTGGCTGGATCGGTACTCCCGCAAGACGGGGATCATGCTGGCTGACAGTACCATTGCACTCAGCAGCGCAGGCCTAGCAATAGCAGCGTTTGTCGAAGCAGGACTCCCCATTGTTTTGGTGTTGGTCTTCATCCACAGTTGCGGCATGAGTGCCCAACAGTTGAGTTTGCAAGCAACCGTGCGGGAAATTCGCACTGAGAAGAACCTGACCACGGTAGCTTCAGCAGTGGCACTTGTTGATAATATTCCGCTTTTCGTTGGTCCCCTCATCGGTGCTTTGGTGTACACACTCGTGTCAGCGGTCGCGTTGTTTGCTTTAGAGGCAGTCGTGGCGACAATCGTGGTCATCGTAGTGGCGCTGCTTCCATTTCCTCCAACCCACAGGAGAAAGGCTCCAACAGCTGCGATTGAGGGATTTCGTTTTATCCTCACCCAACCAGAACTGCGAAAAATCCAGGCCAGTTTTGGAGTAGTAAATTTTACTCACGGCCTTGCAGTGCCTGCACTGCTTGCCGTAGTTATAAGTACAGAATCGACATGGCCGGAATCCTTTCGCCTCAGCGTGTACAACATTGCCAACGCTGCAGGTCTCATACTAGGCGCAGCAACTATGCTGTGGGTGGCACGAAGGCTTCCGCGGCCCGTGATTGTTGTGGCAGGCATAGTTGGTGGTGCGGTATGTGGTCGCCTCGTGGTGCCACTGGTTGTAGGAATATTCCCGTTGGTGGTATTGGTAAGTTTTCTGCGCAATGTGTGCACGCAATGGGCAAATACTCCACTCACCGCATTCTGGCAGGAACGAACGCCCACGAGCATTCAAGGGTCCGTATTCGGTGCGCGTCGCTTCCTCGGCCAAGGAGCCTACCCACTCGCACTTCTGGTAGGCGGGTGGTGCGCCAAAAATGGTGGCCTGAGTACGCTATTTATTGTGTGTGCCGTTGTGGAGCTAGCGATAGCCGCTTGTGTGTGGCGCAGCAAGATACTGCAATAAGCGCACCATGACCTCATAATTATTCGCGGCCGGCTGCACCACAATCCTCACGCAGCTTTCGTCAGACTGAAATACCCACATCGGGATATTTAACCCGCAATCTCTTCCGCCAGCTCGTATGCTTCGAGCGGGGTGTGCACGCAATAAGCAACTGTGGGAAGCTCAGGGCGCTGGACCATAATCACCGGAATACCTAACTCTCGTGCCGCATCAAGCTTCGCTTGGGTAAGCGCACCACCAGAGTTTTTCGTCACCACACAATCAATTTGATTGTCGCGCATCAACTTCTTCTCATCGTCCTTGGTAAAAGGACCACGAGAAAGAATTAAACGATGGCGCGGAGGCAGCTTTACCTGTGGCGGCTCCACCGTACGAATCACATACAAATTATGGGGATCGAAAGCGAAAGGCGCCAGTTGTTGGCGACCAATGGTCAGAAAAATATGGTGGAAATCCCGCGCCGCTACCTTCGCTGCCTCCTCCATGGACTGCACCGGAATCCACCGATCACGCGGCTTGGGCTCCCACTGCTTTCGATGCACCGCAATCAACGGAATACCCGTAGCGCGAGCCGCTTCAGCAGCGGAAATGGAAATCCGCTCGGCAAAAGGATGCGTGGCATCAATAATCACCGTCACCCGATTATGCAGCAACCACTGAGTTAAACCCGCAGGGCCACCAAAACCACCAATGCGTACAGCACCTACAGGAAGCTTCGGATTATCCACCCTCCCAGCAAGAGAACTGGTGACATCCCAACCGGCGTCGTGAAGCAACCGCGCAACCTCACGACCCTCCCCAGTGCCACCCAGAATCAGTGCACGCATGGAATCGTCCTGCCCTGATCATCGCGCGGACGATCATCAGAATACAAGAAAGAATCAGGGAAACCCTCAGCACCCAATACCGCGCCCACCACAATCACAGCAGTGCGCGAAATCCCCGCATCCTTCACCTTCTGCGCGATATCACTCAACGTGCCACGCACAATCTGCTGCTCAGGGCGCGAAGCATAGGCAACTACGGCAGTGGGACAATCCGCGCCATAGTTAGGCAGCAACTCCGCAACCACACGGTCAATATCGTGCGCAGCCAAGTGAATGCACAACGTCGCCTTTGATGTGCCCAGCGTTGCCAAATCTTCACCTTCAGGCATAGCCGATGCGCGACCCGACACACGAGTCAAGATCACCGTCTGCCCCACCGTGGGAACAGTGAGCTCATGCCCAAGAACCGCAGCCGCGGCAGAAAATGATGCCACACCTGGCACAATTTCATAGTCGATACCGGCAGCCGTTAAACGCCGCGCCTGCTCCGCCACAGCCGAATAAATACTGGGATCACCGGAATGTAGCCGCGCAACATCCTTACCTTCAGCATGAGCTTTGACAATTGTCGCAGTAATCTCGTCCAACGGCATTCGAGCTGTATTCATCACTTCAGCATCAGCTGGGCAGTTGGCAAGTACCTCCTTAGGCACAATGGAACCTGCATACAAGCACACGCCACAGCGACGAATGAGTGCGTCGGCGCGAAGCGTTAACAGGTCTGCAGCACCAGGACCGGCGCCGATGAAATAAACGGTCATCTAAGGATTCTTTCTTCCACTCGCAGGCTTTTTCACCACTACCCATTGCGTGACAGGCAGGGACGGTTTAAACGTACTAAAGTTGCCCACCTGATGCTCCTTAGCAATCTCGATACGGGTGAGTTCACCCCCAAAGGTTTGCTTCAGCTCCCACAGCAGGCGCTCCGACTCAATGGTCACAGCATTCGCTACCAAGGTGCCGCCCACTTTCAAACGCTCCCACGCACCCATAAACACACCTTCTGCAGTAAGTCCACCCCCAATGAAAATGCGATCAGGATGATCCGGAACGCAAACATAAGATTCAGGGGCTGAACCTTGAACTGCCATCCGATGAGACACTCCCAGAGTGCGAGCATTGGCCAAAATACGCTGCTGGCGCAGCTCATTTGATTCGAAGCACACAGCCCTCGTTGTTGTGGTTACGCGGAGACATTCGATAGCAACGCTGCCGGCACCCCCACCAATATCCCACACCACTTCGCCTTCGCGCGGAGCGATAGCCGAAACTGTCAACGCCCGCATATGCGATTTCGTTAATTGCCCATCATGGGAATAGGTCGCATCCGGCAACCCCGGCGTGCGGGGATAACCTGCACGTTCGGGGATGACCGCAATCACATTCAGCGCACTAATCACCGCAGGAGGCCGTGCTGCAGTGCCGGAAGAGTGCGCTTCATCCTCACTGCCGAGATCATTAAGCACATCCACTCGAGCGTGCGGTTGCCCCATCTGATTAAGCAGGGCACAAATCTCCCCAGGAGATTTTTCATCTCGCCCCAACACTAAAAACGGTCGCCCCGTTTCAATCGGCATGATCAGGGATTCCACAACTTGGGTCACCAGTGAATGCACAGGCGTGCGATCCACAGCCCAACCTAAGCGGGCACAGGCCAAGGAAGCGGAAGAAACATGGGAATAGACCGTAATCGGCATATCGGGAAATTTGCGGCGCAGCGTGGAGCCGATCCCATGGAACATTGGGTCACCGCTGGCCAGCACTACGATTTTCTTTCCCTCAAGCTCCGCAAAGATGCGCGGCAAAGCAGGCAACATAGGCGAAGGCCATGGGCGACGTTCGGCGGTGATATCCTCGCTGAGCAAATTCAATTGACGCCACGAGCCTAAGATCACGTCGGCGCGGGCGAGGGCAGTTCGCGCTTTCTGGCCTAGTTCGGACATACCAATAGCAGAAATGCCAACGACGCTGACGCTGCCATCCTCTGCAGTGGCATCGCCAGCGTCGCTGGGGATGTGGGCGTGTGCTCGGGTCATACAGCGTATACTACCGAAACTTCCACCCACGCTTCGGCCTTGCACGCGCGCGTGTTCGTCCCAACCATCCGCAGTAAGAACAATTGCGTTCGCTTCGATGAGCGAGAATTGATGGCGGTGAAAAACTAACGGGGCATTTTCCGCCAAAGCGGTCGCGGGACACAACGCATGATCCAGGCAAGAATTCGCAGCTTTTTAGGGATCCAGATGGTCGTGCTGGTGCGTGTGCCCCGGATGGTGTTGACCACGGCGTCGGCCACAATCGGGGCGGTCACCGACATCGGGGCAGGGTTCATGCCGCGTGTCATGGTTCCGATCACGAACCCAGGTCGGGCGATAACGAGGCGCACGGGTGTGCCATGAAGTCGGTCGGCAAGTCCTTGGCAAAATGCGTCCAGTCCTGCTTTTGTGGAACCGTACACGTAGTTTGCCCGCCGCGCCCGCCAGCCCGCAATGGACGAAAAGCGGTGATCGTGGCAGCTGTCCCCTGCGCTAACAGCTGTTGGGCAAGGCTGGTTAGGGCAACGATTTGTGCTGTGTAGTCGACAGTGGCGATCTCGGCTGCGTGTTCCCAGGATGATTCGGCGCGTTGTTGGTCACCCAAAATGCCGAAGCACACCACTGCGTGTTCGATGGTGTAGCGGGCAGCGACGTCGGCAATCAGCTTGGCGTGTGCGGGGAAGTTGGCGGCGTCGAAAAGCAATGACTCCACACCCAGCGCACCCGATTCGCGCAGCGTATGTGCAAGAGCGCTGAGATCAGCGGGTCGGCGTGAGGCCAGCACCATATGCATGCCAGGGGCGAGCCTTGTTGCTATTTCGCCACCAATTTCACTGGTAGCGCCAAGAACCAGCACACAGCGGGGTTTGCTTGTCGACGCCGCCTCGCTGTTTTCTGTACTCATTGCAGCGTCCTGGGCTGAGCGTTGAGACGTTCACAACCAGTGTCGGTGACGACGACAATATCTTCGATCCTGGCACCAAATTTTTCAGGAATGTAAATACCAGGCTCAACTGAAAACGCCATGCCCGATTCGAGGACCAGTTCGTTGCCTGCCATGATGAAGGGCTCTTCGTGGGTCGAAAGCCCAATGCCGTGACCTGTGCGGTGAATGAAATAATCCCCATACCCTGCCTGGGTAATCACGTCGCGCGCAATGCGGTCGATTTCACATGCCTTCATGCCGGGCTTGACCGCTGCCACAGCCTGTTCTTGGGCGGACAACAACACCTCGTACATGGAGTTCATCTCCGCAGCAAGCACGTGAGTATCAAGAGACGCAGGGCCACCGACGATATAGGTGCGCGTGCAATCGGAGTGGTAGCCAGGCCCGAAAGTACCACCGATATCGACGACAACCATCTCCCCGGACACAAGTTGGCGGTCGGAAAAATCATGGTGCGGGTTCGCGCCGTTTTCCATCGAGCCTACGATGATGAAATCAACGGCAGTGTGCTCAGCAAGAATCAGTTTTTCGATATCCTCTGCCACTTCTCGTTCGGTGCGCCCCGGACGCAGCAGCTGTGGAACCTGGGCGTGCACGCGGTCGATGGCAGCACCTGCAAGGCGGAGTTGTTCAATTTCTGCCTGATCTTTGCGCACAAAAAGCTCTGCAAGAACGGTGGTGGCCACAACAGTGCGACACCCGAGTAGCTCTTGGATGGGCAAAAGATGATCGGCGGTAAGGTCAGCGCCAACACCCACAACCTTGGTCGGGTCCTTGTGGTAGCCAGTAGGGCTGAGCGCCTGAACAGCAAGAGCATGCGGGTTGTCACCATCAACCCACCCCACTACTGTGATGTCGAGTTCAGGGATGGCTGATTTTGCTACGTCACCTCGATCAACGGCAGGAAGGATGAAGGTGGGTGTACCTGCAGCGGGGATAATGAGAGCAGCGAGGCGTTCGTGGGTACTAATCCACGATCCAGTGAGGTAGGCAAGCTGCGCACCAGCGGGAATAATTAACCCCTCTAAGCCATGCTCGGTACACAGGTGCTGGGCGCGCTGAATGCGAGATTCATACACTCGCGAAGGAAACACATCAGACATAGGTTTCATCTTAAACCGGCACCGCGAGTTTCCACCCCAATCCCCTACTTGTGTACACACGGCGGGTGCTCCACCATGCCGTACATACACTTCAAGGGCTGGGTTTTCCCCTCTTATGTGCCGATAGCAACCACGCCACGACGAATCGCATCAATAGCTTGACGCGCATGGCGTGCGGTCTCATCGTTGTAAGCAGTCTTGCGCACTTGTTCAAGCAGATCAATGACTTGGCGAGCTTGGCGCACAAAATCACCAGGGGTAAGCTCCGCACCGCACTCGTTTGCTGCGGCCATGCAATATCCCAGCGGTGCACCAGCGGTCCACTGGTGGATTGCTAATGCAAACCCCGCCTCTGGGTAGCGCGTGATCGGCAAACGATGACGCTGCTCATCAGAAGCAAGCTGTTCCCAAATACGAATCGTATGATTCATCGCATCGACCATTGCATCGGTTGCGCCCTCAGCCTCACCACGCGACTCGCGACGATTCTCAAAGGTGCACATGCTGACCACTCCGGCGAGTTCCGCAGGATCCAAATTATCCCAGATGCCACGGCGCAAACACTGCGCCACCAACAAATCGGACTCATTGTGAATTAAGGCAAGGCGCTCCCCTTCTTCCGTGATACGAGGAGTATTCGACTCATCAAATTCCACATAATCCATTTCCGACAGCAGCTCTAAAATACGGTCGAACTCCCGTCCAAGAGTGTCAGTGGCAGCACTGACCTTCGACTGCAACTGCGCCACCTTATCGCGCTCGCGCATCAAACGCTCACCAATGCGGGCAAGGTCTTCGACCTGCGGCCAATAATGCGCAGGATGATCTTTGAGCGCAGTCCTCAACGCCTTTACCTTTTCCGTTGGGCGATTGCGTGCAGTATCCCGCAACTTCTTTGGGCGCGGGAAACTATTTCGCGCAAACATTTCTTTCACCTGACGCGAGGCCCGCCGCGGATTCGCGATCACACCACGCGGAACACGCATCGATCCCACCACCTGCGGGGCGAGAGCGAAAGCCTGCGGATCGACCCGACCCGACCAGCCCGACTCCATCACAATCAAGGGCTTAGGATCACGAGCGTTCGATGCCGGGGTGATGACAACAGCCAAAATTGGGCGCTTTTTACCTGGCATTGCAATCACATCACCGAGCTGAAGCTTTGATAAGACCGCCACAACTTCTTTTTCTCGCTGCTCAATGGCGAAGCGTTTCGCACGTTTTTCCTCCGTGCTTAAATCACGACGCAACTGGATGTAGCTGAGAAACTCTTCGATAGGATTCTCACTAGGAATCCCCTCTGCACTCAACGCCTGAATCAGCTCCGCCTCGGTGTTACGTTCGGCTTCCTCGGCACGCTCAATTTCACGCACCTCACCCACCACAGAACCATCGGCTTGGAACTGGGCGAAAGACTTCTCCAACAGCCTATGTGCAGGCTCAAAACCAATAGTCTTGAGCAAATTCACGCTCATGTTATAGCCAGGGGCAAACGTTGAATTCAACGGGTAGGTGCGGGTGGAGGCAAGCCCAGCCACCCGTGCAGGATCCATCGCAAGTGCCCACTGCACTACAGCATTACCGATCACATCGATGCCTCGTCGCCCAGCACGACCAGTCAGCTGAGTGTACTGGCCCGGGGTGAGATCCACGTGGCCCTCACCGTCATATTTCACTAATTTTTCTAAAATCACGCTGCGGGCAGGCATATTAATACCCAAGGCGAGAGTCTCAGTGGCAAAAACGGCACGAACTAGTCCCTTGGTAAACAGTTCTTCCACAATGTGGCGGAACGCCGGCAGCATACCCGCGTGGTGGGCGGCAAAACCGCGACACAAAGCAGCCTTCCACTGCCTAAAGCCCAACACCTTCAGATCTTCTTCGGGAATTTCGCTGACCCCAGCATCGACAATTGCGGCGATTTCCTCAGCCTCCTGCTGGGAGGTCAATACCAACCTCGAACGCAAGCATTGTGCAAGCGCGGAGTCGCAGCCGAGCCGCGAGAAAATAAAGGTAATGGATGGGAGCATATCCATACCACGTAAAACATCTAAGACCTCAGGGCGTCCGAGGGGTCGGAATCGATCTTGGGGGCGCGGGCGGCCTGAACGGGAAAAATCTTCACCGTGGGCTCGTGATCGGAAGCTTTGGCGGCGGGCAAAGTCGTCGCGGCCGCGCTGCAGTTCTTCGCCGTCGATACGCTCAATGTGCGCCTCAAGTGCGCGATTGACCTCACCATCAGTGCCGGGTTCGAACAGCGGGTAGACACGTTTGCCTACCATCATCCACTGGTCCAACGGCACAGGACGGTGATCGGTGACGATCACTTCGGTGTCGCCGCGAACGGTCGCTAACCAGCGCCCAAACTCCTCGGAGTTGCTCACAGTCGCGGACAGGCCAATGACCTGGACCGAATCGTGAAGTCCCAAAATAACTTCCTCCCACACTGCGCCGCGGGATTTGTCAGAAAGGAAGTGAATTTCGTCCATGACTACATACGACAGCCGTTCGAGAGTGTCGGATTGGGCGTAGATCATATTGCGCAACACTTCGGTGGTCATCACAATGATGTCGGCACCATGATTGATGGACACATCACCAGTGAGTAGTCCGACTGCGTCTTCACCGTGCGCTTTGACGAGATCGTGGTACTTCTGATTCGACAGCGCTTTGATCGGTGTGGTGTAGAAGCATTTTGTACCGCGTTGAAGTGCGAGGCTTACCGCGAACTCACCTACGATTGTTTTGCCGGCGCCGGTGGGGGCGCATACTAAAACCCCGCGATCGTTTTCCACCGCTGTACAGCCTTGAATTTGGAAATCGTCGAGGGGGAATTTTAGTCCAGCTCGAAACTCGTCGAGGTGAGTTGTGAAAGTCATGTACTCAAGGCTACAGAAACGCAGAAGATTGCCCCAAAAAGGTCAATGCCTAGTTTTGCCATTCATATAACGTGAGTCGGAATACTGGTTGAAGAAGTTGGCGTTGTGGAATCGTGCAGGCGAAGATCAAAAGATCAATGCCTATGCATTGGATGCTAATCAGAGCTTCATTTGCGTCTAAACCTTCAGGTTTTCTTGCTGGGAAAACGCTTGTGAAACGCTGATCTGTGGTTAGGAAGGTATGTGAATCGCTTGTGCTAACTACACGCGGTTCGTTGCCAGGACGCTTTTGTTAGAAGAAGTACTACTGCGATCTGAATGCCTGTGTTTTCTCGCGCTTTCTTCGCATGTTCTACTGCCCTTACCATCATCGTTTAGCGTCACGCCCATTGTAGATTTTAGTGACCGCCACCAACGCCAGCGTGCTGCAGCGTTGTGTAACGCAATCAATCCTATTGCTGAAGCTGGCTTTGTGACGCAATCAGGATCATTTCCATCGCAGTTATGCACGACCGAGAGTCGTCAATCCCTATAGCTATCTAAGCAGGTTAAAGAGATTGTGGTCAAGGAGATTTGATAATCAAAGTACTCGAATTAGCCCTTCGTTACACATCCGTAAAAAGGGCACGCCATCAAATAGGCAAATCGAATTCTGGATGAAACTTGTTCAAGATTGGGTAGATTACTTTTCTCAAGACTAGGTAAACTTCCTCACTCGTGAAACTGAGCGAGGAAGTCCAGGAGAACCTGGTTCACGAAGTCAGGGCGGTCTACGTTGGACAGGTGGCCGGCGCCGGGGACTATGTACAGGGGCACGCCCGTCTCGTCGGCCCACGTCCGCATAGAACGCAGAATCTTGCCAGTGCTGTCCTTCTCGCCACAGATGAGTAGCAGCGGGAGATTTGGTGTTCCGTCGTTTTGGGTAGACAGCGCGCTCTTGGCAAGCTCCCAGGCGTGCAGGAACTCTCCCTTTGACAGCTGGCTGAAGCTGCGTCGCGCCAGAGCCACCCCCTCGGGTGTCACTGCGCTTGCGCGGGCCATGTGGCCTACGAGCCACGGCCACGGAGAGATTCGAAGCAGAGGGGTCGATATCCACAAACTGAGACGGTCGAGGGGTGTGAGCTGTTCACGGTTCCAGGCGGAGTCGATGATCACAAGGGCGCGTACTCGGTCTGAGTTGTTTCTGGCCAATGACTGACAGACGTTTCCTCCTAGTGACTGCCCCACCAGTACGGCACTATCCATGCCCACATCGTCCATCATCGCAAGTACGTCTGACTCTGGGGTGGCTTCGGGAACAGCGACTGCTGGTCGTGATTCACCGTGACCACGCATGTCCATAGCGAGCACGCGGCAGCCAGCATCCTGCAGAGGAGCGACCTGAAGGTCATACATGCGCCGATCCATGCCCTCACCATGAATAAGGACAACATCGGTTCCGTGTCCTCCGACCTCGCCGACTAACCGGCACCCGCTCTGGGGTACCTCAATCTTGTGACTCATATGATCGCGCCTCTCTCGCCAAAATATCTTCCATACACAACCACCCTATCGTCGGCCCCGCCAGCCGAGTCGGGTGAAAGACTGATGGATAGCACGATCCCCGAACACCTGCCGCGTATGCTGACGATCTCAGGTACAGCAACGGGGTGGTGGACGGTGCCAACGGGAACAAGAACCCCTCCACGCCTCTGGAGCACCGAAGTCATCCACTCCGCCCTGTAGGACCGTAACACGCGGTGAGATAACCAGGGATGAGACCGTGATAGAGATCCGCGACGCTTGCAGGCATAAGGTTAATCACGTTCCTCGGGCCGCATTGCGGCACACCCTAAGCGAAATCTGCCATCGGCAGGCTGTACATTCCTCTGCAAGCAGCCCCTTTAACCTAGCTGTGTAGGTTCGTGGATTCTGCAAAACCTGTATTTACAGAAGCTCAGGTGAGTGATTGTTTTCAACGGAGAGTGTACCGGAGTATAAGTCCACCTCCGTGCCCTCAAGTCAGGTGAAGAGCCTGCCTTGAGGGCGCCAGCTCAGTAGCACTTAGCCGAGTCTATTCCCTTGTGGTTCTTGTCTTGTTTGAGATAGGAGACAAAACTGCTCACGGTTGCTCCGATAATGAGCAGGCCGTACACCCCCAAATGAGGGTGCGTTTTTGGGTGGGGAAAAATTTTGGGAACGCACACCCTGATTTTCCAGTCTTTATATATAAGGGAATAAAACCCTAGGCCAGCACACATCTTTGGGAGGATTAATGCGGACACGTATTCTCACAGCACTCGTTGCTTGTGGTGTGGCGGTATCTGGCTGCGCACCACCACAGGACACCCAATCCGCACACAGCACGACTACAGAAGAAACCTACCCCTTTGAAACCTGGGAGTCACCACCCAAACCCACCATGATCCCCCTGCCGCCAGACAGGGAATACGTTGAGGCCTTCGATATTCATGATCGAAGCCAGACTCTCTACGATCCATGCGATGGATTAACCACAACACAACTCGCAGAAATCGGCCTCGAAAAAACGGGAGGGACTGATCGCCATTCTAAGCCTTTAATCCATTGCGGAATGAGTGAAATCAATCATATTGATGCTGCTAACGGAACTATTAACGTTCTTGTTGACTTTGTCATGTTCGAATATTTGCAAAGTTTGGATGTTGTGCTCGATGCCACTTTTCCTCAGGTGGATAAACGTATCTATTTCAGTCAAATTGATCCTGATACCGCTAGGCATTGCGATGCATCCATCAGCACCACACATGGTCGCCTTAATGTCACCTATAGCTACGGTGGCGATGGCAAGCCTACTAAGGATGAGTTGTGTTGGAAGGTGTATGAAATCCTTGAAAAACTACGTACCAAAGGCAACTTCACCTAAACATCCTCAGCACCAACAACCACCATTTACCCCCGCATAGGGGTGGAGAGCGTGGGGTGGGAAAAATTTTGGGAACGCACACCCTGATTTTCCAGTCTTTATATATAAGGGAATAAAACCCTAGGCCAGCACACATCTTTGGGAGGATTAATGCGGACACGTATTCTCACAGCACTCGTTGCTTGTGGTGTGGCGGTATCTGGCTGCGCACCACCACAGGGCATCCAATCCGCGGACAGCACGACTACTGAAGAAACCTACCCCTTTGAAACCTGGGAGTCGCCACCCAAACCCAGCATGATCCCCCTGCCACCAAACAGGGAATACGTTGAGGCCTTCGACAAAGATGACCCCAACAACACCCTTTACGATCTGTGCGACACCTTCACCCCAGAAGAACTCGCAGAGATTGGACTCGAGAAAATCTCTCCGACTAGTCGGGACTCATCTCCGATGATTGATTGTGGCATGAGCGAGGTTCACACAACCGACGGCATCCATGGAGCATTCAGCGTATCAACGCACTTTGCCCAGTATTCATTTCTTCGCGATCATGGGTTGATTATTGATGCGACATTCCCCGGTATTGATGAGCGCATCTACTTCAGCAACCTGCCTAGGGAAGATGAAAATGCGCATTGTGATGCTGCCATCAGTACACCGCATGGGCGAATCAGTATCACCTTCGGGCACACTGGTAAAGCCACACCAACGAAGGATGAGTTGTGTTGGAAGGCGTATGAAACCCTTGAAAAACTACGTACCAAAGGAGGATTCCAATGACCCTTTTCATGGATAAACAACAAATTATCGACAGCGTTCACGCCCTTGAACAACTCAGCAAAGAGTCAAAATCTGCTGCTTGGTATTCCACTAAAAGCCCACTTAACGGAAGTTTTTCTTCGGTGAGTGGTTTAGACCAGCTCGGGGAACAACACGGCCGGGTTCTTCATGGTGGGGCTGGTAGTGCTCACGCAATGTTGGAGGCGTTTGAACGTCAGGTGAAATGGTTGGAAGAAAACCTCTATGCCAACTACTACTCACTTTCGGGCATGAACCGGTTTGCCACCGATGAGTTCGACCGCATCTTGGAAGAAACCGGAGTCCCAATGTTTCCTAGGGTCTATTTCCCTACCCGCCCTGATCTAGGATTCGAAGGGTTTAACTTCCCACCACCAGTTGTGAATCAAGCAGCAAGCTTAGAACAACTTGCTTCAGCTCTTGCTTCCACCAACAACGCTGCAGCGATAGAAGCTGCAGACCTCTGGGCTACTTTGGCACGTGATGCCACTGCGATCAGCGACCGGTTAAACAGCGTGGCCAGTGAACTGATCGCAGCAAACAAAGGCACCCCCTTTGAAAAAGCAAACACCGCTATTACTACCATGGCGCAATCAGGCATGAACTTTGCTCAGAATGCAGCACTGATGGCACAATCTACCACCGCGCTATCAGCAATCGCACCAGGGTTTGCCCCGCAGGTGACAGCAGCAGTTGCTAAAGTCAACGCACTCCGCGCCACCCAAGGAGGCATCGTTGTTGCCCAACAAGCAGAACAACTTTTCCTCCAAGGCTTCCGTACAGCCCTTGCAACCGCAGCAACCGCAGCAATGCCTGTAACACGCCACCTGATGGAACCTGCACCCGCAGGCGCAGGCGGAGGAAGCACAAACGAAGCAACCAGCACAATCTCCACCACCAACTGGGTACAGAATACCCAACAAGCAGCTAGAGAGCTTGACCTTGAACCCCACGAACTCGCCGAACGGGTGTTAGATCAGGTAGCAACCCAGCAATCCGCGCTAGGGCTGGACCCTACAACTATTAACCCACTTAATGCCCACCAACACCCAACCACACACAGCGGTGTTGGTAGCGGTACTACTTGGGGTGCAGGTGCAGGTGCAGGCTATGGTGGTGGTTCTTATGCTGGTGGCACAGCACAGTCACACATTACCGGTGGAAACACGCAGCATAATAGGGTGTCGCATACGATGCCGCACCAATCTGGTAGCAACCATGTTGGAGGAACCAACACCACCACCGGCACCGGTGGTGGTAGAGGCACAGGTACAGGTGCAGGTGGGTATGGTGCTGGTGTTGGTGGCTATGGTGCAGGTTCTGGTGCTGGTGGTTCTCATCGTTCGGGTGGCTCTCACACTGGTAGGGGACATAACCCAACCGGCTCTGGCGTCGGTTCGGGCTCTGGTTCGGGTTCGGGTGGGTCCCATCGGGGTCACAGTCCCTACAACAATGGGCAAGGCATAGGAAACAATTCCAATACTGGTGGTACTGGCGGTGCTGGTGCTGGTGGTGCTGGTGGTCGTGGATCAACGATGGCAGGCGGGGCACCCATGGGCGGTGCTGGTGCAGGTGCTGGTGGTGGGCAGCAGGCGAATAATCGCAAGCGTACAACCAACCGGACACGACGCACAGCGGTTAAAGGAGTACTCCAACAAGCAGAACGGGATAAAAACCTCCTCGACCTTCTAGGCGAAGCACCCAAAGTAGTCCCCCGCGTCATCGGCGCAGACGTATTCAAACCACGCCACGAACGCGACAAATAACACCTATGGCGGTGGCATAAGTCCGCCACCGCCACCTTAACCACCCGCATTTTTCACGCGGCTTGTATAAATTGCTCCCCGAATTACCCGAATTCTGGAAGGTTCTCCAACGCTGTTTTGAGCCTAGAATCGAGAAAGCCGCCTTCTGCCAGCAATGTGGAAGAAGGCGGTGATCATTGTTGAATTTTTCACATCAGAAGCAAACAGCGCTAAATGATGTCGTCGAAATAGTTGGGTTTTGCTTGCCCAGCTGACGGCGGAATTGGCGCAGGTTTCGGCAATGGAGACGAACCTGCAGAGGCATCCGCAAGTGGGCCCGAACCACCAATGGTCGACGGAGCCTCATCAAGGGCAGAGGAAGACTCATCATCCAAATCCATCCACGCGGGGCGTTCAACATCCCGACGCTTATCGTTGATACGACAGAACTGGATAGCTAACTCCACCAACACACTCAGCGCACAGGCGAGAGCCAACATTGAGTAAGGGTCTTGGCCAGGAGTGATGAATGCTGCGAAAATGAACATACCTAAAATGATGACTCGGCGCTTATCCTTCATTGCATCGTAGGACAGAATACCCACAATGTTGAGCATGGCAATGAGCAGTGGCACTTCAAAGCTCACACCGAAAATCAGCAGCAAGCTCAAAATGAAGTCAAAGTAATAGCCACCCGATAGTGCCGCGACCTGAGTTTCGCCACCAATGGTGAGCAACAAATCCAAGCCGTAAGCGAGGACAAAGTAAGCCAGAACTGCGCCGGTAACAAAAAGGAATACAGCGGAAAAGACGAAAGCGAAAGTCCATTTGCGTTCGTTCTTCTTCAGCCCAGGGGTGATAAACGCCCAGATTTGGTACAGCCACACAGGGGAAGCAAAAACAGTACCAGCAAGAGCGCCAATCTTGATGCGGAGCAAGAACATCTCAAAAGGCTTGGTCGCAATCAGACGACACTCACCATCCAAAGTCAAGGAAGCACGCTTTTCAGGAGGGAGTGAACAGTACGGTCCACGCAGAATTTCGCCTAAGCTTTCCAGCCCAAACACGGAATGCTGATACCACATGAAACCAGCGATGGAACCAATGACCAGCCACACAACAGAGATGATGATGCGACGGCGCAACTCTTGGAGGTGCGCAACCAGAGTCATCTGCCCCTCAGGGTTGGATTTCCGCTTAAACCGCTTCTTCTTAGTATTCTTCGCCGCATGTGGTGCGGCGGAAGTCGTCGATGAACTCATGATTCAAGCAGGACGTAACGTTGAGGAACGATAAAACTATGCTTGTGGCTGCTGGCCGGGGTTCTGAACAGGCTGCTGCGGTTGCACAGGCTGAGCATCAATGATGGGGGAAGGAGCTGGGTTAGGAACGATAGGCTGAGCCTCGATCGCGCGCTGCTGCTCTTCGAAGCGCTTGTCGTCATTGCTCATTTCCTTCACCTCAGACTTGAAGATGCGCATAGAGCGACCCAAGGCGCGTGCAGCATCAGGGAGCTTCTTTGCGCCGAAAAGCAGGATGAACAAAATGACGATGACTGCGATCTCGAGTGGTCCAAGGGACATAGGGGTTCACGGTCCTTTCGCGAAATAAGAAGATAGTGTTGTGTTCGACACTACCAATAACTGACCCAAAATAAGGATTCGTCAGATGTCTGAGACAACGCCTTCATCATACGCACCTAGTCCAGTTGAAGCGCGTTCACTAATGGCGTGTGCAACTTCCTTCGGCTCCTCCACCCACATTCGGTCGGCGTGAGCGAGCGCAAATTGGATAAGCCACTCGCGTGACACTAGCGGAAGTGTTACCCATAGATTACCGTCTTCGTCCACTCCCTCAACCTCGCAAGGAATAGTTTCAGCCAACCACGTCGACTCGGGATAGAAAACTACCTGAGCCTGATCAGTAGCGCTGCTGAAGCGAAACGGGTCCGCACTGTCAAAAGTGAGCTCGCTTAACTTTGGAGTCGCCGGTGTGCTCAAGCACTCAACATTGTGCATCAATTCGATCCGGAAGTTTCGGTGCGCTTTCACCCCAGAATCATAGGCGGCGAGATACACAGTCCCCTCGCGCGAAAAAATGCGAGTGGGCGAAACGTGGCGGTGGCTCCACGTATCTTTCGTGCGCGAATAGTACTGAAACCCAACCTCAACAGCAGTTTCCATGGCTTGTCGCAACACCCCAAGGGTGTGCGCCAGCCCAGGTGAAGAATCAGAGGTTTCGTCGTCTGCTGTTGGCTTGGCAGGACCGCCATTTTCGGAAGAATCCGTCGCCACTGCTGGTGAGGATTCCACGGTTGGATCATCAAGCGAGAAGTCCCCACCGGATACCTGCGGGGTGTGCTCCCCCATGAGGCTACGAAGTTTCTGGGAGGCAGAGCGAACTGCAGAATCATCAACCAGCCCAGCGACGGTTCCGAGCGAGTCTAAAGCCAGCACCAATGCGTTGGCCTCAGTAAGAGTAAGACGCAACGCCCGATCCATACCTTGATGGTTAAATACCCGAACGGAACGCATTTCCGGGTCGAGATCAACTAACTGGTGTGGTAGAGGTCCAATGCCACAACAAAACAGGCGGTTGAGATCGGCACGCAGGGTCTTGACATCAGTACCCAAATCCACTGCGGCCGCCATCAGGCTACGCCCTGGGTGTTTTTCAAAATACGGCAAAATATTGAGCATGCGCACCATATCCATCCAGCGCGTCTCAGGAATATGGGTTTTCTTTCGTGCTGGGTGCACATCCGCATTTGGCAGTTTGGGGTTGTTGTCCTTCATAGGCCTAGAAATCTTCTCACTGTCGTTGTGGGGTCTCGCTTAGTTACCGTCGTGCTGGGGTATACCTGCCGCAGTTTTTAAAAGCGAAATAACTTCGTCAACCACAGGCGGTGGATCAAGCACTGTCACATAGGGAGCAAGCACAGCAGCGTGCCGTACCAGCCAGTCGGTGTCGACGTCGACAAGCTCATACACGTGAGAATCCGGATCATCAGACACATCGGGAAGCCCGGCTGCAACACATTCGTCGAACGTGAGCACTCGACCACGGCTGCGCAATTGCTCACCATGCCCAGCCTGAATCTTGATTCGCACAGTAGCCTGCGACGCACCCCCGGCGATCTGCGCACGCACAAGCTCAGTCACGGCAACATCATCAGGCGCAGGTTGGAAATCACCATAACCACTCATGTCGTAAGCATCGGCATCCAAAATATCGATATCAGCCAACTTAGTCACACGGAAGCAGCGTGCCTGGCCACGATCAAGGTCGAAACCAACTAAATACACTCGCTCGTTGAGCGTGACTAAACCCCACGGGTCGATCCAGCGTTCACTGAAATCGCTTGCGGGGTTGCGGCGGTAGAAAAACCGCAACCGCTGCTTGGTGCGCACGGCTACATGTATCGCATCAACAACCTGGGCTGATAGCACATTCAAATCATTAATCGGGGTATACAACGGCGAGGGGCTCAGCGCGTTATCGAGTCCGCGGGCGGCAAGCTTCGTCCACCCTGAGCGGCTAAACGTCGCGAGCGGGCTCGACGTATCCATCTTCCCCGCCAACGCTAAGACTGTTGCCTCAGCGGGAGTGAAAGAAATTTCGGGCAGCTCGTATTCCCCGCGCTGAATCCGCCATACTGTTGCGCCATCAACCTTGAAGGATTCCAGCGGAACACCCAGGGCAATGAGGCTGGCACAGTCACGACTAAACAGCACATTGATCGCTGCCTGGTTGCGCGGTTGTCCAGCATCATCGAGAAGATAGCCGGGCACCTGGTGAATAATCTCTTCCCGACTCACATACTCCCGTCCCTGATTTGCGGCATTAAGCAGCGCAAATGTGAGATTTGTGACGCGTTCTAGCTGCTGGTCGCGGCGATCTTTTCGCGGCATCGCCCCGTGCCCGCGCGAAGAATCAACGCCAGGGCTTGCCAGAGGCGCAGACCGTTCGCTGTGCGCAGCTGGTTGAGATGTGGTTTTATCGGGAAAAGAGGTGCTAGTCATCAGTCTGTGCGTGGGTTTCCATATACTCAATAAGCGTATCGACGCGCGCATCCACAGTGCTAAACGGGCACCCGAGCTCCACCATGTGAGGTTCGGGACGGTTAACTTTCAACCGCAACCAGTCCGCAGAAAACGCAGCGCCAAGCGCCGTTGCCTTCTCTAAAAACTTACCCCGTAGTGCGGCACGAGTTGTTGCCGGTGCATGATCGCGGGCATGAGCTATCGCCTCATCTGTCACCCACCGCTTAATCAAACCCTTGTGCTCTAACACAGGGGCAATGCCACGACCAAGGCGAATATCGTGGTAGGTCAAATCCACATGAGCGAGCTTCGGGTGGGAGAAATCTTCTGGATCTAGCCCTAAGCGTGCCTGATATGTACGCAACAGTTTGAGCTTGATCATCCAATCAATCTCACTATCAACACCCGAAAAATCTTGAGTCTCGATCGCCTGCAGTGTTCGATCCCACAGATCAAGAACCTTGTGCATTTCTTCATCGCTGGTGCCACCCGCTGCCTGTGGATCAGCTGCGCGGAAAGATTCGCGCACCTTCAACCATTCGCGAGCGGCATTAAAGTAGGCGCGTTGAATAGCAAGTGCTGTCATCGGCTCCTGATTTTTTAGCGCAATCAAGGTGTGACCACTGATATCTTTCGCACAGTCGCGGATAGCATTGATCTCGTTTTCAAGCTCAATGTGTGGAATGTCGAAACCCGCTTCGATCATCTCTAACATCAGCATCGCTGAACCAACCTTGAGCGCACAGGTAGGCTCAGCCATGTTGGAATCCCCGACAATCACATGCAAACGCCGATACTTGTGCGAATCAGCATGGGGTTCATCGCGGGTGTTAATGATGGGGCGCGAACGTGTGGTTGCGCTCGACACGCCTTCCCAAACGTGTTCGGCACGTTGGGAAATATGGAAAGCGCCATCTTTAATGCAGCCCGCGCCGGCAATTAACTGGCGAGTAATCAAAAACGGCAGCAGCGTTTTGCCGAGTGTCTTCAACACCGCTTCCCTGCCCACCAAATAATTTTCGTGACAGCCGTAGGAATTGCCCACTGAATCGAGATTGTTTTTCAGCAGATATACTTTCGCATCCACACCTTCGGCTTTCAACGACAATTCCGCCTGCTGCGCAAGCTCATTCACGATGAGATCACCGGCACGATCATAGGCAATCAACTGGCTGATGCTATCGCACTCTGCTGTGGCAATCTCTGGGTGTGAGCCGACATCTAGGTACAGGCGGGATGCATTAGGTAGGAAAATATTTGAACTTGACCAACGATCCACCACGGGGCGGAACATGTAGCGGGCAATTTCATCAGGGCCAAGTTTTCGGCTGCCGCCTTCGGCCACACAGGTAATGCCATATTCCGTTTCCACACCGGCGATACGTCGGATGTAGACGTTTTTTCCGCTGGTTGTTACCGAGCCCGAAGGATTTTCCGCAGTCTCGACGGTGTTGGGGTGCGCCACTTACTGGCCACCTTTCTGCACGTAGGAGCGCACGAACTCTTCGGCATTGGTTTCGAGCAAACCATCAATTTCGTCGAGAAGATCATCGACACCTTCGGTGTTGATCTGGATCTGTCCGGCCGAAACCTCCCCTACCTCATCGTTGTTGTCTTTGCCGCCGGAGGAGAAAACCTGTGAAGTGCCCATGAGTTAAATCAAACCTTTCTTTTCTAAAACTTCTAATAAATCCTCGTCGCTGACTATGTGGTCAAAAATATCGCCGACGTGGTCTTTGGTAAGTGTAGTTGTTTCCGGCATTTCGATGCGGTGTCCACCAACGATCACTGATTCCCAGCTCGCAGCCTCCACCGCGCCTAAACCGTGGGATACGATTCGTCCTCGGAAATAGGCGCGGGTATCTTCAGGGGGATTCCACGCGGCATGCTCAATATCTTCGGGGCTGAAAAGCGTACGCATGCGTTGTTTACGAACGAGCGCGTGATACAAGCTTTTCTCAGGGTTGATATCGCTGTACTGCAGGTCAATGAGCTGCAATTTCGGGTGGGAAATATCCAAACCTTTGGAAAGGAAGGAAGAAATCAACGCCCATTTCGCGCACCAATCCAGTCGATCGGCGCAGGCGGCATAACCACCGCGTTCCAACAGATCCATTGTTTCGACCCACAACGGATACACCTGCTCGTCGGGGGTTACGCGGGCGGCATATTCGCGGAGCAGATCCAGTGCGCGCATTGTGCGACCATCCGCAAGCTTAAGCGTGTGTGTCAGCGTGAGGTCGCGGGAAACAGCACGCACCTCGGTAACGGCGTCGGCAAGCTTTAAGTCGCTAAAATCAACCCCCGCCTCAATTGCATCGAGCACCAGGGCGGTTGTTCCCAGCTTGAGCGCGGTGGATATGTGTGACATGTTCGCGTCACCAATGATCACGTGCAAACGCCCAAAACGATTAGCATCCGCGTGCGGTTCGTCGCGGGTGTTAATGATGCCACGATTCAGTGTTGTTTCCAGCGAGATTTCCTGCTCGATGTAGTCGGCGCGTTGCGAAATCTGGAACCCAGCTTCCTCCCCGAACATGCCCAGCCCGACACGTCCTGCACCTACCAGCACTTGGCGGGCGACAAAAAATGGGATCAAAGCTTGTGCGAGCGTGGCAAAATCCGTGTCGCGGGAATACAAGTAGTTTTCGTGCGAACCGTAACTGGCGCCCTTGCCGTCAACATTATTTTTATACAGTTTCAGCTCTGGGCAGGGCGCATGATTGTCCAATATGGAGCTGTTGTGCGCAGTCAACTCTGCCACGATTTGTGCGGCACGGTTGAGGATGACGTCGCCGGCGTGGTCGTAGAGTGCCGCTGCGAATGCGGAGGTGCATTCTGGGCTGGAGTATTCAGGGTGCGCGTGATCAACATAGAAGCGTCCCCCGTTGCTGAGTGCAACATTTGCCACGCCTAGCGCGTTGGGGTCGACAACGGGAACGGTGCTGTAGTGTTTTAAGTCGAAACCGCGGCGATCGCGCAAGGGATGTTCGGAGGTGAAATCCCAGCGCATTCCGCTGGCGGAGTTTTCTAGCTGGCCAAATGCAACTACTGCATGGGTTGAGGTGACGATCGGGCTGAGGCTGGTGTTGCTGGGGGTGGCAATTCCATACTCAGTCTCTGTTCCCATCACGCGGATGAAAGGCGCATGCGTATCGACGCCGCCAGCTGCAGCCGTTGCCGATTGCGGATAACGGGTGTCCTGTGTCATCAGCGGTGGCCTTCTTCCCTGCTTAGCCCAACTACCCTGGCATGCATGACGCGTACTCCTTGACGACCAAGGATGCGGCTCCATTCGTCGGGGTTTGCGGTGTTCGGCATATCTTCACTTTCCCGGTTTTCGGCGTCAATTGCTGCACACAGATGCTCAGCGGTGATACCGGTGGTGTCGCCAGAAAGGTGTGCCTTGATTGCGTATTTCTTTGCGCGGTCGACCACATTGGCGATCATCGCACCAGAAACGAAATCACGGTAGTGCAACACTTCAGCGCAGCCGGTGACGAGCACCAGTTCCACATAGGGGTTGTCGCGGTACATGTAGTCGACGGCGGTCTCAATGAGGTCGGGTACATGACCATGCACGGGCACTGTGCTGCGTAGGTGGCGAGCAAAGATTTCGCGGGCATTGTCCTTGGTGGGACGTTCGATGCGGATTTTCACGTCGAGGCGACCGGGGCGCAAAATAGCAGGGTCGATGAGCTCTTCACGGTTCGTTGCACCGATCACGATCACGTTCGTGAGGCCTTCGACACCATCAAGTTCGGTCAAAAGCTGCGGAACCACCGTGGTCTCCATATCGGAGGACACACCTGAGCCACGGGTACGGAAGATCGATTCCATTTCGTCGAAGAACACGATGACAGGGCGGCCATCTTCGGCCAGTTCGCGGGCCCGTTCAAAGATCAAGCGGATTCGACGCTCGGTTTCACCCACAAACTTATTTAAAAGCTCAGGCCCCTTAACATTAATGAAATAGCTCGATGAGCCGTCGCCGATCCGCGAAGCCAAGGAATTGGCCACAGCTTTAGCAATCAGAGTTTTGCCACAGCCAGGCGGGCCATACAGAAGCACACCTTTCGGTGGGCGCAAATCATAATCGCGGTACAGGGCGGGGTGAGCGAAAGGAAGCTCCACAGCATCCTGGATTTGTTCAATCTGGGAATCCAAACCACCGATATCGGCATAGGTGACATCTGGAACCTCCTCCAGTGCCAAACGTGACACCTCTGTTTTAGGAATCACCTCAAAGATGTAGCCGGCCTTGGAATCCATCAAGACAGTATCGCCCGCTCGCGGGCTGCGCACATGCGTGTGCTCGTTCGGGCACAAGGGGGCTGCCAGCTTCACGAGGCGTTCTTCACCATTGTGGTCGGCAACCAGTGCGCGGGATGTGCCGATCATTTCGATGAGGATCGCAAGTTCACCTGTTTCGTTGAAACCGCAGGCTTCGACCACTTGATTACCTTCGCCCAAGCGCACCTGCACACCGGGCACAAGTGCTGTGGGGTCAACAAGTGGGGAGATCACCAGTCGCATTTTGCGGTTTGCGGTAAACACTTCTGCGGTGTGCCCGCGCGGGGAAAATTCGAGGAAAGTACCGTAGGTGGAAGGGGGCGCCGCGATTTCTTCCAACTGCTGGTGCAAAACGTTGAGTTTATCCCGCGATGCTTTGAGCATTTCGGCAAGTTTTTCATTGCGTGCTGCAAGTTCCTGATTGGTCTTATGCAGCTGGTATGCGGAAGCGCGGGGAGAGTCCTGCGCGGAGATTGAGGCGCCTTGAGAGTCCATGCCCACAACTCTACTATTGAGCACACCCTAAGCCCCCCTGATTGCACCCGCAACCCCAAGAAATCCTAAACAATGTTTAGGAAGGTGTGAAGGTAGCGAAACCAATATTTTTACACGGTAAGCAACAGTTCCCCGGCCACAACGCTGACTGGTGGGTAACTACATGCGTTTCGACGTCGACACAGTGCTTAACCTGCACATAGCCTAGGCGTCGATACGCATGAAAAAACCGCAGTGACGCTCACGCGATGTCACTGCGGAAACTCATGCCCGACCACAAATGAGTGGCAAGGATAAGGCGAACACTACTTGCGGGCGCGGCGCTGCGGGCGCGGCGGAGTCACACCATCAGCAAGACGGCGCGTGCACACCAAGAATGCAGTGTGCGCATTCATGCGGTGCTCAGGGCGGGTCGCTAGACCCTCCACACGCCACTCACGCACCAACGACTCCCACGCGCGAGGCTCAGTGAAGCACTTTTGCTCACGAATCCCCTCCATCACACGCATCAGCTGCGGGACAGTCGCAACATACGCCATGAACACGCCACCGGGGAGCAAAAGATTTTTAGCAGTTTCCAAGCACTCCCACGGCTCCAACATGTCCAAAATGATGCGGTCAACAGGGCCGCCGAGATCATCGACGGTGACTTCCTTAAAATCACCCAAACGTGGATGCCAGTTCGCAGGACGTCCAGCAAAATACTGATCCACATTCGACTCCGCGAACTGCAAATGATCCTCACGAATCTCATAAGAGAAAACCTCGCCACGATCCCCTACTGCACGCAACAAGGACATCGACAACGCACCCGATCCCGCGCCAGCCTCAAGCACACGAGCACCAGGGAAAATGTCACCCTCGACCAAAATCTGCGCCGAATCCTTCGGATAGATCACAGCAGCGCCACGGGGCATCGACAGCACATGATCAACCAACAAGTGGCGGAAGCACAAGTACTCATACCCCTGCTCCGACTTGACCACAGTGCCCTCATCCGCACCAATAATATCGTTGTGTGCAATCATGCCTTTGTGGGTATGAAATTGCCCGTCTTGCTCCAAGACGATAGTTGCGTGACGACGCTTCGGATCAGTGAGCTGAACACGATCGCCAGGTTGAAAAGGACCAGAATATGCCATGTCGAATTACGCTACCAGATAAGCCACCAAACACTTCTCGAACAACTCTATATCCCGCACATGACACAACTCACGTGCAGAATGCATCGACAACAACGGCACACCCACATCCACCGTCGGAATACCCAACCGCGTTGCAGTAATCGGCCCAATCGTTGAACCACACGGCGAAGTATTATTACCAACAAACACCTGCGTATCCACCCCAGCCGCACGGCATGCGCGCACCCACAAAGCCTCAGTTTCAGTATTCGATGCGTAGCGCTGATTCGCATTAATCTTCAGCACTGGCCCCATACCCAACACAGGGAAATTACCCTGATCATGTCGCTCCGGATAATTCGGATGAACAGAGTGCGCAGCATCCGCCGACACACAACTCGAACGGGCAAACATTTGGCGCGTCTGATCAAAAGTTGCACCCAAAGCAGAAGCTGTTCGAGTCAACACATCTTCGAGCAAAGGCCCTGCTGCACCAGTGGTCGAGGCGGACCCAATTTCCTCATGATCAAAACATGCAAGCACCAACACATCATCGCTGCCAGCCTGCTCAATGGTCACCGCCGACGTGGCTTGCAGAAACGCCTGTAATCCTGCGAAAACAGAGCTCAAATTATCAAGTCGACCCGCAGCAAGGAGCTCCGAATTGTGGCCAAAAATCTCGCCTGGTTGAGCATCGGCAGTTATCAGATCGTGCGACACAATCTGATCGGCCTCGACCCCTGCCGCCTGCGCAAGAACATCGAGCACCGATACATCAGCACCGACGCTGAAAATTGGTTGCACATGACGCTGTCGATCGATGCTCAATGAATCATTTGCACTACGATCCAAATGAATCGCCAAATGCGGAATCCGCAACAACGGTGAGGTAGACACTAACGTGGTGCTGCCGTCGGCAAGCCCAATCTTGCCTGCCAGCACTAACTCACGATCAAACCACGACGCAAGAATCGGGCCCCCATAGACCTCCACAGCAGCCTGGCCAAAGGTGTGAGAACGCAGATCCGGATTGAACTTCAGCTTAAAACCAGGCGAATCAGTGTGTGCACCAATCACCCGAAAACCACTGCGTGTCGACGCCGTCTCGGGAACAAACCACGCCACAAGCGCACCACCGCGCACCAAAAAATGCCCACCTGGGGCAGCATCCCACTTTTTCGTTTCCTCCTGCTGGACAAACCCAGCCTCTTTCAGCATGTGTGCACCAAAGTCCGCAGCATGGAAGGAACTCGGCGAAGCAGCAATAAAACTAATCAGATCCCAAGACATGAGTTTCAGTGTATGTCAGATATGGTAAGAGGTTGTGAAACTAGCTCTCTCCCCCTCCCGCGCATCCGACTACCAGCAATGCCCGCTGCTGTATAGATTTCGCGCACTAGACAAATTGCCGGAACCCAAAACTGTCGCTCAAGTCAAAGGCACCCTCGTCCATGCCTGCCTCGAAGACATGCATTCATGGCCAAAACAAGAGCGCACGTATCCAGCAGTGGTCAAAAGGCTCAAACCAAACTGGGCCAACATGTGCGAGGAAGACCCAGAACTTACCCAACTCGTACCTGAAGCAGAAACCCTCGACTTCCTCGTCGAATGCCGCAGCCTGCTGCGCGGCTATTTTGAAATGGAAAACCCGCAAGGCTTTGATGCGCATGCCTGTGAAATGTTTGTTGACACCACCTTGCCCAACGGAGTGCCAGTGCGTGGATTCATCGATCGCGTCGATATCGCCCCCACCGGCGAAGTGCGCGTAGTCGACTACAAAACTGGTAAAAAGCCTATTCCCCGATTCAGTGACCAGGCGAAATTTCAAATGCGCTTCTACGCGCTTGTGTGGTGGCGCTTACACGGTGTGATCCCTCACCAGCTACGCCTGATGTATCTCAAAGTATCCGACTCTCTGTTTTTAGCGCCCTCCAAAGAAGAGCTGGAATATTTTGAGCGTGACCTTGGCGATTTGTGGGAAAAGATTATGGGTGATCTGCGTGAGCAAAGTTTTAAAACCAAAACCTCCAAGCTATGTAATTGGTGTCCACACCAAAACTTATGCCCCGAATTTGGGGGCACCCCACCAGAATTTCCAGCCGCTGCCGTGGTGAACTCCTAAAAAAATTCCTAATAGTTCGCTGATTATCTAAGTGAGTGTGTGTGCTAACGCTCTGTGAGACATTTCTGTGACGTGTCGGCAATAGTGGGTACACGCTATGAGTAGCCGATCGCTGGTTTTGCCCACTTTTGCTGGCAGTGCACATCGGGTGCCGCAGTATTTGATTAAGGCTGAAATGGCTGTACAGGAGCATAGTTTAGGGGTGAGTGCGCTGGGGTGATATGGGTATGGGTGTGTCTGCGCTACTCGGTGCTTCGCGGGAAAAGTGGAAGTATCGTGTCAATCAAATATGGAAACTATGAAAGAACTAAGTTAGTTAAGCATAAGCTAAAAATAGGCCTTCTACCTTTGCTTCTATTTAAAGTGTCTTAAGCCTAACCTTCGTGGTAATCGGATAGTCTTTCCCCCTAACATGGAAACATCGCGTCAACGCACATGCTTCTATAGCACCGACACCCGCCCGCCACCCACATTGAAGAAGGGGGTAAAACCCATGGCACAGCCCAGGCATCCAGGAGAAATTCTGGAGCAAGACTTTATTCAGCCAGCCGGAATGAGCCACTACGATGTAGCAAAGCGCATGTACACCGCTGAAGGAGTTGTGGACAAACTTGTTGCGGGAAGTATTGGCGTTACGTGGAATCTTTCCAAACGCCTCGCCAGCGTCTTTGGCACCGACCAAACCTTTTGGCTTCAAGCCCAACGCGACTGGGACGCAGCCAACAGCTAAACGAAAAAAGGGACGATGTGTTATTTCACATCGCCCTTAAATTTCTGCTGAGCATGCCTGCTTACAGGAAGCGGATCTAGAATAGCCCTTTGATCAAGCCCTGATCAACGGAAATCTTTTCCGCTGCAGGAACCTTTGGTAGTCCAGGCATGGTCATCACATCGCCAGTCAGTGCCACAATGAACCCCGCACCAATGCGCGGCAGCAACTGGCGCACATGCACAGTGTGACCTTCGGCAGCGCCAAGTGCCGTGGGATCGTCGCTGAACGAATATTGGGTTTTTGAAATGCACACCGGCAGACCATCCCATCCGTGGGCCTTTAAATACTCCAGATCCGCACGTGCCTGTTTTGACCACTGCACAGTGTGTGCACCGTAAATTTCCTGCGCGATCGTGCTTATCGACTCTTCAATGCCTTCGGAGGGGTCATAGAGCGAGTGTGAAGGGGTGTCTTGTTCAAGCTCTAACACTGCTTGTGCAAGATTATCCGCACCGTCACCACCATTGGCCCATACAGTGACAGGATATAATCCCACGCCGAACTCTTTGGCCCAGGACAGCATCCAGTCTTGCTCTTGAGCCGTGTCGGAGCTGAAGAGATTCAGCGCGATAATGGGTTCGACACCGAACTTGCGCACGTTACGCACATGCTTTTCCAAGTTGATAATTCCCTTAGCCAGCGCTGGGATATTTTCTGCGGTGAGTGCTTCCTTTGCAGCACCACCGTTGTATTTTAAGGAACGAATGGTGGCAACGATGACGCACCCAGCAACGTCGAGTCCACCCGCGCGGGCCTTAATGTCGAAGAATTTTTCTGCGCCCAGATCGGAGCCGAAACCAGCTTCGGTCAGCACCACATCGGCGTAGCTCAAAGCCGTGGTTGTGGCGATTAACGAATTGCATCCATGGGCAATATTGGCAAACGGGCCACCATGGACAAAGGCGGGAGTGCCACCTAAGGTTTGGACAAGATTCGGGTTCAGTGCTTCTTTCAGCAGCGCAGTTAGTGCGCCTTGGGCGTGAAGATCGCCCGCTGTGATTGGTTGACCTTGGTAGCTTTGTGCAACCACCATGTTTGCTAAGCGTGTTTCAAGATCCTCCACTGAAGTAGCGAGACACAGCACCGCCATGATTTCACTTGCAGCAGTAATGCTAAAGCCAGTCTCCGTGGGGGTACCATGAGCCTTTCCGCCAAGGCCGGTGATGACATGGCGCAAGCTTCGATCGTTGACATCGAGGCATCGTTGCCACGTGATGCGGCGTGGATCGATATCAAGACTATTGCCGTGCTGAATGTGGTTATCGATCAGTGCAGCCAGTGTGTTGTTGGCACCGGTGATGGCGTGGAAATCACCGGTGAAATGAAGGTTGATGTCCTCCATTGGCACAATCTGAGAATAACCGCCGCCGGCAGCGCCGCCTTTAATGCCGAATACGGGTCCGAGTGAGGGCTCACGGATAGCAACGATGGTGGAGTGCCCCTGTGCTCGGATCGCATCCGCGAGGCCGATAAGGACAGTGGATTTACCTTCTCCTGCTGGTGTGGGCGACATGCCTGTGACCAGAATGAGTTTTCCTTGGGGGTTGGTGGTGGTCTGGGAGATATCGATTTTTGCTTTGTTTCGCCCGTATCCAATCACGGCGTTGTCGGGTAAGCCTGCGCGTTGGGCGATGATCTGAATGGGTTCTAGGGTGTGTGCTTGGGCGATTTCGACATCGGTCAGGGGTGCTTGCTGGGTCAGTGTGGTCGGTGGTGTCACGGCGCTAGTGTCTCCTTTGGTTCGGGAACTTTCACAACAAGGGTGTGATCCTGTGCTCAGGGTTTCGCGCAGAATCTGACTGTGCCCGTGTGAAGAATCGTTGAACGGTGCCACATATAATCTATCGGAAGTTGAACGCAACAACGGGGGCGACGAGAATTCGTCGCCCCCGTTGAGACACCCACGTCCCAGACTAAACAGGATCAGTGGTGTGGGAATGTGTTAATTATCGAGATACAAGGTTCCGCGGAACACAGGGTGCATCAGGTTTTCGGTGGACAGCACCTGGTTGAGGGTGTCCTCATCCATCAGGCCCTTTTCTAGAACCAGTTCGCGCACAGACTTGCCGGTGCGGGCTGCTTCTTTGCCGATCAAATCACCATTGTGGTGGCCGATGAATGGGTTGAGGTAGGTGACAATACCGATGGAGTTATCTACGTACGCGCGGCACACCTCAGCGTTTGCGGTGATGCCCGTGACACACTTCTCACGCAGGGTGTCCGCTGCGTTGCCGAGGATATCGATGGACTCGAACAGTGCCTGGCCAATCGCAGGCTCCATGACGTTGAGCTGCAGCTGGCCAGCTTCGGCAGCCATGAGTACGGTGAAGTCGTTGCCAAATACCTTGAAGCAGACTTGGTTAACCACTTCAGGGATCACTGGGTTGACCTTTGCTGGCATGATGGAAGAACCAGCTTGGCGTTCAGGCAAGTTGATCTCATTCAGGCCAGCGCGTGGACCGGAAGAGAGCAGGCGCAGGTCGTTGCAGATCTTCGACAGCTTCATGGCAGCACGCTTGACTGCGGAGTGCACGAGTACGTATGCGCCGGTGTCGGAGGTTGCTTCGATGAGGTCTGCTGCCGATTTGATGGGCAGTCCGGTTACTTCAGCTAGTGCTGCGGTGACCTGGTGGCGGTAGCCGGCAGGGGTGTTCAGGCCGGTGCCGATGGCGGTTGCGCCGAGGTTGATTTCTAGGAGACGTTCTGCCGCGGCGCGCAGGATTGCTTGCTCTTCGGCAAGGTTGTGAGCGAAAGCGTTGAATTCATCACCAAGCGTCATGGGTACTGCATCTTGAAGCTGGGTGCGACCCATCTTGAGGATATCGACGAACTCCCCTGATTTGGCGTGGAATGCTTGCTGTAGCGCGTCGACCTGGTCGATGAGCTTCATCATGCAGGCATAGAGACCAAGGCGGAAGCCGGTGGGGTATGCGTCATTGGTTGACTGCGACATGTTCACATCGTCATTGGGGTTGATGACTTCGTAGTCGCCCTTTTCTTTACCCAAGAATTCGAGTGCGAGGTTAGCGATCACTTCGTTGGTGTTCATGTTGAGGCTGGTGCCAGCCCCGCCTTGGAAGACATCGATGGGGAATTGATCCATGCAGCGACCGTGCTCCAAGATTTGATCGCATGCCCACACGATAGCGTCGCACTTTTTGCCCGGCAGGGTGTGGAGGCGACGGTTAGCCATGGCCGCGGCTTTTTTGACCTGAACCATGCCGCGGATGAACTCTGGTACATCGTTGATGGTGGTTCCGGAGATTTGGAAGTTATCTATTGCGCGTAAGGTGTGGATACCGTAGTAGTACTCGTTGGGTACTTCCATTGAGCCGAGGAGGTCAACTTCGGTGCGCGTTGCTTTGTGCGCGGTCGTTGCCGGGGCGTGAGCTGCAGACTCGGTTGTGGTTGCAGCGTGTAGGGTTTCTGGGTTCTTCTTCGAAGACTTAGCCATGGTGTGAAAGACCATTCTCCTGTGAGTTGTGAGTGTTTACAAGCCCCAACACTACGTGAGAAATCCCATTCTGTGTCAAGATGTTCAGACACTGTGGTGAAGAAGTTGGCGCAAGGTTGTACATATCGAAAATTGCAGTACTTTTCATCGCCGAAAAAATGGTGAGGTTACGCCTTGTGTACTGGGGTTTGAGCTTTTCGACGTCGCTACAACAGCAGCGTTTGTAGCACCGTTGCTTTTTCACTTCTCCCCTTTTGCGGGCCACTAAGTTTTAGGGCAGCATGCCACTGGCGTGGATGAAATGGAGTAGCTCGTACGCTCGGCGGCATAGGATATCTTGGGTGAGATCCTGTGCGCGTGCGTGGGTGTAGGTGACGGCAAATCGGCCGCGTGGTGTGCTCAGTGCTGAAACGCAGTGGGGTGTGTGGGGAAGTTCTGGGGAAAGGGCAAAATAGATGCGCTCGTGTGCATCTTTAAAAGAGGCGTGAATTAAGAGTTTTGTTCTTCTTAATGATCGATAGGTGACGGTATCGCTGGTTATTCGTAAAATCTCGTCCGTGTTTAAAACATTGTTGGAGTAGCGCACCATACAGACTAGTTTGGGGTCAGAAAACTGAATGGTTTTAACTTCTACTATGATTCCAGCTTCTTCGAAAAGGCTCGGTGGGAAGTGCTCGCAGGGGTCGATTAAGCTAAGCGATCCATCCCTGTGGTTGAATGCTTCGAAGTATCTTCTTTCGGGATCAAGTGGGATCATGGTGCTTTTCCAAATCAGATCGGAGGAATATTTTTCTGCACTGGTAGAGTCGGCTCGTGCGGAAGAAGAAGCTGATGGTACTGCTACGCTACAGCCGCTAAGAACGATTCCGAGTAATAATGCGATAAGGCACAGTGCTGGGAGGAATGTGTGTGCAGTGCGAAGCGGTTGTGGTGCGCTGTATTTTTTCACGAAAACCCTCCTTGTGTTTTTCCATACATTACGTTTTAGAGCCGATAGGAAAACGATAAAACTTTTAGAGCAAAAAGTCGCGAAATTGCGTCAGTGAAGTGCTTTTTTGGGGGCAATGGGGGTAAAGTTTCGTGGGCTGTGCAGGTCTTCCCATCCATTATTTATATAACTACAGAGGTTTTCGATGGTGGCCTAAAAGAATCAGTCGAGCTCACAAGCGTGACAAAACGGTGGGGTGGGCGACACAATCATGGCTTGATCTGTGAATTGCCCTATAACAGATTCAGAAAAAGGTGTGAAAAAGGGTAAATAAATGACCATCAGCATAAAGAATGCTGATGGCCTCATAGGGAGTGTGTGCGGGTCATCTTAAATGCGTGCGATTCGGATTTCGGTAGCCAAGATTGCTTGGGCGCCGAGAGCTGCAAGCTCATCCATTACAGTGTTTGCCTCCTTGCGTGGAACCATGGCGCGAACCGCAACCCACTGATCGTTGGCAAGCGGCGACACAGTGGGGCCAGAAATGCCTGGGGTGATGGCGGTGGCGTCGTCAAGCAAACGGCGCTCCACGTTGTAGTCGAGCATCAGGAAGTTACGGGCATGCACAATGCCTTCAATGCGGCGCAACAGCACCTGCATTTCTGGGGTGAGCTCTACCCCACTACGAGCAACAACAATAGCTTCAGAATTGACCAGCGGTTCCCCGAAAGGCTCCAAGCCTTGCTGGCGCAAGGTGCGGCCAGTCGAAACGACATCGGCAATCGCATCAGCAACACCGAGTTTGATGGAGATCTCCACAGCCCCATCCAAGCGCAGTACTTCAGCTTCAATGCCGCGTGCGCGCAGATCGTTGCGGACCAAGTTGGGGTACGAGGTAGCAATGCGCTTTCCGGCAAGCTTGTCGATAGTCCACAACTCGTTTTTCGGTGCGGCGTAGCGGAAAGTCGACGAACCAAAGCCGAGGCTGAGCACATCAGTGACATTCGCCTGTGAATCGGCAGCAAGGTCGCGCCCAGTGATGCCGAGGTCGAGGTGACCGTTGGCAACGTAAATTGCGATGTCTTTCGGGCGAAGGAAGAAAAATTCGACGTTGTTTGCTTTATCAAGGAGGGTTAGAGCCTTGCTGTCGCCACGGTTGGTATACCCAGCTTCGCGGAGGATTTCAACAGCAGTGTCAGACAATGACCCTTTGTTGGGGACTGCAACTTTTAACATAGGGATTCCTAGAGATACTTGTAGATGTCTTCCGGGCGAATGCCTCGGGCTACCATCATGGTTTGAGTCCAGTACACAAGCTGGGAGATTTCCTCGGCAAGTTCTTCGTCAGACTGGTACTCAGCAGCAATCCATACCTCGCCGGCTTCTTCGATGATTTTCTTGCCCAGATGATGCACACCCTTGTCTAAGGCAGCAACAGTGCCGGAACCCTCAGGGCGGGTTGCGGCGCGGTCAAGTAATTCTTCGTACAGCGAGTCAAAGTTCTTCACCTGTGCGATTATTGCACAGCCCGAAACCATTGTCGTAAATCTTTCGCTTGTGTCCCCACAAAAGAGGGTGTGTGCATATTATGAACTCCCTGTGGGCGGTCGTGTGTTGCGTTCGGCGCGGCAAACACTATGCATCCTGCGTTCACGGCGGCGGTCATACCGGGAGTGGAGTCTTCAAAGACAAGGCAATTATGCGGTTGAGTTTTGAGTATGCGTGCCGCAGTGGTGTAGATAAGTGGGTCGGGTTTACCGTGTGCGACTTCGTCGCCACAGATTGATCCGGCGAAAAGATCTGCCCCAATCGCCTTCATTGCGGGGTGTGCAAGCTCCCGGGTTGTGTTGGTGACAATGAAAGAAGGGATGCCCGCATCTTTGAGCGAGCGTAAAAGCGTGTCGACGCCGGGGTTGATCGGTGCGTTGGCAAGAAGTTCGCGCATGCGGGCGAACATGATGGATTGAAAATAGGTGTAATCGCTCTCGGTGAGTCTGATCCCAGCGTGCGCGGCACAGATGGTGGCTGTGTTGTGAAAGGAACCACCAACTGTTTTCTCGCGGAGCTTGGGGGTGAGTCTGCGCCCCATGGACTCGCTGAGTTCGTAGGTGGCTATTTCCCAGAGTGGTTCTGAGTTGATGAGGGTTCCGTCCATGTCCCACAGCACTGCTTTCATGATCTCTATCGTTGTTGAGTGTGCGGGCAGGTGCCAAATCGGTGGGGTTTAGTTGAAGAAATGCGCGATGTCACTAAGCGTATTTCCTAAGCCGTCAAAGATGCCCACCTTGTGCCCGCCGCCAACAACGAGTGCGGTCGCTGCGAGCGACAGGATGCGGTTGATGACACTTCGGATGAGCTTAAACACCGCATAGATCGCGGCTAGTCCGAGGATGAGGGGGACGAGATTGTCGGAAGATAAAAGGTCGGCGGTGTTCATGGAAGTACAGGAGATCCTTGTGTCGGAAGAATGAGGGGGAGGATACGCGGCGAGGTGGTGGGAAAACCTAGTAGAGGACAGTCACGTGGGCGGGAGCAAAAGTGCACAAGGGATTGGTGGTGCAACAAGAAACATAGATTAGCACAATTGTACGATATCTTTCGGCGGTGGCTGAAGCTACTGACGTGTTCGATTTGCGTTCGAATGTCTTTCACCCGAAAAACCTGGACTCAAAATGAATGTGAGAAAGGCGAAAAGCCTAGTGGGTTTCATGAAAGCCCACTAGGCTACGAGCTTGCGTTTCGGGGAAGAAGAGGGGTTGTTCTCCCCTACCGCTGAAGATCACAGGTGACTAAACATCTACACCATAAAGCTAGATGCTAACCGTAGCTGTGATCAGAGCACGCGAACTAGACATTAAAGTACTTCGCTTCAGGGTGATAGAGCACAAAAGCATCCGTCGACTGCTCAGGGTGGAGCTGGAGTTCCTCCGACAAAACCACGCCAATACGTTCCGGCTCCAGCAACTCAACCATGGTGATGCGCGATTCCAAATCTGGGCACGAACCATAACCAAAGGAATAACGAGCACCTCGATACTTCAAATCGAAGAAATCAACAGTGTTCTCCGAATCTTCATCGCCAGCGCGAGTGCCATCTGAGAATGCGAGTTCGGCGCGTACACGGGAGTGCCAGTACTCGGCGAGGGCCTCAGTGAGCTGAACACCAATGCCGTGGACTTCGAGGTATTCGCGGTACTCGTTTTTGGCAAACAGATCGTTGGCGAAATCCGCGATCGGGTTGCCCATGGTGACGAGCTGGAATGGGAGAACATCGACTTGTCCGGTACGTTGCGCTTCTTCTTTACTGCGGATAAAGTCGGCGATGCACAGGAAGCGACCACGTTGCTGACGGGGGAAGTCAAAGCGGGCGCGGACTTGTGCGTCAGGATGAGGTTCTTCGAGGATATAAACGGAGTCTTTGTCAGAGACCGCGGGGAAATAACCATAGACGACAGCGGCATGGTCAAGAATGCCTTGCGACTTCAAACGGTCGATCCATGCGCGCAAACGTGGGCGCCCTTCGCTTTCAACGAGCTCTTCATAGTCAGGGCCGTCGCCACGGGTGGATTTAAGCCCCCATTGGCCCATGAAGAGTGCACGTTCGTCGAGTGTAGGCAGATACTCCGCCAAAGGAAGGCCTTTAACGATGCGCGTTCCCCAAAACGGTGGAGTTGCTACGGGCACATCAAAGGCGACGTCGGAGCGTTCGGGAACGATGATGGGTTCTTCTTTTGCCTTGCGTTCCGCGGCAATACGTAGCGAGCGCTCCCGTCGAGCCTTGCGCTCTTCGCGCTTACGAAGAGTTTCGGGATCGTGGGTGGGGCCGTCGCCACGTTTAGCGGCCATGATTTCATCCATGAGGCGGAGGCCCTCAAAAGCGTCGCGGGCGTAAAACACTTCGCCTTCGTACACTTCATCAAGATCGTTTTCCACATAAGTGCGGGTCAAGGCGGCGCCACCCAAAATGACGGGGATGTCAGAAGCCCCATCGGCATTCATCTCTTGGAGATTTTCTTTCATCACCACAGTGGACTTCACCAACAGCCCCGACATACCAATGACATCAGCATTGTGCTCACGGGCAGCCGAAAGAATGGTGGCGATGGGTTGTTTAATACCGATATTGACAACGTTGTAGCCGTTATTACTCAAAATGATGTCGACGAGGTTTTTGCCAATATCGTGGACGTCGCCCTTAACAGTGGCGATGACCATGGTGCCTTTGCCACCGGATTCGTCGGAAGCTTCCATGAAGTTTTCGAGATAGGCGACGGCCACTTTCATTGTTTCTGCTGATTGCAGCACGAATGGCAGTTGCATTTGGCCCGATCCAAACAGCTCGCCGACGGTCTTCATTCCGCCAAGAAGATCTTGGTTGATGATCTCGATTGCGGACTTCTCTTTAAGCCCAGCGTCGAGGTCTTCTTCGATGCCGTTCTTTTCACCGTCGATAATGCGTTGTGCAAGTCGTTCAAAGAGGGGCATTGCTGCTAGTGCTTCGGCGCGTGCATCTTGAGCATCGGCAGCGCTGACGCCGTCGAAAAGCTCCATGAAAACCTGCAGCGGGTCGTAATCGTCGCGGCGACGGTCATAGACCATGTCGAGGGCGACTTCGCGTTGGCGCTCGTCGATCCGATTCATCGGCACAATCTTTGAGCTATGCGCAATCGCAGAGTCCAAACCTGCCTGAATACACTCGTGCAAGAACACAGAGTTCAATACTTGGCGGGCAGCAGGATTCAAGCCGAAGGAAATATTCGACAGACCCAAAGTGGTGTGGATGCGAGGGTGGCGACGCTTCAGCTCCCGGATCGCATTGATCGTTTCAATACCATCGCGGCGAGTTTCTTCCTGCCCTGTCGAAATCGGGAAGGTCAGGGTGTCGACAATAATGTCCGACTCATCAAGCCCCCACGTGCCGGTGATATCGGCGATAAGACGCTCGGCGATCTCCACTTTCTTCTCAGCGGTACGCGCCTGCCCCTCCTCATCAATCGTCAAAGCAACGACGGCGGCACCGTGTTGTTTCACCAATGCCATAATCCGCTGATAACGCGAATCTGGGCCATCGCCATCCTCAAAGTTCACGGAGTTGACAGCACAGCGACCACCCAAATGCTCCAGCCCGACGCGGATAACCTCAGGCTCAGTAGAGTCAATCATGATCGGCAGCGTCGAGCTAGTCGCCAACAAAGAAGCGAGCTGCGCCATATCATCGCGGCCATCGCGCCCAACATAGTCCACGCACAAATCCAGCATGTGCGAGCCATCGCGGGTTTGCTGCTTGGCAATATCAACACATTTTTCCCAATCAGCAGCCAACATTGCTTCCCGGAACGCCTTTGAACCGTTTGCGTTCGTGCGCTCACCAATCATGGTGATACCCGTCTCCTGAGTCAGGTTGACCGAGGTGTAGAGCGACGAAACTGCATCACCTTGGGTCACATTTCGTGCTGCCTGTACCGCTGCTGGGCACTTATCTGTGCCGATCACAGCATCACGGACTGCCGTGATGTGCTCCGGGGTGGTACCGCAGCAGCCACCCACCATGGACAGACCATACTCTTCAACAAAACGCTTCAGGGCAACAGCCAAACCTTCAGCATCAAGTGGATAAACAGCACCGTCCTTGCCGAGCACCGGCAAACCAGCGTTGGGCATCACGGATACAGGAATCTGGGCATTCTTCGACAAGTAGCGCAGGTGCTCACTCATCTCATCTGGGCCAGTTGCACAGTTCAGGCCAATCATGTCAATGCCCAACGGTTCAAGAGCGGTCAGGGCCGCACCAATCTCCGAACCCAACAGCATGGTACCGGTCGTTTCTACCGTCACATGGCACACCAGCGGAAGGCGATACCCCAGCTGTTCAAAAGCTTCTTGGCAACCATGGACCGATGCCTTCACCTGCAGCAAATCCTGGGCGGTTTCAATCAAGATGCCGTCAGCATCAGCCTCGGCCATGCCGAGGGCCGCCTGCTTGTAATATTCCTTCAGATCCTCATAAGGCGCATGCCCGAGGGAAGGAAGCTTTGTGCCAGGTCCCATGGAACCAAGAACAAAACGACGCATCCCGTTACGTCCCGGCCCCAGCTCATCGGCAACATCACGGGCAATCTTGACACCCTTAAACGCCAACTCCTTGCAACGATCAGCGATGTTGTAATCAGCTAAGTTAGGCAGATTGCAGCCAAAGGTGTTCGTTTCCACCAGGTCGGCGCCAGCAAGGAAATAATTACGGTGAATCTGCGCAACCACATCAGGGCGGGTGTGGTTGAGAATCTCGTTGCAGCCTTCAAGGCCTAGGAAGTCAGCGTCAACGTCAAGGTCGAAGCCTTGGAGTTGGGTGCCCATGGCGCCGTCGCCAATCAGGACTGTGGATTTGAGGCAGTCAAGGAACTCGCTGCTTTTAAGAGGCAGATTCATGTGCGTAGTCATCGGGTAGACAGCTTAGTACGTATTGAACGCAGTCTTGAAATTGTGTCTCTGTATTTTCTGAGCATAGGTTCCCCATACCATCGACCACGCACATAGTTTTAGCAGTTAGGAACCTAAGCAACCCGAGATTGTTAAGGCAATAATTATATTCACCCTACTTGTGGTGAGCTTCATTCCGCAGTGCTTGTTCTGCCCCTTCATGGCATGGGGAAACATGGTATTTGGTAGCTGGCTACTTCTTATTTATTGATCCATTGGGCAAGCAGATCTACAAGTTCATCATCACTGTGGCGCGAATGTTCAGGCATGAAGTACGTAGGATGGGTTCCTCCCCCAGTCCCGCTGGATTTCAGCATGCCTCGTAGTGAACTGTCGCAAGTGAAATCATTGGCTAGGCAGTAATTGATCCGTGGAACTGTGCCCCTTTGAAGAGGCACTGCGCTGAGCATTCCGATCCCATACAATGGGTTGCCAAACACATGCTGGGCGTGATCTTCGATGCGCATGTAGGGATTGCCCAAATATACGACGCCGCGAAGTTTTCCGCGTTGGGCAAAATACCGCTCATGGGTGCTCAAGATGATGGCCCCTTGGCTGTAGCCGGTGAAAATATAGTCCGGTTGGCAGCCTGTTTCATGCTCGTAGCGGGCTAGAAACTCCGGCGTGTGCCCAATTCCTGTCAGGATGCTTTCGTACAAATTGCGCACTGCATGGTCGATGATGCTGAACAACGGGGTTTGCCACAGAATTTTTACCGCACGAGTAAATGTTTCCCACAGGCTGAGTACTTCACCTTGTTTGGCAAGTTCCGGCACGGGGAGAAGGGCAGGATACACGCTGTGGTCGAGGCCGATGATATCGACATCTTTCAGTAACGACTCGCCAGGGTGCAGCTGTGCATAGCGGGCTTCTGCGTGCTTGAGCATTCCCCGAATATTCTCGCCTTCAAATCCATTGGAGCCAAAGGATGCGGGCGCTTGCTCAGAATAGCGGGTGGGGATCAGATTACTGTTTTGTTCACTGCCACGTGCGGCCACAATCGTGACCTTCGGGCACTGGGAAGCAGCTTCGTGGGCAAGTGTGGGGTGTGCGATTGATGCAGCGATGCTTACGGTGAGTGCAATGGTAGAGAAGAGGCGAAGTGTCATGGTTAGTGTTCAAGGGCTTGGGTGGAAAATGGATCAACATATAAGCAGGAGAATACCTCAGGTAATAGTAAAAAACTGATGAGCAATTACTCAACAAATCCTCACCAGTGGTGTGGTGTGTCGAGTGTTATCCTCCCCCAATTCACCCCTAGAAGATTTTTGACAGAAAAACCCTCACAGTGCACGCAGGCCGGTACTGCCTAGATACCAGAATTCACTAGGTGCACTGTGAGGGGAACAAGAACTACGAATGTGGCTAAGGCTCATTCTCAGCTGTGTCATGCAGCGTAGGAAGTGTGGCTAGTGTTTCAGTTTCCACGCCCCGAATCTGCCACCACGAACACATAAGGGTATGAATATCTGCCTCTTCTTCCGGTTCGATCACTGCGCAGGCGTACTTCTCGTTGAACGCTGCGAGTTGATCGTAGAACCCGCGGGTGTTGGCGATTACCGCTTCACTATCAGCGTAGGAGGAAAAACTCTCGATGGTGTCAATTTGCCCCAGCAGCAAAGACTCGAGTTCTGGAAGCGCGTGCTCATCGAAAGGAGCGTCCCAAAATGCGCGCTCCGACTCTCGCAGATATGCGCCTGTGGCAAATGTGTGCAGGTCAACGATGAATTCTTTCACCGCTTCACGGCACGTATCGAAAGCGCTCACAATTTCACCCCCAGCAGCGCATCAATTGCGCGTGCTACGAGTGCACCAGCCTGAGTAAAGGACTCCGACGGATTATGCAAAAGCTCAGATTCTTCACCGAAATCACTAGTGTGGCTACTTGCTTGCGCCCACTGGTCTATGGCATTGAGTGCAGCTGGGGTGTCCAGATCATTTGCAAGCAACGTCCGAACTCGTTGCACCAGCTCGGCGGCTGCATTCTTGTTCGTTGCTACCTGTGCTGCATGGCGCCAGTTGTCGAGTCGGGATTCGGCCTGCGCCAACACTTCATCAGACCAGTCGCGGGACTTACGGTAGTGTCCGGCGTAGACACCGAGGCGGATTGCCGAAGGGTCGTGGCCTTGTTCGGTGAGCTTGGAGACGAATACGAGGTTGCCGAGAGATTTCGACATTTTCACTCCATTAAGGCTGATCATTCCCGTGTGTACGTAGTGCCCTGCCATGCGTGAGTGTCCGTGCGCTGCTTCGGCGTGTGCTGCGGAGAACTCGTGGTGTGGGAAGATGAGGTCAGAGCCGCCACCTTGGATCGCAAAATGTGGCCCAAGCCTGCGTGTGGCAATAGCGGAGCATTCTACGTGCCAGCCGGGGCGCCCTGCGCCGAAAGGTGCTTCCCAGAATGGTTCACCTTCCCGGCGCGCCCGCCAGATGAGTGCGTCGAGTGGGTCGCGTTTGCCTTCGCGTTCGGGGTCGCCGCCTCGTTCGGCGAAGAATTGTTCCATGAGGGTGCGGGAGTAGTTTGATTCGTAGCCGAATTGTGGGGTTGCGGTGATGGAGGCGTAGATGTCGGGGTGTTGTGGGTCGTCGACGATGTAGGCTGCGCCGTTGTTGAGCAGTGTGGTGACCATGTCGATGACTTCGTCGATGGTTTCCATGGCGCCCATGTAGTGTTCGGGTGGGATGACGGACAGTGCTTCCATGTCGGAGCGGAAGAGGTTGATTTGGCTGGTTCCGAGTTCGCGCCAGTCGACGCCGTCGCGTTCGGCGCGTTCGAAGAGTGGGTCGTCGACGTCTGTGATGTTTTGGACGTAGGTGACGGTTACTCCTTGGTCTTTGAGGATGCGCCCGATGAGGTCGAAGGTGAGGTAGGTGGCTGCGTGCCCGAGGTGTGTGGAGTCGTAGGGGGTGATTCCGCAGACGTACATGCCGGCGGTGTTGTTGGTGATTTCTACGGGTTTGACTACGCCGTCGGCGGTGTCGTATAGGCTGAGTGCGATTGCGTCGCCTTCGAGGGTGGGTATTTCGGGCTGGGGCCAAGAATGCATGAATGTAAGCTTACCTAAGGGGTGTTGCTTTATCCGATTTCGCGCGTGTTGGTGTTGGTGGGTTTTTGTTTCGTGGTGTCGTGTGGGGTGCGTGTCGACGTCGTGGGTTGTGTGTGGGTGTGTTGCGGTTGGTGGTTGTGTGAGGTTGTGGGTTCTTGTGCGTGTCGGGTTGGGTGATGAGGGGGTAAGGAAATCCCCGCACGCGGTGATTGTTTTGTGTGCGGGGATGTGGTGTGAGTGTGGTTTTAGGGGATTAGTATTCCGGTGGCCAGTAGTGCCATGACGCCGAGGCCTACTGGGATGCGGTAGGCGGCGAACCAGCTGAAGGAGTGGTGGGCAACGAACTTCAGTAGCCATGCGATGGAGGCATATCCGAGGGCGAAGGCGATGGCGGTGCCGACGAGTAGTTGCATGCCGGATGCTGCTTGGCCTGCTTGTGGTGCGAAGGCGTCGCCGAGTGAGAATAGTCCGGATGCCAAGACTGCGGGGATGGCAAGGAGGAAGCTGAATCGGGCGGCGACTTCGCGGTTGAGGCCGACGAATAGGCCTGCGGAGATTGTGCCGCCGGAGCGGGATACCCCGGGGATGAGTGCGAGGCATTGGGCAAGGCCCATGATGATGGCGTCTTTCATGGTGAGTTCATCGTAGGTGCGTTGTTTTTTGCCGTATTTTTCTGCTGCGATGAAGACGAAGGAGAACAAAACCAGTACGGTGGCGGTGATCCACATGTTGCGGAGGTGTTCGCGGATGAGGTCTTTGCCGAGGAATCCTAGGATGGCTACTGGCAGTGTGCCGACGATGACCATCCAGCCCATGCGGTAGTCGAATCCTCGTGCGTCTTTGTTGAATAGGCCTTTAAACCAGCCGATGAGGATGGTGATGATGTCGCGGGCGAAGTACACCAAGACTGCTGCTTCGGTGCCGAGCTGAACCACGGCGGTGAAGGATGCGCCTGCGTCCTGGCCGAAGAACATGGTGCTAATGATCCTCAGGTGGCCTGAGGAGCTGATCGGCAGGAATTCGGTGAGCCCTTGCACGATGGAGAGCACGATAACTTGGAGCCATGACATCTGTTCGACAGATGCTTGGGCGAGGATTTCGGTATTGATCACAACTTAGTACGCTACCCCGAAAGCTGAGTGATTATAGGTATTGGTTAGAGGAATATTTGGGTGAATTTTTCAACATCTCGGCCATGGTGGTGAGCTATCACCCATCTGTGGTGAGGCTTTTTGTTCACGGGGGTGTGTTGTGGTGATGAGGTGGACGGGTGGTGTTGGTGTGTGCAGGGGGTGAATGCTTCCTGTGGCTTTGTAGAGACGAGCGATTCTGGACTAGTTGAATGGGGTTGTGGAGGAATCAGGGTAAGTTCGGTGTTGCGTGCTAAGCTGGTGTTTTGTGAAATCTAAAGCCTTGATCGTCGCGTGCATGAGTCTGAGCGTCGCTGCTTCTTTGTCGGCGTGTACTCCCCCTAGTGTTGAACAGAAGCTACCGAAGCAGATGGGTAACGCCACTCCCGTTGCTTCACCGAAGCAAGAAAAATCCGATGATCAACTCTTAGGCACCGTTGTGAATGTCTCAAGTCTTGATGGCATTGAGGATCTTGAAGCTGTAGATAACACCCTTGCGTTGCGTTCGGGGGCGACGGTGTTGATGGGGACTGTGGAAGAGTTTAAAGCGGGCGAACATGCGTCCTTGAGTGTGGATGAAGCTTGTGGGGATATCACGACCAGCGGTGAAGAGTTTATCCTTGCGTGCCCAGATGGCATTTATAGCATTGATGCCACTGCGTCTTCGCCTGCGGCCACGCGTGTGCAGGAAACCCCCTATGCGGTAACGTCCGCTGTGAAAACATCGTCTGGTTCGTATCTTGCAGCAGGTGCGGACAAGCCTGAGGTTTTGATGTATGACAAGGATGGGCAAACAACTATCCGTACCGAGGGCATAACTGATCAGCTGGTGAGCGTTGCTCAGGATTCTGGCGAGGATGCGGTTTATCGCATTAACCGTGAAAAAACCATCATTCAAAACATCTACCTTGATAAGCAAAGCTCAGGTGCTGTTTTGCGGGTGGGTCTTGGCGTGGGTCAGGTGTCGGCGGCCGAACAGGGTATGGCTTTGACCGCTGATGCTGTGGGTCACCAGTTCGGCGTCTATTTCGCCCACGATGTGATTCGCTTGCACCAAACCACCCCGACCGCAGGGCAATCCGTGTGGGATGTTGCGTGGGATGCGAAAAACAAGCATGTGTGGGCGGCAACCACCAGCGACAACAAGCTGCGTGGTTATGACATTTCTAGCGGTTCAGGGGAAGAGAAATTCCAGCTGGATACGGTCATGGATGCACGCAATCTCACGACTGTCGCCGATGGTTCGCTAGTAGCGGCATCAGCAACAAGCCCGAAGGTGCACATTATTGATGCTGCAACACTTCGCACCACAGCACGCTCATGAGGGTTCATCGCACTTTCACGTCTTATTCCCACCGCTAACAGACACACATTGGGTGTGATTGTGTGGTGGTGGCCCACACCCCGGGTGCAAGTGGTGTGTGGCAGGTGGGATGAGGCACGCAAGTTTTAGTGCGTTAAGCGCCGTAGTACTTTTTTAAAACATTTTTTGACGATTCCGACAGTAAAAGAGCACGAAAATGACGAATGTGACAGCCAAAAAAATCCGCACACACGCCTACAAGGGTGCGCTCAAGCTCATGTTTAAGCTGCCACCAGAGCGAATCCACGGGATTATCGCCAAGGGCATGGACGTTCTTCAAAGCGCCCAGCCAGTTGGCAAACTGATGAACAAAGTTATAGCTGTCAACGACCCTATTCTTTCGCAGCGCGTCTTTGGCACTGTGTTTCCCCGCCCACTCGGGTTGGCCGCAGGCTTTGACAAAAACGGGCACGCCCCAGACGCATGGGCTGCTGTGGGTTTTGGCTATGCCGAATTAGGTACCGTCACCGCTTCCCCACAGCCGGGTAACCCTACCCCACGCCTGTTTCGCCTGCCAGCAGACAAAGCGATTCTCAACCGCATGGGCTTTAACAACGCCGGTGCTGCTGAAGTAGCCACCAATCTTCGCCGCCGCAGCGGCACCAACGTGATTGGTATCAATATTGGCAAAACCAAGGTGGTTGAACCAGAGCATGCGGTTGATGATTACCGTCGCTCCGCTTCCTTGCTCGGTGATCTCGCGGACTACCTCGTGGTCAACGTCTCCTCCCCTAATACCCCAGGTTTGCGTGACCTTCAGGCAGTAGAATCGTTGCGTCCCATCCTGGCTGCGGTGCAGGAGGCAACATCCACCCCAGTGTTGGTGAAAATTGCCCCTGACCTCTCGGACGAAGACGTGGATGCAGTCGCAGACCTCGCCGTGGAACTTGGGCTCGACGGTATCGTGGCCACCAACACCACCATTTCCCGCGAGGGGCTTCAAACCCCTCAATCTGAGGTTGAGGCAATGGGTGCTGGTGGTATCTCCGGTCCCCCAGTTGCCGACCGTGCAGTAGAAGTCCTTCGCCGTCTGTATGCTCGCGTGGGCAAAGACATGGTGCTCATTGGTGTTGGCGGCATTAGCACCCCGAAGCAAGCCTGGGAACGTATTGCTGCTGGCGCTACCCTTCTGCAGGGATACACCGGCCTGATCTACGGCGGCCCAGAGTGGATTCGCGATATTCACCTCGGAATCGCCGCTCAACTGCGCGCCCATGGTTTCAGCAATATTAGCCAAGCCATAGGTTGCGGTTTGAAATGGACACTCGACTAACATCGAACACCCTTTTTCACTGAAGGTAAAAGAAAAAAGGTGGCATCTTCGTAGTAAAACAAAGATGCCACCTTTCATTGTTCCCAACGCAAGGAACCTAGCCCTTAGGGATCATGGCGCGACGAATAGCAAGACTGCAGGCAAACGCCAAGAGCGCATAGGCCGGAAGCCAGTACTGATCCCACACCATAAGCACAGGCTGTGGGATAAAACGACCAATAACTACCAAAACCAACGCAATACCAAGTGCAACCACCTGGGCCATGCTGGATTTTTGGTTACGGGTCATCGTGGCAAATCCACCTAAAATGGCACCCGCCACCACGATCAGAAGAAAACGAGGAGTCACTGGAAAAGGGCTCATCCAGCCGTGGGTAATCACTTCAAAAGCGGTGAAAATTGCCAGCACAATCGCCACAGCCATCAAAGCACCACCAATACGGATTGGTGCAGGAATGCTCACTTCAGCAGTGGGCTTTTTAGTCATTCTCGTACCAACCCCACACGATGGCTCGCCCAAGGGAATGGAAATAGAGATTAAACCCGAGAACAGTTGGAGTAGCGCCGGCAGGAATATCGAGCTTTTCTACATCAACTGCATGTACAGCAAACAAGTAGCGGTGCGGCCCATGCCCCGATGGAGGCTGCGGTCCGTAGTAGCCAGCAATGCCGGAATCACCACGAAGGGTAACAACCTCATCAAGGCCTAAAAGCTTCTGGTCGGCAGCACCCGCGCCTTGAGGAACTTCGGTCACCGAGACAGGAATGTTGAACGCAGCCCAGTGCCAGAAACCACTAGCGGTTGGGGCATCAGGGTCAAAGCAGGTAATAGCAAGAGATTTGGTGCCTTCGGGCAGATTATCCCAAGCAAGATGCGGGCTGACATTGGAAGGGGCAACAAACAGCTCACCGATCTTCTCACCATTGCTCAGATCATCGGAGCGAAGATCAAAGGTGGGCAGATCTTTCAAAGGCGCATAAGGGTCGGGGCCCGGGAAGCGGGGATCATTGGCGTAGGTATTCATGTACTCATTCATACCCTAATCCTTGTGATGGTTGCCACTCCAACGCGCATAAAGTTGCGCATACCTCTTCCCTAACGCCACGAGCTGATCGTGAGTGCCATCCTCAACAATCCTTCCTTCCTCCATCACAATGATCCGATCGGCGCTCACTGCCTGATCCAACCGGTGAGCAACCACTAGTGCGGTTTTCCCTTCGGTCACCGCCATCGCGGCCCGTTCGAGAGTGTGAGCGTGTTCACTGCCTGCCTCACTGGTGGCTTCATCCAAAATAACCACATGAGGTTGTCGCAGCACCACGCGGGCTAGAGCGATCTGCTGGGCAATCTCTGGGCTCATTTCCTCCTCGCCTGCACCCACTAAAGTGTCTAGCCCATCGGGGAAAGAGCGCTGAAAAGCCTGGGTTTTTGTGCTAAGCCCCACTGTTGCTAGAGCTTCAAGCAGTTGTTCATCCGTGGCCGATGGGGCAGCCCACTGTAAGTCTTGGCGCAATGTGCCAGAAAAGACATGCACTTCTTGGCTTAACAGTGTGACATTACGGGCAGTCCACGCATCGGAGACTTCTTGAGTGTCCACATCCCCAATGAGGATCTGCCCACCAGTGGGAATATGCAGGCCTGCAATCAAGCCAGCGAGGGTTGATTTTCCGGCACCAGAAGCACCAACAAGTGCAGTTTTTGTATGTGCCTGAAGATGCAAATTTAGTGGTGGTATCACTTCCCCACCACCGGGATAAGTAAAGCGCAGATTGTTCAGCGTGATATCCGCAGGAGCATGCAAATTAGCAGGCTCTGGCTTGTCACTTGCCTGCTGCATTTTCGCTAAGGACACAGCACGGCCCAGCATGGTCGCTGCGGCCTGGATTTCGCCGGAGAAAAACACCACGTTAAAGATGTGGATTTCGGCACGAACAACCAAAAAGATTGCCGAGGCGGCTTGGCCTTCACTCACACTTCCCTGATGCACCAACCACAGCGCAAGAATGATGGTGCCAATAAGCCACGCACCATAGGCGAACTGCCCACAATACAACAGGCGCACCAAGTAAGGCACACGATCGGCGCTTGCCTGCATCGCAGCCCAACTGTTCTTTTTCATGCGTTCTAAAGCCCAGTCGCCATAGTGAAACGCCCTTAACGTGGGCAAACCACGCAAAGTATCAAGCAATGTGGAATTGCGTTGTGCTTCAGCCACGCTCATGTGGTTGGACACCTGCGGGAGTGCACGCAACGTCTTTTTCGTGCTCGGGTATACCAACACCAGCGAGACTAAGAAAACGAGCAAGAACCGGGCGTCGATAAGCACTAAAGCCCCGAGGGTGAAAGGGAAAAGCAAAACCGTATTAATAATCCTGCTGCCGATCGGGATAAGTACCCGCATAGAATCGTCGACATCATTAGTCATGCGAGTAATCACGTTGCCGGTGCCCAGCTTCATCACCTCAGGAATCGGTGCACGCAACACCGAATCCAAGCAAGCACGTTTGAGATCCACGCTTAAAGTGCGCAGTTTCAGCCCCACAAAGTACTCGGAAAGCGCGCGCCCCAACGCATCCACGATCAATGACAAACCGCCGATAGCGATGAGAATCAACGCCGCGTCCATGCCGGTGCCCCCAACAGGTACCTCAGTGCCGCGCAACGCATCCACAACATGGCCAAAAACCGTGGATTGGAGGACGAAAAAGCTCAAGATCACTGAATGCAAGGCGATGATTCCCAGCACCCATCTGCGCGACCAGCAATGTGGCAATGTAGTGAAAAAGCGGAACGTCTCACCAAGGCTTTCCGGCGCTAAAGCATCTGAAGCCAACGCGGGCACGAAAGTGTTTTGGCGCTGGAAAAATCGCTGAAAACAGCGTGTGATCAGAGATTTCTTTTCTGGATCGGCGGTGGAGTTATTTTTTCCAGTTGTCATTTCAGTCCTCCTTGACGTGCTGCACTAGCCCATGTTTGGCGCCCAGAAATAACCACGGTGACACGGTTTTTGCGAAGCTGTGCCGTATTGTGAACAACCTTGTCTAAGGTCACTGCGTCCAAACCAGTTGTAGGTTCGTCGAGCAAAAGTATCTCTGGGTTGCGGGCAAATGCGCGGGCTAAGGCGATGCGTTGGCGTTGTCCACCCGACAGGTTCAATCCGGCCTCGCCAATACTGGCTGAAGGCAGTTCGCCATTAGGGCCGTAGCCACCGAAGCGTTTGACAATATCGTCGCAGGCCGCAGCATCGAGGCTGGCGCGAAGATGCGTAAGATCGATATCGCCAAGCGGGTTGATGTTATCTTCCAAGGTGCCTTCAAAGATGCTCACGACGTGCGGTGTGGCCAATGCGCGCTCGTGTCGGGCGAGTTGTTGGAAAAGGGTGTAGTTTTCGGCGGTGGGTTTCCACACATGCAAGCCCGGAGCAGGGATAGGGATGAGTTCGCTGGGGTGTTCGTCGAGTTCCTGCTGGGGTTGGATTTTTATGATGCGCTTAGCAGCAGCCATAGCAATGGCCCAGGTGGTACTGAGTGTGCCTAAGGCGTATCCAGACCATGTCAACGCAGGCGGCGCGAGTAGTGTGATGCTTAACATTTGGCCGGCACTAATTTCGTTACTGCGGGTCAGGTAAGCTCCAACGCCAATGATCAGCACGCTAAACAGTGCAGGTGTTAGTTGGCGTAGGAAATTCAACGTTGCACTTAATTGTACGTCTTTGCGCATCCACTCAAGGGCGTGCTCGCTTTCTGCATAAAAACGGGCGCGCGTGGGTTCGACTGCCCCGAGTCCTTTGAGTACGCGTGAGCCTTGAGCAACATCGGTTGCGAGTCCGGCAACTTTTGCTTCTGCTTCTCGACGTCGGGAGCTTACTTTCTCAATCGGTTTCGCACTCCACGCTGCAACAGCTGCGGTCGCTATCATCCCTAGGGGGATAATGAGTGCTACTTTCCAGCTAATGGAAGCCAAACTGATGGTTGTTCCCACGATATAGGAGAACATCATCACCGGAAAGTTAAATATTTCGCGAATATTTGCTGCAGTATCAGCATCTGCGTCTACCGTATTGAGGATTGTTCCAGGCGAGTGCTCGCTACGGGGGCTCGATAGTAGCTTTTCGGTGAGATAGACGCGCACATTGTGGGTCACGCGGCTGACGCCTACTTCGGAAAATCCATCACTTAAACCTTCGGAATAGATGTGGAAGATAAGAATGCTGAGCAATATCAGCAGCGGGATTACCACAACGATCGGATCAGTGGAACCAAAAGCGTGGTCAATGATCCAGCCGATGACAAGAGGGGTGGTAGCGGAAATGGCTGAGCCGATGCCGAGGATGATCACTTGGAGTATCACGGCTGAGCGGTAGGCGAAAAGGAGGTTCCGAATGAGTGCGGTGGGGCTGCGCCAGCGGTGGGGTTGGACGGCGGTGTCGTTGTGTGGCGGTGTGGCTGGGGCGAACCAGCTCCACAACTTCGCTCGTTTCGGGGTGTTGAAAAGCATATCAATAACCTTACTTTTAATTGTTCGATAGATGATGCGGAATTGGAACAGAAGTTAAGAATTTCAAAGACTTGCCCAAAAATGGCCTTTGAGCTGGCGATTTGTCATAGTCAAAGCTCTCTAATATAGTTTTGGGAGTGCCCAGCCAACAGGCTGAAAACAAAACCCAAGCCCGGGTGGCGGAATGGCAGACGCGCTAGCTTGAGGTGCTAGTGTCCTACTAACGGACGTGGGGGTTCAAGTCCCCCCTCGGGCACTCGATACACTTGTTGTAGTGTTGAGTTTTGAATAAAGGCTGTGAAATTTTCTTCGGAGAGTTTCACAGCCTTTTTTCCCATGCCACTGCTACTTTTGGGGCTTTGGGGCTGAAGGGACAAAAAGTGTGGACCAAAAGTGAAGCTTCACAAAGAAACGATTGCGAGGCTGACTTCTTGGGAAGTACTCTCCTAGGGTTAAAATCCCATCACGGTTGAAGTACTGTGGCGTGTGCTGATGGTAGCCGAAAGTAGATCAACGCCGTGATGGTTTTTTACAAGCTGCGAGTTGTTAACGCACGGCCGGCTTTTTGGCTTCGACTTCCTTTGATCCGGACTCGGCCGAAATGGTGTAGGTCTCCCCTGCCTTCAGCTCGGGGCTGCTGAAGAAGATCTGACGCACCTCGACCTCCACCAGTTCTTCGAGAATCACTGTGTCTTTAGCATCACGGATCGAAATGGCCTCACCGATGCCAATATCCATCGGTTCTCGAATCCATGGCGCACCTAAGGTCACGCCGATCGGTTCATGATCCTTACCCGCGGCAAAGACCGTGCCACCAGTGATTTCAAAAGATCCATCCACATCAAAGAACCCATTATTGCCCGGATCTTGGACGAAAATTCGCACCTTGCCGTTGGTGATTCGCAACTCGCCATTGGAATCGATGCCGTCGGTGCCAGCATTGATAGACAGGTCGCCACCGGTAATGGTGATCGAAGGCTTGAAGTAGTTGGGGCGATCTTCCGGCAAGTTGCCAGAGGACGCATTGATGCCATCATCGGTTGCGGTGATATTGATCGTGCCACCTTCAATGAGTACGGTCAGTGCCTCAATACCCTCCAAGGCGCGCACGATATTGACTTCGCCGCCAGTAATCACAGCGGTCGTGGTGGCGTTGATGCCGTTATATTCCGCATCAATGGTGACGATCCCGCCGAGAATAAAGGCGTCGCCTTCGCATTCAATACCCTTGCGGCCAGCCTTCACATTGAAGTCTGCCTTCAAGATCACCAGTTCTTCACCGTTGACTGCATTGTTTCCGGCGGAAATTTCATAGGCGCCGCTTTCCATAATCACATCCGAGCCAGCTTTGAGTCCGTCTTTTTGTACCGCAATTTTTAACACACTGCGGGCAGAATCAATGACACCATGTGCAGGATCGGTTGTATCCGTTGCGGTAATGCCGTGAGCGCCGGCATCAATAGAAATGTGGGCATCGCGGACATAGACGGAGTCGTAGGCCTCAATGCCGTGTCCGTCGGCAGAAATATAGAGTGCACCACCAAGGACTGCGACATTGTTTGCGGAAATGCCCGTGCTGTTACTGGTAATACGTAATTGGCCGGTGCCAACGAACGTGAGATTGACGTTCGAGCGCACCACACCACTGCTGTTATCGCCCTCGGTTACCACTACAACGTTGCGGGCGGATTGCACAGTGATCGATGGAAGTGTGGCATTGGCCAACCGAATGACAACCAGTTCCTCGGGGGCATTAATGGTTAAAGCGGGCAAGTCGCCGCTGAGGGTATAGCTACCCCCGCGGGTAATGTCTTGCTCAGGGTTGAATTCAGCGGAGGCGACTGCGGTCCATTGGGACTCGTGTACGCCTTCAAAGGTTTCGTTTTCTTCCCTGGTGACGGAGATCAAACGCTGATAGTTCGTTTGGGTCAAAGTATCGGCGGTTTGGGGTACTGGGGTCCGCGGTTCTTCGGTTGGAAGATTGTGGGTACAAGCAGTAAGGACTCCTGCGGTTAAAATGGCGAGGGCTAAACGCACAGATCGCATATGAGGAGCTTCTCCTTAAGCTTGTCGTGATGTGTTGTTGATAACGCAATCGTTGTCTTTAAGAAATAGCTTATTAGAGTATTCCACCGCTCGAAAAATGGCAAAACCCGTATAAATTCCCCGTCGCATGTCGGAGCCTAGTTTGCACACTGTCTACTTTTGGTTTCGATAGCTTTAAGAAGGCTTAACTTAAGGAGAAAGTCGCTGCTGTGAACAAAGACCTTGAAATACCTGAAGAAGATTTTCGCATCACCTTGAGGGTGCTTGAACAGGTAGGTGACTTCCCTAGCGATCACCTGCAATCGAGGCAACTTCAACAAGCGGTAGCCAAGCTTTTCAAAGCGGTGAAAAAACAGCGTCGACAAGCAGCGAAGCAACGCCGCCAAACAAACGACGCCTCCGTGCTTGCCCGCACCGCAACCGCGAACCCGCAGCGCATCGATGATGAGACTGCTGGGCTTGTGCCTACCCCCGCCGCACTCACGCCGCCGACGAGCGCGCACCTTGATTCTGGGCAGTCGGCTCTGGGGAATACTCACGCGCGCATCGCTGCTGAGGTGGCGACACCGCACGGCTGGGCCGGAAAACTGTACCGGGCGAACAAGTGCTATATCTGCAAGCAACCTTATACTTTGGTCGATTCCTTCCACCACCAGCTGTGTCCTGACTGTGCTGCAGACAATCGTGCCCGGCGTGAGGCGCGGGTCGACTTGTCGGGTCGTCGTGCGTTGCTTACTGGTGGACGGGCGAAGATCGGTATGTATATTGCGCTGAAGCTGTTGCGCGATGGCGCGGATGTGACAATCACGACGCGTTTTCCGAAAGACGCGGTGCGTCGCTTTTGTGCAGTGGCTGACTCAGATGCGTGGCTTGATCGACTGCACGTTGTGGGTATTGATTTGCGTGATCCGAATCAGGTTGAAGATCTAGCAGAGCGGATGTCGGCCCAACCGCTCGATATTTTGATTAATAATGCTGCCCAGACTGTTCGGCGTTTGCCTGGCGCCTACAGTGGGCTTATCGACGCCGAAACTGCGCCACTTACTGCTGCGGAAAGCAGCGTTGATTGTGTGAGTTTGGGGGCAACATCAACCCTGCACCCCGCAGTGTTGGTCGGTGGCGATGCCCAGGCGTTGGGCGAGGCTGCGCCAAGACCAGTTGTGGATGCGGATGCGGTTTCTGCACAGATTCATGCCGCGCGCTTAGCAGCGCTGGCGCTCACGGGTGGTTCGGCGGCGCTGGAGCGTGTTGCTGATGGCACGGCAGTGGATGCTGGTGGGTTGATTCCTGATCAGGTGGAGCATAATTCGTGGGTGGCAACCATTGGTGAGGTTGATCCGCTTGAGCTGTTAGAAGTTCAACTGTGTAATGCGACAGCGCCATTTATTTTGCTCAATCGCCTGCGCCCAGCTTTGGAAGCATCGAAGGCGCGGCGTAAGTATGTGGTGAATGTTTCGGCTATGGAAGGGGTTTTTCACCGCGGGTATAAAGGGCCTGGGCATCCGCATACAAACATGGCGAAAGCGGCGCTGAATATGCTCACCCGCACCAGCTCCGCGGAACTGTTTGAGCATGGAATTTTAATGACCTCAGTAGATACTGGGTGGATTACTGATGAGCGCCCCCACACGCTTAAACAGCAGATGGCAAGCCAAGGTTTTCACGCACCTTTAGATCTCGTCGATGGTGCAGCACGAGTGTATGACCCGATTGTGCAAGGGGAAAACGGCGTTGATCTCTACGGCTGCTTCCTCAAAGACTTCCGCCCTCACCCGTGGTAAACCTTCTACTCCCCTAGCTTTAGTGCGTTATGCATCCCAGTGGGCATACAGCTTCGCATAGGCACCGCCTGCGTTTATGAGTTCATCATGGGTGCCGTCTTCAATGATGGCCCCATTGTCCATCAAAATAATCCTATCGGCACCACGAGCCTGATCCAGACGATGTGCGACAATTAGGCTCGTGCGCCCACGAGTGGCCAACGTTGCCGCATGCTCTAATGTCTTAGCGTGCTCGCTGCCGGCTTCGCTGGTGGATTCATCCATAATGAGCACAGGCGGATTCCGTAGCAGGATCCGCGCTAGCGAGATTTGCTGCTCAACCTCGGGGGAAAGCTCATCAGCTCCAGCCCCAATTGGCGTATCTAATCCTTGCGGGAACCATCGTGAAAACACCGTGCCACTTAAACCAACAGCACTTAAAGCCTCCAAGAGCTGTTCATCATCAGGGTTTTCTGCTGCTAGATGCAAATCCTCCCGCAATGTGCCAGAGAACAAATGCACTTGTTGGCTAATAAGTGCCACATGCCGCGCAATCCATGAATCAGGGGCCAAGCGGGTATCCACATCACCGATATAAATCGTTCCCGCCGTCGGTTGCTGCAGCCCAGCAATCAGCGCCGCCAACGTCGACTTGCCCGCACCTGATGCCCCCACCAGGGCAGTCGTACTCCCTGCAGCCAACCGCAACGAAAGATCTTCAATAATTGCAGCACCCTGCGGGTAGGAATAACTCACGTTACTTACGATCACCTCAGGTGACGAAAGATCAGCAGGCTCACACGTGGTATTCTCCTTCCCCAACAAAGCAAGAGAAACCGCGCGACCTAGACTCGTCACCGCATTTTGAATATGCGCCGAAAAAGTCAACACATTAAACAAATGAATCTCTAACCGCGCCACCAAAATCACTGCAGCACCAGCCTGCCCCACACTCAACACCTGCTCATGCGCCAAAAACGTGGCAAGAACAAGCGTTGCACACAGCAACAGCCCGTACGCAGTCGTACCAAACAGCAACAACCGGCTAAAAATAGGGATACGACCAGCCATTGCCTGCACCGCAGCCCAATTCTTCTGCTCCACACGCGCCAAGGCCCACCGGTGACGACCAAGCGCACGGATTGTTCCCAACCCCTTAATCGTGTCCAACAATGTATTATTCCGCGTAGCTTCCTTTTCCGACATCGCATTCGTCGCCGGCGGAAAATCCCGCACAATTATCTTCACCAACGGGTACTCAACCACAACGACCACGCACACAATAACGATGAACGACCAATGCACAAAAGCCAATGCCACAGTCGTAAACGGGAACATAAAGGCCGTAATCACCAGACGTGCGCCAATCTCCTGAAACGCACGAGAAAAACGATCCACATCCTTAGTCAATCGCGAAATCACATTGCCAGTCCCCAACTGGACTACCTGCGGAATCGGCGCCGCTAACACCGAACGAACACAGGCCTGACGCAAGAAAATCGCAAGCTCAGCAATCTTACTTACCAACAAATACTGACCAATATTCCGCGCCACATTCTCACACAGCAACGCCACCACAATCACCGCAAGGACGCTAAAAAATATCCCCCGATCATCCCTATAATCAACCAACCTCCCCAACAACGACGAAGTCAGCACCATCACGGTCAACAACACACCAAAACTCAACCCCATCCCCACCCACCAGCGGCGCGCCGGGCGGGCCGGAAGAGTGCGAAGAAATTTTATTGAGGTTTGTAAAGATGCAGGGGTAGATAAATCAGTAGTCATTGTGTGTCACTATTTCCAATGGCGCAGTAGTAGGTTGGGCAAATGAGAAACTATCGGCATGAAAGCGCTGGGGGATAAACAATAAGCTCGTCGGTGGGCATTTCTCAGCGGACGACGGATGAGATTCAGCACAAGTTTGTGACATCGCTACGTGTTAGGTGTGTCAGCGGAAGACACGAGTAGGAAATCCTCATCAGTGAACACCACGTCAGCCGCACTGATCCACGCCTGGGACGTTGTAATCACAATCGTGCGCTTAGCCTTACGCAACTGGACAACTGCCGCAGCTACCGAACTTAAGGTCACCGCGTCCAAACCTGTGGTGGGTTCGTCAAGGATGAGGAAATTTGGATCCATATTCAACACCCTGGCCAACGCTATGCGTTGACGTTGTCCACCGGAAAGGTTCAAACCACTCTCTCCAATGGGTGCAGTAGGAAGCTGGCCCATAGGCCCATATCCACCCAAACGCTGCACAATATCGCCACAAGCTGCCGCATCCAAGCCAATGCGGGATTGGGCATCAAACTCCACGTTATCGGCAAGCGTACCTTCAAATACCGCAACAACATGAGGCGGATACACCGCTTCACACTCCACCACATACCGTTGCGCCAACTCTTGCGCCTTGACTCGGGCAGACTCAGTACCTAAAGCCCACACCTCTAAACCAGCGCGATCCGGCTGAAATACCGAAGAACTGTGCTCAAATGCTTGATCTACATCTGGTTCACTGTGCTCAGCTTCCTCCAAATCGCTTACGAGAGCATTCAGCCGGGCAGCCGACGCCGTCGCCCTGCCCCAATATTCTGCAATCATTCCCAAAGAAATACCCATCACCTGAAGCGACAGCGGAACAAGCAACGTAACAGTGACCATGTCGCCGGGCGTGATGTCGCCGTCGAAAAGCAAGAAGCCCGCATAGCCAATAATCACAGTGATGAAAACAGTAGGGACCGACTGCCTAGCAAAATCGCACCATGCCATCACCCGTGCATTCGCACGGGTCGCCTCCAACGTTGTGCGTGCAGCCTCATCAAAACGCTGTTGACTGCGCCCAGTAGATCCCATCCCCTTCAATACCCGCACACCCTGAGCAAAGTCCGTTGCCAACGACACAGCACGAGACTCAGCAACACGACGCGCACTATTAGCCCTATTAATCGGCCCCACAGTTGCACGCGCAACAAGCGCAGTCGAAATTCCACCTAACGGAACCAGCACGGCCAACAACGGTGAAATCGGTGCAAGCACTATCGACGTACCGATCAAATAACCCGCCATCGTGACAGGGAAATTCAAAATATGCTTGAGCTCACCCACAATCGACGTGTCATCATCAACTGTATTCAGAACCTCACCTGGCGTTTTCGTACGCGGTGCGCGCGCCATCAACCTATGAGACAACTCCATCCGCAACCCGTGCGTACTTCGTGCAGCCACAACATCGGTCAAACCGTCGGCCGTAGCCTCCATAAACCAAGAAAACAGCAGTAACGCAACAACCGCAAGCACTGGAAATACCAAAGCCGAAACAGGCTGATGCCCAATCACTGAATCAACAGTCAAGCCCACGACACGATTTGTAACTGCAGAGGCCAACGATCCCGCTAGAGTTGCTAGAATCAACGATGCCGAAATGCCAGGAAAAGAACGAAGAACGCGCAAACACAACGCCGCTGCATGATCTCCAAAGCCCAAGGCACGCGGATCATGCGTCGGCGGATCCGATGGCGCAGCCCACGCCCACGTGCGCATTCTTTGATATCTCATAAAGTATGAGACTACCGCTCTCCAATGCCGAAACAAAAGTGCCGTAGCTCACCTAATCAGCCCCTGTGTGTGTAAAACAACCAGCACACTAGGTGCTCAAGACTCACAAACGCCACCACACCCCCTTGCGCACCGCACTGGCGACACAAAGAACTATGGTGGCGTGCACACACGTCAGGACAAAGCGCTGACGTGCGCAATTTTAGTGATGCTGCTCGTTTGGATCGTTATCAGCATCTTCCTTCGTGGCGTGAACAGTACCAGGAAGGTGATCAGGGGCAGCGTAAATGGAGTACAGCTTCACAGGCTCATCACCAGCATTGAGCACATTATGCCACTTGCCAGCAGGGATGAACACTGCCCAGTCGTCCTCCACAACCTGATCAATATCAAGCTCAGACTCGCTTGCACCAATCATCACGCGAGCCTTACCGGACTCCAAGCGCAAGAATTGGTCATGATCATCGTGAATTTCCGCACCGATCTCGCCACCGGCAGGAATGTCCATCACCGTCATCTGAAGGAACTGGCCAGTCCACACCGTATCACGGAAATTAGTGTTGGACAGGGTCTTTTCCTCAATATCAAGGACGTATGGATGTGGGCCAAAATCAGCCATGAGTGTGGCCATGCCTTTCTTTTCGACAATAGAACTCATACCCATCGTACTCATGGATCGACCAACGCGCAGATAAAAACACAACCAACCCGAACTAAACCTGCTCTGCCTTATCAAACGCCCGCAACACCCGCTCCGCAGCCAACGTCGGTGTGATCTGGGCATGGCGCAATTGCTTTTCGACGAGCGAACGCATCGCCATCACATCAGGATCAGTATTCAGCCGCTGCAAAATCGTCTCATGAACCATCGACCACATCCACTTCACCTGCTGCTCACGGCGATTACTCTCAAAGAAACCAGAAGCAACCATCGCCTCATGATGATCCACAACTAACTGCCAGAACTCATCAGTACCCTGCGACTCCACAGCAGACAACGTAATCGTCGGCGGATGCCACACAGCATTTTCTGGCCTCACCAAACGCAAAGCAGCCGCCAACTCACGCGCAGCACGCTTAGCATTCTTCACATTCGGCCCATCCGCCTTATTGATCGCCACCACATCAGCCATCTCCAGAACACCCTTCTTAATGCCCTGAAGCTGATCACCAGCACCTGCCAAAGCCAAGAACGTAAAACAATCAACCATCTGGGAAACAGCGACCTCGGATTGTCCCACCCCCACAGTCTCGACCAAAATGACGTCGAAACCAGCAGCCTCAAACACCACCATCGACTCACGCGTCGCCTTCGCAACACCGCCCAACGTCCCCGCCGACGGTGACGGACGAATAAACGCATTATCCTTGCGCGCTAATTTCGCCATACGAGTCTTATCCCCCAAAATTGAACCCCTCGTTTTCGTCGACGACGGGTCGATAGCTAAAACGGCCACCTTATGGCCCTCACCAATGAGCTTCATGCCCAAGGACTCAATAAACGTCGACTTGCCCACCCCAGGCACACCCGTAATACCGACTCGCAATGCATCGCCACTAAACGGCAGCAAACGAACCAACAACTCCTGCGCCAACACACGATGTGCGGGAGCAGTGGACTCCAACAGCGTGATAGCCCGCGAAATCATTGTTCGATTACACGCCCGCACGCCGTCGAAAAGCTCATCAACATTAATCCTGCGCCGCGCCTTCACAACAATCTCTGGGGCTACCGCAGTTTGTTCCCCCAAATCCGTACCAGCGGTCGTAGTCAACGACCCCAAATGATGCTCAAGATACTCGTTATCAACAGGCATGGGAAGAAAACTCCTCGTAGAAACAAACCGGCCACAAAGGAATCAATAAGGTAAAAGAAACCTTCATGGCCGGCCAAACAAGAGTGCACACAGTGCACGCAAGGAAGGCTTAAAGACATGAATGCCATGGCATAGACAATGCCTTCCATCAACACGAAAGCATTACACTTCCACGTCAACCTCAAGCTCAAAACCCAACTGGGCGCTCAGCTTCGTTAACAAATCGATCGCAGAATCCGCAATCACAGTACCCGGTGGGTAAATAGCGACAGCACCGTCATCGTACAGTTCTTGGAAATCACCCGGTGGAATCACGCCACCGACCACGATCATGATGTCTTCCCGACCCAGCTTCGCCAACTCCTCCTTCAACGCTGGAACTAAAGTTAAGTGACCAGCAGCCAAAGAGGACACGCCAACAACATGCACGTCGGCGTCGACAGCGGCACGCGCTGCCTCAGCAGGGGTCTGGAACAAAGGTCCGACATCCACGTCCATACCAAGATCGGCGTAGGCAGAAGCAACAACCTTCTGGCCACGATCATGCCCATCCTGGCCCATCTTGGCAATGTAGATACGAGGGCGACGACCTTCCTCAGCCTCGAAAGCATCAGCCATAGCAATAGCCTTTTCGACGTTGCCCACGCGGCCCTCCTTTCCAACCTCATCCTTATACACACCAGACAAGGTACGAATCTCCGCCTCATGGCGGCCAAAGACCTTCTCCAACGCGTAAGAAATCTCACCCACCGTAGCCTTCGCGCGGGCACAATCGACCGCCAACTTCAGCAGATTCTCATCGAGATTACCTGGCTCCTTGGTATCCTTTGCCGCAGCGGCGGTCAGCGCATCCAAAGCCGCCTGGCAGGCAGCCTCGTCACGCTCAGCGCGAAGCCTATCCAACTTCGCCAACTGCTCTGCACGCACCTTAGTGTTATCAACCTTCAGAACCTCAATCTGCTCGTCCTCTTCGACGATGTACTTATTCACGCCGATCAGAGCCTGACGGCCCGAATCAATACGAGCCTGAGTACGCGCAGCGGACTCCTCAATGCGCAACTTCGGAATACCTTCCACCGTTGCCTGAGCCATACCACCAGCAGCCTCAACTTCTTCGATGTGCGCACGCGCACGATCAACCAACTGCTGAGTCAACCACTCGATATAGTACGAACCAGCCCAAGGATCAACAGGGCGAACAGTCCCCGACTCCTGCTGGAGCAACAACTGAGTGTTACGAGCAATACGCGCAGAGAAGTCAGTGGGCAAAGCCAGCGCCTCATCCAGCGCGTTGGTGTGCAGCGACTGGGTGTGACCCTGCGTTGCAGCCATAGCCTCAATACAGGTACGAGGAACGTTATTGAACACATCCTGCGCAGTCAGCGACCAACCAGAAGTCTGGGAGTGCGTACGCAACGACTGGGACTTCGCCGACTTATTGTCGAACTTCGCCACCAGCTCACTCCACAGCAAACGACCAGCACGCATCTTAGCGATCTCCATGAAGGTGTACATGGAAATACCCCAGAAGAAAGACAGACGAGGAGCGAACTTATCAACATCCAAGCCCACTTCCATACCGGCACGAATGTACTCCACACCATCAGCAAGGGTGTAAGCCAACTCCAAGTCAGCCGTCGCTCCTGCCTCTTGGATGTGGTAGCCAGAAATCGAAATGGAGTTAAAGCGAGGCATCATCAGCGAGGTGTACTCGAAAATATTCGAGATAATACGCATCGAAGGCTTCGGAGGGTAAATGTAGGTGTTACGAACCATGAACTCCTTCAGAATGTCATTCTGAATGGTGCCTGCCAAGCGGTCCGGAGTAACACCCTGCTCCTCAGCAGCAACGATGTACAACGCAAGCACTGGGAGCACAGCACCGTTCATGGTCATCGATACGGACACATTGCCCAAATCGATGCCCTCAAAAAGCTGGCGCATGTCCAAGATCGAGTCAATAGCAACGCCCGCCATACCGACGTCGCCAAGCACACGCTCATTGTCAGAATCGTAGCCACGGTGGGTAGCCAAGTCGAAAGCCACGGACAAACCCTTCTGACCAGCCGCAAGGTTACGGCGGTAGAAAGCATTCGACTCCGCAGCAGTGGAGAAACCAGCGTACTGGCGAATCGTCCACGGCTGGTTGGTGTACATCGTAGGATAAGGGCCACGCATAAACGGTGGCATACCTGGGAAGGAATCAAGTTGCTGTGCGTCGACTGTCTCGTTGCGGTCAGCACGATCGAACACACGAGGAACATCAATACCCTCAGGTGTATTCCACACCTGTGCCTTCAGCGCCGACGCATCTTGGGCAGCACTGGTTTCCACAGTTGCTGTGTATTCGGAAAAATTAGGAATAGTGCTCATAGTGGTTATGCTCCCAACTTCTCAAGCAGCTGAGCCAAAGTATCAGCCGCATCAATCTTGAGGTTCAAGTAACCATCGGCATCAACACCGCTACCTGCAGCACCCGCAAGCAAAACAGTCTCAACACCCGCCTCACGCAGTGCCGTGAGTGCCTCGGCACCAGATTCCTCATATTCCTGATCAGTACCGCAAATAACGACGATCGAACTCGCCTTCGCGGCTTTTGCAAACTCCTGCGTACCTGGAACAACCTGACCCGGATTAACAGCCTCAATACCACCAGAAGCCAACAAGTTCGTAGCAAAACCAGTGCGGATATTGTGCTTAGCCAAAGGCCCCAGCGGGATCAACGCAACCTGCGGACGCTTACCATGCGACTCCAAGAATGCATCCGAACGGTTGCGCAATGCCTCAAACTCCGCAGCCCAACGGCGAACACCATGAGGCTCAACTCGTAACTCAGAAGCCAACGGAGCCTCCAACAAGTTCGGGAACTCGTTAATAGCCGTCACCTTCTTGATACGGCGAGCAATATCGGCACGCGTTAACTCATGCGAGGCATCAAGCAACGCCTTGACCGAACCAGAAGCAACAGCGGCCCTAAAACCACCCTCCTTTTCAATGGTGCTAAACACAGCCCAAGCCTTGTCAGCAAGCTCGGTCGTGAAAGCCTCCACGAAATACGAACCACCAGCCGGGTCCACAACGTGACCCAAGTGCGACTCTTCCAGTAGAAGAAGGTTGGTGTTACGAGCAATACGACGGGCAAAGGTGCGCGAAGTATTTGGCAAACCACCAGGAATCGCCCAATCAAAAGGCAAAACCTCAACATCCGTCGCGCCACCAACACCGCCAGCAAAAGCAGCAACAGTGCACCTAAGCATATTCACCCACGGATCACGCTGCGAAAACATGACAGGTGCAGTCTGCGCATGCTGCGGGCAGGAACCATGGTCGGGTGCACCGACAATCTCAGCCACACGAGCCCACAATTGGCGGGCCGCACGCAACTTCGACAACTGAGCGAACTGATCATCAGACACCGCGAAACGGAAAGCAAGCTGGTCAAGGGCTTGCTCCACGCTTAAGCCAGCATCAGTTAACGCACGAAGATAGTCTGCACCCGTAGCCAAAGCCAGACCAATCTCCTCCGCATCAGTAGCACCCTGATTCGAAAAAGCTGCAGAATCAACCAAAATTGCGCGCGTGCGCACGCGAGCAGCACACGTCTTTGCCAAAGAAACAGCAGTCTCAAGGTCAACAGAGTCAGAACCATCAACCTGCGATGTCAACGGGGACGCGCCAAGCTCAATCAAAGCAGGATCAGCATCCTCGGCGTCGACAAGCGCAAATAGCGCCTCGGCTTGGGAAACAAGCGCTAAGCCTGCCTCCAAACGCACAGGAGCGTACTGAAACAGCACACCCTTCAACAGCGCTGCAAGATCAGCCTCACCCTTGACCACCACATGCGTCGTGCCGTTATTGAGAGCATGCATCAACTCCGCATTCGAACTTTTGGCATCAAAAGATTCAGTCACCCCCCAGCCCTGATGCTGATGGCCAACACCCTTCGCGCCACGACGGAACGGGAACACACCCGGAATCGGATCCTGCTCCAGCTCATCAGCACGGGTATACAGCGGATTAACATCAATGCCCTCATACGTTGTTTTAATCAGCTTCCGCCAACTATCCAACGGGACATCAGCAATGTCCTTCTTCTGGACACGCGCAAAAACGCCAGCCACAGACTTGTACCAAGCCTGCTGACGGGCCTCAAACTCTTCAGTTAAGGAATGTCGTGTGTCAGTCACGATAGGGACCCACTCCCCTCTTTCCATATCATTTGTCAACAGCATCCAACAAAACAAACTGCGCCTCAAACCGGCAAGAAACCACACAAGTGGAACCAGTAACAGCAGAAAGATCATCGAACACTTCATGCTTAGAGTGGTGTGCAAAGCACACTGATCACAGAATGCTTTAACTCACAACCACAGTTCAGTCTAGTCCTAACGCACAAAAGTTTTGGCATTGTTAAGTAGCGAAAAATTTTTCCCCCAACCCCCATCGAGGGATAAGATACACCCCTAGAATGAACACTCCCACACCTACCCCTAAAATGCACAACAAACTGCATAAAGCATGGCGCACACTGCGTGGCAGTATCCCCACCACCCGCTTAGTGGCACTGACGGTGGTGGCAGTGATCATGATAATTATCACTCTCACCTATAACATCCCGCCTCTTGCCCAATGGCAAGCCTGGTCCCAATCTAACGGTCACTGGTTCATTCCTGTCTTCTTCAGCTGCTACGTCCTCGTTACTCAATTCCCCATCCCGCGCACCTTCTTCACCCTCACATCAGGAATACTCTTCGGTCCTAGCGTCGGCATCGGAATTGCACTCGCCGCCACTACCGTATCCGCGGGAATTTCCTTGCTGACCATGCGTTACCTCGTCGGTGACTGGATTGGGCCGACACTCACGCATCCCGCCGTTAATCGAATCAACACACGGCTAAAACAACGCGGATGGTTAGCCGTCACAAGCCTGCGAATGATTGCAGGCGTCCCCTTCTGCGCGGTGAACTACGCCGCCGCACTAACCCCCATCCCAATCATGAGCTTTTGCTTAGCAACCTTAGTCGGCTCCGCCCCCGGAACGGTCATGACGGTCATCTTCGGCGATGCCCTTACCGGACACTATGAACCACAATTAATCATCTTTAGCCTGCTTCTGGCGTGTCTAGGTGCCATCGGATTAGTTCTAGACCATAGACTTCCAGTCAAGGACAAAGACTAGAAAAATCTTAAGAGTAGTGAAAGGAGTCACCGGGGTGTTTGCCATACACGCACGCTATCGAGGCCGAGAGCGACGCAGAGCAGAACTGGTGCGCAATTCCGCACAAGCACTATCCACCCTCCCCGGGGTTGGTGAATTCAGTGTGCTTGGTGTTGAAGATATCGCAGCCACCATCGACACCCCCAGCGCAACCTGTGACACCACCATGGCATTACTTTCGCACGGAGATTGGGCAGTAGCAATTGGCGTCGCCCCTACCGATGAACAAGCCCTCAACCTTGCCCGAACCACACTTGGAGCCCATGCACGGGCAGGGCAAGTAAAAGTAGGTATCCGGCGTCAAAAAGAAGCGGCACAAGATGTAGCTGGTGCATTCCTCATGCTCGCGCACATCTTGGCGAAACGCACCCCTGAAGGGCGCGAAGCCACCAGCCTCATGCGTAGCGGCTACAACCAAAACGAAGCAGCCGCCGAGCTTGAAATCTCCAAACAGGCCATGAGCCAAAGACTTCAAGCAGCTGGCTGGCAAGCAGAACTTGCTGGTTGGCGGCTCGCAGTGAGATTGCTCGAACAAGCCGATGCGAAAACCAAATAAAAAAAGTGTGGCTTCACAGAATTCTACTGAAATGAGAAAACTGTGAAGCCACACTTTCTGTTCGCTGCGCGAACAGAAACTAACTATCGAGCTCTTTGTGCAGCTGACCTAGATCAAAACTCACTGCCGGAGTCTCATTTTGCGCAGGAGCAGCCGTTGGCTCTGGTTCATCGACAGGCTTTTGCGCCACAGCGTTTGCTGCAGCAACCGCAGCTGCAATTTCTGGATTTGCTGAAGCTTCAAACCACTCTTCAGGCACGGAGCCTTCCGTTGAATCCTTTTCTACCTTCACAGGCTCGTAACGGAACACGCCGTCATCATCCTTCTTAGCCAAAGCGCGGGCAAACTGTTCAAGAGAATCACCAAACTGGCTCGGAATCATCCACATCGTGGATGCTTGGCCCTCGGCCATCTTCGGCAGCTTCTCCAAATACTGGTAAGCCAACAGTTCAGGAGTTACCTCAGAGTGTTTAATCGCAGTATTAATCTGCTCAATTGCACGTGCCTCACCTTGAGCCTCCAAGAACTTCGCTGCGCGAGCACCTTCGGCACGCAAGATAGCTGCTTGACGATCAGCCTCAGCCTTCAAAATAGCGGCGTGCTTCTCACCCTCAGCCGCCAAAATGCGCGCTTGCTTTTCGCCCTCAGCGGTACGAATATCCGACTCACGGCGACCTTCAGCCGTCAAAATCATAGCGCGCTTTTCACGGTCAGCCTTCATCTGCATTTCCATCGATTGCTGAATCGATGGTGGTGGATCAATAGCCTTCAACTCCACGCGGGAAATACGCAAGCCCCACTTGGTCGTAGCAGCATCAAGCTCGCCACGCAGACGACGGTTAATAACATCACGGCTGGTCAAAGTCTCTTCCAAGGTCATGCCGCCAACGACGTCACGTAGCGTGGCTACCGAGATCTGTTCCACGCCCACGATGTAGTTATCGACGCCATAAATTGCGCGTGCAGGATCGTTGATCTGGAAAGTCACCACAGTATCGATAGCAACAGTCAAGTTATCCTGAGTGATCACGGCTTGAGGCGGGAAGCTGACCACGCGCTCACGAGTATCAACTCGTTCACGCACCCGATCGATAAATGGAATGAGGATGCCAATACCGCCAGAAATAGTCCGAGTATAACTACCCAACCTTTCGATGACGGCAGCTTCACCCTGCGGAATCAACACAATAGTCTTTAACACGAAGATAACCACAAGGGCTATCACTAGACCAAGCAAAATAAGTGTTGGCATAAAACGAAATCAGTCCTTCCAGACGATAGCAGTCGTTCCTTCAATAGAAACCACGTGAACACTTTCCCCTTCTTCAAAATGAACGTCAGGGAAGAGGGCTCGCGCCGACCAAATAGAGCCATCCAACCGAACCTGGCCTCCATCACTCGACACGCTCTCAACAACAACAGCGCGCTCCCCTTCGAGAGCCTTCACTGATGTATCAAGCTTGGGGGCTTGATTAATTCGTGATTTCAGTGCTGGCTTCAAAAACAGAAGCATCAGCACGGAAATCAGGGCAAAAGCTACGACTTCTACCCCCAACGGAACCCCAAACGCAGCCACACCTGCCGTACCCAGCGCAGCTAAACCCAACATCAGTAAGGTCAGCTCACCAGCGGTAAGGACCAATTCGAGGCCCATCAATGCAACTGCGATAATTAACCAAATAAGTGCACCCACCCCACCAAGACTACAGTAAGTCCTCCTTCGAAAGTTCGGGATTTGTTACAAAATCAACTAAACGTTCCACAGCACCAATCAAGGTTGAATCAATATCGCGGAAAGTCTTCACCGCACCATACACCCGGCTCCACCCTTCACGCGGATCAGACCAACCTAATTGTTGGCACACCCCAGTTTTCCAATCCTGGCCATAGGGCACCTCGGGCCAATGCCTCAACCCCAACCGCTCAGGTTTCACTGCTGCCCAAATATCAATATAAGGATGCCCAGTAACCAGCACATGTGGACCAACAGATTGCGTCAGTCGAGTCTCCTTAGAGCCGGAAATTAAGTGGTCAGCCAATACCCCAATCCTGCGCCCAGGGCCTGGCTGGAATTCCGCCAAGCGCTGCTCTAAGTTATCCAAGCCTTCCAAATACTCCACTACGACACCTTCAACGCGAAGGTCATGGCCCCAGATCTTCTCCACAATCGCAGCATCATGGACGCCTTCCACCCAAATACGAGACGGTGCAGCTACTTTCGCCTCCACATTGGCGACCCGCGTGGAGCCAGAATTTGAGCGCTGAGGCTGCTGCTTGGGCACGAAGCGAGTAAGGGTAACGCGGTTCCCATCAACCAAGAACGCACCTGGACGAAGTTTGAACAAGCGGGTGACACCCCGGCGATCCTCCAAGCGAATGAAATCGCCATCATAGGTCTTTTCAAAACCTACAACGGCACCAACGAAGCCGTCGGCAAGCACCTCCACAACCTCGCCCGGTGCGGCGGGGACACTGGGGAAGGAAGGCTTTTGATTACGTGCATGTCCTTTGAGGATGTCTCCATAGTCTCTCACAGACAAAACCCTACTAAAATTAAGCCCCGATGAAACACTTCTACTCACCGTGTCAGAATATTGCCCTCTGGTGGGCAGCCTGGCTTTACGGATACGAATCCTTTGAGGAACTCAATAACGCACTTGGCGAGCTGCACGGACCCCATCGTCGTGCAGGCGAGGAATTTAACTTTCTCATCCTCGCCAAAACTATCCGCGATCAAGCCTCGCACATGCCTCATGTCCCCCGCGTGGGGCTCTGGTTAGGCGGGCCAGGCGATCCCGTGATCGCCAGCAGTCAATTAGTAGCACACAACGATAGCGACGTCGACACGCACGTGCCAGCGGCTGGTGACAATAGCACCGTGGATGACAGCATCTTTGAAGCAATCGTGCTCAACGATGAAACAGTATGCATTCCGCACCATGATCGATCCGGCACGGGGTGGTCACTCTTGACAAGCACGCGACCACCCCGTGCCTATCTTTCTCCAGGGGAAGCCGATATCGCACTCAGTAATGCTACGCGCATGGCTGCACGCTTTATTGAAAACTCCAACTACAACATTCGTGACTTAGTCGCCCCACGGCTGAGTGTGGGGCGATTGACAGATTTCTACGAAAGCCCAGGATTGCCCTCGGCCGTGCCACCACGCTGCGCCAAACTCATTGCGCGAGCAGACCAGGTGAGTGCGATTGTATCCACAGTGACGGAAACACTCGGTGACCACTATTTTGACCCGCAACTGCTATCACTAGCTCAGCACATCCGCGCAGCGCGAATGGCTGCTGTGAACTATGCGGTAATGGAATGGGGACGTTTAGCTGGTTGACAACAGTCAACCTCGCACGGCGATCCATTCACCGTGCAGCCCTTCGATGGCACCGTACCGAGATGTAACGGTGGTTGATATCCGAAAGTTTCAAAGAGTAGATCAACCACCATAGAAGCAAATTCTTTCGTGTGGCCAACCGTGGCGGCACGAACCACTTTCATGCCCATTTCTTCCGCTTCTTCTTGCAGCTCATTATCCAGATCCCACACCACTTCCATGTGGTCGGAAATAAACCCAATCGAGCACACTACTAGGTTGTTAACCCCTTGTGCATGGAGTTCATGAGCATGGTCAACAATATCGGGGTCAAGCCACGGAACTTTACCGTCGCCGGAAGCTGATTGCCACACGACGTCGTAATCGCTAACGCCGAGCTGTTGTGCGACAAGGCGTGCAGACTCATTAACCTGACGGGAGTACAGCGGGCCATCTTCCGCAGTGCCAGAATTGGTGTCAGCAATGATCGGGATGGAATGGGCCGTGAAAACGAGGCGGATCTCGTCTTTGTTGATCCCCTGTCGGGAAAATGCTTCATATGCGTCATTGATGGCGTGGACGTTGCCCTCAATAAACTCAGGGTGGTCAAAGAACTGGCGCAGGCGGTAGAAGTCGACGTGCCCAGCATTATGTGTGTTAAGTGTCTCAAGCATGAGTGCGATATCTTCGGCGTATTGGCGACACCCCGAATAGCCACCCCATGCGCTTGTAGCAAATACAGCGACCTTCTTATGGCCCGCGCGGGCAATCTCTAAAGCAACATCGGAAGCATACGGAGCCCAGTTGCGATTGCCGAAATAGATAGGCAGGCTAATTCCGCGTAGCCCCAACTCAGTTTCGATATTGCTAATTATTTCTCGATTGCAGTCATTAAGTGGGCTATAACCATCGAAGTGATGATAATGAACGGCCACTTCCTCCAGCCGGGAGTCGGGGATGCCACGTCCCCGAGTGACGTTTCGGAGGAAAGGCATAACATCTTCGGGCTTTTCTGGGCCACCAAAGCTTAAGAGAAGGAGCGCATCCACGGGGGTGTTCATAAGTAGCGAGTCTAACACTACTTTTGATTGATATAGAAAACCCCTTGATCGAAGCCTCCGATCAAGGGGTAATAACTAGTGAGCACCCAAAAAGTGTGCTCAGATAAATCCTGTGACTATTAAATCAAGCGCACTGCGTAAGGACTCATGCCACCCCAGCGCACTGGAGAAATACGCACTGTAGATCCTGACTGGGGAGCTTCGATCATGGTGCCATCACCCAGATAGATTGCAACGTGATGCTCTGCGTTTGGGCCGTAGAAAATGAGGTCGCCACGCTGCATTTCCTTGGGATTGATCTTCGTTCCCCGCTGATACTGGTAGCCAGTGTAGTGCGGAAGAGAAATCCCAGCAGCGGCAAAGGCGTACAACACAAGCCCTGAGCAGTCGAAGCCAACCTTATTGTAGTCACCATGCCGGTCGGCTGTGCCACCGTCGCGAATGCCCTTGGTTGGGCCGTGAGCATTGCCACCACCCCATGCATAAGGGGTGCCGATTTGGCTTTGCGCACGTGCGATCACTGCCTCGATCTTCGCGCTACGGTCGCCACTGATGACTGCGGTGGAGGCGTTGCTTGTGCTGTTTGCAAGATCATCGAGAACGACGAAAATATCCTCGAGCGCATTCTGCACCGCGCTATCAGTACTAGGCTGGCTCTGCTCCGGTGCGGGCGTTGTCGTTTGTGGTGACTGGTCACCTAGATCAACAGTGCCAGTGTCGGTGCTTTGGGTGGCCGAATCAACGTTGAGAACACCAGTGTTATCGGGGCTTGGAGTGGTGGCAGTTTGATCTTGTGTGGCTGCCGCCAAAAGCTCCTGAGCGGCTTTTGCGGCGGCCTCAGCTGCTTGCTGCTGTTGTTGGGCGGCCTGTTGTGCATCGTTATTTTGCTGCTGGGCTGCCTGCGCTGCCTTTTCTGCGGCTTCTTTCGCAGCCTGAGCTTCAGCCTGTGCCTTGGCTTTCTGCTCGGCGGCCTGCTTGCGCTCAGATTCTGCACGTGCTTGTTTTTCCGCCTCTGCTGCTGCCTTGGCTGCAGCTTCTGCTTCGGCCTGCGCCTGAGCCTTCGCGCGTGCTTGCTCTTCGAGCTTGTGGCGCTCTTCTTCTGCCCGATGCGCCTCTTCTGCAGCCTTAACGCGGGCCTGTTCAGCTTCCTGATACGCCAGGTATTCAGAACGTTGCGTGTTCAGTGCAGAAGCATTGGATCGTGCCAGCTCTAGTTTGATCTGAGCATTGTTGCGCTCAGCTTCGAGTTTCTGGTGCTCTGCTTGTCGACGCGCAATCTCCGCGCTATTGCGTTCAAAGCTCTGCTCTGCATCCTCTTTAGCTTGCTTCGCTTCCTCTTCACGTGCTTGGGCAATATTGCGGGCTTCGCGAAGGAGGGATTCTTCGTTGGCTTGCTGGGTCCGCAGGCGATCGAGATCATCGATCAACTTCTTCTGCTTTGCAGCGTTGGTACGTAGGTACGTCTGGCGGTCGAGTGCGTCTTCAGTGTTGGTGGTACCTGCAATACCGCCTACGACGCTCGTCGCGCCTTGGCGGTAGGTGGAGCGAGAAATCTCATCCAAGGTTTCCTGAGCTTTGACCATCTCAGATTGCGTGAATTCCAACTTGCTGCGAGCCTCGGTTACGCCTTCGCGTGCTTCCGCAGCTTTGTGCTGAGCGTCGTGATAGTCGACCAAACTCTTGTTTACAGCTTCACGCAGCCGACCCATCTCCATTTCCATAGCGTTGAGCTCGGCATTGGAGGTAGCGATGGTGGCAATGAGTGCAGAAACATTGGTCTCCGCTTCATTGACTGCGCTGTGAGCCTGAGTGATGTCGCTATCTGAGGGATTTGTGGGCTCGGCTAAGGCGAACGGGTTCACGGCTGTAAGGCAGGCAACGACCGTAACGGCTGCCCAACGACGACCCAGTGTGCTCACAGATTCTCCTTGGTTGGGGACACAACAAGCGAAACTGTGACTACCAAAAAAATTTTTCTGCTTCATGCTTCCCCACACGTGCACAAGAAAGTCTATTGGGAGTCAAGTTTCTAGAATCGACTCAGTAGTCGACACTTCGAACATTAGAGCACTCCACCCTCAGTGCGCATCAAAAGTCAGAGAAGTATGAGTTAATACCAATATTCACATCTGTAACATTGGTACCATGACCTTGGCTTTTATCTACTAAGCACATTAGGTGTGATATTAATCACAATAGTAGTGATAGCGGCGTGGCTCGTTGCCATGGGCACAAAAAGTGTATGTATACCCCAACGGGGCATCTAGTCTGTGTGCTTGACTTTTACAAGTGTGAGAGCAATGGAAACGAGGAAAATCACACTGGCCAGAATAAGTGTCAACGTTCCGCCAACAGCTGGACTAGCCTCAAGTTCTTGGTTTAACTTTGCTACACCAGCCTCTATCGTTGGGGCGCTAAGAAAAGCATGTTGCGCACTTTCAAGATGGGCACGACTGTATGTAGTGCTGACAATTGCACCACTGTCAGGGCTTCGAACGACGATCGTGGACAAATCGGTCGACAGTAAGAGATCTTGGGCAATATCGCGAAGATCGGCCGGTTGTGCCGGTGTGAAGTTGAGAACAACGAACCCTGCGTCGTGTAGTACCGGTGATTGTTCGCGGGATGCCACGAGTTGTGCGTGTAATTCGGGATCATCGTGGACAAATGCCACGCCGTCGTCAAGCAATTGCGTGGTGAGGTCGGAAATGTGTATGCCTTCAGGAATCATTAATTCCTTATCCTAGCTGCAAATCCTGCCATCAAAGCCTTTTCCCGACTTGAAGACCTAAGGGTTTGCAGGGCAATTCACTGTAGAGTTTCTCTTACATTCAAGTGTCATAGCTTGATTTCCGTTATGTTTTACTTTTGACGATGGCTCCCTTGGCGGGTGTGGGCCGTAGGATCGCGGCATGATACATCTTCTCCTTATTTCTTATCTATAGTTCCTCATTCCTTATCTATAGTGTTGCCGTAGTACGCGCCCTGATTTTTCGATGCCTACGTCGTCGCTGTCGTCAATGTATTCTGTGGGATTGGTTAATTATCCTCTGCGAAATACTGAGGGTGAAATGCGCATGTTTTATTTCACTGGCTAGTCAATGGCAGTGAAGAGCTCCCCCTAACTGTGGGTAGTCGATTGGGGAAAAATTCCCCCGCCCTTCGAGAGCTGCTTTTGTGTCTTGCGCTGTGGGCATGTTCGATTTTTATGCGATAAGCACGCAAAATGATGTTCACCTTCGCTGAACATGTCCAGTGTTTTTAGGGTAGCCAAAGCTACTTTGTGGCTGTGACCGGCGGTTTCTTGTGGTGATCGTGTTGGCTAGGGGTAGCGAAAATTCCACAACAGAACGGTTGTACTGTTAGAATGAGCGTCAGGCGACGCGGTTGTTTAGAACACAACTCCGCGAACGCAAGCGACCATAACGATGGTTTTCCCCACCCCCCACCGCCACTCAGTGAACGTGGCAGGCACAGGGGCAATCCATCGCTAAAGCGCTTCATATCTACTATCCCCCCCTGTTGAAAAGGAATGGAGCTCAACGTGACTGAAAGCAAGAACTCCTTCAACGCCAAGAGCACTTTGAAAGTCGGCGACAAGTCTTACGACTACTTCGCTTTGAACGCAGTGCCAGGCATGGAGAAGCTTCCCTACTCCCTGAAGGTTCTCGGCGAGAACCTTTTGCGCACCGAAGATGGCGCTAACATCACCACCGAGCACATCGAGGCAATTGCAAACTGGGATCCAACCGCTGAGCCCAGCATCGAAATCCAGTTCACCCCTGCACGCGTATTGATGCAGGACTTCACTGGTGTTCCTTGTGTTGTCGACTTGGCAACCATGCGTGAAGCTGTGAAGACCCTCGGCGGCGACCCAGACAAGGTGAACCCACTGAACCCGGCGGAAATGGTCATCGACCACTCCGTGATCGTCGAAGCTTTCGGCTCTGCAGAAGCCCTGCAGAAGAACGTTGACATCGAGTACGAGCGCAACGAAGAGCGCTACCAGTTCCTGCGTTGGGGTGCTGAGAACTTCTCCAACTTCCGCGTTGTTCCTCCTGGAACCGGTATCGTCCACCAGGTCAACATTGAGTACCTCTCTCGCGTTGTCTTCGACAACAACGGCCTGGCATACCCAGACACCTGCATCGGTACTGACTCCCACACCACCATGGAAAACGGCCTAGGCATCCTGGGTTGGGGTGTTGGTGGCATTGAGGCTGAGGCTGCAATGCTCGGCCAGCCAGTCTCCATGCTTATTCCAAAGGTTGTTGGCTTCAAGCTCACCGGCGAGATCCCTGCCGGCGTGACCGCGACCGACGTCGTGTTGACCATCACCGAGATGCTGCGTGAGCACGGCGTGGTGCAGAAGTTCGTTGAATTCTACGGCAACGGTGTGAAGTCTATTCCTCTGGCAAACCGTGCCACCATTGGCAACATGTCCCCAGAGTTCGGCTCCACCTGTGCGATCTTCCCAATTGACGAAGAGACCACCAAGTACATGCACCTGACCGGTCGCCCAGAAGAGCAGATCGCTCTGGTTGAGGCTTACGCGAAGGCTCAGGGTATGTGGCTGGAGCAGGATGCTCCAGAGGCAGAGTACTCCGAGTACCTTGAGCTCGACCTATCCACCGTAGTTCCTTCCCTTGCAGGTCCAAAGCGTCCACAGGACCGCATTCTGCAGTCTGAGGCAAAGGCAGCTTTCCGTAAGGATCTGCCAAACTACACCAACGACACCGAGACCGTTGCGCCAGTGAAGGCATCTGGCACCTTCGAGGCTAACTTCAACTCCTCCCGCCAGGGCTTCGGTGAATCCGCAGCTGAAGGCGCTGAGGGTCGCGTTTCCCGCCCAGTGGTAGTTGCTTCCCCGAATGGTGGCGAGTACACCTTGGATCACGGTATGGTCGCTATCGCGTCCATCACCTCCTGCACCAACACCTCCAATCCATCCGTGATGGTTGGTGCTGGCTTGATCGCACGCAAGGCTGCTGAGAAGGGCCTGAAGGCTAAGCCATGGGTGAAGACCATCTGCGCACCAGGTTCTCAGGTTGTTGACGGCTACTACCAGCGCGCCGACCTGTGGAAGGACCTTGAAGCTCTTGGTTTCTACCTCGCTGGCTTCGGTTGTACTTCCTGCATCGGCAACTCCGGCCCACTGCCTGAGGAAATCTCCGCTGCTATTAACGAGCATGATCTGACTGCCACCGCGGTACTGTCCGGTAACCGTAACTTCGAAGGCCGCATCTCCCCAGACGTCAAGATGAACTACTTGGCTTCCCCGATCATGGTGATCGCATACGCTATCGCCGGCACCATGGACTTCGATTTCGAAACCCAGGCTTTGGGCAAGGATCAGGATGGCAACGATGTGTTCCTTAAGGACATCTGGCCATCCACTGAAGAGATCGAATCCACGATTGCTGAGTGCATCTCCCGTGAACTCTACGAGGCTGACTACGCTGACGTGTTCAAGGGCGACGCTCAGTGGCAGGCACTGCAGATCCCAACTGGTAAGACCTTCGAATGGGATGAGGCTTCCACCTACATCCGTAAGGCTCCTTACTTCGATGGCATGACCATGGATCCAGAGCCAGTCACCGACATCAAGGGCGCTCGCGTTCTGGCTAAGCTCGGCGATTCGGTCACCACCGACCACATCTCCCCTGCTTCCTCCATTAAGCCAGGCACCCCTGCTGCTCAGTACTTGGATGCTAACGGCGTTGCACGCCAAGATTACAACTCCTTGGGTTCGCGTCGTGGCAACCACGAGGTTATGATGCGCGGTACCTTCGCGAACATTCGCCTGCAGAACCAGCTGGTGGACATCGCTGGTGGTTACACCCGCGACTTCACCAAGGAGGGTGCACCTCAGTCCTTCATCTTCGATGCGTGCCAGAACTACAAGGCAGCCGGCATTCCGTTGGTTGTCCTTGGTGGTAAGGAGTACGGCACCGGTTCGTCCCGCGACTGGGCTGCAAAGGGCACCAACCTGCTGGGTGTGAAGGCAGTGATCACCGAGTCCTTCGAGCGTATTCACCGCTCCAACCTGATCGGTATGGGTGTTATCCCACTGCAGTTCCCTGCTGGCGAGTCCCACGAGTCTCTCGGCCTGGACGGCACTGAGACCTTCGATATCACCGGTATCGAAGAGCTGAACAACGGTGTCACTCCGAAGACCGTTCACGTCACCGCAACCAAGGAATCCGGCGATGTTGTCGAGTTCGATGCGGTTGTCCGTATCGACACCCCTGGTGAGGCTGACTACTACCGCAACGGTGGTATCTTGCAGTACGTGCTCCGCAACATGGCGCAGTCCTAGTTTGCACTGTGTTGTACTCCCCGCTCATGGTGTGATTTAAGCTTCCCCCTTATCGTTGTGCGACGAGGGGGTGAGGTTTATCACATTGCTTGGGGTGGGTTAAACACTAAAGTGGGGCCGAAACAATGTTTTGACGTGTGGCGGCCCCACTTTCTTTTCCCTTCATTGCGGTATGAAGATGTATTCGTTTTTCAGTGAGAGGAGTGAGTCGGTTCCTATGCCTGTGGTCTCCAGTGTCGAGCTTTCCTCGCGTCGGCAAGAAATCCTTGATGGTGCCCGCCGCTGCTTTGCTGAACATGGCTATGAGGGAGCCACGGTTCGTCGTCTCGAAGAGGCGACTGGGAAATCTCGGGGTGCGATTTTCCATCACTTCGGTGATAAAGAGAACTTATTCTTAGCGCTTGCTCGTGAAGATGCTGCTCGTATGGCTGAGGTTGTTGCAGATAATGGTTTGGTAGAGGTGATGCACGATATGCTCGCCCATCCTGAACGCTACGATTGGCTGTCAACCCGGCTGGAAATTTCGAAGATGTTGCGTACTGATCCCAGTTTTCGGGCTCGCTGGCAGGAGCATCAGCAAGTGCTTGACGACGCCGTTCGCGCTCGATTGCGCGGAAATCTGTCCAAGGGGGGCTTGCGTAACGACGTCGAAGTTGATGTATTGCACACCTATCTCGAAACCGTTTTAGACGGTTTTATCACCCGCATTGCTTCAGGGGCGTCGACGAAAGATTTGTCAGCTGTGCTCCACCTTGTTGAAGATAGTGTCAGAAAACACTAACGCTGGACTAGACTAGATTTTTCGATGGCTGATTTTCTTTTTATCTCACTGCGCTTCGGTGAGCATTCACGCGAAATCGCGCAGGCTGAACTCGGTGACCTGCTGCGTTCAACAGTTCTTAGTGCTCACGAGGTCGACCACCTCATTATCGACTCCACGAACGTGTGTATTCCTCACCTTGACTCCTACGTAGGGGTCATCGTTGGGGGTAGTGCGCTTAATGTGACAACAAGTACCTATGATGAGTTCCAGACCCACGTGCATTCTGAGCTCACTCGACTCATTGGTCTTGATATTCCGGTGTTCCTCATCTGCTTTGGCATGGGATTCTTAGCGCAGGCAACGGGTGGCAAGGTGGATCGGAGTCGCCCTGAGGTCACGGGCATTACTGAAGTGGTTCTTAGCGACGTACCTGATCCTTTGACTGCTTCGCTGCCCGAACGTTTCCTTGCATTAACCGGGCATCAGGAATCCACTGTTGAATTGGGTGATGGGGCCACTATTCTTGCTCAAGGGCCTACGTGTTTTGCGCAAATGGTGCGTTACCGCGATCACGTGTGGGCAACCCAGTTCCATCCGGAAATGGATGCGGATGCGATGAAGGTTCGCATGGCATTTTTTATGAATCACGGCTATTTCTCACCCGAAGATTATGACGAGATCGTCTCCAATATCCGTGACTTTGACGTGTCGCACTCACATGCGGTGATCAATAATTTTGTTCATCATTGTCGCGCCATGGCCGCCAAATAGCGTTGTGTGATGCGTCGCTGCGCCCACCTGGCAGCTGGAGCACCTAGTGTGGTGATCCAATGATTGGGTTGAGAAAAAGCGACGCATCGTCCAGTTACTGTGTCGTGAGAATCAATGCTGATGATGAAGGCTTCTTCGCCGCTTGCGAGATGTCGAGCACGGGTTCCGTACACCATGATTGTGTGCGCTGGTTGGGCGTCGATAAGCAGGATGTCGCATTCGTTGGTGGTTGGGCCACATTTTAGCTCCACCCAGCCTTCGTGTGCGGTTACTTTCATGCCAGCTTCTTCGTGGACCTGCCAACATAGTAGTTTTTCGCTAGCGCGCGCAAAAGTCTGTCGACCATGGCCAAGCACTCGGGATTCGTCGAGAACACGCCACGGTGACACGAGATGTGACCTAGATCCCTTTGCGAGGTCAAGTGTTGTTAATTTCAGGTGTGGTGGGTAGTTAATCATGGATTCTCTCAGGGTAAGATGTGGTGCATGTTTGCCATTATGACTGTAACGGGTGTTGATCACACCGGCATTATCGCCGCAGTATCCACCGCGCTTGCTGAACTCGACGTCAATATCCACAACGTGTCACAAACCCTCATGGGCGAGTATTTCACCATGATTTTGCACGTCGCTTTCGACGAAAAAGCAGTTGATATGGGCACCATTCAGGAAAAGATGACTGAAGTGGAAAAGCAAGAAAAGCTCGTGATCCGAATCCAGTCTCAGGCGATCTTCGACGCCATGAACATCATCTAAGCAAACTATAAGGATAGTTCATGACTTTTCACCACTCCTCTTCCTCGATCCTCGAAACTATCGACATGATCGAGAAGTACCGCCTCGATATCCGCACCGTCACCATGGGTATTTCCCTGCTTGACTGCGTGCGCTCCACTATGGAGGACACCTGTGAGGCGGTCTACAATAAAATCACCACGAAAGCTGAAAACCTCGTCTCCGAATGCGAAGCGATTGAACGGGAGCTCGGAATCCCCATCGTTAACAAGCGGATCTCCGTCACCCCTATCGCTCTGATTGCGCAAGCAGTCGACGGCTCGCCCGTTGAGATTGCGAAGGCACTCGACCGCGCCGCAAAAACCGTGGGCGTGAACTTCATCGGCGGCTATTCAGCCATTGTGGAAAAGGGCATGACGCCTGGCGATGAGCGTTTGATCCGTTCCATTCCCGAAGCGCTCACTGTGACCGACGTGGTGTGTTCCTCGGTCAATATCGGTTCTTCTCGTGCTGGCATCAACATGAATGCTGTGGCCCTGATGGGTGAAATTGTCAAGGAAGCCGCGGAATTAACCAAAGACAACTCCGCAATTGCCTGCGCCAAGCTCGTCGTCTTCGCCAATGCGGTGGGCGATAATCCCTTCATGGCAGGTGCTTTCCACGGCATCGAAGAGCCCGATTGCGTCGTTTCCGTCGGCGTTTCCGGCCCCGGCGTGGTCAACCGTGCGCTTGGCGATCTGGACGGCGCCACCCTCGATGAGGTGGCCGAAGCGATCAAAAAAGCTGCCTTCAAGATTACCCGCGCAGGTCAGCTGGTCGGCACCATGGCGTCGCAACGCCTTGGCGTCCCCTTCGGCATCGTCGACCTCTCGCTGGCACCCACCGCCGAACTCGGCGACTCCGTTGCCCACATCATGGAACACATGGGCTTAAAGCAGGTCGGCACCCACGGCACTACCGCAGCACTTGCCTTGCTAAACGACGCCGTGAAAAAGGGTGGCATGATGGCTTGCTCCCGCGTCGGCGGTCTGTCCGGCTCTTTTATCCCCGTCTCCGAAGATAAGGGCATGATTGATGCCGTACGTGCTGGAAATATCAGCATCGACAAGCTCGAAGCCATGACCGCAATCTGCTCCGTCGGACTTGATATGGTCGCAATCCCCGGTGACACCTCCGCACAGCTCATCGCCGGAATGATCGCTGACGAAGCTGCAATCGGCGTGATGAACCATAAGACCACCGCCGTGCGCGTTATCCCCGTACCTGGCACAAAGCCAGGCGACGAAGTCAACTTCGGCGGACTCTTGGGCTACGCCCCTGTCATACCTGTCTCCACCGTAGACAACTCCGATTTCATCAGCCGCGGCGGCTTCATCCCCGCACCAGTCCACGGTTTCCGAAACTAGCCACTTCACACCGAACACGATCGAGTAGGGTGCCGGGTTTCCCGGCAGCCCTCTCACACCACCGTACGTGAGGTTCATCGCATACGGCGGTTCCTTACACCAATACAGAGTATTGACTGTGCTTATAGTTCCAATACGCCACGGCTGATACGAGGTTCTGGTCATTCCAATACGCATTAGTAAGCGTGGTTGTAAGCACCCACGAGCCAGCGATACGCCAGTAGGACTTACTGGTATTAGCCCACTCATAGGCCTTTTGTTTATCCACACCCAAGCGGCAGAGGTTCCGTATCCGCGTTCGGATACGTTTCCACTGCTTCCATACGCACATCCGCAGTCGACGACGAAGATGCTCATCCAGCCGGTTAAGAAACACCTTCGCATCCGCCAACGCGAAATAACCAAGCCATCCACGCAAATATTTGTTTAACCGGTCAATGCGATACTCCATCGACACCGACCACGATCTTGCCGTAAGCTCTTTCACTCGGGCTAAAACCCTCACCTTCGTGGCCTTAGTAAGTCGAAACCGATACTGATCACCACGAACCAGATAGAACCCATAGCCTAAAAGCTCCGCCTTAATCGCATGACAAATAGTGGACTTCTCCTGATTAACCCGCAGCTTTAACTTCCCCTCCAGAAACTTCCCAGACTGGGCAAGCGCACGCTGCGCAGCACGCTTGGAACGAACAAAGACCCGAATATCATCAGCATAACGAACAAACTTCGTGCCCTTAGATGCAAGATAATGATCAAAATCATCCAACATGATATTGCTCAACAACGGCGATAACGGTGACCCCTGCGGAGTCCCTGCATCACTACACCGAACAACACCATCAGCCATAATCCCAGCGTTTAAATACGCCCGAATAAGCTTCAACACGCGCTTATCGTCAACCTTACGAGCCACCCTCGACATCAACATGTCGTGATTAACCGTGTCGAAATACTTCGACAAATCAACCTCAACAACCCACACATACCCCTCGTTAAGAAACCCACGTGCGGTCTTTAACGCCATATGTGCGCTACGTTGAGGCCTGAAACCAAAAGACACAGGCACAAACCCCACATCAAAGATAGGCGTAAGTACCTGCGCGATCGCCTGACAAATCACACGATCAACAACAGTCGGAACACCAAGCATACGCCAACCACCCGAAGGCTTTGGGATCATCACCTCACGAACCGGCAACGGCTTATACGTTCCCGCGTCAAGACGCTCACGAATGCCACTCCAGTGTTCGCGCAGATAAACGTCAATATCCTCAACACCTACCCCGTCCACACCAGCAGCACCCTTATTCGTCTTAACCCGCTCTAATGCAGTGCGGAGATTGCCACCTGAAAAGACTTGATTCCACAGATCAGCACCCGCACCAGTTGACACTTCCCCTACATCGGCAGACACACAACTAGGCACACCATGGCTATCGTCGGGATTCACCCTATCCTCCCCATAATGCCCACACACACGTGGTTGGCAGCTTTCACCGTTATGCATAACTACAATCCAGGTTCCATACTCAACAATGTAAAGTTCAGTCCTTCCTCGCTCACCCACCATAAGGGCTACCGCGGACCGCGGTGTCTCCCACGAGTACTATGACCTCGGCTGACTCCTACCACACCAACCCACAACAGGGCTTACCACACCTACTTGGCATAGTCTGTGACAGGCCTCCCCGATTAAGAACATGCTCTTTCCTCCTACAACCGCCACATCTACGCACTAACCACTTCGATGGAACGGGCTTCGACTTCTTCGGCAGCCTTACCCAGATCAGCGCGCCTTATATGTGATTCGTATACCTCGGTGCAGGATTTCGCTTGAAGCTTCCTCCCCACAACACCTCACGATGCTGCAGTTGCCATCAGCTACATAGTTAAACCACCTTCACTATCAGGGACTCACACCCTTAAGAACATGCCCATGTCGGGCGAACCGAAAATGCCACCGGGAAAAAATTCACGGTGGCATTTTTCTGGGCTAACGTTTAATACCCCGAATCAAAAACCACGGCGATCCCGACACAGTCAACACTGTCGCAAGTACCCAATTTCGCTTCTTCCCTCGAATCCGATCAGCAGGCAAATGATACAAAAAATGCCACGCAGCAAGCTTAGCCACGACGTCGAAAAGTATCAGGCCACACACCGCCTTCTTCATCTTCGGGCTTAACGTAGTCAATTCTGTCAACGAAACGCGCACGCGCCACTCCTTTCCTGTCAGCCGGGCCAACCCCAGCTAACCTCACGCTACCAGTAACAACCTCCACCATAATAACCACCGCAATACCCGCACAAAGCGCAAGAAAAATCACCGCAGCAGCCTGACTATACAACCACATCGACCCCAACAACACCGAACCGCACAACCCACCTAAAACCTGCGATGCCGCCAACCTCGCCCCACTCGCAGTACGCAGACTTGCCGGAAACACAGTCACATACTGCAAACCCACCGCGCTCGCCCACAAAAATACCCCCACCAAGCTCACATACAATTGTGAACTCAACACCACCACAACACTCAACAACGCCACGAGTGGCAACGCAACAAAAGCCCACACCCCCATTCGGCCTCCGACACGCATCGACGCCCACACAACTACCCCCGCAGCCGCATACACCAACCCCACACCCCACACAGGAAACGAATGCAAACTGACCAAATGCAGAGCAATGAAACCAAAACTCACAACAGATGCCGACACTAAACCCGCAGCCCACCACACTCCAGGATTTTCTTGGAGGGGATGCGATGGCACAGATGGCGCAGCATAAGAAACGTCACGTGACATAAACCGCACCACCACAGCTGCCCCCGCAACCGCAATGCTGGCTAAAGCAAGAAAATGCAGATCAGGGGCCAACCATAACCCCACACTTGCACTCATCGCCCCTATAAACGCCGCATAGTGCATATGCAACAGCGAAAGCGAACCAAACGCAAACACCAGCCCTGCAATAATTCCTACGTGACCACCGAAGAAAAGAAGCGGCGCTGTTGCCGCGCACAACCAGAAGAAGAACTGCCGCACGGTGTGGCCGTCGATAAGCATGTACAGGGCGGCGCCAAGACCGAAGCCCACTCCCACCCAGAACGGGTGCGCCCCAAATTCAACAAGCATGGGGCCAAGATAAGGGCGGATAAGAGCAGATAAAAATATGCCGAACAGGGCAATCACGCTGAGTGTAGCTCCCCGTTCGGCACAAATCATAAGTGATATTTTAGAACATTTCTATGATAATTCAACGATTTCCATATATTCGTCGTTCCAGAGATCCTCATCCCCATCCGGCAACACAATAACCCGCTCCGGCTCCAACGCCTGAACCGCACCAGGATCGTGCGTCACCAACACCACAGCACCCTGATATGTGCGTAGCGCATCCAGCACCTGTTCGCGCGAGACAGGGTCCAAGTTGTTCGTCGGCTCATCCAACAACAACACATTCGCCCGCGACGAGACCAAACCCGCCAACGCCAAACGAGTCTTCTCACCACCCGACAAAGTACCCGCCGGCTGATCCAGCTGCTCACCCGAAAACATGAACGCACCCAAAAGCCCGCGCAAATCCTGCTCGCCCGCCTCCGGACACGCATCAATAGTGTTCTGCCACACCGTCTTCGCAGGATCAATCGTATCGTGCTCCTGGGCAAAATACCCGATCTTCAAACCATGGCCAGTCACAATACCGCCCTCGCCATCGGTACGCTCAACCCCAGCAAGCAACTTCAATAACGTGGTCTTACCTGCACCGTTATAGCCCAACACCACAACACGCGAACCCTTATCAATCGCCAGATCAACACCAGCAAACACCTCCAAAGACCCATACATCTTCGTCAGCCCAGTCGCATTCAACGGAGTCTTACCGCACGGCGCCGGCTCCGGGAACTTAATCGCAGCCACCCGATCCGCCACACGAACCTCATCCAAACTGCCCATCATCCGCTCAGCACGCGCCAACATTTGCTTTGCCGCCGCAGCCTTCGTTGCCTTCGCCCCCAAACGAGCAGCCTGATCCTTTAACGCCGCAGCTTTCTTCTCCGCATTCGCACGCTCACGACGTCGACGCGCCTCATCCGTTGCACGAGCATCCAAATACTTCTTATAGCCCATGTTGTACACATCAGCTTCAGCCCGCACCGCGTCAAGGAACCACACCTTGTTACAGACATCCTCCAGCAGCTCAACATCGTGGCTAATCATGATCAAACCACCCTCATGCTTAGCCAAAAAACTACGCAACCACACAATGGAATCAGCATCCAAGTGGTTCGTCGGCTCGTCGAGAAGCAAAGTTGTCTGAGACTTACCTGAACCCGCTGACGCCGCAAACAAAATCTGCGCCAACTCCACACGACGACGCTGACCACCCGACAACGTCTTCAACTGCTGATCCAAAATACGGGCAGGCAAACCCAAATTATCGCAAATCTGGGCGCACTCAGCATTCGCCTCATACCCACCCAAAGAATGGTACTGCTCCTCTAACCGGGCATACTTCCGAATCGCCTGATCCCGCTTCCGATCATCAACAGTCGTCTCCATAATCTCCTGCTGACGATCCATACTCCGACGAATCTGATCCAAACCACGCGCACTTAAGACACGATCCCGCACAGACTGCTCAATATTCCCCTCCCGAGAATCCTGCGGCAAGTACCCAATATCCCCCGAACGAACAACCTTACCCGCGAAAGGCTCAGTCTCCCCCGCCAAAATACGCATCGTCGTAGTCTTACCAGCACCATTACGGCCCACCAGACCAATACGATCCCCAGGCTGCACACGCAAATGCTGCCCCGGAGCCAAAAGAAGGGTGCGAGCACCCACGCGAACCTCAAAATCATTGGTCACAATCACAAGGGGAAATCCTACCAAACCCCCAACAAAAGCCCACCATCCCCCAAAAAGCCACCAAAAATCACTAAATTAAGAATTTTCACACACTCCCCTCCCAGAAATCTTATTAACCTTGCGCGCTGTTTCTGGCACAGATAGCGTAACCATTATGAGCTCGATCCAAACCATGCTTCGCACCCGCGCCGCCCAAGAAGCAGTGCTTTTAAGCGAAATGGCCGCCCACCAACTCACCGCGGCCGACATCGCCGACTGGGCAGAGCTCAGCCAAAAACAAGCACGCCGCCTGTTATGGGTCATAAAGAAAATCCCTGTCGACGTCCTTCACGCCAACACCACATACGGACTTGGTTTTTCCAAGATGGACATCATCGCCTCCGCATTAAACAAATGCCGCGATGAAAACGCAAACCTCAGCGAACTAGGTTTACGCATGCTCGATCACGGGCGAACCGTCACCTGCGACGAACTGAAACAACACGCAGAAGCAATGATGGAAGAAGTCAACGCAAACCACTTTCGCCCACACCGCGCTCGGCTCGCCTTCAACCGAACCCCCAACGCAAACGACCAACTATTCTTCCAAGGCGCAGGACCATCAACCATGGTCGCAGAAATGGAATCAATCCTCGTTGCCGAAGCCCACGAATACCGCGCACAACGACCAGACCAAGGAATCAAACTCTCCCAAGCCCTCTTCCACGTGCTCTACAACAAAGTGTGCGCAGCCAGAGACTACGATGCTCTACTCGCAGCCCAATTCTCGGCGGGGGAAACACCCACCACAGATCACTACCTGCCCTACCGTCCCTGCTACGTTCTCGTCCTCGACCCCACATACCGCTACCATGCAGACGGAAAAGCCATGACAACGGACGGTTCACTAATCCCCCTCAAAGAACTAGCCGAACAGCAACTCAACCCCCTTGGCTACGCCGTAGTCTACGCACTCTCGGAGGGTGGGGACTACGAACACGTCGCCACCTACGGCACCCGCCGCTTTTTCACCGACCACCAGCGCTTCGTTGGTGCACTTGAGACGCCCTTGTGTGCGCATCCGGCCTGCGACCGCAAAGCGGTCAACTGCCAAGCACACCACATTCATGCGTGGGCGCGAGGCGGCGAAACCTTGCAAACAAATATGGTGCCGTTGTGTGCTGAACATAATGGGCTTAACGACGACCTCTCCGACGTCGTCAAGCACGGCAGGATCGAACGGTGCCCGAAAACAGGAATACCGGGCCTACGAAGAAGACCCGGCGAACCGCTCGATTTCAACCTCAACCCACTGATGCGCAAAGGAATCAGAAAATATTTGGCGGAGTTGAGATGGGCGCGAGAATAACCCCTCCCAGAAATTACACCGAAAAACCAAGGGCGCGAAGCTGTTCGCGGCCTTCTTCGGTGATCATATGAGGACCCCACGGCGGCATCCACACCCAGTTCAACGTGAGTTTCTCAACAACCCCGCTGCCGACAACAGCAGACTGTGCTTGATCCTCCAACACGTCGGTCAGGGGGCACGCAGGGCTGGTCAACGTCATATTGATGTGTGCTTCGTTGCCGTTTTCGATCCAAATGTCGTACACCAAACCCAAATCAACAACATTGATACCAAGCTCAGGGTCGATCACATCACGCATATATTCTTCAACATCGGATGCCTTCGCCAAATCCTCCGGGGACTGCTCGGGGATCACTTTTTCTTCCGCAGGGGTGTTTTCTTCACTCATTCACTTTTCTCCAATGCTTCAGATGCAGCTGCTTGGAAAGCTTTCCAACCAAGGAGCGCACATTTAACGCGGGCGGGATACTTAGACACGCCAGAAAACGCAATCCCGTCACCGATAATGTCATCGTCACCAGCGTACTGGCCGCGCGACGTGATCATCTTTTCGAACTCTTCAAGCTTCTCCAACGCAGCAGCCACAGGCTGCCCGATAATCTCATCAGCCATGACCGACGTCGACGCCTGAGAGATCGAACAACCCTCAGCATGGTAGGACACATCGGTGACAGTAGACAGGTCGTCGGAAAGCATCACCCGCAAAGTCAGCTCATCGCCACACGAAGGATTCACATGATGAACCTCGGAGAGGAAAGGTTCCCGCAAACCCGCATGCGAAGGGTTTTTGTAATGATCAAGAATCACTTCCTGATACATCGACTCTAGATTCATGAAAAATCTTTCTTTACTTCATCAACACCAAAAAACGCACGCGCCGCCCGCACAGCCGCGATAAAAACATCCACTTCCTGCACAGTGTTATACAAATAGAACGACACACGCGCAGTCGACTGTACACCCAAACTCCTATGCACTGGCCAAGCACAGTGATGGCCCACACGAATGCACACACCATGATCATCAAGCAACTGCCCCAAATCATGCGGGTGAATCCCCTCAACGAGGAAACTAATCGCGCCCCCGCGATTCTCGGAGGAGGTAGGGCCCACAATCCGCACTCCCGGAATTTCTTGGAGTTTCTCCAAAGCGTAGCTTGTCAGCGTGTGTTCATGATTGGCGATTGCATCCATCCCAATTTCTTGGAGGAAGGAGACAGCCGCGCCCAAGCCGACGACCTGGCTGGTCATTTGGGTCCCTGCTTCGAATCGTTGCGGCGGGCTGGCGTAGGTGGAGCCTTCCATGCTTACCACTTCGATCATCGAACCACCGGTCAAAAATGGGGGCAGCTGCTTAAGCAGGTGTGCTTTTGCGTACACGACACCCACTCCGGCAGGGCCACACATTTTGTGCCCTGAGAAGGCTGCGAAATCGACGTCGAGGTCGTGAAAATTGGTCGCCATGTGGGGTACTGATTGGCAGGCGTCAAGTACGACAAGTGCACCAACCTTGCGGGCACGCTGCACGAGCGTTTCGACGTCGGCAACAGCACCAGTCACATTGGACTGGTGTGCGAAAGCGACGACCTTGACGGTGTCGTCAAGTTCGAGGGAATCATAGTCGATTCGCCCCTCCGGGGTTGCCTTATACCAGCGGAGTGTTGCGCCGGTACGGCGACAGAGTTCTTGCCAAGGGACAAGGTTGGCGTGGTGTTCAAGTTCGGTTACGACGACGGTGTCCCCCTCCGAGACGCGAAGAGAGCCGGCTCGATCGTCGCCGAGGGTATAGGCGATGAGGTTAAGTGCTTCGGTGGCGTTTTTGGTGAAAGCGATTTCGTCGTAGTCGGCGCCGACGAATTCTGCAATGGCACTGCGTGCGTTTTCGTAGGCGTCTGTTGCTTCTTCAGCCAGCTGGTAGGCCCCGCGGTGTACGGGTGCGAAGGTGTTGAGTACGAACTCCTCTTCAGCTTTCCATACTCGTAGGGGCCGTTGGGAGGTGGCGCCAGAATCTAAGTAGACCAATGGTTTATTCCCGCGAACTGTCCGGTTGAGGATGGGGAATTCTGCGCGGATCGCGTCAGTATTGAGCGATCCATCGGAATTTACGAACATTGGTTACTTGATCCTTAGGTATTTTTCTCGGAGGGGGGTTATGCCAAGAAGCGGTCGTAGCCGTGCGCCTCAAGCTCGTCGGCCATTTCGGGGCCTCCGGAGGCTACGATTTTTCCGTCTGCGAAGACGTGGACGTAGTCGGGCTTGACGTAGTTGAGGATGCGCTTGTAGTGGGTGATCATGAGGATGCCGCCGTTGGTTTCTTCTTGGTAGCGGTTGATTCCTTCGGAGACGATGCGCAGTGCGTCGACGTCGAGGCCGGAGTCGGTTTCGTCCATGATGGCGAACTTTGGCTTCAGGAGATCGAGCTGGAGGACTTCGTGGCGCTTCTTTTCGCCACCGGAGAAGCCTTCGTTGACGGAGCGTTCGGAGAAGGATTTGTCAATGGCGAGCTTGTCTTGGGATTCCTTTACTTCCTTGATCCAGTCGCGCAGTTTTGGTGCTTCGCCGCGGATGGCGGTTGCTGCGGTGCGCAGGAAGTTGGCCATGGAGACACCGGGGATTTCGGTTGGGTACTGCATGGCAAGGAACAGGCCTGCGCGGGCGCGCTCGTCGACGTCGAGTTCGAGGATGTTGACGCCGTCGAGAAGCACTTCACCGTCGGTGATTTCGTAGCGTGGGTGACCTGCGATGGTGTAGGAAAGGGTGGACTTGCCGGAGCCGTTGGGGCCCATGATTGCGTGGGTTTCACCGGATTTGATGGTGAGGTTGACGCCTTTGAGGATCGGCTTTGGTTCTGCGTTTTCGTCCGCAGGCAGGACTTGTGCGTGCAGGTTGCGGATTTCGAGTGTGCTCATTGTGTGTTTCTTTCCTTTTTGCGTTTCGACGCCGGGGCTAGGCGTTGGCTTTCTTTGCTTGGAGGGATTCGAGTTCGGCTGCGACACGGGATTCGAGTTCTTCTCGGATCTCTGCCACGGGGATGCGTCCGATGACTTCGGAGAAGAATCCGCGGACGATGAGACGGCGTGCTTCTTCTGGTGGGATGCCGCGGGAGCGGAGGTAGAATTCCTGCTCATCGTCGAAGCGTCCGACGGTTGCTGCGTGACCTGCACCTGCGATTTCGCCGGTTTCGATTTCGAGGTTAGGCACGGCGTCGGCACGTGCGCCTTCGGTGAGTACGAGGTTGCGGTTTGCTTCGTAGGTGTCGGTACCTAGAGCGTTGGAGCGGATGAGCACGTCACCGATCCATGCGGTGTGTGCTTCTGGTTTCCCGGAGGTGGGGTCTGCTTGGAGTGCGCCCTTGTACAAGACGTTGGAGCGGCAGTTGGGTACTGCGTGGTCGACGAGGAGTCGCTGCTCGAAGAACTGGCCGTCGTCGGCGAAGTAGACGCCAAGCATTTCTGCGTCGCCGCCTGGTTGGGTGAATTTGACGCGTGGGACGATGCGCACGACTTCGCCGCCGAAGACGGCTGCGGAGTGGCGCAGGGTTGCGTCGCGTCCGAGGATGGCGGTTTGTCCTGACATGTGGACTGCGTCGTCGTTCCAGGATGCGTCGACGATGACGGTGAGCTTGGCGTTGTCGCCGATGACGAATTCGACGTTGTCGGCGTGGGTGCCGGTGCCGGTGTAGCGCAGATCGACGACTGCTTCTGCTCCTGCTTCGACGTCGATGACGAGGTGGGCAAAGGTTGTGTTATCAAGGCCTGCGCCTTGAACTTTGATCGCTACTGGGGTCTTGTTGACCGAACCAGCGGCGAAGCTGAGCACCAGTGCGTTTTCGGCCGAGGTAAAGGCTTGGGCGCCGACGCGGTCGACGGCTTTGCCGGAACGGCCTACGAGTGCGTCAGTGCGGGAGACGATCTGGGTGGTTGCACCCTCGACCGACTCCGGGATTTCGACGTCGATGATCGGAGCGATGGGCTCAGCGAAGGTTCCGTCGTGGAGGCCGCGCAGGCGGCGGAGGGGGACGTAGCGCCAGACTTCGTCTTTGCCGTGGGGTACGGCGAAGTCGTCGACGTCAAAGGAGGTGAAGAGGTCACCTTTGGTGTTGTGAACGGTTGCGTTCTTGACTGTTTCAGCCATGGCGGTTAGCCCACCGATCCTTCCATCTGCAGTTCGATCAAGCGGTTGAGTTCAAGGGCGTACTCCATGGGGAGTTCCTTGGCAATGGGTTCAACGAATCCGCGGACGATCATGGCCATTGCTTCGTCTTCGGCGATGCCACGAGACATCAGGTAGAACAGCTGTTCTTGGGAGACCTGAGTAACGGTGGCTTCGTGACCGAGGGAGACGTGGTCGTTGCGGATGTCATTGTATGGGTAGGTGTCGGAGCGTGAGATGTTGTCAACCAACAGTGCGTCGCATTCGACGTTGGAGGTGGAGTGGTGCGCGTTCGCATTGATGCGCACGAGTCCGCGGTAGGCTGCACGTCCGCCGCCTCGTGCCACCGATTTACTGACGATGTTGGAGGAGGTGTAGGGAGCCATGTGAACCATCTTGGCACCGGTGTCTTGGAACTGTCCTTCACCGGCGAAGGCGACGGAAAGAACTTCGCCCTTGGCGTGTGGGCCGGTCATCCATACTGCTGGGTACTTCATGGTGACCTTTGAGCCGATGTTGCCGTCGACCCATTCCATGGTTGCGCCTTCTTCGCACTTGGTGCGCTTGGTTACTAGGTTGTAGACGTTGTTCGACCAGTTCTGGATGGTGGTGTAGCGGCAGCGACCGCCCTTCTTCACAATGATCTCGACGACTGCGGAGTGCAGGGAGTCGGACTTGTAGATTGGTGCGGTACAGCCCTCAACGTAGTGCACGTAGGCGTCCTCATCAACGATGATCAGGGTGCGTTCGAACTGGCCCATGTTTTCAGTGTTGATGCGGAAGTATGCCTGCAGTGGGATGTCCACGTGGACACCCTTCGGCACGTAGATGAAGGAACCACCGGACCACACTGCAGTGTTTAGTGCGGAGAACTTGTTGTCGCCTGCTGGGATGACGGTGCCGAAGTACTCGCGGAACAACTCTGGGTGCTCTTTGAGAGCGGTGTCGGTATCGAGGAAGATCACGCCTTGGCGTTCGAGGTCTTCGCGGATTTGGTGGTAGACAACCTCAGACTCGTACTGTGCGGCTACACCTGCGACGAGGCGTTGCTTTTCGGCCTCGGGGATGCCGAGGCGGTCGTAGGTGTTCTTGATGTCTTCGGGGAGTTCATCCCAGCTGGTTGCTTGCTTTTCGGTGGAGCGAACGAAGTACTTGATGTTGTCGAAGTCGATTCCCGACAGGTCCGCTCCCCACGTAGGCATGGGCTTTTTGTCAAAGATTCCCAGTGCCTTGAGGCGTAGCTCCAGCATCCATTCTGGTTCGTTCTTTTTGGCGGAGATGTCGCGGACAACATCTTCGTTCAGGCCGCGGCGTGCGCTTTGGCCTGCGACGTCTGGGTCGTGCCAGCCGTAGTTGTAGGGGCCGATTGACTCGATGATCTCGTCGTCGGTGGTTGGACCGCCGGTGGTACCAGATGGTGCCTGGGTCATTAACCTAGCTCCTTTCAAAGCTTCTTGGTGTGAGGTGTCTTCTCTGTTCCGCGTGGGCGGGGTTTGTGGATGGGGATTAGCGGTATGTTGGTTGTGCATATCCCGTGCCCGTCAATGATTTTGGCGAGCGGTTGTACGTGGTGGCCGAGTAGTTCGGCGATGGCCTCGTGTTCCGCTTCGCACAGTTCTGGGAATTGTGCGGCGACGCCGGATATTGGGCAGTGGTGCTGACAGATTTGTACGCCGTGTCCTGCTTTGGTCACGGTGGCGGCGTACCCGTTTCGGCTGAAGGCATCGACGACAGCTTGCGCTGCTTTTTCGATGGAGTCTTCGCCGCCGTCGTCACGCTTGTCGATGTCGGCAACGATCGCTGCGGCCCGTTTACGCGCAAACTCGCGTACTGCTTGGTCTCCCCCGGTTTCTCTGAGGGTGTGCAAGGCTTGGGCTGCTAGTGAGTCATAGTCGTGTCCGAAGTGGTTTCTGCCTGCTGCAGTCAGTCGGAAGGCTTTGGCGGGGCGTCCGCGTGAGCCTTGCTGTGCTGTTTTAGGTCGGGGTGGTGCTAGTTCTGCTAGTCCCTCCTCCACAAGGTTGTCTAGGTGTCGGCGTATTCCCGCCGCGGATAGCCCGAGAAGGCTGCCCAATTGCGTGGCGGTGATGCTTCCGTGGCGGAGCATGGTCAGCATGATGGTTCGGCGAGTTTCGCCGTCGGTGCTTCGGTGCTCGACTTGTGGGTGTTCGGCCATGGTTGCGTCACCTCCTTGCGTGATGGGGTTTGTGTGCTTAGCGGATCAGATAAACACCTTTAGACAACACTAGTGTTCCCTAAATCCAGTGCAACTTACAACCCAGCATTTTACCTATGGCTCTCACCTTGATTATTTAGGGCACCCTATATAAAAATTTTGCCCCTGAATGGTGTCAAACAATTGATTTTTAGCCACGCTTTTTCACGGTATTTTTCTCAGTTTTTAGGGCGCGCGTGGGTGCGTGTGTGGGAAGTTTCATGGATTAGGGCGGGTTGGGCGGGTGCGGGGATGGTGCTTTTACTAGCATGGCTTGTGTGATTGATGATCAGCGCAGCGATTCTGCGCAGCCACGGCCTCGAACCACAGATGAGAACTCCTGTTCCGGGGATTCTGCTTCTGATGGTTCTGCTTCGGCGTTGCCGCTCAAGCGCGTGTCATGGTGGAGGCGTGCGTGGGGAATCCTGCCCCAGGTAGGTGCTGCGGGTTCACGTTCGGCACATTTACATGTGGCTGAGGATGAGTTTGGCGATGATCTCAGCCGCTATGACAATGTGTCGGTTCTGGTGAAGGCTGCCAGTGGTGTCGATTTGCTGACTCCTTCCCGGGACGGTTCCGTCATTCCTTTCGGCACACTCCCTGAGAGCAAGTCTAAAAACTTGACTCGCCCGGAATCGCGCCGCGGTTTTGTGTTCCCTACTTTGGGTTATCAAGAGTTGCGCCGTTTTGCTTTCCTTAGATGGCTTGGCACATTGGGCGCATTGCTGCTGGGTTTCGGCGCATTAGGCGCTGGGGCGATGCCGGTGGTGAACTCGCCTTATGCGGAGTTTCCTGGCGGCTCCTTGATGTGGCGCATGCTGCAAACTTCCACCATGTTGTGTTTTGTGGGAGTGAGTTTGATTGTTGTGGCGTGGTTGTTAATGGCGCCGTTTACTGGTGTTGCTTTACGACGCGGGCATGTGCGCACCGGTGTGATCAGTATGTCGATGATGCGACGTACATTTTTGGTCTGGAGCTTGCCTATTGTGGCGAGTGCGCCGATGTTTACTCAGGATATTTATTCATATTTGGCCAATGGTTCGATCATTCGGCTTGGGTTGGATCCTTATTCGGGTGGGCCTATTGATTTGTTGGGCACTGAGAATGTGTTGGCGCGATCGGTTCCGTTTATTTGGGCGCACTCCTCGTCTCCTTATGGTCCTGTGGCGTTGGGTGTTGCGGCGATTATTTCATGGTTGACTAACGACAGCATTGTTTTAGGCGTGATCGCTCACCGCATTACTGCCATTGCTGGTGTTGCCCTTGCTGGTTGGGCTGTGGTGCAACTAGCGCGTCGTTGTCGGGTGATTCCGCAGGCGGCGTTGTGGTTAGGGATCTTGAATCCGTTGACAATCTTGCATCTTGTTGGCGGTATTCATAACGAGTCCATTTTGTTGGGTTTACTACTAGCCGGTGTGGAGCTGGGTTTGCGGGCTGCTGATTATTTGCGCTTGGGCTTATTTTATCGCGCGTGCTGGCTGCTTGTAGCGAGTGGTTTTTTGATTTCTTGTGCCGGAATGGTCAAGGTTACAGGCTTTATCGGTCTGGGTTTTATTGGGATGGCGGTTGCTCGTTCAATCAGGTTACGGGAGCATTCTGTTCTTCTCAGCTGGATTGTAGCGATACTCGCCCAAACTGTTTTGTTGTGCGTGTCGGTGGCGTTGGTGACCTGGATGAGTGGCATTTCGTTGGGCTGGATCAGCGGGCAAGGTGGTGCGGCAACGATTCGTAGTTGGATGTCGATGTCGACTGCCATTGGCGTGGTATTTTCGTGGGTTGCTGAGCAATTGGCTTTGGGTAATCATTCGGATGCGATGCTTGTGGTGACCCGAATGGTCGGTATTGCTATTGCGGGGGTGTTTATGGTGCGCATGTTGTTGGCAACTTACGCGGGCCGAATTCATCCCGTGGGTGCTTTGGGGGTATCTACCTTCGTGATGGTGATTTTCTTTCCGGTGGTGCACCCGTGGTACATGTTGTGGGCTATTTTGCCTTTGTCGGCTTGGGCGAACCGGGAGCTGTTTAGGGGTGCGGTTATTGCCTATACATTGGTGTTGAGTTTCTTTGTGCTCCCCCGCGGTTTAGGTTTACCACCTACAACCGTTCTTTCGATTTATATTGCCTCCATCTTTGGATTCGGCATAATTATCGGATCTTCGTATGTCATTTTGAAGCGTCGGGGCGTGATTGGCCTACACTAGTTGCTTGTGACTGTGTTGGATCAATCTCAGGTATATGCCCTTGAGCTGAATAATGTTGAAAAGTCTTTTGGGGCTGTGCGTGCTGTTAAAGGCGTGAGTTTGAAGGTGGCTGAAGGCACCGTGCTTGCGTTGTTAGGGCCGAATGGTGCCGGTAAGACGACGACCATTGAGATGTGTGAGGGTTTTCAAAAACCTACGTCTGGTTCCATTCGGGTGTTGGGGCTAGATCCGACGTCGCAGCCTGATCAGGTTCGTGCCCAGGTGGGCATCATGCCGCAGGATTCTGGTTCGTATTCGGGGATTAAGGTGGCAGAAATGCTGCACCTGGCAGCTTCCTATAATGCGAATCCACTAGATCCCGAGTGGTTGTTGAATTTGGTGGGGTTGGACAATGTGCGTTCGACAACCTATCGAAGGTTATCGGGTGGCCAAAAGCAGCGTTTATCCTTGGCTCTTGCATTGATTTCGAGGCCGCGACTTGTTTTCCTTGATGAGCCTACGGCGGGTATGGATGCTCAGTCCCGGTTGTTGGTGTGGGAGTTAATTAAACAACTTCGCGCTGATGGGGTGACTGTGGTGCTGACGACTCATGTGATGGATGAAGCCCAAGCGTTGGCGGATTATGTGGTGATTATGGATCATGGCGAGATTGTGGCTGAAGGTAGTTGTTCGCAGTTGCAGCATGCCACTGCTCAAGTGCTGCGTTTTGAGACTGATCGTGATCTTGATCTGTCCTTGCCGCTGTGGCAGGAATTAGGTGTGGAGGCGCTGCGTCCGCGGGTCTATGTGGTGCGTGTGCATCCTGATCCTGATGTGGTTGCGCGTGTGGCAGCGACTGCTGCGAAGGAACAGGTGTTGATCAGTTCGTTGTCGACTGATTCACGCAGTTTGGAAGATGTGTTTTTGGATTTGACTGGGCGCGAGCTGCGCAGCTAGAAAGGCGATGGTGACTATTATGCAGGACAATGCTGTTGAGCACAGTTTTGAACCGGGTACTTTTCGCCCTTCGCCGCAGCGTGCGCATCCTAGTGCTATGTTGCGTGCCCAAGGATTGATTGAGGCGAAGCTGTTTTTACGCCACGGCGAACAATTGCTGTTGAGTTTCATCATTCCAGTGGGCATGTTGTTGGTTGTTGGGCTTGTGCCAATGATCAAGCATGCTGAGCCGTTGACTGTGGGCTTTCCGGTGATGTTAGCGATTGCGGCCATGAGTTCTGGTTTTACCGGGCAAGCGATTGCCTTGGCCTTCGATCGACGCTACGGGGCTTTGAAGCGCACGGGTGCGTCGGGTGTTCCGGCGTGGACGATTATTGGTGGCAAAATTATCGGTTTGGTCGTGGTTTCTGTCCTCCAAGCTGTGATTTTGTCGGTCGTGGCGATGATGCTTGGATGGCATGTCCCGGTTGTTGCTGCTCTCGTGGGTTTTGGGGTGTTTTTCTTCGGTGTGGCATGCTTTACGGCTTTGGGCATGCTGATGGGTGGCACTTTGTCCTCTGAGTTGGTGTTGGGTTTGGCCAATTTGGTGTGGCTGTTGTTGGTGGGTGTTGCTGGATACTGTGCGTTTAGTGGTGTGGATGTTTCGGGCTGGTTACTGGCGATTCCGTCGATTGCGTTGGCTGAGGGGATTAAGGCGGCGTTTGCGGGACTGTTTCCTGTTGCTGCACTTGTGAGTTTGTTGCTGTGGACAGTGGTGGGGATATTGGGTGCTGCGAAGTGGTTTAAGTTTGCTGACTAGCGTGTAAGAGTTTTTGGGTGGGATATCCCACAACTGTTGGGTTGATGGTTGTGGGTTTTAAGGTTTTTGGGTGGGTGGCCGGTAGAATGGTTGCTTGTGACTAGCACTGTTTCGGAGAAAAAGAATCGTTGGAACCCTACTGTGGCTGTGCAGAAAAAGCTGGCTTTGTTGCTGCTGTGCGCGCAGGGCGGGATCACGGTAACAGGTTCCATTGTTCGTGTGACAGGTTCGGGTTTGGGGTGTAATACGTGGCCGAATTGTCATGAGGGGTCGTTGGTTCCGATTCAGGGGGCGGCGCCGGCGATCCACCAAGCTATTGAGTTTGGCAACCGCATGCTGACTTTTGTGTTGGTGGCGTGTGTGGTTGCTGTGTTTGTTGCTGTGTTGATGGCTAAGCGTCGCCGTGAGCTGGTGGTTCATTCGGTGATTCAGGGTGTGGGCGTGATTGCTCAGGCTGTGATCGGTGGTGTATCTGTTTTGCTGGAGCTGCGTTGGTGGTCGGTGGCGGTGCATTTCTTGCCGTCGATGGTGTTAGTGTGGCTGGCAGCGATGTTGTATGTGCGAATCCAGGAACCTGATGATGTTGCACCGGTTCGTTCCTATCCTGCGGCGTTGCGGGTGTTGGCGGCGTTGTGTGCTGTGGGTTTGTCGGTGGTGTTGATCACCGGCACGATGGTTACTGGTGCGGGTCCGCACTCGGGTGATTCCGGTGTGGGCATGGAGGGCCGTTTAGAGGTCGATATTGACTGGATTGCTCATGTTCACGCGTGGACGATGTACACATTCTTGGCGGTTTTGGCACTGTTGTTTGCGTCGTTGTTGATTCACCGCGTTGCACTTGAGGTGCGTCGTATTGGCTGGATGGTCATGGTGGTAGTGGTCATTCAGGCGCTAATTGGTATTGCGCAGTATCGTTTGGGGGTTCCGCGCTGGAGTGTGCCGGTGCATATCGGTATGAGCTCTGTGGTTGTGGCGTACTGTTCGTTTTTATTTACGTTGGGTTGGCGTCGCACCCCTAAGCCTGTAGCGTAGGCTTTCCCTTACTTGCTGTACTGCCCCTGTGCGTTGCTGTGCAACGTGTGCATGGGGCAGTTTTTGCCTCTGTTGTGTCGGTGTCCGGGTGCGTAGACGAATGTATCCGCAGCTTATCCGTGCTCGTGCGGATGATTCGCGAGTGTGTGCATGGTTGATCGTGGCTTCGATGCTTGTCGACGTCGTCACGCATGTGTGCCGTGCCTGCAGCGCTGAGAAGTGGCTGGGGTTGTACGCGGGGAAGATAAGCTGAGTAGCTTCGCGCGTGGGCAGGCTGGGACGGGGCGGCTTAAGTTCTAGTGGTCGTGGAAACACCTAACACATGTCAGGTGTTTCCACGACCTCTAGAATTCGCCAGGATTCTAGGTATAAAAAATCCCCCACAATGACTGTGAGGGAAGGACAATGCTGCCGTGTTAGAACAAGGTGAGGTTCCAGTTGAGCATCTCACCAATAGTTTCAAGACCCATCACTGCATCGATGGAAAGGCCAACGAACAGCAATGCAAGGTAGTTGTTGGAAAGGATGAACAGTTTCAGTGGTTTGACCTCTGCGCCATTCTTCACACCGTTATGAAGATGAATGGCCATCAGCAGGAACCACACACCAGTCACAATCGCAACAGCGGCGTAAATCCAGCCAGCAGCTGGAATGAGCAGCGCAGTGGTCAACACCGTAGCCACGGTGTACCACACGATCTGGCGAGTCACCTGGGATTCAGTGCGCACAACGGGGAGCATGGGAACGCCGGCAGCTGCGTAATCCTCTTTGTACTTCATCGCCAACGCCCATGTGTGAGGTGGGGTCCAGAAGAAAATAATCATGAACAATACGATGGCTTGCCACCACTGTGAAGGCGCAGCAACCTCAAGATTGTCCTTGATTACAGCCCAGCCGACAAGAACCGGCATACAACCTGCAGCGCCTCCCCACACAATATTCATGTGGGTACGACGCTTGAGAAACTTTGTGTACACGAAGATGTAGAAAGCGATCGTGATCATCACGAAAATTGCAGCGAGCAGCGAATTACACAGCAGCCACAAGAACAAGAAGCTTAAAACAGTCAGCGTCCACGCAAAAATAGTGGCATTTCGATTGCTCACAGTATGGCGAACCAAAGGCCTTGCACGCGTACGGCCCATCTTCTGATCGATATCAGAATCCGCCACCATATTAAAGGTATTCGCTGCCGCGGCGCCCATCCAGCCACCGATCACCGTGAGCAAAATCAACGCAATATTGTTTTCACCACGTTCAGCCTGCAACATCGCGGGAATGGTAGCAACCAAGAGGAGCTCAATGACCCGGGGTTTCGTCAACGCAATATAGGCCTTGATCGTCTCCAAGGGGGTTCTCCTCCACAAAATCTTCACTAAGAATAAACAGTTTTAACAAGTCCACAGGCCATAATCACGCATCTTGATATGCGCAAACCATCTATGTTTAAGCAGGATATCAAGGCGAAAAGGCTACTTGTCACACAGTAGTCGGACGTGAGGACTGTTTAGTTCCCGGATTCAACAAAATTTATGCACAAATCTCAGGCACGCAACTTCCGCGCAACCTCATCATGGTAGCGCTGATTGTTCATTTTCCCCACTTCGACAGCCTGAAATGGTGCTTTGGCCCCATCCAGCCACCCCAGCAATCTAAAAAATACTTAAGAGTAGGGGTGGGCGGAGACAAGCACAGCACAATTGCTCACAACCCACACCGCTCCCCCGCTAAAAATGCAAAACCGCTGGTGTAAGAATCAACACAGTGAAGTTTCTTGAGCAATTTCAGCGCTTGCGCCCCTGTTAGGGCTAGAGTGTTGTATGGGGACACAAGTGTCGTTACACGCTCGAAACCCCCATGGAAAAATTTCACAATCTTGTACTAGCCCACCTGCCCCAACAAGCACAATGTGTTTGAACAAAGCTGAAGGACGGAATCTCCCATCGTGTCTTTGCCCCCAGAACTCGCGAAATACACAGTCCGAAACTACCCACAAGACTGGACCGAACTAGACACCCGCGCCGTCGATACCACCCGCATCCTGGCTGCTGACGCCGTACAAAAATGCGGATCGGGTCACCCAGGTACCGCAATGTCACTAGCCCCATTGGCCTACACCCTGTTCCAGCGCGTGATGAACCTTGACCCCGCCGACACCGACTGGGCTGGGCGTGACCGCTTTGTACTTTCCTGCGGACACTCCTCCTTGACCCAGTACATCCAGCTATTCTTGGGCGGATTCGGGTTGGAAATGGACGATCTCAAAGCGTTGCGCACGTGGGGATCACTCACCCCAGGTCACCCTGAATACCGCCACACTAAGGGTGTCGAAATCACCACCGGCCCACTCGGCCAAGGTTTAGCCTCCGCTGTTGGCATGGCCATGGCGGCTCGCCGCGAACGTCATCTGTTCGACCCTCACACTCCAGCCGGGCAGTCCCCCTTCGACCACTACATTTACGTCATTGCTTCCGACGGTGACCTGCAAGAAGGCGTCACCGCCGAAGCGTGCTCCTTGGCAGGTACCCAGGAGCTGGGCAACCTCATTGTTTTCTGGGACGACAACCGTATCTCCATTGAAGAAGACACCCAAATCGCTTTCACCGAAGACGTGTGTGCCCGTTACCGCGCGTACGGCTGGCAGGTCATAGAAATCGACGGCGGCGAAGACATCGTTGCTTTCGAAAAGGCAGTAGCCGAAGCACAAGCTGATACCTCTCGCCCAACCTTCATCCGAGTGCGCACCATCATTGGTTACCCAGCACCAACCATGATGAACACCGGTGCTGTGCATGGTGCAGCTCTTGGCGCTGCCGAAGTTGCCGCCACCAAGGTGGAATTGGGCTTTGACCCCGAGGTTGATTTCCCCATGACCGAAGAATTGCTGGCGCACACCCGTCGCCTTGTTCAGCACGGTGCGAACAAGCACGCTGAATGGCAGCAGAAGTTTGACCAGTGGGCAGTGAACAATCCTGAAGCAAAGAAGCTGTTCGACCGCATGTCGACCCGTACTTTGCCTGACAATTTCGATGCGGATCTTCCCACCTGGGACGCTGGCGATTCCGTGGCAACCCGTAAGGCCTCTGAGGCAACCATCCAGGCATTGGCTGCGAAACTTCCAGAGTTCTGGGGCGGCTCCGCTGACCTGGCAGGCTCTAATAACACTGTGGTCAAGGGTGAGCCATCCTTCGGCCCAAGCACTATCACCACGGATACGTGGACTGCAGAACCAGGTGGCCGTAACCTGCACTTCGGTATTCGCGAGCACGCCATGGGTTCCATCGTCAATGGTATGGCTCTGCATGGCGGCACCCGCCCCTACTGTGGTACCTTCCTGATCTTCTCTGATTACATGCGCCCTGCCGTGCGCTTGGCTGCTTTGATGGGAACCGACGCATACTACGTGTGGACCCACGATTCCATTGGTTTGGGCGAAGACGGCCCAACCCACCAGCCAGTTGAGCAGCTTGCGACACTTCGCGCGATTCCCAACATGTCGATGCTGCGCCCTGCCGACGCCAATGAAACTGCGGCAGCGTGGCGGGCCGCCTTGCTATACAAGGCAGCACCAAAGGGCATTGCTCTAACCCGTCAAAATGTGCCAGTGCTGGAAGGTACTAAGGAAAAGGCAGTTGAAGGTGTAGCCCGTGGCGCATATGTTTTGGTCGAAGGATCAAAGGCTACTCCAGATGTGATTCTGATGGGCACCGGTTCTGAGGTTCAGCTGGCCGTTGAGGCTGCCAAGCAGTTGGAATCTGAGGGCATTGCTGCCCGCGTTGTCTCTGTACCTTGCTTGGATTGGTTCGAAGAGCAGGATGCTGACTACCGTGAGTCTGTTCTCCCAGCAGCTGTGAGAGCTCGTGTGTCTGTTGAAGCAGGTATTGCGATGCCTTGGTACCGCCACCTCGGCACCCGCGGACGCGCGGTGAGCTTGGAGCACTTCGGTGCTTCTGCGCCATACCAGAAGTTGTTCGACGAGTTCGGGATTACCACTGCTGCAGTCGTTGCTGCTGCAAAGGATTCCTTGAGCGCCTAATTATTCCACCAATCCCCTCCCGCACGCAGTTTTTGACAATATCTCTGTTGCGAGAGTGGGGTCCATGGTGGAGGTCGTTGCTGGGGAGATTCGTGGCGAGAGAGAAAAAACTCACAGTGATTCTCCCCTCTTAGCTCTAGTCACGGGAAAGGTTGTCACACTAGTATCAGTGGAAGCCTTTCCCGTTTTGTTCAACATATAGTGAAAAAGATAGGTATTACGATGAACGCAATTACACAGCTGGCGCAGGTTGGCACTTCGACGTGGTTGGATGATCTAAGCCGCGAGCGCATTGAATCGGGCAACCTATCAGAGATCATCGCGAGCAAGAATATTGTGGGAGTGACCACTAACCCGGCTATTTTTGCTGCTGCTATGAGCAAGGGTACTGCGTACGATGCTCAGATTGATCAGCTGAAAGCAGCTGGGGTGAAGGCTGATGAAGCCGTGTACGCCATGAGCATTGAGGACGTGCGTGCTGCTTGCGATCTGTTTGCAGATATTTACCAACACAGCGCGGGCGCAGACGGTCGGGTATCGATCGAGGTCGATCCGCGTACTTCTGAGGATGCGGATGCAACGCTGGCGCAGGCGCGACAACTGTGGAAAAAAGTTGATCGTGAAAATGTGATGATCAAGATCCCAGCGACAGAAGGCTCCCTTCCCGCAATTGCTGATGCTTTGGCGGAGGGTATTAGTGTCAATGTGACGTTGATTTTCTCTGTTCCCCGCTACCGCGAAGTGGTTGCTACGTACATCAAGGGCATTACTCGTGCTGCGGAAGCAGGCTTGGATGTGTCCAAGATTCACTCGGTCGCTTCATTCTTCGTGTCCCGCCTAGATACTGAGGTGGATCGTCGCTTGGATAAGATCGGTACTGAGCAGGCGCTTGCGTTGCGTGGCAAGGTTGGTATCGCCAATGCTCGTCGTGCATATGCGGTTTTTACTGAGCTTTTCGACGCCGCCACACTGCCTGAAGGCGCGAATCTGCAGCGCCCACTCTGGGCATCTACCGGTGTGAAGAACCCCGAGTACCCTCAAGATTTGTATGTGCGTGAATTGGCTGGTGCTCACACTGTGAATACGATGCCAGAGTCCACCATTGATGCTGTCCTTGCGGGCGAGAATATCAATGGTGACACCCTTTCGGGTAGGGCGCAGGCCGCTGAGGATTTGTTTAAGGAACTAGAAAATATCGGTATTGACTTCGAAGATGTTTTTGCACTTCTTGAGCGTGAAGGTGTGGAGAAATTCGTGGCAGCCTGGAATGAATTGCTCGAACTGATGGAAGCGCGATTGAGCTAAGCGTTTTCCTTCAGAAACAATGGATGTGCCTACCTGACTACTATGGTCGTAGGCACATTTTTCATTCCACATCTATGTGATTGTGTAAACGTATGTGGACGTGTGGCAGTGGGTTATGTGCTACCAACCTTCCACAGGTAGACTGCTAGGACGTGAGTGAAAGCGTGAGTAACCAATCGGATACGGAAGCAAAATTTTCATCCGCGCCATGGGAAAATCCATTGCGCGATGCGGGCGATAAACGCCTCCCCTTAATCGCAGGCCCATCCGGAATGGTCATTTTCGGTGTCACCGGCGATCTAGCGAAAAAGAAGCTACTTCCAGCAATTTATGACCTCGCCTCCCGTGGGCTTTTGCCCGCAGGTTTCCCATTGGTGGGATACGGGCGTCGCGACTGGTCGAAACAAGATTTTGAGCAGTATGTTCTTGAAGCCGTGAAAGCTGGTGCACGCACGGAGTTCCGCGAAAACGTGTGGCAGCGTTTGGCTGAGGGTATGCACTTTGTCAAGGGTAATTTCGATGATGATGCAGCGTTTGATGCCTTGGCCGCACAACTGAAGGAATTGGATGCATCCCGTGGCACTGCTGGGAACTGGGCTTTCTATCTTTCTGTTCCACCGGACTATTTCTCTGACGTGTGTCACCAGTTGCAACGTTCAGGGATGGCTCACGCGCAGGGGCATGCGTGGCGTCGTGTGATCGTCGAAAAGCCTTTTGGCAATGATCAACAGACCGCACGGGAACTGAACAGGTTGATTAACTCTGTTTTCCCTGAAAAGTCAGTGTTCCGCATCGACCACTACTTGGGTAAAGAAACCGTACAGAACATCATGGCGCTGCGTTTCGCCAACCAACTGTTCGACCCATTGTGGAATTCCCACTACATCGATCATGTGCAAATCACCATGGCTGAGGATATCGGCTTGGGTGGACGCGCCGGCTACTATGACGGAATTGGCGCCGCGCGTGACGTCATTCAGAACCACCTTATTCAGTTGCTGGCTTTGGTGGCGATGGAAGAACCTATCGACTTCACCCCTGAGCAACTCCAGGCCGAGAAAATCAAGGTGCTTCGAGCTACGTCTCCTGTGGAGCCTTTTGCTAAAACGACCGCTCGTGGTCAGTATGCATCGGGTTGGCAGGGCAGCGAATATGTTCAGGGTTTGCGGGAAGAAGAGGGCTTCGATCCGAATTCAACCACCGAAACCTATGCTGCTTGCACACTGCAGATCAATTCGCGTCGCTGGGCTGGTGTGCCGTTTTATCTGCGTACCGGTAAGCGTTTGGGCCGTCGCGTGACCGAAATCGCTTTGGTATTTAAAGATGCACCTCACCAGCCTTTCAGCGAGGGTTCGCGCCATGCGCAGGGCCAAAACGTGGTGGTTATTCGTGTGCAGCCTGATGAGGGTATGCTGATGCGCTTCGGTTCCAAGGTGCCAGGTTCTGGCATGGAAGTTCGTGATGTGAACATGGACTTCTCCTATTCGGAGGCTTTCACTGAGGAGTCCCCAGAAGCCTACGAGCGTTTGATTTTGGATGCGTTGTTGGATGAAGCGTCCCTGTTCCCAACAAATGAAGAGGTGGAATTGTCGTGGAAGATCCTCGACCCCATCTTGGAGTATTGGGCGCAGCGTGGCCAACCTGAAGAGTATCCAGCTGGTACGTGGGGTCCGGAATCGGCTGACCGGATGCTCGCACGCCACAATCGTGCATGGCGACGCCCTTAAGGAGTAAAAGAAGAATGATTTTCGAACTACCAAACTCTGATACGAGGGAAATTGCCAAAACCTTGGTGCGTATTCGCGACAACGGAGTGCAATCCACCACCTCGCGTGTACTGACCCTCATTGTGGTTGCTAAGGCCACCGATGATCTCAGCGCTGTGATTGATGCGGCTAAGGATGCTTCACGCGAGCACCCATCTCGTGTGATTGTTCTTGTCACCGGTGATGCTCATGCTGAGCACCGCTTGGATGCTGAGGTGCGCATAGGTGGCGATGCGGGTGCCGCTGAGTTGATTGTGATCCGTCTGAACGGTGAAGTTGTTCATCATCTCGTTCATGTGGTCACTCCCCTTCTTCTTCCTGATACCCCCATTGTGGTGTGGTGGCCCTTTACTGCCCCTGTTCATCCTTCGGAGGATCAGCTGGGTAAAATTGCACAGCGCCGCATCACAGATGCAGAGTTTGATCCGTTGGTGGATGCTTTGTACAACCGCCGTAATGCCTACGCCCCCGGCGATTCCGACATTTCGTGGGCGCGACTGACCCCTTGGCGTGGTGTGTTAGCGTCCGCTTTGGACCAGCCACCGCACGAGATGGTGGTGGAAGCTAAGGTTTATGGCCCGGCTTCTTCCCCATCGGTGGATCTGGCTGCTGGTTGGCTGGTTGATCGCTTGGGCGTGACTGTCACGCGAATGATCACCCCAGAATCACAGCAGCATTGTGGTTGTTCGAAGCGTCGCAATGTGGTTCCTGTGATGCGTGCCGAGTTGATCCGCCCCTCGGGAACGATTGTGTTGGAAGCGTGCGATCATAATGAGACTATTGCAGTGACCATGCCAGGTCGCGCGACTGCGAAAGTTGCGGTGAATCTGCGTACAGAAGCTGATTGTTTGGCTGAGGAACTGCGTCATCTCGACCCAGATTCCGCTTACGAGCGCGCCCTTCATGGGTTAACACGCGTGTACTACCCTGTGGTGTAGTGAAAAACTTTCGCCCATGTGCTCTTTCATAGCCTTGGCTTTGTGGGATAAACTTTGTTCCTAAGGCCAAGGCTTATGCCTTTTCTTGATAGCTATTCTCACAAGTTTTTTACTATGCGAATGGTTATCGCATTGTCCGTGAATTTCTTTTTCCTCTTTTTAAGGAGTTTGACTAAAACACCATGCTTGAAGTTCTGAAGCTTGATTCTCTCGACGAGGTATGCAAACAGGCAGCCGGTGATTTTGCCAAGGTTGTGCGTGATGTGAGCAAGAATGGGGGCAAGCATGGCGATGGTCTCGCCCGCGTGGTACTCACCGGCGGTGGCGCAGGTATTGGGATGCTGCGTGAGCTGAAAGATGCCGATATCAACTGGGAACTTGTGCATGTGTTCTTTGGTGATGAACGCAATATCGATGTCACACATCCCGATTCTAACGAGGGACAAGCCCGCACCGCGTTGTTAGAACATGTGGACATTCCGGAGGCGAATATTCACGGTTACGGGCTCGGTGGTGTGGATATGGCTGATGCTGCTGAGGCTTATGAGGCTGTGCTGAAGGATTTCGCTCCGCAGGGTTTTGATTTGCACGTGCTAGGAATGGGTGGTGAGGGGCATATTAATTCCTTGTTCCCCCACACCCAAGCGGTCGCAGAGGAAACGAAGCTGGTGCTTCCCATCTACGATTCGCCGAAACCCCCGAGCGAAAGGGTAACACTCACGTTGCCGGCTATCGCACGCTCGACTAAGGTGTGGCTGTTAGTTGCCGGCGAGGAAAAAGCTGAAGCTGCCGCGCATGTGGTGCGGGGGTCTTCCGCGTCTGAGTGGCCTGCTGCTGGTGCTCAGGGGAGCGAGCAGACACGTTTGTATCTCGCGCAGAGTGCTGCTGGCTTGCTGTAACGCGTATCGACGCCCCATACTTGCTTCCCCTCCGAGAAACAGGGAGTAAAGTATGGGGTGTTTTTGTTGGGACTTTAGCGCTCTAGAGGTGCTGTGTTTTTCACAATGCGCAGGAGATACAGTCCGAGAAGGATGATGAAAAACAGCGCGATAGCGCTCACGATGAGCATCCGTTTTTTCACCGGCCCAGTGGGTGACGTCAGGACCTCGCTGGGGCGTACGGTAGCTGAAATTCGGGGCTGTTCAGTCGGTTGATTAGTAGGCTCCACCGCAGTGGCATCATATTTATCAAACTCTTCTGCTTTGCCGCACTGGCGTAGTGCAAAAGTTTGTTTCCGTACCACTGCCGCGTGAATCTTCCGGAATGTACGCAACAAGGGTGCGACAAGGGTTTGTTTTTCTTCAGGGATACCGGCGAGAATCTGCTCATGGTACTGCTCAAGCCGCCACATAATTGTTGTGGCTTGAATTGCGAGTGCAACTTGGTCAGATTTTTTTGCTTCGCTTGAAGGGTAAATGCCCGGTGTTTCGGCGATTTGGCGCATCCATTCTTCAAAGTCATGGTCGGTGACATCGGGAAGTTCTTGCACTGGGATGCGCCAGGAACGACGGATGGAGTTCACGAAATCTTGGTCTGCGTAACGTGCACGCACCAACACAGTCAGGTGCCAACGGAACCACGACACATCGGCGCTACCAAAGCCCACGTTGCTCAGTTCTGTTTCCACCCGATCCAGTGCTGCCAAATAATCTGGGTTTACAGGAGTGAGGGACGAGTGGTCGTGCGCAAAACCTTTGTCAGGACTCGGGACAGCAGAAGTGATGTCTCCCCCACCAAGTTCGCCGTAACGTTTGAGAGCTTGTTGGGAAACACCTGTGGTGGCAAAAAAGTGATCGAGCGTGGGTGATACGGTGCTGCGGATCAACAAGGCAAATTCATCGCCGTGATCCTCTTCTTTTTTCACCGAGAACACGCAGTGTGTGCCATCATAGACAACCGAGTAGTTAATAGGGTCGTCGTATTCGCCTTGCGCCAGCGCTGGCTGGATTGCTGAGCCCGCAACGCACAGTGCAGTAAGTGCGGTGGCAGCAATTCGCCTCATGAACTTCCTCTCAAAAATAATAGGGGCTTTATCAAAATTGTTAGGGAATCAGCTAAAGGAAAAACCATAACGCTCTCATTTTAACTGTGTTTATCTTAAGCTGCATGAAATACTAGCCAAGACAACCCTTGTTTTCTTACACGTGCACCCGAGCCTTCATGCATTGAGGTGACATTGAGCAGTGTTTCACTCACCAATTGCGCTGCCGTTGAGCTTTCATGCGCACATGCTCCCCAAGCACGGTTCGTCTCCACGTAACGGAAAACGCCCACAATGCCGTGCACTGCGGGAATGTAGACCTGTAAACAACACCACGAGTTTACACAGTATTCTCCGGAAAAATAAAATCTTCTACTCACGAAAAACCCCTGAACATGTACTGTGACACATTCAGGGGAACGTACATTTGGGAAAACTAGACTGCGTAGGCCTGCACCATGTTCAGTGCGATAATGCACACGATCCATACCAAACCGGTGAAAATGGTGAAACGGTCAAGGTTTTTCTCAACCACGGTGGAGCCGGAAAGATTCGACTGGACACCGCCACCAAAAAGGCTTGACAATCCGCCGCCCTTACCACGGTGCAAGAGCACGAATAGGGTCATCAGAATACTGGAAATAACCAGAACGATCTGGAGGGCGAGAACCATCTACTTAAACCTTCATTCTAAACACTCGTACCAACCCGCAAAACAGCCGAGGAACTTCTTGCTTTCAAAAAAGCACATTGCGGGCATGCCAGTTACATCTCGTCAATAATACACCACCACTCAGGTTCTATTGGTAATCGGCTGCGCTCTCCCCCACACCCAACCACCACCAATAACAACACAATGCTTTTCCATAGTAACGCCCAGAAAGGCAAAAATTAGCCTGTCAGTATCTCCTGTGACGATGAGCTACCGACAGACTCTTCACCTTTGCTGATTGAGTATGTGCCCGCGAATGCATATTCAAAAGTGAAGAAAACCTTCGTCACAACTACACGTGAGCACACCGCCATTAGCCAGAGTTGCGCAAAGCAGTAGCGAGACCATTCATCGTCAAGCGGATACCGTAACCCACATTCGGATCATCTTCCTGATCGCGGTACCTGCGAAGCAACTCAATCTGAATCACGTTCAGCGGCAGCAAATAGGGGTAGCGCCGACGTACCGAACGAGCCATCTGCGGATTCTCATCCAGCAACTCCTGCGAACCCGTAACCGCTAAGAACATCTTGGTAGTCAACTCGAACTCCTCAACAATCGTCGAGTATATGCGTTGAGCAGCCTGTTGATCTTCCACTAAATCGGCGTACAGTCGTGCCAAGGTCAACTCCACCTTGCTCATCACCTGAGCCATGTTCTGCAGCACAGAACGGAAGAACGGCCACTTTTGATACTGCTGCTGCAAAGTAGCCAGGCGCTGCTGCGCATCTTCGCCCTCGCCAATCCACTCCTTTACAGCGGTACCCACACCGAACCAGCCAGGCAACATCACACGCGACTGAGCCCAGCTCAAAACCCACGGGATTGCACGCAGATCCGAAATCGCCTTGGTTTGCTTCCGCGCCGAAGGTCGCGAACCGATATTCAATGACCCGATTTCAGACAGCGGGGTTGAGGAAGTGAAATACTCGATAAAACCTGGGTCCTCATGCGCAAGCGCCGAGTACTTCCGCTGGCTTAACTGCGAAATCTCCCGCATAATCTCATAGGCTTCTTCACGGGAATCATCGGGAACATACGTCCGCAACAAGGTTGCTTCAATCGTGGCAGAGACCAACGCTTCCAAATTCCTGCGGGCAGTTTCTACCGATCCATACTTCGCAGAAATAATCTCACCCTGCTCAGTAATACGCACCGCACCATGGACCGCACCCCGCGGCTGCGCCAATAAAGCCTCATAGGAAGGGCCACCGCCACGGCCAACCGTGCCACCACGCCCATGGAACAAGCGCAACGTAATCCCGTGTGCGCGGGAGAGACGAACGAGCGCGGATTCGGCGTCGTAAAGCGCCCAGTTTGCAGCAAAATAGCCACCATCTTTGTTGGAATCAGAATAGCCCAACATCACTTCTTGGATATCACCCCGCTGCCGCACATAATTCCGGTACAGCGGAATACTCCACAACTGCTCAAGGATGGTCGCCCCAGCCTGCAAATCCTCAATAGTCTCAAACAACGGAATGATATCCATCGTGCCCGTCGGAGCATCAGCCTGCGCACGAATAACGCCACACTCCTTCAACAGCACCATGGCCTCAAAAATGTCCGAAACCGACTGCGCCATCGAAATAATAGAATGCGGAATCATCCGCGGACCAAACGCGGAAATAGAACGCTTTGCCTCCGCCAACAAATCCAATTCCCGCTGCGTTGCCTCACTAAACTCACCCCCGTCAGGTCCCAACAACGGCCGTGGCGAAGAAAGCTCCCTCAACAGCAACTCCACTTTCTCATCCTCACTCAAGCCCCGATAATTCTCAGCAACCTGGGCGCGAGCAAACACCTCAGTGAGAATGTCTTCGTAACTCTCAGAGTTTTGACGCAAATCCATCGAGTACAAATGGAAGCCAAAAGTAGAAACGGCAGTGGAAATATCAGCAAGGCGATGATCGGCAATCACATCATCACTGCTGGCACGCAGCGAACGCTCAATAATGCGTAGATCGTCGAGCACCTGTTCAGGCTTCTCGTAGGGTTGATGAGCCCTAAACCACGTACCCTCAACAGCATCTTCACCAATTAAATGTGCCAAAGTCGACATCATTCGACCGCGAATACCGTGCACAGCGCGCCGATACGGCTCATCTACACGGCTTGGAATATCATTCAAGCCCAGCTTCGCAAGCTCCATCAACTCATCGCTGACCGAGGATAAGCGATCAGACAAACTCAACTCATGCTCAAGTTGATGCAACTGCCGGACGTAAAACTTCAAAACAGTTTCCGACGCACGAGTAGTGGCATATCGCAAGGTTGCGGCTGTGACATAAGGATTACCATCGTGATCCCCACCAATCCACGAACCAGGTTTGATCACCGCCGTGCCAACACCAGACACCCCATAATGCTGCCGTAACTGCTTGCCTACCTCACGGTTAAGCTCAGGAATTGCCTGCAACAACGACAGCGCATAATAGCGCAAACCCACTTCAATTTCGTCCTCGATGCGTGGCCTAGCCACCCGAATCAGAGCGGTTTGCCACAAAGAAGTCATACAGCGTTTAATATTGGCTTCTACCTCAGCCAGACGAGAATCCGTGAGTGCATTGTGAGGCACCGACACAATAGCGTGACGTTTCTTCAGCTGGTCGGAAATATACTCCTGAGCATCGAATACGGTACGACGACGAGTTTCAGTCGGGTGTGCGGTCAGAACCGGTGCAACTTCCGCATGCTCCAACATCGACGCGATGGCTGCGCCACTGACTTCCGACTCTTTTAGCTTGCGCCAAGTCGCATCCAAAGTAGAATCTGGCGCTGGTAGACCTGCTTCCAAATGGGCCACATGGCTGGCATTATCGTGCAGATCCTCGACCACATTGGCAAGAAGCGCAAAATGGTAAAAACCGCGGGCGATAGGAATAAACGATTCCGCACTCCCACCACGAAACATGCCGACAAGCTCATCCATATCAGCTTTGCCTTGGGCCACACGAAACGCAGCCTGACGGGCAGCTTCAACTTGGAGGTAGACCTCTTCGCCTTCCTGCTCAGCAATAACATTACCCAGCAGTCGACCTAAATAACGGATGTCTTCTTTGACAGAAATAGTGGTTGTCATCAACTCACAAAACCTTCACTTTGGCTTATGCAGATACAGGTCGGCTCTTATTGCCCCCAGCTTTCACAAGGGCACACACTACCTCGACAAGTCCACCTATATCTTGTGAAAATATATGGAAGAAAAAACACCAAAGTTGAGGTATGCACCCAACGTGACCACACCAGTCACTGGCTAAGCTTGCGCCCTCATACCGGTAACGGCACACACCTCAACTATGGACGTTTGTTCTGCACTTTCTTTGTCGCTGGACTAAAACAGCGACAAAGAAAGCGGGCAGGCGATGGTTTTAGTTCAGGCCACCTGCAGCTTGAGCAGCGAGGCGAGCAAAAGCTTCACCATCTAAAGATGCGCCACCCACGAGGCCACCATCAACATCAGGCTGGCCAACAATCTCAGCTACGGTTTCTTCCTTGACGGATCCACCGTAGAGAATGCGCATCGACTCAGCAACCTCAGCGCCAGCCAGTTCAACCAGCAAACCGCGAATTGCAGCGCACACTTCTTGCGCATCAGCAGCAGAAGCAACCTTGCCGGTACCAATAGCCCACACAGGTTCATACGCAATCACGGTGCGTGCGAGTTCCTCGGAATCCAATCCAGCCAAGGACTCGCGGGTTTGCTCCACAACGTAGTCCACGTGAGTTCCTGCCTCACGGATTTCAAGAGGCTCACCAACACAGACAATTGGGCTCATGCCGTGAGACAAAGCAGCCTTAGCTTTTTGCGACACAAGCAAAGACGTTTCACCGTGGTATTCGCGGCGTTCCGAGTGTCCAACAACAACCCAGGTGCAGCCAAGCTTAGCCAGCATAGATGCGGCAATTTCACCGGTGTATGCACCAGATTCATGGCGGGAAACATCCTGAGCACCGTACGTGATCTTGAGCTTATCCCCTTCGATGAGGGTTTGCACTGAACGAATATCGGTGAAGGGCACGGTGACTGCGACGTCAACCTTCTCGTAGTATTCCTTCGGCAAAGCGAATGCGAGCTTTTGCACGCAAACCGTTGCCTCAAGGTGGTTGAGGTTCATTTTCCAGTTACCGGCAATCAAAGGCTTACGAGCCATAGTTACTGAGTCCTTTCGGAGTTCACGTCGAAAATTCAGTGTGAAATTGTGAAACAAAGTGTGTAATCCGCCTGCCTGTAAGTGTGCATAGTGCTTATCGACGCCGTCGCAAGCGCCCCAGCATGGTGGGGTGGTCGTACAACACGGTGACTTTGCGGAATTGGACTAAAGCTTACGTACAGGTGCGGGAGCATGTGTGGGAAAGACCGTCAGCTTTCACACACATATGCTTTTTGTGCGCAGCGATCTCGTATTAGATCATTGTTTACTGCAATGATGAGCTCAAGCTTAGCTTTCTAAAACAGTGACGCCAGGAAGTTCCTTGCCCTCAAGGAACTCAAGAGAAGCGCCACCACCAGTGGAAATGTGGCTGAAACCTTCTTCATCCAAGCCCAGAAGGCGAACTGCGGCGGCGGAATCGCCACCGCCGACAACAGAGAACGCACCCTTAGCGGTGGCGGCAATGATGGCCTCAGCTACACCGCGAGTACCAGCGGAGAACGCCTCGAACTCAAACACACCCATGGGGCCGTTCCAGAATACGGTCTTCGCGGTGCTCAACACATCGGCGTACAGCTTGACGGTTTCAGGACCCACATCCAAAGACATCCAGCCAGCAGGAATAGCATCAAGGGAAACAACCTTGTTTTCTGCATCAGCAGCAAAACCATCTGCAGCAATCAGATCCACTGGCAGCACGAGCTTGTCACCGAAAGTTGCCAGAAGCTCCTTGCACTTGTCAATCTGCTCTTCCTGGAGCAAAGAAGCTTGCACATCAATACCCTGAGCAGCAAGGAAGGTGTAGCACATGCCACCACCGATGATGATCTTGTCAGCCTTTTGAGCCAGCGCCTCAATAACACCGAGCTTATCGGAAACCTTCGCACCGCCAAGAACAACTACATATGGACGCTCAGGAGTTTCGACGATCTTCTTCAAAACGTCGATTTCCTTCTGCACCAAACCACCAGCGTAATGAGGTAGGCGCTGCGCCACATCGTATACAGATGCCTGAGCGCGGTGAACAACACCGAAACCATCAGAAACAAATGCGCCGTTCTCTGCTGCAAGTGCCACCAGCTGGTCAGCGAATTCGCCACGCTCGGCAGCGTCTTTGGAGGTTTCGCGCGGATCGAAACGCACGTTTTCCAAAAGCAAAACATCGCCATCATTCAAGCCGTTTGCACGCTCGTGTGCGTCTTCACCAACCACATCACCTGTGAGTGCAACGTACTGACCCAATGCTTCAGACAAAGCTTCAGCAACTGGTGCAAGGGAGAACTTTTCATTGACCTCGCCCTTTGGGCGACCGAGGTGCGCCATAAGGATCACGCGGGCGCCGGCGTCGACAAGCGCTTGGATGGTTGGAAGAGATGCGGTGATACGACCAGCATCGGTGATCTCGCGATCATCGTTCAAAGGAACATTGAAATCGGAACGAACGAGAACGTGACGGCCCTCAACGCCTTCAGTGATGAGATCATGCAAAGTCTTAACAGACATAGAAAATTTCCAACCTTTCCGAATAAGAGGAAAAAACGGTGAAGAATAAAATTTGTTACCAACGAACACCTAGCTGCTACCTTACATCGGAAAACAAATAGGTCTTCGCTATGAAATTGTACTGTGATCAATCTCGCGCACAGCACCCCCCCCATTTTTCGCAGGCGATGGCGGGAATGCGGGCAATCATGATCCCTTGAAGATCAGTGTATGCAAAAGTCCCGGCGCACACGTGAAGTTATGCACCGGGACTCCCCCATTTTCACACTTACATCAAACTCACGCCCTGAAGAAGGTCTCCCCGAACGTACTGAGAGCATCCGGCAGATGAGCAAAGAAGAAATATTAAGCGTGAATGAGACGTATTCCTTGTGCGCGTGGCGTGGACCCATTGAACAAGGGATTCACACCACTACGCAGTTGGAACAGCAGTATGTATTAGAGGCGCTCGCCAACGTACTCGGTGATGGTGACGAGCTGGTTGGAGTAACCCCACTCGTTGTCGTACCACGAAACAACCTTCACCTGGTCGCCCATGACCTTGGTCAGGCCAGCATCGAAGATGGAGGCGTGAGGATCGGTCACGATGTCAGTGGAAACGATTGGGTCCTCAGTGTAAGCCAGAACACCCTTGAGAGCTCCCTCGGCTGCCTTCTTGACAATCTCATTAACCTCTTCAACAGTGGTCTCACGAGAAGCGGTGAAGGTCAGGTCGGTTGCAGAACCGGTGATGGTTGGAACACGCATAGCGTAACCATCCAGCTTGCCCTTCAGCTCAGGAAGAACCAAAGAGACTGCCTTAGCTGCGCCGGTAGAAGTAGGAACCATGTTCACGGCTGCAGCGCGAGCACGACGCAGGTCGCGGTGAGGCGCATCGTGCAGGCGCTGGTCACCGGTGTATGCGTGAATGGTGGTCATCAGGCCACGCTCGATACCGAGCGCATCGTTGAGGGCCTTGGCCATTGGTGCCAGGCAGTTGGTGGTGCAGGAAGCGTTGGAAATGATGTGGTGCTTGGCTGGATCGTAATCGGTGTGGTTGACGCCGACAACGAAGGTTGCATCCTCATTTTTCGCAGGTGCGGAAATGATGACCTTCTTTGCGCCAGCCTCGATGTGGGCAGCTGCGGCGGTAGCGTCGGTGAAGAAACCGGTGGACTCGATGACGATATCAACGCCCAACTCGCCCCACTTGAGGTTCTTTGGATCGCGCTCAGCGGTGACAACCATCTTGTGGCCGCCAACGGTGATGGACTCGTCGTCGAACTCTACTTCCTTGCCAAGACGTCCGAGGATGGAATCGTACTTAAGTAGGTGAGCCAAGGTCTTGTTGTCGGTCAGGTCATTGACTGCAACGATCTCAATATCAGCGCCGCGCTCTTCGATAGCGCGGAAGAAGTTACGACCGATACGACCAAAGCCGTTGATGCCTACGCGAATAGTCACAGTTGTGTCTCCTCAAAAGTAGAAGTGCTTCTTGGCGGGGCTCGCCCACAGAGTTCGACCGAAAGAACTTAGGATCGTGTGTATTTAGTTCCGATTGAAACTCATCAGCACTCTCGTGGAACGTGATGCCCTTCGACTCCATAGTTTAGCTTCGATTCTTAATTTGCGCATGTAGCACAGCAGTTTTAGGCCCAGATTCCCTTTTTTGCGCTTGCCCGTTTGAGGGGTGGGCCAAGAATTTTCTTGTTGCTTTTCCTGCTTTTATGTCCGTTTCTCCGCAGGTAGACGCCACCACCTCACCCCTGTGGGGGTATTGCGAATCCACAGCACAGCCATTGGTTCATGCCCGAAAGTCTCCACATTTTCATCTGAATGTGAAGCTAGTCACAAGGTGTGTTTATTTCTGTTTGGACCACGCAAAAGTTGTGAATGCATGGGATAAATACCTGAAAAAAGATCAATAGGTCAACACATACAAAATAAAAACCACATTTTTAGAGCAGTATTGCTTGAAGCCCACGCCCGAAACCACATCGCTACCTCGTTCAAAAACAAAGCCACAGAAAGCACGCATCACCGTCGCTGATCAAAAAGAGTGAAAATAGTGCACACCAATTCTTGAGATTTCACAAGTTGACACAGGTGCGGGTGCATGAGACCAAAGGAAAGCAACACGCTACACCCCTACTGCCCAAGAGTTCACCGTGGTGAAAGACAGCCGAGACGCAGCGTGAATGAACCGGTACCAAGAAGTAGCTTGTCAGTGACCTAATTCGTGGTTTGCAAGCAATTAGATTTCTTCGAGCAAGTCATCGGTCACAGCAACCTGGGTGTCAGGAATGCCGATTTCTTCGGCACGCTTATCCGCCATCGACAACAACCTGCGAATACGGCCGGCGACGGCATCTTTCGTCATCTGCGGATCAGCCAATCGCCCAAGTTCTTCTAAGGATGCTTGGCGGTGCAACACGCGAAGCTGTCCGGCTTCAGCCAGATGATCAGGAACGTCATCGCCCAAAATCTCCATAGCACGCTCCACACGGGCAGCCGCAGCGACCGCTGCGCGGGCCGAACGGCGCAAATTCGCGTCATCGAAATTAGCTAAACGGTTGCCGGTCGGTCGCGCCTTGTGTGTTTGACGCTTGTGATCCCACTGCAAGCGCGTAGCGTGTGCTCCTAAACGGGTCAGCAATGCGCCTACGGCATCACCATCACGAATCGCGACCTTCTCCACGCCACGAGTTTCTTTCGTCTTTGCCACAATTCCAATGCGACGAGCACAGCCTACCAGCGCAAGTGAAGACTCCTGGCCAGGGCAAACAACCTCCAAACCACTGGAGCGGCCAGGATCGCCCAAATGCCCAGCAGCCAAAAAAGCACCACGCCAAGCTGCTTCGGCATCAGCAACAACCCCAGAAATTACATGGGGTGGCAAACCTAATACTTGATGGCCAGAGCGGGTCACAAGACCGATGCGACGAATGAGTTTTTCAGCGTCGTCAGTGATACGCAACAAATGTTTAGAAGCCCGCCGACTCGACGAAGCACCTAACTCCAACAAGTTCACGTCATTACCGAAAAGCTCTTCGATGGCATTTTTTAAACGCAACGCCACAGCTTTTTCATCGAGCTCAACCTCGATCACAAGATTGTGGGCCACTATGTTTAACTCGCCAGCAAATCGGATCATTGCTGCAACTTCAGCAACGCGAGCACTCTGTCGGGTGACATTAACCGTACAGAGTTCTTCCTTTACCTGACTGGTCAAGCTACTCACTAGTCGCCCACTCATCCTTTACTCGCAATCATCTTGGACAAAACATACCCCCAGCTTTTATTTATCGGCACCCTAAGTGCCAGTACAACGCAAACATAATCTCTTCAAAAACCACACTGCTGGTGACAAAGAGAAATATGGGATTGGAGAAACTTCCTTTGGGGGTAGGAGAAAAGTTGCTCACGAAAACCCTGACACAACACAGAAAACCCAACGTGATTCTTCAAGGCACAAGCCTTGATCACAATGAGCTAATTCAGGCCGAAGGCTTGAGAGTCCCCATTGTACAACGACACGCCGCGAACAAAACTTTTACAATTTTTACAGCCAGAGTGCTTTAGTTGCCGTAATACACTTTCTTCAACGCCGCGGCAAGCTTGTCTGGGTCATGGCGGGAGGTATACACTCCCGCAGAATCAGCCTCGCGTAGATCATGGAAGCTGATGCGTGCCCCAAGGTTAGCCGCAGCCCGTTCAAGATGCACCCGATCCGCTTCTGATGGCAAGGCGAGGGCGTCGACAAGCACGGCATCAGCGCGGAAATCCGAGGCATGCTGGGTCAAAATATGCAAGTGCCGTTCAGCAGTAAAACCAGCAGTTTCCCCTGGCTCAGCATCCAAATTCAACACCACAACGCGCATCGCCGAAATCGAATTCAACGTATCCACAATGCCAGGAACGAGAAGATGCGGCAACACCGACGAAAACCACGAACCTGGGCCCAATGTCACCAAATCTGCCTTCTGCAACGCCTCAATAGCCTCCCCGCACGGCTGCGGGCTCTCTGGGATCAATCGAACACGTCGCACCTGCCCCACCGTCGTCGCCACGGCGACCTGACCGCGTACTTGACGCATAATACGCGGGTCAGCGCCCAGCCCCGCCACATCTGCCTCAATATCTAAAGGTTGCTCGCACAAAGGCAACACACGGCCCTGTGCACGAATCATGCGTGCGACCGCATCAAGAGCTTGAACCTCCGACTGCAAAACATCGTAAAGCCCTGCTATCAGCAAATTGCCCACGGCATGACCGGCAAGAGCACCATAGCCACCATAACGGTGCTGCAGCACTTCTTCCCAGATTTTCCCCTCCTCATCCTGAGGTGCAAGTGCTGCCAGCGCCATGCGCAAATCACCAGGTGGGATCTGCCCTAATTCACGCCGAATGCGTCCCGACGAACCCCCATCGTCAGCAACAGTCACAATTGCTGTAATCGAGGCGGGATCAAGGAGGCGTACAGCACGCAATGTTTGAAACAAGCCGTGTCCGCCGCCAAAACTAGCAACGCAAAGCCCCTCAGGGCGCGGGGAATGGTGCGAGGAACTCGCATGATTAAAGGTGGATGTGTTCATGATTTCTCGAAGTAGTAGGTAGACAACGGGCTGGAAGAAATTAAAGCTAAACTGCTAATTTCGAGAAATATCGCGGTGGCTCACTGTCACATCGAGCTCCTCAATAGTGGACAGACGACGAGCGATTTCTTCAGCGATCGCCACCGAACGGTGATGCCCGCCGGTGCAGCCGATGGACACAGTGATAAAACGTTTCCCTTCGTGCTTGAAACCATCTTTCATATCCATCAACATGCGGAAGAAATTATCGAGAAACTCCTGCGCGGACGGCTGGCTCAGCACATAATCCGACACCGGCTTATCGACGCCGCGGAAAGGCCGCAATTCTGGCACCCAAAACGGGTTAGGCAAAAATCGAACATCCACCATGATGTCAGTATCGCGTGGCGTACCGTGCTTAAAGCCGAAGGACTGCACCGTCACATGCTGCTGTTTTGCCGCCAAATTCGAGAAGTTAGGCTCAATGGCACGACGCAAATCGTGAATCGACAAATCAGACGTATCAATGACAACATCAGCGGATTCTTTCAAACTCGCAATAAGTTCGCGTTCACGCTCAATGCCCACCAACAGAGTTCCTGAACCCTGGAGGGGATGAGTGCGACGCAGATTATCGAAGCGCTTGATCAATACGTCATCGCGAGCATCCATAAAGAGCACTAAAGGTTTCAAACCCTTTTCACTCAACGCAGCGATCACTGAATCCAAACTGCACGAAAAATCAAGGGAACGCACATCGGACACCAACGCCACTTTGTTCACCGGAGAACTATCTTGGCTACAGAACTCGATCAGTGAAACAACCAATTGAGGCGGCAGATTCTGGGTGACATACCAGCCCATATCTTCCAAAACACGCGCTGCGGAGGACAATCCAGCACCCGACATCCCCGTAATAATTACAGGGGGAAATTCAGTTACCGGCTCAAGAATAGGTGCATCGAAGTTCATTCTCTGTATTCTACTGTGGAATCAGTCCGCGCGGTGCGCGCATGGTCAGCAATAAGGCATTTAACTTTCAGTATTCGACGCCTCATCAACAGGATGCAGAGCACTAAACACATCGGAGGCTAACTTTGGGCCGAAACCTTTAACCGCAGCAATGTCGTCGACAGAAGCCTCTTTCAACTTCTTCACACTACCGAAATGCTTAATCAACTCACTACGACGTGCAGCACCTAGCCCCTTGACTTCATCAAGCTCACTTCGACGCATCCTTGAACTACGCTGCTGACGATGGAAAGAAATAGCGAAACGATGCGCTTCATCGCGAATATGTTGAAACAGAAACAGTGCTTGGGAATTGCGTGGCAAAATCAACGGATAAGACTCCCCTGGCAGCCAAATTTCCTCTAATCGCTTCGCAATACCAATGAGTGTGACATCCGTAATCCCATACTCATCCAACACCTGCTGCGCAGCATTCACCTGCGGCAATCCACCGTCAACGATGAATAACTGCGGAGGGTAGGCAAAACGAGAGTTCTCCTCGACCGCAGAATCCTCAAACTCCTCCAATTCCGGCATCGCTCGCTTATCTCGATGATGCTTAGCAAAACGACGGCGAACAATCTCCGCAATCGAAGCCACATCATTAGAATGCCCATCGCCTGCAGCTTCTTTGATCTTATAGCGACGGTAGTCAGATTTCTTCGGCAGACCATCCTCAAACACGACCAGCGAGGCCACCACATCTGTGCCCTGAATATGCGAAATATCCGTACACTCCATACGCAGCGGAGCCGAATCCATAAATAACGCATCTTGAATCTCTTGCAAAGCAGCGGAGCGCGCGGTGAGATCACCAACCCGCTTGAGCTTGTGTTGACGCAACGCATCCACAGCATTACGATGCACAGTTTCCATCAGCGTTTTTTTATCGCCACGCTGCGGTACACGAATATCAATCTGGGTGCCGCGCAAACCCTCTAGCACCGCGCGTGTATGGTCCACGTCGACAGGAAGCACCTGCACCAAGATTTCTTTCGGGATCACGTCGGCTGGGCGTCGTAACGCAGGAGCATCATCGGTGAGAGAGAACTGGTCGACACCACGCCGCACCACCTTCTTTTCCGACTCCAAGGTGTAGTTTTCTTGCTCCAGTGCATCCGAATAGAACTGAATCAAGAAAGACTGCAGCATCTCAGCCAACTGTTCATCAGTATCATCGCTGCGCTCCACGACCCAGCCACGCTGGCCACGCACCCGCCCCTGGCGCACATGAAACAGTTGAATAGACGCCTCTAACGAATCCGCTTCCACAGCAATCACATCAGCATCAGTACCATCACTGAACACAATCGCCTGCTGCTCCATCACCTTGTGAACAGCCATCAAATCATCCCGAAGACGCGCCGCACGCTCAAAATTCAACTCTTCAGCAGCCTGCATCATCTCCGCCTCGAGATCCCGGGTCACCCGATCTGTCTGCCCGGACATAAACGAGCAAAAAGAGTTCACAATTTCCCGATGCTCCGCCTCCGAAACCTTCCCCACGCACGGAGCCGAACACTTATCGATATAACCGAGCAAACACGGACGCCCTAACGCCTCATGACGATGAAAAACCCCCTTCGTACACGTACGCACCGGGAAAACCCGCGTAAGCAAATCCAAGGTTTCACGCACCGCCCACGCATGCGAAAACGGACCAAAATAGCGAATACCTTTCCGCTGCGGACCCCGATAGAAAAACGCACGCGGCACCCGTTCCCCTACACTCACCGCTAACACCGGGTACGATTTATCATCCCGATACTTCACATTAAACTGCGGATCAAACTTCTTAATCCACGTGTATTCCAGCTGTAATGCCTCAACCTCAGTACCCACCACCGTCCACTCCACGGAATCAGCAGTAGTAACCATCTGCCGCGTACGCGGATGCAACTGGCTTAAATCTTGAAAATAGCTCAACAGTCGCGAGCGAAGATTCTTCGCCTTACCCACATAAATCACGCGACCTGTGCCAGACAGGAACTTATACACACCCGGATCAGTCGGAATGCTGCCAGGAAGAGGGCGGTATGTTGAAGGATCAGCCACGAAAAACAGCCCCCTAAAGCGCTTCTCTTTAAAAACACCAACGCGAAAAACAGTGGCAGGTGTCTGCAACAAAGATAATTAAATAAAACAGCACAACAGTGGTGCCCAATGAACGCACAAAGGGCACCACTGAAAGTGAAGACTAATCTTCCGGCATGTAAAGAGCCTCAAGCTCACGGAACTTTTCAACCGCACGCACGCACGCATGACCGTCAGCCGACTGAACAGCCCACAGTGGAACATACTCAAATTCCGGCAACTCAAGGCGAGCCATACGGGCACCTTGGGGGAAATTCAATCCGTAAATCACTGACCATGGGTAAAAGTGCGAACCCACAAAGTTGCGCACATCAACACCGTCTTCATTGACACGTACTCGCGGCCGGTAAATGCCTAGGAAAATAACAGTGGCGAAAAGACAGCCAACAAGGAAATAACCCCACTGGTCGATCCTTGTGACGGCTGCACCAGTATCGCCCACTGCGACGATAAACGCAAGGAAGGTGTGCAAACCAACGGTAACCACAGCGGCGATGATTGCATACATCTTCATGCGGGCGCTAGTGATAACCAACTCCCACGGTTTCGTTGTTGTCAAAGCAGCATCAGCCGCCACATATTGATGAACCTCACGCTCACTCAACAGCGGGGGTGTGCGGTGTTCAGTACTCTTCGGTTCCTGGTTTTCCACTTCTTCATCCATCATTGATTGCTTGTGGGCCGGTGTACGTTTCGATGTTATTCAACCCAAGCGTACCTGTGAAGCGGGACATGACACCGACGAAGAGAAACCACCGTTCCTGCTTGCCAATGCGCAGGCATCATATCGCACCTTCCTTATGCACAAACAGCATGCATAAAGCCGTTATAAGATTCTAGCGAACTTTCCCAAGAAACTCCCCTTGACGCAGCTAAACAGGACAAGCAGTCACAAGAAAGCCCGGCTGATCCTAGACCGGTAGAGCCTGAGCAACCTCAAAGAAACGGGCAAGGTATTTACCCATCACGTTGAATTCGAGGTTGACTTCGTCACCCACCGCAAGCGCATCAAGGTTCGTGAGTGCGCGAGTGGTCGGAATGAGGCTTACCTCAAAAAAGTCGAGGCCCACCGTAGACACAGTTAAGCTTGTGCCGTTGATTGCAATGGATCCTTTGTGTACAACAAGTCCCGCGTGCTCAGGAGCCAGTGAACAGCGAAGTACTTTTTGCTGTTCGGTAATTTCCACACTGTGGATCGTGGACGTGCAATCAACGTGTCCTTCGACCACATGCCCACCAAAGCGGGTATCGGCTCGCATGGCACGCTCAAGATTAACCTTATCCCCCACGACACGATTTCCTAAGGTGGAATTGTTCAAGGTTTCGCGCATGATGAAGCACGTCCACGATGCAGGAGTGAAATCGGTGACGGTGAGGCATACGCCATCGACAGCAATGGACGCACCTTTTTCTGCATCTCTTACAACGGTGTGGGCATCAATGCCCACAGCAATTCCATCTCCAATGGGAGTAATGGAGTTGATGATTCCCACTTCTTCGATGATTCCGGTAAACACGTTGCTGCTCCTTTAGGGGTGTTCGTTGGTCAATGGTGGTGATAGTTTGCGGGCAAAAAGTGGGAGGAAGATTCGCCCACAGGGTGAAAGGCGCTGTTCACACCAAGGTGTGCGCGTGAAAATTAGATGTACGAAAACCCCATGCCTGAAGGTAGCTGCCACAAGGCTATTCGAATAAAAACGGTGGATGTAGTCACTCCTTCTAACCCCCGCAGCAGCGTTCTCGTAGCTAAGACACCGAACACCAGTGTGCGCTGCGATCAATCGTGTCTTGGTTCTGCGCGTGAAACAGGCATCGATAGCCCACAGTCGTAAATTTCACCAGATGTGAGACCCATTTCCGCGGGGGTGAATAAAAGGATAGGTGCTTAAATTGCAGTGTGAGCGCTCGTGGCAAGTGCACGCAACTCATCGACAGCAGCAGCAGGATCAGGTTGACCAAAGACAGCAGAGCCAGCAACAAAAGCATCACAGCCGGCTTGCGCAGCCTGCGCAATGGTTGCTGTGCTGATTCCGCCGTCAATTTCGATGAGAGTATTTAATCCGCGAGCATCAATCTCTGCACGCAGTAGACGCACCTTCTCAAGCTGGTCAGGCATGAAACTCTGCCCCCCGAAACCAGGTTCCACGCTCATCACCAGCACGAGATCGAATTCATCCAAGGTTGGCAGGAATGGCTCAATGGGAGTACCCGGCCGCAATGAGAAGCCAGCACGCACACCAGCAGCACGAATAGTGCGCGCTAACGCGACGGGATCATCAGTGGCTTCCACATGGAAAATGATGCAGCTTGCCCCCGCCTTCACATAGTGATCCACCCATTTTTCAGGGGATTCGATCATCAGGTGCACATCCAACGGCAACTCCGTGACTTGAGAAACCGCATGGGTAATATCGGCGCCGAAAGAAAGGTTCGGAACAAAATGCCCGTCCATGACATCCACATGTATCCAATCGGCATTGGATACGGCGCGTACTTGATTCCCTAATTGGGAAAAGTCAGCTGCAAGGATCGACGGGGACATAATAACGCTGCGTGGATTTCCTGACATGCCCTCATTCTAGTCCCCATCCATACCGAAAGTGGTGGACGCGGGGGTAAAGTCCTACGCCCCATCATTATCCCCAAGCCACCTAAAGCCTAGGCTTTTCCTGCGCGTTTCTTCAACGCAACACTAGACCGCTGGTTTGCGCAGAACGGCAAAGAACATCGCATCGGTACCGTGGCGGTGCGGCCACATTTGAACAGACTTATATTCGCCAGTGTTTTCCATACCATTAGTCAATGCTGCAGCATCAAGTTCTTCGAGGTTAAAGTTTTTTACTGCCTTGTCCACGATTTGACGGGTTTCGCGCAGATCAGGTGAACAAGTGGAATACACTACCACACCACCGTCGCGCACCAGTGAGATGGCAGACGAAAGCAATTCGTACTGAAGCGTGCTCAGCTCTGCAATGTCGGATTCTTGTTTGCGCCACCGAGCTTCGGGACGGCGTCGCAAAGCACCAAGGCCCGAGCACGGAGCATCCACAAGCACGCGATCGTAACCGGGCTTAAGGCCAGGGTTGCGCCCATCAACGGTGTGCACGGTGACGGGGAGTGATCGAACAGTTTGCGCGATCAATTGAGCGCGATGCGGCTGGATTTCGACGGCATCGACATGCGCGCCATCAATACGAGCTAAGCAGCCCACAAGCGCCGCTTTGCCGCCAGGGCCTGCGCATAAATCAAGCCAGCGCCCTTGATCTTCGCCTTCGATGGGGGCTTCGACAAGCGCGCGGGCGATCAGCTGCGAACCTTCATCTTGCACGGCAGCCAAACCATCTTGCACGGGCGCGAGCTTGCCTGGATCACCGGCGGGCAGATAGACCGCATAAGGCGAGTACTTGCCTTCCTCACCCTCGGTGATCAGCGCTAATTCTTCGGCAGAAATTTCGCCGGGCCGAGCAACAAGGTGGACTTGTGGACGCATAGAATCCGCCCGCAGAGCTTCTTCGAGTTCCCCTAAGCCCACAACTTGGGAGAAGCTGCGTGCGATCCACTCTGGGTGTGCGTGGCGGAAAGCGCAGGCAGCAATCTCTCCGGTGGGTTCAAGGCGTGTGAACCATCGTGCAGGCTCGGTGCGGGTAATTGTGCGCAGAATAGCGTTGGCAAAGCCTTTCGCTTTTTCCTGTCCGATCGCAACCACGAGGTTTACGGTGGAGTTGACGGCAGCATACTGGTCGACGCGAGTATACAGCAACTGGTAGGCGCCCACACGAAGGGCGTTGAGCACGCCGGGGTCGAGGCTATCTAGTGGTCGGGAGGAGCAGTCGGCAATCACCGCGTCAAGCACGCCCTGTGTGCGCAGGGTGCCGTAGCTGAGTTCGGTAGCAAATGCGGCATCACGCCCGTGCAATCCAGCTACGCGCAGCGCTTTGGGGAGCGCTAGGTTGGCGTATGTTCCTTCTTCGTTCGCGCGGTAGACAATATCGAAGCTTAGTGCGCGGGGCAGGTCGACTCCGGTGAGCCCGCGCAGGTCGGAGCCGGGTGTATATCCTTGGGTGCGGCTGCTGCGCTGGTGTTGGTATTTCGCAGCACCCTGGTTTTTGTTGCTGCGATGATTGTGTCCGCTGCCAGAGTGTTGCTCTACAGCGTGTCGACGTCGCTGCGGGCGTTGTTCACTGGTGTGGTGTTGTTGTTCTTGGCGTGGCTTTTGGGTTGCGCCTTTGCTTTGGGCGCGTGATCGGAACCCGCCTGTGTTGTTGAGGCTCATTGGAACGTGATCCCTTCTGGGTTGTGGATTCCGCGCGACCAGTCGGTGGCGTTCATCATTTTTTTGCCGGGTACTTGAATGCGGGTCAGAGCTAAGGCGGTGGTGCCGGTGCCGACGAGGACTTGTTTTTTCTGGATGTGGAGTTCACCAGGGCTTAGGGTGATCTCTTCGATCTGTGTGGGATTGAGTGTCAAGCGGTCGAGCTTGACTCGATCGTCACCGAGCATCGTCCAAGCACCTGGTGCTGGGGTAACAGCACGCACGGTGCGGTCGATAATTTCGGCTGGGAGATTCCAGTCGATGCGCGCATCGGCGGGCAAGATTTTTGCCGCATGGCTTGGGTCTCCCTGTTGTTTCCGAGGTTCGATGCTGCCAGCTTCCAACCCGGTGATGGTGCGCACTAATAGATCGCCACCGCTATAGGCTAGGCGGGTGAGCAGGTCATCGGCGGTATCGGTGGCTTCAATGGGCTGTTCGATCATTCCCAGGATGTCACCGGTATCTAACCCGGCATCGATCCGGAATGTGGTTGCGCCCGTGATTGATTCGCCTGCTGCGATTGCAGCTTGGACTGGTGCAGCACCACGATATTTCGGCAGTAGGGAGAAGTGGAGATTAACAAAGCCGTGTTCAACCATGTCGAGCACGTCTTGTGGAATGAGGTTGCCGTAGGCGACTACAGGCACACAATCGGGGGCTAGTTGCTGCAAACGCGCACGGAAGGCATCGCCGTCTTCAGTACCTTGCTTTAAGGTGGCGGGTTTGCGAACTTCGATGCCGTGCTTTTCAGCAAATGCTGCTACCGCGCAGGGGTGCAGGGTGCGTCCACGCCCTTTGGGAGCATCGGGCCGCGTAAGTACGGCAATGACCTCGTGCTCAGAGGCAAGGAGTTTTTCTAAAGCCACCACGGCGGGTTCTGGAGTACCAGCGAAGATTAGGCGCATACTGGAAACGACTCGTTTCTGTAAAAGGAGGAGAATGGAGATAGTCTAAGGGGCAGTGTGTACCCACTAAGTGTACAAAAGAGCAACGTCGCCGCATGTAGAGGATGGGTGAGGAGGTTTGGTCACTACCTGTTAGTGTGCTGAGGTTGTGCATAACACTGTCCGTGCACACATGCAGCTAGATTTATACCTAGTGAAGTCGTTGCTCGTTTCCTGAAGTGGTTACAGCTGGAACCAGTCGGATTCACGAATCGCTTTCATTGCTTCTTTGCGGCGTTGTGGGCTCAGCTGCTTGATAAACAACCGGCCATCAAGGTGGTCAGTTTCATGCTGGATACAGCGAGACATCAGTCCGGAGGCCACCATCGAAATAGGGTTGCCGTGCATGTCTTGTCCAGATACGCGCACAGTTTCAAAACGTTCGGTTTCCGCAGAAATGCCGGGAATCGACAGGCATCCTTCGGTTCCTGTTTGAGTGTCTTCTCCCACAGGTTCCCATACTGGGTTGATGATATGTCCGCGCAGGCCATCTTCAGTGTGGGAGCAATCGTAGACGAAGATCCGTCGTAGCACTCCGATTTGGTTGGCGGCGAGGCCGACTCCCCCAGCATCATCCATGGTTTCGAGCATGTCGTTAACGAGTGTTTCTAGTGCAGCATCGAATTCAGTGATTTCTTGTGCACGAGTGGTTAGTACTGGATCACCGAAAAGTCGGATTGCGCGGATGGTCATGAAACTCCTTCTGTTCTCACGAGGTGCTGTGCGTTACTGTGTTTTGCCCACACCATAAATATTTGTTGTCACTGCTGTGTGCGGTCAAGGTTTTAAGTCACAGTGATTAAGCCTTGCCCTGCCTACTTGGTCTTAAGAACTGCGTGTGGGGGTGTCAGGCGTTCGTGATCGTAAGCGCTTGAAAGAGTGACGACTGTATTTTTTTAAAAAACTTATTGTAGCTTAACGCTGAGAACTTTCCCCAGCTGCACTGCCACAATACGTTGGTTTAGCCGATGCGAATAGGATCGATTTGGATCCGCAACGGAAGCGCATCTTTGCGCGCAAGACGTCCTTGGTGTGCAGCGCGCAGTGCTTTGCCAAGTTGGGCACGTGGACCTAGCGGTGTTCTGATCAACAGTCGCTGGGGTGGCCCAAACGTGGCCTCGTCATATTCACCGGGAAGTTTCACACCAGGTGGGAGGTCGACTGGTCCGAGGATTTCTGCATGCTCAGGTAGCTCAACGATGTCGATGAACTGGTCTAATGCTTTACTTGGTCCGTCGACAGCGGCCATGTTCACGGCTGGCGGGAAACGTACGTCGCGTCGCTCGGCAAGTTCTTGGGCAGCGCGACCGACTACATCCCAGCGGATGAAATGCTGCACTACGGAAAGAGCAGCGTCGGCGACAACTACTACTTCCCCACCTTTAAGGTGTGAGCACACCAGGCTTGCTGCAGCAGTCCATTTGGCGAAGGTGTCTTCGGCTGCGCGAAGATCTTGACGCCCAAGGAGAGCCCAACTGTCGAGCAGGACCGCCGCGCCATAACTTCCCTGACTGATTTTTGGCTCGGCGCCTGGGGTTGCGATCACAAGCGATGCGCCGGCGGGAATGGTGTCGAGCACGCGATTGCCGCCTGACGTGACGATGCGGGTTTTGGGGAATGCACGACCGAATTCTTCAGCGGTGCGTGCTTGACCTAACACGACGGCGCGTACGGCATGATGCCCGCAAGACGAACAGGTGAAATGGTTGTCTTTACGCCCACACCAATGGCAGGTGGGCACTGCAGCATGCCAGAGTTGTTCATTATTTCCCCTGCGCTGATTGTGCGGACCTGGCAGGATGTGGGCAGGTGGTTGCTGGCCATTGCTTCGCACTTCGGGAATTCCTAATGGGCCGTTACAATGCCTACATCTAGCGGAGGTTTTACAATTTTTGCAGGCGAGGGTTGGCACATAGCCTGTGCGTGGTACTTGAACAAGCACGGATTCGCCACGGGCGAGTGTATCCCGGATAACACTAAATGCAAGGGCTGGGAGTCTACCGGTGGCTGCGAATCGGTCGCGTTCTAGGGCGATATCACTATCAGCTGTTGCACGGATGCGCGGCATGCGCGTGCGAATAGTGTCACGGCTGGCCACGAGATCGTGTACCCAACCAGACTCGACCAGTAATTGGGTTTCAGTACTGCGCGAAACACCAGCAAGGATCAGTGAACATTTTTCCAAGGTGGAGCGAGTTGTGAGTACTTCTCGTGCGTGAATATACGGTGCACGCGGGTCGACGAGGTTGTCGTCGCCGTCGTCTTTGATCACCATAAGCCCCGGGTTGACCAGTGGGGCGAACGCGGCGCTGCGGGTGCCGATCACCAGCCTAGCCTGTCCATGCAGGATGGAGAGGAAGCGTCGGTAGCGTGCTTGGTTTCCCAGTGCGGCGTTTAAAACGGTGATTTGTTTCGGGCCAATGAGCTTTTTTAGAGCCTCTTCTAACGTGTCGAGGTCGCGTTGATCCGGCACGATAATCAGTGCACCTTTACCGCCGAGCACTACTTTAACGGCGAGTGCGGAAAGCGCGTCTGCCCAGGCTTCGCCGGGGGTCATTTGCCAGGCTGCGCGTGCGATGGTGCCACCTAAGACGGCGTCGACAAAGCTCTCCCCGTGCTGGTAGGAGGACCAGTAACTCAGGTCGGGTTCGGTGACCTCCCCTAGATCTTCCCACGGGGTGTGGGTATCAGATTCTTCAGCTTTGGCGTGTCTGCTCGGGATTGCTGCGCGGATGATGTCAGAGGTAATCCCGCCATAGCGTTGTGCGAGGGATTCCACCAACGCCCGGGTGCGTTCGGGGTAGACCACTTCTGGTGAGATGATGCGGTCGAGCCATTGCAGTTTTCCGGTGTGTTGTGCGCTCGTGCTGCGTTCGAGCAACAATCCGTTGATGAGGCGTCCTGCGAAGCGAATGCGCACAAGCACACCGGGTTGTGCGAGGGCATCTTGCTCAGTGTCGATGGTGTATTCGAAGACTCGGTCAAGATGTGAAATCCCTAAAAGAGGTAAAACCCGTGCTACCGGCGCGTATGGGGCAGGTTCACGGGTTTTAGGCATACCAGCAATATACTAGAAATTTGCGGTTTATGCGCGAGTTTAGTTGCGTGTTGAGCAGCTTTCGACGTTACTACAAACGTGCTTAACCCTGCGCGGAAGACAGGTTGCGGCTTAGACCGTTGGTGCGGTGATCCCCACTGCTGCCTGCAGCTTTTCGACGCGGTCAGTACGCTCCCATGGAAGATCAAGATCGTCTCGCCCGAAGTGCCCATACGCTGCAGTTTGGCGATAAATGGGGCGAAGCAAATCAAGCTCACGGATAATGGCGGCTGGGCGCAAATCGAAGACGTTAAGTACCGCCTCTTGGATTTGTGCATCACTGAGGCCATGTTGTGCGGTACCGAAGGTTTCTACATACAGCCCGACTGGTTTTGCACGGCCAATCGCGTACGCAACCTGTACCTCCGCGCGCCGGGCAAGGCCCGCGGCAACAATATTCTTTGCTACCCAGCGCATGGCGTATGCTGCCGAGCGGTCAACCTTGCTAGGATCCTTGCCTGAGAAAGCACCACCACCGTGGCGAGCCATGCCGCCATAGGTGTCGACAATAATTTTTCGGCCAGTCAAGCCGGCATCGCCCATTGGGCCACCAAGGATGAAGGACCCGGAAGGGTTCACCAGTAGCTGGTAGGAGTCGGTGGCGATAATCTTGTTCAACTCGGTGTCGTTGATCACCCATTCAACAACATGAGTCTTAATCTGTTCTGCCAGCCACTTCTGGGTGACATCAGGGTCGTGCTGAGTGGAAATCACCACGGTGTCGAGTGCAACTGGTGCACCGTTGTCATCGTAGGACAAGGTGACTTGGGTTTTACCGTCAGGACGCAGGGAAGGCACGATCCCGGACTTGCGCACTTCGGTCAGCCTGCGGGATAACCGATGGGCTAAAGAAATAGGAAGAGGCATGAACTCAGGGGTTTCGTCGGAAGCATAACCAAACATGAGACCTTGGTCGCCTGCGCCTGCCTGGTCATCTTCATCGGTTTGTGCCCCTTCGCGCACTTCTTGGGAGGTAGATACAGAATCGCCAATTTCGGCAGACTGCTCACCAATTGCGATATTCACACCGCAGGTGGTGCCGTCGAAACCGACAGCTGAGGAGGTAAATCCGATATCGACGAGTGTCTTGCGCACGAGGGTGGCAATATCAACATACGATTCGGTGCGCACCTCACCCACAACGTGAACCTGGCCGGTGGTCACGAGGGTTTCAACCGCCACTCGCGAGTGGGGATCAATGGCCAGCATTGCATCTAATACGGCATCGGAGATGGCATCGCAGATTTTATCTGGGTGCCCTTCAGTAACGGATTCGCTTGTGAAGAGGCGCAAACCGCGCGAAGCTTTGAGAGTCAACGTAATTCTTCCTGAACGATAGTAAATGTGAATATAAGCAACGCGCCCTAGGAGCCAAAGCGCGCCAAGTTGTGATGGGCATTAATATGTTTAGTGCAAAGAAAAGTGGTGCTCACTGGGGGCGGAATCCACTTCGTAATGGATGTGAGAATTGGAAACAGTGTGCATTCAGCATGTGTGCTGCCTGTGCCTTTTCATGGCTGAGTTATGAAATGAAGCGTTCTCACACACCCAGCTAAATATAGACCAAGCTGTCTAATAAAACAACCCCGAGTGGTTTTAGCGGATTTTTTGCGTCACGACGTCGAGAATTCGCCCAGCTACCACGTGTTTATCGGCGGTTTCGATCTCCGTAATTTCACCTGTGCGCGAGAGCAGGAAGCCGGAATTTTTCGGCTGGCCGAACACCTTCCCTTCACCGACTTCGTTGCACATGAGAAAATCGGCGTCTTTCTTTGTCAGCTTTATTCGAGCAAATTCTAAGGCTGAGGTGTTTTCGTCACCGGTTTCTGCGGCAAAGCCCACTACCACGAGGTCGCTGGGGATCTCTCCCGTGGCCCGGGCTGTTGTTATCGCACGCAAAATGTCGGGGTTTTCGATCAGTTCAATGCGCTCCAGCGCCTGCTGGGCTTCGCTGCCCTTTTTCATCTTTGATTCGGCTTGATGCGCGGGCCTGAAATCGGCGACGGCGGCCGCCATGATCACTAGGTCGGATTCCGAGACATGGCGATGCACTTCGGTGTACATTTCCCGAGCGCTGGAAACATTAATGATTCGTGCCCCGCTTGGGGTGTGGAGATCATTGTCGATGCTTCCTGCAATGATGGTTACTTCCGCCCCGCGGTGGGCTGCGATTTCAGCCAAGGCGAAGCCTTGACGACCGGAGGAGTGATTGCCTAGGAAGCGGACAGGGTCGAGGGCTTCACGGGTACCACCTGCTGTAATGAGTATTTTCTTCCCTTCGAGGGACCGATCGAAGAGCACACCTTCCATAGCAGCGCGGGCGAGTGTGGCAATTTGGCTTGGTTCTGGCAGTCGGCCAGGGCCTGTATCCGTGCCAGTGAGTCGTCCGTGGGCGGGTTCAAGGACCACGATTCCGCGGGAGCGAAGAATGTCAACATTAGCCTGTGTGGCTTTGTTTTCCCACATTTCAGTGTGCATTGCTGGCGCTAAGACAACCGGACAGGTCGCCATCAGAATGGTTGCGGCTAGTAGGTCATCGGCGCGGCCATGGGTGACGCGTGCAATCAGGTCTGCGGTTGCGGGTGCTACGACAATAAGGTCTGCTTGTTGCCCCACATGCACATGCCGGACTTCATCTACGGCATCAAAGACTGTTGTGGAGACAGGATTGCCACTGAGAGCTTCAAAGGTCGCTTTGCCCACAAATTGCAACGCTGCCTCAGTGGGCACCACTCGTACAATGTCCCCTGCCTCCTTGAAATCTCGAATAAGATGGCAGGCCTTGTATGCAGCGATTCCCCCTGCAACACCCACAACGATATTGCGGCCGGACCCTAAAGTGGTGGCTGTGTGGGATGGTGGGGTGTGGTTGTGGGCGTTGATGGCAATTCTCACTTTCGCGCGGTCAGTGGTGGTTGTTTTGTAGCTATTGTAGCGCTGGTAAAGCAAAACACCCCCGCTTTCAGGCCGAGGCCAAAAAGGGCGGAGGTGTAGTTTGGTGAAAGGACTATCCCTCTTCGTGATCCAAGAGGCCACTTTCGATTTCGCGAAGTGCGATCGACAAAGGCTTTTCTTGTGGGTCTGGGTTGACCAGTGGGCCAACGAATTCAAACACGCCTTCGTCTTCCTGCTGGAAGTAGGAGTTGATTTGGCGTGCACGCTTCGCTGCGAAAATTACGAGCGCGTACTTTGAAGAAACACGGCCTAGGAGTTCATCAATGGGAGGGGCAGTAATACCAGTCGGCTTGTCATAAACACCCTGGTTACTCTCGATCACGTTGCTCACGTTGGTCACTACTCACCTTATGTATTGAAAATTTTAAAGTCTGACTTTGTGGTTGTTCCCAACCACTGCCTTAGGATTGCGGAGTTTGGTACTTGAAAGCTGCCGAAAGTCCGTCAATCGCGAATTTTTCCGATACAGCTTGGACATTCTCTATCGGAAAGCATAGCGAAGAAACTGTGGGAACAAAACCTTCGTCATGAGGATGCTGTCCACCTCTATTTACCGTAGCTTCAAGGAGAAGGGGCATAATATTCAACCTCTGCCTCAATGCTCAAGAGAAGGTGCACTTACACCTTCGTGTGCACATTTTAAAAGCTATGGGTTCCCAACAGAATGTTTCGAAGCGCCACTACTGTTTCTTCCAGATCGTCGTTGACAACGATGTGGCGGAATTCATCTTGTGCATCGATTTCAGTCCGAGCAGTTTCCAATCGACGTTGGATTACTTCTTCAGACTCCGTTCCCCGGCCGGTAAGGCGCTCTACAAGAACTTCCCAACTCGGTGGGGCAAGAAACACAGTGTGGGCTTCAGGCTTGAGTGCAGCAACGTTACGGGCACCTACTAAGTCAACTTCGACCAGCACTGGTCGCCCAGCTGCTAGTGCTTCGTCGACGGGGCCTGCCGGAGTACCGGAGCGTTGTAAGCCCCCGTGAATGTCGGCCCATTCAAGCATTTCTCCGGCATCAATTCGTTGCTGGAACTCCTCTGGGCTTACAAAGAAATAATCAATGCCATGTACTTCCCCTGGGCGCGGTGCCCGAGTGGTCATTGAGACCGAGAAGTACATCTCAGGGAGTTCTTCACGCAGGCGATGAACCACCGTGGACTTACCCACGGCGGAGGGGCCAAGCAATACTACGAGCTGGCCGCGGGGGTTATCGCCACTCACTCTGATTAGTCCTCGGAAAAGCCGAAGCGCTCGAGCAGTGCGCGGCGCTGACGGTCACCAAGACCGCGCAGGCGACGAGTCTGGGCGATCTCCAGTTCGTCCATGATCTCCTTAGCCTTAACCTTGCCCACCTTTGGCAGGGACTCCAGAAGTGCAGAAACCTTGGTCTTGCCAATGATCTCGTCGCTGGAAGCCTTATCCAGAACTTCCTTCAGGGAAATGTCGCCACGCTTGAGCTCTTCCTTGAGCTGTGCACGTGCCTTGCGAGCCTCGGCTGCCTTAGCCAGAGCTTCCTTGCGCTGTTCATCGGTCAACTGTGGAAGTGCCACGGGGTGCCTCCGATTCAATAATGAAAATGGATATCGTCTTGAAAAACTTTGTACCAACCTACCCCATGGGGCAAACCGTACAAGCGAAAATCTACCACACACTTTAGGCATTACAACGCTGCAAGTCTTGATAGATTGTGCTCAAGTGTAGCACCGAAAGATAAAAGTTCAGGTAACGGCGTGTTTGAAAACTAAATCCGCAGGTCACTGCAGATTCTCTTCGGCAAACCCAAAACCTATCTCTACCTGCACAAATGTAAAATTGCTATTCCTTACTTATCATTCAGATTCAAGCGAAAAATACCTAGAAAACTTCTTGTTTTTCGGCGCGCTGGCGGCAATTTTAGTGTCCTCGTCGATGAATCTTGTGACAGGAGTAACGCAAAAAGTACATTCATCGTTCGTGCTTTTCACGGGTTTCGACCTCACGAGCATCCGCTGGCTACGGAATCAACCGCGCGTGCTTCTGATGCACGTTCAACGCACCGAGGTGTCTTCCGTCACCTTGGACAAGGAAGATGTCCAACAGCTGCTTGGCACTCTGGCAGTAGTGGTGTTCGTACCTCTCCCCCTTTTTTAAACCGCACCCAAATCCTATATCCGTGCCAATGCCAATCGCGTTGGGCAAACAGTCCCTAATCTGTCTAGTGGCGCTTGTTCGTGGACGAGCACTTCGAGAAAAACGAACTCGCTAATCGATCCCACTAGTTTTACGTACTACTTCAGGCTGCGGATTTTCGGCAGTATTCGCTCGTGATTCGTTGTCTTTTCCTCTGGTTATGAGCAGCCGAGCATGAGATGAAAACGACGTTTTCCTCAGCCTAACGCTATAAAACCACGGCAATCTTATGCGCTACTCCGGCGCTAGGTAAGACAATAAGGAGTGCGAGCAACTGTGGCAATGTTTTCCGCCCCTAGGATCAACGCCTTGGGACTATTGCCATATTCAATGAGACGCTAATTTCCTGGTGTGTGTAGACGATAGCTGAACGAACGCAAACGTAGATCAATCGCACAAGCGCTGATGCTTTTCCCCACTGAAGATGCTGTTGTTTGTGGGGAATTGACGACACAATAAAGAAATCAGATACTGCCACGGGTATCGTGTGATGGCGCAATGACACGGCAATTTAATTTCCCTACTCCTGATTTCCTTCAACTTCGCCGTTCACTGCCAACCTGGGATATAGAAAAAGGGACACTCCAAGCGTCCCTTTTTCTACTGATTCAAACTAACGTTAGGAGAATTCCGCTGCTGCACGCAGCGCTGCATCACGCAGATCCTTCGCGGAAGGACCTGCGCTTAAAATCGCGCGGGAAATGTTGGCGAAACTTAAATCCTCCACGCCTTCGGTAATGCGAGCAACATCAGCAGCCGAAGCACCTTGTGCTCCCACACCTGGAAGCAACACTGGGCCATTCAGCTCATTCAAACGCGGTGGTGCTGCCAAGGTTGCGCCAATGACAACTCCAATATTTCCAGCCTGCCCTTGGTGTCCAGCAGCAGCATTGAGCGCAGCCGCCGCATCCACCATTTGCTGAGAAATAGATACCCCATCAGCATTAGCCTGATCTTGCAACTGCCGAGCCTCAGGATTACTCGTTGCCGCCAGAACAAATACTCCCCGACCAGTTGACTGAGAAACCTCAAATGCAGGTGACAGGGAACCAAAACCAAGGAACGGACTCACCGTCACGGCATCAGAGCACAAAGGTGAACGATCCTCCAACCACGCAGTGGCATAACCTGCCATCGTCGAACCGATATCACCCCGCTTAGCATCGGCAACCACCAAAGTGCCCGCTGCACGCAGAGCGTCAATGGCATCCTCAAGGATCTTAAAACCCTGGTGACCAAAAGCCTCATAAAAAGCAACCTGAGGTTTAACCAATGCGACGTTACCGGAAAACGCAACCACGCAAGCATCAGTGAAGCGTTTCAGGCCATCAACGTTAGCCCCCAAACCCCACTTTTCTAACAGTTGAGCATGGGGATCAATGCCCACACATAGGCGACCAAATTTAGCTCCTGCGGCTTTGAGCGCTTCGCCGAAACCATATTCAGCAGACACTGGTTGGAAAGTCATCGTTAGTTCACACCTTTACTTGCTCGTGCTTGGGGCGTGCTCAAGTTCCTGAAGTGCGCGCACCGACAAATCACCGGAACGACGCGCCTCAATGCCCTGCACTGCTGCAGTGACACCCTGAACAGTGGTGACCAGTGGAACTCCCACGCTGACAGCAGCGGCACGAATTTCGTAACCGTCGTGGCGTGCACCAGAAGAACCTGCAGGGGTATTCAGGATCAGATCAACCTCGCCCGCACGAATCAAATCAACGATCGACTGCTTGCCCTCATGAGTACCTTCCGACACCTCAGAGCGCTTTAACACAGTCTCACAAGCGACACCGTTACGGCGCAGCATAGCTGCAGTACCAGCGGTAGCCAGCATGCGGAAGCCCATCGACGCTAGGCGCTGGATCGGGAAGATCAACGTACGCTTGTCGCGGTTTGCAACAGAAACGAATACGGTGCCTTCGGTTGGCAAGGTGCCGAAGGAAGCCTGCTCAGCCTTCGCGTATGCTGCACCGAAGTTATCAGCCAAGCCCATAACCTCACCGGTGGACTTCATTTCGGGGCTGAGCAAAGTGTCAAGCATGGTGCCATCTGGGCGGCGGAAGCGGTTGAATGGCAGAACAGCTTCCTTCACTGCAATTGGGCAATCCAAAGGCAAGGAACCACCGTCGTAGTCGGTCGGGATCATGCCCTCTGCCTGCAGCTGAGGAATGGTGGCGCCGGTCATAATGCGCGAGGCAGCCTTAGCTAGGTGTACCCCAGTTGCCTTGGATACGAATGGCACCGTGCGGGATGCGCGAGGGTTCGCTTCGATCACATACAAAATGTCATCCTTCAGAGCGAACTGGACGTTCATCAGGCCCTTCACCCCGATACCGTGAGCCAAAGCTTCAGTGGATCGACGAACCTTCTCAATATCCTCTGGCCCCAGAGTCATTGGTGGCAGTGCACACGCGGAGTCACCGGAGTGGATACCAGCCTCCTCAATGTGCTCCATAACACCAGCAAGGTAGACGTTTTCGCCGTCGCAAAGCGCATCGACGTCGATTTCAATGGCGTTATCCAAGAAGCGGTCGACCAGCACGGGGTGGTCTGAAGTAATCTCGGTAGCACGATCAATGTAGTCGTGCAGAGAAGCCTCATCGTAGACAATCTCCATGCCGCGTCCACCCAGAACATAGGATGGGCGCACCAGAACTGGGTAACCGATTTTCGCAGCTACTTCCTTTGCTTCTTCAAAAGAAGTAGCAGTACCGAAAGCTGGCGCAGGAAGATTAGCTTTACGCAAAACCTCACCGAATTCGCCACGATCCTCCGCCAAGTCAATGGCTTCAGGGCTGGTGCCAATCACAGGGACACCGGCGTCGCGAAGCTTCTCAGCAAGACCCAGCGGAGTCTGACCACCCAGCTGGACAATCACACCAGCCACAGTGCCGGATAATGACTCAGCATGGTAGACCTCCATCACATCTTCGAAGGTCAAAGGCTCAAAGTAAAGGCGATCAGCGGTGTCATAGTCAGTAGACACAGTCTCAGGGTTACAGTTGACCATCACGGTCTCGTAGCCCACGCGGGACAGCTCAAGCGCAGCATGCACGCAGGAATAATCGAACTCAATACCCTGGCCGATACGGTTTGGACCGGAACCAAGAATGATGATTTTGTCCTTCTCGGTCTGAGGCGCAACCTCAGACTCCGCAGCAGGATCCATCTCGTAAGCCGAGTAGTGATAAGGAGTCTGCGCTTCGAACTCAGCAGCGCAGGTATCCACAGTCTTGAAAACTGGGCGGATACCCAGCGACCAACGTAGACGTCGAACACCATCTTCACCCGCGAACTCAGGGCGCAAAACCGCAATCTGACGGTCCGAAAGACCAAAGAACTTTGCCTTACGCAGCAGGTGCTCGTCCAAAGTCTTTGCACCAATGAGCTCTTCGCGGAAGTCAACCAGATTCTTCAACTCAGAGAGGAACCAAGGGTCAATGCTGGATGCTTCATACACCTCATCGACGGTCGCGCCCAGGCGCAAGGCCAGCTCAGCATCGTACAAACGACCCTCAGTAGGACGCTTAAGATCTTCGAGCACTGCAGCGACATCAGTAGCTTTTTCGCCAGCGAAGAACTCATCTGGAACAGTCCAGAAACCAGCCTGCTTATTTTCCAGCGAACGCATCACCTTGCCCAGTGCCGAAATGTAGTTACGGCCCAAGCTCATAGCCTCACCCACCGACTTCATCGTGGTGGTCAGGGTGTCATCAGAGCCGACGAACTTCTCAAAAGCAAAGCGTGGAGCCTTGACAACCACGTAGTCAAGGGTTGGTTCGAACGCTGCAGGGGTAACACCAGTGATATCGTTGGTGATCTCATCCAAGGTATAACCAATAGCCAGCTTCGCGGCAATCTTCGCAATGGGGAAGCCCGTAGCCTTCGACGCCAGTGCCGAAGAGCGCGACACGCGTGGATTCATTTCAATGGTGATCAGGCGACCATCCACCGGGTTTTGAGCGAACTGGATGTTACAACCACCAGTATCAACGCCGACCTCACGAATAATCGCAATACCCTGGTCACGCATCTTCTGGTATTCACGGTCGGTCAAGGTCATGGCTGGCGCAACGGTGACCGAGTCACCTGTGTGGACACCCAAAGCATCCACGTTCTCAATCGAACAGATCACGACCACGTTATCTGCCCCATCGCGCATGAGCTCTAGCTCATATTCCTTCCACCCAAGGATGGACTCTTCGATCAGCACGTTTGCCTCAGGTGAAGCTGCCAAGCCACCGCCTGCAATTCGTTCCAGATCCTCATCGTTGTAAGCAAGGCCAGAGCCCAAACCGCCCATGGTGAAGGATGGGCGAACCACCACTGGCAAGCCCAACTCGGAAACAGTTTCGCGAACCTCTTCCATGGAGTGGCACACGCGGGAGCGAGCCGACTCGCCACCAATCTTGTCCACAATGTCTTTGAACTTCTGGCGATCTTCGCCACGCTCAATCGCATCGATGTCTGCACCAATGAGCTCAACATTGTACTTTTCCAACGATCCGCGACGATCCAGCTGGATTGCTGCGTTCAATGCGGTCTGGCCACCCAAGGTTGCGAGCACAGCGTCGATGGGGTGTCCCTGAGCGATTTCCTTTTCAAAAATCGCCTCAATGTACTCAGGCTCGATTGGTTCAACATAAGTGTGATCAGCGAACTCAGGGTCGGTCATGATGGTGGCCGGATTCGAGTTGATCAAGGTGACGCGCAATCCCTCTTCTTTGAGCACGCGGCAGGCCTGGGTGCCGGAATAATCGAACTCACACGCTTGGCCGATGACGATCGGGCCGGAACCGATCACCAGGACGTGATTAATATCGCTACGCTTTGGCATATACTTTTCTCTTCCTTGAACTATTAAAGGGTGTGCGGATATTTCCTGGTGATTTACTTCTTATTCGCGTTCATCAGCTCGATGAACTGATCGAACAGCGGGTTCGCATCATTAGGGCCAGCAGCCGATTCAGGGTGGTACTGAACCGAATATGCAAGGCCAGAAACCAACGCCACACCTTCAACAGTGCCGTCATTCAAACACGTGTGGGTGATCTGCGCATCACCAAAAGGAGTGCTGAAGACCTTGCCTGCTTCCCCCTTGAGTGCGAAGCCATGGTTCTGGGAAGTGATGTCGATCTTGCCAGTCAAGTGATTTAATACTGGGACGTTCACGCCGCGGTGACCAAACTTGAGCTTGTAGGTTTCCAAACCTAGGGCGCGACCAAGAATCTGGTTGCCGAAACAAATGCCAAACAGTGGCAGCTTGGCTGCAAGAATTTCCTGAACAATCCCCACCATCACGTCAGCTGTTGCAGGGTCGCCAGGGCCGTTAGAGATAAACACACCATCAGGGTTGTGCTTCAGAATCTCTGCGAACGGGGTATTAGCTGGAACCACGATGGTGCGGATTCCGCGCTTCGCAAAATTGCGTGGCGTATTGGTCTTAATGCCCATGTCGTAGGCCACCACGGTGTACTGCGCATCGCCTTGTGCTTCAACCACGTAAGGTTCATCGGTGCATACTTGCTCGGAGAGGTCGAGGCCGGCCATTGAAGGCTGTTGCTTGACGATCTCAACAAGCTCCTCAATAGGCTTGTGGGCATCGGAACCGGAGAAAATTCCGGCGGAAACGGAACCGAAGTTACGCAGGTGGCGCACGATTGCGCGGGTATCTACACCAGAGATACCCACAAGGTTCTGGGCGATCATTTCATCTTCAAGGGAACGCTTTGCGCGCCAGTTAGAAACCTGAACAGACAGGTCACGAATCACGAGGCCGGCGACCCAAATTTTGTCACCATAAGACTCGCAATCTTCATCATTCCAACCAGTGTTGCCAATCTGTGGAGCAGTAGCGACCACAATCTGACCATGGTAGGAAGGATCAGTCATGGTTTCCTGGTAACCGGTCATTGCGGTGGTGAATACGGCTTCACCCAAAGTAGTGCCCTGGGCACCAAAGCTTTCACCTTGGAAGACACGGCCATCAGCGAGCACTAGCAAGGCCTTAGCCCGTGAGTTGCAAGCGGTGTGTGTGGAGGTCACAGCGTAATACCTTTCGAAAAATCTCGTGAAGAGAAGAATTGTCTTAACAAAGCTTTGGAAAATAGTGCGGGGGGGTGTTCATCCCCGAGGGCAACCTAGTTACCAGCGTTGCGGGGCTGCTGAGCTTGCCCATCCACACAGGTCAGGCGACCGCGCAGAATGGTGGTGGTGACTTTAGCATCAAAGTCCATGCCTTCGAACGGGGTGTTTTCCGCCTTCGATGCCAGTTCGACGCCGCGCACAGTCCACCTCTTGCCTTCATCCACAATTGTGAGGTTTGCGGGCTCACCGACTGCGATCGGGCGACCGTGGCCTGGCAAGCGAAGAATCTCAGCGGGACGCTCCGACATCACCTTGGCAATGAAACGCCAATCAGCCAGACCAGTCTTCACAAACAGTTCCGCCACAATGGACAAGGACGTTTCCAGTCCCAACATGCCGGGCTTTGCATGCTCAAATTCACAGCACTTGTCTTCGGAACCATGTGGCGCATGGTCGGTGGCAATGCAGTCAATAGTTCCGTCCAACAATGCGTCACGCAGTGCGATGGTGTCGCGGTGCTCCCGCAATGGTGGGTTCACTCGGTTGACGCCGTCGTAAGTTTCGAGGCGTTCATCGGTCAGCAGCAGGTGGTGTGGAGTGACCTCAGCGGTCATTGGAATGTCGTGGGACTTAGCCCACTTCACCAGTTCCACAGTTCCTTCGGTGGATGCGTGGCAAATATGAATCCGATTGCCGTAGTCGCGGGCCAAGATAGCATCGCGGGCAACAATGGACTCCTCAGCCACACGAGGCCACCCACGCAAACCCAAACGGGCTGCGGTTTCGCCTTCGTGCGCGCAGGCGCCTTCGGTCAGGCGGGGGTCTTCGCAGTGCTGTGCTAACAACACATCCAAGCCCTTCGCGTATTCAATTGCTCGGCGCATCAGCAAGGGGTTATCCACACATTTGCCGTCATCAGAGAACATGCGAACTTTCGCCTCAGAACGAGCCATCATGCCAAATTCGGTGAGTTCTTTACCTTCAAGGCCTTTAGTAATAGAACCCACTGGGTGCACGTCGCACAACCCAACGTTCTGGCCCTTAAACCAGACAGATTCAGCAATCACCGGCTGATCCATCACAGGGGTCGTATTCGCCATGGTGAAAACTGCAGTAAAACCGCCCTTAGCGGCGGCCGCTGAACCAGTTGCGATAGTTTCAGTATCTTCGCGACCAGGCTCACGCAAATGCACATGCATATCGACAAGACCGGGAAGCAGAACACCACCCTGCCCATCAATAATGCGGTCAGCGTGAGTATCCGCTGGTGCATCAACCGCGCTAATCACACCATCGGTGATCAAGATATTCACTGGGCTACCTTCACCATAGGGGCGAACATTAGTCACCAGCAGGGTGCCAGCTTCAGCAGGGGCGAGTTCACCAGTAGCCGGATAGCTAGAGGGGGAAGAATGATCAGACATAAAATCTACGAGTCCTATTCAAATGGGCTGAGTAAAGGGGAGCGAGAAGCAACTGAGCTGTTTAAAAACCAGGGGTTTCTGCACCAGAAATCAAGGTGAACAACACAGCCATGCGACTGTGAACACCATTGTTGACCTGCTGCAAAACAGCGGTATGCGGGGCATCAGCAACAGCGAAGTTGATTTCCATACCTCGCAACATGGGCCCTGGGTGCATGACAATCGCGTGATCTTGTAGCTTTGCTGCGCGTTCCTTGCTCATCCCGTACAAAGTGGCGTATTCGCGGTGACTTGGGAAGAATCCACCATGCATTCGTTCTTGCTGCACGCGAAGCATCATCACGGCATCGGCATCGTAGATTTCTGCATCCATGTCGTAGCTGATGCGCACAGGCCAGTTCTCTACCCCAGCGGGCAACAGCGTTGGTGGGGCAACCAGTACTACTTCAGCACCAAGCGTCGATAGCAGATCAACGTTGGAGCGAACCACGCGTGAATGCAGGCAGTCACCGACGATCACAATCTTGCGCCCATCAATGCCGCCAAGGCGTTGACGCATAGTGACGGCGTCGAGAAGCGCCTGAGTGGGATGCTGGTGGGAGCCGTCGCCAGCGTTGATCACGCTCGGGCCCACACCACCTGGGGCAACCCACTGCGCCAACTGTTGCGCAGCGCCGGAAGAAGGATGGCGAATAATCAACGCATCAGCGCCAATTGCGCTCAGCGTCAAACCAGTATCCTTCAGCGACTCCCCTTTTTTCACCGAGGAGGAGGAGGCAGAAATATTAATCACATCTGCGCTCATCCACTTCCCCGCCGTTTCAAAAGACGAACGGGTGCGGGTGGAATTTTCATAAAAAACTGTGAAAATCGTGCGTCCGCGTAAAGTAGGAAGTTTTTTTAACTCCCGACCCTCAAGCGCTTCACGGAAACGATCCGCCTCATCCATCAACCCAACAATTTCGTCGGCGGTGAGGTCGGAAATAGAAAGCAAATGCTTCATGGGTAACTAAGCTTCCCCTCGAGTGAGTATGACAGCATCGCAGCCGTCGATTTCTTTCAGCAAAACGGAAACGTCTTCATAGCGTGCGGTAGGCAAGTTTTTCCCCACATAATCAGCGCGAATCGGCAACTGACGGTGACCGCGATCCACCAAAACCGCCAACTGAACTGATTCTGGGCGGCCTAGATCACGCAAAGCATCAAGTGCCGCACGGATGGAGCGACCTGAGAACAAAACATCATCAACCAAAATGATGTTCATCCCATCAATTCCCCCCGATGGAATGGTTGTTGGTTGCAGAGCACGATGTGGTTTGGTACGCAGATCATCCCGATACAACGTGATGTCAAGGCTGCCCACGGGCACCTTGGTACCTGTAAATTGGGCGATTTTTTCTTGCAATCGCTGCGCTAGTGGCACGCCTCCCGAGGGGATGCCCAGCAGAAGAACTGGTGAAGCATCAGGGGCATCAAGTGCCGTTTTTTCAATAATCTGGTGCGCGATGCGTGCGATAGTACGCGACACGTCCTCTGCGCTGAGCAGCTCGACAATGTCGGAAACATTTTCACTCATCGTGACCTCCTTCCCCGCCTCTCTGTGCGGTCCGTTAAAGGATGTCCTAGGGCTGAGGAACAGCCCCTGTTTGAGATTTTGTTTTTCAAAGTTGCACGCTCACAACGACCCTCGCGAAATTACGCATGGGTTGTGGTCGCATACAAGCTCTTGCAAAAGCTTAGCATTTTTTGCCACTGCGGTTTTTATCAACCGTTTTCGCAAAATTGCTGCACATGCACTGTCTTGGCCCCATTTACTTCGCTGGCGAAATCATTGCTTCGCACCTTGCCTACTATTTTTAGGCAGTTCTCCCACTATCATCCCAGCATGGCGCGAAGCAGTGCCATGATGAACGCTGCGCATCACTTCAACATTGTCGGAACATTGTTCCCTTCGCCCTCCAGTGCTGAATAGGTGGCATTGGGCACTAAACATTCCCCCCATCGAGGGGGGAATGTGTAAGTACGGTGGTTGACGTTCACGTTAGGCATTCCTTGAAGCTTCGTCACCGGCGCATCAAGGATTGAATACGCGACACTATTTAGCGCAGCCGTGAACACGCGCAATTCTTCGGCGGTGAGTCGTTTCAGTGCGCATGTTTCACACCCCCGATGGTTGGTGAACCCTCTTGTGCAGTAGTCCGTGCTTGAAGTACAGGCATGTGCGTGATCGACGACGAAAATTTTTAAGAATTTTCCCTTAATTTTCAGCCTGCCTGTAGATCAGGTCGCTGCTGCACGCTGTAGGCTAGGTAAAAAAGTTGTGGCCTCGCACCTGTTGTTACTTGTGCGTTGAGCAAATCACTCGCACAGGTTAAGCGTCTGTGCCTTCGGGCAGTGCATGCGCAGGTTGTTTCCCGTCGCCGACGTGTCATTTTTTAAGGAACAGTAAAGGAAGAATCCATGAGTCTTACTACCTCCCATGTTGTTCCTGCCAGTAGGTCTGAGGTGTGGCAATGGCATACCCGCCCTGGTGCGGTTGCTCGTTTAAGCCCCCCTTTCTTCCCCTTCACTCCGATTCAGCAAGCTGATTCTTTAAGTACTGGGACGACTGTATTTGCGTTGCCTGCTGGGTTGCGGTGGGTTGCCCGCCATGATCTTTCTGGTTATGTGAAGGGCTTTAAATTCACTGATGTGTGTGTGACTGCGCCGATTAAGGCGTTGGCTAATTGGCGTCATGTCCATAATTTTCTTGATGCCAGTTCTGCTGATTCTGGCCCTGCAACGACTGTCACTGATGAGGTGTTTACGCGGTTGCCGAAAGCAACCTTGGCACCTATGTTTGCGTACCGTCAGCAGCAGTTGATTGAGGATATGCGGGCGAAGGCACGTTTTGAGGCTATTTCTTCGCGCAGGTTGACGGTGGCGATTACTGGTTCCCGGGGTTTGGTGGGTCGTGCGTTATCGGCGCAGTTGACAACGCTCGGTCATGAGGTTGTTCCGTTAGTGCGGTCGAATCCGAAGCCTGGTCAGCGGTTGTGGGATCCTGTGCGGCCTGATGTGAATCTGCTTGATGGGGTTGATGTGCTTGTTCATCTTGCTGGTGAGCCGATTTTTGGGCGTTTTACTGAGGCGCATAAGAAGGCGTTGTGGGATTCGCGGGTGGGTCCGACTGAGGCGTTGGCGAAGCTGGTTGCGGTGTCGAAGTCGTGTCATACTTTTGTTTCTGCTTCGACGGTGGGTATTTATGGCCATGACCGTGGTGAGGTGGCGTTGAGTGAGGATTCTGAGTTAGGTCAGGGCTTTTTGGCTGATTTAGCGCGGAATTGGGAGGAGGCGACTGTTCCTGCCCAGGTTGAGGGTAAGCGTGTGGTGAATTTGCGGACGGGCATTATTATTTCTGGCCGTGGGGGTATTTTGCCGGTGTTGCGTACGTTGTTCTCTACTGGTTTGGGTGGTCATTTTGATGATGGTCAGCAGTGGTTTTCGTGGGTTGCGTTGGATGATGTGACTGATGTGATTATTACTGCGTGTCTTGATTCTTCCTTGTCGGGTCCGGTGAATGTGACTGCCCCGAATCCGGTGATTAATAAGGAGCTTGCCCGCACGATGGGTCAGCAGTTACGGCGTCCGGCGCGTTTTCCTATTCCTTCGATTGGTCCGAAGGTGTTGTTGGGCTCGCAGGGTGCTGCGGAGTTTGCGTTGGCTGATCAGCGTGTGCTTCCTACTGCGTTGCTTAGTCGCGGGCATGTGTTTCGTTATGAGGATTTGTCGGCTGCGTTGGCGCATGAGTTGGGCAATGAGAAGCTTTTCGACGCCCCCGCGACCGTTGCCGGTGATGATTCTGTTGAGTCAACTCAGGATGTACAATCCTCAAAGATTTCGTTAAAAAAGGTCAAGATGTTGCGTTCTTCGGCGAAGGATATGGATTCTGACGGTGAGGATTGTGCCTCTGGTGAGAAAGGTGCGCTAAGCGATCAGGGTGCTGGTGAGCAGGTGTCGCAGGGGCAATCGAAGCGCTGGCGTTTACCTGGTTTCTAAGTTGTGTTGTACCACCCCCTCACGTTTCCCTTTGTTGTGGGTTTCTTGGGGGGTGGTGCGTTTGGGTGCGGGGTGAGTGCGCGTTGGTCTAGTATTGTGCTGATATATGGTGGAAAATTTGTCCCTCTCGGATTCACCGTCAGGTGGCGGTGTTTGTTTGTGGGAGTTGGAGCCTCAAAGAGTTTTTGAGGCTGATCCTTCTCCCCTTTTTCATGCTCTTTGTCGGGTTTTGGCGAAAGAAAACGTGGTTTTTGAGCGCCTCGATGATCAGGTACGCACTGGTTTTGTTGATCAGTCGATTGTTTTTAGCATCAGTGGAAACTATCTTGTGGCCTCTTCGCAGTGGCGCGGTGAGATTCCGGTGGCTCGTGCGGCGGATGTGTTGGGGTTGTGCCATGAGTGGAATCTGCACCAGTTGATGCCTTCGTTGCGTTTTCATAATCGTGATGCTGAGACGTTGGCGCTTACGGCTGTGCGTTCTTTCCGCGTGGCTGAAGGTGTGAGTTTTAATCAGGTGGGTGCGTTCGTGGTGACAAGTATTGATGCATTTATGGCGTGTTGGAATAATGCTGCCGTGCAGTTGCCGGATTATGTGTCGTGGGATGAGGAGCTGTGATGGGGATTGAACCGAATGCTCATGGCGCACCAGCCGAGAATGATGTGAATGTGGCTGCGCCTGTTCATATGCTGAATGTGGTTGAGGCAATGGCTTTGTTGGGCGTTGTCTTAATGCCTGCGAATGAGCAGGGCACAATGGCGCACGCTGTGCTTAATGATGTTTGTTTCAGTTTTGGTTTGTTGCCTGCAACCCTTTTTGTCCGTGGCGATCGTGATGTGGGTGTGCAGACTTTTGGTGCGAGTCCAGCGTTTTTCCTTGCTGCCAATGAGGTGACTAATTCGGCGGTAACCGGCAGCGTTTGCGTTATGGACCTGGAGGAGGATTTGCGTGTGCGTGCAGAGGTTGAGATCACGATTGCTGCGGGTTTGACTCCGCTGCAGCTGAAATCTGCCCTGAAAGCGAGCGTTGATCAGGTTTTTGGTTTGCTGGACCGTTTTGAGCTCAGTCACAAGCAGATTGCGCAGCATTCTTTTTAACGTTTTTCTTTTCGCCGTTGTGGATGTGTTTGCGCCCGCAACGGCTTTTTTACTGGGACTGCTATTCCGTCGCGCGTGTGTGCCCCACATGGAATGAGGGGTTGTGGTTGTGTGCATTGTGAATAGCAAACCCCCAGACTTGTGTCGGCGCATTCTTCAAGTGTGGAATGCGTTCGGTGTGAAAGTCTGGGGGGTGTTCTGAAGAGGGAAAGAAAATCTGCGCAGTTTTGTGGCCTGAGTTTTCACTACATCAGCGCTGGTTGGTTAGCCACAATACTATTTGCCGCTAAATAGTGTGGTTTGACCTGCGGTGTCGAGTTTGATGCTGTCTTTGTGGAAGCGAGCAGACTTTGCACCGAGTGTTGCGGTGGACTGTGACTCGAATTGCACGTCAATGTCTTTCATTTCGCTTGGCTTCATCTTCAGCGCAAGAATGCCTTCGGCGAGTTCGCGATTAGTTTTTGCTTTGTAACTATTGACGTCGCGCCCATTGATCGTGCCTGACCAAGTGCCTTTTTCAAATGGGGTAACCTTGCCATCTTTCTTTTCTACAAAGCTGAAGACAACTGGGACTTCTTCGTCTGCTGCTGGCGCTTGAGGGAAGTTGGCCACCATGAAAGTTTCGGATGCTGGGACGTTATCATGAGGTTGTTCCGCAACCGGTGCTACTGTGCGGGGTTTTTCGGTTTGCGGTGCGCTGTCGGTGATGCTGCGGGTAGCTGCATTGGCGGAATCTTCGAGCGCAAGTGGAAGTTCGGCAGTGCCAGGGTCTGCGCTGAGGATACGGTCGACGAATGGGACGGCGTCGCCAAGTCCTTGTTCCTTGAGAATATCGGCACCGATTGATTTCACTGCGGCCAGTGCGTTGTCGGGGACCATGTTTTTCAGCTGTGCGGTATCGAGGCTTGTTCCGCCGGCAATGGCGAGCAATACCGTGGTCATCAGGGAAATGATCTGCTTAAGGATATTGGCATCGATGTTGATGTCGCCGACTGCGGGCAGATTAAGCTTCATATGTGAACTACTCACTTTCTTTCCTGTGTGCACGCTGCTCAACGCGGTGTTGAGCAGTGCTGTGAGATCCTGGGGGTTGATGAATGCAAGACAACAACACCAGTAACTCAATTAACAGAAGTAACTTTGTTCATTCTAGTCACAATCTTCACAGAAAAGCTAGGGAGGTTTTGATAATATACACTAACAATTAATTTAGGTACCTTTAGCTGGGGCACAACCATCCATAAACCCTAGGGCGAGTCGAGACAGGTTTTCATAACCACGTGCTTGCTTATCGACGCCCCCTCACCCATCGTTGTACCCACTCGACTCGCTGCAGCACATGCTGCATCTAAAAACTGTGGCTTTCACCCCTACAAAAAGGACCTAGGCAACAGCTTGCTTTTATACTTGTTAAATGCCCTAGATATTTTGCAGGCGCTCCACCACCTTCGCCCACTAATTCTAGCTTCGGGGCTTGACTTGAGGTGATGAAAATTGTGGCGATAGAAAACAGCTAAACACCCCATCGCATACAGCAGGTTTGCTCAGCGTACAATGAGTACGCACACTCGCCTAGCAAGGGCTCTTGCCACCCTTGTGGCACTCAGCGCTTTGTTCCACAGTGACGAAAAGCCGAGTTGTGCACAGTTGATTGGGGGGCGAAAAATCAGTGCGGTTGCGAACGGATAATTTTCAGGTAAAACGGACACGACGTCGATACGCAAGTGCACACTCGAACTACCCCTCACCAGCCATTTTGATAGTTGTTCACACAGTTAGTCAAAATGCACAAAGCCTTCCCCTGTTCACGCTCGACCGGCGTAAAAAGGAAAGGCTTCAAGTCTAGGCGAGTTTCAGCATGCGCAGCACACAGCATCCACTGCCGCAATTAGGAGTGGGACTCCTGTGAATCATCGGCTGCCGAAGCTGATCCGGTGACCGCATCGTGCGCATCCCCTTCTTCGACACTATCCTGCCCAACAGACTCATCTGACTGTACAGCATCAGCGTCAGGCTCCACAGCTACCGTTCCAGCAGTATCAACCACATTTTGATCAACATCAGAAGCATCATCGGAATCCGATACCGACTCATCATCTGTTGCTTCAACCAAATTTTCAGCTTCAGCTAACGCCTCAGCGAAAGAAGCACCAGAAATTTCAGCATCATGTTCAGTATCCACACCGTCATCGAACTGAACATTAACCTCAGCCACATCGGCATCAACTGGTGACTTCAACGCATCAATATTCTTCACCGCAGCGTCCAGAACACCATTAATATACGCAGGTGCGCGATCAGCGGAATACTGGGAAGCCAACTCAATCGCTTCAGTCACAGCAGTAAGAACAGGAACATCCTCGTTGAAAATCATCTCCCACACACATGCACGCAAGATAGCGCGATCAACAGCGGCAATGCGGTGAAGCTCCCAATCCTTCGACAGGTAGGCCGCGATGATTTCATCAATACGATTCAGCTCCTCAGCCACACCGGAAACAATCTCCCGAGTGTAGTGAGCTACCGGAGCAACGTTGCTTTCCTGATGTAGCGCAAGCGAAATTCGATCCTGCACGATTGCCACGGGATCAACATCACGAGCTTCTGCTTCATACAGAATTTCCACAGCGCGACGACGAGCCTTGTAGCGCGAGCCGTGACGCTTCCACCGGCGTTCGTTATCGCTGGAATCCTTAGAGGATGGGGTCATTGTATCTTGAGCACCCACAGCTTAGTTGTTCACACGAGACAGGTAAGAACCGTCACGGGTGTCGACCTTCACCACATTGCCGGTCTCAACAAACAAAGGAACCTGGATCTCAGCGCCGGTCTCCAAAGTTGCAGGCTTGGTGCCGCTGTTGGAGCGATCGCCTTGCAGGCCAGGCTCAGTGTGGGAAATCTTCAAGTCCAAAGAGATAGGAAGTTCAGCGAACAATGCTTCACCCTCATGGAAGGACACCTGAATGGTGGTGTTTTCCAGCAGGAACTTTGCGCCATCGCCAACGATGTGCTCAGGAAGCTCAACCTGCTCGTAGGTCTTCTCATCCATGACAACGTAGGAGGTGCCGTCATGGTACAGGTAGGTCATATCGCGACGATCAACAGTTGCGGTCTCGACCTTGACACCAGCGTTGAAGGTCTTGTCAGTAACCTTGCCAGATACAACATCCTTGAGCTTGGTACGCACGAATGCAGGGCCCTTGCCCGGCTTCACGTGCTGGAACTCGACGATTTGCTGCAGCTTGTTATCGATCTTGAGAACAAGACCGTTCTTGAAATCAGCGGTAGTTGCCACGGGAGGGTACTTCCTTCTAGGTCGATGTCATGTTTTAACTGTTCGATGATACATGAAAAATCGCCCAAAACATACTTTTCCTCAGTACGCCAGACCCCACTACCAGCCCTAGCTCACTGTCACACCATGCACCCTTGCTCAAACCATGACAGCGGCGGCGACACTCTACGCCCATAGATTAAGCCCCATGATTGCACGATTCACTGAGTAATAGCGTGTGGATATTAGCCATTATTTATAGCATTCCAGCACTTCACTAGCTTGTTGAGGTTATGACTCATGTCCACAATGCCATCAAACTGGCCACCGGCGACACTTGTATCCTGCGTATGATGGGCATTCATAGAAGGATAGAACCCAGCCTCGAAGGAGCTTGCCTGATGATCACGTACCAACAACGCAAGGTGTTCATCATCACAACGATGGTCACCGTAGGCGCAGCAACCCTCGTTGCGTGTTCAACTCCCAGCCCAGAATCCACAACCACCCCCACCGCGCCTGTGACACAAACACAAGCAGCAACAAGTGTTGCGGAAACAACCAGCCAATCGCCAACCCCAGACTATCCCTTCGGTTCAGTCGACACATTTTTCACAGGTCGTGCACTCGACCCCGAAGACTTCCAGCGCAGCCTCAATGCCACCTCCATCCCTGACCCTTATTCGCATATTCTGATCAGCTCCGCTAACACCGGAATCCAGTGCCTAACGCGTCTTTCCTCCGAAAACGCCCAGCCAGTGGTTTGTGACTCAGACTTTGGCACAACCTTCACCAGTGAAATTGTGATCGACAATGCAGTGAAAATGAACATGCCTAGCCAAACCGAACGGTTAGCTGGCGATTTCATTCGCACCCTCCCCGTAGGATCCATGATTACAACCAATGCGGCTACGTGCGCCCAAAAGTTGAACTACTTCGGATGCAAAGATGCACAGGGCACTTTCTTTGTCACCGATGGCCACAAAGTATGGGACAACAACGGTGAAAAAGAAGCACTGGCTCATACAGGCCCTACACGCGGAAATACCTTTGTCACCCAATATCAGGGACTCAATGGCGTTGTCTTTAGCCACAGTCGAAAATTCACCTGGCCTGACGGCCCAGAAGTTACCGACGTGCATACGTGCTTTATCCCCACACCAGATGCCGATGCGCGCGGGTATATCAATACCAAGGGGCACTACTTCTGCACCGTCCGCCACGATGGTGAGGTCATGGGAACATACGAAGGTGGTCTAGCGCCGCAGCACTTCATTGAAGGTGACAGCACCCAGCTGCCTGAGATTCCGGAAGCACCCACCGTGGACGAGGGTGAAAAAATCTACAGCCACGGGCATGTCCAATTCCACCTCGGCGAAGGATCAGAGAGCAGGGTGAAGACCCCAGTGGGATACGACTATGTGCTGCTGAATCAAGGCTACTCCCCTGACCCCACTGCATCATCGCCCAAGTGGCTAGATTAAAACCGCACAGCCTATCCATACTCAATAGGCACACTATTGAAGCCCTCGTTTCTTTCTCCGTGATAAGAAACGAGGGCTCAACTGTCGCACCAACACGCATCCGGGTGCGGGTTGTAGTCAGGCCGTCATACTAGACGATGGTGAGATCCTTACTGAGATTGGTGAGATTCTCAGGGCGACCGGACGTAATAATCAACGTATCCTCGATACGCACCCCGCCTTTACCCGGCACATAGATACCCGGCTCAATGGTCAAAGTCATATGCTCTTCCAGCTCACCAGTGCCAGTTGCCGCCGCCCACGGCGCCTCATGAACGTCCAAGCCGATACCGTGCCCAGTGGAGTGCACAAAATACTCTCCATAGCCAGCATTGGTGATCACATCGCGACACGCCTTGTCGACGTCGGCAAGCTTCGCACCCGGAACCGCGGCAGCGCAACCCGCGAGCTGCGCTTGGAGCACAATGTCGTAAATTTCCTTGCTAAAAGCATTCGCCTCACCCACAACCACGGTGCGAGTGGTATCAGAGTTGAACCCTCGATCGTGCGCGCCGAAATCCACTGTAACGAGATCGCCAACTTCAATCACCCGATCCGTCGCCGAGTGATGAGGCTTCGCAGAATTTGGGCCGGAGGCAACAATAGTATCGAAGCTGGGGTGCTCCGCACCTTTCACACGCATCTTAAACTCAAGATCAGCCGCCACTTCACGCTCAGTGCGACCTGCGCGAATGCCACCCTCATCAAGCAGCTCCTGGAAAGCCGAGTTAGCCAGATCAGCAACCGCACGCAGACGCTCACGTTCAATCGGATCTTTGGTGATCCGAATCTTCTCAATCACCCCAGAAATAGGCACTAAAGTGACATCCTCTGGGCACGCTTCCTTCAACTTTTCCAATTGCGCGACATTAACAAAATCAGCCTCAAAGCCCACTCGACGAGGACCCTCAATGCCTTTGAGCAACTCCACAGCACAATTGCGGGCAACCACAACCTCGATATCAGGAACTTCTTCAGCAATCTGGGTGGTATAACGACCATCAGTGGCGATCAGGGCAGAAAGATCCTTCGACACAATCACAGCACCATTGGAACCCGAAAACCCCGACAGATACCGCACATGAGTAAGGTGCGTCACCAACATAGTATCGACACGTTGCGCAGCCAACGTTGCTGCCAATGCCCGACGCCGAGTAAGAAACCGAGTATCAGATAGTGCCATGAAAGCCTCTTTCGATTCAATAAAACTCACAACAGCTCATTGTGCATTCACCACAAAGGCATAAAAACACACAACGAAACAACCTCACATATCCACCCAGACGAAGAAAACCACCAAAAGTGAATATGTGACTAATAGTACTCTGCCCCACCACAGTGCTACCCCCACCACACACCACGCCCCCACAAACCAAGCAACCACAGCAGAAAAAACCAACACCAACACACGCAAGCATGCAGGTGGTGGCGGACAGACAAACGGGGCCTACCCCATCAACGACGCGAAATACTCCAAGGCGAGAACATAACCGTACACCCCGAGTCCAGCAATCACTCCTCGAGCAATCGGACTTAAGTAGGAATGCTGACGAAACGGTTCGCGGGCATGCACATTAGAAATGTGCACCTCAACAAAACCAGCCCCATCGGCAATCTCCGCCAAAGCATCACGCAACGCCACTGACGTGTGGGTAAAACCACCAGGATTAATAATCACCGGCTGTTGTTTATCGGCAGCCTCATGAATCCACTCAATCAACTGCCCCTCGTGGTTCGACTGCTTACAGGTGACAGTCAAACCCAATTCATTGGCGCGGGCATGAATCATTGTCTCCACATCAGCCAACGTCGTGGTGCCATACACCTCAGGCTGACGTTTGCCCAAGCGATTTAAGTTCGGCCCGTTGAGAACAAGCACACTGCGATTCATAATCTTCCACTTCCTTGCTTTACGGGACGCTAACTGGGTTCTTCTGTAACGGACACCCGCTCATAGGCCTGTAGCAGCTGCTCATAGGTGGCATTTTCAAGTCGAGTGGTTTCACCAGCAGCGGTGAGTGCGACGAAACGAATCTTGCCGTCGCGATTCTTCTTATCCCTAGTCATACCCTGATACAAGGTATCGAAATCATGCCCACTATAGCTGGTAGGCAAACCAATAGAACGCAGAATCTTCGCGTGGCGAGCAACAAGCTGATCATCAATCAACCCCACAATATGGCTCAAATGTGCAATAAACATCATGCCAACCGCCACTGCGTTGCCATGGCGCCATGTAAAATTCTCTGCCAATTCCACTGCATGACCAAAAGTATGCCCATAATTCAAAGTCTCACGCAGGCCAGACTCCTTCAAATCCTGACCCACCACACGAGCCTTCACAGTCACCGAACGCCGAATCAACTCAGGCAGGAAACCATCAACCTTCAAACAGGCTTTCGCATCAGTCTCATACAGCTCAAGAATGCGAGTATCGGAAATAAAACCAGTCTTGATAATCTCCGCACTTCCCGCAACTAATTCAGCCTGAGGCAACGAAGGAAGGAAATCAAGATCAATGAAAACACCAGTAGGCTCATGGAAAGCACCCACTAGGTTCTTACCTGCCTGAGTATTAATACCAGTCTTGCCACCAACGGCGGCATCCACCATGGCCAACAATGTTGTAGGAACCTGCACCACCTTAATGCCACGCATCCATGCTGCTGCCACAAAACCAGCCAGATCAGTAGCTGCACCACCACCGAGACCAATCACCATGTCAGTGCGACCAAATGCCTTCTGCCCGAGAGCATTCCACAGATCCTCACACACACTCAGCGTTTTTCCTGCTTCAGCGTCGGGTACCTCGAAAACAGTGGGTGTAATGCCAGCGTCAGTGGCGGCGTCGGCAAGCGTGTGCGCATACGCAGCCACAGCAGGCTGGGTGATAATCGCCACCTGGGAAGGCGAATGCGCAGCCACGCAATCAATAATCCCCGACTTCAAATCATGCCCAATAATAACCGTGTACGGAGATTGACTTTGGACCGTGACAGTAGCACTCAACGACATGACGCAGCTGTCCCCTTTCTAGCTGTTCGTTTCAATAAAAGACAGAATCTCTGCCACAACCTGCTGCTCAGTACGCCCATCAGTGCGGACACGGAACTGCGCTACCTCACGATACAACGGAATTCGAGGCCCAACCAGCTCAGCATAACTCGTACCGCGCAAAAACGGTCGGGAATCATCACACGACGTGCGACGATCACCCTCCTTTAAACTCACATCAACCCACACAACCTGGTGCTTTTTCAACAGCTCGCGAGTGGAATCAGTAACAACCGCACCGCCCCCTACACTAAGCACACCCTCTTCAGCAAGCGCCTGGGCGATGACCTTAGCCTCAATCTCGCGGAACTTCTCTTTACCGAATTCCGCGACGATCTGCGCGCAACTTTTCTCCAACTTATGCTCGATGAGTTGATCCGAATCAACAAACTCACTGTTCAAAGCACGAGCCAAGCGTGTGCCAATCGTCGACTTCCCAGCCCCCGGAGGGCCGACCAATACAACGAGAGGTGCCATGAAAACTCCTTAGAACTGCAACCTATGCTCAACGCGCTCAAGGTAGGAGGCAATATTGTGTTTCGTTTCAGCAAGACTATCCCCGCCGAACTTCTGCAACACAGCACGTGCCAGCACCAACGCTACCATCGCTTCAGCAACGACACCGGCTGCAGGCACCGCGCACACATCGGAGCGCTGGTGAATACCCGTTGCAGGCTTACCCGTTGCCATATCCACAGTCTTAAGCGCACGCGGCACAGTAGAAATTGGCTTCATAGCTGCGCGAACACGCAACGTTTCACCGTTGGTCATACCGCCTTCGAGACCACCGGCACGATTAGTTGTACGGCACACGGTACCGTCTTCTTCGCGCACCATTTCATCGTGCGCTTCAGAACCGCGGCGACGAGCTTCTTCGAATCCATCACCAATTTCCACACCCTTAATGGCCTGAATACCCATAACCGCTGCTGCTAGTTGCGCATCAAGGCGATCGTCCCCGGAAATATGGGAGCCAAGGCCAATAGGAAGACCGTGAACAAGCACTTCAACAATGCCGCCGAGAGTATCGCCCTGCTTTTTCGCAGCCTCAATTTCAGCAATCATGGACTCTTCAGCAGCCTTCGATGCAGCGCGCACAGGCGATTCATCAATAGCCTCAAGATCGGCAAACGTAGGGTCTTCCCCCGCGAAAGGTTCGGAGCGACCAATAGAAATCACGTGGCTGAATACTTCCACGCCGAGCGTTTCTCTTAAGAAATTGCGGGCAACAGTCGCCGCAGCTACGCGTGCTGCTGTTTCGCGTGCCGACGCGCGCTCTAAGATGGGGCGCGCCTCATCAAGGTCGTACTTCAACATGCCCGCAAAATCCGCATGTCCGGGGCGTGGGCGAGTCAGTTTCGCACCGCGTCCCGAGCTCATTGCCGAGCGAACCTCTTCGTCCTCCATATCAATGGGATCTGCAGACATGATGGTAGTCCACTTCGGCCACTCAGTATTACCAATCATGACAGCGATCGGGCTACCAAGGGTCTTACCGTGGCGGATACCGCCCAGCATGGTGACCTCATCAGCCTCAAACTTCATACGAGCACCACGACCGTAGCCGAGACGGCGACGAGCAAGCTGATATGAAATCTCCTCCCGCGTAATTGGGACGCCAGCGGGCATATGTTCAAGCATTGCCACCAGCGCCTGGCCGTGAGATTCTCCTGCAGTAGTCCAACGAAGCATGAACGCAATTATTACATGGTTTCAATTAAATTAATGAACTCTACCCCCTAAGCACCCCACCAAAAATGACAACCAAAAGCAGCCAGGAGCATCGCAGGACCATGAGGAACTCTACTCCTCCGACTAATCACTGCACCGAGAATAGTCAAAATTTGCGCGACCAGGATCGCAATAAAAACGGATTCACCGGCAATCACACCAGCAGGAAACGCAAGTTTCACATCCCCCATGCCCATGGGGCGCATCCGTGGCTTTATACCACCAGCCTGCGTTAACCTCCGACATTCAGAACTAACCCCGCTACTATCGGGCTCCTCCCCGCTCAGTGGCAGTTGTTGGGAAGAACCACAATCATCATCCACACTTACTGCCGCATGCGTTTTCGCACTTCGCCCCCTTCGAGGATCGAAAAACATGAGTGTGAGATTGAACAGGAGATAAAACAAAAACCACACCACACCTGGCCACCACGGATGAATAAAAAGAGCAGCAACAGGAATCGCGGGAAGAGTCAGAAAGTTAGGCAGGCGTAAATAACGGAAATCATAATAACTTAAAGCCAACGCCCAAATAATAGCGACCGCATAACCAAACCCAACCCACATCATGCATACAGCATAGAATTGTGCGCCCCTTCAATCCGCGAAATAGCGCGAAAACACCACGATTCCTCGCAACTTATCAGCTAATTCTTCAACCCACCACAGCTGATCGCCATCAACCAGCATCAATGCCAAGATCAGCACACAACGCCTGCCACATCGCCTCACGCGGAGCTTCATGCGAAGTAAACAATTTAAACTGCCCATAGGCTTGATGCGCCAACATCACGTGTCCTCCCACAGCCTGATAACCACGCGCCTGGGCAGTACACACCAATACCGTCGGCCACGGATCATAGATCACATCCAACACCCGCGTGCGAGCCAATGCATCCACATAATCTGCAATTCCCGCCGAAGGAACCGTCGACACCACAACCACAGCCTTTTCTGCCAAAGCAGCCAGATCCGCAGAAAAATCAACCCATTGGACTTCAATACCCAACGCATCGACCAGCGACGAAAACTCAGCACGACGATCCGAACGGTTCACAATCACCACACGGCGCACACCTTTGTGTACTAACGCCCACAACGCTGGGCGGGCTGTGCCGCCTGCACCAATAATCAGTGCATAATCTTCGGGCGTGATGTCGGCGTCGATAAGCTCATCAAGTGCACCAACAACTCCGTCACAATCAGTATTATCAGCTAACCAACCATCGCCATCACGCACCAGCGTGTTCGCCGAACCAATTAACTGCGCCCGCTGAGTCACCGAGCTCGCAAACGCCAGCGCAGCAAATTTGCCCGGCATAGTCACACTAAAGCCAACAAATTCTGCTCCCGCATTTTCCACAACGGAAGGAAGCTGCACATCGTCGCATTCGATCGCACTGTACACCCAGTTATCCAAACCTAACGCCTTATAACCAGCATTATGCAGCACAGGCGAACGAGAATGCGTAATGGGCTTGCCTAACACAGCAGCACGAAAAACCCCAGCACGTGAACTACCAGCCATGCCAACAAACCTACTTTCTTCACTGAAAAACTCTGTGCGCATACTCTACCCCACCAGTACGAACAACCCACCCCACACACCCCGCACACTCCTCGCACGCTCGTGACACGCGATATTTACACTTGTGCGAAACCATAAGGCGCATCACTACCGAAAATAAAAGAAGCAGATGCGGCTTTCACAACCACACCTGCTTTTCCTTCGCGTTGAAACTAACGATTAGAATTCAGCACACCATTAGCTAACGACTGCTGAACAGCATCGAGATGTTCCTCGAAGGTATTCGTAAATACCGTCGTGCCATCAGTATGGGTGGTCACGAAGAACAACCAGTCACCCTCAGCAGGATTCTCCATCGCTTCAAGAGCTGGCAAGCTGGCCGCTGCAATAGGCGTTTCTGGCAACCCATCCTTAGCGTAAGTATTCCATGGCGTCTCACGGGCACGATCCTCATCGGTGGTAGCCACCTCAACATCACTGAGCCCATAATTCACGGTTGAATCAAACTCCAAACGCATGGGCTTAGCCAAACGGTTCAAAATAACCCGCGCAACCTTATCAAAATCACCAGCTGGTGCCTCGCGCTCCACCAAAGAAGCAGCAATCAACAGCTCATAAGGCGACATACCCACAGCCTGAGCACGCTGCTGAATACCAGTAGATTCAAACTGCTTAGCCGAACGCGAAATCAAATCCGACAAAATCTGGCGTGCATCATGATTCGGATTCACCACATATTTGCCAGGGGCAATCAAGCCCTCTAAACGACGCGGATCATTCCCGCGGGCGCTCACCTTTTCCTGCGCCCACTGCGGAACACCCAAATCAGAAAGTTTTGCAGTAGCACCAACATTGTGCAACGTTTCCGGCTTAATACAATTTGTAGACCCCGCCGAACACGTCACCTGCGAAATCTGGCTATAAATACCCGGCCGAGTAGAACCCGCAACCACCGTGACATCCATCAACGTCGAACCACCAGGAATATCCAGCATTTCCACTTGGTTATTGGGGTCTAATAATGCTGCCACTGCGGAATCAGCACTCATCATTTCTTGAAGCCGATACACACCCGGTTGAATACTCGCTGCTCTAGGATTACTTAAAGCAGCCGTCTGAAAGGCTTGATTTGTGGCCACAATCCCCCGCTCAGCAAGCTCTGGGCCAATTTCAGAAATCGAAGACCCCTCTTCAATCGTGACCAATTGAATAACCCCATTACCCTGCCCCACATAATCAGTAGGCGGGCGGTTAACAATTGAGACACCGATATACACGACTGCCCCTATCAAAAGGACCAGGGCAGCAATAAGCACTGCTGCCGCACGCTGCCGCCTCTTTACATACTTAGGCTCCATGCGCATAGTGACCTGGTTCTCCTTCGGTTGCCTAAAACAGTTACAGATGTTTCCATACTACTGGTTGGTTTCATTGACGTGGCTAAGGAACACGGCCCGCCCATCCAACCACGATTGCAAAATCTCCACCGCCGCGGCCTGATCAACAACCTTACGTCCGTGCTTCTCAGACACACCAGAAGCACGCAGTGCTTGCGCCGCAATCACAGTCGAAAGGCGCTCATCAGCCATTTTCACCGGAATATGTGGGCACCGGCGACGAATACGAAACGCAATTTCCTTCGCATGCTTTATGCTCGACGAATCTAAAGCTTTCAAGGTGCGCGGAAGACCCACCACAACTTCCACCACAGAATGCTGTGCAATTAATTCCACAATCCGATCGATATCTTCCTGATCAGAATCCTTAAAACCCGTTTTCCGGGGCACAGTTTCCAACGGCATAGCAAGTGTTGCATCGGAGCCTGAGAGCGCTAAACCAATGCGCACCGTGCCCACATCAACACCCAGACGACGCCCAGCACCTGGATCATTTTCGCCAGGCTGATCGGGAACAATTTGAGCCATAAACCTTAACCATCCTCACATACAATTCGCTATTGTCCTATTCCCGGCGAAAGCCATTCGCACCGCAAGCATTCGCAACAACTACGCCCAGGATTACTCCACACAGGAAAACCAGAAAAGGGAGCGCTTTGAAAGTAACCTCTCAAAGCACTCCCCCTCGCCGAGAGCAGAAACCACTACAACGCTACAAACCTTAGTGGTTTTACTTTCTCGACTTGTCCGCGCTCAGGCGGACCACACTAGATCTGAGACACTACTGTTGCCACAGCACCAAACGCAGCGTCCAAGCCCTCAGCACGGGAACCGGAGCCCTGAGCCATATCAGGCTTACCGCCACCACGTCCATCGACGTACTCGCCCATAGCCTTGACAAGATCACCGGACTTAATGCCCTTGGCAACAGCAGCCTTCGTTGCAGCAACCACAAATGGTACCTTTGCACCTTCAGCGCTTGCCAATACAACCACACCGGCGTTCTCGCCGAGCTTGTTCTTCACATCTAACGCCAAGGTACGCAGGTCGCCGGCAGAAGTGCCGTCCGGAAGTCGCACAGAAACCACACGCACACCATTGATGTCATGTGCAGCGTGGATCAGATCACCAGACTGTGCCATCAGCTGAGCTTGACGCAGATCCTCAATCTTCTTTTCTGCTTCCTTGAGTTTCTGGCTCAGCGCAGCAATACGGTCAGGAACCTCTTCAGAAGGAGCCTTCAACGCAGTAGCAATTCCACTCATCACAGCGCGCTCCTTCGACAGGTAGCGGAAGGAATCAAGACCGGAATAAGCCTCAATGCGGCGGACACCGGAGCCCACGGAAGACTCCCCCAAAACCGCCACAGGGCCGATCTGAGAAGAGTGCGCAACGTGCGTACCACCACATAGCTCCATAGAGAAAGGGCCACCAATCTCTACAACACGCACCAGATCACCATAGTTCTCACCGAACAGGGCCAGTGCACCCATTGCTTTTGCTTCGTCGAGCGAAGTCTCGATAGTGTTCACAGCCCAGTCAGCATCCACTGCTTGGTTGGTGACTTCTTCGATCTGCTTCAGCTGGTCAGGAGTCAGTGCCTCCGTGTAGTTGAAGTCGAAACGCAGGTAGCCTGGCTTATTCATGGAACCAGCCTGAACCGCTGTTGGTCCAAGAACTTCACGCAATGCTGCGTGAATCAAGTGTGTACCCGAGTGTGCCTGGCGTGCGGCATGGCGCCACGCCTTATCCACCTGAGCGGTGACGGTATCGCCTAGGCCCAAACCACCAGTTTCCACTGTGGCACGGTGTACCCACAGCTTCTTACCAATCTTTTGAACATCGTTGATTTTCAGAACAGTGTCGCCGACAAGAATTTCACCGCGGTCACCAATCTGGCCACCGGACTCTGCATACAATGGTGAGGCATCCAAAATGACCTCAACCTGCTGGCCTGCATGTACCTCGTTGACCTTCTCGCCGTCTAAGATCAGGCCAACGATCGTGGATTCAGCTTCCAAGTTGTCGTAACCAACAAACTCGGTAGGGTTGTTGTCCACCCACTCGCGGTAAATGGACAGATCAGTGTGTCCGTGCTTCTTAGCGCGGGAATCGGCCTTGGCGCGGGCGCGCTGCTGCGCCATGAGAGTATCGAAACCTTCGGTATCAACGCTCAGGCCAGCTTCGGCAGCCATCTCCAAAGTGAGGTCGATAGGGAAACCGTAGGTATCGTGCAATGCGAAGGCATCTTTGCCCACGAGGGTGCTTGCACCGGAAGCCTTGACTTTGGCTGCTGCCTCTTCGAAAAGCTGAGTGCCGGATTCGAGGGTCTTCAAGAAAGCGTTTTCTTCGGTAATTGCGACGCGAAGAATGCGCTCACGGTTGTCCGCGATTTCTGGGTAAGACGGAGTCATGGTGTCCATGATGGTGTTCATGAATACATCCATGGTCTTCGACTGTGCACCCAGTAGTCGGGCAGAACGAATAATGCGACGCAGCAAGCGGCGCAGAATGTAGCCACGGCCTTCGTTACCTGGGGTAACTCCGTCGAGAATCAGCATCATTGCGGTGCGGGAGTGGTCAGCGATTACACGGAAGCGAATATCGCTGTCCTTGTCCTTACCGTATTCGGAGCCGCTAAGCTTTTGCGCAGCATCGATAACAGGACGAAGAAGGTCAGTTTCGTACACGTTGTCGACGCCCTGCAGCAGGCAGGCGACGCGCTCGACACCCATGCCGGTATCGATGTTCTTCTTCGGCAGTGGACCGAGGATTTCAAAGTTATCTTTACCGATGCCTTCCCCGCGCTCATTCTGCATGAACACAAGGTTCCAAATTTCGAGGTAGCGGGAATCGTCGGCAATAGGGCCGCCTTCTTTGCCGTATGCTGGGCCACGGTCGTAGTAAATTTCCGAGCACGGGCCACACGGTCCGGGAACACCCATGGACCAGTAGTTGTCAGCCATGCCGAGGCGCTGAATGCGATCAGCAGGAAGACCGATTTCCTTCTCCCAGATTTCAGCGGCCTCGTCGTCGTCGAGGTAGACGGTGACCCAGAGCTTTTCCGGGTCAAAGCCGTAGCCACCTTCGTCAACGGAGTTGGTCAAAAGAGCCCACGCATGCTTGATCGCACCTTCTTTGAAGTACTGGCCGAAGGAGAAGTTGCCGGCCATCTGGAAGAAGGTGTTGTGGCGGGTGGTAATTCCAACCTCTTCGATGTCGAGAGTACGCACGCACTTCTGAATCGAGGTTGCGGTGCCGCTTTCGAAGGGTGGATTTTGTTGCCCGAGGAAGTAGGGCTTGAAGGGGACCATACCCGCGTTGACGAATAGCAGGTTGGGGTCGTCCAAGATTAGTGAGGCGGACGGGACTGCAACGTGCCCGGCCTTAACGAAGTGGTTGGTAAATCGCTCCCGAATTTCGTGAGTTTGCATTCTTCCTCTTTCTCATTTGCGCTTTCTTTTTCAAAGCGCATACACAGTTTGCTTACTTTAGCACCTTGCCACGAGTTAATGCTTTTAGCTTGCTCATAACTGCACGAATGCGGGATTCATTTCCGTGGTTAGAGGGTTGATAATACTGTGCTCCTTGGAGCGTATCGGGAAGATATTGTTGCCTGACCACGCCGTTTGGGTGATCGTGTGGGTACAGGTAGCCGACGGCGTTGCCCAGTGCTTCTGCCCCTGAGTAGTGTCCGTCACGCAGGTGTGCGGGTACTGTTCCAGATTTTCCGGCACGAACGTCTGCGATAGCGGCGTCAATTGCTCTAAGAACAGCATTAGATTTCGGTGCTGTCGCAAGATAAATGGTGGCTTCTGCTAGTGGAATCCGTGCTTCAGGTAGTCCGATGAGTTGGGCGGCTTCGGCGGCGGCTACTGCAATCGGGAGGGCGTGGGGATCGGCCATTCCGATGTCTTCGGCGGCGTGCACGATGAGGCGTCGTGCGATGAAACGTGGGTCTTCCCCAGCGTCGACCATTCGGGCAAGGTAGTGCAGTGCTGCATCGGGGTCGGATCCACGAATCGATTTGATAAAGGCACTGGTGACGTCGTAGTGCTGGTCCCCGTCGCGGTCGTAGCGCACAATAGCTTTATCGATGGTGTCTTCGACGATTCTTCGTGTGAGTACTCCCCCATCGGGGACGGCTTCGGCGGCAGCTTCAAGATAGGTGAGGCTGCGCCGAGCGTCCCCACTGGCGAGAGAGACAAGCACATTAATAGCGTCGTCTTCTGCGGTGATGCGTGAGCCAAGCCCTCGCTTATCGACGAGCGCACGGTGAATCACTTGCGTTACTGCTTGATCCGACAGCGGTTGCAACTGAATAAGAAGAGAACGTGATAATAGTGGCGAAACCACGGAGAAACTGGGGTTTTCCGTTGTTGCAGCGACCAGCAAAACCACGCGGTTTTCAACAGCTGCTAATAGTGCATCTTGTTGTGTCTTAGAAAAGCGATGGACCTCATCGATAAACAGCACCGTAGTGGTGCCGTGAATAAGATCGCGGCGGGCTTGATCGATAACCGCGCGGACTTCTTTTACTCCAGAATTCAGCGCAGAAAGCCCCACGAACTTCTTTCCGGTTGCAGTGGAGATCAAGGAGGCGATGGTGGTCTTACCAGTTCCAGGGGGACCGTAAAGGATCACGCTGGCCTCACCATGGCCGTCGATAAGCCTGCGCAAAGGCCGACCGGGGCCTAACACATGCTCTTGCCCGACCACTTCCTCCAGCGTGCGCGGCCGCATTCGTGCGGCTAGTGGCGCGTGCGCGGAGATTTCGAAGTAGTCGGGTGACGGCGTGGGGTCGTCGAAAAGCATCAAGGCCTTAGCTCAACCGTTCAACGACATCGTGGGCAAATTCTGCCACGGCTGGGAAGCGCGCATCTTTGCCGCGGGAGGCGAAACGGTGCAGCGCTTCGAAGGTTTCAAAAAGGTCGCGGCGAATTAAACGAAGATCTTCGACTGGGTCAATCGCCCCCATTTCATCCGAAGAGTCGAAGTTTTCGCCACTACGAATTGCACCAGCCATAGTATTGCTAGAGCCAGTTGCCACCCCGCTGAGTGGGTTGGCGGAGCTTAAGGGGTTACCAGAAAGCAATTCAATAGCCCACGGTGCGGATGTCTCGACCAATTCAGCAATGAACTCTTCGGAATCGAAGCGTTCGAGATCAAGGGTGCTAAATGTTTCTTCATCCACTCCAAAGTGCATGAGGGCAACGGAGGAGAAACTCCAGCCCACCAGCGCCGTGACGATCCGTGCGTGCAGACGTTCCCTATTGTTCACGTTTGGCCAGATCTTCGACACTTCGTGCACCCACGAGTCGATGAAAGCATCTGCTTCCTGATCGGAAATGGGTTGGGTGCCTAAGAATTGCGGGAAACCTGCAATCACACAGGCAACATCGAAGGTGGCGTCCCTGAATCCAGCCCATTCGTAGTCAAGGAAGTGGGTGCGGTGATCGGCAACCAAAATATTGTCTGGGCTCAGGTCAAAGGGTGTGAATGCCCGATGTTGCCCCGACACGAGTCGACGGCTGGCATCAGTTGCAAAATTGTGCACGTCGTCGGGAATCGTGATCCCTGCTGCCGCCACGAGTCGTTGCCCGCAGGGGATTGCGAGCTGGATCATGCGTTCACGATATTCGTGGAATCTCTTGATGTTCGGGTGGCGTGCAAGCATGCGCCCAAGAAGGATATGAAAGTCCTGCTCTTTACTTGCGGTGCCCGAGTGCATTTTGCCCAGTGCACGCCCAAGGTTGCGCAGCAGGGAAAGGCGGGTGCTGTCTTCTTTGGTTGTCAGTAGATCCGCCACGGTGTCGCCGTCGCCAGCATCAGTAATGACGAGGAGTTTCTTCTCCACATCATAAGCGAGAAGCACTGGCCCAGGGCGTACTTCTTCGTTGAGGCTGGTGGTGAATTGGTAGGCGACGATTTCGCGAATGAGGCTTGCTTTCTCAGCAACGTTGTCGGCGCTGGGCACGTATTTGAGTACCACGGATTTGTGTTGCAAGAACGGTGAGGGCGCTACTTTTACGCGCATGACCACAGCGTTTCCAGAACCAGCGAGGTCTTTGGCCTCTAATAGTTGCTGGGTGCCACCGAATCGTTGCGAGAGTAATGCTTGAGCATTGGCAACAATTTCTTGGGTCAGTTCTGGGCTAGGGTTGTTCATCCTTAGGAAACCTCTTTGCTTAACAATCAAGAAGGACCTATCCCCTTGTGTCCCGCGACTATGTCGTGGGGATGTGGAGATAGGTCTTCCATGTTACCTTGCGCTAGTTCTTTTCAGCCTTAGGTTTGAAATCAACACCAGTTTCTTTGCGCTGCTGCGCTGGGATTGGGGCTGGCGCGTCGGTCAGTGGGTCGACGCCGCCACCGGACTTCGGGAAGGCGATGACGTCGCGGATGGAATCGAATCCGCCCAGCAGGGAGACAATTCGGTCCCAGCCAAATGCAATACCGCCGTGAGGAGGTGCACCGAATGCGAAGGCTTCGAGCAGGAAGCCGAACTTTTCCTGTGCTTCTTCCTCGCTAATGCCCATCACCTTGAACACGCGCTCTTGAATGTCGCGACGGTGGATACGAATGGAGCCACCACCGATTTCGTTGCCGTTGCACACGATATCGTATGCATATGCCAGTGCTTCGCCTGGGTTGGTATCGAAGGTGTCCTGGGACTCTGGCTTCGGGGAGGTGAATGCATGGTGAACTGCGGTCCATGCAGAGTGTCCGAGAGCGACGTCGCCGGAAGCGGTCGCGTCAGCGGATGGCTCGAACATTGGGGCGTCGACGACCCAGGTGAATGCCCAGTCGTCTTCCTTGATGAGGTCGAGTTTGCGGGCGATTTCGCCACGAGCTGCGCCGAGCAGTGCGCGGGAGCTCTTGGTGTCGCCTGCTGCGAAGAAGATGCAGTCGCCTGGCTTAGCGCCGACGTGTGCTGCGATTCCTGCGCGCTCGTCATCGGAGAGGTTCTTGGCTACAGGCCCACCGAGTTCACCGTCTTCGCCCACGAGGATGTAGGCAAGGCCCTTGGCGCCGCGCTGCTTTGCCCATTCTTGCCAGCCGTCAAGTTGGCGGCGTGGCTGGGATGCGCCACCTTCCATCACCACTGCGCCGACGTATTCATTTTGGAAAACACGGAATGGGGTGTTGGCGAAGAACTCGGTGCATTCGACAAGCTGAATGTCGAAACGCAGGTCTGGCTTGTCGGAGCCATAAAGGCGCATGGCTTCGTGGTAGGTCATGCGTGGGATTGGCAGTGGGATTTCGTAGCCGATGAGCTTCCACAACTCTGCAACGATTTCTTCGGCAAGCGCGATCACGTCTTCCTGATCCACGAAGCTCATTTCGATGTCGAGCTGGGTGAATTCTGGCTGGCGGTCAGCACGGAAGTCTTCATCGCGGTAGCAGCGTGCGATCTGGTAGTAGCGTTCCATGCCCGCAACCATGAGCAACTGTTTGAACAGCTGTGGGGATTGAGGCAGCGCGTACCAAGAGCCTGGCTTGAGGCGTGCTGGAACCAGGAAATCGCGCGCACCTTCAGGAGTGGAACGGGTGAGAGTGGGGGTTTCGATTTCCACAAAGTCGTGGGTGTCGAGAACTTTGCGTGCTGCCTGATTCGCCTTCGAGCGTAAGCGTAGTGCGCCGCCTTGGGTTGGGCGTCGCAGGTCGAGGTAGCGGTACTTGAGTCGCGCTTCTTCGCCTACTTCGCCCCCCTTGGCAGAGTCGTCAATTTGGAATGGCAGTGGTGCGGCCTCATTGAGCACTTCCATTTCGGTGACGTTAATTTCGACGTCGCCAGATGGGAGGTTGGGGTTTTCAGATCCTGCTGGTCGTAGTTCGACAACGCCGGTGATCTTGAGGCAAAATTCGCTGCGGAGGTGGTGAGCTTGCTCCGCTACCTTATTCTCGCGGAATACGACCTGTGCGATGCCGGAGGAGTCGCGTAGGTCAATAAAGATTACGCCACCGTGGTCGCGACGGCGGGATACCCAGCCTGTCAGGGTTACTGTCTGGCCAGCTGTCTCCTTGCGGAGTTCTCCCGCGAGATGAGTGCGCAGCACGTGCACCAAATCCTTTCAATTTATTTTTACACTGTGTTCAGAGTTAAGAATTGTACACCCCGCACACCAAGGTGGGTCAATATGAAACAATGTAGGGTATGACTTTCAAAGGCAATATTAGGAAATCCGGTAATCGTGTGACTACTGGGGGTGGCCGGGGTTCAGGTGGCCGGGCTGGCGGAATAGCGGTCGGCGGCGGCATTGGCACCTTAGTGTTGATTGGTATCGTATGGCTGCTGGGTGGGGATGTGCAGGATATTAATCAGATTTTGAATCAACAGCCTGCCATTGAACAGGGTAAGGATCAGAATCAGGGCGAACGGGGTTTGGATCACTGTGATGTGAGCGATTCTGCGAATAAGTACGCTGATTGTCGCGTGGAGTATACCGCGTTGTCTTTGGATAAGGTCTGGGGCGTACAGCTGCCACGCCAGATTGGTATGGAGTATGTGCCACCTGCGGTGAAGGTATTTAAAGGTTCGACTGGTTCTGGTTGTGGCATGGCGAGTGCCGCGACTGGGCCGTTTTATTGTCCAGCTGATCAGACTGCGTATTTTGATGTGACGTTTTTTGATCAGTTGCATCGTTTTGGCGCGAAGAATGCACCGTTTGCGCAAGAGTATATTATTGCGCACGAGTTTGGGCATCATTTGCAGCACATGCAGGGCACATTGAGCAAGAGTAATTATAATGAGCCTGGTCCTGATTCAGCTGCTGTGCGTTTAGAGTTGCAAGCTGATTGTTATGCAGGTGTGTGGGCTCATTTTGCCGATAAGGGTGCAGATGCGTTCTTGCAGCCTATTACGAAGCAGCAGGTCGCTGATGCGATGTTGGCTGCCGCAGCGGTGGGTGACGATAATATTCAGCGTCGTTCGGGTGGTCAGGTGCGTCCTGATTTGTTCACACATGGTTCTTCTGAGCAGCGCCAGCAGGCATTCTTTACCGGCTATTCCACGGGAAATATGAAGGCGTGCACGCTGTAGTGGCAGGCGATGTTCATACTGGCGTCACAGATAGTGTGCACACCACTATTGCAGGCTAGGTGCCGTCGTGCGTTTCGACGACCCCACCTTACCCCAGTCAGTATCACCGCCACCTGTTAGCACGGCTGCACGCAAGCGAACGTCGTAACCGCACGCTGGTGTGGGATTGAGCGCAATAGTGTGCAAACGCAGCAGTTTGTCGGTGATATTTCCACTACCTACTACCCCACAACGTCCTTGTGATCAGGTTGAACAGGCGTGCTCTCTGCACCGCTGGCATCTGCATTAGAGTCGATCACGCCAGTATCTCCGGCCTCGGTTTGAGCATTTTCTTCGACACTCTGATCATCGCTGGGCACAAGCAGTCCAAGGCGTTCGCGTTCAGCATGAATAATGAAAGCGGCTAGTTTGCTTTCCGAAACATCAATCGCATCAGGAATCTCCCCAACCTCCGACACACGCGCATACTCGTCAAAAATCTTTCGCTTGCCCGCAGTAACATCCAACAAAATCTCATCCACGGTTTCATCCCCCACCATCCGGTGCACCTGTACCACTTCGGTCTGCCCCATACGGTGAGCACGGGCAATAGCCTGATCCTCCAACGAAGGCTTCACCTGCACCTCCGCCAAAATAACCACACTCGCTTTTTGAATATTCAGGCCCACACCACCAGCACCAATCTGCGCTAGCAACACATTGCCGCTCTGTCCGAGTGCGTCGACAAGCGTCTGCCTGCCAGCAGGGGGAACATCGCCACTGATCACACCTACGCAGCGTGCACCCAACTCCGACTCCAACCTGGACAAGACGTCACGGAAGTACGAAAAAATCAACACATTACGCTGCTCAGCGGTCGCTTCTTCCACTATTTCGCGGATGCGTTCAACCTTCGCCGACATCGGGGAAGGTGCGACGAAGGCCGCGCGACGTGCCTTCATCCAATGCCCCTGCGCAATCGCATCCGCATACTCAGCGTGATCAGCAGTACTCAGCTCCACCCACTCGACACTTTCGATTTTCTGCGGAAGTTCATCAAGCACATCCTTTTGGTTTCGCCGCAAATAAGCCGGAGCCACCTGTTTTCGAAACGCCTGCGGGGAACGCGCCTGATCCAAACCAGCAACCAGTTCAGGCTGTACATACCGAATCAGCTGCACAAATTCGCCGATGCGATTTTCAATCGGCGTGCCGGTCATCAATAACGCACAATCGGCTTCCGCAATCAAACGTGCGCAAGCCTTCGACCGCAACGCTGAAGGATTCTTCACCATATGCGCCTCATCAACGATCACTAATGTAGGCTTCGGGATCGTCAACGACCGCGCACCCTCATAAGTAACAATGAGCATGCCCCCATTCTCTGCCCACTGATCCACCACCAGTTGCTTAGCATCCCCGTGGCCGATATGCACATCCAAATGGGTGAATTTCGCCGTCTCACGGGCCCAGTTCACAATCAGACTTGCGGGAACCACGCACACAATACGCCCACCGTCAGCGGCGATATGCGCTGCGACAGCCAAAGCCTGAACAGTCTTGCCCAAACCCATCTCATCGCCGAGCACAGTTTTCGCGCGAACGATCGCAAATTTCGCACCAAAACTCTGATAGCCACGTAGATACAAGTCTTTGAGCAGTGTGTCGTTCAGCCTTAGTTCCCGAATCGCCTGTAAAGTATCGTCATCTAAGCCTAGGTCAGTGGAATAATCCCCCGTCCCTACCAAACTGTTAAGTAACGACTGGTAATGGGCAGGGCGCGTAAGATAGTCGGCCCAGGCTGTATCACCGGAAATTGGGGCGGGTTCTGGCGGAAGGAAAGAATCTGGGACAGCGCCGGCCCATGCTAAATCATCTAAAAACTGACTCGGCAACGCCTGAGAATTACTCAGCATTATGAAGGGCGCCCCCGTGGGCGACAGTGTCGGCACTGGGGTGAAATAACCTAACAGCCGCTCACGGCGAGCCTTTTGTTCAGCATTTAGCGTATCCGCTGCTGCATAGGTCGCTAAAACGCGGACCAGTTCCATCGCTGCTTGGGTTGGCTCATTGCCGATGCGCATATCGGTACTCGTTGCAGCCTCCGTATACAGTGTTTGGGCTGCGGCTTTCATTCTGCTTGCTGTTTGCACGCCAATGCCTGAGATTTGGGTCAAAGCGCTCAGTGGTGCTTTGTACACGTCGTAGACGGTACAAATTCCGGCGGGTTCAACTCCCTGAAAGCGTAAGCGCTCATTGGTCACATCCTTCAGCTTTTCCAAGGGCATCGCTTTGATCAGAACCTCGGCACGCTCAGCGCGAATCCGTGCCAACGCCTGTGTAGCCGCTTGGGCGAGCATCGGCTCACCATAGGGGCACTGGTGAATGCGTGCCACCAGCTGCACTGCCGGATAAATAAAGCTGCGGTCGAGGGTGTCTACTTTCGGGGCGTGCACATCGAGCGCTTCACATAGAGCCGCATGCACAGCTTCGGGGTAATCTGTGGTTGTCAAAGACACTCCCGCCTGCTGCTTTCTATGCGCATCCGCGGCACGCTGAAGATAGAAACGCGCCTGAGTGTCTAACTCAAGTAGATGTGGATCCATAAGGCGCTGCTCTAATTCTTCCGCTGCCAGTTGCGCACGCTCTACTGCGCCACCGCGCATGAGTTTGCCAAAGAATCCGTCAGCGGCATGCTGAGAGTCACGATAAAGCTGGCCTAGTGGTTGAATTTTCTCAATCAACGCAGATAGTACTGCGAAGCATTCAGACGAATTAGCCGAAGTCCCCGTTTCCACCTCAGGCGCATTCGCGCGAGTATCAATGCCACTGTGGGTACCCAGTAGTTCGGCACGTACATACAATCCGTGGGGCCAGGCAACGGTGGCTGGATCGATGAGATAAAGATATTCCTTTGCCGATTCAATGCTGATGCGCTGTGGGATACTCACCTGCGCTGCCCGATCACTTGTCAAGTCAGCCTGTAAAGCGAGAAGGGCAGGCAGCATGGAATTCAGGGCTGCTGCTCGGTTGCGAAGAGCATTGAGGCGGTTTCGGTCCATAGCTTTCAATGCTAGGCCACACCGACTGGCTTTGGATACACAGACTCCCCGCTTCTACCCTTTGTTTTGTGGAGGATAGAAACGGGGAGTTGGTGAAAATGCCATGTGCTTTTCGCGTGTTACACAGATACTTCTGGGCGGAAGTCCTTCATGCGCCACTGTCGGTCGCGCAGGGCTGCCAATGTGGAGGCAGTGAGGAACAACGCACCGATGCCGAAAAGCACCATGATTGCTTGAAGGGTGCGTGGGTCCTGCCAGTAGTCGGTGGTGAAGATCATCTCACGCAGGAGGTTCACCGAATAGGTCATCGGGTCGTAGGTGTGGAACCAGCGCAGTGGCGCAGGTTGAGTCTCAGGCGGGTAAAGTCCACCGGAGGAAACGATCTGTAGTGTCATTAAGCCGATACACAGCACACGTCCCACCGTTGCGCCGAATACGGCGTTGAGCCCCTGTGTGATTGTCATAAACACCACTGAAGTCAGGCACATGGCAAGCAACAGTCCAAGCTCGTGCTCTGCATGCATGCCGAGACCGAAGCGCTGAACTAAGAACATGACGGTTGCCTGTGCAATACCCACAACTGCGGCTGGGAGGTAGCTGGCGAGCACACCTCGTATGGGGGTTGCGCCGGAGTCGATGGCGCGACGCTGCAGCGGATGCAGCAGCATGAAGGTGACGGTTCCACCCATGAACAGCCCCAGTGAGATGAACATGGGGGCGAGGCCTTGCCCAAATAGCCCCATGCTGTCGCGGGTTTCCACCTGCTTCACGGGTGTGGAGATTGCCTGTGCGGCGTTATCGCCGAAGTTGGGGATTTTCTCCGCGGACTGGTTCAGTTTCAGCGCCAGCTCCCCTGTACCTTCATCGAGGCTGACAAGGCCGGTGGCGAGCTGGTTTGCCCCGACGGTAAGCTGCTGCGATCCTGCGGCGAGCTTGCTGGTGCCGTCGGCAAGGGTACGTGTGCCCAGCACGAGTTTTTCGCTACCATCGTTGAGCTTATGCAAGCCTAGGGCGAGAGTGCGTGCAGCCTCGGCGGCTTTGTCCACACCGCCGCGGTATTGAGCTTCGGGGTCGGTCAGTTGGCGATGGATTTCTGCGGCACCTTGGTTGAGCTGGTTGAGTTTACTCACGATGTCTGTGCCGTTACCTAGGCCGTTTGCTTGGATGTTGGCAACAAGGTCGTCGGCAGCTTGGGCAAGCTGAATTGCTTGCGGGATCCCTGTTTGGCGCAGTTGGGTGCTTAAGTTGATCAGTGGCGCTAGTGCTTGATTTTGCGCGTCGACTGCGCGAGTGGCGCCACCGACGAGCGTATCGACGCCGGCAGCAACTTGGCCCGCACCGTCACCGAGGCGATCGGTTGCGGCTGACAGTTGTTCCAAGCCTTGGGCAAGCTGTTCGGAACCGTTTGATGCAACACCAAGCCCGTCGTTGAGCTGCTGTGCACCATCATTGAGCTTTGCTGCACCTTCGGCTGCTGTGTCGAGGTTGGCGGAGAGTTTCTCCGCGCCATCATTCAGCTTTGCTGCACCTTCACCAGCTTTAGTGGAACCTTCGTGGAGCTTTTCGGCACCATGGCCTGCTTTATCCAACCCTTGGTTGATGGTTTCAAAGCCCACGATGAGCTGATCAACAATCTTTTCACCCAGATTATCGTTGACTTCCGACAGCACGCGCATTACCACTTGGTTACCTAAAGTGGTGGCCAGCAAGCCATTGGTGTTGTCATACACCGCATGCATGGTGGCCTGATGTGGCGAATCGGTATTCACACTCGCCACTGCTTGGGAGAAGTCTGTGGGGAATTCGATAGCAAAGTAATACGTGCCATCTTCAACACCTTCTCGTGCTTGCTGCGCGCTGACGGGGTGAAAATCAACGGCTTTGGTTTCCAGTAGCTTTTCAACAATCTGGTCACCGGCATTCAGCTGCTTATCCCCTACCTTTGCTCCTTCGTCAGAATTGACAAGTGCTACAGGGAATTGTGGCATGCGGCCGATTGGATCCCAGTAGCTCCACACAAAAAGTCCACCGAATAACAGCGGCATCAAGATGATGACAAGTAAGGCCAGCGGTGGAAGCTTGCCCCTACCAAAGCGGCGCAATTCTGTGCCTATGTGCACAAGGCTCATTGTGCACCTCCCTCGGTGTTGTGGTCATGCGCAGCCGAAATGGTGCGAATGTTTTCGTCCATAGCCTGTGGCTTAGTGCGTCCCCGCAGGCTTATACGCTTGTTCTTTGCATGTTGGTTTCGGTAGCGCGCAGTGTTATCTTCAGTACTCAAACGCGCCGGGTTATCGGAATAAGAAAGATGCGACAAGTCAATCACCGTGTCGCAAATATTTTCCGAGTCAGGATTACAGGAGAACACTACGACAGGCATGATCGCACTGAATTTCTTCAGCTCTCGCAGCAGGTGATCGCGTAGTTCCAAACTGCGGACCTGGTCGAGGTCGTCGACAAGCAACATCGCTGCATCAGGACGCGCCATAATAGCAAGCACCACACGCAAGAGGAAACGATCAGAAGGATTCAAATCGTTCACCTTCAACGTTTTCGCCTGCTCGTTGCTCATAAAATCGCCACCGAATGGGTGGAAGCCCACGACTTGTGCGGCGTGCACATAGGAACTGATGTTGTCGATGCTTCGTGGGGTGAGCTTGTACCACGGCAAATGCCACGCTGCTTGTTCCCGAATCACGCTGCGGACAGGAACTAGGCGCTCTAACGTGTCAATTTCTGGGACACCTGCAAAGGCAATAGCGAAAAATCGCTGGCGGCTGCTTTCCAAATCATGCGAGTCGGTGTGCAACACTACTCGACCGGATTGTGGGTGCATACGTCCCACAATGGTCATGGAGAGGGTGGTTGCGGATTGCTCGCGTTGGGTTTTGATGAGGGTTAGTCCCTCACGTGGGAGAGAAAAGTTGGGGAATGTTACCCCCGAAATCACCGTCAATTCTTCGACGGTTATGATGTTGTTCACGGCTCTTAGCTTTCGTTATCTTGCACGTGTTCACGGTGAAGTTAAGCATCTATCTTTGTCCTGCACTGAGTGATTGTCACGTTTTGCAGTCCATGGTAGTCGGTGTGAAAGTTTTAGCGCTGTGTAATTCTCATCCACCCCCTGCACTCCCCCGTACCTTGAGCTTTTTCACTAAACACGGCGGAAAACGGGAGTATTATTTTTCTTGATATGGCTACTTTAACCGTTATTTCCGCTGGACTTTCCGAGTCATCGACCTCCACCCGCTTAGGTTTATCCATTGCAGATGCCGTGATTAAGCAGGCACAATCTCATTTTTCGCACAGCTTGCAACAAGCTGAGCCTCAGGGGAATTTACGGAACTTCCCCAGTATGGTTTCAGGTTCGCAGTCGTGCACTGTTGAGGTGATCGAGCTTAAAGATCTCGCACTGGAATTAGCAGTAGCTATGACGCAGCTCTATTCCCCTACACCACCTGACACTCCTTTGCTGGACAAGGCTTTCGCACTGGTGGAAAAAAGCGATGCACTTATTGCAGTAACACCTGTGTTCCAAGCTTCCTATACTGGGCTTTTCAAAATGTTTTTCGATGTGCTCAACTGTGATCTGATCAAGGGTAAGCCTTTGATTATTGCCGCTAATGCTGGCTCACAGCGCCACGCACTGGTGTTGGAATACAGTTTGCGCCCGCTCTTTAGCTTCTTAAAAGCCAAGGTTGTTCCGACCAGTATTTTGTTTACACCCTCCGATCGTGATCCTGGTTCGCCTGAAGCCCAAGCGAAGTTCGAATCCCGCATTGCTCGGGCCGCCGAGGAACTTATCTCGCTGCTGCCCAACCACACCACGCCGTCAGCGTCGACCTAGTCGCCGCGGCGTTGTGCGCGTAATCCTGCCCAATGTGTGCCCTAGATGCTTATCGAAGCAATAAGCTTGAATACCATGAGCACAGCACACATCCATCGCGCTTACCCGTTTCTGGCGGCATTTAATGACATTGAGGCTTTTATTCGTTCCAAGCTGGATGCAAAGTCCGGTGAGAGTTTTTCCCGCCTGATCCGTGAGGCGGAGCGGGAACGTTATTTGACCACTCCTCAGGCTCACATGTTGTTGGAATTTACAGAGCTGCGTAACGCTATTTCTCATGGGGCCTATGATCACGATTTTGAGCCGATTGCCGAGCCGAATCAAAAGACCGTGGACCAAATCATGGCCTTGCGCACACTTTTGACCAACCCTACCGCGGTGTTGGATTTACTACCAGAGCAAAAAGTTAGTGTGTTTGCACCTGACTTTTTACTCATTGAGGCATTGAAGAAGCCGTTTTCAAAATTTCCGGTATATGAGCACAAAATCTTCCAGGGCCTGATTGTTGCCCAAGATATTGTGACGTGGCTCAAGCGCACAAAACCGGACTATTGTATCGATCCGGCCACGACTTTAGGTGAGGTTATCTCCGCATCGCGGGCGCCACACTGTTGTGTGTTCTTGCCTAAAAATGCCACCAAGGTGGAGGTGATGCGGGCAATGACTACCCCAATGGGGAAATATCTTCCGCGGGCTGGAATCATCACTGAGCAGGGCACGGCCGATCAAAAGCCGTTGCGGATTATCACCCCCACAGAGCTCGCTATGTTAGTGACCTAGATCTCATATACTCTTATCTTTATGACCATCAGTGTTGTGGATCTTTTTAGCATCGGTATCGGCCCATCCTCGTCGCATACCGTCGGCCCCATGAAGGCCGCCAAACTTTTCCTTGAGCATGGCAATGTCCATGCTGGCGACCATGTTGAAATAATTCTTCATGGCTCTCTTGCCGCCACGGGCAAAGGCCATGGCACAGACCGTGCGGTGTTACTCGGGCTTGCAGGCCTAGATCCTGCCACTGTTGATCCGGCCCAAGAGCCAACTCCTGGTGCTGATGTTGAGCCCACGGGATGCATCAATGGGATTTTTTATTCGATTGTTTTCGACCCTACCCCGCTGCCGGAGCATCCGAATGGCCTTAGTTTTAGCTGCAACGATGTTTCGTGGCGCTATTTTTCTGTCGGTGGCGGTTTTGTGCTGCGTGAAGATGAGATGGCAAACCAAGCCGCTGCTGGCGCAGCTGCGGTTGCTGTGAGTGCCCAATCGTTACCGTTTCCTTTTACTACTTCCACTCAGTTGCTTCAGGTGTGTGCGGATTCTGGTTTATCTATTCCAGCGATTATGCGCGCGAATGAGGAAGTGTTGCACGGTGATTTCCGAGTGATGAGCGATCATTTGGATCGGGTGTGGGCAACGATGCAGGAGTGCGTGAAGGCGGGAATGCGTACTTCGGGTATTTTGCCTGGGGGTTTGGGGGTTCAGCGGCGTGCTGCTGATTTGTATAAGCGGTTGGCAAGCCCAAAGTCTGCTTTTGGTTTTGACGCTTTGGCGGGAATGGAGTGGATTAATCTCTATGCGCTGGCGGTGAATGAGGAGAATGCTGCTGGTGGTCGTGTGGTTACTGCCCCGACGAATGGTGCTGCTGGCATTATCCCTGCGGTGATGCACTATATTCGGGATTTTTGTGCCCCGAAGAATGAGAAGTGGCCGCGGGAGTTTTTGTTGGCTGCTGGTGCGGTGGGGATGATCATTAAGGAAAATGCTTCTATTTCTGGTGCTGAAGTTGGCTGCCAAGGTGAGGTGGGTTCAGCGGCGGCAATGGCGGCTGCCGGCTTGTGTCAGGTGATCGGCGGCACGCCGAAGCAGGTGGAGAATGCTGCTGAGATTGCCTTAGAGCATAATTTGGGTTTGACCTGTGATCCGGTGGGTGGTCTGGTGCAGATTCCGTGCATTGAGCGTAATGCGATTGCTGCGGTGAAGGCGGTGAATGCTGCGCGTCTGGCTTTGCATGGTTCTGGTGTACACCGAGTCACGCTTGACGACGCCGTGGCCACGATGGCTGCAACCGGTCACGACATGATGAGTAAGTACAAGGAGACTGCTACTGGTGGTCTTGCCGTGATGCTTGGTTTGCCCGTGACCATCACCGAGTGCTAGTTCTGCTCAGTGCGAATCAGCCAACAGCTAGTTATGCGCCAATGTGAATTACAGTGCCGAAAAGGTACGGGCAACACCTCTCAATTGCGAAACGGATAAACATACCCCAAAGCACATGAGCCTAGGTTTCAAACAATCACGTGTGAACATGAACTTCCCTGAATGTCCGTGGCAATACCGCCACCAACTCAACATAACTACTCGCCAAAGTTTTACAGACATCTTCCTGTCCGGGAAACCAGAGTGGATAATGCGGTTTTCACGCCAGGAAACTGCGTGTGAGACCCCAACCTGTGGGTTTGAGGGTCTCATCAACGCCAAGCACCCAGTGTGATGTAAGTTGTCGCCCTGGAAAAACGCCCTGATCAAAAAACACCTGTGCACTTGTACTTTCTGCCCCACTGGGTACCCACTACAGGCATGCTTAAGCTTCGGCCTGGGCTACACAGGAGATCACAGCCGCACGTAGTGCTTTCAAGATCCTACGGGGATAGGCAAATCCTGATCGACGCTGCTGGAAAAACTACAACTGCCTTAACCTCTACCCCCTTACTTTATGCGCTCGAAATGCTGCAAAGGAGTGGTAGTCGGATCGCGCATACAGCACGCGACGTTGAACGTATCTGAACTGTGATCGTGTGCGCTTCGGTGGTGCTCGAGGGCTTTAATGTATAAGCGAAATATGGATTCGACATAGAGCAAGTGCTACACATAAAACCGCAGGTCAGATTTTGACATGGTCACTGAAAGTCGAATCAGTATTTTTGAATCAATTCCCTCGTATTAATAGGAAAATTTTTGCCGAGGCGAACACCTAACCACTTCGTTTATCCCGCAGCTCCCTACCCTTTCCCGTGCGATAATTCTGCGCAGGCGCATTCTCCCGTGAGAAACCCTCTAAGTACTAGTGCCTAACACTAAGTAGGGCTCTCCCCCCAGTAAACGGCGTGTGATAACCACGGAGAAAGGAAGTGGGAACAGGGTATAGACAAAGATTTTTAAGGGCAAGCCTACATCTTCGAGCCCTAGCATGCGTTCCAGTTGGCTACCTTTCAAGATGAGTTCCGAGTAGCCCCACGTAATTATTTGCGAACCTGCCCAGACTAAGAGCAAAACGCAGAAAAACCGAAGTGTTTGCATTGATACCCTGCCCTTTCCTTCAGTACCAACGGTACGGATTCCATCCGAGGGCACTTTATCACAGCCGTGCATAATGATGTTTGGACTACCTTTATAGCAAACGATTTCCACTGTTGCAGCTGATCGGAAGGTAAAACGGCATTCTAGGGAAGGTGCTCGCGAATCCAGTACAATCTTCTGCCCGCGTTCGAAAGCCCCTTTCGCTCTGATTCCTTCAGATCAGCTTTGATTCATATAGTTCTAGCGGAATGTTTCGTTAACTTTAACGAAACATTCGGCCTGAAGTCATACAAGGAGGTTTTCTCCCTAGGGAAGCACCTCTGCGCAGAATTATCCTTCCACAAGGAACTAAGCCCCTGCGGAATGAGTGCGGCGACAAGGCACCCACCCTAACAAAAACACCTATCAATACGGGGGGATTGATTCAAAAACACTGATTCGACCTTCAGCACAGTTGTTAAAAATTGACCTGCGGTTTTGCAGATAGCACTTACTCTATGTCGAATCAGTATTTCCCTACTCAGGGCTGCTAAGAAAACTAACACTAATGCTGTAAGGAAACTCAAGGGAAAACTGCCTACACCTGTAAGTAAAAAACTGCCTACACCTGCAACCTTGAGATATTTGAGCGATTAAAAAGTGCCCCCACTACCCCAATACACAACGCCACAATTCCACTTACAACGAGCACAGATCCTGCCCCATACACTGGGTCAAACCCCGCACCTAAAAAGCCAAGAAACACCGACACCTGAATAACCAATATGTACTCCGGCATCTGGAAGGCACGCTGATCAGCGGCAATCCGTTTGAGCATAAACCCAGACATGCACGTGTGGTGCACACCGTTAGCAAGCACGATCAGCAACGCTGCAAGCACCAACTGCCACACGGTGTGCGCAAGCCCTATCGAAGCAATACCTGCACCAACGGCAGCTTCGGCGTTACCCATTTTTTCCACAATGACTGCAGATATAACGATTATTGGCAAGCGACAAACAATCGCGCGGCTTTCTTTGAAAACTTTTGAAAATAGGGTTGCAAAAATTATAGACATCGCTACAATTACACGCATGGAGCATGTGTCTTCTGGGAACCTGGTATTCCCAGCAGTAGCATGTCTCGGCCCCTTGAGTGCTGCGGCCTCTTGGGGCTGTTCAGTTTTCTAAGCCCCTGAGGTTTTCTCAGCAGAATTTCTTGTGGTTGAGGCGTAAGAAAACACGTGCGGTTTTGACGAAAATTGTAGTCACCTTCGAGCATAGGGATACACGCCGTAAAGCTTTGAGCTGTTTGAGCAGAGCGTCCGCTGGTGCTCGCAAACCTTTCACACGACGGTTCTACTCGTATTCGGCATCCACTAAATTCTTCCCCTTGATCGGCATGTGTACATTGTGAACTGCACCAATGTTTCCTTCGTTGGCAAGAATGTGGATATCGACGCTGTCTAATTCATTAAGGACATGGCTTACGCGCTGCGGTGATGTCCTGAACAGAGCTAGGGGACACTGGGGATCCCCATAGTGGATAGCCGCACTCGTCAGTTGGTGCCTGCACATTGCCACCAAACGCCTTGTACTTGCCGGAATACCACAGGCCAGGGCGACTCTTAGGGGGGTGTTCATGCTACCCGATCTGTTCGGATAGACGTTCCGGCCAGACAGACGAAAAGATTATTGTTCTCCTTGGCATGTTGTCGTACGACTATGAGGTGGGAGATTTTTAAGGAAACACCCTTCAGTGCTTCATGAATATGGCGATAACCTGATGCCTTGTGAAACACGTGCATCACAGGCAATGGCAGTAAAGCTTGTAGCTTCATAAATCTAGCGCAGAAGCATAATCCTTTTCGTCCAACAGGTTGTGGCACGTTGATGGGGACGGCGATCATGGCGTTTGCGGAGGGGGCGACACTAAGCACTGATGGTACGTGCAGTAGAAATTGGGACGAAAAAGTGTGGCAGAAACGCAAGTGTTGCGAACGTGTAGTTCGTAGCGGTGTGGTAACTATCGTGTAGCGCTTGGGTGAGGATCGCGTAGCGCTTTTTATCGCCAGTGATGTGACCTTTGGAGTAGCACCCAGCAACCCGGTTGCGCGCGATACATGGAAAGTTGCCTGCCGTGATTCTGAGCAGTTGATCAGGGCGTTGCTGTTACAAGGCATGTCTTGCTGCGACATTATTGCCTGAACTCGCGCATCATGTTGTGACGGGGTCTCTCTTGAAAAGGCTCATCGGTGTGATGATCCCAACATGCGCCTGAAACCGACAAGTCACAACTAAAGCAAAATCACCCTCAAGTCACCGAGGAACCTGACCCCGTTTAGTAGATCCAAAGGTGTCTTGAGGGTGCTACACGATGCCCACTCTGGCGCTACTCGATCGTTACCACACCGCTACGAAAAGCTCGTCCGGAACACGCAAGCACGCGGTGTTCCTTTCAGTTTGATTTTCCATTTAAAAAAACATTCTGAACTTGGAATCCCGCGTGCTTTCGCTATGACACACCCACCACTCCCCTAAAACCACTGGACAACGTTTCACAGGCAATTTTTTGGTGAGAAAAGCTCATTGTGTGCCGCGTTGGTTTAAGATACGCTGCACACGAAACTTTAACGCGCAGATAGCTCAGCCGTGGTTTCTTATTTAGCGGGTGACAAACTCGATGACCTTATCCAAGGACACCTCAGTTTGCTCTTGGTTGCGTAAGTCCTTGACAGCAACAACACCATTGTCGAGCTCACGGTCGCCGAGAACCAAAGCGTAGCGTGCACCGGCACGGTCAGCGCCCTTCATAGCACCCTTAAGTCCACGGTCACCATAAGACATATCGGCGCGTACACCGCTGGCACGCAACGAATCCAGCAGGCGCACCATGGCACGCTTTGCATCAGCACCCATAGCCACGCCAAAAACATCGACGCGGGAGCCGTCGGTCACGTGTTTCTTCTCAGCCTGAAGGGCAAGTAATGCGCGGTCCACACCCAAACCGAAGCCGATACCCGAAAGCTCTTGGCCACCGAGCTGAGCCATCAACCCGTCGTAGCGGCCACCGCCGCCAATACCGGACTGTGCGCCAAGTCCGTCGTGGACGAACTCGAAGCAGGTCTTAGTGTAGTAGTCAAGGCCGCGCACCATGCGAGGATTGATGATGTACCCCACCCCAAGATCGTCGAGCAAACCAGTGACGGTTTCAAAGTGGTTGCGGCACTCATCCGAGAGATAATCCAGCATCAACGGCGCATCGGCGGTCATAGCGCGTACTTCTTCGCGCTTATCATCGAGCACACGTAGCGGATTAATCTCAGCACGCTTACGGGTTTCTTCATCCAGTGGAAGATCAAACAGGAATTCCTGAAGCTTCTCACGGTACTGCGGGCGGCAAGTATTATCGCCCAAGCTAGTCAGTTCCAAACGGTATCCAGTCAAGCCAATGGACTTGAAGCAGCGATCTGCAAGGGCGATCACTTCAGCGTCAAGCGCAGGATCGTCAACACCGATTGCTTCAACACCTACTTGCTGCAGCTGGCGGTATCGCCCAGCCTGTGGGCGCTCGTAGCGGAAGAAAGGGCCATAGTAATTAAGCTTGATAGGCAATTGACCACGATCAAGATTGTGCTCAATGACCGCTCGCATCACACCAGCGGTACCCTCAGGGCGCAGGGTGACGGAGCGTTCGCCACGGTCGGCAAAGGTGTACATTTCTTTGCTCACCACATCGGTGGATTCGCCGACACCGCGGGCAAACAGGGAGGTTTCTTCGAAGACTGGAAGCTCAATGTGCTCGTATCCAGCAAGCCTAGCCTGATGCGCGAACATGTCACGAATGTGGATGAACTCGGCGGATTGCGGCGGGATATAGTCCGGCACACCTTTGGGTGCGGCAATTTTAGATAGCTTCTTATCAGTCACGTGAAATACCTTAATGCGTTCTGGTTGTGAAACGAAGTTGCGAAAGTGTGTTGCGCGCGAGTTTTATGGCAGTCGGGCGAGGAAGGGATTAGTGCGACGCTCCGCCCGCATGGTTGTCAATGGCCCGTGCCCGGGTAGTACTTGAAGCTCATCGGAAAGGGTGAGTACTTGATTTTTCAGGCTTTGATCCATAGCTTCTGGGTCGGACTGCATCAGGTCGGTGCGCCCGATTGAACCCTTGAATAGGACGTCGCCGGCGAACACTACTTCATCCCCCACAATGAGGACAGATCCTGGGGAGTGACCTGGGGCGTGGCGAATGTGGAAGATTTCACCCCCGATTTTCAGTTCGTCGCCATGACTCAGGTGGCGTAGATCTTTGATGGGGGTCATGTTGGCGGCGTCGAAAAGCACGCGGGATTCGGCGGACACCCCTTTGCCGTCTTCGAGCATGAACGCGTCACTGGGGTGGATGTAAACCGGCGCGTGATAGCGTGCAGCGAGGGTTCCGGCATCGCGGGTGTGGTCGATATGCCCGTGCGTGAGCAGGATTTGTTCGAGCGTCACGTTGTGCTCCTCGAAATACTCAACGAGGTAGTTGTAGGTGTGCATTCCGGGATCAATGACTGTGGCAGCACCGTCGTTGATCACCACGAAGCAGTTTGTTTTGTAGGGGCCAGAAGCGAAGCCGAAAATTTCCATGGTTACTACCCTAAAGCACAAGCCCCTGACCGTCGCACTTGTTGACCAAGAAAACTATCAGGGGCTTGACCCGCAGCACATGTTTACGGCATGCGAGAGCTTATTTTTCGTGTTAAGCGAGCTCTTCGAGGACTTCGAGCGCCTTGGAGTAGGTTGGTTCTGTGCCGATTTCTTCGACGAGTTCGGTGTGAAGCACGGTACCGTCGACGTCGGTGACGATCACTGCGCGGGCGTATAGGCCCTGGAGTGGGGAGTCGGTGAGCAGTACGCCGAAGTCTTCGCCGAAGCTGGAGCGGAATCCGGAGCCGGCCATGACGTTGTCGATACCTTCAGCCCCGCAGAACCGTGCGTGTGCGAATGGTAGGTCAGCGGATGCGCACACAACTGCGGTGTTGTCGAGTTTGGTCACTGCTTCGTTGAAGCGGCGAACGGATTGTGCGCAGATTCCGGTGTCGATGCTGGGGAAAATGTTGAAGATAACGCGCTTTCCGGCAAGGGTGGCGTTGGTGATGTCGGCCAGATCCGCGCCGACGAGGCTGAATTCTGGGATGGTGGATCCTACTTCGGGCAGGTTGCCGTTGGTGTTTGCTTCTGTACCTTTGAAATGAGTTTTAGCCATGACAACAGCGTAGTCGGATTGTGCGTATCGTGCCATTATTTTTTCGCGTATCGACGTCGTCTGCACACCGTGAGTGAGTGTGTATGATCCCCCCGCTTACGTTCGTGCCTTGGCGTGATGGTTTTTGTCCGGACTAGAATATTTTGGATGTGTACACGTATCCGTGATGGGTGCGTGTGGGAATCACGTTTTTCTAGATTAAGGAAATTTTAGTGAGCGATAATTCAAAACGCCGCGCTGAAGCTATGCGTAGCTTGGAATCAGCGATCGCTTCGCGCGATCGTTCGGAGAAATTAAAGCCTTTAGGCCTGATTCTTATGGCTGCGGCTGCCATTGCAATAATTGTTGGTGGCATTGTGTGGGCAACGTTGTACACAGGTGGTTCGAAGGAAGAGACTGTCGCTTCCGAAACGCAGGCCGCACCAGTAACAACAGAGGAAATGACAACGCCTACGTTGCCACCTACTGAGCCACTGGCACTTGCGCGTGCACAGGCTTTGCCTGAGACGGTCACCTGTGAGTACAAGGATTCTGGTGAGGCTGCGAAGGAAATTTCGAAGCCTGCAACGAAGGACGTTCCTGCAACTGGCACTGTCAATGTTGTGTTGAACACTAACCAGGGTGAGGTTCCACTTGAGCTGGATCGTTCGGTTTCGCCTTGTACTGTGAATGCGATTGAGCATTTTGCAAAGGAAGGCTACTACGACAACACTGTGTGCCACCGTTTGACCACCAGCGAGGGTCTGAAGGTGCTGCAGTGTGGTGATCCTTCCGGCACTGGCGCAGGCGGCCCTGGCTTTAACTTCAAGAACGAGTACCCCACTGATGAGTTTGAGGGACAGGATGCTTTGAATCCTGTGAAGTACCCACGTGGCACGATCGCGATGGCGAATGCCGGGGCTGATACGAATGGTTCCCAGTTCTTCTTGAACTACGGCGATTCTCTACTACCTCCTGCGTACACCTATTTCGGCAAGATTTCCGATTCGGGCCTGAAGGTCTTGGATGCGATTGCTGCTGAGGGCGTGGCGGAAGGTGGTGCCGATGGCGCCCCAGCCAAGGAAGTGAAGATCACGAAGGCTGAAGTGAAGTAGCTTCCCCATTGCTACTGAAAATCCTGCACGGGTGAATCAACTTGTGCAGGATTTTTCTCATTGTTAATAACCCCAACATATCAGCAGGAAAAGTGCTTTCAGGCTACGTCACACAATCACTACTGAGTCAAGCCTGTTGTTACTGCTTTCGTAATTTCAATTGTTATGAGCCCTTGCCCATAACTGCATGTGAGAATGGTTTTCTTTGCTATATGTCCACTCCACATCTTTATTGTTCACGGTGCAGTGATGCTAAACACCTTGCTAAAAGCAATCTTTCGGCCTATCTTGTTTCAAGAGACCCGCTTCATCAGTAACAAAGCTGAGTGAGGGTCACGATATCTAATACAAGGATCGTGTTCGACCTGCTTTTTATTCCGTTTTTCTCTGACGATGATATGGAAAGCTCGTTGTCTGATCCCTTAGCTTTACTCACACTTTTCTTTCGAAAGTAGGCATTGCATGAAGCGCTTCGTCCGCACTTCCGTTGCAGCTATGGCTGTGACAGCAACCCTTGCTACCGCAACTGTTGCGGCTCCAGCATTCGCGCAGGACACCACCACTGCGACCACTACCGAGGCTCCAGAAAGCAAGGAATCCGTACTTGATGGTTTGACAACTATGTCCACCGATGACACCGGTCTCATCAGTCCTTCCAAGATTCGTGAGCTGCTCCAGTTGATCGAGACCATCGTTCGTACTTTGACTTCTTTGACCAACTTCGCGGGTAACCTCGGACGTTAATACATCATCTCTCCTCGTTCCGGGGGAAGAGGTGAAGAAATCTATGCTTATTGTCCCACTGTGGTTCGAAGTTCTTTTTCGATTTCTCTGGGATTGTGAGCGCGGATGTCCAGAAAACTCCATATGGCGAGCCTCAGTTACTAAACTTCTGTGAAGAAGTTTTGGTGTTTCGCTTCTTTTAGTAGATTATTTCGTGTATTCTACATTCCAGCTTCTGATAAGCATTTTCGCTTTCAGATCATCCCATTCTTTTATTCATCGAAGGATTCTTTATGAAGATCACCCGCAAGGCCATTGTTTCCTTGGCCGCTGCTGCTGCAATCTCCACTGGTGCTTTCACTCCTGTCATGGCGCAAGACACATCTGACAGCCTCGCTCAGGAGATCCAGAAGTGCAAGGAAAAGTTCCCAGACACCACCAAGACTGATTACAAGAACTGCGTGGAGAAGGCCGAAAATGATCGTTTAACTTCCACTGAGAAGCTGCGCCAGGGCTCCAAGGACGACAAGGGCAACGTTTCTCCTAAGAAGATCGGTGAGTGGATCGCGATCATCGGCACCGTGATCACCGTGCTGACCTCCCTGCTCGGCTTCTTCGCCAAGCTGCCAAACATGTTCAAGGCTTAGTTTTTCAGGCTTTGTAAACATAAAAGTCTTACATCCTCAGACTTTAACCTAGACTCAGCCACCCTACTGCACACCAACGGCAGGGTGGCTTTCGTCTACACACGCACCCCCTCGCTGGGTCGAGCAGTCGGCGTAACGATTTTGCTCGTTCATTCGACACTTAAGAAAAAGGTGCTTTCAGTGCCTTTGATTTAGCTGGTGCGTCTCGCATCATGAATCAAGCTAGACCCCCCCTTGCTCTTGCTTCTCACCCATAAAGCAATTATCCTTTTGCAAGGAAAACACATCTACTCCCGTTATCGGTGTCTCTAGTACGACGCCTCACAGACCTCCAAGGAATTAACCCTTTAGCATGAAGAACATCACCCTCAAGGCCAGCCTTGCCGCCGTTACCGCTGTTTCTGTCGCACTGGGCACCGTTACCGTTCCAGCAATAGCAACTGAAAGCACAACCACCCCTAGCGTCACTGCGGCCGCTACCACCACTACCACTAAACCGGCCAATGAAAGTGCTACTCCAAGTACTACCAGCACTTCTAGTGCTCCTACTTCTGAGCCAGAAAAGCCAGCAAGCGGTAGCTCGATCGATCGCAGCACCATCTTGACCATCATCAACTTCCTCACCGGCGGTAAGTTCTCCACCATCTTGGGTTTGAGCAAGGACTCCGGCGAAGATGAAGACACCCCACAAACTCCTATGCAGGAGGCAACCGCATGGATCAAGATCATCGGTAGCGTTCTCACAGCTCTCGCTGGTGTGATCGGCTTAATCGGGGCAGCACAAGGCTTGCGTCGCTAAGCACACCTGAAAATCGAATCAGCCGGGGTATCTACTACAGATACTCCGGCTGAACGTATTTAATGGCTGAGAAAACTATCCACCAGAAGTGACGCGGTAGACATCGAATACGCCCTCGGTATTTCGCAGCTGCGTCATCAGCGAACCCAACTGCTTGGTATCCGATACTGTGAAGGTGAAACGTACTGTCGCAATATGGTCCTCCGTGGCGTGAGAACTCATGGCCACCACTGCTACCTTCTGCTCATTAATAACCCTCGTGAGCTCCATAAGCAGCCCAGTACGATCGAGGGCCTCCAACTGCAACGTAGCTTGGAAGACCGATCCCTGGCCTTCTGAAGCCCACGACACAGAAATCATACGCTGAGGCTCTTCCTTCAACTTATCGGCATTCGTACAATCCGTACGGTGCACACTGACACCGCCACCACGAGTCACGAAACCAAAAATCTGGTCACCAGGAACCGGCATACAACACTTGGCCAACTTCGCCATCACATCCGGCGAACCCTCCACCAAAATCCCAGCACCATCCGAGGTTTGTGCCTTCGCCTTTGAAGAGATCAGCTCAGAGAACGGAGTGCGAGACACCAACGTATCGGCGGCATCTTCAATATCGCCAAATGCAGCCATCAAGCGATTAGCCACATGTCCTGCAGAAATTGAGCCAGAACCAATAGCGGTGTACAGCGCATCAACATCGGCATAGTGAAGCTCTTGAGCCACCGTCTTCATCGACTGCGCAGTAAACAACCTATGCATCGGCAATCCACCACGCTGCACCTCAGCAGCCAAGGCATCACGGCCAGCCTCTAAGTACTCTTCACGCCGTTCCTTGGCAAACCACTGGCGAATCTTCGCCTTCGCGCGAGGAGAGATAACGAAATCTTGCCAATCTCGCGACGGTCCAGCACTCTGATCCTTGGAAGTGAAAATCTCGACACGGTCGCCACTCTTTAACTTCGATTCAAGCGCAACGAGCTTGCCATTAATCTTGGCACCAATACACCTATGCCCCACTTCTGTATGCACCGCATACGCGAAATCAACAGGGGTGGCATCCACCGGCAAATTCACCACATCACCCTTCGGGGTGAACACAAAAATTTGCTGGGAGGTGAGATCATAGCGCAGCGAATCCAAGAACTCGTTTGGATCAGCAGCTTCCTTCTGCCAGTCCAACAGCTGGCGCATCCACGCCATCTGATCAACCTCAGCGTCACCCTGACTATGATTGCCCTTAGTTTCCTTATAGCGCCAGTGCGCGGCAATGCCATACTCTGCGTTGAAATGCATCTCGTGGGTACGAACCTGCACCTCAAGGGGCTTTCCGCCCTCACCCATCACAGTGGTGTGCAACGACTGATACACGCCAAACTTCGGATTGGAAATATAATCCTTAAACCTGCCAGGCATTGCCGCAAACAACGAATGCACAACACCAATAGCGGCATAACAATTATTGACAGAATCAACCAAAATGCGAATTCCCACGAGATCAAAAATCTCGTCAAAATCCTTCCCCCGCACAATCATCTTCTGATAAATCGACCAATAATGCTTCGGACGCCCCATCACCTCAGCATCAATATGATTCTCCTTCAAACCCTGCTGAAGAAGCGACGTAATCTCCCGCAAATACCGATCCCGTGACGGCGCACGATCCGCAACAAGACGAACCACCTCGTCATACTTCTTCGGGTACAAAATAGCGAAAGAAAGATCCTCCAACTCCCACTTCACACTCGCCATACCCAGACGGTGCGCCAACGGAGCAATAACCTCCAACGTTTGGCGAGCCTTCTTCGCCTGCTTCTCCGGCGGCAAGAAACGCATCGTGCGCATATTGTGCAAACGGTCGGCAACCTTAATCACCAACACACGCGGATCGTGAGCCATAGCCACGATCATCTTCCGAATAGTCTCAGCCTCAGCCGCCGCACCCAGAGCAACCTTATCGAGCTTAGTCACGCCGTCGACAAGCCTAGCAACCTCATCCCCGAAATCGCGAGCAAGATCCTCTAAAGAATAATCCTCACAATCCTCCACCGTGTCATGCAAAAACGACGCAATAATCGTGGTCGTATCCATGCCAATCTCAGCCGCAATAGTCGCAACCGCCAACGGATGCGTAATATACGGCTCCCCCGACTTGCGAAACACCCCCTCATGCAACCGCTCAGCAGTATCATACGCACGCGACAACGCCTCAACATCCGCCTTCGGATGAAACTCACGGTGAATGCTCAGCAACGGCTCCAACACCGGATTCACCCGAACCCGATTACCCGTCAAACTTCGCGCCAAACGCGCCGACATGCTCCGCATAGTAGTAGGTTGCTTAACACTGCGCTGCTGATTCATCTTGTGCTGCATGCCTTTCACTCAACAAAAGCCTTAAACGACAATTCTAGGCAGAAGAACGACATTCACAAGAATGCGGGGTAACCCCCAACCCCACACCCACTCCACGGACAACGCTCCTACCAACCATCAGCCCGTGCACACACCACAACACCACAACTTAAGAATCCACATTCACCACAAACACAGGAGCTTGTTGCAAACGCTCACGCGCCCCCAAACCCTCAACTTCTAACACAACCCCATAGCCAACAACCTCTCCACCCAGCTCGGAAATCAACTCACTCGCAGCAACCAACGTGCCACCAGTAGCCAACACATCATCAATCAACGCTACCTTCTTACCCCCAAGCTCAATGCCTGAAGAAGGCAACTCCAACGCCGCAGTACCATACTCCAACGCATACGTTTTCGTATACACAGGAGGCGGAAGTTTCCCCTTCTTGCGGATCGCCAAAATCCCCAAACCCAACTTATAAGCCACTGCCGAACCCAACAAGAAACCTCGCGCATCCAATCCCCCCACCATGTCAGCGCCCCACTCACGAACCTTCGCCGCGAGGGCGTCGACAAGCAAAGCAAACGCCTCCCCATCCGCCAACACAGGGGTCAAATCCTCAAAAACAATCCCCTCTGCAGGGAAACCCGGCACAAACCTTGTCTTCTTCGCCAACGCATCACGAGCATCAACGTACGAACGAACATCAGTGGTGGTCATATCAGACTCAGTCATGGAAAAAAATTTGCTCCCAGTGCACACAACAACAACGAAACTACACCCTAAAAAATACGGGGTGACAAGCACTAATGCCAAATTCACCCCGCACAAAGCACAAGCTGAATACTAGTTATGCAAATTCTCTTCCTGCCAACGATCCATATTCCAACCAATACCATACAGATCAGTATTTTCCACCACATTACGAACCGTCTTATCCACGATAAAGACACGTGGCTCCGGCGCAATAGGAATCGTTTGCATCAACTCCCAACTCTCATGCTCAGCAGCACGCGCAGCCTCAATATCATCACTCAAACGCGGCGCATGCGGAAACCAGAACATCGGATCAACCGCCTGTAAAATAGCATCAGCACCGCCTTCAGTATAAGTCTCAAAACCTGCGGCATTCGTGAACGTCTCACTGAGCATATTCAACGCCTGCGCCCCCACCGACACATCCACAACAGTAATACCTGCGGGGGCACAACTATCGGCAATCGCGCGCACCATTGCAGCCTTACGCTCATCAGTTCCGTAATACCCAATTCGAACGATTTGTCCCCGCAAACGTTCAGCAGTAGGAATATCCACCGCCACCCGGTGGTCGATGATGTCATGGAAATGCGCAATCACCGGATCTTCAGGACGCACAGTACGCGCCAACGTCGGCTTCAACTCCACCCCAGATTCCTGGGAGCTCACCTCAGCCAGCTTTGCTTGATCCACGCACGCTGCGAAAGCGCGACGATTCTCTACATCGTAAAAAACACCCGCAGTCGCCAACACCAGCTGCTCGCTCAAAATACCCGCGGTGGTCTTTAACCGGTATGGATTCTTCGGATCATTACGATCCACCCAATTGGAATCCCGCACTGCATCAACCTCAGCCAACTGAAGATTACCTTCTGTAGCCAGCCGCTTTAAATCAGTACCTTTGGGCCACAGCACCAATTTATCATTTACAGCTTTCTCACCGTAGTAATTCTCGTTTCGAACTAGAGTCACTTCCCCTTCAGGCCCCACAGAATCTACCTTGAATGGGCCAGCACTGACTTGCAAGATCGGATCCAACACGCCGAGATCAAAACCATGGTTCCAAATATCCGCAATTGGCTGTAACCGTGCAGGATCACCTGAATTCAGTGCCTCATTGAGCTTCGGTAAATCCATATTTAGCTTCCGTGCAATCGCATGTGCCGGCATCAGCGTACCCGCCGCAAACAGCTGGCGCCAGCGCGGACCAAAATCATGCTTAAACACCACTGTGGCTAATTTCGTCCCCGGCACACACTCAACACGCTCCACTTGCTCATGTAGTGGCATTGAGGAATCAAACATCGGGCGCGTTGTGGCGGCGACTTGGGTTAATAAGAAAGAATCGCAGGTTACTGGCGCACCATCGGAATACTGTGCCTTATCAGAAATACGCAACTGCAAACGCTTCGTCTCACCCGGCAGTGGGCGTGCCTGCACCAAATCCGTATTCGGAATCCGCTGCCCCTTTGGCCCGGTGACATAGACACCTGGGTAGAGTCGGCCGGCTAACTGATGCGCGTTCGTGGACACGCCTTCATTGGATCCAGCATTTGTGGTAACCAAATAATCATCAATGGCATAACCGAAAAACTCATGACTCGACGACTGCTTAGGATCCCTTGACGAAGAACATCCCGTTAGCACCAACGCGCAGACCATCATCGATGACACCAACACCCTAGCACCGCGTTTGAACGAACCTAGATTGGGTTGCCAACTATTACTGCCCACGATGAACGGTCACATCCTTTAAAAATCAGAATTAAAAACACACACGCGTCACACCCACCATATGGTTGGGCAAAAAGCGCATGCCCACGAGTCTAGTCGCGCTTGGGGCACAATCCCCCAAACACCACCGAAACTGTGACCCTGATTAATATCGCAACCGCACTGTGCCTAGCACCAAAAAAATTGAGCTAGTAACCAGGGTCAGATACTCCCCTATGCCGATTGCATAAGGGAAGACCCCACTCATCGACAGCCTCGTAGGATGGGTTTTCAAGCCCTGCCCAATCCAGCTCAATAGCCCAATCAGTAGTCGCTTCCAATTCCCGATACAACCGATCAATCGCCTTGATACTCGCTTCGGAAATATCTTTGCACGTACAAAAATAGCCGATCCAATCGTCAAAATCTTCACGTGTAGGGTTAAAATAAAGGATAGGTCTTTCTCCACTCCCGAAGCTATCACGAACTCGGCGCTCAATGAGGTTTTCTCACCGGGGAAATGCGTTTGAAACGCTGACCTGTGGTTTTGGGGGTTTTGTGGGTGTGTCGTAACGAAAGCACGCGGGGTTCTTACTCAGAATGGTTTTTGATACAGGAAAATCAAACTGAAAGGAACTCCCGCGTGCTTCGCTATTCTGCCACACTTGACGTCCCAATTTCCACTGCACGTACCATCAGCGCTTGGCTTCAAGCTCATCGCCGTCGACATGACCTTCGCCCCCATCAACGTGCCACAACGTGTTGGGAGCAAGCAATTATGCTTCTACGCTGGCTTTATGAAGCAACAAGTATCGCTACTATTGCTCGTGATGCTCGTGTTTCACAAGCCACAGGCTACCGCTACATCCATGAAGCACTCAGGGTTGTTTCCGCCAAATCTCCCACCCTCATCGACGCACTACGCCATGCCAAGGACGCCAATAATCTTTTCGTCTGCCTTGACGGAACACTCATCCGAACAGACCGCGTAGCGAGAAAGAACCCGAAAAACCGTCACGATCTGTGGTATTCCGGAAAACATAAGGCATTTGGTGGCAATGTACAGGTGCTCACTGACGAGAGTGGGTACCCACTATGGGTATCCTCAGTATCTCCTGGATCAACCCACGACATCACAGCAGCGCGTGAGCATGTTCTTGATGCAATAAGCACTGTTGATATTTGCGTTCTTGCCGACAAAGGCTACATTGGTGCAGGTCACAACGTACACACACCGATCAGAGGAAGGAATCTGGCAGATGACGAATACGAGTACAACCGTCGTCTTAACGGTTTGCGAGCACCATCAGAACGAGCAAACGCCATGCTCAAACAACTCAAAGCACTACGGCGTGTAACACTATGCCCTAAAACCATTACAGCCATCGCAAAAACTGCTTTAGTCGTCCTACACCTAGCCCGCAAAATACTCTGGTGAGAAAACCTCAATCTCCTCAACAACTTCGTTGGAAAAAGAATCGGAACCTTCTGTATGAATAATCACCATTGGGTCAATAGACATTTACTTTTCTTTCCTTTCTGATATAAATGAATGCCGAATAATCGCAAGGCTGCTTATAAATGGTGCGGGTATCGCCTACGTACCGGACAAAAATAACCCCCTGTGCAGTGGAGAGCAAACCGCTACTACCACTGCACAGGGGAAAACTGTCACCGATTAATCCCTTTCAAGATCTAGGTGCCAGGGCGCCAAGAAGCAGTACCAGACGACGGCTGCTCAGGAGACACAACCGTGCGCTTTTCAGGCTCCGGCCACACTGGGTGCACATACCCTACAGGAGTCGCGCGTAGCTGCTCCACCTTCGCATTATGCTCCCTCGTTGCACGAGTACGGTTCTTCAACGACACCAAGAACGGTGTGGCAAGGAAAATCGACGACACAGTACCTTCGACAACACCAATCAACTGAACCAGAGCCAAATCCTTCAATGTGCCCACACCCATCAGCCACACAGCAATCACCATCAGCGCCAGAATTGGCAACACCGAAATAACGGTCGTCGAAATCGAACGCATCACAGTCTGGTTAATAGCCAAGTTCGCATGCTCCGCATAAGTGACACGACTATTACCCAAATAATTCACCGTATTCTCACGCACCTTATCAAACACAATCACGGTGTCGTACAAAGAGAAGGCCAACACTGTAAGCAAACCAATAACCGAGGCAGGAGTCACCTCAAAACCAAACAGTGCATACACACCAATGATGAACACGAGGTCGACACCCAAAGCAGCAACAGCTGCCACGGCCATCTCACGTTGCAGTCGCAATGCGATATAAACGAACACTGCCAGCAGGAACACGCCCATGGAAATCAGCATACGGTTGGTAATCGTTGAACCCCACGACTCAGAAACCGTAGAATCACCGATCACATCAGGAGTTGGGGTGCCCGTGGCGTCGACAGGCTTAAACTCTTCAAACAATGCCTCGCGAGCAGCATCGATCTTCGCTTGCGGCAAACGCTCAGAGTTCACTTCCAAAATGCGGGTGTCACCCGAACCCACAATCTGAACGAGAACCGGATCAACACCGGTTGCCTCCTCGAAAACCCGCTCAACGGCGTGAGTTTCAAGAGTGCCCGCAGGCATGTTCATCTTAGTACCACCCTGGAAATCAATACCCAGGTTGAAACCACGCAGCAAAACACTCAACACGCACACAGCCAACACCGCAAGAGTGACCATGTAGCTGACACGACGCTTGGCTACGAAATCAATTCCGCCTTCGCCGGTAAAAATCTTTGAAAAAGTACTAGAGGAAGACACTGTTATTTTCCTACTTCCATCTCAGCGAACGCGGCGGCACGTTCAGCATCGGACTCGGACTTCCGAATAGGCCCCTCGCGCTTGACCAAATCCATGACCTTACCCAATCCATTTGCAGCAGGCTTGGCTGTCCACGGCTTACGCGAAGCCATGATAACCAACGGTGCGGTGAACAGGAAGGTGACCAGAAGGTCGAAGACAGTAGTCAGACCCAAAGTGAAGGCGAAGCCCTTGACCTCACCCACCGCGAGAATGTACACCACAACCGCAGCAATCAAGGTGACGAAGTTACCCGTCACAATAGTATTCCTTGCTCGCTCCCATGCGTGCGGAACCGCAGAACGGAACGTGCGACCAGCACGAATCTCATCCTTAATGCGTTCGTAAATCACCACGAAGGAGTCCGCAGTAGTACCAATACCAATGATCAAACCAGCCACACCGGCAAGATCAAGAGAATAACCAATCAGACGGCCCAAAAGGACAAGCGAACCAAAGACAAACAGCCCAGACATGCCTAGAGAAACCAGCGAAATCACACCGAAGAAACGGTAGAAATACAAGGAGAACAACGCCACGAGTGCAAAACCCACAAGACCAGCGATCAAACCAGCCTCCAAGGATGCCACACCCAAAGATGCTGGAACAGTGATAGCGGTACCACCCTGCTCACCATTTTCGCCAGCGAAAGACAATGGCAACGCACCATAACGGAGGTTATTTGCCAAGTCTTGCGCTTCCTGCTGGCTGAAGCTACCAGTAATCGAAGTAGCCGAGCCCACTGGGGTTGCCGACTGAATCACTGGTGCGGAAATGATCTTCGAGTCCAGTGTGATAGCTACTTGCTGCTTGAGATAGTCGGTGGTGAGCTTCGCCCACGTAGCCGAACCTTGGCTTGCACCATCTGACTTGAATGCGAAGTTAATTTCCATCTGGCCACTCTGGGAGTTTAACCCACCAGCAATCGGACGGTTGGTATCGATTTCTTCGCCAGTTAAACGCTTACCAGTGGCCTCATCCGTTTCACCCACCAACAATGGCACTGGGGAAAGAATATAGACCTGATTACTGTCTGCTTCACAGGCAACCAATGGCTTAGCGGGGTCATCGCTGCCTTGCAACAAATCTGGGGTATCATCGCAAGTCATCAACGATGCTGCTGCCAGCTGCACCACAGGATCGGTTGATTGACGATCCTGTTTAAGCACATTCATAATCTCCTCGCGGCGATCAGCTGACTCAATGGAGTTTGCTGGCTGGCTAGGAGCTTGAGCAGTAATCTTGATCGACTCAACAGGTTTGCTTTCAGCAGGAGCGGCTTCCTGCTCGCCTTCCTTCTTCTCAGCATCAGCTGCTTCTTGAGCTGCCTTGAAGTTCTTTTCTGCCTCTTCAAGTTTTGGCTTGAGTTGATCGGCAGTAGCTACACCGGCGGCAACCCAACGGTTAGCCATCTCTTCAATTGCTGGCAACAGTTGAGTCAGATCAGCATTGCCCGGCTGCGCCACTGGACGGAAGAACAACTGCGAGGTTTGGCCCACAGCACGAGCCTGGGAAGTATCCTCACCTGGGACAGTGATCACCAAGGTCTTACCGTCGATAACAACACTGGCGCCGGACACACCCATGCCATTAACGCGGTTCTCCAAGATATTGCGCGCCTGGTTAAGCTGCTCGTGGGTCGGCTCAGTTCCCTGAGGAACAAGAGTGACACGGGTACCACCTTGCAGGTCAATGCCCAGCTTTGGTGTAGCGCTGCGATCACCGGTGAGGAATATCAGGGCATAAATCGAGACGAGGAGCACAATGAAAAAAGCAATGGCCTTACGGGGCCATGTTTCCCATCGAGTCCCGCCGCTTCGGGATGACGAAGCCAATGAACAATCTCCTTGTATGAGAAATGAAAGTTATTTTTCTTAATTCACAATAGACAGCACGCTACTGCACTTTAAAACCGAAACCCACCGTGCGGTGTCGAATCCGCACCACACTACATCCCCGAACCCACGACTAGGTGGGTACGAGTAAGAATGCAGGACTGCCACCAACACATCCATATCCACGCAGGCGAATATGACAGTGTGGGGCAATAAATGTTTCATCGACCATGCTACGGCACAATCAGGACACCTTAAGATTTTTCACAGAAGGTTCGCTGATTTCCACTCGCGATTATGCCGATAGAGAGCAACACGCAGCAACAAGGCCACAGCTAAGCCTACCCTCACCCACGTTTAGGGGGGATTGCCGCGAGAGTCAATGAGGATGTGTGGGCGTCGAAAAGCTGAGTACAAGTATCTGATACCTCATCGTGCGCCAGCACAGCGCACCACCAGGCTACTTATTCTATTCAACGGTTGGCTGGGTGTCGTCTACAGATGCGGTGGACTTGAGCTCTTCATTGGTCACATTACGCACAACCGCAAGGCGCTCCCACCACGTGCGCACCTGGGGTGCAATCTCCAGTTCGACACGAGTTTCTTCAATACCTGTCACAACTCCATAGAGCCCTGCGGTGGTTACCACCTGATCGCCAATCTTGAGGTCTTCCTGCATCTGGTGGATCTCTGCGAGACGACGACGCTGCTTGCGCTGAATCATGATGTTGGGAACCATGACGGCAGCCAAGATCAGCAATAGCAAAATAATTGAATCCATGGTGATTAAGTTTGCCAAAGACCCACCAAAAGTGCGAGCTCAACACTCACACAACAAACTGCTCTGAGCGCATGCGAACTCGAACGGTGATCAGTATAGAGTGTTCATGATCCCAGCAGGAGGTTCGAGGCCAAGGTGGAGCCATGCAGCGGCAGTAGCCACACGGCCGCGTCCGGTGCGACTAATCATGCCGGCACGCACGAGGTAGGGTTCGCAGACTTCTTCCACTGTCGAAGGCTCCTCACCCACTGCTACTGCCAAGGTCGAGACACCTACTGGGCCACCACCGTGTCCCTTGATGAGTGCTTCAAGCACTGCGCGGTCGAGGCGGTCGAGCCCCATTTCGTCTACGTCGAACACAACGAGTGCAGCCTGCGCAGCGGCAAGGTCGATGTGACCATTGGAGTTCACTTCCGCATAGTCACGCACACGACGCAGCAGACGATTGGCAATGCGCGGGGTGCCCCGAGAACGGGAAGCAATTTCGACTGCCGCATCTGGGTCGATGCTGACCCCAATGATTTTCGCCGCACGGGTAACCACTTTGGTTAAATCTTCGGTGTTATAGAACTCCATTTGCGCGGTGAAACCAAAGCGATCCCGCAATGGGCCGGTAAGCATGCCGGAGCGGGTGGTCGCCCCCACGAGGGTAAATGGTGCTAATTCTAGAGGAATGGAGGTTGCGCCAGGTCCTTTGCCCACGATCACGTCAATGCGGAAATCCTCCATTGCCATGTACAACATTTCTTCGGCCGGGCGTGCCATACGGTGAATTTCATCGATAAAGAGCACATCACCTTCCATCAGGTTCGACAACATGGCAGCCAAATCCCCTGCTCGCTCCAAGGCGGGGCCGGAGGTCATGCGTAAGGAGGTGCCGAGTTCGTAGGCGATAATCATTGCCATGGTGGTTTTACCCAACCCAGGCGGGCCTGAAAGTAACACGTGGTCAGGGGTCACTCCACGATTTTTTGCACCGGTGAGCACGAGATTGAGCTGATCGCGTACTTTGGGCTGCCCGATAAATTCACCGAGGCTTCGTGGGCGAAGGGTGGTTTCAATATCATTTTCACCGCTGTGTTGGCGCGCATCCACTGCTGCTTCCGCATCGCGCCCTAAACCGTGTGCGGGCGCGGATGGGTCGTGGGTTGCCCGATTCTGTGGGTGTGGTTCGGGAACCACGAACTCTGTTTTTTCTACGCTCGCCATTGTTCTTTGTGCCTTAGTGTGTACGGTGAATTACTGCTTATAAGCTGGGTCCAACTTTACAGTTCAACCTTATTCCATGAGGTTTGTGCAATGATTGTGCACGTGTTTTATTTTGTGCCCAACGCTGCCAGTGCGGTGCGGAGCGCTTGGGCTGTGTTGATATCGGGGTTTTCGGCGAGCACTGCTGTGACGGTAGGTTCAGCAATTTTTTCACTAAAGCCCAAGCCGACGAGCGCTTCAATCACTTGCTCGGCCACAACGAGAGCGTTTCCAGCCATCGGCGCGTGGGCGGTGGTTGCGGTGTCTACTGCAGCGGTAGTGAAGGCTGTAACCTTGTCTTTGAGATCTACTACCATGCGTTCTGCCATGCGTTTGCCCACGCCTGGGATTTTTTGCAGGGTTTTAGAGTCGCCGTGAGCGATAGCTGCTGAAAGCTCGGCTGCGCTCAGTACTGATTGCGCGGCGAGTGCGAGTTTCGGGCCAAGGCCTGAGACGGTTTGCAGGAGGCTAAACAGGGCGCGGCTATCTGCGTCGAGGAATCCGTAGAGAGTATGTGCGTCTTCGCGCACGATCATGGTTACAAGCACGCGTGCTTCTTCTCCGCGCACAAGCTGACTGAGCGTGTGGGGCGTTGCGAGGATTTGGTAGCCTACGCCGTTGCATTCGATGACGGCGCTACCGAGTGCAATATCGATTACGGTTCCGCGGAGTGAAACAATCATGGTGTGCTGGGGTTTCTTTCGTGAATAAAAAGGTGTGCGAGTGTTAGTTATTCAGCGCTTATCGACGCCATGCTCCACGCACCTGTGCTTGTGACTGTAGCTGGGCTTTGAGTTGTTCAGGGGTCATGCCACCTGACATGGGGGATCTGGTGGCCATGCCTTCGATCATGTGGTGTTGGGATTGGCGACCGTGGCTTCGGGCTTGTGCTTGTTTGGCTTGACCAAGTATCCCTTGGGTGCGTTTTGCTTGGGCTGCGGCTCGTTCGGCATTGTCTTTATGCATAGCGAGTACGGGGGCACGCCAGCAATGGCATACTGCAAGCGCGAGTGCGTCGGCAGCGTCAGCTGGTTTCGGTGCCTCAGTCAGCCCGAGGATCCTCGTGATCATGCTGGTCATTTGCTTTTTGTCAGCGCGACCGTTTCCGGAGACAGCCTTTTTTACTTCGCTGGGGGTATACATATGTACGTCGATGCCGCGTTGTGCGGCGGCGAGCATGAGGACACCTACGCCATGGGCGGTGTTCATGACAGTGGAGACATTTCCTCGTTCAAAGATGCGCTCGATTGCAACGACGTCGGGCTGGTATTCATCCATCCATTCGTTGACCGAGTCGCTGAGTTCGAGGAGACGGTGGGCAAGATCGGCGTCAGCTGGGGTTCGTACCACCCCGACGGCTACTGGAATAACACTTCGCCCGCGGCCTGCTTGCACGACGGAAAGGCCACAACGGGTAAGCCCAGGGTCGATTCCCATGACGCGCATTCCTTCGATGGATACGACATTCATCGTTCCGCCACCTCCTTTTCACGAGCTTGGGGCTTTGGGCATCGGCATTCACATGTTCACCGTTGTTGTGGCGTGCGAACGTATCGGCGCTTCCTGCCTTGTTAAGTAAGTCAATTGGTATATAACTTAGCACAGTAGTGCTAAAAATGCGGGCTTTGTACTGCTTGGTGTGCTAGGACAGCTTCGCGATTTTGCTTTGCTCCCACTGCCTCGCCTACGCAGCGTGAAAGCAGCGATAGCTACAGGCCCCAACTGTGCATCTTCGAGCACGGTTGGGGCCTGTGGGAAACTTTAGACGAAGGATAGATTTTACTCTGCTTCGAGGGCTGCGAGTACGTCCTCAGAAAGGTTCATGTTGGTGAACACGTTTTGAACATCGTCGGAGTCTTCGAGGGCGTCGATCAGTTTGAAAATCTTCTTCGCATCTTCAACACCGAGTTCAACTTCTACAGAGGCGCGGAAGTCGGAATCGGAATCTTCGACTTCAATCTCTGCTTCTTCTAGGGCTGCTTTCACCGCTGGCATATCGCCTGGTGCCGAGAGAACTTCGAACTTGTCGCCTACTTCGGATACTTCTTCAGCGCCGGCGTCGAGCACAGCCATCAATACGTCGTCTTCGCTGAGCTCACCCTTGTTGACGAGGACAACGCCCTTACGTTCAAACATGTAGGACACTGCGCCGGACTCGGCCATATTGCCGCCGTTGCGGGTCATGGCGGTGCGTACTTCGGTGGCGGCACGGTTGCGGTTGTCGGTGAGGCATTCGATCAGCACTGCAACGCCGTTGGGGCCGTAACCTTCGTACATGATGGTTTGCCAGTCGGCACCACCGGCTTCTTCACCGGAGCCACGCTTGCGGGCGCGTTCGATGTTGTCGTTGGGGACGGAGGCTTTCTTTGCCTTGCGGATCATGTCGTCGAGCGTTGGGTTGGCGGATGGGTCGCCACCACCGGTGCGTGCAGCTACTTCGATGTTTTTGATGAGCTTGGCAAATTCTTTGCCGCGCTTGGCATCGTTCGCTGCCTTCTTGTGCTTGGTGGTTGCCCATTTAGAATGGCCTGCCATTGGGTCCCTTTCTGCTCGTTGTAGCTGGGAATATCGTGAGAATGTGTCCCTAGAATTTTTCTAGTTTCTCCGATGTGCTCTGACGAAATAAAAATTATACGGCAAAAGGTGCCCTCACCCCTACCTCTAGTGTGTTTGTCGGGTTTTATCCGGCTATGTGGTGGCGGGGTTTGCTTGAGTCATCGGGAGGATACTCACACCTTTGGCGCGGTTGCGGGTCAGTCCTTCTTGGGTAACAATGGCAACAAGGTCGCCTGTTTCGTTGAATACTCGCCCGTGTGTGAGCGCACGACCGGCGTGGGCGGATGGGGTGATTTGGTCGTAGAGCAGCCATTCGTCGGCGCGGAATGGGCGCAGGAACCAGATGGCGTGATCGAGTGAGGCCATTTGGATTTCTGCACCTGGATGGGGCACGAGTGCTGTGTACAGCAGGGTCATATCGGACATATAGGCCAAGGTGCACTGGTGGAAGTGTTCAATATCTGGCAGTCGTTTTTTGGATTTGAACCAGACGAGTTGGCGCGCGTGGGTGCGTCCGTCGTAGTCGGCGGTGTTGACGATCCTAAAGTCCCATTCGGTCCACGATTTCAACAGTGTTTGCGCGCTTTCGGGTAGCGCATCGTAGTCCACTGGAATGTCGTGTGGTTTGGGCACGTCGGGGATTTCGTCGCTGTGCTCAAGGCCTAGGTCACCGCGGCGGTGGAAAGAGCAGTTCATGATGAATATTGCTTCGCCGTTTTGTACAGCGGTTACTTGGCGACTGCGGAAGCTGCGGCCATCCCGCACGGTATCCACATGGAAAATGGTGGGTTTGGTGGAATCACCAGGTCCGACGAAGTATCCGTGAAGTGAATGCAGTGCACATTCTGGGTCGACACTATCGACTGCAGCCGACAGCGCTTGGGCAGCTACCTGCCCGCCGAATGTGCGGGTGAGCAAGGAGGGGATGACGGGTCCGCGGTAGAGGCCCGGGTCGATCTTTTCTAAGGTGAGGATGTCGGCGATGCCTGCGCCTTCAGAAAAGTGTGGGGCGGTTACGTTCATGGGACTTTTAGCTTTCTTTGTCTCCAGTGTTGTCATAGTTATGCACTGTCACTTTCCGACACTACTGACCTTTCCCACCTACCGTGAATAGATTACGCGCTCATGCGTGTGTACTTGATGGAAGGTGGTGGCAGCGTGTAAGTCTTCGTTCATCCTAACGAAGCTGATCATCAATCCCTGAAGTACAGGGGCTACACGCGGGGGGATGAATCCGTATTCTTTGCTGTTAAGTCGCGGTATCTTGGTTATTCTCACACGGCGTTGTTCATTGAAGTTGCTGCTTTAAAGAGCTACTTTTTCGCCACTATTCTCGGTTGCGTTTGTGCGTGAGTCGTCTATCGTGGCCCGTTTTCCACTGTATGGGGCATGTCGGTGGGTTGTTACTCAACCGATGGGTTGAGTGTGGATCGGTCAGCTCGATGTATTTGTTGGCCGTGAGCGCGCTGAAGCTGGTTTTCTTTGCGCGAGTCTGTCATTGTTGTGTGCATGAATTCTTTCGCAGCCGAGTCGAAATCGCCCACGTTTAGTTTTATGCATCCTCGCCGTGTGCATAAGGCTGTGGCGATTGGGGAAATGTTTACCTGGTCTTTTCTGATTATTGGCATGATCTTGAAGTATTCCTCCACCACTGCGGCGGTTGTTCCGATTGCTGGTGGCATTCATGGTTTCGGTTTCTTGTGCTTTGTTATTTTCACTCTCGCTATTTGGGTAAATAATTCCTGGCCAGCTTCCTGGGGTGTGCTGGGTGTTGCAGTGTCAGCGATTCCTTTTGCGGCTTTGCCGTTCATGCTGCTGGCCGAAAAGAAGGGTTTGTTGGACCAGGATTGGCGCTTCCGTGATGGTGAGCAGCCTCGCACTGTCGCGGAGAAGGTTTTAGCGCTTGTGGTGCGGAATCCAGTGCGTGCGGTAGTGGTCGGTGTAGTGCTGGTGGCGTTCGTGTTTACTGTGTTGCTGCATCTGGGTCCGCCTGTGGATGTGGAAAAGGCGTTGAGCTCTTCTTCGTAGAAAGCTCGCTGTGCTTTGTTTGTACCCCCCTCTTTGTTTTTCGATCTTGACGGGGTGTGCGTGATGGTGCAAGCTGTGTTGAATCAATGAATTATTTTTCATTGTGGCGGTGCCCAGGTTCGTGGGGTGGGAGTGTGGGTGCCGTGTTTTTCGCTTGACACTGTTTTCGAAAGTACTCTTCACCATTGTGACTATTCCTCAATCGCTCCCCGATACTTCCCCCGCCCAAGGCGATGTTTCTACTGTTTCGCCTGATAAAGTGGGGAATTTAGGTTTTCCCCGGCCGAGGCTCGGTGTCGGTATTGGCGCGGTGTTGTGGGGTGCGTGGTTGATCAGTCGCGTGTTGTTGTTGCGGTTGACTAGCATGAATGAGTGGACAACGGGTGATGTTCACTATTATTTTTTGGGGGTTTCGGGGTTGGCGCCGGAGGCGATGCGGGAGTATCCGGCGGTTGGGGTGTGGCCGGCTCATCTTGTGTATTTTTTCACTGATGGTTCGATTGAGCAGTACTTGCCGCAGTTTATAGGGGCTTGTTTGCTTATCGACGCCGTATTCTTCGCCGTTTTGTTACGCGGGGTTTCCGCGTCTTCGAGTTGCACTATTATTTCTGCGGCGCTGATGTGGATTGTTTTTGCCCCTGCTACTGGTGCCACTTTTGTCCACCGCCTTGATCTCTACCCTGCGGTTATTGTGGCATTAGCGGGGCTTTCGTTATTTACCCGACCTGCTGTCAGCGGTGCGCTTTTGGCTTTAGCTACCATGATTAAGCTGTGGCCGGTTGCCTTGACCGCTGGATTAGTGTCTGGGTGGAAAAACCGTTCAACCTACGTTTCCTTGGGATGGTTTTCTTTCAGCTTGGTAATACTGGGTGCATTGGTAGCAGTCACCGGTGGTTTTTCCCGCCTGACGTCCCCTTTGGAGTATCAAGACGAGCGGGGTTTGCAGATCGAATCCATTGCCGCTACTCCCTTTATGTTTGCCGCAAGTCAGGACCACTCGGGTAGTTATGCGGTGTGGTATGCGCCGTCGAAAAGCTTTGAAATCACAGGCCCTGGGGTGGACATCGGGTTGCAACTGAGCACGACTGTCATGGTCTGCACAGTACTTGCAGGGATTGCGTGGGCACTTGTGATGGCGTGGAAGAATGCATGGACACCTCATGCTGCGTTGAGCTTTTTTATCGCAATGATCTTCCTACTAATAACCGCCAATAAAGTGTTCTCACCCCAGTACATCGTATGGTTAGGGCCTATTCTGGCAGTAGCTTTACTGCTGCACCCTGTTCGCTACGTCTATGTTCTTGCCGCAGGTGTGTGCGCGGTGGCCGTGATGGGGCAAGTGATCTACCCGTTCCACTACGATGAAATGCTCACTGTTCCCTTCGCCGCTAGTACGGGAATCACCATGCTGGTGCTACGCAACCTCAGCATTCTAGTTCTTACAATCATCGCCTGCAGCTTCGCCTACAGCGAGCTGCGCCGCGCTGTAGCGCAACGCTCATAACGAACGGTAAGCATCTAAAGCGCAGCGGCGTGATTCTTTCAGATCAACTAGTGGTGGCGGGTAGCTTGGGGTCGAAAACTCCTCAATAAACTCCTTGCGGTAGGTCGCATCAGGGTCGAAGCGCTTGGCTTGGGTATCGGGGTTGAAAATACGAAAGAATGGGGCCGCATCATCACCGCAACCAGCAACCCACTGCCAGTTAAATGGGTTCGCAGCGAGATCAGCATCCACCAGCGCATCCCAGAACCATTGCTCGCCCAGACGCCAATCAATACCGAGATTCTTCGTCAACAATGAGCCGGTCACCATGCGCACCCGGTTGTGCATCACACCGGTGCGCCACAATTCCCGCATTCCGGCATCCACCAGCGAAATCCCAGTAGTTCCTCGCGCCCAAGCCACAAAATCAGAACCTGGGGTCGAAAACTGTTCACTCACAAGGCGAAACTCATCCCTGCTTCCCGCAGGCTGGCTGCGATAAACCACGTCGAGTTCTAAAGGAAAACGCGCCCACGGATACTGTTCAAATTCACCGCGAATGCACTCCACCTCCATCAACGGGTTGTGGAACAACCTATGCCATGCAAAATCACGCCACAGCAATTCCTTGCAAAACACAAGCGCATCCTGCCCGCCCACACCTATGACCTGGTCATACACTACGCGCGGTGAAATCTCCCCGAAACGGAAATGTGGCGATAACCCACTGACCACTTGCTTAGAAGGAAAATCGCGCCCACAAGCATAGCCATCATCACCGTGGCGCGTGCCAATAGTTCTAAAAAATTCCTCCGCCCTCGCCCACGCACCAATTTCACCTGGCCTGTGATGCTGCGCAAACTCCTTGTCCCACGCAGGTTCACCCCGTTGTGCAGGCAGCAAACACAACCCATCCACAGCTGCCATAGTCGCTTCCTCACGGCCACCGACACTCGAACGCACAGCACTGAGATCCGCAGTAACCGTGTGCGACAAGCTAGTAGGGGCGTCGATACGCTCCTGCTCAAGAACCTGCATCGCCTTCTTCGAAAACGGACCATACACCCGATAATCCCCACCCTGATTGGTGCGCACCTGCCACGGCTCAGTGAGTAAAAAACCAGCACAACTGCGCGCAACCACCCCACGCTGCTTCAACGTCTCCTTCACCGACGCATCAACAGCACACAACGGCGCATGATAACGCCTCGACCACGCCACCTTCCTCGCCCCCAACTGCCGCACCAACTCCGGAACCACTACAGAAGAATCCCCAGCGCACACCACAAACGGAACGCCCACCTGTGCCAAATCCCGCGTCAGACTAAACAGACTGTGATACAACCACCACTTCGAAGCCCGCCCCAGCGGACGTGAACCCTGCTGGGACTCCAGAACAAATACAGCCACAACCGACGCAGGTTTCCCACCCACACCCCCACCACACAGCCACTCAAACGCAGCATTATCGCGAAGACGAAGATCATCGCGAAACCACATCACCCGATCCGCCGACCCACAACCATAATCAGCGAGGAGACGCCGAACCTGCTCACCCACCCCAACACCAGAGCCACTCCCCTGCGAAGAGGAGGAAAATACCGAATGCTCAAGACCCTGCACCATAATAGACATCCCCCCATTATTCCCTGCTGGGCGAACTATGCAATCTACACTGCCAACGTAAAATACTCCGGCAAACGCGCAGTACCACCCAAACGCAACACCCGCACCACCGGTTGGACGCGAAGATGCCGCGTATCGGTCACCGCGTCATTATAAAAACGATGCGCCAACTGCACACGAGCCTCAGCATCCACAATTGCCGGCGGAAGTTCCTGACCCAACTGTGCGATCGCCGACGCCACCGCGCGCTCTTTCTCCGCACGCAGCTCCAAACTCTGATAATCCAAACTCACCGACTCCGCCTCATGCGCCAACAACCAATGCTGCGGATACAACGCCGCCAACACCGCACACCTACGATCCAAAGCCGCCTGCAACGCATTCAGCGCCGCCTCAGTACGCACATGCAAACGATGCAGCCGATTAGCAGTCGAACTAGCCCAAAACACCAGCACAGTCACCACTACAGCGGTGACAACCGCAACCATCGTCGTCAGCGTCATCGAAACCTCCTGGTCACTTTCACCTTCGTGCCATCCGCAACCGTGTCATACACACGCAACACTTCCTTAACCACCGAAGACCAATCAAAAACCGCTGCACGCGCCCGACCAACCTCCACCAACTGCTGACGCATCTGTGGCGATGCAATGAGCATGTCCAACTTCGCCCGCAAATCAGCCGAATCACCCGTCCGGAACAACACACCCGCCGGTTGAGGGCCATTTGCATCACAGACTGCAGCAAACGCCTCAAGATCACTCGCCACAACAGCACAGCCCGCCGCCATAGCTTCAACCAACACAATGCCGAAACTCTCACCACCTACATTCGGTGCCACATATATATCAGCACGGGCAAGAATTTCCGCCTTCTCTTCATCACTCACACGACCCACAAAACTCATACCCGCCACTTTTCGCTTGGTTCCCCCACCGATCACAACCACGTGTGCACGATCTTCCAACCCAGCAAAAGCCCGCACCAGCACGTCAAGGCCCTTGCGTGGTTCATCAAGCCTGCCTAAAAAAACAATTTCAACCTTCTCCTGTGGCTTCTTATCCGAAGCCACGGCACGGAAACGCTCATGAAAAAGGGCAGTATAGACCCCATTGGGGATCAACACCGGGTCCCCACCTAACTGCTCCACCTGCCACCGTCTCGCCATCTCAGAAACCGCGATACCACCGTGAATCTTCTCCAGCAACGGACGCAATACCGGCAACGCCACCTTCAACGCCTTCGACCCCGACGACGACGCATGATACGTCGCCACAATGGGACCCTCCGCCACCATCAGTGCCGCAAGAGAAAAGCTCGGCGAATTCGGCTCATGAATATGCACAATATCGAAATCACCATCCGCAATAAAGTCACGAACACGCCGGAACGTACGCGGACTAAAGCTCAAACGCGCCACCGACCCGTTATAGCGAATCCCCACACTCTTGCCACCCTTGACCACAAAATCAGGCACGACCGTATCAGCAGAACACGGCCCAATCACCTTCACCTCATGGCCTAAATCAATCAACACATGCGCAAGATCAAGGATATGGGCTTGAACACCACCAGGTTCATCAAAAGAATAGGGGCACACAAACCCAATACGCATAACTTGTACTCCTTGTAACCCGGCAAAAAACCACGAACCAACGCATCACTCACGAACAGCCCACGCACTTACTCATACAACAACCAGTGTTTTAACGTTGCATGAGAAAAAGCAGACTTCCGCAATTATTCCTCCCAGTGTATCCATCACACACCGAACACAAGCGGATACACTCCAACGAACCCACAGGTGAAATTCCCCACCAGTGTATACGCCACCACAATCGCCACACTCACCACTAATAAACCACTGTTGCACCCTACTTTTGCATGAAGCTTTTCGAACAGGATGCAGTGCGCCTTCGTTTACTTACCTGTCAATTTTTCAGGCAACTTGGTCGCGTGTTGCTTCGCCTACTTCTGGACCGGCCTCCGATCACGATCCGCTATCCATAAGGGTTGTAACACATGCCAATCCACAGGATTCTTCGCAATATTCTCCTCAATCAACCGCGCCTGCTGTTGCACAGCCGACACAAGATCAGAAGTATCGACAGGTGCTGAAATACGAATCCCCCACTCCGGCTGAGTATCCGAACCCAAAAACCACGTATGGGCCACAAGCAACGTCGAATTTGTCTCCTGCGCTAAACGCACAGCACCAATCGGCATCGTCGTTTTCTCCCCAAAAAACTCCACCTCAACCCCCCTACCCTTCAAATCCCGCTCACCCAACAGGCACACAATCCCGCCCTCACGCGCACGCTCCACCAACACTGGATAGGGGGATTCGCCCTCCGGCCCCACATGTGGAAGAACCTCAAACCCCAGCTTCGTGCGGAAATCAACAAAAGCATCAAAAACCTCAGTCGGCTTCAACCGCTCAGCAACCGTGCTAAATCTCCCACAGGTGCGCACCAAATACAATCCCGCCATATCCCAATTGCCCGAATGCGACAGCACAATCACCGTCCCCGACTTCTTCTGCGTCGCAGCAAGCAAATGCTCCTTACCCTCAATCGTGCGATCCATCCGCTCCACCAATGAAGGATCATCACACATCTTCGGCAACCGGAAAGCCTCCAACCAATAGCGCGTATACGAACGCACCGAATCACGCACCAACTCACGTGTCACATTCTCCGCCCCCACCACACGCGACAAATTACGACGCAACTGATCCATCCCCCGCCCCCGATCACTGACACAATCAGCCCCCACGCGAAAAACCCACGCCGCCACAGGCAACGGCAACCAACCTACACACTTCCACCCCAACAGATACCCCTGCGCACTCACAGCAGACTTCACATCTGCCCACGAAACCAAACCCAACCGCTTCATACCGCTCCTTATAAAAAACCCCACACAACACCCATTCACCCAACCGCAACGGTACGAGAATGCCTGACGACGTCGACACGCATCCCCACACACAAGCACAGTTGCCCGAAACTACCGCTGCGAACCACTCTCAACCTGCGGATGCTCCTTCGCACCAGCAGGAGCCGCACACGCATCTTTCGCATGCTCATCGCGAGCCACGAACATCAACCGCTGCACAACCGTGACAACACTGCCCACCGCAAGCAACCAAAGAGCAACCTCAAGCGCAAACGGCACGCCCAAACCGCTCAAGCCAACACCCAACAGACCAAGAATCAACCGCTCAGGGCGTTCAATAAGCCCGCCCACCACAGTCAAACCACTCGCCTCACCACGAGCCTTCACATACGAAATGACCTGGGAAGCAACCAACACCACAAAACTCGCAGCAATCACTGACCCATGCGCCTGCACACCAAAAACCAGCCACCACGTAATAGCCGCGAACAACGCGCCATCCGTAATCCGATCACACGTTGCATCAAGCGTGGCACCAAACTTCGTCCCCGACCCCTTCATACGAGCCATCGTTCCATCCACCATGTCAAAGGCCGCAAACACACCCGACAACACAGCAGCAGCAAACAAATGCCCCATCGGAATCAACACGACCGCAATAGCAATCGTGCACGCAGCGCCCACAATCGTCACAGCATTCGGGCTTAAACCCATCCGCAACAACCCACGCGCGATAGGCTCCATCACAACAGCAGCAGGCTTACGCCCCTTCACACTAAGCACGGGCAACCCCTGGAGTCAACGGTTCTTCCGCAACTAACGAAGCCCACCCCTGAGCGAGCAACGAACGGGTTTCCCGCAACAACTGCGGCAACACCTTCGTCCCTTCAATAACCGTCATAAAATTCGCATCCCCATTCCAGCGCGGAACAATATGCAAATGAAGATGCTCACCCACACTTCCCCCTGCCGAACGACCTAAGTTAAAACCAACATTGCACGCATCTGGCTGTGAAATCCGCTTTAACACCTTCACCGCAGTCTGCGCGAAAGCCATTAGCTCAGCAGACTCCGCCACGGAAAGATTCTCTAAATTCGGCTCCTGGCGATAAGGCACCACCATCATGTGGCCCGAATTGTAGGGGTACAAGTTGAGAACACAATAGACCAGTTCACCACGAGCAACAATCAAACCTTCTTCGTCACTCATCTGTGGAATCTCAACGAAAGGGTTTTTGCGTTTCGGTGAACTTTCGTGCTGTGCCCCTTTGTTCACAATGTAATTCATACGGTACGGAGCCCACAGCCGTTCCAACCGGTCAGGGATACCGACACCCTGATCGCAAAAATCCTGTTCGCTGGTCATTATTTTTCCGTTTCTGCCGATAACAAGGAGCCCTCCGCGCACCAAACACGCAGCGCACGCCCACGCGGCACAAGAGAATGAGTATTCCGACTATCTTAGTCTGCACCCAATGCGAAAAGCATTCTGGCCACGCAGCACCAACCCATTTTATCCCGAGTAGCCACTACCCTAGGCAGTGTCAACCACACAGTGCTATGAACTAAATCCACACCATAGGACTTTTGTCTGCGGGCCTATCAAAGGGCTTTGATCCGGCCCACTACTTTTCACACCGCTGCGAAGGAAGCTCAACAACACCCGCACGATGGGAAACCTGAAAGTAGCCAGCTGCCGACCTCCACCTGTACATCCAATTCACCCCCTCTCCCCCGGCCTGTTACGGCCTAAAACAATGCCCTACCCCCGAAATCAACAAACAGAATGCGTTAAACCATCACACACATGGGGAGAACTTTTTCAAAACCATCCCCGTTGAAAGCATTACCTCCTGCTAGTCCAACCTCGAATGTGTAGGAACGAGCCGCGACCAGCTCTGATACTTGCGCTGTACAACACAAGCAGCAAAAGGAAACCATAAACGTCCAACAAAGATGTGTGTTATGCAGGGAAGTTCCGAAGCTACTTAATCACACCAAAAGCATTATAACGAAATAATAAAATACGAGCGATTACGCACGTGCACACGACGCAACACCACACGATCGCTCTGCCATTTCCAGGCGCCCTCCCGCGAAGAACTGGGTCTGGCATGCCCAAATAAATCGCAGGTAGAAGACTGATTCTATGGTCACCTCCAGTCTGAGAAGCCCTAGGTGAGAGGTTGACACCCCGCTGACAAATTCGTAGCCCAAGCTCCCGATCAATACCCGATCAACACTCAACAATTGAGACTGAAATTGAAAGCTACACCACGCATGTAATGCCTCGTTATCACCATAAGCAAAGGCCAGTAGTCAATAACGAGAAAAATACAAATTCTAGTTTCCGAGGCCAGCGAGTACGTAGTGATAGATCGCCGAAAGCCTATTCGTAAAATATTTTGCTACGGTCGCCCTATTGAATTTACTTAACCATTACCCACCATTTGGTTCTTGAACACACTATCGCGGGAAACGAGAGTTATTCAAATCTATACCCTCGTGAAAAAATGAGGCATTTTTCGTTATTGACCCTGCTCTTTCGCCCGAAAACAGCTTGGTGCACCGCGAAGTTTTGAAGAAAAAATAGCAATATTGTTGCGCAGACATTGCCAAGAAACCTGCGGTATGGATCGAACAGTGCGTATGTGAGCGCCTAGAAAACGACGTCACAAGAGCACCAAATTATTACTAACGTTCTGGATTTAAGGAATGGTGGGGATAGTGCGCATGCACTGTAATCCGGGAATCATCACAGGTCATTTCAGCACCAACCCACACCCAACCTTTAAGGGACGTCAGCCGTCAGAAGCGCTAGGAGCTGAGCAATCCGAGAGTGCCCCGTGTTGCTTGTGGAGCATCAGGGATCGTGCAGCTATGTTCTAAGCGGAAACGTTGCACAACAATTGGCTGACCTTTGTACTTACCGGTCTGATAGATCGCCACGCCGTGGCCTACCTCACGGTAGCCACCACCCAGGAGATTCGCATTGTGGCCCGGGCTTCCCACCCACATACCAAATGCACGTTCAGGCTGGTCACGGAAGGTCACGGCAATATTCTCGCCATGCCAGAAGCCATGGGAGCACATGTTCCGACCATCGCTATCATGATAGAACTCGCCGGTACGAGCCAAGTGATCAGCCCATTGCTGAGCGCTGGCATCCAGGTCTGAAGCTTGATTGACTGATTTCTTGCCGTGAATCAAGCGGTGTCCATTGACTTGCGCAGTAATCATCGAGCTCAGACCGGCGGGATCAACCGTCCTGAGATTCGTGAAATGCACAGGCACACCTGGGAATTGAGGTGATGCAGCCTGGTAGGACAATGAAGACGTCTCATCCTTCACGTCTTGATCAAAGTGGCTGACACCGAAGGGTAGTGCGATGCCAACAGTGGCGAAAATTAGGGCTAGATTACGCCGAATCTTGGTGTCCATGGGTTATAGCACCTCGCTTGTAAAGTCTGACAAATGAGCTAAAAGCTCAGGGACACGAGCATTTTGGTCACTTAGCTAAGAAAGTGCTCAAAAAAACAACATCAAATAAAAGTGATCCTTGTCAAAAAATGTAGACACAGTCAACAAATTAGTAGTTTGTGTCAACAAAAGGCCCGACACATCTTTGACAACCTTTCTACAAGCTAATAACCTGCAGAATTGTAATAAACATGGAAATTTCCGTCTTATTAAATCCAGTCGAAAACTGTCGTTAAAAAATTTTTTCTGCCACCCCCGCCGCAGGGCTACAGATGAAAGATTTGTGCACGAGTGCGAGACACATAAGGAACAACTTAAAAACCAAACTGAATTACCTTAAAAGACAACTAACTTTTGTCCACTTTCCCCAAAATCGGAAACCTCAACGCACTGTTAGTCCTTACAGCTTTCTCCAATAGCGTTCGCCAATAGACCGTCAGTTTACCCCCGTGACCACCCCCTTTTTAAACCAAGGTTGTCTTTTTGCTCGACGCTAGAGGGCACTAAAAAAGCAGGCCTTAGTCAGAGACTAAGGCCTGCTTAAAGCAAATTTAATGGGTGCCCAACTGTTCAGAAACATTCTGCTGACTTGGCTGAACGTTCGTGCGAGAACGCACCCATTCAGCAACAAGTTCAACAGCGGCATCAACCGGCACCCCGTTTACCTGAGTTCCATCTAAGAAACGGAAGGAAACGGCGTTTGACTCCACATCTCGGGCACCTGCAAGCAACATAAACGGAACTTTGCCCTGAGTATGGTTACGAATCTTCTTCTGCATACGATCGTCGGAAGTATCCACCGTCGCACGGATACCCTGATCGCGAAGACGCTGGGTTATCTTCTCCAAATGCTCGGAGAACGTATCAGCAACCGGGATACCCACAACCTGATGCGGAGCAAGCCACACGGGGAATGCCCCAGCGTAGTGCTCCAGAAGAACTCCGAAGAATCGTTCGATTGAGCCGAACAGTGCACGGTGAATCATGATTGGGCGTTTCTTGGCACCGTCGTTGGCGGTGTACTCCAGGTTGAAACGCTCAGGCAAGTTGAAGTCCAACTGTACGGTCGACATCTGCCAGGTTCGGCCAATAGCGTCACGAGCCTGGACGGAAATCTTCGGGCCATAGAAGGCTGCACCGGCTGGGTCTGGAACGAGCTCTAAACCGGAGGCATCAGCTACGCGCTGCAAGATTGCGGTAGATTTTTCCCAGATCTCGTCTGAGCCAACGAATTTGTTGGGGTCCTTGGTGGACAGTTCAAGATAGAAGTCGTCCAAGCCATAGTCACGGAGCAACGAGATGATGAAGTCCAAAACTGTGGTCAGCTCTTGTTCAAGCTGATCCTCGGTGCAGTAGATGTGGGCGTCGTCTTGCGTGAAGCCACGGGCACGCGTTAAACCGTGAATAACCCCGGACTTTTCGTATCGGTATACGGTACCGAATTCGAACAAACGTAGGGGAAGTTCACGATAAGAGCGGCCGCGGGATGCGAAGATCAAGTTGTGCATCGGGCAGTTCATGGGCTTTGCGTAGTAGTCCTGCGCAGGCTTGGTCACGTTTCCGTCTTCGTCGATTTCGCCGTCAAGCTGCATCGGAGGGAACATGCCATCAGCATAGAAATCCAGGTGTCCTGACTTCTGGAACAGATCCCCCTTGGTGATATGAGGGGTGTTTACGAAGGAGTAACCGGCCTGGATGTGACGGCGACGCGAATGCTCTTCCATCTCAAGACGCACAATGCCGCCGTTGGGGTGGAACACTGGGAAGCCGGAGCCGATTTCATCTGGGAAGGAGAAGAGGTCGAGTTCGGAGCCAAGGCGACGGTGATCGCGCTTTTCAGCTTCAGCCAGCTGGTGCTGGTACTCTTCGAGTGCTTCTTGGGACTCCCAGGCGGTGCCGTAGATTCGCTGCAGGCCAGCCTTCGACTGGTCGCCACGCCAGTATGCTGCCGAGGAGCGGGTAAGCGCGAACGCTGGGATGTACTTCGTAGTAGGAACGTGAGGGCCGCGGCACAGGTCGTACCATTCAACTTCGCCGGTGCGGGGGTTGAGGTTGTAGTAGCCGGTGAGTTCGCCTGCTCCTACTTCCGTTGCTTCATCAGAGTCAGGATCAACGGATCCCTTGTCCTCGATCAGTTCCAGCTTGTAGGGCTCGTTTGCCAGTGCTTGGGCAGCATCAGCTTGATCAGCGTAAACGCGACGTTCAAACTTTTGACCCTGCTTAATGATCTTCTTCATGCGCTTTTCAATACGCTGAAGATCTTCTGGGGTGAATGGTTCAGCTACATCGAAGTCGTAGTAGAAGCCGTTGTCGATGGCTGGGCCGATACCAAGTTTGGTACCGGGGAACTCTAATTGCACAGCTTGAGCCAACACGTGTGTGGTTGAGTGGCGGATGACGCCACGGCCTTCCTCAGTGTTTGCGGGAACTGGGGTGACGTCCATATCAGTGTCGGGAACGAAGGACAGGTCCCTCAGGTTTCCCTCAACATCCTTGATGCAAACGATGGCTTCGGGGCCTTTGTTTGGCAATTCCAACTCGCGCATAGCAGCACCAGCTGGGGTTCCGGCGGGTACCGTGAAAGGCTTGTGTGGATTTGCAGCAGCAGTAGTGAACTGTGCCATGAGTAGTGCGCTCCTTTGTGAGCTCAGGCACCCACACGTCATACCTGGACGCGAGGTGCATAGGAAAAGTTATGGTATGGCGCCACCCACCCTTTGAGGTTTTCACATGCACGAGACAGAGAAATCCTTGCAGAACAAGCTCCCCCATTGTGTGAGGTTCACAGTTAGTACTGGTAGAAACGGCGGTAAACGTTGTATCCAGCGTTGATAGGGCAAACTGTGTCTACACACGATGTGGGGATACTTGCTTCAGTGTTTTTCATCACATAGTGATGCGAAAATGCAAAAGTGGGGCTCGAGAACACCCAACGAAAGTGGATGGAAGTCTCGCACCCCACAGGATCGACGCTTTGAAGACCACGAGAATCCCAAGCGAGATCATTGCATAAGATTTGAAGGTGGGTAACAGGTTTATCCTAGCTGATGTGCACCTTAAGATTCCAGCAAGGACTGACCCCAGTAGGTGTCACGAGTGCTTTCATTCTCCGATGTTCCTGGAGGGATAACATAGACTGCCGATCCGATGTGGGTGATCCATTCGTTCAAGCGGTCGCCGTCGTTGAGGCGCTGCTGGATGGGAACAAATTGTGTCAGTGGATTTTGCTGGAAGCAGATGAAGATAAGACCTGCATTGGATGACTGGTCTGAGCCTGGAATTGGGGCTTCATCGTAGTTGTAGGCGCGGCGTCGCATGCGCTGCTTGGGTTCGTTTGCAGCTGGTGCCGCCAGTGCCATATGGCTGCGGGGGTCGATGACAGGTAGACCGTAGTCGTCGCGGGCTTCGAAATCCGCTGGGTCGAATTCGTCAGTGCCTGTCAGCGGCGCACCGTTGTGGAGGAAACGTCCCATCGATTCTTCGCGGGAGAAACGGTCAAGGATTTCCCAGCGGTCGAGGTCCATATTGATTCGTCGTACGACCATGCAGGTTCCGCCTTGTGCCCACTTGGGTGCTTGTTTGGTGGAGTTGATCCAGACGTAGTCGTCGTATTCTTCATCTTTTCGTGGGTTTACTGTGCCGTCGAGCTGTCCGAAGAGGTTACGTGGGGTGGATTCTGGTTTTCGGGAGCCGTTGGCTGTGAGGAATCCTTGCTGCATCCATTGGATTTGAGCGAAGTCGACTGCTGCGCGGTGCATGTGTCGCGTTGCAAAGGCAAGGGTGACGGGGTCGTCGCAGCACACTTGCAGGACGATGTCGGAGTCGCCCCAGGCTGGGTCGAGTTTGTCTTCGCTGAATTTTGGTAGTGGCGCTAACCATTCAGGGCGTTGCTCTGGTTTGCCGATGATATCGAAGAAACGGGGCCCGAATCCGCAGGTAATGGTCAGATTTGCGGGCGTGGTTGTCATTTCTGGTTCGAGAGATCCGAGGGGGTTTTCACCTTGGGTGAGGCGTCGTGCATCTTCGGTCCAGAGTTTCAGCAGACGGGAGACGGATTCGGCGTTGTTTCCGGCACGAAGGCTAAAAGCGATGACGTTGACGTGGGCTTGCCCTGGCGTATCGACGCCCGCCTGATGTTCGCCGTCGAAAGGCACCGTCGCAGTGGTGAGGTGTAGTTGCGGGTCAGCAGCTTGTTCCGCGGAGGAATCGGTGCTTGCGGTGACTGCGTTGCTGCAGGCGGCGAGCGCTACTGCTGAGGAGGCAACTGAGGCGCCGAGCATGAAATTGCGGCGGCTAAGTACGGGACCGGAAGGTTCGTGGTGGCGATTGTTGTCGTTGGCGTTGTGTGGGCAAAGCGAGGACATGGTTATTTTTCGACCCTTGAATGTGTGTCTGTGAGTGTTGTGCTGCGCATTTTTGTGCAGCTGGCAGGGTTTCACGATTGAGAAAAAACCTGTAGTCCTTGCCTAGTGGTGTGCAAGCGAAGGAATGTACAGATTTGCAGGTGAGTGTGCCACGAGTAGTGGAGTACAGCTTTTTTCACAGTCGTGAAATCTCTGATTGTGTGTACCATGCTTCACGTTTGAGCATGGTGGTGGCTCATTGTGGTGAATCCCGTTGCGGTGAATTCACCACAAGAGCCAAGTTTTTGCACCGTGTGGTGGGTGTTTTTAGTGCTTGTCTTTGGAGTCACCGTGGCTGCCGTGCTCACCGTGTCCGCCGACGTATTCTTCGTCGCCGGATGCGATGGTGCGGGCTGGGATGTTCTCGAAGGACAGCTCCGTGCCGTCGGCTAGGGTGATGGTGATGTCGGTGTCTTCGCCAGCTTCGATTGGGTCATGGACGTTCATGATCATCAAGTGGTCGGAGCCTGGTTCAAGGACATAGTCTTGACCTGCTGGGATAATGAAACCGCCTTCCTTCATGCGCATCTTGCCGTCAACGACCTCATGAAGTTCAAATACATCGGCATCAATGTCTGCCTTGAAGGCAACGATGTTGATGTCCTTGTCAGTATTGTTGTGCAAAACGCCGAAGACTGCGGTCATGTCAGCACCGGGGGCCATTGCCTTGATGTAGGAGTCAGTGAAGGTGATCTTCTGTGCTTCGGTTGCGGTAGCGGAGGTGGTTGCTGCTGCACTGGAGGCGGTGTCTACCTTTGCGGTGGAGTCTTGTGCGGAGTTGGAGCAGCCTGCCAGCAAAAGTCCGGCGACGGTAACGGCGGTCAGTGCAAGTCCTGCGCGACGGTTGAGTTTCAAAGACATACTTATATCAACTTTCTGGTGTTTCCACGCCTGCCATCTGTTGGCGAGGGTGTGGGCTGTTTTCTTCGTAGTAGCGCCGTTTTGATGCCCTACCTGTGATTGTGTGCGGGTGGTTATTTCTTGTTCCGCATGATGGTCATGACTGCCAGTGCGATGAGGGCACAAACCCCGATTGCTGCAGCCACCCACAACCATACGCCTCCGAATCCGGCGGCGGTGATCCCATCTATCACTGGGTCACCTGTTTGGGCTGTTGTTTCCGCTGGGGTGTTTTTGGTTGTTGGCGTGGGTGTTTGCTGGGCTGAATCACTGATGAAGAAGTTAGTTTTTCCGCGGGTGGAGTGCCCGTCGGAGGAGGTGATTTGGAAACCGATGGTGTATTCGCCTGGTGGGAATTCGATGTTGTCTGGAACTTTGATGCTGATATTTCGACCTTCGACGGTGGGTTCACCACTGAAGAGGACATTTTTGTTGGCGTCACTGACTGCCATGGTGTTGAACCCGTTTTTGGGTTCGCCTGAAAATTCCAGCACGAGTGTGTCTGGCATTGTTTCGAGGGTTTCGCCGTCGAAAGGTTTGCCACCTACTACTGCATCGTGTGCCCAGGCGTGGTTGTGCTGGCTGGCAATGCTGAAGGTGGTTGCTCCTGCGAGGGTCAGCCCTGCTGCCAAGCTGGAAGCTGCGAGGCGCTGCTTGAGCGTTTTCCTTTGCATGTGTTGCGCACACTCCCTTGTGGGTTTGTTTCGGTTTCCATAACGTCACGCGTACACCACAACAATTCATCGACCAACCTTCTTGGTGGAGGGTCCATCGGTGATATCTTCGTGGCGCACGCGCTCGGTCACTATAGTAGTCGGTGCGGATTGCGGTTTAGTTCCCTAACTTTTTTCACAAAGGCCACTGAGTAACGTTTTACCTGTTTATCGCAATCTTTGGGTTTTTAATTGTGGTGCGTTTCTCAGCTTTTTGTCGTATTTTCGCACACACCCGTACAACTTTTGACACGAGATGATACGACGTTATTCCGCGCTGCTTACTCGCACTTGTTGTAGCCCCGGCTTATTATTGTCTGTTCATCTGCTGCGGTTTATCGCTTCCATGTCACAAATGTTTATATCGTACTGTCGAAGAATATCGCGCCCACTGTCGCGCCTCTTTCCCCGAACGTCGCGTTAGGCTCAACAATCGTGCCGAACTGACGGCGCACCGTCTTCCCAGGTGACTGCAGCACTTGAGTGAACGAGTACTTGCTTGTTGCTTTTTAGCTTGTCCCCTAAGCCCTGCTTTTAAGCTTGTCCTTTAATCTTCAACCCAGTTTTGGCACAATAGTTGCGGGTAATCGAGTAGGGTGCCGGGTTTCCCGGCAGCCCTCTCACACCACCGTACGTGAGGTTCATCGCATACGGCGGTTCCTTACACCAATACAGAGTATTGACTGTGCTTATAGTTCCAATACGCCACGGCTGATACGAGGTTCTGGTCATTCCAATACGCATTAGTAAGCGTGGTTGTAAGCACCCACGAGCCAGCGATACGCCAGTAGGACTTACTGGTATTAGCCCACTCATAGGCCTTTTGTTTATCCACACCCAAGCGGCAGAGGTTCCGTATCCGCGTTCGGATACGTTTCCACTGCTTCCATACGCACATCCGCAGTCGACGACGAAGATGCTCATCCAGCCGGTTAAGAAACACCTTCGCATCCGCCAACGCGAAATAACCAAGCCATCCACGCAAATATTTGTTTAACCGGTCAATGCGATACTCCATCGACACCGACCACGATCTTGCCGTAAGCTCTTTCACTCGGGCTAAAACCCTCACCTTCGTGGCCTTAGTAAGTCGAAACCGATACTGATCACCACGAACCAGATAGAACCCATAGCCTAAAAGCTCCGCCTTAATCGCATGACAAATAGTGGACTTCTCCTGATTAACCCGCAGCTTTAACTTCCCCTCCAGAAACTTCCCAGACTGGGCAAGCGCACGCTGCGCAGCACGCTTGGAACGAACAAAGACCCGAATATCATCAGCATAACGAACAAACTTCGTGCCCTTAGATGCAAGATAATGATCAAAATCATCCAACATGATATTGCTCAACAACGGCGATAACGGTGACCCCTGCGGAGTCCCTGCATCACTACACCGAACAACACCATCAGCCATAATCCCAGCGTTTAAATACGCCCGAATAAGCTTCAACACGCGCTTATCGTCAACCTTACGAGCCACCCTCGACATCAACATGTCGTGATTAACCGTGTCGAAATACTTCGACAAATCAACCTCAACAACCCACACATACCCCTCGTTAAGAAACCCACGTGCGGTCTTTAACGCCATATGTGCGCTACGTTGAGGCCTGAAACCAAAAGACACAGGCACAAACCCCACATCAAAGATAGGCGTAAGTACCTGCGCGATCGCCTGACAAATCACACGATCAACAACAGTCGGAACACCAAGCATACGCCAACCACCCGAAGGCTTTAGGATCATCACCTCACGAACCGGCAACGGCTTATACGTTCCCGCGTCAAGACGCTCACGAATGCCACTCCAGTGTTCGCGCAGATAAACGTCAATATCCTCAACACCTACCCCGTCCACACCAGCAGCACCCTTATTCGTCTTAACCCGCTCTAATGCAGTGCGGAGATTGCCACCTGAAAAGACTTGATTCCACAGATCAGCACCCGCACCAGTTGACACTTCCCCTACATCGGCAGACACACAACTAAGCACACCATGGCTATCGTCGGGATTCACCCTATCCTCCCCATAATGCCCACACACACGTGGTTGGCAGCTTTCACCGTTATGCATAACTACAATCCAGGTTCCATACTCAACAATGTAAAGTTCAGTCCTTCCTCGCTCACCCACCATAAGGGCTACCGCGGACCGCGGTGTCTCCCACGAGTACTATGACCTCGGCTGACTCCTACCACACCAACCCACAACAGGGCTTACCACACCTACTTGGCACAGTCTGTGACAGGCCTCCCCGATTAAGAACATGCTCTTTCCTCCTACAACCGCCACATCTACGCACTAACCACTTCGATGGAACGGGCTTCGACTTCTTCGGCAGCCTTACCCAGATCAGCGCGCCTTATATGTGATTCGTATACCTCGGTGCAGGATTTCGCTTGAAGCTTCCTCCCCACAACACCTCACGATGCTGCAGTTGCCATCAGCTACATAGTTAAACCACCTTCACTATCAGGGACTCACACCCTTAAGAACATGCCCATGTCGGGCGAACCGCGAAAAGCCTTTCCCTTTTTATCGGGAAAGGCTTTTCTTCTGAGCGGATGACGAGACTCGAACTCGCGACCCTCACCTTGGCAAGGTGATGCGCTACCAACTGCGCTACATCCGCATGTATTTTTTAAAGAGCTTATCATGCTCTGTGTGCGCGATACTGGGATTGAACCAGTGACCTCTTCCGTGTCAGGGAAGCGCTCTCCCGCTGAGCTAAACGCGCTTTGGTGGAGGTGGAAACGGGAATCGAACCCGTGTGCACGGTTTTGCAGACCGTTGCCTCACCACTCGGCCATTCCACCGTGGCATTCCTGCCCCTGTGAGTACCTCGTAAGAAAGTACCTGAGCGGATGACGAGACTCGAACTCGCGACCCTCACCTTGGCAAGGTGATGCGCTACCAACTGCGCTACATCCGCATGTATTTTTTTAAAGAGCTTACCATGCTCTGTGTGCGCGATACTGGGATTGAACCAGTGACCTCTTCCGTGTCAGGGAAGCGCTCTCCCGCTGAGCTAAACGCGCTTTCGGGCTAAACATTCACAAGTGAATGTTGGAGCGGATGACGAGACTCGAACTCGCGACCCTCACCTTGGCAAGGTGATGCGCTACCAACTGCGCTACATCCGCATTGCACCTTGAGCAACTTCAACTTCCTTCGTTCTGCTGGAAGCCGTTGTTTGCGGTGCGAGAAAGTACTTTATTGCGTTCTCAGGGTTTTCGCAAATCCCCAGTTCGGAGCATGTTTTAGGATCATTGTCCCCAGTGAGGAAAAACTACATCGCTGTAATTCGTGGGCTTTTGCCCCACTTTTGCCCCCATTTCAACGATTCCGCACCCGCTTTCCTAGTTTTTTTAATCTCCCCAGTCCCCCACGCCACCTGTCTTCCGCTTTCTTGCCGCGCCGTTACTCACCCTCCTGCTCCGCTTCCTGCACGCCACCTTTCTCGCCGATCCCCTTGCTGCCACTATCCCCATGCCCTAGCTCGCATGGCCGGTGCTTGATTGCGCGAGTCTTTGCACAATCACATCGCTTGTCCATTGGACCCGGCGCGCTTGCAAAAGTGCGGGTGTGTGGGTTTTGTGCGTGTCGACGTCGTCTCGGGTTTGCCTTCGGTATCTGCGTGCGTGTGCCGCGGCATTCAAATGGGGTGTGTTTCTATAAGGGCAGTTGTTGTGTTTGGCGATGTTTGGCTGCCTAATGTGGCTGGCGCGGGGATGGTCGCAAGGTATCAGTTGTTTATGTGGTGCGGTAGGCGTCAATTTATCGGAGGTGCGGCGAGCTGTTGTTTGGTGCGCCTTTTTAGCGAGTCTGCGCTTGGGTGTTGTTTTTTCTGCTTGTGTTTCGCTGGAGTTTTGTAGCGAGCTATGTGTTTGGGGGCGCTCGCGTCGAGGTTCGCGAGTAGCTAGGGAGCGTGGCTCAAGTAGTAAGTAGTGGCGGGTTCCCGATTGTTCGCAACGCAATGTCCCATATAACGCAGTGTCCCTACACGAGGACGGATGTCTTTGCCCTGTGGTTCATTTTGTGTTTTTCATTGCCTCATCATGATGTTTGTTCGATTGGGTGCTTGTTATTTCCTTAAGTCCAAGTACTTGAAGTCCAAGTACTTGGGTTCCGCCTAGCGTGTTTACTTGGCGTCTATATCTGTATGTGCATCTGTATATGGCAAGGCTTGTGGAGCAGGTTGAGCGTGGGGTGAGGAATGCAGAGCATTTGTGCGCAGCTTCCCGCTTGGTCTGGATGAATGTGGGTTGAGGGTTTACTGGGTTTGCGATCATTGGCATTCAGCACCAATGGTGGGCGGGTTTTTGGGGAAAGATGGTGGCGGATGCGCGTTGCTCGTGTTGAGGTGAAGTGAGCTATCACTAGGGAATGTGGGTGCTGCCTGTGGATGCGTTTACATCCTTATTTACAGCCGTGTTGGTCTTCTCCCGTATGTACAGCGGTGTTGGTTGTCTCCCGTATTATCATCGACCGCACATAGCTGAGGTGGCACTCGCTTGTTCATAGCTGAGGTTGTAATCGGATTATTCCGATCGTGCCTTGACTTCGCTTAATAAAATCGTGCCCTACTCCCCCATGGAAACGTGCATGAACTGGTCTTTTTATGGATTCCATGTGTGTAATTATGCGAACGGGGGAAGTTCGTGTTAAATTTTGTGCCGAAGCAACAACAGCTTGTTAGTGCTTTATGGTCCTATGGCTCAGTGGAAGAGCGTTCCGTTCACACCGGAAAGGTCGCTGGTTCGATCCCAGCTAGGACCACAATTACCCAGAAGATTTTTCTTCTGGGTTTTTTACATTTACCACCAGAGATTCCAAAATCCGACGAGAGGACTTCTCGCAGGGTTTTCGATTCTGTATTTATGTGGCCGTTCTTGGGGGAAACAAACCGCTACACTAGCCCCATGAGCTCCCTGCCAGAACACTTGCCTATTTGTTTGCCCGCCCACTGCGAACCTACTGATAGCCAGCGTGAGTTTCTTCTTAACACACAGGACTCCACGCATGGGGTGCGGGCGTGTGCAATTATGAGCCTGGATGGCTCGAGCACAAGTAACGGCACCAGTGGCGCACTTGGCAACACCGTTGACCAATCTATTCTTCATGGTTTGCGCGCGTGGGCTGACGTCATCTTCGTCGGGGCGCAGACGATCCGTAGCGAAAACTATAAAGGCGCAGTTCTCGATGAACGCACGCAGCTTAGGCGTAAGCGCTTAAACCAAGCCGCCGTCCCACCTATTGCCACGCTGAGCAACAGCTTGAACTTTGACACACACTCCCCTTTCATTCACGCCGCTGCGCCACCACTTATCTTCACAAACCCCCACCAAACCAGTATCGAGCACTCAACGTGGCGACGGCGTCGACACGCACTCAACGAACACGGCGTGACCATTATCGACATCCCCAACCTCACACCGCAGGCCTGCATAAAAGAACTCAAACGCCGCGGCTACCCTCGCATCACGGTCGAAGGCGGGCCCACAACACTCGCAGACATCTTGCACCACAACCTCATCGACACCCTCCACTTAAGCATCAGCCCGCGCATCCAACAGCCCACCACACACCCACTTTTTCCCGCAACCACCTCATACACCCACCACCTCCAACTCGAAGCCACAGCCACAAGCGACGACGGTCTGCTCTTCCTCCGCTACCAACGCCGAACACGATAAAGTAGACACTCAGAAGAAAAAAACCACACAAGGAAGACCAAGCCCAGCCCCGTGACACCCACACTCACCCACCGCCTCCAGCACATATGGACCAGCCCGCACAACGCCCCCACAGCGCCCGACACACCCCAGCGCACCCGCATAGATGCGCTCGCAACAATCGCGCTGTGGCCGATCGCGATTCTCACCATCGTGCACCGCGTGTTCTTCCTCGCCGCCAACGGCTCCATTACCGACGACTACACGACTGTCTACCAAGCACTCCGCCGCCACATCGACGGCATCGACGTTTACAGCGAAACCTACTACTATGTCGACCCCCACTACCTTTACAACCCCGGTGCCACCTTGTTGCTGTCACCACTGGCGTATTTCGACAACATCACCGTTGCACGAATGATCTTCATCATCGTCAACGCACTCGCCATTATCGCAGGACTAGCACTACTTACGAGACTGTTTCACTACAGCTTGAAATCCGCTATCTTTCCCGTTGCGCTAACGATTGCATTCCTCACCGAAGCAGTCCAGAGCACCCTTATTTTCGCCAACATCAACGGCATCCTCTTTCTAGCACTCACCTGCTACATCTGGGCGCTTCACCGCAAGAAAAGCATCACCGCCGTAATCATCATTGGGCTTGCGATTCTCATTAAACCCATCTTCCTGCCACTACTGTTCTTGCCCTTTATCCGAGGCCAAATCAGCACTATCATCCTCGGTATCGGCGTACCTGCAGCCTTTAATCTCCTCGGATGGTTTCTCGTACCAGGGGCAAACAACTACATCCACCGCACAATCCCCTACCTCAAAGAAGTTCGCAACTACGCCAACGCCTCCATGCGCGGATTCTCCACCTACTTTTCCATCCCCAGCATCGTTGAAACCGGGCTTTTCATCCTCTTTGCCCTCACCATCATCGTCGGTATTATCTTCCTTCTGCGCATCCGCAATGCCGACCCCCTCGTATGGATGATCACCACTACCTCCCTGCTACTGACTGGAGTCTTCTTCCTGTCTGCCCTCGGGCAAATGTACTACTCCATCCTCCTGTTCCCCCTCCTGTTTACCGTCCTGCGCTCACGCTCAGTCATGCACAGCGCAGCTGGGTGGTTGGGCGCATTTTTTAGCCTCACCCCCTTCGACTTCACCCTCGTCAACTACCCCAACTTGGGCCGATGGCTTAACGTATTCCAAGCCACCACTGGCTGGGCTATTCTCATCATTGCCATCAGCGCCACCGCCATACTGTGGTGGTGGGAAGATAAAGCACACCGTGGGAATAAAAACAGATCCACCCAGGGTTGAATGAAACAACCACCACGACCTAGGTTTTTCACCTCTATCCTCAAAACCCAGCAAGTGGGCAAACCCAATCCAATCCACCCACGAATACAGGAGAAAACATGACCGACTTCAAGCTCATCACCGACGCGCAGTGGCGTGAGCGCCTCAACGACGAGGAATACCGCGTACTACGCCAAGCAGGCACCGAAGCACCACATATCGGCGAGTACACCAACACCACCACCGAGGGTGTCTATTCCTGCAAAGCATGCAACACCGAGCTTTTCCGCTCCAGTGAAAAATTTCAATCCCACTGTGGTTGGCCCTCCTTCTTCTCGCCCCTTGCCGGCGACAAGATCATCGAGCGCCAAGATCTTAGCCATGGCATGGTCCGCACCGAAGTGTTATGCGCCACATGTGAATCCCACCTTGGCCACGTCTTCTCCGGCGAAGGCTACGATACCCCCACAAACCTGCGTTACTGCATTAACTCCATCTGCCTTAGCCTTGAGGAAAAGCCTATCGAAACAGCAACCGACGACAACTAATAACAAATAAAAACTACGGTTACTTTCTCCATACAGCGGGAAAGTAACCGTAGTTTTTTGTGTAAATACTTAAGGCAAAACGCGCACCAGTTCAGCAATATCGCCTACTCGGCGACCACTGAAGAACGGGATTTCCTCACGCACGTGCAAACGTGCCTCTGTGTAACGCATTTGGTGCATCAAATCAACAATGCGGTGCAGCTGCGGTGCCTCGAAGGCAAGCATCCACTCGTAATCACCCAATGCAAAGGATGGAACGGTATTGGCTCGCACGTCTGGGAAATCACGCGCTTGCATACCGTGCTCGGCAAGAATCCGGCGACGATCCTTCGGATCCATTACATACCAATCGTAGGAACGCACGAATGGGTATACCGTAATCCACGCGCCAGGCTCCTCACCCATGATGAAGCTTGGAAGGTGGGACTTGTTGAACTCACTTGGTCGGTGCAAACCGTTACCAATCCAGCTGACTTCCGTCAACTGGCCCAATGATGTCTCTCGACGGAAATCGGCAAAAGCTTTCTGAACATCATCGAATTCTTCCGCATGCCACCAAATCATAAAGTCAGCATCGGCGCGGCAGCCTGCGAGATCATAAATGCCCCGAACAACAACCGTTCCCTGCTGCTCCAGCTGCGCGAAAAATGCGCGAGCCTGTTCGATAATCTCGTCACGTTCGGTCCCCAATGCACCTGGGATGGCACGGAACACTGCCCACTGCGTATAACGCTGCATGCTATTGAGTTCGTCGTAATTCAGTTTTTCAGCCATGGTTTTTCCCACTCACCTTCTAAAAGATAGCGATCAGGGCCATCGCCAGCGGCAGCACAGCTTGGCCCCATTCAACACGTAAACATTCAACACGCCGGAAAGAAACGTGTGTTCACACATCTTCTTTATACGCACATCGATGCTTACACTCCCCCAAGTATCCACCATAAGTTTGAGTAAAACAACTAAACAAACAGTGGTACTAAACCCTACTTTTGTACAAGGATAGGTTCACCTGACCTCACGTAATATCACGTAAAACTCTACAAATCCCCAGTTCGAAGCACATGTTTGCAAAACTCCCCCACTCAAACTTATCCAGATCTCACGCACCAACTACCCGCCGGACACTCACACAGCATGCCACGGACTACCCTAATCATGGGGAGCGTGCTTTTCGAAGTGAACCATCGGCGTGGCAATCCCGCCTATCAATAAATTTTCGATACCGTTTTTCACGTGACTGGAACCCCACATTCGCCGCAAGCAGTACCGCTGCATAAGGGCACAGACAACTCCGCGCCTGACGATTTTTCACGTGCGGTTGATTCCATGCATCAGGCACGGCTGCGTCCCGAAATTTCGCTCGGCACGATTCGCCCACCGCAGCGTCTCGCACCTTTCAGCCATGCCATTGGTTTGGAAGTTATTCGTGGCAGCGAGTTGGATTTGGTCAATCCCGCTGATGCTGAGGGTGACGCTTTTGGTCGTCTGATTTTGCTCCACGATCCTGGCGCCGATGATGCGTGGGATGGCAGCATGCGACTGGTCGCCTACATTCAAGCTGATATGGATCACGCTGTTGCTTCCGACCCCTTGTTGCCTGAAGTTGCTTGGCAGTGGCTGACGGAGGGTTTGAGCGAAGGCGGTGCTGATTACACGAATTTGGGCGGCACTGTCACCTCGACGTCAAGCGTTCGTTTCGGTGAGATTGGCGGCCCTCCCTCCGCCTATCAGTTGGAGATGCGTGCTTCGTGGACGGCGTCAGGAATCAATTTAACTCCGCATGTGGTGGCATTTTCCAAAGTGTTGGCTAATGTTGCTGGTCTTCCACCTGAGGGGATCGCTCAGTTGGGTCGCTAAAGCTCGTATTCCCCGGATTCTCTGTTGTGCAGGTGAGTGTGGGGGTGTGTTTTCTTCGCTTCAAGCACTGGTATTTTTAACTCATAGTGTTTGAAGCGTTTTTTCTTCGCCACTGCGTGTGTGCGTGGTTATGTGTGGGTTGTGGCTGCACATTGTTTGTTGCTGTTTATTTGACCAAATTGTTGTCTTATTCAAGTGTGTGAGTCATTGTATGCCCGATTTTCTTTCTGTTCCTCGTGATGGCGTTCCGTTGGTGTCTGCTGGTGAAGCGGGGATTTTTGCGGCCGCTGATGTTTTAGCGCTAGGCCATGGCCCTTTTGCTGTTGATACTGAGCGGGCGAGCGGTTTCCGCTACGACGACCGCGCTTTCTTATTACAGATCCGTCGTGCGGGTGCGGGCACTGTGCTTATCGACGTCGAATCGTCACCGACTGCGACTACCGCAGCGTTGCAGCCAGTACTTGGTGGTGCCGATTGGATTATTCATGCTGCCCCGAGTGATCTGCCGTGTTTGTCCCGCCTCGATCTGTATCCCGGCCGGTTGTTTGATACGGAATTGGCTGGTCGGCTGCTTGGCCACGAGCGGGTGAATTTGGCTGCGATGGTGAACCACTACTGTGGTGTAGATCTTGCCAAGGGGCATGGTGCTGAGGATTGGTCGAAGCGTCCGTTACCCCAAGAATGGCTGGCCTATGCTGCTTTAGATGTTGAGTGTCTTTTAGACTTGGCGCGTGCGATGGCTAAAGATTTGAAGCGTCAGAATAAGGTGGAGTGGGCTGATCAGGAGTGTGCGCATATCCAGAAGCGTTTTGCGCACTATGAGTTTAGCCCCAAAACGTGGCTTGATCTTAAGGGCTTGTCCAATTTGCGCACGCCGATGAAGTTGGCGGTGGCTAAGCATCTGTGGGAGGTGCGCGATCGTCAGGCACGTTCGACTGATACTGCGCCGTCTGCGTTGCTGCCAGATCGCGCACTGGTTGCTTTAGCCGCTGAATTACCGACTGCCGCGCACCAGGTGATGAGTGTGAAGAACTATCCGCCACGGTTGCGTAAGAGCGCCACCATCTGGGCTAGAGAAGTCACGTTTGCCAAGGCGAGTAATAGGCGTAGTTGGCCGAAGCCAGCAGAGGTTATTGCTTATCACGCCGCAAAGTTTAGCGGTGTGCCGGATAAGCGGAGTTTGCAGGCGGATTATCCGGTTGTGTATTCCGCTTTGGATCGTGTGAAAACCATGTTGGACGTTGTGGCGGAGAAAAATCAGTTGCCGCTGGAAAATCTCATCTCCCCTGGCGATATGCGCACGTTAGTGTGGCAGATGAAGCACGAAGGGCTCATTTCCTCCCGCGCGCAGTTGCAAGCCGCCATGGAGAGTGTGGGGGTGCGCCCGTGGCAGCAAGAATTATGTATGCGCGCATTCCTGCGCATCCTCTAGGGCATATTGAAAATGCCACCGTGATATCACAACGGTGGCTTTACTCTTATGCACGCGGATCCACCTGGCAAGTTTTCCCGAAGCCGCTTAAGTTCTAGTGGTCGTGGAAGTGAAAACCTCAACGCTTCACAATTGTGCGGCTCAACCCACCAGTGGGGTGTGCGACTTTTAGCGTGGAAAGTCCCTAATGAGTTGGAGTGGTTGCCGGAAACAGTTCCTCAACCCAGCTTCGACAGGATTGAATAATCCCAGCCTCATCGAGGCCAACGTCCGCCAAAATCTCTGGGCGAGTTGCATGCTCAGGGAAAATCATGGGGAAAGCACAGTGGCGAATCGGCGTATCAATACCTGCCGTGCTCATGGCCGACGCCACCATCGTCCCCACACCGCCTTGAAGTACACCATCTTCAACTGTGATCACCACATCATGTGATTGAGCCAAGTCCACCACTGACGCAGGAATGGGAACAACCCACCGCGGATCCACAACCGTGACAGCGCAACCTCGCTGCTCCAGCTGCACAGCAGCCGACAGCGCAGCGTGAACCATAGGGCCTACTGCAACAATCAGTACCTTCGGCTGATCCTCACCCTGCGCAGAATGCTCACCATGAAGAATCTCAACGCCATCGGCCAAACGAGACAGTGCCGCACGAGGCGAAGCCAACTCCCCCTTCGGGAAACGCACAACCGTGGGTCCTGCAACCTCAAGAGCTTCATCAAAAAGCTCTTTCAACTGCACACCGTCACGTGGCGCAGCCACGCGGATACCAGGAACAGTACCCGTGATCGAAAAATCCCACACACCATTGTGGCTCGCACCATCTGAACCAGTCACACCAGCGCGGTCGAGCACCACGGTAACCGGCTGCTTCAGCAATGCCACATCCATCAACAGCTGATCAAACGCACGGTTTAAAAATGTGGCGTAAATAGCCACAACTGGATGCAAACCACCCAAAGCTAAACCAGCAGCTGAGGTCAACGCATGCTGCTCAGCGATACCGACGTCGAAAAAGCGCTCAGGGAACTCCTGCTGAAACGCAGTCAAACCAGTTGGGCCAGCCATCGCCGCGGTAATGGCAACGATATCGTCACGGCGCTGTCCAGCCTCCACTAAAGCTGCACTAAAAACAGAGGTCCAATCCGGTTTGCTAATCTTCAGCGGCAACCCGGTCTCAGGGTTGATGGCACCAGTTGAATGCATCAGTTCCGCCACATCGTTTTCCGCCGGCGCGTAACCACGACCCTTCTCAGTAACCACGTGCACAATCAAGGGTCCCTCAAAATCGCGTGCATACTTAAGCGCAGCTTCAAGAGCTTTTGAATCATGTCCATTTACTGGGCCAACATATTTCATGCCAAGCTCATTGAACATTTCGGTAGGGATCACCGTGGACTTCACGCCTTCCTTGAAAGCGTGCAGGGCCTCAAAGGTGCGCTCCCCCACCCAACCCAAGGATTTTAATGTGGACTTACCATGTTCCATGACCTTGTCATAGGAGCTTTGAATGCGCAGATTTTTCAAATTCTCCGCAAAACCACCAATAGTTGGGGAATAACTACGGCCATTATCGTTGACTACCACGACCACTTTGCGTTTCTTCGACGCTGCAATGTTGTTCAGCGCTTCCCAACACATGCCGCCAGTTAAGGCACCATCGCCTACCACCGCAACCACAGTGCGGTCTTTTTCACCCTTGATTTCAAAGGCTTTAGCCAAACCGTCGGCATAACTCAACGCGGCCGAAGCATGTGACGATTCAGTCCAATCATGCTCTGACTCTGCACGCGACGTGTAGCCACTCAGACCACCTTTTTGTCGCAGCGTATCAAATTGATCCGCCCGGCCAGTCAAGATCTTGTGCACATAAGACTGATGGCTGGTGTCAAAAATAATCGGGTCCTGTGGGGAAGAAAAAACCCGATGCAAGGCAATGGTGAGTTCCACAACACCTAGATTCGGGCCTAGGTGCCCGCCAGTAACCGACACCTTGCTCACAAGGAACTGGCGGATCTCATGAGAGAGCTGCTCAAGTTGACCTAAGTCAAGGTTCTTTAGGTCAGCCGGGGCTGAAATAGTAGAGAGAATACTCATGGGCGGAGGGAAAACCTTTGTACCCTTTCTCGGGGGATAAGAATGAAGAAAGCACCAACCACAACAGCACGAAGAAAAAACACCCCACTTTCATGATTCACAGATTTAAACCATGATAGGCCATGCATTCACTTGCTATGAATACACCCACACAGCACACAAAGTGTGCACTTCATCAGCACACACTAACCTTGATGCACCATCTGGTCAGGTGTCAGCTCACGCACATTGTCGAGGGCTGGATATATTACGACTATCCTACTCTGAATCTTCAATGAAAGAAGAACTCTACGGTGAATGAAAACACATCCTACCCTCAACCACCACGGAAAACAGCACAAACCGCGGGCTAGACCCAGTTAGCTTTTCGGCAACAACAGGCCAATTGTTTCGCAGTGATGAGTGCCAGGGAACGCATTAAACACAACAGCTTCAGCCAACTCATAGCCTTGCTGCGACCAGGTATACACATCGCGGGCAAAGGTTGCCGGATCGCAGCCAATGTGAATCACGCGTTTCGGGCGGGACTGCGCCACAGCTTCGATCACACGTGCGCCCGCGCCCACACGCGGTGGGTCAAGCACAACTACCTGTGGCTTCGGCAGCTGGCTGACCACGTTTTCAACCGTTGCCGAATGGAAAACAACTTTGTCCCCCAACACCTTGCGCCCAGCTAGTGCTGCACTCTTGGAAGATTCCACTGAGTGAATCTCTACAGCATTACCCAAAGCGTTAAACAATGCTGGGGCGAATGCGCCCACACCACCGTACAGGTCCCACGCAACAACGGGGCTCGGGCGTTGTGCATCTTCCTGGGTTGCTGCAGGTTGTGCCCACCGCGCGATGAGCGTGCTGTAGGCAGACACAGCTGCAGTGTGCGCCTGCCAGAAAGCCGTCGCGGGGATCTCAAAGTCCCAAGCCCCAACCTTTTGCGTTGCTACACCGGAACCTTCTAAAACCTTGGTCACTGTTTCACTGCGACGCCCACGGGAGGCTTTCCGCACCTCGACAACGTGGCGGGCACCGGCGTCGTCACGCACAACGATAACCTCGGCACCTGGGGTGAATCGCTGAGCATCAGCACCGATTACACCGTCGCACAGTCCCGGTACCACCTGAGCGCATGTTAAACCTGCAACTACATCGGTCGACTGTGCCTTACGCACACCCACACGACCGTGCGCATCAACTCCCAAACGCACACGACTACGCCAGCCAGCATTCGGTGCGAGATCAACGACCTCAATAGGTGGAAGCGGATTCACGCGCCCAATTTTTTGCAGCTGGCCACGCACGATTTCTGCTTTGAACTCAGCTTCTTTTTCCGGATCGAGATCCCCGAAATCGCAGCAGCCTGCGCCTTGCGCCGCAGCCTCGCATCGCTGTGCAACACGCAACGGTGACGGTGTCATCACTTCGATAAGCTCAGCTTTGGCAAAGTTCTTTTTCACAGTGTGGATCTGTGCGCGCACGATATCACCGGGGTAGGCGCCGCGGATGAAGACGACACGACCGTCGAAAACTGCTATGCCTTCACCCCCGTGTGCACAGCGCGTCACGTCGAAGGTTGCCTCAGTTCCCTTTTCGAGCGCGTGCGAGGACTGATGTTCGGTGTTGATAGTCAACGTTATCTGGCCTAAAGCCTTCCTTGAAAGTAGTAAAACATCCCGCGTACTCGCGTGATACACGGCGTTTGACACCGTGCTACACGTGAGCAAAAGTTGTGCGGGAGGTGTGAAAAATCAGCTGTCTGCGTATCGACGCCGAAACGCCGCTTGCCCTATGCGGAGGGTTCCTACTTTTCCAGCTGGGTCGACGCAGACGTTGCCGCAGCTGCTTTCTTCACCATGAACACGGTAAAGAGCATCACGAGACCAGTTAAAGGCCACCCCATGACAATACGCGCAATCGCGAGCGCATTAGTATCGTCGGCATTGTAGAAATTGTTTTGCACAATAAAGCGCATAAGGAACACGGTCGCCCACGCCCCGGTCGCCCACATGTAGGCGTACAAGGCAGCAGGGGTTTTGCGCCAATCCATACCATCGCCATTGATGCCTTTCCAGATCACGCCGACCAAAGGCCAGCGGACCAGGATAGAGACGAAGAACACGCCCGCATAGAGCAAAGACATCCAAATGCCATAGAGGAAGTAGCCTTTTGCTGAGCCTGTGTACCACGCGATGGCGGCACCGATGCCAACGCCGAAGAACCCTGAAATGGCCGGCTGGAGATTTTCTTTACGGGCGATTCGCCACAGCAAAATAACTGTGGCGATGATCAGGGCCGACACAAGTGCAGCATTCAACCCCCACTTGTTGTTCACTGGAACAAACACCAAGATTGGCAAGGTGGAGGACACTAGGCCCCCAAGCCCACCCATTTGATCCAATAACGTGGGAGTGTCGCTCTCCGATTCCGCAGTTTCTACTTCTGGCGATTCGGAATGCTGGGCGCCGTTTTCTGCGTGAAAGTCGACGTGCTCGTGTTCGTTCATAAATTATTAATTCCCTGGGGTACCAAATGGGCTCGGGTTGTTGGGGAAACCCTGCGCCGTTGTTTGTGCTTGGTTTTGGGCCCGCTGGCGACGTTCCATTTCTTTTTGCACCTGCTCCGCCAAAGGCTGTGGTAGTGCCACCGGAAGGGAGGTGCCCGCCAAGATTGGTTCGCTGCCACGATAAACGAAAGTGCGGGCAGTGATTTCACGACCCAATTGAGCCATTGCGTCAGCATGCTCGGTTGGGGCGGCGAGTGTCATGCGCAGCATCCACCGTGGGCCATCGACGCCGAGAATGCGCACGATTCCGCCACCATCTTCGCGCGATCCTACGATTTCGCGACCCCAAGGGCCGTATTCAATGGTGACTTCAAGGCCTTGGGAGCGCATGTCTTCGGAGAGTTCGCGCACAGTTTCACGCCACTGGCCTGGGCTGCGGGGCGCAGCGAAGGCTACTGGGGTGCAACGACCGTACTGGGTGAGGATGTGCAGCATGCTTGGGCCCTCAGGACCCATCTCAACCTGTACTTCACTTCCGTGGGGAAGTGGAATGAGCAGGGACCCAAGATTGAGTGCGCCTTGGCCGAAATCGCTGAAGTCAAAATCCTCGAAGGCGACGGTATCCCCATCGAAGGGACCGGATTCACCCTCAACTGCATCATGAATGGGGTCTGGTGCGAGTAGGTCATCATCGTCGCCCTCAAACGCAGCCTCGTTATCGGTGAGGTTCTTGCCAACCAGATCAATGGTTTCATCTACTGGCTGGGTTTCCATCTCAGCGCTGGTGTGGGCGGCGGCGTCGTCCTCTTTTTTCTTACCAAAGGGCCATAATGCCATGAGTCATTCCTCTAACTCTCAATTGTTGTCACTTCGTTATGTTTTCACATGCTAGTCCACCATCACCCGGAGTAGCTCATTGATGAGTCTTTCGTCACCGAAAAAGGTCAGTCTAGGTGATATGAGGGCAGTTAGTGCACGCCTGTAGAGCCGTGTCCTTGATCGCCGCGCACTGTCTGATCGAGTTCTTCGACCTCTTCAAAGTCGAACAGTTCAACCTTTTGCACTACCAGCTGTGCGATGCGCTCACCACGCTCAATGCGAATAGGTGTGGTGGGGTCCAGGTTGATCAGGCACACCTTCAATTCACCACGGTAGTCAGCGTCAATGGTGCCAGGGGCATTGACAATAGACAAGCCTTCTTTTAGCGCTCGGCCGGAACGTGGGTGGACAAGACCCACAGTGCCCAGTGGCAGGGCGATAGCAACACCGGTGGGTACGAGTGCGCGATGTCCTGGCTGCAGTTCAACATCGACTGCGGCATAAAGATCCACGCCGGCATCACCGCGGTGCGCACGAGTGGGCACCGGCAGTTGTTTGTCGAGTCGCTTGAGCCGAATGCTGGTCACTGGCTCAGAATAAAAGTTGGTTGGTGTGCTCACTGGCTAAGTGCTGCCTTTCATGTGAAGGAAGATGAACGTTCAGAAAGGTACAAAAATACCATTGTCTTCATCAACCCACCCTACCGCTGGCTTCTTCAGTGTTTCAGATAGCGGTGCACATGCTTTTTCTTCAGTCGTGCTCGATTGCGGTGTATTCCACTTGTCCGCAGTTATCGCATCACTACACCCACATTGGTGCGGTGCCTCCCAGCCGTCGACTACCCCGCCACACGCACAAGCGCGAGCGTTAAAGGTTGTTGTGGTGGTTTTCCTGAAGCTTTTTTCTTCTCATGCGATTATTCTTGCGCAACGATAACCGCTGATTAGTTCAGTGAGCGGGCAGTCGGCGTGGGGTGGAAAATCTTGTTGCTATCTTTATCACTGGTGTTGGCGGTATGCTGGTGGGTTGTGAGTGATACGCAAACGCAAAATGGTCCGAAGATCCTGTACTCGGAGCGCCAATGGGTGCCGTGGTACTGGTGGCTGATCGCCGCATTTATTGTGGCGTTAATTTCTGCCCAATTGAGTTTCAATCGTTCTGTTTTGTGGCTGTATATTCCCGCGATCACACTGAGCTGTTTAGCTGTTTGGGTGCTGTTGAGCATGTCCGACACTCGGGTTCGAGTTGAGCTTGATCCTGATGGCACGCGCTGGTTGGTTACTGGCCAGGCAAATTTGCCGAATACTGTTGTTCCTCGTTCTTTGGCTGTTCCCGCCACTGCAAAGCGTAATGCTATGGGACGTCAGTTGGACCCGGCTGCGTTCGTGGTCTCCCATGGCTGGGTGCCGGAGATGGTGATGCTGGTTCTGGACGATCCTGAAGACCCCACCCCTTATTGGTTGATTGCCACCCGCAACCCTGAGGCTTTACTGCAAGCTTTTGTTCCTGAACAGGCTGAAAGCGCAACGAAGAGTTTGCGCACGCATTAGCGCATAGATGCTTTGAGGTTTTGCCGGCACGTTTTCCGTGGTGGCTTTACCCCACTTTTTCGCATAGTTTCCTAAACCCCACGCACTAATACATGATTACAGTGCGTGGGATTTTCTCACGAAAATAGGGGAAAATGATGCATAAAAGAGCATTATCACAAAATTTTAGCATGTTAAAATATAACCCCCACCAACGTATCCAACCTCGACAACCCGCACCTGGTTCTGGGCGCAACCCAACCAAACAAGGGAGTCGAGGAAAAATAGCAAACATCCCCGTTAAGATCTTCACTGCCTTTAGTGTCCAGCAGCAAGTCGCCAACAAATAGTTATCTTCTGCGAAAAGCTCAGTTAATCACGATAAACGAACTTACGATTAGCACCAGAAAGGTCTCATTATGTCCCTGACACCAAAACAGCGCCTGGAGCTCGCAAACATTATCGCTTCTGCCGAAATGGCAGGTGCACCTCTCGATGAAGAAACGAAGCATCAGTTGGAGCTCATTATGCTGGGTGAGCTCGACGTAGAAGTCGCAATCGCCAATGTAATCAAGCAAGCTCAAGAACGTAGCCAATAGTAAGCAAAAGCTACGAGGAGCTTCACCTAAAAGCAGTCACACACCTACCCCATCAACGATTCAATGCCACCAGCGGATCTGGGCGTCTAATTTTTAGGTGTTCCGGACGAGCTTTTCGTAGCGGTGTGGTAACGATCGAGTAGCGCCAGAGTGGGCATCGTGTAGCACCCTCAAGACACCTTTGGATCTACTAAACGGGGTCAGGTTCCTCGGTGACTTGAGGGTGATTTTGCTTTAGTTGTGACTTGTCGGTTTCAGGCGCATGTTGGGATCATCACACCGATGAGCCTTTTCAAGAGAGACCCCGTCACAACATGATGCGCGAGTTCAGGCAATAATGTCGCAGCAAGACATGCCTTGTAACAGCAACGCCCTGATCAACTGCTCAGAATCACGGCAGGCAACTTTCCATGTATCGCGCGCAACCGGATTGCTGGGTGCTACTCCAAAGGTCACATCACTGGCGATAAAAAGCGCTACGCGATCCTCACCCAAGCGCTACACGATAGTTACCACACCGCTACGAATTACACGTTCGCAACATTTTAGGCTCCTTTGGCTATATTTCATCGATATGCAAGCCTAAGCACTAAAGATAATCGTTAGATTATACTTAAACCAAGAACAAAAATAATGGCAGAAATAATAATAGTGTTGACAATCAAAATGACATAAGGAACACTCTTTTGCCAATATTTAAAGACAAGCTTTTCAAGTAATGCTGAACTGAGGATACCGGAAGCACCTGCGAACATCGTCAGGGCGGTAATTTCCCCTTTGGAAATCACTCCGCTCAGAAAGAAGATGAGCAACACTGATGAGACAAGCCATGTTCCCAAAAGGCCATATGAAACGCCGCTTGGAATGCGCGGTGTGAAACTTTCGACTCCCATGTCAATTCCTCTCTTCACCCAAAAACCGTTTGATCACTGCGTTGCGGTGGAGATCCACACACCTTAATCTCCACTACCCACCCGCGCTCAATCAACGCGAGAGTGATTAATGGGTGTGAAGTTCAGCTTCCCAACTAAAGCCTTATTCACGAAGTCTACTGAGATTTGCTCACTAGCACTAGATATTGAGGTTTTCTCGGCACAAAGCTGCGTGAAAACCCACTCTCAGATTATCTGAGGTTTGATGGGTGGTACTTAACCGCTTAAGCACGCAGGGCTAAGTTTTGGTTGGGGCTTGTGAACATCACACCATCATACAAAACGGCGTACCGCACAGCACACAGGTGTTTCTTCCCCCCTGAGCGAACAATGCCTGCCGAGCAGGCTTGCGCACGAGATATGGCCTACCTCAATCAACAGCCACACTAAAAGTTTGGTTGGCATGCAAAAAGGCTGCGAGCTCATTTGATAAAGCTCACAGCCACAATTGTTGTGGTGCATACATGATGCACTTAAACTGCCTGCGACATAACCAGTACGCTTCTTAAAACGCGCACTACCCACCGGCGATTACTGGCTTACAGTTTAAGCGCAGTCCTTACAGATCACAGAACCATCGTCCTCGGTGTGATCAATTCGGTTGTTGCGCTGAACCAAGAAACAAGACGAGCAGGTGAACTCATCTGCGCGACGTGGAATGACGGTGACATTAAGCTCTTCGCCGGTCAAATCAATGCTCGGGATATCAAAAGAATCCACAATCTCGCCGTCGTCATCCATATCATTGGTTACGCTCTCGGCTGCCTTGAGACCTTCAAGAGAATCAGTCTCAAGCTCGTCTTCAGCGCGGCGGCGTGGTGCATCGTAATCGGTTGCCATGTCCTAGACTCTCTCGCTTTCCTATGTACACAACATGCACCCGAGGAATACAACAATCCCCCGTGGTGAATACAGTTTTTTCGGTAGTTGCCGATAGTTATACACGTAATCACAAAGCTTGTCACACGCATTGCAAGCAACTACACCACACGAATAGGAAAAACCCCAGTACAGGGGCATACAATTGGCGAAAAAAGAATTCTTGAACACGCGCGTCAGCTGCAAAAAACCCACACGACTGCAACGGCTAACTCAACGCACTTTCGCCATCTTTTCCACCCCAACCCCCACACAACAGCTACATGCGCCCAGCCACATCGAGCAGGCGTTGAAAAGCATCCCCAATACCAGGCGTCCACCCCGCCACCAGCTCGCCCTGCGAACTCGGCGTGCTCAATGCCGGCGTAGACACCACCGCGCCAGCCTCCCGCGCAATGATTGCACCCGCAGCATAATCCCACGCATTCAAACCATGCTCATAGAAACCATCAACCAAACCCTCAGCCAACGCACACAAATCAAGCGCAGCACTACCCAACCGTCGAATATCGCGCACCTTCGGCAACACCTCAACCAAAAACTCAGCTTGGGCTGATCGTCGCTTGTGTGAATACCCAAAACCAGTAGCAATCAGCGCCTGGCCCAACGAAGACTCCGCTGTGACCGACAGTCGCTTCGGTGGGCAACCTGGCTTGAACTTCATCGCACCATTGCCCTCACTAGCAGCAAACAGCTCACCCGTTGCAGGATTAAACACAGCGCCCGCAATCGGCGCCCCATCACACACTGCGGCAATCGACACGCAGTATTGCGGATACCCATAAATAAAATTCACAGTCCCATCGATCGGATCAACGATCCACGTCACCGACGACACCGAAACCCGCTGTGTTCCCTCCTCGCCGATCAACCCATCCTCGGGCCGACGCTGAAGCAAAAGCTCATCAATCAAATCCTCAGCCAACGTATCTGCGATCGTGACCGGATCCACCGGCGACGACTTCGACTGACTAAACGCCCTCACATCGCCTAACTCAGCACGCTTCGCAGCAACAGCCACCCCTGCATCAACCGCAATCTCCGCAGCCACCACACCCAACTCCGCAACAAACGCGCGGCGGGCAAACTGCGCGTTGACATTGCTTGCACGCTGCAACGATACGTGTTCCTCCCGCAACGGCTCGATATCAGGTACACAGTGAGTAGCCACAACAACACAACCTTCTTTTTGACTATGAATACCGACGCCATTGTAGGCCACAAACCTGAAAACACCCCCTCCCCCTCGAAGCGACCACGCACACTGCGAAGCGTTAACACAGCAAATCAGAAAAATCGCAGCGGTCCCATTACCCGCACGTGGGTGTGACAAAAATACACACGCGATATTTCTCACGTCAGCACAGATCTTTAATAGAAGACTTTGTCGCTTAAGATATGTCTTATGACCAGAATAGGATTTGGTATTGACGTTGGCGGCTCCGGTATCAAAGGCGCCCGAGTTGATCTCGACACCGGCGAATTCATCGGTGACCGCATCAAAATTCTCACCCCCAAACCCGCAACCCCTGAAGCCATCGCCCAAACCTGCGCCGAAATCCTGCGCATTGCACAATGGCACGGCCCCGTCGGCATCACATTGCCTTCGGTGATCAAAAACCAGTTCGTTCTCTCCGCAGCAAACATCGACCCCAGCTGGATCGGCATCAATGTAGGCGAACTGTTTGCCCAGCATTTAGCAGAACGAGACGTTTGCGTGCTCAACGACGCCGACGCCGCAGGTTTAGCCGAAGCTCGCTACGGTGTACCTGACGCTGCGAAGGGCGCAACAGTTTTGCTGACTTTCGGCACAGGCATTGGCTCCGCCTTGCTTATCGACGGCGTACTCTACCCCAACACTGAACTCGGCCACATGATCGTTGGAGGCAGGGAAGCTGAAAGCTTCGCGTCCTCCGCGGCCAAGGATCGCGACGAAATCGGCTACACCAAATGGGCTGCGCGCGTATCAGAGGTTTTGTGCGAAATTGAGCGCCTTTTCAACCCTGCCACGTTTATTGTTGGTGGCGGCATTTCACGCAAAGCTGACAAGTGGGTTCCAAAGCTGAGCTGTAGCACACCGGTAGTACCGGCAAAGCTCCGCAATCGTGCGGGTATTGTGGGCGCGGCGATGGCAGCTGAGCAAAACCTCAAGCCTTAAAAAACGCTTCTTAGATTTGTGGCGTAATTTTTGGTGACACCAGCTCACAATTCACCTGTCCACAGAATCAGATTTGTGGGTTGATGGGCGTCACAGCATTGGTGCGCCACAGTATCGTATATGCCAGAACGTCACGTACCCATCAACACCTTGACAACCCTCAGTTCCCCAGGGCTTTGGCTACGACCGATCTACTGTGCCTTTATGTTTCCACCCCCCTATCCACACGGATTGCCCTCGTAGCTAAGCCCCCATTCGATGAACATCGTTTGGGGAGGTTGAGGGTTGTTTTTTCAAGATTTTTCTCATCGCGTTTTAGCGATATGCACGGTTGCGCAAGTGACACAACTCGTAAAAAGGTTTGCCCCCGTGACCAAGAAACACTTTTCGTTTCGGCAAAAATTTAACGAGTGATTTATAATGGCACTTTGTCCAAGGCTAGGAAATATACTTCCCTACCTTTTCAAGCATGATCTTCATCGCATGGTCAAACCCCCAGGACATCCCACTCACTAACCCTTAGGTATTCTTAAGGTATTGGTTTTCATGGGATCCTGCCATCACTGTGATATTGAAGGACATGGATCGTAGGTCAGCGCGAAAGCGGGAAGTGCAGCGAGTTTCTACTCATTGATGTGGGAATTTTCTGCACTGGCCCGAAGTTAAAAATTAAAAGTATTAAGTGACATGCCGAAATATTCACATTTCTGCTGCACTTTTTCATCATGGTCTTCCAAGCATTGCCTGTACACGGTGTGGGTACGGCAAGGATTGTGAAGATGCTGTGCTGAAACAACGACGCCGACGAAGGGGCAACTGTGACTGAAACTCCGAAGAAGGCAGCCAAGAAGGTTGCGAAAAAGACTGCACGAAAGGCTGCACGCAAAGTTGCTGCACCCCGTGCTGCAACTCCAGTTGAATCCTCGGTTGATAGCCCTATTGAAGAGACCGTTTCTTCGCAGGTTTCTGTTTCCGCTGGTGATGACACCGCTATCACAGTTGTGAAAAAGGTAGCGAAGAAGTCGATTGCCAAGAAAGCCGTGGCAAAGAAGGCGCCGAAGGTTCCGAAGCCAACGTTTAGTCCTGACCTCGATGATGAGCCGATTTTGGAGCTACCTTCCGAAGAGGAAGAAACTCCTGTAAAGAAAGCTGCCAAGAAGGTTGCTAAGAAGGCAGCGGCGAAGGCGACCAAGAAGACCGCAAAGAAAGCTACTGCGAAGAAGCCAGCTGTTGTTGAAGCCACACCAGTGGTAACTGATGATGATCTCGGCTTGGATGACGATGACGACAATCTCGGCCTCGATGACGACGATGACTTCGGCTTGGATGACGATGACGACGATGACGTTAGTTTCGTCGCCGATATCGACTCTTTCGACGATTCTGAGGAAGACGATGAAGATTCTGACGAGTCTGACGAAGAAGAGGAAGATGACGGTTCTTCGGTGTGGGACGAGGACGAGTCCGCTGCCCTGCGCCAAGCCCGTAAGGATGCGGAGCTGACTGCATCCGCTGACTCTGTTCGCGCTTACCTGAAGCAGATCGGCAAGGTTGCCCTGCTGAACGCGGAAGAAGAAGTTTCCCTCGCTAAGCGCATCGAGGCGGGCCTGTACGCAACCTATCGCATGGAGCAGATGGAAGAGGCGTACAACAAAGGGGATAAGGATGCGAAGCTGACCCCTGCCGTGAAGCGTGATCTGCGTGCGATTGCCCGTGATGGACGTAAGGCAAAGAACCACCTGTTGGAAGCAAACCTTCGTCTTGTTGTTTCTTTGGCCAAGCGTTACACCGGCCGTGGCATGGCTTTCCTTGACCTTATTCAGGAAGGAAACCTCGGTTTGATCCGTGCAGTTGAGAAATTCGACTACACCAAGGGTTATAAGTTCTCCACCTACGCCACCTGGTGGATCCGTCAGGCCATCACTCGTGCAATGGCCGACCAGGCCCGAACCATCCGCATCCCAGTGCACATGGTGGAAGTGATCAACAAGCTGGGTCGTATTCAGCGCGAATTGCTGCAGGATCTCGGCCGTGAACCAACCCCTCAGGAACTGGCTAAGGAGATGGATATCTCCGAGGAAAAGGTTCTGGAAATTCAGCAGTACGCGCGTGAGCCTATTTCTCTCGACCAGACCATTGGCGATGAAGGCGACTCGCAGCTGGGTGACTTCATTGAGGATTCCGAAGCCGTAATAGCAGTTGATGCTGTGTCCTTCACCTTGCTGCAGGATCAACTCCAAGATGTTTTGCACACGCTGTCTGAGCGTGAAGCAGGTGTGGTGAAGTTGCGCTTCGGTCTGACCGATGGCATGCCTCGCACTTTAGACGAAATTGGTCAGGTTTACGGTGTTACTCGTGAACGTATCCGCCAGATTGAGTCGAAGACCATGTCGAAGCTGCGCCACCCATCGCGTTCCCAAGTGCTGCGCGACTACCTCGACTAGGAACTTCAAGTAACACCTGGCGTTTCAAACATAAAACGCACAAGAGTAAAAGTGTGGGCATATCGCCCACACTTTTACTCTTGTGCGCACTCCGCCCTTTTTACCTCTTTCTCCCCCCCTCCTACACTATTGAGCTTTATCTTTTTCCCCTTTGAACAACTCAGCCGGTGGTCTGGGTTCGCGAACGTTTCGTTCAACCCCACACCACCGGCTGCGCACATCTTGAATGTGACTCTTCGTTCATGTGCCAGGTAAAACGGTAGAAATCCTAGTGAGTGCTTTCCTCCGGTGGATACCCAGGATATGTACCAGGTTGCGTATGCGGCTGCGAAAAGCCTTCACGGTCATTAACACTATGTGGCGGCATCGTGCGTGCAGTCGGCCCCTGAACCCCCTCAGCAGGGGGCTGAGTTGGTGGGTTCACCATTGCCTGTGAAGCCTGCATCCTCTCAGACTGTGCTGCCGGTGGTAGTGGTGTGCCATAGCCCAATGCGCGGTGCACGATTTCAAATGGCCCACGCTTACCGCTGAAAGCCCACAGGTTGGCAAAAATTAAGGTACCAACCCACACCAGTGCTGAAACTACAGTGACCATAGCTGCACCGGCGTCGAATCCTATCCCTAAACCGTAGTTGGCCACAAAAATGCCAAACAAAACGGACTGAAGAATATAGCCAGTCATGCTCATCGCACCGAGCCGAGTAATCATGGTGACCGGCCACGCGGACTGCCAGTTATTCCGCGCAAGAAAACGGCAAATATACAGTGCCGCAACTACAAAGCCTGGGCCCGAGAGAAAGCCCACGGTGTTGTTCAGCGCCCACCACCACGAAACACCCGGGATGAACCCAGCCTGCGACAAACCCAAGGGAAGTCCGATGCCCACAATGATTGCCGCGGTCACCCACATGCAGGGTTTGAGAAAACGCTCATACGGTTCCGGATTAGCCAGCATCCCACGTCGGCCAGCAATAAATCCAATAATGATCAGTGGCCCAATCATGGGAACAACGAGGACTGCCCCAAAAATGCCAAACAATAGCTGCAAAAACCCAGGTTTCAGCTGCCCTTGAAAATAGGTGGAAGAATCAGTGACAAGTCCGCCTGCAACCTGCATTCCATCCCCTAACCCGAAGAATCCAAAACTCAGAGCAATGAGGGGAAGGGACACTGCCCACACGATCACCGCAATGCGCACAAGCCTTTTGTCACTTAATGCCAGCATGAAAATTACCACGAGCGCGATCAAACCGTAGGTAAACATGATGTCACCCCAGAACAGAAAAACAGTGTGTACTGCACCGAACGCAACCAAAGCGCCATAACGGCGCAAAAGTTGCCCACGTGTTTCGCGCACACTGTAGCCCTTATTTAATTGGCGAATCATAATCATGCCAATGCCATAGCCCAGCAATGTAGCAAACATAGGCAAGCCACGGACATGCGCAAACATGGCGCTGAAAATCACGGCAGTTTTATCCACCATAGAACCATCAACAATCAAACCACTGGTCGTTGCTCCCGGTGCTGAGGAGTCCGGACTTGTCGCCCACGCTGTTAAACCATTGGCAATGGCAATACCCAACAGCGCAATTCCACGCGCAAAGTCTGGGGTGAGCAAGCGTTGTTGCTTCTCTAAATTTTGGGAACTCAAATCTTTAACACTCTTCTCTAAATAAGACACACAAAAGGGGCACTTCAGCACCAGTGCTACCGGCGAGATGTACCCCTCGTGATTTCATTCCCATTAATGGGAATGATCAGCAAAACAACAATTAAGAAAGCTCGCGCTGTTTTTGCTCAAGATTGTCCATGATGCACTGTTGCTGCTCTTGTGGATTAGTCAGGTGAGAACACTCGGTGATTGCATCACCGGCAAAATAAAACACCACGAACAAAAGCACGACAGAAATAACCAGTACAAGAATCGACAGAATCAAACCGCCAACAGCCATACCCTTACGTGCGTTGCCTGGAGCAAACTTCTTGGCCTTTACTAGGCCAATGATGCTCAAAATCAAACCAACAATCGCAGGTGCCCACGCGAGAGCCGTACCGATAAAAGAAATGAGTGCAACGACAGCGATCACACTGACAATCAAACCGGCCAAGGCCAAGCCATTTTTAGCAACAGGGTCAACACCAGAGGCTAGATACTGATCATTGAAACCAGCATCGAAGTTCTGGGAATTATAGGCAGGAACCTCAGGAGAACCATAAGGATCATTATTTGGGGTAGTCATAAAGTCTCACTCGCTTTCAGCGGTTCACATTCCACGTCCGCAGAATTAGGGGTTACACATACAACGGCGCTCAAGCCAACACCCAACAATACCGCAAATCGCTGTCAAGTACAGAACCCTTTCCACCATCTGGTTGAGAATATTGCCCTAAAAGTCGGCACAAAACTCTAACTTTTAACTAACCCCAATTGCCCGCAAACCCCCAGCGTACAGGCGATATCTGAGGGTCGTCGATAAGCTTTTCCTAAACCGTGGAAAAGTTTGGGCAAAAAATTTTTCACTCCACTGTTCACAGTTCAAGAAAAGCAGCATTCTAGGACCCTAAGGCTACCAGCGCCGCAAATACTCGATACGTGCTTTCAACTGATCAGCAGTACACATCGCAGTCGGCGGACCCCCGCATTTAGCACGAACCTCAGTATGGATCGCCCCATGAGGACGCCCCGTACGCTGCGCAGTAATAGCAACCAGCGCATTAAGCTCCCGACGCAACTGAGGAATCTCTTTACTGGCCACCTGCGAATCCTCATCAGATTCGCCCTGTTGAAGCTTCTCTTTTTTATCCTTCTCCGCCTGCGCACGCAACTGCTTCGCCTCTTTTTCCCGGGCATCAAGCTGCTCAGCTTGACGCTTGCGAAGCAATTCACGCATCTGATCAGCATCCAGCAACCCAGGCAAACCAAGATAGTCCGCTTCTTCCGCAGAACCAGCCAAAGTTGCAGTCCCATAGGTCGAACCGTCATAAATCAGCGAATCAAGTTCTGCCTCAGCACCCACCGATTCGTAGCTTTTCTCCAACTCACCCTCGGATTCCTTCTTGTTCGCCTGCGCCAACAAGTCGTCATCCCAACCATCCTTTTCACGATGTGGCTTACCCAACACGTGATCACGCGACACTTCAAGCTTCGCCGCCAAATCTAACAACACCGGAACAGACGGCAAAAACACGCTCGCAGTCTCCCCCGGACGACGCTTACGCACAAAACGCCCAATAGCCTGCGCGAAGAACAAAGGTGTTGAAGAACTCGTCGCATACACACCCACCGCAAGACGCGGAACATCCACGCCTTCCGACACCATGCGCACCGCAACCATCCACTCATCATCACCAGCCGAAAACTCTTCGATCCGATCAGACGCACCCGGCTCATCAGAAAGAATCACCGACACCGGCGTAGTACTGAGCGTTTCCAAAATACGGGCATAGGCACGAGCCGTCGTCTTATCAGTAGCGATCACCAAACCACCAGCATCAGGAATCACCTTACGCAGCTCCAACAAACGCGTATGCGCAGCCTTCAACACGGCAGGAATCCAATCACCCTTAGGATCCAACGCAGTCTTCCATGCACGCGCAGTCTGCTCAGGATTCAGCGGCTCACCCAACCTGGCCGCGTATTCTTCACCGGCACTCGTACGCCACCGCGCCTCACCGGAATACGCAAGGAACACAACGGGGCGCACCACGCCGTCGGCAAGCGCATCGGAATAGCCATAGGTATGGTCTGCTTGGGAAACGAGGTGCCCCTGACCATCCTCTTCGTAGCGCACGAAAGGAATCGTGGAATCATCGGATCGGAATGGCGTACCGGTCAGAGCGAGGCGTCGTTCGACATCGCGGTAGGCTTCTCGGATACCGTCACCCCAGCTTTTTGCATCGCCACCGTGGTGAATCTCGTCCAAGATCACAAGCGAACGCTTCGCTGTAGCAACCGCATAGTGCTTGTACGGATGCATGGCCACCTGTGCGTAGGTGACAACCACTCCGTGATATTGGGGATTGACCGCATCCGTGTTTTTAAATGTGGGGTCAAGTGAAAGCCCCACGCGAGCTGCAGCTTCCGACCACTGAATCTTGAGGTGTTCAGTGGGCACCACAACGATGACACGGTCAACTGTCCGTGCTGCTGTGAGTTCGGTGGCCACGCGGAGGGCGAATGTTGTTTTACCGGCACCTGGCGTTGCAACCGCGAGGAAGTCTCGCGGTTTGTTCATGAGGTACTTCGTCAGCGCTTGGCGCTGCCAAACGCGAAGATCACTACTCACTATTTACGCAGACTCCTATATGCACGCTCGCAGTCGGGGCACACCGGTGATCCAGGTTTAGCCTGCTTAGTTACAGGGAAGACCTCTCCGCAGAGCGCGACAACCATCCGGCCTGATACAGCCGACTCCACGATTTGATCCTTTTTCACGTAGTGGAAAAACTGAGGGGTATCGTCATCCGTCGAAATATCTTCGCGAACATCTGGACGTTCAATGGTTTGGGTACTAGTAGTCACCCTACCTATATTGCCCCATCGTTCGCTCTTCGCGCCACGCGGGGCTAGGTTGGTATGTATGGACCCAGATAAAAAACACGGTTCCCGACCTTTTTCTGCTGATGGTTTCAGCCACCACACTCGAAATTCTGCTGCACAGGATTACGCGCGCACTGAACACGCGGGATTTTTTGATGCCAGCGAGTGTGATGTTGTTGATGTAGACGAAGGTGATTCTTCCAACGCGGGTGATTCTGGGGCTGGGATTAAGCGGCGAAAGTTGTCGCTGAAGCGTCGCAAGAATGTGATTTTAGTTACCACTGCTGGCCAGTCTGTCAGTGAGAATCGTCGCAAGCGTGAAAAACAGTACACGTGGATTCAGGGTGTGCGCTTGCCGTTTTTGGTCCTTGCGGCCTTGGCGTACATGTATTTCAATTCGGTGCTTATTGCATCGGTGTTGTTTATTATTTCGGTGCCGTTGCCTTGGATTGCTGTGGTGATCGCTAATGGCGTGGGTGAGCCTCGAGATTCGCGAGCACCGGCAGTGTATAAACCGGCCGCGATTCGCGCGCAGATGGCCTCGCAGATTCACGCTTCCTCGCAGCAAAGTGTTGGCGGTGGGCCATTGTCCTTGCCAAGCGTGCGGGATGATTCTGTAGTGGATTCAGACGACGTTTCCTAGCTCAGCTCGCTGACTAGGTTTGCGGATAGTAATGTAGGTGCGTATTTTCTCCTACAGCTTCGTCGCAATGCCTAGATTCTTTGCGGTTGGTGTTCGTGGGGGGTTTTGATTGTTGTTGCTGGTGCGTGTTGGGGAGTTTAAAGGTGTCTGATTCTGGTTTTGTTCCGTCCCGTGGTGTGTTGGGGGCGGTTGCTGGTGAGTTAAAGGCGAAGTTGCTTGATTGTGGTTTCCATGTTGGGGGCATTCAGTCGTTTTTAGGCGCGGAGGGGTATGCGGCGTTGCGTCGGGGTGAGCCCGGTGCGGTGTTGTGGTCTGTGGAGTCTCGTAAGCACAAGCCGTTGGCGGTTCTGATTTCCGCGTTTTTGGTACATGCATCTGTTGCTCGCGAAGAGTTGGAGCGTGTCTTGGGCGAGGATTTGGTGAGCACGCTTATCGACGCCGGGGTTTTGGGTAGCCGGAGTGTTTTCATGAAGTCACCGTGTGAGGATAAAGGTTTGACAGCACTCATTGATGTGCAGCCGCACATCATTGCTGGCCGGAACTGTTTTGTTTTCTCCGATGTAGATGCGTCCCAGCTTGTCGATTATGTTCCGGGTTCGGAGCATGTGCTTGGTGTGGGTGCGGCGAGTCTGTCGCTTTTGGCCACCACTCCTTCCACGCCTGTAGATACGGTGTTGGATTTAGGTGTTGGTTCTGGTGTTCAGGTGTTGGGCCAGTTGGGGGTTGCTGGTTCTATTTGTGCAACGGATATTCATGGCCGGGCATTGGATTTTGCTTCGGCTACGTTGGCAGGGTGTTCTGGCTCGGAGATTGAGTTGCTCGAAGGCAGTTGGTTTGAGCCGGTTGCTGGGCGAAGTTTTGACCGGATTATTGCGAATCCTCCGTTTGTTGTCGGTGCTGGTGCAGTTGATTTGGTGTACCGCGATTCTGGATTGAATCTCGATGGCGCTACTGAGCTTGTGGTTGGGGGCGCATGCGAGCATTTGGCGTTGCATGGCAGTGCTCATTTGTTGGGGGCGTGGGCGCATGTTCGTGGACAGTCCTGGCGGGAGCGTGTGGCTAGTTGGCTTCCTGATCAGGGGGTGTGCGCATTAATTTTGCAGCGTGATGTTGTTTCGCCGGAGACTTATGTGGGTACCTGGTTGCGGGATGAGTCGATTGATCCCCGCTCAGAATTAGGTCAACGCCGTACGCGTGAGTGGTTGGAGCATTTCGCCCGTGAACAGGTGGAGGCTATTGGTTTTGGCTATATAGCCATTGTTCGCGTTGATGATAATCAGGCTTCCGATGTTCTTTTGGAGGAGTTTTCGCATGCCACTGATTCCCAGTTGGGTGAAGAAATTCAGGAGTATTTCCTTCGCTTGGAGTGGCTAAACCAACGCTCGGCCGAGGACATTGTGAATTCCTGTTTCATGTTGCGCCCAACCGTAGCTAAGGAAGAAGTCAGCGTTGCTGATCGTGATGCTGGTATGGGCTTTAGCGTCGAGGTTGTTCGCTTAGTGCGGATGGATGGTCCTCGCTGGAGCCACGAGGTTGATGCCGGTCTGGTGTCGATTATTAGTGGCATGCATCCACAAGGATTATGTTTGGGTGAGATTGTTGATTTGTTTGCACTCAGTCGCGGGCTTGATCCTGAGGTTGTGCGTGAAGCAGTGATTGGCCCTGTGGTGGATTTGGTTCGCCATGGGCTGTTGTTGCCCGCTGATTTGATGCGTGCAAGCGATGATAGCGATAATGAGGAGTAGTTTCTTTTGAAAGCTGTTGTCATGCGCGTCACTCAAGCGAGTGTGGTGGTTGATGGTGAAACTGTGGGTGCTATTGAATGCCCAGAAACTGGCGGATTGTTAGCCTTGGTGGGTGTTGGCGCTGATGATGCTCCTGATGCGTGGGAGACAATGGTGCGTAAGCTTGCCGAACTACGCATTTTGCGTGATGAGCGTTCGGTGGAGGAGGCTGGCGCACCAGTGTTGTTGGTGTCGCAGTTTACCTTGATGGGGAGGACGAAGAAGGGGCGTCGCCCCTCGTGGTCCGATGCGGCGCGTGGCGACGTTGCCCAACCGGTGATCAATCAGATAGCTCAGGGTTTGCAGGCGCGCGGGATTGAGGTTGAACAAGGTCGTTTCGGCGCAATGATGGATGTACACAGTGTCAATGACGGCCCGTTCACCGTCATTATCGAGTGCTAGGGCCCTCTATCTGAAGGCACCAAAGTCACCTAGTAGATTCAGTGTTCATTGCCGACTGCAGACTATTAAAAAGTAAAGAGTTGCTAATGCAAAGCTGTGAGTGGCCTGTACATCCAAGGAACAAGTAGAGGCATTTTACCCCCTTAAATTCGGGGATTTAACCCACTTTCTGTTTTGATTGCGATTGTTCTTGCCAGTTTTCAGGGTAGTTCACCAACGTGGACTACCCCCATTTTGCTACCCCCGCTTTTTGTAGGTGACCTCGTAAAATGCTCCGGGATTGATAGTTGGGAACTTAATGCGAAGTTCGTGCGTTAAGTGGTGTGAATAATCAACGAGTGTCTTCAGGAGGCAAGTATGAGCAGTTCTACCCTTCGGGAATTTGACTCAGACGATTCATACGAGTTCGTCGGTGATGATCTTCCTACTCCTGCCGAAGGAGACGATTATGGTAGCGCCATCGATTCCCTTGACGTCGATGATTCCGATGATCCTGCCCTCATTGATGATGTAGATGATGTAGATGATGTGGCGGATTCGGAGGAAGAGGATGACCCTTCCCGCTCGGTGCGGACAATTTCCCTTGCTTCGCCCGATAACGTCAATGTTGACGAGCTCGACGATGAGGAAGCTAAAGAACTAGATCGGGGTTCCCGAAGAGGGCATACGAACGATAACCCTTCCGCTGATCTTGTTCGCGTGTATCTGAACGGCATTGGTAAAACTGCACTACTCAGCGCTGAAGATGAAGTTTATTTGGCCCAGACCATTGAAATTGGTCTCTATGCCGAGTATTTGCTTAATGATTCCGACCAGAATCTCACTCGTGCGATGAAGCGTGATTTGAAGGTCTTGGTCAAGGAAGGGCGCAAGGCTCGCTCTCATTTATTGGAAGCAAACCTTCGTTTGGTGGTGTCGTTAGCAAAGCGCTACACGGGCCGTGGAATGCCATTGCTGGATTTGATCCAGGAAGGCAATTTAGGGTTGATCCGCGCAATGGAGAAGTTCGATTACTCCAAGGGCTTTAAGTTCTCTACCTATGCTACGTGGTGGATTCGCCAGGCTATCACTCGTGGCATGGCAGATCAGTCTCGCACGATTCGCCTACCAGTTCATTTGGTGGAGCAGGTGAATAAACTTTCGCGTATTAAGCGTGAGATGTACCAACACTTGGGTCGTGAAGCCACTCATGAAGAGCTGGCTGAAGAGACCGGTATCGATGAGTCGAAGATTGAGATGCTTCTTCGCCAGTCCCGCGATCCTGTATCGCTGGATATGCCGGTCGGTGCTGATGAGGAAGCTCCGCTGGGCGACTTCATTGAAGATTCCGAAGCTGCAGATGCTGAGTCCGCCGTGGTTGCCTCCTTACGCCATTCCGATATTCGTGAGGTGATTGCCACTCTCGAACAGCGCGAGCAGGATGTGATCCGCATGCGCTACGGGCTTGACGACGGCGTCCCACGCACCCTGGACCAGATCGGTCGTCGTTATGGTTTGTCGCGCGAGCGCGTGCGTCAGATTGAGCGGGAAGTTATGCGGAAGTTACGTGACGGTGAGCGTGCCGATAAGCTTCGCGCCTACGCTCATTAGTGTGAGTTCTTCTCCCCCGTTGTTTTCAGCCTGGTTGCATGAATGTGCAACCAGGCTTTGTTTGATGCTGTTCAAAGTGTGTTTCGGTGATGATGAGTTCATCGCGAGCTAGGAAGACCTTGTGAAGTTTTGGAAGGCAGTTGGTTATGCAGCTAAAACATTGCAAATAGTTTGGGCCTATACATTTTCGCCTCAGAATTACAAATAGGCTATCATTGAGGACATTGGTGACAGTAAGACAAGGTTGCGGCGGCCGCTACCCTTTGATGATGCTGTGGGAACGTTTTCATAGCGGAAGCTTTACACTTCTTCTACAATGAGAATCCACTCCATTACTTGAGTCTATGCCCCCTTTTTTCTTGTTTTACCCACAAGTTCATACCGCTGTGCTGCGATAGCTGTGGTCACATATCGTGTGACCGAGCGTTGTGGGGCCTGCTGCTCACTATGAATTTTTTACAAACGGATACGAAAAACTGCACGAAAGGCTTTTGACGTGAAGGATCTGGTCGATACCACTGAAATGTATCTCCGCACCATTTACGAGCTGGAAGAAGAAGGAATTACTCCCCTTCGGGCGCGTATCGCCGAACGCCTTGAGCAGTCCGGCCCAACTGTTAGCCAGACCGTTGCCCGCATGGAGCGTGACGGCCTCGTAGTTGTTGCCTCCGACCGGAGCCTGCAAATGACTCCTGAGGGTCGTGCGCTTGCGATTGCTGTGATGCGTAAGCACCGTCTCGCTGAGCGTCTGTTAACCGATATCATTGGCCTCGACATTAACAAGGTGCATGAGGAAGCGTGCCGCTGGGAGCACGTGATGAGTGATGAGGTTGAGCGTCGCTTGGTTAGTGTGTTGGACGTATATGACCGCTCCCCATTTGGCAATCCGATTCCAGGGTTGGAGGAACTTGGTGTCGAGATAAAAGAGCCTGTGGCACCGGGTTTGCGCACGATCGATACTGAGGAAAGTGATATCGCACGCAAAGTCCGCATTGTTCAGATTAACGAGATTCTTCAGGTTGATCCAAGCCAGTTCAAGGCTCTGCTAAATGCAGGTATTGAGGTTGGCTCCGAGGTCGATTTTGAGCACAAGGATGGTCAGATCCGCCTGATCAACGGTGAGATGATTGTTGAATTGGATGATGATCTCGCCCACGCTGTTCGCATCGAGCTTATCTAGTTCCCGCATATCAGCAGGATTCAGACTAGGCGTGAGGGTATAGGCAAAAAATAATCACTGCGCTCAGGCACATCTTCCGGTGGGGAGAAGGCCTGCGCGCAGTGTTTTTTAGTGTCGCTCATGTGGCTACACAGTTGCCTAAACCTTCGTAATTTCGATACTTACTGGGGTTTGTCTCTGTGCAAATTTCTGTGCGCGAGCAGTTAGGCAGCTCGTTTCCCAAAGTTATTTAAGGTTGCTTCGCTGCCTTTGGTCACTGCTGCTACTGCCTGATGTAGTTTGCCATGCTGATAGCCAGTGAGCAGTAACTGCGTGAGCCGATGCTCGGGGTTCTCCTCCTGGGAGGCGATAAGAGCATGGAATACGCGTGGGCTGGCAAGGTGCATCGCATCAGTCAGCGCGTAGACGCACAAGGCGTTGCAGCGTACCTGGTCGCGGTGTGCCCGCGCGACTTGGAGTGCCAAATTCAGGCACGGTTGTGCCTTGCTTGTCAGGGTTTGTAAAAACGCATCTCTTAACGCAAGTCGCGCGAGTATCGCACCCACGAATTCCAACTCCGCTTCGGTGAGTGTGTAGTCGGGATCGTGATCGAGCGTATCGATGACAGCATGAAGTCGCGCAAAGTGTGGCGTGAGCGTTTCGACGTCGTTTTCGGCGTCGAAAAGCATCGCTGACGATTTCTGAATGACCGCATCCCTGCGCCGCCAATGCGTCGGCGACTCAGGCTCAACGTGAGCATCGAAATACGCCACACAATCATCCCGACTCAGTTCCGGCAAAAACCCTTGCTTGAGCAGTGACTGCGTGCTCACAGCCTGCGCCACAGATGGAATCGATCCTTTCATCCACACACCCTTAGGGTCTACTGGCGGAAATACGCGTTGTGTCTGATCCACTTCGCCTCGCGGCTCGCGCTGGAACCATAAGTGGTACGGATTGCCACTCATAATGTCGTTTGTGTGCCAACATGCATCGATATGCACGATTTGTGCATCAGCTCCCTGTGTGAGCAACAGGTAGGCCTGATCCACAAAGTTGGGGTCTTTGTCGCGATCGGAAATGATGAAGGCAAACACATACGCGGGATTGAGCTCATCGATACTTGCACCCAAGTCTGGTAGGTAACGCAGGCGCGAAATATCAATCCTGAGCACTGGACCGAGATCAAAACTCGTCCCAGCTTCGCCATCGACATCCTCACTCAATTCTGGGTGAGTAAAGACAGCGAAAACAACGGAATCATGGGGGTAGAAACCCAAGATCCCTGGAATATTCGCCAGCAACGTTCCAGGAAGCTGGCAATACGAACTAGTCATACTTTCTACTTGAAGGCCAAATGCTACGGCGCGCAAATCGAAGCACTCAGCGCAGCACCAAAATCTGTGGAATTTGAAAAACACCCCCGAGTTATCCACAGATTTTGGCAATTTGCGTTGTTTCGAGTTGCGAGCCGGAACTAATTGTGGTTAAAAATTTTCACTCAACTGCATGTGAAAAGCACGGCAGTTTTCACCGCACTAACACGCCCACTCAACGCGGTGTGAGAACAGACACGCTTAAGGCTTAGGAACATGAAAAACAGCATGTCTTAAGGTAAGATTGGGTTTTTTAGCGCCGACTCTCAGCTGCACGCTTGTGCGCCGCAATTGCTAAAACCATGCGGAAAAGAGTAACAAAGAACAAACAAATGGGGATAGTGAAAGGTTAAAAGGAGGATTTCATCGTGAACGAGCACATCAAGCCCATGTACGAACTAGAGTTTCCTGCACCAGTACTGTCCACAGAGAAAAACTCCGGACCCACCCTTGTGATTGCATTGCAAGGCTACGCAGACGCTGGCCATGCCGTCGATGCTAGTTCCGAACACCTGCTAGCCGCATTAGAACACCGCCCTGTCGTTTCTTTCAACAACGACGAGTTCATTGACTACCGCTCCCGTAGGCCGGTCGTTACCCTCGATCACAATTCGCTCGCTGAAATCGACGATCTCCACTTGGGAATCCACGCTGTTCACGACAATGCCGAACAGTCTTTCTTGCTGTTGTCTGGTCCTGAACCAGACTTGCGCTGGACAGCTTTTAGCGAAGTAGTCGGTGACCTTGTCGAACGCTACAACGTGTCTCAAACTGTGTGCCTCTACGCAGCCCCTATGGCAGTGCCGCATACGCGGCCGCTGATGATTAGTGCCCACGGCAACGATCACTCGCTTTTTGGTTCCCATCACCGCATGGATGCTCGCTTCCAAATCCCCGGCTCAGCTGCGCTGTATATTGAGCGGGAATTGGTCAAGCGTGGCTGTAACGTGGTTGGTTTCACTGCGCATGTTCCCCACTACGTGTCAGCTTCTGCCTATCCGCAAGCCACATTGCAGCTTCTTGAAGCAGTAGCGGAGGTCGCTCAGTTGGAACTGCCATTGCGCACCTTGGAGGAAGACGCTGCGAAAGTAGCGCTGCAAATCGAGGAGCAAATGGCTCAGTCCCATGAAGTTTCTACCGTTGTTGAGCTTCTTGAACAACAATACGACGAGGCGATGGCTCGTTACGAGAAGGAACAGCAGCAGCAAGAGCTCGAATCTGAAACTGACACCGTGGTCGTCGATATCGATCCTAACGAGATGCCGTCGGGCGAAGAATTGGGTGAAGAGTTTGAGAAGTTCTTAGCTGATCTCGATAGCCCTGAAGATCCAGAGCATCCACAAATCTAAACATTCCAAGACCTTCCCCCTTCACGTGCGAGCCGCATGCACGTGAAGGGGGTTTGTCTTCACCACCTTTTGCGTGTAACTCAGCAGAATTTCACGCAACCTAGGATAGTGTGGGGAGTGTGAATTTGACCCAAATGCTGCCCGATTTGCAGGAAGTCCCCGAATCGCTCATCGACGAATCAATCTTCGATTCCTTTCTTGCATGGACAAAGCACCGCGGTATTGAGCTTTACCCCGCCCAAGAAGAGGCAGCGTTGGGTATTCTCGCTGGCGATAACGTTATTCTCGCGACCCCCACTGGCAGTGGTAAGTCTATGGTGGCGATTGCTGCTCACTTTATTGCTCTTGCGCGTGGGCAACGCAGTTTTTATACCGCGCCTATCAAGGCATTGGTGAGTGAAAAGTTCTTCGCCCTGTGTGAGATCTTTGGCCCTGAGTCAGTTGGCATGATGACAGGCGATGCCACGGTGAATGGTTCCGCACCGATTATTTGCGCCACTGCCGAAATCGTGGCCAACATTGCGCTGCGCGATGGCGCTCGCGCCACTATTGACCAGGTGGTGATGGATGAATTCCATTACTATTCCGAACCTGATCGTGGTTGGGCCTGGCAAGTTCCGCTCCTTGAGCTCCCCCATACCCAATTCCTTTTAATGTCAGCCACACTCGGCGATACAACAGCGCTTTCGGAGGATCTTTCGCGGCGCACTCAGCGCACCACATCGCTGGTGGGCAGCGAAGCCACTCGCCCGGTTCCGCTAGAATTTACGTTCGTGTATACGCCCGTGCACGAAACAATTGAACAGTTGCTCTCCACCGATAAGGCACCTATTTATGTGGTGCACTTTACGCAGCGCGAGGCTGCAGAGCGGGCGCAAAGCCTGACGTCGCTCAGCATGGTTAATGCTGAAGAAAAAAAGCGTATCGCTGCTGAGATTGGTGATTTTCGCTTCACTACTACCTTCGGCCGTACACTATCGAAGCTGTTGCGCCGTGGCATCGGTGTTCACCATGCTGGGATGCTTCCTAAATACCGTCGATTGGTGGAAAAACTCTCCCAAGCTGGTGTATTGAAGGTTATTTGTGGCACTGATACCCTTGGCGTGGGCATCAATGTGCCGATTCGCACCGTGTTGTTTACCGGCTTGGCTAAGTTCGACGGCTCTAAGATGCGCATTGTGGCCTCCCGTGAATTCCACCAAATCGCCGGGCGTGCGGGGCGAGCAGGCTACGATACCCAAGGTCATGTGTATATCGAAGCAACCGAGCATGAAATCGAGAACTATCGCTTGCGTCAACGTGCCGGTCAAGATCCCGCGAAGCTGAAAAAGCTCCGAAAGAAGTCTGCCCGCGACGGCGAGGTGACGTGGACTGAAAAAACGTACGAACGCCTCATCACGGCCGAGTCTGAACAGCTCACAAGCCAATTTAGGGTAAGCAATTCGCTGATTCTTAACGTGCTCTCCCGCCCTGGTGACGGATTCGAGCACCTTCGAAACCTCCTTCGCGGGAACCATGATTCGCGGGAAAAGCAGAACAAAGACATTCTGAAAACTCTAGAGCTAGTGCGTAGCCTTGTCGACGCCGGGATTGTTGTTCGTCTCGACGAGCCGGACCCCACGGGGCGACGATACAGTCTTGCGGTGGAACTTCAGCGCGATTTCGCCTTGAACCAACCTCTTGCGCCTTTTGCTATGGCAGCACTTGAGCTTCTGGATAAGGACTCCCCTACCTACGCTTTGGATGTGGTCAGTACTTATGAGGCAATTTTGGAAGACCCTCGGGCTCTGCTTATCGCACAGCAAAAAGCTCGTCGCGGTGAAGAGATAGCAGCACTAAAGGCTGAGGGTGTTGACTATACCGAGCGCATGGCCATTGTTGAGGAAATTACGTGGCCCCAACCGTTAGCGCAGGAACTGCAACAGGCATACGATATGTATGCCAAGCAACTGCCGTGGGCACGCGAATTTGATCTCAGCCCGAAGTCGGTCGTGCGGGACATGATCGAAAATGGCATGACGTTTTCTGATCTTATTGCCACTTATGGCATGGCTCGTGCTGAGGGTGTTGTGCTTCGTTACCTCACCGATGCTTGGCGTACGTTACAGCATTCCGTACCTGCCGAGTTTGTGACGGATGAGCTAGACGACATCATTGTGTGGCTTGGTGAGGTCGTGCGCCAGGTTGACTCCTCACTCGTGGATGAGTGGGCTCAAATGGCTGATCCCGATACTCCAATTTCCGCCGATACTCTGGCACGTGAACTCGCCTTCGGGGTGGAAGATCCAACAGCATTGTCTGCTAATCAGCGAGCGTTGACCATTATGGTACGCAACCTTATGTTCCGTATTGTCAGCCTTTTCGCTGATGAAAAGGAAGACGATCTAGCAAGCATGTTTGAGTATGTTGAGGATCTACCTGATTTTGGCGCCGCCATGGACGAGTACTTTGATGAGTATTCTGATCTCGACACCGGACCTGAAGCTCGTGGTCCTGAGTATTTCCGTCTTGTAAAAAACGGGCGCATATGGACGGCAACCCAGATTATCAAAGATCCCGAAGGTGATAATGCTTTCCGCTTCCGTGCAACAATCGATCTTGATGCTTCCGACGCTGCAGGTGAAGTCCGGCTGAGTTCCCTCACGTTTGAAAGCTAAATTCCACTTCAGCGCCTGAATTGTTCTTAATGATGACCGGTTCAGGCGCTTTTGCGTGTGTGAATTTCACTCAAAGGCATGTGCTGTTGTGAAATGACTTCACTCCCCGCACCTCTTCATCAGTGGTGCAGGGAGTGACAGTGCGAAATATAAAGTTTAGGCCAGTGCCTCTTGAATGCTCAGTGCCTGAGCAACACCAGAAACAGTGGCAGCAATCTTGACTACCTCAAAGATCTGTTCCTTGCTCACGCCTTCTGCGGTGAGAACCTTCTCGTGAGCAATGGTGCAGTGCTCGCAACCATTGATGGCGGACACAGCAGTAGCCCACAATTCAAAGTCAGCCTTTTCTACGCCAGGATTAGCCATGATGTTCATACGCAAGCCCATGCGGACGTGTGCGAATTCTTCACCCAACCAACCCTTGGCACGGTAAGCAATGTTGTTCATGCCCATGATAGACGCAGCTGCGAAAGCTGCGGACTGTGCTTCTGGGCTCAAAACCGCAGCAACCTCTTCATTGATTTCACGAATCACGGTAGGGTTCTTCGTTGCTGCAGCACAAGCTAGGAAAGTGCCCCACTTCTGCTGGTCGCTCAAAACAGTCTGGCGAGCGAGGGCACCTAAGTTCAGCTTGAGGTCCTTCGCGTAGTCAGGGAGAGCAGACTTCAGGTTTTCAACGCTCATTTACTTCAGTCCTGCCTTTAGCTCCTCGAAGCGGTCAATATTCTTGGTTGGGTCATTCTTCTGCCAGTTGCACGCGCACACCTCTTCAGACTGCAGCGCATCCAGAACACGAAGAACTTCGTCAACGTTGCGGCCTACAGCGTCTGGGGTCACAGTTACGAACTGGATGATGCCGTCAGGATCGACGATGTAGGTAGCACGATCGGCAACGCCATCAGCATTCTCAACGCCAAGAGCACGGATCAATTCGTGCTTGATATCAGAGAACATTGGGAATGGGATTTCCTTCAGCTCTGGGTGCTGTGCACGCCAGTTGAAGTGAGAAAACTCGTTGTCCACGGAGCCTCCCAGAATCTGAGTGTCGCGATCCTCGAACTCTTCGTTCAGCTTGCCGAAAGCAGCGATCTCGGTTGGGCATACGAAAGTGAAGTCCTTAGGGTAGAAGAAAATGACCTTCCACTTGCCCACGTAGGAATCTAGGGAAACAGTCTCAAAGTAGTCTTCTGGTGCAGCAGCATTCACGTCATGCAAGTTGCCACCTTTGAGAGCGGTCAAGCGAAACTCAGGGAACTTTTCACCAACGGACAAAACAGCCATTATTCCTCCAATGGAATAGAGAGTGCGGAAAACTGAAATAAATAATTAAGGAAAAAGAGGATCCTGTTCACATACGTAACACCCCCGCCTCGTCCTTCGCACTAGACGCTACACGCCGAAAGAGTAGACCAATCAGCGCAAACGCCTACTTCCATGCGCGCTAGACGACACAAGGAAAGAATTTGCGGGCAAAAACTGATGCTTCATTGGTAGACGAGGACACAAACACAACCCTAGCAAACCTACCTATTATTTCTAAATAGTGAATGAGACACAGCCTATTAGACCTAATCAGACCAACCCGATGTCCTGCATTTTTAACTAAAATTTAACAATAGATTTGTGATGAGCGTTACGTTTCTACCACCTCCAGCACCACCCCTTCGTCCAGCCCCCACCACCTGCGTTTCCCAAGTTTTTCTTCAAGCCCAGCACTAAAGTGGAATAAAAATCTCACACGCTCGCGCACCGCCACCACGCATACCGAAGTAAAATAGCCTTAATCACCCCACAGCTCTCATCACCCGCGAAATAACGGGCAGTCAATGTAGAATTAGCCCACTAACACACCCCCTTAAGCCACCCCCGAGCGTCAGTTTGCTCACAACTAACGGGCGCACTGACCAGTATAAATACATTTTCTTAAATAGATTTGCTAGTGTTTATAAGCATGAGCAATAAAGAGTACCGGCCAACGCTGGCCCAGTTGCGCACTTTCGTCACCATTGCTGAAAACAAGCACTTTGGCACCGCAGCGGCAAAGCTTAATATTTCACAGCCTTCTCTCTCCCAGGCACTCGTTGCCTTAGAAGCAGGCTTGAATGTTCAACTTATTGAGCGCTCTACCCGTCGCGTGATTATCACTCCTGCGGGGGAAAAATTGCTCCCCTTAGCCAAAGCAACGTTGGATGCCGCCGACAACTTCTTGGCGCATGCACATGGTGCCACTGGGTCTTTATCAGGACCGTTGTCTATCGGCATTATCCCCACCGTTGCACCCTACTTGCTTCCCACTATCATTGAGATTGTCCGCGAAGAATATCCGGAGCTTGAACTTCACATCGTTGAAGACCAGACAAAACACTTGCTCACTGCGTTGCGCGATGGCGCAATTGACTGTGCGCTCGTCGCATTGCCGACATCAACCCCAGGGTTGAAAGAAATCGAACTTTTTGAGGAAAACTTCATCATGGTTGTTCCAAACGATCATGAGCTGGCGGGACGTGACGATCTTTCGTTGGATAATATTAAGGATGTATCCTTACTGCTTCTCGATGACGGCCACTGCCTTCGCGACCAAGTTGTCGATCTGTGTCGCCATGCCGAATTCAATCCTATGTTGAACACACAAACTGAAACACGAGCATCATCACTGACGACTGTGCTTCAGTTAATTACAGCTGGTATGGGTGCAACGTTGATTCCTGAATCGGCAAAAGATATTGAATGTACTCGTCTGAGATTAACGACTGCTCATTTTGCTGAGGATGTTTCAGCTTCCCGCACTGTTGGTTTGACCTTCCGCGCTTCCTCTACTCGCGTCGATGATTTTGAGTTGTTGGGCAATGTGGTCACCCGGGCTTTTGAAAAAGTCACTGGACGTCCCGCTCAAGAAACCTCATAAGGACTAAAAAGTTCCCACCCTCGTAGAGTCTACGAGGGTGGGAACTTTTTGATTGTCACCTATGTCTCATCTCCAAAAGTATTTCTACATTTACATTTCGGGATAGCGCCCTTGAGCTGCTTGGCGGTAAAGGTGCGCCTGGTAGTTAAACATCATGGGCAAGAAGACGATCGAACCAATAAAGCACGTCAGAACAGTACCGAAGCCCAAAATGATGCTCACGGCCAGCGAGCCGAAGAAGAACTGGAAGTAGTTGCGGCCAACAATTTGTGCCGAGGCACCGATCGACCCAACACTGGTTTCACGACGATCAGCCACCAAATGCACAGCGATGGTGAACAGGATAGCCACGAATATTGCCCACAAAAAGCTGACAAAACTAGGCATGAAAGCACTGAAGCCCCCCATCAATGGCAGTCCGGTATCTGGATCAAATTCCGGTTCTTTATACAGCGCCAACTGAATGAAAGTGGTTGGTAGCTGCGTCAGGAGCATGACGAAAAATGCCGCTAGGAAGCTGACTGGCATGTTTGCCGATTCTGTAATCGACTTCCAGTTCAAATCCTTGTTATCGATCTGAGCCAAGCTTGCGCCAACAAAGAATGGCGTCACAATCGACATCATGATAATCGTGGCAAAGGAGGAGCCCAGCGCTTGGCCTACATCCAACTTCGATTGATCCTGCAACAGAGCCAATGTTTCTGGATCCATATTTGTCGGATCAAGTGAGGCCCCAAAGAGAGGATTGGAGAAGAAAACGATGAGGCCAATAATCATCGTGATGATGATGATAATGGCTGTCGTGCCCAACCAAAACAGTGGCTTAGCAAAGGTTGCTTTGAAGCCGTAGTTAATGGCCATCATAAAATCTGCACCCTGTGAACGAGTCACCATGCGCGTATTTGTATAACGGTTCAGTTCATCTAATTGACCACTATGGCCAGCGTTCATCGCATGCGGATCAGAATAGCCGACGTCATACCCATGACCGTAGGAGCCATAGTGTCCTTGATCTTCACCAGTTGGGTAAGTTGGGTAAGTGGGTGGCTGAGTTCCAAATCCGGTGTGGTCTTCAGGGTGGTTTGTGGGGCCATAACCAAAAGTGGAATCTGAATTGTCCTGATTGTGTGCGGGCCGATCTTCAGGCTGCGAAGGCATACCGTTATTTCGATTCTGATCGTCGCTCATGGAACACGTCCTTTCTTTCACACATTAATTTGACTCTCCCTCGCTGTACAGCGTTCTATCCCCCACTGTATTTCGTGCGACTACTTGTGAAGGTGTGCAAAGCGGAGACTTCCGCACCCAATCATATTCACAAAACACGTTGATCGACCTCAAGGCACACTTACCTGTTATCTTTTCGCGCTTCGAGCGTTGCGCAAGTGAGCATGGTTCTGCTCCACAAGCGCTGTTCAAAAAATGCAGCTATGACAGGGATAATGCGACTTCAACCGAAACGTGTCCACCGATTGAACAACCCAGAAAATCTCTCACTATCTTCATCGCTCACACAGCCACAAATCCACCCCCACTTAAGGGGAGCCTTTCTTTTAGTAACAAAGGCATCGACTCGGCGCGATTGTGCTCATGGTGTAAATGGGGGATTGTTCCCTGCGCTTAATACCTGTGTATACCGTTGATTACTGAGTTGTCGGTAGAGGTGTGCTGAGAAGTTAGCAAGCAGGGGTGCGACAAGAAGCGCTCCTAATCCGCAGGTTGAAAGGGTCATAAGTGTGTTAATCACATGAATGGAGAGCAGTCCGGCAAAGACTCTCAAGGGGTGTTGAGCAAACAGTGAGAAAGACTCGCCCAATGCGCCAAATACCGTTGCTTTACCATCAAGCACACTGTGCACCATAAAGAAAAAGAGGGTAATGGTCAGCACTGCCCAGGCTGTGCCAACACAAAAGACTGCGATGGAGTAGCTAAAAGATCCAACGATAGTACCAGTAACGAGGTCACGATAAGGTAAGTCGAGGAAAAAGATCATCAGAACGGCTAGTGGGGTTTGGACGATGACCCATAGCAAAGCCGCGGTGACAAATCCTCTGAGGCTTGAGAGCTTAGGTTTGATGTTCTCCCAGTGAAGTTTGAGCCCATCCAATTGCACCAGCGCAATAGCGAGGAATAGGGGCACGAAAAATGTGGTGGTCAGCAAGTGGAAGATAAAGCTGATCGCGAGATTTTGTGGTGCGAATACAACATTGAGGATCTCAAGCCAAGGAAATTCGTCGCCGTGCATCAAGTGCTCCACCAACAAGTCATTCTGGCGAATACGTTCCTGGATTGCATTTGTCACACCGAGAGTGGCCGTGTGGAGCAAGGATAGTGCCAGCCATATCCATAGTGCATTGAATGTTGCGGTGAATGCGTATTTTAGAGAAGCGCGAATCGATAGCATCCCAGTGTAAGGCATAGTCGGTGTATGCGAGTATGGGTTGTGTGCCGGTTGTGCGCCTTGATACGGGTTGGTGGGCATGTATGGATTAAATGGTTGATTATCCACTCGTCGGATCACTCTTTTCTTTGCATGTCTAAGGGTGGGCGTGTTTTTCATAGGCTTTGAAGAACACTATTGCGATTGAAAAGTAGTGTATGCAGGGTGAACAACGTTTGCTCATGGGTAATCTTGGTTAAATATTGTCTGAGTTTGGCCCAAAACCATAACCTGCACTTTTATGCCGTGATGGTGAGAAATTAAGGATATTCCTTAACCACTATTGGGGGATCTAAACACTACATTGATCCCGTGCTCACCACTGTTGTTCGCACGTCTGCCTGCGCTTTCATCCTTTGTACACCACGATACTGTGTCCCTACAGTGCCGCGAAGGGTGCAGTGGGTTGCGGTGGCACCCTATCCCCGCCGTCGATACGCTGTGGCGCTTGCGCGAACGTCCTAGCACTTCAGTTCGCGACACCTAACCTCCCGCCGGTGGGCGCTAGAATATTGAATAATTATGTCTAACAACACCACGCCTTTGTCGCACAACGCCCACACCGACCACACCCCCACCCCGCGCACGCAGCCTGCGGAGAGTGCGCAGCAGAACCAGAAACGTCGCGGAAAAACGAAAAGAAGACGCACTCACTCCCCGTTATCACCCGATGTTATCGAGCTACAAAATACGCTTAAAAAAGATACTCACTCCCTTGCGCTGACTGATGCACTCGCTTTTCGACGCCGAATCACCAACGCACGTTCGCTCAAAGCACTCCACGCGATTGCCACAGACATGAGTCATGCGCGGGAACGCCTCCACGCACGCCTTGAGCGCATCCCTGAAATTACCTACCCGAAGTCGCTACCTGTCAGCGCCCGCAAAGACGACATTGCTGAAGCAATTAACAACAACCAAGTTGTGATCATCGCTGGTGAGACGGGATCAGGTAAAACCACCCAGATCCCAAAAATTTGCCTTGAACTCGGGCGCGGACGCACTGGGCTCATCGGGCACACTCAGCCGCGGCGTCTGGCCGCCCGCACAGTTGCCGAACGCATCGCCGACGAACTCGGACAACGAGTAGGCGACACCGTAGGCTACGCCATCCGCTTCGACGACCACGTCAACCCCACAACCACGGTCAAACTTATGACCGACGGCATCCTGCTGGCCGAAATGCAACACGATCGCTACCTCAACGCATATGACACCATCATCATCGACGAGGCACACGAACGCAGCCTCAATATCGATTTCATTCTCGGCTACTTAAAGCAGCTTCTACGCCGCCGCAAAGACCTCAAAGTCATTATCACCTCCGCCACCATCGACCCTGAGCGTTTCGCCGAACATTTTGCCGACGCCGACGGTAACCCAGCACCGATCATCGAAGTCTCAGGCCGCACCTACCCTGTCGAAATTCTCTACCGCCCACTCCAGGTAGAGATGGGCGACAAAACAATCGACATTGACCCGATCGACGGCCTCCTCAGCGCCATCGAAGAACTCATGGAATACGGCGACGGCGACATTCTCTGCTTCTTCCCTGGCGAAGCAGATATCCGCGAAGCCATGGAAGCAATCGAAGCCCGCCGCTACCCGAACGTGGAAGTCACCCCCTTGTTTGGACGCCTATCCAACCAAGAACAGCACAAAGTTTTTAGCCCCCATTCCACGCGTCGCATCGTGCTTTCAACCAATATCGCTGAAACCTCGCTCACCGTGCCCGGCATTCACTTTGTTATTGACACCGGCACAGCCCGCATTTCGCGCTACTCAACCCGAACCAAAGTACAGCGCCTGCCGATCGAACCTATCTCACAAGCATCGGCAAATCAGCGCTCAGGCCGCTGCGGACGTGTCGCCGACGGTATCGCTATTCGACTCTACTCCGAACAAGATTTCCTCTCACGCCCCGAATTCACCGACCCAGAAATCGTGCGCACCAACCTAGCAAGCGTGATTTTGCAGATGGCGGCACTCAAACTCGGCGACATTGAAGAATTCCCCTTCATCCAAGCCCCCGATACCCGCGCCATCCGCGACGGCCTAGCGCTACTGCACGAACTCGGTGCCCTCGAACAACGCGAAAGCTCAGACGGAAACCCACAACTGACCCCAATAGGTAGAGATATCGCCCGCATTCCACTCGACCCACGCATGGCACGCATGCTAGTGGAAGCCAATAGGCTCGGTGTCCTGCGGGAAGCACAAATCGTCGTGGCTGCATTAAGCATCCAAGATGTACGGGAACGCCCCCTAGAATTCCAAGCTCAAGCAGACCAACAACATGCACGTTTTACAAACAAGTCGTCGGATTTCCTCAGCTACCTCACCTTGTGGGAATACGTCACCGGTGTACGCAATGAAAACACCGGCAACGCCTTTAAAAAGCGGATGACCCAAGAATTCCTGCACTACATGCGCATTCGCGAGTGGTTCGACCTCGTGCGCCAACTCAAAGCAATTTGTGAACAAATTGGGTGGACTAAACTGCACGATTCCTCCCTCGACCGTTTAATCCCTGAATCCCGCGACAAGGCAAAAAATTCGTCCTCGACCAAACCGTTCCAACGCGTTGCACAAGCACTGGTCAACGTCACTGAGGACCCAAGGTCATTTAGCTTAGACCCCTCCCAAGCCACCGCACTGCACCAGTCACTGTTAGCCGGATTACTGTCTCACATTGGCATTCGTCAGGGTGACACCCGCGAATATATTGGCGCATGCAATACTCGCTTCGCCATTTTCCCCGGCAGCTCCGTAGCAAAATCCACCCCCCAGTGCGTGATGGCAAGCGAACTAGTAGAAACCTCGCGCCTGTGGGCTCGCGATGTCGCCGAAATCGACCCAGCTTGGGTGGAAAAACTTGCAGCCGGGCTACTCAAACACCAATACTCCGATCCGCACTGGTCCCACAAACGCGCCAGCGCAGTAGTCAACCAGCGATCTACCCTCTACGGCGTCCCGATTGTCACCGACCGACTCGTCCCCTACCACCACGTCGACCAAGAAGCAGCACGCGCGATGTTCATCCGCCACGCACTGGTCAACGGTGAATGGAGCACAACACACCACTTTTTCCACGAGAATGTACGCAAACTCGACGAAGCAATGGACCTGGAAAACCGTGCGCGTCGCCGCGACATCGTCGTCGATGAAGAGACACTCGTTGCGTTCTACGATGCACGCATTCCCGCCCACGTAGCCAGTGGCGCAAGCTTCGACAACTGGTGGAAAAAGAACCGCGCGAAAAACCCCACACTGCTCGACTTTGACCCTGACACACTCGTGTATGAGCAAGCCGCCGAAGTCACGGAAGCAGACTTCCCCAGCTTGTGGCAGGAAGGGGAACTAGAATTTGAGCTCAGCTACCAGTTCGCCCCGGGCACGCCTGACGACGGCGTCACAGTGTGCATCCCCGTACCGCTGCTCGCTGGACTGAGCGCCGAAAGTTTCCAGTGGCTTGTCCCAGGCATGCGGCTTGATCTTGTCACTGAGCTTATCCGCAGTTTGCCGAAAACAATTCGTCGCACTGTTGTTCCGGCTCCAGATTTCGCTGCTCGGGTCTTACCCCTTCTGCAACCAAACCAGCCTGTCCCTCTTGCGCTTCAGCTTGCTCAAGCGTTGCGAAAAGTCGGTGGTCAAGGCATTAACGCTGAAGATTTCAACTTTGCCGGCTTACCGCAGCATCTGCGCATGACTTTTGCGGCAATCGATCGGCGCGGAAAAGTCATCGACACGGATAAGTCCCTGACCGCGTTGAAAGAGCGCCGCCAGGGACAAATTAAATCCTCTGTTTCCCAAGTCACCCAAGGAATGGAACTTCCCCCTGCCACCCACTGGACATCTGAAACTCTCGGCACAATCCCTGAAGAGTTTGTCACTGAAGTTGACGGCCAAAAGGTTACGACTTTCCCAGCTCTGGTTGCTACCGCTGATGGTGTGGCATTAAAAGTCATGGGTACTCAAGCTGAGGCGGATGCGTCAATGATCACCGCCACATTAACGCTTCTTTTACGCCAAATCACTGTCAACGCTTCAAAGGTGCTCAATGGTTTGCCGTTAAAGGAACGAGTAGGCGTGGAAAACTTCCCACACGGGGGTGCCGCAGGACTTGTCGAAGACGCTCGAGTGTCTGCAGTTCGTGACGCATTAATGGCACACGGTGGCGCTGTTCGCGATCCAGATGTTTTTGCCCAATTGGCAGAGAAAATCCGTGGCGAGGTCCCGTCTTTGGTACGCCAGATGGTTGTACAGCTTGCTCCAGCGTTGGTTGATTTCCACGCACTTCAGCTTGAACTTAGCCAACGAAAAGGACCTGCGATTGAGGATATGAAGGATCAGTTGGCATTCCTTCTACCGAAAAACGCTGTGACGATTCATGGAATTTCCCGGCTGCGCCACTTGCAGCGTTATCTGGCAGCGATGAAGGTTCGCTTGGAGGAGATGCGCATTCAACCTACCCGTGATTCTATTCGCCAAGACATTATCAATGATCTGGAAGATTTGCTTGCCGAAAAACTGTCGAAACTTCCGCCAAACCGTAGTAAAACTACTGCGGTTAAAGATATCCAGTGGATGATGCAGGAACTGCGCGTGAGTTTCTTTGCCCAGCGACTCGGCACTGCCTATAAGGTCAGCGAGTCAAAGATTGCAAAGGCAATCGCAGCGCTTCGTTAAAACACAAAATCCGGGGCAATCGCCCCGGATTTTGTTTGTCTATGTAACGCTGCGATCACGCCGATTCATCAGCCGAATTTCTGATTCAAAATCTTCTGCTGACTCGAAACTCTTATACACAGAGGCGAAGCGCAAGTATGCGACCTCATCCAACTCGCGCAACGGTTCCAAAATTGCCAAGCCAATATCATTGGCATGCACTTGGGAATGACCAATAGCACGTACTTTTTCCTCAACCTGCTGCGCCAGCTTTTTCAAAGCATCATCAGACACATCACGGCCCTGACAGGCACGACGCACACCCACAATCACTTTTTCACGACTAAAGGGCTCAGTAAGACCGTTACGCTTCATCACCAACAACTGGGCCTTTTCAATCGTGGTAAAACGCCGATTGCACGCCCCACATTCGCGGCGCCGCCGGATAGCGGTACCAGAATCGATCACACGGGAATCAATGACTTTGGAATGTTCGTGGTGGCAAAACGGGCAATGCATGAAATAGTCAACCTCTCCTATGAAGACACAGCTTAAGGCACAAGTCCTTTAATCATTATTGACCATTCACGCCCGTAACGTGGTTCGCCCTACCGCGAAGTAGGAAATTCAGTCTGGGAGAACTGCACCGGCACGGGCTGTTCACTGAAATCAGAATCATGAGAACCGGCCAGGAAAATACCGATGGCAACGCTTAGCCCAAAGAAAACTGCCCAAAAATAGCTCAACGCATTCTCGGAGACACGCCGTCCCCCATGCGCCCCATCCACCCCCGCAGGCATTCGAACAACTGAATCATAAAAGACATGTCCCAAACCGGCCCCAGAATCGACTCCGTTATGCTCGCCGATCAACGGGTCAATAAGCCTTCCACCATTCCACACTGCCGCTGGTGGGACAACCACTGCACGAACAGCAGGGGTATTCTTGTGAGAAAATGCAGCGATAGTCATGAGCAACCTCTCTTCATGTACAACTAGGAACACCAATGAGCATCAACGATTTCACGAGAACTCTGAAGTATTAACTGAAGAGAAATCGTACGCAGCAAGACAAACATGTCAGAAGTGATACGCGACTGTGTGTTCGAATTGATCTTTCTTGTTCGAATTATGCCCATATTCGAACATGCTGTCAACACTTTTGAAAAAATTTCGAACAAATGTCTTGTCTCTACCCCCATTTCCGCTATGGTGGTAGTAGAGAAACACTTTTCCTTCGAACACGAAACCCTCCCCCAATATTTTCGAACAACCATCAATTGGGGTTCAGGTTTATGACATGTCTCATTCAAGAGCATTGTTCGAACGTGTCATTTCACCACACTGTCCAGCCACACCAGATCCAAGGAGTCCACAACATGCCACGGAAGCCAGGCCCTAAATCGGCCACCCAGGGCCAAGGTCAAGAAAAACTCACGGAACGCCAGCGCCGTATTCTTCAAGTAATTCGCGATGCAGTGGTTCTGCGCGGCTATCCACCAAGCATCCGCGAAATTGGCGACGCCGCAGGCTTGCAGTCCACCTCCTCTGTGGCGTATCAGCTCAAAGAATTGGAACGTAAGGGCTACTTGCGCCGTGATCCTAATAAGCCACGTGCCGTTGATCTTCGCACCCTTCCAAATGACAACATTCCGAAGGTGGGCCCAAAGCCAAAAAAGAAGCTCCAGGCCGTTCCTCCACTTGAAGAATCATCCGCTTCTCAGTACGTCCCCCTTGTAGGTTCGATTGCTGCCGGAAGCCCAATTCTTGCTGAGGAAAACGTCTCCACCTACTATCCCCTGCCAGAGGAATTTACCGGCGATGGCGATTTGTTCATGCTGGAAGTTGTTGGCGAATCTATGCGCGATGCTGGAATTCTCAACGGTGACTACGTTGTTATCCGCTCGCAAAAGGTCGCCGAACAAGGCGAGTTCGTTGCTGCCATGATTGACAATGAAGCGACTGTAAAGGAATTCTTCAAAGACTCCACTGGCATTTGGCTGCTGCCACACAACGATGCCTTCGACCCTATTGCCGTTACCCCCGACACTGAGATTCTTGGCAAGGTAGTCTCCGTATTGCGCAAGCTCTAGAACACCTCTGTATTTTTCACACTAGCCTTCCCCCACTTCAACCTTTCAATGAAGCTCTCCGGGGAAGGCTTTGCCTATATGTTTGATTTTGACCTCAGTGGGCACATTAGCCGTACCTAATTCGTCTGATGTCTAAAACCTGAAGCCTCTTCAGATACGTCTTTCCCACAAAACCTACCCCCGAAAAACTACCCCCATTAGAGCTCCTGTATGAAGAATCACATACTCTCACACAAAGCCACATATTTGTGAGGTTTGCGCACCACATGACGCTATACTTCGTGCTAAAACGCGCGTCCGACCGTGAGAGTCTGCCCGTTTGAAACTGTCATTCTGAGAATACAAGCACAAAAATCACAGAATGCGTGCAAGAATGAGTGGAGAAATTTCCGCTTCCACGGATGCGGAAACGGGCAAGTGTATCTGGATCTTCGTTTGATCCCACTAAAACACACATTGCCCAGAAAAACTCACATGTTGACAACTCACATTTTGAAGGAGTGACTTTAGGGCCATGTACTCGGAGGAACGCCGCCGCCAAATCGCCTCTTTGACCGCCGTTGAGGGACGCGTGAACGTAACCGAGCTCGCTGCCCGTTTCGACGTCACCGCCGAAACCATTCGTCGCGATCTTGCAGTTTTGGATCGCGAGGGCGTGGTGCACCGCGTGCACGGCGGTGCGGTAGCGAACCAAACGTTCCAAACTGCAGAATATTCACTCGACACCCGCGCGCGCTCAGCATCAGGCGCGAAAAACTCTATCGCGCAAGCTGCCCTGAAATTCCTCCCCGAATCCCAGGGTGGCATGTTTCTTGATGCCGGCACCACGACCGCTGCACTGGCTGACCTCATCGCAATGCAGCCTTCAGCAAAGCACTGGTCGATCGTCACTAACTCGCTATCGATCGCATTGACGCTTGCTAATGCCGGGCTGGATGAAATTCAGCTTCTTGGCGGCAGTGTGCGTGGTATTACCCAAGCTGTCGTCGGTGATACTGCACTACGCACCCTCGCCCTCATGCGCGCCGAGGTGGCGTTTATTGGCACGAACGCACTGACTTTGGACCACGGCCTGTCAACTGCGGACTCCCAAGAAGCAGCAATTAAGTCCGCAATGATCACCAACGCGCACAAGGTTGTTGTGTTATGTGACTCCACCAAGATGGGTACTGATTACCTCGTTAGCTTCGGTGCTATCTCCGACATCGATGTGATCATCACCGACGCAAACGCCCCAGAATCCTTTGTTAAGGCGCTACGGGAGCGCGATGTCGAGGTTATTATCGCCGGCTAATTTTCCAGTTAATGTGTGAAACCCCGCCACAATACTGTAACGGGGTTTCATCTACGTGAAAGGTGCGTTACACGCTAATCAAGATTTCACGCACAAGACTGCGAGCTTGGGTTGCTCCCTCTGCATTCAGCGCAGCTGCGGCAGCCTTCTTGCAGGTATCAAGATCCACCGCAGCAAGCTGAGCGCCTACGCTGGCAATTGCAGTGGAAGCAGCAGACAAGGAATTCACACCCAAACCAGTCAGCACACAAGCAAGCAGCGGATCAGCGGCTGCCTCACCGCACACACCCACTGCAGTGCCAAGGCGTTGACCTTCCTTACAGGTGTGCTCAATAAGGCGAAGAACAGCTGGCTGCCATGGATCAGTGAGATATGCCAACTGAGGGGACATGCGATCGGCTGCCATGGTGTACTGGGTCAAGTCGTTGGTGCCGATCGAAACAAAGTCAAGATGTGGCATGATCTTGTCTGCCATCAACGCTGCAGCGGGTACCTCGATCATCGCACCAGCAATCAATCCACGCTCTTTACATAGATCAGCGAACCACTTGGCTTCACGCGCGGTGGCAACCATTGGCGCCATTACCCACGTTGGCGAGTTCTCATCGCGGCCAAGATCATTTGCAGCCTTGGCGATTGCGTCGAGCTGGCGGGTCATCAACGACTCATTAGCCCGTGCCACGCGCAAACCACGCACGCCTAGGGCTGGGTTGATTTCATCGGCCATAGTGGCGAAAGCAACTGGCTTATCTGAACCTGCGTCGAGAGAGCGCACAACCACCTTGGAGTCAGGGAACTGCTCCAAGACTTTCTTATACACCTCCGCTTGTTCCTCAACGCTGGGCTCTTGAGTCGCGGTGAGGAAGCACAGCTCAGTGCGGAACAGGCCCACGCCTTCTGCCTGAGAGTTCTGTGCGGCAAGACGTGCTGCGTTACCGTCTTGTACATTTGCTAGAAGCTGCACACGGTGCCCATCCTTGGTTTGTGCTGGACCGCGCCATTGTGCGATGCGTTCTGCCTGAATCTTGGATTCTTGCTCTGCAGCAACAGCAGTTTCTGGATCAGCGCCCACGGTCACGGTGCCGAGTGAGCCGTCGATAAGCACTGGTTCGCCGTCAGCAATCTGACGCACATCTTCGCCGACCGCGACAATGCACGGCACATTCAACTGGCGCGCGATGATCGCAGTGTGGGAGGTGGGACCACCCAGTTCTGTAACAAGACCCACAAAGTAGGTGGTATCCAGCGCGGCGGTATCGGCTGGGGAAAGATCGTCGGCGAACAACACCACACGATCGCTCACGGTTGGCAAACCTGGCTCAGCTTCGCCGCGCAGTTGGGCGATCACACGGTCACGAATATCTCGTAGATCGGTGGTGCGCTCCGCCATGATTCCGCCTGCTGCCTCAAACATGGACACGAATTTCGTGGTCGCAGCAACCACCGCGTATTCAGCAGGGTGTCCCCCGTTGATACCTTTCTTCACTGTTTTGCGCCAACCGCGGTCATTAACCATGCCAGCGGTAGCCTTCAGCACGGCTGCTGCATCGCCCGTTGCTTTTTCGGAACGGTTGAGCAATCGCGATGCCACGGTGTCGGCGGCTAGAGTGAATCGCTCAAGTTCTGCTTCGCGTGCCTGTTCGTCAATAACTTCTCCTGCTTGGGGGAGTTCTGGCCGTGGGCTGATCCACACGGCTTTAGCGTAGCGTACACCGGGGACGACTGCGGTGCCCTTGATAACGGTGTCGTTTGTCACATTGCTGTACATCAGATACCTATCCTCACTTTCTGAGTGTCTATTAGCACTAGGACACCACAAAATGCCTACGTGCGCAACCAAACTCCAACAATTCAAACGCCCAAGCGGACGCTAAACGGGCACAAACTCGGGAGCAAAAGCGAAGAAATTAATTGACAATCAAAAATAATTGGACATAAAGTGAGGGGTAGTTCCAACATTTTTCGCGCCTGAGGCTCGGAAAAACCCAACGTGAACACAAGATTTTAGATGTGCCTAGAGTTAACTACCTTCCGCCCTTGGTCGGCTTGTAACCTATCCCTTCCACCCCATGAAGGAATGTGTGCGAAATGACTGAGACAAGTTGGTCACAACTGGAGATTTTTCCCCTGACTTGGGGGAAACTGTCGCCGTTTCTCACTGACAACGAGTGTGTGCGTTTTACAATCTTGTTGATACAACTGAACATTTTCCCTCCTTGTACTGCTGAGAAAATTTTTCACACACGTACCGGTTCGGGCACGCTGCACTTTCGACGCCCCGCTTCGGGCGGTGTCGCCATTGTCCATTAAGGGGAAGTGTTTATACGGATTATTTGCGAAAGGCTCGTCTCGGATCATCATGGCAACTGTTGCTCACATCAATGGACGACACGAAGAAATTGTCTCCTTGGTGAATGATCATGGTCGGGTCGCTGTCGCTGATTTGGCTGAGCGCTTCGTGGTGACCGCCGAGACTATTCGCCGTGACCTTAAAGCGCTTGAGGCACAGGGCCTGCTCAGTCGAGTGCATGGGGGTGCTGTTATTTCTTTGCCTTCCTCCCCTGGCGATTTCATGGCAATCGATGAGGATGATGACCAGCTGCCGACGCATCAGTCGCAGCGCCGTAAGCAGCTTATTGCGCAGGCTGCACTTGGTTTAATGCCTGGACCTGGTGGTTCGGTGTTTATTGATGCAGGGTCAACGACTGAGGCTTTCGCCAATGTTTTGGCGAAGAATTATGTCGGCCAGAATTGGTCGGTTGTGACCAATTCTCCCAATGTGGCCCGCATCGTCGCTTCTGCTGGGGTTCCCCATGTGTGCGTGGTGGGTGGTTTTTTGAAGGCACGCACCCAGGCAGTTGTTGGTGAAAGCACTGTTGAGCAGTTGCGTTTGTTACGCGCTGATGTGTCTTTTATGGGAACGAATGCCCTTGATCTTGAGTTTGGCTTGAGTACGTCAGATTCACGGGAGGCACAGGTGAAGTCGACGATGATTGGGCAATCTGTGCGTTCTGTGGTCTTGTGTGATTCGACGAAATTGGGTCGGCGTGTTGGGGTGAGTTTTGCTTCGGTGCGTGATGTTGATGTTGTGGTGACAGATCGACATGCGCCGGAGGGTTTTGGTCAGGTTCTTCGTTCCTTTGAGACTGAATTGGTGATTCCGTGATAGTGACGCTCACTCCGAATCCGAGCATTGATATGACCTTTGCGTTGGAGTCAATGTTGGTTCCGGGACACGTTCACCGTTTGAATGCGGCAGTGAGTGTGGCTGGGGGTAAGGGCATTAATGTTGCCCATGCTGTTTTGAAGGCTGGTGTGCCCACGTTGGCACTTTTCCCAGCGCAAGCACAGGATCGCTTTGTGCAGTTGATGCAGGAGACGGGTATTCCGTTTCAGTATTGTTCGGTTGATGAGCCGGTGCGGGTGAATACGACATTGACGAGCCCAGATGGTACGACAACGAAGTTGAATGGTGTGGGGGCCACGCTTTCTGCTGAGTCGGTCGCTGCGCTTGAGGCGATGGTTGTTGAGCATGCGGCGTTGGCTCAGTGGGTGGTGTTAGCTGGTTCGTTGCCGCCGGGGGCTCCTGTTGATTGGTATTCACAGCTGGTGTCGCTGATTCATGCGTATGCTCCGGACACGAAGGTGGCTGTTGATACGTCGGATCGTCCGTTTAAGTCGTTGACGGACAATATTGAGCGTTCGGCGCCGGATTTGATCACTCCGAACAGCATGGAGCTGGGGCAGATCGTGGGTATTCCTGGCGAGATTTTGGAGTTGGAGGCTGTACAAGGCAATTTTGAGCCGGTTGTAGCGGCGGCGCAAAAGTTGGTTGCTCGCGGTGTTCCTGAGGTGATGGTGACGTTGGGTTCGGCTGGTGCGGTGCTTGTCGACGCCAGTGCAGCGTTTGTTGCTTCCACCTCGCCGTTGGACGTGGTTTCGACTGTCGGTGCTGGTGATTGCACCTTGGCGGGGTATGTGATGGGTCGTGTGCGGGGGTTGTCGGCTCCGGATGCGTTGGCTTATGGTGTGGGTTTTGGTTCGGCTGCGGTGTTGTTGCCAGGCACGATGATTCCGTGTCCGCAGCAGGCGTCTGAGCATGAGATTGAGTTGCGTGAGTTGTAGCGTTGAAGGGCTTGCTCCCCCGTTTGGGAGATTTGTGCGTTCATATCGGGTGTTTTCGGATTAGAATTTCTTTGGTATGCGCACCTATTGAGTGTGACTTCCCTTGTGACAATGCATGAGTGTTGTTTGTGGTTTGTCTTGTGTTGTGTGGGGATTGTGAGGGGTTAGTTTTTCTCCTTGTTTTAGCCTTGGATAGGATTTTGGTTTTCCGATGAGTTCCGCTGTGTTGACGAGCGATTTGGTTCGGCTCGATGTTGAGTGTGGTGGGTCGGTTGAGTCTGTCGCCCGGTTTATTTCTGAGCTCGTTGTGGCTCAAGGTCGGGCAAAGGACGTGGATCTGCTTTTCGACGCCGTGTGCGCGAGGGAGTTTCAGTCGCCGACGGGTATTCCTGGTGGGGTGGCTATTCCACATTGTCGCTGCGCCACAGTAGTCGAACCGACATTGTGTTTTGTTCGGTTGAGCAACCCGGTTGATTTTTCGGGCCCTGACGGGGCTAGTGATCTGGTGTTTTTTATTGCTGTTCCGGATTCACAGTCGCGTCAGCATATGGTGCTGTTGTCAAAGCTTGCGCGCGCTTTGTTGAAGAAAGATTTCGTTGCGGCATTACGCGCAGTTTCGTCGCCGGATGAGGCTGTTGCACTCATTGAGGGCGTGTTTGATTCCCCTACTCCCCCGAAGAATCAGTCCACATCGGCACCACGCACAGGAATTATCAGCTCGCCTTCGGGCTCGTTATCTAATTCCCCGGAAGATCACCCCGTGGGTGGTGCCCATGCGACTGACACGCAAACTTTCGATTCGCCGCAATCCCTATCCTCTCCTTACTTAGCGCCTGACCAGGAGATTCGGATTGTGGCAGTCACCGCCTGTCCCACCGGCATTGCGCACACGTATATGGCTGCGGATGCTCTTGTGCAGGCGAGTGAATCCATGCCTGGCGTGACCGTCATGGTCGAAACTCAAGGCTCTTCTGCTTATAATTCGCTTTCAAGCACCGATATTGCGCACGCTAATGCGGTTATTTTTGCCACTGATGTTGGTGTGAAGGATCGCGAGCGCTTCGCCGGTAAACCCGTGATCGAATCTGGTGTGAAAAAGGCGATTCATCATCCGAAACAGCTGTTGGAATCCGCCGCGCTTGCAGTGCATGATCCTCATGCCCGACGGGTCAGTGCTGGGCCGTGCCGCGTGGGCGATGAGTCTCATGGGGTGTCTACTGCCTCTGGGCTCAGCATAGGCAAACGTCTCCAGCAGGCCGTGATGACTGGTGTTAGCTACATGGTGCCTTTCGTCGCTGCTGGCGGTTTGCTCATTGGCTTAGGTTTCCTGTTTGGTGGCTACGATATGGCACCTGCGTGGAAAGAAATTGTCCTTTTCCATTCCCTGTCTACGCTTCCAGGCTCCACGATTGAGGCTGCTGGTTATACGATTACTACTGACCGATCTGGGTTTATGCTGTATTTCGGTGCGGTGTTGTTCGGGGTGGGCCAGTCGGCGATGAGTTTTATTGTGGCTGCGCTCTCTGGCTATATTGCATTCGCTTTGGCTGGCCGACCCGGTATTGCCCCAGGTTTTATTGGCGGTTCTGTCAGTGTGCTCATTGGGGCAGGCTTCCTCGGTGGTCTTGTCACTGGTGTGCTTTCAGGTCTCATCGCAATGGGGCTGGCACGGATCAAGGTGCACCGCGTGGTGAATTCGTTGATGCCGGTGGTGATTATTCCTTTTGTTACCAGCATGCTAGTCGGTGTATCCATGTTCTTTTTCTTGGGTCGGCCACTCCATAAAACCTTAGATCTGCTGCAAATGTTGCTTGGAAGCATGAGTGGGACTTCCGCCATGGTTTTAGGTGCCGTATTGGGTGTGATGATGTGCTTTGATCTGGGCGGACCTGTGAATAAGGCAGCGTATTTGTTCGCCACTGCGGGGCTATCGACTGGCGATAAAGCCTCGTTGGCGATTATGGCTGCCGTTATGGTTGCCGGCATGGTTCCACCAATTGCTATGTCAATAGCGACATTGATCCGACGAAATTTGTTTAGTGCTGCGGAGCAAGAAAACGCTAAATCGGCGTGGCTTCTTGGATGTGCGTTTATTTCCGAAGGTGCTATTCCCTTTGCTGCCGCCGATCCATTGCGGGTCATTCCATCACTGATGCTCGGTGGAGCCACTGCTGGTGCACTATCGATGGGCTTTGGTGTAGGTTCACGCGCTCCACATGGTGGTATGTTTGTGTTCTTTGCAGTTGAACCGTTGTGGGCTTGGTTCGTGGCTTTGGGCGCCGGTGTGATTGTCAGTGCTGTGGCGGTGTTGTTGCTCAAGCAATTTTGGCCGTCGAAGGCTCTTCAAACCTAATGTGAAAACTTAAAAGTGTTGGTCACTGTGGGGATGGTTGTGTTTTCTGCGGCTGTGCATACACAAGTGAGCCCGACCGGATACTGGGATTTTGTTCACAGTTTTTGACGATGAAATCACCGTATGCACGCACTGAGCAGCACCTTTGTCACCTTTGTGAAAACTACTCCGCATCATGTGACACAGCACTTATGAACATTGTGTCCGTTTGATGGCGCAAACACAGATTTAGACATAGAATCGGACATAGGTTTGCTTTGGTTGTTCCCACTTTATTCACGCTACTTTCGTGCTATCTGTGCGTTGGGTAGGAAGCTGTGGGAATATTCGGGCAGCTTCATTCACTTATTGTTTCGTGGCACTCCCCTAGGCTTGCGGGCGTGGGGTGGTAGTGCGCGGTTTTTATGAAAGGACCCATTGAGATGGCTTCCAAGACCGTAGTTGTCGGTTCTGCAGTTGGTCTGCACGCTCGTCCAGCTTCCATCATCGCCGAGGCTGCTGGCGAGTATGATGAGGACATCTTCTTGTTCCTCGAGGGTGAAGAAGACGAAGAAACCGATGCCGCTTCTTCCCTGATGATTATGGCTTTGGGTGCTGAAAAGGGCGACAAGGTAACTGTCACCTCAGAAAACGCCGAGGCTGTTGAAAAGATTGCTGCGTTGATCGAACAGGATCTCGACGCTTAAGATCGCCTGATAAGCGCTTTAAAAAAGTGGCGGTGCTCCTTCTTTTCTAAGAAGGAGCACCGCCACTTTTACTATCTCCTCACTAACCCCCAACCAAGACTGTGAAGTTTTTATTCCCTTGGTTGACAAAGAAAGCGATAAACATTATCCCAAGTCACCTCAGTTGTGTGGTTAACCAGTAGGGTGGATTAGACTTTCTCCCCGCGGATAAACGTAGCCCAACTCAACGGCATTCCTGGCCGATACGCTAAATCAATCGCATGAGGGGTATCGAGTACATGCAGGTTCGCTTCTGCCCCTTCGACGAGGCTACCCACGGCTGGTCGACCACGGGGATCTAGGCCGTTATGAACTGCATGACGATTCAACGAAACCGCACCTGCATGAGTTGCAGCACAAATCGCTTCATCTAAACTCAAATGCATTTGCAGCACCGCTGTAGCCACACAGAAATTCATGCTTGATGTATAGCTTGTGCCAGGGTTGAGATTCGATGCGATAGCCACAGTTGCCCCGGCGTCGAGAAGCGTGCGAGCGGGCGCAAGAGGTGCGCGGGTGGAAAGATCGCAGGCCGGCAAAACCGTCGCCACAGTGTCATGGGCTGCAAGCAACTCAATATCATCGGCACTGAGATAATTCACATGATCGACGCTCCGCGCCCCCATCTCAACCGCCAGCTTCACACCTGGGCCTTCACCCAACTGGTTGCCGTGGACCCGTAACCCAAGCCCACGATCTTTACCTGCCTGCAAAACCTGGCGCGCCTGGTCTTCGTTGAATGCGCCACGTTCGCAGAAGACGTCGATCCAGTGCACGTGGTCGATCACGGCATCGAGCATGTCGGTGCATACAAGGGTGACGTAGTCCTCGGCGTTCGCGCCTCGTGGTACGACGTGGGCGCCGAGGAAGGTTACATCGTCGACGTAGCGGTGTGCGAGTTGGGCGGCGTGTGCTTCGCTTTCGACGTCGAGTCCGTATCCGGTTTTGGTTTCTATGGTGGTGGTGCCTTGGTGGCGGGCGGCGCGGATGCGGTCGATGAGGAGTTGTTCGAGGCGTGCGGTGGTGGCTGCGCGGGTGGCGTCGACTGTGATGTTGATGCCCCCTGCCGCGTAGTTTTGGCCAGCCATGCGTGCTTCGAATTCGTGGGCGCGGTTGCCGTCGAAAAGCATGTGGGTGTGGGAGTCAACCCAACCGGGTAGGACGGCACGCCCGCCGAGGTCGTGTGCGTGATCGCAGTCGGGGGCGTGCTCGTGTGAGCCGATCCAGGCGATTGTTCCATTGTCGGCGACCAGTGCCGCGTTGTGGATGGTGCCGTGGGGGCCGACGGTGCGGAGTTCGCCTATGTTGTGGAAGAGTGTGCTGCTCACGGTGTGTCCCTTGGGGTGGTTGTTGTGTGGCTAGTTTTCGCGGGAGTGGAATGGCATGGGGATGCGTACGCCGCGTTCGGTGGCTACTTCGTGGGCGCGGTTGTAGCCGGCGTCGAAGTGGCGGATGACGCCCATGCCGGGGTCGTTGGTGAGTACGGCGGTGAGTTTTGCTGCGGCAAGTTCGGTGCCGTCTGCGACGCAGACTTGGCCGGCGTGGATGGAACGGCCGATGCCTACGCCACCGCCGTGGTGGATGCTGACCCAGGTAGCGCCGGAGCTGGTGGCTGTTAGCGCGTTGAGTAGTGGCCAGTCGGCGATTGCGTCGGAGCCATCGAGCATGGCTTCGGTTTCGCGGTAGGGGGAGGCGACGGAGCCGGAGTCGAGGTGGTCGCGGCCGATGACGATTGGTGCAGATACTTCGCCCTCGGCGACGAGGCGGTTGAACAAAAGGCCTGCTTGGTGGCGTTCGCCGTAGCCGAGCCAGCAGATTCGGGCTGGTAGTCCTTCGTATTCGACGAATTCTTCTGCCGCGTCGAGCCAACGGTGGAGGTGTTCGTTGTCGGGAAAGAGTTCTTTGAGTGCGGCGTCGGTGGTTTTGATGTCTTCGGGGTCGCCTGATAGCGCTGCCCAGCGGAAGGGCCCGAGTCCTTCGCAGAAGAGTGGGCGGATGTAGGCTGGGACGAATCCTGGGAATTCGAAGGCGCGGGTGTATCCGGCGAGTCGTGCTTCATCGCGGATGGAATTTCCGTAGTCGAAGACTTCTACTCCGAGGTCTTGGAATTCGACCATTGCTTGGACTTGGGCGGCCATGGATTCGCGGGCTTTTTTGGTGAAGGTGACGGGGTCTTCGGTGCGTTCGCGCTCCCAGTCCTCCACGGGGATTTCGCGTGGGAGGTAGAACAGTGGGTCGTGTGCGGAGGTTTGGTCGGTGACGATGTCGATGGTGATTTCACCGTTTTTGTGGCGTGCCAGCAATTCTGGGAAAACGTCGGCAGCATTGGCGACAAGTCCGATGGAGACTGCTTCGCCGTCTTCTTTTGCCTTGTTGGCTCGGGAGATGGCGTGGTCGAGGTTGTCGGCGATTTCGTGGAGGTAGCGTTTTGCTACGCGTCGTTCGAGACGGGACTTGTCCACGTCAGCGATGATGCACACTCCCCCGTTGAGGGTCACGGCTAGTGGTTGTGCTCCACCCATGCCGCCGCATCCGCCGGTGAGGGTGATGGTGTGTGCGAGGGTGCCGTTGAAGCGTTTGCGGGCAATGGCGGCGAAGGTTTCGTAGGTTCCTTGGAGGATTCCTTGGGTTGCGATGTATATCCATGATCCTGCTGTCATTTGGCCGTACATCATGAGTCCTTCGGCTTCGAGGCGGCGGAATTCCGGCCAGTTTGCCCAGTCGCCAACAAGGTTGGAGTTTGCCAGCAAAACGCGCGGTGCCCACACGTTGGTGGTGAATACGCCGACGGGTTTGCCGGATTGAACCAGGAGAGTTTCGTTGTCTTCGAGGGTTTTGAGGGTCTCGACGATGGCGTCGAAGCTTTCCCAGTTGCGGGCTGCCTTGCCACTGCCGCCGTAGACGACGAGATCATCGGGGCGTTCGGCTACTTCGGGGTCGAGGTTGTTCATGAGCATGCGCAGTGCAGCTTCGGTTTGCCAGTTTTTGGTGTTGAGCGTGCTGCCGCGGGGTGCGCGGATTTCGCGGGGTGCGTGTGTTGTCATGTCTGTGCCTTTCTGCCGTGCTGCGATGGTGTGGAGTCTGCGGTGTGGTGCATCTGTGTTGTGTGGGTTCGTCACCGTGTGCGGGTGCACCGGTGTACGTTGGCTGTCGTGAAAGAAACCCACACTCCAACGTGTGCACGTGCGCCGCAGCACTGTTGTGTGCTTGGTATCACTATAGGATGAAATTTTCTGGGATTATAGGCATATAAGTATTCTTGTGTCTGAAATACCAGACACATACGTGTGTGGTGGGCTTTCTTTTTAAGCTCGGCTCACTTCCATGACACCTCCCGCTTTTCGCTAGTCCCCGCACACCTTTCTAGGTGATACGCAAGAGGGGAAGAAACAAAACCACCTGCTTCATGGCATCCATGCAACAGGTGGTTGTATACGTACGCGTTAAAAATGCATCACAGCGCTGTCATGCGCGCATCATGGCGTACGCTTATCGACGCCCACACTCGGCTGTGATCACTGCTTTAAGCTAGTTCACCGACGGCGTCTTCGACTTCACGCAGCAGGCTTGCCGTGGTCACCATGTTCACGACCGCTTCAATTTCAGGGGCAAGGAACCGGTCTGTGCCAGGACCTGCCACAGCGGTTCGCACACAATTGACCGCAGCTTGCGTGCCGGCAGCCGGGCTGAACGGTGCACGGAAATCAATCGCGCGCGCAGCGGTAAGCACTTCCACCGCCAGCACTCGAGCCAAACCATCAACGCTGCGGCGTAACTTTCGACCTGCAGCCCAACCCATAGATACGTGATCTTCTTGCATGGCGGAACTTGGGATGGAATCCACCGACGCGGGGTTAGCATTACGCTTGAGCTCTGAAACAATTCCCGCCTGGGTGTACTGGGCGATCATGTGACCAGAATCCACGCCTGGATCATCAGCAAGGAACGCATTTAAGCCACGGTTTCGGGATACATCAAGGAAACGATCTGTGCGACGTTCCGAAATTGACGCTAAATCCGCCACCACGATTGCGAGGAAGTCCAACACATAAGCCACTGGAGCGCCATGGAAATTACCGTTGCTTGCAACCCTGCCATCGACAGCAACCACTGGATTGTCAATCGCTGCGGCAAGTTCGCGCTGCGCCACGAGCCGAGCGTGCGCAATCGTATCGCGCACGCCACCTGCAACCTGTGGTGCACAACGCACCGAATAGGCGTCTTGAACATGGCTTTGGGCAAATTCCTCCTGTGCGGCAGCCAAAATCTCAGAGCCGGAGACCAACCTACGCACATTTTTTGCGCTTGCAGCCTGGCCTGGATGTGGGCGCAGCATCTGCAAATCCTCATCAAACACAGCAGCAGTACCGCGCAGCCCCTCCAGTGTGAGTGCGGTAGCCACATCGGAAGTTTTCACCAACACCTCAAGGTCATGCAGTGCAAGACACAGCATACCCAGCATGCCATCGGTGCCGTTGATGAGGGCCAAACCTTCTTTTTCTTCCAGCACCAGTGGGGTGATAGCAGCGTCAGCTAGTGCCGTGGCGGCGTCGACACGCTCCCCCGAAGCCAGGCGCACAGGCCCCTCACCCATCAATGCCATCGCACAGTGTGCAAGGGGGGCTAGATCACCGGAGCACCCCAAAGAACCATACTCATGAACCACAGGGGTGATATGCGCATTCAACACTGCAGCATAAGTTTCAGCTACCACCGGACGCACACCCGTGCGTGCCGTCATCAGCGTTGACAGGCGCAAAAGCATCAATGCCCGCACAACTTCGCGTTCTACTTCAGGCCCAGATCCAGCCGCATGGGATCGCACCAAACTACGCTGCAGCTGCGTCCGCAATTCGGTAGGGATATGTCGCCTTGCCAACGCACCGAAGCCCGTCGAAATTCCGTAAACAGGAGTCGGATCGTTTGCCAGCTCTTCAATACGCCCACGCGTCGACGCCACCTGGGCGAGCGCGTCAGGGCATAAAACGACCTGTTCTCCATGCCGGGCAACCGCTACTACTTCGTCAATGCTCAAAGCCCCAAGGCCAACAGTTACGGTCATTGGAAAATCCTTTCTGTGCCCCATTCCCCCATTTTTTCAGCAGTCGTGATCACTGTTGCGTCCTTGATGGACACGTGACACTTCCCCCAACGAAAGCTCACCTACGCAAACATAGCTCAGCATTTCCGGGAAAAATCACAGTTACTACCTTAGGTTGTGTATCCTTCTGCCACCGACGTATCAAAAAACCGACCACGTGAGAATGGTTCGTTTCGTGGGCGCACACAAAGCCACGATCAACGACAAGGACATACGCACTGCATATGCGCAGCGGGTAGTAAAAATGTGAAAGAAAAAAGGAAAATGGTTGTGATGTGGTTGTCTTGAATACTGTGTAGAAGCACCACGGTGGTGCTCAACCGTTTCTGCGCGACAGCCAATCTGCACAGTGGCCTACCCCACAACTATTACACGAACAGGCATAATTCACGCAAGCACCCACGCACAATAAAAACCTGACTGCTGCTATTTCCCTACCGCCCATGCGCTTAGGCATCCCACTTCCGCTAGTTCCGACCAGATCGCTTGAAACCTAACCGCTTCTCATTCCGCACACCATGCCCCTGAGCCGATTGCTGTGCCTTGGCAATGCGCTGAACTAAAAATGCCCCTAATGTTCTCATTCCCCACTGCCCCACACGCACCAGCAGTCCGCCCAACCTCAAGCCCTTACCCTTGTCCTGCGCATTTTCTGTGTGTGGGCAGAATGCTGAATCCACATGGACGCATCCTTCATGTTCGTTGGCATCGGTTGGTTCAATTGTGCCGGTTGTCGTGTGTGCCGGAGCGTGATCCTTAAGTGTAAGTTGGTGACGCAAAGTTTCGGCAGCGTTGACATAGCGGGGGTCGCAGGCCTGGCGGATATGCGCGGGTTGATGAAAAAACCACTCAAGCTCCTCCCGTGTGGCATGATCGTGAGCATGGCTCGTCTTCGCCAGCGCAAGGGTACGCATGAGCCTGGCTTGGGTGAGAATTATTTGGGTGGTGGGGCTGAGGTTTTCTTGGAAGAACATGATGATAGTGCCGGCGATTTTGGCGGCTTCGTCATGGTCATTTTTGCTGGTAGCAATATCATAGAGCTCAAAACCAGCTTCTGCCGCTTGGGCTTGAATCTTTTCGTTCATGCAGGTCAGCTCTAAATAGCATTCCACGAGCGTATTTATGGCTGCGTCAAGGTTACCGATTGCTTTCAGCGCATACGCTTTGGTGGTATGCGCTACAGCGCAGTGGTAGCGCATTTCCTCGTCTTCATGTTCGTTGCTGTGCTCAATCACTCGGTCACAATAGTTAATACAGGCTTGGTAATTGTGCAGTGCACCGTAGGCAATGGCGATGTTGAGCACGCAACGATGGCGGTCACGCACAATGTAGTGGTCGATGTCGTTGCTATAGGTTTCCAGCAACCTATTGTGGTAGCTGATTGCTGTTGTGAAGTTGTTGCTAAACAGCAACAGAGATCCCGCTGCTAAACCTGCGTGCATGGCTGCGGCACGCACCATGGGTTCGGGGTGATTGTGGTACTGCGCGGTGGTTTTCTCTACATGCTGATAAGCCTTTTCAGCACTGTCTGTTGTGCGTAGAGTTTCAGCATCGGCAATATGCGCGAGAATAGTTTCGGTCAATTCGATTGCGCGAATGGTTGTCTCACTCACTCCGTAGCGTGACAGTGTGGCGTTATCACCGGCGCGGTGTAAGGCACGCAGGATGTTGTGTTTGAGCGAATGGAATCTCCCAAGCGTGGAGTCGAGATCAGGTTGGGGCTGGTCACTACTGAAGTGTATGAGTGCTTCGTCGGCGAAGTAGAGGGCTTTAAGCGGGTTGGCGAGTGCGAGCGCTTCAAGCAAGGCAGCGTTATAGAGCACCTGTGCCCACAGCGGGTAGTGCTGTTCGGTGGCGTGGTGGCGGATGAGTTCCAGAGCTTGAGCATAGAAGTGTCGGGCCTGCTGGAAATGCCCGCGACTGTGATAAATGGTGGCTAGTTCAGCATTCAGGTTAAGCCTAGTGTCGGTGTGAGTGAGTGTGTTGGCAGCAACTGTGTTGTATTCAGTGATGGCGTCGGTGTAGGCGTGGATTTCAAGCGGCAGGTTGGGGTTGTTGTATTCGGTGACGATCGTGTCAAAGTTAATGGGCACATGCGGGGGTTGAAGTTGACTGCGGAAATGGGTGATTTTGTTCGCGATGATGTTCAGGAGCTGAGTGCGTAGTTTTTCATCCTCGTGGAGGTGTTCAGGCAGGTTGTCGTAATAGGTGATGGCATAGTTTGCAAGCAGCAGTGCTTTGTTGGTGTTGGTGGCACTCGGAGTGGCGAAAAGGAGGTTGGTGGCGGTTTCCCAAGCCGCGAGAACCACAGTGGCGATATTGATGTCGTGGGAGTGTTGGTGTTTGGTGCCAAAGCGGATGAATTCTTCCGCAGCCTGATTTTTCCCGTGGTTGGGGATGGTTGTGCGTGCGGTTTTGTGGAGGAGATCGAAGAATTCGGTGTGGGCGAAGAAATTGCCAGGTTCACCTTCCCAGAGGGTATTAAGGGTATGGGTGCGGCTTTGGAGGTTGTGGTAGCCCTGTGCGGTGTCGGTGATTTTCCACGCGAGAAGTTCAGATTCCATCACGAGGCTTCGGTGCTTGGCGTTGGTGGTGTTGTGCAGGGCAGAAAAGACTTCGGTGCAGGATGTGAGGATGTTGGTGTGGATGGCTTTGGGCAAGGTGAGATATTTTTCGTCACTGTTCCACAAGGTGTCGATGATGCTGATGTAGGCGTGGGTGCGGGCGTGGAGAGGTTCGTGGATATCTTCCACAGGTGGGGGTTCGGCGGTGTTAAATCCGGCGTCGTCAAGCATGACGGTGGCATGGTTGGCAACGCTGAGCCACGCATCGACGACGTCGGTGATGCTGATGTTTTCACCAGGGTCACCGGCGCGATGTTCGAGCATCTGTGCGCGGTTAATCAGCTGCTCTAGGTGTCGGCTTGGGTCCCTCATAGCTCCCACGGTAGCAACTCTCGCGCAATGGCGTCGGCTGTGTCGCACCCATGTTCTAAGGCTGCCCTAGTGAACGTTTAAGGTCGCGATGATTTAGGCGCGTTGGCGGTGCCGAACATGCGAGTGCTGATCTGCTTGGCGCGGCGCATAAGGTCTGCGCAGATCACTGTTGTGTGTGCGTCGTCTAAGGTGTGGGTGGGGAAAGTAACTGTAAGTGCACCTGCTGGGCGGCCGGTGTGATCAAGGATTGCTGCGGCGATGCTTTGCTGCCCGGGTGTGATTTCTTCGTATTCTTCGGCATAGCCGCGCTTGCGAATCGTTGCCAAAAGTGTGTCGAGGGCGTGATAATCGCCGTGCTCTTCCTGAGCACGGTGACCGTGGTGTTCGTGCGTGCTGTAACCGTGGGCGTGCAGTCGCCCGTGCAGTTCCGCTTGGGGGAGGTAGGCGAGCATTGCTCGCCCCGATGCTGTGCGTAGCGCATCGAGGCGTACTCCTACGTCGGTGATCAGGCTTGGTGCGTGTGCGGCGCGTTCTTCGAGTACGTAGCTAACGTCCATTCCGGATAGTTTGCTCACGTGTGCGCTTCCCGCTACTCGTTCGGCAAGGCGTTGTGCATGCACGGCGCTGGCGCGTACGAGGGGTTGTTGGGTGGAATAGGCTTGCGCCATGGCATAAGCGGCTACTCCTAGTCCGTAGCGGGATTCGTTTTCGAGGTGCATGACAAACCCGGCGCGCACCATTTCTTTGAGCAGGTGGTAGGTGGTGGATCGGGGGATGGCTAATTCGGCGCTGATTCGGGTCGCAGACACTGGTTGCTCGGAGTGGATGAGCAGGTTGAGGATGGCGAGTGTGTGTGCGGCGGCGGGGACTTGGGGCACTGGGGTTGGGTTTCTCTTTCACGTTGCGGTTTGATTGTGCTCTATCCTAGGTGAACATGAAGGATTACATTTGGCAGGGTCGTAGTGATGGGCCTGGTTTTGAGCATGCGCGTTGGCATTCCACTGTTGTTTCCGCCCAGCGTGGGGATGGTGAAGGTATCGGCGCTGTGTGTGAAGGTGCTGTTGTGCTGGTGGGTTTTGCCTCCGATGAGGGGGTGCGGCGCAATCATGGGCGACCGGGGGCGCGCAATGCGCCTTGTGCGTTGCGCGATGCGTTAGCGTCTGTAGCGATTCACGATGATCGTGTGCGGGTTGATGCTGGCACTATCGTCTCGGGTGAGGATTTGGAGTCGGGGCAGCAGTTGCTTGCGCACACAGTGCAGTCGGTGCTTTCCGACGGCGCGCAGTGTGTGGTCACGCTTGGTGGCGGGCATGAAACGTCGTGGGGTTCGCATCAAGGTGTGCGCGGCGCTTTCCCGTCGAGCAGGATTGGGATTATTAATCTCGATGCCCATTTTGATTTGCGTACTGCGCCGTATCCAACTTCGGGTACGCCGTTTCGTCAGATTGCTCAGGCTTGGCCTGAGGCTTTTCATTATCATGTGCTTGGTATTTCACGGCCGAATAACACTGCAGCGCTGTTTACTGTGGCCAAGCAGCTCGGTGTTGAAGTGATTGAGGATTTTCAGCTGGCTGAGTACAGCGTGCAGCAAGCCCAGGAGCTGATTGATCGGATTACTGCGGGTTACGATGTGATTCATTTGTCTATCGATTTAGATGTGCTTCCTGCAGCCACAGCTCCTGGCGTGTCTGCGCCTGCGGGTTTGGGTGTGGATCTGCGTGTTATTCGTGCACTGTGTGTGGCTGCGGCGCGTACCGGCAAGGTGAAGCTTGTCGACGTCGTTGAGCTCAATCCCGAATTCGATGCAGATCAGCGCACTGCAAAGGTTGCCGCGCGACTCATCGATGACATCATCACCCACATCCCTGCCGCCACTGTCGATTAATCCACAGGCTGCGGCAGCAACGGTGCTGTCGCTATGGGAAAAACCCACGCGTTGTGAAGGATAGTTCTCTTCAGCTTCGCGTGGGTTTTTCTTCGCCTCGGGAGTGTTTAGAACTTGGCGTTCTTGCCGTCACCGACGTTGATGTAGAGCCACTTCATTAGTGGGTAGAGCACAATAATACCCACCGAGCCCCAGGCGATGCCTTCGAGGCTGATACCAAACACGGTCAGCGTGAGGTTACCAATGCCAGCTACAAGTGCCACTGCGGCCATGGTGAGGTTGACAGGATTGTTGAAATTAACCTTATTATCCTGCCAAATGCGCACACCAAGCATACCAATCAAGCCATACAGCACCAGTGCTGCGCCACCCAGCACACCTTCAGGGATGGTGAAAATCAGCACACCAAACTTCGGCACGAAAGCCAACGCCACCGCAGTCATTGCAGCGATCCAATACGCAGCGGTCGAATAGACACGCGTAGCTGCCATCACACCAATGTTTTCCGCATAGGTGGTGGTACCGGAACCACCGAAACCACCAGCAAGCGTCGTACCGATACCATCAGCGATCAGTGCATCACCAGCCAAATCATCCAGATCCTTACCCGTCATCTCCGACACAGCCTTCACATGGCCCACGTTTTCCGCAATCAGCACGATCACCACAGGCAAGGTCACCAGCACGACCGACAGCGTGAACTCTGGGGCATGGAACTGTGGCAAACCAATCCATGGGGCTGCGGCAATCTTCTCCGACGCATCCTCAGCAAGGTTGCCGCTCACAGCAGCGAAAATCCACCCAATAATGACACCCAAAAGAATGCCCAGGCGCGCCACCATGCCGCGGCCTGCAACAATAAACAGCAAAATAGAAAACAGCGTTACCGCTGCCACCCAAGGTTGCGCTTGGAAATTCCCCACAGCCGCCGGCGAAAGATTCAAACCAATCAACGCCACAATCGCACCGGTAACAGCAGGGGGCATCACAATATCGATGACTTTCTTGCCCAATACCTTGACCACAAAGCCAACCGCGATCAGCACCAAACCAGCAGCCACAATACCGCCGAGCTGCGCAGAAATACCCTCACCCTGACTTGCCATCAAAGGTGCAATAAAACCAAAAGACGAACCCAAGTACGAAGGCAGGCGGTTACGCGTCACCAACAAGAACACCATCGTGCCCACACCAGAAAACAGCAGCGTGGTGTTCACGGGGAAACCGGTCAACGTAGGAACCAGCAAAGTTGCACCAAACATTGCAATCACATGCTGCATACCAATGCCGACAGTACGACCCCAACTCAGTCGCTCCTCAGGCGCAACAACAGCGCCTGGCTTGATGGTCTTGCCATCGCCATGAAGGGTCCAACCCCAGGAAGAAGTACTCACGAAACTCCATTATGAATCCCCACATACCCTTTCACCAACTCCCCACACCCACACGCCCACACATAATCACAACCACACCAACGAAAAAAGAACACCCCCACACAAAAACCCACTGGTATCAAGCCCTCCGTTGCCAAGCAACGTCCAGGCCCACACCAGTGGGAACACTCACCACAGCGCCCTACAAACACACAGGCACTGCGACTTTATACAGTTTCGCGCCTAAACTCACGCAGCTCCTCTGCCAACGACACAGGAAGACGCACCTCAACTAACGTGCCTTCCTCCGTGTACTCCTCATTCAACACGGTGCCCAACTTATGCACACGCGAAACCACATCTCCACGAGTAAACGGAATCAGCAACTGCACATGCGCATCCAAGGAGTTGAGGAACAACTCCACGCGAGCTTCCAGCTCCGCAATCCCCTCACCAGTATGCGCAGAGACAAACACAATGTCATCAATCGCATGACGCAACTCCGCCAACACCAAAGGATCAGCCGCATCAATCTTGTTCGCCACAATAATCTCCGGCGGTGCCTGGCAACCCAACTCCCGAACAATATCGGAAATCACACCATTAACAGCCTCAATCTGCTTCAGTGGGAACGGATCAGAAGCATCCACCACATGCAACACTAAATCAGCCTCCACAACCTCTTCCAAGGTCGAACGGAACGCTTCAACCAACTGAGTAGGCAAATGGCGAACAAAACCCACAGTGTCGGTAAACACCACCTGGCGTCCATCAGCAAGCTCTGCGCGCCGGGTTGTTGGGTCTAGGGTTGCAAACAGTGCATCTTCGACCAACACTCCGGCACCGGTCAGTGCGTTGATGAGGGAGGATTTACCAGCATTGGTGTAGCCTGCGATCGCAATTTGCGGAATGGTGGAGGCGCGACGTTGCTGGCGTTTAATGTCGCGGGCGGTTTTCATTCCGGAAATTTCTTTCCGAAGTTTCGCCATATCGGTGCGTAGACGGCGACGGTCCGCTTCAATCTTGGTTTCACCAGGTCCACGCAGACCCACACCACCGTTGGAACCGGCTCGGCCACCAGCCTGGCGCGAAAGCGCCCCGCCCCAACCACGCACGCGAGTAATCAGATACTCCATTTGCGCCAGTGAAACCTGCGCTTTACCTTCCTTGCTTTTCGCGTGCTGGGCAAAAATATCAAGGATGAGCATGGTTCGGTCAATGACCTTCACGTCAAGCGCTTTTTCCAACGCGATCATTTGGCCAGGCGAAAGCTCACCGTCGCACACAACGGTGTCGACACCGGTGGCGACAACAATGTCTTTGAGCTCTTTGACTTTGCCGGAACCAATATAGGTACCGGGGTCTGGCCGATCACGCTTTTGATAGAGCATGTCTACGACTTCAGAACCTGCGGTTTCGGCAAGTGCTGCGAGCTCTTGCATGTTCGCTTCAATTTCTGCGGTGGTACCTTCGGTCCACACGCCCACGAGGATAACGCGTTCGAGGCGCAGTTTACGGTATTCAACGTCGTAGCCGTCGTCCTGATCGGTGGCATGAATACCAGATCCGCGGGTGAGGCTTCGCAATGATGCACGCGCCTCAAGGTCAAGTTCGCCCACAGTGGGAACGTCTGCACTTGTGGTTGGTGCGCTTGCGCCTTCGCGTGCTGTGTTCTCGCGGGCAGATGTTGGTGTGCTTACTTCGAGCAAACCGGAGAGATCTTCGCCTTCGGGTTCGGCGGGAATTGTTGGAGTGTGATTCTTGAATGCTTGTGTGAGCAGCTCATCAACTGTGAGGTGCTGTGAAGATTTATCTTTAGTCATCGTTGCTTCCTATTGTTGCACTTTGCGCAACAACTTTGCCAATGATAGCCAAAAGAACCAGCACATCAGGTAGGCGCACACCACCCCCTTGAGCCCAACCAACACACCTTTCGACCTGCACCTATCCCCTTTTTCCCTTCCCATACCCACTTTCCATCCCCTTCCTGCGACATCCCCTATTATCTAGCCCACCTACATCCCAGCCCGTCCACCTACATCCCACACCTTTGCGCATTCCCCACACTGTTAATCCCTCGCCCAGCCAGCTCATGAGTCCAAGCAACGTGCTCTATAGCTCTCACAACTTCTTGGCTTGCAACTATGCCCTGTGCACATGCACACATTGAGGTTTTCTTATCAGGACAATGCAGTGGGTAAAGAATGCTCGAAACCCGACGGTGCACTGAGGCATGAGCGACGTGATGTGTTCAGGAAAAGCCCTGCACACCCCAGACAAAAAACATACCTATAAATATGTGGGAATTGATTCAAAATTACTGATTCGACTTTCAGCAAATAAGTGGAAAATTGACCTGCGGTTTTATGGGTAGCACGTGCTCTATGTCGAATCAATATTTTTCTTATATATCGCAAAGCCCCATGGCTCTACCAAGAACAGTGTTGCCGATGCATGCACGATCACAGAGTGGATGCGGTGAATTTCACGCGCGTGCGTGTCGATCCGAGTTTCGTTTCCCTTCGGATACGGGGCAGTAACGTGTTGGAGCAATGGTTACGCTCGCCACGATGCCAGACACGAAAGCAGTCATGGTTTTTCACCACGCGGCGATGATCACATGGACTTTCAAAGAATCCTTGGAACAATGAAGTCTTCACTACCTCCCCTGATGACCTTGTAAATATATCGAGGTTGAAAATTAAGGGATGCCCATGATGACAGCACACTCAAGCATGCATGCGTTGAAGATCAGCCTGATTTTCAGGATCACACACCACTACATGCCTCTGCATACTTGGTAACACCGTTGCACCCACCAAACCCCCAACACCGCGGGTTATCGTTTGATGCGTGTTTTTCTGGTGAGAAAACCTCAATCATGAGAAACCACTCTGTTGGGTTCAGCTGCGCACTCAACGCCGGTGGTGGCGTCGATAAGCAACAGCACAACATGCTTCACTACCTCCTATCTTGCCCGCCAATTATTCCTGCTCTCAGTGGAATAAGGTCGCAGTCACTTCGCCAGCACACAGGATGAAGTGTCCACACTGAAGGGTGTGGAAGAAACCACAACTCTGTGAAACATCACCCTGCGTCGTAGAATATCCTGCATGAGCAATGATCTTTTGGCCCTCGGAATGAAATTCGACAAATGGCAAGACGCTGTGGAAGCCGCAATCGCCACCGACAAACTCTCAGTCACCGGCGAAGTACGCGGGGGGCAACTGATCCAATACTCCGACAGCTCCGGCGCACAGATTAATATTCTCGCCGTCGAACCCTTCGCCACCTACACCGGATTCGATTCCGTCGCCATGAGCTTCGCGCACGTCAGCATGATCAACGATGTTCTCGCACTCTGCGAAATCGTCGACTACAACGGCCAGCCCGTCACCACCGTTGCCTGCAACCTCGCCCAAGGCCCACTGCTAGCCGACGAACCCGAGCAACGCTGGCAGCAACTCTCCGTCACCGCTCTAGCCAACGAAGCGGGGCTGCGCACCTACCCCAGCGTCGATGCCTACACCAACGAATCTGGCACCCACCCAGGCTCCCTCATCTCCCACGGCGCAGCCATCGTTGCCAGCGGAAACGGCGCAGAACACCCTGATGCCTCCGCACAATTTACCGCACGCGTTTTAGAAGCCGAATACCGCACCAATGACCTCACCGGGCAGCGCTTCATCCACGCAACCGTCGACGGTTCCTTCGCCTACGATGTGTGCATCCCCGACTGCATCGACCTGCCCGAAAAGAACTCCGTCATCACCGGCGACGCCGTCATGGTTGCCACCATTATCGCCCCCAGCGGGTGTGGCAGCGACGGCGGTGGATGCGGATCTGGCGGATGCGGTTGCGGTGGCCACTAATTGATATACAATTTCATCAAAGTCACTGTATTTGTCAACACTAATGAATACAATGATCCTTAAATTCCAATTAGACCCTATTATTTATTTCTTGTAATCTGGTTCCCCTATGAAGGACTTAGACGCACTCGATCATGACAACCGCGAGCCTTGGTGGCCATGGGCGGTTGTCATCCTCGGCTGCATCCTCCTTGTCTACTTCCTGCGCTACGAAGGATTCATCCTCGCAGCCATCATTATGGCAGTGGCCATATTCGTTGCCCGCTCCCAGCCCCATAACCAAGAAGCAACAGCACTGAAGTCTTCCATCACGCTTTCACGCGAAGATATCGAAGACACGCTCGCGAAATACGATCAGTTCCTCAGCAGCCCCGATGTGGATCACGTCGCCGACCGCACCCTCCACCGCCCAGCACTGGCCGACCCTGACTGCTCAGACCCCGATATTTCCCGCTTCCTGTTTCTCGTATCAACCTCCCGCCGGTTCGTCTCGCGCGTCGATGCCCGACTTCGCCGTAGCCTGTCAGTCCCCCAACTTGAAGCATTGCTGCAAGTCACTGACGCCCGCGCCCTTGAACTTCAAGAAGCGTGGATTCAAGCCCGCCGTACCGCACACCGCCTCGGCGCCGACTACAGCTAAACCACTCCCACTCAATGTTCAGCAATGGCCTAAGCCACAGTAAAAGTGCTGTGTGATCTGCGGACATCAGCGGTGCTCGTCCATACTTCTGGCTAGGTTGAAGCCACCTGCAGCTGTACCCTAGTACGCATGGAAAAAATCACTCGTAAGCCACGAGTTCGCATCGACGGTTTCGACGTCGCCCGTGCGCTTGCCATCATCGGCATGGTGATGGCGCATGCTGGCACCACTTCATGGCCTGGCGCGCACATTGCCGACGGCTACGCATCGGCACTATTTGCAGTGCTGGCAGGCATATCCACCTCACTGATGCTTGAAAAAGCCACAATCGCTGGTGGCGCTGAGCTTGCCCAAGCCCGTTCGAGGTTGGTGATGCGCGGAGTGATTATCTTCCTCATCGGAATTGCGCTCAGCTCACTTCAATCCGTGATTGCGATCGTACTTTCCGCCATCGCTCTGATCCTTATGCTGCTTGGCCCTGTCACAAGGTGGAGCTTGTTCAAGCAACTGCTGTTTTTGGTGGGAATGTCGTTGTGCAGTGCTGCCATTGCCGGTTCTTTTGGTTACTGGCACACAGTGCACCCACTGTTGACCATCCCCTACCCTTTGTTTGCGTGGCTCGCCTATGGCACCGCCGGCATGGTCGCCTACCGTTTGCTCACTCACAACAAGTGGTGGCAACTTGGATCCATCGCACTGGCAGCGCTCGTCATGAGCGTTTCCTACCGTGCCCGCTATCAGCTGGATGAGCTGGAAAATGGCCCCTCACTTAACGAAAAGCCAGCACCTCAAATCCCCAGCTCACTGGCAGAGCCGGACTACTCCAGTGTGAGCTCATTGCCTGGACAGTTTAACGACAACCCCTATGGTTTTTTCCGCAACGCAATAGACATCAGCCCGCATTCGGGAGGGCTTGGCGATATCTGGCTGTCCATCGCCGGCGCTTTCGGTATTATCAGCGTGTGCCTGCTGCTGTGCCACCCCAGGTTCCTACGCACCCTCTTATTCCCTTTCCGTTCCATGGGATCAATGGCACTCACAGTCTATGTACTCCACGCCATTTCGGCAGGCTGGTATTTGGGCGGTATCCCCTTTTCACGACCAGATGATTTTGCGTATCCAGCGAAATCCGACTACTCCATGGAGAAGTATGACGATACCTACGAACCGCTACCGAAATCCTCGCCCGATGATTCCATGGAAGAAGTACCGCTATTACTGATCACCATCGGCAGCGCCTTAGCCTTATCTTCCTTGTGGCGTCTCAAGTTCCGCCGCGGCCCATTGGAGGGCATGACCCACGCACTTTTGAATAAGGCCACAGCTGAACTACCGCCACTGGATCAACAGCAACTCCTCGATCGGTCCGTGCTTGCCGCAGAGCGGCGCTCGATCCGTCAAGCATTAGGCATTCATGAACGCCCTGAAAGCCTGGCTTTAGACACTACACACGCCTCCACACCAGTGCCGAGTGACAACACCGAGAACCCCAACATCTAGCCAACTGGGCATATTAGTTGACCGCACAGCAGGAAAGCACCCCGAATTAGGCAGTGATCCTTCCTCCTGAGTTCACGCAACGACCGCCACATATTTTGCAGCTACCTTCACAATTCACAGGTGGCACAGAAACGTGGCGGTTTCGCGTACTTTATGGTTGTTTAACCTTGCACGTTGGCTGCACAAGCACGCACGTAGCTGAGCGCTGTTGTGCGCATTGTTACGCGATGAAGCTCTTCCAGCATCAGAGTTAGTCCTGTGACACACTGTTCGATCGTGCGTGGCGCATTCGGATCCACACTGGCCACACTTGGTGTTTCAGGATCGGTTTCTGCGCCCACCGTAGCAATGCTATTGCTGCGAAGAGCCGGAATATGCACAAAGATCCCGCCTGTAGCTGTCATCCACTCCGGTTTTCGATCGAGCCAGTAATACAGCCAATAACTGACATGGTTGCATACAAAGCGCCCAGCATCATTGCTCGGCTTTGCTGTGATTCCATGCTGATTAATCACCGCACAGAGTTGATCCACGCTCAGCGGAAGCTGTGGGTTAAGATACCGCTCACCGCTGGGAATAATCGCAGAACCTACAGGTTGCTCACCTGCATTATCGGGGATTCGGGCATTGTGTTCGTTGACCCCGATGTGCTCTAGGCTCAGGTAGTCACGGCCACCGGCTTCCCCAAGGCACAGGATAAAGTCGGGTTGGTGTTTTTCCACCGCTGCTTGAAGCACGAGATGTGCCTCGGCGAAAGTGACAGGCAGAATTTCGCTGATGCATTCCAGTGTTGAGCCTGCATTGTTTTGACCAGTATGTGCGTGTTCGCGCGGTGGAAAACGGTGTGCTAATGCCTGTGCAACACTCTCGCTGGCGTTTTCTGTATCGTGCCCAAAAGGCTCAAATCCGGTGATTAAAACACGCATGCTTTTTCTCCTTTTCCTGCACACAGCTACGCGTGCAGGCGACTATATCTTCAGTGTGGCGGTAGCCATGGTTCCGGTCGCCACAATCGCTGAAGGGCCTTCCAAGGTGGAGGTTTCGCCAGCAATGGTGACTGTGACTGAACCTCCAGGGATGTGGACAGTGACAGTTCCGTCTACGAGTCCGGCGTCGGCAAGCGCTGCCCGCGCTGCCGCAACCGTGCCTGTGCCGCAGGAGCGAGTCTCGCCCACACCGCGTTCAAACACGCGCATGTGGACGTCCTTACTGGAAGGGTTGAATTCAGTGACAATTTCGACGTTAACCCCTTCGGGGAAAAACTCTTGGTCGAAAACAGGTTGAATCAAGTCCATGGCAGCTAGTGTCTGAGCGCTCATACCTGGGACCACACAGGCCAGATGGGGGTTGCCCATATCAACCGCCACACCGGCAAATTTATCTGTGCCGATAGCGCAGGTGGACACCCCAAGAACAGTTGCTGGGCCCATCTCAACCCCCACCTGGGCATGCCATTGATCACAGTCGCTGACAGTAACAGGCTTAGCCCCGGCGCGAGTGCCAACCGTGAAGATATCAGTTGCAACTAGTGCGCGGCTGCGCACGTAGTGGGCGAAGACTCGGGTGCCGTTGCCACACATTTCGGCAATGGAGCCGTCAGCGTTGTAGTAGTCCATGAACCAGTCTGTTCCGGCAACGCCTTCGGGAAGTTCGGCGATTACGCCTGAGTCTACGAGTGCGTGGGCGCGGACGACGCGCAGTAGCCCGTCGCCGCCGATGCCTGCGCGGCGGTCACAGATTGCGGCGACGAGAGTATCGGTGATGGTTAGTTCGGCGTGAGGGTCTTCGATGATGACGAAGTCGTTTTCGGTGCCGTGTCCTTTAGCAAAGTTCAGGGTTTCGGGGAGCGTCGTGTGTGTCATGGTGGTGGCTGAGTCTTTCGTGTCTGTGATGCAGTAGTTGTTGATGATGTCTACGGCTTGGGCTAGTGGGTTATTCGCGGCGTCGATCCAGTGGATGCGTGGGTCGCGGTTAAACCAGGAGCGTTGTCTGCGCACGTAGCGTCTGGTGCCGATGACGGTGCGTTCTTCTACTTCGGCCCAGTCAAGTTCACCTGCTTGAGCTTGGAGTACTTGAGCGTATCCGATTGCACGTCCGGCGGTGGAGTCGGCGACGAGGCCACCCGTGGTCACGAGGGTGCTGACTTCGTCGATGAATCCTTGCTCAAACATGAGCCGGGTTCGTTCTTCAATGCGGGGGTTGAGCCACTCTGGGGTGGTTTTCAGCCCCAGAATGATGGTGTTCCAGCGGGGAGCTGCGTCTTTTGGCGGTTGTGATGCTTGGAAGGGTTGACCGGTCAGTTCAATGACTTCAAGGGCACGCACGGTACGGCGTGGGTCTTTGTCTTCGATGATGGCGGCTGCGTCGGGGTCGATCGTTGCCAGGTGCGCATGGAGTTGATCAATGCCTATTTCCTCCAATTTTTCTTCCCACCGTGCACGTACCTGTGGGTCGGTGGGGGGAAATTGCCAATTATCGAGCAAGGCTTGAACATAGAGCATGGACCCACCAACAATAATCGGGGTGATTCCTTTCGACAGCAGCTTTTCGACAGTGTCTACTGAGGTTTGTTGGTAGCGGGCAACGGATGCGGTGTCGGTGACGTCCCAAATATCGAGCAGGTGGTGCGGGATGCCGCCGCGTTCTTCGACAGATAATTTGGCGGTTCCAATATCCATGCCCCGATACAGCTGCATGGAATCGCAGTTGACGATTTCACCGCCTAATTGGCGGGCAAGTTCTATTCCTAGCGCTGATTTCCCCGACGCGGTGGGGCCCACGATGGCAATCGGCACCGGCACACCGTGCAGCTGAGGTGCTGCTTTCAATGCGGGTTTGTGTGGGAACATTGGTGCAGCGCTGTGGTGCGTAGTGTGACCACGCGCACTGTCACCGTGGTAGTCGCTCGGGCTGTCATCGTGGGTTTTTCTCACTCCCATTACAATAGTCGGCTTTGTGTGTCCAACAAGTTCACGCGCTGCACACATGGCGCTTGAGCTGGTACGTATCAGCTGTGTGCGCGTTTTCTGCACCGCACTTACCATCGCGGCCGTGTGTTGATATGTTGGCTTTCCGCACTCATACTGCATCACTCAGCGGTCGTTTCGACCTCCCACACACTCAGATACCGCCCCACACCCAATGTACTGTCTGCATGTATCAACCGTGCTGAGCGCACCTTAACACTAAGCTGACACAGTTCGCGCCACAATGTTGGTTCGACGACACCGGCGTCGGCAAGCTCAGTCTCGCTCATGCGTATCGACGCCGCCCCATGCGCCAGCAAATCACAGCACCATTCGTGGCAGGCGCTGGCATGTGGCAGTAACGACAACGGCGCCTTCTGAGTCAACCCCGCACTGCCATCAACCACCACAAGTACGCAATCACCCGCCTTAAGCTGCGGAATATGCTCACAGACCATATCCACCTGCGACTCGGCCTCACCGAGGAAAAACCTAGCCATCAACTCCGGCAAATAATTACCCGCCGACATCACTTGAGCCCCCTGCCCCCGATCGGACTCGTCACGAGCACCCCACGCCCGGAAAGAACCTGTATGTTTCGTAAACCACCGCGGATCAGCACTGCCGACAATCACCACGCGCCTAGCCTGTGCCACGCACTGAGAAACCACGCTGTGAACGAGCTGGAGCACCCGTGCGCTTTCATCATCGCCCACCCCTAGGGAAGGAATCAGCACAGGACTTCCCGGCACCACAACAACCTGGGCGCAGCCAAAGTCTGCATCCCCACCCCAGTGCTTCACGCGATGATCACCTCCAGCCGGATCGTGGACACCATCGCTAAGGCTCGTAGGCTGACAAGAACCAGTTGTGTTCGCACTCATAACACCCCATCGTAGGCCACCACAGCGTCCTACCGCGGTGAAAACAACCACCAGTTCACAACCCACACCACCACCCCTGTTACTTCAGACCCATTGAGCACAATCAACTCTTTGCAGTGACCGCACAAGAACAACTACTACAACCCACTGAGTGCTTAACGGTGACTTTTCAGGGGTAGTCGGGGTATGTTTGTGGGGAAGTGTTTTTCTCACCGACCACGGTGAGCATCAATTGTGCCCTCATCAACAGTTGCGCACTTCCTTCTCAAGGTCCCTCTAGGCGCCGCGTCGCGCGGCACGAGAACATCGCAAAGGATGGTAACTACTATGACCACTCCACATACCCCCAAGCCAGGCCCTCGCCCAGGCCCACTTCCCGGCCCACGCCCCGGCGCCACAGCTGTACCTGCAGCACGGAAGCCCGCCTCCGACCCCTCCCAATGGGGCCGTGTCGAACCTGACGGAAGCGCATACGTGACCACCCCCGAAGGCGAACGCCTCATCGGATCTTGGCAAGCAGGCACCCCAGAAGAGGGCCTCGCACACTACGGGGCACGCTACGATGATCTCGCCACCGAAGTGGGATACCTCGAAACCCGCCTGAGCACCCACCCCAACGAAGCAGCACACGTGAAAGAGAAGGCACAAGAAATCCTCGCCTCCCTCGACACCGTCGCCGTCATTGGCGATATCGCCTCCCTCGACACTCGCCTCAAAGCAGTCGTCGACAGTGCTGACGAAGCTGGACAAAAGGCCAAGGAAGAAAAACAAGCGCGTCGCCAAGAAGCGATCGCACGCAAAGAAGCACTTGCCACCGAGGCCGAAGAGATCGCCGAAAAGTCCACCGACTGGAAGCGCGCCGGGGATCGCATCCGCGAAATCCTCGACGAGTGGAAAACCATCCGTGGCATCGACCGCAAAACCGACGACGCATTGTGGAAGCGCTACTCACGTGCACGTGATGCCTTCAACCGTCGTCGCGGTGCCCACTTCGCCGAACTCGACCGGGGCCGCGCCGCTGCCCGCAAGATCAAGGAAGAACTGGTAGCCAAAGCTGAAGAGCTGAAGGTTTCCACCGAGTGGAATGACACCGCACGCGCCTTCCGCGACCTCATGGACAAGTGGAAAGCCGCAGGCCGCGCCCCACGCGAGATCGACGACAAACTATGGGAGGCATTCAAAGCCGCCCAAGACTACTTCTTCGCATCCCGCAACGCCGAAGCCACCGAACGCGACCGCGAATTCGAAGCCAACGCCGAAGCTAAAGATGCACTCATCGCCGAATACGCACCACAAATCGACCCCGCCACAGATCTTGACGGCGCACGCGCAAAACTGCGTGAACTACAAGAAAAGTGGGAAGAAATCGGCTTCGTTCCTCGCAACCGCGTACGCGAATTCGAAGACAAACTCAGCAAGATCGAAGCTACTGTCTCAAGCGCCGCCGAAGCACAATGGCGCCGCACCGACCCTGAAGCCCAAGCACGAGCAGCACAGTTCATTGCCAAGGTGAAAGAATTCACCGAAGCAGCACAGGCTGCCGAAGCCAAGGGGAAGACCAAGGATGCGGAAAAGCTACGCGCACAAGCCGCACAGTGGCAAGAATGGGCAGACGCTGCCATTAACGCAGTAGAATCCCGCTAAACCCCCGTTTCTTCCTTGAAAATAAGACGGTTATGATGATCCATCATGACCGTCTTTTTCCAATTCGAAACCCCCGCCATCGAAACCACCCACTTCACACCCACCAACGCACTTATCAGCTTCGTCTTCTCCGGCAACATCGCCGCCCAAGACATCACCGGCGACACCGCCCACTCCACCACCGATAAAGCAGTATTCGAAGGACTCAAACACTCCCCCAACGCACACACCTACATACTCGTCGCCGTCGAAGCCACCCCAGAGCTCATCCTCGACAACTACCACACCTCCGAACTCGGCTACCCCATCATCGCAGCCCACTGCGAATCACAACACCCACAACTGCCCGACGACGCCACCATACTCGGCTACATCGACTGCACCGCCCTCCAACAATCGCAAACCAGCGGCATCGACGTCGATGTGACCCTCGATGCAGAACTTCAACCATTACCCGGCGAACCTTTAGATGCTCAAGCACACTCAGCAATCACCACCCTGATCAACGAAACCGCAACCCTATGCACCGCGCTAAAGCGCAGCATCATCAGAGTCTGGCGGTTGAGCCCCCTGGTGTCCAACACACATCCCCAACCACTCGACGACATCTTCCACCACGCAGGCTACCAACTCCACCTCACCGAACACCACGGCTACCTTCCCATCCCCGCCGAGACCACCAGCACACTGTGCGACGATTACCAGATCATCACCTTCAACGATCGCCAACCCCCACACGATCTACTCCAGGGCTACCTCGCACTGATCAACCAAGCAGAAACAGACATCCCCACCGGTGATCTCATAAGCGAACCTGCAGCGTGGACAGAGCAACGGCTTTGCGACGCCGTGAAGACGTCGATACGCAGAAAAAATCAACACATCACCTGCCTGCTCATGCACAACAACGAAGCCGTCGGATATTCCGAAGTCACCCGCATTTTCGGGAGCCAGCCCAATATCGCTGACCAAGGAACCACCCTGATTCGCCGCGACTACCGCGGAAAAGGACTCGGCGCACCACTGAAAAAAGCAGCTCTCATCGCCGCACAGCAACGCTGGAACGAACTCGACCGCGTCTACACTGACATTGCCGACACCAATGCCGGGATGCTACGGATCAACCAGCAACTCGGATTTGTCCCCACCTCCACAATCTGCGCGTGGGAAAAACGCCTGTAAAAACGAAAACAACTCCCCACGACACGCAAACGCGGCCGATGCCACGACCTACGAAGTCTTGGGGAGATACGAATCAAATCAGCACGAAACCCTGCGAGGTCCCGCGCCCTAGAGCGCAGGGGAAAAACTACACCTGATTTTTCTTGTGCCGTGCCTGCGCCTGCTTGCGACGATCATCAACCAACAACGGATTCGTCTCAGCAGTATTGCGCTGCTGACTCACCAAGGCGGCACGCTGCGCGTACCCCACCTCATCAAGATTGTCATGCGCTGCACGCAGCTGCGCCAACTCCTTTTGACGATCACTCCGACGCAAAATCATAAAGCTCAACGAAAAAACCGCCAGCACAATAGCAGCAACTTCTAACACAAAACCCAAACCTAAACCTGGGCCGCCCAAAACCTCGTGATCCTGCAAACGCATCCACATACCCAGCAAGGATGCCATCAACGCCATCCCCATAAACAACCACGCAGCATTGGCAAAAGCAGTACGCTTGGTCGCTAACGTCAAACCACCGAAAAGCGCCAAACCAACAGTGCCCAACATAACAAATGCTGTTTCCGCAATACCCGTGCGTAGACCCAAATCATTCGACTGCAAAGTCACGACCTGCCAGCCTGCAACCCCACCCCCGTGCGGCAAAAACAACCCGACAACAAACATCAGCCACGCCACAGCAAACAACCAGCCGAACGTATGCAAAGTAATATGCCGCGATGCCTCACGTTCTGCACGCGCCAACTCGGACGCGCTCATCGCCGATGCTTGATTGCTAGTAGGTTGAGACATTCGCTTCTTTCTCTTTCTCCCCTGAACCACAACAGACAACAAAGCTCAAAGGACGTTTCATTCAATAACTCTTCTCATCGTCTAGGCTTTACAAGTGCACGCGCCTAGGCACCCCAAGCCTAGCACCCCGCAAACCCGCAGCCATGTCCTCAACAAAGCACGCCACCACGAAAAACACGCACGCACCAGAAAAACTCAACAACCTGCTCCTTGATCAGCATGGTGCTGCGCTCGTGTGTTTTACTTTGCTCCACACAAAAGACCTCTAAAGGGAAAACTATTCCCTTCAAGAGACTTTCAGCGTTTATCGCGCTGGCTTAGCAGCCGCAGCCTCCATCAGAACACGAAGGCCCAGCAGATGCACTCGGGGTAGCCTGTGGCTTACCAATGGGCGGTAAACCTAAACCAACACCCACAGGCTGAGTAGTCGGCACCTTGCCAGCCGCACTCATATCGCCAGCCTTCGTGCGACGGTGCGACAACACACCCGAATCTGCAATCAAGAAGAACGGCTTGGCATCTGTAACCCGAACATGAACAATATCGCCCGCGCGAATTTCGCCATCAATAGCACCTGACGTAGCTTCTTCCACCTTGAAGTGCACCAGACGACCATCACGGGCGCGACCAGTCATGCGCTGAGTCTGGTCATTCTTGCGTCCGCCTTCAGCCTGAACCAGCAACTCGACTTCTTGACCCACTATTTTCTGGTTTTCTTCCAAGCACACCCGGCCCTGAAGTTCAATGAGACGCTCGTAGCGTTCCTGCACCACTTCCTTTGGGACCTGATTCTCATACTCGGCGGCAGGAGTCCCAGGACGCGGCGAATATTGAAAAGTGTATGCGGAAGTAAAACGCGCCTTTTCTACAACATCGAGTGTCGCCTGGAAATCCTCTTCAGTTTCCCCAGGGAATCCCACAATAATGTCAGTGGTGATCGACGCGTGCGGAATCTTTGCCCGAACTTCTTCCAAGATGGCGAGGAATTTCCGGGAACGGTAGCTACGACGCATCTCCTTGAGCACCTTATCCGAACCAGACTGCAAGGGCATGTGCAGCTGTGGACAAATGTTCGGGGTCTCTGCCATCGCATCAATCACATCTGAAGTGAACTCAGCAGGATGCGGAGAGGTAAAGCGCACGCGCTCCAATCCTTCAATCTCACCACAGGCGCGCAGCAGCTTGGAGAAAGCTGAACGGTCGCGCTCGATGGTGGGGTCAGCAAAATTCACGCCATAGGCATTCACGTTCTGCCCTAGCAGGGTTACTTCGCTCACGCCTTGATCCACTAACGCCTGCACCTCGGCCAAAATATCACCCGGGCGGCGGTCTACTTCCTTACCTCGCAAGGAAGGAACAATACAGAAAGTACAGGTATTGTTACAGCCCACCGATACCGACACCCAGCCAGCATAGGCGGATTCACGTTTGGCAGGCAGTACAGAGGGGAACTGTTCGAGCGAATCTACAATTTCCACCTGAGCTTTGCGGTTATGCTGCGCTCGATCCAAAAGTGCTGGCAGCGAACCAATATTGTGGGTACCAAAAACTACATCAACCCACGGCGCCTTTTTCACCACTGCGTCTTTATCTTTTTGTGCCAAGCAACCGCCCACAGCAATCTGCATACCTGGGCGACTTTCCTTCACATGACGCAAGTTGCCGAGCGTGCCGTAGAGACGCATGTCGGCATTTTCGCGCACCGCACAGGTATTGAACACAATAAGATCAGGCTCCCCGCCCTCAGATACGGGACGGTAGCCCGCATCTTCGAGCAGACCGGAGAGCCGTTCCGAGTCGTGCACGTTCATCTGGCAGCCGAAAGTACGGACTTCGTACGTGCGTCCGTGTGCTTCCGTGTTCGATGCGTGACGGGGTTTCTCTGTGAATTCAAAAGTGGGTGCTGACACGAGGTGTGATTCTAGTATCCCTGACTTGGTTTTCCCAACTAGTTGCCATTGTTGATGCGCTTCATGAATCTGCGATCCGCGTTGCTTTCCTACCTTAGCAATGTGGCTGAGGGACAATTCTCACCCAGCGTTGCCTCGAACGATGTATACAAGAAACACACCCCACTGCTCAATTGCGACATAGTGAATCGTGCGCATGTGGATTTTTGGGTGCTGAATCAGTTCATATTCGACACCCTTTACCCCCAAATTTACCCCCAATTTTTGAGAAATTAGGCAGGTTGTTCAAAGTTTTACACCCATATCGGCACAAGTGATACAGATTTCACTAGTGTGGCACTATGACACAGAACACAGGCAAGGATCTGCGTGCGTTCGACTCCGATCGCGACGCCACACATGCACCCACGAAACCCTCAATGATTTCAATGCGCAATGTGAACAAGTTTTTCGGCGACTTCCACGCATTAAAAGAGATCAACTTGGAAATACCCAAGGGCGAAGTGGTCATTGTTCTGGGGCCCTCAGGGTCCGGAAAGTCGACATTATGCCGCACGATTAATCGCTTAGAAACCATCGAAGAAGGGGAGATTTTTATTGATGGTGTGCGCCTGCCCGAAGAAGGCAAGGCATTAGCGCAGTTGCGCAGCGATGTGGGCATGGTTTTCCAGTCATTTAATCTGTTCCCCCATATGACGATCCAAGACAACGTGATGCTTGGCCCCACAAAGGTTCGCAAGATGGCGAAATCTGACGCACAACAGCTCGCTTTGTCGTTACTCAAGCGGGTCGGCATCGCGGATCAGGCGCAAAAATATCCTGCTCAGCTTTCAGGCGGTCAGCAGCAGCGTGTCGCCATTGCGCGGGCATTAGCGATGAAACCGAAAGTGATGCTTTTCGACGAGCCTACCTCCGCTCTCGACCCCGAAATGGTTAACGAGGTGCTCGACGTCATGGCGGATCTTGCCCGTGAAGGTATGACCATGGTGTGTGTCTCTCACGAGATGGGTTTCGCCCGTAAGGCCGCTGACCGCGTGTTGTTCATGGCTGACGGAGCCATCGTCGAGGATACAGATCCCGATACGTTCTTCTCCGCGCCTCGCACAGACCGTGCGAAAGACTTTCTCAGCAAAATCTTGTCGCACTAAGTCCTGTATCAGCACAGTTTTTTCTTCCTTATTTCTCTCAAGTTAGGAGTCAGTTCATGACTAAGAAAATCTCCCGCATCGTTACTGTTCCAGTACTCACTATTGTTGGCGCTTCAACCCTCGTAGCCTGTGGTGGGGATTCTGGCACCTCCAGCACTAATCTTCTCGGTGCCATTGAATCGGGCAAAGTGGTGCTGGGCACGAAATTTGACCAGCCAGGCCTTGGATTAAAGCAGGCTGATGGCACCATGGCGGGTGTGGATGTTGATGTTGCAACCTACGTGGTTAATCACATCGCCGATGCCAATGGATGGACGCACCCTGAGGTTTCTTGGCGCGAAACTCCGTCGGCGCAACGCGAAACTCTTATTCAGAATCGCGAGGTGGACTTGATCGTTGCCACCTACTCGATCAATAAGTCTCGTGCCGAGTCTGTGAACTTCGGTGGCCCCTACCTACTGACTCACCAAGCATTGTTGGTGCGCGCTGACGATAGTTCCATTAGTACTTTGGAAGATCTTGGCAAGGGCCGAATTTTGTGCTCTGTTACTGGTTCCACTCCTGCGCAGAAGGTGAAGGAGGCGCTGCCAAGTGTACAGCTGCAGGAATATGACACCTACTCTTCCTGCGTGGAAGCGCTGCGTCAGGGCAATGTGGACGCATTGACCACGGACGCCACCATCCTTCATGGCTATTCCGCTCAGGATGAGGGCAAATTCAAGGTGGTGGAGATGGAAAAGGACGGAAAGCCTTTTACCAATGAGTATTACGGCATTGGTGTTGCGAAAGATGATGCTCAGGGCACTGAAGCTGTGAACGCCGCACTCAAGGAGATGTTCTCTTCAGGGGAGTTCGAGAAGATTATTGAGAAAAATCTTGGCAAGAATGCAGCGGGCGTAACTCCTACTACCCCTGGTGATCTGTCCTTCTTGAATTAGTAGCCGCAGGTGGGGTTAATATACCCCACCTTGGTGCGCTTAGTCTTTCTCGTTCATCAGGAGCTATTTCATGGATGCAATGTGGTCGCAACTCGGTCCGGCAATTCTTCCTGCTTTCTGGCTGACCATTAAACTTACGTTCTTTTCTGCGTGCGGTTCGCTCGTACTGGGCACTGTTTTGGTGGCGATGCGGGTATCGCCGGTAAAAATCATGCGTACACTCGCTACTTTTTACATCAATACGGTACGAAACACCCCTTTAACCTTGGTGGTCCTGTTTTGTTCCTTTGGTTTGTATCAAACCTTGGGATTGCAGTTGGCTAACAGAGCATCCGATACGTTTTTGGTGGACAACAACTTCCGCCTCGCCACCCTCGGTTTCATCTTGTATACCTCAGCGTTTGTGGCTGAATGTTTGCGCTCAGGCATTAACACTGTGGGCTTTGGCCAGGCCGAGGCTGCACGTTCTCTTGGTTTAACGTTTGGTCAGACTTTTCGCACCATTGTTTTCCCGCAGGCCTTGCGTGCGGCAATTGTGCCACTGGGCAATACGTTGATCGCATTGACGAAAAACACCACAGTGGCGTCGGTTATTGGTGTGGCTGAAGCGTCGTTGCTGATGAAGGAAGTAATTGAGAATCATGCCAGCCAGTTGTGGATCATTTTCGGTTTCTTCGCTGTTGGCTTCATGTTGTTGACTCTCCCGATGGGATTGGCTTTGGATAAGCTTTCGCAGCGATTGGCGGTGAAGAAGTAATGAGTACTCGTGCAACGGTTTTGTATGACGCGCCGGGTCCGCGTGGCCGGATGCGCAATGCTGTGTTCACGGCGTTGACTGTTATCGCCACGGTCGTGGTCTGTGGCTGGATTGGCTACATTTTGCACACGAAAGGCCAGCTCACTGGTGAGAAGTGGCTGCCGTTTCTCAACAGCAATACGTGGACGACCTATTTGTTGCCTGGTTTGATGGGTACGTTGCAGTCGGCATTTGCTTCAGTTTTACTTGCTATTGTGCTGGGCGTATTTTTGGGGCTTGGCCGTCTAGCCCAATCGGCACTCATTCGGTGGCTGTGCGGAATTATTGTTGAGTTTTTCCGCGCGATTCCTGTGCTTTTGTTGATTGTTTTCAGCTACCAAGTGTTTGCTGTCAATAATCTTGTGCCACCGTCCAAGCTTTCTTTCGCTGCCGTTGTTTTTTCTCTCACCATGTATAACGGTTCGGTGATCGCGGAGATTCTGCGCTCGGGTATTAAGAATCTTCCTCGCGGACAGTTTGAGGCTGCCGCAGCTTTAGGTTTGAGCCACCGGCAAACAATGTGGCGGGTGTTGCTTCCGCAGGCTGTTGCCGCAATGCTGCCAGCTTTGATTGCACAGGCTGTTATTGCGTTGAAGGATTCAGCGCTTGGCTACCAGATTGGTTTTGTCGAGGTTGTGCGCCAAGGTATTCAGTCGTCGTCGATGAATAGGAATTATCTCCCGTCGCTGATCGTGGTCGCTATCATCATGATCGCCATCAATTATGCGTTGACACTGTTGGCTGAACGTGTCGAACGCCAACTACGCGCAGGGCGTGCCCGCCGAAATATCTTTGCCCGGGTTCCTCATATGCCTGAACAAGGCATTGAGACTAAGGACAATGTGATGGTTGACTGGCACGCCCCTGGGCACAAGGAAATCAGAAATCCTGCCGAATAATAGCCTGACGGTTAGGTTTCTAACTCGCTGACACGCGTTTCTAATGCTTCTTTAGCAATAGAAAAGCTCAGGCCTTCGTTAAAACCACGCCGTGCTAGTACCCCAACTATTCGCCGTAGGTACTTTTGTTGTTCGTGAAAATCGACGGGAGGTTTCTTGATTTCACGCGCTTTCTTCATGGCCAACTGGGTTGCAACGTTATGCTCGTCATTGCTATCAATCTGATCTAAAGCTTCCGCGCGAATATGCGCGGAAATGCCTTTGTCTTTCAGTTCAATATCTAAAGCCTTACGTGACTTTCCACGACGCTCATGGCGTTGCCGCACCCATTCTTGCGCGAAGGCCCTATCGTCGAGTAATTTCGCCGCTTCGAAATCATCAAGCACTGCTTCGACAATGTCGGACTCAAAATCGAGGCTCAGCAAACGTTGGCGCAATTCATGTCGCGATCGTGCACGCTGATCCAAAAGCAGCAGGGCACGACGTCGAACGTGTTGCTTTGCTTCATCTTCGGCGTGATTAAAAAGATCACTGCCGTGCTGCTGATAGTGCTCAAGCGCCTGTTCCAGACGCGCGAGCTTCTCAGCCTGGGAATTACGTGGTGAATTCGACAGGACTACACCTCGTCGTCATCGAAGTCCACGTTTGGCACCATATCGACTGGTTCATCGCTAAGCTCATCAGCCTGACCAGCATACTCACCAATGCCCAGCTTCTGAAGGATCTTCTGCTCAATCTCATCAGCCAGCTCAGGAGTGTTCTTCAAGTGCAAGCGAACCTTTTCTTTACCCTGACCCAGCTGATCACCTTCATAGGTAAACCAGGAACCAGACTTCTTGATAATCCCATTATCAACACCCATATCAATCAGGGAAGATTCACGCGAAATTCCCTCACCATAGATAATGTCGAATTCAGCAATTTTGAACGGTGGCGAAACCTTATTCTTCACAACCTTCAGCTTGGTGCGGTTACCAATGGCATCCTGGCCGTCCTTGAGCGTTTGAATACGGCGAACATCGCAACGCACCGAAGCGTAGAACTTCAACGCCTTACCACCGGTGGTGGTTTCTGGGGAACCGAACATCACACCGATCTTTTCACGCAACTGGTTAATAAAGATCGCGGTGGTACCAGAGTTGTACAGCGCACCTGTCATCTTACGCAGCGCCTGCGACATCAAACGCGCCTGCAAACCCACATGCGAATCGCCCATTTCGCCTTCAATTTCAGCCTTAGGAGTCAAGGCAGCAACCGAGTCAATCACAATGATGTCGATCGCACCGGAGCGCACCAACATATCGGCGATTTCCAGCGCCTGCTCACCATGATCCGGCTGTGAGACCAGCAGTGCATCAGTATCAACACCCAACTTACGGGCATATTCTGGGTCCAATGCGTGCTCAGCATCGATAAACGCCGCGATGCCACCATTGCGCTGTGCCTGCGCAATCGCGTGCAAAGCAACAGTAGTTTTGCCCGAAGACTCAGGGCCATAAATCTCAACGATACGACCCCGCGGGAAACCACCAATACCCAAAGCAACATCGATAGCAGTATTACCAGAAGAAATAACCTGGATTGGGGGACGATTCTCATCGCCCAAGCGCATCACAGCGCCCTTACCAAAGTCTTTTTCAATCAGTGCCAGCGCCGCATCCAACGCCTTTTGGCGATCGTTTCCTGCCGCTGCGGCCGAAGTTTTCGTACTCTTCTTAGCTGCCATGGTATTAATGTCCTTCTTCTTTGAATGTCCCAGCAGATTATATCTTTAAATCGCAAGAAAACCACGACGTTAAAAACGACCGCTGCTTTCTTCACCCACTTCCCACCGCAGTGTGCGAAGTGGTGTCTTGATTGACACCCTTGAGAATAAAGGGTGAGCCTAACACAGCACATACTATACACGCACAATTGTTCGATTCACGAGTTTTTCGAACAGATTTCAGAAAACCCCAGCGCACAAACAATATTCTGGCGTGTACTAGATGTCTTTTCCGAGCCGACGTTCCACCGGTATTCGAAAATCATCACACAGCGCCTGCCACACCACTCGTGGACTAATCCCCCGCTCAATCAACTCTTCAGCCGTCCCGCCCAATTCGGCGATCACGTGTGAATGGAGTACCCATCCTCCTTGAGAATCGCCAAATTCATCGTTAATCAGTCGGTGAAACTCTGTCAGTCGCATGGGTGCCATTGTAACCTGTGAATACCAACCCCCACAGCGTTCTGTTGGTTGCACACACGCTACCCCCGCGCACAAGCGCAAGCTGACGCCAACAAGGCACTGTGCTGGCCGACTACTTCCAAAGTTTTAATTTGAACAACGTTAAGTTGTATTGTTCTCATTATGAGTACTGTTCAATCACGCAATCGCGTCCAGGATCTTGCCTACGTTGCGGTCTTCACCGCACTGATCATCGCGCTTGCCTTCGTAGCAATCCCCGTCGGCACCGCTGGTGTCCCGATTGTTCTGCAAAACGCCGCCATCATCCTCGCAGGCCTCGTGCTTGGCCCTAAGCGCGGTTTATACGTTGCACTCCTGTTCCTCGGCATCGGCCTTCTGGGGCTTCCCGTTCTTTCCGGTGGCAAGTCTGCTCTGGCAGCAATCTCTGGCCCTACCGTCGGCTACCTAGTTGGCTATATCTTTGCAGCATTCATCGCCGGTGCTATCGCCTATGCAGCACCTAAGAACAAAAAATCCAGACTGCTGGCCTTCTTAATCGTCGGCGGTATTGCTGGTCTATTCTTGCAGTACTTCTTCGGCGTCATTGGCCTCATTATCCGCGCAAAGATGGAATTGATGGCCGCTATTACTGCGCAGGGACCATTCATTCTGCTCGACCTTGGCAAACTTGCAATCGTCGTCATTATTGCTATGGCAGTCCACGCAGCTTTCCCTGATCTCCGCAACCGCACACGCTAAACTACTGCGCTTGTACCAAGCCTGTCAGTATTCTGTCCCTGCTTGATTGTTTTGCCTTCTTTTATGTCAAGAAGGCAAAGTAAATCGGGCAGGGTTTCTCCATTTGCCCATACGTGCACACAACTAATAGCTACCATTCTTGTGTGCAGCCCCCGTTAGGGAAAGTGTTTGCCCATCTTTCCATCACCACACTGGAGTGATTTCTTTTGAGTTCAATCCGCTTCACCGACGTCACCGTCACTTACGACGAACGCACAGTGCTTGAGAACATCAACCTTGAGCTACATGAGCGTCGTATTGGAATTATTGGCGCGAACGGCGGTGGTAAATCCACCCTGATTCGTCTCATCAACGGCCTTGGCGACCCCACCTCAGGAACGGTTGAAGTCAATGGCCTCGATGTGACCACAAACGGCAAGGAAGTACGTAAACAAGTAGGCTTTGTTTTCGCCGATGCAGAAAACCAAATCGTCATGCCTACAGTCGCAGAAGACATCGCTTTTTCCTTGCGTCGCATGAAACTGCCCAAAGTAGAACGCAACCAACGGGTGCAGCACGCACTCGATCGCTTCGGGCTGGGTGCACACGCCGATCACTCCCCTCACTTACTCTCTGGCGGCCAAAAACAGCTGCTTGCACTTGCCGCAGTGCTCGTCCTCGAACCAAGCATTATCATTGCTGATGAGCCAACCACCCTGCTGGATATGCGCAATCGCATCAAGATCCGTCGCATCTTCGACGAACTTTCACAACAGCTCATTGTTGTTACCCACGACTTGGATTTCCTTCAAGGTTTCGATCGAGTGCTGTGCATCGACGACAAGCGCATCATCGCCGATGGTAAACCCGATGAAGTCATCGCCTGCTACACCTCGTTGATGGGAAAGTACCCACACTGATGAAAAACGTTCCTTTAGGTGTCTATGTCAAGAAAAACACAGTCATTCACCGGCTGCCCCCGATTGTCAAATTCGGATTCCTCATCACCTACGTGATCTTCACCGGCATTTTCGTCACCACCTGGCAGCAAGCTGTCGCGTGCGTCGCTTTATCTACAGCAGGCTACATCATCGCCGCCATCCCACCGCGCATTACATTCAGTCAACTCTTTCCCCCACTTCCCCTCCTGATCACCCTCGGACTCTTTCAGTGGTGGCAACTCGGGTGGGAGCCTGCGCTTCGTATCACCTTGGTCATTTTCTCAGCGCTATTGATGGCAGCGCTGCTGACTTTAACCACGACTGTCGAAGCCATGATGGAAGCCTTAGAAAAAGCGCTGAGACCTATGGCCCGCTTTGGTCTTCCCGTTGAGTCGATCGTTCTTGCAATCTCACTGACCATGAGGCTTCTTCCCCTTATGCTCAACACCGTGCATGAAGTTCTCGACGCACGTAAAGCCCGAGGCGCTGGTTTTTCCCTCGTCGCCTTCGGCACCCCCGTACTCATCCGCTCAATAAGACGCGCCCGCGCAATCGCCGATGCCCTGTGGGCTCGCGGCGTCGGCGATTAAAAAACACACCCCCTGGCACTCGTTAAAATTCAACGGCCACCAAGGGGTGTGAAAGGTTTTTTGGAAAGCAGCTTTTAGCTTTCGCCGCGCAGCTCACGCATCTTCTTCAACACAGCATCATCCGACGCGGATGCTGGAGCAGCATCTGCTTCCAATGCAGGCTGGGTAGCCGAAGCACCAGCACTTAGCTGACCGGACATCTCTGCACGGATCTGCTCAAGGCGGGAATGGCCAGCCAGCTGCACGCTCGCCTGCTCAATCTCAGCCATGCGACCCTGAACAGAATTTTCAGCCAACTCAGCAGAACCGAGGGCATTGGCATAACGACGCTCAATCTTCTCACGAACCTGATCCAAGTTAGGGGTATCGCGGTTCGTAATCGCATTCATCGACTGAATCGACTCAGCAACCTTCTCCTGCATCTTCGCCTGCTCCAGCTGGCTCAGCAACTTGGTGCGCTCAGCAACCTTCTGCTGAAGAGCCATCGAATTACGCTCCACTGCCTTCTTAGCGGCAGCAGCCTGCTGTAAAGCCTGATCGTGCAGCTGCTTCGTATCCTCCACCGCCTGCTCAGCAGTAACGAGCTGAGCCGCAAATGCCTCGGCAGCATTCTCATACTCAGTTGCCTTCTGAACGTTGCCTTCGGCGCGAGACTTATCAGCCAACTGCAAAGCCTGGCGAGTGTTTGCTTGGAGCTTTTCAATCTCAGTGAGGCGACGGTTCAGCTGCATCTCCAGCTGACGTTGGTTACCAATCACAGCGGCAGCCTGCTGAGACAGTTCCTGATGCTGACGCTGAGCCTCCTCGATAGCCTGCTGAATTTGAATCTTTGGATCAGCATGCTCTTCAATCTTGCTATCGAAGAGAGTCATCAGGTATTTCCAAGCCTTCACAAATGGGTTCGCCATTGAAAAGAGCCCCTTTCACACAACATCAAGTAGAAAAATATAAAAAGAAAAACGGTGGAATGATCCACCTGCCTACTTTAGCGGAAAACCGCATTCAACGGCAGCGAAATTCGACAATCCCTCAACCACCTTCATACACTCCCTGTCCGGCACAAACACCAGCACCGAACATGCACACTACAGGTAGGTTTTAAGATACTCGTGCCAATTCGCTTTCAGCATTACGCATTGCCATTGAACCGGCTGCTTCAATGAGGACATCCGAAACCGTGGTTTCTAATGCATGACACACACTGGCAAGAAGTTCAGACGATACTTCCTTCCTGCCACGCTCTAGTTCGGACAGGTACCCAGGTGACACCCGTGAAGCTTCAGCAAGCTCACGAAGCGTAATGCCTTTATCAGCGCGGAATGATCGCAATGCAGAACCGAGAGCTTCCCGCAACAAGGGTTCCGGCGCCTTTTTTGAAACTGCAACGACCGGCTTGTCTAAAACTGCTGTGTATTTCATCATCACTTAACCTAACGAAGGAGGCGAAAGATTTGTTCCCGAGGACAAAAACTTGTATTCGAGGCGAACACATTGAGTGAATCACACTCAATTTTGCCGGTAGTGCAATACTAGCAATGCACCACTACCAAGTACCAACATGACGCCGTAATACTATTCAGCAGCGCCACATTTATCACAAATACCCAATTCGCATTCGAGCAGCCGAAGCGCTGCAAGAACCGACAGCTGGCGGATACAAGGTCGATCCCCTAGCACCAATCCATTGGCACTGAACTGATCGTCGACAAGCTCAGCAGCAGCACGCACTTCAACAGAAAGGTCAGGGCGTCTAAGCCCAACCCACACCTCACCCACAGGGTGACCATCTTGCGAATCAGGACCCGCCACACCGGTGAGAGCAAGGGCCCAATCAGCACTACACTCCCGTGCCGTACCCACAGCCATATGCACAGCAGTACCCGGATCAACAGGACCATGCGCGGCAAGATAGTCACGCGGAACATGCGCAAGAGTGTGCTTAAGATCGGTAGAGTAGGTAATGAACCCGCCCCGAAACACTGCACTACTTCCTGGGACTTCAGCAATCGTTGCCCCAAGCATCCCTGCAGTCAGCGACTCACAAACACACAGCGTTTGCTGCCTAGCACTCAGTTCACTAATGATCCGCTGTGCGAAATACCTACTTCGTGCGTCCATGATGCGTGTACCCCTACCCCTAGTGAGATGAGCTTGCCTGTGCTTTCAGCTTGGCACTATCAATCAAATATTGCGCACCAGTAACCACGGTAACAACAACAGCAACCAGCATCACGAGGAAAATAGGGATATCCATAAACTCTGGGAACGGAACAAGATACAACGCAACCGCAATGGTCTGCAGCACCGTCTTCAGCTTTCCGCCCTTCGACGCCGGAACAACATTCCCTTTTCGCAGCTCAACCATACGCCAGAAAGTAATGCCCAACTCGCGCACCAAAATAACAACCGTGACCCAGACCGGTAAAACACCAGTGATATTCAGGCAGATAAAGCCGGTAGCCATCAGCGCTTTATCCGCAATAGGGTCAGCAATCTTACCAAAATCAGTAATAAGATTACGCGCCCTAGCAATATCCCCATCAAGCTTGTCGGTAATCATCAATGCAACAAAGCAACCAAAGGAAGCCCACATCCAACCGGCGTGATGGCTTTCGCTACGCAAAATCAACCACGCAAACAAAGGAATGACGAGGATACGGGCGCTGGTAAGCACATTAGGCACATTGAAATTTGATGGTTTGGTTTGGTGCGCATCCACGTTGGGTTTGTTCATAGCTATCCACACTACCAGCCTGCCGAATGCAAAATTTAAGCCGAATTGAACTCACCCCCCATGAATACACCGTGAGCTAAAATTTTGAAACTATGACAACCTTTGCAATCGAATACCGCTATGCCCCCGATAGTGAACTTATCACTGAAATCCGGCCACAACACCGTGAGTTTCTCGGTGCGCTCAAAGAAGAAGGCACACTCATAGGCTCCGGCCCCTACCTCGACGGTGACGGTGGCGCACTGATTGTAATCCGCCTGGCAGACTCCGCCACTGTTGACGATGCAATCGCCTTGATGGATCAAGATCCCTTCCACACGGCTGGCGCTCTGGATGGGCGCGTATTTCACACTTGGAACCCTGTGCTCAACATCTTCGGCGACTAACCCCAGTATAAAAAAGGCCTCCTTAAGCGGAGGCCTTTTCTTTATAGACAACACCATGATGGCGACGTCGACACGCTACTCATCCTTGTTGTCGACAATGGTGCGAATCGACGCAGTACGCTTCTCATCGCGAGCAATATCGTGCTCGTCATATTCACGGTTCCACTTCGGCGGGATAGCACCTTGAGCCTGATCCCGCTTCGTCTTAATCACGGACGCAATCACCGCAACAGCCAAAATGCTCACGATCACGATAAGCGACCAGATCGTCGGAATCTCAAACACGTGCACCGGCTGACCACCGTTAACGAACGCCAGCTTGTTTTCGTGCAGGGCGTGCAGCAGCAGCTTCACACCGATAAAGCCCAAAACCGCGCCCAAACCGTACGGCAAGTACACCAGGCGATCGAGCAGGCCGTCAAGTAGGAAGTACATCTGACGCAAGCCCAACAGCGCAAAAGCATTAGTAGTAAACACGATATAAGGCTCGGTAGTAATACCGTAGATCGCGGGGATGGAATCGAGGGCAAACATGATATCAATCATGCCGATAGCAACAAGCGCCACGAACAAGGGAGTCAGCGCGAACTGCCCCTTCTTGTGCACATACAGGTGATCCTTTTCGTAACCAGCAGTCACAGGAATCACGCGACGCAGCGTCTTAATCACCCACATATCGTTCGGGTCAGTTTCGGGCTGCTCACGAATTTCATCAATGATCAGCTTCACCGCGGTGTAGAGCAGGAAGATGCCGAAGAGATAGAATACGTCACTCCACAGGTTAATGACCGCCGCACCGGCCATAATGAAGGCCAAACGGAAGACCAAAGCTAACGCAATACCGATCAGCAGCACCTTTTGCTGGTACTTGCGCGGAATCTTAAACGACCCCATAATCAGGGCAAACACGAAGAGATTATCAACGCTCAGCGCTTTTTCGGTGATGTAACCGGTGAAGAACTCCACACCGTGCTGGTGCGGATTGCCCGGCTCGCCCCACGTAAACCACAAGAAGGCACCAAAGATGGAGGCGAGAGCTACATAGAACAGCGACCACCATGCAGATTCTTTCAAGGTGGGCTCGTGTGGTGTGCGCACGTGGGAGAAGAAGTCAAAAATGAAGAAGCCGATCACCACAGCAATGGTGATGCCCCATGTCAGCGCATTTACTTCCATAGCAAAAAAGACCTCCGGTCTCATTCGTTAAAAAAAAATTGGGTGTGCGAATTGAGCCGGAGGTCTCCCCCAGTGAGGTTTTGTGCGAAACGCTCACCCAGCGGGACCGGATCACCACAGAATATCCGCTGCGCTTTTGCCCTACGCCACGTCGAATACAAGTACATACATGTGGCGGTGAAGAAGGAAAAACACAGCGGTCTGTAAGTCACGTGTTGACGATCCACGCTGCTTGTGGGGTACTCCCCTCCAACGGTTCAACATGCTACCACACCCCCATATCACGCTCCCACGCGATGGCAGCAGAAGCGCAGGTTAGAAATGAAAATCACAGGCAAATACTCGTGGTTATCTACTCCACACAGGAAGAAGATGTCACGAGAAAAACTACTCCCCACGTGGAAGCGCCCATTTTTGAGGGGGCATTGTCACGTGGGGAGAAAGTACTGTGATCTTAGAAGGCGTTACCGCTGGGGTTGTAGGTGGCTTGCACCGTGGTGGTGTCGCCGTTTGTTGACCCTTCAGCATCGAGCGTGTCGACGCCGTGCTCTTCTTTCGGAGCATCGCGGGGGTCTGCGCCTTTGAGCATCCATGTGATGGTATCGAGCTCTTCGGGTTTAACAAGCACCTCGCGGGCTTTGGATCCTTCGGATGGCCCGACGATTTCGCGGGATTCCATCAGGTCCATGAGGCGTCCTGCTTTGGCAAACCCGATGCGCATTTTGCGTTGCAGCATGGAGGTGGAGCCCAGTTGGGAGGTAACCACCAGTTCAACGGCCTGGAGCAGGTCTTCGAGGTCGCCGCCGATATCGTCGTCGATGTCCTTTTTGGAATCTTGGGCTTTATCTTCGGTCACTCCGTCGGTGTAGTCTGGTTCGCCTTGGGCCTTGGCTGCTTCGACTACTGCTTGGACTTCTTCGTCGGTGACGAATGCGCCTTGGATGCGCTTGGGTCGTCCGCCTTGTGGGATGAACAGTCCATCGCCCATGCCGATGAGTTTTTCAGCACCGGCTTGGTCAAGGATCACGCGGGAGTCCGTCAGCGAGCTGGTTGCGAAGGCAAGACGCGAGGGAACGTTGGTCTTAATCAGGCCGGTGACAACGTCGACTGATGGGCGCTGAGTTGCAAGCACCAAGTGAATGCCAGCGGCGCGCGCTTTCTGGGTGATGCGCACGATGGAATCTTCGATTTCCTTTGGTGCGGTCATCATCAGGTCGGCGAGCTCGTCGACGATACACACGATGTAGGGGTATGCCTTGTATTCGCGCTGCGAGCCTGCAGGGGTGTGGATTTCACCCGTTTTGATTTTGCGGTTGAAGTCTTTGATGTGGCGCACACGGGCTTGTTTCATGTCCATGTAGCGCTGTTCCATTTCTTCAACCAGCCATTGCAGCGCGGCTGCTGCTTTTTTCGGTTGGGTGATGATCGGCGTGATCAAATGCGGAATACCCTCGTAGGGGGTCAGTTCCACCATCTTAGGGTCGACGAGAATGAGTCGAACCTCTTCTGGGGTTGCTCGGGTGAGAAGTGAGACGAGCAAGGAGTTGACGAAGGCGGACTTACCGGAACCGGTGGAGCCTGCGACAAGAAGGTGTGGCATTTTTTGCACTGAGTGCGCGACGAATTCACCTTCAATGTCTTTGCCTAGACCCACAAGCATGGGGTCGTGATCATCGTGGATGCTTGGGGCGTTGAGTACGTCAGCTAGACGCACCATTTCGCGGTCCGCGTTGGGCACCTCAATTCCCACGAGTGACTTTCCGGGGATTGGGGTGAGTAGGCGTACGTTGTCGGTGGCTGCGGCGTAGGCGAGGTTGGATTGCAGGTTGGTGATTTTAGAAACTTTCACGCCTGGGCCGAGCTCTACTTCGTAGCGGGTCACTGTTGGACCACGGCTGAAGCCTACGACGTGGGCATCGACTTTGAATTCGGCGAACACGTCGGTGATTGCTTCGATCATGCGGTCGTTTGCTGCGGAGTGTCCCTTCGGTGGCATTCCTGGGGTGAGCAGGTCGGTGGAAGGAACTTGGTAGGTTGTTTCCGCTGCGGTGGGCACAACACGTGCTGCTTGCGGCGCTGCGGGTACAGCTGGCGTGGGTGCTGAAGCAGCTGGGTTAGCTGCTGGTGCTGCTGGCTGGCTGGCTCGTGCTTGGGCGAGTGTGCGTTGGGTGGAGGCGACGGCGTCGATAGCATGAGTGCCGAGCTCTTGCGCTGCTTGTGCCGCGCTTGCTGCCGCTGTGGCCGCGGAGGCAATTCCGGCTGCTTTGCTTGCGCCGACAGCTCCTGCTACACCAGCTGCGGCTGCCCCTGCAGCGCCGATTGCGGCAGCGGTGTTGGTTCCTGCTGCGCTTGGGCGTGCTGGTGCGGGCTGTGGCTTGGTCACCGATACTGTGGTTTCACCCTGGATGGCGGGGAATTCGTCGGTGTCGTAGTCCTGTTGTGTTACTCGTGGCCGGCTTGGTGAGTGTGTATCTGCTGGGTAGTTGTTAAGCGGGTTGCCGAACAACGATGGTTGTTCCGCTGCTTCTGGTTCAGACGCAGACCCCACCGGTGCTACTGGCGCGTGCGGACGCACTGCCCGCGGTGCTTCGGCTCGTGGGCGTGGGCGTGGGGCGGGGTCGTAGTTTCTGACTGCGCGGTGAGGTCGTGGTCGACCTTCAGCGAGTGCGTCGATGTCGGCGTCGACATGCGCATAGTCGTCGTGTTCGTCGAGGTAGTGCCCCTCTTCTTCGTCGTAGTAGCGGCGCGAGTCGAGGTAATCTTTGATGTAATCGACGAGTTCGCGAATGCTGATTCCTGTGACCCGTAGTGCGCCGTAGACGATCAGCAGCACAAGTAGGGGTACTGCAATGAAGGGGGTGAATCCGAGTGCGAGGGGACCGCCCACGTATGCGCCGAGGTAGCCGCCGGCAACTACGCGCCCGGCGGTGGTCACTGGGGTTCCGGCAAAAACGTGGACGAGTCCGAGCATGGAGAGCACGATCAGTGCGGTTCCGCCGATGACACGCCCGCGCCCGCGGGAGGGCAGTTGGTGGCCGAGCATGAGCGCTACGGCGATGGCTATGAGTGCGAAAGGCAGCACGAGTGCACCTGCGCCGATGAGCAGGTGGGTGGTGTGTGAGATCGCGTCGCCGATGGGTCCTGCGATATCGAGCCACACGCTTGCGCCGAGGACGACTGCGAGAGCGATGAGCATCAGCCCTATGCTGTCGGAGGTTTGGCGGTTGTATCCATTGGGTGTGCGTGGGGCGCGCGGTGCCCTGGTTGCTTCGGTGATGGTCTCTTCATCGCTGGTTGCGTATCGACGCCCGCGCGTTGTTTCCCGCTGTTCTTGACGAGGGCTAGTGTGCTCAGGTTCGTTGAATGCGTCGAAGTCGGATTCGACGTCACTTTCGTTGCGGCGTGCGAGCTTTCGGGTAAGTCCGCCGAGCCCTTTGGCGGTAGCTCCGAAGATGGAGGACACGCCACCAACGACTGCTCCGAAGGCTGATCCGGTGCGCTCTTCTGAGGTTTCGGATGCGCGGCGGGCGGAATTGCCGTAGGCACTCATAGCAGCACCTCCACGTGGTGTGGTGGAGGTGCTGCGTGCGTGAGTGCGAGTTCCTGTGTTTTTGCTCCGGCCTTTGTTACCTTGTGGGGCTGGACGTGTGGAACCACGACTATTCCTTCCTTTGCCTGGGGAGGAGCTTGTGACAGTCATGGGTTCAACTGTAATAGCTCAAACCACAGGTTTCACATTTGCAACACCTAAAACAGGTTCTTTTTTAAAATCAAGACTCCATACTAGATCTTTGAACGTCGCAATTTCGAGCGGTCGCCAGTAGTTTCTACTAATGCGCATTCTCTTCCGTAGAGGAAAAGCAGAATTTCCCCAACACTTCCGCGGATGGTGATCACGTGATCACCGGAAGGTGCGACTCCTCGTCGGTCTTTTGCCACCATGCGGGGATATCCATAAGGCTCTAGGATGACGGGGATTTCTGATTTGGCCACCAGTAGTGGTGCCAGCACTTTGAGTACGGTGTGGAGTTCTTTTTCTTCTTCCGGCGTGAATTTGCGCGGGAGGGTATCTGCCACTGGGGCTGATTCGTGAAAATTATTGGCTCCTTCCCCACTAGTGTCGGCTGTGAAGTGTTCTTGTGCAGCGACACCGTTGTGTGCGCGGCGGACGTCTTCGTGGTGAATAAAGTACTCGGCGACATTGATGTATTTGTCGAGGTACCGAAAGGGGCTGTATTTGTGGGGTCCTGCTGCGAAGCGGTCGATGAGTTCGAAAAAGTCTTTGCTTTTGAGGTCTTCGCTGGCGCGTTCGAGGCGGCGTGCGAACCGTGGGATGAACATGCCGAGGGCATCGGTGAATTGGTTTTCGCGGATCACCATGTGCACTAATAGATCGTGGACTGTCCATCCTTCGCACAGTGTTGGCGCGTGCGGCCCTTTGGCGTGCATAAGGGCAACGAGGCGTTGACGTTCTTTTTGTGCGAGTTTCATAGTTTCTTAGCTTAATGCTGCCTTTGTGCATGTGGTGGGTGAAAACCCTTAAAGCTGTGCAGGAATTTTGACCACCTGTGAAAATTCCTGCATGCTCATCGACGTCGACAAAGCCACTCCCCTGAACCAATGAGAGTTTTATGCGTAGCTCATTGTTGTTTTTCTGGTTCGGCGCAGAACACGTAACTAAGAGTTTCGTGCGTGAGGCGTTTTTGTGTTCCGGTGATTCTTGCGATTTCACCAGTTGCCACGCATGGCGAGGTGTGATTGTTGAGAACTGCGGCATCCCAGCGTGTTGGTTGGGAGTAACTTGACCATGCCCGCCCAGCGTTTGCACCGTATCGCTATTCTCCACCTTCGGCGGACACGGCAGTTGGTTCTGTGTTGCCCACGATGTGAGCAGCATGGGCAGCAGTATATGTGATTACAATGGCAGCGATAGCAATCGCTGTTACAGATTTTCTCATCATGGGTTCCTTCCGTAATCGATTTATGCACAAATTATTATTCGATTTGATCTGTCACCCTTCGCGCACATGCTCGCTGGTATCTGCATATTCTGTGATCCGCCGCCATGTGGCTGTAACAGACGGTAACCGCTTTGATGCTAACGCCGTTGAAACTACAGGAAAGCAAAGTAATGTCGTGGACATCATCCCCACCAGCAATCAACTTTAAAGCCAGATTCACCCACACATCCCCTAACGTGTGCGTGAGCCCAGAACGCAGCAAAGCGGAATCAAGGCAGTTACTTATTCCCACCAATTCGGCTACGTGAGCAAACGGTAACACCCCACACCAGACACAAGATGAGAAAATGAGGTTTTCTCACCGGGGAAATGCGTTTGAAACGCTGACCTGTGGTTTTGGGGGTTTTGTGGGTGTGTCGTAACGAAAGCACGCGGGGTTCTTACTCAGAATGGTTTTTGATACAGGAAAATCAAACTGAAAGGAACTCCCGCGTGCTTCGCTATTCTGCCACACTTGACGTCCCAATTTCCACTGCACGTACCATCAGCGCTTGGCTTCAAGCTCATCGCCGTCGACATGACCTTCGCCCCCATCAACGTGCCACAACGTGTTGGGAGCAAGCAATTATGCTTCTACGCTGGCTTTATGAAGCAACAAGTATCGCTACTATTGCTCGTGATGCTCGTGTTTCACAAGCCACAGGCTACCGCTACATCCATGAAGCACTCAGGGTTGTTTCCGCCAAATCTCCCACCCTCATCGACGCACTACGCCATGCCAAGGACGCCAATAATCTTTTCGTCTGCCTTGACGGAACACTCATCCGAACAGACCGCGTAGCGAGAAAGAACCCGAAAAACCGTCACGATCTGTGGTATTCCGGAAAACATAAGGCATTTGGTGGCAATGTACAGGTGCTCACTGACGAGAGTGGGTACCCACTATGGGTATCCTCAGTATCTCCTGGATCAACCCACGACATCACAGCAGCGCGTGAGCATGTTCTTGATGCAATAAGCACTGTTGATATTTGCGTTCTTGCCGACAAAGGCTACATTGGTGCAGGTCACAACGTACACACACCGATCAGAGGAAGGAATCTGGCAGATGACGAATACGAGTACAACCGTCGTCTTAACGGTTTGCGAGCACCATCAGAACGAGCAAACGCCATGCTCAAACAACTCAAAGCACTACGGCGTGTAACACTATGCCCTAAAACCATTACAGCCATCGCAAAAACTGCTTTAGTCGTCCTACACCTAGCCCGCAAAATACTCTGGTGAGAAAACCTCAATCTAGCAACCCGTGGAATGTATGTGGTAATCAACACCCAAAAAAGTGTTTCTTTCTACCTAGATTATTGACTTCAAAACATCCCTATTCTAGCAGGTCAAGAAGCACTTTCTTTACTTTTTGCTCACCTTTTCACACCCATGAAAAATCCGGGCTAGGCCAACAAAGGATTAAAGGCGAAGTCGCCATTCTACATTCGTTGCATAGGAAGAAGTTTCGAAATGTGCATCATTTTTCACAGTAAGCTCGCCCAATAGTTAAGCACCATCGGCAGTGTGGGAGTTAAACGTTGAGAGAGCAGAGAAACCTGAGAAATAAAATTGCCTTGGTGTTCACCAGCACTACTGTGCGGGAATCAACACCAAGGCAAAGTGTGAAAAGGTCTAGCTGTTACAGACTTGGACGTGCGCGGCGCACTTCCTCTTCATCCACTGGGGAATGAACATCAGAAGTCATTGGAACAACGGTCGGCATGATCATTGGCTTACGACGCCAAGTTTGCTCCACATAACGAGACACCTTGCGGCGCAGCTGCTGAACCATGCGGTATGGATCATTCTCGCCTTCCGCAGCGAGATCATCCATGGTGGTGGACACAAGGTCGGTTACCTCAGGCATCATTGCCACGGCGTCCTCAGAGAAGCCCTTCGCCTGAACCGTTGGGCGCTCAAGCAGGCGACCAGTGCGGTTATCGATTACAGCGGTGATGGAAATCAGGCCTCCTTCACCCAAAGCGGTGCGATCATCGAGAACTTCCTGATCGATATCACCCATGGTGACACCATCAACATACAAGTTACCGATCGGGATCTGGCCGACGACGCGGGCACGACCATCAATGAGATCCACAACAACACCGTTTTGTGCCAGCACACAGTTTTCGCGGGCAACACCGGTGGCAATTGCTAGTTCCTTGTTAGCACGAAGGTGGCGCCATTCGCCGTGCACCGGCATTGCGTTCTTTGGGCGGGCAGCATTGTAAAGGAAGAGCAGTTCGCCGGAGTAACCGTGGCCAGAGGTGTGCACCTTGGCGTCGCGGCCGGTGATCACAGTTGCGCCGATCTGAGCAAGCATGTTGATCACACCAAACACAGCTTCCTCATTGCCAGGAACCAGCGAGGAGGAAAGGATGATGACGTCACCATCACGCACAGTGATCTGGCGGTGTTCGCGACGCGCCATGCGCGACAGCGCAGCCATTGGCTCACCCTGAGTACCGGTGGTGATCAGCATAACCTTATGAGGCGCCATCTTTGCAGCATCGTCCATGGTGACAATGGTGCCGCGAGGTGCCTTCAGATAGCCGAGCTTTTCGGCAATTTCCATGTTGCGGATCATCGACCGGCCGTTGAACGCAACCTTTCGGCCAGCGGCCACGGCTGCATCAACAGCGGCTTGGACGCGGTCCACATTGGAGGCGAAGCAGGCCAAAATCACGCGCTGTTTCGCATCGGCTACGATGCGGCGCAGAGTTGGGGCGATTTCCGATTCCGAACCAGACACACCAGGGGTGGTGGCGTTGGTGGAGTCGCACAAGAACAGGTCGATGCCTTCGTCGCCAAAGCGAGACAATGCTGGCAGATCGGTGGGCCTGCCGGACGGTGGGGTCTGGTCGAGCTTGACGTCACCGGTCATCACAACAAGACCTGCACCGGTCTTGATTGCTACGCCTAGGCAGTCAGGAATGGAGTGGTTGACTGTCCAGAAGCGCACATTAAATGGGCCGCGGTTGATGTTGGAGGATTCATTGACCTCAATCAACTTGGGACGCTGGCGGTGCTCGCGGCACTTCGCGGCGATCAATGCCAAAGTGAATTTCGATGCCAAGATGGGCAGGTCCGGGCGAAGCTTAAGCAACCATGGGATGGCGCCAATGTGGTCTTCGTGCCCGTGGGTCACGACGAGTGCTTCCACCTTGTCCAGCTTGTCTTCGATCGGGCCGAAGTCAGGAAGGATGAGGTCAACGCCTGGTTCACCGGACGAGGGGAACAAGACGCCACAGTCAACGATCAGCAGTTTTCCGTTGTATTCAAAAACGGTCATGTTGCGACCGATTTCAGAAATACCACCCAGTGCGTAGATACGCAGCCCGTTCTTTGGTGCCTTGGGCGGCAGTGGGAGGCGTTCGGTCAGATCCGCACCCTGCATCGACTTGACCACGTTACGACGGCCACGGTTATTGCCACCGTTACCTTGCGCAGTGCGGTGAGAGGTGTTAGATGCGCCCTGGTTAGCGGAATCAGCGCTGGTTTCCTCCGTCTTGCGACGCGAACGCGTAGAGCCGTTTCGGCTCCCATTGCTGCGTGTAGAGGTGCTTCGACTTGTGCTACTTGAGCGGTTTGAGCTGCGGCCACGGCCACGGCTTGAGGTTTTCTCTGTTGCGTCAGTTGGTGCATTCTCAGCGTTGGTGCTGATCTGCGTGGTGTCCTGTGTTGGTGCATTCGGGGTTTCCGGTGCACGGAATACAGGGGTTTCTGCAGTCTCCGGCGAGCCAGCCTTGCGGGTAACTCGACGGTTACGACTACGAGATTCAGTCATTATTTAATACTCCAGCATTTTTCATGTCGTGGCGTAGTGCTTCGAGTTCATGCTTACTGGCGGCGAGGATAGGTAGACGTGGGTCGCCAACTTCGATTCCTTGGAGTCTCAGCCCCGCTTTTGCCAGGGTTACTCCGCCCAGTCGGGCTTGTGCGCGCACCAGTGGCGCGAGTGAAGCGTTAATCTCGCGTGCTTTCACGAGATCGCCGTTATTAAAACTTTCATACATTTCACGCAAGTGGCTGGGTGCAAGGTGTCCGATTACCGAGATGAATCCGGTGGCCCCCACGCTTAACCACGGGAGGTTAAGGGGGTCGTCGCCGGAGTACCATGCGAGTCCGAGATCGCGGATTTGCGTGGTTGCTAGGGCGATGTCACCTTTTGCGTCTTTGACCGCTTTGACTGTGTCTAGTTGGGCAATTTTTTCCAGCGTTGGCGCTTCGATCGCGATGACGGAGCGGGCTGGAATGTCGTAGACACAAATGGGGAGGTCGGTTGCTTCAGCAATTGCTTTGAAATGGTGGTAAATACCCTCTTGACTCGGCTTGGAGTAGTAAGGAGTAACAACCAGAAGGCCATCGGCACCCGCGTTCGCGGATGCTTCGGCCAGTTCTACCGATGAGCGAGTGTTGTTGGTTCCGGCACCTGCGATGAGCTTGATGTCGGAGCCGAATTCTTCGCGAACGGCTTTGAGCAGGTTAATCTTTTCCGACAGCGTGGTGGTGGGTGCTTCGCCAGTGGTTCCGGCGAGCACGAGTGAATCTACACCATTGCTCACGAGATGGCGGGCGAGTGCAACACCTGCGTCGATGTCTACTTCGCCTGCCTGATTAAAGGGGGTGACCATTGCGACGGAGATTGTACCGAAGGTATCAATCCCTGTCTTCGCTGCCAAACCTGTGCTCATGACTCATAAGGTTACCGTCTTTGTGCCAGTTCCTTCGAATCTTGTGACGTGTCTTGTCTAAAATATTGATTCTTGACCATCTTTATTGCACCCCCAGTGTGTGATTCAGCACTCCCCCTTCCCCCGTGTTAAGCGTATCGACGCCGCCCCTCAGCGCCGATTATGTGCGGGCGTGGGGACGGCGTCGATAAGCGTTGCTCTTAAAAATCAGTGACGTAAGGGCTTGTTGCCATTTGCGAGCCATCAGCGAGTGTTGCGATGTCAAAGTCCCCGAATACGACAGGGGCTTGGCTGCGCAACAGTTTTAAACACTCGACAGCAAGCTGCCGGATTTCAACATCGGCGTGTTCGGTTGCACGCATCCCAATAAAGTGCCGCCAGCTGCGGAAATTGCCAGTGACCACAATGCGCGATTCAGTTGCGTTAGGCAAAATAGCGCGTGCGGCTTGGCGTGCTTGCTTTTTGCGCAGCAGCGCGTTGGGCTCGCCATCAAATTTTTGCTCTAAAGCATCGACGAGTTCGTTGTAGGCGAAGCGAGTTTCATCGACAGCGTTCATGAACAACCGGTAAAGCTCCTCATCTTCCCTGATAAGCGCGGGCACAACGACCTCGGATTGCCCAGAATGGACGAATCTTTGCGAAAGTTGGGAGAAGCTAAAGTGCCGGTGCCGCACAAGTTCGTGGGTTGCCGACCGCGAAATGCCCCGAATATAGAGGGTGGCGCAGGGGTGCTCAAGCAGCGCAAGATGCCCTACTTCCATGATGTGGCGGATGTAGGCACCGTTACTAGCTGTGCGCGGGTTGGGCTTGTCGAACGTTTCGTAGCAGGCACGACCTGCAAATTCAACGAGTGCTTCAATACTGTTCGCATCGGTTTCCCACGGTATGCTCGCCGGCGGGGTGAACTGGCTGCAGGCTACGAGTTCGACTGTGAGTGAAGATTCGACTGCCATGTGTGTTAAAGCCCTAAGTAGTGTTCGAGCCCTACTGTCAGACCTGGGTGCTTGGCGATTTCACGCACACCAACGAGCACTCCGGGGACGAAGGAGGTGCGATCGTAGGAGTCTTGGCGGATAGTCAGCGATTGCCCTTGGGAGCCGAAGATGACTTCTTCGTGAGCGACCATGCCTGTCATGCGCACGGCGTGAACGCGTACGCCGTCGATGTTTGCGCCGCGGGCACCGTCGAGTGTTTGCTCAGTTGCATCTGGCATGGGTGGCATTTGTGCTTCACGACGCGCGGCTGCGATGCCTTCAGCGGTGTGAATTGCGGTGCCTGAGGGGGCGTCGAGTTTATTGGGGTGGTGGTATTCGACAACTTCTGCGGTGTCGAAGAAACGTGCTGCCTGTTGTGCGAATTGCATGGTCAGCACCGCGGAGATGGCGAAGTTAGGGGCGATCAGGCAGTGCGCGTTGCCTTCGTGCGCCCACGCACGCACGTGTTCTAGGCGCTCTGGGGTAAAGCCGGTGGTGCCCACGACGCAGTGGATGCCGTTGGTGAGGCAGAATTTGAGGTTATCCATCACAGAGCTTGGGGTGGTGAAGTCGACGACTACTTCGGTGCCACTGCTAATGAGGATGTCAAGGTTATCGCCACGGTCGACTTCTGCGGATAGTTCAAGGTCGTCTGCTTTGTTTACACCGTCAACGATTGCCTGCCCCACGCGGCCTTTCGCACCGAGGACGCCTACTTTAATTCCCATGTTTTCCTCCATCACAAAAATTGAGTTCGAGCTATCTGAACAGTGTAGAGCAGAACTACACAATCAAGGAGACCACCCCCACTTTCACCAAGGAATTCTTCACGCCCCTCCCCCGGGAACACCTTCGGGCGTGTCCAAAGATCGATCACCACAGTTTCAGCTCTTGCGCACCCCCCTAGATTCACCCCGCAGACTTAAACAGCACAAAAATTACCCACCTATCAATAGATGGAAATTGATTGAAAATTAATAGTTAGAGTTTCAGGAAAGCGGGTGAAAATTGACCTGCGGTTTTACAAGTAGCACTCGCTCTATCTCTAACTGATATATTCCTAAGACGAAGATTCTGGCACCTAAAAGTCCCCTCACTCCACATCCACAATTCCATGGACACGAAAGCAGCACAAAAATCAATCACACTCACGCCAATAGGTACTAACAGAATGATCCAGACACGCCTTCCATAGCCGAGTTTTCACCGTACTTTCCATCATCGCGACAATTGCGTCTTCAGCAGTCGTTGCTTCACAGATCACCCATCCGACACGATCCATATTGGTTGATCCGTGATTAACAACCGCTCCAAGTTCTGAGGTAATCCGTGTTTCACTAACCATCCCATTGGAAAATCAACACTTCAAGCGTTCCCGATGTCAGTATTGAAAAGAAAGTAGTTACAGCAGCCATACATGCGCTCTTCGGGTAAAAATCGGAAAGACCACGCCACGGCGAGCCAGCTCACGAAAGCTGTCCCTTAAATTGGTTGGAATCGGTACTGAAAAATATGCCCGTTCCCGCTCGGGCTTTACCTTGAGTTGTAAACCTCAACGTTGCGCCCCAAGTGAAGAATCAACCTCTGTCGACAACATCATAAACTTCCGGAGCGGTAGCAACGATCGAGCGGAATTATCGCCACTTGACTGCTTGCCAAAGAAGCTCACCACCGGCCCCATAGGCTCGACCACGAATTGAATAGGAGTAGTTTTCGACCATTAGCTTTTACTCGCTGTTGTTCATCTCCTTTTTCTTGACTGTGGATGCCAGAAAGCAAACTAGGGTCAGGATTATCAACGCTAACCATGTGGCATGTGGCCCTGTTGTCAGTAGCCAGCCAAACAGAGCAGGTGCTAGTGTCATTCCGACGGACCAAGTCATTTGAAATGCAGCCATGTACTGGCCATTGTTGGTTTGGGGAGCTAGGGTCACGCTTAAAACATTCGATGCCGGCGTTGAAATCATTTCAGCGGCGGTGTAAATAATCATGACTAATGTGATTACGCACACTGTCGCAATTGGAACCTTGACTACTGCTATAGCAGACCAAAATACTGCGAAGGATGTGAGATTAAGGATGTAGCCAATCGTAATGTTCAGGTGAGGGGAGAATTTTTGCGTCCAATCAGCAACATGCGTGCTGAGCAACGCAACAACTACAGTGTTACCAACCACAAGAAATCCTGCGAGAACCGCTGGTAGCCCGAGCTGTTCAGAAACATATATTGCAAGGACTAACGAAATCACCATCGCTGCCAGCACTAACCCAAGATTAAGAACCAACAGTCGCAGGTACGGACCATCCGCGAGGACTTTCCACAAAGTAGTTTTCTGATGCACTTCTGGATCGTTGGCATGAGTATTGCATTCACCAACAGGTTTCCATCTTTGGAGGGCAACAGTAGATCCAAAGTAGAGCGCTGCACACGCTACGATCACGCCATGGAGAACCTCGGGAGACTTGGTTGAGAAAGCCAACGAGCTAATCAGCGTTCCAAATCCTATGCCCGCATTTCTAATAGCCCCGATCAGCCCGAACCAAGTCTGCATGTTTTTATTCTGCGAGGCAAGGCTGACTAAGCCACGACTGCTTGTCCAAAACATGTGCGACCCAGCTTGTGCCAACAGTTGGCTGGCGACAATCAATAAAACACTCTCGGACACCCAGAGGCACATGAGGTATCCAAACCCTGTGATGACGTCTCCAAGCATAGCGACCTTGCGAGGCCCGATGCGATTCAGCGCGCTACCAATTACTGCTGGTACGAGCGCCGCAATAGTTCGGCCTGCGGTGATCGCCACTCCGATAGTGGCAAGACCCACAGATGTCGTTCGATCGAAGTAAATAAGAAGAAACGCCATCATCAGTCCACTGCCAGCCGAGTTCATCAGCGCCGATGCAATAAGCAATTTTGACTGAGCCAGATTTTCGACTCGAACGCGCGTCGATAGGGCCATAGCGGAGTTATCCTTTCTGTGAGGCGTTGACACTATGCACGGTCGCGTAGTCTCTCAAAGAGAGATCACCAAAGTGCGAGAAGTAATCGTGTCCCTTCGAGATCAAGGACATAACACACCGTTGAAAATATAATTATTGCCTCAATCAAACAAAATTGCTACAACGCAGACTCAAGGGATAGCCACCGCAGCAGTGCCTCACCTGCAACAATGCCTCACACAAGTCATTGACCTTTAACAAGCAATAAACTCGTTGACCTGCTCGCGAGTTGGTGGATTCGCACCAAAGTGCGTGCAATTTATCGCTGCGGCGGTAGCCGCAAACTCCGCAATGCGACGCCATTGATCAAGATCAAAGCCTGCGACCTGCTGGCGAACATTCTTTCCACCGCACAAACGATGAATCTCGGCGAGCACGCACCCCATCACGGTATCGCCCGCCCCAATCGTATCCGCCACATGCACAGTCGGGGCTGGTACGCTCAGGCGCTGTTTGCCCAGCACAATCTCAATGCCCTCACTACCACGGGTAATCAACTTCACCGGCACCTGCGGGTCATCGAGAAACGCATCCTCTTCTTCTGATAGCTTCAGCAGATCGACGTCGACAAGCAATGAACGCACAAACGCGCGATGAGAATCAGTAGCGCACAATGGGCGAATATTAGGATCGAGTGCCACAAACACACCCGCCGCAGACAACCTGCGCAACAACCCCGCCAAGCGCGAAGCACCCGGTTCTAACGCCAACGACAACGTGCCAAAACAGGCAATATCAGTAACCAGCTCCTCCGGCGGTGACACGAAACGATCCGCAGTGCCCTCAACGTAAAAGGTATAGTGCGCACTCCCATCCGTTTCCCGTGACGCAAGCGCTAGTGTGGTCGGCTCATCGCCACGCTGCACCAAGGAAACATCCACCCCCTCCTGCTTAAGTTTATCCACCAACGCCGAGCCGAACCCATCCGAAGACAGCCGTGAAACAAACTGCACCGGCACCCCTTGGCGCGCACTTGCAATCGCGACATTAAAGGGACCCCCACCCAAAGCTGGTTGAAGTGGCGCTACACGCGCATCCACACCATCAGCAACATCCACCATTGGGACTAAATCGACAAGGCCTTCGCCACACACCGTAATCATTCCCCCAGTGTAGTTTCCACGCATCTTCACCAATGCATAAACAGCAAAAATTTTTCACCCGCAACCCACAAACTCCCGCCCACTTTCCTTCAATACACAAAAGGAAGTGGACGGGAGTGAATGGAAAACTACCGTTTATTAACGACTAGGAGTTTTCAGCAACCAAGCCCAGGGAGATCTTGCCGCGGTTATCAATATCGAGAATCTCAACCTCAATCTTGTCACCAACATTGACAACATCTTCGACCTTATCAATGCGCTTGCCATTACCCAGCTTAGAAATGTGCACCAAGCCGTCACGACCAGGAACCAAAGATACGAACGCGCCGAAGGCAGTGGTCTTGACAACCGTGCCCAAGAAGCGCTCGCCAACCTTTGGCAACTGAGGATTCGCAATCGCATTAATACGCTCAATCGCAGCTTCCGCAGCTTTACCACCAGTAGCCGAAATGTACACAGTGCCATCTTCCTCAATGGAAATATCGGCACCGGTCGCCTCAGTGATCTCGTTAATGGTTTTGCCCTTCGGCCCAATAACCTCACCGATCTTCGACACAGGAACCTTGATCGAGGTGATACGAGGAGCGAACTGGCTCATCTCATCAGGAGAATCAATCACCTGAGCCATGGTATCGAGAATGGTCAAACGAGCATCGCGAGCCTGCGACAAAGCAGAAGCCAAAACCTCGGAAGGAATACCATCCAACTTAGTGTCCAGCTGCAAGGCAGTAATGAACTCGGAAGTACCAGCAACCTTGAAGTCCATGTCGCCGAAGGCATCCTCAGCGCCCAAAATGTCAGTCAACGCAACATAGCGAGTCTCACCATCAACCTCATCGGAAACTAAGCCCATTGCAATACCTGCGACTGGAGCCAACAGTGGAACACCAGCGTTGTACAGCGACAAGGTGGATGCACACACCGAACCCATGGAGGTCGAACCATTCGAGCCCAACGCCTCCGACACCTGGCGGATAGCGTAAGGGAACTCCTCACGAGGAGGAATCACAGGAACCAATGCGCGCTCAGCCAACGCACCGTGGCCAATCTCGCGACGCTTCGGCGAACCCACACGACCAGTCTCACCAGTGGAATATGGTGGGAAGTTGTAGTGGTGGATATAACGCTTCGAGGTGGTCGGGGTCAGCGAATCAATCTGCTGCTCCATCTTCAGCATGTCGAGAGTAGTCACACCCATGATCTGGGTTTCGCCACGCTCGAACAGCGAAGAACCGTGTGCACGAGGGATGAGATCAACTTCAACGCCAAGGTCACGGATATCGGTCACGCCACGGCCATCGATACGGAATTCTTCCGTCAAGATCATGTGGCGCACAACCTTCTTCATGACAGAGTTGTAAGCAGCACGGATCTCCTTGGAAACGCTTGCCTCGTCGCTGGAATCTTGGGCAAACTTCGGCAGCAGCGCAGCCTCAACTTCTTCCATGTACTCGTTGGTGGCGTCGTCACGCTCCTGCTTCGACTTCACCGTCAGCAGCTGTGCAAGCTTCTTTGCAGCCTTCTTCTCCACCGCTGCGAACACCTCATCAGAATACGGTGGGAACAGTGGGAACTCTTGAGTTTCCTTCGCAGCAAGCTCAGCCAAACCAGCCTGGGCGCGGCATAAAACCTCAATGAAAGGCTTCGCAGCTTCCAAGCCCTGGGCCACAACCTCTTCGGTAGGGGCAGGCTTACCCTCACGAATCTGCGCCACAACAGAATCGGTAGCGCCAGCTTCAACCATCATGATGGCAACATCATCAACAGTCTTCTTGCCGACCTTCTTGCTCACAATGCGGCCAGCGACAACGAGCTCGAACAGAGCCTGCTCATGCTGGGCGTAAGTGGGGAACGCAACCCACTGGCCTTCTGGGTGATCCTCATCAGCAAGCAGCGCCATACGCACGCCACCGACAGGGCCAGACACTGGCAGACCAGAAAGCTGAGTTGCCGCAGACGCACCGTTGATAGCAACAACGTCATACATATCTTCAGGGTTAACCGACAGTACGGTCACAACAACCTGCACTTCGTTGCGCAAACCCTTCACGAAGGTTGGGCGCAGCGGGCGGTCGATCAAGCGACACGCCAAGATTGCTTCAGTAGAAGGGCGACCCTCACGACGGAAGAAGGAACCGGGGATGCGGCCTGCAGCGTACATGCGCTCTTCAACATCAACGGTCAGTGGGAAAAAGTCAAAACCCTCGCGAGGCTGATTCGATGCTGTCACTGTAGACAGCAACATGTTTTCTTCATCCAAGTACGTGGTCACGGAGCCACCCGCTTGGCGGGCTAGTTGACCGGTTTCAAAACGGATGATGCGGGTACCGAAATCCCCGTTGTCGATAATTGCTTTTGCTTCGGTAATCCCGTATTCAGGATCTTCATTGAAAGAAACGAGTTTTTTCGCGTTGCTCATGAGCACGTGCTCCTCTTTGTTATGCGTGCTTTTCGACGGTCATCGGTGCCGTCGAAGAATTTTTGTGACTATTTTCTTAACTCGAAAAACGCAACAGGAAGAGTCTAGCACGAGGCGTTCTTAAGATTGGAAAAAGTTTCGCCTCAATCACCCAATGGTAGTTGCCTTGCCCCCCCCTCACAGAGCTTTGACCACCTTGAGCAGCCCTTGCCCTGCGGGATTTATGCACACTAATTTTCGTTAGTTCATTCAAAGCATCAGCGCGAATGTGAATGCTGCCACTTCTTATCTCCTACCCCCGCAAATAGAGAGCTACACCACCGACCAAAAGGGCTCGATTGTTTCACAGTTTTCGCACTGATTGCACGTCCTACTGAGAACAAGTACAGCATTGCGAATATGGGCAGTGGAGTGTCATCTTTTTCATTCAACCTGAGAAAAAGTATAGAACTGGTCACATCTTAGTCTTAGAATTGATTCGCGCAAGCGAGTAAGACATCCCGACTTTAGACCGCCTTGCATAGTTGGGGTAGTGGAGTGAAGAATCTCCAATCAACCGAGTATTCTTAAAGCCCGAAGATCGCGCACCACCCGAGCAAAACAGCAAAGTTTCTGCTTAGCGCAATGATTTTCATTACCGCTCACGCGACTTTCACAGTTTCCTTGCGCTGAATATCTACAATATTCCAGCCTGACTTTGTGCTGTGTTTGCCGCCCAAACGGCACCCCTCTACCCACAGCCCAAACTCTTAGCTTTTTCTAAGGAGATTGTTGTATGTCTCGTTCAACACGCTTTGCATCACTACTTGCAACCACTGCGGTCCTATCCTCTTCATTCATGGTCGGCCTACCACTGGCCAGCGCCGTGGACACGCCTGCGAACGCAGCAATCTCCGGTATTCCCGCTGAGGTCACCTTGAAGGTGCACAAGCTCGTGGGCCTTCCCAATAACGTTCAGGCCACCGGCGCCGATCTTGGTCAGGCACTTCCTGAAGGCACCACTCCAGGTGAGGGCGTGACTTTTTACGCCTACCGCGTCAAGGCCGTTGACCTGACAACCCAAGCAGGCTGGCGCGAAGCAGCAAAGCTGGATCTGAACACTCTGTTTGAAGAAAAGCTGCGTACTCCTGGTGCACGCACTGATGCTGTGGAAGAACAGAAGACTGCTGTCAGTGGCGCTGATGGTGTGGCAAGCTTTGACAAGCTTCCTGTTGGATTGTACCTAGTGGTGGAAGAAGCATTCCCGAAGCCCAACGGCCAGGCTGCATCTCCTGCCGCACCATTCTTAGTCACCGTGCCCACCACTGAGCCTACGCAGCGCCACACCTGGCTCGATACGGTGCACGTGTACCCCAAGAATCAGGTTGTGCCTAAGCCTCAGAAGAAGATCATTGATCCCGTAGCCACTGATCCCGCTCAAGCTGCTAATCTCACCGGTTCGGCTGTGGGCGAAACTATCGGCTTCGAAATCAACGCGACTGCACCTAAGCACCCAGCACATGATCCGTACACCGGTTTTGTCATCGCCGACCTACTGGCTGAAGAACTCGCTGAGCCCACTGTCACAGAGGTGTCCATCAATGACGCAAAGCTCGACTCTGCCGAATTCGATGTTGCTGCATACCAGATCGAAAACCGTTGGGCGCTGCGTATTTCCTTGAAAGAAGAGGCCGCCAAGAAGCTCGGTGCTGCAGATGCATCGGTGAAGGCAACGTTCGTGGCCAAGGTGGAAAAACTGCCTGCGCGCACCTTGGATAACAAGGCTTTTGCTATTCCACAAAAGGTCGAAGTTTCTCCAGAAAACAACAACACGTGGAATCCTGTGGTTGAGGGTCCCAAGAATGGTTCGGAATCTTCCACTGCGAAGGCTGTTTTTGGCACGATCACTGTGACCAAGCACGACGAAGCAAATGCTGCTTTGGCAGATGCTCAGTTCCAGCTGCACCGTTGCGGTGCCGATAACAAGGTAGTTGCTGGTTCCCTGCCTATTAAGGCTGATGGGAAAACAGAGTGGACTTCGTCCAAGGAAGGTACCTTTACCATCAACGGTATTCACTTGGGCAATATTGATACCGCTGCAACTACTGGTCCTGCCGACACCACTGTGGCCTACACCGACCTATGGGCACATCAAGGCACCCAGTTCTGTTTGGTTGAGGTGCAAGCACCTGCTGGTTTCGCTTTAGCTCCTGCCCCAATCCCTGTGCCTGGCTTGACTGCGAATGAAGCAACCCAGGAAGTAGTCAAGGTTAATCTCACTGCCCTGAACACCAAGGCGAATGCTGATTTCACCCTGCCACTCACCGGTGGTAAGGGCTTGTGGTCACTGCTGGGTTCAGGCGTTGTGCTTCTTCTGCTGTGCGTAGCACTGATTGTTCGTTCCCGGAAGAACTTCTAACTCAGCCGGTGGCGTCGGTACTCGTCGTCACCATTATTGCGTGCCCTTTTCACCTGTTTCCTCTTACTCGCGCGAGTGCGTAAGGTTCCCCCCGCCCACTTTTAGTGTGGTTGTGGGCGGGGGTGAGGTTTTTCACGTTTTTGTTTCTCCCTTGATGGCCCGTGTGTGCAGATAAGTGAAGTGTTTACACAGCTGATGACAAAACATACTGAAACATCCCTTTCGCCGACTTCCTCAGCACAGCGGCAAGGTCGGCGCACCCTTTGTGCGGTGCTGATTTTAGCTTTGGCTGGTGTGAGTTTGTTGCTGTATCCGCTGGGCGTGACCTTGCTTCATAATTCTCAGCAGGTTGCGCAGGTGGATCAGTACCGCCGTGCGCATGCGCAGGTTGATGATCACGATCGAAATTTTTGGCTGCAGCGTGCGCGTGAGTACAACGCGCAGTTTAGTGGTGCCCCGATTTTGGATCCGTGGCTGCGCCGTGTGGCTCGCGATAACGATCCGTATCAGGATTATGTGCGTGAGCTGAATCCTTCGGGCACTCCTGATGCTGTGATGGCTGTCATCGCTGTGCCGAGTATTGGTGTGAAGTTGCCTGTTTTGCACGGTTCTTCCCCGCACACATTGGAGCAGGGTGTGGGTCACTTGTATGGTTCGGCGTTGCCTGTTGGTGGCGTGGGTACGCACAGCATCGTCACAGGGCATACCGGGCTTGTGGGGGCGACGATGTTTGACAAGCTTATCGACGTCGCTATCGGTGATGCGATCTATATCGATGTTCTGGGGGAAACATTGAAGTACGAAGTTGGCGCAATCACCACGGTGCTGCCCGATGAGATTTCGCAGTTACAGCCAGTCGCCGACCAGGATCTGCTGACCTTAATTACCTGCACGCCCTACGGGATTAACACTCACCGTTTGCTTGTGCAGGCCCATCGTGTCGACGTCGATACGCACGAAGCTGCCGAAGTGTTCGACCATGCCAGCATTTGGCAACCCTGGATGATCGTCGTGCTTGGCATCATCGTGCTCTTTGTCCTCATCCTCGCCTACTACCTGCTACGCACACGACGCCGCACCCACACAACTGAAGTAGGTCGACACCGCATCACCGAAGAAAGCGCATCATGATCACTCACACAATTCGTCGGTTTGCTCTCAGCACAGGGCTTAGCCTGAGCCTTTTGTGCGCGATTACACCCCCTGTGTGGGCATCCGCACCCTATCTGGCACCAAGCGCAGAAACCCTCGCACAGTTCGACGGACACCACCGTGGCCAGGTCACAGTCACTTTGATTAACGACAACCGCTTCGACGACCAAGCAGCCCCAACCACCGGCGTACCAGTCCTGCTTGCACAAATCGCAGACGTTGACCTGCTCCACCCCACCGCCTGGAACTTTCACAAACCCGAAACCACCCACGCCTACGTCGAAGCTGCGCAACAATTGGCAAGCTCCGACATCGCAGCCCGCTACACGCAAACAACCGACAGCAACGGCACCGCAACCTTTAACGACCTGCCCATTGGCGTCTATGTCGTACTGCCTGCCGAGGCGGAGAAAAACTTCTTCCACCCGCTTGTGCTCAGCGTGCCGCACTACACGCCGCTATCAGGGGTGCTCACACTCAGCGTGTCCACCTACCCCAAACCGCGCCCAACAAACGACGGAGCACCTACGCCACAGCCGCAACCAATACCAACCACCAGCGTGCACGCGACCCCACCAGCCACACCGGACAAAGCTCACGGATCAACGCAGTGGGCACTCAGCCTTGCACACACCGGTGCCAACACAGTGTGGCTTGCACTGATAGGCATCGTGCTGCTTGCCTGCGGACTCCTTCTCTTCCTGCGCCGATACCGCAACCACCCCAATACATCCCAAGAACCCAGCCTGTAGGAACTCGAAAAAGAAACGGAGAGCACCATGAAGATTTCGTGGCCACGGCGCACACCACCATCACCACCAAGACGCACACGCGCCCGACTAGCCCGACTCGCCGCACTCACTTTGAGCACAGTTCTCACAGTGGGCCTAGCACCAGTAGTCGTCAACCCCACCCAGCCTGCGGCAACCGCCCACGCACAAACACCACCCCGCGCCACAGGCACAGTCGCTGACGCCGACACCGGAACGTGTGGCAGCTCCGTGGCACTTGTCTTCGACCTCTCCAACTCACTGAATGCCACCGACGTATACAACGCAAAAATTGCCGTTAAACAGCTTATTCGTAACCTCAGTGGCGCACCCTACACATTTGCCCTCTACACCTTCGCCTCCACCGCGCCGGCATACGGAAACCCGAATCTCATGGGTACAAACATCTTTAACTCCAAAGATACCGAGCCACTTCTGGCCGCAGTGGACCGACTCCACCTGCCCGGTGGCCCCAACGGTGGCACCAACTGGGAAGGCGCATTCCGGCGCCTGAGCGAAGATGCCGCCCTTGGCAACCGCTACGATACCGTCTACTTCATCACCGACGGCTCCCCCACCTTCGCCGAAAACGGTTCCAACAGGGCAGGTAACTCCACCGAAAAAAACGAACTCTACGACGCCATCGCAGCGAAAGAAGAGTTCGAAAACCGCTTCCACTCCAAAGTGATTCCCGTAGGTGTGGGGCACGATATTAGTACCAACGCACCTCGCCCCATCTTCGAACTGGGGAATTGGCCAATCTATGATTCCAACGGCTGGTTCCGCGGCTACCAATATGGTTGGGGAAGCCGCGAATCTCAAACCCCACGCGCCATGCTTGAGAAAATCACAGGCCGGGGCCAGAACGCCATTTATGTTCGCGACTACTCCGAACTGCCCAATGATCTAGCCCGCAATGTGGTTACTGGCTGCATGTACGTGGTCAACAACATTGTTGACGGCACAGGAAAAGTCATCCACCATGCCCCCGACTGGACCTACGGGCTAGATGCATCAGGACGAGCACGAATCCCACAATCGGTGACCACCTCCGATCAAGGTAGCGCCCATTTTTCTGCCAAAGACTTCGGTAACGGCTCAGTACAGATCACCATCACGCAACGCACCGCACCAGGCTTTCGACTCGTCCCCAACACAGACGGTTCCCTTGCCACATGTAAGGCGTTTCGCGCGGGGCAAGGACAAGTGATACTTCCGGTCACCAACGTCGGAAAAAATGGCATCAAAGTTCAAGCCAGCGCTACGGAAATCGTGTCCTGCGAATTTAATAACGAACCTTCTGCTCCACTGGCACTGCAAAAAACTGACATTATCCGCACCCCACAGCTTCAGCAGGAACTCAACTCAAAGGCCGACGACTTCACCTTCACCTGCACCCACCCTGCAGAACGCACCATTAAAGGTGAGCGTCAAGGCTTAAAGTCAATGACCGAACTGAACAAAGAAGATTTGGGCACGCTGCCCATCGGCACCGAGTGCACCGTGACTCAAAAACTCAGCCCCTTTGACCGCAACCGCATTAACGTGGACGTAAACTGGTTCGGTACCAATCTGGATATTCTCGACGTCTCACCCGATGGTCTAACGGTGAAAGTTCGCGCGAACGGCAACGCCTACCACACCAACGGCTCCACTCTTCGTGCGGTTAATACCTACACCGCAAAACTGGCAACGTTGCGCTTGAGCAAAGAATTCTCAGCCGAAAACCAGCTTCCATTCAACGAAGCCCCCTTTGGCTACGGCATCACCTACTCCTGCCGCTATGTACCCAACCCTAAGGCAATGCCGGAGGCACACAACGCTCCATCCCTCTACGAAGTAGCTACTGGCGACGCCATCTTGATGCGTTCGGGAATCCTCGAACTTGGCCCCTACCCCGTTGGCACCCAGTGCATTTTGAACGAAAAAGCATTAGCCAACGGCCACGGCGATCCCGCAGTTGAAAACTATGACCTCACCACCAGCTGGTCATCAACATTATGTGGCGAAAAAGGCAAGCAGTGTACCTCCAACATTGTGCGTTTAGCTTCCGAAGGTAAGCATGATCTAAGCGTGACCAATACCTACACAAGAAAAACCACCAGCTTAAGCGTGTCCAAAAAGCTGGAAGGTAAAGCCGCGCAGCTTGGTTTAGGTACTCCCTATCTTTTCGACATCACCTGTCAAGACGGTCACAAACAAAGCTTTAGCCACACCGGCCTGCACGTGCCCGGCGGTTCCCGCAACCTCATCGAGGGCATCCCCGTGGGCTCGAAATGTACCATCACTGAGCAACCCAGTACGCACCCACAGGTAGATATCACCCAGCCTGCTGAGCAGACTATTACCATCAACGAAGATCCCCACGACAACAACGTGGACATTATTAACCACCTTGAGCCCAAGATGGGTGAAATTCGCCTCAGCAAAAATGTCGATGCCACAGGCATCGTGGACGAAGCTACCCGCCAACGCGTCGCTGAAATGACATTCACCGTGATTGCTCGATGCCGCAGCAAAAACCGCGACTGGGAAGTCTTCACCCACGATATTCGCGACAACGAAACCTGGACTGTTGGCACTTTCCCCTTCGGCACCCACTGTGGCTTTGAAGAAACCACTCCAGCACCTGAAGGCGTGGACATGGTTGCTAAGTTCAATCCACAATCCGTGGAAGTTTCTTCCACCGATGGCCACGACGTGACCTTGACCAACACATTAAGCACCGCCACCGGTGATCTCAAAGTGATCAAGGCAACCGATACCACTGCCCTCGATGAGCATGCACGAAACCTCGTGCCGACGTCGTTACGCGTGCACTACCAGTGCGGTGCCAACACCGGCACCCTCGATATCAACGAAGCCGGCGGCTGGACCGCAACCAGCCCCGACCTCAGCGCCGTTGCCGGACAGCAGTGCACCTTCACCGAGGAAATCACCGACGTACCCGAGCTTAAGCGCAGCACCAAGTGGAAAGCCGCAGGGTTTAGTGGCGAAGGCAATACCTTCACCATGACCTTCCCCACCGACGGAATCGGCATGATCGTCAACCTTGCCAACACCTATACCCGCAGCACAACGCCGCTGACACTACACAAAAAAGCTACGCTCGCTGTCCCCGATTCGCTCAAGCACCTCAACGTGCGCGACCTCGAAAACGCGCTAGGCATCAACGATACGAACTACACCCTCAGCTATCGGTGCAGCGTCGACGGACGCGACATCCTTTCCGGTTCCACCGTGCTGAAAAACAACGAAAGCACCACAATCGATGCCCCCATTGGCACCACCTGTGAAGTCACCGAAACCCCCACCCTTCTGCTGAACACTGAGGGGCCGGATAATGCGTGGACAACCAGCGTGAACCCGAACCCAACGCAGGGCGATCACACCCAGATTGAGGTGCGTCAGCACCCCGCAAAGCCTTACGACGTCGTCTCGGAGTCCACGTATCACGCACAGTCTGCATCCTTCAATGTGAAGAAGAAGGTGGGCGGTGATGGCGTACACACCATCACTAGCGACCGAAAGTTCCGTTTCACTTATGAGTGCACGCTTGGTGGGGTGTCTCTCACCCAAGGTGAGTTGAATATCAGCCGCTACGATAGCGCGCAATCTGCTGCCGTGACCGGCCTGCCTTTAGGCGCAACGTGTCGCATCATTGAAGATCCCGATAGTGCTTCGGAGCCGCGTGCGCAATGGAAGGCAAACTGGACACTGACCGACGGACCAACCGGCTGGGAAGGCCCTGAGCAGCAGTGTGAGTATGCGGCGAATTGTTCTACCTTCAGCACTCAACCTAACCCAATTGCTGAATTAGATGCTGATGGGCAGCCCCTGCCAACGCCTAAGATTGTGCCGAATGGCGCAGCACTGCGCATGATTGAAAAAGGCAAGGCTTTGGACAGCAACTTTTTCCAGGGCACGGTGGTGCTGTGGAATAACTACGCATACGAGCGTATGAGCATCAAGCTTGAGCATATTTTAGAAGGCGATGGGCCTGAGCTGGCAGAAAATGATGACTTCGAATTCACCATGACCTGTGTTCCTCCTGGCTGGGAGGGCCTGCATGCGGATAAGAAGGCGCAGATGTCTGATCCTTCGGTGCGCACTCAGGTGACAAAGACTGGTTTTGGTTTTGTGGATTTCCCCACTTCTATCCCCGTGGGGTATTCCTGCCAGGTGACCCGCCAGGATGCCCCTACTTATGATGCGACTGTAGCCACCTCATTCCGCGGTGCGGATCAGGATGATCCTCAGGTTCCCGTTGCTCGATTTGTTGTTGAGCCTGATCCGGGTGTTTTCCGTACAAAGAAGATCACGGTGATTGATGATTACACGCGTGCCCGTACTCCGGTGAATGTGTCTGCCCGTTTTGTCGATCATAAGGATACGGTGAATCCTTACCTGTTGAAGAAGGACTTCACTGTGGCGTGGACGTGCGCTGACCCTGTGACGAAGAGGAAGTACCAGGATCAGGTCACTGTGGCCGATGCTGCTGAGCTGATTCGGGTCACCACTGCTGATGGTAAAGACTTGCCGGTTGGTACTCGTTGCGTGTTTGGCCAGGATACAGATGGTTTTATTCCGCCGGAGATGGCTGCGAAGGAAGATCATCCTTGGGTTCAGAGTTTGAATCGTGTGGTTGTGACTGCTGATTCCACGCCGATGCACCAGCTGACGGGCTCGTTGGTTGCTGATGTTGTGGTGCCGAAGTCTGGCCCTATGGCTGTTGATTTCACTTCCACGTATTGGGTTGAACAGCGACTTTTGTGGTTGAGTCCTTTTGTTGAGGGCGATGATGACCACCAGTTTTTTAAGCTCACCACGAATTTTGTTTATGACTATGAGTGCGTGATGCCTATGTTGTTGCCTGCTCAGGAGCTTTCGCCTTGGCCTGGTTCCGAAGTCTTTGTGTCTGAGCAAGGTGTGCGCGGTGTGAAGGGTTCGTTTGAGGTTCGTTTGGGCGACAACTGGATTTCGCCGAAAGTTCCCGATGGCTCGTCGTGCAAGGTGTATGCTCGCCCTATTGATCCTGCGATTGCGGAGCGTTTGGTTGAGAAGAATCGTCGCTTGGAGTTGAATTATGTTCACCCTGTGGCTGATGTTCCTGACTCAAATAAACCGCTGGAGCATCCTGACGCCCACACCGGTGGTGCTGTACGCATTCCTTTAACGGATGAGGGTTTTGTCTTGGATGGGCGTAATTCTGGTGCCTTGGTATTCCACAGTGTATACCGCACCGATGGTGTGGTGATGGTGCGCAAGGTAAACCCTGAAGGCGGTGTTGTCTCGGGAGCGAAGTTCGCAATTTATGCCGCTGATGAGACTGGAAAGATGGCAGGAAATCCTGTGGTGCCGGTGCTTAATACTGGTTCGACGAATGAGTTTGCCACGCGTTTGCGCCCGGGTAGTTATTTCCTGGTGGAGACCCAGTCTGGTGTGGATAGTGCGTTGCTTCCGTCGCCGTGGCGTTTTGATGTTCTGGCGACTAATGCTGGTGGTTCTGGCGATGTGACTATTGAGCTTTCAGATAAAGCCCGTGATTCTGGTTTGGTTTCCTTGATTCCGGCTTCTGGGAAGATGCCGTGGATTATTGAGGTTGCGAATGTTGCTTCGGGTGAGCTTCCGTTCACTGGCGGAAAGGGTATTTTCACCCTTCTTTGTTTGGGTGTGTCTCTTCTGCTGAGTTGTCTGGGAGTGATTGCTTTCCGTTTGTCTAAGCGCTTGAACTAATGAAGTACTAAGCGGGGAGGATCAGCATTGATTCTCCCCGCTTTCGTGTGTTCGCCCAGCATGGGTTTGTTCTTATGCAGCATCTGAGGTGCTGTGGGGAGAAAACTTCAAGCGAAATTCTGCACCGAGACACACGAATCATATAAAGGCGCGTTGGTCTGGGTGGGGCTGCAAGTAAAGTGGAAGCCCGTTACATCAGAGTGGTCGGTGTGTAGATGTGGCGGTTGTAGGAGGAAAGAGCATGTTCTTCCTGTGACAGACTGTGCCAAGTAGGTGCGTTAAGCCTTGTGTGGGTGTGGTGTAGCAGGGGGAGACACCGCAGCAGAACGAGCAAACGCCATGCTCAAAGCACTTTCGAAGCGTCACGCTATGGATTAAGAGCATCGCAAAACCGCTTTAGCCGTCTTATACCTCAGCTACAAAATACGATGGTGAGAAAACCTCAATGCTCTTCCCAAGAATTTGCATGAAACCTATGGTGAAACCGTTAAATTTACCTATGGAGGGTTTCCTATTTTTGATGAATTTGTGCGTGGAATAGCTGGCACGCCCGCTGATCTAGTGATGGATTGGACGAAAGCTGGCACCACACGCGAAAGCCATTACCGGTACTGTGATAAACAGATGGGCGTCACCGAAAGATATCCTCGTAATCATACATTAACGTGGCAGCATCATCAGGATAAAGGACGAATGCAACTTGTACCTACAAAGTTCCATGGCCCAGTGAAACTCACAGGCGGCTTTGCTATTTGGGGCAAAAGTACACCATAAATACAAGGAAGGTTTAATACGTGTGGAATGACCTTTTTTTCGAGCAAGGACAGCCGTGTGATCAAGCGCGGATTGATGCGATTCACACACGAATCCGCTTCGAACTGCCCGAAAAATACCAAGAAGTAATCCGCGGATGCGGCGGGGGAATGCTTAGACGGGGTATTGATCAACTACGAGACGACGATGAATTAGGCTGTCGCCTTCGTATATTGTACGGCAATGGGAAACCACCCGGAAAAATTACTGACTATGATCTTGATGGCTACGCAATGCAGCTAATGCACATTTGGGAAATGCCTTCCTGGGGATACTTCATCGGCCAAGCTGAAGGAGAAATCCACACCCCCATCCTGCTGAATCTTTCAAACCCCAACTACCCCATGGGCGCACTCATCTGTGTCGATATGGAATGCAACAAGGAAGTCCTGATCGCTAACTCCTTCGAGGAACTCTGGCACAAAATCGAATCCAACCTTGCCAATAAATCGGACAATTAAACTGTTTGGAATTAACATGTGGGATCAGATTTTTCTCAAAACTGGACAGCCCTGCGATCAAGCGCGGATTGATGCGATTCACACACGAATCCGCTTCGAACTCCCCGAAAAATACCAAGAAGTAATCTGCGGATGCGGCGGGGGTATTCTTGATCCAGATATTGATCGAATGCGCGACGACGATGAGTTAGGCTGTCGCCTTTATATGCTATTTGGCAATGGGAAAACAGCTGAGGATGATCCCGGATATGATCTTGATGGCTATGCAATGCAGCTCATGCACATTTGGGAAATGCCATCGTGGGGATACTTCATCGGTGAAGCCGAAGGAGAAATCCACACCCCTATTTTGTTGAACCTTTCAAACCCCAACTACCCCATGGGCGCACTCATCTGTGTCGATATGGAATGCGACAAGGAAGTCCTTATCGCTAACTCCTTCGAGGAACTCTGGCGCAAAATCGAATCAAACCTCGCCAATAAATCGGACATTTAAATAGTTTGGAATTAACATGTGGGATCAGATTTTTCTCAAAACTGGACAGCCCTGCGATCAAGCACGAATTGAGGAGATTCACTCACGAATCCGCTTCGAACTCCCCGCAAAATACCAAGAAATAATCCGTGGCTGCGGCGGGGGCGTACTGAAATCGAGTGTTTATCAATTGCGTGACGACAGTGAATTAGGCTGCTGCCTTGACATGCTATTTGGCAATGGGAAACCAGCTGAGGATGATCCTGGCTATGATCTTGATGGCTACGCAATGCAACTCATGCACATCTGGGAAATGCCATCGTGGGGATACTTCATCGGTGAAGCCGAAGGAGAAATCCACACCCCTATTTTGTTGAACCTTTCAAACCCCAACTACCCCATGGGCGCACTCATCTGTGTCGATATGGAATGCGACAAGGAAGTACTCATCGCTAACTCCTTCGAGGAACTCTGGCGCAAAATCGAATCAAACCTCGCCAATAAATCGGACATTTAAATAGTTTGGAATTAACATGTGGGATCAGATTTTTCTCAAAACTGGACAGCCCTGCGATCAAGCACGAATTGAGGAGATTCACTCACGAATCCGCTTCGAACTCCCCGCAAAATACCAAGAAATAATCCGTGGCTGCGGCGGGGGCGTACTGAAATCGAGTGTTTATCAATTGCGTGACGACAGTGAATTAGGCTGCTGCCTTGACATGCTATTTGGCAATGGGAAACCAGCTGAGGATGATCCTGGCTATGATCTTGATGGCTACGCAATGCAGCTCATGCACATCTGGGAAATGCCCTCCTAGGGATACTTCATCGGCCAAGCTGAAGGAGAAATCCACACCCCCATTTTGCTGAACCTCTCAAACCCCAACTACCCCATGGGCGCACTCATCTGTGTCGATATGGAATGCGACAAGGAAGTACTCATCGCTAACTCCTTCGACGAACTCTGGCACAAAATCGAATCAAACCTCGCCAATAAATCGGACATTTAAATAGTTTGGAATTAACATGTGGGATCAGATTTTTCTCAAAACTGGACAGCCCTGCGATCAAGCGCGGATTGATGCGATTCACACACGAATCCGCTTCGAACTGCCCAAAAAATACCAAGAAATAATCCGCGGATGCGGCGGGGGTATTCTTGATCCAGATATTGATCGAATGCGCGACGACGATGAGTTAGGCTGTCGCCTTTATATGCTATTTGGCAATGGGAAACCACCCGGAAAAATTACTGACTATGATCTTGATGGCTACGCAATGCAGCTCATGCACATCTGGGAAATGCCCTCCTGGGGATACTTCATCGGCCAAGCTGAAGGAGAAATCCACACCCCCATTTTGCTGAACCTCTCAAACCCCAACTACCCCATGGGCGCACTCATCTGTGTCGATATGGAATGCGACAAGGAAATACTTATCGCTAACTCCTACGACGAACTCTGGCACAAAATCGAATCAAACCTCGCCAATAAATCGGACAACTAAACTGAAGTTTTCTCACCAGCGAAATGCGTAGGAAACGCTGACCTGTGGTTTGGTGGGTATGCCGCAACGAAACCGCGCAGGGCTCTTACCCAGAATGATTTGTGAAAAGTAAACAATTACGAGTGGAACTCCCGCGTGCGTGCGTTTCTGTCACTCTTTTATCACAATTTCTATTGAACGTACCTTCAGAGCTTGGCGACACACCCACCGCAAACACCATAACCTTCGCTCACATCAACGGGCTGCGACTCGTTGGGTACAGGCAATCATGCTGCTGCGCTGGCTTTATGAAGCAGCCGGACCCGACCCCCAAATTAGGGCATTAGTATTCGTCGGCGTAGAGAGAGCACAACAAAACCCGCCGTTGCCATCGCTCAAAGAGCGACAATCACGGCGGGTTTGACACGCAAGGAATTATTCCTTGAATGAAAAAGGCAAAGCTGCTAAAAAATTAGCGGCGCAGACCCAGGCGAGCAATCAGATCGCGGTAACGATCGATGTTGTTGTCAGCCAGGTACTTCAGCAGGCCACGACGACGACCAACCAGAAGCAGCAGACCACGACGAGAGTGGTGATCGTGCTTGTGGAACTTCAGGTGCTCGGTCAGGGTGTTGATGCGGTTGGTCAGCAAAGCAACCTGAGCCTCAGGAGAACCGGTGTCGGTCTCGTGCAGGCCGTACTCAGCCAGGATTGCCTTCTTCTGCTCAGCGTTCAGAGCCATAGGAATACTCCTCAGATATATTTCAGTCCACATAAAACAAAACCGACAACCCACACCCATACAAGAGCATGGGATTTACCGGTGAAACTTAAACTGCTGCGGACCGCAGTAAAAGAACCTTAAGAACTATAGCACACAAAAAGCCTAGGCGGACACATTCGCCCCAGCAGCAACCTTGCCCACGCGCGCCATAAACTCCTTCAAGAAGCGCTCAACATCAACGCCGGTAGCAACCTTGGCATTCTTCACTGGATCATTCAGGCGAGTCTCATCACCAATGGTGCGGCCACGGGTCGCCCCTTCAGTGTCAACCTTCAAGTTGATCGGCAACAATTGCACTAATGAAGGATCAACAGCAACACCTACTGCCAGCGGGTCGTGCAGGCCACAACCACCCAAATGAGGTGCAGTGGTGTCATAAGCCTTGATGTAATAGTCAGTAGCATCGGCCAAGAAGGCACCGGCCTTCGTGCCCAAAGCACGCCACTTCTTCGTCTCTTCATACGTCAGCAACGTTTGAAGAGTCACGTCCAAGCCAATCATTGTAATATCGGCGCAGCCACGCACCATCATGTCGGCAGCTTCAGGGTCCTGGTTGATATTCGCCTCCGCCCAAGGGCTGACATTGCCAGGCACAGTTAGTGCGCCACCCATGAACACAATATGCGCATTCGCAGCAAAGGAAGGATCCTTTTCCATAGCCGCAGCAATATTGGTCATTGCGCCAGTTGGAACAATCACCAAATCCTCACCGTAGGTGGCTACGGACTCGATAAGAAAATCTACCGCACTCTTGGTCTGCACAGTTGCCTTCGGCTCAGCAACCTCCACCTCACCAATACCGTTACGTCCATGGATGAACGCCGAGATTTCCAACACCTCGAAACTATCCTTTGCACGCGCATGCTCCACACCCGCAAACACTGGAACATCAGGACGCCCAAACAGCTCAAGCAACGCTAGATCATTGCGCACACCAGTTTCCACCAACACGTTGCCGTAGGTGGCGGTGATACCAATCAACTCAAACTCTTCACTGCCAAGGGCGTAGGCCAAGGCCAAAGCATCATCAATGCCGGTATCGAGATCTAAAATGAGCTTTTTCTTTGCTCCATCAACCACAATATTCACCTCTACTTTTACTGGGAGTTGAAGGTGACGTCGTCACGCTGAACAATCTCAAGCGTGGTGCGCACATCACCCTTAATTGTTTCCACTAATTCCTCAACGCTACTGAAAGTAAGCATGTCACGCACGAAATCAACAAACTCCACCTCAACAGTGTGCCCGTACAAGTCAGCGTCCTGATTAATCACATAACTTTCAACACTTCGGCGGGCATCACCGAAAGTGGGATTATCGCCGACCGAAATCGCCGCAGGATAGCGCACACCCGGCTGCATATCGCCCTCGACCGGCGCGGTCGAGACAATGCGCAACCAGCCGGCATACACGCCGTCTTTCGGCAACGCCACGGAATCAGGGAAATACAAGTTCGCGGTAGGGAATCCCAGCTCTTTGCCGCCACGACCAGCGCCGCGCACGACTTCCCCACTGACGCTAAAGGTGCGCCCCAACGCCCAGTTTGCGCGCGCAACATCGCCTTGGGCAAGCAGCCCACGAATCATGGTGGAGCAAATAATCTCGTCTTCTTCCTCCAACAAGTTTAAGACGAACACCTCAACCCCGTACTTTTCCCCCAGCTCCTGGAGAGTGTCGGTGGTGCCTGCAGCCTTGTACCCGAAGGTGAAATTCGAACCGACAACCACAGCTTTCGCTTGCAAGGAATTGACAATAACTTGAGTGAAAAACTCTTCGGGGCTAAGTCGCGCCATGTCCGCGCTAAAGCTCATTGCCAACATGTGGTCAATGCCTTCTGCTTCAGCCAGCTTCGCACGCTGCGCCACAGTGGCGAGCATTGGTGGGATCCGATCGGGGCGCAAAACCGCCAGCGGATGGGGATCAAACGTGAGCAGTACCGTGGGTACTCCTAGTTTTTTGCCGTGACCAACAGCGGTGTCAAGTAGTGTTTTGTGTCCGCGGTGCATACCGTCAAAAACACCGATCGTGACCACACTTGCCCGCAACTCGGATGGTATTTCATCGAATCCTCGCCAAATATTCACCTAGCTAACACTACGTGATACTTGCCCTGAATGGTCAAAAGGGTAGGGTGGTTCTAAACTTGGCGCCATGACCATTCCCCCCAAAGATCTCCTTTCCTCCTCCGGCCTCGTTATTGTGGACAAGCCCGCGGGCATGACTTCGCACGATGTTGTGGGGAAATTGCGCCGCGCATTCTCGACTCGTCGCGTCGGCCATGCTGGCACCCTTGATCCGATGGCAACAGGTGTTTTGATTGTGGGTCTTGAGCGGGGCACGAAGTTTCTTGCGCACATGGTGGCTTCCACGAAGTCGTATTCCGCCACGATCCGTTTAGGGCAAGCAACCACGACTGATGACAAAGAAGGCACACGCATATCCTGTGCTGATGCGAATGTGCTTGCGCAGCTTGACGACGCCGCCATCCACGACGCACTCACACACTTTCGGGGGCAGATCATGCAGCGTCCCGCAAAGGTGTCGGCCATCAAAATTAATGGCAAACGCGCCCACGAACGTGTTCGCGCGGGTGAAGATGTAGTAATCCCCGCCCGCCCAGTGGAAATCATGCGCTTTGAGATCCTTGAGATTCGCCGTGGCACCGATACCGCAGTACCAGTTGAGTACTCCGATGAGATTCCTCCCGCCCCAGCAGACGAGGTTGGATTCATTGATATTGATGTGGAGGTGGATTGCTCCTCCGGCACCTATATCCGTTCCCTTGCCCGTGACCTTGGGGAACACCTGAATGTGGGTGGGCATCTCACACAGCTGCGTCGCACAGCGGTTGGCCCGTTTACTCTCGACGATGCCCTGCCATTAGATGCACTGGAAGAAAACCCAGTGCTGAGCCTTTCGCTCGACGAATCCTTGATCCGCTGCTACCCCACCCTTGAGATCACCGAAGCTGAAGCCGCCGATTTGGCCAAGGGCCAGTGGCTTCAACCCCGCAAGCTCACAGGTGTGCATGCTGCTGTCGCCCCCAATGGGCAGGCCATTGCATTAGTCAAAGAACAAGGCAAGCGCCTCGCCAGCGTTTTCGTTGCCCGCCCCTCCACACTGTAACCACCGTTGCCACACGCTACCTGCCGATTTTTCCACCCCGTATCGTGTGGCTTCTTCCCAATCCGCCATCGTCAACCATGCTGGTGAAGATTACCCACCTCACAGTTGTTATGGCGGGCTAGAAACACCAATGCCCTTCCTCATAAAGCAATGAAGAAGGGCACAATGCTGTGGAAGGCTTTTTAACGCGCAACTAGATCAGGGGCGTAGTTTTCGTCGGCGAGTACTGAAGCTAGTCGTTTCGACCACTCCAAAGAATCGGCAACACCCTGCTGGATCGATAGCTTTGCTTCCCACTTCAACAGTCGCTTCGACTTATCCACGTTGGCAAAACCACCCACGACATCACCGGGACGCGCTGGGCCGTCCTGGGATTCAATAGGTTCTGGAAGCACAGTATTGGCAATATCAACTAGTTCGCGCACCGTGGTGCCGTCACCAGTACCCACATTGATCACACTGAATGTTCCATCTTCCTCGCGGATATCAGAAAGATTATCCAGCACCGCTAGGTGAGCCGCAGCCAAATCCCACACGTGAATATAGTCGCGCACACCCGAACCGTCACGGGTTGGCCAATCAACACCAGTGACCGTGAACGTTGTCTTATCCGCAGCTTTCTCCAAAATCTTGCCCAAAACATGCGAAGGATGCTCGATCTGCAAACCAGTACGGTACTGCGGGTCACAACCAATAGGGTTGAAGTAGCGCAACGACACAACCTGCAGATCCGAAGACGCCGCTACTGCCTTGAGCAAACGCTCAAAATCAGCCTTTGTTTGCGAGTATGGGCTATGAGGATCAACCTTGGTATCCTCATTGAACTCGTAGCCATCCTCAGCAGAATAAATCGAGCCCGAGGAAGAGAACACAAACGCTTTCACACCAGCAGCGATTGCTTCTTCCAGCAAAACGATACCCTGTGAAATATTGTTCTCGTAGTAGCTCAAAGGCTGCTGCGTCGATTCTGGAACCACAATCTTGGCTGCGCAGTGAATGATTGCCTCAATATCATTCTCAGCTAAAATCTTCCTCAGCAATTCCCGATCCCCCACCTGGCCTTGGTAGAAGGTACGGCCATTGGTGAACTGCTTGAGCCCAGTGGACAAATCATCCACGATCACTGGTTCAATGCCTTGATCCTTGCAACGGGTTGCGATAGTGGAACCAATGAACCCAGCACCACCAGTAATCAAAACTGCCATGAATGTATCAGCCTTTCCTACCACACGCCACAACCATCACAACACACTAGGGAAGCGAAAAACGAGTGGTTATCACTAAAGGAATCGAAAAAATTTCCTTTCCCATCTTAGACCCCTAGACCAGCGGAAAAGGCCCAACACCCCCAAAATTGAGCAAAAACCACCCAAATAACGAATTCCTTATTTCATTCACCAATAATTTTTGCTTTTTACAAAGCGTGCACTCATCTACCGTGCTGGTTTAGTGCACAGCCGTGGCCGCAATAATGTAGCCATCCTTGATTCGCCACCGCCCCTCAATAAAAGGAACAGGAGTCGGACGCACCAATAAATAGGACACAAAGGTGCCGTCGTCGCGCACATCAATCTCCGCCTGCTCAAAACCCAACCACCGATGCGTCAACGGGAACCACGCCTTATAGGTGGCCTCCTTCGCACAAAAAAGTAACCGATCTGCGCACGTAACACCTGCCGAATGCAACCGTTCCAGCTGCGGCAATTCACTTTCGCGTGCAATCGAATCAATTACACCATCCGGAAGCGGTTGCGCCACCTCAGCATCCAACCCCATGGAACGCACGAGGAGGCGTGGCGCAACCACCGCAGCACGATAACCATCGGTATGCGTCAACGACCCCGACACAGACGCTGGCCACAACGGCATACCCCGCTCACCGCGCAAAATCGGGTTCTTCGAATCACGATCCAACGCCTTCAACGCTTGGCGGGCACACCAACGCGCATCCCCAAACTCCGCCTTTCGCACATCAACTGCATGCGCCACCAATGCCCGCTCCAAGGGGTGCAACGCATGAAAATTCGTCAAATCTGTCGACCCGGAATCCACCACAACATCACAAAACTTCGCCGATGGTGGAAACAGATCATGCTCAAGCACGCTCAACATCCACCTCCATCACCGGATACGGCCACTGCATCAAATGCCCCGCCGCCTGCCACTCACGGGGATAACCCAACGACACCTCGATATGCTTAACCCCATCAACCTCAAGCACACTGGGCGCGTGCAAATGACCATAAATCACCGCTTGGGCGTCGTAACGCTGCGCCCAGGTGCGGGTATGGCGCGTACCGCACCACAACCCAATCTCGCGATACAGCAGGCGATTCACCGGCTCCACCACCAACGGCCAGTGATTGACCAAAATAGTCGGACCCTCAATCCGACTCAAGCGCTTAATCGAATACGCGAGCCGGTCCCAACACCACCCACGAATATCCACAAACGGCGCAATCGCATACTCATCGGTGAGCATAATCCCCTTATCGCGGGCAGCCTGGATCGCCTGCTCCACCGACAACCCCTGCGGGCGGAAGGAATAATCATACAAAGTAAACAGCGGAACAATCGTCACCCCATGAAAAACCGGGTACGGGTCCTCCGGCGTCAACACATCAATCTTGCGACAATACTCCACCAACTCCGCGTACTTCTCCCGCCCCTGACACCGATCAGTCGAACGCGAAAACAACTCATGATTACCAGGAACCCACACAACCTGCGCAAAACGACGACGCAACGTATGCAAAATCTCTATAACCAGCTCAGTACGCTCCGCAACATCACCCGCCACAATCAACCAATCCGACGGATCACGCGGCACAATCCGATCAATCATCGACCGATTCGTCTTCACTGCAGCATGCAAATCAGCAACAGCCCACAACGTTTGGACCATATCTGACCACCTTCACTCGCAACCTGAACATGCCTACAGTTCGTGCACTCAGTTTAACCGCCAGCACCCATAACCACCCAAGACAACACCACCACAAACCCCAACACTAACCCCAACACTAACCCCCCTCCGCCACACACTATAACTGTGCTACCTGCGCCCACTTCATCGACCCGAAACGAAACACAACCCCCGCCAAACGAATCACCATGAAAGCCACAATCCCCCACCACACACCAACAAGACCCGTACCAAACACCAGCGCCAGCCACACACCAGGCAAAAACCCACACAACACCGCACACACAGTCACCGTGCGCAAGAAAGCAGCATCCGCCGCACCCAACAACACCCCATCAAGCGCAAACACCACACCACCAACAACAATCATCCCCACCAACTGCCACCACGGCCCCGCCAAAGCCGACAACACAGACACATCAACAGTAAACAACCGCGGAATAACCTGAAAACCAGCACCCAAAACTACAGCCAACACCGCAGAAAACAGCGCCGAATACCACACAACCTTCTGCCCCACCTTCTTCGCCGCACGTACACTACCTGCGCCCAAAGCCGCACCCACCAGCGACTGCGCAGCAATAGCCAACGAATCTAAGGCCAACGACAAAAAGTTCCACAACTGCAACAACACTTGGTGTGCAGCCAACGACGACGCACCCATACGCCCCGCCACCGCGGCCGCCGACACGAACGCAATCTGAAACGACAACGAACGCACAATCAAATCCCGCCCCAACACCAACTGCTGGCGCATCACCTTCGGTTGCGGCCGCCAACGACCGCCATGAGCACCCTGGGCGCGAACAAGCGCTGTGAGAAAACAACACGCCTCAATCGCAGTACCAGCCACAGTTGCCCACGCCGAACCCACAATGCCCATACGAATCACCAACACAGGAATCAACGCCGCACCCGGAATCACACCAGCCAACGTAAACACCAGCGGGGCTTTCGTATTTTGAATCCCCCGCAGCCAGCCATTACCAGCCATCTGAATCAACACCAGCGGAATACCCATGCACGCCACCCTCAGCCACGAGGTTGCCAACGCCGACACCTGCTCATCAGCACTGAGCCACAGCGTAAACCACGGCGCACCAACAAACATGCACAGCGCTAAAATCAGGCCAATGCCAACAGCAAGCCACGTTGCCTGAACCCCCTCAGCAATCGCCTGCGCTGTATTTCCTTGACCAAAAAAGCGCGCCGAACGCGCCGTCGTACCGTAGGAAAGAAACGTCAACTGGGTAGTTACAATCCCATACAATGTGGTGCCTGCGGCTAAAGCCGCCAACATCACTGCGCCACCCACATGGCCGACCACCGCCGTATCCAACAGCAAAAACACAGGAGTGGCCAGCAAAACACCCAATGCGGGTAGTGCTAACCCAAGAATGCCCGCTGCCGTGGGCAAGGGATATGCATCTTCATTCAACTGGGGATGCTCATGCACACCGCGGTCATGTTTGTGCTGGTGCTGCGATGACTTTTCCAACTGGTCTTCTCCACACATGTCGATTTTACTTTGGCACACACCTCAATGCGGCCCACGTGTGTGAACATCACTTGATAAGTACTGAAAGAAGACACATCACGCAAGGGGAAATTAATGAACCACCAAAGGGGTTTCCTGATTTTTTCTGAGCACCACGCACGAACGCGAAGCTTGTTCAATGATAGCCGCAATAATCTCATCGACCGGTGCCACCACCTTAAAACCAGCCGAACGCAAGTGTCCCCCGCCCCCAAGATTACGTGCCAGCTGCGACACATCCACCGTGTCAGAACGCAAGCTAATACCGTGCAATCCGGGCTCATATTCCTTGATCACAACAGCGAAATCAGTATCCTGAACACCCTTAATATAATCAGCCAATGCTTCCACCGCACTCGGTGATGCTTGACTGACCATGGAATAATCCACCACAGCCACGGCAATATCATGACACTGCGAACGCACGATACTAAGCTGCGACAAAACAGTGCCCATCACCTTTAAATCCGCGATGCTAAAACCAGAAAACATCTGATTCCCAATGGTACGAATATCCAAACCGGTATCGACAAGCTCTTTAGCCATGCTGTGCATCGACGGCCGCCCCCACCGGAAACCATGCGTATCAGTTAACAAACCCACATACAACGCGTGCGCCATGGGCTGGTCAATACTCACCCCAAGATGATCCAACCACTGCCAAATCACCGTCGTCGTCGACTCCGCCTCATAATCAATCAGATTAATACCCCTACAGCCGGAGTTACTGGCGTGGTGATCAATTAAAATAACATCCTGCTCACGGGCCATCACAGCATCTTCCACCAACCCCATGCGGGAAGAAGAACCACAATCAACCACAAAAATGACATCGCACTCAGGCAAAGAGTCGGCCAACTGAATCCGATCCGCCCCAGGGATCGTCAAAAGAGCCGGATCAATAGGCTCAGACTGGCCAATAATGCCCACCGCGTCCTTGCCCAGCTGATCTAAAATATGCAGCAAGGCACAGACCGATCCGATTGCATCAGCATCCGGATGCCTATGCCCCACGACACAAAAGCGCCTCGATGCAAGAGTGCGACGTGTCGCTTCCTCCCAATCAGGTTCACCGCTCACGCGCTGATGACCACGCGCGTCAAGCGCACCCAAAGCGGAAGGAAAAGACATATCCTTAAACCCTTTCATCGAGACAACTTGTCGGTCATTCATCGGTTATGAAAACAACTACCGACCACACTACTCCGGACCCCACACGAAAATGTGTGGTATCTACCATCACGCATGTGTTTTCACACAACAGGAACGTAGTGTGTACCCAACACTAATGTATCGGATCGCCGATCACAGGCTCAAAGCTACTCCTTATAAGGGTCCGCATCACCAGCAGGAGTTGCATTCTTACGCAGCTCAGCAAGCTCAGCGTCACGCTTACGTGCCCGCGCCAACAAATCCTCCATACGCGCCGACGTCTCCGGCACCGTATCCAACTCGAAACTCAAGGTAGGAGTGAAACGTACCGAAAGCTGGTCGCCAACAATCTTGCGCAGCTGACCTTTCGCACGATTCAAACCCTCAGCAGCCGATTCTGTGTCCGGCTCATCCGAAATGGACTTGCCACGCACAGTGTAAAAAACAGTTGCATCATGAAGATCACCGGTTACGCGCGCATCGGTGATCGTGACAAACTCAAGCCGAGGATCTTTGATCTCACGCTCAATCGCGCTGGCCACAATATGCAAAATGCGCTTCGCCATACGCTGAGCACGTGCATTATCAACCATCTGTGATTCTCCTTCACATTCAATAAAGTCACCCTCCCCCACACCACAGGCATACCGCACCACCTACGTTTGTGCTGCAATCATCCCGATCAACACCACAAGAGGCAACGTACGCACAGGCCAGTCGCATGCCTTGCACCTGAAGCACAAAGCACGAGGGAGGTTTCACGAAGGCACAGACCACGGCGTCGACAAGCAAGCACTGTGCGCCCACGCCTTCGAAAAAATAAGTATAAAGCCAGCACAGCCCGAGCACGAAACCCTTACCCGGAACAACTGTGCCGATAGCAAAAGCCCGGACCCACCATCCCTCCCCTTAGTTAAGGAAGGATACAAGCCCGGGCTGTGCATGAACATGAGCCTGCTCTGCCCCAACCCAATTCGGCAGGGGGGGCAGAACAGCCTCAGTGTTGGCAAAGCCGATTAGGTTCGTGGAACCTCGACCTGCTCGAACACCTCAATGATGTCACCGACCTGGATGTCAGGGTAAGACAGAACCATACCGCACTCGTAACCAGCGGTAACCTCAGTCGCGTCATCCTTTTCGCGGCGCAGAGAGTTAATGGTTGCATCAGAAGCCACAACATTGCCATCGCGAACCAGGCGGATAGACGCGCCACGGCGAACCTTGCCCTCTTCCACCTTACAACCAGCGATCAGACCAATTGCGGAAGCCTTGAACAGTGCACGGATCTCGGCGCGACCAACCTCACGCTCCTCGTAGACAGGCTTGAGCATGCCGCGCAGAGCTGCTTCGATCTCCTCCAGTGCACGGTAAATAATCGTGTAGTAGCGAATATCGACGCCCTCGGAGTTGGCCTCCTCGGTAGCCTTGCCTTCGGCGCGCACATTGAACGCAATGATCACAGCGTTGGATGCTGCAGCCAAGGACACGTTGGTCTGGGTAACAGCACCGACACCGCGGTCGATGATGTTCAGCTGAACCTCGTCGTCGACCTCGATCTTGAGCAGCGCCTCTTCCAGTGCTTCCACGGAACCAGCATTGTCGCCCTTGAGGATGAGGTTGAGGGTGGAGTGTTCCTTCAACACAGCATCCAGATCCTCCAGGGAGACGCGCTTGCGGGTCTTCGCAGCCAAGGCGTTACGCTTGCGGGCGTTACGCTGGTTAGCAATCTGACGTGCAACGCGGTCGTCTTCCACAACCAGCAGGTTGTCGCCGGCGCCTGGGACGCCGTTAAGACCCTGAACCTGGACTGGGCGGGATGGGCCGGCCTCGTCGACGTCGTTGCCATACTCATCAACCATGCGGCGGACGCGACCGTAAGTGTCGCCGACCACGATGGAATCACCCACGCGCAGCGTACCGCGCTGGACGATAACGGTTGCCACTGGGCCACGGCCACGGTCGAGGTGAGCTTCGATAGCAACACCTTGAGCATCCATGTCTGGGTTTGCGCGCAGATCCAAGGAAGCATCTGCGGTCAGAAGCACCGCTTCCAGCAGACCGTCGATGTTGATGTTCTGCTTTGCGGAGATATCCACGAACATGGTGTCGCCACCGTATTCTTCCGGAACGAGACCGTACTCGGTGAGCTGGCCACGAATCTTCTCTGGTGAAGCACCTGGCTTATCGATCTTGTTCACAGCAACCACGATTGGCACATCGGCTGCCTTTGCGTGGTTGATTGCTTCGATGGTCTGTGGCATCACGCCGTCGTCAGCTGCAACAACCAGCACAGCGATGTCGGTGGACTTAGCGCCACGGGCACGCATGGCCGTGAAGGCTTCGTGGCCTGGGGTATCCAGGAAGGTGATCTTGCGGGAATCATCCGCAACATTGACCTTGACCTGGTATGCACCAATACCCTGGGTAATACCGCCAGCTTCGCCGGAACCAACATTTGCCTTACGGATGGTGTCCAGCAGGCGGGTCTTACCGTGGTCGACGTGACCCATGACGGTGACCACTGGTGGGCGGGAAGCCAGATCGGCTTCGGTGCCCGCGTCTTCACCGAACTGCAAGTCGAAGGACTGCAGCAGCTCGCGGTCTTCGTCTTCTGGGGAAACAACCTCAACGACGTAGTTCATTTCGTCGCCAAGCAGCATCAAGGTTTCTTCGGAAACGGATGCGGTTGCGGTGACCATTTCGCCCAGGTTGAACAGTGCCTGCACCAATGCCGATGCTTCTGCACCAATCTTCTCTGCGAAGTCGGACAGGGATGCGCCACGGGCCAGGCGAACAGTTTCGCCACGGCCGTCTGGCAAGCGTACGCCACCAATAACATTTGGTGCCTGCATTGCTTCGTACTCGTTGCGCTTCTGACGCTTCGACTTACGACCCTTGCGTGGTGCGCCACCTGGGCGTCCGAATGCACCAGCGGTACCGCCGCGACGACCGCCGCGACCTGCGCCGCCACCGCCACCGGCGCCACCGCGGTTGAAGCCGCCGCCTTGGCCTTCACCGGATCCACCGCGTCCACCACGGCCACCGGCTGCACCTGCACGCGAAGGCATTGCGCCTGGCGATGGGTGGTTAGGCATCATTGCTGGCGATGGACGACGTCCACCACCTTGACGCTCCTGACCACCTTGACCGCCCTGGCCGCCACCCTGTGGGCGTGGGGAACGATCGGAACGGTCTTGACGTGGTCCCCCCTGACCGCCGCGTGGTGGGCGTGGCGAACGCTCGCCGCCACCTTGTCCACCCTGGCCTTGACCTGGGCGACCACCGGAGCGGCCACCTGGGCGTGGCCCTGGGCGCTCGGAGCTGGAAGAACCGGTGGAGAATGGGTTGTTTGCTACGCGTGGTGCACGAGCACCTGGCTTCGGGCCGGGCTTTGCTTGTGGGCGTGGCATTGCACCTGGGGTTGGTGCTGCCTTTGCTGGGCTTTGTGCGGCAGGCTGGGTGAAGGTTGGCTCTGCGGCCTTGGTCACGCCTGGCTTTGCACCTGGGGTGCCTGGTTTTGCAGCGGCTGGCTTTGGCGCAGCTGGCTTGGCTTCTGGGGCCTTTGGCGCGGCTGGCTTAGGAGCTGCTGGTTTTGCCGCTGCTGGCTTTGGCGCAGCTGGTTTCGCTGCTGGCTTTGGCGCACCGGGCTTGGGTGCAGCCTTTGCTTCTGGGGCAGCTTTGGGTGCGGCTGGTGCTTGTGCTTCAGCCTTGGGGGTTGCTTTACCAGCGTCGCCTTCAGCGGTGATGCCGAGGGACGCGTAGTGCTCCTTCATCTTCTTCACGACTGGTGGTTCGATGGTGGAAGATGCGGTTTTAACGAACTCGCCTTTGTCTTTCAGGGTGGCGAGTAGTTCCTTGCTTGTTACACCGAGCTGTTTTGCCAACTCATGTACACGTAGCTTTCCGGGCACTTTTCTCCTTGTGTTGCGGTAGAAAAGCATCGTTGTTCTTTAACGCCCACAGTACTGTGTAGTTCGAAGCGGCTTTGTGCTGCGCCGGTGCGTGCGAGGGTTAAAGTCAGATGCAGGTTTCTACCTTGTTTGCTATGACGTTCATCGCTGATGCTTCATCGTGTGCTCATCAGTGTTCGGTCTCTTTCTTCATTCTTTGTCAGGTCCTGCAGTGTTGCGAGGTACTTCCGTACTGGACCGGTATCTACTGCTGCAGATACCCGAAGCGCTCTGCTGAAGGCTTTGCGCTTTTCTGCTTGTTCCACAGCTTCGAGGCTGGGGGTGATCCAGCATCCACGCCCGGGGAGGCGTCGATGGGGGTCTGGGATTAGTTTGGTGGGTGTTCCCTCCCCGGCGACGATGCGGAGCAACTGTTTGTCGCTTCGTTGTTGCCGGGTTGCGATGCAGGTGCGGATTCGGATGTCGTGGGTGGCTGTTCTTTCGCTTTTCGACGTCGAATGAACCGCTGACTTCACGAAAATCTTGAACTCCTGACGTTGCATTGCTTGACCAAAACTGGTGTCCATTGTTAAGGATCACTTTTGACCTTAGTGAATCTCACACTCCCCAATTCACGACTTCACTATGCACACGCTTTACCGCAGCAGTGTGTGCTGGGGCGTACCTATTGTTGGGCTCAGGTAGCGGTGTAGCTGAAGTTTGAATGCGTACTGGGAAAAAGATTCACACCCTGCGGTGCTCGCAAAAGACTAAGGCCTTTTCTGATAGTAGTCGAAGAATGGGGAAAAGTTAAGTTCGCTACCATTTCGGCCCCACGCATTGAGTCAACGCACTCTTCCACACCCCACACACGTATCGGCCCCACCTCGTTGCTGCATTCTCACACGACCTTACCCCTGCCCCAGAGCACGTGCGCACTTTTCTTCGACGCCCAGTGCACACCATCTTCAGCATCCAAACTGAATTACGCGCGAACCATCGTCAGTACCCATTCTTTAGCACCCATCCACCCTCTGATCTTTCCCTTGAATTTCCCGCTCCGTTTCCCTTCCTTTCACTCTTTTTCCTCCTTCTTTTCCTTTCACTCTTTTCTCCTCCTTCTTTTCCTTTCACTCTCTTTATTTCTTCCATTGGGCACGGACGTTGGACTATCGCTCAAGCGCATGGCGTTGCGCGTATCTATTTTTCGGTGCGCATTGGTGGCACAGTTCTCGGTCAAGGAATGGGAGCCTTAGGATATATAAGAGAAATATTAATTCGACATAGAGCAAGTGCTACCTACAAAACCGCAGGTCAATTTTTGCCCGGTTGGCTGAAAGTCGAATCAGTATTTTTGAATCAATCCCCACGTATTCATAGGTATGCTTTTGGTCGCGGTGTGCAGGGCTTTTCTTTAGCTCTTCATAGCGAGCCCACTTCAGCACCTTGTCGGCTCCTGAGCCTTCTTTTCACAATGCAGTCTCCTGTTGAGAAAACCGAAATTTTCTTTTCCCTCTTGTCTGCCCTTGAGCGCAATGAATCAGCACCTTCGAATCAGCACCTTCGGTCAAGCGATCCTCGCTATGATTACAATTCCGCACCCGTGATGCAAGGCAGTAGCTTCGTGATGCAAGGGAGAATCTCTAGTGCCAGCTCCTCGTCAATCAGCACTGACTAGCTGTATCTCATTGCCCTACTAAGCGTTTATCGATAAGCTGCCCGACTGTTCATACACAAAACTCCCTCACCTACACGATCATCAATCATGTAGGTAAGGGAGTACGCAGCTTCAACGTTTTTAATTCTGGGCTACGCCTTCGCAGGTTTCCAGCAGGAGGCAAGAAACCTCAAGGAAACTCACTGCATTAAGAAGCTCTCTGCTTTAGGAAGCGTCCGAGCGGATATCGATCTTCCAACCAGTCAAACGTGCTGCAAGACGAGCGTTCTGGCCTTCCTTACCAATAGCCAAAGACAGCTGGTAGTCCGGCACGGTCACCCGAGCGGTCTGCGCCTCAAGATCAGTGACCTCAACGTTAACAACCTTCGATGGGGCCAACGCGTTACCCACATAGGTGGCTGGATCTTCAGAAAAATCGATGATGTCAATCTTCTCACCACCGAGTTCCTTCATAATATTGCTCACGCGCTGACCACGAGGACCAATACAAGCACCCTTCGCGTTCAAGCCCTTCACAGTTGCCTTCACCGCAACCTTGGAGCGGTGTCCAGCCTCACGGGCAATAGACACAATCTGCACACTGCCGTCAGCAACCTCAGGAACTTCCAGCTCAAACAGGCGGCGAACCAGCTCAGGGTGAGTACGCGACAAGTTGATATTCAAGGAACGCTGATTATGCGCCACGCCCACAACGTAGCTCTTGACACGATCACCGTGCTTAAGCTTCTCACCTGGGATCTGCTCCGCAGGCAACAAGATACCGTCCTGGCCATCAGCCTCAGTACCCAAATGAACCACGATAATGCCACGCTCATTAGCCATCGCATCAGCCTGAACAATACCGCTGACAACACGGCCCTCATACTCAGAATATGCATCATACGCTTGGCGGGTTTCTGCCTCACGCAAACGACGCACAATCGCATCACGCACAGCAGCAGCACCAATGCGGTCAAAGTTCATTGGGGTATCGTCGTACTCAGACTCCACCTCACCGTTCTCATCCAGATCAGAAACGATCACGGCGACGGAACCGGTGTGAACATCGATATCGACCCTAGTCTTCTGAGTGGAATCCGCCGGAACAGCCTTGTATTCGCGGTAGGCGAACATCAAAGCATTCGCAATGGTTTCCACCAACTCGCGAACGGGAATTCCCTTCTCAGCTTCAATGGCCCTAAGAGCATGTACATCGATATTCACTTGTGGAATATTCCTTCCTAAAAGGTGGGTTAAGCACTATCAAACACCAAACACACACGTGCTGATGAAACCGCAAAATCTACAACGCACAGCCTACTTGAGTTTGCCTAAACGTCAAGAGCCGCATCGAAATCAAGCGCAGCCAACTCCAATTCGTCAGCCGCAGGTTTTGCGAACTCAATTTCTACCACTGCCTGAGGGTAATCCGCCAATCGGATCGCCCGCGCACGAGCAGTTTTGCCCTCACGTGCGATAGCAATCACAGAAGTTTCATCCTCACTCAACGCACCAATGCGCACAACTTCCTTGGCACCATCTACCGCCAACACCACCAAACGACCCCGATTCCGGCGCCAATGGCGCGGCAAAGTCAAAGGCGCATCCACACCAGGGGTGCCCACCTCCAACGTATAGCCGGGACCAAACTGGAGATTTCCGGCTTCTTCCTCGGCGTCGAAAAGCGAAGAAATCTCATTTGTGATCACCTCAAGCTGATCGGAAGTAGGACGCTGATCCGAATCAAGCGCAATCGCCACAACAGACTTCTTCCCCGCACGGGAGATCTTCACCCCCTCAACATCCATGCCAAAACCAGCAGCAAGAGGGCGAACAAGATCAGTCAACGTTTCAACACTAGGGAAAGCCATGACCGCCATGCTAGTACAATAAACCGAATGAACCGCACTTTGCCCCGCCTGACCCTTGCACACCGCGCACTCGCACTCATTGCAGTACCCGCACTCGCATTAACCCTCGCCAGCTGCGCAAACCCCACTCCGAACAGCGCACTCCTGCGCCTGCACCACAGTGCTGAAGGCGACAATAAGCAGCAACTTGCCGCAGAAATCACCCGACTATGCGGGCACACGCACGACGGAAAAACCCCCGACAGCTGCAAGGCGGATGCACACGGCAACTTCCCCACTCCCAAAACACCTGCGCCCGAACCCCTCGCACCTGGCGCGGAAGGCATTCTCGCAGTTCTTGCCGAAATCCCCCAAGAATCCATGCCGATTATCATCGAGCAATTCTTGAAATACCCACTTCAGGAGGTGATCGCCACTTTCGATAACAAGAACACCTTCAACTTCGAAGCTTTAACCATTCCCACTGCCTTCACCACCACACATACCGAAAAAACCCCAGCACCCACCCCCACCGTAACTGCGCCTGGCGCTGATGATATTCGCGGCGCAGAAGCCGCATTAGCCGAAGAATACGCCCACATCTATGCCCTCGGCGTCACCATGGCTTTCACCGATAGTGAAACACAGGCACGCACCGAAAAGCTCATTGAATCACACCAAAAAGTAATTGACACCTTAGAGCAACTGTTGGAAAAAGATGCCTACGCCCCCACTGCCGCACCAGGCTATGATCTGAAAACCTCCACCCAGCCAACAAACGCTGAATCAGCACGTGCCACGGTGAAAGAACTCACCGACAATAACGCACAGTTCTGGAAAAACACCGCAGCACAGGCCACAACACCGCAATGGCGCACCGCCGCACTGGTGATCACCGGATATCTTTCCACCGAATAACACGAGCACCACATTTTCACCCAAGCAGCGCGGTAGCCAGTCATAGTGCTCACGACAGCACAAAGCCACCGGAATTCTTCCTTCACAAGAAGACCGGTGGCTTTGTCATTTCACGGCTGAAATCGTGAATCAGGCTTAAAGAAATACTTAAGCCTTAATGGCATCGTAAACAGTAGAAACAATCGCCTCAGCCGCAACCTCGGTGGTTTCACCGCCGCGAACACGAAGCTCAACAATCCCATCAGCGAAAGAACGACCCAGAACAACCGTCAAAGGCATGCCCAACAGCTCAGCATCCTTAAACTTCACACCAGGGCTTACCTTTGCGCGATCATCAAAGAGCACCTCAACGCCAGCAGCATCCAACTTCGCAGCAATATCCTCGCCAGCGGTCAGCGCCGCAGCATCCTTATTGGCCACAACCACATGCACCTGGAATGGGGCGACCTCCATTGGCCAGTTCAAACCCTTCTCATCATGGCGCTGCTCAGCAAGCACAGCCATCAAACGAGACACACCAATACCATACGAACCCATCGTGGGGATCGCACGCTTGCCATTCTCATCCAGGATCTGCACATCGAAAGCCTCAGTGTACTTACGACCCAGCTGGAAAATATGGCCAATCTCAATGCCGCGGGCAAGGGTCAACACACCCTGGCCCTCAGGAGCAGGATCGCCTTCACGAATCTCAGCGGCCTCAACGAAACCATCGACCACGAAATCGCGGCCGGCAACCATGCCCACCACATGCTTCTGGTTTTCGTCCGCACCAGTAATCCACGAGGTACCGGAAACAACACGAGGATCAGCCAGAACCTTCACACCATTGGCGATCAGGGACTTCGGACCAACATAACCCTTGACCAAGAATGGGTTCTTGGCAAAATCTTCCTCCGAAGCCATTACAACCTCAGCGGGCTCAAAAGCAGCCTCAAGGCGCTTTTCGTCGACTTCGCGATCACCAGGAAGAACGATACCGGTCAGCTCCCATTCATCGGAGCCTGGGGTGCGCACCTTAACCACCAAGCACTTGAGGGTATCGGCAGCGGTAACCGCACGGCCTTCAACCTCAATACCGGCAGTATTAGCCCACTCGACCAAAGCTTCAATGGTTTCTGCCTGCGGGGTGTCATGCACAACCGCCTCAGGCTGGCCTTCGATGGGGCGCTCAACAGCAGGCTGAGTCACCACAGCTTCAACGTTGGCTGCGTAGTCACCTTCGGTGGCACGAACAAAGGTGTCTTCACCATTGGGAGATACTGCCAAGAACTCCTCCGAAGCCGATCCGCCCATGGCACCCGACGTTGCCTTGCAAATGGCGTACTCCACACCCAAACGATCAAAAATTGCCTGATAAGCCTGGCGGTGCGCCGCATAAGAGGCATCCAAGCCTTCGTCGGTCATGTCAAAGGAGTAGGAATCCTTCATCACAAACTCCCGACCACGCAAAATACCGGCGCGGGGGCGCTCCTCATCACGGTACTTAGTTTGGATCTGATACAAGGTGACAGGGAAATCCTTGTACGAAGAATAGAGATCCTTCACCTGAGCCGTGAACATTTCCTCGTGGGTGGGGCCCAACAGCATATCGGCACCCTTGCGATCCTTTAAGCGGAACAGGGAATCGCCGTACTCGGTCCAACGGTTGGTCTGCTCGTAAGGATCACGAGGAAGAAGCGCAGGAAACAGCAGCTCCTGGGCACCAATTGCGTTCATTTCCTCCCGAACCACGCCCTCAATCTTGCGCAGAGTACGCAAGCCTAGCGGCAGCCACGTGTACACACCTGGTGCGGCGCGGCGAATATAGCCTGCTCGCACGAGCAACTTGTGGCTTGGTACTTCAGCATCAGCTGGGTCCTCGCGCAAAGTGCGCAGGAACAATGAGGAAAGACGAGTAATCATGGTTGGTTAGTTTAGCAGCAACAACCCCACCTATCCGCTTCGCACATCTGCGCACACCCGCACCAAACAATCAGGCCACACATGCTTGCTTTACGACGCCGCCTTCTCGGCCAACCCAATCCCACCCACGGCAGGTTCGGTGGCCTCGTAGATCGACACTAAAGAGATAAGTTTCAGTAGCTTTAACCCCACGCACGAACTTTCGCAACCAACGCAGCAACAGCACCCGGGTGGGTTATTTGAACCGCATCAGCGGTGTTCACGGCTTGATCACGCGACTTCCCACCAGGACCAGTTGGACCACAATCGATAAAGGTCGAACAAGACCCGTGCACGGCAGCAAGCCCAATGCCTTTCACGTGATCCACATTATGTGGGTTCACGCCCCCACCAGCCATGATTTCCACCCCACTCGCGTGGCGCACTAAAGCTGTCAAACCCGCAGCTTCATCGGCTGCACATGCTCCACCAGCAGATGTCAACACGCGCCTGACTCCAAGGCGTGCGCAGGTGTCTAGGGCGAAGAATTGATCCTCCACTGTGTCAAACACACGGTGCACGGTCACATCGACCCCATGGGCGGCGTCGATAAGCTGCGCGAGGGCTACCTCATCCAGCTTTCCATCGCGGGTGGCAGCGCCCACAACAACCCCCGCAGCACCCGCAGCAACCACGGAACGAATATCCGCGCACATCAAAGAAATCTCTTCCTCCGAGTACACAAAACCCCCGGGACGCAGCCGCACCAGTACATGCGACTCGATCACCCGCGCACAGGCAGACACCACGCTTAACGACGGCGTTAACCCACCTGTAGCCGCTAGAGCCGCACACAACTCCACACGATCAGCGCCGGCATCCGCAGCGATACGCGCCCCCACAGGATCTTGGACTGCGATTTCAACCCGAACCAACACCACTCACCTGATTCTCCCGATTTAAGAAACACACCCTTCAATAGGCGTCTTGCGGTGATTAGCCCACTGCTTGAGCGCCAATTGGATACTCTCAGCATACTTATTCACGCCCTTCTCATTCGGGTGAATCAGATCTGAATGCAGAATTGATGAATCCTTCGACGCGAAAGCGCACCAGTTTGCCACATACACGTTCGGGTACTTCTTAACAGCCTCTCTAATGTTTTTATGCGAACCAGGAATCCACGAACGATCGCCAAACGGCATGATGAGCACCACCACACGTTTAGTACCAATAATGTTCATGGATGTTTCCAAGGCCGACAAGCTCAGCTCTGCGTTAGTCCCGAAACCCAAAACGACGAACGGGTCGAGAACCCCGGCGTCGTTAAGCTGCTGCAGAATCTGCGGTGCCGCAAGCAAGTTGCGTGACACCGCCGCATCCACGTAAATGCCGTCAAACTGCTTTTCCAGCGCAGGCTTGGAACCTAACATCACCGAATCACCGATCGCAGTAATCTGCGAACCCTTCGGCAACAGCTGCGGACCATTCTTCGCCGTTGCCACATCATCAGAGTCAGCGGCGGGAATGGCCGTAATCGGCGGAAGCTTCCGTGCCGCAGCGATCGCTTCGAGCTCCTTCTCAAGCTGCGTCTGCTTCGGTGAGCGCAGCATCGCCACCGACGCCAACACAAGCGCAACGATCATCACCATGCCCAGCAACTTACGACGAGCCTGCGGAAGCGAACGCCACACGGACGCATACCCGCGCCTGCGCACGGGTGTCTCCACCCACATGTAGCTGAGATGCGCGAGCGGAAAGCTGATCACGCAGGACACAGCGCCAATCAGCCACCCGTCCCAGCCCCACTGCCAACGATGCACCAACTGTGCACACACAACAAACACGGGCCAGTGCCACAGATACAGGGAAAATGAACGCTCACCAATCCACCGCAAAGCAGCAGCCGACATGATGGAATGCGCTGGGCCGACTTCGCGCACAACAGTCACCAACAACGCCGCGGTCAAGAAGGAAGCCAACAGCAACCCGCCACGGTAGGTAAATACTGCGGTGTCGGGGACGAAGCCCACCATCACCAACAAGCCCAGCAGTGCGACCACACCCAAGGTTGGGGTGAGACGGGAAAAAACCGACGACTTCGCCGGCCAAGAATCAGCATGCTCATCCTGATCAGTAGTGGTCAGCCACAATGCCACAGATACACCAATGAGCAGACCAAAGGAGTGCGTATCAGTGCCGTAGTACACGCGCGTGGGATCAGCTGCCGGATCATACATCCACAGCATTGCTGCAAACGACCCCGCGCCGACAAACAGCACGACGAGCTTCAGCGCTGCGTTAATTCCCCGTGCCGCCCACGCAACAACCACAAAAATCAATGGCCAGAGCACATAAAACTGCTCCTCAACGGCAAGCGACCAATAGTGGGCAAAAATTTGCACCCCGGAATCAGCAAAGTAACTTTGACTGCCAGCAATCTGGACCCAGTTGTTGGCAAAAAATAAGGTGCCAAAGAACTGGCTGCCCAGTTTCACACTGGGATCACCACCGACGAGCCCAGAAACCGCGGTACCTATAACAAGCACGACCACTGCGGCGGGCAGGATGCGTCTGATGCGCCGAACCCAGAATTGTTTGAGGTTGACCCGACCAAAGACGCTGTGCTCGCGGATCAGCAAGGAGGTAATAAGAAAGCCGGACAACACGAAGAACATGTCCACACCGAGGAATCCGCCGGGGGCGAAATCGCCAAAATAGTGGTACAGCACCACCACGAGCACGGCAAGACCACGCAACCCATCGATCGCGGGGACTCGTCGAATCCGATACCGCTTCGGTGTGACTACCTGCGACTGCGCCCCCTGGTTTCCGGCTGGATGCTCACGCGTTGCTACCGCCGCAGTTTCTGCTGTGTCCACCTGCACAGGTGTGACCAAATCTGCTTGTACGGTCGTGGGGTTATTCACGCAACGCTCCTTAACTGGTTAGCACCAACAGATTCAACGCACAGTGGAAACCCGCATCTGGTGCGTGGTCGCCTTGCCATACAGTACACATGTTGGGCGATCTTCGGCAGGCCTTTATTCATCATTGATGCGGGTTGTGCATGCATGATGGCTGGTTTCGGGCGCACTGCCAGCATGTGATCGGCGATTGCGGCACTGGTTCTGCGCGTGCTGAGCGTGTGTTTGTGTGCGCGGCGTTGAATCAAGCCATCTGGCTGTTTCATGCGCCTTGATTGTTCTGTTTGCGTTGTACCCACGAGTACTAAGAATCCCCACTTAGAAGTTTTTGCTTGTGACGCATCTTGTTCGTCACGTTCTTCACTAGCCTAGTCCAGTTCCCGCCAGCCCCTGAATTATCAGTCGCAGTTAAGTGATTCATTATTTTCGTGGTGTGTGCTCTGTGCGTTGTAAGTTGTACGTTATGTTGATCATCCTCCCCCCTTCCGAAACGAAAGCACATGGCGGCTTAGAAGCCCCGCTCGATTTTGACACGTTAAGCTTCCCATCGCTTAACCCAGTCCGGCGCAGCATCGCTGCAGATCTTGCCGCGCTCGATGTGGATCAGGCACTTGACGTTCTTGGGATTTCGGAGAAGTTGCGCGCAGAGGCTGAGTCGAATCGTGCACTTTTTTCTTCCCCCACAATGCCTGCGATTCTGCGTTTTACAGGGGTGCTTTACGACGCCCTCGATGCGCACTCTTTATCGCGCGATGCGTGGTCACGTCTTGCTGTGGGCGACGCGCTGTTCGGGATTGTGATGGCCACCGATCTCATCCCTCATTATCGACTCTCGGGTGGCACAAAGCTGCCGGAACACAACTCCACCGCTACTGCTCCGACGATGAAGAAGCGTTGGGGCAAAGCGATCACGGAGGCGCTGAGCGCCTATGAGGGTTTGATTATCGACATGCGTTCTGGCACCTACCAGCAATTGGGCAAGATTGCCGATGCTGTGACTATTCGCGTGGAATCCGTTCAGCCAGACGGTAGCCGAAAGGTAGTCAGCCACTTTAATAAGCACTACAAGGGCATCCTAGCCCGTGTACTTGCCGAATCACCTGTGGAAGCACACACGATTGACGATCTCTGCACCATTGCAACGCAGGCGGGTCTAGTGATTGAACACAACGGAACCCGTGAACTCACGCTCGTTGTCACCCCCTAGGTGTGCACAGCCTACGAGAGTGAGCACCATCGCAACCTGGTGCACGAAAAATGCAACGCGCCTTAGCTGAGTGCTCAAGGCGCGTGTTTTTCATCATTTAGCTGGTGCAAAACGCAGCAACTTCCCCGATGATATACACAGCAGGGGGTTGAATGCTGTTGGCGTCCATCACATCAGCAAGCGTTTCCAGCGTCGCTGGGAACGTGCGCTGAGTCTCGGTGCTGCCTTCCTGGATCACGGCGGCAGGTGTGTGTGCAGCAAGTCCGGCGTCGATAAGCGCGAGAGTGATCGCACGCGCATTTTTCACACCCATGATCACTGCCAGTGTTCCACCAGTGCGGGCAAGTGCTGGCCAATTATTCAAGCTGTGGGGATGATCAGGGGGAAGATGCCCGGAAATAATGGTGAAGTTGTGGACGACACCACGCTGCGTAACCGGAATCCCAGCAAGCGCGGGAACCGAAATTGCGCTGGTCACACCCGGAATAACCTCGGCGGGGATACCGTGTTCGGCGAGGTATTGAAGCTCCTCGAAGCCGCGGCCGAAAACATAGGGGTCGCCGCCTTTGAGCCGCACAACCTTTTTACCCGCTTGGGCATGAGCGAGCAGCAGTTCGTTGATCTTTTCTTGAGCAACTTGTTTGCCGTAGGGCAGCTTTGACACGTCGATGACTTCTTTAGTGTGCAGGTCGCAGAGTCGATCGAGTTCGGGTGTGGGGCCAAGGTGGTCGGCAAGGATCACGTCGGCGTCTTTGAGCCGGTTGAGGCCGCGCAGTGTGATGAGGTCCCAGGCGCCGGGGCCACCGCCAACGAGGGCGACGGGGGTTGCCGGTGCGTCAAAGCTGTCAGTCATGGTGTTTAAGCATAGTCACAGCTACAGTGAAGTAATGAAGCGAGAGTCAGAGTTTGCAACGCACCTTCCATTTTTGTGTCAGCACTGGAGCCCAGCGCAGTTTCCTGAGCTGCGGGAAGAGTTTTTCGCAACAGATGTAGCATCCGACCTTCGGTTGACTCCTGGACAGGTTGCTGATTTTCTTTCCCAACCCGGCTGGGCGATGGCGTATTCGGGGCATCAGTTTGGCCAGTTTTTGCCAATGCTTGGCGACGGCCGCGCGCTGCTTGCCGCTGAGGTGACACACACAGACGGCACGCTCATCGACGTCCACCTCAAGGGGTCAGGCCGCACCCCCTTTTCCCGTGGCGGGGATGGGAAAGCCCCGCTGGCACCGATGTGGCGTGAAGTGATTTATTCTTTAGCATTGCACCATCTTCAGATACCGACCACCAGGGCACTTGCGGTGTATTCCACCGGTGAGAAAATTCAGCGGCAACTTCCTGAAAACGGTGCTGTCTTGGTGCGCACAGCTGCGAGTCACATCAGGGTAGGCACCTTCCAATTCGCTGCCCGCCAAGGCGAGGACAACGTCCGTGCCTTGTGCGACTACGCAATTGCACGCCACTACCCAGGGTTGAACTATCAGGAGTTTTTCCAGGCGGTGGTGCGCGCGCAGATGCGAACTGTGGCGCAGTGGATGCGCTTCGGGTTTGTCCACGGTGTGATGAACACGGATAACACCACGATTTCGGGGGAAACGATTGATTTCGGCCCCTGCGCTTTCACCGATACATATAATCCGCAGGCGGTGTTTTCTTCCATTGATACTCAAGGTCGCTATCAGTTTGGGAACCAGCCTGCGATTGTAGGCTGGAATCTAGCCCGTTTGGCCGAATGCCTCCTGCCCTTGATTGGTATGGAATTTGCACAAAAAGAAATGAATAATTTTGGTGCCAACTACCATGACGTGTGGATGGATGAGCTTGCACAGGCATTGGGGATCAGCCACGCCGATCCAGCACTATCTGCTGAAGTATCTTCTGATTGGATCGCATTTTTACACCACTCCCAGTTGGATATCACCACATCGATGCGTGCACTCAGCGAGAATAAGGAGGTCAACGCCGGTGCTTTCGCTTTAGAATTCGATGCCTGGCGCCTACGCTGGGAAAGCCTTAACCCCAATAAGGAACTTATGCGTGGAATCAACCCCGTGTATATTCCGCGCAATCACATGGTTGAACATGCTTTGGAGCAGTATGTTCGGCATCAGGACCGCGATCTGTTAGACCAGCTGATTAAAGTCGTATGCAATCCCTACCAGCGCAACCCGAACTGGGTGGAGTTTGAGCAACCTACTCCCGAAGAGTTCGGGCCGCATCGCACTTTCTGTGGGACTTAAACTTCTACGGCAGGCCCGTGCCCGAGGCAAGGGATACGTATGAGTTAGAGATAGAGCGACTGCTACCTGTAAAATCGCAGGTCAATTTTTGCCTGCGTCGCTGAAACTCTAACTATTATTTTTGAATTAATCCATAGACATTAATAGGTTCACAATTTCTGGGGAGGGGGGTACCCCCTCCCCACAGTTCTTCAACTCAACCCCAACCTTCTGCTTATCTCCAGTCTTCTTTGCTGCGCGTGTGCGTAAAACCGGCTTTAAGCCAGCACGGCACGATCACCGACACACGCGCGAACGAAACGTTCAATAGCATGCGGTGCTGCAGCAGGGTGAATATGAAGGTAAGAGGCGTGAACCGTGGGGGAAACAAAGCCTTCGAGCTTCTTTGCCCCATCCCAGCCCCGCCAACCCCATGCAGTATCAAAACCATTAACGGTTTCTTCCGTGAGCGCTGTGTGGTGGAATTCATGCCCTGTGATGCGTTCGCCCACGCGGTATAACACGCTATCGGTTAACGCCACCGCCTCGCGATACCCCAAGGTCAGCCTGCGCCCCATCGCGGCATGAGTGCCGATGATTCCGAGCATAGGGTGTGCATCGAGGCTGGACAGAAGCCACAATAATCCAGCGCATTCGCCATGAATTGGCTTGCCCGCACTAACGTGTGCTGTGATCGCTTCGCGCAGATCGGCACGCGCCGAAAGCTTTTCCACATGCTCTTCTGGGAAACCACCAGGGATGATCAGACCATCGCAGGCAGGGAATGGGTCGCGTAGCGGATCGAAGCGAAGCACCTTCGCTCCTGCTGCTTCGAGGAGTTCTTGGTGCTCAGCGTACGCGAAGCTAAAGGCTGGGCCACCGGCAATGGCAACGGTGGGATTTCCCTCCACACGGTGCAGTTGCTGCTTCGGGTCCCACTCAGGCCCCGTGTAGCTGCAGCGTGCGAGCGCGCACACCATGTCCATATCGATGTGGCGTTCAATGAGATCTGCCATCATGGCAACTGCTTCGACTGCTTGGGCACCGCGTTCTGCTGCCGTGATCAATCCGAGGTGACGGGAAGGGACTTCCACCTTATCTTGACGTGGAATCGCTCCCACCACGGGAATTCCTTCAGCTTCGATGGCTTCGCGGCACACTTGTTCATGGCGCGCAGTGCCCACCATATTGATGATCGCACCGGCTACCCGCACTCCTTCGCGGGCGGTGGCAAATCCCTTAACAAGTGCGCCTGCTGATTGGCTCATGCCGCGCACATCCACCACGAGGATGACTGGTAGCCCGAGTTGCTGGGCGATATCGGCGGTCGAGCCGGCACCGTCGGAAATGCGGCCGTCGAAAAGCCCCATGACACCCTCAACCACCGCGATATCGGCCCCGCGGGAGCCGTGGGCATAAAGCGGGCCGATCAGGTCGGGGCCGCACATCACAGAATCGAGATTTCGCCCCACCCGACCAGCGGCTAATGTGTGGTAACCGGGGTCAATATAGTCGGGGCCAACTTTAAAGGGGGCAACGTTCATGCGCCGAGCTAAAGCTGCGATGAGCCCCGTGGCGATGGTGGTTTTACCAGTGCCAGATGCGGTAGCAGCAATGCACAAGCCCGGTGTAGCGGGGGTGGGCGAGGAAGTCATAGAAACTACACTACGGTGTGCCCAGCCCCTTGAGGAAAGATGAAAATCGACCCCATTAAGCGGTGGTGGTTACCATTCAATACCCTTTTGGCCTTTGCGGCCTGCATCCATGGGGTGCTTAATCTTGGTCATTTCAGTGACAAGGTCTGTGACCTCGATAAGCTTGGGGTCAGCGTCGCGCCCTGTCATCACAATGTGCTGTTTGCCGGGTCGGTTTTTCAAAGTGTCGACAACATCGTCCACATCGATCCATCCCCACTTAATGGGGTAGGTGAATTCGTCAAGGATATACATGTCGTGTGCTTGCGCATTGATGCGGCGTTTGATTTCCTGCCAGCCTTCAGCGGCATCGCGGGCGTGATCTTCCTCCGTTCCCGCTTTCTTCGACCAGGACCAGCCCTCCCCCATTTTGTGCCATTCCACAGCTCCACCTTCGCCGGTTAATTCGTGTAACTGATTCAGGCGTTTAAAAACGGCTTCTTCGCCCACTTTCCATTTCGCGGATTTCACGAACTGGAACACTCCAATATTCATCCCTTGGTTCCACGCACGCAGCCCCATGCCAAAGGCTGCGGTAGATTTCCCTTTACCTTCCCCCGTGTGCACGGCGGTAATGGGGAGCATGCGACGCTGTCTTGTGGTCAGGCCATCGTCGGGGATGTTGGCTGGATCTACTTGTCCTCGAGGCATCAGTGTGTTCTCCTTTGTGCAGGTTTTTTCATAGTCTAATCCAGCCCTTTAGAATGCGCTGATGATTCCGGTCACCGCATCAGCGTTGAGCTCGGCAACCTCAACACAGGGCGCACCGAGATTGTGCGCAAGCTCTTTGGCAAGCCCTAGTTTGATGCGCGCGGTGTTTTCACAATCGATTACCACTGCTGCGGTGAGTCCGCGACGTGCGATTGTGTCCGCGACTTGACGCAGGTGCTGCACCCCAGATTTGCCGGTGGCGCGACCGTCCGAGAGCACTACCATGATGGCGCGGCGGCCCGGCTCGCGGCGGTGTTCGCGTTCGATCACCTCATGGGCAAGCTGCAGCCCTTCGGGCAATGGAGTCCGTCCCCCAGTCTTGACTTGGTTGAGTCGCCGGTGTGCGATGTCGATGGAGGAGGTGGGCGGCAGCAGCAACTCCGGCTGGCTGCCCCGCACGCTGATCACCGCAACACGATCGCGGCGCTGGTAGGCGTCGCCAAGCAAGGCGTGCACAGCACCTGTGACTGCGGACAGGCGATCACGCGCAGCCATTGATCCGGAGGCATCAACAACAAACACGATCAGGTTCGATTCTTTGCCGCGCCGCACCGCGCCACGCACATCTTCAGGCTGGAACTTGACGCACCCGTTCTCAATGCGCGCACCTCGGTCGGCGGCGGCACGCAGCGTGCCCACAAGGTGAAATCCGTGCCCCGTTGTGCTCGCACGCACCGCCGACCCCACCCGGGTATACGCCGCTTGACGACGCCCCGGTGCTGCCTCCTGTACGTTACGGCCGCTGCGGCGCAGCTGACGAACCTGGAAAGGGGGCGCCTTGATCGGCACCGCCCACCTCCCCATCCGCATCAGGTTCATTCTCAGGCTCTGGCTGCGGGGAGTCTGAGAATTCCGGCTCTTGAGGGGCGGGCTCATTCTCAGGTTCAGGGTGCTGCTGTTGCGCATCCTCCATCACCTCATCGAGCTGCTGCTCATCCAAACCCGGCTCATCGAAAGGGTTGCGGCGCTTGCGGTGCGGCAACGCCAATTCCGCAGCCACGCGAATATCTTCATCTTCCACCGTGCTGCGCTGCTGCCATGCTGCATGCGCACTCGCGGTACGTGCGATCACCAGATCCGCACGCATACCATCCACCTCAAATGCGGCGCACACGTGGGCTATGCGCTCAAGCGCGGTATCGCTGAGCTCAACCTTCGGCAGCAACTGTTGGGCATGAGAGATACGCTGCGCAATCTCCTCATCCTGTGTAACCCACGATTCACTAAACTGCTGCGGGTTAGCTTCGAACGCTAATCGACGGCGGATAATCTCCGCACGAACCGCCACATCTTTCGACGCCGCAACATCGACCGACAAACCAAAACGATCGAGCAGCTGTGGTCGCAACTCCCCTTCCTCAGGATTCATGGTGCCCACCAATACGAAATTGGCGTCGGCGGAATGGGAAATACCATCGCGTTCAATCGTGACCTTGCCGGTTGCTGCCGCATCGAGGAGCGCATCCACGAGGTGATCGGCTAACAAATTCACTTCATCCACATATAAAACGCCACCATTAGCTTCGGCAAGAAGCCCCGGTCGATAGGTGGCTTTGCCGGTGGTCAAAACGGTTTCAAGGTCAAGTGCGCCAACCACACGGTCTTCTGTGGCGCCAATGGGAAGATTCACCAAAGGAGCACCGCCCAGCAGCTTGGCAAAAGCACGCACTGTCGTTGTTTTCGCGGTTCCTTTCTCGCCCCTAATCACCACACCACTGATGCGCGGGGAGATCGCGGTGAGGATCAAAGCCAGTTGAAGTCGCTCCTGACCTACCACTGCGGAGAAGGGAAATGACGTTGTTTGAGTGTTTCGCACAAACACAACCTTTCACGAAAACGGATGCAAAATCCTCATTGTAGGCGCCATGTGGCTGGGCCTACACTTTACAGGGGGTAGCTGAGGCAAAACCCCCGAACCACAACCTGAGATTAACGTCAAGCGGTGGTGCGGGGGTATCAACTCGTGATGCGGACAGTATTCTTCATGACCGCAGGTATACGCTTTAGTTCAGTTTGAGCACGTCTTGGGTGTAATCCCACATTTCGGTGAACAGCTTCTTGTCGGTAGCAAGCTTCACGCCGTAGGACGGCATCATTTCCTTGATCTTGTCGCCCCACTCCACCATGTGGTCACCGAAGCAACGCTCCAGAACCTCAATCATGGCAGCTGGCGCAATGGACGCACCTGGGGACGCACCCAGCAGGCCCGCGATGGAACCATCGTTGTGGCTAATCAAGGTGGTACCGAACTCCAAGGAGCCGAAGGATGGGCCAACAACGGGGCGGATGACCTGCACGCGCTGGCCTGCGGTCACAAGCTCCCAGTCCTCATCCTTGGCGTTGGGCATGTACTCGCGCAAGGATTCCATCTTGGCGTTCTGATCCTTCAGCAGCTCGGTCACGAGGTACTTGGTCAGACCCAACTCCTTGACGCCAACGCTGAGCAGGGAAGCAACGTTGGTGACCTTCACGGACTTGAGCAGATCGAACCAGGAGCCCTGCTTTAAGAACTTCGGGGTCCAGCCAGCGTATGGGCCAAACAGCAGACCCTTTTCGCCGTCGATAATGCGGGTGTCGAGGTGTGGAACCGACATTGGGGGCGCGCCCACAGATGCCTTACCATAGACCTTCGCGGAGTGACGCTCCACAATTTCTGGGTTGGTGCAGCGCAGCCACTGACCGGACACTGGGAAACCACCGAAACCACGAATCTCAGGAATGCCCGCTTTCTGCAGCAGTGGCAAAGCCATGCCACCTGCACCGACGAAGACGAAGTTTGCGCGGAAGACGGAGACATCCCCGGTGTGGCGATTCTTCACGGTCAGCTTCCACTTCTTGCCGTCGCGACGAATCTTCACCACTTCTTGGCCGTAACGAATCTCAGTGCCCTCAGTCTGCGCGTCAGCGAGGAACTGCTTAGTTAGTGCACCGTAGTTAATGTCAGTACCGCTGTCGATCCACGAAATGGCAACCTTGTCTGTTGCCGCACGACCCTCGCCCATCAGTGGAAGCATTTCATCAAAGCGGGCGCGATCCTCCGTGAATTCCATCCCGGGGAACAGTGGGTGGTTCGACAGTGCGTTAAAGCGCTTGCGCAGGTACTCAACCTGATCTTCACCCTGACCGAAGGAGACGTGAGGAACTGGGTTAATGAACTCGCGTGGGTCCGACAAAACCCCCTGCTTTACCTGATATGCCCAGAACTGACGGGATATCTGGAACTTCTCATTAACATCGATGGCCTTGCTAATTTCAATGCGTCCATTGACTTCAGGCGTGTAGTTGAGCTCACACAGTGCCGAGTGGCCAGTACCTGCATTGTTCCACGGGGAGGAGGATTCCTCTGCTGGTGCGTCGAGGCGCTCGAACACCACCTGTGACCAATTTGGCTCTAGGGTTCGTAGCATTGCACCCAAGGTTGCGCTCATCACACCCGCACCGATGAGGGCTACATCTACCTCATCAGAAACGATTTTCGCGTTGGTCGTGGAATCTGACATTTCAAACTTCCCTTAAATTATTTTCCCGCTTTGTTTCCCTCCACACCGGCACGGAAATTGCCGCGTGCGAGGCTTCAGAAAGTTCCACGTTCTCGCCCAAAACTCAAAGCCCCAAACGACATCCGCACAATTCACGTGTGAGGGGGTACCGATTAAAGCCAAGTAGCTTTGAGTGGAAAGGCAACTTTAAAAAGGCGTGAACAAATCACACCGTTAGCGTTAGAGTGTACGCCTGTTTCAATCGGGGGTACTAAAATCGGCGAACTTCTTTGTCATTAATTCCACCACTGTGACAAACCTGCTGGTCAACTACCCCAGCCCATTACCCCCAAATGGCTGAAATGCTGTACACACCCCTGCATAGTCATCCCCAATCAACTACACCCGTGATCCTCATAACCCTGACAGTTTCAACGCCGAGAATGCAATTTTTCACCACCATCGCACCCCCACCATCGCACCCCGAACGCCGCATTCAGGCACCATTAGCCCACCAACCCCAGCAGAGCTCACATGTGCATGCACGAACTATCCCCACAGCACCACATAAGCAAGATCCCCACCTCACCACATATGCAAGATCCCCACACCACCACAAAAACGAGAAGCTTTTTACCTCCATAAGAAAAACCACCGCTAATTCATAGACAACACACAAGGATTCCAGCAGAAGTTGGCACGGCTTTATCCGTCTTGAGTTTCACCACAAAACTATATCTGACGTGGTTATATAAGGACTTACTTGGTTTTCCTATACTGTCGGATTCACAGCTACACTTGTGATTCATGAATCACAATAATCAGCACTCCCCTCTTCACTTGTCCGAAGCCGACTGGCAGCCAGACATGCTGGGCGAAGATTTTGAAATGCTCTCACTCGATCTTGGGCCCGACCCTGATGGGGAAACTGATATTCGCACAACCATCGTTCGGCACCTGCCAAGCAGTAAAGATGGCTCAAGGCCAGCCATTATTTATGTCCACGGCATGACGGACTACTTTTTCCACCGCCACGTTGCCGAATACTTCGCCGATCACGGCTACACCGTCTACGGAGTAGATCTTCGCAAGTGCGGGCGATCCCGCACCGAAGGCCAAACATGGCACTTTATTTCCGATATCGACCTGTACAACCGCGACCTCGATCGCATCGCCCAACTCATTGCCACCCAGCACGATTCACTGATCTTCATGGGTCATTCCACCGGTGGCCTGATCGCGGTGGAATGGATGGACTATATTCGTCGCACTAATCCCTCCCTGCACCGCAAATTCCACGCTGTGGTACTGAATTCCCCGTGGTTCGATATAATGGCACCGGCATTGGTGGTCAAAGCAATGACACCCATCGTGAATCTTGTGGGCAAGAAACGCCCGAAGACGGTAATGCGTGCCGGCAATTTGGGTACCTACGGCACCACGTTACATGTGTCCCATCACGGGGAATGGGATTTCGACCTTGAAATGAAACCCCTGGGTGGCTGCGAGAAGCACTACGGTTGGATGCGTGCTGTAGTCAAGTGCCAGAAGCGTTTACACCGCCACGAGTTTGACTGTGGTGTTCCGGTGCTCACCTTGTGCTCTGACAAGTCGCGGCTCGCCAAGCCCTATAGCCCAGAATCGCATGTGTCAGACACTGTGTTGGATGTGCACCAGATTAAGAAGTGGGCTCCTTTTACCGCCCAAGATGTCACAATCATTCAAATTCCTGACGGCATGCACGACCTCTTCTTATCTACCGAACCCGTGCGTAATCATGCGCTAGATGTTGCAGCGCATTGGCTTAACACCAAGTGTTCATAACACCAGTTGGGGCATACAAGTACATGTGCGGTTGCTTTCTTAGGCATGCTTTCCATTACACTTTTTTCGACCCCTCCGCACCACCGCTGTGTGCCCCACAGGCACCACTGTGGGGCATGCGGGACTTCATGAATATTCGCATTTATAAGGTATAGAAAGAATCTCTCCTGATTATGACTGTTTCGGCACATTACGATCTCATTATCATCGGCACGGGTTCAGGCAACTCGATTCCTGGGCCTGAATTTGATGACAAGAAGATTGCCATCATTGAAAAGGGCACCTTCGGTGGCACCTGCTTAAATGTCGGTTGCATCCCGACTAAGATGTTTGTGTACGCATCGGAGATTGCTCACGTTGTGCGCACCTCTGAAAAGTACGGGATCACGTCCAAATTCCTTGGCGTTGATTGGCCCTCAATTGTTAGCCGCGTATTTGATGCGCGCATCGACCCCATTGCGCGTGGCGGTGAGGCTTATCGCCGTGGCGATGAAACACCAAATATTGATGTGTACGACGGCCACGCTAGCTTCGTTGCACCTAAAACTATCAAAACTGCTCAAGGCGAGCAGGAAAAAATTATTACGGGTGATCAGATTATTATCGCCGCTGGTGCGCGCCCGCAAATCCCCAGCCAGGTCCTTGAGTCCGGGGTGAAGTACTACACCAACGAAAATATTATGCGCCTCGAGCAACTACCAGAGTCCATGGTTGTGCTCGGTGGTGGTTTTATCGCGCTTGAGTTCGCCCACGTATTTTCTTCCCTCGGCGTGAAGGTGACCTTGATCAATCGTTCCCCGCGCCTGCTGCGCACCTTGGATGCGGATATTTCGCAGCGCATTACTGAGCTGACAGCACAGGCAATGGATACCCGGTTGGGCGTGAACATCACCACGTTGGAGCAAACCGACGCCGGTGTGTCGATCACCCTCGATAATGGTGAGACTGCCTCTGGCGAGGTCTTGTTGGTTGCTACCGGCCGTATACCAAACGGGGATCAGCTGAATCTTGAAGCTGCGGGTATCGCCATGGATGGTGCGCGGGTGAAAGTCGACGAGTTTGGTCGCACGACCGCTGAAGGCGTGTGGGCGTGTGGTGATGTATCTTCCCCCTACCAGTTAAAGCATGTTGCTAATGCTGAGGCGCGCGCGGTGCGTCACAATCTGCTTCACCCTGATGATTTAGTTGCCATGCCTCATGAGCATGTGCCAGCAGCTGTGTTTACACAGCCACAGATTGCGACAGTGGGTCTGACTCAACAGCAGGCTGAGGAGCAAGGTTTTGATATCACTGTCAAGATTCAACACTATGGTGATGTTGCTTATGGTTGGGCGATGGAAGATACCGAGCATTTTGTGAAGTTGATTGCAGATCGTGGAACCGGCACGTTGTTGGGCGCGCATTTTATTGGCCCACAGGCTGCAACACTGATCCAGCAGCTAATCACGGTGATGGCGTTTGATTTGGACGTGCGCACGTTGGCGCGTGGCCAGTATTGGATTCACCCTGCTCTCACTGAGTTGACGGAAAACGCTTTGCTCGGTTTGGAGTTTTAGCCAACCTCAAGCTGAAGTTCAGTTCAACCGTTTCTTTTCCAGGGTTTAGCCTGTTCACAGCTTTTTCTTTCTGGGCGGTGTCGGTGCTTGTGCGCCTGCGCCGCCCACTTTTATGGTTGGTGCGTGTTGGGCACAAACTGCGCTGTGTTGGTGGCGTAGATTTAATGGGGCACTTGCGATTGTTACCTCCTGCCGTTGCGTCTTGAAAAAGGTGTTGTCCTCACAGCGCTGTGGGCTTGGGGGGGTACTGTGGGTGTTTTTGCGTTTATTGTTGTGCCTTGTCCCTTGCCGTCTTTTACTTTGTGCAAAGTTCACCACTGTCTTTTATGTGTGCTCATCCTGATCCTGTTCAAAATTCTGGTTCCGCTTCCTCGCGGTGTGTTGCGCGTTCGGCCACTGTGAGTTTGGCTTCGGCTGTGGCTATTTATCTTGCTGTTTTTGCCAACTATTTGTTGGTATCGAGCCGAGCTTCGGCGTTGTTGTTGGCGCTGGGTGTGGCCTTGGGCGCTGCGACGTCGGTTGCTATGCTGCGTCACCCGTCGGATCAGAAATGGGCGCGGTGGATTAGCGTGTGCGGGGGTTTTGTCATTTTGCTGGTGGGTATAGTTCTTGCTTCAGCAAAGTTGAGTAATGCCACAGTGTTGAATGCATTAAGTATTGGGGCGGTATCCACTGCGATGCCGGTGGCGGCTGCCGCAGCTTTACTGGGCGGTTTGGCCCAGTTGCCAATTCGTTTCTTGCCTTGGGTAACGGCATTGGTGGGAGGAGCGTTGCTGGCTACGTGGGCAACATTGAATGACAGTTTGGTGCATGCAACAGTGATGAGCCTAGTAGGCGCGGTTCCGGTATCGCTTGCCGCTGCGGTGGCGTGCGTGTTCATCATGCGGGCGCAGGACAAGACAGTTGCTCATGTCTTTGCTGCTGGTTCATCTGGGGTGTTGTCTGTGGTGATGGCGGGTTTGGCCGCTACAGCTTTAACGGTGCTGCCACCGCTTCCTCATGCCTTGTTGTGGGGTGTGATGAGCGCAGCTGTCCTCGGCGTGGGGGCGGGGCTATTCTATCGGCCAACACACCCCACAGAAACCCCAGGGCTCTAGCATTTTCAGCATTCATGCTGAGTATCCTCAGCACTCATGCTTAGTTTCGTTAGCACTTATGACTAGTGTTTACACAGCTGATGGTTTTTACTCTGTGCTCGTGGTTGTGTAACCGACCTCGGCTAATAACTGGTCAAGATCCCATTCTTTTTCGATTACGTCGGCGATTAAGTCGAGTTGACGAAGCCTCTCCCCACTGAAACTGGTATTCGGGCTGCACACAAACCCTGTTTTTCCACTTAATTTCGCGATGTGTGACAGGAAGTCGCGGCGAAATTCATCATTTTCCAACTGTCCGTGGCGGTGAGTTCCAAACAGTGCGTTTGTGGTGCAGCCTTCCGCACCTATCCACGGTTGTTCGGCGTTTCGTGTGACTTGCCCGTGATGGACTTCGTAGGCCCCACCTGGGTGGCGGATGAGCGTTTTGGTGGGGCGGAAGGTGATGTCGGCGTCGAAAAGCTCCAGCCCACGCACAGGGTGAGTGCTGCCGGACTCCACTGGGTCGGTAATTGTTGTGCACATCATCTGAAAGCCGCCGCAAATGCCCAGGATCGGACGGTGTGTGGCGGCACGGTGAATCAGCGCCTCGGCAATGCCGGTGCTACGCAGCCATGCAAGGTCGCTGATGGTGGTTTTCGAGCCGGGGATGACAACAAGATCAGCTTCGGCAATATAGTCAGGGTCGACACTCCAGCTCACCGTCACCCCAGGTTCACAGGCGAGCGCTTCCACATCGGTGGCGTTGGATACCCGCGGCAGCCTGATGGCGGCAACCCGGATGCGTTGGCTGCCCAGCGCCGGTGTTGAGGGGCCGATGCTGCTGCCAATGGTGGATTGGAGGGAATCTTCAGCATCCACCCACAGCCCGTTAATGAAGGGCAGCACTGCTAAGGTGGGTACGCCGGTGCGCTGAAAAAGTTCGTCAAGGCCTGGGGTGAGAATGCGTGTGTCGCCACGGAATTTGTTCACGATAAAGCCGCGGATGCGGGCTTGATCCTGCGGATCGAGGATGTGGTAAGTGCCGAAGAAGTGAGCGAGCACTCCCCCACGATCGATATCCCCGACGAGGTAGACGGGAAGGTCTGCTGCTTCCGCTAGTCCCATGTTTGCAACATCGGTGGCGCGGAGGTTGATTTCCGCGGGTGAGCCTGCGCCCTCGCAGATAACAAGATCGTAGTCTTTTTCCAGCTCTGCTAGGGCTTGGGCTGCGACCTGTCGCAATTCGGTGCGGTGATGGATGTAGCTGCGTGCACTCACATCCCCAGTAGCTTTGCCATGAACAACGAGCTGGGAGCGCCGGTCTGAGCCGGGTTTGAGCAGGATGGGGTTGAAACGGGTGTCCGGTTCCAGCCCGCAGGCATAGGCTTGGAGTGCTTGGGCGCGGCCGATCTCACCACCATCGGCGGTGACGGCGGAGTTGTTGGACATATTTTGTGCTTTAAAGGGGGCAACGGCTATTCCGCGACGTGCGAAGGCGCGACAGAGTCCAGCCACAACAACGGACTTGCCGGCATCGGATGTACATCCAGCAACAAGAAATGCGACCATTATTCAGCTTTCTCTTTATACTTTGTCGATCAACCACACCTCTGCACCCCCAAGCGCGCTGAGGTTGCACTTCCCCGCTCCTAATGCCCCAAGCAGCACATTCCCGATACTCACTGCCCGCTGCGCCCGAGTATCCGCGCATCTGAGCGCCCTCAACCAACACGCCCGTCAACCCCCCAACCCTGGCGCACAACACGCGGTCGTGAGCGTGAAAAGGCCGTGGTTATGTGGGGGTGGTGATTGCGCGGTGCTGCGGAAGGCGGTTTAGTCCTCGTCGGGCAGGGTGAGGATTTCGTTGCCGCTGTCGGTGATCACGAGGGTGTGCTCAAACTGGGCGGTGAACTTTCGGTCTTTGTTCTGGACGGTCCAGCCGTCTTCCCAAATGGTGTAATCCAGCGATCCGAGGTTGATCATTGGCTCAATGGTTAAGGTCATTCCGGGTTCGAGGATGTCGGTGTACATGTCGGAATCGTAGTGCAGCACGACAAGTCCGTTGTGGAAGGTGGGGCCCACACCATGCCCGGTGAAGTCGCGCACAACGTTGTAGCCGAAGCGCTTGGCGTAGGATTCGATGACGCGGCCGATCACGTTGATTTGGCGGCCAGGTTTTGCTGCGCGGATGGCGCGCATGGTGGCTTCTTTGGTGCGTTCAACGAGGAGGCGGTGTTCTTCGCTGACGTTTCCGGCGAGGAAGGTTGCGTTGGTGTCGCCGTGTACTCCGTTTTTGTAGGCGGTGACGTCGATATTGACGATGTCGCCGTCTTCGATCACGGTGCTATCGGGGATGCCGTGGCAGATGATTTCGTTGAGCGACACACAGCAGGATTTCGGGAAACCTAGGTAGCCTAAGGTGGAGGGGTAGGCTCCGTGGTCGAGCATGTATTCGTGGGCAATGCGGTCGATTTCGTCTGTGGTGACCCCAGGTTGTACTGCTTTGCCTGCTTCTTTGAGTGCATTGGCGGCAATTTTGCCGGCTTCGCGCATGGCTTCGATGGTTTCGGGGGTTTGGATGAAGGGTTCGCCGTAGTTTTCGTGTACTTTTTTCTTCCACACATATTCGGGGCGTTCGATGTGTGGGGGGACTTCGCGGATGGGGGTTGGGGTTCCTGGAACCAGTGGGGTGCGTACAGACATGTTTTCTATCGTAGCGCGTCGGTGCAGCTACTTAAGAAGTGCACTCCTTTTGCTTGTCGACGCCCCCATCTACTCCCCTGTTACCAACTGCGTTGCTGCTGCTACACGATGTTTGCGAGTGCGCATAATCCCCAGAATCCGGCTGCCCCAGTAAGGAAGGGGGTAATGAGCAAAACACCGCATTGGCCGTTGGTGAGCTCTCCGGTTTTCCGTTTGAAGTAGTAGCTGAGCCAGAAGGTGGAGTTAAAGGCGATCAGGACGGTAATGGGGACGACTTGGCTGACAGCTTTATCCCCATTGCCCACGAGCATGTAGTAGATGTAGCCGAGTATGAATGGCACCGCACCAAATTCAATTCCTGTGAATTTACCCCACAGCGGGTAGCTGAGTTCAGTGCCTGTGTCGAACCTGCGTGTAGTTTTTGTTTCTATTGTTTGGCTTGTTCGTGGATTAGTTGTGCGCATCGTTGCCTCCTTTTCCCGTGCCCATCGCTGCACATCGCCTCCCATCACGGCGTAGCACTGCGCATGCCTACACACTTTATCTGTGTTTGTATATAAACATTTTCTACTATACGTGGATCACTGCTGGTACCGAAAGGGGGAGTCCGTGTTTTTTACACGCTAGGGTGCTGGTGGTGCGTGAAGTTCGTCGAGGCGACTGAAGAAGCGGTCGGTGATGGCCACGGCGGATTCGGATCCCCCGCCGAGAACGATGAGGGTGGCAAAGGCTATGTCGTCGCGGTATCCGGTGAACCAGGCGTGGGAGCCTTGGTTAATTTCGGCTTCACCGGTTTTGCCGAAGATTTTGCCGCCTGCTTTGATTCCGCTGGCGGTGCCGCCTGGTTCGGTGACAGCCCCCATCAGCGCCCGGAGTTGTTCGATGGTTTCTGGGCGCGGGGCGGGTGATTGTGCGCTCTGTTTTGTTTCAAAACCGCTGATCAGGGTGGGTGTTGGGGTGGAGCCGCGGGCTGCGGTTGCCGATACTAGTGCCATGCCGAAGGGGCTGACGAGGGTTAAACCCTGGCCGTAGCCTGCTTCGGTTTTATCTAATGCGGTCTCCCCTTCGGGGATTTGGCCGGTGATGGTGGAGAGTCCGGGAATTTCGTAGTCGATTCCAAGCCCGAATTCCGCGCCGATGCGTTTGAGTTCACCTTTGTCCAGGTGGGTGGAGATTTCGGCGAAGGTGGTGTTGCAGGATCGGGCGAAGGCTTGTTGGAGGGGGACGTTGCCGAGGCTGAAGCCGTTGTAGTTGGTTACGGTACGCCCGTAGAGGTTCATGGAGCCGGGGCAGGGCACGATGGAACCGGGGTTGAGGCCTTTGTCTTGGATTCCTGCGGCGGCGGTGATGATCTTGAAGGTGGAGCCTGGTGGGTAGAGGCCGGAGAGTGCGACGTCGCCTTGTTCGTCGGCTTTGTCGGTTTGGGCGACTGCGAGGATTTCGCCGGTGGATGCTTTCATGGCCACGATCATGGCTTGCATTTCAGCCCGCAGGTTCACGGCTTCTTCGGCTGCTTGTTGCACTTTGTGGTCGAGGCTGATGCGTACGGCGGGTGCGACTTTAGGTTCGTGGTAGACGATGTCGTCGATGAGTGCACCGTTGTCGGTGACAGCAGCGACTCGCCACCCGTTTGCCCCGTCGAGGCTGTCGTTGACGAGTCCTGCGACGCGGCTGATGATGTCGGGGGCGAAGGTGGGGTCGGTGCTGACCATGGCGGCTTCTTCGTTGAATCTGATTCCTGGTTTGCCGTCGAGTTGGGCTTTGACTTCCGCACCGGGGAGTTTGTCCACGGTGGTTACGGAGTAGATGCCGCGGGCTTTGTTTAAGTTTTCGGCGAGTTTTGTCGCGTCGATGGTGCGTACGTTGTCGTATTGTGTTTTTGCTTTTTCTAGGGCTGCGGCGATGGCGTAGGCGGTTCCTGTGCGGTCGCCTGTTTCGTTGAGGTCAACGAGGATGCGGTAGACGCTGCCGGGGACGAGAACTTCTGCCCCATCGGAGGAAATGACGCTGGCGCGTTGGGCGTTGATTGCGCGCAGTTCGAGGTGTTGGTTGGCGCCGAGTGTGGGGTGTAGTGCGGTGGGTTGCCAGCGGATGGACCATTGGTCGTTGATTTTGTTTAAGACCATGCGGGTTTCGTAGCTGAATTCGCGCTCTTTGGGGAGGTTCCAGGTGAGTTTGTAGGTGGCGGTGGCGATTGTTTCTTTGGTGTCGATGTCGAGGATTTCGGCGTTGACACTTTCAGCTTGCAGCCCTTCCCACGATTTGGTGAGCATGGCGGTGACTTGGGGTGGCTGGTCGGTGAATTGGGCGGCGTTGCCAAATTCTTGTTGCGTGAGTTGGGCGAAGAATTCTTCTACTACTGGTTTTGCTGATGCTGGTTTGGGTGTGCATGCTGTGAGCACAAGCATGCTTATCGACGCCGCCAACACCAGCGCAATTACCTGCAGCGAAGCTCTGTTCATGCAGCACAGACTAACACTTAGTGCCTTACGGATTTGGGAACCACACCGAATTTCGTTGAGCGAAATACACTCCCGTTGGGGAGTACGTTTCCTGTGCGTGAAAGGATGTGCACTCTCGTGCGGCTGGGTATCGGCAGTTCTGCTTCGTCTTCGTGGTGAATACACAAACGAGCGCTCAGTGTTGATGGGAAAGCATCAGGACAGTGAACATCCGTGCTGGTTTTGACCAGGGTGGCAAAACTGTACAGATCCCATTCATTGTCATTGAAGTTTGGAAAGCTGGCAGTTGTGAGTGCTTCTTGCAGTTCACTGAAGAGAATGCGAGACATGAGCTGTTCGGATTCTCTGGTGAAGTCTTCGGTTACCCACAGTATTTGCGCGGTATCCCTGAGGGAATCGACACGCTCATAGTAGTGTCTTTGTATTGTTTCAATATCCTTTTCGCGTGCGAGAACATACGTAGTCACTAGAGTTGCACATTCACTATCCATGATTTCACCCCTTGTTTCACAAGTACCAAATGACCCGTGGGTTATGCGGGCCCAAAAACGCTTAACCCCTTCCCTTTTTAAACACCAGTTTTTCCCTATCGGTTTTTAGCCCCCAATTCTTCCGTTGGGGAGCTTTTGCCCTGTTAAAGAAAGTTCCTGGAGCCGCGTCCAGCTAATAAAGGATCGTGCGTATTCTTCTTCGTCTGCCAAGCGAAGGTCGAACCACAAGCGTGAAACACTGGCGTCTGGCCCAGCAAGCTCTGCCACCGGTTCCACAATTGTGACAAAGCTATATAGTTCCCATTCCTGCTCATCTGCTGGTTCGAGACCAATGGCTCGTCGATCTTCGTTTAAGTCAACCAATAGATGTTCCTTGATGATGGGAATATCCTCGTGGGTGATATTTTCAGAAACCCACAGCACTTTTGTGAGTGCGCGTACTGCATCAACCCGTTCAATATAGCGCTGCTGAGCAGCGAGGAGATTTTCTTCGCGCTCAATAAAATAGGTGGTGACGAGCGTGGCAAATTCCGATGTCATAAACCGTTCATCCTTGTATCATACGCACCAGAAAAATAGTATTTGCTTTGCGCCTGACAATGGCGCTTACCAACATTGAAACCGAATTTACGTAAATATAAATCCGCTCCCCACTTCGCAGGGCTCCCATCCCTTTACAAGCGGTTTTCTTCCACTATCTCATGCAGTGAGGTTTTCTCACCAGTAAAATGCATCTACTCAGAGTTATCACCTAAGGAATGCAGAGTCGCCTTAAGAATGAGCGAAGTTTCTAGGTATGACGCAAGGCGAAAGCATACCTATGAATACATGGGGATTGATTCAAAATTACTGATTCGACTTTCAGCCAACCGGGCAAAAATTGACCTGCGGTTTTACATGTAGCACTTGCTCTATGTCGAATTAATATTTCTCTTACCCATCACAAGCACTACACAGCCAGGAAAAGTGCGGTGTTTTGATGATAGTCACGCCCCACCCACCAAACCCTCAACGCTTTTGCTCATATTGGATGAGCTCACTGATGTGCGCCATGTCGAGACTACGGCAGAAAAATTCCCCCTCCTCTCACCTTTTCTCACACAATAATTGTCACACAGTGGCTAGAGTCGTAGCCGTAGGTAAAGAAAGCCTATTTTTCTGGGAAGGAGAGTCATATGTCCGTTGATCCTTGCGTGATTATTCGTAAGCTCTCGGGTGTTCGAAAGGACGCTTTAACACTGGCGCGTCACATAGTGCGTCAAGTGGCGGACGCATCAGGTCTTGATCCTTTTTGCATATACGTTGTTGACGTTCCGGATTACGATAGACGGGCGTACGGAGAGTTTTATGTCAGCGGGTCTAAATCTTCTGAGGTTCGAGAGATAAAGCTGCTTTCCTTAATCTTTGACAGCATAATTCGCGACACAGATTGGGATGTGGAGCTTTTCTGGGGAGGATTGGAAGACTACGAGGATGGGCTAGAGCATATGCGTCGAGTCGAGGGGGCGGAGTCGGCGGAAGTTTTCGATCCATATGAGGAGCAGTTCGAAAATCTAGCCCAGTATTAGCGCGTTGATTTGGTGATTTCGCCGGGTTCGATTCCCGGCAACGCAGGAGAACCCCACAGTCAATTGGCTGTGGGGTTTTGTTTTGTGCATTGCCGCGCTTACGACACACCCACCAACCCCCTCCAAAACCACAGGTCAGCGTTTCATACGCATTTCCCTGGTGAGAAAAACTCAATAAATTTCAGGGGGATGTACGCTGCGTTAGCGGGTGATAGAAACCTTCGCCTGTGCGCCTTCCTTGATTTCCAAGCCCTCGGCTTCAGCGATCTTCATCGCCTCTTCGATCAATGTTTCCACGATCTGGGATTCAGGCACCGTCTTAATCACTTCGCCCTTGACAAAAATCTGGCCCTTGCCATTACCGGAAGCGACACCCAAATCAGCATCGCGAGCCTCACCAGGGCCGTTTACAACGCAGCCCATCACAGCCACACGCAACGGAATATTCATACCATCAAGCGCAGCAGTCACCTCTTCAGCCAAGGTATACACATCCACCTGGGCGCGGCCACAAGAAGGACAAGAAACAATTTCCAAGCCACGCTCACGCAGGTTCAGCGACTGCAAAATCTGGTCGCCAACCTTGACCTCTTCCTTCGGATCAGCCGACAACGACACACGAATCGTATCGCCAATACCCTCAGACAAAAGAGCACCAAACGCCACGGCCGACTTAATCGTGCCCTGGAACGCAGGCCCCGCCTCAGTCACACCCAAATGCAACGGATAATCACACTGGGCAGCCAACTGGCGGTACGCCTCCACCATCACCACAGGATCATTGTGCTTCACCGAAATCTTAATATCGCCGAAACCATGCTCCTCAAACAGCGAAGCCTCCCACAGGGCCGACTCCACCAACGCTTCAGGGGTTGCACGACCATACTTTTCCATCAACCGCTTATCCAAAGAACCAGCATTCACACCAATGCGGATTGGGATACCAGCCGCACCAGCAGCCTTCGCCACTTCCTTCACACGGCCATCAAATTCCTTAATATTGCCAGGATTCACGCGCACCGCGGCACAACCAGCATCAATAGCGGCAAAAATGTACTTCGGCTGGAAGTGAATATCTGCAATCACCGGAATCGGAGACTTCTTCGCAATAATCGGCAACGCTTCGGCGTCGATAGTTTTCGGGCACGCCACCCGCACAATATCGCAACCAGAAGCAGTCAGCTGGGCAATCTGCTGCAACGTCGCGTTCACATCATGCGTCTTCGTAGTCGTCATCGACTGCACCGAGACAGGGTAATCGGACCCCACCCCCACGTTGCCCACCATCAACTGGCGAGTCTTACGACGCGGCGCCAAGGTAGGAAGTGGTGCATCGGGCAAACCAAGACCAATAGGGCTAGACACGGGAAACGATTACTCCTTATTCGTTCAAACAGGTTGAGACCCCCACACCCCCAACACCTCGTTACTCGTGCGCACGAGCGCAGTAGCAAACATGAGGAATTCAGTGATGTGGAAGAAAAAGTTGTGCAATCAACAAGAAGGGTAGATTCTTAACAGCAAATGTGCACACGTCTCACACTTTCCCCCAAATCCTACCACCACCACCGCACACTGCTTAAGCCCAGCAAGCAAAAACAAACCCAACCCTGCACGCACAAGCGCGGCGCGCGTTAATAATCAGGGTTGGGTGTGTCACGGTGTGGTGGTGGGTGCGTATTGTTTAGACGTAGCTGCGTACTTTATTAAATATCTCCACGTAGTGTTGTTCGAGGTAGGCGGTGTTGCGGCGGATGGCGAGGATGAGTACGCCCGCGCCGATTGCCCACGACAGTGCGATGCCTGCGAGGGTGATGGGGATTGATTCGTTGATATAGCCGAAAATTGCCAGTGCTAGGCCGGGTGCTAGTGGGATCCACACAAGCAGGAATCCTGCGAATGCGCTGATGAATGCTGCGGCGGAAAAGCCGGAGCGATCTTGCCATGGGTTAGTTCCTGGTTTTGCCACGGGGAATGGGTTGCGTACTGCCAGGGTCATGGCGATGGCGATGATGCTCATGAGCCCGCCGATGGCAAGACCGACCACCATGAACGTCAGCATGGTTGGCTTCAAGGCGATCACAATGAGTGTGTAGATGATGAACATGCAGAATTCGAGTGTGACGGAAGCTAAGTAGCGCCCGGCCAGTAGTGTGCGAGCGGGAACGCCTGCTACTAGATGGGTCCAGTTGGCTGGCCCATCGTAGCCGAAGATATTGGTTGATCCCATAGTTGATACCAGGGCCAAGACGGCGACACCGACGTATGGGTAGCTGGAATTGCCAATAAATCCCATGTACAAAAAGTACAGTGCCATCACTGGTGCGAAAGCGATGTTGATGATGAGGCGGGAATCGCGCAGGTGGTAGCGCAGTGCGCGGGAGTAGATGTAGTTGAAGAGGCTGGGGCTCAGTCGCGGAAGCAGGAGGGTGTTAAAAGGTGTTTTCTCAACCTGGGTGTTTTTCTTGCTTCCGGTGCCTGCACCGCCGTCGCCAAGTGGGGCGATGAGGCGTTTGTTGGTGGATTTGACCCACGCATAGGCACCGCAGGCGATGGTGAGTGCTGTGATGGCGAACATTACTAGGAAGTATCCCCAGTGCCCTTGTGCAGCGGTGGTGACCATCCCGCCGGCAGAGGCGATGGGTGTCCAGCGCAGGAAGTTGCCGTAGGCACTCAGCGCCCCGTCGACAGGGTTTTGGCTCATGAGCATCATGTAGGCGAACCAGCCTAAGATCATTACACCAGCGGCGAGGTAGGCGCGTTTGTCTTTCTTTGCCAGCGCGACTGAGCCTTGGGCGAGGATGATGGCCACGGTTTCGGCAATGACGATCACTACGGCCAGTGACATCACCATGGCGATGATGGTGATCAGCACAATGATGGGTGTCAGGAGTTGCTGCTGGCTTAACGCAAGCAGGGCAACAACGGTGGTCACCGTGGTACAGATCAGTGCAACAAAGCCGCGGGTTTGCAGAAATTGCATGATCATCAAGCTGGGCATGATATCTTTTTCGCTCAGCGGCAATACTGCGAAAGATTCTGGTTGCAGTTGCCCTTCCCCGGAGGGGATCATGATTGCTGCCATGAGGTAGACGAGTGTGCCCGCCGCGATTGCCCCTGTGAGTGCGGATAATCGCCCGTCAGTCATTTCGAAATACATGAGGGCGCTAAACGAGAGCAGTCCGATCATGGAGTAGACGAGGATAAAAATATTCATCCACAGTGAGGCTTTGTTGCTACTCAAGCTGCGTCGCCAGAGCACGAGGTGTAGGCGTAGCAGTGTTTTTGTCAGCGATTTCGGGCGAGTAGCTCCAGTGCTTGTCGACGCCGCTACGCCCCCGCCTGCCCCGTGCGGGGGCGTGGGCGTGCTGGAGAACAGCGAAGGTGTGATCGCTGAGTGGTTGTTGTGTGCGTTAGTGTCCATGCGCTCAGTCCTGACTCTGAGTGTTCTCACCATTGGTGCTGTGGTGTTGGTGCAGCCAGCCGAGGCTGCCTTCGGCGAGTTCGCCACCGCCAACAACGGAGATGAAAAGGTCGGTGAGATTCGCCTGTGTTCCGCGAAGTTCGGCAACAGGGCCTGCCACGCGGACTGTTCCTTGGTGGATGATGGCCACTTGATCGCAGAGGCCTTCGACCAGTTCCATGACATGGGAGCTTAAGATTACAGTGCCACCGCTGCTGGCATAGGTTTTGAGGATTTGCTGAATGATGCGACCGGACACTGGGTCGACAGCTTCGAGTGGTTCGTCGAGGATCAGCACTTCAGGATTGTGCTGGAGTGCACCAGCCAGCAGGATTTTCTTGGTCATGCCCGCGGAGTAGTCCATGATTTTCTTATCCCAGGCTTCTTCGAGTCCAAGCGCGCGCAACAGATCTTTGGCGCGGCTGGTGATTTCGGAAGCATCCAGGCCACGCAGTGCACCTAAATATTCGAGATATTCCGCACCGGTAAGGCGGTCGAATACCGGCAGTCCATCGGCGAGTAGCCCCATGGCTTGTTTCGCGGGGATAGGATCGTTCCACATATCGTGCCCGCAGATAAACGCCTGCCCATAATCGGGGCGCAGCAGCCCAGTTGCCATGTTCAGCATGGTGGTTTTACCGGCACCGTTGGGCCCGACGATTCCATAGATTACGCCTTTGGGAACAGTCAGATGGAGGTTATTGACTGCGATCTTGTTTCCAAACCGTTTACTTAAACCCTGCACTTCAAGCGCCGGGGGAAACCCCGGTTGGGTGTGTGCAGCAGACTTTGGTGGGTAGTCGGGGCTGGTTTCAGGTTGTGGCGTCGTCATGGTGTTGTAAGCCTGCTCCTTCAAAGCAATCAATGTTTCTGGGCGGTGAACGTCTGCATTCGAACGTGATTGTGTGAATACGGGGATAAAAAAATGACGTTCCGTGCCCAATGTAGCAGCATCAAAATTTTTTTCTATCGTGCCAGAGTCTGATTTCAACCCCGCGCCCAGTCCCTCGATACCAACCAGAAACTTCCATCAGCTTAAAAATATTCCTGCAGATAGATAGCCCTTATCAACCCATGTTCGATGCGGCTTTACCCTCCCCTACCAGCTTAAAAACACGCACCACCAATAAATATTTATTCGTTCAACCCTTGCACTTGTGTGCTTTCTCACCTAGTATCCAGTTTTGGTAACCATTACCAATAATTTTTCGTACATAAAAAATTCCGTCCACTTTCCACTTTTGAAGAGCCTCCCACACCCCTGCGTGCACTGTGCCTAGTGCCCACTAGTGTTAGCTCATCATTTGTGCTCTCAAGAAAGTCAGTTACTACCCTTGTGAATGCTTTAAACGCAGAACCCGCCACCACTACACCCGTGTATTCCTGCACCGATGTTGAGGTCAGTTACAGCGGAACATGCGTGTTAAGCATCCCAGAACTATCCATTTTCCCCGGCGAAGCGATCGCAGTGCTTGGCCCTTCCGGGGCGGGAAAATCCACACTGGCCGCTGTAGTAGGCGGATTCTTAGACCCTTTAGCCACTTTGCAGCAACAGTCACCGCCGAATGAAACCAGAACTCTCAGCGTGGGCGTGGTGGGTCAAGATGCGTTCGGGGCGCTGAATCCCCTTGCCCGCGTCGACAAGCAACTAGCCTTAACCGCTGGCAGCCTTTCGCGCGCCCGGGAGCTTCTGCGCAGCGTCGATATCGACGACCACCTGCACTCCCGCTACCCCCTTGCACTGTCCGGCGGGCAGCGCCAACGCGCCAGCATCGCCTTTGCACTCGGCGGCGACCCCGACATTGTGATCTGCGACGAAGTGACCTCCGCCCTCGACCCCGTTGCCACCGTCACCGTCATTGAAACCCTCCAACGCCTGCTTGCCACCAACCCCAAGCGTGCAGTGCTGTTTATCAGCCACGACCACCACGCCGCACACGCGCTATGCCACCGCGCCATCGTGCTTAACCCCAACCCCGCTGGGGGATTTCGCGCCGATGTCAAGGAGGCGGGGCAATGGTAATTCAGCTTGTCGACGCCTCCTACGCACCCGTGCTCACCCCCACCACCTTAACAATCAGCGCTGGGGAAAAAGTCGCCGTCATCGGCGCATCCGGCTCGGGCAAAACCACACTCATTCGACTCCTCTGCGGCTGGCTACAGCCCACCTATGGTCAAGTAAGTGCACCTACTATCGGCGATTTCGCTTTCATCCCCCAAGACCTTGATGCCAGCCTCAACCCCGCGCTGAAAGTCCGCGATATCATCTGCGAACCCGTTGCCATCGCGCGTGGCAACCTCACAAAAGCGCGAGCTAAAGTCCCCCATCTACTGTCCGCACTGGGACTCGACCCCGAACTTGCTCACAGGCGACCACACCAGCTGTCTGGCGGGCAACGCCAGCGCGTAGGAATCGCGCGCGCACTGATCACCAACCCCAGCACCATCTACGCCGACGAAGCATTAAGTGCTCTGGATGCGCAGGCGAAAAAAGAAGCGCTCGCGCTGCTTGGCACCCCCGAACTGACCCTTGTGCTTGTCACCCACGACCTGTATGCCGCACAAGACCTAGCCACGCGCATCATCGTTGTCGATAACGGCACAATTGTTGAAGATATCCCCGCCGATCAGCTTTTCCCCACTAATACCGATAGCTTAGCGCCGACTGTTTCGCCGGCGCGGCAGCGCCTGGTGCACGCTGCTACGGTGCTTGGTGCTGCTGTTCATCACGGCGCCCACAACAATTCCCTGTCACCTGCGGGTTGTGAGGGGGCGCTGCCATGCTAAAGCCTGAAAACACCGCCAAAAAAACGCGCGACCACACAGTCTTTTTCGCACTCCCTTTGCCCGTGCGCCTGCTGCTTATCACCCAACTGCTTTTTAATGTCGGTTTCTATTTAGTGGTGCCGTTTCTTGCCACATTCATGCACGAAAATCTTGCGGCAACCGGTGCCATGATTGGCCTCGTGTTGGGCATGCGCACATTCAGCCAGCAGGGGCTTTTCTTCCTCGGCGGGGCGCTGACGGATCGCTTCGGCGTCAAACCCGTCCTGTTGACCGGCATTGCGATTCGGGTGGCTGGTTTTATCCTCGCCGGGCTATCGACCAGCATCAGCTCCCTCATGATTGCGGTGATCCTGATCGGTTTCGCCGCCGCCCTATTCTCCCCAGCTGCTGAAGCATCCTTTGCGGTTGCCGGTAAAAAGACAGAAGAAGACGGCATTGTCTCCCGCGCGGAACTTTTCGCCCTCGATGCTTTATTTTCCCGCGTGGGTTCACTCACCGGCCCAGTTCTAGGCGCACTGCTTTTAAGCACTGGTTTCCCCGTGATGTGCATGGTGGCAGCGGGGATTTTTACGCTGCTGTTTTTCGCCCACGCTTGTATCGTGCCCGCGGTGAAAACTCCCCCATCCGAATCGGTGTGGGCAAGTTTTTCCCAGGTTTTGCGCAACCGGCCGTTTCTCATTTTCGCCGCTGCTTACAGCACAGGTTTGGTCTGCTACAACCAGCAATACCTCGCACTGCCGGTCGAGCTGATGCGCGCAACGGGTAATCAAGGCGCATTGGGCTGGATGTTTGTCTTCGCCTCTGTGTTCAGTCTGGCGTTGCAGATGCCGCTGGCACGCTGGGCTCAGGCCCACCCGCGCACGGTGTCATTGAAGATCGGTTTCGGGTTGATGGCTTCAGCTTTTGCCATCATCGCCCTGTGCGCCCCTTTCCCTGCCCCTACCGCCTTGGGCGGGATGCTGGCTTTAGCGCCGTCGATTCTCATGCTCATTCTCATGCACACTGGGCAGATGATCGCACTGCCGATCGCCCGCGATTTAGTGGGTGTGCTGGCGAAAGAACAGAGCGTGGGCACCTATTTCGGTTTCCTGAACTCCTGTGGCGGGGTTGCTGTTTTGCTCAGCTCGCTGATCGTCGGTTCGCTTCTCGACGCCGCCACCATACCCCAGCCCCAAGCCGCATTCCCGTGGCTGGTGCTCACGGGCATGATGGCCGCATCGGCGGTGGTTTTGCCCATGATTGCTGCCCGCGCCACACGCTAAAGCACGTGGTGGTGAGTCACAACTTCACCAAAGCTTCTCAGGTTTGGTGTGTATAACTTCATAAAAATTTCAAGTATCAACCTGCCTGCGGTGTTTAGTGTATCGAAGGCACAACTGGTGAAAGGACGTGTGTGGGTATGTTGTCATCCCGCCGTTTCGTGGCTGTGTGTGCCACTGCTGTTCTATCAGCGTCTCTTCTGTCGGCCTGCGGTTTTGAAAAAACTGAGATGGCCACCGATGAGAAAGTAGGAATCTCCTTGCCGTTTAAGCCGGTGGGTTCATTCTCCCCCTATTCCGACGATGCTCTTCTGAATACCCGCATGGGTACTGCTGAAACGTTGGTAAGCCTTGATTCAGACGGCAAACCTGAAGCATTGTTGGCTCAGTCGTGGACGATGCCTGATGAGTCCACCGCTGTTTTCAACCTGCGCCAAGGCGTGAAGTTCCACGACGGAACGGAACTGACTGCCGAGGCGGTTGTCAACAGCCTCAATCACGCCATGAAAGCATCCTCCAAGCCCAAGGGTTTAGGTAAGAAGGAGCTGACCTTTAGCGCCGTCGATAAGCACACTGTGCACGTCACTAGTGAAGTGCCCGACCCGGTGCTGGTGCAGCGTTTTGCTGATCCGGGCACCGTCATCTTGTCGGAAAAAGCCTTCGACGGCGACAAAGTCACCCTCATCAACACAGGTACCGGGCCGTTCGCTCTTGCCTCCTTTGATACCGATAAGGCTGAAAGCACCGCTTTTGCCGACTACTGGAACGGCGCTCCACTTGCTCAAGGTATTCGCACCACCTTCATCGAAGACGGTGTCGCCCGCGCCAACGCACTGCGCGGCGGTGAAGTATCCCTCGCCCAGGCTGTGCCGATTGCCCAGCTGGGGGAACTTTCCGACCACCAGGTGGAGGCAACTCCACTCCCGCGCGGTGTGTATTTGCACCTGAACACGAACAAGGGTGTGTTCGCTGATCCTGCCATGCGTGCACAGGCTGCACAGTTCGTGGAAGCTGGCCCGATTGTTGAGAATATTTATGAAGGTCACGCCGCAGCCACTGAGGGCAAGATGTTTTCGGCTAACGCGAGCTGGTCGAAGGATGTGATTTCGAAAAACTCCCTGGCTGGTGCCACCGACCCTGCTGGGGCAAAGATTCGGCTTGCTACCTGGACCGAGCGCCCGGAGCTACCCGAAGCTGCCTCAGTTGTGGCTGATCAGCTGCGCAAAGCTGGATTTGAGGTTGAGGTTGTGGCAAAGGAATACACGACACTCGAAGATGCGCTGCTCGCCGGTGATTTCGACGCGGTGATTGCTTCCCGCAACTACCAGTTGGGCGCGGCTGACCCCGTGAGCTTCTTAAGCTCCGACTACACCTGTGAAGGCGGCTATAACTTGTCGATGTACTGCAACGAGGAGATCGATAAGGAAATCAACGATGCGATGAATATTGCTGATCTTGATGCCCGCTACACTCGCGCGGCTGAAATTGCTGGCAAGATTGTGGCCGATAATGCGGTGATTCCACTCGCCCATGAATATTCCTTGATTGTGTTTAAGGATCTTGAGGGCGTGACCATCGATCCGTTTGAGCGCCGCCTGATCACGGAAAAGCTGGCCAAAGCCGACGCTGGCGCCAACTAACCCTTCATCCTGCATGTCGGCGATGCCTTGAACTTTCGCCGACATCCACCTAGCACCGGCGGAGGGTGCTGGTGCACCACAAGCACCACGCCGCACTTTAAAAAGAAGTCACCCAAAGAAGTCCCCCCGCCTTGGTGTCACCCACATATTCCGCGTGCACACGCTGCGTGTTGCACGTGTCGTTGTTTTTCTTCTTACGCTGAGGTTTTCACTCCTTCCATGATCGCTACCGCGCCTTCTACTCACGCACCCCAACTCCTGCCCCAGCAGGGCCGACGTCCGGGTATACTTCTTCGTCGCTTTCTGCGTGGCCTTGTGTTCCCCTGCACCCTTGTGGCAGCTGGTGTGCTGATTACTGCCGCGTTGCCGTTTATCACCGGCCGAGACTTAGCTTTGAGCGTGTTTCGCGCCCGTGAGGCGGAACGTGAACCAGACCCCGTGGTGCTTGAGGCGATCCGGAATGAGCTGGATTTGCCAGATTCTGCTTGGTCGGGGCTCATCCAGTGGCTTGCGCGTGCAAGTCAGGGCGATTTTGGTGTGAGTTGGGTCGATCCTTCCACTTCAGCTGCCCATGCCGCATTGCGTGGGCTAAACGTCAGTGCGTCGATTGCGGGGCTGTCGACTGCCGTTGCGGTTGTGTTGGCGATTATTCTTGTCCTTCCCCGCATTACTGCGGTGATGCGGGGCAAGCCTTCGAAAGCCTCGCACATCATGGGCATGGCGATCATGGGCTCTATCCCGGAATTTGTGCTCGCAGTTGTTTTACTCGTCATCTTCGGGCTGCGGCTTGGGCTTTTGCCCGTCAGCGGCTACTCCTCCCCCGCGCATCTAGTAATGCCGGTGTTATCACTTGCGATCCCTTCCGCTGGTTTGTTGGGGCGTATCCTCCTGATCACCATTGATGGTTTGGCGCATGAGGAGTGGGTGCGGATGTGGCGGCTGAATCGGGTGCGCGACCGAGCGTTTTTCCTCGCGCTCATGCACCGCAGCTTGGCAGTTTTGCTTCCACAGATCGTGTTGTTTTTCGCTGGCACGCTCGCGGCTACCGTGCTGGTTGAGACAGCCTTTAACGTTCCCGGCATCGGCCGCACCGCTGTTGTTGCCGCCACCAACCGTGATATTCCGGTGCTTCAGGTGCTGGTGTTAACCACGATTGTGGTCGGGCTTGTCACAGGTACGCTTTCACAACTGCTGCGACACGTACTCCTGCATCCGCTAATCAGCGCGGATTCCGCCTCCTCCACAGCACAGCGCACCAGCCACCGCCCTACAGCAAGGGTGTTGTTTCTTGCCACGATCAGCCCTTTTGTTGCGCTGATCCTCCTCGCGCTGGTGACGAACGCCCCTGTTCTTGATGTGAACAATCGCCTGCTTGCCCCCAGCAGCGCACATATTGTGGGCACGGATCAGCTGGGCCGTGATTTGCTTGTGCGTTTAGCCCACGGCGCAGTGTTTAGCCTCGGTGCCGCTTTCTTAGTCACCTGCGCCTGCGCGGTGGTCGGGCTGTTTTTGGGGCTTGCGGGTGTGTGGGTTTCGAAGCTTGGCGACGCCCTCAACGCTCTTCCCGCCGTACTCATCGGTGTGATTTTGGCTGGTGTTTTCGGCCCTTCCCAAACCACCGCCGCTATCGCCGTCCTACTCGTGGGTTGGATTCCCCTGGCTGCTCACGCATCAAGCGTGGCTGCGGAGGTACGCACTACCGGTTTTTACCGTTGGGCTGCACTTCAAGGGGCAAGCCGTATGCGCTTGGTGTGGGTGCACACCATGCCCACACTAGTTCCCGCAGTAGCCAGGCATGCCGCCAGCCGCATCGCCCACAACGCACTCGCCCTGGTCAGCCTGGGTTTCCTCGGCCTGGGTGCCGCGCATGATTCACCGAACTGGGGCATGATTTTGAATGAATCTATCCGCTACGCTGAGCGCGCCCCCTGGATGATGCTCGCCCCCACCGTCCTGCTGATCCTCCTCGGCATCGCCTCAGCACTGGCTACGGATGCGGATATTTCGTGGAAGAAACCCACAAAGTAGATGATGTCGCGTCTTCCTTATCAAGGTTATCCGCTTAAAACAGGTTGCTACTCTAGCGGAATTGCGTGAGGGTATTTTAGAATCAAACCTCATACTGCAACATTAGAGAGGAGTGACGATGAAGCAGTATTCTGCGCGTGATATTGCCGAGTGGTTTGTGGCTTGGGCTGAAGAGATTGAAGATGCTGAATTAAGCAGCCTTCAGTTACAGAAGCTACTGTATTACGCGAAGGCGCATGTTATGCGGCAGCACCACGGAATGAGCTTGTTTTCTGACCGGATGGAAGCGTGGTCGAATGGGCCTGTCATTCCCTCTCTTTTCAATGAACTACGCACGTTTGAAAACCGGCCCATTGATTCTTCACGCTTTGTTTCACCAGATTTCGATTGGGATAACTTCCGCGAGGTGGAAAAGGATCTCGTCGAAGTGTGGGACAAATATGGCGGTTATTGCTCGTGGGTACTGCGCAATATGACGCGGGAAGAAGATCCTTGGCGTAAGAACTTCACCACTGATTCCCAGCCTATTGAAATTCCAGATGCTGATCTCAAAGAACTATTAGGCCACGTAGGTAATAAGGTATTCCGATGAGAAAAAACGAGCTAATATTATTTATTCCAGAGTGAAAACTCCATTGAATATAGCATTTTGAAAAATTGTTGGCTTCTCAACAAAAACCCAACCATCAAACACGCCTTCACAATAAAAGTCTTTAAATATCTTTACGCCCCAAAAGTTAAGATTCGAAATTTTAACGCCACTGAAGTAGACTTCATTAAAATGCGATCGCCAACAATTCACGAAACCAGCGTTGATCTCCTTTAATTTTATAACACTCATACAACGCGCATTTTTCATAGAAAGCACGCGATTAAAAAAGACCTTTTCAAAGCTTATATCTGCGTAGAACACAACTTGGTCAAAGAAAGAATGTTCTAAAAATTTCACATCATCAAATTTTGCGCCACTTTTAAATTTCGCCTTTTTGAAGCTGCTTAATCCAGAAAACTGTACATTTTTAAATACCACATCGGACTCAAAGATGACTTGATGACACGATAATAAAGCTCGGAATTCCACCTCTGAAAAAACTACCGGGCGATCAAACAATGAAAAGTTAAATATAGTCTCATTTTGGAAAGAAGTATTACAAAAAGAGACCTTCGCGCAAAAAATCGCTTTTATAAAAAACAACGACTTTCGAAAGCAGCACCTTCAAACGAAACGTAATTCTGAAAGTTAACACCAGAAAATGAAGCCCAGCTCCAGAAACTTCCTTTATTAAAAATGGTTTCACCCTGAAACATAGACTCATTAAATGAGACCTCGCCCAAAAATGAGACTTCAACAAATGAAGCTTTTTTCACAAATTTAACTTCCCTAAAAGTAGCTTCACCCACAAAAGTAACAGCATCAAATGTGGCAGGTCTATGAAAAATGGATTTCCTGAACGAGGATTCTCCAACAAAGGTAGTCCCCGCGAAGGATACACCGCCATGGAAGGCTATCTCTATAAACGAAGACCAGCCCTCAACTAATAAACCAGCAAAAGAACATCTATTTCTAAATATCGCGTTTCGAAAAACTAAACTATGATTAAATTTAGAATCATTAAAATTAGCAACATCTCCAAAGACGGAGTTTGTAAATGTTACCGCCCCTTGGTTTACCATACCATTAAAAGTGCAACGCTTTACAAATGATACTTTTGCAAACGAGGTGCCATTCACAAATTTAGCCCCCTTAAATGAAACTTCGCCCCAAAATTTAGCCTCTTCAAACGATGCATTCCCGATAAAACACGCTTCATCAAAGTTGGCTTGTGAAATAAAATCAGACTTTTTGCATGTGACTTTTTGCCTGAAAAGTGTTCTATTAAAATTACAAGAATTAAAAGTACAATTTGCGAACGAAAATCTCTCATTAATTACGGCACCGTGCAGATCTATGATGCAATTAGTCCATAATTGCTCATCGTTCTTTACTTGTACGTTTTCATCTATCTTCTCGTTCTTATCAGAAAGTAGGTGTTCTCGCAGCACATTTAGTATCGTTGACTCGACTGCAGCATCGTTAAACTTACCATTTTCATCAACTCTATTAATACGTAGATAACCACATAGGATATCAACTGTGCGCTGCTGGTAATGCCCTAAATAAGTGTCAGCTATGTCAGTTAAGGCATAAACGCCAGCGATACGAACTTGAGGGGAGGGATCGCCGAGCTGTTCAATCGCTTTATCAAATCGGTCCTCAATTGCTGCTTTCTCTTTTACTAGGAGCTCAGTTTCTTGATCGGTTCTTTCGCGAAAACGAATCACAAAGTAGGCAATCGCACCAATGGCACCCACTAAAGTTAAAACAACGGTGACTATATCTAAGGGTTTGTCCTGTGATCGAATAAGCCAAATCGCAATAAAACGTTTGAGCAATCCCCAATTTTCTTCTTTAGGAGCATAAATAGACCCTATAAGCGTAAAAATAAACAGTGCGAAGAAGACCCAACGAGAAATATCTAAAAGCAAGCTCTTGGGTCGTAGAGAAACTATCTCTCGGAACATGTTCTTCTGTCCAGATTCTGCCGTTGTTTTCTTCTTCTTGTAGAGATAAATAACGGTGATCTTTTCTAAGTCTTTACCCATGGGATCACCTTGGAACTACGAGTTAGTTTGAATAGCTAGATGTTTGTCGATTACAGCAAACAGTCTTATCGTAGCAACGGTAACTTGCCCGCAAGACTGTTTTCTTGCAAAAAAAGGGAAAACCACCCAAGAGAAGGTGACCGTTTACTCGGTACCTTTCTTGGGTGGTTGCTCGTTTTTGGGTTAACCGAAGATTCTGATCGGGTTCACCACGTCGGCGATGATGACGATCGCACCCACGCCCATGAGGATTGCGGCAAAGCCAATGGTGATCGGCATGAGCTTGGAGTAATCGGCAGGGCCAGCGGGTGCAAGACCGCGGAGGCGGCGGAAGAAGTCGCGAACCTTTTCGTAGAGTACAACCGCGATGTGCCCGCCGTCGAGAGGCGGAAGTGGCACAAGGTTGAAAAACGCGAGGAAGAAGTTCAGGCTGGCCAACATCATAAAGAACATCGGCCACATGGAACGCTCCACGAGTTCGCCACCCACTCGTGAGGCACCGACCACACTCACAGGGCCATCCAGTTGGCGCTCAGCACCGAAGATGGCGGCCACCACGCCTGGGATCTTCGCAGGGAAGGCGGCAAGTCCGCGAAGCGTATCGCCCACAACAGTGGCGGAGAAATTAGCGGTCGCACCAATCGCCTCAACTGGGCCGTAGGTCTTAAACAAATCCAGTGGTGCGCTGGTCACACCAATCGCACCAACGGTGTGCAGCTCGCCTTTTTCGTTCAGTCGTTGTGCGCTTGCTACCACAATGTCTGTCATGATTTCTTGACCATCACGCACGACGGTAAGGCTGACTGTTTCATCAGGCTTCGCCATCACATATTCACGCAGTTCGGCGAAACTTTCCAAGTTGTTCCCATCGGCAGCAATAATGCGATCGCCTGCTTTCAGGCCAGCTCCACCAGCAGGGCCCACACCGGTACAAGCTTCGAGTTCCCCAGTAGGTTTCTGAGCCGGTGCCACGCAGCCAGTCTGTCCCACAACGGCGGTGGTGTCGGGATTCGGATCAGGAAGCCCAGAAGTGACGGCTAACCCATAGAGCACAGTGGTGGCCACAATCAGGTTCATAATAATGCCGCCGAGCAGCACAATTACACGCTGCCACCACGGCTTATTCACCATCGCACGAGGCTTTTCATCCTCAGTGACCTCATCCTGATTCGTCATCCCAGCAATATCGCAGAAACCACCCAACGGAATCAGCTTGAACCCATACTCCGTTTCACCCCGCTTGAAGGAAAAAACAGTAGGGCCGAAACCAACGAAGAAGCGGCGCACCTTCATGCCGAAAAAACGGGCGGTGGCAAAATGCCCCCACTCGTGCAAAGCAATGGTCACGGCAATGCCAAGACCAAAAAGAAGGACACCGAAAGAATACGACATCATGAAGGAAACAGGGCTCCTAGAAAAATTATGAGAATATGGTGGCTAGATAGGCGTGTGCACGAGTACGCGCCTGGTTTTCACATTCTAGAACGTCCGCAATACATGTGGGAGTTCCCGCAAACTCATCAGCCTGCGCAAGCACATGCGCCACAGTGTCCACGATCTGCGGGAACTTAATCTTGCCCTGCAAAAACGCAGCAGCCGCCTCCTCATTCGCAGCATTGTACACAGCAGGGAAAGTACCACCCTTCGCTGCCGCCTCCCGCGCGAGCCGGACAGCGGGGAACGCGTGGTCGTCGACAGGCTCAAAATCCCAGCTGAAGGACTCGCGGAAATCCAGGGCAGGTTGCGCGGCGTCGACACGCTCCGGCCAATTCAGGGCAAGCGCAATCGGCAGCTTCATCGACGGCGGGGAGGCCTGCGCAATCGTCGCACCGTCGCAGAACGTAATCATGGAATGCACAATCGACTGCGGATGCACACTCACGTCGATGTCATCGGGATGCACCCCAAACAGTAAGGACGCCTCAATCAGCTCCAAACCCTTATTAATTAATGTGGCGGAATTCAGCGTATTCATCTGCCCCATCGACCACGTAGGGTGCGCGGCAGCCTGCTGCGGAGTAACCTCCCACATCTCTTCGCGCGTCCAACCCCGAAACGGCCCGCCCGAAGCGGTAAGCACGAAACGTGCCACCTCACCACGGCTACCGGAGCGCAAACACTGCGCCATCGCAGAATGCTCAGAATCAACCGGGATAATCTGGCCAGGGCGGGCAGCCTTCATCACCAAATCACCGCCAGCAACCAACGATTCCTTATTCGCAAGCGCAAGATAGGAGCCCGTTTCAATCGTCGCCATCGTTGCCGCCAACCCCAGCGAACCCACCAGCGCATTCAACACAGTATCGGCGGGAACTTCCCGCACCAGCCGCTCCGCCGAGTCAGGACCTGCGAGCACGTCCCCACCCAACGCCGCGCTAATGACACGGGCGGATTCAGGATCGGCGATTGCCACGTGGCTGGCAGGAAGCCCGAGCGTGCGTGCCTGGTCGATCACAAGCTGAGGATCGCGCCCGCCCGCCGCAATACCAACAACCTCAAACTTGTCGGGGTTATCAGCCACCACCTCAAGCGCCTGGGTGCCAATCGAACCGGTGCTGCCAAGAATTAAAATTTGCTTGCTCACCTCAACCATTGTTCCAAACTTCTCACACATTCAAAAAGAACCACCACCCAAACCCGCGGAAACAACGCACCTGCGATCGATGTGCATAGCGGGAGGCATTTACCCCCTAACGTGGACCTACTTTCGGTTGAATCGCACACAGATAGGCTGCGTGGGGGAACTTTTTACCCACCACCAGCTACTAATTCCCAAGGTCACAGCCCCCTGCACTTGGATAACTAGCTTGTGGCATGAGCCACATTGCTTAGCTGTTGGGGTTTTCATGTCGCTTTTGTGGTCCTGATGTGCCAAAATAGTTGGGAAATCTAGATCATTCATGACTAGCTCCCTTAAAAGATTTTTCCTCCACTGCCATCTGACGCTTGATTCAGGCCAGAGACCGTGGGCGCGGGGAGCGCGAGATAAGGAGAAGAACGTGGCCGGTTCCCACGAGATCGCCCCTGAGGTTCACAACGGCGTATCCACCCTGGATGAGCCATCGGCAGCTTGGGGTTGGCACCACATTGGTCGTAACGCGACCCAGATTTCCGGTTGGATTTCTGTTTTCATCCTGCTTGGTTACAACTTCGGTAACCACAAGGGTCATGTCGAAACAATCTTCCTGTTCGTCTTCGCAGCACTGATCGCAATTGGTCTGCTGTGGCAGCTGTTCGAGCCCAAGGGCAAGCAGGTACGCACCCTCACTGGCCACAACAAGCCAGTAGGCCACAAGGAGCCAGACTGGAACTACCTGCAGGCAACCTGCACCGGCCCTTATGCTGAGCTTTCCGATTCCGAGCTACGCGCACTCAACATCGAGCCATCCCGCGTATCTCACCTGCGTAAGCTCGAAGCCTAAATAGTCTTCACACTTTAAAAAAACCGCAGCCTTGTGCACTAGGCTGCGGTTTTTTCCTATTCTTATCCCATTTTTAAAGGGGTGTGCTGGTTCTTATCTCACCAGCACACCCCCATCAGGATGTGTCCACTAACAGGACTTATGCTTGAGGATACGTCCCATCAGCACCCAAGCGAACCTCAGGATCAAGCAGCATGTTGATCTCAGCAGCATCCGCACCACTCTTCGGCAAGCGGCGATCCTGCGGCTGAACATAAAGATCACCGCGACCAATCATGCCCTTCTCCAGGGCGTGCTGGCCATTGCGCAAACGCTGGGTTGCGCGCTTGCGCCACTGCTCCCCTGCCACCTTGGCAAAAATACCAGGGTGCGCAAGCACAACCACCGCAGCCACATGGCCAAAGCCCAGCGAGGTCAACACACCAGCCTTGATCAGGCCCGCATTCAGCGGGTTACGCAACCACACCAAAGATGTTGCCTTCGGCTCAATCGCCTTATCCACACAGTCAAGGGCAGCGTTGGGCGGTAGCATCCCCGTTGTGAAGGCGTCGATAAGCCCGCCCATCTGGAACAGCGCCGCGCCACCCTTCGCATGACCAGTCAAAGTCTTCTGCGAAATCACAAACAGCGGCTTCGACTGATCGCGACCCACATGCGGCCACAGCAGCGAGTGCAACTGCGACTCGTTCGGATCATTCGCATTCGTCGACGTATCATGCTTACTCACCACCGCCACATCATCAGGGCTCAAGCCCAGCGACTGCAGCGACTTCGCAAGACGCGACTCCGTACCACCGCGACCAGCGCCCAACGCACCAAGCCCTGGTGCCGGAATCGAGGTGTGCGCACCATCAGCATAAGACTGGGCGTGCGCGATCACAGCGTAGACGGGCAGACCAAGCTCCTTAGCCACACTACCGCGCGCAACAATCACGGTACCGCCGCCCTCCGCCTCAAGGAAGCCACCGCGGCGACGGTCATTCGCACGCGAAATGAAGCGAGAATCAATACCCTTCGCAAGCATAGCTGCGGTTTCCGCCGTAGCGTTCATGTCGCCGAAGCCCGCCAAGGATTCCACCTGCACATCATCGATACCGCCGGCAACAACAACATCGGACTTGCCCAGGCGGATCTTATCCACCGCCTCTTCCACCGAGACCGCGGCGGTCGCGCAAGCAGCCACGGGGTGGATCATCTGCCCATAGCCACCAATATAGGACTGCATCACATGCGCGGCAACCACGTTCGGCAACGCCTCTTGGAGAATATCGCTTGGACGCGCCTCCCCAAGGAAGCGGGTGACGAACACCTTGTGCAAACTCTCCATGCCACCAATACCGGTAGCCTGCGTATTCGACACATCCCCAGGGTGCACTGCTTGGAGCAGCTCAGCGGGGCTAAAGCCAGCGGTGAGGAATGCATCCACAGCGGTGACAAGGTTCCATACCGCAATGCGGTCGAGCCCATCGAGCATGCTTGCCGGAATGCCCCACTTCGCAGGGTCAAAGCCATCAGGCATTTGGCCAGCCACAGTTCGACTAAGCGTCGCCTTCTTCGGCACCCTAGCGATCGCACCCTTGGCCTTGCGCACAACCCATTCCCCATCAGCATTAAGACCAATGGTGGTGCCATTTTCATCCGCATCGAGGTAGGCGCGGGCATCCTCTTCCGAATCGACCACAAACTCAATGTCGCGATCGAGGAAGACAGTAGCCACGTCGATCGAACCTTGACCAGTCAGGAAGTACTTGTCGGTCAGCTGGCGGATACCGGCACGGGCGACCACTTCATCGCGGAAGCGATCGTAGATATCTTCCTCAGCAACCGCCTGATCATTCTCGTCGTACCAGCCAGGTGCAGGATCTTCCTTCCAGGTGACAAGGCCGGTCATCCACGCGAGTTCCAGCACGCCTGCGGCGGTGAGATCGACACTGCCGTCGCGGTTGATACCCATTTCAGCTTCGTGTCGGGTACGTCCCGAACCCCAGGAGCTGACCTCACCAATGCCGACGATAACCACCATGTCATCCAACGACTGCGTAATTTCAGCGGTCTCAATCGCGGCTGCTTGCTCATGCCACACGGGGGTCGGCAGGGCCTTAATCTGCGCAGGAGTCTCAGGCTCTTCCACTTCGACGTCGCGCTCAAGACGGCTGGCCAGTTCAGGCAACGAGATGTTCGTCTCCCGCAGCCCGCCGGTGAAGTCGGCGATGAGCGGTTCGCGCTGTGCCTTCTCGCGGGCATCTGCGCTCACCAACCCGAGCAGTTCCGCAGCGATTTCGGCAGGACGGTAAATCTTAATGCCTTCTGCTTGGGCAAGCGGGATCAAGGCATCGTTGCCGCTCATCAAGTTGGTGCCAGCCACCCAGCCGATGTGGGCGTGGGCGAGGCTGACCTTTGCAGGCCAGCCGGATTCGGCATGCCACTTATTCACCACGGCATCCAGCGCAGCCTTGACCTCACCGTAGGCGCCGTCGCCACCGAAGGTTCCGCGGTTCGGCGAGCCCGGCAGCACCACATGGACACGCCCTGTGCTTTGCACTTCCGCAGCCTTCGCAATAAGCCGTTCCACGCTCCACAGCAGCAGGCGGGCCTGGTTTTCGGCCACTGGGCCTGCGTCGGTGAGCAATCCGTGCACCTTAGGCGCGGCGAAGGGGAACAGCAAGGTAGGCACGAGTGCTGGCTTGGTCACCTCGGTGACACCACCCACAGAGGCTTTTTGCTCCGTGGCAGCCCAGTTCACGAGCGCATCGGTGTCGCGGTAGCTCGACAGGTTTGCCGGAACCAGCCACAAGGCGGCATGAGCTGATGCGTTCTCGCTAAAGAGTCGGCGGGCAAATTCTTTGCGCTTTTGATCCACCCGTGAGGCTGTCATGATCACGGTTGCGCCACCTGCCAGCAGCTTTTCGACGACCGCCTGGGCGATCGAGTCTGGTGAGGCACCGGTGACAATGGCGATGTCGTTGCGGTACGGCTCTAAGCTTTCGCCACGTGCCGCCTGTGCAATAGCCTCAAGGACAGCTGCCTGGTCGGGGTGTTGCGTTGCCCAGTAGCGAGCCTGGTTGGCCACAACCTCACCGACACCAGCAAAGCGGTGCGGCTGGCCTTCGACGTAGCCGAGGGCAATCTGTGCGAGTTCTTCGCGGGCGAGCGCCCACCGGTCGTCGAAAAGCACAGCGCGGCGCTCGTCGAACACAGGTTGGACATCTTTGAGCCAGCCTGCGCCCAGCTCCGCGTCGAGGGCGGCGTACACATCATCATCGCTGCGCTCGACTTCTTCCAGCTCATTGAGGTGGCCGAGTTCGTGCAGGATGCGGCGGGCGTTGCGGGCAAGGATGCCGTCGTATCCGAGGATCTTGTCCGCGAACTCGTCGAGCGCGGCGGAATCCACCGTCGCACCGCCGCCGCTACTGCTTCCGCCGATGGCAACTGACACGTTGTGCTGAGCGGCAACGTTAGTGATCGCTGCATCAATCAGCGCTTCAGCTTCAGCTTTATTATGCGCCTTCTGTGGCAAACTACCGAGTGCGCCGCCGCGAACGGATTCACCTTCGCGGGTACCCAGCAGCAGTTCCGCTTCGATGTGGGGAACCCAGCTTGCAGGTAGATTCCACACCTTGCTTGCCCGCTCAGCGATCTGTGCGGGCTTGATTCCCGCCGCGCCGAACAGGTGACGCAGGTGCGCGGTAATCGCATCGCCGAGCACAGGGCCGAAGGCTTGGTAGGTAGGGGCTGCGACAAGAACGCGCTGGTGCAGCACCGTGATTTCAGCATCGGCGGCACCATCGATGGCGGCCACGCCGAGTTCGGCGGACATGTCCATCAGCAGCTGGTTGCGGCGTGAGGAGACACCACCGGTGAGAATTTCAGTGGTGTCGGTGCCCACGATTTGGTCGACGCGCACCTTGTTCTGGAAGGCAAACAGCACATCGATGGCATCGGCTGCGCTAAAGGGCAGATCCGTCACAGGGCCACTGCCGCTTGCCTGCGCAGGAGCAGGTGCAGGTTCAGCAACCGGCTGTGGCGCGGGTTCTGGCGCTGGGGCCGATTCAGCAGGAGCCGACTGTGCAGTTTCCGCTTCAGCTGGCTGTGCTTCTACTTCCGGTTCTTGGGCGGTGACAGCATCGTTGTACATCACCTGATCCAGATCGCGTTCGACGTTGCGCACCGGAACATCCAACCCAATGATCTTCATGCTGGCCAATGCGAGGTTGGTCAGCGTTGGGCTCGCCGCGAGGCCAACCTCGATGATTTCATCGACCTGAGCAATGAGCAGTTCCTGGGTTTCAATCCAACGCACAGGAGATGCGAACTGCCAGCTCAGCAGCTCAATCAGCAGCAGGCGGGCGAGGGCGTTTTCGGCAACTTTTGCTACCCCGCCCTGAGCTTTGAGCTCTCCTAAGCGCTCAGATGGAACCACCTCTAGAATTGCGTCCACGAAATCGTCGCTGAGCTCGAAGGGGCGCGCCACGAGGTTGGGGATGTAGCGGCCAACGAGTGCATCAACATCGATGGTTTCAGGCAGCAGCTCGTCGAGTTTTTCCTCGAATGCAGCAACACCGGGGCGCAGCACTGCGGAGTGGAAGGGCACGTCGATGCCAGGAATGAGCACGAAGGCTTTCGGATGCCCCGTGGCCTGTTCCAAAGCGGCAAGCCCGGCGCGGGTTCCGGCAACGGCGTATTGTTGGCCGGCGATGTTGTAGTTGACGATTTCGAGGTATTCGCCGGAGTGTTCGGCAACCTTGGCGACGAAGCTTTCGACGTCTTCGGCGGCGAGTCCGATGCGGTTGGGGCGTAGTGCGCCGAGTGCGTAGTTGGATTGGCCGTGCTCGTCACGTGGGACCAGCGAGTGCATGGCGGAGCCGCGGGAGTAGACGATGTCGATGACGGCTTCGAGGTCGAAGATGTTGCCCAGTGAGGCCAGTGCGGTGTATTCGCCGAGTGAGTGTCCTGCGTAGTAGGAGTTGGTGGACAGCACGTTGGCGTCGCGGAGGCGTTCGGTTTGGCCGAAGGCGACAACTGCGAGTGCGACTTGGGTGAATTGGGTGAGGTTAAGCACTCCCTTGGGGTGGCGGAAGGTGGTAGTGCCAACGGTGAGTTCGGTGGGGTTGTCGTCGATGACTTCCACGATGGAGAAGCCGAGATGTGCGCGGGTGTGGGCATCGGCGCGTTCCCAGACTGCGCGGGCGGCTGGGCTTGCGTCGCGGTCGCTTCGTCCCATGCCTTTGGCTTGGATGCCTTGGCCTGGGTAGATGTAGGCGATGCGTGGTTGGGCAAGAAGGGCTTGGCCGCGGGAGACGACTTCCCCGTCGATACGGCAGGTGACTTCGAGTGCGAGGCGGGTGCCTGCGCGTCCGACGCGTTCGACGGTGATTTCTACTTCGTCGTTGAGTTGGACCATGCCGTACATGGAGTAGGTCCAGCTGGTGACTGTTCCGTGGCGGCCGGCTACTTGTTGGGCGGTGGCTGATAGCCACATGCCGTGGACGAGTGGCGCGGGCAGGCCCACGAGGTTGGCGGCGTTGTAGGAGGTGTGGATGGGGTTGTAGTCGCCGGTGACCATGGCGAACGGTGTCATGTCGGCGGGCGCGTGGTAGGTGGCGCGGTCGATGAAGGAGCGTGGTGTGCTAGTGATGTCGACCTGTGCGTCACCGTAGTTGGGGGCTGCTATTGGGGTGTTGGTACCTTGTTGGCGTCCGCGGATGGCGAAGCGTTCCATCATGGTGCCCACGAGTGTTGTGCCGGAATACAGCTTAAGTGTGACTGTGACGATGCGCCCGGAGGCGGATTCGGCGATGGACTCGCAGTAGCTTGTGACGGTGATTTCGCGGCCGTTGGCGAGTTCTTTCAGCGGCACGTGCAGGTTGACGAGGTGGTCGAGGTGCACGGCGTTGAGCAGGCCTTCGATCACGGGGTAGCCGTCGTGAAGCTTGCCGGTGCCCAGTGCGGTGTAGATCGCGGGCCAGCAGGGGCCGACGAGTACATCGGGGGTGATTTCTTCGGGGTTGCCGCTCGAGACTCCGGCGTGGGTGCGTGGGAGTTGCGCGGGCAGGTGGAAGCTGTCGTGCACGTAGCCGTCGCTATCGACGCGCGGCAGGGCGGTGATTGTATCGCCTGCGGCGGAGGTGGAGCCGACACCTGCGACTCCGGCAAGTAGCGCGAAGACGGCGTCGGGCAGGCGCGAGTGGGACACTACTGGGCTTGCGCCGGTGGCAAAGTCGGGGCCGAGTTCCAGCGGGATGTCCACCGATTCCACGAGGTAGGGTCGGTTTTCTTTCGGCAGGTGCTCGAAGGTGGTGTCGGCGAGGATGCGCAGGGTGTAGTTGTGTGCGTCTTCTTCGATCAGTTCGAAGGCGTCCTCGTTGAGGAAGTGCGCAGGGTTGTCGATGAGGTGCCCGTGCCAGGAGATGGTGCGCGCATTGCGCACGGCGTCGTATGCGGTTGCGCCTAACCTGGAGAACTTGTGTTCTTCCTTCCCACCTGCGTTGCGCACGTGGTCGATGCATGCTTGCTCGAAGCGGCCGAGGATGCTGGCTACGGGTTCGTTGGCTTCGGTGATTCCGGCGACTGAGATGGGGCCGGGGATGACGCGCACGGCGTGTGCGGGGTAGCGGGAATCATGTGCTTGCCACAGTGAGTCGAGGCCGAACCAGCGTTTGAGGTCGCCGTCGATGATCGGCACCCATGGCATGGGCTTGTGGTGCTTGCGGTTGAGTGCGATGAACCAGGCGGCGTCGACGGGGCGTACCAGAATCTCGCGGGCTTGCGGGTAGGCGGCAAGAAGCGTATCGACGGCGGCAGGGGCGTCGGCGATCTGCTCGATGGTGGCAAACAGGGTGGGGATTTCCCCGTGATCTGCCTCATTCAAACGCGCTTCGACGCGGTGCAGCAGGTCGAAGAAGCGATCGTCCCAGGTGGGGTCGGTGAATGGGTAGGCAAGTTCGACGAAGCGTTCAACCCACTGTGCGTAGGTCATGTCTTCGAGGTTGCCAAAGTATGGTTTCGCCGTCTTATTAATCGCCTCGATGATTTCATCGGCGTGATCGGCGTAGGTGTCGGGGTCAAGCGAGGTAATCAGGCGGGAGGCGCGGGCGAAATCATTATCGATCTCGTACAAATCTGCCAACAGGTGCGACTGCCCGGAGGTCATTCCGCCCTTCGACTTCAGTCGGCCAACCCACCCTTCCGGAATACCGGGGGTGTCAACGAGTGCTTGCTTAACCTGATCACTGGTCTTCGCTTCTTTGGCTGCCATGGCCGCAGTTCCGACCAAAATGCCATCTAAAGGCATCACACGACGGCCGTGCGCCTTGGCCCACTCACCGCTTAAGTATTTTGCGGCTTTCTCAGGGGTACCGATACCGCCACCGACAACCACCACAACATTATCGCGGGCACGAAGCTTCTTATAGGTGGCCAGCAAAAGATCATCCAAGTCCACCCAGGAGTGGTGTCCACCTGCATGCCCATCCTCAATCTGAATCACGATATCAGTCTCAGGATGCGCATCGGCGATAGCGAGCACGCTTTCAATCTGCGCCACGGTACCTGGTTTGAACGCAATGAAGGGGAAACCATCGGCATGCAAATCAGCAATCAACTGACTTGCTTCTTCCAGCTCCGGAATACCGGCGGAAATGGTCACACCATTAATGGCAGCTCCTGCCGCACGAGCCTTGGACACAATCCGCTGCTGCCCAAACTGAAGATTCCACATGTAGCGGTCGAAGAACATGGAGTTAAACTGCGCACTGCGCCCTGGGGCCAGCTGTGCCTGCAGATTCCCATTATTGCGGTTAAACACCTCCTCCGAATACTGGCCACCACCAGCAAGCTCCGCCCAGTGGCCGGCATTGGCTGCCGCTGCAACAATATCGGCATCCACCGTGGTTGGCGTCATGCCTGCCAGAATGATCGGCGACAAACCAGTCAAACGGCTAAACGCCGTTTCCACCTTCACCTCACCATGAGGCAAACGCACCACCTTCGGCGCAAACGCACTGTAATCAACAACCTGTGGCAACTGTGTGCCAGGCGTTGACAAATCATCCCGCAACGCAGGGCTCGATGCATCAATGATCACCGCATCGCTGAGCTCCGCAGTCATCGCCCCCAGTGCAGAATCCAAGGAGACGAAATAGTCATGCTCGCCTACTTCCCACACAAAGGGGGTAATCAAAATATCTTCAGCGAAACCAGCCGCATCCAACTGCACCCCACAATCAGCCGACCACTGCACAATCTGTGCCACAGCATCCCTATTGCCCTCATGATGGAAGGCTGCATCCACCCCCAAATCAATGAAATCAACATCTACATGCTCCCCACCCCGAACATGCTGGTCGATAGCCGCATTGTGCTTATCCACCGATTCCTGCACCACACGGCGCACCTTCGCCAACTCCACAGCAGCACCGGAATACACCGCACGCCGCGGACTATTCGTCACCGCCGGAACACCCGGCAACAATTCAACAGGAACACCCTTGACCGCCACCATGCGACCAAAACGCGCCTGCGAAGTACCCGCCCCCAACAGCAACGCAAACGCAACACAATCAACCAACACCTCATTATCCGCCCACGGGCGCTCATCAACATGGCGTGCAGCAAACACCCCCAAAATCCCCTGCGAATGCCCATAGCCAACAAACTCCCCCAAACCCAGCTGCTTCAACTGCGCCACCGCTGCAATCTGGCCCAACACAATACCCGGAACGCTGACGGCCGGTTCGCCATCAAGCGCATGCGCTGAAGTATCACCGGCAATGATCTCAAGCAATCGTGCGTGCGCGCCGGGCACGATTTGTGCGAGTTCTCGTGCACAGGGCGCGGTTTTGTGCTGTGCTTTTTCAAGCAGTGTGATCAGCTGCTCGTTCATGAATGGGTCTGTGTTGAAAGCTGCGAGGTTTGTTTTCCAGTCGGATGCTTGTCCGCCAAAGAGCAGGCCGGGGTTTTCCAATGTGTGCAGCGGGGAGAGATTCATACCATTTCCTTCATAGAAAGTTAGGCTAGGGATTATATTTTGGGACAAAAAGCAACTGCCCCACTACGCCAGCGTAGGTTACGAAAGCGTAGGTTTAAAGGGTTTTGGATTAAAAAGTTTTTTCTCACACCCATAAGCATTTCCGCCATTCCCACCAAAAATTCCCCTCACGCTGCAGAAACATCGCCCTTGGCGGCAAAATCGCAAAGAATTTCTGACATCTGAAGCTCCTTGCTTTTCCCACCCCCATACCCCTCATCTTTCACCCCTCGCGCATTCTGCTCAGCTCAAAGCAACCCACCCCACCTCCTCCCGCTTCAGCCTCCACACTCCCCTCACACCAACCCCCACTCGACCTTTCCACCGCCAACGCACACCATACCCACCCCTTCATACCAAAAGGTCGAGCAACCCCCGCCAGCGATGCACACACCAACACTCTCCCACCTCTCACCAACCCCAAGCCCCACGCACCCAACTCGACCTTTCCACCGCCAACGCACGCCAGACCCACCCCTTCATACCAAAAGGTCGAGTAGCCTATGGGCGGTTAGCCTAAATTAGGCCGGAATGCGCCTCGACTGGTCGTCGAACTTGCAAAAAAAATTTCATGGCCCATGCGTAAACCCCCTCGCCACACAATAAAACTGTGATGAGGGGGTTGGTTACACTTACACCCACCAATGCTGGAATTGGCCAGAATCGGCAAAGTAAAATTGTTGCGCTTTAACGCTCCTCGGCCGCAAGCTGACCACAGGCTGCAGCAATTTCTTGACCCTTGGTATCACGCACAGTACAAGTCACGCCCTGGGCGATCACGCGGCGAACAAACTCGTCTTGCTGCGCCTTCGGGGAAGCATCCCACTTCGAACCCGGGGTCGGGTTCAAAGGAATCAGATTCACATGAGCCTTAGAACCTAAAGCCTTGCGCAGCTTCTTGCCCAACATATCGGCACGCCAACCTTGATCGTTCACATCACGAATAAGAGCGTATTCAATCGAGACACGACGGGAGGAACGATCCGCATAATAAGCGGCGGCGTCCAAAACTTCCTCCACCGACCAGCGGTTATTCACCGGCACAAGGGTATCGCGCAGCTCATCATCGGGAGTATGCAAACTCACCGCGAGGGTCACCGACATATCTTCATCCGCAAGCTTGCGAATCGCTGGTGCCAAACCCACCGTGGAAACGGTGACGTTACGCTGCGAAATCCCAAAACCTTCCGGCACCGGCTGGGTAATTTGGCGCACCGCCGACACCACACGCTTATAGTTAGCCAAAGGTTCGCCCATACCCATGAACACAATATTGGACAAACGCCCACCTTCCGCATCCATCGTGGCCGCGGCGGCACGCACCTGATCCACAATTTCGCCGGTCGAAAGGTTACGGTCCAAACCGCCCTGGCCAGTAGCGCAGAATGGGCAAGCCATACCGCAACCCGCCTGAGAAGAAATGCACAAAGTTGCGCGGTTGGGGTAGCGCATCAAAACGGACTCCAGTAATGTGCCGTCGTGAAGCTTCCACAGTGTTTTCTGCGTCTCCCCATCATCAGCTTCCACCTGACGCACCGGCTCCATCAAAGTAGGAAACAGTGCGTCTGCTACCTTCTCACGTGCCGCTGCTGGCAGGTCAGTCATGGTGCGCGGGTCAGCCTCCATGCGACCGTAATAGTGCTTCGCCAACTGGTTGACACGGAACTTGGGCAGGCCAAGTTCGGCAACAGCCGCGATACGTTCGTCGTGACTCAAATCAGCAAAGTGCTTCGGTGGCATACTCCGGCGCGGAGTAGAAAAGTTTAAGGGGATGGGTGTAGACATAATCCACTAATCTTGTCATGTTTTGCCACAAAGGTCGATTTCTTTGGGGCGGGAAGTGACAAGCTCGTTGCACAACAATTTTCTACGATTTTCGCCACTGTGGTTGTATTAGCACCACCATTCAAGTTGAATAGTGTTTATGCCAGAACGTAACCACAACAATTTTCAACCCGACACCACTGTAAGCGGCGACCACACCGAACCGCTGCTGGACGATACCTTCGACACTGATTTCAGCGCACCTGCAGCCGAGAACCTGCCCGCCGTGGCGGAGGACCACGTCGCACCCGCGCCCGCCCCGAAGCCTGCGGTGAAAAGCTCTTTCGCCGGGGGCACGTGGGTTGCGCTTATTATCGGCGCATTGCTGTTAATTGTGCTGCTTGTGTTTATTCTGCAAAACCAGCAGCCGGTTGATTTAACCCTGTTTGCGTGGAACTTTACATTCCCTGCCGGCGTGGGTTTCTTGCTTGCTGCCATTTTAGGAGCGCTTATTATGGCCATCGTTGGTGGCGTGCGCATGCTGCAACTGCGCCGCCAGATCAAGAAGGCACACTAAGCTTTCACGTTTCTCACCCCCGTTACTCGTTGTTATGCACACAACGCGATGTAGCGGGGGTTTTGTCTACTCACAACAAGCGTATCGACGCCGCACTCGCCCCGCCCCGATAGTGCAGGTAGTGCGTGCGTACCACACCTGGAACCGCATAGAGCACAGCAAAAATCGTGCGGACTTAAAAATTGCTATTTATTCTCAGTACCTCACCCGCAACGGTTCATCCTAAGACTTTCACCATCACGCTTTAAGGCACCACCATGCCGTGATGCCACTTCTTTCGTCACTGTTCACAACATGATTGCCGGGAACAAAGCCAGCACGATCCACCACAACCATACGATAAAACATTAAGAAAGAAACTTAAAACATTCAGGAAATACCTAAATTGCATGAAGTAAACAACATCTTAAACAACTCTTAAAACCCCACGGAATCCGCACTTCACCACCCCACACCCCACCCCTAGCTGTCACTTCAACTACAGTCAGCATGGAAACTCCCGTGCACAAATACGCCAAAGACACTAGAATTATCATGAGATTAAATACCCATAAATTTCACTAATGGGATATTGCGCACGTACGCGCATGATCTTCAAGCACAACACCTGCTAGGTCAGTCGCGTTGTGCGCACAATGATTCACCTGAGTTTTGCTACACCAAGGAGGTTGAGCCCCCATGACTTATCCACCACAACCACCTCCCCCACCACCTCCTCCGCCGCCACCTCCGCCGCCACCTCCGCCGCCGCCACCTCCTCCACCGCCACCGCCGCCTACTCCACCGCCACCGCCGCCTACTCCACCAACCCCTCCTACACCGCCTACTCCACCAACCCCTCCTACCCCACCCCAACCACCAGTGATTACCAATCACCACCACACTCATTTCCACTCGACCCCGCCACTTTTGGGAGCACTTGACGGCCGTAACGGATCTAAACTCCACGCAGCACACGCCTTCAAACGCGCCATGGGTGACCACGTCTTGGGAAATGACACCGACGTCGATGGGCTCTCCACAATCATGCCCAACCCCGCTGCACCCCCAAGCCACGCGCTGCACTACCCAGCCACAGGAACGCACGGAAAACACTCGCTCAGCGAAGCCCTGCGAGCACTGTTTCTCATGCTGTTTCTCGCCAGCATTCTCAACATCATTATTTGGGCAGGGCTCGCATTCGCAGGCAACGTCATGTATTTTTGGCCAATTTGGATCATCATCCCCCTACTCATCGTTTTCGGCCTCAAATACGCCGTGGATAAAAACCGCGCTAAGGACAGCGAGGGAGGCTAAACAGTGATGGACGAAACCCAACCCAGCACCTCACATTTCGACGGTCACGCACGCGCAACCGCAACCGCGAAAGAAGCATTCAGCAACGGTTGGATTAGCCTCGATGAACTTGACAGGCTCCTCGCCAGCATCAACCAAGCACCCACCCCCGAGCGCGCGTTAGACATTGTCGCACCGCTTAACACCATTGAATGTCGCGTACACCACACTGCAGGCACCACCGCCAACTCCGGCAACGCACTACGCGTTGCCGCAACCATCCTGTTCTACCTGTGCCTGCTCGCGTTTCTCATCAACGTACTGATCTGGGTGATTATCGCGATCACGAACGAAGCACTCTACTTCTGGCCAATCTGGCTGAGCATTCCGCTGTTTATCACTGGCTTTCTCACAATACTCGCCGAAAAAATGACCAGAAAATAAAACCCCATCATGCCCAAGATTAGGAAAAGTCCCTGCCCGCGAAAGTAACCGCGGGCAGGGACTTTCCCAACACTTAGGAGGCGATAAAACTGAGCACTAGCCAGGTGACCATCGCCGAAGGCAACATTCCATCCAAACGATCCATCACACCACCGTGACCAGGCAGCATCGCCGACATATCCTTAATTCCTAATTCGCGCTTAAACTGCGACTCCACTAAATCCCCCAACGTCGCACAAATCACCAGACCAAAGCCCAGCAAAATGCCCCACCACCAGTCGTAGCCAAGTAGAAACTGCACGGTCAAACAACCCGTAGCCACACCGAAAATAACCGAACCGGCAAAACCTTCCCAGCTCTTCTTCGGGCTCACCGCAGGAGCCATCGGATGCGAGCCAAACATCACACCCGCAACATAACCACCAGTATCCGAAGCAATCACACACAGCATAAATGTGATGATGAACATCGACCCCTTCACACCATCTTGGCCTTCAAGCAGCCACATCATCGCTGCAAAACTGCCAAACAGTGGAATCCAGGTCAAAACATACACACCCATGGCAGTATCACGAAGATAATTCTGCGGAGCAGTATGACGGCCATGATGGAACAACCGAGAAAACATCAAGAGCAACACGGCGGTCACATAACCCGACACAAGCCCTTTCGGGCCGAAAGGCCAACTCATCCACAACATCAACTGGCCACCAATGAGCAACCACCAGCGCTGAACAATATAGCCTTTCTCATGCAGGCGCGAAACCACCTCCCACATCGCAAAAAAGATCGCAATAGCAACAAGCGGATACCAGCCATGGGGAATCATAAAAATTGCGAGCAGAACTGCGGCCCCTAAACCCAACCCCACCGGAATCGCAACCTTCAAATCACGACCAGCAGAATTCTTCGGCTTCGGCAAATGCCGCACTTGTTTACTCATGGAAGCTCTCTTTCCAAAGAAGGACACCCCTACCCCCACAGGTCATCCTTCCACGTCGGCAAACCTTGGCACCAAGCCGGAGCTAACGATACCAACGTTTCCTTCAACAAAGGGGGACTAATGAACAATTCTTCCACTTTACGTCCAGCAACCTACTACTCGACACCAAACAGAAGAATACTTTTGACAAAACCTCACGCATTGAAAGCAAAAAGCCTGACGGGGAAAAACTTTCGCCATCAGGCTTTCACCACCACACGACACACACCTACACTAGGTGCCACCGATCGCGCGGCCAACAAGGGAGAAAGCAAACGAGAGGACTACACCTCCATCAACTCAGCTTCCTTCTTCGACACAACCTCATCAATTGCGGACACATACTTCGCGGTCACCTTATCCAGCTCCTTCTCAGCTGCGGTCACCTCATCCTCACCAGCTTCGCCATCCTTCTGGATCTTCTTCAGCTGATCCATACCCTTACGGCGCACGTTACGGATAGCAATCTTGCCGTCCTCACCCTTCGCCTTCGCCAGCTTCACCATTTCCTTACGGCGCTCCTCAGTCAGCTGAGGAATCGTCACACGCAAAACCTGGCCATCATTCGTCGGGTTCACACCAAGATCAGAATTACGGATAGCGTTCTCAATCTCATTCATCATCGACTGCTCGTAAGGCTTAATCAGCAACATACGCGCCTCAGGAACCGAAATGGTTGCCATCTGAGTGATCGGGGTAGGAACGCCATAGTAGTCAGCGATGACACCGTTGAACATTGCAGGATTCGCGCGACCAGTACGAATATTTACAAGATCATCGCGAGTGCGCTCAACAGAGGTGTTCATGTGCTCTTCGCACTCAAACAAGACATCATCAATCATGGTTTGTTCCTTCTAAGAATCGTCGGACCCCTAACACAGGCACCCACAAGGCACCCCGCATCAACATGCGAAGGGAAAGTCTACAAACTTCAACAATAACAGCCCGAAGCCAAAAGTAGGCAGTTTGAACCACCCGAAAACTTCCCCCACCACCACTCCACAACACCCCGGGCAAAAACAATGCGGCCCGCACCGCAAGGCATCAAGCCCCACCGTGCACGCCGCACCATAAACCACTCACAGGCTAAGAGGCTCTACGACTGGACCAAAGTGCCAATCTGCTCGCCAGCAACAGCACGGGCAATATTGCCCTCAGTGAGCAAATTGAACACCAAAATAGGCATATTATTATCCATGCACAAGGAGAACGCAGTAGCGTCAGCAACCTTCAGCCCCTGCTCAATCACCTCACGAGGAGTGATCTCACCAAACAGCTTCGCATCAGGATTCACGCGAGGATCATCGGAATACACACCATCCACACCCTTAGCCATCAGCAGAACCTCACAATCAATCTCCAATGCACGCTGCGCCGCAGTGGTATCCGTAGAGAAATACGGCATACCCATACCCGCACCGAAGATCACAACACGGCCCTTATCCAAGTGGCGCTTCGCACGCAAAGGCAAATAAGGCTCAGCAACCTGCGCCATATTAATCGCAGTCTGCACACGGCAATCAATGCCTTCCTGCTCCAAGAAATCCTGCAAAGCCAAGCAGTTCATCACAGTACCGAGCATGCCCATGTAGTCAGAGCGGTTACGATCCATCCCGCGCTCCTGAAGCTGGGCGCCACGGAAGAAGTTACCGCCGCCAATCACCACAGCAACCTCAACACCATCACGGGCAACACTTGCGATTTGGCGCGCAACATTAGACACAACATCTGGATCAATGCCCACAGCACCCCCGCCGAACATCTCACCTCCAAGCTTCAACATCACTCGCTTGTAACCAGTACGCTTGGTGCTTTGTTCAGCCATATTTCGTCCCCAGACGCCTTTCAATTGTTTGTGATTTTCTCTCACACGAATCCACAACCTCAAAACCCCCACCCACAACACCCGCCGCAACAGCAGGAAGAATAGGTGGCGACGTCGACAAGCAACACCGAAGTTGGCACACGTGCAACCCTTATAAAAACCTGCCCACGTGCACACACGCAAACAGCAGCACGAAAAACACTTCCGATACCAAAGGGCAACAAAGATCCGTAAATCTCAAAATCAAGATTCTACCCTAAAAACCCCACACCCCACCCACCACAGCCACCCCACACAACCAAAAAGTGAGCAAAAACAACAAAATCCCCACACACCACAGCAACCACCAACGATCGCCAACGCACGCAGGGAAGAAAACCTAAAAAAGGGGAAGCAGCGCCAAAGCACCACTTCCCTTTTTTATAAAGGACCGAACACCAAAATTAGTGCTGGCCAACCTCGAAGCGAGCGAAGGAGGTGATCACAACACCAGCCTCATCCATCAGCTGCTTCACAGACTTCTTGGAATCAGCAACAGAAGCCTGCTCCAGAAGGCACACATCCTTGAAGAAACCACCCAAGCGGCCCTCAACGATCTTCGCAATAGCAGCCTCAGGCTTACCCTCAGCGCGGGTGATCTCCTCAGCCACGCGACGCTCCTTCTCCACAACCTCAGCAGGAACATCCTCGCGGGTCAGGTAAGCAGCCTTCAAAGCAGCAACCTGCATAGCAGCGTTGTGAGCAGCAGCCTTAGCAGCATCGCCCTCGCCGGTGTAAGCAACCAGGACGCCAACTGCAGGAGGCAGGTCAGCGGAGCGCTGGTGCAGGTACACAGAAACATTGTCGCCCTCAACGGTAACAGCGCGACGCAGCTCCAGCTTCTCACCAATCTTTGCAGACAGCTTCAAGATAGCCTCAGCAGCTGGCTCACCATCGACGGAAGCAGCAGCCAGCTCCTCAGCGGAGTTAGCCTTAACAGCTGCAGCAGCCTCAGCAACTTTCTGAGCGAATTCCTTGAACTCAGCGTTCTTAGCAACGAAGTCGGTCTCAGCGTTGATCTCAACCATGGTGTTGCCGGAAACAGCAATCAGACCCTCAGTTGCGTTACGCTCAGCGCGCTTACCAACATCCTTAGCACCCTTGATGCGCAGAACCTCGACAGCCTTGTCGAAATCGCCAGCGGTCTCCTCAAGAGCCTTCTTGCAGTCAAGCATGCCGGAGCCGGTGACTTCGCGGAGCTTCTTTACGTCTGCAGCAGTGTAGTTCGCCATGTGGGGGCGATCCTCCTCTGGTATAGGGGTTTGTTGAAGAAAATTTCTTAGAGTAAGAGTACTCAAATTTTGAGTATCCTGCACGGCAATGGTGAAAACAGTGGACAAAAACCACCCTGTTCAAACCCCACTGCCGCATCTCAAAGCCTATAAACTCATGTATGGCTTTTCCAGGACCGCAGCGCACACAGATCATGAGCCCGTAGTCAAAAAACGCCCCCAGCCTTAAAGTCACTCCAAGGTGAATATTGGGTGTTTTTTAAGAACGTGAGGGCGGGGTTCACATGACCACGCGCTCACATAAGCGCACGGCACGGTTGTGGTGAGAGTAAAAACATGAAACACGCACACCACCAGAAACTCTACGCACCGAGATCAAATCTCAAGTGTGAAAAGTTTCACGGCTGTGTGCGCACGCTTCACGCACAAGTTAATTACCCAGCAGCTGGTGCTTCAGCCTCAACCTCAGCAGCAACCTCAGCTGGTGCCTCAACCTTAGCGGCAACCTCAACGGTCTCGCGGTTTGCGTCGCCAGCAGCTTCCTTAGCAGCAGCCAGTGCACGCTCTTCGCGTGCCTTCTTGCCCTCGATCACTGCGTGGGAGATGACGCGAGTCAGAACGGAGATGGAACGGATTGCGTCGTCGTTGCCAGGAACTGGGAAGTTCACAACGTCTGGGTCGCAGTTGGTGTCGAGGATAGCCACAACTGGGATGTTGAGCTTGTGAGCCTCGTTAACTGCAATGTGCTCCTTGTTGGTGTCAACAACCCACAGTGCGGAAGGAACCTTGGTCATCTCAGCGATACCACCGAGGACGCGCTCCAGCTTGGTGCGCTCACGGGTCAGCATGAGGATTTCCTTCTTGGTGCGGCCGTCGTAGCCGTTCTCAGCTGCGTCCATTGCCTGCAGTTCCTTCATGCGGTGCAGACGCTTGGAAACGGTCTGGAAGTTGGTCAGCATACCGCCGAGCCAACGGTGGTTGACGTAAGGCATGCCAACGCGCTCAGCTTCAGTAGCGATTGGCTCCTGAGCCTGCTTCTTGGTGCCAACGTAGAGGATGGTGCCGCCGTGAGCAACGGTCTCCTTGACGAACTCGTAAGCCTCGTCAATGAAGGTCAGAGTCTGCTGCAGGTCGATGATGTAGATGCCGTTGCGCTCGGTGAAGATGAAGCGACGCATCTTTGGGTTCCAACGACGGGTCTGGTGGCCGAAGTGCACACCAGAATCGAGAAGCTCGCGCATGGTTACAACTGCCATGGTGCTCCCTTTCTTTATAGGCTTTTGGTTCTTACAATCGCAGGTTTTCCCTGCGTCCTAGCAATCAGCACCGGTGTACACACCACGAACAACTTTAAAAAGCAAGAAGCGTGGACCGCGTGGACAACTTCTTCGGCCCCCTATTTTTGCTTGACCGCTCCTGCGGTAGTGCTTGATAGGGGTCGTGATTGCGCGTAGTCAGTGCGCCTTTTCACCGTTACGGTGATGCAGACACACTGCCGACGAGCAATCTTAGTGCATAATGGTGAACTTTCCAAACCCTTTTATCTGCTGGTCGCACCATTTGCTTTCAGTACTTTCTTCGCCCCGATCCCAGGGTTTATCCACAGCCAAAATCACATGTGTCTCAATTATCACATCTGTCACTGCGTCCACAGCCTCAAGCGCCACCGCTAGCATCACCTTGCTGCATTACGGTGTGCTCAAACTATGTCGATCTTTACTCTCCTTCTCAACACCGGCGCGCGCACGCGAAACGATGCATTGACGCTTCGTGCTTATCGACGCTCCCTGCTACCAACCCCGTACGTTCACCGTTTCGTGGTGCTGTGTATCAGCTGCCTTATGCCTTTTGTTCTCGGTATCTCTTTCAATCAGATCGCTGTGGCAAAAGCGCACACTCTACCTGCCAGTAGCGTTGTTTCGCGCCAAGGATTTGTCGACCCTATAGCGGTTTCGCCATTTCCTTCCCGAGTTTTACGGGGTTTTAACAATCCTGACAAGCCGTGGATGCCTGGGCACCGCGGAGTTGATCTCGCCGCTACGGTTGGCGCTCCTGTTCATGCCGCTGGCAGCGGAACTGTGCATTTCGTCGGGGTGATTTTTGGAATCCCCACAATTTCCATCGCGCACCCGCAAGGCTTTCGCACCACCTATCAGCCCGTGTCGAGCACCCTTGTGGTAGGTGATGAGGTGACCGTTGGGCAACGCATCGGCACACTGAGCGCAGCACCTCGCCTCGACCCTGGTTTACAGTGGGGCGCAAAGTACGATGACGATACGTATATCAACCCCCTCGGATTGTTGGATACTCCAGTAATTAGGCTCAAGCCGTGGAAGAATCCTTAAGCCCGCGGATGTGCTTGGCGGTAGGCTTCCCTTAATCGCGCCGTTGACACATGGGTATAAATTTGGGTGGTTTGGAGTGACGAGTGGCCCAGCATTTCTTGGACTACACGTAGGTCGGCACCACCGTCGAGCATATGTGTGGCTGCTGAGTGTCGTAGCGCGTGCGGGCCTAAACCTTGAACCCCCGCCTGCGCGCCAGCCCTAGCAACTATTGAGCGGACGACGCTGGGATCGATGCGTCCACCCCGTGAGCCTAGGAAAAACGCATCGGTGGTTTTCTTAAGCAATGCCGCTCGCCCACTATCGCGCCACATCAGTAGCGCATCAGCACAGGTGGGCCCGAAAGGAACAACGCGTTGTTTATCGCCTTTACCTGTGACTTTGACTTGGTTACGGGAAAAATCAAAATCGTTGAGGTTCGTGCCACACAGTTCCGATACACGCATCCCCGTGGCATAGAGAAGTTCAAGGATGGCACAGTCACGGAGGAATTCTGGTTCACGCGTGGCAGCCGAGCTTTCCATCACCTGTGCCGCACTAGTGGCGGTGAGCACCTTTGGTAAGCTGCGCCCAGCCTTGGGCGTTTGCAGTTTCGCGGCTACATCACGATCGATGAATCCTTGTTTAACACACCACGTGGAGAATGTGCGCACCGCTGCGCCACGTCGCGCGAGTGTGGCGCGGGTTTTACCCGCATCAACAGTATGCGCAAGCCAGGCGCGGAGGTTTGTCAACGTGAAGTCAGCGAAGGTTGGTGTGGGGGTTTGAGTGTGAAGGTACGACACGAGATCGTTGAGATCAGCGCGGTAGCCTTTGACAGTGGCTGGGGATCGACCGACCACTAAGGTGAGGTGTTCGGCGAAGTCGTTAATGGCTTCGCCGATGGGGTTAGGCCCACACGACGATAGTTCAGCTTGGTGTGATGCGTGCGTGTGGTGCCTTGGAGTCATGGTTCTAGGTTAGCGGGCGATCAGTAACCTTTGAAGTTAGGGTGCCTGACCCAGTTGGTGCGCTGTCGTTGAATCAGTGCTTTGCGTTCGAGCTCGAGGAGTAGGTGCATGGTGAGCCCAACGGTGAGCCCTGCGTTTTCCGCGATGGTTGTTGCGCTTTGGGGTTGGGCGCAAAGCGCATCGAAGACTCGCATTTCGTTACGACTAAGTTTTTGAATTGGGTTTGCCGCAAAGTCGAGTTCGTACTGGGCATCTACATCGATTTCACCAACGGCGGACAGCAGTGCCCTGATTTCGTCGGCGGAGCAGACCATCTGGGCGTCACCGTCACGAATTTTTGCAAGGCAGCCAAAGGAGTTGGTGTCGGTGATAGGCCCTGGTACAGCCATGGCGACTTTTCCTAATCCGGCAGCCCAGCTGAGCGTGTTGAGCGCACCGGACCGCCACGCTGCTTGGGTTACAACCGTGCCTAGGCTTAGTGCTGCGCTGAGTCGATTGCGGGTAAGAAATCGGTGGCGTTGGGGATTAACACCGGGTGGGTATTCGGTCACGAGGGCTGAATGGGTGCTAGTGCCAATAGTGCGGAACAGGCGAGTATTCGCCGATGGGTAGGTTCGGTCAAGCCCACATGCTTGAACAACGATGGTGCTTCCGCCTTGGGCGAGTGCTTCTTCATGCGCCACGGTATCCACCCCAAGGGCACCACCGGATACGATTGTCCACGAATGTTGGACGAGCCCACGGGTCAGTAAAGCTGTGGCGTTGCGCCCATAGTTGCTTAATGCACGTGTTCCTACGATGGTCACAGCTTGGGCTGTCAAAGGTCGTAGCGGTGCACCTTTCACCCATAAAACATGTGGCGCAATGGCATCTGATTGGTAGCTGCGGATATGTTCGCTCATTCCGCTGGCGGCAAAACTGAACGCGCTATCAAGGGCTTCGCTGGGCCATTCGGCGTCGTCGGGTGTGATCATGCGCCCACCAAGTGCTGCTACATCATCGAGGTCTTGTGCCGCCCGATTCCAGTCGTAGCGGCTGGCGGTTTCGGCGAGGAGATCACCGATCCACGGTTCGCGTTTTTTCACTGCGGTGGCAATTGCCTCCACCTCTTTTCCACTGGCCAGAAGTGTCGAAAGTGTGCGGCTGGGTCCTTCGATGGCGCGGGAGAGATAGGCCCATGCTAGTCGCCTTTCATCATGCGGCATGGGTCACCTCCGGCCACGCGGCGGAGCGCAATTCTACGGCGCGAGCGACATGGTCCACTGTTGGAGTTGTGAGATCTTCAAGGTCGCACAAGGTCCAGGCTAGTTTCAGGGCGCGGTCAACTCCCCGCTGGGTGATATCCCCGCTGGCAAGGAAGTATTCCAGCATCGCCATTCCTTCCGCATCGGCGGGGTATCGTTTACGCACTTCGCAAGGATCCATAGCGGCTGTGGTGATATCCCCGTATCCGCCTGTACGCCACCGGTGACGTGCCCGATCGCGTGCATGTGCTACACGCTGTGCGATGGTGGCGGAGCTTTCGCCCGCGGCTGTGCTGAGACCTCCTCGGGCGTGCGTGTGTGCGAAAATATCGATGCGATCTTTCAAAGGGCCAGAAATGTTATTCAGGTAGTTTGCGCGCACGCTCGCAGGGCAGCTACAGGCGCTAGGTTCTTCCGCAGCGCAGCGGCATGGGTTTGCCGCGAGAACAAGTAGGAATCGGGTAGGGAATTCGACGGTGCGTTGATTGCGCACAAGGCGTACGGAGCCTTGCTCCATGGGGATGCGTAATACGTCGAGTACTCGGGCTGGTATCTCTGATACTTCGTCTAGAAACAGCACACCGTTGTGGGCGAGACTTACCGCACCGGGTTTGGGGTTGCCTGATCCCCCACCTAAAAGCCCTGCGGGGGAAATGGAATGGTGGGGTGCTACAAATGGGGGCTGGTTTGGGTGATGTTTGTCGCTGCGCCCAGCAATGGAGTGGACAACAGTGGTTTCGATTCGCTCCCGTTGGTTCAGTTGCGGTAGCAGGGTGGGGATGCGTTCGGCAATCATGGATTTTCCGCTTCCGCGAGGGCCGATGAGAAAGAGGTTATGCCCGCCGGCGGCTGCGACTTCGGCAGCGAATTTGGCGTGTTCTTGTCCGGCGATTTGATCCATGTCGATCCGCCGCGTGTTGGCGTGTTGCTCAGCGCTTAGTGCTTGTGGTCGTTCAAGGATGCGGTCGCCGTTGATCCACTCCATTACTTCTTCCACGCTCGTAGCGACAAACACATCGACGCCCGCTGCTAGCGCTGCTTCCGCCGCGTTTCCTGGGGGTACTACTACTGCGGTGACGTTGTGGTTACCGGCTTCAAGCAACGCTGCGAGCACGCCGGGGACTTCCCTTAATTGTCCATCCAGTCCAATCTCCCCGAGAAACAGGATGTTTTTGACTGAATCAATGATGCGGGCGTTAGTAGTTGCGGCACACAAGATTGCTACGGCAATGGCGAGGTCGAAATGTGTGCCTGATTTTGGGAGATTACCGGGCACGAGGCTGACAATGACTTTTGTTTTAGGCCAGTCCAATCCACTGTTGTGGGCTGCGGTTTTGATTCTATCTTTCGCTTCAGTCACCGCTGCTGAAGCCATGCCGACGATATAGGTGCCGGGCAAACCCGGCCCAATATTTGCTTCGACGTGCACGAGGGTGGCGCTGACGCCTTCGAATGCCACGCTGAGTGTTTTAGCGAGCGCCACGATCCACCTCCTGATACCAGGTGAGCTCGGCTTGCTTGAGGGTGCGGGCGAGGATGATGATGGCGTCGAAACGCACGGTCACCCTGGGTTTTCCGCGAAGCCACACGTACGCGGCTTTGCGCATGCGGTTGAATTTGGCAGGGTCGATTGCGTCGGCGGCACCGTAGGAGTCGTCGCGGCGGGTTTTGACCTCGACAAAGGCAAGGGTGTTGGTGTTCGGGATGGCGGCGATGATGTCGATTTCACCGGCCACGTTGCGCACGTTGCGTTCGATGATTGTGTATCCGTGGCGTTGAAGGAAGCGTGCGGCTGCTTCTTCGCCACGGCGCCCGAGCTCGTGGGCATCGAGCTGGAGTGCATCGTTGTGGGGGTCGGGTTGTGGTTGCCAGGTGTCTGTGTGGCGGTTGTGGGTGCTCAAGATGGGTGCGGGCATGGTGATTGCACGCCTTCCTTTCCGTGTGCGTGAGGGGGTTGACGCATGTGCACGAAAATGTGGAGGCTGTGATCGCATCCCTTGATCTTGAGGCTACCGTGATGAGGTGTGTCGATGCTGTTGTGGGCGCATTTGTGGTACCGCTTGTGGAATTTGCTTTTCGACGCCGGTCACTGACCAGCTGTTTTGGCTGGGGTTCGCACGTTTAGAGGGGAAATATTTTAATGGCTACTTTTATGGTTGCGCAAGGCGAACGCAGACCGCCTGTGGAATTCCCTAGTGCCGAGGATTTTGTTCCGCGAAATGTGGGGAGTTGTGCAATGCACACAACCCCGAAAGTGTCGCACCCTTTTCCTGGGGCTTCACACTCGCGGGGTTGAAGTTCACACATGTTCCACCGCGTGGACGGTGGCACGGGGTGTTTTAGTCGGGGATGACAAATTCTGGTTTGTCGAGTTCTTCGATATTGACATCTTTGTAGGTGATGACACGGACGAAGCGTACGAAGCGTACGGCTCGGTACATGTCCCACACCCATGCATCGGACATGCGGACTTCGTAGTACACGTCGTTGCCTTCGGTGTGTGGGATCAGTTCCACGGCGTTGGCGAGATAGAACCGGCGCTCGGTTTCCACCACATAGGAGAATTGGCTGACCACGTCCCGGTATTCCCGGTACAGTGCCAATTCGACTTCGGCTTCGTAGTTTTCCAGTTCGTCAGCGCTCATTGGAGTCCTCCCCCATCTGATACGTATTGGGTCTTGTTAGTGTCGGGCGTGCAAGTATTCGTCGTGTGCTGCAGCCACATTTGCATAACTATATCGATGGACAGGGCTTGCGCCGTAAAGGCGCACCGCGTCCATGTGAATCTTTGTGCCATATCCTTTATGCCCGTTGAAGCCGTAGCTGGGATATTTCTCGTGGTATTCGTCCATAATTTCATCCCGCGAGTGCTTAGCGAGCACGCTGGCGGCGGCGATGCATCGTACTATCGCGTCCCCACCAATCATGGGAAGGGAGGGGGTGGCAAAACCTGGCACTTTCATTGCATCGGTGAGGATGTAGTGGGGTTGGATTTCGAGTTGGGCGACGGCGCGGCGCATCCCGGAGATGTTCGCGTGTTGGATTCCCCAGCTGTCGATCTCACCGGCGTCGATGTGCACGATGGACCACGCACGTGCGTGTTTTTGGATGAGTGGGAAAAGTTCGGCGCGGGTTTTGGCGCTGAGCTTTTTCGAATCGGTGAGCGCTGCTAGATCTTTGATGGGTTCGACCGGCAGGATGCAGGCGGCGATGCTAATAGGGCCGGCGCAGCTGCCACGCCCTGCTTCATCGACACCTGCTACGGGCCCTAAACCTGCTTTGTCCAGCGCTACTTCATAGGTTCGGTGGTGTTTGAGTTTGCGCACTCGTCAGTATTTCCGTGGATGTGTGGAAGGTTTCTTCCTGAGCTACTAGTGCTGGATTTCTGGGTCGTCGACGAGGCCCATGCGGTTGAATGGGAAGACGATGGCGGAGACTTTACCGCGAACGTTTTCCAGCGGGATGGTGCCTTGGGTGTCATCGCCGAGGTGGTAGCGGGAATCGGAGGAGTTGGTGCGGTTGTCGCCCATCATGAACAGGTGTTTATCGGGCACGGTGATGGGGCCGAAGTAGTCACCACCACAGGCTTGGGAGCCGGTGGCTTCGTTAATGGGGTATTGGAAGGGGCTTAAGGTGAAGGAGTCGTCGACCTTTGAGCCATCAACCATGATCCCTTCGTCGCCTGGCAGGCATTGGACAGTTTGCCCGCCGGTAGCCACGATGCGCTTGACAAGGTTGTTTTCGTCAGGTGCGACGACGCCGACGAAGGATCCGATATTTTGCACCCCGCGCAATAGTGGGTTGGCGGAGCGCTGTGATACTACTCCCCTGTTCCAGGATTCGGTGCCTTCAAAGACGATGACATCGCCGGGCTTTGGGTCGGAGAACCGGTAGGTAATTTTTTCGACCAAAATGCGGTCACCGATACAGCCGGAGCATCCGTGCAGGGTGGGCTCCATGGATTGGGAAGGGATCATGTAGATCCGGCCCACGAATGCTTGAAGCAAGCCGACAACGATGAGGGTGACAAGTACTGCGACGGGAATTTCCACGTACCAGGGTGCTTGTTTCTTTTCTTTTTTCTTTTTCCCAAAATCTTTCGCATCCTGCGCGGGCACATCTTGTGATGCGTGGGCACGCGAGTGTGCGTTGTCGTTTGCGTCAAAACTGTCCTGTTGATTCACAACCACTGAGCTTAGCAGTTTTGTGCGCCGAAAATCTTCAGCCCAGCGCCCCCTGTTGCTTTCGTTGTCACTATAATGGGGCGAAAGTTTCTCGGCCAACTTGTTCTTATGGTGTCGTCTGTTTGTGGTGCGGGGATGAGTGAAGGTTGACGAATACCTGTGTTTTCTTAGAAAGGTAGTGTGTGATGGTTTCGTTGAATTTTTCGTCGGTTCCGCAGCGTTTTTTCGTCGGCAAGCGTGCGTTGTTAGATCACGATGCGATGATGAAGTTTTTTGATACTGCTTTTGCCGATGCCGCTGCGGTCATGGCGGCGGCTGAGGCGGATTTGGGTGCGTCGGCTTCGTACTATTTCCCCGCAGCTGCTGAGCTTTTCGACGTCTTCAGTGGTTTCGAAATTCCCGAACACAAGCTTGATGATGTATTGGATAGGGCCGCCACGGTGGATGTTGAGGTGTATGAATTCACCCCGGGCGAAGTGGCCTCTTGGACTTATGAGGGTAGTTACGACGGTTTGGGTCAGGCGTGGGAAGAATTCCAACAGGCAGTGTCACAGCATTTCGCTAAGAACGGTGCATCGACCCCGCAACATAGGTTGTCGTGGGAGAACTATGTGTCGATGCCTACGGAGGATAATCCTGAAGCACCAACACTGACGGAGCTGAATTGGGCTTTGGACGAGACGAATCCCAAGAAGGTGTCGGCTGATTCGCCCGAGGTGGAAGCAGCTGGGGATTAGGAGCGCTCCAACGGGCGGCGCCGCCTTAAAAAACAGAGAAAAACACCCAGCGTTGTCTTTGTATCAAAACAAAGATAACGCTGGGTGTGTGCGCTTACGCGCGGAACAAGTGAAACGCTATTAGCGCTTTTCCTTGATCTTGGCAGCCTTACCGCGCAGGTCGCGCAGGTAGTACAGCTTGGCACGACGGACCTTACCGCGGCTCACAACCTCAATCTTTTCGATGTTAGGGGTGTGAACTGGGAAGGTACGCTCAACACCGATGCCGAAGGAAACCTTGCGGACGGTGAAGGTCTCGCGGATGCCGCCACCCTGGCGACGGATGACAACACCCTTGAACACCTGGATACGAGACTTGGAACCCTCGATAACCTTAACGTGAACGTTCAGGGTATCGCCTGGGAAGAAAGCTGGGATGTCGTCGCGCAAAGATGCTGCATCGACCTTGTCAAGAAGGTTCATGTGAAAACCAAATCCTTTACTTTTAGGAAAGAGGAACCTAGCGGCATCTCCCTAGCTTTTTTCAGGGCGCTTCGTGCTGGTTCATATCCACTACATATGTGCGAAGGCTGGCAAGATGCCAGACAACCATGGCATTATCGCACGAAACTGCTGAGTTTTTCAACTTTTACTACTCGTGCTCAGCATGTATTTCCTTCACCTTGCCCACTCCCCTGTTCGCATGTGTGCTTCCCGCCCCCGTGCTTGCCCCATTGTTTGCACAGCTGGTGCGCACTGACTTACTCTTTTACGTGAGTCTAATCTGGTTGGGTTTTATAGGTATCTGCCCAGCTGGTTGTGGCTAAATCCTTTTCATTTTTAACTCCACGGGTGCCCCGGAATAGCAAAAGCGGGGCTGAGATCTGTATCAAGCGCTGGTGCTGCGCGTCAGAGACCGTCCGAACCTGCCCCAGTGTTGTGCTGGGCGAAGGAAGCGAGAGTGTGTGACTACAACTACCTCATCCCACTTTTCGATGCGCCGTCGCGCTGGTGATGTGTTGGATCTTTCTACCTATCTTGTTACTGGGGAAAACCCTTTTGAAACGGTACGTCACGCGCAGCATGCAACGTGTATTCAGGTGCGTTCGAAGCCGATTGAGGTGCGTGATCTGTATCAGCTTTCCTGCGCTATCGCTGAGGTTATTCGCCCCGATCAGCTCTTGCTTATCGACGACCGCGTCGATGTTGCCCTCGCGTTGCGCGCCCGCGGGATCAGGGTTGATGGTGTACATCTTGGGCAAACCGACTTGCCAGTTCATGACGCACGCGCCCTGTTAGGCCCTGATGCGATTATTGGTTTGACTACCGGCACGCGCGAGTTGGTGGAAAAAGCCAATGATCTCGCGGATGTGATTGATTATATTGGTGCAGGCCCGTTCCGTCCCTCCCCAACAAAGGTGTCAAACAGGCCGCCTTTAGGAATTGAAGGTATGCGTCAGCTGGTGGAACTGTCAAAGGTTCCAGTTGTTGCCATCGGGGATATTTGGCCAAAAGATGCGCCCGCATTGTTCGAAACCGGTGTCAGTGGAATTGCGATGGTGCGTGCCTTTGTGGACAATCCCGGTTTGTGCATTACGCCTTCGAGCGAAAATGGTGGTGGCAACGCATGAGCGTGACACACAGTGCTGTGAGTGGGACGGCTGGTGGCGACGTCGATACGCACGATCGCCCTATCAATGTTGCAGGGGCGGGCATTATTGGTCTTGCCACCGCTTTTGAGCTTGTGCAGCGGGGCAAGAAGGTGCGTATCTTCGACCCCGCCCCCGGATTGCGTGGCGATTCGGCGAGTTTTTTCGCCGGCGGGATGCTTGCTCCCATGGCGGAGGTACAGTTTCAGCAAGATGACCTGTTTCCGCTGATGGGCAAAAGCGCTGAGCTTTATCCTGATTTTTTGCGCCGGATTTCTCAATGCACCTCGCTGCCGACTGGCTACGATCGCACCGGGACTCTAATTGTGGCGGCGGATCGGGCGGACGCGCAGCATTTGGGTGATATTTCTGGCTACTACCAGTCCGCCCAGCGCCCCACGCACCGACTCACGCTGCGCCAAGCACGCGCGTTGGAGCCTGGGCTTGCTCCCGCTTTAGCTGGTTGCGTGCATATCCCTTCGGATCATCAGGTACATCCGCGGTTGTTGCTGCGTGCGCTCATGGATGCGCTTCGTGCGCAGGGTGCACAGTTTATTCACAGCCGGATTGAGGATTACCGCTTGCCTTCGGGCGAGCAGGTACGCGGTGATGTTGTGTGCACCGGCTTGGGTGATGCGCACCGTTTCCCGCTACGACCAGTCTTGGGCGATATTATTCGCCTGAAGGCGCCGCGGTCGATTGTGCGCCATGTTGTGCGTGGTTTTGTCCAGGATCGGCCAGTGTATATCATTCCGCGCCCGGATGGGGAGATTGCCATTGGGGCGACCTCTAGGGAGGATAAGCGCAGGCTTCCGAGTGTCGATGGTGTGTATCAGTTGCTCCGGGATGCGATTGCGATTGTGCCGGGACTAGAGGAAGCAGAGATTATGGAAATTTCTGTAGGTGCTCGCCCTGGTACGCCGGATGATCTGCCTATTTTTGGGTGGGTTGATGGACAGTTGGTGTCGAATGGGTATTTCCGGCATGGGATTTTGCTGGCGGCGCTGGCCGGATATGCCGGCGCTGAGGCGTTGTGCACGGGTGAGATTGTGCCCGAGTTTAGCCCTTGCGATCCGGGGCGTTTCGGCACGAGCTAATTGTGTGTTCGGTACATTTTGCGCGTTGGTGCGTGGGTATTTGTAGTGAAAGGAAAACCAAAAATCATGAAAACAATTGTGTACAATGAATCTTCGTGTGTTACGAGTGCTACGACGGTGGCGCAGCTTGTTGTCGAGAAGGTGGGGTCGGTCAATGGCGTCGCCGTTGCCCGCAATAGCACGGTTGTCCCCCGCTCTTTGTGGGAGGAAACGCCAGTAGACGATGGCGACTGTTTTGATGTGCTCAGCGCTGTGCAGGGAGGTTAGAAGAGTATGCAGATTGCCGACAAGGTTTTTTCTTCTCGCCTAATCATGGGCTCGGGCGGGACGACGAGTTTCGACATGCTAGAAAAAGCGCTGGTTGCTTCCGGTACGGAGATGACCACAGTGGCGATGCGCCGCCATGCATCAGGTACTCCTATTTTCCCCCTGCTGGAAAAACTCGGCATTGCGCCGCTGCCCAATACTGCGGGATGTCGTACTGCCCGCGATGCTGTGCTCACCGCCCAGTTAGCTAGGGAGGCACTGGGCACGAATTGGGTGAAGGTGGAAGTAATTGCTGATGAGCACACCCTTTTGCCGGATGTGATCGAACTCGTTGATGCCTGTGAGCAGCTGGTACTCGATGGGTTTGTGGTGTTGGCTTATACCTCGGATGATCCGGTCACGGCTCAGCGTTTGGAGGATGTGGGCGTGAGCGCCGTGATGCCTTTGGGCTCACCGATCGGCACGGGTTTGGGTATTTTGAATCCGCATAATATTGAGCTGATTTGTTCCCGCGCCCAAGTGCCGGTGTTGTTGGATGCTGGGGTGGGTACGGCATCGGATGCAGCTATGGCTATGGAGCTGGGTTGTGACGGTGTGTTGTTGGCTTCGGCGGTCAATCGTGCCCAGGATCCAGTCGCGATGGCGCGGGCGATGAAGTGCGCGGTTGAGGCTGGTTTTTTGGCGCGGTCGGCGGGTCGGATTCCCAAGCGTGAACATGCCCATGCTTCTTCCCCGAAGGAGGGGTTAGTGTCGTGGATGTAGCAGGTTTTTCTGAGCGAGATCGCACGCACCGCCAGCGCTTGTTGCCGGGTTTCGATCAGGATCGTGTTGCGGCCGGTCGGGTGCTGGTGGTGGGTGCTGGGGGTTTGGGCTGCCCGGTGGTGCAGGCCTTGGCGGCTGCTGGAGTGGGGTTTATTCAGCTGGTTGATCCTGATGTGGTGAGTTGGTCCAATTTGCAGCGCCAGGTGTTGTTTTCGGCTGCTGATGTCAACTCCCCGAAGGTTGCGGTGGCTGCTGACAAGGCGCGGGGTTTGCAGCCTAGTATCACGGTGGAGCCTATCCAGGAATTTTTTGATGCGACCACGGCTTTTTCCCTGCTTGATGGGGTGGATGTGGTAGTGGATTGTACGGATTCTTTTGCGGCGAAGTATGTGGTTGCTGATGCCTGTGAGATCACTGCTACCCCGCTGGTGTGGGGTACGGTGTTGCGTTTTGAAGGCCAGCTGAGCCTGTTTCATCGTGGCGCGCATTTGCGGGATGTTTTTCCTACGCTGCCTGATGTGCGGGAGGATTGCGCAACCGCTGGGGTGTTGGGGGCGACAACTGCGGTGGTGGGGTCGTTGATGGCGACGGAGGTGTTGAAGTTTTTTTCTGGTTTGCCCACGATTGAGGGCATGCTTGTGCGTTACGACGCCTTAACGGGTTCGTGTTCTCGTTTCGGCGTGCTGCGTGATCCGGCCCGCAATCCAGCTGTGAATCTGGATGCCCATCGCATTCCTGATGTGCGGGTGGATGTGCGGGAATTGGAGGAGCGCAACAGCCAGCTCAAGTGTGCTGATTCTGTGCACTTGCCCTTATCAACGCTGACGCACACACAGGTGGAAGAATTGTGTGCAACGTATCGCGGGTGCACGGTGGGCGTGTTTTGCGCTTCGGGTTTTCGCGCGGCACAGTTTGTGCGCCAGTGGGCGGATGTGGCCCGTTCCTTCGATGTGGTGTTGAAGGTGCTGTAGGGCTATTTTTTGTGGAAGAGAATCCCGTAGGCTTTTTTCAATACTTGTTGTGGCAGTAGCCGGTAGGTGCTGCGGATGATGAAGTTGGCTACGGCGCGGGGTTTGCTGATGATTCCGTAGCGCACGAGGTTGGTTTGCATGGTTTTTTCGCTGCGCCACATACCTTTGCTGGTGCGCCGTGCAAATTGTGCGTCGCTGACTCTTAAGTATGTGAGTGCTTCAGCGATGTTGTGAAAGCGACTTCCGCCTGCGAGCATGCGGGCAAACAGGTCGTAGTCTTCCATGAAGTGAACATCACGGTAGCCGCCTGCTTGTTTGACGGCGCGAACGCGCATCATCACGCTGGGGTGGTTGATGGGATTGTTGATTTTCATGTAGCGGGCAATCCCGTCGTGGGTTTCCGGCAGTGCCCGGATGGTGGTGCTATCGCCCGGTTGGTCTGTGAATTCGGCTACTGCGCTGCCGACGACGTCGAGTTCGGGGCGGGTTTCAAAGAGTGCAAGTTGGGTTTCGAAGCGGTGTGGTGCGGCAATGTCGTCGGTATCGAGGCGGGCGACGAATTCTGTGTCAATGTGTTGTAGTCCTGCGCGTAGTGCTGCGCCCAGACCTTGATTGGTGGCTAGTCGTATGCGTCGGCTGGTGGGGTTGTCGGCGATGTGCTGGTTGAGGACTTGTTCGAGCGCGTTTGTCAGCGGCCCGTCTTCGACGATGATGATGCTATCGGCGGGGCGGGTTTGGTTAACTAGTGAGGTTAGTGCTTGGTTGAGTTCGTGCGGGTCACTGTGTTGGTACACACTGATCAGGGCGCAAAGGGTGCTCAATGTTTTCCTTCTTTGAACAAGGTTGGGTGTGCGGTGCTCACACTAGGTTAGCGAAAGTTCGTAGGCTGTTCCAAGATTGTGTTTATGCGTATCGACGCCACCTTCCTGTCTTCCTGTACCGGGCAAGAATCCTTGAGCAAGGTGTGCGTGCACAACACACCCCCTGTACATTGCTACTTTTCGCAAAAAGCAATCAGTGTGCAGGGGGTGTGGTTTCGAATAGGTTTGTGAAGTTGTAGTCTTTGGCACCGCCTGAGCCTCTAGCCCTTGTTATGTCCCGTGCTTCAAGGCTGTAAGGTACCAAAGTTTTTTATCGCGGCAAAAGCTGCTTTACCAAGTTGTTGAGCAAAGGCAGGTTTGCTAGTGCTGCTGCGATTCCGCCAATGATCGCTGCGATGGCTGCGATGATTCCAACGATCGCGCCGGTGCTTAGCCGTGGCTTTGGCTTCGGCGCCTCGGAGCTGCTTGGAGTAGCCGATGACGTAGCAGATGGGGTCACCGATGGTTTTGGCTGCTGACTTGGTGCTGCCGGTGGAGTTGCTGGATTGCTTGGCGCAACCGAAGGGGTTGCAGGCTCATTGGGCTTTGCCGGTGGAGTTGCTGGCTCAGATGGCTCCTGCTGCTTTGGTGGTTCAGGAATAGTCAGTACTGCTTCCTTACTAAATACCGACTCCACAGCGTTGCGAACTGCAACACGATATTCAGCGCCATTGATAGCACCATTTTCGCCTGCGGTCACAGTCAGACTTGCTTCACGCGCACCTGGGATGTTATTCCAGTTATTGCCTACCTTGCGCTGCCACTGGTACACAGGAGCAGGGTTACCAGTTGCTTCCACGGTGAAAGTAACAGACTTACCCTTTTCAGCCGTTTGAGCTGCAGGCTGGGTGATGATTTTCGGAGCGGTCTTCGCTACTGGTTTTTCACGATCATTCTGCGGAATGTCACCCTCGTCTGGAATACCGCGTAGCTTTCCACCAAATTCCTTCAGTGATTCACGAGTATCGGTGAGCTTATTCTTATCTGCTTTCAGCGAACGCAAATTATCGTACTGAAGCAACGCCTTTAGTGGTTCCAACGTTTCCACGAAGTTGTCAGAAATATCGATCCGCTCGATACCGCGAATAGCCAAACCATCTACCTTACTAATGGCATTGCTGCTGAGATCGACTTGTTTCAAATACAAGTACTGAGACAACGGTGAAATATCTTCAATCTCGTTGTTTTTCACTTCGAGATAGCGCAAATTTCCCTTATCGTATGGCAGTGCTTTCAGGTGGAACAATTTGTTGTTATTCAAACGCAAGCGTTCCAAGTTTGACAAGGTTGCCACTTGATCAATGTTGACCAACTGATTATTGTCTGCATTCAAATTAGTCAGCTTTGGCAAGAATCCTAGGCCGTTGATCTCCGAGAGATTATTGAAGGAAATGTCCAAATGCACAATATTTGGATGATCCCGCAAGGGGCTCAAGTCTTCAATTCGTTGATCACGCAAACGCACAATCGAAAGGTTCTGTGCATACTGGAAGCCTTCGAGTGAGCGCACTTTCTGGTCTTCCGGTGTGTTTACACCAATACACTGGAAGGCCTTCAGCTTAACCATATGGCTCTTCATAATTTGTTCATTCTCGTCAGCAATATCCAACGATTTGCGAACGCACTTCGCCAAAGCCGGATCCAGGTTGATGGCTTCATCTTTGAAGTCAGGGTCTTCGACTTGATAGTTACTTGGACGCAAGTGGCCGAATTTCTCCGGGAAGAGTTGCCACAAAATAGGTTCTGGTGCATCACCGGCAAGTTCATTGATCTTTACTGCCGCAACGAATGGTTCGCGCGCCTCACCTTGGTAGAAACCCACTAGCTCATGAGAAAAGTGGGTATTTCGCGGGATAAACGCAGTGATCAAAAGGTATCCGTCTTTGACTTCAACCTTCAAGTCTTCCAAGTCCACCAACCCAGTTTGCTTCTTGTCAACCTTCACATCTGGATTGGCTAAAGTACCGATTGTCTTACCGTCAACCAAAAGCTTCTTGTTCACAAAATCGATCGTGGGATTAGCCAGCGTCACATCCAGAACGCCACCATGGTGATTCCAATTAACGCTACCCGTGAACTTCAAAGTCTGAAGATTAGACAAGTCAAGTTGCTGTGCTTCATCAAGCGGCCACAATAGGTAATTGTTGTGTGGATCAAGCGTGACATTGGTGCGCTTTTCTTGATGCAAACCAACGTACTGACGGAAAGAACGAACCCAGTCCCAGTTTGCTTTACCGCTACTTACTGTCACAACTTTATTGCTCAGCTTGTCAGCACCGACAACCTGGACACCGGAAGGAGTAGTCAATACTGGTGCAAGGGCTTCAGCGTTTGGCTGAGCTGGTGCAGCAGCAACATCGGTACCTTTAGGTTCCCCCTGAGCGGGAGAATCCTCAGCATCAGTTTCTGCAGCTACCTCTGCCCCAGTTGGCGACTGGCCATCGGTGGCGGAATCCGCCGGAGTTTCGCCTTCAGCCTCATTATTTGCAGCGGCAGCTGCACCATTTTCGGCCGGTGCGGCAGCACCGTCGGAATCAGCAGCAGGTGCAGTCTGCGTAGCCTCCACTTGTGCTGTGGTGTCTTCTTGTGCGATCGCGGGAACATTGCCCAAACCAAAAGCTGTGGCTAATGCCACGCACAGTGCAATGCCGCGAGAACGAGTGAAAATACTCAACTGAAACTCCCTTAGTGTTCTCAACTACCTTGCGTTGCTCACAGTGATGTAAGACAACCCAGAGTTAGAATAACCCAAGGCTTACCTTAATAAGGCTCTACTTGTCTAATGTCCCCCCATTCTTGCCCAAGTAAACCAGTTGTTGAAAAACGCTTTCCCCAGCGCATCCACAAAATCCACCCAGCATTTCGATTATTTTTTAAAAGTTTAAAAATCCACCCCCATCATCACCGCCCATGGCAAAACTTATACCTTTTCAAAAATGCTCACCATAGTGGGCAATTATTAATTCAGATTTTTAGAAAAATATTACCAATAAAAAGTGTCACTTCACCTACCTCATACCTACCGCCGACAATTAGTTCCACCACCACAAAGGCGGTAAATTAAGGTTCATGTCCACCCAAGGTTACTTACTACCCACCAAGCAGGTTCGAGTCACCGATCTTCAAGCCCTGAAGGGCCAACGCCCCTGGGCTATGCTCACCGCCTACGATTACGCCACCGCGAAGCTCTTCGCCGAAGCGGGCATCGAGTGCATTCTTGTCGGTGATTCTGCCGCCAATGTTGTACTCGGCTACGACACCACCACAAAAATCAGCTTTGATGAAATGGCTATGCTTGCAGCCGCTGTTGTCCGCGGCGCCGGCAACGCGCTTGTGGTTGTTGATCTCCCCTTCGGCACTTACGAGGCTTCCGATGAACAGTGCGTGCGTTCGGCAACTGAGATGCTGCACCGCACTGGTGGGCATGTGATCAAGATTGAGGGTGGGGTGCGAATGGCTAGTCGCATCCGCGCGCTGAAAGCCGCTGGCATTGCTGTGTGTGCTCACGTTGGTTTTACCCCACAGTCCGTTAATGGGCTAGGCGGTTTTAAAGTCCAAGGGCGTGGCGACGCCGCCGACGCCGTCCGCGCCGACGTCACCGCTGTCGTCGAAGCAGGCGCGGATATGGTTGTATTCGAAATGGTTCCCGCAGCCTTAGCGGCTGAAATCACTAGGAACTGCCCCATCCCCACTATCGGCATTGGTGCGGGTATCGATACCGACGCCCAGGTATTGGTGTGGCATGACATGGCAGCCATGTTCCCTGGCGGACATCGACCAAAGTTCGTCGAAGTATTTGGCGAGGTTGGTGAGCAACTCATTCGCACGGCGGCCGCCTACAAAAAGGCAGTCGCGGAAAAAACCTTCCCCGGTGAACGCCACAATTTTTAACCCTTTTACTTAATTCGAGGTGCCCTAAGGATTATCCTGGGCACCTTCTTTTTGTCGCGCGCATCATGTGAACAGTGATTCATGACTAACCGAGATTTTGCCAACTCGACCTTTCCGACCCCCAAGGCCCTAAAACATAGGCTCAGACACGAAAAGGTCGAACAGGCCCCTCAAAGCTTGCCCCCGGGGAACAATCCCGCTTGCGGTGCTGGGAGCAAAACTGGGCTTTCGTACCTACTCGACTTTTACAACAATTCGCAGTGGATAAACGCTGCGGTGATCCCAATAGGTCGAGTCGTCTTGGTGCTGGAATTAGCCAACTCGGCCTTTCCAAACCCCAACGCCCTAAAACAAAGGCTTACACACGAAAAGGTCGAGCAAACCCATAAAAGACCATCTCAAAGGCAATACCCTCAAGCTGTGCCGAAGCCAACTCGACCTTTCCGACCCCCAACGCCCTAAAACAAAGGCGTACACACGAAAAGGTCGAGTAGACCCACCCAAGGAAATGATGCTGATTCCTCATTGCGTACACTCGTGAGAGTGTGACCTGCTGTTTTAGCTAGTAGCAGCTGCGCTTAGGATCATCAGGATTTGCCCTAGAGCTCACACTTGCCCGAGAGTTTTCTTGACTCGTGGCGGTTAGCCGGAACTTCAGGGGGATTTTTGGCAGATAGCCTTATACACGCAAATCAGCCAACCCTTGGGATAAGCACCCACACACGAAAGGAAGGTGCCCCAGTTTTCTTACTGTAAGCACCTTCGCATTTACTGCAGCGAAAACTTCGACCAGCAATAAAGCTAGGCCAAAGCTCTTTCACTACCTATTTACGTTGTGAATCCATGCTTGTGTTCGTGTTCAAGCAGCCACTGTTTGGTCGCAATCCCACCGGCATAACCAGTTAACTGCCCCTTAGCCCCAACAACACGATGGCACGGGATCACAATGGAAATCGGGTTCTTGCCCACTGCGCCCCCTATAGCTTGCGCACTCATATTCGGCTTGCCTACACGCTTCGCCACCCGGCGCGCTATTGCGCCGTAGCTTTCGGTGTGTCCGTATGGGATGGTAAGTAGTTCTTCCCACACGAGCAGTTGGAAGGAGGTTCCTTCGAGCTGCAGTTTGAGTGTGGTTGGGTCTGGGTTTTCCCCGGCGAAGTACTTGTCTAGCCAGGTGCTGAGGTTTTTGAGTGTGGGGTGGTTGGGGTTGGCGGTGGCTTGGGTTAGGTGTTTTTTGGGTGCTTGCTCATCCCGCCAGATCCCGCAGACGCTGTCGTTGTGGGCGCAGAGAATGTAATTACCTGTGGGTGAGGTGTAGGTGGAATGGGCAAGCATTGGTTGGTCCTTGATTAGTTGAGGGTTACTGCAACGTTGTCGATCAGGCGGGTTTTGCCCACTGTGGCGGCGACGAGGAGGCGGTTTTCCCCCGCGGTGGGTTCGCTAACCAGGTCGTTGTGGCGGAGTGCGAGGTAGTCGAGTTTGATGTCAGGTTCTGTTTCAAGGATGGCGTGGGCTGAGTGAAGGATTGTTTCTTTTGTGTGCTGTTGTTGCCCGGCGGCGAGTGCGCGCCATAGTGTGGTGGCAAGCTGGGTTTGTTGCGCACTCAAGTACTGGTTGCGGGAGCTTTGCGCGAGGCCGGATTTTTCGCGCACGATGGGTGCAGCGATGATGTTCACGTTGAGGTTGAGGTCGGCAACCATCTGTTTGATGAGTAGAAGTTGCTGGTAGTCTTTTTCGCCAAATATGGCGTGGGTGCAGTTCGTGAGCGCAAAAAGTTTGTGCACGACTGTGAGTACGCCGGCGAAATGGGTGGGGCGGGATGCGCCTTCTAGTACCGTTCCGGCTGGGCCGGGGTGGATCGTTGTTCGAGGTCCTTGTGGGTACATGTCGCGGGGGCTGGGTGCGAAGACGTAGTCGGCGCCGACTGCTGTGAGCTTGTCGACGTCGGCTTCAAGTGTGCGCGGGTATGCGTCGAGGTCTTCGCCTTCCGCGAATTGCAGTGGGTTGACGAAGATGCTCACGATGACGGTGGCCGCTGGGATTTGTTGGGCTAGGCGTACGAGGCTTAAGTGCCCTTCGTGTAAAGCTCCCATGGTGGGGACCAAAACTACGGGGCCGTTGTGGGTGGCGCGCTGTTTTTTCAGCTCTTCAATGGTGTAAAGAATGTGGGTCATGGTTTTTGTCTTTCCCTCAAACGGTGATTGTTTTTTTAAAACCCGGCGCGTTTGAGGGCATCGGCGAGGGAGCCTCCGGCTGGTTGGTTTCGACGTGTGTTGGTGTTTTTGGTGTGCTGTTTGTTTTCGCGGCGCTCGCGTGTGCGGGCAGGTGTGGTTTTTTGCCCTGGTTCGTCGTCTAGGCGCATGCTTAAGCCGATGCGTTTGCGGGCTACATCGACGTCGATGACCTTGACTTTTACTACGTCGCCGGAGCGCACAACATCGTGGGGGTTGGAGACGAATGTGGTGCTCAGGGCGGAGATGTGCACCAGGCCGTCTTGGTGTACTCCGATGTCGACGAAGGCGCCGAATGCTGCCACGTTGGTGACTGTGCCTTCGAGGATCATGCCAGGGTTTAGGTCGGTGATTTTTTCCACGCCTTCTTTAAAGGTTGCGGTTTTGAACTCGGGGCGTGGGTCGCGGCCGGGTTTGTCTAATTCTTTGACAATATCCTCAACGGTGGGTACGCCGAAGGTTTCATCGGCGAAATCGGCGGGTGTAAGGGTGCGGAGCACTGCGGTATTTCCAATGAGCTCAGGAATGCTCAAACCGGTAGCTGTTGCGATCTTGCGCACCACTGGGTAGGCCTCGGGGTGCACGGCGGAGGAGTCGAGTGGGTCTTTGCCACCGTTAATGCGTAAGAATCCGGCGCACTGCTGGAATGCTTTTGGCCCTAGGCGGGGTACTTTCTTTAATGCGGCGCGGGAGGCGAAACTGCCGTTTTCATCGCGGTAGGCGACGATGTTTTCCGCAATGGTGGGGTTGATACCGGCGACGCGGGAAAGTAGTGGGCCAGATGCGGTATTTAGGTCCACGCCCACGGCGTTGACGGCATCTTCAACCACAGCGTCGAGGGTTTTTGCCAGCTGGGTTTGGTTCACATCGTGTTGGTATTGGCCCACACCGATGGCCTTGGGGTCAATTTTGACCAGCTCAGCCAAAGGGTCTTGCAGACGACGCGCAATGGAGACCGCACCGCGTAAGGACACATCCATGGTGGGAAATTCCTTTGCCGCAATTTCCGAGGCCGAATAGACTGAGGCGCCGGATTCACTGACCACCACTGGGGTGGGTTTTTTCCCGCCGGCCTGCGCGATTAAGGCTGCTACTTCAGAGGCAAGCTTTTCTGTTTCCCTTGATGCGGTACCATTGCCCACCGCAATAAGGTCCACACTGTGGGTAGCGCACTGCGCGGCCAACTGCTGTACCGCCTGCGACCACTGGTTTTGTGGCTGGTGTGGGTAGACGAACAAAGTATCTACTACCTTGCCTGTGCCATCCACAACAGCACATTTGACACCGTTGCGGTAGCCGGGATCAAGCCCCAGTGTGGCGCGTTGGCCGGCCGGTGCGGCTAGAAGCACATCTTTGAGGTTGCGGGCAAACACATCTAGTGCGCCTACTTCTGCTTTTTCTTTCAACCGCATGCGAGTATCTAGGCTGGCAGAAACATACAGTTTGGTTTTCCACCCCCAGGCGATGGCATCGGCAAGCCACGCCGAGGAGGTATCCAGACCACAGTGTGAGGCAATCATTCCGGTATACGCTTGCTCATCGCCCGCATCGAGAGAAAGGTGAATTACCCCTTCAGCTTCTGCCCGAAATAGCGCCAAAATGCGATGCGATGGCAGGGTGTGAAAAGGTTCGGAAAATTCAAAATAATCTTTGAACTTTGCCCCTTCCGTTTCTTTACCTTCAATCACCGTTGCCACCATCGTGCCCGTGTTATAAAGGCGTTCGCGCACTTCACCCACCAAGTCCGCATCGAGGGCAAAGCGATCAACCAAAATGGCGCGCGCACCTTCCAGCGCTTTCTTTTCATCCTCGAAACCTGCGCACACAAACTGCGAGGCAAGCGATACGGGATTGTTCGTGGGGGCGTCGATAAGCTGATCGAGCAGGGGCTCCAACCCTGCCTCGCGGGCGCTGTCTGCCTTGGTTTTGCGGCGTTTTTTAAACGGTAAGTACAGATCTTCCAGGCGCGCCTTGGTCTCACACTCAACAATCAGGGTGCGCAGGGCGTCGGTGAGTTTGCCTTGTTCGTCAATCGCAGCCAGGATAGTCTGCTTCCGATCTTCAAGCTCCCGCAGATACCCCAAGCGCTCCTCGAGTCGGCGCAGCTGGGAATCATCAAGCCCACCTGTTACTTCTTTGCGGTAGCGGGCAATAAACGGAACCGTATTCCCCTCATCCAACAAGGTGATTGCGGCTAGAACTTGTGCGGTGTCCACACCCAGCTCATGGGCCACGGTAGAAGCAATGGCAGCATTAATGGAAAGTGTCATTCGCACTATTGTAGTAGGTTGCTAAACCACACAGATGTATTTACCCCACCGCCGAACACACCTGCTCCTCAGCCTGCCCACGTCCTCCCCCGCTGTTGAGGTTGCCCGACACGCCCCACTGGGGCAGCTTAGGTATGGTAGAACAAGACCACAAGCACAAGGAGGTTTTTGTGTGAGCGTTGTTGCCCAAGCTCTCAGCTTTCGCACACTAGCGAAACAATCACCCGTGTTTAGTCTTATACGCAGCCCACATGCCCCACTTATCCTCAGCTTTCTAGCCGTCCACTTCCCCCACGGCAGCTCCCCGCGGCCGGCCGCAGAAATCTACGAGCTTCTCGACGCCGACCTCAACATGCTGCGCAGCCACAACTTTGACCTCCCCAAAGGCCCGCAAGGATATGTTGCCGACTGGATCAAAGCAGGCTGGCTGATCCGCAAACCCGGCACTAGCAAAACCGGCGAAACCCTCGAACCCAGCGACCACAGCCTCAACGCACTCGAAGCCGTACACCGCTGGCGCGATCCACGCTCCACAATGACAGCCTCCCGTATCCAATCCATCGCTTTTGCTGTGGAAAGCCTCGCACGGGATTCCGACCCCGACGCGCAGCAAAGAATCGACCATTTGCTGCGCCAACGCGAACAGATCGACCAGCTGATTAAAGAAACAGAATCCGGTCACTTCCACGTTCTCGACACGGAACAAATCCGGGAAAGAATCACCGACATTCTCGACCTCGCCTCCTCCGTGCCCGCGGATTTTGCCCGGGTACGCGCAGAATTCGAAGAACTCAACCGCACCGTACGCAGGCAACTGCTTGACCCCGAAGACTCCCGCGGAACAGTACTCGATGATATTTTCCGCGGCGTTGATCTCATTGCCGAATCCGAAGCCGGGCGCAGCTTTCATGGTTTCTACGAAATACTGCTCGATCACGAACGCTCCGCCCACATCGATTCCTGGATCGCCAGCATTTTAGAGCGCGAACAATCCGCCAGCATCGAAATCGAGCACAAAGAGCGCCTGCGACATCTGTTCCGCGACATGGAAACCCTCGGCTATGAGGTCAACACTGTGATGACCACCCTCGCGCGCAGCTTACGCCACTATGTGACAACCCAAGACTTCGCCGAAAACCGGCGCATGCTCGAACTCTTACGCGCCACCCGCGCCTTAAGTGCGAAGGCGGTCGAAAGCCACCAACTCGGCCCTTTGCACCACATGAACACCCCACTGACCAAAATTGGCATGTCGATATCCTCTGTATCGGCGCTGGTGCCCAAAAACCCGGGCCTCGATTTCGTCGACACCGACCCCGTGCCCATCGCGGAAGTCACCATCGACGTGGATGAACTGCTTGCCTCAGTGAGCGCCTCAGAGATCAATTTCACCGAACTCGAAGAAGCAATAGCCCACTTGCTCGAAACCCACACAAAAATCACCATCGGCGAGGTTCTGCACCACTTCCCCGCAACCCAAGGATTAGCATCTGTAGTAGGGCTACTCTACTTAGCGCTGTCCAACGGCCACCCCCTCGGACACCAAGAATCCGTGTCCTGGACCGAACGCGCACCCATCGGCGACAGCCTCGAAGCACCCGATGAGGATCAGCACAAGGAAATAACCATGCACGCAACAATCGAAGGGTGGTTCTTTTCAAGCCCAACCACCGCGGTGTGAACAACTGCAAGGAAAAACCAATGAGCACAACCCAACCTCACAGCACCCAACACACGCCAGTCGACGATAAATTATGGGAATCAGACACCGGCACGTTGAGCTTCGACTCGCGCCGCGCCCTTGCCCAACTCCTCCAAGGGCCGTTAGTGCGCGCACGCCAGCAACCCCATATTTGGCACGCCATCCTCACCGATGAAACCGCCCTGCGCTCACGGCTCGCCGATATCTTCCTCGACCTCATTGTCGACGAAGACGCAGGCATTGCCTTTACCCGCACCGCAAATGGAGGGGCACCACTATCACTCGGGGGTAAAGAAGTGGAAGTACCTAAAGTGCTGCGCACCAAAACAATGACCATCATTGATACCGCACTCCTGCTCTATATGCGCACACAGCTCGGTTTAGCCGCCCCCGGCGAACGAGTGCTTGTCGACGCCGAAGAATTACGCGACAATGCCCGCCTCTACCGCCGGTTGGAAGACCGCGACGAATCCACCTTCGATAAACGCTTGAGCGCCTCACTTAAACGCATGATCACCGACTACGCCTTGCTTTCGCCAACAGAAACTGATGACCGATACGAAGTTTCACCCGTGCTGCGTCATCTTTTCGACCCCCAAGTAGTCGAAGGAATCCGCGCCGAATTTACCCAACTCTTAGAAAAAACCACCACCGAAGACTAACACCCCACCCTTTTCACAGGATCTATTGCGATGAACTCCTCAAAAGCTAACCCAACCTCATCCCACCCACACCTCCCCACCGAAGAAAACGTACGTGAAATCTTTCCTTCGCAATGGCGCCTGTCAAAAATTCAATTGGTCAACTGGGGAACTTTTCACGGACTAGTCACCATCCCAGTACACCGCAAAGGTTATCTGATTACCGGAGGTTCCGGATCTGGCAAATCCACCCTCATTGACGCCATCTCCGCAGTGCTAGTCTCCACTGAAAAATTGAAATTCAACGCCGCTGCACAACACGAAACCAAACGCGGCCGGGGACGCGACCTCGTCTCCTATATCCGTGGCGCCTGGCGCACCAAGGAAGACTTACACTCCGGCGGCATTGTCTCCGAATATCTACGCACCAACGCCACCTATTCCATCATCGTGCTCAGCTTCAGTAATGGGGCAGGCTTAGTGCGCAGCGCTGTTGCCCTCTTTTTCCTCCGTGGGGGCGCACACGCCCAATCCGATGTGAGCAAATTCTTCGGTGTATTCCCCGAAGGCGAAGCCAATGCTGAAGACTTCATTGCACTCTTAAAACGCGGAATAGATAAACGAGCCATCAAAAAACAGTTCCCACAGGCTACTTTTAGTGAAAAACACTCCGTTTTCTCCGCGAAATTTCGCCCCCTTGTGGGCATCAGCTCCTTAGAAGTACTGCTGCTGCTCCAACGCACACAATCAGCCAAATCCCTCGACAGCCTCGACCAACTGTTCCGGGACTACATGCTTGCCGTACCCGAAACCTTCACCCACGCCGCCGAAGCAGTCGAACAATTCGCCGAACTAGAAACAGCCTATGCGCATGTCCAAGACATCAAAGCGCAAATCGAACACCTCGAGCCGTTGAAAAAACTCCACCACAACGCAACCCGCACCGCACAGTCACTATCAACATGTGAGCAACTCATCCACGCCCTGCCCCATGTGGAAACACAACTGAAACGAGTCGAATTACACAACGAACTCACCATTGCCCAAGCAGAAGCCGACATCGCCGAAGCTGCCCTCGAACAAGCCCGCACCGCCGAAAAATTCGCCGAAGAAAACTACCGCCACGCCCAAAACGCACTGCAACAACACTCCCAAGGCGAAATCGCAGTACTTCACGAACAACTCAAATCACGCCAACGCGATCTTCACCACTGCACCCACGCACGCAACACGCTGGCCACCACAATCGCCCCCTTAACCCCAATCACCCCAGATACCCCTGAGTCATTCTATGAACTTTTAGGCTCCGCGCGAGCAATCATCGCCGACTACCACCACATCCACAAAGCACTGGAAGAACAACACCACAACGCAATCGTCGAAACGCGACAAGCCCGCGATACGCGCACACAGTGCGAAGACAATCTCAGCGCCATAGCGGCGTCGACAAGCAATATTTCAGCCCGCTACCAAAAGCTGCGCGAAAAACTCTGCACCAGCCTCCAACTCGACCCCACCCAACTGCCCTACATCGGCGAACTCATCGATATCAACCCCGAGCACAGAAAATGGGAACCTGTCATTCAACGAACCTTATACAACTTCGCCCAACAACTACTCGTCCCACACCAGCTCTACCCGCAAGTCGCCGACTACATCAATACAACCCCGCTCAACTTACGACTGAACTTCCACAGCATCGAGCCCACACAAGACTTTCCCACCAAACGCACCGGGGCAAACTCCCTCGTGCGCAAAATCAACGTCATCGACCACCCCATGAAAGCATGGCTCGACTCCGAACTAGCCCGCCGCTTCGACTACCAGTGTGTAGCCACACGCGCCGAACTCGACCAACTCCCAGCACACCTTAAAGGTGTCACCATCGACGGGCTGATGCGCTTTGCCAGCACACAACAAGGCGCCTATTCCTACCTCAAAGACGACCGCAGCCCACTCGGAGCCAAAAGCCACTACCAACTGGGATCTTCCAACATGGACAAAGTGGAACTACTGCGCACCGAACTACAGCACGCCCGCGCAGCCGAACAACACGCCCTGCAACACCAACACCACATCGCAGCAAAAATCACACAAGAGCGCAAAAACTACGACGCCGCGCTCGCAATTAAGAACACACGCTGGGAAAACATCGACGTAGACAGCGTGGAAAAACAAGTAGAACACATCAAAGCCCAAATCGAACACCGCACATCCACCCCAGAAGCAGCACAACTACTTAGCGCCGAACGCAGCGCCGCACACGCGCTCGAAACCGCCAAAAAACAGGTCGCAACCCACCACGAAGAACGCGGCAAATACTCCAGCATTGTCGCTGAACTCACCACCACACTCGAAGAACTCAACCAGCGTACCTGCGAAGACGTACCCGAGCAGATCGACAAACGCCTACGCGAAGAATTCAACGCGCACACCAGGCGCATCACCAGCCGCAACATCGGCGACATCAGCCGCACACTCCTGCACCACTACAACGAAGAACGCGATACCTTACGCACACGCCAACACACCCTCAACAACCAGATGAGCACCATCATTGGCCGCTACATCGAACGGTGGCCAAGCGAAAAAGCCGAGCTAGAAGCCAGCGAAGACTACGTCCCCGATGCCTTAAACAAGCTCAACACACTCACAAGCGACAGGCTTGCAGAATTTAGCCACAAATTCCGCGATCTGATCAACGACATGTCCACCCACTCCCTGACCCACATCAGCAATCTACTGCGCCGAGCCCGCGCAGAAATCATCGAACGCATCACCCCTGTCAACCACTCCCTGGCAACCTCAGAATTCTCCGAAGGACGCTTCTTACGCATCGACGTACGCGACAACCGCGGCGAGACCGTCCAAGAATTCCAACGCATGCTCGACGACGCCATCAGTGGGGGCCTGAGCGAACAAAGCGAAGCACAAGCTGAAGAACGCTACCACAAAATCAATTCCCTGATCACCAAACTAGGATCAAAAGAATCCGGGGATATCCGCTGGCAACGCACCGTATTAGACACCCGCCGACACGTGAGCTTCATCGGCTGCGAAATCACAGAAAGCGGCGAAGTAGTCAACACCTACGTCGATTCCTCCGCGCTTTCTGGCGGCCAAGCACAAAAACTCGTATTCTTCTGCCTCGCAGCCGCATTACGCTACCAACTCGCCCGCACCGATGCGCACTACCCCGACTACGCCACCGTGATCTTAGACGAAGCATTCGACCGCGCCGACCCCACCTACACCAGGCGCGCCATGAACGTCTTCGCCGCCTTCGGTTTCCACATGATCTTGGCAACCCCACTCAAACTCATTTCCACCCTCTCCCCCTTCGTTGGTGGCACCTCGGTCGTCTCCTACCAAGAAACACCCAACGACAAAGGAATAGTCCGTGGACAATCGACCATTTCAAAGATTGAACTGTCATGCCCCGAATGATCCTTCCCCACGATATCCAAGCACAGCTGGAACGCTACACCCGCAAACACTACCTCGACATTCTCAGTGCGGACAGCTTCTATCGCTCCTACCCATTGCACCCACCCACCGCGGCAGAAGCTTTTGCCCACAAGGAACACACTGCAACCTGGATCAATCAATGGCAAAAAGTCAGCTGGGCTGAGATCGACTACGCAACCAAAAACTGGCGCCAAGCAGGTCTAGGAACCCAAACCGTACCTGTGCGTGCCACAATTTCCTCCAAACAACAGCTCTACCACGCCCTCACACAACAAACCGTTGCGCATCTCAACGATCTGGGCACAAAACTAGAAATCGTCGCAAACGCCATAGGGCATCAACGCGCCCGGGAAACAGTAAAAGCATGGGAAAAACTCACAATTGACGATATCCATCGCGGACTTGCGCTCCGTGACTGGTTAGAACACAACCCGAACTCTGGGCTACTTCCGCGCGCAGTTCCCATTCGCGGAATGGACACCAAATGGTTAGAACACAACCTCCCACTCATTCGCGCCTTAACAGGCATAGACGATACCGGACTTGCCCACCCACAAACCACCATCCATCTTCGGGTTCTGGACCCAACAATTCGACTTCATCCCCTCATCTGCTCAATGGGACTTGACCCAGCCGAAATATCCCCCGCGCTCGATCACGCCCGCGTGATCATCATGGTGGAAAACAAACTCACCTTCCAAGCACTCCCCGACTACCCAGCCACAGGTGCCGTAGCGGTATGGGGTGAAGGCTACCGCGCTGAAAAACTCGTCCAGATCCCAGAAATACAGAGTCTTCCGGTCTTGTACTTCGGGGATCTTGACCATGACGGATTCGCCATACTCAGCAATATACGGCGTATGCACCCTAACGTGACCAGCTTCGCCATGGATTCTGCCACACTCGACTTATTTCGCGAATTTGCCATCGAAGACCGCAACTACCAGCCACGCAGCTACCAGCACCTGACACAAGAAGAAAGCCGCACACTCGATGCGCTGCTTGCAGCAAACCTCAGGCTAGAACAAGAACGCATCAGCTTCGACCACGTTCTCACACACCTTCAGGCACTACTGCACAACCACCAATCACAATGAGCATGCAGAAGCCGAATAAGGATCGCTATGGCCGAGTGAAGAAGTCCCATACCAATACAGGTGCGAATCTACCGTCGTGGCAATAACCTCAACGATCGCTACGGTAAGATCCTTCAACTCCCGCGAAGTTTTGCTGAGCACCACCACACGATGCAACACCTCAGCAAGCGGAACACGACCTTCCTGCTGCTCAAAATGCGTGACCAGCATATTATCCGGCTCACAGGCAAAACTCAGTTCCTGGGCATACACGGCAGAAATCTCCACACCAGCACACGTATTGGCGCTCAAAGCCTCATGCACAGCCACCCACTGCTGAGGAGTAAGCAAGAGATGAAGATCAGTAGTGCACTCGCGCATCTTCACCTCTTCCATCACTGCAACCCCAAAACCTTTTTATCGTGGTGATCCAGCTTAACGCCGTCGAGAAGCTCAGGCCGCACCTGCTGCGTGCGCAACAACGCCTGGTCCCGCCGCCACCGCTCCACCTTCGCATGATTACCAGAAAACAGCACCTCAGGAACCTCCAAACCACGCCACTCGCGCGGCTTCGTGTAGCTTGGTCCCTCCAACAAACCATCTGAGAAACTATCTTCCTCATGGCTGCGCCTATTACCCAACACACCAGGGATCAGGCGAACCACAGCCTCGGCAATCACCAGCACAGCCACCTCACCACCAATGAGCACATAATCACCGATCGACACCTCGCGCACACGGTAACGATTATGCGCATCATCGATCACACGCTGATCAATACCCTCATAGCGTCCACAGGCGAAAACAATATGCTCCTCATTCGACCACGCGCGGGCATCAGCCTGTGTAAAAGGCTTGCCCGCAGGGGTGGGAACAATCAGCAACGGTAGTGAAGGGTCCTCCCCCTCGCGCACAGAAATATCCTGATAACGCTGCGGATCTACACCCTCCACATCATCATGGCGGGCCTTATCCTTATGCGGCAACGACGAACTCAACTCTTTGGTCAGCGCAGCCAGACCACAGCCTTGGGCAACATCGTCAAGTGCTGGACCCCACACAGCAGGTTTCATCACCATGCCAGGGCCGCCACCATAAGGGGAATCGTCAACCGACTTATGCACATCCGTGGCCCACTGGCGCAAATCGTGCACACCGACGCTTAAAATATTCTGCTCAATCGCCTTACCCAACAACGCATGGCGAAGGGGTTCGAGATATTCCGGAAAGATTGTGATGACGTCGAGACGCATTAGAGCTCTAACAACCCTTCCGGCGGAGTAATCGTGCACGTACCCTGCTCAAGATCCACCTCGGGAACAATATCGTGCACGAAAGGAATCAGCACCTCTTTCCCCCCTTTAAGCTCAACCTCAAGAATCTCACCGGCGGGACCGTGCATCACACCAGTCACCTCACCAATAACCTCACCGTCACGCAGCACCTTCAAACCTTCAAGCTCGTGATCGTAGAAACCCTCTTCTTCATCCTCAAGCTCCAACGGTGGCGCCCAAAACTGCGTACCCCGCAACGTATCAGCAGTTGTGCGATCGGGGACTTCCTCAAATTTAATCAACAACCGACCCTGATGGACTCGCGCTGCAGCAATAGTTAAAGAATGCTCCTTCTTCCCCTGCTTACCCTTGAGCACCTCACCCACAGCGAAGCGAATTTCGGGCTCGTCAGTGGTGATCTCAACTGCAACTTCACCCTTGATTCCGTGGGACTTGACCACGCGTCCAATCATCAATTCCATGCGATTGAGCATAGCACCTGCCCCCACCACCAAAATTCAGCGTACATTGCGGATACCGCATCCCACTAAACCAGTTGTTGATTATGCTCGGTCATGACTGCAACCATTCACCGATTGGAGTAGCGATGAACATCCTCAACCTGCTCGACTTGGCACCTGCGCTCGACGAACTCAAACCCAAAGCACAACGCGTACTCCGCGGCGATGGGGCAAACCTTATCCTGTTCAGCTTCGCCCCAGGCCAAGTACTGGCCGAACACATGGCAGCCCACCCCATTACCATTCAATGCATCGACGGTGTTTTAGACTTCGTCTGCGAAAACGAAACCGTCCGCCTCCACCCAGGCGTCATTATTCACCTGGATAGCCGAATTGAACACCGCGTGGACTGCCCCGATGAAGCACCAGGAAAAAACGTCCTGCTTCTGACCATGCTCACCGGTGAAAAGCACAGCTAGAGCAGGTCAGATTCCAAGGTTGCCAGCTTTGACTCCGCAAAGCTGCGACAATTTAACAGCTCCGGCTCATCCGCATCTGCAGACACAAGAGCTAAGACACTGCGGTAACAGATCTGGGCGAGATCCTTATCGTGCATCGCCTCACGAACCACCCCAAGTTCCACAGTCGCCTGAATAAACGAAATACGGTGCTTGGTCACTGGGGAATGCTGGGCAATAGCCATGCACTGGTCAAGATAGTGGATGGCGCTGCCCCAATCCCCCATCGCGCTACAGTGCTGGCCACGCTCAAGAAGATACTGGATACCCTCGGACACACTAGAGACCATGTCGAGCCCAAAACGATCTAATTCGAGCATTTCCCACACGTTGTAGCACAAAGCTTTCACCGCGCCTTCAACCTCAGCAATGTCGAGCGCACGACGGATATTCACAAGCGCCTCCTCCACATTGCCCATTTGGTATAGCCATTGAGTTCGCCTGGCTAAACAATAGGCAAGCAAGGATCGGCCACGCAGCGTTGTGTGCACGGTGGCATCACTAAATTCCGCGATGAAGGAACCTAGAATATCAGCACCCCGCTCCCACTCATCGGTGTGAAGCCGACACGTATCGAGTACAAGATCCATAGCCTCACTGAAATCATGCACTGATGCGGTATCACTGATGGCGTGGAGTTTATCCACTCCCTCATCGATCGCCTGCTTCGGGTTCAATGCAGCTACACAGCGCAAACGAAGCGCTTTGAGCTCATCCACATCCGCACGAAACAGAAGCTGCGCCGACTCAGAAGCCTGAGTAAAACTTTCGGCACTATCAGTGATTTCATCAACGATGGTTCCCACGGAAAGCACCTGTGCGCGCAGTTCATCGTCTTTCGCAGTATCAGACAGCAGCCGATCAATTTCGACAATTGCCTCTGGGAATTTCCCGGCATACATCAACGCTTCTGACACTTTGCGTCGCGCAAAGCGCTCCAGGTCGCACGCATCATGCATAAACGCCAGATCCGCTAATTTCGCTGCGTGCTGGTGCAATTCCACTGGCATCAAGGGGCCTTCAGGCGTGAAACTTTCGCAATACTCAATGAGCTCACAGTAGAAATCAAGAATAATCGGAAAACCTTGAAGCCCCGGCCACTGCACGACCCTGGCATAGGATTCGTAACGATGCTGCCCCTCCAAAATTGCGAGATTGCGCTCAAGCATGGCAATCACCGTATCGGGGATCAGTTCGAGTAACGTTTCGTGTCGCGCTTCAATCCACGGCAACGCTACTTTCAAGAACTTGCGCCCCTGCCACGTGTTTTCCAGCATGGTTAACAGTTGCAGGCCGGAGAATTCGTGCGCTTGGTACTGTCCAATTTCTTCCAGCTTGCGCAGCACGTCAACAACTGGGGTGAAATAGTCGGGGATGGTTTGAAGTTTCACATATTCCAACCAACACCAGCCGCCAGGGCTGACGAAGGGCAGTTTCATTGCGGCTTCGGCATGTTCACGCACGTTGTCCCAGCGGGCAAATTCGGCGTGCATTTCGCACAAGAATACGTGGATGCGCCCCTGTTGCACTGTGTCTACAGTGTCGAGGAGGTCGTAAAGTTGACTGATTGCATCTTCAATGTCTTCTTCCCGCCCGCTTGCGGCAAGGCGTAGGCAATCTTCAACTGGATCAAGCATGCTGTGCGATCACCGTCCTCGCTTCCTGTGTTCATGCGCTGCACTTGTTCCCACCCCAGGAATTAATCATAGTGAAAGGTGGGTTCATGCTGGCTGGGGGTTAGTGTATCCATATAGGCTACACCGTGGTGCGGACAAGTGCCTAGACTGACCGCGCCCCAACGAGAACGCACTCTGCTGCATAGTGGTACTGTCACGCAGTGCTATGTCGTGCCCCTACCTCCCCGACGTGCGTGTCGACGGCGTGGATAGGCACACACGATATTCCGCGTACTGCCACTACTGCCCACGCAAAGTGAAGATTCCCATCAGCACTGATCGTTGCAGGCACAGTTCGTCTTGAGTAGATTTTTACACTGTTTCGCGGCGAAACACATGAAAGTAAACACTGTGTGAACTCAGCTGTATTCATAGCAAAGTTTCATGTCTTTACAGCACATACATTCGCCTCGCTTTGTTAGGTTAAGTAGCTATGAACTCCCCTGCAGCATTGACCCACGCCTGTGAAATCTTCACCGAACTCGGCTGGAATGAGGCCAGACTGAGCGATGTTATGTCGCTTCCCCTCGGCACGGCAGAACAACAACAGCGCGCCCGCGCGGGGCTAAAGAAGGGTGCGTGGAGTAAGCATATCTACGACGAGAATGATCGCTACCTGCGTACCGATTCGCTTATCGACGTCGACCCAGCTCTCCTTTCCTGTTTCGCAATCCGCGTGGGAGTTGATGCGCAACGCACCGCTCAACTTGCTACTCATGAATGGGGGCTTGCGCATGCGAAATGCATTGCCAGCAGGGGGCAAAAATTCGTTGAGGATTTTATCCGCAGAACTTGCCGCCCCGATTTTCGCACCTTTGAGCATGCATTCTCCACTCATGCAGTAACTGCCTTATGGCTGTCCACATTGCCCGATTTCATCATCCCCGCTCATGCGGATTATATCCGCGATTGGGCCTGTGGTTGTGCGGATAGAATCAGCGATTTTCCATGCCAGACTTTCGGCAAAAAACAGCTGCCCAAAGAAGATGATTACCGTGCACGTTTTCTTGAGCATCTGCAGCTTGGTGCTCAACTTAGCGTTCCCGCCACTGGGCCTTTTGGTGCTTTGATTCCTGCTGGTGTGCAGCGGGGCTGGATTAGCCGCGACCAAGCTTTTGGAATCTGCCTAGTGGCTTTGGAGTGTGCGCAGCGTCCGGGTGATCGGAAAAAGTGGGTTGAGATTCTGAGCACTACACTTGCCATTACAGACGAGGAATTGTGCTCCCATGTGGAGGTTTTTGCCGGTGTTTTGTCGACGGGCGAAGCCCCAGTTGTTGAGACAATCGGTGTGCCTCTCATTCGACTCGTGCCTGCAGATAAACTTGGTGACATCGCTGTGGTGTGTCTGTTTACCAAAACCAATAAGGCTCTAGTCGCAGTCTTAGCTGCACTTCACGCACGTATCCAAAACTTATCGCACACGCATACGGTTGAAATTGCGATGCTGATTGGCTCGCGCGTTGAACAATTGGCGCAGCAACGTAATGCCCAGGTGAAAAAGGCTGCCTCTTCGCTCCTTGAGAATCTTCACTTCTCCCCCGATATTGCCTCACACTCCGACGATTCCACTAATTTAAACGAACCGACTGTTGTACCATGGCGGCCAATCCCACCACTATGGAGTATCGAGCGTTTTTCTTTACCCGAGTGCACTGCCCACGAGCTTGCCTTACGGGTGGCTGCGATCAACACCTTTGGCATTCACACGGGTGATCTCCGCGACGAAGAGTTCCTTTCTATCGCACACGAGCTTCGGCGTTCGGCCCCTGATTCCTACTCTCGCGAAATATCACGTCTGCAGAATTTTCCTGTAGGCAATCTCGCTGATACCGAATCTGTTGAGTGGAAGGAACCCTCATGGGCGGTTTCGCTACCTATGATGCGAACCCTGTGCGTGCTTAGTCATGCCTTGTCGATTCCCACGGTGTTGAGCCTTCCCACATGGGTGGACTATTCCATTAGCACTGAAGATTTCTGCTCGCGCTTGGAGGAATACGATAAGGCAGGATTAGCTGTCTACTCCCCCGATTTGCTCCTTGCCGTCTTTCGCTTAGACGACATCGCCCCGGCGCTGAAACATACCAAGAACTCAACCGTGCCCATTGTGGGTGTTGATGGGCAACCCGTTGCTCATACCGTCGGTGAGATTATCAGCTTCATTGCCTCCCAGGACTCGCTTCATGCACAGGAATCTCAAGTCACACTCACCCCATCGGGCGATGAGAAGTGTTCTTGTGAGATACTGTGCGACTCGTTGCGCACCATTGCGAATCTGTTTCCACCCAAAACGTATCTCAGCTGCTCCTACGATCTGTTCCCACACAGTGACAAAGACGTATTCAATCTGGTGCGCTGGTTTGAAGACAGTTTCGCCTTTTTAGGCCCTATTGCCCTTCAAGCTGCTTGCTCACGCGCACCTCTGGCCCCAGAAGTAAGTGTTAATCTGCTGGGTGCCCAGCGTACAAAAGACCCCAAAATTTTAAGCCAGTGCCGCCAAGCACTTCATACTGCCTTCGATCGTGGCCTTATGCAGCCGGATCATTTAAAGGGCACAGATCTTGACTACGACTATTTTCCACAAAACATCGCTGCCTTCGCACATGCCATGCGCGAGTGTGCCGAAGAAGGATTTCTGAGCATTATCTGGCCTGTGCTCGATGGGATTGTTTTAGCTTCTGCTCAAAAGCAGCGGCTATTTGCTGGCACTGCTGAGATTGCAGCACTCATGGACGACCTTGCCCCTTCAGTTGTCCACGCTGTGAAAACTGGGGAGGCCAGTGACAAAAACCTCCAGGTTCCAGGTCTTCGACTGCTTGCGCAGCGTAAAGGAAAATCCCAAGCGGTGATCACCGCGAAAGAAGCTGTGGAAAAACTCCCCGCACAAGAAGCGACTGCAGGTGCTGGCGTCGAAGAGCAAAAACTGCAAGCACCAGAAAATTTTGAACATCTCTGGCCTGAACAAGCAGGCTGCACTCCCCACGTGGATGATGGGGTGACAGTAACCAATTTCGCGCTCGTTGCCTCCCACACAAACAAAAAGAGGGCCGAAATAACCCTTTCCGTTCCAGGTTTTTCGGACCCAATCGTGGTGCGCAAGCACGGATGGTTTTACGATATCGAAGAAGAAGCCCAGGTCGGGTGCTTGAAGGGCGAAGAAGACGGCTACCTTTACAAAGAAGGGAATACGTTCTATTTCAGCCCGTGGCGCAACCGCAACAAACAAACGGACTCGCCTTTGCGGGGAGTACAACCCGACGAGTTCCCCAATTTCCTCTCCCTCGTGGTGATCGCGTCCCTTTCCGACGAATACTCCATGCACGTTGCCCGCAAGAGTGTTCGCACGATGATTAGGAAAAACCGGTTCTGCGGATCGGCCTCCGTACATAACTTCATGGAACAACTCGTGCAGAATGCTGATTTCGCACCCCACCGTTGCGTGAACATGATGGCGGAAGTACCTGAAACTTTCCCCTGGTTGTGGCCTGCTGTCACTGTACCCCTCAGCTATGCCGCAAGCTGTGCTACCCCACCAACATGGACCTCTCGTGTACTCGACTTCGCCATCGAGCATGCCGGCATACTCGCCGAAGCCACTCGTCGGGGTTATATACCCGCAACGGAATGGGACAGCCTCCACGCACTTGCCGCCATCAAGAAAAAGTGCGCCGCAAAAACCAAGGCCCAGCGTTTGGCTGAACTCTTCGACTCCTACGAAAGCAGCTAACTTTAAAGCAGCGTCAATGAAGGGAAGCACCCACATTTAAACCCGCATTAGCTGCGCTGCTGGTGAAAAGTAAAAATCGGAATACGAAAAATCTCCCGCGCCACCATTTTTGGGGCTCGGGAGATTAAATACGTTCAGTGCGAAACGGCAGATTTACTCTGCAGCTTCCTCAGCTGGTGCCTCTTCAGCAGCAGCCTCTTCAGCCTCAGCCTCAGCCTTAGCAGCAGCGTCAGCCTTAGCCTTACGCTTCTTCTCAGTGATAGCCTCAGCGGTTGGGCCTTCGTTAGCCTCAGCAAGAGCCTTGTTGAACAGCTCCAGCTTGGATGGCTTAGGCTCTGCAACCTTCAAGGTGCCCTCTGCACCAGGCAGACCCTTGAACTTCTGCCAGTCACCGGTGACCTTCAGCAGTGCGAGAACAGGCTCGGTTGGCTGTGCACCAACGCCCAGCCAGTACTGTGCGCGCTCGGAGTCGATCTGGATGATGGAAGGATCGTTCTTTGGCTGGTAGATGCCAATGTTCTCGATAACCTTGCCGTCGCGGCGGGTGCGTGCGTCGGCGATAACAACGCGGTACTGTGGGTTGCGGATCTTACCCATGCGCTGCAGCTTAATCTTGACAGCCATTCTGGCTTCCTTTCAGTCACTGGACCGTTCAGTCACCACACTTTTCCGTGTGGCCGGTTGCGGCCCTTTCGTCTTTAACCTGCGATGTGACATACCGTTCGGCCGTGGCCGGGTGGCGGTGTAATCGGCAGGAGCTGCCCCATAGGTTATGAGACAACCTCATAAACCCTAATACACCCACCCCTGGAAGGTCAATTGGCGATTATTACACTCCCCAGCCCGCCCCCACCCTAGAATGTTAGGCATGGCTAACTATTCCCGTTTCTTTCCGGAACACCTGCGTAAGCAGTTGACTATCGAACCTGAATCGCGGTTTTTCACGTGGGAAAACTCCCGCGGTCTAACGCATAGGTTGCGCTATTTAGTCAGTGAACAAGAATCGGACACGATCGCAGTACTTATTCATGGTTTAGGTGGGCACGGGGAGGCACTGTGGCCCTATGGCTCACTTATTGCATCCCAGGGAATATCAGTGGCGGCGCTGGATTTACCTTTGTTCGGCCATTCGTCCTGCACTGATCCTGCGCGGGTGACTTATGGTGACTGGATTGAGAGCATCAGAAATTTCGTCGACATGCTCAATCGCCCTGTAGTGCTTGTCGGTTTTAGTTTGGGCGGGCTTGCGGCAGTGGAGGCTGGTGCGGGTTGTGCCCAAGTTAAGCATGTGGTTGCCACGTGTGTGGCGGAGGCAGGAGCAATTAGTAGCCTGGCACACATTAGCACAGCTGGGGTTATGGGGGTTTGTGCACCCCTGTTGCTTCCCCTTTCTCGGTGCGGGATTGGGGGTCTGCGGATTCCGATGTGGCTACTTGCCCGTTTTTCACGCATGAGTTCGTCCCAAGCATTATCAAAGGCGTGTGCTCGTGATGTACGGTCTGGTCGCGTGCGGGTGCCGTTGAATTTTCTAGCGTCTCTTCTGCGCTACAAACATGAGGATGCGCGCACTTCCAGCATCCCGGTCACAGTCACCCATCCCGGCGCGGATAGGTGGACGCCACTATCGCTGAGCGCCGGGGTGATGGCTCAGTTGCGCAGTCGCGTGTTTTATCGTGAACTGGAAAATTGTGGGCACTTCCCCATCGAGGAACCAGGCTTGAGTGTTTTTATACGCACCATCGCGGATGCCTGTGGTGAGTCCGGGCACTAGCTAGTGTGCTTGTCGACGCCGCCCCCTTCTTTCTACCGATCATCACTGTGGGCGATCTGGGGTGTTGACCTAGTAGTAGGGGCAGACTTGTTTTCGGCGTCGATAAGCTTAAAACTATGGGATGGATGATGCGCACCTAGCAAGTCGTGCTCATTTACACTGTTAACGAATTGTTTTATCTTTTATGTTTTTCGTTGAAAGATTCCTGCCCATGACCGATATCCTTTGCACCCTCACCGATTTCTTGAACACCACTGCGCGTGATGTTGTAACTGGTGAATGTTTTAAGATTTTCGCATGAGTCGTTTCCTCCACCACATCGAATTGTGGACAACAGATCTCCACGGAGCTTTCCCGAGTTTTAACTGGTTATTGTGCAGCCTTGGGTGGGAACCAAAGGTAATAGAGGGCTGGGATGAAGGAAAAATCTGGACAGCACCAGATGGAACCTATCTGGTTTTAGAACAATCCCCCGCCATAGGTGGCGACTACGATCGGATGCGAGCTGGGCTTAATCACCTGGCACTGTGTGCCGACTCGCAGGGACTGGTCGACTCCATTCGCGACAACGCTCCCGCGCATGGATTCCGAGAGCTTTTCGCTCAGGACTTTCCTCATGCAGGTGGCGATTGTCACTATGCGTGTTATCTCGAAAACTCGCAAGGCTTTGAATTTGAAATCGTTGCGATGAACTAGAAACTCCCCACGAATTGGATTGTAAGGAGTCCAGTTCGTGGGGAGTGCGTGAAAAGTTATGGGCGACCTTTACCAAAGTCCAAGTTGTTCAGGTCAATATTCTCCAAGCCCTTCGGGAGCTTCGGCATCCCTGGCATGCCACTCATCTGTTCCTGCATCTTTTGCAGCTCAGCGAGGTTAGGCATCCCCGGCATACCGCCCATACCTGGCATGCCGCCCTTATTCTTGATTGGCTTGCGCTTGCCGTTCTTGCCTTTGCGGCCCTTCGGCTTCTTCTTGGTGGCACTACGTCCACCAAAACCACCCATGCCCAGCTGGCCGGCCATCTTGCCCATCATCTTCTTTGCTTCAAAGAAGCGCTCGATGAGCTGATTGACCTCGGTAACTGACACACCCGAACCGTTAGCAATACGCTTACGGCGGGAAGCATTCAGGATCTTCGGGTCTTGTCGTTCCTGTGGGGTCATACCGCGAATGATTGCCTCGATACGGTCGAGCTGCTTTTCATCCACCATGTCCGCCATCTTGGACATCTGGGAACCGCCAGGCAGCATCTTCAGCAAGTTGCCAATTGGGCCCATCTTGCGGATCATCTGCATCTGAGCGAGGAAATCCTCCAAAGTGAGCTCGCCGGAGCTCATCTTTTGGGCGGTTTCCAAAGCCTGCTCCTGATCCATGGCCTTCTCAGCCTGCTCGATCAGGGAGAGAACATCGCCCATGCCCAAGATACGGCTGGCCATGCGGTCAGGGTGGAAGACGTCGAAATCTTCCAGTTTCTCACCGGTGGAGGCAAACATGATGGGTTTGCCGGTGACCTCACGGATCGACAGGGCTGCACCGCCGCGGGCGTCACCATCAAGCTTGGTCAGCACCACGCCGGTGAAATCAACGCCGTCACGGAATGCTTCAGCGGTTTGGACCGCATCTTGGCCGATCATGGCGTCGATGACGAACAGCACTTCGTCAGGGTTAATCGCATCGCGAATATTGCGGGCCTGGGTCATCAAGGTTTCATCAATACCCAAACGGCCTGCGGTATCCACGATCACAATATCGTGTTTCTTCGTTGTCGCTTCCTCAATACCACGGCGAGCAACATCCACAGGATCGCCGTGGGAGGTGCCCATCTCGTGATCGAGGGTGTCAATGGAGGTGCCAGGATCAGGAGCGAAGGTCGGAACACCGGCGCGCTCACCGACAATCTGCAGCTGCTGCACAGCACCAGGGCGCTGCAAGTCACAGGCCACCAGCATTGGGGTGTGGCCCTGCTCTTTTAAGTGGCGGGCAAGTTTACCGGCCAAGGTGGTCTTACCGGCACCCTGCAAACCGGCCAGCATGATCACGGTTGGTGGGGTCTTAGCCAAGTTTAGGCGGCGGGTTTCCCCGCCCAGAATGCCGGTCAGCTCTTGGTCGACGATCTTGATGATCTGCTCGGCCGGATTCAGTGCCTTAGAGACTTCCACGCCCAAGGCGCGTTCTTTAATCCGTGCGATGAAGCCGCGCACAACGGGGAGGGAAACGTCAGCTTCCAGCAGTGCAAGACGGATCTCACGGGAGACTGCATTGATATCAGCCTCTGTGACCTTGCCCTTTGAACGAAGCCCCGAAAGGGCTTGGCCTAGGCGGTCTGATAGAGATTCGAACACGGGTCTAATCACTCCTTGTATTAACTGCGTTGCTCACCGTCGACCCCACACATGAAAAAGTACTAGTCACCAGGTTCCTCACATTCTCTTCTCGGAGAAAAAGTAGCGTGGTGAAAATCGTGTGGTGGTCGGTAACCTTTACATACTAGCCGGTTGTAAGCACTCGGGTCACGTCACGTTCAACTTTAGCCCGATCATAGCCTGCAGCAAGCTTGCATTGAGCGATCATTGTTGCCCCTGGGGTGTGGATCTTGAGCCATTCCAACTCAGGTAACACACCAATGAGGGTTCCTAGTGCAGCCTTGCGATCGGTGGTGCGTACTTCCAACACATCCCCAAACCAAAACGTGGCGCACGCACCTAGTTCGATCGTTGGCAGCGCACTATAGACCCCTGATTTGTAGCCTTGAATGAATTCGCTTTCGTTAAAAGCGGTACCTAGGGTGTTGTACACCTTCAGTTCGGCGGAGACGATTCCGTCGCGGTAGACAAAAGCGGCAGAGGTAATGTTCCAGCCTTTGGCGGCGATCAGGGCAAGCACGCGTACGCTTTCGCGCATGTAGCTGCCTGCCCAAAACACCGTGGCATGTGCCCCGATGGTGGGATACAATGCGAGTTCACCGCCGAAACGTACATGGGGTGCTTGGGGGGTGTTGTGGGTGAGCATTGTGCGTGCACGCGCGCAGAGATATCCCAAACCTGATTTGAGTTGGGGTGTCCACACTCCCGGGCCCGTTGCTTGGGCGTCGGCAGGTATGAGTGCTTCCATGAGGTTGAGGGTGAGCAGGTTGTAGCCTAGGGCGTCGAGAAGCTCTGTGACCACGCTTTGATCATCTTCGATATCACGGTGTTTCACCAAGCGTGGGATGAGGGTGTGATGGCGCACCAGTGCTTCCACCACTGTTGTATCTTGGGCGCTGAGCCGGAGTTTGGTGGCCATTTCTGCAACCATTTCGGCGCCGACTTCTTCGTGGGGTCGGCTGTAGCCTTTGCCCATGTCATGAAACAGTGCCGCCAGCAGAAGCAGGTCGGGGCGTTCGACGCGCACGCTGTCTCGCGCACACAGTTCGACTACCGCAAGGTTGTGGCGGTCGATGGTGCGGATATGGACGGGTTCGCGGGGCATAAGTCCGCGAATATGCTCCCATACGGGCACCATGGGCACGAAAAGTCCGTGTTCGTCGAGCTCAATGATGACTCGCGCAGTGTGCTCTGGGGAGGAAAGCAGTGCGAAAAAATCACTGGCTGCGCTGGTGCTCCAGCGGGTGGCGGGCAAAGGCGGGACCTGGGCTAGTTGTGTCCACACGCTTGGGCGAATGGGCAGCCCAGTGCGGGCGCTTGCGGCGGCCACACGCAGCACAAGTCCAGGGTCGCTGAGATCCGGGTTGCGCGACAGTGTGATTTCCCCGCCGCCATCCACCACATCAACGTCAAGGGGTCGCCGGTGCATGTGTTTTAACCCGCTGGGTCGCGGCAGCACATTTCGGCACTGATTAAGTGCGTGTGTCAACGCCTCATCGATGCTTCTCGACGCCTTAGCCACCGTCCGCGCTAATTCATAGCGGTCGCTAAACCCGAGCTGTTCGGCAACATCAATAGCGAATTCAGGGTCGAGCACCTCGCGGGGACGACCCGCATAATGATGCAACAGGGTGCGCGCGTCGATAAGCAGGTTGCGCTGCTGGCTCAAACCAGGGATATCCACAAGATTGCCCAAGGCAAGCGCACGCAAAAACTCATGATCCCGCAACCCCCCACGACCATGCTTGAGATCTGGGCGCGTCATCGCCACCACCGAACCTGAACGTCGCCACCGCGCAATGGCCACATCCACTACATCATTGAAATTCTTGCTCAAATGCACACGCCAACGACGCAACACCGCATCCCGCGCCTGGGCAGTTAATTCCTCAACCCCACGCACATGCCGCAACTCCAACATGGCAAGCGCCGAAACAGGATCAGATTCAACCAAATCAGCACACTGCTGCGGGGTACGCACCGCATGATCGAGCCTCATTGTGTGATCCCACAACGGGTACCACAGTGCATCAACCAGCTCACGCATCGCAGGATCATCCATATCCATCTGTGGCGGATGAATCAACACCAAATCCAGATCCGAAGTGGGCAACAACTCGCGGCGGGCAAAAGAACCCGTTGCCGCCAGCGCACAGCCCGGAGGAAGCGGGAGAGTTTCAATAAGTGCACGCGCGTTGGCATAAGCCTGTGCCCGAATACGATGCATGGTGTGGGAAATTAGATAGCGTCTGGGCCACGTTCGCCGGTGCGCACTCGCACGATATCGACGATTTCGGTGACCCACACTTTGCCGTCACCGATTTTGCCGGTGTGCGCCGCGTCGACGATAGCAGTAATAACATCCTCAACCATGTTGTCGTCGATCACAACCTCAATTTTGACTTTGGGCACGAAATCGATGGCATATTCCGCGCCACGATACACTTCGTTATGCCCTTTTTGCTGGCCATAGCCTTGCGCTTCAGTGACAGTCATGGCGTGCACGCCTACTTGCTCCAGCGCATCTTTAATATCCATGAGGGTAAAGGGCTTCACGATGGCGGTCACAAGCTTCATGATCTTCACTGTCCTTCAATCAAAAAAGTTTCGCATATCCGACCCACAGCCCACGCACGGTTTTTGCGGGGATGAATCTATGCCTCATGCAAACTCTAGCAAACAACCCTTCCACACAAATTTCTCAGCCATAGGCGCTCCTTTCCCTTCGCTCAACTCGACTTATTCGCGGGCAAGCGCCCCGTTTCGTCGCCCTACACACGGAAAAGTCGAGTACGCACTCGCAGCACCACAAGGAAACTCGACCTTTTCCCAAAGACATGCGTGATTGCACAGCCCAAGAAACCAAAAAGTCGAGTAACCCACCACCCAGAAGGTGAGCATGAAAAATCAGCCCGCACGAACAACACCCAAGATCCTGCCTGAACCCCTGAGCACCACCCACACCACAACACTGACCCACCACAACCAGTAATGCTCTCCCCTGATGCCCTACTCGACCTATTCACAAACAAGCGCCCCGTTTCGTCGCCCTACACACGGAAAAGTCGAGTACGCACTCGCAGCACCACAAGGAAACTCGACCTTTCCACAAATATATGCGTGATTGCACAGCCCAAGAAACCAAAAAGTCGAGTAAACCCACCACCCAGAAAGTGAGCACGAAAACTCAGCCCGCACGGCCAACACCCAAGATCCTGCCTGAACCCCTGAGCACCACCCACACCACAGCCAACCAGTAATGCTCTCCCCTGTTGCCCTACTCGACCTATTCACAAACAAGCGCCCCGTTTCGTCGCCCCACACACGGAAAAGTCGAGTACGCACTCTACGCACCACAAAGAAACTCGACTTTTCCCCAAATACATGCGTGATTTCACAGCCCAAGAAACCAAAAAGTCGAGTAAACCCACCACATGGAAGGTGGGCATGAAAAAATCACCCCCTGCTGGCTTTGCTCACGCGGGTGAGAAAAACAGCAGGGGGTGAGTTCGCGTTTGATTAGCCCAGCAGGGCGTCAACAAATCCTTCAACCTCAAATGGGGCCAAATCATCTGCGCCTTCGCCAAGGCCAACAAGTTTGACTGGCACACCAAGGTCTTCTTGAACTTGGAATACGATGCCACCCTTGGCGGTGCCGTCGAGTTTGGTCAGCACCACGCCAGTGATATTAACGACTTCGCCAAAGACCTTTGCCTGGTTCAAGCCATTTTGGCCAGTGGTGGCGTCAAGCACGAGAAGCACCTCGTCAACTGCCGCCTTTTTCTCCACCACGCGCTTCACCTTGCCAAGCTGATCCATCAGGTTAGCCGAATTGTGCAGGCGGCCGGCGGTATCAATCACAACAACGTCAGCACCGTTGTCCACACCTTGAGCTACCGCATCGAATGCAACGGAAGCGGGGTCGGCGGCCTCTGGTCCACGAACAACCTCTGCACCCACACGACGCCCCCACGCTTCAAGCTGGTCGGCAGCTGCCGCACGGAATGTATCGGCGGCACCCAGAAGAACCTTATGCCCCATGGACACCAGCACGCGGGCAAGCTTACCGGTGGTGGTCGTTTTACCAGTGCCGTTAACGCCCACCATCAGCACAACTGCTGGTTTTCCTTCATAAGGCATCGCCTTAATGGAGCGATCAAGCTCTGGTTTGCAGGCGTCGATAAGGCATTCGCGCAGCATCATGCGTGCCTCATCTTCCGAGGAAACACCACGGGCGGCGATTTTTTCGCGCAGCTGTTCCACAACTTTCATGGTGATTGCCACGCCAAGGTCTGCTTGGATGAGCTGAGCTTCAATGTCTTCCCATGCATCTTCATCCAAATCACCGGCAGAAAGCATGCCGAGCACAGATTGGCCGAAGATGTTTTGGGAGCGTGCAAGCCGACCGCGCAGACGACCAATGCGCCCCGCAGCGGGGTCAATGTCTTCGCGGGCCTGGCGTACTTTTTCTTCAGCACTTACAGGCGCGACAACAACGTCTTCTTCTACTGGGGCATCGACAATATCTGGCTGCTCTTCAACAACTGGGGCTGGGGTTTCCACCACAGCCGACGGGGCATCAGCAACGACGTCGCTGTCAGCCTGCCCAGTAGTGTGTGCTGGTTCCTCGGTTTCTTCCGCAACGATTTCGTGGAATTCGTCTAGCTTGCCGAAGTTTTCTTCGATCTTCTCGTCGCTAACAACCTCAACGCCACCTTCGACAGCTTCTTCCTGCGCTACTTCATCGTCAACAGATTCTTCGACGATTTCCGCCGCAGGTTCAATTGCTTCAGCGGGCTTAGCTGGTTCAACACTTGCTTCTTCGACAGTTTCTTCAGCAACATCCTCCTGCACTGCTGGGGCTGCTGCTTCTTCTGGCTGTGGTTTTGGCTCGACCGCTGGCTGAACTACTGGGGCGACAGGCGGAGTGGGCGTTTTAAGCTCTACTGGTTCTTCCACTTTTTTCGCGGGCGCAAATGCGAATCCACCCTGAGCCTGATAATTGCCTGATTTTTCCTGCTGGGTGAGTTCCTTGGTTTCATCAGCTTTCTTCTGCTCGAAGCTGACAGTCTTGCTCTTTTTGCGGGCAAGGCCAATGACAACGAGGGCGACGATAAGAATGAGGACAACAAGGGCGACGAATAAAATCGTAGTGTTCAGCATGGTTTATATCTTGGCAAACTTTCGCACTATTTACACCTTCCACACCAAAAATGCGCACCCCTTGCCCGCCTCTACAAGCACAAACCCACAAATCCTTGTGCGGGAATTTCTAAAAGTTGAGATCCACACGTACACGCCGCCCCAAGTTGAGTGCTCGTCAAACACACCTTGGACTTCCTCGAACAAGGACTGGCGAAATCAAGATGTTTCCACCCCCCATTACCCTTGCAGCCCTCAACACCCACAATTCTCCGAGCCGAAAGGACCCCTGGTTTTTTTGTCCGGATATTCAATTGACAAAGTCAACCTACCCCCTACTAGCCCGAACTGAAACTGCACGGTAGCAATTAATTTCGAAAGCCAAGTACACTCGATAGTTATCGTCGATCGCATCGACTGCAATGACTGCCTTCGTTGTATACGCACTCGCCACCTTCCCAAGGCCACGCCAGCACCACTGCTTTGGGATTACAGCACAGGTGTCTTAATCGCCCCATAAAACTATGTGAGGAAAACAATGATTGGTCCAGTGGAACTGTTCGCAATTGGAGCTATTCTCTTCATCCCTGTTCTTCTCATCTTCCTTGCCTTCAAGGCGGGGCAGATATTGCTGAAACTTCAAAAAGATGTTGAGCACATCAAACAGGAACTTCATAAAAGAGATTCCTAACGAGCACCCCCAGCCCACAACAATTCTTCTTGATATTCATCAATAACTCATTGTCGCGTGGGCTAAATTCCCCAATGGAAGAACCCCCCTCGCCCTGCTCACAACAGCTTAACTGTGCAGGCAGGGTGAGGGGGTAATTGTTTAGGGACGTTTTCTAAGCGATGCCAGGCTTTGCAATCGCCAACACAATTGCCTCAGCCGCAACCAAGTCAGAGGTCACCAAATCTGGGACAATATCAGCCAACTTCGCCCAACCAGTTGTCGCCTGATCCAAAGTCTTATTCGAGCTGATCAAACCATGAGCCGACATGCGGGCAGCCAAAGCCAAAACCAAGGACACCACAGGGGCAAGCGCCCACATATTATCCTTCGCATTGGTATCCACCCCATCAAGCTTGTCAAAACGAATACGCGCCAACGCATACAGTGCTTTATTGGTACTGCGCAGCGTACGCAGCAAAGTCACTGCCGACGCAATCAACTGCTCCTTGGCCAACATTTCGTTGAGCTTCTTGCGCTTCTTAAAGGTCTCAAACACCGCTAACAAACGGCTGCCATCATCCATCACCGCGCCCGGCACGATCTGAGCCTCAGCAAACAGCGTGTTCAAAATGGCCTTTTGCTGTGCAGGGTCCAAGCCCGCAATCATCACCGTGGAACGGTCAATGCAGGCAGAGTCCAACGTATGGTCACGCGCCGACTTCAGCGAAGCCAACACATTTTCACCCGCCAAATTCTTCAACGCCTGATAAATCTCCTTCGCCGCTGGGCGATCCGCAGCCGAAATTCCCTCCTGACCGTACAGGAGATTCAGCGCACCCATCAGTTCCAAGGTGCCGATCCATGCTGCGCGGTGGTACGACTCGTCCTCATCCACAGCAGCATCGAACAGGCAGCGCACCAGCCCTGTCTCAATGAAACGCCCTGGTTGCTGCTCAGCCTTGACCAAGGAATTAGACAGGCCACGAAGCGCCTGATTTGGATTCGCGTTAAACACCGCACGCACTGCCGCACGTGCTTCCTCACGACGCCCGCCAGCGGCCAGCATGTCCCACAACACCGGCATCACAGAAGCATCAGTGGGAACTTCATCGCTGATACCGGACATGAATGCACTCAACGTGCCTAAAGCACCATCGGCCTCACCGAAGAAGCCTGGCTGCTGCACCACAGTCGCCTCAGGCCCTGGGGCCACAGGAGTATGCACAGCGGTGAAACGATCACGGGTATGCACCTGAACAATCAGGTTGCCGGCATCGCGGAATTCCTCCGGCAACGTAACGCGACCGATCCCAGCACCTTCAGAGTCAGGAACCACAACAAAAGTATCCGCTGGTTCCCACGGTGCAGTTGCGGGCCAGATCCACACACCAAGGTGCGGATCATCAGATCCAACCACAATGTTGTAGTCAACTAGCTCCACGGTGGCAGGCTCAGTGGTTTCCACATCGGCAAGAACCACCGAAATGCGCTTATCGGTTGCAGGGTCCGTCCACTCCAGATTCACCCGACCCTTGGGCAGGGTGTTTGTGGTGGACACAATCTTCGACATGGGCGCCACATAGGTCAAGCCCTGGTCGGGGCTGACCAGCGTGGTAGTTTTCACCGGCTGGCCGTGGTGGTTGATCACCGAAATCTTCGGATCACCCATCACACCAGCGCCGCGCACACGAATCTGGCCGTCCATATCCACATGGCGCGGATGGATCGTCATGCGCGAGGCACGCCACATGGCTGGCTCGGTGTTGAGTGGGAGCTCAAAATTGAGTCGCTTCGGCGTAAAACGCAGTGGCAATGCGTCGCCCTCTTCGGTGGACACCACGAAATCGGCACCTGCGTCGAGTGCGAAAACCTGTGGGTTCTTTGGTTCCACATCAAACGGCTTTGCGCTTGGCTTCACAATCAAGGTCGACTCCGACAGGCCACCACCGGCAGGGATACGGAAGGAACCGCACATGCCGACAAACGTGGTCACCGCACGCATGCCTTCCACAATGGCGAACTCGTGGCGGAACGACTCGTTCCTCGGGCCACGCAAACGCACGAGGTACTCGCCGACCCAGGGGGCGTCGTAAAGCTCAGGGTCGAAGACCTCAAACACGCCACCCTCAGCCGGAACCTCCAGTGGCTCCGGCTGCGTAATTTCCTCACCAGCTGTACCTGCACCACCGAAAGAAGAAATGCTCAAATGCCACATCTCAGTCCGCCCTGATGCGGTTGGCGGGAACTCGGCCTGCAACGATTCGGCGTGCACAGCCAAACCAGTCATGGTGGTCACATCGGCAATCGGCGCACCAGGGGTGCAGAACATGACGCGCTGACGCGGATCAACCGAACGCGCGCGCTGAATATCAGGGTGCTCGCCAGGGGCAACCGCATCCACAGAATCCACGCCTGCAAGCTCAACATTGTGGCAGATCCACCCAGCCCACCCATCGATAGCGAAGGAGGAGCTTGGGTGAATATCGGCGCCGCTAACGACGTCGACAAGCTTGTTTTCGCTCGGCATCAGCGCGCGCAGACGCTGGTGATGCAAGGAACGCTTCGTGGTCACAGAACCGCCACGCTTGTTAAACAGCAACAACGGATCGTCCGCATTCACCACCGGAACATCCCACGTGATACCGTTTGCGAGATCTTCAACCGTGACCTCACGCACAGGGTGCGCCAACGTGATATCCAACGGTTCAGAAAAACCAGTGACATCACCAAACGCCCGCCCCGTGCGGTACACAGTGGTGGAACCTTCAACACTCACACGCCACGTAATCTCACCGCGGGCGGGAACACGCTGCTCAGGCAGGCGCAAACACACTTTGCGACGGCGGGGATCGATCACAATACGCGGACGCATTTCGCGGTGCGCAACACCCACCGCAGCCTCACGGTCTGGGGTGCCCACTGGGCGTTCACGCAACTCTGCGACGAAAGACTCGTCAATATGTGGGCTGAGCGCTGGAAGAACCTGCTTGCGGCTGCGGTCTGACCAGGAATTGGGGTGGCTCAAGGCGAAGGTGCGCAGTGCAAGTACGGCGTCGAAGATTTCGCCGGCGCGCTCAGGTGCAGCTGCGCTGAGCCCTGCGAAGTAGGTTGGCAGTACAGCTTGGGTTGGGTCTTCGGCGCTGTCGAGTGCTTCGAGTAGGGCGGGGACTTCGTTGTTGATCACACCTGCGTGCCAGCACAGTGCGTGAACGGGGTCGGTGTCGAAGGTGAGCAACCCTTGGTTGCCGAGCATGGTTAAGAGTTCATCGTCGAGGATTTCTTCGAGCTCTTCGACGAGTTCACTGTTGCTATCAAGCCCAAGCCCACCAATGTATTCGGCAGCAAAGTTGTGTGCTTCGACGAGTTTTTTGGCACGGTGCACCAAGGTCACAAGTGCCATGGCGGGGCTGATCGACAGGAGTGCGGCGAGGGTGGAGCCTGCCTTGATTTGCCTGGCGAGGAAGATGCCGTAGAACTTTTCTACTTTTTCCATCTCGTCGGTGCTGATGTCGAGCTGGGCGACAATAGTCAGCGGTTCCAGTTTTTGTTGAAGTCCCAGATCGTACTGGGAGGCCCACCCCAGAAGAGAATCCGTTGGGTCTGCAATGGGGTGAACGGAGCCGCTCATATAAATTGTCTTCCTTTCCCAAAAAGTTCTGTCCCGAAACAACTATCCACAATTGCTTGGAAAGAATTTAGAATACCTTAAGCCCTGTGCTTGGTGCAGCTACCGCCACCAACGCGCACCTTCCCAACACTGCTTCGCACTAAGTCAGCATTAGTGCAGTACAGTGTGGAAAAAGGGGGTGTGGCAGTGGTGCGAAACAGGTGTCTTCCTACCATTATTACCAGCTTAGAGCTGTGGACTCATACGCTGAGAAATTACTTTGGTCACTCCGTCGCCGCGCATGGTCACACCATAGAGCACATTAGCCACGTCCATGGTGGGTTTTTGGTGGGTGATCACGATCAATTGAGAATCGGTGCGCAGCTCTTCAAACAGGGCAATAAGCCTGCGCAGGTTCACATCGTCGAGCGCTGCTTCCACCTCGTCCATGACATAAAACGGCGAAGGGCGTGCCCGGAAAATTGCCACGAGCATGGCTAGTGCTGTGAGTGATTTCTCACCACCTGATAACAGTGATAAGCGCTTCACTTTCTTTCCAGGCGGCCTGGCTTCCACTTCGATTCCGGTGCTGAGCATATCGTCGGGGTCGGTCAGAAGCAGGCGGCCGTCGCCACCGGGGAAGAGTGTGGAGAAGACTTTGGGGAATTCTTTTTCCACGTCTTTCCACGCGTCGGTGAATAGTTGCAGGATTTTTGCATCCACGTCCGCGATTACATCGCTTAAGTCGGCGCGGGCTTTTTCGACGTCGGCAAGCTGCGTGGAGAGGAACTCGTAGCGCTCCTCTAGTGCTTTGAACTCCTCCAACGCCAGCGGGTTAACCTTGCCCAGCGAGTTGAGGTCGCGTTCAGCTTGGGCGAGGCGTTGTTTGTGCTCGGTGACATTAAAATGTGCGTCAGGGCTGTAGTCACGCACGATATCGCTTGCGGCAATACCCAGCTGTTCGCTGAGTTTCTTTTCCGCTTCTTCAAGGCGCACCTGTGCCTGGCTTTGGGCGAGCTGCTGGGCGTGCGCTTGGTCGTTGATGCGGGAAAAGTGCGTGCGCGTGGCATTGACTTTCTCCCGCATGCGGTTGAGGGCATGCTGCAGTTCAGTGCGCTTGGCCATGAGCTGGTCGCGTTGCTCAGTTGCGTGGGTAGTGGCTGTAAGGGCGCGTGTGTGAAGGTCGCGGGAGAGCTCCGCAACAGTCGCAGCTAGATGTACCTGCTTGCGCTTGTGCTCTTGTGCCTGCTCGTGGCTGGCTTTCGCTTGGCGTTCGTAGGCTGCTTGGCGGCGTAGCGCTTCCGCTTTGCCTGCGAGCTGGTGTGCGCGATCTTCCGCGCTGCGCAGCTTCAGCTTCGCTTCCATCTCCATTGCTTTGACTTGGGCAAGTGCGGCGTGGGCGTGGTCGCGGGATTCAGTGGAGGGTTCTTCTGCGTGCTGGTGGTTGTCGACGCGGGCGAGCCTGTCGCGTGTTTCGGCGAGCGCTTCTTCACATTCGGCGCGGCGTTGCTGGGCACGAATGAGCTGGTCGAGCGCTTTTTCTTGCTCTTTCTTGTTCGCTTCGACTTGCGCTTGTGCACGGCTGATTTCTTTTTCAACTGCGGAAAGTTCGCGGGCTAGTTCGCGCAGTCGTGCGGTGCTGCTTGCTGCGTGGATGCGTGCTTCTTCGGCGGCACTGCGCGCGCCTTGAAGGGTGCCGGAAATCTCGTTGAGTTGGCTTTCAACTGCTAAAAGTTCGGTTTCGGTGTGACTGATTGCGGCGTGTATTTCGAGGCTGGATTGGGCGCGGGCACGACCGATGGTGATCCAACCGTGCCCGATCATGGTGCCGTCGTGTGTGACGATGCGCAGCCTAGGGTCTGTTTCAATGATTGATAGTGCACGGTTGAAGATCTGCGCGGCACCCTCTGCATCCGGGGTGGTGTCGGGGTGAAGGAGCACGACGTCGGCAAGCAGCTGGTTGAGTGCGCTGCGATAGTTGTCGGCAATGCTGAGGTGGTCAAGAAGCCAGGTTGCACCGTCGGGCAGGTGGGTGTCGAGTCGCCATGTTTGCTGCTGTAAGTGGTCGCGGGAGATGATGGTGCTGCGGTTGAGTTCAGCACGGGTGTCTGCGCCGAGGTGTGCGAGCTGCTCTGCGGTGAGGGGGCATTCGGTGGCAAGGGCGTGGGCGTGTTCGCCTAATGCTGCAGAAAGTGCGGTTTCAATCCCTGCGGTGCAGGTGAGAATGTTAGCAAGGGGTGCCAGCGTTAAGCTGAGGCTTGCTGGCAGTTCGGTGCCGTTTACAGGCAGGGTGGCGCGGAGTGTGTCGATTCGTGATTGCAGCCGCGAGCTGTGTTTTTCCAGGTCACGTTGGGTGCTGCGGAGTTCTTCGAGTCGTGTTTCTGCGGCTTGTGCTTCTTCAGCGCTGCGTTTGCAGGCGTCGTCGAGTGGTTGGTGTTCGAGGCTTAAGCTGTGTTGCTTATCGACGCCGGTGCGTAGCAAAACTTCAGCCTGGCTGACTCGTTCGTGCTCGCGTTCAACGAGGTGTTCGATGCGTTCGATTTCCTCGTCGAGGGAACGCAGTTGTGTTTGTTGGGATTCTTCTTGGGCAAGCAAGCGCACGACGCCTTCGCGCCGGTCGGCGATGGCGCGGATTTGTGCCATGTGTTCGCGGTCGGCTTCGCGGGCGCGCTGTTCTTGCTCTTCTACTTCCTGCTGGATGGTTTCTACCATGCCGGTGGCAATTTCCACCGCCTCGCAGGCGTGGGCGTGTTCGGCTTCGGCAGCTTGTGCTTTGGATTCCAGCTGTACTGGGTCAGCCCCGGTGTAGGGCTGTGGTTGAACGTTGATGGTGCGTTCGGTGGCGATGCGGGTGGTCGCTGCGATTTGTTCGGCGAGGCTAGACAGCTGGAACCAGTTGTGTTGTGCTTGGTCAGCTTCGGGGGCGATGTGGCCGAGTTCTTCTTCGAGTTGCAGTTGGGTGCTGGTGTGTTCTTCGAGTTGGGTGCGTAGTTCTTCGACTTGTTCGGTGAGGATTTCTTCGTGTTTTTTCTGGCTTGCGTAGGTGTCTTTGAGTTTTTTCAGCTGGTAGCCTGCGAGTTTGAGGCGCAGGTCGCGTAGTTCTGCTTGGACGGTGGCGGCGCGTTTGGCTGCTTCGGCTTGGCGTGCCAGTGGTTTGAGTTGGTTGGACAGTTCGCGGGTCAGGTCGGTGAGCCGGTCGAGGTTGGCTTGCATTCCGACGAGTTTGCGCTGGGCTTTTTCTTTGCGCCTTTTGTGTTTGAGCACGCCTGCGGCTTCTTCGATGAAGGCGCGGCGTTCTTCGGGGCGTGATTCCAAGATTTGGGCGAGGCGTCCTTGGCCGACGATGACGTGCATTTCACGGCCAATGCCGGAATCGGAGAGGAGTTCTTGGATATCCATCAGGCGCGCTTTGGCCCCGTTGATTTCGTATTCGCTGGCGCCATCGCGGAACATGCGTCTGGTGACGGAGACTTCGGTGTAGTCGATATCGAGCGCACCGTCGGAATTGTCGATGGTGAGGGTGACTTCGGCGCGGCCGAGGGGTTTGCGGTCCCCTGCGCCGGCGAAGATGACGTCTTCCATTTTTCCGCCGCGGAGTGTTTTCACTCCTTGTTCGCCCATGACCCAGGCTAGGGCGTCGACGACGTTTGATTTTCCGGAGCCGTTGGGCCCTACGACCGCGCAAATTCCGGGTTCGAATTTGAGGGTCGTCGCGGAGGCAAAAGACTTGAATCCTTTGAGGGTCAGCGACTTTAAATACACTCCGAGGATTTTAGCACTGTGGGGCTTATCCTATTTCGAAGCCGGTTATTCCGCGTGGCGTTTGCCATAAGTCGATAACGGTTGTCACATGGGCTGAGGCTGGGCCGTGATGAAGGCGTGCGAGCAGTTCCTCGCAGGCGTGTTTTGGCCCTTCGGCGACCACGCAGACACGCCCATCGGTGAGGTTTTTAGCCGATCCGGTGAGTGCGAGTTCTTTGGCTTGGGATAGTGTCCACCAGCGAAAGCCCACCCCTTGTACTGTTCCGTGGACGAATGCTGTGAGACGCACGTTATCGTGGTGCGAGGTTATGCTGTGCTTTTCCATGTGTACCTTTCATGTCAGCGTGGGGTTTTGTGGCTATTGTAGTGCTTTGTTTTCGCACCCTGATTGGGATCACTGCTATTTTTTCGTTCTGCTTTTCGACGCCTCCCCACAGCCTGAACTCGACTCTTTCCTCCCACAGGCCCACAACCTGCACCCCACCAACCTAAGAGTCGAGTAGCCTCAACAATTCCTTTCCACTTCCCCACCCCACACTCGACCATTCACTCTCCAGCACGGGCAAAACTCATCCATTTTCGCCTAACAGTCGAGTTGCCCCACCCACACACCCGCCACCCCACAGCCTGAACTCGACTCTTTAACTCCCACAGTCCCACAACCTGCACCCCACCAACCTAAGAGTCGAGTAGCCCTATTTGTTGAGCCCATTTTCTGGCACAGAAAAGCGCCTGTGTACACGATGGGGGCATTGTGTACACAGGCGCTGTTTTTTTAACCCAGCGCAGGGCTTATGGGTGAATGAGGTTTTTATACTTCACGAACGATCTGTCCGCCGCGTCGAGTGCAGGCGTCTGCGCCATCCCAGCACTCAATATTCTTCAATTCAGGAAGCATATCGCGGTGGAAAATCGGATCCAGACCTTTGGCTTTTTGCTGGTTGTAGTTCTTCAAAAGCTTCACCGCAACCCCACCTAGTGGAATAATCGCGATCAGGTTGATAAACACCATAATTGCGGCAAAAGTATCGCCCAGCGCCCACACCAGTGGGACCGAACCAACGGCACCACCGAATACGCACAGCATCACAGCCACACGGAATACTGTCATGGCAGTCTTCGACTGGGTGAAAAATTCCAGGTTGGCCTGGGCGAGGTAGTAGTTACCAATCACGGAGGAGAAGGCAAGGAAGAACAAAATCAAGGTAACAAAGTGAATACCCCAATCGCCGACCTCACTTGCCAAAGAAGCCTGGGTCAGCGCAGCTCCCTTCACTTCTTCACCAACTTTAGGGTTGCCCAGCAAAATCACGAAAGCGGTAATTGTGCACACAAGGAGTGTGTCGAAATATACGCCCAAGGTTTGCACCAAGCCCTGCTTCACAGGGTGAGATACAGTCGCGGTAGCGGCAGCGTTCGGTGCGGAACCCTGGCCGGCCTCATTGGAGAACAAACCACGGCGCATACCGTTCATGAAAGCAGCACCGATGGTGGCACCGGCAATTTCTTTAAAGCCCAAAGCGTGGCTGATGATTTCAGTGATCATGCCGGGGACTTCGGTGATGTTCAACAGCACCACGATAATGCCCACGGCTAGGTACAGTAGTGCCATCACGGGCACGATAACTTGGGTGAAATTGGCAATACGCTTCACGCCGCCGAAAATAATCAGGCCAGTAATTATTGCAAGAATGACACCAATGACGGCTTTGAACGTCATCGATTCGGTACCTACAGAAGTCGACAGTGCTTCGGCAATCGAGTTCGACTGAATGGAGTTATACACAAAGCCGAAGGTCAGTGTGATGGCTACCGCAAAAACAATAGCTAACCAGCGGGCATTGAGACCACGGGTGAGATAGTAAGCAGGGCCACCACGGTAGGTGCCGTCTTCTTCGCGGGCTTTCCACAACTGTGCCAAGGTGGATTCCACAAAAGCGGTAGCGCCACCTAAAAGGGCGATCATCCACATCCAAAACACAGCACCCGGCCCACCGAGGGTAATAGCCACAGCCACACCGGCGACGTTACCGGTGCCCACACGGGAGGCGGCAGAAATGGTGAAGGCTTTGAAGGAGGAGATGCCTTCAGCATCAGCTTTTGTTTCGCCGCCACGATCAACAACGGAACGGAACATTTCCGGAATCATGCGCAGTTGCACAAGCAGGGTGGTGATTCCGAAGTAGAGGCCAGCCGCGATCAAAAGATAGGGAATAACTGACCAAATATTATCGTTGATTGTTGAAGTCACGAACTCTTCAAGTTTTTCCATGTTAGGGATATTACAGTCTCACCAAAGGATTACCCATCTCACGGCAAAAAGAAGCACAGAAGAAAACTCTCAGCTCGCAGCCCCAACAACACTCACCCATCCAAGCTGTGCCTTACAAAGCTCACACTTTTTCCTGTCAGCTCAAGCTCGTGCTGAGGGTACACGCTGGTGCACAGCGCATTCTAGACACCTTACTTTCGTGAGGCTGTGTTAGTACAGGCGCTGGCATGCAGGACAGAAATGGCTGGAACGATTCCCAAACTTTTCCCGCACTAGAATCTCACCGCAGCGATCGCAACCGCGCCCGTGCTGGCCGTAGGCATGCAAGGACAGATCAAAATATCCGGACTGCCCGTTGACATTCACATAAAGCTCATCGAAGCTGGTACCGCCTTGTTCCAGCGCGCGCAGCATCACATCCTGGCCGTGGCGAAGCAGTTCAACGAGGCGTTTTTCACTGATCCTGTGTGCTGGCTGGCGTGGGTGCAGCGTGGCGGCAAAAAGCATTTCATCGGCATAAATATTGCCGATACCGGCCACGATTTCCTGATTGAGCAACACTTTTTTAATCTCACCGCGCTGAGCTTTGATACCTCGTGCGAGCGTCGATAAGCACAGTTGTGGATCCAGCAGATCGCGGGCGATATGTGTCACCGTGCGCGGCACCACGCCGGTTGCGATTTGCACAAGCTCACAGGGCAACCAGTAGCCGAACGTGCGCTGATCAACGAACCACAGCTGCTGCCCATCATCGAGCCGAGCCCTCATGCGCAGATGCCGAAAATTCGGGTCATCCGCATCAGCCGCGGCATCTTTGATCAGCATTTGCCCACTCATCCCCAAATGCACGAGCAAACATTCCCCATCACCGAGCACTTCGCTTTGCGACGCCGAATCCCCCTTGCCCAGCACCAGCCACAAAAACTTCCCGCGGCGCTGCAGACTGATAACCTCTTGGCCGACAAGAAGCACCTTGAGCTGATCCTCACCACCTTCCAACCCCCGGATTGCCCGCGGGTGCAGGCAGTCGACGGATGCGAAGCGACGGCCACGCACATGAGTGTCCAGGCCGCGGCGAACAACTTCTACTTCTGGGAGTTCTGGCATAAGATCAGCTGATTTCTGATCTCAGGGTCATTGAGCAGCTGCAAGGATTCGCGGGCAGCTTGCTGCTCCGCTACCTTCTTCGACTGCCCTTGACCAGTTCCGATGAACGTACCATTCACGCTAACGGTGGCAGTAAAAAGCTTCTCATGCTCTGGGCCCTCACTGGTGGCTGCGTACACCGGCATAGACAACTTATATTCCGCCAAGCGCTCCTGCAAAGCAGTCTTCCAGTCATGGTGCAGGCCGACAGCAGAGGCGGTGCGCACCTTCTCATCAAACAGGCGCAGCACGACATCGCGTGCCACCTCAAAACCGTGCGCCAAATAGATTGCGCCGAGCAGCGCTTCGGTGGTGTCGGCCAGGATGGAATCCTTATTAGACCCATCGGTCAAAAGCTCACCTTTGCCGAGCATCACAAATTCACCAAGCCCAATTTCGCGGGCAATATCAGCCAGGCCGTAGCGCGACACAATGCTTGCGCGCATCTTAGAGATATCGCTTTCTGGGCGAGTGGGGTAATACTCATACAGTTTGCCGGCAATGGAAAGACCCAAAACGGCGTCGCCTAAGAACTCAAGGCGTTCATTGTTGGGCAAATTTCCATTCTCGTTGGCAAAAGAACGGTGCGATAACGCCAGCTTTAATAAATCTTCAGGGATTTCCACACCCAAAGATGCCAGCAACGGTGCGTGATCTACCTTGCCAAACCTCGCGTTGAGGGCTGCTTCGCCGGTGAGGCGTGGACGTCGTCTATTCACAGAAACTTCTCCAAACCAGCCCAGCGTGGGTCAACTTTTTCTTCCTCACCGGACACACCATCTGGGGCGGGCACATCGGTTTCTGAGCAGCCGCCTTCACACTGTGGATTAAATGGCAGATTCAAACCTGCCTCATCTAATACGGTCTGCAGCAAATCAATCCGATCCCCTTCCACCTGTGGGATCTCATCTTCATCCTCGCCAGCGTCGTCGCCGGTGATGAAATCATCACTGGCGGCAAAAACCTGGTTAACATGCAGCGTCGCTATTGGGTGCAGCGGGGCGAGGCAGCGCACGCACTCACCGCTTAAGGTTGCGGAAATGTCAGCATCCACCATCACGCCTTCACCCAGTGGAGTCAAGGTGGCGTCCACCTTCACCTCCGCACCTTCGGGAATAGCGATCATGGCAGGGCCAATGCGAGTGGGGCTTGGGCCTTGTTGGCTGACAAAATCAGTCATGCCACTACGCAGCAGCGTAGCGACGTCGAATACGAAAGGAGAGTTCGCAGCATTCATCGTGTTCATCGCTTTAGAATCCTACTCCCTTTTCCGCCCAACCTTGAACATGCAGCACACCCTCACCCCAACCCACACCACAAAACACCTCTCTAAACGCAAGAATCCCCCACCACAACAGTAGTGAAGGATCCAAAAAGACCTCACTTAAGCCCACCGGCTTTTAAGATCTCGTGCGCGTTTGGTTAAAAACCTAGCGCTCGTAGCTACGTGGCGTTGCAGTCTGGTTAGTACCGGCTACGCCTGCACCACCACGCAGCGCACTGCGATCGCGTGCAATGGTTCGCAAGGTAGCAGAGAGTGCGTCTTCAAATTCAGCGAGCTTGTTGTCCACAAACTGGTCGCATTCAGTGCGCAGGCGATTCGAATCAGCATGAGCGGCATCCACGATGCGGTGTGCCTCCTCGTTGGCACGGCGAACCACTTCGGCTTCAGAGACCAGTCGGTGCTGCTCAGCAAGGCCCTCGTCAATGCTGCGCTGGTATTGTTCATTACCGGAGTCAATCAGGCGCTTTGCCTCAGTTTGCGCACGATTCACAGTGTTGTCGGCGTCACGTCGAGCACTGGTCATAATGTGATCAGCGTCGTCTTGTGCCTTCGCAACGGTGGCGTGGGCGCGATTTTCGGCGTCGGCAAGCATCGTGTCGGCCTCTTCGCGGGCGCGGGTGACAGTCGATGTTGCTTCGGCTTCGGCGTCAGCAACAAGCTGATCGGCGCGTTGTTGCGCCTGATCAATGATGTCGTCGCGCTGGTCGAGCACGTCTTGTGCGTCATCAATTTCGACCGGCAACGCGTTGCGCAAATCATCCAAGATAGCCAACATTTCATTCCGTGGAACCATGCAGTTCGACGTCATGGGTACGCCGTAGGCCTGCTCAATGTTGCGAACCAATTCATCCAAGCACTCGAAAACGCGATACATGGGTTCAAGCATAACTGACAAAACCACATCGCTGGAGATAGGACATGGAAAAACCCAGTTGATATTCGCACGCACTCTCCCCTCGGCACCTACCCCTCAGCCCTACTCTCCTTGTGGAAATCGAGTAAAACTCGACCTTTTCCTCGCCACAAGCCCTCGCCCTAGGCGTGTGCAACACAAAGGTCGAGTTGCCATGAATAGCAGACCAGCTACGTTTTCGGGAGTGCGTAGAAAAAACCAACTCGACTTATTCCTTCCCTAGAGTGTTGTTGCTAGAGCGCAAATGCGAATAAGTCGAGTTAGCTGACCTGAACAAAGCCCACCGAGTAGTCCAGCCAGCATGTTCGTGACCATTAAGGATGAAAAATAGATACACCTCCCAGCCAACCCGAGCCCAGAGTTCACCACACAGGTGAAACGGAGGGTAACGAATTGTATGGGAGGTGATGCACAGATGCAGTTAGCGCTGCGAGGAGGTGTTGACGAAGGTTTTAGATGATGCCTTGAGCAAGCATTGCGTCAGCAACCTTCTTGAATCCTGCAATGTTTGCGCCGACAACGTAGTCACCTTCATGACCGTACTCGCGGGCGGTCTCAGCGCAGGTCTTGAAAATGTTGCGCATGATGCTATGCAAACGCTCATCGGTGTACTCGAAGGACCAGGAATCGCGGGAAGCGTTCTGCTGCATCTCCAGTGCGGAGGTAGCGACACCGCCAGCGTTTGCAGCCTTACCTGGGCCGAAGTGGATTCCCTTCTCGCGGTACACCTCGATAGCCTCAGCGGTCGATGGCATGTTGGCGCCTTCAGCAATGAACTTACAGCCGTTCGCTGCAAGGGTGCGTGCGTGGTCGCCGTTGAGCTCATTCTGGGTTGCGCACGGCAGTGCGACGTCGCAAGGAAGGTCCCAGATGGAACCGGTGGTGTGATAGGTAGCGCCTTCAACTTCGTCGACATAGACGGAGACGCGCTCGCGGCGAACTTCCTTGATTTCCTTCAGCTTGGCCACATCGACACCGTTCGGGGTGTGAACCCAGCCGGAGGAGTCGGAGAAACCAATGACGGTTGCGCCGAGTTCCTGCGCCTTTTCAATAGCGTAGATTGCCACGTTGCCGGAACCGGAAACAATAACCTTCGAGCCCTCGAAGGTTGCGCCATGCGCCTTGAGCATTTCGTGGGTGAAGTAAACACAGCCGTAGCCAGTTGCTTCGGTACGAACCAAGGAACCACCCCAGCTAAGGCCCTTGCCGGTGAGGACACCGGATTCGTGCTGGTTAGCCATACGGCGGTACTGGCCGAAGAGGTAGCCGATTTCGCGGCCTCCAACACCGATGTCGCCTGCTGGCACGTCGCGGTATTCACCGATGTGGCGGTGCAGTTCGGTCATGAAGGACTGGCAAAAACGCATGATTTCAGCGTCCGAGCGGCCCTTTGGATCGAAGTCGGAGCCACCCTTGCCGCCACCGATAGGCAGGCCGGTGAGGGAGTTTTTGAAGATCTGCTCGAAGCCCAAGAACTTAATGATGCCCAAGTTCACCGATGGGTGGAAACGCAGGCCGCCCTTGTAGGGGCCGAGCGCGGAGTTGAACTGCACACGGAAGCCGCGGTTGACCTGGACGGTGCCGTTGTCATCAACCCAAGGCACACGGAAGATGATCTGACGTTCTGGTTCGCACAGGCGCTGGATCAAGCCGTAGTCAGCGTAGTGAGGATCCTTTTCGAGGACGATTTTGAGCGATTCCATCACTTCAGCAACAGCCTGGTGGAATTCCGGCTCGCCCGCATTGCGCTGCAGGAGCAGCTCGTAGTAACCGGCAACCGTTTCCTGAATGTCAGACATAGTAGGTGTCCTTCCCTTTTGTGCCTTGAGTACTTAGATCCCAATCGAGCGCCCGCCCACCATTTCTTTTCTTTCACACAGTGCGCGCACAGCTCTCCCCCACGCGCGTTGCGATGGAAGTGAGGCACGAGCTCTATGTGCTCCATGCAGCCATGAGGGTAGCCATGAAGCGAAATGGGGGCCTAGTTGGGCTAAATTTGGACTGAAGTACGTTTTCGTTCTCAGTACGGTTTGCAATTCTACACAGCTATAGAAATTATTACCTACTCAACGACAGAAATACCCGCCCCCGAACCCATAGAACCACACCTCACAATACTTTTATTCACCCCTCAACAATTTCTATAGAACACTAGAATTACGCGGTTTTTCAGCACGACCGCGCCAACACATCAGATGTTTCACACACCCGTGAAACACCCTCCACCCCACCACAAAAGCCCCAGCACCACCGCACGCAACACTGCGACTAGGTGGAGGCGTCGACAAGCGAGCGACACGCAGGCTGCAACTACTTTTTTACCCACCTGCTTGCTAGGGTGTGACCCGAAAGAAACACCACCCACAGAAAGCACACACCCATGCGCATCCTCATCGCCCCCGACTCCTTTAAAGGCACCGCAACCGCCCCCGAAGCAGCCCACATGCTCAGCACCGCCCTTGCCACCGAGCTCGCCCACCGCGGCATCAACGCCGACATCACCACCTGCCCCATGGCAGACGGCGGCGAAGGCACCTCCACCATCTTCCACGGCCAGCGCATCACCCTACCCACCGTCGATGCAAACGGGCGACTCACCGAAGCAAGCTACACCTTCGACCCCGACACCGCCACCGCCTACATCGACGTCGCCGCCGCATCCGGACTACCCGCAGTACAAGACCAGCTCCAACCGCGCACAGCCGACACATTCGGAACAGGCGTGCTCATCGCCGACGCACAAACCCGCGGCGCAACCCGAATCACCCTCGGTTTGGGCGGAAGCGCCACCATCGACGGTGGCACCGGCATCTTAGTAGCACTAGGCGCAACCCCGCTGAATGCTGCCGGGCATCCGCTACGCCAAGGCGGCGCCGCACTCGTGGATCTCGACAGCATCGACACCGCACAACTCAACATCCCCGCCGCCGCCGTCGAATGGGTACTGCTCGCCGATGTGACCAACCCCGCAACCGGCGAATCCGGTGCTGCACACACTTTTGGCCCGCAAAAAGGCGCCAGCGCGCAAGACGTCACCGCACTTGAAGCAGGCATTGCCAAGCTGTGTGAGGTGTGCAATGTGGACCCCACCATCGCTGGCCTGGGCGCTGCCGGTGCCATCCCCGTGAGCATTGTGTGGCTATCTACCTTGCTGCACGGCAATGCGGATCACGTACACCTTGTCCCCGGCGCGACAGTGGTGGCTGATTCGGTGGGGTTGGCTGAAGCTGTTGCGCAGGCTGATGTGGTGATTACGGGCGAGGGCTGTTTTGATGCGCAGTCGCTGTCGGGCAAGGTTGTCGGTGAGGTGCTGAAGGTGTGTGCGGCGGCGTCCACCCCGCAGTGTTTCGTGGTTGCTGGAGCTTTTTCTGCCGATGTTCCCAGCGCACACGCCATTGAGCTTATCGACGCCGACATCACCGCCCAGCTTTCTGATGCGGCTGCACAAATCGCAGCGTTGATCGTATAACTGGCGCGGTGTCCACCCGCTGTTCTCGGAGCGGTTTAGGGGTAGATTGCCACCGACCACGGGCACAGCGCAGGAACTTCAAACTGTTCTTCCTTCATGAGCTCAACCGCATCACAAGGCAGTTGTGCCGGCGGGGTCAGAATCCTTGAATAGTGCATGGCCAGCTGGTTCATGCTGGTATGCACGCCAGTAACGGCGACGCTCAGGCGGGTGGGGATGAGAGTTTCGACGTCGACAAGCCCACACTCTTCGAGTTTGCCCGGAACGTCTTCGGCGAGCTCAAACTCTTCCTTGTGCTCAGTCACGTAGGCGTGTTGAAGCTGGTCAAGAACAAACTGATCGAACTGTGCGGGGCTTTCAACGCGCAGGGTAGCCTGCTCAACTTTCCCATCGCGTACAAGTAAATCGCCAAGCTGTTTAAACCGCTGGTTCACAGGCTCCGCAATATGGGGTGGGACGAGACATTCGAAAACGATATGTGGCATGGTTTCCCAGCTTAGCTAAAACCCACCCCCACGCGATGCCGGCACAACCACCCTCACCCTTTCATTCACATTGGACTGTCAGCTGGCGCACACACGTACAGGAGTGAAAAATTCGTGCGTTTTCGCGCCGATATGGGTGGGATTTTTGCCCGCTGCCCAGTTGCTCCTAGAGTGAAAAGTTATGAGCTTCCTTGCTGCACGCATCAACCCAATTCAGGTCATGGCTGATGGCACGGTCAAACAGATCAACCCATTCTCCGGCACCGAGGTGTGGACAGTTCCCGGACGAGGCAACCGCCCCATTACCACCCCAGCCCACGATTGCTCCCCACTCCAGCAGCAAGACCGCCACAGTTTTTGTGCTTTTTGTCACGACCGCATCAGCGAAACCCCACCAGAGAAATCCCGCCTGATTGCCGTCGACGATTCCTTCACCCTTCACTCAGGATTAAGCATCGAGCAACAGCAACGCGCACCTTACGAATTTCGCCGCGTACCCAACCTGTTCGAAATCGTCACCTACGACTACTGGCAGGCCAACTACCAGTACGAAATGGATGAACACACCCGATGCTGGATGAACAACTACCTCAATGATCCCGCTGGGCGCGCCCACGCCCTGAGCATTGTGAAAACAAAACTCATCGCCGCGGGTCGAAAAAATGAGGCAGAAAACGCGAGCGAAGAAGAATTACTGACATTCGCCGAAGCATTCTTCGCCGGTGGGCACGACGTCATCATCGCTAGGCGACACTTCAGCGACCACGCAACCAACCGTTCCCAACTCGCCTCCTGCGGCACCTTAAGCGTGGAAGAACACCGCGGGCTTATCCACTTCACCATCGCCGCCATGGACGATCTCTACCAACGCAACAGGTACGCCTGCTATGTAGCGGTCTTTCAAAACTGGCTCAAACCTGCCGGTGCATCCTTCGACCACTTGCACAAACAACTCGTCGCGATAGACGAACGCGGCTATTCCGCCGAACACGAAATAGCCAAGCTGCGACAAAACCCCAACATGTACAACGAGTGGGCAGTCGACTACGCAGCCAAACGCAACCTCATCATCGCCGAAAACGATCACGCCGTATGCTTCGCAGGATTCGGCCACCGCTACCCCACCCTAGAGGTATTCTCCACATCAGCCACCACCCAACCATGGCTGATGAGCAAAGAAGAAGTCGACGCCATGAGCGACCTACTCCACGCCTGCCACGCCGCCGCAGGCCCCGAAGTACCATGCAACGAAGAATGGCACCACCAACCCATTGACCTCGATATCCCCATGCCATGGCGCGTAATGATCAAATGGCGCATCTCCACCCTCGCAGGTTTCGAAGGGGTAACCAAGGTGTACCTGAACACCATCAGCCCCTGGCAATTGCGCGACCGAGTTGTTGATGCCCTCTACCGCCTACGCGATTCCAACACCATCGCACCAACGATTCGAATCGCCACCGAATGCGCCGTGGAACGCAACAGCCTCAAATACAATCCCCTGCTCACCCGCTAAACCACCCACGACTGCAGAAGGCATGCGTGCGCACCATCCCTTCTCCACCCCGCCTGCCCTACGCAGCGTTTCATAGAGAAACGCGCATGGGGCTCGTGAGGCAACTCGACTTTTCATGAACACTACCCCAAATTTCCTCGGGTGTCGCTCTTAAAAGTCGAGTTCATAGTTGGTAGTGGGTGCGTACCCCACGCTCTTACGCTCCCCTACTCCCGCTTACTCTCTTCCTGCTCGACTTTTAGGCCACCGACGCTAGAAAAGCCCATAACTTCAAGCGAAAAGTCGAGTTTCCTAGGGGAAGTACGCCAAAATCGCAGCGTGGAGCAAAGCTGTAGTTTGAAGGCTCTGGGGTATGAGGGCGTCGAAAAGCACAATCGCAGCGCTGCCCTACCCTGTTCTCCTCGGAATTTACACCGCGCAATCACGAGTTTCCTAGGTCAACACCACCGCGCCCTTGCGCTTCACGCTCTTTACGACGCCGGGCTAAAGATTGCAGTCAAAGATTGCACACACGCCCCTCCCCTAATCCATCTTTGTACTGGACTTATGCAAATAAAGTTCAGGCAAAGTCTCAGTTTTAAGCGCAAGCGATCCCCCAAAACGCCTGTGCACACAGGCACACAACAACGCGCCCTATCACTAAATTTAGGCAGCTTTAAGCTTTTGGTGGTTGTGGAGGAGATTGAAAATATCACTGATAAAACCGCTCGTGAGCTCATCGGGGTGATAGCGGATCATCACATACCCTCTATTTTGGATGCGCTTTTCACGAATACGCTCCTCAATCAGAGCTTCGGGATTATTCTTCGTCTTGCTGCGCCCATCAATCTCAATACCCAAGAAACCATTGATCAAAATATCAATGCGGTAGGTAGTATCCGTGAACGCAACCACAGCCTGAGTTTCAATAGATTCCACACCAAAAATTTCAGCAACTTCAATCATGTAACGCGCTTTAGTCTCATATAAACTCTCACTATTTTCCCGCGCCATCGACAATAAAGCCAAGGCATCAGGCTTGCCCGCCAACTTAGGCATGTTCTTTAAATCCCGGGCAACCCTCGCTTTCGACGTGCGCTTTTGATAAAAAGCCGCCTCGATAAACGACAGTGCATTCTCTTTTGACCCCGAGGCTACAAAATCGAGGAACGTGCGAGAAATGCTCGTCACACGAATGCCGTTTTCTATCACGATATCCTCCGGAGGTAACAGCCGCGACGAGTAGGTCACATGCTCACCACGCTGGTTGCGCGCTGGGGGTTTCATTCTGCCAGGAAGAGTCACAGTTACGGTTTTCATTAGTTTATTGTTTTCGAGGAAAGGTATCCCCAACACGCACGCCGCAGCTTCCCCACTCAGTACTGCACTTTTACGCGAAAGAGCAATCGCAAAACAACGCAGGACGTTTCGAACGCTCGGCAGCAAAGAAGCATAATCAGAACTGTAAAGACCCCACGTTGGGCAAAAGCGTACACAGCGCCGATGAGGTTCCACGTTGCGAAGGTACACCAGCTTCTGCAGCAAAGCAGCATGTTCAACTAACCCACGCATGTTTCGGTAGAAATAACCAGCTTTCAGGTACGACGTTTCTTTGCTCATACTTGTGATGTTTACACAGCGGTACAGGCTTGTCTTGTTGAGATTGCAAAACCACCCAAAACCTGTGGATAACCACACCAACACACTGTGATGCCGATCACAAATTGTGCACAACCTGTGGATAACTTTGCCCTCTCGCCCCACAATTGTGACACCACACACATAACGAGCGCGCTGCGCAGAAGCTTTGAAGCCCCAGAAGCCCTCAATCAGGAATTGCAAGCACGGAAAACCACACTCGCTCGACCTTTCCTTTCCTCCCCGCACTCAAACCCAAGAACTCAACTGGATTAGTCGAGTTGAATCACATTGTCACCTTGAACGAAGGTCGCAACACCTGCGTGCTTGAACGAACTCGACTCATTGCCCGCCTGAAGGTAAAAAAACTAGGCGGTGCGCAGAATAAGTCGAGTCCAAGCCCTGAATCCTCCGCCCGCCTTGAGTTTTTTTCACCCCACCACTCCTCCAACTCGACCTTTCAGGCTGGCGGGGCCTAAAACTCCTCAACGAAATCACTAAAAGTCGAGTAGCTACGTAGAGAGGCACCACACGAACGCAGCTTAGACAGCAAAGATGCACAGACAATAGGCGGAGAGGACCTAAGCTATCCCCCTGTTGAACTCTCCTAATAAAATTCTCTAGCCCCCATCATGGTTTAAGTATCAGCGCTGCTACAGTTGTGTAGATGAACCTCACTTCTTCCAACAAACCCTCCCCAGCGGACTTTAAAGCTACCTCATTCCTCGACGAGCAGGTGCTTTCGTGCGCCGATTATCCCAAGCTTGAGGCGTTCTACCAGGATCTTCACACCCACCCTGAGCTTTCTGGGGAAGAACAGATGACCGCTGAGAAAATCCTCGCTGAATTGCGCACCCTTGATGCCACCATCCATACAGGTATTGGTGGACATGGCATTGTTGCGGTCTTCCGCAATGGGGAAGGAACTACCGCACTTATGCGTGCTGATTTCGATGCACTTCCCGTTGAAGAAGAAACAGGCGTGGCCTTCACGTCCACTGTTCCGGGGAAGATGCATGCGTGCGGGCATGATATGCACACCACCATGCTTGTGGGGTTGTGCAGAATCTTTGATCGCAACCGGCATTTGTGGCGTGGCACGTTTATCGCGTTGTTCCAGCCCGCTGAAGAAACTCTTCAGGGGGCGCGCTCCATGGTTGAGGATGGTTTGGCGAAGCTGATCCCTACGCCCGATGTGTGCTTTGCTCAGCATATTGTTGCCGGTCGCGCCGGTGATGTTATCAGCACGGCTGGGGCGACTCTCACCGGCACGGACTCCGTGGAGATTATCGTGTACGGCAAGTCCGCCCACGGCTCTATGCCCCACACTGCCCAGGATCCTACGTTTGCTGCTGCGGCTATCATCCAGCGCTTTCAAGGCATCGTTGGGCGTGAGCTTGCGCCCGGCGATTTCGGGGTGATCAGCGTGGGTATGGTTGAAGCAGGTCATTCCCACAACACTATCCCTGGCCAGGCTCGCATTGTTGCGAATCTGCGCGTGTACAGTGAGAAAAATCGTGAGCTTCTGCGCAGCGCTATCGAGCGTGTTGTTAATGCTGAAGCTGCTGCTTCTGGGCTTACTTCCCCGCCGTCGATTCGTTATTTCAACCATGCTCCGGTCACGGAGAATGCGCATGAAGTCTTTAACACTATCCGCCCGCTTTTCGACGCCCATTTCGGTCCGCGCTCTCGTACTAGCTCCGGCGAAACAGCGTCCGAAGATTTCTCCCTGATCCCCACTGCTTTCAACTCCCCCTATTTTTATTGGTTTATCGGCGCGACCCCTGCCCACCTGTGGGATCATGCACAATCCACCGGCACAGTCGCCAGCACGATTCCCGTCAATCACATGTCGACGTTCTTGCCTGATTTTTTCCCTACGCTTTACTCTGGGCTGCGAGCCAGCGCGCTGGCCGTTGGCCACTACCTTTCCGCCAGCGTTTAAACTTCTCACACCCACTTCACCCCCATGCGGTTATCGCCGTACACGTGGCGAAACCTACACTACAGTCCTATGAGCCTTCTGGATACTGCACACCAACTCAACTACCCGCAGCTGAGGAGAATCTACGAGGATCTCCACGCCCACCCCGAGCTTTCTGGGCAAGAGCATACGACTGCTGAGAAAATCCTCGCTGAGCTGCGCAGCATTGATGCCACCATTCATAGCTCTATTGGTGGGTACGGCATCGTGGTTGTGTTGAACAATGGTGAGGGGAAAACTGCCCTTATGCGTGCTGATTTCGATGCGCTGCCTGTTGAGGAAAAAACAGGGGTGTCCTTCGCATCTACTGTTCCTGGGAAAATGCATGCCTGTGGCCACGATATGCACACTACTTCGCTGATCGCTGTTATTCATCACCTTGATAACAATCGACACCTGTGGCGCGGCACGTTCATTGCGTTATTCCAGCCCAGCGAAGAAAACGGCCAAGGCGCACTCGCGATGGTTAATGACAACCTTTTTGCCCACATTCCTACACCGGATGTCTGCTTCGGGCAGCATATCCTTCCTGGTCGCGCTGGGTCGATTATGAGCATGCCTGGGCCCATCATGGCAGCCTGTGATGCGATTGAGATCATCATTACTGGTAAGGCAGCGCACGGCTCCATGCCCCACAATTCCCTCGACCCGACGTATGCTGCGGCGGCAATTGTGCTTCGGCTTCAAGGTATTGTGGGTCGCGAGGTTGCCCCGAGTGATTTTGCTGTCATCAGTGTGGGTACTTTTGAGGCTGGGAATTCCCACAACACTATCCCTGGCCAGGCCCGCATTGTGCTTAACCTGCGCACTTATGATGAAAAGGTTCGCGCGCACCTGTACGAAGCGATTGAGCGTGTCGTTCGCGCCGAGTGCGCCGCCTCCAATTTCACTACTCCGCCGACGTTTCGTTATTTTGGGCAAGGCCCTGTCACCGATAATTCGCACGAAGTGTTTAACATAGTGCGTCCGCTTTTCGACGCCCACTTCTGCTCCCACTCTTTAGACGCTACCCCGTGGACTGCCTCCGAAGACTTCTCCTATATCCCCAGGGCAAAGAATATCCCCTACATGTTCTGGTTCGTTGGTTCCACCCCACACGAACTGTGGGATAAGGCAGTTTCAGAAGACCGCGTCCACGAGCTTGTGCCGGTCAACCACATGAGCACATTCCTGCCAGATTTCCGCAACACCCTTGACGGCTGCGTACACGCCACGCTTGCTGCACTGGAGGGCTACTTGGGAACTAAGGACTGATCCGGCAAGCATCCGCACCAATAAGGGGGCCGAGCTGATGACGTCGCAAAGCAATGCTGCGATATACCCGGCGCCACAGCGGCCGCAGTACCCCCGCACACAGCACGTTGCCTGCTAGCCGGATGAAGGATAACCGCCCCGCTGCACGCAGCGTCGCCCCAATTGCCTCATGCCCGAAATATGGTTCATGATCGACGATCGCCACAGCCTCAGTGGAAATGTGCTCTCTTACGCACTGTGAGAAATCTCCCTCACTCCACGCAGGGATCACAACAATGCTAGGGCACAGTCGCTGCAGCACTCGGGCACTTGCGTCACAAAAACCACAATCAGCATCGTAGTAAAACTCACACATGCGCCCCATTCTATCTATCGCCCCAGCGGGGCGCAGAAGGGTGCGCTCAACACTGTCGATAGTAGTTTTTATTTCCACCCGGACTACACTAAGCAACGACGAAGGCCACCGTTTCACTGCGCACACCGTGGTGCGCAACTGAAATACACAACCACGTGCCCTCACAAGCACACACTGGCACTTCGAGAGGAAAGAACCCTTTTTTAATACTTTGAAGGAGAAAACTTCCCACTATGAACGCATCTGAGCAGCTTCCAGCGCTGGATCACACCGTTGCAGGCCACGTTCGTGCCGCCTCCGGCACCTCCCCGAAGCATGCAACCGCCCGCAAATTCTGGTTCGGCCTCTCCGCGTCTGTCATGGAACAGCTCGCCGATCGTTGGGAGAAAACCACCCAGGCGTACAACGCCACCCGCCAGCAGCACTACTTCTCCGCGGAATTCCTCATGGGCCGCGCGCTGCTGAACAACCTCACCAACCTCAACCTCCTAGAACAAGCACAAAGCGCAACCAAGGCGCTCGGCCACGAACTCTCGGATGTTCTTGAAGCTGAAAACGATGCTGCTTTGGGCAACGGCGGCTTGGGCCGCTTGGCAGCGTGCTTCCTCGACTCCGCTGTCACCCAGGATTATCCTGTCACCGGCTACGGTATTTTGTACCGCTACGGATTGTTCAAGCAGATCTTCAGCGAAGGCTTCCAAACCGAAGAGCCCGATGCGTGGAAGGAAGACGGCTACCCCTTCGTGGTACGCCGCGAAAACCAGCAGCGCATTGTCACCTTCGACGATATGACAGTCCGCGCTACCCCATATGACATGCCGATTACCGGCTACGGCACCGACAACGTGGGCACCCTGCGGTTGTGGAAGGCCGAGCCCATGGAAGAGTTCGACTACGACGCATTTAACTCCCAGCGCTTTACCGACGCCATCGTCGAGCGCGAGCAGGTCATGGACCTGTGCCGCGTGCTGTACCCGAACGACACCACCTACGCCGGCAAGGTTCTGCGCGTTCGCCAACAGTACTTCTTCTGCTCCGCTTCCCTGCAGGCCATGATCGACAATTATATTGCGCACCATGGTAAGGATCTCAGCGATTTTGGTAAGTACAATTCCATCCAGCTCAACGACACCCACCCAGTGCTCGCCATCCCAGAGCTGATGCGCCTGCTCATGGATGAGCACAAGCTTGGCTGGGAAGAAGCTTGGAAGATCGTCAATGAAACTTTCGCTTACACCAACCACACTGTCCTAGCAGAAGCGTTGGAGCAGTGGTCTTGCTCGATCTTCCAGCAGCTATTCCACCGTATCTTTGAAATTGTGGTGGAGATCGATCGCCGTTTCCGTGAGGAAATGCGTGAGCGTGGTGTGGATGAGGGACAGATTGAGTACATGTCCCCTGTTCACGACGGCATGGTTCACATGGCCTGGATTGCCTGCTACGCTGCGTATTCCATCAACGGTGTAGCTGCCTTGCACACCGAGATCATCAAGGCTGAAACCTTGAAGCAGTGGCATGGCATCTGGCCTGAGAAGTTCAACAACAAGACCAATGGTGTCACCCCTCGCCGCTGGCTGAAGATGTGCAACCCTCGTTTGTCCGATCTTTTGACCCGCCTGTCCGGCTCTGATGCGTGGGTGACCGACCTTGATGAGCTGAAGAAGCTGCGCCACTTCGCCGAAGATGAGACTGTAATGCAGGAGCTTTTGGATATCAAGGATGCCAACAAAGCTGATTTCGCAGCGTGGATTAAGGACCGCCAAGGCCTTGAGATCGACCCGACCTCCATCTACGATGTGCAGATTAAGCGTCTGCACGAGTACAAGCGTCAGCTGATGAACGCACTGTATGTGCTCGATCTATACTTCCGCATTAAGGAAGATGGTGAGCACAACATTCCGAAGCGCACCTTCATTTTCGGCGCGAAGGCTGCCCCTGGCTACGTGCGCGCCAAGGCGATCATTAAGCTGATCAACGAGATCGCAAACTTGGTCAACAATGATCCGGTTGTGTCGAAGATTCTCACCGTAGTGTTCGTGGAAAACTACAATGTTTCCCCTGCTGAGAACATTATTCCGGCCGCTGATGTGTCGGAGCAGATTTCTACTGCAGGTAAGGAAGCATCGGGCACGTCGAACATGAAGTTCATGATGAATGGCGCGCTCACTTTGGGCACGCTCGACGGTGCGAATGTGGAGATCCTCGACTCTGTGGGCGAGGAAAATGCCTACATTTTCGGTGCGAAGGTGGAGGAACTTCCTGCCCTGCGTGCGCATTACAATCCACACCACCAGTATGAGACTGTTCCTGGTCTCAAGCGTGTGCTGGATGCGCTGGTGGATGGGCGCTTGCACGATAACTATTCGGGTATGTTCCATGACCTGCGTTCGTCGCTTCTCGACGGCGGGGGCTGGGAAACCCCGGATGTGTACTATGTGCTGGGCGATTTCGCCGCATATCGTGAGACCCGCGACAAGATGGCTAAGGACTTCTACGCTGATCGCCTGCACTGGGCTCGCATGTGCTGGGTAAACATTTGCGAATCTGGTCGCTTCTCTTCCGACCGCACCATTGGCGATTATGCCCGTGAGGTGTGGAAGCTGGAGCCTACCAAGATTTAGCCCACTCCCCTTGTACAACACTGCTCCCCACCATCAACTCTGCGATGGTGGGGAGCATTTGTTGTGAATATCAGGGCGTTAATCCTTGAAGCCGAAGATGAGTCCGAGGAAAATTCCTGTGCTGGTGCCAATGATGATTCCCAGGGGAATGTCATCGATGATGGTGCCGAGAATTAGGCCGAATGAAGAACCCAATGTTAACGCTAAGAAGTAGCTGATGCCCTTCTTTTTAGCTTGAGTTTGGCTTGGCACCGCGTCAGAATCCGGAATACTCATGAGCGAGCAATTCTTTGTTTCATCGTTTTTATCCATGCCCGCCATAGTAGCAAAGGATTTTCAGTAAGGTCTGTTGTGGAGCTCGACGACCATGACACTGGAAGCACGCTTACACGTGTATCTAGACACGTCTTCGGAAACTTTGCCTGTTCCCCTGTACTGCCCCTGTGTTTAGCGTTAGCCCAGATTTTTCATGGGGTGGGTTTGGTGGTGGTGGGTTGGGGTGGTGTGTTTGTGGGGTTGGTTGGTTCACCTTCGCCCTTTGATTCGTGGTTTTTAGGGCAAGGTGTGCGTCCATAAAGTTGTGTGGGGTTTGGGGGTTGGGGTGTGCCTGCAGTGTGGCTGCCAGATCGCGTGTGTGGGCCTAGGGGTGTTAGGGTTTTCGTTTCTTCCAGCGTGGCTGTAGAAGGCTCTGGGTGTAGCCAATAAGCGTGACCAGTGTGTGGGTGTGGGGGTTGTGCTGGTCAAGCTGGAGGATGATGCGTCTGCTGCTTGTGGTGATTTTTGATGCAACCGCAACAAACCTTACACGGATAGTCTTCGGCACCCATGTCCACCAAGGCTTGCTTGTTTCTTGGTGTGAATGATCCTTGTGGTGGCAGGCGTCGATGAGTTTCGTCCAGGTAAGAAGTTGGTGGGATAGTGCAACGATCAAACACCAGATTTGGTTCGCCCCGAATTGTTTAAACGGCAGTTTACTAAGGCCTTGGTCTTTGGTGTCTTTGATGTGTTGTTCACATAAAGACCGATTACGGTAGCAGTAGTCAATGTGTTGAATATTCCCAATAAGGTTCGTTACGCACAGTTGGGCGCGAACACCATGTTGGTTGAAAAGACTGTGTTGGCACCCTGGGTGGGGTGGTTCGATTCGTGCGATAACACGCATATCCTCGGGGTAGTCAGCTAGAAGATTCACCAAAGGTTGGTGCTCATCTATATTTGCGGTGCGCAGTAGTCCGGTGATGTCTTCAAGGAAATGGTTCTCATCACAAACCAGATCCCCTGAAGCACGCACAATCGGCACCCGAGTATCCCACCGATCACAGTCTTTGCCTGTGTGAGCACTGGTTCCCAAGTGTTGTGTATCAGCGTTGGTTGTTTGTTGGGATTGAAGGTGATGGTCAAGGGTGATGCGCGCTGTCGGCGGGGCGGAATAACCCAGAACATACCCAAGGTTGTGATCGTTGAGGAAACTGATGAATTTCTTTGTCCCACCAGCACTGTCAGCACGGATGACTAATCGTTTGCCCCAGGGTTGACCATCACTGTGATCAGGCAGGGTGGCAAGAATCTCGTCAACAAGCTGGCAGTGATCACGAATTGTGTTTGCCCCGGCATTTCCTGGTCGAAGCAGGCAGTTAAGAAACTCCCCACCAGGCAGACCGATGCTGGTGTAATCAATAAAGGCACATAACGGGTGGAAACCAAAGCCTTTCTTATAGGTAGGCGTCGCGTTTTCCTTATCGGAATGTGCGGTAATCAACGTGGCATCAATATCGATAACCAGTGGTTGTTCAACTGTTGCCACCCGATGCGGAGCGTGATCACCTAACAAATCCCACACCCTAGTGCGAGCTTGTTTCGCTGCGTGGATAAACCCTTCTCGCACATGCTCGCTGGTATCTGCATATTCTGTGATCCGCCGCCATGCGGTTGTCACTGACGGTAACGATTTTGATGCTAACGCGGTTGAAACAGAAGAAAGCAAGGTGATGTCGTGGACATCATCCCCACCAGCAATCAACGATAAAGCCAGATTCACCCACACATCCCCTAACGTGTGCGTGAGCCCAGAACGCGGCAAAGCGGAATCAAGGCAGTCACTTATTCCCACCAATTCGGCTACGTGAGCAAACGGTAACACCCCCGCACCGGATACAAGATGAGAACAGCTAGCAACCCGTGGAATGTATGTGGTAGTCTTCACCTTGAAAGTGTTTCTTTCTGCCTAGATTATTGACTTCAAAACATCTCTATTCTAGCAGGTCAAGAAGCACTTTCTTTACTTTTTGCTCACCTTTTCACCCCACACCCATGAAAAATCCGGGTTAGACTAAACTTTCGACACGAGGAACATGGAGGTGAGAAGAATAATGCAACCAGACCGTGCAGTTTCAATTAAGTTGAACGGTGAACTTGACGAAATTGAGGCGAAGACCGTTATTACCGCGCTTGAACTGTTAACGAAGTTAGTGCAGGATTTCTTGCCTTCATCTACAAAGGTCACGATGGCAAAGCTTGAAGAAGGAAGTGCCATTCTCGGGGTTCATGTCGATGAAGAGATTGAGCAGCGCTTAACTAAGGGCATTTATCAAATCCTCGAAGATCGAGAAATCCCTTCCGACTGGTCTTTGAAACAAGTCAAGAATGTGCATGATCTTGCGAAGCTTTCGCAGCGTTCGGGTGTGGAATCTGTTGCTCTAGTAGATCACGAGAACCGTGTTTTAAATGTCCTCGATAATTCTTTAATCAATGCTGTTGAAAAAGCACTGAAAGAGCTTCCATATTCGTTAGGTTCGGTACGTGGCGAACTCTATAGCTATTCTGCTTCGAGCCCTACATTTGTGGCTAAGTTGCGTTCAGAAGCCCGACATGGAGTAGTTCGAATCGAATTTGATGAAGACCTCGACCCACAAGTGAGATCACTATTGCGCAAGAATGTTGATGTGTACGGCTTAATTCAAAGGCACCCTGAATCCAATCAGATTTCCTATGTTCGGGTTCGTCGTATCGAACAAGCCCCCGATACACCTAATTACCTCAGTGGTCGGGGCATTTGGCGCGATTGTGCCCCTGATGGAATTAGTGCAGTTGAACTGGTGCGTAGGATGCGCGATTCCAGTAATCATAATGGTGCATCGGAGGTTCCCCGCGCTCGTGAATGCTAAATCATCTTCTCAACCAATTTCTGTAGCAATTGATACTTGTTTGATTATTGGTTTGTTTTTTGATGAAGACCCGGAACTTTCTGAAAGCACAGAACAACTTTTTGAAGATAGCCGGTTTCAGGTCTATATTCCGACTCTTGTTGGTGTGGAAACCATAGGCACTCCCAGTATGCGCCTTGGTGCCCAAACCCCTCCGATTTCTAATGAGAAAATTGGGTTGGCCAAAAAGTTTCTTGATGGCTGTGGCGCTTTCTGGATTGAGCTTGATGTCCGCGCGATGAAACGGGCACAGAAGCTGGCAACAGAATTTATGATTAGGCCTGCCGATGCGTGTGTTGTTGCCTGTGCCATCGAAGCTGGCTGCAAATATCTTTTTACCAAAGACGACAAGCTCATCACTAGCGCACAGAGCCTACAAGAAATTAAGGTGACAAAACCTGTAGTTGAGGGTCAAGGATCTCTGTTCCCAATACCACACTAATCAGCCTGCTACCTTATTAATCTGCTCCAATCGTTGGGTGATTGCCACTACGAGAGCTTTGTTGCCTGAGAATACTTCAAACGGTGATCCGTACTGGTCAAAAGGCGTGGAGTGGGCGGGGTTTCCAGCAAACCATTTCGGCTGAATACTTCAATAATTTTCGTGACAAACCTTGATGTATCACTCATCCAACACACAAATCCGGTTTGCCACAAACTCATAAGTACCCGTGCGGATTCCACTAATTCGCCCATTCTCGCTACTCAAACCTAAGTAGTGCTCACCCAACTGAAGCACATCGCCGACGCGATCCACATCGGAATAAACGGAATCAATAGCACCTGTTTTGTCACCAACCGACAGCGCACGCGCTGTAATGGCTGGGTTCGGTGTACCTTCCACAGAGGAAAAACCCACCAAATCTTTTCCGTGATACACAGCAGCGAAATCACCAAAATCGTGGAATTGACACCCAGCTTTTTCATAAGAATTCGGGCTGGTTGGTTTCGATTTCATTCCAAACGGTCCAGCCAAACCAAAACCGAAAGCCATCCGCCCCATCGCGGTCAACGCCTGCCCATCAGCAAAATCCTCAACGCCGTGCACGGGAGTGAGCTCATTGTTATAGCCCGCGTCAAAACCAACGAGCCACTGAACCAGGAAGAAATCCCTCGTTCCTAGAATCGGATAGTACGCAAAGCTACTATTGCTCGACACACCATTCCGACTAGGAGCACCTTTGAAATACAGGTCAGCTTCTGCTTGGCTGGCAAAGCGGAGGCCATCGAACCTGTTATACGGAAGTAAATACTTGATGCGTGCATTAAAGGGATCGTCATCCCCCACTTCGGCATACACCACAAATTTCTCCAGATGGTGCATAACAATGTAGTTACCCACACGGTAAAAGCCATCAGCACCTGCAAGATTGTTCAGTATAAAAAGCTTCTCCCGATGCTGCCCCAGTCGATCCCCTACCCGAACTGATCCCATAGATTGCTCGTTATGGAATTGCCGGTCCGCATTGATCGTATTACAACGACACAAGGTGATATCTTCCACTGTGTTTTCCACAGTTGTCACCCGCCAGAGGTCAGTTTCAGTAATAGCGAAATCGTGCTCGCGTTGACCCCGTGGCAAATTCTGGACTCGAATTGGCTGACCTAAAAGCTTTTCCACCTCGTCAAGCGAGGCACCAACCCGCAAGCCATCAATTGTTTCACTCCCCGGGCCTAAAATAATTTTGACAACACTTCCGTTCTCCACCACGAAAGCACAGTCGCGATATACCACTGTGCAATCGCCAGAGCATTCAGCAAATTCCGCAGCAATCAACTTCAACTGGTCGAGAGAATCGCCTAGCGCAATACCCTCGACGCCTTGTTCGGACAGATTCAGTTTCGCAGTCTCATCGCGAAGCGCCAGGAGTCGGCGAGTCAGCTGCGCATCAGTATGCGCGCTCACAGCAATGCCACCAGTGGACTGGGCAACAAATGCCAATTCACTCGCATCTTCCTTGAACACCACAGCATCAAGGCGCACCTTCGGATACGTGTTTTTCAGAAAATCCGCCAACTCGCCAAGATCTCCGCCGCACGTATCCATGCCGTCGGAAAGCACAACGATCACGCCCTCCTCTTCGGGTTGGAAACTACGTGCTGCCTCCATAATCGCCGACACTAGTGGGGTCTGGCCACGTGGTGTGAAGTCAGCTTTAAGCCACTCGACAATGTCGTGCTCATGCTCGAATCCAGCAAGCTCATATAACGCGCAGTCCCCACCGAACGCATCAATATCTACCATGCTCGGATTTTGGAAACTGCTTAAAAACTCCTCGGCCGACTGCGCCGCAATGTCAAAACGGGTGCGCTCACCTTCATATTCATTCATGCTGGAAGAGATATCGACCAACAATTTAGTCGGGGGCTGAGGATCATCGACAGTGCGAATATTCACACCCTTATCTTCTGATTCTCGCGGGCTTTGCAGCCCGTCAGGTATTGCACAGCCCGCAACACTGAACGCCATCATGCCAATAAGAAGCATTACTTTACGCACCACAGCTCGGGCTCCTTCACGCACCACCACGACCGATACCCCTCACGGTAGCATGAACACTACTTCTATTTAAGGGGAAATAAAGCCCTATCCCCCGATTACACAGAGATAGTACGATGAGGTTTTCAAGAGCGCGGGCTAGAGCCGTAGCAGCACTGCGGGCACCCGTAGAAGGAGCAAACACCATGCTCAAAATACTTCAAAGCTTTTTCGAAGTGTCACACAATGCCCTCAGGCCATGACAACCATCGCGAAAGCTGCGTTAGCCGTTTTACGGCTTAACCACAAAATATTCTGGCGAGTACACCTCACTACATAAAGGCACTGGCCATACTCAAAGGTACGGCCAGTGCCATGCGCACAATGGTGAGATCTGCCTTGCCACCTTGTGTGTCATTCACGAATATCCCTCATGAACTAGGGGTGGTTTTAATTACCCGTTACCTCCTTTTTCGGTGGGCGAGTAACAATTTCAACGGCAATTCCCACCAAAATGGAAACCACAATCACCGCGATTGCCATGAATTGAACAGGCTCAGGATGTAACTGCTGACCATCCAAACTCAAAGAATAAGCTGCTAAGCCCAGTGCAAGCACTACCCCACCCACGAGATACACCATCAGTGGGCGAGCATTAAGCGCCGAGCGCACCAACGAAAGCACAAACACAGGAATCATTGCGGCGATAAAAAATCCCGTAAGCCACATTGTGGCCTCACCGATTCCACCAGGGCTGCGGTCAAGAAAAACAATTGCCAGCATTATTCCAAAAACTACAATCGTCACAACCGCAGCAATGAGGGGATCAATCCATCGAAGTCTTCGCATAATACATCACTCCTTCCAACCCCCAGCCTAGTGAAAAAGAGAGGAGATTAGGCTTTAGCCCCTAGCGAAGAAAGTGGGCTCGACAGGGCCGACAAAATCTTGAACAATCCCTTCACACCGTTGACAATCATCACTGCTACACGGTGATGGAACTCAGAATATGCATCGCCAGGAATAGGGTCTTCAAGCACAACATTTCCTGATTCGTCCATCACCGCACCGGGGAATCCTAGACTCCACAAGAATGCCGAGAGCCAAGAACCCTTATATTCTTCCTCGTATGCTGGCAACCCTTGAGGGAGCGTGCCCCCAACATTGTCCACATTCAGATACGGCAACCGTTCGCGCGATTTCCCATCGCACTCAGTCATCGCGACAAACATCTGATTCGCACTCAATGCCCACCGGTTATACTCAACAACTTCGAGTTGCCGTGCCGTGCGGTGAGTACTGCGGGTATCCCGCTGATCCAGTGCCGCAATCAACGACAAGTGTCGCTTCAGCCCTGCAACCTTGGCGTCATAGCCTGAAAAATCAATGGGATCGATAGCAACAACGCGAGGCAGGTGGAAGAACTGGTCACTCGTTGGATCGGTATCAATCACTCGGATGGTTTGGCGCACCCGCGAAGCGGCGTTAACTGCCTGTGTACGCATGAATCCCAACGCCATGAGCTTATCGCGCAGCGCATTTCCGAAATCATCAGCTGCAGCTAACAAGCGCAGTTCCTCAATGGTCAAGCCCGTATTGATCGCGAAAATCTCCAATGCGCGGCTAGCCTGAGCTTTCACCTTCGCAGCTAATTCGGCGTCGCGCCTAGCATCCACAGTTCCTTTGGCAAACGTACACGTGCCATCGGCAGCCTTCGTGACCTGCACCTTGTAATAGTCTTCTTCCAAAGCTTGCGCGGCTGGCGCCACACCCAATACCAACGCGCCGGCTAGTACAGCAGAAAAGATCTTGGATTTCATGATGTTATCCTCCTGAAAACACGTAGAAAAAACCTTATCTATTAAAACCATAGGTTTTTATGCGCGAAGCGTTACACAAGCCACATGAGTGAACACAGGCGAATTCACTCACGGATACTGACGAATCGAGTAGGGTGCCGGGTTTCCCGGCAGCCCTCTCACACCACCGTACGTGCGGTTCATCGCATACGGCGGTTCCTTACACCAATACAGAGTATTGACTGTGCTTATAGTTCCAATACGCCACGGCTGATACGAGGTTCTGGTCATTCCAATACGCATTAGTAAGCGTGGTTGTAAGCACCCACGAGCCAGCGATACGCCAGTAGGACTTACTGGTATTAGCCCACTCATAGGCCTTTTGTTTATCCACACCCAAGCGGCAGAGGTTCCGTATCCGCGTTCGGATACGTTTCCACTGCTTCCATACGCACATCCGCAGTCGACGACGAAGATGCTCATCCAGCCGGTTAAGAAACACCTTCGCATCCGCCAACGCGAAATAACCAAGCCATCCACGCAAATATTTGTTTAACCGGTCAATGCGATACTCCATCGACACCGACCACGATCTTGCCGTAAGCTCTTTCACTCGGGCTAAAACCCTCACCTTCGTGGCCTTAGTAAGTCGAAACCGATACTGATCACCACGAACCAGATAGAACCCATAGCCTAAAAGCTCCGCCTTAATCGCATGACAAATAGTGGACTTCTCCTGATTAACCCGCAGCTTTAACTTCCCCTCCAGAAACTTCCCAGACTGGGCAAGCGCACGCTGCGCAGCACGCTTGGAACGAACAAAGACCCGAATATCATCAGCATAACGAACAAACTTCGTGCCCTTAGATGCAAGATAATGATCAAAATCATCCAACATGATATTGCTCAACAACGGCGATAACGGTGACCCCTGCGGAGTCCCTGCATCACTACACCGAACAACACCATCAGCCATAATCCCAGCGTTTAAATACGCCCGAATAAGCTTCAACACGCGCTTATCGTCAACCTTACGAGCCACCCTCGACATCAACATGTCGTGATTAACCGTGTCGAAATACTTCGACAAATCAACCTCAACAACCCACACATACCCCTCGTTAAGAAACCCACGTGCGGTCTTTAACGCCATATGTGCGCTACGTTGAGGCCTGAAACCAAAAGACACAGGCACAAACCCCACATCAAAGATAGGCGTAAGTACCTGCGCGATCGCCTGACAAATCACACGATCAACAACAGTCGGAACACCAAGCATACGCCAACCACCCGAAGGCTTTGGGATCATCACCTCACGAACCGGCAACGGCTTATACGTTCCCGCGTCAAGACGCTCACGAATGCCACTCCAGTGTTCGCGCAGATAAACGTCAATATCCTCAACACCTACCCCGTCCACACCAGCAGCACCCTTATTCGTCTTAACCCGCTCTAATGCAGTGCGGAGATTGCCACCTGAAAAGACTTGATTCCACAGATCAGCACCCGCACCAGTTGACACTTCCCCTACATCGGCAGACACACAACTAGGCACACCATGGCTATCGTCGGGATTCACCCTATCCTCCCCATAATGCCCACACACACGTGGTTGGCAGCTTTCACCGTTATGCATAACTACAATCCAGGTTCCATACTCAACAATGTAAAGTTCAGTCCTTCCTCGCTCACCCACCATAAGGGCTACCGCGGACCGCGGTGTCTCCCACGAGTACTATGACCTCGGCTGACTCCTACCACACCAACCCACAACAGGGCTTACCACACCTACTTGGCACAGTCTGTGACAGGCCTCCCCGATTAAGAACATGCTCTTTCCTCCTACAACCGCCACATCTACACACTAACCACTTCGATGGAACGGGCTTCGACTTCTTCGGCAGCCTTACCCAGATCAGCGCGCCTTATATGTGATTCGTATACCTCGGTGCAGGATTTCGCTTGAAGCTTCCTCCCCACAACACCTCACGATGCTGCAGTTGCCATCAGCTACATAGTTAAACCACCTTCACTATCAGGGACTCACACCCTTAAGAACATGCCCATGTCGGGCGAACCGAAAAAGCTCCTGTGCACCCCCTTTGAACAAAGGGGGTGCACAGGAGCTCACAAAAGATTATCGGAAATTACACCGTAGGTGGCAGCGACGTATCTTCGCCCAACAGGTGCACGTGAATCATATTGGTGTTACCAGATACTCCTGGAGGGGTACCAGCGACCATCACCATCATATCGTCACGGTTGTACTCATCCATTGCCAACAGCTGCTGATCGATCTGCTCCAGCATCTCGTCAGTGTTGTGCATCGGAGGAGTCAAGAAGGTGCGCGCACCCCACGTCAGCGCCAGCTGGCTGCGAACAGCCTGGTACGGGGTGAATACCAACAGTGGCAATTGGCTGCGTAGGCGGGCAACGCGCTTAGCAGTGTCACCAGAAGAAGTGAAGGCAACCAGTGCCTTCGCATTGAGGCGCTCAGCGATATCACGTGCAGAATAAGAAATCACGCCACGCTTGGTGCGTGGAATATGAGCCAAAGGAGGCACAGGGCCATCGTGCTCAGCCGTTGCCACAATACGGCTCATGGTACGCACCACGTTGTGTGGATCCTTGCCCACGGAGGTTTCACCGGACAGCATCACTGCATCGGCACCGTCTAACACGGCGTTCGCAACGTCGGACGCTTCCGCGCGGGTTGGGCGGGAATTCTCAATCATGGAATCGAGCATTTGGGTAGCCACGATCACTGGCTTCGCATTCTCGCGAGCGATCTGGATAGCGCGCTTTTGAACCAGTGGAACCTGCTCCAGTGGGCACTCCACACCAAGATCGCCACGGGCAACCATAATGCCGTCGAATGCCAGCACGATAGATTCCAAAGCCTCAACAGCTTCGGGCTTTTCCAGCTTGGCAATTACTGGTACGCGACGGCCTTCTTCATCCATGATGGCGTGAACAAGTTCAACGTCCTGTGGGGAACGAACGAAGGACAGTGCGATGAAGTCAACACCCAGCTTCAGTGCGAAGCGGAGATCCTCGATGTCTTTGTCGCTCAGCGCTGGCACAGAAATGTCCATGCCCGGAAGGGAGACACCCTTGTTGTTGGAGACTGGGCCGCCTTCAACGACTTCGCACACAACATCGTTACCGTCAACCTCTTTGCACACTAGGGCGACCTTGCCGTCGTCGACAAGCAAGCGATCGCCAGGCTTGGCGTCTTTCGCAAGATTCTTGTAGGTGGTAGACACGCGATCGTGGGTGCCTTGCACATCCTCAACAGTAATCCGGACTTCTTCCCCATCAGCCCACATCGTTGCGCCGTCGATAAAGCGACCGAGGCGAATCTTTGGACCCTGAAGATCGGCAAGAATGCCCACAGCGCGTCCGGTTTCATCGGTTGCTTCCCGTACCCAACGGTAGTTTTGCTCATGATCGGCATGCTCCCCGTGGGAGAAATTCATGCGGGCAACATCCATGCCGTCTTGAACTAGGCGTAAAATAGCGTCCTTGCTTGCAACAGCAGGACCCAAAGTACAAACAATCTTTGTGCGTCGTTCCATGCCCTAAACACTAATCCCGGAAAGCGTTTCGCGCTAACGCACCCCTTCGCGCACCCCTCATTCACTCACCCCACAAAATCACAACAAAGCAAACATGAGCGGGCTTAACTCCACATAATCGGCAGTGGATGGGCTGACACAAAAGGCGAGGTAAATCACTTTCTATCGCCAGCCCCACACGCCCTCACAGCCGTTGACCTTTAAGAATCTTCTTCACTTGCCTTCACCTTCGCATCAGCCCGCGCCGCGCCTTCCATCACCTCTGATGCAGCATCATCAACTGCCGACCCCAGCTTCCCACCAGCAACCTGCGCAGGAGTTTCACGCCCCTTCTTTAAACTGAAGAACACAATTGCCGCCACGATAAGCGTCACCACCGCCACAATCGCATTCACCCTCAAGCCACCGATCATGGTCGCCTCATCAGTGCGCAAATTCTCAATGAAGAAGCGCCCAAGCGTGTAGCTGAGTACATAAAGTGCAAATACTCGACCATGGCCCAGCTTAAACTTTCGATCCATCCAGATCAGGAACACAAACACCGCAACATTCCACACCAACTCATACAAGAACGTTGGATGCACGGTGGCAATCACCTCACCGGTCGAACGACCCGTCATCGGCGCATAGTTTCCTGCTTCATCCACACGGTAGTAGATTTCCAAGCCCCACCAAACGGTGGTTTCAGCACCATAAAGCTCCTGATTAAACCAGTTACCCAAGCGCCCAATACCTTGGGCGAGCACCACCCCAGGGGCTAGGGCATCAGCAAAAGGTGCAAAAGGAACTTTCTTGAAACGCAAATAGCCCCACACCGCAAGCGTGCCCACAATTACTGCACCCCAAATACCTAATCCACCGTTGGTAATTTTCAGCGCATCAATAGGGTTACAGTCTGAACAGAAATACTTATGGTTATCGGTGATCACGTGGTACAAACGCCCGCCGATAATGCCCGCAGGCACGGCAACAATTGCGGCATCTAAAACTACATCGGGGTTGCCGCCACGAGCTGCGTAGCGTTTACGCCCCACCCACAGGGCGATAATAATTCCGCAAATAATGCTTAAGGCATAGCCTCGTAAAGGGATGGGTCCTAAGTACCACACGCCTTGTGGGGGTGAGGGTATTTGGGCCAAGGTGGATATAATCACGTCACGCTCCAATGAGTTGCTTTCATTAACTTTGTGTACTTTCCGCCTAACCGAACCAACGCACTGTGTGCTCACCGCTGACACGCTGTGGATATGGCATAACCACAGCACCACCCGAGGTTCCCTAGGGTTCATGCGTTAGTAACCACACTCAGTGGGTGCAGTTCGGTCAGAGTCCACGGTGCCTTGACACAGGATACCCTGTTGCCATTCAGTTGCTGAGCAAGCACCTTGAGGCCATCGTTGGCGGCACTAGAATCCGCATCAGATCACACTGAGCGGTACAAGATCCCCACGCTTTACTGCTGTCCCCGTCCGGGGCAGGCTGGGTGCAGACCAGCACACACAAGGGCGCGGGTAAACGCCCCTGGGGAGTCGGCAGTCACCAACGACTGTCCCATGACCACGGCGTCGGCACCGGAGGCTGCATAGTCGTAGAGTTCGGCGGGGCTGCGCACACCAGAGAGCGCGATCTTGATCACCGAATGCGGAAGCCCAGGCGCGATTTCGCCGAACGCTTTCCGGTTCAGCTGCATCGTTTCAAAATCGCGGGCGTTGACCCCAATGACTTGTGCGCCTGCTTCGAGGGCGCGAGTTGCTTCATCGACGGTGCGCACTTCGACCAGTGCGGTCATTCCGAGGGATTCCACCCGATCAAGGAGGGAAATAAGATGTGATTGTTCTAAGGCTCCGACGCGCAGGGGGATCATGTCCGCGCCGAAACAGCGTGCTTCATGAATTTGATAGGGGTCGATGATGAAATCGCGGCACAGTATCGGCACGGTGACGTTGCTGCGCACCAGCGCCATTTCTTCTAAAGAGCCTTTGAAGTTTCGTTGTTCTGTGTGGCAGGCGATTAATGCCGCCCCACCTTTTTCAAATTCGTGGGCGAGATGCACTGGGTCAAAGTGGGCGATGATGCCCACGTGGGGTGCTGCGTGTTTGATTTCAGCGATGAGTTTGCACCCTGGCCCGCGCAGCGCTTTCATGACGTCTCTGGGTGGGGGTGCGTGTGTGCGGGAGCACTCTTTGATTTCACGAAAGGAGACCACGGCTTCGCGCGCTGCAACGTCTTCCTTGACGCCAGCGATTATTGTGTCGAAGACGGAAGTCACAACTGTTATCCCTACGTGTGTTGAAACTCAAAACGTTTGTTCAAGGCTATCGCCCCTAATGGGGGGTGTACAAATTGAGGGGTGCCCTCACTCGCGGTCGGTCGGGTCGATATCGGCGTCGAGTGCATCCCATTGCACGCGCCCTGAGTCGGGGTCGGTGTCGAGGTCGTGGACGATTCGTTGTTCACGTTGTGACTTGCGTTCGTAGGCGCTACTGGTTTTTGCTACCCCTGGTTTCAGTGCGAGGACAACACCTGAGACGATGCCCACAGCCATGGCGATCAGCGCGATGCTGGCAGGCAGTGGGTTGCTGCTGATTGCGGTGATTTCCGCCCAGGTGGCAAGCTGGGTGGGTTGCGCGGTGTTTGCCGAGGGGGCGCTTAAAATATTGAGGGCGCGCGCGGCATCGGGGGTGGTGATGAGGTGTTGAAGAATCGAGTAGCTGGCTAACACGCACACGAGTGTGGTGATCACGCCGACGATGCGTCGCCCGAGAGTTTTGAGGCTAAGACCAGCGAGGCAGGCTGCGCCGAGCACGAAGGAGAGAATCACGGTTTCGCTTGCCCATTGCGCCCCGAGCAGGGTGAGGCTTTTCGCTCCGGATTTATCATCGAAGGCTTCGACGTTGATCCAGGTCATGCGGGATGTTGCCCAGAGGATGAGCGCTGCGGCACCGATGCTGAGGCTGGCTGCTACTGACTTTTTCATGGTTTAGTTTTCTCCCAGCAGTTCGTCGGCGTCGAAGCAGGTGCGATCACCTGTGTGGCAGGCTCCTCCTGTTTGCTCGACGAGAATCAGCAGGGTGTCGCCGTCGCAGTCGAGGCGCACGGCTTCCACTTTTTGGGTGTTTCCGCTGGTGAGGCCTTTGATCCAGTATTCGTTGCGGGATCGTGAAAAATAGGTTCCTTGGCGGGTTGCGAGTGTGTGGGCGAGGGCGTGCTCGTCCATCCATGCCATCATCAGCACTTCTTTGCTTGTCGACGCCTGCACCACTGCGGGCACTAATCCTTCGGCGTTGAAGCGTACCCGATCTTTAATGGCGGGATCGAGCTGGCATTCTTCTGGTTTAGGCATTGCGCACCTCGTAACCTGCCTGTGCGATTGCTTTTTTGACCTCACCGATGGAGACTTCTTGGAAGTGGAAGATGGAGGCTGCAAGCACCGCATTGGCACCTGCTGCGATTGCTGGTGGGAAATGTTCTGCTTTGCCTGCCCCGCCGGAGGCGATGACGGGGATGGACACGGCTGCGCGAACTTTTTCAATTAGTTCGATGTCGAAGCCTGCTTTGGTGCCGTCGCCGTCCATGGAGTTGAGCAGGATTTCTCCCACCCCCATATCTTCGCCAGTGCGCGCCCATTCAATGGCGTCTAATCCCGCGCTCTTGGTGCCGCCGTGGGTGGTGACTTCAAATCCCGAAGGCATCTTAGGGTTGCGGCGCGCATCCACACTTAAGACCACGCATTGGGCACCGAAGCGGTGCGAGAGTTCGCGCAGCAATTCTGGGCGTGCGATCGCGGAGGTATTCACACTGACTTTGTCCGCACCGGCACGCAGGAGCTCGTCGACGTCGTCTACGCTGCGCACTCCCCCGCCTACAGTCAAAGGGATAAAGACCTGCTCGGCTGTGCGGCGTACAACGTCAAGCATGGTTCCTCGGCCGTGCTTGGATGCGGACACATCGAGGAAAGTCAGTTCGTCTGCGCCTTCGGCATCGTAACGAGCGGCAAGTTCGACGGGGTCACCGGCATCTTTCAGGCCCTGGAAGTTCACACCCTTGACCACTCGCCCTTGGTCCACATCCAGACACGGAATTACTCGAATTGCTACGCCCACGGATTTGTTCACACCCTTAGTGAAAAAAATTTGTTTGTTGTTCTTGTTGGACTAACTCTAGTGCCACACGCCACGTCGTGGCAGCTGCGTATTCTTAGGTATCGAATTCTTGGCTGAGATCCTCATGCGTAAATTGTGTGCGCACGGTATGCATCGTCTCAAGAATTGTGGCATGTGCACGTGGTGTTCCCAGCACAACCCCAGGTGCATCAATCTGCCAGGGGTCACCGTGAAGATCCGTCACCAAAGCCCCAGCTGCCTGCGCTAAGACCACACCCGCCGCGTTATCCCATAGATGCGGGCTAAAACTCACAGCACCTGCGAAAATTCCCGCTGCTGTGAAACCGAGATCCACTCCAACGGAACCCGTAATCCTCGGGCGCAGGTAGGTTTTGGTCAGTTCCGCCAAAAAACCATGGCGCATAAGACCTGGGAATTGCGAATTACTCCGCGAGGATACCGAGGAGAACCCCACGTGGCACGCAATTTCTGGGCGCTCAACCAATGCAGGTTGGGGTTGGTCATTGATAAACAGCGGCGATGAGTCATAGGCCCCAAAACGCTGCCTAGTCAAGGGCAGGCTCGTAATACCCACAACGGGACGACGGTTAACCACCAAGCTCATCAAAATGGAGCACATGGGATTTCCGGCCGCAAAATTAGCCGTCCCATCCACCGGATCAACCACCCACATAGGCTGGTCAAGGGTGCAATCCAACGCCCCATATTCCTCCCCATACACGGGGATGCCGGTCAATTCCACCAGCTTGGTGCGCACGAGCTGTTCGATTTCCAAATCCACATCGGTGGCAAAATCGCCTGCGTCTTTCAACAGGGCGGGCCTAGCCCCAATGCCATTGATGAACGCCTGTTCTGCCTGCTGGGCTACTTCCACAGCAATCCGGTACAGGCCCGGGATGTCGATCATAGGGCACTCAAAGCTTCCGCAAGATTAATGCGCCCCTCATACAAGGCTTTGCCAATAATGGCGGAATCAATACCCTCGTCCTGATATTTGGCAAGAGTAAGAACATCATCAAGGCATGAAATTCCACCCGAGGCCACAATTTTCGCATCAGTGGCGGCAGCGACATCACGCAACAGATCAATATTAGGCCCAGTTAAGGTTCCATCTTTACTCACATCCGTGACCACGAAGCGCTGGCAGCCTTGTGCATCCAAACGCTCAAGAACCTCCCATAAATCCCCGCCATCGGAGACCCAGCCGTTACCGCGGGTGCGCCATTCGCCGTCGATAAGCTTCACAGCAATATCTACAGCAACCTTATCCCCGTACTTAGCCAGCACTTTGGCAATCCACTCAGGGTTCTCCAGCGCAGCCGTACCAATATTAACCCTGCTTGCCCCCGTTGCCAGCGCCCGCTCAAGGGAAGCATCATCGCGAATACCGCCAGTGAGCTCCACCTTAATATCCAACGCCTTGGTGATCTCAGCCATCAGATCATGATTCGAACCACGGTTAAACGCCGCATCCAAATCCACAAAATGCAACCATGTTGCACCCTGCTCCTGCCAGCGCAGAGCCGATTCTAAAGGCGAACCATAAGATTTCTCAGTTCCAGCTTCACCTTGGTCGAGGCGAACCGCCTGACCACCAACAACATCAACCGCGGGAAGGAGGGTAAAAGTCATGCAACAAAGTCTAGCAATATTGTCGCGAGCATTTTCGCTACAGCGACTTCACCCAATTTTCCAACAACTGCGCGCCCGCATCACCAGACTTCTCAGGGTGGAACTGCGTCGCCCACAACGGACCATTCTCCACAGCCGCCACAAAGCGGCACTGCTCGTACGTCGACCACGACACCAATGGTGGAGTGGTCAAACCATCAGGGACAAATTCCCAGCGTGAAACCCCATAAGAGTGCACGAAATAGAATCGGGTCGCCTCATCTAAACCAGCAAACATTTCCGAACCAGCCCCCGCCTCAACCGTGTTCCAACCAATGTGCGGCAAAACCCTAGCATCCAGTTTTTCCACGGTGCCGGGCCACTGTCCACACCCTTGCGACTGCACCCCATGTTCCACCCCCTTGTCGAACATGATCTGCATCCCCACACAAATACCCATCACTGGGCACGAACCTGCCAAACGCTGCCCAATCATGCGCGGGCCCTGCACCTTTTTCAGCCCTTCCATACAGGCATCATAAGCCCCCACACCCGGAACCAGAAGGCCATCAGCAGCCAAAACCACCTCAGGGTCAGAGGTCACAGTCACCTGTGCCCCCACCCTTTCCACTGCCCGTTGCGCGGAGCGCAGATTGCCAGAACCGTAATCTAAAAGTGCAACTGTCTTTTTCATAATGAAATTTAAACTACCCTAGCGGTGCTCAGGGTTGTGAACACGATCAGCAATTTCAGCAAACACGCCAAAAACCACCAGTCCCGCAGCCACCACATATGCCCCCGAATACCCCTGCACACTCGCCACATACCCCAATGTCACCGCACCCACACCAGTGCCGGTATCAAAGGAAGCATTCCACACCGTTGACGCCTGCCCCACCTTTGCCCGCGGCACGCGCATAAACATTTCCAACAATGCCTCATTAGCCACAAGCCCAAAACCTGCACCAAATAAAAACGCGGGAATAAACAGCCACCACAGCGACCACCCAGATTCCACCACAACAACAAAGCCCACAAAGCCACAGATTGCCATGATCTGCCCAGGGATCATCGTCGCCCCCGGGCTTGAGCGCTTATCAGCAAGAACACCCGAAAGGTAGCGGAAAATCATCTGGGCCCCACCACCGACAGCAAGCAACACACCGGCAAAAGTAGCACCCGATACGGAATCGACTTCCCTCAGCGTCGCAGGCAAGAAGCTCGAAACCGCACCATAGCCCATAGACACGCTCGCGATTGCAATAGCCGGAACAATAGTGACCACAAGACTGTTCGGGCGCGGACGCCGGTAAATGCGTGGATCATCATTGAACTCCACCTCTTCGTTCAACTCGTCCGGGCTCGGCGACGGAATGAAAAACGCCAACGCCGCCGCTGCAAGCGCAATCGCAGCACCCACGCTGAACACGAGGGTGTACCCCTTGGTGACGTCGACAAGCCACAGCCCGGCGGGAACAGCCACCATCTGCGCCCCACCAGTAAAAAAGCCAATCATCCCCGACACCTTGCCCAGCATGCCCGGCGGACTCAAATGTCCGATCAGTGCAAACTGCGCCACACACAACGAACCAAACCCCACCCCGCGCACAGCAGCAACCGACATCAACACCACCGGATCCATGCTCACGATATACGCCAACGTGGGCAGCCCCAACAACAGCGAAGCCGCAATCATCACCGCACGATAACCAACTTTGGCAATCACCGCATTCGTACACAACTGAGTCAGCACAGTTGCCGCCATAAACACAGTGGTCGACGCACCCGCCAACGTCTCATTGCCCGATTGCGCAATCACCGCAAGCGGGATCACCGGCAACATCAACGCAAGCGCACCAAAAGCGGCAGCAGTAGCACAAGAAAGCGGAAGGAAACCCCTGATCATCCAATCGCCCACGCAATACCCGCGCCCGCAGCCAGCACCGCCAGCCCACCCAGAATCACGGTCATCATCGTGTTGTTTTGCTTATACGCACTCCACGTCCCGCCCACGAGCAGCCCCGCGAACATAAACATCAAGTACACAAGCCAGTAATTATCATTAGCTGCAGTGTTCATCTACCCCAGCCTAACACGGTCAGCAACCGCAATAACCAGCCCGAATACGATCAGTAGCCCCGCCGCGAAAAACACCGACGAAAACCCACAACACACAGCAATGACACCCAACCCCAACGAACCCGTCCCAGTACCCCCATCAAAACTCATATTCCACACAGCGGAAGCATGCGCAATCCGCTCCTTGGGCACTCGCTGAAACATCATCAGCATCGCCTCATTCTGCACCGCACCAAACCCTGCACCAAACAGCCCCGCCGCAACAATATGCAGAATATTCGGCAAACTAAATACAAGCGTCACCGCAATTAGTGTCAGCCCAGCTGTGGAAAGGCACAGCGCAAAAATGAGTACAGTACCCGCCTCCCCACGGCGATCCGCAACAATGCCCACAAGATAACGCGTCAGCATCTGCGCACCACCCAGCACCGCCAACATAGCCGCCGACCACGCCACCGTCGCTTCCATCGCCCCAGGTAAAAACGATGAAATCGCACCAAAACCCATCGCCACAACACTAATCGCCACCGCCGGCGCCACAAGACGCACCCACGCAACAGTCCTTGTCGACGCCGACACCTGCGCCGCTATCACCCGCGGAATAAACGCACACATCAACGCCGACACCATAGCCACACAGGCAGCAGTGACGTACACGGACTCAAAACTCCAGCGCTGCGCCTGAAACACACCGAAGGGAAGCAGCACCAATTCCGCGAAACCAATCGTAAAACCCATCGCACCTGTCGCCTGCCCCAAATGACTCATTGGAACAATTTCCGCGATCAACGCCGACTGCGCCACAGTCAACGCCCCAAACCCCACACCACGCAACGCCGCCACCACAAGCAGCGACACCGGATCAACACTGAGCAAGTACCATAACGCTGGAATGCCGAGCATCACGGCAGAAAAAATCATCACTGGGGTATAGCCCACCCGACGAAGCGCCCGCGGTGTAAACACCTGCGTGACCACCGTCGCCCCCATAAAAACACCAGTCGTCGCACCCGCGAGCACTGCCGATCCCCCGGACTCCAACACCGCCAAAGGCACCACCGGTAGCAGCAAAGACCAGCTACCAAAAGCCGCCGCAACAGCAATAAGCGTGGGTATAAAACCATTGACCTGCCGAAGTGTATTCACTTAACAAAACACTAACACCTAACAACCACAGCCCACACATTCCTTACCCCCTGATACACATCACGCTGCGCGTTTGTGCAGGTTGGTGCGTATTGTCGTGGCAAACTACAAAACCCCAACCGCGAAAAATGACAGCTCCGTACGCCCACGACAGATAACTACAGAAGCTTCCTTTCCTTTTGTAAATCCCGCTTGCCAACGCACTTTGAGGGCTACTCGACTTTTCTTCTTCCCATGGGGTCTTTCCGACGGGTTGCAAGCACATGAGTCGAGTTGCCTCGTTCAGGCTAACGCCCACCCCAGGGTTACAGCTCTCGGATACGGGGTTACTCGACTCTTACGCTCCCAAAGGTGCCAAATCATAGGCTCACACACGAATCAGTCGAGTAACCACACTAGGGCAGCGCCACACGAAAGCAGGGCTCTGCAGAAACTCGACCTTTACATTCACAACACCCCTAAAACCCAAGGGCTCACACGTAAAGGTCGAGTAACCACTCCCGGACTACCCCAGCAAACTCCAATCCGCCCCACCAGAAACAAGGGAACTCGACTCTTACCCTCCCAGGGGTGCCAATCCAAAGACCCACACACGAATCAGTCGAGTAACCACACTAGAGCAGCGCCACACGAAAGCAGGGCTCTGCTGAAACTCGATCTTCGCATGTTAAAGAGCGCAAAACTCAAAGGTCATCCATGGATTAGTCGAATGAGCTCAGCGCACGATAATCCCAACAATGTGGATGGCAAAAAGAAATGGTGCGAGCACCACTCAGGCACTCACACCACTTACGCTTCGAAAATTCTACAGCGCACCCTTCGTCGAAGGGATACCCGTCAAACGAGGATCAGGCTCCACTGCTTCACGGATTGCACGAGCAACAGCCTTAAACTCCGCCTCCGTAATATGATGCGGATCACGACCATACCGGCAATTCACATGCAGCGTAATCGCAGAATTCAGGGCCAACGACTCAAAAAAGTGCTCATTAATCACAGTCGCATAATGCCCACCAATCACTGAAGTAATCATCTGCTCTGGCTCACCATTCATCACAAAATACGGACGACCGGAAAAATCAACCACCGCCTCAACGAGCGTCTCGTCCATCGGAAGCAGGAACGAACCAAAACGACGAATACCCCGCTTATCACCAACAGCATCAGCCAAAGCGCGACCCAACACAATCGCAGTGTCCTCAACCGTATGGTGAGCATCAATATGCACATCACCCTTCGCATGCACCTGCAAGTCAAACGCACCATGCACACCAAAAGCTGTCAACATGTGATCAAAAAACGGCAAGCCAGTATCCACTTTCACCTGGCCGGAACCATCTAAATTAATCGTTACCGAAATATCCGACTCGCTCGTCGTCCGCGACGCAGACCCAACACGATCAGCCACTTTAACCTTCCACTCCTGTCCCAATCACATCCGCAGCAACAACAGCAGCCGCCGCCAAAAACGCATCATTTTCTTCAGGCACACCAATCGTAGCCCGCAAATAACCCGCAACCCCCACATCACGAATCAACACACCTTGATCCAAAAACTTCTCCCACGCCCCATGCTGATCGGCAAAAGTACCAAAGAACAAGAAATTCGACTCGCTCTCAACCACCAAAAAGCCCAGATCCTCCAAAGCCTTCTGCACACGCTTACGCTCATCCACAATCGCAGCAACCGTAGCCAACGTATCCTTCGAATGACGCAAAGCCACAATCGCAGCCACCTGCGAAAGAGTAGACAAGTGATACGGCAAACGAACCAACATCACAGCCTCAACAAAAGCAGGATCAGCCACAAAATAGCCCAAACGACCACCAGCAAAGTCAAAGGCCTTACTCATCGTACGCGACACCACAAGCTTCGACGGATACTTCGCCAACAACTCACAAGCCGAAGGGGAATTAGAAAACTCCGCATACGCCTCATCAACAATCACAATGCCAGGCGTGGCCTCAATAATCCGCTCAATATCCGCCAACGGCGTCACCCCACCTGTGGGGTTATTGGGCGAGGTGACAAACACCACCGAAGGTGCATGCTCCTGTATCCCAGCAACCGCAGCATCAATATCAATGTCAAAGTTGGGATCACGCGGCAAGGACACAAACTCAGTTTGCGTACTCTTCGACAAAATAGGATGCATCGAATAGCTCGGGTCAAAACCCAAAGCCTTACGGCCCGGACCGCCAAAAGCCTGCAACAACTGCTGCAGCACCTCATTCGAACCATTCGCCGCCCACACATTATCTTGTGTCACCGACACACCAGTCTGCTGAGAAACATACTCAGCTAACGCCTGGCGCAACTGAACACAATCCCGATCCGGGTAGCGATTCAACTCCCCCGCCGACTGAGCAATCTCATGAGCAAGCTCCTCAATCAACGCGAAAGAAGGAGGATACGGATTCTCATTCGTATTCAACCGCACCGGCACCACCAACTGCGGGGCACCATAAGCCTTCTCCGAACGAAGCTCCTCACGCAACGGCAAATCAGCCAAAGAAACCATTAGGAATCACCCTCCACAGACACAAAACGAGCACGAATAGCCTCCCCGTGAGCTGGCAAAGCCTCAGCATTGGCAAGAGTGATCACCGTTGAAGAAATCTCCTCCAAAGCCGCAGCATCATAATCAATCAAATTCACCGGCCGCAAGAAAGTATGCGTCGATAGCCCAGCGCTAAAACGCGCCGAACCACTGGTGGGCAACACATGATTCGAGCCAGCCGAATAATCACCCAACGGCACCGGACTATAACCACCAACAAAAATCGCGCCCGCATTCGTAATGCGCTCAGAAACCTCACGGGCATTTTCCGTATGCACTTCCAAATGCTCAGCGGCATACGCGTCAGCAACAATGATGGCCGTCTCAAGGTCGTCGACAAGCACAATACCCGACTGCTGCCCCGTTAAAGCCTGCTTCACCCGATCCGCATTCAACGTCACCTCATAGCGGGCAGCCACCTCAGCATTCACCGCATCAGCCAACTCAGCACAATTAGTAATCAACACCGAAGCAGCCAACACATCATGCTCCGCCTGACTAATCAAATCGTAAGCAACCCACGTCGGATTCGCCGAAGCATCAGCCAACACCGCAATCTCCGTCGGCCCCGCCTCTGAATCAATACCCACAACACCACGAACCAAACGCTTCGCAGCAGTGACATAAATATTGCCAGGGCCAGTAATCAAATCCACCGGATCCAACTGCTCATCACCATACGCCAGCAACGCCACAGCCTGAGCACCACCCACAGCCCACACTTCATCAACACCCAAAAGTGCACACGCAGCCAAAATCGTCGGATGCGGCCAATGACCAAAAGCCGCCTGCGGAGGCGACGCCACCACCAACGAACCCACCCCAGCCTCCTGAGCCGGAACAACATTCATAATCACCGACGACGGGTACACAGCATTACCACCAGGCACATACAAACCAACCCGAGCCACCGGAATAAACACCTCAGTAACCGAACCAGTCGGGTGCAACACCGTCGTATGCGACTGCGGCTTCTGATCAGCATGCACCGTACGAACCCTACGAATCGACTCCTCCAAAGCCTCACGCACAGCCGGATCCAACTGCTCCAAAGCCTGCGCAATCACCTCCTGAGGCACACGAATGCTGTCTGGGCGACTAGAATCGAACTTCTCACCATATTCAAGCGCAGCTTCGGCCCCTCGACGGCGGATCTCGTCAACAATCGGAGACACCACAGGCAACACCGCATTGATATCAGTTCCACCGCGAGGCAACACGCGACGCAGAAGCGCAGGAGAAGGGACACGGCCACGAAGGTCGATGACGTTGAGCACTTTCTTCAAACCCCAAATCTTTGAGAGTATGGTATGCAGTTTAAGAAATTATATGCGATAAGTTTTCAAAAAACTCATCGTCACCCCCTAACGGACAAACCTTCGGGCACCCCCCGAAGCCACACAGAAGGATAGACGTGAACCCCAACCTCCCGCACGACGTGAGCGCCGAACTTGTCATCGACGCCCTCGAAGAAGCAGGATACGACTACATTCTTCTCCCCGACCCCGCGCCGACGTCGACAAGCACACCGCGCCACGCACGCCACGCAGCCGAACCCGACCCTACGCCGCGCTCAGAGGACCAACCCACGCGCATCGCCAGCATGCACTGGCCAAACCACACACTCATGCTCACATTCAGCGCCGACCACCCGCGCTACCTCATCGCCGAAGCAACCATCGACGGCAACCTCGACCTGTCCGACATCAACACACTCACCAAAGCCGTCGACGCATGGAACTCCGAACGCGTCGGACCCACCGCCTACATCAGCATCAGCGACGACGCCACCATCCACATCAAACTCGGCACCAGCCTCGCCACAGCCTGCCGAGCATCAAAAAACCAACTCGTTGGCTTCATCCGCACCGCCGCCGAATCCACCCTCCTAGCTGTGGAAAACTTCACCACCGAATTCCCAGAACTACTCGAAAACCACTACCCCAGCGACATCACCCTCGAACGCATCCGCGACGGGCTCAGTGACATCGGCATCGAAAAAACACACGACGGCGACAACATGATCCTCGCATGGATCAACGAAATCCTCATCGGAGCATTCGTCGAACCCGGCCCCAGCATGCTCATCAAGGGCCACTGGGAAGCCAACCTCAACCCCGACAAGGACTACATTCGCGCCGCACTCGTGTGCAACAAATGGAACGAAGACCACCCCGAAACCAAAGCTTTTTGCCACATTGATGCCGACGGACTCCAAATCCGCGTGGAATATATTGCGCACGCCGACGCTGGACTGACCCAAGCGCAGCTAGTGTTCAACCTCCAACTTGCGATCCACCACATCCTCAACGGAATCGACCACATCAGTACCGAAATCTCCGGCAACTGCGCCGTCGGATGGCCCTAAGATATCCCCATAAATAAACTCCGCCAACCAATAACGCGACATCGCAACTAATGCCGGCACCACAAACACAACAGGGTGGACATCCAAAGCAGGAACATAAAAGTACTCCTGCCCCACCACAGCATTGTCAATCGACACCACATTATGAATGAGCGGAGTAACCCATAACCCCACCGCGATAAATACTCCACTGCCCACCGCAGCCCACACACCACACCACAGCATCATCGCAATACCACGGTATTCATAGGTGCGTGAATACATGCGCCCAGCGAGGATCAGCGCCAATACAATGCAACCACCAAGTAACCAAAAATGGTTCGCGAATTCCACACTCGGAGTATGGCTCAACTCCACTTGAGCATCATTAATCACAGTTGCCGTATAGTGCGGGCGCAACCACGCCCACACGCCACCCGCAAGGGCATAGCTGATACAAAAAATCACCACAACGCGGGCAAAAGCCCCGACTTTAGGAGAAATTCGCTGCATAATTATCCAAGGCTATCAGCACCCGCATATATTCACCGAAAGGCAGCGCGTGACACAAGCCTTGACACCCCCCTTATTTTCACAAAGATCACTGCTAGGTCACCGAATAGTAAAAACGGGAACCCTATGGATTCCCGTGTTCACACCGCCGTATGAACACATCTCACACGGCTGCTACTCCTTATATATATCGGAGTAGAAAAAATTAGTCGCAGAACAACCAGCGGCCATCCTCGCGGACGAAACGCTGAACAGCAGTGTTGGTCTCGCCACTTGCAGAAGCGGTCACTAATGCGGAGGCAGCTTCGCCGTCGACCTTGATCTCTGCCACGTTATCAATACGAGCCTTGGCGGTCGCGAAGCCAGGGTACTGCTCCAGTGGCAGATCAGGGATCTGGTCAAAGGTCAGCGCAGCTTGGCCACCGTTAGCGTCAATCACGCGACGACAGGTGTTGTCCGGAATGTACTTCATGTAGCCACGCAGGGTGTGCTGGTTATCAATACCGCGGATCAAACCTTCGATGGCAGCTGCATCTTCAGGGGATGCTGGGCCACCGCCGGCCACCGGCTGGTGGGTTGCCACTGGCAGTGGTGATGGTGGTTCGATTGGAACCTCAGGGGCTGGTGCAGGTGGCTGCTCAGCGTTTTCGCTTGGGGCTGGGTCTTCGGTCTTGGTGACCTCAGCAGGCGACTCGGTTGGCTTCTCATCCTTGGACGTAGCACCGGTAGGCTTTGCTGCGGCAGCAGCCTTGGTAGAAGGAGTGGAAGACGTTGCGTCCTCAGAACCACAGGCGGCCAATACCAAAGCGCTTGCTGCAATGACCGCAACAGCAGTCTTCTTGTAGAGGGTTTTCACGAGAGCACTACTCCTTAAAAAATTATTCATGAAAGTTTCGAGTCCCAAGCATAACACCCATTTTTCAGAATCCCGATGCTTCACAGGCTTTTTCCAGAAACTTCCCAGCAAGCCCCCAAGCAGCGTGTTTTTTCACTCACCTGCGATTGCTACACGTAATATCGCCAGTTCTGGACTAGGATGGACTAGGTGCAACTAAGCAAGAATTCCATCATTACCGCCAGCTTATCCATCTTGAGCAACTTCGGCCTCGCCGACATGACGATGCGTCGCGTGGCCACGCAACTCAACGTCGCCCCAGGGGCTTTATACTGGCATTTCAAAAACAAGCAAGCGCTTATCGACGCCACCGCGCGGGAAATCCTTTCCGACTTCTTGCTTTCCTCCCCTCCCTCTTTTGATGCAGCATGCTCCTCCCTGCGTGCAGCAATGTTGTCGATCCGGGATGGGGCGGAATTAATTTCTGCAGCACTGATCGACCCGCAACTTCGCGAAGAAGTCACCGGCATTCTCTCAACTTCCTTAGGCGAAAATGCACCCCGCATGGCGGCGGCCACCGCCCTTCATTTTGTGATGGGCGCCACCGTTTTGGAGCAGTCTGAAATTCAACAGCACAAGACTATTGGCATGGAGGAAGAATTTTTGGCCGGTTTGGCGTTGATCACCACTGGAATTGAATACTCAAAGGGCTAAAATATTTCCCCATGATTGAATCGGCACGAAAAATCTGGCCAGGCGATGCCTACCCCTTAGGTTCGAAGTACGATGGTGCGGGCACCAATTTTGCGCTGTTTTCTTTCGTGGCAGAAAAGGTAGAACTCTGCCTGATTGATGCCAACGGCGCTGAGGAACGCATACCTTTAGAAGAAGTCGATGCCCATATTTGGCATTGCTATCTTCCTGGTGTTTTGCCCGGCCAACGCTATGGTTACCGAGTGTATGGCCCTTACGATCCGGCCCAGGGCAAACGTTGCGATCCCAACAAATTACTCGTTGACCCCTACGCGCGGGCTTTCGAGGGTGAATTTGATGGTCACCCTTCGTTGTTTAGTTACGACATCACCAAGCCTTATGACATCAACTCCCGAAACACTGAGGATTCACTCGGCCACACCATGCTTTCTGTGGTGTGCAGCCCGTTCTTCGATTGGGGTAATGACCGTGCCCCGAAAACCCCTTATCAGGACACGGTTATTTACGAGGCGCATGTCAAAGGCATGACAATGCTGCACCCCGATGTTCCCAAAGAACTGCGGGGCACGTACGCGGGTTTGGCGCACCCTGCGATCATTGGTTATTTGAAAAAACTCGGCATCACCGCAATTGAGCTCCTTCCGGTACACCAGTTTTTGCAAGACGATCGCTTGCGTGAGCTTGGGCTACGCAATTACTGGGGATATAACACTTTCGGCTTTTTCGCACCCCACCAAGACTATGCGGCAGATAAGGAACCTGGTGGCGCAGTTCGGGAGTTTAAGAGCATGGTGCGCGCGTTCCACGAGGCGGGCATCGAAGTCATCCTTGACGTGGTGTACAACCACACCGCGGAGGGTAATCACTTAGGCCCGACCATCGCCTTCCGCGGCATTGATAACGAAGCCTATTACCGCCTTGTTGATGGTGATAAGGCGCACTACATGGATTACACAGGCACCGGCAATTCCTTAAATGTGCGCGATCCGCATTCCTTGCAGCTGATTATGGATTCGCTGCGCTACTGGGTCACAGAGATGCATGTCGATGGCTTCCGCTTCGACCTTGCCTCGACCTTAGCGCGCGAGCTTCACGACGTCGATAAGCTGGCTACCTTCTTCGATCTGGTGCAGCAAGATCCGGTTGTCTCCCGCGTGAAACTCATTGCGGAACCGTGGGACGTCGGCGAAGGCGGCTACCAGGTGGGTAACTTCCCCGCTATTTGGACGGAATGGAACGGTAAGTACCGCGACACGGTGCGTGATTTCTGGCGCGGCGAGCCCTCGACTTTGGGCGAGTTCGCATCCCGGATCACAGGTTCGTCGGATTTGTACGCCCACAATGGGCGACGCCCGACCGCCTCCATCAACTTTGTTACCGCCCACGACGGCTTCACCCTGAACGATCTCGTCAGCTACAACTCCAAGCACAACATGGCAAACGGTGAGGATAATCGCGATGGTGAATCCCACAACCGCTCGTGGAACTGCGGTGTCGAGGGTCCCACTGAGGATATGTCCATTTGCCGACTGCGTGCTCAGCAGCGCCGCAACTTCCTCACCACATTGTTGCTCAGTCAGGGCACGCCGATGATCGCCCACGGTGATGAGTGTGCCCGCACCCAGCATGGCAATAACAATGTGTACTGCCAAGATAATGAGCTCGGCTGGATGGATTGGTCACTGGTCGACGAAAACAAAGAGCTGGTGGAGTTCACCAAACGTTTGATCCGGATTCGTAGCAATCATCCGGTATTTAGGCGACGCCAGTTCCTTGCCGGTGGCCCGCTTGGATCAGATGCCCCCGATCGCGATATTGCGTGGCTGGTACCCTCGGGTAAGTTGATGACCCAAGGCGACTGGGAGTTTGCTTTCGGTAAGTCGCTGATGGTGTATCTGAATGGCCGTTCGATTACGGAGCCGGATCGCCGAGGGCAAAAGATCGTTGATGATTCTTTCCTCCTGATGTTCAACGCCCACTACGATGACATCGAGTTCACCCTGCCCTCTAAGCAGTTTGGGGCGAGCTGGAAGCTTATCGTGGATACTGCAGAGCCCACGGGTTACCCAGTGGAGGACACGGTTATTGCTTCGGGTGCTACTTTTACGGTTCCTTCGCGTTCGATTAGTATCTTCCGTCAGGTAGACCCCCCTGTTCATTGTGATGATGATCAGGATTGCCATTGCGGTGAGAGCACGTCAGCCTCTACGCCCCTGCCCTTAAGCCCTGCGGACGAATACACGCCGCATAAACCTTACGAAAAGATGTAAATTGACTATTTCGCTTCTAGGCGGGGTGGCAGATGTTTCCCCTGTTGCTATCCGCATTTCGCATTCCCCCCTTCATGCTGCCCTGTACGGCCAGGAGCGCAGCATTCCGCTGGCGCAACCACAGCTGTTGCGCCTGCCGACCGCTGTTGTACCTGGCGTGGTTCAGGTGGGTGAGCACGTGGTGGAGTTCCCGCCTAACCACGCTGAGGCTGCTGAGGCGTTTGTGGCTGCTGTTCAGGCCGCACTGCGGGGCGAATCCCCTGCGGTGATGGGCCTTGACTTTTGCGGCATCGATGTTGAAACCGCCAACGATGATTGGGGCTCCATCTGTCAGGTGGGTGTGGCTGTGGTCAAAGATGGGCGGGTTGTGGACACTCATTCGTGGCTGTGCCAGCCCCCAATTCCAGGGTTTGCCGAGATTAATACGCAGATCCACGGGATCGTGGAGGCTGATGTGGCCACTGCGCCAACTTTTGCTGAGGTTCTCACCGAGGTCGTTGAGGTTGTTGGCCAGAATGTCGTGGTCGCACATAATGCCCAATTTGATATGACCGCTTTTTTGCGGGCCTGTACAGCCGCTGGTGTACACGCGCCGAAGTGGCGTTTTGCTTGCTCTCTTGCAGCGTCTCGGGCTGCCAAGTTGGGCATTTCATCGCATCGGCTGAATGTAGTGGCACAGCATGTGGGTGCGCATCTAGAGAAGCACCATGATGCTTGCTCCGATGCTCGTGCCTGTGCGGAGATTCTTGTTGCTCTTGCACAGCGCGCGCACGTGCATGGGGATATTCGTTCAGTATTTGCTGCTCTAGGTTTTGATCTGGGTACTCTTGAGCAGGCTCGGGTGTATCCGGTGCTGTCGCAGCCACCGTCAGTGGTTCTTTCCCACGCTCCTGCAGCGAAAGCGAAGGAAGCTCCGGCGAAGAAAACTGCTGCGCGTTCGGCGAAGTGGTCGAAAGCTGCTGCTCCTGAAGTGATTCCAGAGACGAATCCGGATGCTGATCCCACCCACCCGTTGTTTGGTCATATCGCGGTGCTGACGGGTGATTTTGAGCCTTTTGATAAGGGCTTGTTGTGGCAGAAGATGGCGGATGCAGGCGCTACTGTGGCAAAGAATGTGACCAAGAAAACCACCCTGTTGGTGATGGGGCCGTGGGATTCGGTGACGTCGAAGCAAAAGCGTGCTGAAGAATTAATAACGCAAGGCCAGTCGATTCAGATGTGGGAGTCGACGAAGCTGTTTGAGGTTTTGGGTCTTGACGTTGATCTCCAACCCCCGTTTTAGCACCCGCTAAAATATGCCTACTACCCCCGCTTATGAACGGGGGTAGTAGTGTTTTCGCCCCTGTTTGGGAACGCATGGGACGTTTTTTGAGTCTTATTTTATGAGGGTTCTTCCTTCATTGTCTTGATCAAAGTGTTCTGTAGGTTGGGAGTGAAAAGCTAGTGTTACGGCTGCATTTGGAATCGTGTGATTCGCCTTCAGCGCGTGCGCCTATCGCCTTGAGTGCGACGTTACGGGCGGGATTGGTGATCAATGAGGCTCCGTTGTCTTATGACCAGATCAGTGCGATGGGTTTGAGTTTGCGGCAGGTGTGGAATCGTGCGGCAGATTCGATGATTGCAGCGGAGTTGGAATCGCCGGGGGTTGCGGTGCGCACGCGCCCTTCAAGGGTATTGACGGGGGTGGATTCGCCTGGTTTGCAGGTTGCTTTTCGCCATTCCCCTGCCCCAGCGTGGTTAGCGCACCCGCGCACGTTTAGTGTGTTGCATTATCATTTGTGTGATTTGGCGGGGATGGATGTGTGTTACTTTGCGCCGACGTCGTTGGTGTTGTTCGCAGTGGGGACGCATTCGGTGCATCGTTTGATGCAGTGTTGGTCGCAACCGGTGGAGTTGGTGGGTTCTGCGGTGTATTTTGCGCAGGGTTTTCCTTCGGAAAAGCCGCCGTGTGCGGTTGCGGAAAAGCCGGCTGTGGAAAAGGTGAGTATGCAGGAATTCTTGCGTTGCTCCTAAAATAGCGTCTGTGTCTACTCTTTCGGATTTACATAATCGCTATCAGGAATTTGTTGCTGCCCATCCGTCGGCAGTCATGGATTTTGCTGATGCGGTCGAAGATGTGTTGAACGATGCGGGTTTGGCCTTTGATCAGGTGAGTGTTCGGATTAAGCAGTGGCGGTCGTTGCGGGCGAAGGCGAAGAAGAAGCGTGCTGATGGGCAGTTGCTGTATCCGGATCCGTGGAATGATATTCATGATGTGGTGGGGGTGCGGATTACTACGTATCATTCGACGGAGATTCCGCAGATTATTGATGCGTTGCAGGATGAGTTTGAGGTGTTGCGGAGTGTGGATAAGGCGGCGCAGACGCGGGTGTCTGGGTCCTTTGGTTACGGTTCGCATCATTTGATTTTGCGTGTCGACGCCCGTGCGGCGTCGCTTGCCGCTTACGAGGGGGTGGAGTTTGAGGTTCAGATTCGCACTGTGCTGCAGCATGCGTGGGCGGAGTTTGAGCATGATATTCGCTATAAGCGGCGTGAGGGGACGCTTCCGCCGGAGGTGGATCGTGCCTTTACGTTGGCTGCTGGTTTGATTGAGTTGGCGGATCAGCAGTTTGATCAGATTGCAGCGCTCGAGGAGCCGAATGCTTTAAGTACTGATTTGGATGTGGAGTTTAGTGCTGAGACACTGCCTGGCATTATTGCCATGATTCAGGGCAATAGGATTCCGCAGTCGCGGATTTCCAGCTACCAGTGGTTGGAGGAGTTGTTGCATGCGCATGGGATTCGCACGGCTGGCCAGTTGAAGGATCTATTAACGGATCGCAATATTGAGAAAGTTCGGCGTGCGTTGCGGTATCGTTTCCAACCGGGGCAGGTTCGCATTCTTGATGATTTGTTGCTTGCAAAGTTTGGTGAGCAGCATATTGAGCGGACTGCCACGACTGGGAAACGAGAGCAGCGACTGCGCAGCAATCTTGAGGCGTTGAAAGGTGTTTTGTAGTCGTCTGTGACTGTGTTTCTCAGTTAGGGTTAAGACACTAGTTTTTTTTACACATATTCTAAGGAGAGCGTGTGTTTTTCGATTTCATCCATGTGTGGGCTCTTGCCATTGCCGATTTCTTCCGGGGATTCAATGTAGATTTCCCACCAGCATCGTGGGGCACTTTCCCGAAGCGTTAGGGCAACACACAATCATCACTGCGCCTAGTGTGTGACGCACCAAAGGCACACACTCTACTTGAGCCCCTGCGAAACAGGATTCCCTTATCCTGTTTCCCAGGGGCTCAAGGTGTGTCAAAAGTTATCCGCGCCCTAAGAGGCGATCAATATCTCGACGTTCTTTTTTGGTGGGTCGTCCTGCTCCCCGATCGCGCTTAGGCATGGATGCAATGATTTCTTTCGGGGGCGGGGGTGGCGAGTGGTCCACGTAGCAGGTGCGGGCGATCTCCGCGCCTACCCGCTTTTTCAGTGTAGTGACCACCTCAACTTTTTTCAGCCGGTGATCGCTCCACACGCTGACCATATCACCTGGTACAACCTGCTGGGAAGGCTTGACTGAGTTGCCGTTGAGTTTGACATGCCCCGCTTTGCACGCCTCCGCAGCTAAGGATCGGGTTTTGATCAGGCGTACTGCCCAGACCCACGAGTCGATCCTGACTGCGTCCATCAGAAATTATCCTTGTGGTTGATGATCTGCTTCACTTTGTTGTAATTCACTACTCCCCCGACCACAGCCACAATCAGGCCAAGGATCAGCCAGAAGCTGCTGGAAAAAACTAGAGCGGCGACAATGCCACCGCCGATTCCACCAGCGACGGAGACAACCGCATTGCGCGAATACTTACGAACATCCTGTTTGCGCTGTTCAATAGGGTTTCGTGGACGAGGAGTTAAAGTCATGGTTACTATTCTACCCAGTCGGTGCCCACCGACTGAGCCACCACTGTTCCTTGAGTGAGGGCAGCGAGCATGTCATTGAGCATGGCGCTTCCGCCCATAGGGCAAGCCAAGGTGTAGGTCACTTCAGCCCCATAGGATACGTCACGAATATCTACTCCACGTGCACGCAGTTCTGACTCCCATCGGCCCGCATCGGCGTGGGGGAAGGAGACAACGTTGAGTTCTTTTTGGGTGCGGGTGACGGCGTCGACACGCTTAAGGCATGCGGAAACGGAATCTGAATATGCGTGCACCAGCCCGCCTGCGCCTAATTTCACCCCACCAAAATAGCGCACCGTCACCGCGGCAATATCTAACAGACCACTTCCGCGCAACACATCGAGCATCGGAGTTCCCGCAGTGCCGGATGGTTCCCCATCGTCGGAGGAACGCTCGACAGGATGAGCGCCCTCAACGTGATAAATGTAGGCACTGCAATGGTGCCGGGCATCCGGATAACGCGATTTGAGCTCAGCAATAAACGCGCGCGCATCGGACTCATTTTCGACCCGACGGATAAAAGTTAAGAATTTGCTGCGCTTGATTTCAAGTTCATTGAAAAATTCCACGTCAGCAACTGGGCGACAATACATGATCACACAGTTTAATCTAGGAAGGATGAAACTCTTAAGCCTCTGGGCACCAAACGCATCCACCTGCACCCTGCATCTTGATGGCAGCGACTACCCAATGCAGCGCTTCGGCGACAGTTTTCACATTCGTCTACCTCAGCCTCCTGCCGGAAGCCGCTACGGTTTCAGCGTGGATGGCGCAGCGGTGCTGCCTGACCCGCGCTCGCAAGCACAACCCGACGGCGTGCACGGGCTGAGCGCGGTGGTTGATCCCAGCCTGATCACGACTCGTTCGCGTGCGTACAACCAGCTTGCACAGCCTTGTTTTGATGTGATTTACGAACTTCATGTGGGGGCTTTCGCCGGTGATTTCGACGGGGTGATTGCCCGCCTCGACTACCTTTGCGCGCTAGGGGTCAGCGCAATCGAGCTCATGCCAATCCAGCCTTTTTCCGGCAACTTTAACTGGGGTTATGATGGCGTGTCCTGGTTCGCGGTGCACGAAGGTTACGGGGGCATGGCAGGGCTGTGCAGACTCATCGACGCAGCGCATGAACGCCAAATCGCTGTGATTCTCGATGTGGTGTACAACCACTTCGGTCCGGAGGGCAACTATACCGACACGTTCGGGCCGTACACGTTGAAAAAACGCACACCGTGGGGTGCACAGATTAATGTGCGTAACCCCAAAGTGCGTTCTTTCATCCTTGATGCAGCACGCCAATGGTTGGATTTGGGGGTTGATGGGCTGCGGCTTGACGCCACTCACACCTTTGCTGAGGAGGAATTATTGACTGATTTCGCCTTGCTGGATGGCTGGATTTGTGCGGAAGATTTGCGCGATCGTGCTGATCTTCCTGTCACGTGCCAGTGGAATGATGAACTGATGCTTGCTCTTGGCCGATGTGTAGAGCATGGCGGCAGCGTGGATGAGTTAGTACAGGAACTTCGGTTGCGCTATCCCAGCGTGGTGTACACATCAACCCACGATAGTGTGGGTAACCGTCCGCTTGGCGATCGCCCGAGCATGCGCCTTGATGCCCCTGCCTTGCTCTGTGCTTTTGCACTTATCGCTGCTCTTGATGCGCCCGTGATGCTGTTTATGGGGGAAGAATATGCCGCTGACACACCATTTCCGTTCTTCTGTGATCACCAAGACGAGAGCACGCGGCAACACACTCGAGCTGGCCGTGCGAAAATGCTCAAAGATCGCGGCTTTTTCACCCCCGCGCCTGATCCGTTGGCGAAGTCAACGTTCGAGTCAGCTGCTTTGCTTTTCGACGTCGACAAAACACCGCACTCCCAGCAAGTGTGGGATGGCTACCGGGCGATCATCCGCGCCAAGCGCACCCACCCCATCAACGCTACGAGCGTGATGGTGGAGGATGGCTGGCTGGTGCTGCGAGGAGATCAGGGCTTTATCCGCGCGAATATGAGCACTACAAACTTAGTCCATCCAGACACTGGACGATCCTGTGCACCTTATGCTTTTGAGTGGTGCAGCACCTTTGGTGAGGTGATCGTTAACTAACCACGAATTCGTATTCTGGCGTTCCTGGCTCAAGGTGGCGACAATCGATGCGGGAAGCATTCATGCGTTGCTTGAGGCCATCGAAATCGGAGGCTTTACCCAATTGCAGACCTACCAGTGCTGTACCTGTCTCACGGTTGTTGCGCTTGAGGTATTCGAACAAGGTGATGTCGTCGTCTGGGCCGAGGATGTCATTAAGGAAGCTGCGTAACTGCCCTGGTTCTTGAGGGAAGTTGACCAAGAAGTAGTGCTTGAGACCACGGTGCACCAGCGAGCGCTCCACTACCTCGGCATAGCGCAACACGTCGTTGTTGCCACCGGAGATGATACACACTACTACTTCACCGGGGGTGAGTTTAAGGTCGTGGAGCGCGGTTGCGGACAATGCTCCAGCTGGTTCAGCAATAATGCCTTCATTTTGGTACAGCTCGATCATTTCGGTGCACACCGCACCTTCACTCACAGTCATGGGATGGAGGCGACCAAGGTTTGCATCGATGATCTCGTAGTTAATATCACCGATGCGTTTGACAGCGGCACCGTCAACGAAAGGATCAACAGTTTCAAGGGTGACTGGCTTTTCTGCCTTCAAGGCTGCGGCAAGACTTGCCGCACCTTCCGGTTCGACACCCACAACAGCAGTACGTGGGGAAAGCTCCGCAAGGTAGCTTAAGATACCGGAGATCAGCCCACCCCCACCGACGGGAACGACAACAGTGTCCGGATTTTTACCCATCGTAGACAGCTGGGAGAGGATCTCGGCGGCGACGGTACCTTGGCCGATCACAGTATCGCGCGCAGCGAAAGGCTCCACGATTGTTGCACCAGTTGCTTCGGCGTATTCATGTGCCGCTTGGTTTGCTTCATCGAAGTTCGCGCCGGTGACGACCAATTCGACCATTTCACCGCCGTGGATGAGAATGCGGTCGCGTTTTTGCTTCGGGGTTGCGGCTGGGACGAAGATGCGGCCTTTGATTCCCATGCTGCGGCAGGCGAAAGCCACACCTTGTGCGTGGTTTCCTGCGGAAGCTGCGACGATGCCAGCCTCGCGTTGCGTGTCAGATAGCTGGCTGATCGAGTTGACTGCGCCGCGGATTTTATAGGAGCGTACGTCTTGGAGGTCTTCGCGCTTGAGGTACACTTCTGCGCCTGTGATTTGGGACAGGCGTGGGCAGTATTGCAGTGGGGTGGGCGCAATGGTTGCAGAAATTCGCGCTTGGGCGAGTTGAATGTCAGCAGCATGGATTTCTGCTGGGGATGCCAAGAGCCGAGTTTCTACTGTTTTGTTCATAGCCACTAAGCTTAGACCCGTGGTGGGTACACGAAAAAATGGGGGGTTTGGGTTTAATGGGATGGCATTGCGGTTGCGAAGTTTTTGGGTTGAAACGAGAAAGGGTTTCGAGTCGATAGTCTAGCTGCTAGTGTGGACTCCTATAGTGCGTTTGGGTTCAAACGCGTGTCCACTTCATGCTTAACTTTCCTTAATTCATGTCCTAGGAGTTTTGACTTGCGTACTTTCCGCACATTGAGCATTGCCACCGCCACGGCTTGCGTACTTTCGCTTTCCACCGCACCTGCCTTTGCCGCCGACGCACCTGCTTCTGATTCTTCGGCTGGTGCAACGACCTCAGGTTCTGGGGCTTCGAAGGAAACGGCCCCTGAAGATCCTACTGATGCTTCCAAGGATTCCGATACCAGTGACAAGGACGCCGCTGGTTCTAAGGATCAGTCGGGGTCAAGCTCGAAGCCTGCTGATAAAAACAACAATTCCAATCCTGACGAAGACAAGGATAAGAACAAGTTCTCTTCTTTTAATAAGAAAGGTGGATTGGAACGTCTGGGGTCGATGACCACCGATCACTTGAGCTTGGTGAGCGCGATTATCGGTGTATTGGGTCCTGCCGTGACCTTATTTTTGGCTGTGGTGAAGTTCGTTCCTGGCATGCGTGATACTGTCCGCTCCATTCTGGCTCAGATGGGCGTGCGTTTAAAGTAATGAATCGTCGCGTTTTATCACTCTGCATAGCCACTGCTGTCGCTTTTTCTTCGACTCCAGCTTTCGCCAGCCCCACTGAAATCGCCGCAACTGCGACGAAATCGGAAACCAGTGCTTCGTCCGATACTTCTGATTACTCGACCTCTACGACAGATGAGAAATCAACTGTCACCAGTGGCACTGTGAGCACACCGCGTTCAAAGCCTCCTGTTCCCGGAAATTCCGATAAGCATAAGGGTTCATCGTTAACTGGCAGCACCCCAATTGACGTGTTCGTCATTCTTGGTGCCGTGGGCTTTGTCGGCATGTTGGCGTACAAGTTCTACCGTGGCGGGATTGAAAGTGTTCGCAAGACGCTTGAGGTTGCTTTTGGCAGCTCTGAACTTTTCGAGATACTCAACCGCGCACGTTAATTATCATTTTCACATTCACAGTGTTGGGGTCTCAAAATTTTTTCTTCAGGCCCCTTTTTATTTTCGTGTGTGGCTACACACCCTCTAGGACCACAAGCGCCCTTCGTTGCTAGGTTTTCAGCAACAGCGGGCGCTTTTTGTAAACTCTAACCCAAAATGCCGGGTCCTAAGGTTGCCTTCAAATCACCCATCAAACTAGCTGTACGCTTCACGCGCAGATGATCGCCCAGAATCATTACATGTGACTCATCGCCATCGACCAAATTCAAGTACACATCTGAATCACCCGCGTTGGCTACGAGCACACTCTTCAACCGGGCAATATTGTCCATCGTGCACTGCTCGGTGCGCATCGTCAATCGCAAGGGTAACCCTGCGCCGTTGCCGGGGCCGAGTTCAGGAATCTTCAGATCATCACAGAACACACCAATGCGTTCGTCGCGAATCGTTACATGCGCTTTGACCAACACAATGTTGTCCTCAACAATCTGCGGACCCACAATCGCATAGATCTTGTTGAACACCAACAGCTCAACCTGAACGCCGTGATGATCCTCAATCGTGACAATCGCCCACGGTGAACCATCCTTTTTCGACATGCGGCGATCCACAGACGAAATAATGCCGCCTATTTCAACTTCCTGCCCATGTGATACTTCACCCGAGGCGATCAACGACAGTGGCGTATTCACTTGGGCTTCCAACGCCTCTTCGAAACCATCCAGCGGGTGGCCAGACACGTACAAGCCCAGCATTTCGCGCTCTAGCGCTAATTGGTGCTTTTTGTCCCAGGCATCATCCGGCACTTGGATGCTAAAGGCATTTGTTACTTCCTCGGGAGCATCGCCGAAGGCTGAAAACAGGTCGAACTGGCCTTTGTCCATCGCTTTCTTCGGGCCAATAGCCGCATCGACTGCGTCCTCGAAGATCATCATCAATCCCTTTCGGGAATGACCCATCGAGTCGAAGGCACCCGCTTTGATCAGCGATTCTGTCACACGCTTATTGCAGGCGGTCAGCTCAATCTTGTCCAGATAGTCGGAGAAATCTGAATATAAGCCTTTGGCTTTGCGTTCTTTCACAATCGATGCAACGACATCTTCACCCACGTTTCGTACCGCGCCCAAACCAAAGCGGATATTATCTGTACCCACTGGCATGAAGTTAAAGCGCGACTCGTTCACATCTGGCGACAGCACCGAAATACCTTGGTGGCGACAGTCCGCGAGGTAAATCGCCATCTTGTCTTTCTTATCGGCAACCGAGGTGAGCAATGCGGCCATGTATTCGGCTGCGTAGTTTGCCTTCAAATACGCAGTCCAGTACGACACCAGCCCGTAGCCTGCAGCGTGCGACTTGTTAAACGCGTACGCTGCGAACGGCTCGATAACACCCCACAGTGCATCCACTGCGTCCTTGGAGAAACCGTTCGCGGAACATCCGGCAAAGAATTTCTCGTATTCTGCCGCCAACACCTCAGGTTTCTTCTTACCCATTGCTTTACGGAAACCGTCTGCTTCACCAGCAGTGTAGTTGGCGAGCTTACGAGAAATCTCCATGATCTGCTCCTGATACACGATCAGACCATAGGTTTCATCCAGGATGTCTTTCAATGCGTCCGCCAGTTCAGGGTGGATCGGCGTAATTGGTTTGCGTCCGTTTTTGCGGTCGGCATAATCTAGGTGCGCGCCCACGCCCATCGGACCTGGTCGATAGAGCGCTAGGGATGCCACGATGTCGTTAAAGCCGGTTGGCTGCATGCGCTTGAGCAGTTCCTGCATGCCGCCGGAGTCCAGCTGGAACACGCCTAGAGTGTCACCGCGTGACAGCAACTCATACACTGCTGGGTTGTCGGTGTCGAGTGTTTCTAGGTCGATATCTTCATTGCGGTTGAGTTTGATGTTTTCCAATGCGTCGCCAATAACTGTCAAGTTACGCAGACCAAGGAAGTCCATCTTGAGCAGACCAATGGCTTCACAGGCAGGATACGGCCAGCCTGTAATCAGGGCACCGTCAGCGGGTCTCTTCCACATTGGGATGCAATCCAGGAGTGGGACTGAGGCCATAATGACCGCACACGCATGTACGCCAGCCTGTCGGACGACGCCTTCGAGGCCTCGCGCGGTTTCGTAGATGCGCTTGACGTCAGGGTCGACTTCAATGAGTTGACGAACCTCCCCTGCCTCGGTGTAGCGCGGGTGTTCAGGGTCCATGATTCCCGCCAGCGGGATGTCTTTCGCCATGATTGGTGGCGGTAGGACTTTCGTGATGCGGTCGGCAATCTGGTAGCCCGGTTGTCCATAGAGTGCGCGGGCGGCGTCTTTAATCGCCTGTTTTGTTTTCACCGTTCCGAAGGTGATCACCTGGGCAATCTTGTCTTCACCCCAACGGTCCGTGGCGTACTTGATCATTTCGCCGCGGCGACGGTCGTCGAAGTCGATATCGATATCGGGTGCCGAGGGACGTTCCGGGTTGAGGAATCTCTCGAACAGCAGACCATGCACGATGGGATCAATGTTGGTGATGGTCAGCGCATAGGCCACCAGTGCGCCTGCGGCCGAACCACGACCAGGTCCCACACGAATGCCGATGCTGCGGGCATGTTTGATCAGTTCGGCGACAATGAGGAAGTAGGAAGGGTAGCCCTTCATATCGATCACGTTGATTTCAAATTCGGCGCGCTCAATGTACTCGCGCGGAACTTCCTTGCCGGGGAAACGCTCTTGCAAACCTGCCATCACTTCGTGGCGTAACCACGATGTGGGGGTATGTCCTTCGGGCACGTCTGCAATGGGCATGCGGTCGTGTGTGTGGGGCTCCCATACTGAGGAATAGTCTTGGACGCGTTCGGCAATCCATAAGGTGTTGTCGCAGGCATCAGGAACCATGTGGTCCCATAGTTCGCGCATTTCTTCTGCGCTTTTCACGTAGTAGCCAGTGCCGTCGAATTTGAATCGGTCCGGATCTTGCATGGTTTTACCGGTTTGCACGCACAGCATCACTTCGTGTGCATGGGCTTGCGATTCCAGTACGTAGTGGCAGTCATTGGTCACTAGTGGTGGCAGGTTGAGTTTGCGGCCGATTTCCAGCAGTTCGCTGCGCACTCGATTTTCGATGTCGAGGCCGTGATCCATTAGTTCGAGGAAGTAGTTGTCGCGGCCGTAGATGTCTTGCCACATGGCTGCGGCTTCAAGGGCTTTGTCGAATTGGCCTAGGCGTAATCGGGTTTGCACGTCACCGGAGGGGCATCCGGTGGTGGCGATGATGCCGGTGGCGTGTTCGGCGATCAGTTCGGCGTCCATTCGGGGCCATTTGCCCAGTTGTCCTTCATAGGAGGCCATGGAGGATAGGTAGAACAGGTTGTGAAGCCCTTCGGCTGTTTCGGCGATCATGGTTTGGTGTAGGTATGCGCCTGATGCGGAAACGTCGTCGGATTTCTGGTGTTCTTCGCCCCAGCGTTGGCGTTTCATGTCGAATCGGCTGCCTGGTGCTAGGTAGGCTTCGATGCCGATGATTGGTTTGATGCCGGCTTTGGTGATCGAATGATAGAAGGCGTCGGAGCCGAACATGTTGCCGTGGTCGGTCATGCCTACGGCGGGCATGCCGAGGCGTTTGACTTCTTGTGCCAGCAGGTCAACCTTCGCCATGCCATCGAGCATTGAGTATTCGGTGTGATTGTGCAGGTGGACGAAGGATGATTTTTTGGCCATGGGCGTGATTCTAGTGCGTTTTGTGTATGCCTGCATTAGCCCAGTTGAGATGGCTTTGCTGCGTTGTGCAGACTCCAAGAGTGCACGAGCTTTACTTTCTTTGACAGAATTGGGGACTTTTTGCTTGGGCGTACTGGGCTTAAGCTGCTTGCCGACGTCATGACTATGTCAGCAGTTGTTGGGTGGAACTGTTGTGAGTTTTTCACCAAAAACGCCCCTGTTTTCTTATACGGAAAACTGGGGCGTTTTGTGTTGTTATTTGTCGCGTTCGTGGCGGGGTTTGAATACGTCTGCGCCGATGACGCGGGGGACTACTTTGGGTGCTTCGCCTAGAAGGTCGAGGAGGTTTTTATCCCGTTCTGCTTGTTGGAGTACTCCTTTAACCGCTGTGCGTCGTGTCCGGTTGGTTGTACGCTTGCGATTATTCGCCTGCTGCCCACCACCAGCACCGGCACCAGCACCGCCCATGGGTGCCCCGCCTGCCATCGTTGATCCACGACCACCAGCACCACCAGTACCAGCACCAGTATTGGAATTGTTTCCTGTGCCTTGTCCATTGTTGTAGGGGCTGTGACCCCGATGGGACCCACCACCCGAACCAGAGCCCGAACCCGAACCGGAACCGACGCCAGAGCCGGTTGGGTTGTGTCCCCTACCAGTGTGCGAGCCACCCGGGCGATGAGAACCACCAACACCAGCACCATACCCACCTGCACCTGTACCTGTGCCTCTGCCACCACCGGTGCCGGTGGTGGTGTTGGTTCCTCCAACATGGTTGCTACCAGATTGGTGCGGCATCGTATGCGACACCCTATTATGCTGCGTGTTTCCACCGGTAATGTGTGACTGTGCTGTGCCACCAGCATAAGAACCACCACCATAGCCTGCACCTGCACCTGCACCCCAAGTAGTACCGCTACCAACACCGCTGTGTGTGGTTGGGTGTTGGTGGGCATTAAGTGGGTTAATAGTTGTAGGGTCCAGCCCTAGCGCGGATTGCTGGGTTGCTACCTGATCTAACACCCGTTCGGCGAGTTCGTGGGGTTCAAGGTCAAGCTCTCTAGCTGCTTGTTGGGTATTCTGTACCCAGTTGGTGGTGGAGATTGTGCTGGTTGCTTCGTTTGTGCTTCCCCCGCCTGCGCCTGCGGGTGCAGGTTCCATCAGGTGGCGTGTTACAGGCATTGCTGCGGTTGCTGCGGTTGCAAGGGCTGTACGGAAGCCTTGGAGGAAAAGTTGTTCTGCTTGTTGGGCAACAACGATGCCTCCTTGGGTGGCGCGGAGTGCGTTGACTTTAGCAACTGCTGCTGTCACCTGCGGGGCAAACCCTGGTGCGATTGCTGATAGCGCGGTGGTAGATTGTGCCATCAGTGCTGCATTCTGAGCAAAGTTCATGCCTGATTGCGCCATGGTAGTAATAGCGGTGTTTGCTTTTTCAAAGGGGGTGCCTTTGTTTGCTGCGATCAGTTCACTGGCCACGCTGTTTAACCGGTCGCTGATCGCAGTGGCATCACGTGCCAAACTCCCCCAAATATCTGCTGCTTCTATCGCTGCTGCGTTGTTGGTGGAAGCAAGAGCTGAAGCAAGTTGTTCTAAGCTTGCTGCTTGATGGACTACTGGTGGTGGGAAGTTGAATCCTTCGAATCCTAGGTCAGGGCGGGTAGGGAAATAGACCCTGGGAAACATTGGGACTCCGGTTTCTTCCAGGATGCGGTCGAACTCATCGGTGGCAAACCGGTTCATGCCTGAAAGTGAGTAGTAGTTGGCATAGAGGTTTTCTTCCAACCATTTCACTTGACGTTCAAACGCCTTCAACATTGCGTGAGCACTACCAGCCCCACCATGAAGAACCCGACCGTGTTGTTCCCCGAGTTGGTCTAAACCACTCACCGAAGAAAAACCCTGCAGATTACCTTTGAGGGAATACTGCGACGCCACTTTTGCGTCGTTGCTAAGTTGTTCAAGGGTGTGAACGCTGTCGATGATTTGTTGTTTATCCATGAAAAGGGTCATTGGAATCCTCCTTTGGTACGTAGTTTTTCAAGAGTTTCATAAGCCTTCCAACACAACTCATCCTTCGTTGGTGTGGCTTTACCTGTATGAGTAAAGGTGACGCTGATTCGCCCATGCGGTGTGCTGATGGCCGCATCACAGTGATCCCCTTCGTCTCCTTGTGGCAGGTGACTGAAGAAGATTCGCTCATCAATGCCTGTGAAAGTCGCATTAATGATTAGCCCTAAACTGTGTAAATAATCGAAAAGAACAAAATCGGCGGTGAAATTAAAAACCCCATGAATCCCATCATTAGGACGTAATTCGCGAATTCCGCAATCGATAATTGGGTTAGACCCCCTTCTGGTTTCGCCGGTTTTTTCCAACCCAATCGCGTTTAGATCTTCAGGTGATAGCGAATCGCAAATTTCGTACAGTTGTTGAGTACGATCATGTTGGTCAAAAGCTTCAACGTAGTCCCTGTCCGATGGCAAGGGGATCATGGTGGGTTTGGGTGGCGATTCCCAGGTTTCAAAGGGATAGGTTTCTTCTGTAGTCGTGCTGTGCGCGGATTGGGTGTCCTGTGGTGGTGCGCAGCCAGATACCGCCACACCACAGACAACGAGTGCTGTGAGAATACGTGTCCGCATTAATCCTCCCAAAGATGTGTGTTGGCCTAGGGTTTTGTGCCCTTATATATAAAGACTGGGAAAAGGTTCTTTGCGTTCCCAAAATTTTTTCCCACCCAGAAAGCGCACCCTCATTTGGGGGTGCTTGTGGTTGGTGCTGAGGGTTTTAGATGAAGTTACCTTTGGTACGTAGTTTTTCAAGGGTTTCATAAGCCTTCCAACACAACTCATCCTTCGTTGGTGTGGCTTTACCAGTGTGTGAAAAAGTGATCGTGATGCGCCCATGGGGCGTACTGATAGCAGCATCACAATGATCCGTTGTGTCAAAAGGAGGAACATTGCTGAAGTAGATGCGTTCATCAATACCGGGGAACGTCGCATCAATAATCAACCCGTGATCGCGAAGCCATGAATACTGAGCAAAATGAGTAGTCACATTAAATGCCCCATGGATGCCGTCGGTTGTATGGACTTCGCGCATGCCACAATCAATTAGAGGTTTAGATTCTCTAATTGTTGAGGTGATTTTCTCTAGTCCGATGTCTGCGAGTTCTTCTGGGGTGAGTGTGTCGCACAGATCGTACAGTGTGTTGTTGGGGTCAAACTTGTCGAAGGCCTCAACATATTCCCTGTCTGGTGGCAGGGGGATCATGCTGGGTTTGGGTGGTGACTCCCAGGTTTCAAAAGGATAGGTTTCTTCTGTAGTAGTGGTGTGGGCAGCCCCGGTGTCCTGTGGTGGTGCGCAGCCAGATACCGCCACACCACAACAAGCAACGAGTGCTGTGAGAATACGTGTGCGCATTAATCCTCCCAAAGATGTGTGTTGGCGTAGGGTTTTGTTCCCTTATATATAAAGACTGGAAAATCAGGCTGTGCGTTCCCAAATCTTTTCCCTCCCACACTCTCCACCCCTATGCGGGGGTAAAAGGTGGTGGTTGGTGGCTGGTTGGGGTTTTAGGTAAAGTTGCCTTTGGTACGTAGTTTTTCAAGTGCTTCATACGCCTTCCAACACAACTGATCCTTCGTTGGTGTGGCTCTACCTGTGTGCCCGAAGGTGATGCTGATACGCCCATGGGGAGTGCTGATGGCAGCATCGCAATGGATTTTTTTATCTCCTTGTGGCAGGTTGCTGAAGTAGATGCGCTCATCAATGCCGGGGAATGTCGCGTCAATAATCAACCCGTGATCACGCATCCAGGAATAGCGCGCAAAATGAGTAGTCACATTAAAAGAGCCATGGATGCCGTCGGTTGTATGGACTTCGCTCATGCCGCAATCGATGAAGGGAGATGAGTCTTTCCTTGTCATAGAAATTTTCTCTAGTCCGATCTCTGCGAGTTCTTCTGAGGTGAGTGTGTCGCACAGATCGTAGAGTGTGTTGTTGGGGTCAAACTTGTCGAATGCCTCAACATATTCCCTGTCTGGTGGCAGGGGGATCATGCTGGGTTTGGGTGGCGACTCCCACGTTTCAAAGGGATAGGTTTCTTCCGTAGTCGTGCTGTGTGCAGCCTCGGTGGTGTCCTGTGGTGGTGCGCAGCCAGATACCGCCACACCACAAGCAACGAGTGCTGTGAGAATACGTGTACGCATAAAGTCCTCTCTTAAAACACATGTGTTGGCCTAGGGTTTTGTGCCCTATATATAAAGACTGGAAAATCAGGGTCTGCGTTCCCAAAATTTTTTCCCACCCACACTATCCTCCCCTATGCGGGGGTAAATGGTGGTGGTTGTTGGTTGGGGTGTTTAGGTGAAGTTGCCTTTGGTGCGTAGTTTTTCAAGGGTTTCATAAGCCTTCCAACACAACTCATCCTTCGTTGGTGTGGCTTTACCAGTGTGTGAAAAAGCGATACTGATTCGCCCATGTTTCGTGCTGATAGCAGCATCACAGTATTTGTCATCATCTTCTTGAGGTAGGTTGCTGAAGTAGATGCGCTCATCAATGCCGGGGAATGTCGCGTCAATAATCAACCCGTGATCACGCATCCAGGAATAGCGCGCAAAATGAGTTGATACACTAAACACCCCGTGAATACCGTCGGTTGTGTGAACCTCGCTCATTCCACAATCAATCATCGGAGACGAGTCCCTACTCGTTACAGTTGCTTTTTCGAGTCCGATGTCTGCGAGTTCTTCTGGGCTGAAGGTGTCGCACAGATCGTACAGGGTGTTGTTGGGGTCAAACTTGTCGAAGGCCTCAACGTATTCCCTGTCTGGTGGCAGGGGGATCATGGTGGGTTTGGGTGGTGACTCCCACGTTTCAAAGGGATAGGTTTCTTCAGTAGTCGTGCTGTGTGCAGATTGGGTGTCCTGTGGTGACGCGCAGCCAGAAAGTATCACGGCGCAACAGGTGGCGAGTGCTGTGAAAATACGTGTGCGCATTAAACCTCCCGTGGGGTTGTGCTGTGGGTAGTTCTGTGCCCCAATATATAAAGACTTCACACTGGGCGTGTGTGTTTCCCCTTCTATTTTTGAGAGTGTCTAATGGTTTGTGTGTGGCACTCACGGTGGTGAAACTATCGGCTTGTACACTCGGCTGCCCACCTGCGAAGAGGTGAATACTTGAGATTTTGTTGTTTTACTTACTCCCCCACTTTCCCTTTAATCGGGTTATGCAGTTTGGCTAGAAATTTCTTAGATGCGCGAAACGTGCTGCTAGAAGCTAGAATGTTCAATCATGATCTATGCGGTGCTGGCTTATATGTTATGGGGTTTGTTCCCCGCCTTTTTCCCGTTGCTTGCGCCTGCCGCACCAACAGAGATTATTGCGCATCGCATTGTGTGGACGGGTGTGTTGATGGTCGGCGTTGTCACGGCGTCGAAAAGCTGGTCGGCGCTCAGAGGTTTATCCGCGCGCACCTGGGCGCGGTTGGGGCTGGCAAGCGTGCTCATTGCGCTTAATTGGTTGATTTACGTGATTGCTGTAAATTCGGGGCACGTTGCTGATGCGGCGCTCGGCTATTTCATTAACCCGCTGGTCAACGTGGTGTTGGGCATTGCATTTTTAGGTGAACGGATGCGCCTTACACAGTCGGTAAGTGTGCTGCTTGCGGTGGTGGCGGTTGTGGTGCTGACGGTGTTTGCGGGTCAGCCGCCGATTATGGCGTTGGGTTTGGCCTTAAGTTTTGGTTTTTATGGGCTGATTAAGAAGAAGGTGGAGCTGCCGGCAACTGTGTCCCTGACTGCTGAAACTGTGTTGCTCATACCTTTTGCGCTGGGTTACCTGGTGTTTTTAGAGTGGACTGGGGAGGCAACGTTTGGGCATGCGGGCACGGGCAATGCGCTGCTGCTGGTGGCTACGGGTGTGGTCACTGCGGTGCCGTTGTTGCTGTTCGGCATGGGTGCGCGCCTGATCCCGCTGTCCACGGTGGGAATGTTGCAGTATATGACGCCGACGATGCAGATGCTGTGGGCTGTGTACGTGGTCGATGAGGTGATTGAGCCGGTGCGCTGGGTTGGGTTCACCATTATTTGGGTGGCAGTGGCGCTGTACATGTGGGATGTGTTGCGTCATCATCGCCAGCGGGGCGTGGAAGAAAAAACGGCGCGCTAAAAATTTTTAGCGTATCGACGCCGTGCTCACGGTGCGTCGTGATGTGCGCCGAGCACAGGCTTCACGCTGAATCTTCCCCACGCAGCATCCGGCGGGAGCACCTCGATGCTGGCGACCCGCGGATCGGACTGGAGTGCAGAAAACTGTGTGGGTTCATCGTGGGCGACAACGCAACGAATATCGTTGGAGTCGAGCTGTTTGAGTTCAGCTTGCTGCACAAAGTGCTGCGCCAGACCAATGTTGACGGGGGCTGGAATGCCAACGATGGGGTAACCGCCGATTTGTAGCCCATTGATACGCTGAAGTTTCGCCACTGTGGCAGCCGCGTCCGGGGCACTGAGCTGCTGGTTAAAACACACCAACCCATATGCGTGGTCATGCGGATGCTCTTCCAGCGCTGTCGCGACGGTGCTCACCGCACGCTGGTGGTACTCAGAAAAAGTCTCATCGCTATCGGGGCCGAGAGTATCGGAACCTATGCCCATGGGTTTGGCTACGTAATCCTTATCCCCCATGTACACCACCGCGCTGAAAATAATCACGAGCGAGGTAATACTGATTCCGTAACGCCAACGGTCCACACTATCCATGGGTGTTTAGTGTAGCCCTTCGGGCAACACTTCCCCCAGATAATGCGGACCTACGCTAGTGCATTCAATAGTCTCGTGGCACAGCCACATCCCACTCCCCCCCACAGCTTGTCCGTGGATTAATCGGGCGCAGGGGGGAATGTGAGGAGGTGGACTTTATCAGTGCTTGAGCTTACAGGTGGACACCCCAAAGATACGGTACAGCGGGCAGAATCCGACTACTGCGGTGATAGCCATAATGGCGGCTACCACCCACAAAACAATCGCCAACGCACCTTGGTTGGTATAAGCAAAATAGGCGGCGATAACAGCAATAACGATGCGCACAACGCGATCGATGGTTCCTTCATTGGTCTTCATACTTGCACATGGTAGCTGTTTTCACCATGAAAAACCCCTCAAAGGCTGCGAATCTGCTCCATCACACCCTTTCGAGCTCATCCTTTTAACAATTACCGTGCCGAAGCACATCCAAAGCGTGCTGAAGGTCAGGCGGATACGGGGAGGTGATCTCCATCCAACGCCCATCCGCAGGGTGCTGGAAACCAAGAGTCACCGCATGAAGCCACTGCCGTGTCAAACCCAAACGCTTAGCTAACACCGGATCGGAACCATACATTGGGTCACCACAACACGGGTGATTCATTGCCGACGTATGCACACGAATCTGGTGAGTACGCCCAGTTTCCAAGTGAATCTTTAACAATGACGCCTCGGCGAAAGCCTCAAGGGTTTCGTAATGCGTCACGGCATGCTTGCCTTCACTGGTTACTGCAAACTTCCACCCCGAAGAAGGATGCCGCCCAATAGGGGCCTCAATAGTTCCCTGAAGTGGATCCATGTGCCCTTGCACCAAGGCGTGATACGTCTTAGACACCGTACGCTCCTTAAAAGCGCGTTTAAGCACAGAATAGCCGCGCTCAGAAGCCGCAACCACCATCACACCCGAGGTGCCCACATCCAGGCGCTGGACAATACCTTTACGCTCCGGCGGGCCTGAGGTGGAAATCCTAAACCCAGCTGCCGCCAACCCGCCGACAACAGTAGGGCCTTCCCACCCAACAGTGGGGTGCGCTGCCACACCTACAGGCTTGTTTACTGCGATAACGTCTTCGTCAGAATAAAGGATGTCGAGCCCTTCGACGAGCTCTTCTTTCGGCATCGGTGGCTTTTTCGGCTCGGGCAAGACGACGTCGAGAAGCGCGCCGTCGACAAGCTTGTCAGATTTGCCCACAACATGGCCGTCGACAGTAACATCCCCATCAGCAACCAACTCTGCTGCAAGCGTGCGCGAAATACCCAACAGCTTCGACACTGCCGCATCCACCCGCATACCTGCCAACCCCTCTGGGACCGGCAATGTCCGCGACTGCCTCATTTCTCACCCCCTGGCGAAACCGCAGTGATATCAGCCTTCGCCTGCGCACGACGCTGCAGCAAATCCTCAACCACCATACTGACAATAAAAAGCGCCACACCCGTAGTAATCGCCGCATCCGCAATATTGAAAACAGCGAAATTGCCCACAGAAATAAAATCGACAACGTGTCCGATGAAAAACTCGGGAGCACGGAACAACCTATCAATTAAGTTGCCTAATGCCCCGCCACCGATCAACGCCAACGACAGCGCGGTGAAACGATCCCGCACCTTCGGCGAATAAATTAAAACTCCACTTAAGAAAGCGATCTGGAAGCATGTAAACAGCCAGGTTGCGTTTTCCCCCATCGAAAAAGCCGCGCCCGGGTTAAACAAAAGCCGGAAGCGGAACCAGTCGCCGATCACATAAATAATGTTGCCGTCTTGAAGCAGATTCAGCATGAGTGCCTTCGTTGCTTGGTCGATGATTCCGACCACGGCGATGACAGCCACCATCAATGGGACAAATCTTCGTGTAATTCTCCTGTCTGTTACAGTCACGTCCCCTATCTTTTCAAAGAAACACCCCTTTGCGCCACCTCGCCCCGTTTTCTTCAGGCAGGTAAGGTAGAAAAACATGCCACACACGCACGCTTTTCGACGCCGCCACATACTAATCCCCATCGTCACTTTGAGCCTTATGCTGGGACTTTCGGGCTGCAGCAACTATGATTCCAGCCCGCAGGTGCCCGTTGAGGAAGCGGTGGGTATAGAAATCGCCCAGCCTCGTGTCACCGTGATCAATGAAGGCACAGGGGCGAAAACTCCTCTTCGATTCGCAGACATCGACAATCGCCGCACCGTCGAGGTGCTCATCGGCGACGGGTTTAGCCAGGAACTGCGCAGAAAAGATTCCGGCCACACACCAGCACCGCTCAAGGCGGAAGCAGTTGAACCGCGGGTGCTGCACAGTACCGCCACCGTGGTGACGAAGAAGGCGGAGAATTCCACCTCAACGCGAAGTGTGTTTGTTCAGCTCAACACCCCAGAATTTGTCACCCCCACTAAAGAAAGCCTGAATGAGGATCTTGCCACTGCCCGCGGCTTCGGTTTTGGTTGGTTCGCTTCTGATACTGGTGAGATTTCTTCCGTGAACTTCACCGCCCCCACCCAAGCCACCGACAATGCGCGGGCGTTGGTGGAACAGCACCTACTCACCCTCACTGGCCTTCCTGTGGTCTTCCCTGAGGCTGCTGTGGGTGTCGGTGCGTCGTGGACAGTAGAATCGCGGGTGCAGGCAGCTGCCCAAACCTATCTTCAAACCGTTACTTACACCCTGAAATCTTTCGACGCCGACAGCACGAGCGTTGTGTTGGGTGTGGATGTGGCACAGCGCCCCTCGCTGGGCGCACTGGATGCTGATGGGAAGCAGCTGAAGGTGGTGCATACCGAATCAGCGACCGAGGGCGAACTGAAAGTGGATCTTGGGTCCCCGCTGCCGGTTTCCGGCAAGATTGCCACCAGCACTCAGGTGGTGTACGGCGAAGAGAGCTCTGAGGTGGATGTTGTTCAAGAATCCACCCTCACCGTGGAATTCCGCTAGTCCCTCACCGAAAACCCCTTGCAGCATCGGGCATGAAAAGATACTCATTCCTTCACGCGTGGTGCTGCCAAGGGGTTATGGTTGTTTTGTTACTTCACTTTGTTATTTCACTTCGGCGCTTTGAATGACAACCTCGTCGAGTGGTGGCCCATCAGCAGCTTTATTCTGTGCGCCCTTTGCGCCGATTTCTTTCAACACAGCCATGCCTTCTTCCGACACCTCACCAAAGAGAGTGTAGTTCGGGGGCAGTGGGGAGTCCTTGTAGTTTAGGAAGAACTGGGAACCATTCGTGTTCGGGCCCGCATTAGCCATGGCTAGGGTGCCAGCTTTGTACAGGTTATCGGCCTTTTCACCCACAGGGTATTCGTCGGCAAAACGGAAACCTGGGCCACCTGAGCCAGTACCGGTGGGGTCACCACACTGTAGAACGTAAATGCCTTCAGTTGTAATGCGGTGGCATACGGTGTTGTCATAAAAACCCGACTTCGCCAAATGCGCAATGATCGCGGTTGTGCAGGGTGTTTTTTCCGCGTGAAGATTCAGCGGAATATCACCGGCATTTGTTTTCAGCGTAACTGTAACATCCTTCTGCGCTTTTTCCTCGGGCAGCCCTTCTTGTGCGGGCGCGAATCCATCTGGCTGTACTCCACATTCTTCAACAAAAGCGGATACCTGTGAGGAGTCTGGCGCCTGTGATTCAACACTGCTGGAACCGGAATCTGCTGAGCACGCGCTTAATCCGAGGACAGCAATCGTACTGAGGGCGATAACACTGAATCGTTTCATGCCCCATAGCCTAGTCGGTGATTTTCAAAAGCACTATGTTAGAAATAACAATCTGCCCCTAGTAATCACAAACTATGTGGCTACTAGGGGCAGATTACTTTTCTTCTACTGACGCATTACTGCGTTGGTGCATCCGCAGGAGGCGCTTCCGCTGGCGGTGCTTCAGCCGGAGGAGCATCTGCCGGTGGCGCGTCTGCTGGTGGTGCATCAGCAGGTGGCGGAACCTCATTACCCAGTGCAGCGTGACACATTGGTGGAACTTGCTCAGGTGCAACAGTGTTGGTAATCAACGTACACGCCCACGACTGTGAAAGCTTCCAACGCCCGTTTTCGAAGATAAACTCCACGTTTTCTGCTGGCTGTGCCTCCCGGTCAGGGAGGATGAAGTTCACGGTTGCCAGCACCGAGTCGGCGGTGTAGCCAGGCAGGATGGGCTGGACTACTTGGAAGTTAGCGCCGGATTCGATCTTGGAGTGGGTCATGACCTCAAACAGCTCTGGGGCAGATTCGCCACCTTGGACCGTTTGGGTTTTTTCTTCGATCGGTGCCGCAGGGTCGGAAGCCAATGCAAGGATCGCGTTGAGTTCTTCAACCGTGGGCAAAGCCGAGGGAACGTTTGCAGATTGGGTTGCAGAAGCTGCAGAGCTGCTTGCTGAGCTGCTGGTGTTTGCACCGTCGCTGGAGCATGCGCTCAGCACGATGGTTGCTGCAACTGCTGCCGTGGTGGCGGTCAGCTTGGAAAACTTCACAGGGAATTACTCCTTTTATGTGTTTCTGCGTTGATCAATATTCGCTATCGGGTGTGCGAACAAATCACGATGTGCAAACTGAACGTTCAATCCTACCGTGAGCAACGCGTGGTCGTCTACAAATAGGCACCGTGTGTCTCGTCCACCATGCTACTTGTCTCTGCCCCTTCTTTCATCTTTGCTTTGGCATTCACTAATTGTCTACCGATGCTTTTCCTACCCGTAGTTCACTTCCGTCGATGCTTCCAAATTCTTGAACACATGCGACTTTTGCGCTTTTTGTCTCACTTCCTGTACCTGCTTGCTCCCTGTCCTGTTTGAGGCATTCCATGCAGTTCACTGCACCACCATCACCACACCTGCGCATATCTCCTGAACTGTACTTTCAGGCAAATTAGGAGCCCTGAGATACGTGAAATTTGTGCACTCATGAGCGTTCCATGGACGCCCGTTTTCCAGTCAGTTGTGCTACTCAATGTGGGGCGTGTGTGCTTTGTGGTGACAGGTTCGGTGTTTTAGGGTGTGCGTGATGGTGTTCTGTGGCAATCTTAAACAGTGACTTTCGACTTACATTCTTCCGCAAGCCCTTCATCTGATGATTCTGCTGCCCGCCCGAAGGTGGTGGTGTTGACTACGGGTGGAACTATTTCATGCACCCATGACTCCCAGAACATGTTGATCCCTACTGTGTCGGGTGATGAGTTGGTTGCGGCTATTCGCCCCCGTTTTGAGCAGATGGATATTGAGGTCCGCGAATTAAATCGTTTGGATTCTTCGTCGATGACGTTTGCCGATATCGATGAGATTGTCACCGCTTGCCATGATGCGCTTGATGATCCTTCCGTGTTGGGAGTGGTGGTCACGCATGGCACTGATTCGATGGAGGAGTCTGCGATTGCTGTGGATACGTTCCACGGCGATTCCCGCCCTGTGGTGTTTACGGGTTCGCAGAAACCTTTCGATCATCCTGAGGCTGATGGCCCGGGTAATTTGTTTGAGGCGATCATGATTGCTGCTGATTCTTCGGCGCGCGACATTGGTGTGCTCATTGTGTTTGGCCATGCGGTTTTACCTGTTCGTGGCGCAACGAAGTGGCACACGACTGATGAGTTGGCTTTTGCTACGAATGCTCCTGAGGAGCCTACGCGTGCTGATTTTGTTGCTCCGGTTCCGCTGGCTGATGTGCGTGTCGATATTATTCACGCATACCCGGGTGCTCCCAGCACGCTTGTCGACGCCGCCCTCGCCGCTGGTGCTCAGGGACTGGTTGTTGAGGCGATGGGTTCTGGCAATGTGGGTACTGCGATGGCTGTTGCTTTGGGGAAGGCGTTGGATCAGGGCATTCCTGTGGTGATTACTACTCGTGTTCCTCGTGGCGATGTGTCTGGCACCTATGGTGGTGCCGGTGGCGGGGCGACGTTGCAGTCGAAGGGGGCTGTGGGTTCTTCGTATTTCCGTGCTCCGCAGGCGCGTGTGTTGTTAGCGATTGCGATTGCAACAGGTATCAGCCCGTTCACGTTGTTCTAACACTTCGTATTTTTCACGGCGCACCTTTAATCGAGGGTGCGCTTTTGTGCTTTCTTCCCCTCCATCGAATGAGCTTTTTAGCTCCTGCTTTGCTTTTCTGGTCACGTTGCTTTTCCACCACTCATTTTCCGTCACTCGACTGATACACCTTGCGTCGAAGCATTTCGCTTCTCTTGGCGCGAAAAGGTCGAGTAGTGATCTCAGATCTCCACGCCACAGCGTGATTGTGGCTGCCCGTTGTACCAACTCGACCTTTTCCACACAGTTGCCGTGCAATCCCCGGCGCGATGGGTGGAAAGGTCGAGTTGTTCGTTGATTCGGAATCCTCCTGGTGTGGATTCGAGAGCCTCCTGGTGGGCCCACTCGACCTTTATGCTGTGGCGCGCCTTGTTTTCTTCCCTGGGGTGAGAAGAGTCGAGTTGATGGTTGGCGCGTGGCTTAAGAGCCTAGGTATCTGGTGGTTGTCTGCCGAGAGATCACTCGACTGATTCCTTCTGTGCATACGTGTTTTCTGCCTGTGGGGAGAAAAGGTCGAGAAGCTGCGGAGAGTTTTGCGTCCAGCACTGTTGTGGTGTTGGGGTATGCATACTCGACCTTTTCTCCATTCAGCCCCGCTTGGAGGTTTGGTGGAGAGGAAAGAGTCGAGTTGGCTTTCGGGTAGAGGAGATAAGAAGTGCGCTAGTGGTTTAGAAGGATGCGAGAAAACCCACTGCTCCGAGGCCAAACATGTCGGCGAATGCGTGGCTTAAGACAAAGGGATAGAGGTTTTTGTCCTTGCTTCGGTTAAAAAGGACGAAGTACACCACACCCACAATGAGCCCAATACACAGCGCGGAAAACAGTCCCGATAAGTGTGGAACGAAATCCTGATGACGAGGGAAAACACAAAAGCTGCCGTCCGCCATCGGGGTGTGACCATGAGGCAGATGCCTAGGAAAAACAATTCCTCATACAGGCCATTGAACAGAGAATAAATCACCAAGGAGACATCGAGGTGTCCGAAGACTCCGCCTGATTGTTCAATCATCCCGTGCCCAGCTGTGGGCTCAGCACGGCTGAGAACATCAACGCACCAATAGGCGACGTCGAAAAGCACACCCAAGAAAAAGAACAACAGCACGGCAACAACCGTGCCCTTCAACGTGGGATGCAGCTTCCACAAACGGAAATCGAAACGCCGCAACCACAAATACACTACTCCCACGAGCAACTGCACACTCTGGATCGCAAGCGCATAATAATTCGCTGCAGAATCAAAATCCTCCACCGAAGCACCAACATCCGGCGCAGCTGAGAAAAAAGCCATAGTCGATGAAACAATCGCACTGCCGAAGAAAATCACGGTGAGAATAACAATATCCCACCACTTGAGGACAACACGGAGGTCATCTCGCTGGAAATAGGGCACAGTTCGCATACAGTCACGCATCCTTTTCGCAATTCAGGGCGATGTGATACAACCATCAGCATCCTCGAACAACACGGATACACTACACCACTTAAAGTGTGAAACAACACTGCAGATAGCTACTGTGCCAAATGCATCTACTCGTCGTGGTCACTAGTGGCAAAAACCTCCGGCCAATCCAAACTTACCAAAGGATCAGCAGGCTCCAGCAGCGGATCATCCACCGGAAACGTTTTAATAAAACTCTTTTCCGAGGCGCGGGTTTCAAAACGCACCGTGACAATCCCATGCCCCGCGCCCTGAATCCACCCATGCCCGAACTCAGGATGGGACACATCTTGGGTCGAAAACCACTGCCCCAACGACGTCGACTCCGCCACTGCATCATCAACCACCGTCACCTCAGCATGACTAGTTTGCGCACTACGCACACCAGTTTCATAATCCTCCTCCTTCACCACCACCGGTTTGACCGGCAGCAGCTCCGGAAACAGCATCTCTTGGCTGGGATACTCCAAATTAGAAAAAGATACACCCACCAGCCGAATCGGCCCCACCTCATCGGGGTAGCGCACCAACAAACCCACCGCATGGCGCAACGCCTGCTCATCTTCCGTGGGATACACAAAGCTGTGACTACGCGACTCCGTGTGAAAATCCGATAATTTCAGCTTCACGCTCACCGTACGCGCACCCCGGCCATCACGTCGCAACCGAGCAATCGCCTTGACAAACGCCCGTTCAATCGCCTGATCCATGTGTGCCTTCGACACCAAATCCTTCGGATAGGTGTACTCAGCACCCACCGACTTTGCCTCCGCTCGGGGCATCACCGGGCTTGTATCATTCCCCCGCGCAACCTCCCACAAAGCCACACCCACCGCCTTGCCCAGCACGCTTTCGACCTCCCGCGGCTCTAGGGCCGCGAAATCAGCAATCGTCTCCACTCCCACGCGGGCGAGCTTAACCTCAGCTACTGGGCCCACACCCCACAACTTGCGCACTGGCAATGGGCCTAAAATCTCTGCCTGACGCTCAGGTGGAATCACGTACACCCCATCAGGTTTTGCCATACCCGAACCAATCTTTGCAGCCTGCTTCCCACCACCACAACCAATCGAACTGGGCAAACCGGTATGCTGCCGAATCTTTGCACGCAACTGTTGTGCCCACGCACGCACCTGATCCTCACTGGCCCCAACGAGCTCCGCAGGCTCCATAAAAGCCTCATCAATACTGAGCTGTTCAATCACCCCAGCTTCCTGCTTGACCAGCTCAAACACCTTCCGCGAGGCCGCAGCATACACCGCATGCCGCGGGGCAACGACCACGCCGGAAAACCCCACCAAAGCTTTTGCCTGAAACATGGGCATCGCTGAACGCGCCCCCAAAGCCCTCGCCTCATACGATGCGCCCGCGACCACACCACGGCCCGAAATTCCCCCCACAAGAACTGGGCGTCCCCGCAAAGCGGGACGGGTCAGCTGCTCAACAGATGCGAAAAACGCATCCATATCAATATGCAAAACCCAACGCCTCGACATATCGAACATTCTAGCTAACATGACGGTGCGCAGCACACACTACACCCGCTTATCGACGCACCAACACCGCCACAATTACAGCCACAACCCCCACCATCTCCACCACTGTGAGGAACTGACCCAAGATCACCGCACCGCAGACAGTAGCCACCAATGGCATCAGTGCCGATAAAACGGCGTAGAGGGACGGCGTCGACAAGCGCATAGCAATAATGTCAAGCGAGCTAGGCACCACAGTCGACAACACCGCCAACCCCGCAGCCAAACCCACCACCATTGCTGGGTCCATCGCCACCTTATCGGGAAACACCCACCACACCACCGGCAGCGCGAAAAATGCACCATACAGCAACCCCGCCGCCAACAGTTTCTGCGTCTGCTTATGACTTTCCACCCGGCGCGACAACTTCAACCCCACCCAGATATACACACCCCAACCTGCAGCAGCGCCCAACGCATACAGCACACCGACCGCATTATCAGTCCACTGCACACCTGAAATCAGCAACACCCCCACAGCCGCAAGCACCAAAGCCGCAGCGTGTTTGAGTGTTTTGGACGTCAGCGCGCCGACCACAATGGGGCCGACAAACTCGATCGCCACCGCGGTGCCCAAGGGGATCGACTCGATTGCGTTATAAAAGCAGATGTTCATGAAAATCATGGACGCGCCATAGGCAGCGGCGAGCGTGATTTTGTCACCAAAAAACGTATCCCAACTAGGCCGGAACAAGACGGCCATGATCGCCCCAGCGAACGCCACGCGCAGCCACGCCACAATAGCTGGGGGCAACACCGCAAACAGCCCCACTGCAATCGCTGCACCGGTATACAAACTTAAGCCCGAACCAACAGTAATCAGTGCAGGCAGCAGGGGGGATCTACTCAGATCAGATGAGGTCTTGGTCACACAAGTGATCATAGAGGAGCACACATATGAACCATAAAGCACACCCCCTTCACCCAACCACCGTGATACAGGTGAGGTAGAAGTAAACTCCTGAGATTCAAAGCATGCACACCAGGAGACTTTACTGCACAAAGCACACCCATAAACCCACCGTAATCAAAGCTTTCACCTGCACATATACATATTGGCGAATGGTTTTCACTTAAGCTATCTTTATATACTTATGAGCGCACTATCCATGAAGAAATATATCGGCGCACTCACCACCGCCGTTACACTCTCGATCTGCGTGACCCTCCCCAATGCCACTGCCCAACCCGCAGCCCCTCAACCGGGTACGCAACACCCACCCATTCACAAGATCCCACGAGGTGGCGCCGAATACGTGGCACTAGGCGACTCCTATGCCGGAAACCCCACCACTAGGGAACAGTTTGAATCCCGCAGCGAAGAAGAACGCTGCCGCCACGGCGACAATTCCTACCCAGTGCGCGTAGCCTCACGATTCACATCTTTCGCCAACTTCTCCTGCTCCGGTGCCGTCATCGTCGAAGACAGCACCGAAAAACCCCGCGTCTCCAACATGCCCATGCTCATCGACCGCGCTGAGCAAGCAGGCGCACTCGGCCCCAACACCAAAGTAGTGACCATCACTATCGGCGGCAACGAAGCGTGGCTCGGGTATCGCGACTACGGGCTGCTTGGCTCACCAGCGATCATCACCCCCGATGAATACTTCCGCCGGCTCAGCCCATCAATGGCACGAGTACGAGCACTGGCACCTCACGCCCGCATCCTGCTCGTGGGATACCCCGAAGTGGTAGGCTCTGACGACATGCACTGCCTCGTCGACACCAACCGGTGGGGCTTCCCCGTACGCATCGCATTCCCTGCGAGCAACCAACGCGCCTACAACATCGCACTCAACCGAGCCATGGAACTCACCGCACCGTTGATGACCGCAGAATACGTGGATGTATTCACAGGTTCCCAAGGCCACGGCTCCTGCGCCCCCGATAACCAGCGCTACATCAAAACTGTGCTCGACGCGCCCGAACGCGACGACTACCTCCCGCTCCACCTCAACGAAGCAGGCACCAAGTTCCAAGCTGATGTCATCTTGCACCACCTCGACACCTACACCCCACCCCCACGCATCGATCTGAGAATCCCACCCTTTGATCCGCGCCTGCTCCAACTTCCACCACTTCCCCCTCCACCACCAGCACCAGTGCTCGGCAATCTCTCACACTAGAAACACACCGCGCCTAAAACACACGCACCACAAAGCCTGCGCTTAATGTGCTGTGCTCAAGGCGCGATTTTTTCTCCCACATCTCCCTCCTCCTTCATCGGCGTATACGCCACCGTGGACTCCCCGAGCAAACCCACGGGCGAAACCGCACGATGAACAGCACACAATACACACCATCCATCACCTAAAAAAAACAGCCTGCCACCATAGCTTTCCCTAGTCACAGAGAAAGATGATGACAGGCTGTTATACATACCCGGCCACTCGTGCTGAGAGTTTAGACCTTCGCTACCGAAACGCTTACACCCTTGACCACTTCGTGGTCGAAGTTTTCACCCTCAACGATGCTGAACAAAGTAGCCAAAACCTCACCTGCGATGAAGTCCTTGTGGCGCTGTGCCCACTCAACCTTATCGGCAGGCACCGACAACGTTGCACTAATGCGGTCAGAAACCTCAAAGCCACTCGCCTTACGAGCATCCTGGATTCCACGAACCACATCCGCAGCCCAACCCTCAGCCTCAAGCTCCTCAGTCACATTCATGTCGAGAACAACCAAGCCGCCCACACCATCAATCTGGGCAGTCGACTTCGGATCAGCCGCAACCAAACGCTCGCTGAACTCGCCCGCCAACAGCTCAATGCCGTCGGCAAGCACAGTGCCAGCCGAAGTGTGCTCGTAATTGCCCATCTTCACAGCCTTGATCACGCGCTGCACATCGCCACCCAAACGCGGGCCAGCAACCTTAGCGTTGACAACAGCCTCGAAACGACCCACCGAATCAACATCATCGGTCAGCTCCACGGCCTTCACATTCACCTCGTCGCGAATGATCGCCGCAAACTCCTCCAAACGCGCCGACTCCGGCAACGCCACAGTCAGCTTCGGCAGCGGCAAACGGTTACGCAGCTTATGCGCCTTGCGTACCGACGACGCCGCCGAACACACACCACGAATCTCATCCATGGTGCGCACCAACGCATCATCGGCAGGATAAGCATCTGCGGAAGGGAAATCAGCAAGGTGCACCGAACGCTCACCGGTCAAGCCGCGCCAGATCACCTCAGAAGCCATCGGAAGCAACGGTGCAGTCACACGAGTCAGCGTCTCCAAAACCGTGTACAAAGTATTGAAAGCCTCAGGATGCTGCTGATCGCCAGCCCAGAAACGCTCACGAGAACGACGCACATACCAGTTCGTCAGCACATCACAGAACCAACGCACTTCATCGCAGGCACGCGCAATATCGGTGTTATCCAGCGCCTCATTGGTGTTCGCAACCAGATCATGCAGCTTCGCCAGAATGTAGCGATCGAGCACATCAGTAGACTCCACCGACCACTGGGCAGGCTTCGAGGAATACAGCTGCAGGAAGGAATACGCATTCCACATCGGCAGCAAAGCCTGGCGCACACCCTCGCGAATACCCTGCTCAGTCACGATCAGGTTACCGCCACGCAGAATCGGCGACGACATCAAGAACCAGCGCATCGCATCCGAACCGTCACGGTCAAAAACCTCATTAACATTCGGGTAGTTGCCCTTCGACTTACTCATCTTCAGGCCATCATCACCCAAAACGATGCCGTGCGCGACAACCTTCTTGTATGCGGGGCGATCAAACAGTGCCGTGGCCAGCACATGCAGGGTGTAGAACCAGCCACGCGTCTGGCCGGAGTACTCCACAATGAAATCCGATGGGGAGTGAGTATCGAACCACTCCTTGTTCTCAAAGGGGTAGTGCTTCTGGGCGAAAGGCATCGAACCGGACTCGAACCAGCAGTCCAACACCTCAGGCACGCGACGCATCATCGACTTACCCGTTGGGTCATCAGGATTCGGACGCACCAGCTCATCAATGAACGGACGGTGCAAGGAGGTGGGGCGAACACCGAAATCGCGCTCCAGCTCATCCAAAGAACCGTACACATCCACGCGTGGGTAGTTCTCATCGTCCGAAACCCACACAGGGATTGGGGAACCCCAGTAGCGGTTACGGGAAATATTCCAGTCGCGTGCACCTTCTAGCCACTTGCCAAACTGGCCATCGCGAATATGCGCTGGCATCCACTCGATCTCATCACGGTTCAGCTCAACCATACGATCGCGGAACTTCGTCACCGCCAAGAACCACGAAGGCAAAGCCATGTAGATCAACGGCTCACCGGAACGCCACGAGTGTGGGTAGGAGTGTTCAATGGTCTGGTGGCGAACTACCCGATGCGCAGCCTTCAAATCGCGAATGATGTCCTTGTTTGCATCGAAAACCAGCTGGCCTTCGTACTCAGGGACAAGCGAGGTGAACTTGCCGTCCATGTCCACGGGGATCACGACCTCGATGCCCGCAGCTTCACAGACAAACATATCGTCTTCACCGAAAGCAGGAGCTTGGTGCACGATACCGGTACCATCCTCAGTGGTCACGTACTCGGCACCCAAGATCTGGAAAGCATGAGGGTGATCACGGAAGTAACCAAACACTGGCTCATAGGTCAAACCAACCAGCTCAGCACCGAGGTGAGTGGACACAACGGTGTACTCGCCAAGTTCTTTAGCAAAAGAAGGCACGAGGTTTTCAGCAAGCAGGAAACGCTGGCCCACAAATTCCTCAACGCCACCTTCGCCAACCTCAACCTGAGCGTACGTCACACTAGGGTTCACTGCCAGCGCAAGGTTCGACGGCAAGGTCCACGGCGTGGTGGTCCACGCAAGAGCGGAAGCACCAACCAGCGCAGGGTTAGCCTGCGAGCCTTCCTTCACACCAGTGATTGGCAAGGTCACCGTCAAGGTTGGGTCCTGGCGCATCTTATAAGAATCATCCAAGCGGGTTTCCTGATTAGACAAAGGTGTGTGCTCTGCCCAGGAATAAGGCAAAACCCTGAATCCCTGGTAGATCAGGCCCTTGTCGTACAAAGTCTTAAACGCCCACATTACAGACTCCATGAAGTTGAGATCCATGGTCTTATAGCCGTTTTCAAAATCCACCCAGCGTGCCTGGCGGGTGACATACTCTTTCCACTCTTCGGTGTACTTCAAAACGGACGTGCCACAGTATTCGTTGAACTTTTCCAAGCCCATCGATTCGATTTCGCCCTTATCTTTGATGCCAAGCTGCTTTTCAGCTTCCAGCTCAGCCGGCAGGCCGTGGCAATCCCAACCGAAAACGCGACCCACAAGGTCGCCCTTCATGGTGCGGTAGCGAGGAATGATGTCCTTAACATAACCGGTCAGCAGGTGGCCGTAGTGTGGCAAACCATTAGCAAACGGAGGGCCATCGTAGAAAACATACTCGCCAGCGTTTTCACGATTATCGATCGAAGCCTGGAACGTCTTATCGTTAGCCCAAAACTTCAAAACCTCACGTTCCATATCAGGGAAACGCGACGAACCCCCAGTCATATCCACACGTGGATAGACTTTTCCGATATCGGACATAAAAAAATTCTCCTTTAAAAACAATCACAATCTGCGTTCGTGTGCAGGGACGCCACAAAGGCGCGGTACCACCCTGCTTGGGTGCATATGCACCCCTCTTCGTTTTTAAAGGAGATAACGGTCTTACCCGCCCAGTTCTACTAAAGCCTGTACATAATGAACACACGCTCGTTCTTCCGGAAGGCTCCCCTAGTGATAGCTAGGATCTGTGCCCATAGTGATTTGAAAGTATAGCGCAGCATATAAAGGATTGTCGAAACCTCGAAGCCCCCGCACACAACCCCCTTGCGCTGCTCAGGGGATCATGTAAAAAAACTCCCCGCACGCAACGGGGAGCACACAATACAACACGAGTACACAACACAACGTCAGTATCTGCCACAGACCGGCGCGATAAACACACCTGACTGGCACATAACCCACACGCCGCCTGAAACATCAGGGCGGCGCGTGAGTAGAAGTGAAGAATTACTTGGTGTCAGTTTCGGTTGGAAGCGCAGAGCTGCGCGATTCCAACTCATTGAGCTGGGACTGCAGCAGAGTCTTCAGGCGAGTACGGTACTCGCGCTCGAAGGTGCGCAGTTCAGCAATACGAGCCTCAAGAGCATTCTGCTGCTGCTTGACGGTTGCCATGATCTCAGTGTGCTTACGCTCAGCATCAGCCTGCAGGGCATTCGCCTTATCCTCAGCAGCCTTAATCTGGGCAGATGCACGAACCTGAGCATCGGTCAAAGTCTGCTCAGACTTAGCCTTCGCCTCATTAACCAGACGGTCAGCGGTAGCGGAAGCCTCAGCAACCTGCTTCGCGGCGCGAGCACGTGCATCCTCCAAGGCAGCCTTTGCGGAAGCTTCAGCATCGGCAACCTGCTTCTCAGCAGCTGCGCGGGCATCATCAAGCATCGACTTGGAATCAACCTTCGCTTCGCTGGTGAGGCGGTCGGCCATTTCCTGCGCCAAACCAAGAACACGAGCAGCCTGAACATGAGTATCAGCAGAAGCAGCAGTGCTTGGTGCCACGGAAGCAGCAGCCACAGGGCCTGCTGCAGCAGAAGAAGCGGCAGCCTTAGCGGTGCTCAGCTCAGCCTTCACTGCTTCGATTTCTGCCTTAGCAGCGCGGGCATCTGCATCAGCCTTAGCGGCATCTGCGCGGGCGTCGTTAAGCTTGCGCTCGTAGTCAGCCTTAATCTTGCGCTCAATTTCGGCACGGATAGCGGTTTCGTTCACGCCCTTAGCAGCAGGAGCAGAAGACGGAGTAGAACGAGACTGGGACTGGGCAAGTTCTGCCTTCAGTTCCTCAACCTGCTGGCGCAGATCTTCGTTCTCTTCCTGAATTTCGGCGAGAGTGTCCTCAACCAGATCCAGGAACTGATCTACCTCGTCCTCATTGTAGCCGCGCTTGCCAATTGGCGGCTTGCTGAATGCGACGTTGTGCACATCGGCTGGAGTCAGCGGCATGGAGTTTTCCCTTCGAGATTTGAACGACCCTCGCGCGCACGAACGCACAAGGCCTAGCTTTTCAAAAAATACAATAACCCACTTTTCTTACCAACCGTTAACACAGGGCGTGTGCCCCAACGATCGGTTGCAGATGCTGTATTGCTTACAACCCTAGACGGAAAAACCCGAAAAATCACGAAATTGTTACAATTTGGCCACAATCAGCACATCTGACACCACGCAACTGCGGTAGTTTCACCAATAAATTGTCATGTCTACTACCGCCTCACAATGAAGCATTTGTGCACCTAACGGGTAATTTTTCAGTTTTGCCAGTCGGGGTGCACGGCTTCCGACTTATCGCCAATCCTGAATAAAAAAAGTTCTGCCCCATTTTTTGGGACAGAACCAAATTTTTCTTCTGCGATGTCACTTTTTGTCGCGTACGTACTTGTTGCTCTTCCAACCCACCAGGGGGATTCTTAGAGAATATTAATAATTGCGATACGGCCAAACTGGAGCGCAAAGAACAACACCAGAATGGACACATCGAGCGCGACCGCACCCAACCGAATAGGTGGAATCAGTTTCCTGAGCGCTTTTACTGGCGGATCGGTGACGATAAAGATGGACTCTGCAAGTCGGTTGAACCAGCTAGGCGCTTGATAGTTACGGGAGAAAGTGACGATCATTTCGATCAAGATGCGCGCAATCAGGATCAGCAAGTAGATATCGATTGCAATGACTAGAAAGGTTTTGAGGGTTTCCACTGTTTATATTCACGCCTTCCGCTTAACACTGAGTGTTTAGATATTAAGAAAACTCCGCTGTCACACTAGTGCAACGAAGCGGAGTTTGAAAAAGTTTCCGTATGTTTCCATATTTTGTCACCGCACTGAAACCTTTCAAGGAGGCGCACGTTCGGTGCGCTTTATCCTTGGTTACGGTGACCCACTAAGCCTATCCCCATCGCCTGATCTACCCTCTTAGTGCAAGACCCTCGTGTTCATCTGTTTGGTGAACGCTCGTGTGTTCTGTACCGCTGCTTTCGTTGTGTATTCAAGCAGCGACTTGTAGCAGACGTTGACGAAGGTTCGTCGGCGATTAGTACAGGTTAGCGGCGTGTTTCAGTTGTTCGATTTCCAGTGCGGAGTTTTCTGGAGTGATTGCAAAGATGCGGCCGTCGAGCTTCACCATGTGTCCGCGCAAGGCGTAACACAGACCCGCCGCGAAGTCGATGATACCTTTGGCACCTTCAGCTGGGAGCGCAGAGAGGTCGAAGACTACTGCGTCACCGTCGCGGAAAGGCTCACCAATCTTGACTGCATCGTTGTTTTGGAAAATTTTGACGGTCACGATAGATGCTTCGTGATGCACTGGGCGCTCTTCACGGTATTCGCTGTAGCTAGGCGCTGGTTCGTAGGAGCGCTCTGGTGCATAAGCGGCGGTACCTTCGTAGCGTGGTACGTCATCGTAGTATGCGTCGTCGTGATCGTAGGCATAGGCCTCGGAGTCCAGGCCAAAGAATCGCTTGGTCTTGTTCACTAAAGACATAGGCTAAAACCTTTCAACATAGAGGGGGGATTTCAGAAACACTTCGGTAATCCTTTGCGTGGGGCCACCAAGAACGAAGATGAAACTGCGTTCCTCTACCCGCTGTGCAAGGGAGGGGGAAACTCTTCCTAAAGTCAGACTATCGTTTTGATTTTCGTTGGTTTCGTACAAACACGCCCAAAAGAAGCAACGGTGATGTTTTTGTTTGTGTAGTTTCATGTTGAAATCCACAATCAAGGCTACCCTTATAGATTACAGGTTGATAACAAAACCAACGCTCAGGCTACCAAAACAAGGGTCAACTTGTACAATTTTTGCCCGAAGATTTTAGTGAAAATCCGCGTGCAAAATTTTTGATGAATTTTTCTTCATCTAAGCCCGACACGCCGACAATGGCACACCTGCTGCTCCCCCTTCGACCTTTCCCCGCCACTCGAAGACCGCAACGAAGCACACAAACCACTAACCCCTTCACACCGCTTCTCCCCCACTCGCGATCCCAGCGATGCAACCGAATGCTGTAGGGAAAGAGGTCTTTTTTCCACACCCGCTCACTGTCCCCGCACTTTGAATAGCCGTGCATCATTGAACACAGAAACTAAAGTGATCAAAGTATCTGCAAGCAATAGTGCTAGTGGCATCTAAGCTGCCACGCTACGCAATAAATAAAGATGTGAGTATACGAAAATTCTGATAGGCCAACACTGAGATGTTTGTCAGATGTGTGCACGCCTATCCAAACCCCACAATGATTCACCCCACGGCCCACCCCCTACCCCTACACACCAGGTGTCTACAACAGAATTACACGCTCAAACTCCCCTCCCTCTACCCGCACCCCCACCGCATCGCTGCGTCATTTCCACTCGCTTGATGTGTAAGAAGGCAATCCGCCTGGTGCGTAACGAGGTAATCCGCCTGGTGTGTAACGAGGCAATCTGTCTGATCTGCGAATAACTCGCACCTAAGTTTCATCGCAGTGCGGCGTGTGGTTCATCACCGCCGCCGAGCTACCTCAGACATTTATGCTTTTCTCACGGCGCAGCTGAAAACTATTCCTACTGTTCGGTGAGCCAAATAACCCCAGCCTGGCGGCCCGTAGTGCCTTCGCGGCGGTAGGAAAAGAAAGTGGAATCTTCAATGGTGCAACGCGGATCAGCATCAATAGCGTTAATCCCCAAAGACAACAATTGACGCACCAAGCCGGCACGCACATCAACACCCGTAGTCCCCTTGACAGTGGTCGTTATTGAACCGGGAAGGTGCTTTTCCACATCCTCAGCCATGGCACGCGGCACCTCATAATGACGGCCCGATGCTGCGGGACCCAACAGGGCATGGATGGACTGGGGCTTGGCCCCAAGTTCACGCATTTTCTCGACCGTTGCGCGCACAATCCCGTTGCGGGCACCCATGCGACCAGCATGGACGGCGGCAACGACCTTGGCTTCGACGTCGCAAAGCAAGACGGGAACGCAGTCGGCAACCAGCACGCACAACGCCAAACCGGGAGTTGTGGTCACAATCGCATCCGCGGCTGGCACCGGCCCCTGCTGCTTGTCGACGACCACCTTCACCGTATTGGAATGAATCTGTTCCATCCACACAAGCTGAGATGGGTCAAGACCCAACACCCGCGCCAAGCGCGCACGATTTTTAGCGACCGCTTCCGGGTCATCGCCGACATGATCGCCGAGATTGAATGACTCATAGGGGGCCAGCGACACACCGCCTGAGCGGGAGGTAAATACCTGCTGCACAGGACGAGTCGAGCCGTTATGAGACTGAGTAGTTGCGCTATTCACACACTTCCCCTTGGAACTTTTAGGTTGACTTCCCCTCACCATAAAGACGCAGGGCAGCGGAACAGACGAAAAATCAGCGACTAGAAGCGCATGAAATCAGGAACATCCAGATCATCATCGCCGCGGCCTGCTGGCTGCGCAGGAGTGTGCGGCGCGGAAGGAGCCTGAGTGTGCTGCTGTGGCTGCGGATGGGTCTGCTCACGGTTTGTAAACAACCCACCGTTGCGCTCCTCACGGTAGCTCGGCTGGAACTCGCTGCGACGGTGACGAGCATCGTACTCTTCAGCGGTTTCGCGACCGAACAAGGAAGAAGACTCAGGTGCAGGTGCCGGGGTTACTTCCTGCGCGTGCGAAGGCGCAGGAGTTGGTGCCGATGTGGCAGACGCCACAGGAGTAGATGGAGCAGAGTTTTGACGTGCAGCCGCAACGCTCTTGGAATCGAAGCCGGTGGCGATCACAGTCACACGCACCTCGTCACCGAGGTTATCGTCGAAGATGGTACCGAAGATCAGGTTCACCTCAGGGTCAGCCTTCTCCTCAACCATGGAGGCGGCCAAGTTCACTTCATGCAAACCAAGATCCGATCCACCCGCAATCGACAGCAGAACACCCTTCGCACCTTCCATGGTGGACTCCAACAGCGGGGAGTTAATCGCCTGCTGAGCAGCTTCCATCACACGGTTTTCGCCACGAGCCGAACCCACACCCATCAAAGCGGAGCCCGCTTCAGACATGACGGAGCGCACGTCTGCGAAGTCAACGTTGATCAAACCTGGGATGGTGATCAGGTCGGTAATACCCTGCACACCGTTATGTAGCACTTGGTCGGCGGCGCGGAACGCCTCCATCATGGTGAGGTTGTCAGTGTCGAGCTGCAGCAGGCGATCGTTCGGGATCACGATGAGGGTATCGCACACCTCAGCCAGCTTTTCAATACCCTCAAGCGCCTGACGGGTACGCTTTTGACCCTCAAACTTGAATGGGCGAGTGACCACACCCACGGTCAGTGCGCCTTGCTTCTTCGCAATGGACGCAACCACTGGCGCAGCACCGGTGCCGGTGCCACCGCCTTCACCTGCGGTGACAAAGACCATGTCGGCACCCTTGAGGGTTTCTTCGATCTCATTCTTGTGGTCTTCGGCCGACTGGCGCCCCACCTCAGGATTTGCGCCAGCGCCGAGGCCACGGGTTGCTTCACGTCCAATGTCGAGCTTGACGTCGGCGTCGGAGAACATCAAAGCCTGGGAGTCGGTATTCACCGCAATAAACTCCACGCCCTTGAGGCCTTCTTCGATCATTCGGTTGACAGCATTGACGCCGCCACCACCGACGCCTACAACCTTGATAACGGCGAGGTAGTTATCTGGGGAAGTCATAAAGAAAGACTCGCCTTTCCACGTTTTGAGGTTTGCCAAAAACTTTGTGCTTGAAACCCGCTCAACCCATGCGACGGCAACCACACCACCTTGTTGATTACTGGGGTGAACTGGTTTCAAAGTTATGTACGTTCCATATTGGCCGACTGTTGAGAAAAATTTTGGTTCATTTTCGGCGGCGTGTCGGCAGTCTAAACCTCAACTTTAGACTTTTGACGTGCGTTTATTTCATGCCCCCGAACCCCCCTTTTCCACCCCTCAGCACCTGAGAATAGCCCCCTTCCCCAACACAAACGCTTAAGAAAACGTGCCCAATTTCACAGTTTTCTCTTATGTACATGTGTCGGTTGCGCTACCCCCGACTCCCCTCACGCCCACTTTAAACCCAACCCCACAGTTCAACTCCACCCGGGAAACCGCACGATAGCCCCCCCCCTATCAACCACCCCACCACAGGAGCCCACCACAGCCCAGCCCCAACTCATGCCAACAACCGCTGTACACTCACACCAATCTCAGCCCCCACATTGTTTGCGCACCGCACTATTTCTCAGGAAAGCTCCTTCAACTTGCGGCAACCCCCAGCAAAATCCTTAATCCTCCCCAATCTTAGAAAAAAGAATACTCACGCTTGCATACCCTTCCTACCGGATAGTAAGGAAAGTATTCAGGCGTGAGTATGACACATCGAATACTTAGCGCACCGCGATCACAGGAGCCCCAGAAATATCGAGGCGTTGTTCACCACGGCTTAAAGCCACACCAAAGGCGACAGCTTTATCGTGACTATTTTCTTTCGATCCCCAGTACACTTCCCGGCCATCGTGGAGAACAAGTGAAAGCGCTTCTGCTTTCTGCGCCTTGATCTCCTTGATGTGGACCCTATTGTGATCCCCCAAGGCGGCAAGAACAGAAATAATATCGGAATACATCCGTTCGTCGTCCTCACGGGTGCCGGTCACAGCCACCGCACCTTCAGGATGCTGATCAATGACAAAAACTTTGCCATTGGTATCGATCAGATGATCCCCATCCTCGCGCGGCGCGTACAGCACTGCCTGGTGTTCCTGAATGTCAATCACCACTTGGTTCGGCAGTTTCGTGCTCACCTTCGCCTTGGCCACCCACGGAAGGGCGCTGGTTTTACGAGCGATTTCCTCAGTGTTGACCCGCAGAAGGTTTTGTCCCTCAAGCTCAGCGGTCACAGCGTTGATTTCTTCCTCAGTGGTGGACTGTTGCCCTGTGGCAACAACTTCCTGAACCTTCAACACCGGGTAAAAGTAAGCACCAGCAAAGGCAGCTGCACCCACGAGCACGCAAATCAGCGCGGTAATGACAATCTTTTTTGCCATGAGCGCCTACTGGTTTTTCGCATCGTGGTGTGTCAGCGCCAACATGATTTCGCTCGCCAACATAGTCACAGATCCAGCGCCCATCGTGAGCACGAGGTCACCAGGTTGTGCCAGACCCACCACGGTTTCAGGGACAGCGGAGAAATTAGGTTCGTAGATCGCGTCAATGCTCATCTTTTCCGTGATGATGCGCGAATCAACTCCCTCCACCGGCTTCTCACGCGCACCGAAAATATCGAGCACCACGCAGGCGTCGGCAAGCGAAAGTGCATCAGCAAATTCTTGCTGGAACTCAATGGTGCGGGAGTACAGGTGCGGTTGGAAGACCACAACCACGCGACCGGTGCCGCGGGCGTTGATTTTTTCGCGCGCCGCACGCAGCACAGCTTGCACTTCGGTGGGGTGATGCGCATAATCGTCGTACACTTCGATGCCACGATGCTCGCCGTAGAATTCAAAGCGTCGGCGCACACCGGAGAAATCGGAGACACCTTCGACCAGTTTATCCAGTTCCCCGCCCGCAACCACGCCAGCGGTAATTGCAGCAGCTGCGTTGAGCACCATGTGCATGCCCGGAATGTGCAGGTCGAGGCGAACCGTATGCCCACCCACCTGCACAGTGGCGTGGGTGAACTTATCGCCGACTGTCACGTCGCTGACCACAGTATGGGCAATATCTGGGTGCTTCGCGCAGGCCTCTTGAGTGCCGTAGCCAAGCACCTTGAGCTGATCTTTCTTCTTCTCACCGAGCGTTGCGGCGTTAGCATCATCAAGGCAGACAATCAGCGTGCCGGTCTCACTCAAACGATCAGCGAAATCGGAGAACACTTGGAAATATGCTTCGGGTGTTTCAAAGAAATCAAGGTGATCAGGCTCGATGTTGGTCACCACCGCAATATCTGGGCAGTAGCGCAGCAGGGAGGCGTCCGATTCGTCGGCTTCTGCCACAAAGCAGCCGCCGGTTCCCTGGTGAGCGTTCGTGCCCGCCTTGTTCAGCTGCCCACCAATGGCGAAACTAGGGTCCATTCCCGCAGCTTGCATGGCAACCACGGCCATGGAGGTGGTGGAGGTTTTGCCGTGCGTTCCGGCGATCAGTACTTGGGTACTGCCCAGCATCAACTCGCCGAGCAGGTCGGAGCGGCGAATAACAGGAATGTTGTGCTCAGCAGCGGCAACGAGTTCGGGGTTATCTTTCGGGATGGCAGCAAAACTGGTGACGACTACCGTCGGCAGCTGCCCGGTCATCTGCAGGTTTTCAGCAGCATGCCCGACCGCGATCTTCGCACCCATAGAGCGCAATGCTAGAAGCGGGCGGGAATCTTTCACATCCGAGCCGGAGACGGTTGCGCCACGATTGAGAAGAATGCGGGCCACACCAGACATTCCGGCGCCGCCGATGCCCACCAAATGCACGCGGCTAAGGTCTACTGAAGGTGTGTTCATGAGTGTGTGTCCGTTTCTGCTCGGTGTGTGTCGGTGATGTCAAAAACAATGTCGGCGATGGTTTCGGCGGCGTTGCCTACTCCTGAGTTTCGGGCGGCTTCGCGCATGCGTCCTAGCTGCTGGTCGTCGGCTATGAGCGTGTCGACGGTCGCAACAAGCTGGTCGGCGATGTTCCGGTCGTCGACAAGCACTGCTGCACCAGCTTTGATCACAGCTGAAGCATTCAGCCCCTGCTCACCATTGCCGTGCGGCAGCGGAACATACACCGCGGGTACGGCTGCATGGGTGACTTCTGCAACTGTCATTGCGCCGGAACGACACACAATCACATCAGCCACCTGGTAGGCAGCAGCCATATCATCCACATAGGCCACCGCATGAAGATGTTCACGCGGGGTGGGCGCAGTATTTTTCGGACCATACACGTGCAGGATCTGCCACCCCGATGCAATCAGCGCGTCCGCATTCTTTTCTACCGCAACATTCAGCGACTGCGCTCCCTGGGACCCACCAGTAACCACCAAGGTACGACGGCTAGGATCAAGACCCCAGAGTTGAAAGCCACGCTCGCGGGCAGCTGCCTTATCTGCTTCACTATGCAATCCAGTGCGGATCGGTATACCCACCACCTTGCCGGGCATACCGGAACCTGCAACAGCATTTAAGCCTAAACCCCCAAGTTTTTCGCCCAGCTTATTGGCAAGACCTGCGCGGGCATTCGCCTCATGGATAATAAAAGGAATACCCAGACTGCGTGCCGCCAGATAACCCGGTGCTGATACGTAACCGCCGAAACCGATGAGGATATCGGCATTATGGTTGCGTAAAATCCGCCGTGCTTCACCGATAGTTTTTATCAGCCTTAACGGCAGTTTGAAAAGGTCAAGATTGATTTTTCGCGGAACTGGGACGGGGCTAATGAGTTGAAGTTCAAAGCCGCGGGCCGGAACAATGTCTTTTTCTAAGCCCTTGGCGGTGCCGAGGGCAATCACATTGGCGCCGCGCTTTCGTAGTTCAGCAGCTACCGCAAGTGCTGGTTCGATATGTCCTGCGGTGCCGCCGCCAGCGACAACGACGTCTAAGCTGTTTTTTGTCATAGTGTCTATTAGTCTAGCTAAAACTTCCGCCCAGATAGTGGCACACCTTGTCTTGGCAACCAAGTGAAATGGAAAATCTTGCCTGTGCACTGTCTTCCGAGGTGGATTCCACCAATTCAAAGGGCTTGCGCACATCCGCAATGGCGCTTAGGCGGGCCCAAACTTTTAGCGGCGCTTTCCCGCGCAACAGAGCCTAAATGACTAGCCCATTTCCCTCCAGCACTTTTACCACTTCCAACACCTGAGCACGGACTGAGTTGGTAGCGAACAAATTATCAGTTAGAGATAGAGCACATGCTACCAACAAAACCGCAGGTCAATTTTGAACAGCTGTGCTGAAACTCTAAGTGTAATTATCAATCAATCCCCAAACATTCATAATTCCATGATTCTTTGAGAATATGCTGGGACAATCTAAAAACAACTCGCAGGGAATCTGGGAAAGTACACAAACAGCCAACCTGGACAACACATCGATGGAAAAGCTTCTGTGCCCACAAGCTCAATGTGTGCACCACCCCGCCACAAGAATCCGCCCTGTAGGAGGAAGAACAAGCCCCACACCTTGGGTGTGGGGCCACTGTTAAAAAGGCCGATGCGGTCGACGCCGCGGCCCCTTCTTGCGTAGTGGGGGACGTCCACGCTGGCCACCACGCGGTAATTGTTCACCACCGGTACTACGCCCTAGCCCGCGCGCACCACGGGAATCACGGGGGTCGACTCCACCTGAATCATAACCGCCCCGGCTACTTCCCTGTCCCCCACGGTACCCACCATGTGCACGTGGCTGTGAAGCCCGCGGCGCATATCCAGCCCTCGGCCGATCCGGCAAACTACGGCGGACCTCACGCTCAGGATACGCATCCGCACCCCGCGGGGATGCTGGAGGTACATCACGAGCCGTGGATGGTCGCGCATGAGCCTCCTCATTGCTGCGCTGACGCGGACGCAGCCCCACCTTCGCAGGAGATTCCAACCCCTCCAAGGTTGGTTCCGGCAACAACAGCAGCGTTTCAAACGCTGGGCGACCATACGCCTGCATCGCCGAAATCGCCTCGGGTTCGTGGCGGGCACAGTTAGCCAACAAGCCCATCGCCGCCAACGTAATCACCGCAGACGTACCACCATAAGAAATCAGTGGAAGCTGGATACCAGTGACTGGAAGCAAACCAATGACATAGCCCATGTTCACAAAAGCCTGCACCACAATACCTGAGGTGAGAGTCGCGGCAAGCAAACCGAGGAACTGATTTTCGCTGCGCATAGCCACGCGGAAACCGACATAACCTAGCCATGCGAACAAAGCGATCACGATCGCACCACCCACAAGACCAAGTTCCTCACCAATCACAGCGAAAATAAAGTCATTTTTTGCTTCAGGAAGATAGAACCACTTCGCGCGGGACTGGCCAATGCCCACACCGGTGAGGTGCCCGTCGGCAAGCGAAAGGAAACCCTGATACGACTGGAAAGCAGTGTCTTTCGTGTCTTCAAAATGCCCAAATAGTGCATCGAAATACACGCTAAAGCGGTGCGAACGGAAGGAGCCGGAAAAAATCAACGACGCCAAACCCACCGTAATACAACCAGCGATAAGACCGATGATGCGCACATTAATGCCGGCGAAAAACAGCAGGAAGATCACAACCATCAAGAAGGTCAGCGCCATACCCACGTCAGCTTCGGCCAGAATCAGCAACGTCATGGTTAAAGCAACGAGACAGAAGGAAGAAAATGGAGATTTCCAACTCTTAAACTCAGGCTTATGACCAGCGAGGTGGGACGAACCCCACACCGCAATAGCGACACGAGCAATCTCAGATGGCTGGAGACGAAGCGGGCCAACCACAATCCACGACTGCGAGCCTTTTTCCTCCATGCCTGTACCCACACCAGGAATCAGCACCGCAATCAACAGCACAATCGACACAATAAGGAGTGCCCAGCTGAGTTTGCGCACAGTTTGGGGGCGCATCCGCATCGCCATCCACATGGCCACCAAACCCAAACACACTAAAACGGCCTGGCGCACAGGAAATGCCCACACACTGCCATTTTCAGTCACCGACCACGACATCGACGCGCTGGTCACCATAACCACGCCGAACGCGGCCAGCATGAACACCACAATCAAAATGTTGAAGTAGTCAAAATATGGGCGGGCGAAAATATCTTTCCGGCGCGCAGAAAGCGCATCCCAAAAACCACCGCCACCACTGCCCTGAGTGTTCTTCGTGCGAAGCTGAGATTCCGGCAGACTACGAGACTGAGGTTGTCCGCTTGCAGGTGTTCGCGCTGTCATCGTCTAATCCTCATCTCATTGGTCGAACATTCACAAGGGCGCATGACGCAAACCCAAAACCAGCGAAGGCGAACACACCTTGCCGCGATGCTACCCGCGACAGGCGCACTGTGCACCACTCGCCGATAGTGCGCATCTTTTACCCAAGATACTTGGATATTGCTTCGGTGAAGAGCTCGCCACGCTGCCCCATGCCGGTATACATATCCAAACTAGCAGCAGCAGGCGCAAGAACGATGGCATCCCCCGCCACAGCCTCAGCGGCAGCCCACGCACACACTTCATCCATCGCAGCAACTGGGTCAGTGCTGTCTGTGACCATCACCTTCGCATGAGGAGCATGCTTGTCGACGGCGCGAGCAATCACCTCCCGATCAACACCAAGCAGACCAACAGCTTTGAGACGCTGAGCATGCTTAGCCACCAGGTCCGATACTTCGGCACCTTTCAGCTGCCCACCGGCAACCCACACCACCGATTCATGACCAGCAAGCGCAGAATCAGCAGCATGTGGATTCGTCGCCTTAGAGTTATCAATGGCAATCACACCATTCGCCTGCGCCACAATCTGACCGCGATGACCAGCAACCGTAAAAGACGCCAACGCCGCAGCAATATCCTCAGCGGATACCCCTTGCGCGCGCGCAGCAGCAGCCGCAGCCAACGCATCATACAGACCCGCAGGACCAGGAGGTTGAATACCCTCGCACGAAGCCAACACATAGTCAGTGCCAAACGCGCAATCAACCACATGGCCCTGAGAAATCCCCAGCTGACCCTGCGTCGGCGGATTCAGAGTAAAACTAATGGTGTCCGGCGTGAGGAAACGGCGCACATACTCATCGTCAATCCCAGCAATAGCAATAGGGGCTTTCAGCACCTTCGCCTTCGCCGTGGCATACTCCTCCATCGACCCATGCCAATCAATATGATCCTCGGCAAGGTTCAGCAATACACCCACATCTGGGCGAAGTTGCGAAGACCAGTGAAGTTGGAAACTCGACAGCTCAGCCACCAACACATCCACACGAGTATCGGCATCCAACGCATCATCCGGATCACCCGAACACTTTGTGCCACGCTGCAAAGCCTCAGCCACCGACACACCAATATTGCCCACCGCCAACGCCTGCGCACCAGACTGCACCATCATCGCCGCAAGCATCGCAGTCGTCGTCGTCTTACCATTCGTGCCGGTAATGACCATCCACGTACGCTTCGGCCCAAACACCTCCGCGCAATCAAGGCGGTAACACAACTCAACGTCACCAACCACCTCAATGCCACAGGCAGCAGCTTCCACTAGAAGCGGCGTCGACGGGCGCCAACCAGGAGAGGTAACCACCAGTGAGAAATCAGCAAGCGTTGCCATGGCGTCGACAAGCGAGATGCCACGAGCACCCGTAACCTCACAGGCACGCGCGAGTGCTGTTTCATTCCCATCAACCACGGTGACATCCGCGCCAAGATTAACCAGCATCTGGGCAACGCCCACACCGGAAATACCAGCACCGGCAACCAGAATCTTTCCCTCAAGATTCATCAGCTCTAGATCCCTCCGTAGCTCAGCCACTCACCATAGAAAATCGCCACACCCAACAGCGCAGCAACACCTGCGATCAGCCAGAAACGAACAACCACCGTCGTCTCAGCCCAACCCCCAGCCTCAAAGTGGTGATGGAACGGAGCCATCCGGAAAATACGAATCTTCTTCGCCTTATAACCCGCCACCTGAATTACTACAGACGCAGCCTCGATCACAAACAGCGCACCAACAATAACCATCAGCAGCTCAGTGCGACTTGCCACCGACAAACCAGCAACCAAACCACCCAGCGCAAGCGAACCGGTATCCCCCATAAAAATCTTCGCCGGAGCCGCATTCCACCATAAAAAGCCCACGCACGCGCCCAAACCAGCAGCCGACAAAATAGCCAAATCCAGCGGATCACGCACATCGTAACAACCTGGAACAGCAACCTGAGTACAGGAATTCCTAAACTGCCAAAACGCCAACGCACCATAAGCACCCAACACAAAAGCAGTCGCACCGGCAGCCAAACCATCAAGCCCATCAGTCAAATTCACCGCATTAGACCACGCCGAAATGAGGATGTACATGAACACCAGGAACAAAATAATGCCAATAACCCCACCCCCAAAAGCAAGATCAACGGTGTCAAGATCACGCAAGAAACTCAAATGAGTCGAGCCAGGGGTTAAGCCATCCTGATTGGGAAACAACAAGATCAACCCGCCGAAAGCCAAAGAAATAGCCAACTGGCCGATCAACTTCGCCTTCTTATTCAGACCCAAATTTCGACCCATGTACAGCTTGATAAAGTCATCGGCAAAGCCCAAACCACCCAAGCCAAGCGTCAAACCCAGTACCAACAAACCCGAGGCAGTAAAACCACCCAAGTTAGTTACCTCACCATAAATCGAGGTAGCAACATACGACACGGTGATCGCAATAAGAATGGCAATGCCACCCATCGTTGGGGTGCCACGCTTTTTAAAGTGCGACTTCAAACCCTCTTCACGAATCTCCTGACCTAAACCGACAGCACTAAACTTCCGAATCAAAACAGGAGTAATAAAAATGGATACCAAAAGGCCAATTGCCCCGGCGAGAATCATCTGGGTCATGGCTTACGCATCCTGCTTTCGGTTACCGCTTAAAGAACTATTCGTCACTGTCTTTTCTCCAACACACGCACATGATAGCGACTGAGAATCACCCTCAGCACCATCAGCGTGCGACTTCCTCTCCTCACTGGGGTTTCCAGCAAGAACAGCCTCGGCTACTGTCCACAAACGGAAAGCATTCGAGGCTTTCACCAACACCACATCCCCAGCTTCAATAATCTGCTGGGCAATGCGCGCAGCCTCAGTAGTATCGGACACCGAAAAAGTCGGCACACCACACTGCGAAGCTGCTTCAACAACCGCTAAACTGTTGGGGTTGTCCCCTACCACAATAAGCGAACTCACCCCGATCTCATGGGCAAAACGAGCAATCTCGGCGTGATCTTCCGCCGCATTCTCACCCAGCTCACTCATCGGCCCCAACACGGCAATCGCATGGGCTTCCGGTTTTTTCATCGCCACCAACGAACGCAGCCCCGCCCGCATCGACTCCGGATTCGCATTATACGAATCATCAATCACAACAACCTGGTCATGCTCACGGGTACGCACATCCATGCGATGCGCACTCGCCGAACGATGCTCACACAATCTCGTAGCTGCATCAGAAAACTCAACACCAGCAGCCAACGCAGCAGCAGCAGCCGCCACAGCATTAGACACCTGATGCAGACCAAAAATCTGCAACTGCACCTCAGCCTCATGCTCACCTGCATGAAGAACAAACCGCGGGCGCGACAACGCATCAACACTGATATCACTCGCCCACACATCCGCAGGCCCGCGAGCAGAAAAACGACACACCCGAGCACGCGTACGACTAGCCATCGCCGCAACAAAAGGATCATCGGCATTCAGCACAGCCACACCAGAAGCAGGCAAAGCCTCCACCAACTCGCCCTTCGCCACCGCAATATTTTCCTGCGAACCAAACTCCCCCACATGGGCAGTACCCACATTGAGCACCACACCAATCTGCGGAGGCGCAATCGTGGCCAAATGTGCCACATGACCAATACCACGAGCACTCATTTCCGCCACTAAAAACTCAGTCTCCTCATCACACTGCAACGCAGTATAAGGATGACCAATCTCGTTATTAAAACTCCCCGGCGGTGCAATCGTCGGCCCTTGCTGCGAACACAACGTTGCCACAATATCCTTCGTCGAGGTCTTCCCCGCCGAACCAGTCACACCAATAACAGTCAGTGCATCCAAACGATCGAGCACAGCACGCGCCAGCCTACCCAAAGCAAAAATTACAGCCGCAACACTGCCATCCGAATCATGCTCCGTAGCATAGGAATTCCCCGAACCAAGCTCATCCGGCGCAGGCGGAACAATCACCGCAGGAACACCAACAGGACGCGCGGCCAGCACACCAACCGCCCCCTGATCACAAGCACGCTGCGCAAAATCATGGCCATCCACCCGAGCACCAGGAATAGCAACAAATAAATCCCCGTGCCCAACTTTACGGGAATCAAACTCAACCCCACCGGTGATCAATTCATCACCCGTGCCATGGTCAACTCGACCCCCCACAGCTTGGGCGACCTGCGCCAACGTCAATGCAATCATTGCTCGATACCTTCTCGTTTTCGTCTTCTAATCTTGTGCCTTTTGCTGCTCTAAAGCAGCCCGCACCTCTTCGCGATCATCAAAATGATGATTCACACCAGCAATCAACTGCCCAACCTCATGACCTTTGCCAGCAACCACCACGACGTCGCCACGCTTCGCCCACGCAATCGCCGCACGAATCGCCTCACGACGATCACCAATCTCAACCACCTCGGCATCTGAATCCTGCGACCGCGCCCCCTCCAACACCGCCTGGCGGATAGCAGCCGGATCCTCCGAACGCGGATTATCATCAGTGACCACCACAAAATCAGCACGCTGAGCAGCCTCAGCACCCATAATCGGACGCTTCGACGCATCACGGTCACCACCGCAGCCAATCACCACAGCAACCCGGCCAGGAACCTGCGCCCGAACCGTATCCAACACCGCAGCAACAGCAGCAGGCTTATGCGCATAATCCACCACAGCCAAGAAATCCTGGCCCGCATCGATGCGCTCCATACGACCGGGCACACCGACGTCGGCAAGCCCAGCAATCATCAACTCAAGATCAACGCCAACACAATCCGCCATCGCCAACGCCAACGACGCATTCGCCACATTAAACAAACCCGGCAACGGCAACGCTACAGTCATGCCATTAAAACGGAAACGCTGCGCCCCCGTAGGCTCAGTGACCACATCAGTTGCCGCATAAAAAGCCTCATGCTTAGTCGACAACTCCTTCGCCCCCGCCCCAGCAACGTTAAGCATCTTCACACCCCACTGATCATCAGTGCACACCACTGCTGCCTTCGCAGCCAACGGCGACCCGGGGCGGAAAAACGCAGCCTTCGCCTCAAAATACTCCTCCATCGTCGGATGGAAATCCAGATGGTCCTGCGACAAGTTACTAAAACCAGCCACATCAAACTTCACACCCTGCACACGCCCCAACGACAACGCATGCGAAGAAACCTCCATCACCACATGCGTCACACCCTCCGACACCATTTGAGCAAACAACGCCTGCAACGTCGGCGCCTCAGGAGTAGTCAACGACGTCGGAATAGAGCGACGATTAATCCGCGTGCCAGTCGTGCCAATCAAACCCACCGACTTCCCCGCAGCCAAAAGCCCAGCTTCAAGAAGATAGCTCGTTGTCGTCTTGCCACTCGTGCCCGTCACTCCCAGCACAGTCAGCTGCGCCGACGGATCGTTGTATACACGGGCAGAGACAAGCCCCAACACCGCACGAACATTATCGACCACAAGAATAGGCCGAGTTTCCCCTTCCTCAGCCAAGATCAACTCACCTGCCGCATCGGTCAGAATTGCCGATGCCTGGGTTGCCCCAGCAAACTGCGCACCATGCACCCGAGTGCCCGGCAACGCCGCAAACAGTTCACCCTGTGCTACGGAAGCGGAGTCCAAACTCACTGCCGAAATCAAGCAGTCCAGCCCATCAAAGCTATCTGCGTTGACAACCCTTGCTTGCGCAAGTGCAGCAAGCTCGGAAATCTTCGGCTTCGAAACCACATCTTTTTCGGACATGTAGGACTCCCCTTTCCAAGGCGATAAGAAACACTCAAAACTACAGAAACAACACGAACAATCAAACACACAACGCACACCAAAGATGCACGAAGAATGCCACACACCAAAAGAGAAGTGTACTCGGCGTTAAGTTCAGGCAAAGCATCCTGCACCAAACAATGAGCACCCTCACATTTTCCTTCGCTTTGCACACACTCGTCGCACTCGTCGCGCGGATGCAACGCAGCCAACTCTCCTCATGAACGAGCGCGTTTATAGTGAGGAAACAAAAACTTTTAGCGCGGTTCCAAGATAAGTTGCCCTTCTTGTGGTGGGCTCAATGGAACGTTATCGCGATCCAACAGCCAACTAGCAATGTCATGGAACAACGGCGCAGCCGATTGCCCACCTTCCCCATGCACACCACGCACAGGGCGGTCCAGCATCAACGCCACCGCATAGCGTGGGTTATCTGCAGGGGCGATGCCTGCAAAAGTAATCCAGTAATTAGAGTGCGAATACGCCCCAGTATTGGGATCCACCTGTTGTGCGGTACCCGTCTTGCCTGAGATCTGATAACCAGGAATCGCCGCACCAGCACCGGTACCTTGCTGCACACCAGTAGGATCCTGTTGGACAACCGCCCGGAACATATCAATAACCGTCCGTGCAGTAGATTCCTTCACCACCCGGACGCGGCGAGGCTCCGGCTGCTCAATGACCTCACCGGTAGAATCTTTCATCTCGGCAACAATGCGAGGTTCAATCCGCTCTCCCCCATTGGCCAACGCTTGGTAAATTCCAGCCATTTGAATCAAGGTAAGGCTCATGCCTTGGCCAATAGGCAAGTTTGCGAACGTGCCGCCCGACCATTGCTCGAATCGTGGGCGCAAACCCTCCGACTCGGATGGGAGCTCAATTCCGGTGGGGCGGCCCACTCCGAAATCGGTTAACAATTGATCGAAACGTTCCTCGCCTAAGCGCTGGGCCAGCATCAAAGTACCCACGTTTGACGACTTACCAAAAACGCCGGTTGTGGTAAACGGTGTGGGGCCGTGCGGCCATGCATCCTTCACGTTGACCCCAGCCATGTCAATGCTGCCTGGTACGGTAAGCACCTCGTCAGGGGTTGTTAAGCCATCTTCAATGACACCAGCGGCGGTGATAATTTTCGCCACCGAACCGGGTTCAAACGGGGCTGAAATTGTTGGGTTACCAAATTCTTTACCGCGGTCGAGCTGGCGTTGAATATCACCGGTGGGGTCAATGGCGTCGGTGTTGGCCATTGCAAGAACCTGACCAGTTTTTACATCCAGCACAACTGCGCTGGCTTGTTTCGCCCCTGAATTACTCTTGGCTTGCTCGAGTTGCTGCTGCACATAAGTTTGCAAATCAAGATCCAAGGTTAATGTCACGCTTGCGCCGTGCGTGGCGGGCACCTGATCACGCAAGGTACCTGGAATCACTTGACCCAACGCGGATACATCTGCGGTGGAGCGACCATTCACACCGGCAAGCAGGGAATCATTCGACGCCTCAAACCCGAACTGGCCCTGCCCATCTTGGCTGATTTTTCCAATGACGTTTGAGGCAACTGCACCATTGGGGTACTGGCGAATGTCCTGTAGATCGGCGGCGACGCCGTGATAGGTGCGCGAAATTTCTACCGCCACGTCGGGGTCAACATTGCGCACGAGCACAGCATACGTGGAATCAGCTTCCAGCTTGTCCAAAATGTCTTTGCTATTGACTTCGTGCGCTGATGCCCCTTTATCCGCGATCACTTTCGGGATTTCATCAGCGTACTGCTTTAGGTAACCCTCAACCTTCTTATCAATCGCGTTTTCCCGCTGATCGGCGGGAATTCCCGACCACTGGCCTGCTTCGATCAGATCGTTTTCTGCGGTATAGCGCAGCTCTTTGCGCAACACGTTCGGCGAGACTGTCAGTGAGCGCGCCTGCATGGTGAATGCAAGTTGCTGGCCTTGACGGTCGACGATTTCGCCGCGCCGCGCAGGGTCAGTGTAGATACGGGTGCGCTGCACTGAGGCTTTTTCTGAAAGGTCTGGCCCCCACACCAACTGCACCCACGCCATGCGTCCAATGAGAACAGCGCACAAAAAGAGGGCGAGGATGCGAACTGCACGCAGCCTTGTCGCCATCATTTCTTTTTGCGTCACTGGCTTGTCGACGCCGCCACCTGCTCTGCGCTGTGATGCGGGCGATCCTGCGGGCACGGTGGTGGCTTTGAGTTGTCCTACGCGCTGTTGCTTGTAGCTTTCTTCCCTACGACGAATCCGGGACGAGTACTCGTCTCGTCCCGGCCCGTCGGATCTCCTCTGGTTCACGGCCTTAATATGCCCTCATCATCCGGTGTTGCCTTAGTGATTTGCAGGGTATGGGGCCACATTGGGCACCATGGGGACCACCTGCGGTACAGGGTTGAGATTCGGCGCAACTTCTTGTGTCAGCTTCGGATCGCTCGTGACAAGACGCGGGCGAATCTGTTGCCCATTGACATCAACTATAGGGCGTGTTGCGTCGGTTGCAGGGCGCTGTTCGACAATGTCGCCGTTTTCATTGCGCACCAAGATCCCTGGCTGGTCAGGTACAACCATGCCCATTTCTTGCGCACGACGTGCAATTTCAGCGGTCGCAGATGCTTGTTGCAGATCCCTATTGAGGGTTTCCAATTGATTGCGCAACATTTGTTCGTTGTGCTTCAAAGTGGAGATTTTGAACGACTGGTCGGTCGAGACACCAGACAGCAGGGTTGCTGCACACACGCCGAGCATCACGATGATGCTGATGAAAATGGTGAAGCGAATCTTTCCGCGGTCGGCTTTGGGGCGTTCAACCCTGCGTCCACGGTACGTGAATTGCTGTTTCGATCCACCTTTGTGCTGAAAGCGCCGTTTCGGGGCCGCCACAGTTCGTCGCGTGGGGGTTGCGGTACGGGCACGTTCAGGCGAAGGTAGCGTACGGGTGGCATCGATAACGCTCGAGCGATGGGTAGTGTTTCGATCCAGATCGCCACTGTAGTCACGGGAGGAATAGGTGCGCGGCAGCTGCGTTGTATTCATGGGTTACCGTGCTCCTTTCTTTGCCTGAATAGCCCTGACCCGCACGGGGGCTGATCGAGGGTTTTCTTCGATTTCTTTCTCGTTTGCTTTTTCTGCGCCGCGTGTAATCAGCTCGAATTTCGCTGCGTACTCGGGCAGATCCATCGGCAACCCGGCAGGGGTTTTCGAGGTAGTTAATTCAGTGAAGAACTTCTTCACGATCTTGTCTTCCAAAGACTGGTACGACATGAACACCGCGCGCCCACCTGGCACTAACAGGTCGGTGATCAGCGGGATGACATTTTCGATAGCTTCCAGCTCACGGTTGACTTCCACACGCAATGCTTGGAATGTGCGTTTAGCTGGGTGCCCACCGGTACGGCGTGTTGCCGCAGGAATGTTTGCGTAGAGCAGTTCGACCAAACGCGCGGAGGTGCTAAACGGTTGTTTCTCACGCTCGCGCACAATCGCGCTGGCGATCTTGCCTGCGAATCGTTCATCTCCGTAAGTTTTCAAAATTCGCGCGATGTCCCCATGGGAGTAAGTATTGAGGATATCGGCAGCAGTGATCCCCTCGGTGTCGTTCATGCGCATATCCAATGGCGCATCAACGCGATAGGCAAAGCCACGATCGACTTGGTCAAGCTGCATGGACGACACACCTAGATCAAACAGTGCACCTGTGATGCCAACCTCGATGCCAATACGGCAAGCAGTGTTTCCCTTTTCTGCTTCTTCCTGCATGAGTGGCAGAAATTGGTCGAAGCGGGTGTGCAAGCCGACGAATCGATCGCCGAAGGGGGCTAGTCGCTCACGTGCTGCGGTCAGCGCGTTGATATCGCGGTCAAGGCCGATGACGTAGGCCTGTGGAAAGCTTTTCAGGAAGAATTCAGAGTGCCCGCCGGCGCCGAGGGTTCCGTCGATGATGACGGCTTGGTCGCCCATTTCTTCAACCGCTGGTGCCAAAAGTTCGGTGACGCGGTCGCGTAAAACGGGAACATGACCAAAGTTGGCCTGAAGGTCTGCCCGGTGTGAAGACTTTTCTGCCATGAAGTCCCCCTCTTCCTTACTGGTTGTTCACGCACTTTAGCGATTGCGTAATGTACTTCTTCCCTACTGGTGCTGGGTCACCAGTAGCCCAATAGCCCAATTGCGTAGTGCGCATAGAGCCCCACCACTAACCCTGTGTTGCATGAAAAGAAAACCAAGTACCGTGATGCTTCTTGGGAAGGTCGCCGCTCTGATATCGGGGAAGTACACCAGAACAATGCGTGGTCTTTAAATAGCTTTTCTCTTATGCGGTTGTAGGTTCAGCGGTGGAGTTCTTACGCGCACTCCACCCGTGCGTTAAAGGAGTCCTCCAAGAATGTCATCGTCGGCGGCTGCAAAAGCCGCTTCAGTTTCTTCCTGGTATCGCGCCCACGCGGCAGCATCCCAAATTTCGAGGAAGTCCATCGAACCAATGACCACACATTCTTTGGTCAACCCCGCATATTCACGGTGTGCTGCCGACAATGTGATACGTCCTTGGCCGTCGGGGCGCTGTTCGTCCGCACTCGCAGCGAGGTTACGGATGAAAGCTCGGGCTTCCGGATTGGTACGAGACACTTCAGCAGCTTTGCGTGCCCGCCGAATGAACTCGTCTTTGGGATAAACAGCGAGGGAATGATCCTGCCCTTTTGTCACCATTAATCCACCCGCAAGATCTTCGCGGAACTTTGCGGGAAGGGTTAGGCGACCTTTGTCATCAAGCTTGGGAGTGTAGGTGCCAAGAAACATGTCACGGTACCCACCTTCCCTCAAACTGCTTAACGACTGTGAGATACAGAAGCGGCTGAGCGAACAACCGCCTCCGTTTTCTACGCCCCCCACATTACCCCACATTTCCCCACTTTCAACTCACCACCCAAGCAGATCTGCCAACATTGGTCCAAAAAACATAGCTTAAGCTGCACTTTTCTGGTGGGGAATTTTTTTGCATCAGAAGTAGATTTCCCTCAAAATAGCCCCACTATTCACTCTATTACCGATGTTCCCCCATACCCCTTGTGTCCCAGTTTTCCCAATCCTGTTCAATTCCTTAGCCCCACACTAATGGTTACACACAGTAGGAACCCATTAAGAACTGCGCTTATAAAACGATTATTTACCCCCGCCAACTTTCATAAGCACAACAGATGTACATAACAACAACACCCCCCTTCTCGGCCGTGGGGGAAAGTGGGGAATCCCCAGTGGGGGAAAGTGGGGGATGTGACTATGAACCCTGACAGACATTCTTCATCTCCCAGCTTGCGCAATTCCATCTCATTTACCCCCATACCCGCTGGCGCCAAATTTCCTTCACCACCACCATCACTACAAACCTCCCCCGCCCCCACACCAAGTGCTCAACTCAACCACCAAACCCCCTGCATCACCGCACCGCACTCTTGAGCCTTACCCCCTTTAAAGCACAGAAAAACTGATTTTTCAGTAGAAAATCCACCGAAGACACACCCCAAAATGAGGTAATTTTCAACCAAAACTTAGTTTTGCCCTAATCTGCACTCATATTGTGTTAATTTTTCTGTACTTCTACAAGGAAGTCATTCCAAAAATTCCATGCTGATCAGCAGCAACACCAAAAGGATTGTTGATGAAAGTTCGTTCTTCTCTCCTCGCATGTACCACGGCACTAGCAGTCGCATTCAGCGGTACCCCTGTCAGTTTTGCCCAGGATTCCACCACCGCAACGATTGTTTCTACCGACTCCCAGCAAGGCGCATCTCCTGATACTGCCACCACAGATACAACCACGGCGGCAAACCACACAACGTCAGAAAACAATGCCACCACTAATGCCCAAGACACCACTGAAGCCCAGCAGGAGCAAGGACTGAGTCCTTGGGCTATCGCTGGCATTGGCGCTGGTATCGCAGTAACCATTGCCGCTATTGGTGGCGCGGTGCAGTGGGCTATGCATCACGGCCTGATCCCGAATCCTTTCCAGCCCCCAGCGCCACCCGCACCCCCAGCACCCCCAGCGCCACCTGCACCACCCGCTCCCCCTGCCCCACCGGCACCGCGGCCAGCACCTGCGGCACGTGCGGTCACCCCACCTCCTGCCCCGCAACCTGCACCTCAGGCTTACTACCGTAATTGCCGTGAGGTCTGGCGTGCACTTGGCCGCCCGATTCGTAGCCACGAAGCTGGTTTCCATAGCAGGCTCGATCGCGATGGTGACGGCGTAGGCTGCGAGCGTCGCCCACGTTAGGCGATACGCCAAGCGTCCCGATTCACAATTACATAAAGGCACCGTAAATCACGGCAGATCTACGGTGCCTTTATTATTTCCCCCTACTTTCTTCGCCTCAGATGATGGAAAGCATGGGGGAAATGTTGGTCTAAGGATTAGTTTTCAAAACGGCGTCGGAAGTTATCTTCCATCCGCTCCCCCAGCTTTCCTTGGGAAGTCGAACCTGTACGGTGGCTGCTAGTTACGGACACTGGAGATTTACCGCCACTGCGCAGCATCCACATGCCACCAGCAACCATCACCATGAAACCTAAGACACTGACCGCGACAAGCCAGAGCGAAATTTGGCTCATAGCCACACCGCCAACGAGCAAAACCAAGCCGATCACAATAACAGCAATCCCCCGCAAGGTAACACCACCTTGCGAGCCCCCGAAGCTTTCGGCCGCAACAGACTTGCCAAACTGCGGGTCTTCCGCCAGCAACGACTGCTCAATTTCCCGAAGCATCTTCTGCTCATGTTCGGAAAGTGCCACTATTCCTCCCTGGATCCGCGTAACTACAGTGTCGGCGTAAATTACCGCCACCCACACAATACTAGCGGGTGACAACACTGCCGAAATATAACACTTCTGCAGCTGGTGACGGTACTTCACACTTAGAAAAAGGTTGTTCTACTTCATCTAACGTCAAGCGTAGTAGGAAAGTTCCCCACTTGACCAACGAGGGCAGAAAATATCAGCCTAGGCTGCGGCAGGGGAACTGCCAGACTGTGTCTCCACTGCATCAATAAACTCAGAAACGAGGTTGATCAGTGCATCTACCTGTGCAACATCTATATCTGTTGTAATCCCCGAAAGGGCGTGGGAGCGAAGTTTGGAATATTTCTCACATTTATCCGCCCACACTGCAGCATCCTTGCCCACGAGACGCAGCTGCGCCCATGCCGAAGCTGGTTTGCGTACCCGGCGCGCAACAGGACTCAGTGCCACAGCTGCGGCTGCTGTACGCAATGCTGCTTGATAGGCGGAATCGAGTGCTAGATCGTAGCGTTGTTGTTTGCGGTATGTGACGGCTTCCGCGATGAGCCAGTGGGCGCGGTGCATGTACTGGCCGCTTGCGTTGTTGCGGGTGGCAAAACGGGTAGTAGCAGAAACAACGGTGTTCATGATGTGACGCTCCTTTCTTTCCTATTTGTGCGCCTGCACCGTGGGTAGTCCACAGAGCTGGTGCTCTTGACCGTGTGCCGAATGTGGTGCGTAGTTTTCCTGGTCGCTTTTTAGTTGTGAAGTGTAGAAAATGCCTCGAACATGACCTACCCCTATTATAGAACAGTTGTTTGAAGCTGTGGGGTTGTCCAGCAAATATAGGCACCTTAACGGCTCCGAGTGTGGGCCTTGTGCAGAACGTGTGAGATGGGTGCGTTTGTGTTTTGTGCGCTACTCTTCGCAATCGCGGGTTAAACGTGGTTCGATTGTTTATGTGACTGTTTATTACCAAAGCCTGAGTCCCCACGAGTTTTCTGTGCTGTGTCCTTCATTGGTGGATGTGTATATCAAGGCGATGGGCTACGACCCTGCGATGAAAAACAGTCGGATTACTGCTTGGCGCGCGGCGGTGATGGAGAAGAATTTTCACGCTGTGCTTGCGCATAACAACACGCATATTCTTGGTGTTGCTTATGGCTATCTGGGGAGGCCTGAGCATTGGTGGGATCGGGAGGTGCGGCGTGCGTTGCGACTTCAGGGGGGTGCTTCACCGAGGCAGCTTAATATTTTGAGTCAGTATTTTTCAGTGACTGAGATTCATGTCAGCCCGCAGGCGCAGGGCAAGGGTATCGGTACTCAGCTACTGTCTAGCTTGATTGCGAAGTCGCAGTCGGAGCATATTTTGCTGTCCACCCCTGAGGTTGCTGGGGAGGATAATGGTGCGTTTCGTTTGTATCGTCGGTTTGGTTTTGAGGATTTTGTTCGCCAAATGTTGTTTGCTGGCGATGAGCGTCCTTTTGCTATTTTGCACGCGACTGCATCGTCGTGCCCATAGGCGTGGGCGCTGAGTTGCCTTATACTTGTCGACGCCCCCAACTGGTAGCAGGATAGTCCTTGCGTGTAACCAGCTGAGGGCGTGAGTTTTTCTCAACTTTGTTGCGCTTTCCGATTGCGGTTGTAGCGTTGTTTTAGCGCACGGCGTCGTGGCCGAGTTCTGGCCCCCAGGCTGGGGCCATTCCGAGGTTGTGGAGGACTTCTTGGGTTGCGCGGGCGAAGTTAAGCGTCATGAAGTGAAGGTCGGGCACACCTTCGGCGATGAGGCGTTCGGCCATGATGGTGGATTCTTCAATGCCTACTTTTCGGATTTCATCACGGTTGGCTTCTTCGTTTCCACCGGCGGCTTTCACGAGGCGTTCTTCGAGTGCTGGTGGTAGGTACGCGCCGGAGAGTTCGATTTGACGGCGTACGGAACGCAGGCTTGTGATTGGCATAATACCTGGGATGATTGGCTTGGTGCCGTGTTCTGGGTCGGCAGCGGCCAGCCTATCGCGCAGTCGCAGGTAGTAGTCGATGTCGAAGAACATTTGGGTGATGGAAAATTCCGCCCCGGCGCGCAGCTTGTTGAGGGTGAATTCGGTGTCGGCTTCAAGTGTGGGTGCGCGGTAGTGCCCTTCGGGGAAGGATGCGATGCCGACTTGGAAGTGTTGCGTTTCGGGGAGGTTTTTGGTCAGTCGGATGAGCTGTTCAGCGTATTCGTATCCGCCGTCGATTTTGGTCCAGTCGCCGAGTGGGTCGCCTCCTGGTGGGTCGCCGCGTAGAGCGAGCAGGTTGCTGAGTCCTGCTGAGGCGTAGCCTTGGAGGATTTCGATGAGTTCGGCTTCGGTGTGTCCGACGAGGGTGAGGTGGACGAGGGTGGTCAGTGGGTGGTGCGCGAGTTCGTGGGCAATACGGAGGGTGCGGTCGCGAGAGGATCCGCCTGCACCGTAGGTGACGGAGACGAATGCTGCGCCGAGGTCGTGGAATACTTCGGCAGCTTTCCATAGGCGGGCTTCTGCTTCGTCGGTGCGTGGGGGCATGAATTCGACGGAGAAGGGGATTCTTCCGGGGGCGGGGGCGGTGATTACGTCGGTGATTGCTCGTTGGTATCGTGCGGGGGTAGGTGTTGCTGCCATGCCTAGGTATCTTAGAAGTTAGAGTTAGGTTTCTGGGACTTTCGTGCCCCGAAATTTCTATTTATTTTCCCTCGTGGACAGAATATGGCCGACTAGCTTGGGGTATTTTGTTTCACCCCTTTTTCCCTTTTGAGTGTGAGGACTTGTCTTAAAGTGACGAAACCGTTGCAGGCTGAAGCTATTCCAGCGCTGGTTGAGCAGCATGTGCAGGAGTTTTTCTCTGCGCAGCGTGATGATATTGCCCGTATTGGTGCTCCTGTGTCGCGCGCCGTGGAGCTGTTAGAGAATTATGTTTTAAGCGGGGGGAAGCGAATCCGCCCGTTGTTTGCGTGGGCTGGTTTCATTGCCGCTGGGGGTGAACGTTCGGGTGTAGAGGATTCTGAGGCGGTGTTGCGCGCTGTGTCGTCTTTGGAGCTGATTCAGGCCTGCGCGCTGATTCACGATGACATTATTGATTCTTCTGACACCAGACGCGGTCATCCTACTGTGCACAGGGTTGCTGAGGCGCGTCATGTGGATCGCAAGTGGATGGGCCATAGTGGGCATTTTGGTCATTCGGTGGCGATTTTGGTCGGCGATTTGGCTCTGGTGTGGGCTGATGATTTGTTCCATGGTTCTGGGATTTCTGCTGCTGGTATTCAGCGGGCGTTGCCGGCGTGGCGCGGGATGCGCACGGAGGTTATTGGCGGGCAGTTGCTGGATATCACGTTGGAGGCTTCCGGTAGTGAGGATGTGGAGTTGGCACATAATGTGAATCGTTTTAAAACGGCGGCGTATACGATTGAACGTCCGTTGCATATTGGTGCCGCGTTAGGCGGTGCTGACGAGGAGTTGATTTCTGCGTTGCGTGCTTTTGGCACGGATATTGGTGTAGCGTTTCAGTTGCGTGATGATCAGTTGGGGGTTTTCGGTGATCCGGCCATCACGGGTAAACCTGCGGGTGATGATTTACGGGAGGGCAAGCGTACGGTATTGCTCTCGACTGCTTTGAAGCTTGCCGACGCCCCTACTGCGCAGCTGATCCGCCAAGGGGTGGGCAATGTTACAGATCCGCAAGAGATTGCTGAGCTTACGGCTGCTATCCGCGCAACGGGTGCTCATGATGCTATTGAGGAGCAGATTTCTGCTTTAACCGCAGCAGGTCTGGAGCATTTGTCTCGGGCGACTATTGATTCCGACACTTATGCACTGCTGGAACGTTTGGCGTTGAAGGCGACCGCCCGGTGGCTGTAGTAACTGAGTGTAATGGTGCGCGGCCGGTGGATTCTCGGGACCGCGATTGGGCGTCGATAAGCTTCAAGCTGGGGTTATGTGCGACCACTCTGATGTTTTTAGGGTCCTTCGGCGGGGGGTCTCTGCAAAAACGCGGCAGCGCCCTGGAATGGTTCGGGCTTGAATTCTTAAGCTTCGGCCACGGTGCGGCGTTGTCGAACGTAACGTTATGGGTGGGCACAACCACCCTTGTCATTGCGTGGCTGCTGCTGGGTAAAGCCCACGCTGATGTTGCCGTGGTGCGCCGAATTGTGCCGTGGTGGCTTGCACCGCTCGCCGCCGCCGCACCCATGATGTCGCGCGACGTGTATTCCTACCTCATGCAGGGAAGTTTGCTCAGGGACGGCTTTGACGCTTACACCCAAGGACCCTCAGCGAACCCGAATGCTATTTTGTTTGAGGTTTCCCACGATTGGCGTAACACTACTACCCCCTACGGGCCACTTCACCTGTGGATCGGTGAGGGGGTCACCCGTGTTGTCGGCGACAACGTCTTAGCCGGAACATACGTATTCAAGCTGATCAGTCTGCTCGGTTTCGCCGCCATCATATGGGCGGTGCCCAAGATTGCACAGCAATTGGGTGCCGATCCGGGTTTCGCGCTGTGGCTGGGGGTAGCCAATCCCGTGATGATCATTCACATGGTTGGCGGCATGCACAACGAATCAGTGATGGTGGGGTTAGTCTCGATCGGGCTGTGGCTTGCTCTTCGTTCGCGAAATGGAGGCGAATTCTTCTTCGGCATTGCGCTGATCGCAGTTGCGATGTCCTTGAAGGCTACGGCTGCGTTTTGTTTACCTTTTGTGGTGTGGATTTGGGTGAATAAAGCCCCAACTCCAGCACAGAAATGGGTGGCGTTTTTCGTTGCTGCGATCGGCGGTGCCGTATTAACGGTGGCGATTGTTGCCCTGATTACATCGGTCTCGGGTGCTTCCTGGGGTTGGATTGCGGCGTTAACGGGTAATACAAAAGTCATTAATCCTTTGTCATTCCCCTCTTTTGTTGCTGGGCATATTGCAAATTTCGGCAAGATTTTTTTCAACCCATTCCCCTTTAACGACGTAGTCGCGGTGACTAGGAAGCTGTCCATGCTTGTCATGGCCGGTGGTTTTGTGGCCTGCTGGTGGTTTTTCCGTTCTCGACCAATCATTGGCACCACCGTGATGTATATGGTGATGTTTACGTTCAATGCCGTGACCTTGCCGTGGTATTACGCCAGCGTGCTGAGCCTGGTGGGTACTTTTTCTTCATCGCGCTATGTCAAGCAGTTCGTGGTTGCTGCATCTGTCGTGGTTGCGCTGGCTTTTACAGGTTCGGGTAATCACCAGTTGTACAACCCCTTATGGATGGCAACATTCACGCTAATTGGTTGGGTGGGCGCACGATGGCTTTTCCCGCGCCCCACTAGCGGCACTGAATTGGCTGAACACAGTAGTGGCGCACAGCCTCGCTTATTGTCAATTACTTGTGAAAATTGGGGGTAGTTGGGGGTGTTTTGTAGGTGTGTGTTATTGCATTAATTCGTTGATGAGGGTTGTGTTTCCTTGGTGCTCGGGGGTGTTGGTGAGATTGAAGTAGACCTCAGGTTCAGGCGTGCGTACGCGTGGGCGTTGGTGTCTAAATCGTGTGGGGTTTTGTTCGTAGAGCCGTTGTTTGGCGGAGTTGCGTATTGCCCAGGTTCCTTTCCAGGTGTTGGTTAGTATTTGGTGTGGGGTGAAAAACTCGAGTGCTGAATGCGCGCGTGTGGTGTTGTAGTAGTCTACCCAGGTGCGTATCCAGTTTCGGGCGTGGTTTTTATCCTCGAAAACTTTCGGGTAGGTGGGATCGTTTTTCAAGGTGGCAAAGGATGATTCCACGTGGGGGTTATCGTCACTGATGCGTGGGCGTGAATGTGATCGAACAATGCCATGGGTTTGGCAGAATTGCTGCATTTTTCTTGATTTCATTGAAGTCCCGTTATCGGAATGGATCATTTCAACCTGATGGCCTTGTTTGGTAGCAGTGGCGATGATCTGGGTGAAGATTTCTTCGGCGACAGTGGTGTTGGGCTGGTCATCAATACCCCATCCGACGATGGCGCGTGAATACAGGTCCACAACACAGTGCAGATACGTATTGTGCCCTCGTGTAAGAAGTGGCAGTGTGGTGATATCCCACACCAGGGTTTGATACGGTTTGGTCGCAACAAGCTGTGGCGGGGTTGTCCGCGGTGTTTTACTCACACGCACAGCGGTGGTTTTAGGTCCACGGCTGACACACGTAGGTGTCTTTGACATACGGTAGTAGCTGCTTAAACTTGCCAAGACCTGCCCGTGATCCCACTGCTGGTAGTACACCTGTTGGATGGGTACTTCTGGTGTGGCATCAAGTTGTTTGCAGATCAGTGTACGTTCCTGGTCTGTGAGCATCACGTCTTTACGCCGCAACCGATGCGGGGTGGGGTTGTGCTTGCGTCGATAGCCTGGATGAAGGCGTTCATGCAGGCTAGAAGGCGCAAGCCAGTAAGCTTGTGGCATCGTGTTTTCGGTATGGTCAAATCAACCAAAGCGTAGAACAAGGAAAGATCTTCGGTTACGAACGCATCGAAACGTTCTTGTTGTTCTACTGTGAGGATTTTTCCGCCTTGCCGTGTGGCTCGCCAAGATCGTGCAAGACGGCAATAGCTTTTCCCAACGCATCAGCAGCCTTTTCCCACTTACTAGCCTCAGCATCTTTTAATGCAAGTTGGCGGGCAAATTCTTTCCGATCACGCTCAGCTTGAGCGCTATGTTCAGCAAGCTTACGAACCAACTTTTCCTGTTCCCGCTCGGCTTGGGCTTGCTGCTGGGCTAAAAGCTCTCGGAGTCGTTGTACCTCTGAAATATCACGCTTTGTCATACTCCCAGTCTTACGGGGAAAACGCTCATTGTCGAGATCACCATCAGCCAACGCAGAAATCCACTTCCGAATCACATGCGGACGCAGCCCTAAACTTTCAGCATAAGGAGTCTTCTCACCCCGCCGTAGCTTGACATAACGCAACGCAATCTCACGCTGCTGCGCGGGGGTAAACGACGAAGCCACAACATGAACTTCCATACTCATGAATCCTTCCTAGAAACCATTCACAAGTAGTCTGACAATTATTGCTTGAGCACCTAGTGTGGCATCAGGTTCCTAGGGGCCATCACGCACCTGGAAACACGTGAGTTAATTCATAGTCGAGCACGGTTATTCTCATCGTGCTCGACTTTCGTTTGTATACACAGCCGTTTCACTCCACTATCCCCGCACCACATGCCTTGTGATGCGCACGGTTTCGTGTCCCATCCCAATGGCTTATTCCCCCAACTCGACTTTTACATCCTTACACCTTCGGTTTCACCACTCTCCTCGCATAAAGGTCGAGTGACCATCCCACAATGCCCACACTTACCCACTCAAAGCCACAGACCAGGCAGGCGCAGGATCACGGGGACGAGCTAACAGTTAGAGATAGAGCAAGTGCTTTTCCGAAAACCGCAGGTCAATTTTTACCCACTGCACTGAAACTCTAACTATTAATTTTCAATCAATCCCCACACATTAATAGGCTCCCTGTTTGATGGGTTTCATCCTCCGCGCACTACCCCACTGCCTTCTTGTCACCCCCTCAATAGCGTCTGCCACGGCAATGCCACGAGACAACACGTCATTACATGTGGTGCCAAGGGTATAGAAAACCCCCGCCACCTAGAATGCTACGTCGGTTACCGTTACAGGTATCCTCGAAATCGCGTGGAAAGGTGGTGGGGGTTGATATTTTCAGTGATGAATGGCGCCGGCCTTAAGGCACTGGTGTTGCGTGCGCAGACGTTAGAGTGCCATTGCTTGTGCCCGACGCATGACTTCGCGGGCAAGGTGCCCGTGCAGCGCGTCGATGGGGCGCCCTGGCAGGGATTGATCCTCAGTAAAGAGGAAGCGCAAGATTTCTTCGTCGGTGTAGCCGCCGTCGGCAAGCAAGGCGATGACACCGGGAACGAATTTGTTGGTTGTTCCTTTTGCGGAAAGGAAGTCGGCGGGAATTTTCTTGACCCCGTCGTCGAAAACGCAGATCAGTTTGTGGTCGCCAAGAAGGTCAAAGACGCGGGTGACGGGCACCCCGAGGCGATCAGCGTATTCGGGTACGTTGAGCAGCTCGGTTCCTTCGGGCAAAACATTTGCAGGTACTTGTTGTGAACTCACACTAGCTAACATAGCAAGACTTTTTCGCCAGTCGCAGTTACCGGTCCGCAAAAATTTCAGGAATACTGGTGTGCATGCAGTTGAAGATGGGTGAACTACTCGAAGGGCGTTACCGTATTGAGGCGCCGATTGCGCGCGGGGGCATGTCGACCGTGTATCGGTGCCTAGATACGCGCTTGGGTCGTCATGTTGCTGCGAAGGTCATGGACGCTCGTTATGTTCACGATCCCGTCTTCCGTCAGCGTTTCCGCCGTGAGGCGCGCAGTATGGCGCGGTTGTCGCACCCCAATTTGGTGGGTGTGTACGATTTCAGTTCTGAGGGTGAGCATATTTTCCTCATCATGGAGCTGATTACTGGCGGTACGTTGCGCGAGTTGTTGGCTGAGCGTGGGCCGATGCCGCCGCATGCTGCTGTTGCTGTGATGCGCGCGGTGTTGACTGGTTTGCGTGTGGTGCATGAGGCAAACATGGTGCACCGTGATTTGAAGCCGGACAATATTTTGATTTCGGCTACGCACCAGGTGAAGTTGTCGGATTTTGGTTTGGTGCGTGCTGCTTCCGCGTCAACTGTGGCAAGTAATCAGATTGTTGGCACGGTATCGTATCTCTCCCCGGAGCAGGTGACTGGGGATGATATTACTGAGGCTTCTGATGTGTATTCGGCGGGCATTGTGCTCTTCGAGCTGCTAACGGGCTCGACACCGTTTCGTGGGGAGAATCAGATTGAGCACGCGTATGCGCGTCTAGATTCCCCTGTGCCTGCCCCAAGTTCGAAGATTTCGGGCATTCCGAAGCTCATTGATGAGCTTGTTGCTTCCGCCTGTGCTTTTGATCCGAATGAGCGTTTTGCGGATGCGACTGAGTTTCTTGCTGCGCTTGACGACGTCGCCTACGAGCTTGCCCTTCCCGCTTTCACTGTTCCCGTACCCCAGAATGCTGCCGCGTTTCGGGCGGCGACGGAAATGATCAGCACTGATGATCACACGGAGATGTTCACCACTGCTATTCCGAAGCAGGATCCTTCCGCGGAAGGTGTCACTGAGGTGATTACAGATCCTGATCAGCTGGAAATGCCCACCACGGTTTTCCCGCCAACTCCACCTGTGGCGGGTACGGGTAGCGTTCCGGAGGAAACGGGAGTCTTGGATGCTCACGGGTTCCCAGTGAATCCTCAGGGTGCACACGCTGCTGGTTCCACCGCCCCTGCCGCAGGAGCTGCGGCTGGGGCTGGGGCAGCTGCGGCATCTTTGAGTCCTGAGACAGCGATGCAGCCACGAATTACCCCCGATGTGCACAATCGTGCAGTTGAGCCGATGCCTGATTTCGCGCCTGCAGCCGTCGAAAACACAAAGCCTGAGGTGAGCAATAGGGGCAAGGTTGGTTTGGTGCTGTGGCTTATTGTGGCGATGGTGCTCACCTGCTGTGTTGCCGTGGGTGCGTGGTGGTATGGTTCGGGCCGTTATGGTGAGATTCCCCAAGTGCTGGGGATGGAGAAAACTGCTGCGACAGCCGCATTACAGGAGGCGGGGTTTTCCTCGGAAGTCTCGTTAATTTATCACGATGAGATTCCTGCGGAGTCTGCGATAGGCACGAATCCTTCAGCAGGGAGTAGCACAGTAAAGGGTGACGTTGTCACCCTTTTGGTGTCGAGGGGCAAGCCTACGGTTCCTGCCTTTGAAAAGGTGAAGGATTATCCTTCTGTTCTTGCTGAGCATTCGCTGACAGCGGCTGAAGGGGGTGAGGAATACTCCGATACCGTTCCGGTGGGCGAGATTGTCAGAGTAGAGCCTGCGGTGGGTACTGAGGTGAATACGAAAACTCAGGTCACTGTGTTCCGTTCGAAGGGCCCCGAGCCGATCAATATTCCAAGCGTGCGCGATAGGGATGCGGATGAGGCCGTTCAGATGCTGGAAGAGGCCGGGTTTAAGGTTGAAATTCAGCATCGTTTTGACGAGCAGGTTCAAGGCGATCGTGCGATTGAAACATCCCCTGAAGCTGGTACTGCGCACCCGAAGGGTTCCTCAGTCACCGTTGTGATCTCCACAGCGAGTGTGATCCCTGAAGTTGAGGGCATGAGCGAATCCGAGGCGCGCAGCGCATTAGCTGAAGCGGGTGTGCGTGTTGAGGCTGTGACCCGCGCAAGCGACTCCAATATTTCCGGCGCATCCGCCTCCGAAGTGCACACTGTCATCCCTGCACCTGGCACGCTTATCGACGGCTCCACCACGCCAGTGACCATCGTCCTGGTTGCGGAAGTGGATGTGCCCAACGTGGTGGGCAAGCGAGTGTCTGAGGCCCGCCGGATTCTTCACGACGCCGGCTTCCAGGTGAAACTGCCCTCCGGTGCCACCGGGCGCAGCCGCGTGTACTACCAATCGCCTAGCTCGTTTAGCTCCGCCGTCCCAGGATCAGACATTGAGCTCTCTACCTTCTAAACCCCAACCACAGCAACACAGTGCGCGTCACCTGGGTCGGGTGGGGGCGTCGATAAGCACCATGTGGGTGCCTGCGCTGATCATCATCAGCTGCACGTGGGTGCTTACAGGCCGCTACATGGTCGATCTTGATGTCTACCGCCTCGGGGCACACGCCCTGCTTGATGGCGATAACCTCTACCATCAGGTCTACCGCACCCTCGAAGCGCCCCTGCCGTTTACCTATCCCCCATTCGCCGCCCTTGTTTTCAGCCCGCTGGCATGGCTTGGGCTGCCGATTGCTACACCCCTGTTCACCTGCGTCAGCCTTCTTAGCCTCTATGCCAGCATCCGCATCGTTGCACGCAGCTACCCCACACTAACCCTCTTTACCCACCCGTGGGGAAAAGTCGGCCTCTTTGTGCTCGCACTGTGCACAGGCGCAGTTCACAGCACACTCCTGTATGGGCAAATCAACCTGGTATTGCTGCTTTTTGTTGTCTACGGCTGCCTCGGATGCGCACCGCACACCCGCGCTCGCCTGATCGGCGGGGTGCTCGTCGGCATCGCCGCAGCAATCAAGCTCACCCCAGGATTTTTCGTCCTTTATTTTCTTGCTCGGCGCAACTACGCAGCTATCATCGGCATGTGCCTCGGCTTCGGCGCCGCCACCCTTGTTGCGTATGCGTGTGCCCCCGACTCCAGCATTGACTACTTCACCCACGTGCTTTTCGACGCCGGACGTATCGGTGCTGAACACTACACCGAAAATCACTCCCTCAAAGCAAGCCTCAGCCGCGCCGGACTCAGCAACTACTGGCCCTATGCCGCGATTATCACCACAGCACTCGCCTATTTTGCCGCCCGCAACTGCAAGGCTCAGATGAGCTTCTGCATCATCGCGTTCGCCTTGCTTGCCGTCTCACCTGTGAGTTGGGTACACCACTGGGTATGGCTTGTTCCGTGCACCATAATCCTCTACGCCCACAAACACTACGTTCTTACAATTTGGGCTGTGTGCACCAGTACCCTCTTCAGCTACCTCGATGACCTCCTGCCCCACTCCAACCATCTCGAACTTCAGTGGACTTTCCTGCAACAACTAGCAGGGAGCCACGATGTCGGATTCGCCCTGTGTGTAATTATCGTCTGTGCTGTTCATCCACAAACCACCCACCTTGGAGCATATTCCACGGTTGAAAACAATCGCATCAACACCCTATCAGCACGTCACTAGCGTTTCGCTTAAGTCACCTGATTTCTCAACCTACCACTGAAGCAGCACACACAAATGCTCAAAGCCCCTGAATCGCATTCCACGATAAAGGGGCTTTGACGCATACAATTAACGCTAGTTACGCAGCATTTCCGCAACAAGGAACGCAAGCTCAAGCGACTGCTGAGTATTCAGGCGAGGATCACAGGCCGACTCGTAGCGGCCAGGAAGATCCACATCCGTAATATCCTCAGCGCCACCAAGGCACTCCGTCACATTCTCGCCAGTGAACTCAATATGAATACCACCAGGGTGAGTGCCCAAAGAGCGGTGGACCTCAAAGAAGCCCTGAACCTCATCAATAACCTTGTCAAAATGGCGCGTCTTGTAACCATTAGACGCGGTGAAGGTATTCCCATGCATCGGATCAGACTGCCAAATAACCTTATGCCCCGAAGCCTCCACAGCCTCAATGATCGCAGGCAAAACTGTACGAACCTTATCGTGGCCCATACGCGCAACCATAGTCAGGCGTCCAGGAACAAAATCAGGATCCAACTTATCAGCGTAAGCAACAGCCTCTTCAGGAGTACACGTCGGACCAATCTTAATTCCCACAGGGTTGGCAATCAGTGCCGCAAAATTCACATGGAAATCATCCAAACCACGGGTACGCTCGCCGATCCACAACTGGTGAGCAGACAGATCATAAAGCTTTGTATTGCCCTGTTCATCGGTAGCCAAACGCAACATCGCACGCTCATAATCCACCAACAAAGCCTCATGGGAGGCGAAGATCGAAGCAGAACGCAACGAATCATCATTCACACCACAGGCATTCATGAAATCCAGACCGCGCTCAATTTCCTGAGCCAAAGCCTCGTAGCGGGCACCAGCAGGCGACTGCGCCACGAACTCACGGTTCCACTCCGTCAAACGAGTCAAATCCGCAGTACCAGAAGTGGTCAAAGCCCGAACCAAGTTCATTGCCGCCGAAGAGTTCGCGTACGCGCGAATCATACGGGCAGGATCATGGCGACGCGCCTCATGGGTTGCCTCCACACCGTTGACAATATCGCCACGGTAATTAGGCAAACCATTGCCGTCCAGATCAGAGGAACGAGGCTTCGCGTACTGGCCAGCAATACGAGCCATCTTCACCACAGGGGTAGACGCACCGTAAGTAAGCACCACAGCCATCTGCAGCAACGTCTTAATATTGGCGCGAATATGAGGCTCAGTGTTGGACTCGAAAGTCTCCGCACAGTCACCGCCCTGCAGCAAAAATGCCTTACCTAAAGCAACATCCGCCAAGTGGCGCTCAAGCTCACGTATCTCAGGCGCCACAACAATCGGGGGCACCGACTCCAAAATCTTGCGCACATTCGCGGCAATAGCAGGGTCCCACGTGGGCTGCTGCTTTGCATCACGGCTAATAACATCATCGAACTTTTGCTGCAGACCATCAGGCAATGGTGGCAGGTCCGGAAGGGCTTCTTTAGGAATATCAACTGTCCAACTCACACCCATATGTTTAGCACGAGAAACAACCAGCCCCCAATCCACTTATCCTCAATTGCCCCCGCAAGACAAGGTTAGCAATTCAAATGCTGCATTAAATCCTAGATAGATATTTTATTGCGTTTTCCAAGCGGAAGTTGAGCTTCACATGCGCGAAACTTCGCAAGGTTGTGCCGAGCGTCGATAAGCGCATCATGATTACCATCCGGAACAGGCGGCAACACCGGACACCCAGCAAACTCCCAATACTGCTTCAACTCGCGCGTAAAACGCGGAATCTCCCGCGGCAACCCACGCATATCACCCCACAACTGCGCCAGCACAACATGATCATACGCGCCCACCCACGCCCACAACTCAGCAGCAGAAGAACCCTGACGCAAAAACGCAACAATCTCAGACTTAATCTGCTCATTACTCCGCCACAACGGCGACGAAGGATTCGGCAACTGACTCAACACATTCTCCCGCACCCACGCCCCTGCTCGCGAATGATCAGCATCAGTCGAGACCGCATAATACTCACGGCCATCCTCAGCAACAATCCCAATCGACACTAAATCGATCGTCGAACCATCTTCAATAAACTCAGTGTCATAAAAATAGCGCAAAACCCTTACACCGCTTCCTACTTTTTCCGAGACGGCCAAAAGAACACCCCAGCAATCGTGAGGCACACCAAAGGCGCAATAAACGACGGATAAAAATCGAAAGCCGCCGCACCAACATACGCACAAATCAGCAACGCACTGAGCAGAATCTTCGTTTTCATCAGGACCTTGATTCTACTTCCACCAACCGAGGAGACGAAAAATACTGAGCAATCGCCGGCGGATAAATCGACCAACCCAACACACGCGACTTACTCACAGCAAACATCACAACCGACCCAGCAACACAAAAACCCAAAGCCATAGCCACCAACACCATCGGCTGATCCCACTGCAACAACCCCGCCCAATGCATCAGAACCAAACCAACACTCAAACCCAACGGGTGACCCAAATACACCACCAACGTCTTACGCCCCACCTTCTGCACGCCAGCACCTACAAGCGGTACCTTCGCCAACAACACCGCACACACAATCGCGCACGGCAAATAAATCAAACTCACAACAACATCGCGCACCGGCTTATAGGTATAACCAAAATCCTGAGCATGCAGCCAAAAACTCACAGCAGCCAACACCAAAGAAACCGCCACAACAGGAAAACGATTTGCCTGCTGGGCAAACTGCACAATCCAGTCACGCAAATACGCGCCCAACAAAAACGGAGGCAAATACGCCAAAATACGAGGCATCACCAAAATAGGCACCTGAATTATCCACGGTGTCAACACAATCACCACCACTGGAATCAGCACACGCACCCACTGTGGCAACCACTTAGTCAGCCACAAAATCGCAGTAAAAAGCACCAACAAATACAAAAACCAGTACATGTTCTGCGCTGTATACATCGCCTCAAACACAAACTGTGCCCCAGGCATACTCGCCCCGCCAATGACCATATTCCGCACCGAAGCTACAAGCACCTCGATCGGGTTCCACAGCACATACGGCACCGCCAAAAACCACAAACGGCGCAGCAGAAGATCCTTGAAACTAAAACCAAAAACCTTCACCGCGAAAAAACCAGACACCATAAAAAACAACGGCATCCGCAACGACGCAATAAAATCATTGACCCGCGCAAGAGGCGTATCCAAGCCGCCAGGAATCTCCATCGTGGCGTGAAGAATCATCACACCAAGAATAGAAATACCCCGCGCAACATCCGGCCACGCCATACGCTGCTTAGTCATCGTCTGCGGGGTAGGCATACAATCCCTTCAAAGGTGTCGTGCTACACACCCCCTCCTAATCCACTGGTGTACCAGAAAGGGAATGGAATGCTCGTGAAATTTCTATCAAAGTTTTAAGCCTAACAATTCACTAGCCCCAAAAGGAAGTTGTCAACATTCCCATGAACTACACACGACACTCAATCCTAGCTAATTACGCTGTGCTCCCGGCGGATAACCCTTCCCCTCTTCCAACGACTTCTTCACCTCAGAAGCGTACACATCCACATACTCTTCGCCAGCCAAATCAGCCAACACCCGCATCACATGATCAGTCAACACACGAGCAGCCTCATGGCTCTCCCGCTCCAGACCTTGGGACACCACAAACGCCACCGGATCAATAGCAGCACCAATCCGCACCTCAACCTTCTTAGGGCGAATCACCCACGAACCAATAGGGTTCGCATCGCGGGCACCGACCATCGCAACGGGGATGATGGGGGCGTCGAAAAGCAAAGCAACCCGCGCCATACCCGTCTTGCCGCGATACACCCGACCATCTGGGGAACGCGTACCCTCAGGGTAAATACCAAACAACTCCCCCGCCCCCAACACCGAAGAAGCAGCATTAGTCAACGCCTCCAACGCATCCGAAGACGTACGATCCAAAGGAATCTGCCCCACAGCAGTAAAAAACCACTTCTGCAGCCGCCCCACAACACCAGGAGACGTAAAATACTCCTGCTTCGCAGGGAAAGTAATCTGACGCTTACACAACAACGGCAAGAAAAAAGAATCCATCACAGACTGATGATTCGACGCCAACACCGCAGCCCCCGACTCCGGGATGTTCTGCGCGCCGACAATCACCGGGCGATTATAAATCCGCAAGATCGGGCCGAAAAAAATATTCTTAAACGCCCAATACCACTTATTTTTCATTAGCGACTCGCCCGCTCCTTTGTCATCCCCAAATCCTTACAACAACTTTCGTGCAAGGTCTGCCACGCCAATCATACCCGCATCCCCACCCAGCTGCGCACACGAAACGGTAGGAAGCGGCCGAAAACCTGCACCCACAATCCGCTGCGCCATCACCATTTTCGCACGATCCAAATACAAATCCGCAGCACCACTTACACCCCCACCAATCACAATCGCGCCAGGATCAAGAACATCACACACCATCGACAAAGCAGAACCCAGCCAACACGCAAAATCCTCAACCACCATCAACGCCAACGCATCACCGAGGCCAGCCAAACGCATCACACGCTTACCCGAACAATCATCCACTCGCAGCGCCGTAGCCACATCAGGATGCGCCACCAACATCTCACGCGCAGTTTCCTCCAAAGCCGAACCCGAACAATACCGCTCCAAACAACCCGACTTACCGCACGCACACTCCCGCCCCCCAGGAACCACCGTCAGATGCCCAAACTCAGGTGCCGTACCAAACGCACCCCGATAAATCTCCCCCTCATGCATCAACGTGGCACCAATACCAGTACCCAACGCAAATAACACCCAATTGGGATTACCCTGCGCAGCCCCAAAACGGAACTCACCCCACGCCGCTGAATTCGCATCATGCTCCAAACGAACAGGCAACTGCAACAACTCTTCCAGCTTCCGCTTCGCTGGATAATCCCGCCACGGCAAATGCGGCGCAAAACGCACCACCTCACACTTAGGATCCAAAAAACCAGCAATCGCGAAACCCACAGCACCAATAGAGTGCTCACGCCCTAAAGACGCCACCAAATCAGCAATACCTTGCTCAAGACCTTCAGCGGAATCCGGCACAGGAACAGCCAAGGCATGAATAATTTCGCCCCGATCATTCACCACACCAGCACGCATATTGGTCCCACCAATATCAAAACCAACGGTGACAGTTGTCGACATGTACGGAGTTTTACCTTTTCGCCCAAAAATGTGCATGCTCTCACATACACCAGCCAGTGTTAACTATTTCTAAAACCTAAGAGATTATACGCAGCACTTACCGCCGAAAACCTAAAACAGCACGTAAACGTGAAGCCATTAAAGGCCATGCCCACGTACTCTCCACATGCTCACGGCCAGCCTGCCCCATGGAATGACGCAACGATTCATCCGCCAACAACGCGCACACACGATCAGCAACCTCATCACAATCGCGGCCATTAACAACAAAACCACTTTGGGGCGTCACCGTCTCCGGCGCACCACCAGAATCACCAGCAATCACCGGAATGCCCGCGCTTTGTGCCTCCAAAAACACAATGCCCAAACCCTCAACATCTAACCCCCCACCGCGAGTGCGACACGGCATGGCAAAAACATCAGCACCATGCACTGCATCCTCCATCACGGACTCATCAACACGGCCCCAAAAACTCACTCGTGAAACTCCAGCAGCGAGCTTCCGCAACCGCGTCTCAAAACTACCCCCACCGACAAAAACCAATTCAGCATTCGGAAAGCGCTCAACAACCTTCGGCCACGAACGAATCAACACATCCTGTCCCTTGCGTGGCACCAAACGCGAAATACACACCACATAGCGCGTGTCAGAATCCCAACCGAGTCGCTGGCGAACCACCTCACGCTGCGCAGCATCCATCAGGCGAAAACGCGACGTATCCACACCAGAAGGCAACCACGCGAACTCCACATCACCAAATGCCCGACGAAATCGGCGCAAAGTATACTCCGAGATATACGTCACCACATCACAATGCCGACCGATAAAACCCAGCACCTGACGAGCACCAGGAATCATAGACCAGCCCACCTCATGGCCATGGGTTGAAGCCACCACACGACTTGCACCAGCACGCCGCGCAGCCGGTGCCAACACCGCCAACGGCGCAGCAGCCCCGAACCACACCACATCAATATTCTCAGTTGCAATAATCTCCTGCATCTGACGTGCAATCCGCGGCGTTGGCAGCATCACCCTCGTCTTCGCCCGATACACCCGATAAGGCGCTGCGCTATCCCACAACTGAGCCAACTCAGCATCTTGGGTAGACGCAAAAACAACCACATCTTCCGCTGGAAGTGTGGCAATAAAATCCCGTAAATACGACTGAATTCCGCCCACAGTGGGCGGAAAATCATTCGTCACCAACAAAACACGCATCAGTAACGACGCGCACCGTAGAACGGCATGGAATCCATGCTCACAACCTGAACAGGAATTCCATAATCCGAAGCATGCAAAATCATATTATTACCAGCGTAAATGCCGACATGTGTGGCGCCCGGATAGAAACCAACGACGTCGCCAGGCTGCAAATCCGCACGGGAAACAGGCACACCGCCAGCCATCTGCGCTTGAGACGTACGCGGAAGCACCTTACCTTGCTGCATATACGACCACACCACCAGGCCCGAGCAGTCAAAAGCATCCGGACCAGTAGAACCCCAACCATAAGGGGAACCAATCTTTGTCATACCTGCCTGCAGCGCACTCATGCCAGATTCATTCGAACCCAACAAACCAGCAATGGAATACTCAATCGGGCCGTTCTTCTCAACCCACCGCTGACGATCCTGCGGGCTCAAGGAATCAACACGATTCTTGATCTCTTCAATACGAGCCTTCAAATCTTCCTGCTCTTTTTCCAGCTTCTGCTGTTGAGCAATCAGATTATTACGCTTGAAACGCGCCTCTTCCAAAGACTGACGAGCATGGTTACGCGCCTCATTTGCCTCAGCCGTCGAATCCATCAACGCCCCAACGGTCTTCTCAGTATTCAACGTCAAGGTCGTTAAATACGCGGAACGATCAATCGCATGCTGCGGATTATGCGAACCGATCACTTGCTTCACAGGATCTTTCACCACACCGCGATACTTCGCCTGCGCAATTCGATTCACATTCTCCTGATACTCCCGCTGACGAGCCAACGCCTGATCAGCGGCTTCGGTCGCCCGATGAGCATTGTCCTCAATAGCACCAAGCCCCTCCTCGGCAGCCTTCAAGTCATCCTCTAACTGCTTGACCTGCTCACTTTTCGCCGTGGCATCTTCAGAAATACGATCCATTTCGGCGATCAACGCATCAATATCCTGTGCTGGGGCCGATACAAGTGGAACCGTAGCCACAACCGACACGGTGAAAAGAATCGCTGCACTCTTCCGCAAGGCACGCACGAGTAAAAACCTCTCACTAAATAAATGTGAAAATAAAAGTTGACAGGGTGAACTAATTTGTCCCACAACAACTATAAAGCATGGAGATCATAGAACAAGACACCTCCATGAAAGTTGTGACTGAAGTGGAAATTGTGATTATTCCACAGCGCGCTCCCCCACCCAACACGGACAGCCACCCCTGATGAAAAACATGAACAGCGCACAAGCAACGACGCTCACGCCTTGACCACACGCCAGCATTGAAACGACGTCGATACGCAAAATCCTCGCCTACAGAACACGTCCGGGGGCGAGGATAAGCAAAACAGAACTAGAAACGAACTGCAGAATGGAAAGGCATATTGCCCATTGGAGCCTCCTGCAACGGAGTGCCCTGAGTCACGGCATGAACCACACGGCCGTTACCAGCGTAGATACCCACATGGGAAGCGCCGGAGTAGAACACCACGATGTCACCAGGCTGCAAGTCCTGATATGCCACACGCTGACCCTGAGCCGCCTGAGCATAAGAAGTGCGTGGAATCTTCTTACCAACCTGCTCGTATGCCCAAGTGGTCAGACCGGAGCAGTCGAATGCGTTAGGACCCTTCGCGCCCCACACGTAAGGAGCGCCAATCTTCGAACGAGCAGCTGCAAGAACAGCCTCGCCCACGGACTGGGTCTTTACTTCTTCAACCTTAGGTGCCTCAACGAGAGCGGAGTAGTTTGCTGCACCACCCTGGCCCGCAAGGGAAGGGATCCACTGATCGATGCCAGGTACGTTCGCAATACCCTGAACGTTTTCGATGCCTGCAACTTCGACGGAAATGCCGGTGCCGGGGACGACAACCTGTGCCGCCTCTGCGGTTGGTACTACCACGGTAGTAACTGCTGCAACTGCAGTGACGGCCGCTGCATTGCGGGCGACGGTGCTGGACTGACGACGGTGCTTAGCCACGAATGATTCTCCAATACTTTGTTTTTGCAGACCTTGTGTCAGCGATCTCTTTCTATTCACTGACGGTCTGACGATCCTTCAACGCGATCGTATTGATTCGCATTTTCTAGACCGTGCGAAGCTGTTGTCTCGCTTCTGGCTTTTTCAAATGTCTCAATCAGGTTACGAAATGATTACAAACCGTGTCCATTCTTTAACCCAATTTTTTCGGTTTTACCCCCCTTATCGGTAGCCGTTTCCGTCCTAAACGCTGGTCGGCTGCGCGCAACTCATCTGACGTCAGGTTTATAACAAATTGTTACCAAAGTGGCCCATAACCTGCGCTTTGCTCCGTTATCAAATCGTTACAAAGTTGTGAATGTGATCGGCATTTCAAGGCCAACTCGCAGCCCGACATCATTTTTTGTGATTTGGCTCACATATGAGCATTTTCGGCCACTTTTGCCCATCCGACACCCCTTCCCTGTCGTTTCAACAACCCCTCAAACAGTTGCCCGAACCCACCTTGACCACTGTCAGAACTTCATCCCACTAGTAACAGTAGTTAACTTTACTTAATTTACGTCCCATAATCACCAAAAATGCGCACAGATTGCACCAATTCACACCATCCACGACAGTCACCAGAGCGAACCACAACACGCCACAATCCAACGACCCCAACCGATTGCAATCCTCGCAGCCACCCCCTCCATCCCCATGAAATTCTCCAACCTCACAGGTTCAAAGCTACGCCCCTGCACGCCCTAATTCGCCATACACGTCCCTTAAACACACAAGGACTTTACAAGACCCCAGACCGCAGATTTATGGACGTAAGGGGCGCACAGCCACCCGCAGCGCCGAAACGTAGGTAGCATGGCCGAGCGAAGCCTCAGCCACAGTCGTTGCAAACTTAAGCCCACTACCGAAAAAGATCTCATGGACACCCCTCACTACAGCACTGGATCTAACGCTTGCCCACCAACCATGCATTAGTGAAAAGCGCACAACACAAGCCGGAAGAATGAAAAACCTACGTTCCGTTCAAAGCACTTGAACCTCACACCCATAAATTCACATTCGCAGTTTCACACGAAAAACTTGTGCCTGCGCGTTCTAAACCACGCTAAAAGTGGGAAGGTTAGCGGTTTTGCTCTCACACACTCGGGTGTGAGAATAACTGCGTGTGAAAAATATCGCTCCTTATATATAGGTATAAGGAAGAGCAACCGCGGAAACCACGTACTCAAGTCTTGCGTCGGCAACACTGCCGGCACCCAACCAAACCACACCCTCCAAAACCACTCGCACAAACCCCCATTGTGGTTGACTGCAACCTTTAGCGGCCTTTATTGTCTCACTCACCTCATACAAAGTCCTACAAGTATTGGCGGCGGTGTTGTGGGGCTTTAGATGTGCACAGGTGACATGAAATTTCCAGCTTTAAGACAGAGAACACCATCAAACTAGATGGAGGCAACTTCGGATTAGCTATGAAGCACTATCGATGAGCATGATGACTTGGTAGGCAGGTAAACGCACCTTTGACCTCAGGCAGCCACAACGTGCGTTTAATCAAGTGGTTAACGATAAGCGATGCGGGTTGTTAATGCATGCCAAATGCTGCAGCTATTGTGTGCCGCCGATGGGCGTTGGCGTGCTGTTTGACACCGTTTGTTTCTGCATAATCGAGTAGGGTGCCGGGTTTCCCGGCAGCCCTCTCACACCACCGTACGTGCGGTTCATCGCATACGGCGGTTCCTTACACCAATACAGAGTATTGACTGTGCTTATAGTTCCAATACGCCACGGCTGATACGAGGTTCTGGTCATTCCAATACGCATTAGTAAGCGTGGTTGTAAGCACCCACGAGCCAGCGATACGCCAGTAGGACTTACTGGTATTAGCCCACTCATAGGCCTTTTGTTTATCCACACCCAAGCGGCAGAGGTTCCGTATCCGCGTTCGGATACGTTTCCACTGCTTCCATACGCACATCCGCAGTCGACGACGAAGATGCTCATCCAGCCGGTTAAGAAACACCTTCGCATCCGCCAACGCGAAATAACCAAGCCATCCACGCAAATATTTGTTTAACCGGTCAATGCGATACTCCATCGACACCGACCACGATCTTGCCGTAAGCTCTTTCACTCGGGCTAAAACCCTCACCTTCGTGGCCTTAGTAAGTCGAAACCGATACTGATCACCACGAACCAGATAGAACCCATAGCCTAAAAGCTCCGCCTTAATCGCATGACAAATAGTGGACTTCTCCTGATTAACCCGCAGCTTTAACTTCCCCTCCAGAAACTTCCCAGACTGGGCAAGCGCACGCTGCGCAGCACGCTTGGAACGAACAAAGACCCGAATATCATCAGCATAACGAACAAACTTCGTGCCCTTAGATGCAAGATAATGATCAAAATCATCCAACATGATATTGCTCAACAACGGCGATAACGGTGACCCCTGCGGAGTCCCTGCATCACTACACCGAACAACACCATCAGCCATAATCCCAGCGTTTAAATACGCCCGAATAAGCTTCAACACGCGCTTATCGTCAACCTTACGAGCCACCCTCGACATCAACATGTCGTGATTAACCGTGTCGAAATACTTCGACAAATCAACCTCAACAACCCACACATACCCCTCGTTAAGAAACCCACGTGCGGTCTTTAACGCCATATGTGCGCTACGTTGAGGCCTGAAACCAAAAGACACAGGCACAAACCCCACATCAAAGATAGGCGTAAGTACCTGCGCGATCGCCTGACAAATCACACGATCAACAACAGTCGGAACACCAAGCATACGCCAACCACCCGAAGGCTTTAGGATCATCACCTCACGAACCGGCAACGGCTTATACGTTCCCGCGTCAAGACGCTCACGAATGCCACTCCAGTGTTCGCGCAGATAAACGTCAATATCCTCAACACCTACCCCGTCCACACCAGCAGCACCCTTATTCGTCTTAACCCGCTCTAATGCAGTGCGGAGATTGCCACCTGAAAAGACTTGATCCCACAGATCAGCACCCGCACCAGTTGACACTTCCCCTACATCGGCAGACACACAACTAGGCACACCATGGCTATCGTCGGGATTCACCCTATCCTCCCCATAATGCCCACACACACGTGGTTGGCAGCTTTCACCGTTATGCATAACTACAATCCAGGTTCCATACTCAACAATGTAAAGTTCAGTCCTTCCTCGCTCACCCACCATAAGGGCTACCGCGGACCGCGGTGTCTCCCACGAGTACTATGACCTCGGCTGACTCCTACCACACCAACCCACAACAGGGCTTACCACACCTACTTGGCACAGTCTGTGACAGGCCTCCCCGATTAAGAACATGCTCTTTCCTCCTACAACCGCCACATCTACACACTAACCACTTCGATGGAACGGGCTTCGACTTCTTCGGCAGCCTTACCCAGATCAGCGCGCCTTATATGTGATTCGTATACCTCGGTGCAGGATTTCGCTTGAAGCTTCCTCCCCACAACACCTCACGATGCTGCAGTTGCCATCAGCTACATAGTTAAACCACCTTCACTATCAGGGACTCACACCCTTAAGAACATGCCCATGTCGGGCGAACCGTAAAAGGCGCCCTTCCGTGCGTGGAAGGGCGCCTTTAGGTGAGCGCAGAGTGGAAAATGTTAGACGAGACCGTTTTCCTCATCGGCTGCGCGGTTAGCCTTATTCAGGTTAGCCAGCATCTCAACCTGCTCGTGGTGGTTTTCCTCTTCAATCTTCGCAGCCTTGGCAGCGATTTCTTCGCTATCAGGCTTGAAGAAAGAGCCACGGCCAGGTTCACCAGAGAAGCCAAGCTGGTTCATCTGCTTTGGAACAGGAGCACCGGCGTAAGGCAGCGGGATTGGGTGACCATGCTCGTCGACCGGACCAAGTGGCTGGTGAACTTCAATGAACGCACCATTCGGCATGAGCTTAATAACACCGGTTTCCATACCGTGCTCGAGAACCTCACGGTCGGAACGCTGCAGGCCAATGCAGATGCGGTAGGTGACGAAGTAAGCCAGTGGAGGCAAGATGATCAAACCAATACGCCCGACCCAGGTCATTGCATTCAAGGAAACCTGGAAGTGGTATGCAAACAGGTCGTTACCACCAGAAAGGGTGACCAGGAAGTAGAAGACAATACCCATGACACCAAGCGAGGTACGAACTGGTACGTCGCGTGGGCGCTGCAGAAGGTTGTGGTGAGCGGTGTCGCCGGTGATCTTCTGCTCAATGAATGGGTAAGCAACCAGAACAACAACCATCAGACCACAGAGCAAAGCTACCCAGAATGCACCAGGGACAGTGTAGTTACCGAGGTAGAGCTCCCAAGCTGGCATGACACGAGCCAAACCGTCAGTCCACAGCATGTAGATGTCAGGCTGGGAACCAGCGGAAACCTGTGCAGGGTTGTAAGGGCCAAGCATCCAAATTGCGTTGATGGTGGTCAGGCCCGCCATGAGGGCGAGAACGCCAGCGGTAACCAAACCGAATGCGGCAGCCTTGATACCGAACAGTGGCAAAATACGAACGCCAACAACGTTGTTTTCAGCACGACCTGGTCCAGGGAACTGGGTGTGCTTCTGGTACCACACCAGCGCGAGGTGAGCTGCGATCAGACCAAGGATGATGCCTGGGATGATCAACACGTGAGCAACGTAGAAGCGATCCAGCATCAAATCGGATGGGAAGTCGCCACCGAAGATCAGCCAGTGCAGCCACGTACCAATGATTGGCAGTGCCACGATGATCGCGGACATAATACGCAGACCAACACCGGAAAGCAGGTCATCAGGCAGGGAGTAACCCATAAAGCCTTCAGCCATACCCAGTAGCAGCAGCACGCAACCAATAATCCAGTTGGCTTCACGTGGGCGACGGAAAGCGCCGGTGAAGAAGATACGCAGCATGTGCACGGTCATAGAGACCATGAACATCAAGGCAGCCCAGTGGTGCATCTGGCGGATGAACAGGCCACCGCGAACTTCGAAGGAAATATTCAAAGCAGTCTCGTACGCACGGGACATCTCCACACCGTTCAGTGGGAGGTATGCACCGTCGTAGATGACTTTGGTGATAGATGGATCGAAGAACAAGGTCAGGTAAACACCGGTCAGCAGCAAGATGATGAAGCTGTACAGTGCGATCTCACCAAGCATGAACGACCAGTGCGTTGGGAAGACCTTGTTAATCTGGCGGCGAATACCCGCAGCGGCGGTGTATCGCGAGTCAATGTTATTGCCGATTTCAGCGAGTTTAGTGCTCATTAGGACTTACGCTCCCAGAATGCCGGGCCGACAGGCTCAATGAAGTTACCTGCGGCGATGAGGTATCCCTCTTCGTCAACGGTGATCGGCAGCTGTGGCAGAGCACGTGCGGCAGGGCCGAAGACAGGCTTGCCGTAGTGCAGCGCGTCGAACTGCGACTGGTGGCACGGGCACAAAATGCGGTTTGTCTGAGCCTCATAGAGGGAGGTAGGGCAACCAATGTGCGTGCAGATCTTAGAGTAGGCGTAGTAATCGCCGTAGTGGAACTCTTCCTGGCCAACACGCTCAATAACCTTCGCTGCGTCAGAAGAACGCAGACGGATCAGCATCACAGCGTTACGTGGGCCGTGGATCGAGTGCATGTGGGTTTCGTAAACCTCAGCATGTGGATCGTACTTATCCCCATCGTTAACAGCATCAGCTGGAAGTGGGAATACGGTCTCCATAGCAGCTGCAGACAGATCCTCAGGACGCATACGAACCAATCGGGTAACACCCTGAGTGGTGTAGTGCTCGCCTGCAGAAGAAGCGTGCTTGACAGCCAATGCGCCGGTATCGCGACCGAGGTACAGCTTGACACCTTCATTAGCCAAGGTCCAGCCGGAGGTCCACAAGGTGCCGTCACCCTGAATGCCGAGCTTGCCAGCCTTCCATGGGTTTTTGACCATACCGCCAAGAGGAGCGATAACAACCAAACCGGCCAATACACCGCCCAGGCCCATCAGACCCTGCAACACCTTACGGCGACCCAAGGTCGAGGTTTCCCAAGAATCATTCAGCAAAGCAACGATCGTACGGCGATCAACTTCTTCAGAAGGACCGTCGTGACGGCGCTGAACAGCAATTTCCTCAGGGATGATCGTCTTGACATAAAGAACAACACCAATACCCAAGGAGAGAATAGCCAAACCAGCGGTCAGACCCAGCAGTGGGGTGTATAGGGTATACATCCACAGGCCGTCATCACCGTGGCCCTTGTAATGCCAAGGCCAAGCCAAGTAAACGGCCAAGAAGCCGATAGCTGCGATGATGCCGATAGCGAACCACACACCTACTGCGAGAGCTGCACGCTGCTCAGCAGGATCGTTAGCGATTGGGAAACGTTCCTTGCGGTATGCAACGGTGACGTCATCAAGCTGGGTGCCGAGGCGAGCCAGCTCTTCGTTCGACATAGAGTTCAACTCTTTGTCCGTGTATTTCTTTTCGTTGTTATTGCTCATGAGCGCGATCCAATCCACAGAGCGGCGGCCACGAGGACCACGATTCCAACAAGCCACATAAACATACCTTCAGCCACTGGGCCGAGGCCGCCGAGGCTCCAACCACCAGGAGATGGAGTTTCCTTAGCTGCCTTGATGAAGGCGATGATGTCCTTCTTCTCATCAGCCGAAAGCTGACGATCGGAGAACTTCGGCATGTTCTGAGGGCCAGTCAACATAGCCTGGTAAATCTCCTGCTCGTTAGCAGGATCCAAGTAAGGCGCATACTTACCGGAGGAAAGTGCGCCGCCACGACCAGTGAAGTTGTGGCAAGATGCACAGTTTAGACGGAAAAGATCGGAACCACGAGCTACGTCAGCTGGGTTGATCTTTCCATCAAACTGGTGACCACGCAGGGATTCTTGCGCCACGGTACCATCTTCGTTGTACACGATCTCAGGGCCACCGCCGTTGGCGGCAACATATGCCGCAATAGCGAGAGTCTGAGCCTCGGTGTATCGAGGAGTCTTACGTGCAGCCTGTGCTTCGTTGCGAAGCATTGGCATACGGCCAGAATGAACCTGGAAGTAAACGGCGCCGGAGCCAACGCCGATGAGGGATGGACCGCGGTCGGCAACACCTTGAAGGTTTGCACCGTGGCAGGTAACGCAGGCGACGTCGTACAGGTCTTTACCCTCTTGGATAAGAGCCTGCTCGTCAGCTTGAGCGGTAGCAACCTGCGCGTCTGGGGTAACAGCATTAACCAAAATGCCGGTACCAGTCAGACCTAGGGCAAGTGCCATAGCGCCAGCTAGAGTGCGGCGTGCCTTACGGCGCGACTTCGCCTTCTTAGCTGCGTTGGCCGAGGTGGTTTTTGCAACCATCTCGGGGGTCTGGGGGTTGGTATCCATCATTTTCCTTATGTCTCGATCATGGAAAGTGAAGGGCTGTAGGCCATATTCCCGACGTGTCCTCTCCCCCACATCATGCATTCAACACGCTATAAATAGGGACTTTCCCCGCGTGTTGAACGCCGTGTGGAAGAAGCTACGTCTCGTGGCCGATACGGCCTACTGAATGAAGTAAATGGTGATGAACAAGCCGATCCACACAACGTCAACGAAGTGCCAGTAATAAGACACAACCATTGCCGCCGTTGCCTGAGCCGGGGTGAACTTCGCCTTTGCAATCCTGAGGAGTACCACTACGAAACCAAGCACACCTGCAAGCACGTGTGCGGCGTGGAAGCCGGTGGTGATGTAGAAGGTAGATCCGTAGACACTGCCTGGAATGGTGAGGCCGTGCTCTACCAGGTGGTAGTACTCGTATGCCTGACCAAGCAAGAAGATAGAGCCAAGCAGGATGGTCGCTGCGTACCAACGACGCAGACCGAACACATCACCGCGCTCTGCAGCAAAGACGCCGAACTGTGCAGTAACGGAGGAGGAGATCAGAATGGCTGTAATAACCATTGCGTAAGGGACGTTCAGATGATCTGCCCCATGCTCCCAAGAGCCGTTACCGATACCGTTGGCTCGCGATGTGAAGTACATCGCGAACAGGCCGGCGAAGAACATCAATTCCTGAGACAGGAACACGATCGTGCCGACACTGACCATATTTGGGCGGTTCAGTGCCGCAACACGTGGTGTTGCTGCCATATCTGGGTTTCCAATTGCGCTCGTCACGCTATCTAGTATGGCCTTTTGCCTTGCTAAAGTCACGTCACGCGCCTAGGTTTTTCCAAGAACTTTCGACCGCGTCATCTTTGTTAAAAACGGTTCCATTGGGGGAAAATTATTCTTCCCTACACGTCCCCCCTGCCTTAAAAAAGTGGCTAGAAGAATACAAGCAGGTCAAAAGCTATTTTCTTCGCAGTCTTGAAAAGCTAGAAACTTTATTGAACATAAAAATGTACTCTTTGGGCAAAATCCATACTGCTATTTGTTGAGAGTTATCTCACATCGTTGAGCGAGAATTTCTAGAATTCTCATACTTAAGTTTGCCCCTCAACTACCTGCGGTTTTATCGGTTGATTACCCCCGCAATCTCCCCCAAAAAAAATTTTGGAATCTTCTGGGAACTTTTGTGGAACTTCATACGACGACAAAAACCACCTCCCTCTCCGCCGGCTGTGTAGCTGCCAAGGTGGAAAGGGAGGTGGTGTGAAACTTCGTGTCAAAGAAAGACTAGTGCTTTTCCTTCGGAAGACCGTACTGCAGGTTCAGCATGGTCGTGGTGTAAATGAGAAGGATAGCGCCAATAATGATCATCCAGTAGTGCATGAACACAATACCGAAGCCGAGTACTGCGACTGCACCGGACATAGCTGCTGGCCAGATCGAGAATGGGGAGAAGAAGCCCAAGGTACCAGCACCGTCAGAGATCTCCGCCTCTTCCCAGTCTTCAGGAAGAATATCAATGCGGTTGTCAGTGAAGTGCAGGTATCCGGCGAGCATCAGGGACAACAGGGTGGCCAGGATCATGGAGACGCCACCAGCCCACTCAAAGTTGTAAGAGCCAGCCCCTTCGATGAAACGGTTGCCCGAATCGTCCACGTACATGGTGGAGAAGAAGTAGATCAGAGACATAATGCCTAAGAAGGCAGTCATGCCGTACATGATTTTTGCGGTTCCGCGCATGTTCTTTTACCTTCCTCTTTCTTAAGCGCCGTGGTTGTCGCGGGCGTTAGCGCCGTCACGAGTGTCAACGCGACCGGAGTTGAATGGTGCGGTGGAAGTAGCGTAGCCAGCCTCACCGATAGACTCAAGAGCTTCGGAGTTCTGTGCCTGTGGGTTAGCCTTGCGGAACTCTAGGTACTGAGCGAACTTCTCTGGAGAAACAACGCGCAGTTCGAAGTTCATCATCGCGTGGTAGGTGCCACACATTTCAGCACAGCGGCCGACGAATGCGCCTTCCTTTTCAATCTTTTCGATCTGGAAGCGACGCTCCTGCTTGTTAGCTTCTGGGTGCGAGTAGGTATCGCGCTTGAATAGGAATTCTGGAACCCAGAACGCATGGCTTACGTCAGCAGATGCAAGCTGGAACTCAATGGCTGTGTTCGAAGGAAGAACCAACACTGGGATTTCTTCGGTGGTGCCGAGGGTTTCGATCTTGTTGAAGTGCAAGTAGGAAACATCGGACTTGGAACGACCATTGATTGGGTTGTTGCCGTTTGGATCAATCTTGGAGGCCTCTGCGATATCCTGGCGTTCCTTATCGATACCGTCGTAGTCCTTACCATCCTTGGTCAGTTCGCCGGCAACCTTCTGGTAACCAAACTTCCAGTTCCACTGGTAAGCGGTGACGTCAACGACAACCTTTGGATCCTTATCCAAAGCGGTGACCTTATCCTGAGTCTGAACAGTGAAGAAGAACAGACCCATCACGATCAAGATTGGAGCGATGGTCAAAACCAACTCAACCGGGATGTTGTACTGGGTCTGACGTGGGAATTCACCCTTGCCATTCTTCTCTGCGCGCTTGGCAGACCAAGCGAACATGCCGTAGACAAAGAGGCCCCACATGATGAAGCCAATGATCCAGGCACAAACCCAAACCCAAACCCAGAAGTTATACATTGCGGTTGCTTCAGGGGTAATACCCTTCGGCCAGCCCATGCCTAGGAACCAACCCAGCGCTCCTTCTGGAGCTGCCACGTCACATCCTGCTAGGGCGAGGCCACCAAGACCCAAAACACTGCCGAGCAATGCTTTGCGACCAAAGCCACGCTTGTGCTGCTGTTCCACGCGCGTCTGCCTTCCTTTAAACACTAGTTCTCTTCAACGGGCGACATTTACATGCGCACATTCGCCCCTCACCTACTCCAGTATCTTTTTGCTCTGTAGCGGTGTGGGCATGCGCAGTTGTGCGCCCATGTCTATCTTCGCAGGATAGCGCATAACGTGCCATTTTCAGGAACTTTCGCGCTTTGTCTTTCGCACGCTCATTTTCTACCGGTTCTTCCGTTTATTGGCCTGTACATGCCTTATTGCACGTTATTAAAGCGTGAGCTGCCAGTAGTCTGTTACCCATTTCACAAATCTGGTGGGCGTTATCATCCTTTCGTATGCCCACACTCCCACTGACCTTTTACCCCCGCCAGTGTGGTGCAGATTGAGCCCCCGAAAGGCCTTGAACATGGTGTTTTCTTTTTCGAATGACCCGGGAGGTGGGGGCACCAGCTTTGTTCCCACAACGTTGGCACGCGATGTTCTTCGCACCCCTCCCCCGCTAGTCTGGGAACCTTTAGCTTTCACGGATTCACACTAGCGGCGTCGTCAGGCGTCACCCCACTACTGGACACGCCGTTTTTTGCGTTGCGACGTCTGTGAGAGATCCACAATGCGCGTAGGGTCTGCCCGCATGCTGGCTTACTAATGACGTGCGTTTGGTTTTGTCTTCACGTCTGTACCGGTGCGTGGCGGTATTGTGGAGTATTCTTATTCAAGAATTTTCTCTTTATATAGGAGGCTTGACCCTTAATATGTGTGGACTTCTCGGCGTGCTCACTGCCGGCGCCCAAGGCAAGCAGTTTGTTTCTGCTATTGAAAAAGCACTTCCCTGCATGCGTCACCGAGGACCTGATGAGGCTGGTTCGTGGCATGACGAGCATGCTGTGTTTGGCTTTAACCGGTTGTCGATCATTGACCTTGAGCATTCTCACCAGCCGCTTCGTTGGGGACCTGAGGGCGAGCCGGATCGCTATGCCATGACCTTTAATGGCGAGATCTATAACTACATTGAGCTTCGCGAGGAGCTGTCCGCCCTGGGTTACACCTTCAACACTTCTGGCGATGGCGAACCAATTGTTGTTGGTTTCCACCATTGGGGTGCACATGTGGTGGAGCATCTGCGTGGCATGTTTGGTATCGCCATTTGGGATACCAAGGAGCAGCGTTTGTTCCTTGCGCGTGACCAGTTTGGCATTAAGCCTCTGTATTATGCGACCACTTCGGCCGGTACGGCTTTTTCTTCAGAGAAGAAGTGCATTCTGGAGATGGCAGAGCACCTTGGTCTAGGTTTAGAGCTTGACCGTAGAGCTATTGAGCATTACGTGGATTTGCAGTACGTGCCTGAGCCTGAGAGCTTACACGCTGAGATTCGTCGTCTTGAATCGGGGTGCTTTGCGTTTGTTTCCCCTGGCGGAAAGGTTGAGCAGACTCGGTATTTCCGCCCGCAATTCCGTGCCCAGAAGGTTCCTGCTGGCCAAGAGCAGGATCTGTTTAATCGGATTGCGCGCGCTTTGGAGGACAGTGTTGAGAAGCACATGCGTGCTGATGTCACGGTGGGCTCTTTCTTGTCGGGTGGCATTGATTCCACTGCGATCGCGACTTTAGCGAAGCGGCATAATCCTGATCTGCTCACCTTTACCACTGGTTTTGAGCGTGAGGGTTATTCTGAGGTTGATGTTGCTGCCGAGTCGGCTGCTGCTATTGGTGTGGAGCATATTGTCAAGATTGTTTCTCCGGAAGAGTATGCCAATGCTATTCCGAAGATCATGTGGTATCTCGATGATCCTGTAGCTGACCCTTCGTTGGTTCCGTTGTATTTCGTTGCTCAGGAAGCTCGTAAGCATGTGAAGGTTGTACTTTCCGGTGAGGGTGCAGATGAGCTTTTTGGTGGTTACACCATTTATAAGGAGCCTTTGTCGCTTGCTCCTTTTGAAATGATTCCTTCGCCTTTGCGTAAGGGTTTGCGCCAGTTGTCGAAGGTGTTGCCTGAGGGCATGAAGGGCAAGTCGTTGCTTGAGCGTGGTTCGATGACAATGGAAGAGCGTTATTACGGTAATGCTCGTTCCTTTAATTTCGCGCAGATGCAGCGGGTTATTCCGTGGGCGAAGCGAGAGTGGGATCACCGCGAGGTGACGGCACCTATTTATGCGCAGAGTGGTCATATGGATCCTGTGGCACGGATGCAGCATTTGGATCTGTTTACGTGGATGCGTGGCGATATTTTGGTCAAGGCGGACAAGATTAATATGGCGCATTCGTTGGAGTTGCGTGTTCCGTTCTTGGATAAGGTCGTGTTCGAGGTTGCCGAGTCCATTCCGCATGACTTGAAGATTGCGAATAACACCACGAAGTATGCGTTGCGTAAGGCCATGGAGCAGATTGTTCCACCGCATGTGCTGCACCGGAAGAAGTTGGGTTTCCCTGTCCCGATGCGTCATTGGTTGGCTGGCGATGAGCTGTATGGCTGGGCGCAGGATACGATTTCGGCTTCCGGCACTGATGAGATTTTTGATAAGAAGGCCGTGATGGAGATGCTGGTTGAGCATCGTCAGGGTGTGAGTGATCATTCTCGTCGTTTGTGGACGGTGTTGGCATTCATGGTCTGGCATGGCATTTTCGTGGAAAAGCGCATTGATCCAGGTATTGAGCAGCGCGATTATCCTGTCTACTTGTAGCGAGGATGCCCGCCTGCGCGATCTTCCAGCACTGCCCTCGTGTCGTAGTTAAGCGAGCGCTTCGAGGTGGTTCAGGTATTTCTCGCCCCTAGTGCATTGTGCGCATAAGAACACCGCTTCACACTGCTGTGTGTGAGGCGGTGTTGTGCTGTCAAGGGTCTTTAACAGCACGCATGGGTGTATTTGTGCGGTTATCCGTTGACTGGTGGTGGGAACGCAAAAAGCCAGAACTGTCGGTGCACGTGGTGTGCGTTGATGGTTCTGGCTTTATGTCACACGTGATGTTTGGGTAGGTGTTTTTACCCGTGCGTGTTCATCGTCTGTGTGGCGTTTTTAGTTGAAGGAGTCGCCGCAAGCGCAGGATCCGCCTGCGTTGGGGTTGTCGATGGTGAAGCCTTGGGATTCGATGGTGTCGGCGAAGTCGATCTTTGCGCCGGAGAGGTATGGCACGCTCATCTTGTCTACAACGAGGCGCACGCCTCCGATGATGTCTTCTTTGTCGCCGTCGAGTGCGCGGTCGTCGAAGTAAAGCTGGTAGCGCAGACCGGCGCAGCCGCCTGGCTGTACGGCAATCCGGAGTGCGAGGTCGTCGCGGCCTTCTTGGTCGAGAAGTGCCTTAGCCTTCGCCGCTGCGGCTTCGGTAAGAATGACACCAGTGTTGGATGCGGGTGCAGTCACTGTTGTTGTGCTCCTTTTATGTGGAAGTTGATCATGCATCGTCTGCGTTTCGACGTCGTATGCTTCGCGTTGCCGCTGGTGCGGTTGTGCGTGTGCGAACGTTGTCGGGGCGCATGTGATGTTTTTCAAATTTTTATCTTCGCCCCATTATGCACGCTTGTGCCCCCTTCTGGCTAGACGAAGTTCACAATTAGTCCTTGTTCTGCCTTAACTGTGCAGGTAATTAACCTGTTTTTTGGTTGGTTTATTTTTTCACTGGTTGCTTCGGCTGTGACTTTCGTAAACGTTGACAAAACTTAGTACTCTGGTTTTCGTGAATTCAAACATTGAGGAACCAAAGAAGCAGTCGAAGGCTTATACCCCGAAGAAGGGGCGGCCGACTCCTTCGTTGAAGCAGGCGAAGGCGCAGCCTGGCACGTTTGAGGCTCGTTATAGTCCGGCGGCGACGTTGGGTGAGACGAGGAAGCAGCGTAAGGAGCTGAAGGCTTCGATGTCGCCACAGGAGTGGAAGGACTATAAGAAGGCTCAGAAGGATGCCCGTAGGGAGCGTCAGCGTGCTGCTCAGCGCGGTATGGATAGTGGCGATGAGCGTTATTTGTTGGCTCGCGATAAGGGCCCGGAGCGTGCGTTTGTGCGTGATTTCATTGATTCGCGTCGCTATTTGAATAATTTTGTGATGCCGTTTGCTCTTGGTTTGTTGTTGATCATGGTAATTACGTCGCGTTTCCCGACGGCTTCGACGATTGTGTCGACGATTGCCATGGTTGTCATGCTTGGTTTCTTGGTTGAGGGCATTATGTTGGGTCGTGCTGCTTCGCGTGCGGTTCGTGCGAAGTTCCCGAATACTACTGAGTCGGGTACTGCGATTGGTTTTTACGCTTTTGGTCGTGCTACTCAGCCGCATCGTTGGCGTACTCCGAAGCCGAAGGTCAGTATTGGCGACAAGGTGAGCGCGTAAGTCAGGTTTGTGTGCGCACGCTGGTTTTAGGTGGGGCTAGGTCGGGTAAGTCCGCTTTTGCGGAGGATCTTATTGGGCCTGGCCCTTGTGTGTATGTGGCTACGGCGCGTCCGTGGCCGGGTGATGAGGATTTTGCTGCGCGGATTTCGCATCATGTTGCTAGGCGGCCGGCGCATTGGGTGACTGAGGATTCGGTGGATGCGGTTGAGTTGTTGCGTGATCCGCCCGGTGGCGCGGTGATGGTTGATGATGTGGGTACGTGGTTGACTCATGTGATTGATCGTGAGCAGGCGTGGGAGTTGCCGCGGGGGTCTGTTTCTCCTGTGTGCGCGTCGCTTGTCGACGCCGTTAATAGGTTCCCGGATGCGCAGGATTTGGTGTTGGTCACCCCTGAGGTTGGTTTGGGTGTGATTCCTGAGCATTATTCTGGCCGGTTGTTTCGGGATGAGTTGGGGGCGTTGAATGCTCAGCTTGCTGATGTTTGTGAGCGAGTTGTCCTTGTTATTGCTGGTCAGGCGCTAGTATTAAAGGACGTTTAAACACTGTTCTTCTGCTGCGTGTTTTATTGCTTGGCATGTCATGGGCGCGTGTGTTTTTCGTTGTTTGTTTTCCGCTTGATGGTGTCTGCTCCGTTGTGTGTTGGTGGGGCTTGATGCATCTGTGTTGAAAGGTTTTGAGTGATTTCTGATATGCAACCTGCTGATTTTTTCCCTCGTGTCCAGGCTCCTGATGAGCAGGTGGCGGATGCTGCGCGTGCGATGCAGTTGACGTTGACGAAGCCGACGGGTTCTCTTGCGCGTTTGGAGGATGTGGGGGTGTGGCTTTCCGCGTGTCAGCGGCAGGTGCCGCCGCGTAAGTTGGTGCAGCCTCGTTTGGTTGTTTTTGCTGGCGATCATGGTATTGCGATCAAGGGGGTGTCACCGTATCCGAAGGAAGTGTCTATTCAGATGGCGGTGAATATTAATGCTGGTGGCGCTGGTGTGAATGCTATTGCGAATGCGTCGGGGATTGGTATTCGGGTTGCTGATATTTCGCTTGATCATGATGTTTCTGGCCCGGAGCGGGTGTGTCGTGGTTCGGGTTGTATTGATGTTGAGGATGCGATGACTCCTGAGCAGTTGGTTGCTGCGATTGAGGTGGGTAAGCGTATTGCGGATCAGGAGATTGATAATGGCGCTGATGTGTTGATGGCTGGCGATTTGGGTATTGGTAATACTTCGCCTTCTGCTGTGATCGTGGGGTTGTTGACGAATAATGAGCCTGTGGTTGTTACTGGCCGCGGCTCTGGTGTGGATGACGAGGGCTGGAAGCGGAAGGTTGCTGTGGTTCGGGATGCGATGTTCCGTGCGCGTGGCGATAAGGGTGATATTTTAGCGATTATGCGCAAGGTGACTTCCCCTGAGCTGGTGGCTATGGCAGCGTTTTTGGCGCAGGCTGCGGTTCGTCGCACCCCGATCATTTTGGATGGTGTTGTGGTTACTGCTGCTGCGATGTTGGCGGATCGGCTTGCCCCGGGTGCGCGTAAGTGGATGGTGGCTGGTCACCAGTCGGCTGAGCCTGCACATCAGTTTGCTTTGGAGTATTTGGGTTTAAAGCCGTTGCTGCAGTTGGGTATGCGTTTGGGTGAGGGTTCTGGCGCTGCTGCTGCGTATCCGTTGTTGGTGATGGCTGCGAACATTATGAATGATATGGCGACGTTTGAGTCTGCTGCGGTGTCGGGTAAGGATGCGGTCCCTGAGGATCGTTTCGCTGATTAGTGTCTGCACTCCCCCACTTTCGCAGTTGAAGAAGGTGGGGGGTTGATTTTTTGAGGGTGCGTTGTGAGCGATAAGGCGTTTTTTGTTGAAGGTGAGCATGGCCCGGCTGTGGTGGAGGGTCCTGCAACTGCGTTGAGTTGGCTGACGGTGCTTCCACTGAAAGGGGCTACCGCGTTTGATCGCACGACGGGTGGTCGTGTGATGATGAGTTTGCCGGTGGTTGGGGTGGTTTTGGGGGCAGTAGGTGCGTTGCTTGCTGTGTGCGTGTCACTGCTGGGTTCTGCCGGTTTGTTGTGTGGGACGCTCGTTGTGGTGGCGTGGCAGTTATTGACACGTTTCATGCATCTCGATGGGCTTGCCGACGTCGCTGATGCGCTGGGGTCCTATGCTCCCCCTGAGCGGGCGCGGGAGATTTTGGCAGATCCGCATGCGGGGTTGATTGGTATGGCTTCGGCGTTGCTGGTGATGCTGGTACAGATCGCCTCGATTGCTCAGTTGAGTGCAGCTGGTGTGTCGGTGGTGGTTTTTGTCATTCCGGTGGTGGGTCGGTTGTGCACAATGGTTGGCGGGTCGGTGCGTTTTTCACCAATGAAACCTACCGGTTTTGCGGCGATGGTGGTCGGTACTGTGCCGACCAAAGCTATTGTGTTGTGGTCGCTGGTGGTAATTGGCCTTGGTGCCGGCATTGCATCGCTCGCAGGGTTTCCCGTGCTGGTCGGCGCGGGTGTTTTCGCTGTGTGCGTGCTTGTGTGCTTGGGGGTGGCTGTGGTTCTTGCCCGCCATTGTGTGAAGCGATTTGAGGGACTCAATGGCGATACTTGTGGCTTTATTAACGAGATCACAGCGAGCGTGTGTGCTGCTGTGCTTGCGGTTCTTGTGAGCTTTTTCCTCACATCCCCATAGCGCTTATCACCTTGGAGTATGAGTCTTAAGCTCTGCTCGGAAAGTTCGTCACTCGACCTTTTCTCCCTTCAGCGCTGAATCGGATGCATGAGGTACCCACAAAGAGTGTCTATTGGTTTGTGTGTGAGGGTTCGACTCAGATGAGGAGATTAGCCAAATAACCAGGATGGCATGTAGAGATCCGGCTGATGTCGATTAAGGATAGTTGGTACAGGGGTGTTTTTCTTCGATGTTGGGCGCGACCCCCGAAAAGTAGACACATTTAAGCGGTGATTGCTGAGATAGATTTTAGCGCAAATGCTTGCGCTTCAAAAGTGTTGGGGGCGCAGTATTTCAAGTAACTGTGCCGACGTGTGGTGTTGTACCTGACACACCAAGAAAACACTTCTTTTCGACATTGGAGCATGGTGTCAAAGACCTTCCGATCTTGAAGGACTTCACGTTTTAATGTGGCATTAAACGACTCTGCAAGCGCGTTATCCGCACTCGTGCCAACACCACCCATGGACTGGGTCACTCCAAGAGATTTACATTGCTGTTGGAAAACCTGTGAGGTGTACACACTTCCATGATCTGAATGGAAAATCGCACCTTTTAGTGACCCACGCTGGTCTTTTGCCATGGCGAGTGCTTCACCAATAAGATCAGTGCGCATGTGATCAGCTAACGCAAACCCGGTGAGTTTACGGGAGAAACAATCAATAACTGTGGCCAGATACATATTCCCACCACCTTTAATCGGTAGGTAGGTGATATCACCCACATACACTTTATTCGGGCGATCAGCAGTGAAATTACGCGTGACCAGATCCGGGAAAACACTGCGATCTTTCCTGGAAATAGTGGTTTTGACCTTGCGTTTTTTGCTGTACCCACGCAGATTCATCGATGCCATCAACCTAGCAACACGTTTATGATTAACAGGCTCATACTGATCGGAAATTTCAGCCGCGATACGTTTCGCCCCGTAACAGCCATTGAACTGGTTGAACACAGAAAGAATACGCACCGCCAACAACGAGTCCTCGCACGTTTTAGTGTTACGAACAGCACGAGCTTTGCGCCACTTGTAAAACGATGAGGCATTAAGTTTCAGCACCTCACACATCCGCTTGACCGAATAATCGGTTCGATGGTCTTCGACAAACTGGAAGCGGATCACCAATTTGTCTCTTCCGCGAAATATTTAACAGCCTTACGCAAAATATCACGCTCTTCAGTCATTTTACGCAGCTCACGCTCAAGCTCACGGATACGTTCAGCTTCAGAAATTGCCTGAGCTTGCCGCTTTTGCACCGCAACACGAGAACGCTTACCAGTGCCCAAATCCTTGACCCACGTATGCAGAGATTGCCGATTAATCCCCAAATCAGCAGCGGCCTTCGCTAGAGACAGTTCCGAGTTCTCATAAAACGCAACAGCGTCACGCTTGAACTCATCTGAATAAAACCTTGGCATAAAACTACAGTACCTTCCTCCCACCTCATACAAGCGGGAAATCAGGTGTCTACCAAACGGGGGTCAGGTCCGTTGGAGGAATGCATCAGGTCATGGCGGTTTTCGGGTTCTTACTCGCTACGCGATCTGTTCGGATAATCGTTCCGTCAATACAGGCGAAAAGTTTATTATTCTCCTTAGCCCGGATTTTTCATGGGTGTGGGGTGAAAAGGTGAGCAAAAAGTAAAGAAAGTGCTTCTTGACCTGCTAGAATAGAGATGTTTTGAAGTCAATAATCTAGGCAGAAAGAAACACTTTCAAGGTGAAGACTACCACATACATTCCACGGGTTGCTAGCTGTTCTCATCTTGTATCCGGTGCGGGGGTGTTACCGTTTGCTCACGTAGCCGAATTGGTGGGAATAAGTGACTGCCTTGATTCCGCTTTGCCGCGTTCTGGGCTCACGCACACGTTAGGGGATGTGTGGGTGAATCTGGCTTTATCGTTGATTGCTGGTGGGGATGATGTCCACGACATCACCTTGCTTTCTTCTGTTTCAACCGCGTTAGCATCAAAATCGTTACCGTCAGTGACAACCGCATGGCGGCGGATCACAGAATATGCAGATACCAGCGAGCATGTGCGAGAAGGGTTTATCCACGCAGCGAAACAAGCTCGCACTAGGGTGTGGGATTTGTTAGGTGATCACGCTCCGCATCGGGTGGCAACAGTTGAACAACCACTGGTTATCGATATTGATGCCACGTTGATTACCGCACATTCCGATAAGGAAAACGCGACGCCTACCTATAAGAAAGGCTTTGGTTTCCACCCGTTATGTGCCTTTATTGATTACACCAGCATCGGTCTGCCTGGTGGGGAGTTTCTTAACTGCCTGCTTCGACCAGGAAATGCCGGGGCAAACACAATTCGTGATCACTGCCAGCTTGTTGACGAGATTCTTGCCACCCTGCCTGATCACAGTGATGGTCAACCCTGGGGCAAACGATTAGTCATCCGTGCTGACAGTGCTGGTGGGACAAAGAAATTCATCAGTTTCCTCAACGATCACAACCTTGGGTATGTTCTGGGTTATTCCGCCCCGCCGACAGCGCGCATCACCCTTGACCATCACCTTCAATCCCAACAAACAACCAACGCTGATACACAACACTTGGGAACCAGTGCTCACACAGGCAAAGACTGTGATCGGTGGGATACTCGGGTGCCGATTGTGCGTGCTTCAGGGGATCTGGTTTGTGATGAGAACCATTTCCTTGAAGACATCACCGGACTACTGCGCACCGCAAATATAGATGAGCACCAACCTTTGGTGAATCTTCTAGCTGACTACCCCGAGGATATGCGTGTTATCGCACGAATCGAACCACCCCACCCAGGGTGCCAACACAGTCTTTTCAACCAACATGGTGTTCGCGCCCAACTGTGCGTAACGAACCTTATTGGGAATATTCAACACATTGACTACTGCTACCGTAATCGGTCTTTATGTGAACAACACATCAAAGACACCAAAGACCAAGGCCTTAGTAAACTGCCGTTTAAACAATTCGGGGCGAACCAAATCTGGTGTTTGATCGTTGCACTATCCCACCAACTTCTTACCTGGACGAAACTCATCGACGCCTGCCACCACAAGGATCATTCACACCAAGAAACAAGCAAGCCTTGGTGGACATGGGTGCCGAAGACTATCCGTGTAAGGTTTGTTGCGGTTGCATCAAAAATCACCACAAGCAGCAGACGCATCATCCTCCAGCTTGACCAGCACAACCCCCACACCCACACACTGGTCACGCTTATTGGCTACACCCAGAGCCTTCTACAGCCACGCTGGAAGAAACGAAAACCCTAACACCCCTAGGCCCACACACGCGATCTGGCAGCCACACTGCAGGCACACCCCAACCCCCAAACCCCACACAACTTTATGGACGCACACCTTGCCCTAAAAACCACGAATCAAAGGGCGAAGGTGAACCAACCAACCCCACAAACACACCACCCCAACCCACCACCACCAAACCCACCCCATGAAAAATCTGGGTTAGCATGGCGTAATGCGTCTATGAGGGTGGGAGTTTTTTAGGGAAACAACTTTCAGCGCTTCAAGAATATAGCGGTAGCCTTATGCCTTGTGAAACACGTGCATCACGAGCAGCAGCAGCGATACTAGTTGCTTCATAAAGCCAGTGTAGAAGCATAATTGCCTGTACCCAACACGTTGCAGCACGCTGATGTATGCGAAGGTCATGGCGTTTGCGATGAGCTTGAAGCCAAGGTCTGATAGTACGTGCAGTAGAAATTGGCACGTTAAGTGTGGAAGAAACGCAAGCACGCGGTAGTTCCTCTCACAATAGTTTTCTTAGTCAAAAACCATTCTGAGCAAGAACCCCGCGTGCCTAATGTTGACGCCCCTCCCACCAAACCCCCAAAACCACATTTCCTCGGCGAGAACACCACAATCTGAGATAGTATTGAGCTCATGGATAAAGAGATCGACTTTAACGCTATTGCCACTTATGCCCGCAATGCAGCACATCAGTTACGAGAGATAGCCTTATTCTTAGAGAATATCGATGCTCTTGACGGAGATGCTGTTTCGAATTGGGAAGGGATGGGAACACGGTTTTTTTTCGAAGAGAGAAGCTCCCTTCTTGATATCGCCGACGTCCTAGACGGAGAACTGGCTCAAAAAGCTAACCCAGATTTTTCATAAAGCCAAGCTTGAAATGGGCAAAAATAACGAAAATGCTTCTTGAAATGCTAAAATAGAGATGTTTCAGAGCTTATGATCCAAGCAAAAGAAGTCACTTTCTTGAGTATTGGCTACCACATACAGCCCATGTTGGCGAACGATCCCCATCTTGTTTCCCGCGTGGGGTACAGAGGTTTTCTCACCAGAGTATTTTGTGGCCTAGGTGAAAGACAACTAAAGCAGCTTTTTGCGATGTCTGTAATGGTCTTCGGGCATAGGGTTACGCGCCGTAGTGCTTTGAGTTGTTTGAGCGTCGCGTTTGCTCGTTCTGGGGATGCTCGTAAACCATTAAGACGACGATTGTACTTGCACACATCATCTGCCAAATTCTTCCCATTACGTTGTTGGGTTGAAGTGTCATGATTTTTGTTGATAGGAAAACCCGTTAACAAGAAGGATGTAGAAGTATACCGAAAGCTTATACTGATCAGTTCAAGTAGCAATGTGTCGATGCGGTGCTTGTGCTGATAGTACGTGCAGTAGAAATTGGCACGTCAAGTGTGGCAGAAACGCAAGCACGCGGGAGTTCCTCTCATAATAGTTTTCTTAGTCAAAAACCATTCTGAGCAAGAACCCCGCGTGCTATGTGTTTTAGTTCCAGCTGCTAAACCTGCATAACCGCAGATCAGCATTTCACTCGCATTTTTTGTTAAAAAACCCTACTGAGTGGACCAGTATGCGTTACAAGTGCCACTGGTAACGCCACCTTTAACTAACGCTTTTGCCCAATTTCCACTACGTGCGGTAGCTGTGTTGGTTTCGCTTCCCATGGTTGCTGTAGCCGTATGCGATGATGATCGGTGCATATAATTGGAGAAGCATTCCTTTGTTGTTAGATTTACCCATCGCCATCCGTAACTCCAGTCCCCACCTCCTACAGATTCGTTTGTAGTTCCTGGAAAACTGAAAACTTTGGGTGCGTTAAGTTCATCCGGTATACTTTCAGTACTGAAAGTGACGACTCCTGAGGTTGGATTTCCCATTTCATCTACAGTTAAGATAGTGTATTGGGGCGACAATTTAGGGGTGTCTGCGGATGCTGTTACATTCAGTGCCATCGTCGTTGCTGCAATCAAGGAAGCGGTGACGGTGCGCATTCTTATCATGTCGACTCCTGATGTTGCTTGGGAGACATTATAGTCTCGTTCGGTGATCCGATCCGCCAACTGTTGGCGCTTGGTTCCTTGAGTGATCCGCTTATTGTCAATTACTTGTGAAAATTGGGGGTAGTTGGGGGTGTTTTGTAGGTGTTTTTTATTGCATTAATTCGTTGATGAGGGTTGTGTTTCCTTGGTGCTCGGGGGTGTTGGTGAGATTGAAGTAGACCTCAGGTTCGGGCGTGCGTACGCGTGGGCGTTGGTGTCTAAATCGTGTGGGGTTTTGTTCGTAAAGTCGTTGTTTGGCGGAGTTGCGTATTGCCCAGGTTCCTTTCCAGGTGTTGGTTAGTATTTGGTGTGGGGTGAAAAACTCGAGTGCTGAATGCGCGCGTGTGGTGTTGTAGTAGTCTACCCAGGTGCGTATCCAGTTTCGGGCGTGGTTTTTATCCTCGAAAACTTTCGGGTAGGTGGGATCGTTTTTCAAGGTGGCAAAGGATGATTCCACGTGGGGGTTATCGTCACTGATGCGTGGGCGTGAATGTGATCGAACAATGCCATGGGTTTGGCAGAATTGCTGCATTTTTCTTGATTTCATTGAAGTCCCGTTATCGGAATGGATCATTTCAACCTGATGGCCTTGTTTGGTAGCAGTGGCGATGATCTGGGTGAAGATTTCTTCGGCGACAGTGGTGTTGGGCTGGTCATCAATACCCCATCCGACGATGGCGCGTGAATACAGGTCCACAACACAGTGCAGATACGTATTGTGCCCTCGTGTAAGTAGTGGCAGTGTGGTGATATCCCACACCAGGGTTTGATACGGTTTGGTCGCAACAAGCTGTGGCGGGGTTGTCCGCGGTGTTTTACTCACACGCACAGCAGTGGTGGTTTTAGGTCCACGGCTGACACACGTAGGTGTCTTTGACATACGGTAGTAGCTGGGACCTGACCCCCGTTTGGTAGACACCTGATTTCCCGCTTGTATGAGGTGGGAGGAAGGTACTGTAGTTTTATGCCAAGGTTTTATTCAGATGAGTTCAAGCGTGACGCTGTTGCGTTTTATGAGAACTCGGAACTGTCTCTAGCGAAGGCCGCTGCTGATTTGGGGATTAATCGGCAATCTCTGCATACGTGGGTCAAGGATTTGGGCACTGGTAAGCGTTCTCGTGTTGCGGTGCAAAAGCGGCAAGCTCAGGCAATTTCTGAAGCTGAACGTATCCGTGAGCTTGAGCGTGAGCTGCGTAAAATGACTGAAGAGCGTGATATTTTGCGTAAGGCTGTTAAATATTTCGCGGAAGAGACAAATTGGTGATCCGCTTCCAGTTTGTCGAAGACCATCGAACCGATTATTCGGTCAAGCGGATGTGTGAGGTGCTGAAACTTAATGCCTCATCGTTTTACAAGTGGCGCAAAGCTCGTGCTGTTCGTAACACTAAAACGTGCGAGGACTCGTTGTTGGCGGTGCGTATTCTTTCTGTGTTCAACCAGTTCAATGGCTGTTACGGGGCGAAACGTATCGCGGCTGAAATTTCCGATCAGTATGAGCCTGTTAATCATAAACGTGTTGCTAGGTTGATGGCATCGATGAATCTGCGTGGGTACAGCAAAAAACGCAAGGTCAAAACCACTATTTCCAGGAAAGATCGCAGTGTTTTCCCGGATCTGGTCACGCGTAATTTCACTGCTGATCGCCCGAATAAAGTGTATGTGGGTGATATCACCTACCTACCGATTAAAGGTGGTGGGAATATGTATCTGGCCACAGTTATTGATTGTTTCTCCCGTAAACTCACCGGGTTTGCGTTAGCTGATCACATGCGCACTGATCTTATTGGTGAAGCACTCGCCATGGCAAAAGACCAGCGTGGGTCACTAAAAGGTGCGATTTTCCATTCAGATCATGGAAGTGTGTACACCTCACAGGTTTTCCAACAGCAATGTAAATCTCTTGGAGTGACCCAGTCCATGGGTGGTGTTGGCACGAGTGCGGATAACGCGCTTGCAGAGTCGTTTAATGCCACATTAAAACGTGAAGTCCTTCAAGATCGGAAGGTCTTTGACACCATGCTCCAATGTCGAAAAGAAGTGTTTTCTTGGTGTGTCAGGTACAACACCACACGTCGGCACAGTTACTTGAAATACTGCGCCCCCAACACTTTTGAAGCGCAAGCATTTGCGCTAAAATCTATCTCAGCAATCACCGCTTAAATGTGTCTACTTTTCGGGGGTCGCGCCCCTGCTTAAACTTGCCAAGACCTGCCCGTGATCCCACTGCTGGTAGTACACCTGTTGGATGGGTACCTTTGGTGCGGCATCAATTTGTTTGCAGATCAGTGTACGTTCCTGGTCTGTGAGCATCACGTCTTTACGCCGCAACCGATGCGGGGTGGGGTTGTGCTTGCGTCGATAGCCTGGATGAAGGCGTTCATGCAGGCTAGAAGGCGCAAGCCCAGTAAGCTTGTGGCACCGTGTTTTCGGTATGGTCAAATCAACCAAAGCGTAGAACAAGGAAAGATCTTCGGTTACGAACGCATCGAAACGTTCTTGTTGTTCTACTGTGAGGATTTTTCCGCCTTGCCGTGTGGCTCGCCAAGATCGTGCAAGACGGCAATAGCTTTTCCCAACGCATCAGCAGCCTTTTCCCACTTACTAGCCTCAGCATCTTTTAATGCAAGTTGGCGGGCAAATTCTTTCCGATCACGCTCAGCTTGAGCGCTATGTTCAGCAAGCTTACGAACCAACTTTTCCTGTTCCCGCTCGGCTTGGGCTTGCTGCTGGGCTAAAAGCTCTCGGAGTCGTTGTACCTCTGAAATATCACGCTTTGTCATACTCCCAGTCTTACGGGGAAAACGCTCATTGTCGAGATCACCATCAGCCAACGCAGAAATCCACTTCCGAATCACATGCGGACGCAGCCCTAAACTTTCAGCATAAGGAGTCTTCTCACCCCGCCGTAGCTTGACATAACGCAACGCAATCTCACGCTGCTGCGCGGGGGTAAACGACGAAGCCACAACATGAACTTCCATACTCATGAATCCTTCCTAGAAACCATTCACAAGTAGTCTGACAATTATTGTCCGACCAATTTCGTGGCCAAGTACTTATTACAATAAGTGCCTTGGGTCACATTGTCAAGTGTTTGCCTAAAATAGGCAACTGTTTTCACTATGTATATCGCGCTCATGTTCTTACGTACGTACGTATAACTTTAGGTTTTTCTCACAACACCTTACGATGGAAACAGTCACCAAAAGAAGCCCACGTTAAACCACTTTCACTTCCAGAGACATACAGCCGCAGGAACATTTCCATGCTGGGCGAACTAAAAATCCTCACCGTCTAACTCGACGATGAGGAATGGGCATGAGATTGCGAGAGCTTTAGGCCTCGACGAGGGTACTCATCCAATTGTGGGTGTCTTCCACAACCCCACGCTGAATACCAGTCAAGCGCTCGCGCAGTGCCAGGGTGACAGGGCCTGGTTCGTTATTGTTCACGGTGAATGTTCCATGGCTAGACTTCACGGTACCCACTGGTGTGATAACAGCGGCGGTGCCACAAGCGAAGGTTTCGGCAAGCGCACCGGACTTCGCGTCTTCTTCCCACTCAGCGGTGCTAAACAGACGCTCGTGAACCGTATATCCCATATCTTGAGCCACCTGCAGCAGTGAAGCACGGGTAATACCTGGCAGGAGGGAACCGGAAAGCTGAGGGGTAACAATGGTGGGAGTCTCACCATCAAACACGAACATGAGGTTCATGCCACCCATTTCCTCAACATACTTATGTTCCTGAGCATCCAGCCACACCACTTGGTCGCAGCCTTTTTCCGCAGCCTGTGCTTGGGCCAGCAAAGAAGCAGCATAGTTACCGGCAAACTTTGCCGCACCAGTACCACCCTTGGCGGCACGGACGTAATCTTCACACAGCCACACGCTCACTGGCTTAATACCGCCGGCGAAATATGCGCCAGCGGGAGAAGCAATAACCACATACTTGTAAGACACGGAAGGGTGCACACCAAGGGTTGCTTCGGTGGCAACCATGAAGGGGCGCAGGTAGAGAGCATCTTCGCCACCGTGTGCTGGAACCCATTCGCGGTCGATGGATACGAGCTGGCGCAGAGATTCCTCAAACAATTCAGTTGGTAGTTCCGGCATAGCCATGCGCTTGGCCGATGCTTGGAAACGTGCGGCATTCGCCTCAGGGCGGAAGGTTTTGATAGAACCGTCGGCGTGGCGGTACGCCTTGATGCCTTCGAAAATTGCTTGGCCGTAGTGGAATACGGAAGTGGAAGGGTCGAAGACCAGTGGTGCGTAGGGTTCAACTTTGGCGTCGTGCCAGCCGAGTTCCTGTGTCCACGAGATGGTGACCATGTGGTCGGTAAAGTGCTTGCCGAATCCTGGGTTTGCGAGGATATTCGCTAGTTCTTCACCGCTGGTGCGGTTAGGGTTCTCAGTAATGTCAAAGTTGAGTGTTGCTGCGTTAGCCGTCATGTCTTAAAAACTTACACCCCCACTGCCAAGAAATGTTATTAATTTTCACGTGTATTATGCCCGCGTTGCACCTAGCCACCCACGTATTGGGGGCGTCGATAAGCGAAATATGCAGCAGTGACCGTAATCGGTGCCCTCACCCACCTGTGCACAATCGGTTAGGCTTGAGATCGCGGCTAACGGTGCGCCTTGATATGCACACCCTAAACCCACCCTGTGCAGCACCTATGCTTGCCCGTCTTCCCTACTGTGAGCCCCTGTGAACGAACGCGGGGGTAGCGGGGGAAGTTTTTTCGTCATTCCTCATCTTCGTTGAAAGGATCCTTCGTGACATCAACCGCACTCCCCGCAACCGGCGCCACCACCACCGTGCGCCTTGCACGTGCACTCCCTGAAGAATTCGACGCACTGCTCGTCCCCGTTTTCAAGGGCGAAGACGGGCTTGAACTCGCAGCGTCCGGCCTCTTCGAAGAAGACATCGAAATCGCAATCTGGGAACTGCTCAGCGCTGTGGGCGCCACCGGCGCTGCCGAAGAGCTCACCCGCATCCCCTCCATCGACGGCATCGACACCGACTTCATCCTCGCAGTGGGCCTCGGCGAAGACGCAAAGCTTGACGACGACACCCTACGCCGGGCCAGCGCTGCCGCCGCCCGCTCCCTCAAGGGAATCAAAACAGTCGTGACCACCGTGGGCACCTTCGGCATTCAACCTGTCGTTGAAGGCACCCTGCTGGGCGCCTACTCCTACACCGGGCATAAGAGCGAGAACCCCGAATCCAGCGCACCAGTGCAGGAAGTTATTGTGTACTCGCCCAAGAAGAGCGCAGAACGCAAGTTCCAGCGCGGTGTAATCGCAGCGGAAGCAGTCAACCTCACCCGCGACCTCGTAAATGCCCCATCCTCACACCTCTACCCTGCCTCCTATGCAGCAATCATCGAATCGTTGGCCGCAGAGCACGGCTTAGAGGTCACCGTTAAGGATTACGACACCCTCCTTAGCGAAGGCTTCGGTGGCGTGGTCGCTGTCGGCCAAGGTTCTGCACGCAAACCTTTCGTTGTTCAGCTACGCTACCGCGCACCGCAAGCAACCAAGCATGTCTCCTTCGTGGGCAAGGGCATCACCTTCGACACCGGCGGCATCTCGATCAAGCCTGGCGCAAGCATGGAAAACATGATTTCAGACATGGGTGGTTCCGCCGCTGTTATCGCCACCATCATCGCGGCAGCACGCATGAACCTTGACGTAAACGTGACTGCAACCGTTTCGCTGGCTGAAAATATGCCCGATGGCCATGCCTTCCGCCCCGGCGACGTGATCACCCATTATGGGGGTAAGACAACTGAGATCCTGAACACGGACGCCGAAGGTCGCCTCGTGCTCGCCGACGCGCTCGTGCTTGCCAGCGAAGACAACCCCGATGTTCTCATCGACTGCGCAACCTTAACCGGCGCGCAGATCGTCGCACTGGGCAACCGCACCTCCGGTGTGATGGGTGATAAGAAGGTACGCAATCGCCTTGCTGAGTTCGGACGCAAGGTGGGTGAGCACGCATGGGCAATGCCGCTTCCTGAAGAGCTGGTGGAATCCATGAAGTCCCCTGTCGCTGACCTGCGCAACGTGGACAATACTCGTGCGGGCGGCATGCTCAGCGCGGGTTGCTTCCTGCGCAACTTCGTCGGCGAAGGCATCCAGTGGGCGCACGTGGATAACGCAGGCCCATCCTTCAATACTGGTAGTGCGTACGGCTACACGCCTGCCCGCGCAACGGGTGTTCCTGTGCGCACCTTTATTAAGTTCCTCCGTGATGTTGACAAGCAGACACAGAAGGAACTGAAGGCCGCTGCTGAGGAATCCACACAGGATTCTTAAAATATAGGTTTCCCAGGCTGCACACCCCCACCCCCGTTGCAGCCCCCGCGCCTATATTTTCGCCCCTACCGCACATCACTGTGTGCTGGTAGGGGCGTTTTTCACTATCCTCAACGCGCGGGCATGTTTTACACCTGCGCAGGTGTGAGATGTTTCGACGCTTGCTTATCGACGCCCCCACCAACCCCACCCTACCCCCTGCCCTGAGCTGCGGGTACTGGAAGGGTGCACACATGGTTTCCATGCTTGGGGCAGCGGCCGATTGTCAAGGTTTGTGCACTCTGGTGGCGAATTCTCGCTCGGGTTTTTAAAACTCGCCGCGTTCAAATTTTTCGCGGCGTACACGCTGTTCTTCCCGTTTGCGCAATATCCGATCCCGCTCAATTTTTTCCCGCATACGCTGCGGGTAGCCGGTTTCTTCGACGTCGAAAAGCGGAATGCTTAATTCGCGTGCCACCACATCAATTCCCTTAGGACCGCCAATGCGGCGACGGGTGAAATCACCTGTGGCATCGACGAGGCACACGCTCATTTCGTTGACGAGCGTTTCAGGTTCTATATAGCCTTCGACGAGCGCGTGGTCTTTCGCCCATTGTTTGAGGTAAGCCAAGTCTGCCTCGCGCACCGTTTCTCCCGGTCCACGTGCTGGTCTTAAGTTAGATTTTGTGCCTTTGCGGCCGAACAAATTGAACACAACTGACAATTGTAGGGGGAAATTTTCAGTGTTGCGGTCTTCGAGGTCACATTTTCGCGACAAAACAGGTACGCTCGTAGGGTATTAAGACTTTCCATCCTTAAAAAATCGTAGGAGTCAAGACAACAATGGCGCACTCCGTTGTGATGCCCGAGCTGGGCGAATCTGTAACTGAAGGAACGATTACCCAGTGGCTGAAGTCCGTGGGCGATACTGTCGCGGTCGACGAACCACTTCTTGAGGTTTCTACCGACAAGGTCGATACCGAGGTTCCTTCCCCAGTGGCAGGCGTCATCCTCGAGATCCGTGCTCAGGAAGACGATACCGTTGACGTTGGCGAAGTCATTGCCATCATCGGTGAAGAAGGGGAAGCTGCCGCACCTGCACCAGCAGCTGATGAAACACCTGCTCCAGCTCCTGCAGCTGAGCCAGCACCTGCTGCCGCTCCAGCACCAGCAGCATCGAACGCTCAGGCAACTGACGTCCGCATGCCAGAACTGGGCGAATCTGTCACCGAAGGAACGATTACCCAGTGGCTGAAGTCCGTGGGCGATACCGTCGAGGTCGATGACGCACTTCTCGAAGTTTCCACCGACAAGGTCGACACCGAAGTTCCTTCCCCAGTGGCAGGTGTTATCCTCGAAATCCTCTTCGAGGAAGACGACACCGTCGACGTTGGCGAAGTTATCGTCCGCATCGGCCAACCAGGTTCGGCACCAGCACCAGCAGCCGCACCAGAGCCAACCCCAGCACCAGCAGCCGCACCAGCTCCTGCAGCTGAGCCAGCACCCGCTGCCGCTCCAGCACCGGCAGCATCGAACGCTCAGGCAACTGACGTCCGCATGCCAGAACTGGGCGAATCTGTCACCGAAGGAACGATTACCCAGTGGCTGAAGTCCGTGGGCGATACCGTCGAGGTCGATGACGCACTTCTTGAAGTTTCCACCGACAAGGTCGACACCGAAGTTCCTTCCCCAGTGGCAGGTGTTATCCTCGAAATCCTCTTCGAGGAAGACGACACCGTCGACGTTGGCGAAGTTATCGTCCGCATCGGCCAACCAGGTTCGGCACCAGCACCAGCAGCCGCACCAGAGCCAACCCCAGCACCAGCAGCCGCACCAGCTCCTGCAGCTGAGCCAGCACCCGCTGCCGCTCCTGCACCAGCTCCAACTCCTGCTCCTGCTGCTGCCCCAGCGCCAGCTCCTGCACCAGCTGCAGCTGCTGATATGCCTTATGTCACCCCACTGGTTCGTAAGCTTGCTCAGAAGCATGGTGTTGACCTCACCACCATTGAGGGCACCGGCATTGGTGGCCGCATCCGCAAGCAGGATGTTCTGGCTGCTGCCGCTGGCGAGACCGCTGCAGCCGAAGCACCAGTTGCTGCTGAGGCTAACGCACGTGCACGCTGGTCCACCCGCGCAGTTGATCCTGCCAAGGCTGAACTGATCGGCACCACCGCTAAGGTCAACCGCATCCGTGAGATCACCGCTGCGAAGATGGTTGAAGCTCTGCAGATCTCCGCACAGCTGACCCACCTGCAGGAAGTTGATATGACCAAGATTGCTGAGCTGCGCAAGCTTTCGAAGCCAGCATTCCAGGCTAAGCACGGTGTAAACCTCACCTACCTGCCATTCTTCGTCAAGGCTGCAGTTGAGGCTTTGGTTTCCCACCCGAACGTCAACGCATCCTACAACGCTGAGACCAAGGAAATGACCTACCATGCAGACGTGAACGTGGCTATCGCCGTGGACACCCCACGTGGTTTGCTCACCCCAGTGATCCACAAGGCACAGGAACTGTCCCTGCCTGAGATCGCTAAGACCATTGCTGACATTGCAGATCGTGCACGCAACAACAAGCTGAAGCCACAGGATCTGGTGGGCGCAACCTTCACCATCACCAACATTGGTTCCGAAGGCGCACTGTCCGATACCCCAATCTTGGTTCCACCACAGGCCGGTATCTTGGGCACTGCGGCAATCCAGAAGCGCCCAGTGGTTGTCACTGAGGACGGCGTGGATGCAATCTCCATCCGCCAGATGTGCTACATCCCATTCACCTACGACCACCAGGTTGTCGACGGCGCCGATGCGGGCCGCTTCACCCTGACCATCAAGGATCGTCTGGAAACCGCGAACTTCGCCGAGGATCTCGAACTCGACAACTAAGCGGGACTCTTTCAGCACAGCTTAAAGCTGTGAATCGCTAGATATGGCGGTGCTCCATGGTGAGGAAGCACCGCCATTTCGCATCTCTCTACCTTAAAGCTCATCGAATGAGGGGCTCCGGTTGATCATGCTTTTCGCTTGATAAAACCTGCCTTAAAAACAGCACAAGTCCACAACCTATTCATACGTGCGCATTGATGCACATGTAAGAGTTAGAGTTTCAGCGCAGATGCAAAAAATTGACCTGCGGTTTTGCAAAAAGCACATGCTCTATCTCTAGCTGATATTTTCCTTAATCCCCCGCTTCACATCCCCACAGCATAAAGGGATTCACAACACCCTTGCACGATCGACAAGGACCGTGGACACCCCCACCCCCTTGAAGCACACCACAGCGTAATCTTTCCTCGCATCCCCCACGCAGGAAGGTAGCGTTCGTGCCACTATGCATCCTGCCACCAGAAAGCACCACATCATGGCTGCTAGAACGTGCGCAGCACAGCATGTCGCCTTCCCTTTCAAACGGTGCGCATTCGGGGGTGTGACAAAGCAGTGAGGGGGCAGATAGTTGGGCAGAAAGTATCTTTTCCCCACACTTGCCCCGTATAATGACGTCGATCACTTTTAACGTTTTGATCCCATCAGGAGTAGTTAAATCCACATGACGCATTCCCTTTCCTCCGCCAGCTATCTAGACCGGCACATCGGTCCCAATCATGAGGAGAGGGAGGCGATGCTCACCAGCATCGGCTACCCCTCCTTGGAGGCACTTGTCGAGGCCGCAGTCCCTTCCGACATCCGCGCTCAATCCCACCCAGAGATTGGTGAGGCACTCAGTGAAGAACAGGCACTGAGCAAACTGCGCAGCTATGCCGATCAGAATGTTGTGACTAAATCGTTCTACGGCCAGGGGTTCTACGACACCATCACCCCACCGGTGATTCGCCGCAATCTTGTTGAAGATCCAGGCTGGTACACCGCCTACACCCCCTACCAGCCAGAAATTTCACAGGGGCGGCTTGAAGCTCTGTTGAACTTCCAAACCATGATTTCTGAACTCACCGGACTGCCGGTGGCTAATGCTTCACTGCTCGATGAAGCCTCAGCTGTGGCTGAAGCGATCGGTTTGATGAGCCGTACGAACAAAAAAGGTCGTCGCGTTGTTTTAGATTCCCGCCTGCATCCGCAGGTGCTCGGTGTTGCCAGCGAACGCGCCCGCGCCATCGACTTAGAGGTGGAGATTGCTGACCTCGCATCCGGTCTTGTGGGTGAAGATTTGGTCGGTGTGGTTCTGGCTTACCCTGGCACCTTGGGTGAGGTTGTGGACTACCACGGGGTGATTGAGGATATTCATTCCCGCGGCGGCTTGGCCGCAGTTGCCACCGATTTGCTTGCGTTGCAGGAGCTGGCCTCCCCTGGTTCTTTGGGTGTCGATATAGCGGTGGGTTCTTCCCAGCGTTTCGGTGTTCCGTTGTTCTTTGGTGGCCCGCACGCAGCGTTCATGAGCTGTACTGATGCGCTCAAGCGTCAGCTTCCTGGTCGCATTGTGGGTGTCAGTGTGGATGCTTCGGGTAAACCCGCTTACCGTTTGGCGCTGCAGACCCGTGAGCAGCATATTCGTCGCGAGAAGGCGACAAGTAATATTTGTACTGCTCAGGCGTTGTTGGCAGTGACCGCGTCGATGTATGCGGTGTGGCATGGCCCTGAGGGCTTAAAAACTATTGCCCGCCGTGTCCATGCATTAGCATCGCAGTTCGCTGCGTCTGTTGAGGCGGCGGGTCTGGAACTAGCGTCTGCGTCCTTCTTCGATACTGTCACCGTGCTCGTCCCAGGCCGCGCGCAACTGATCGCTGATACCCTCGCGGAACAAGGTGTGCTGGTGCGTCCTGTTGGCGATGATCAGGTTGCGGTCGCTTTTGGCGAATCGGCAACGCGTGACGACGTCGCAACGCTTGCTCGTGCTTTCGGCGCTGAGCTTGTCGACGCCGACCCACGCCCCTACCCCGCGGGCCTTGTGCGTGAAGACGCCACCTTATCGCACCCTGTGTTTAGCTCGGTGCACTCGGAAACCCAGATGCTGCGCTACCTGCGTAGCCTCAAGGACAAGGACTTGGCGCTGGATCGCAGCATGATCCCGCTAGGTTCGTGCACGATGAAGCTCAACCCGACCACCGGCATGGAGCCGATTACCTGGCCTGAGTTTGCCAACATTCACCCTTATGCACCGGCCGCCCACACGAAGGGGTGGAGGGCGCTTATCGAGGAGCTGGAAGGCTGGCTTGCCCAGATCACCGGCTACGCCAAGGTATCGGTGCAGCCGAATGCGGGTTCGCAGGGCGAGCTTGCGGGCTTGTTGGCGATTCGCCGCTATCACCTGTCTCGCGGGGATGATCAGCGCGACATCATTTTGATTCCGCAGTCCGCGCACGGCACGAACGCCGCATCAGCCACCTTGGCTAAGATGCGCGTTGTTGTGGTGGCTACCGCTGCGGATGGCTCCATCGACATCGCTGACCTCGACGCCAAGATTGAGAAGCACGGCGACACGATTGCTGGCATCATGATCACCTACCCCTCCACCCACGGCGTGTACGAAGACACGGTGCGGGAAGTGTGCGCGAAAGTGCACGCAGCCGGCGGCCAGGTCTATATCGATGGCGCTAACCTCAATGCTCTCGCGGGGATTGCACGCCCAGGTGAGTTCGGCGGCGACGTTTCGCATTTAAACCTGCACAAGACTTTCACCATTCCGCACGGCGGTGGCGGCCCCGGTGTCGGACCAGTCGCAGTCGCTGAACACCTCGTGCCATTCCTGCCCACCAACCCCACCGACACTAACCCCTTTGAGCCCACCCCGGTGAGCGAAGGTGTGCCTATTTCTTCGGCGAATCACGGCTCCGCTGGTGTCCTTCCTATTTCGTGGGCGTACATCGCCATGATGGGTGGACAGGGTCTTGCTGAGGCGACCGCATCGGCAGTGTTGGGGGCGAACTACGTAGCGAAGAATCTCGCCGATTCCTTCCCTGTTCTCTATACCGGTAAGAACGGCCTGGTTGCGCACGAGTGCATCTTGGATCTGCGCCCACTGGCGGATGCCACTGGCGTGTCCGCCACCGATGTGGCCAAGCGTTTGGTCGACTACGGTTTCCACGCCCCAACACTGTCCTTCCCAGTGGCAGGCACTTTGATGGTCGAGCCCACGGAATCTGAGGATAAAGCTGAGCTGGACCGTTTCATTGAGGCAATGCGTTCTATCCGCGCGGAGATTCAACAAGTAGCCGACGGCGAAATCGCCTACGAAGACTGCGTGGTGCACCATGCGCCATTTACCGCCGACAGCGTGGTCACCGACACCTGGGAGTACGCCTTTAGCCGCGAACAAGCTGCCTTCCCGGTGGCCTCGCTGCGTCGTGGTTCAAAATACTTCCCACCGGTGCGCCGCTTGGATGAAGCCTTCGGTGACCGTAACTTCGCCTGCTCCTGCCCACCACCTGAGGCATTCGAGATCGACGAATAAACACCCCTCGTGAGCGTTTTGTCACGCTCACGGCGTGTTGTTTCCCTCTTCCCTGTTGATGAAAGGATGTAAACGTTCGTGACTGAACTGCGACTTTCCCCCCTTCATGCTGAGCATGAAAAACTAGGTGCTTCCTTTACCCCGTTCGGCCCGTGGAATATGCCACTGAAATACGCCAACGAGCTTGACGAGCACCGTGCAGTCCGCAACACCTGCGGCTTGTTTGATCTCTCCCACATGGGTGAGGTTCGCGTCAGCGGTCGCGATGCAGCCGCGTTCTTGGATTACGCTCTTATTTCCCATATTTCCGCGGTGAAAGAAGGCAAGGCGAAGTACACCATGATCGTCACGCCAGAAGGTGGCATCATTGACGATTTGATTGTCTACCGCCTAGGCGCAGAAGAATTCTTGGTGGTGCCAAACGCAGGCAACGCTGAGATTGTCTTCGAGCAGTTGGTCTCCCGCAGCGAAGGCTTTGACGTGACGGTGGTCAACGAGTCCCAAGACACCGCACTGATTGCCGTCCAAGGCCCGAATGCCGAAGCGCTGCTGCTGACCCTCACCGATTCTGCTGAGACTGTCACCCAACTGGGCTACTATGCGGCAGTTCCTGCAACAATTGCCGGCCACGAGGTGTTACTTGCCCGCACGGGCTACACCGGCGAGGATGGTTTCGAACTGTTCATCCCGAATGCGCAGGCGGTGGATTTGTGGCAGAAGCTACTGGTGGCTGGTGAAGGCTTCGAGTTGAAGCCAGCTGGCTTGGCCGCACGCGATTCCCTGCGCTTGGAGGCGGGCATGCCTTTGTACGGCAATGAGCTCAGCCTTTCCCTTACGCCTATCGACGCCGGGCTCGGCGTGCTGGTGGGCAAAAAGAAGGAAGCAGACTTTGTGGCTAAGCAGGTTTTGTTGTCTGCTGCCCCTGCTGGTCGCGTGTTGGTGGGGTTGACCTCATCACAGCGTCGCGCCGCCCGCGCCCACTCACAGCTGTTTATCGGCGATGAGTTGGTTGGTGAGGTCACCTCTGGGCAGCCTTCCCCAACTTTGGGTCATCCTATTGCGTTGGCCTATGTGGATGTTGCCCATGCTGCAGAAGGGACCGCGCTTGAGGCGGATGTGCGCGGTAAGCGCTATCCCTTTGAAGTGGTCACACTGCCTTTCTATTCTAGGAAGAAGTAGTTTCCACCTTTTGTGTATGCCTCTGTGGCTGCGAGTGTGTGCAGCCGCAAGGATCTACACTGTGTGTGAGCACTGCACACACTTTTCTTTCATTGTTTCAACCTATTGTTGTCACGCCCCTCCTAAACCCTCAGGCCGTTTGTGGCCTTGGGGTGGGGACTCTTTCGAGAAAGGTTTCTACCCAATTATGTCTTTGCCTAAGAATTTCTCTTATTCCGATGAGCACGAGTGGATCGATGCTGTCGCTGATGCCGCTGAGGGCACCACTGTGAAGGTGGGCATCACTTCTGTGGCCACTGAGCGTCTTGGTGAGGTTGTGTTCGCTGAGCTGCCTCAGGTGGGCGATACCGTGGAAGCTGGTGAAACCTGCGGTGAGGTGGAGTCCACCAAGTCTGTTTCCGATCTGTACGCGCCTGTGACTGGCACCGTGGTCGAGGTCAATAACGCGGTTCACGATGATTACTCCGTGATCAACGCCGATCCGTTTGGTGCTGGCTGGCTGTTTAGCGTTGAGGTTTCTTCAGTTGGTCCTTTGATGACTGCCGAGGAATACGCTGAGAAGAACGGCGTCGAAGCCTAAACAGTGCAGCTATAGTCGCATTAGTGCACGTATTCAAGCGTGGTGGCATACTTTCATGCCACCACGCTTTGTTCTGCCCAAGCCCTGTCAGGGGCGTAGTACTGAAGGTATTTCAATCAGACTACTCACCGCTGTTAGGATGTAGCGTGGGCCGAGTTGTATTCCCACCTCCAACATCACTGGTGGCCTCCAGGATGCTGTTTGGCCACTGATTATTGCCTTTCAATGCGCCACTGATTATTGCCTTTTACAAGGAGTTGTGTTGTCCGCACCACGCGATCCATTTTTCCCCGCTAATCAATCTATTCGGCAATCAACCGAACCGCTCGATGTCAGAATGCTCGGGGAGGTTGATTATTTACACGCGTGGGAATTGCAAGCAGAACTCGCAGTCCAGCGTGCGGCAGACGAAATCCCCGACACGATCCTTGTTCTTGAGCACCCCTCCATTTACACGGCGGGTAAACGCACGCAACCCGACGATCGTCCCACGAACGGATTGCCTGTTATCGACGTCGATAGGGGCGGGCGCATAACGTGGCACGGCCCAGGGCAGCTGGTGATCTACCCAATTATTAAGCTTGCCGACCCCATCGATGTGGTCGATTATGTGCGCCGTGTTGAGGAAGCCCTGATCCAGGTTGTGCGCCAGTGCGGCATCCCTGGTGCCGGCCGCGTCGACGGGCGTTCCGGGGTGTGGATTCCAGGTTCAGATCATCATCACCGCAAAGTCGCAGCGCTGGGAATTCGCATTACCAAGGGCGTAACCATGCATGGTTTAGCGCTGAACTGCAACAATACGCTGGAATTTTATGATTACATCGTGCCCTGCGGCATCGATGATGCATCTGTGACCACGCTGAGTGCCGAACTGGGGCGCGACATCAGCGTCGCCTCGATGGTTGAGCCAACACTTGCAGCGCTTGACGACGCCTTCGCCGGTCGCCTGATTGTTGCTGATCACAGTTTTGATTCCGCACCCGACCCCACCAAAGGGTTACCCCGCCCCGCACGGTAGTGTCAAGGGGTGCGTGAGGCAACGATCTCTAGTGGTTTTCGACACAAGCAGTTTTGCCTAGTACATTTCTTGGTGTGACTACAGCACCTAATGGACGCAAGCTGCTTCGCGTTGAGGCCCGAAACTCCCAAACCCCAATCGAAGCAAAACCGAGGTGGATTCGCACCGCGGTGAAAACCGGCCCTGAGTACCAAGACATTAAAAAGCGCGTGTCTGGTTCAGGGCTACACACGGTGTGCCAGGAGGCTGGCTGCCCCAACATTCACGAGTGTTGGGAATCGCGTGAAGCCACCTTCCTCATCGGTGGTGCTAACTGCTCCCGCCGCTGCGATTTCTGCCAGATCAATTCCGCCAAACCTGAACCACTCGACCGCGACGAACCACGCCGCGTAGCTTTAAGCGTGCGGGAGATGGAACTGAACTATTCCACCATTACAGGTGTGACCCGCGACGACCTCGACGATGAAGGCGCTTGGCTGTACGCGGAGGTTGTTCGCAAGATTCATGAACTCAATCCGCACACTGGTGTCGAAAACCTCACCCCTGACTTCTCCGGCAAAGCTGATCTTTTGCAGGAAGTTTTTGAGGCCCGCCCCGAGGTGTTTGCCCACAACTTGGAAACCGTTCCTCGTATCTTCAAGCGGATTCGCCCAGCGTTCCGCTACGAACGCTCCCTTGACGTGATCCGCCAGGCCCGCGATTTCGGACTAGTGACCAAATCGAACCTGATTTTGGGCATGGGTGAGACTGTGGAGGAGGTGCGTGAAGCCTTGAGCGATCTGCACTCCGCAGGCTGCGACATTGTCACCATCACCCAGTACCTGCGCCCTGGCCCGATGTACCATCCGATTGATCGTTGGGTGAAGCCTGAAGAGTTCATTGAGCACCGCGATTTCGCATACGAGCTCGGATTCGGCGCCGTCATGTCCGGCCCATTGGTTCGTTCCTCCTACCGCGCCGGCAAGCTTTATGCGCAGGCTTTGGCAGCCCGCGGCGAATCTTTGCCCGAAAACTTGGCGCACTTGGCAGAAACTGCCGAAGGTTCCACCGCACAGGAAGCGTCGACCTTGCTGGAGAAGTACGGCCCCAGCAAGGAAACCCCAGTGGGTTCTTTCCGCTAAAACTTCCACCATGAGGCTTGGCAACCCCCACCAATGAGTTGTGGGCTGGCGGGGAACTGTGCGGGCAGGGTGTTTCACCACGAAACACCCTGCCCTTTGTGCTCTCGCGCGTTTTAGGCTACCTACCTGCACTCTTGCTTCATCACATGTGGGGCCAGCCCGTGGTTGTGGTGTGTATGAATTCTTTTTCTTCCGCTTCAGCGCTATTCTATTGTGCATGGCAGATGCGAAGATTTCTAAGAAGGAGCAGCGCGCAGCAAAGCGCGCTCGACGCCGCCAAACCTGGTCGCAGGTATGGCAAGCGTTTAATATGCAGCGCAAGCAGGATAAAGCGCTGATCCCTTTGATGCTGTTGTCGATTTTCGGCACCGGCCTAGTTTTCTTCCTCATCGGATTGTTGTGGCGCGGCCAGTGGTTCATGCTGGTCTCCGGCCTCATTGTGGGTATTGCTGTGGCGATGTGGGTATTCTCGCGCCGTTTGCAGAACAATGTGTACGATCGCGCCTCTGAGCAGCCTGGTTCTGCTGGTTGGGCTTTGGAGAATCTGCGCGGCGGTTTTGGCGTTGCGTGGCGTTCGAAGTCTGCCGTTGCTTCGACCACACAGATGGATTTTGTGCACCGCACGGTGGGTGTGTGTGGCATTGTTCTGGTCGGTGAAGGTGAGCCGCACCGCTTAAAGCCCCTGTTTGCGCAGCAGAAGAAGCGTATGAATCGCCTCGCTCCTGGTGTTCCTGTCACTGAAGTTATTGTTGGCGAGGGTGAGGGTCGTGTTCCTTTGCGTAAGCTGCAGTCTCACCTGGTGCGCTTGAAGCGTGTGTACAACAAGAATGAAGTCTACGAGATCGCTGCCCGTATTGAGGCTATGGATGCTGCTGATCGTTCGCAGAACCCTGGTTTGCCTAAGGGCCCGCTGCCCAAGGGCGGCAAGATGTCTGGCATGAATCGCCGTGCACGTCGCCACGCTGAGCGCAGCGAAAAGGGCAAATAAGCTTTTTGCTTCGCAGTGAAGTTCCCCCCTGTATGCATTTTCATACAGGGGGTGTACTTTTTCTCAGGTGTTTTCCTCGTGTGCTCACACGAGGATTTTTTCTCTCCTCTATCGTGAACCCTAATTTCATATATCGTGAACTCTTCTTTTCTTCTCTTCACCCCACAGCACCAGACCACTGTTTAGGTGTGGCAATGGGAAGGAAAAAAGAAACTTCCTTACACCACCAAGGGATCTTGGTAATGCAAGGAAGTGAGAGAAACTTTGCGACGAGCTTGAGGCTTGGGTGTAAGTTAGCCCAAAACAACAGCGGTGCCGGTTGCACGGTCGTGCATGCCTCGGCCGTCAGTATCTACCATGGCGGCTGGCAGGACGAAAATGGTGAACACAGTTCGCGCCAGTGCCCGCACGAAGCCGACTCGCGCGGTGCGGTCGTCGATACGCGCAACACCCATGCCGAGGAATGCTTGGCCTGGTGTGCGGGCGAAGAAAAAGACGCTGACCACTCCGAGCACCACGAATAGCATCAGGGTGAGAGTGGAGGTACCCCCAAATACGTGGGTGAACATGGTGATGAAGCTGGCCACGATCCAGCAAATAATCCAGTCGATGAACACTCCCCCGCTTCGGCGGGCGACCGACGCCAACGCACCAGGGCCGTCTTTGGGTAGGCCGAGTTTTTCACCGGGCCACCTCGATTCACCTAATTCGTTGTATTCTGCGGGGATCTCAGGGCCGTCCAGCCAGCTGCGCTTTCTATTAGCCATGAGTACTAATGTAGCGGAAACTGCCCGCGATTAGGCATCCGAAAGTTGGAACACTACCCTCATCCCACCAAAGGTGGCGGGAAAATGCCCGAAACATTTTTGGTCATACGATAGAAACGACGTTAGAATTAACTTTGTTCAACTGTCGTACCACGTCAGTTCGGCACAAATCTACAGCGAGCCTCCCCACTCAAGCACATATCACCGCACCCACAGTGGTTTCGCTACCGTGGTGGATGTTGGCGCGACACAAGCCCTCACTTTCACAATCCCTTCACAGAGGAGTACCCCCAGTGGCTTTTAACTCAGCAGAAGAGTTACTGAAGTTCGTCCAGGACGAAAAGGTCGAGTTCATCGATATTCGTTTTACCGACGTGCCAGGTATGGAACAACACTTCACCATCCCCGCCCACATCTTGGACGAGGACGCCATGGCGGAGGGCTTAGCCTTCGACGGCTCTTCGATCCGTGGCTTTACCAGCATCGACGAGTCCGACATGAACCTCATGCCGGATCTTGCTACCGCCCAGATTGACCCTTTCCGCGCGGTGAAAACCTTAAACATGAAGTTCTTCGTGGTCGACCCCTTTACCCAGGAGCCGTTCTCCCGGGACCCACGGACCGTGGCGTTGAAGGCGGAAGAGTATTTGGCTTCCACCGGCATTGCCGACACCTGTTTCTTTGGTGCTGAGGCTGAGTTCTACCTCTTTGATTCGGTGCGTTATTCCACCTCCACGAACGCTGGTTTCTATGAGCTGGATTCCGATGAGGGTTGGTGGAACCGTGGTGTTGAAACCAACCTTGATGGTTCGTTGAACCGCGGCTATAAGAACCGCCTGAAGGGTGGCTACTTCCCTGTTCCACCGTACGATCAGACTCAGGACATCCGCGATGAGATGACCCAGGTGTTGGCCCAGTCTGGTTTCAATATTGAGCGTTTCCACCATGAGGTGGGCACCGGCGGCCAGCAGGAAATCAACTACCGCTTTAACACTTTGTTGCATGCGGCTGATGATCTGCAGACCTTCAAGTACATCATTAAGAATGTGGCGTTCCGCAACAATAAGACGGCAACGTTCATGCCTAAGCCTTTGGCTGGCGATAATGGTTCGGGTATGCACGCGCACCAGTCGTTGTGGAAGGACGGCAAGCCACTGTTCCACGATGAGGCTGGCTATGCTGGCCTGTCCGACATTGCACGCTACTACATTGGTGGTATTTTGCACCACGCTGGCGCGGTGTTGGCGTTTACCAACCCAACCTTGAACTCCTACCACCGTTTGGTGCCAGGTTTTGAGGCTCCAATTAACTTGGTGTACTCGCAGCGTAACCGTTCTGCGGCGATCCGTATTCCTATTACGGGTTCGAATCCGAAGGCGAAGCGTATTGAGTTCCGTGCACCGGATCCTTCGGGCAACCCTTACTTCGGTTTTGCTGCGATGATGCTGGCTGGTTTGGACGGCATTAAGAACCGCATTGAGCCTCATGCTCCTGTGGATAAGGATTTGTATGAGCTGCCACCGGAGGAAGCTGCGTCCATCCCGCAGGCACCGACGTCGCTTGAGGCTTCGTTGAAGGCGCTAGAGGATGGTCATGAGTTCCTGACCGATACCGGTGTGTTCACTGAGGATCTAATCGATACTTATATCAAACTGAAGTACGATCACGAGATCAACCCTGTTCGCCTGCGCCCAACCCCGCAGGAGTTCGAGCTGTACTTCGACTGCTAAAATTTCAGCACTCAGCCCCCATAGGTTTTCGCTTATGGGGGCTACTTTTTTGCGTGTCGACGCCCTCCCCTACTCCCCCAGATCGCTTGCGGTTGGCACGGCATTACTGTTGTCAGTTTTTTACGCATCACCACTGTATTCGCAGAAACGTCTGGGTGACTGTTCTTCTTGGTAGCATCACAAAGTGGATTCGCGATTAGAAGCTTGACAATGGCTACCTATGCCCCCTACTGAAAGCAAAGAACTGGCGTGTTTATAGGAGGTCAACGTACAAAGCCGTGGCGACAGTAATCCCGAAGGAGGACACCACAGCAAGTGCTATCGCCAACAATCGGATCCACCGCAGCGGGTATTCAGTTTTATCCACAACGGCAGCGTAATATGCCACCGCGAAGCCACAACCCAGGCCTACTCCGGCAAGAAGGCAGTTGCCCCACGTTCCTGCATCACCATTGGAGTGTCGAACAAGCGATGCCACGAACCACGAAACTCCGGTTCCCAAAAGGACAACTGCAGCACTATAGAGCTGATGTGGGTGAAATTTCCTTTGAGTTTGCATCTTCATTCCTTCCCATCGTGTAATTACGCAAGGGATTGCGGATCGTGAAATATTGAGGTTTTGCGGTTGCACCATGAAAAGGCGCGTAACTTCTCTTTGCCACCTAGGATGCCAAAATATGAGCAGCTATGCCAGCAAAGAGCAGCAGAACCAGCACGATTTTGCAGATCATCAGCACTAAAACGAACATGTAGCCCACGCAACTTCATATGGATTGTGCGAAATTATAAGTCGGAAAAGCCCATGCACCGTCGCCAAAATATACCTATTAATACTCGTTAATTGATTTAAAAATACTGATTCGACTTTCAGCACACTTGCTTAAAATTGACCTGCGGTTTCACAAGTAGCATTTGCTCTATGTCGAATCACTATTTCGCTTACACTTCGCAAAGCCCCCGCACCCCACCATCAAAAGCGCCACCGATGAACAAGTGAAATCTGATAAGACTCACTCAACATCACACACCCCAAGAACGTTCCGGCTTCCTTAGCCTTTGAGATACATACGACCGTGGTCTCGTGAGTAGATCTAGGGGGAACCCTGAGGGCTCCATAGCAGCAATTCAGCATGTTGTTTCGCTTAGCTAGCTAGGCGTTTGGCTCTTTTACTGACCCTATTGAACATCATTGCCAAAACGTGCTTCTAGCTGCGCACTTCTGGCACTGTGCACTTGGTATTGGGTGGTAGGTATCGACTAAATTTTTAAGCATGACTATTGCATTGCCTCCCTGCCCAGAATGCGCCAGCGAATACACCTATGAAATGCCACCGCTGCTCGTGTGCCCTGAATGCGCCCACGAATGGTCAGCCGAAGCTGAAGCCGCTGAGGCTGAAGCAAAGGTGATTAAAGACGCAGTTGGGAACATCCTCAATGACGGTGACGACGTCACCGTGATTAAGACCCTCAAAGTCAAAGGCGCGTCGCAGCCAATCAAAACCGGCACCAAAGTGCGTGGCATCCGCCTCGTTCAAGGTGTGGGCGATCATGACATCGAGTGCCGCATCGACGGTTTCGGCGCGATGCAGCTGAAATCCTCCGTGGTGAAGAAGGCTTAAATCCTCTTCTCATACACAAACACAGGGCCCTAGATTCTAGGGCCCTGTGTTTGTTATCGCTTACCGCAGGTGCCCAGATTGGTGCGCTGATACCAGCGCGACGGTAGCAACGAGAGCAACCGCACCAATGGCAATACCTGCTGCCACCTCAGGCTTGATCGGCTGTGCTTCCGTACTGCCTGGTGCCTGTGCTGAAAGTCCGCCATTGCGGGCACAGCTTTTTAAAGCCTCCAAGCTTTGTCGCTTCGCATCTTCTTCGCGCTCAAAGCGGAAACGATTCAACGGCGTGGCATACACTAACGCTTTATCCCCGCGCAGCGGATCATCGCCAGCCCCATTGATCGTGGCATGCCAGCGGCCGAGCGCTTCCTCCTGTTCCAGCACGCGGGCTTGCGCCTCCTGCGGGGTGTTAACCCCAGCTAGTACCGCTTGACGACGCTCATGCGCCACCTGCGCAATCGCAGCGTCGGATGCCCGTGAGGTACGGGAAACATCCTGTAGGGCGTCGAAAAGCGCCCGAACCTGCTCAGGACTTAAACCCCGCTCAGAAAAACGCTGATTCATCTGCGCCACCCGGGCAGGATCGTCGGGATGAGCGGCGAAATCCTCAATAACCTCGCGCGAAAATTCGATGCGTTCGGAGAAATCAGTCAGCGCACCTGTCGCGGCCCCGCGCACGTTTTCGCCAAGCGCAGCCACGGATTCCGGTGTATCGGGGTCGACATGAAAAATGCAGCGTTGATGCTCACCCGAATCCATGGTGACGTGTACGCGAATGTCATCTTCGAAGGCTGTGGCCGCAGGTGCACACACAGTGCTAAGCGCCAGGGTGAGCGCGACACCAATTGCGCTTGTGCGGCTGAAGATTCTACGAGGATTCACCACTGTAACCAACACTCCTGTGACGAATGTGAAAACTGTTAACTTATGATGAATCCTACAACTCACCCGCCAGAAAATCCAATTCGAACAGCCGTTTTATTAAACACAGAACCCTATCGCAGTTCTTGAGCAGGTCAATATCCCCTTCTAGCTGGCCATACACAATCGAGTAGGGTGCCGGGTTTCCCGGCAGCCCTCTCACACCACCGTACGTGCGGTTCATCGCATACGGCGGTTCCTTACACCAATACAGAGTATTGACTGTGCTTATAGTTCCAATACGCCACGGCTGATACGAGGTTCTGGTCATTCCAATACGCATTAGTAAGCGTGGTTGTAAGCACCCACGAGCCAGCGATACGCCAGTAGGACTTACTGGTATTAGCCCACTCATAGGCCTTTTGTTTATCCACACCCAAGCGGCAGAGGTTCCGTATCCGCGTTCGGATACGTTTCCACTGCTTCCATACGCACATCCGCAGTCGACGACGAAGATGCTCATCCAGCCGGTTAAGAAACACCTTCGCATCCGCCAACGCGAAATAACCAAGCCATCCACGCAAATATTTGTTTAACCGGTCAATGCGATACTCCATCGACACCGACCACGATCTTGCCGTAAGCTCTTTCACTCGGGCTAAAACCCTCACCTTCGTGGCCTTAGTAAGTCGAAACCGATACTGATCACCACGAACCAGATAGAACCCATAGCCTAAAAGCTCCGCCTTAATCGCATGACAAATAGTGGACTTCTCCTGATTAACCCGCAGCTTTAACTTCCCCTCCAGAAACTTCCCAGACTGGGCAAGCGCACGCTGCGCAGCACGCTTGGAACGAACAAAGACCCGAATATCATCAGCATAACGAACAAACTTCGTGCCCTTAGATGCAAGATAATGATCAAAATCATCCAACATGATATTGCTCAACAACGGCGATAACGGTGACCCCTGCGGAGTCCCTGCATCACTACACCGAACAACACCATCAGCCATAATCCCAGCGTTTAAATACGCCCGAATAAGCTTCAACACGCGCTTATCGTCAACCTTACGAGCCACCCTCGACATCAACATGTCGTGATTAACCGTGTCGAAATACTTCGACAAATCAACCTCAACAACCCACACATACCCCTCGTTAAGAAACCCACGTGCGGTCTTTAACGCCATATGTGCGCTACGTTGAGGCCTGAAACCAAAAGACACAGGCACAAACCCCACATCAAAGATAGGCGTAAGTACCTGCGCGATCGCCTGACAAATCACACGATCAACAACAGTCGGAACACCAAGCATACGCCAACCACCCGAAGGCTTTAGGATCATCACCTCACGAACCGGCAACGGCTTATACGTTCCCGCGTCAAGACGCTCACGAATGCCACTCCAGTGTTCGCGCAGATAAACGTCAATATCCTCAACACCTACCCCGTCCACACCAGCAGCACCCTTATTCGTCTTAACCCGCTCTAATGCAGTGCGGAGATTGCCACCTGAAAAGACTTGATTCCACAGATCAGCACCCGCACCAGTTGACACTTCCCCTACATCGGCAGACACACAACTAAGCACACCATGGCTATCGTCGGGATTCACCCTATCCTCCCCATAATGCCCACACACACGTGGTTGGCAGCTTTCACCGTTATGCATAACTACAATCCAGGTTCCATACTCAACAATGTAAAGTTCAGTCCTTCCTCGCTCACCCACCATAAGGGCTACCGCGGACCGCGGTGTCTCCCACGAGTACTATGACCTCGGCTGACTCCTACCACACCAACCCACAACAGGGCTTACCACACCTACTTGGCACAGTCTGTGACAGGCCTCCCCGATTAAGAACATGCTCTTTCCTCCTACAACCGCCACATCTACACACTAACCACTTCGATGGAACAGGCTTCGACTTCTTCGGCAGCCTTACCCAGATCAGCGCGCCTTATATGTGATTCGTATACCTCGGTGCAGGATTTCGCTTGAAGCTTCCTCCCCACAACACCTCACGATGCTGCAGTTGCCATCAGCTACATAGTTAAACCACCTTCACTATCAGGGACTCACACCCTTAAGAACATGCCCATGTCGGGCGAACCGAAAATGGGGCGGAAAAATCCGCCCCTATTCAGTGTCCTAGTAGCACATGTAACTACAGCACCATCGCCGCAACCCAACCTGAAAGAATAAGTGGAATGTTGTAGTGCACAAACGTCGGGATCACCGAATCGCGAATATGATCGTGCTGCCCATCCGCATTCAAGCCCGCTGTCGGACCAAGAGTGGAATCAGAGGCCGGGGAGCCGGCGTCGCCAAGCGCACCAGAAGCACCAATAATCGCCACCGTCGCAGCGGGGCTAAAGCCCATCGCAGCGCACAACGGCACATAAATAGTGGCGATAATCGGCAAGGTTGAGAAACTCGACCCGATACCCATCGTCACAATCAAGCCCACCAGCAACATCACCAGCGCACCCATAGCACGGTTATCACCAAACATCTCAGCCGAAGTGCTCACAAGCGACTCCACCTCACCTGTTGCCTTCATCACCGAAGCAAAGCCCTGGGCAGTAATCATGATGAAACCAATCAGTGCCATCATCTTCATGCCAGAAGTAAACACATCATCAGCCTCACGCCAGTTCACAGCACCCGTGAGCAAGAAAACAGCCAAACCAGTCAGCGCGCCAATGAGCAAGGAATCCGCCTTCGTTCCCACAGCCTGCATCACAACCTGCACCACGAAAGTTGCCACAATAGCAATCACCGCAACCACGATCTTGTAGCGCGAAATCTGCTCCACCTGCCCATGCGACTGCACAACCTCCGCCGACGCATACGTGCGCGGCTTGCGATAAGTGACAAAAATAGCGATCAGCAAACCCACCACCATACCGGCGGCCGGAATGCCCATCACCTGCATGATATTAATGCCAGAGGTATCCATGCCCGCCTGGGAAATATTGCCCAGCAAAATGTCATTTAAGAAGATCGAACCGAAACCCACAGGAATCCACATGTAGGTAGTAACAAGGCCGAAGGTCAGCACACACGCCACCAGGCGTCGATCCAGCTGCATACGGTTCATCACTGCCAGCAACGGCGGGATAATCAACGGAATGAATGCAATATGCACCGGAATCAAGTTCTGACTCATAATAGCTAGAGCCAAAATACCGGCAACCATCAGCCACTTCGTCACAGCCACAGCACGCATCTGCAGCCCCTGGTCTTCCGTACCAATCTTCTTCATAATCGACAACGCCAGCAAAGTAGGCAGACCGGAACTAGCCACAGCCATGGCAAAGGCACCCAGCAACGCATAACTCAACGCAATTTTCGCACCCCCCGACAAACCTTCTTGGAAAGCCACCATGGTGGCATCAAGGCCAATCCCAGAGAGCAAGCCACCAACGAGTGCACCAATGAAAAGTGCGAGTACAACGTGGACACGTGCAACGGCAAGCACCAGCATGACCACGACAGCGATGAGTACAGCATTCATGGTGCATAATATACCCCAGCACCAATGTTATTTCAGCACTTCACCCAATATATTTCACTACCCAAAAACAACCTGCGGTCGCAGCCAGAAATCCACGGCACCCCACCCCCAGATTTGCTACTATCCGGAAACGAACATGGCTAAAACCCCAAACTCCCAGCCCCAACCCTACTTTAGTACCACCCCACCCAATGAGCGGAACTGCACTACCAGCCTCAACACCCCCAACAGCGCACCTGAAAATACACGCTGTGATTTCTCTAACGTGGAGGTAGCTGCGGGGGTGAATTTTACTGAAACTCTCTAGCGGGTGCGCTCCCGCTTCACATACCCCATGCGGGGGCGGAAACCTTCGGGGCGACGCAACTGCGCCACCGCGTCACCCACGATCAACCTGAACCGTGGACGCATCGGTGGCATCTGCATCACCGAAAACCAGCCTGCTTCTTCCACTTCATCCCGGTCAAGAACGAAAGACTCAGGGCTTGCATCACCAATCACGCTGCATCGCATAGCGGTGTCCATGTAGCTGACCACATCACCATTGGCGTATTCAACAGGCCCTACCGCCCCCACACCCAACAATGCCTCAACATGGATATCCACACCGATTTCTTCCTTAGCTTCACGCACTGCCGTCACATGCGGTTCTTCACCTGGATCACAAATGCCAGTCACAGGTGTCCACTCGCCATTATCGGCACGCTTGATCAGAAGCACTTCCGGCACAGCGGTCAATGGTGCTCCTGGCGGAACATCTTTGATAATCACCGCTGTAGCACCTGGTAACCACAGTGGGGCGTGCCCAATTTTTTCACGCAGCTCAACAATGAATTCTGGTGTTGCCACTAGCCTTGCCCGCTTTCTACTCCCGTGCCGCTGTCCTTTTCATCGTCAGCGTCTTTGGAAGTTTCAGCGATCTTCGAAAGAAACTGTGCAGCAAACTTTTCGGGATCAAATTCAGTGAAATATTCCTGTGGTGCGGTACGCTCCAGTGCCATAAAACACCTTATTCCTTAAATCCTTGGTACAAACCTTAAAAAACATGCCCACCGCCAAGCCCTCTCCCCTGCTTTATCACCACACAAACTGTGGTGATGAGGCAGGAAAGATAGCGGATATGCACGTGGGTGAAACGAGTATTCAACTACTGCACACGCTTAAGACTGTGCAGCACCTGCAATATTCTCAGCAATAAAACGCTTGACCACCTCAGCATCGTTTGGAAGATCCACCACGTGGCGTTCGGCTTCCATAATGCCACGGAAACGCTCAGGTACTTCTGGGTCCTTGCCCGTAGCCTCGCGGATGGTATCCGCAAACTTCACTGGCAACGCCGTTTCCAAGCACACGATCGGGGAATCAACCTCCTTGGCCCACTCGCGTGCAACTTTCACACCATCGGCGGTGTGGGGATCAAGCACAACCCCTAAACGGCTATAACAATCGCGAATAGTCTCCACACGGTCAGCGTGGGTGGAACGCCCAGAGCAGAAACCGTACTCAGATGCAGCTTGCGCGAAGGCGGGGTCGTCGACAAGCGAGAAACCGCCCTGCTTCACCTGGGTGCCAAACAAGTCCGCAACCCTGTTTGCATCGCGACCCAAAAGATCGAAGATGAAACGCTCGAAGTTGGAAGCGCGGGAAATATCCATCGACGGGGAGGATGTTTCAAACGTGTCGGCAGACGAGCGCACACGGTAGTCGCCGGTGCGGAAGAACTCATCCAGCACATCGTTTTCGTTGGTAGCCACGATCAATCGGTCGATCGGCAAGCCCATTTGCTTCGCCACATGGCCTGCGCAAATATCACCGAAGTTGCCGGTCGGGACGCAGAAAGACACCTTCTGCTCATTGGAATCGGTGATCTTCAGGTAGCTAGAAATGTAATACACCACCTGTGCCATGAGTCGAGCCCAGTTAATCGAGTTCACGGCACCGATGCGCTTGTCAGCTTTAAAGTCGGCGTCGGCAGACACTGCCTTGACCACGTCTTGGCAGTCATCGAATACACCATCGAGGGCGATGTTGAAGATATTAGGGTCGTCCAGCCCGAACATTTGCGCCTGCTGGAAAGGCGTCATGCGGCCAGCTGGGGTGAGCATGAACACCGTGATGCCTGTGCGTCCGCGCATGGCGTATTCGGCTGCGGAGCCGGTATCGCCGGAGGTAGCGCCTAAAATGTTGAGCGTTTCGCCGCGGCGTGCGAGTTCGTATTCGAAGAATTCGCCGAGCAGCTGCATGGCCATATCTTTAAACGCGGCGGTCGGCCCTTCGGAGAGATGCCCGATATACAGCCCATCTTCCAGTGGGGTGACCGGCACGATTTCTTCCGAAGAGAACTTCGGGAAGGTATAGGCCCGGGCAGCGATCGCTTCGATATCCGCTGCGGGAATATCGTCGATAAACAGTTTCAGCACTTCGGCAGCGAGAGCTGCATAACCTTGCTCAGTGAGCAAACTGCGCCACTGATCAAGGGTCTCAGAGCTGATGCGTGGGTATTCTTCAGGCAGGTAGAGGCCCCCGTCAGGGGCGAGTCCGCCGAGGAGGATGTCGCTGAATTTCGCTGGGGTTGAGTTCGCATCGCGGGTGGAAATGTAGTGCATGCGTTCTAGATTAGTGGGTTGATAGTCTTTTTTGTTATTCATGTGGGGCAATATTATGCGTCTTGCGTTCACCCCCATTTCACCCGCGTCATCTGCCTGCTTTCATTGGCTGGGCGTAATTTATCTATTCATGAGCCCACACGATCCCGATCACAGCAGCCAGTGTTGCCCGACATCTATTCCCCGTCGCCTTGCCCCAGCGGCACCGAAGATTGAGAAAGTTTCGGCACGGGCGCTCGCAGTGTGGCTTACGGGCTGTGTGGTGTACGTTACTGCTTTTACTGGCCGCACATCGTTCGGTGTGGCTGGGGTGGCTGCAATTGAGCGGTTTTCGGTGGATGCTTCGGCGCTGGCGGTCTTTACCTCAGTCCAGGTGGGTGTGTATGCCTTCGCGCAGGTTCCGATGGGTGTGCTGATTGATCGTTTAGGGCCGAAAAAGATGCTGTTTTATGGGGCACTGATCATGGCATTAGGCCAGATCATTTTGGGGCTGACTACGAACTATGGTGTCGCGATTGCAGCGCGTGTGCTCATTGGGCTTGGCGACGCCACCGCATTCTTATCCGTCATGCGTCTACTTCCGCTGTGGTTCCCGCTGAAAAAAGCCCCGTTTTTTGGGCAGATTACGGGCACTATTGGCCAGTTGGGGCAGTTTCTTTCCGCTGTTCCTTTCCTGTTTTTCCTTAATTCTTGGGGTTGGACGTGGGCTTTTGTGAGTTTGGGGGCGGTTGGTGTCCTAGTGGCTGGTGCAGCGTGGTTGGTGATTGCTGATTCTCCTGTGACGTTGGCGAAGTCTGATTTGCGGGTAACAGAATCCTTGCGGATTATTGTTCGCGATCCGTTTGTGTGGCAGGCGTTTTTCACGCATTGGACGTCGATGGTGGTTTTGGTGGTGTTTTCGCTGTTGTGGGGTGCCCCGTTGATGAAGTTGGCGTTGGGTTTAAGCCCAGCTGAGGTGGGCATGATTTTTAGTGTGTCGTCTGTTATCACGGTGTTATCGGGCCCGATTCATGGGGTGATTTCGCAGCGTTTGGGCCGCAATCGTGAGTGGTATTCGGTTGGTGCCGGATTGATTGCGGGTGGTGTAAGTATCTGGTTTTTTATAGCTTCCGCGCCGCGCGGCATTGTGGCGCTGTGCATTTTCGTGGGGTTGTTGGCGTTTTTTATTACAGGTTCTGGGTTTGGTTTCGATACTGTCCGCGAAAATGTGGATGTAAAGGTTATTGCCGCTGCCACGGGGTTGGCTAATATGGGCGGTTTTGTGTCCACGATGATCGCTGCCCAGTTGGTGGGGGCATTGTTGAGCGTTTCTGAAGGTTATGGCTGGGATGATTTTGCGTTCGCATGGTGGGCGGTGACTGCTACGTGGGCTGTGGGGATGGGTGGTTTTGCGGTGGCGATGTGGAAGGTGCGCCGACGTCCGCGGCCGCATCCTGAGCGCAGTTTTTAGGCTGCGCCACAGTTATGGTGTGTTTTCGGCGTTGTGGTGGGGTGTGTCGCAGATGTGTGCGGTGATTTCTTCGGCGTCGGCAAGAAAAGCGAGGGTGTCGCGCACGGGCAAGCATTCATCGTAGGTGCATTCGCTAATTGCGTCGTGAGAGATTTCGATGATGTGTGCACCGGGAATGGCGGGTAAAAGTGCGGAGTGGGTGGCGATGATAAATTGCGCACCTTGCTCGGCGGCGCGATGGATGTCGGCGATGAGTTTGATTTGTCGCGCGGGTGAGAGTCCTGCTTCGGGTTCGTCGAAGAGGAATAGTGCGGGTTTACCCAGGTTGCGGGTAAGAAAGCTGGTGACTGCTTCGCCGTGTGATTTCGGGTGCAGGGGTGCTTCCATGATCACGGTGCGGTCGTGTTCGCTGGCGTAGTTGAAGAATGTTTCGGCGCGTAGAAAGACTACGTTGGGTGGGTTGTGTGCGCGACTGATCACGAGCGCGTTGTGGAGGTCGGATTCGGTGCCGGCGTAGGAGAAGTTCATGCGCTTTTTCGTACCGCCTTCGGCGTTGACTCCCATGCTCATGGCGATTGCTTCGATCAGTGTCGATTTTCCGCTGCCGTTTTCGCCCACGATGATGGTGATGGGTGAGCGTAGTTCCCAGCGCCCTAGCCGTTTGAGGTGCTGGGTGACGGGGAGTTGTTTGGCGTAGCTGTCGAGTGTGCTTGTCGAATCGTAGCGCAGCGCGGTGATGTACATGATGTCGACCCTGATTGCTGTTTAGGTGAGTTTGTTGCGTAGTGCGTCGATGATGGTGTTGAGGGTGGCATCGCCGACGCTGACTGGGTCGATAAAGCTTGTCGACGCCTTCTCCCCCACTGTCGGCTCTGTCACTGTAGCAACGAGTCGGCCTTCGTTGAGTGTGAGGTGATCGTGCCCTTTCATTCCCGCCACCTCAAGTGCGCGGACGAATGCGGACAGTTGCCGGTAGGAGCAGTTGTTGAGGTCGAGTGTAAATTCGAGGGACATGGTGTGTTCGTCTCCTTAGTGTGTGCTAACTGTGTCGTTGTTCATCCTCCTCGCCTCGTAGCGGGTGGCTTAAAAAATACGACGTTATTTCCACCCTAATCATTTGTTGTTGATACAGCCATAGGGTTTTCCCCTGATTTTCCCCCTTAAGGTTTTTTGCTGTGTGCTCAGGGCGTGCAGTGGCCTGTTGTTTCGCTTAGTTGTCCGCAACCCTGTGCCAGCAACTCGACCTTTAACAAATTTCAGTGCCCACTACACCTGCTCAGGAGACAAAAGGTCGAGTTCACCATTAACCTTGAATGCAAAGCTCACGGCAAGCATGAGGGCCACCAACGTTTTCCTTGGCCTTGAACAGCAAAACACCCTGCACGTACACTCGCCGCAGCAGGTTAGCGGGGAGGATACACACAGGGTGTCGGCGTTGACGCGAGAAAGAGTGTCTGCGACTAAGTATTTACTTGCCCAGATCAGCAAACAGGTTGTGGTTGAAGATGAACGCATCAGATGCTTCAGCGATCAAACGAGCGTGCTCATCTTCAGAAAGCTCCAGCGCATCCAGCTTCGCGCGGTACTCATCTTTGTATGGCTTCAGCTTCTCAATCTCAGGGAAAGCGTAGAAGCTCAAGGCGTCTGGGGAGACATTGTAGTGGCGCTCCATCATGCGGCCGATAACCTGGCCGCCGGAAAGGTCACCCAGGTAACGAACGTAGTGGTGTGCAACCAAACGAGGGCCATCAACGGTGTCGCGAATATCGTTCAGGCGATCAACATAGGCCTGGGTTGCAGGAAGTGCGGTGATCTTTGATTGCCAATCAGCGCCGGTCAGCTCCTTGAGATCAGCCTCCAGCTTTGGCTTGCGGTTGAGTACTGGATCAAGCAGGTCGGTGGCGTAGCCGGATTCGCGGACAGCATCCGCTGCCTCTTCCAGTGCTGCGTAGAACAACCAAGACTGTTGCTGCAAAGCGACAAACGCTGCAGTGTCCAGCTTGCCCCCAAGCAATTCGTCCATGAAGGTGGAGTGCTCGGCGCGCTCATGCGCTTCAGCGGTAGACGACTTCAGCTCAGCAGACAATGGAGTGGCGGTAGTCAGCATGGATGCTCCCTTACGTTTAGTCAATAGTGTTGTACTGTAAGAAAACCCACAATCCCGTTGAGCAGGCGTTGGACACAAAAATAATTCGTGGAGTAAAAACTCCACTTCCATTACTTGTGTTGCTTCCCGACGGTTGGGCTCGCAAGTATTTTCCTCAGGCTTTTATAGTAGCTTAGTTTAACTTAGGCTCCCCTCACCTAACATCAACCGTATGGTTGATTTTCAGCTCACCCTATCGAACAACAAGCACAAACCTACTGTTCACAGTATTTATTGTGCTACTTTTATGTTTCACATCCCACAAATCGCGCCCAGAATACCACCCGAAGCGGTATATCCAGACGCGAGGTATGAAAAGAACTACGAATGCCAGGTTAGGCAAAATCCGAATGTTCGCTTAACACTTCACCCCAGAACACTTCATCAACCACCCCGCGGGCCCGGCGCGTGAGGCGTAAGTATTCTTCCAAGAATTCCTGCGAGTCTTCCGGCCCCCACCCCGCGGCACCGGCAACTTGGGCTAGTTGTGGGCCAGGTTGTGGCAGCTGATCGGTGCGTTTTCCTTTCACTAGCACGATGGCGTTGCGGGCGCGGGTGGCCATGAGCCAGGCGTCGATAAGCATGTCCACTTTGGCGCGTGGAACGAGACCTTTCTCAGCAACCACGGATAATACTTCGAGCGTGGAGGGCGATTTAAGCTCAGGGTGTGTGTGGGCGTGCATCAGTGTGAGCAGTTGGGCGGTCCACTCAATATCGGTGAGGGCACCGCGCCCCAGTTTCGTGTGGGTATTGCGGTCCGCGCCGCGAGGCAGACGTTCATTATCCACGCGTGCTTTCATGCGGCGCACCTCACGGATGACCTTTTCATCGACCCCACCGTCGGGGTATCGGAACTGGTCGACCATGTCTAAGAAATCGTGGCCGAGCTGTTTGTCGCCGGCAATCCAGGCGGCGCGCAGCAATGCTTGAATTTCCCAGGTTTCACCCCAGCGTTGGTAGTACTGGCGGTAGCTTTCCAGGGTGCGCACTGCCGCCCCGGAGCGCCCTTCAGGGCGGAGACCTAAATCAACGTCAAGTGGTGGGTCGCCTGAGGGTTTGCTCAATCGGGCGCGCATGCGATCGCATACCCCGATTGCCCAGCGCACTGCGGTTGTGTCTTCGACTCCTTCGGCGGGTTGGCAGACAAACATCACATCGGCATCGGAGCCATAACCTAGTTCCGCACCGCCAAGTCGGCCCATGCCGATGACGGCAATGGTCGCTGGTGCTTGCTCTAAGGATTCCGCGCGCACGCTGGCGCTGATTTCTGCCTGTAGTGCAGCCTCCAATACTGCGTCCCATACCAGTGACAAGGATCGGCACACTTCCTGCACACTCATGAGGTTGAGCAGGTCAGCGGCAGCAATGCGGGCTAGTTCGACGCGGCGCAGTGAGCGTGCCACTTGGATTGCACGATCGGGGTCGTCGTGGCGTGATGCTGCCCGCACGAGCGAGGTGGATACTGTATCTGGTTTCGTTTCCAGCAGTTTCGGACCTGTTGCGCCGTCGCCGAGCTGTTTGATGGAATCTGGGGCGGCAATAATAAGGTCGGCTGTGAAGGGCGAATTGCCTAAGATCCGCATGAGGCGTTTTCCTACGATCCCTTCGTCGCGGAGCATGCGCAAGAACCAGACGCGGTCGTAGGCGGCGTCGGAAAGCTTGCGGTAGTTCAAAAGCCCGGCGTCGGGGTCTGCGGTGTCTGAGAGCCATTCCATCAAGGTGGGCAGCAGCATGGCCTGAATTTTTGCTTTGCGGCTTGCCCCTGCCGCCAGTGCGGTGAGGTGTTCGAAGGCGCGGTCGGGGAATTTGTAGCCGAGGGCGCGTAGCTGCAGTTTTGCCCCCTGCGGGGAGAGCTTGATTTGATCCACGCTTAAGTTGACAACGGAATCGAGCAGGGGTCGGTAGAAGAGTTTGTGGTGCAGGCTTGAAATCGCACGCCGCACTTTCCGCAGTTCTTCACCCATAGCTTCCACGCTGGTGCGCGCCATTGCTGAGGAGAAGCCTGCTGATCTGGCCAACCAGCGGAGGTTTTTCTGATCTGTTTCTTCTGGCAGTGTGTGGGTGCGTTTGACCTTGTGCAGTTGCAGGCGATGTTCGAGCAGTCGCAAGAATTCGTAGCATCCAATCAGCACCGCGCCGTCTTCACGCCCCACATATCCCGCGGCAACCAGTGCGGCGAGCGCGTCGACGGTGGCTAAGGTGCGCAGGCTTTCATCCCCGCGCCCGTGCACGAGCTGGAGTAGCTGCACGGCGAACTCCACGTCGCGCAAGCCGCCTTCCCCCAGCTTGAGTTCGCGCTGTTTAAGCTGTTCGGGCACGTTTTCGAGCACGCGGCGGCGCATTGCTTGGACGTCGCCGACGAAGTCTTCGCGCTGGCTTGCTTCCCACACCATGGGCGAGAGTGCGGCGCTGTAGGCTTCGCCGAGCGCCATTGCCCCTGTCAAGGGTCGGTGTTTGAGTAGCGCTTGAAACTCCCAGGTGTGCGCCCATCGTTTGTAGTAGGTCACGTGTGAGTCGAGGCTGCGCACGAGCGCCCCGCGTTTGCCTTCGGGGCGCAGTGCGGCGTCGACTTCAAAGAAGCTGCGGCAGCCGGTGCGGATGAATTCGCTGGCAACACGGGTGGCTTTGGGGCTGGCGGGTTCGGCAACAAAGATGACGTCAACGTCGGAAATGTAGTTTAGTTCTTTAGCCCCGCATTTGCCCATGGCGATAATTGCGAGCTGGCTGTCGACTTCAGCATCGCCGTAGACGCTGCGCACTGCAACGGCGAGGGCGGCGGTGAGTGCGGCGTCGGCTAGATCGGACAGCGCGGCGGTGACTTCTCTAAAGCTTAAGCCGGGCTGGCTTTCACGCTTGGGTGATTCGGGGAATGTGCCGGCCAGGTCAAGTGCGGCAATGCGCATCAAGAGTGTGCGGTAGGTGCTGCGTAACACAGCTTCGGCTGCTGCCGCGGCAATTCCGGCGCGGTAGGTGCCAGGGCATGTCAAGTCTGTGCAGGCGGTGTCGGTGCGTGTGTGCTTATCGACGCCGTCCCTCACACCACCTGCCCCATCCGAGTGTGCGGAATCCTGAGCTTCTTCCATAGTAAAAGTAGCCGGTTGTGCATCGATTGCTTCAAGGAGTGTGCGAAACATTTCCTCCCGTTGAGGCAGTGGCTGGTTGATCACTCGCCACTGGTGGGGGTGTGCAACCAAGTGATCGCCGAGCACACTGGATGCCCCGAGAAGTGCAAACATGCGCACCCGTAGCGCTTCGTGTGTGCGAAGTGCTACGAGGAATTCTTCTGCTTCCGTCGGGTTTTCATCACCAAGTGCTGTGTGGAGTCGGATGAGCAAGTTGAGCGCGAGGTCAGCATCCGCCGCACCGGCGAGGGTGCGCAAGATGTCTGCGCTTGATTCATTCCACCAACCTAAGCTTTCAAGATCACGTTGGGCATACGGCCCACTGAGACTTAAGGCCGCCAGGGTGGGCATGGCGCTACGTACTGGCCGAGTAGGTGGGGTTGGTGTGGCTGCAGAACTCACAATTATGTCCCATTCATTGACGTTGCTCACGCGCCTTACGCGCACCGAAGAATCGAGAAGTTGTAGCCTCCCCCCTTATGCTTTCAGCAGCTTGATGCGTGGGATATTCACATCGCCACACAGCGATGAAACCACTCACACCACACGGTGCTTCAAGGAGGGAAAAGAGCTTCGGGTACTACTTTAATACCCACAACTAACATCGCACCCTGCACACCCTACCCCCGCGCAGCACACACTGAGATAACACGTAGCCCCGTTAACCATGGGGCTTAGCTACGACAAGGTTGTATAAGGCCAGTTCGGGTTCGCGTTGGCGAGACACGATCGTAGCTATACTGTGGATTTTTCAACGCCCACAATGGTGCAGAGATTGACGAGCTGGGATGCACCTACGCGATTGACTGCCGTAGGTGTTCAAGAACCACAATCGAATGGGTGTAAGATCCTCAGTTTCTTTGGGGTGACCATCCCAGCGCGTATTGCATCAAGCGTGCACTTTCCATAGCAGTGTAAGGACTGGATCACGCTGGCACCAATCTTGACTAGTTACGCTACGTGCGCAACGAGAAATTGAGGTTTTCTTGCCAGGAAACTGCAATGTGAAAAGAAGGCTCGGGAGCCAACAGTATCCTGAAGCATGATCGACATGATTGGGCAGGAAAAGCCCTGTGCACTCCGGCCGAAAAATATACCTATGAATATACGAGGATTGATTCAAAAATACTGATTCGACTTTCAGCACACAAGTGAAAAATTGACCTGCGGTTTTACAGGTAGCACTTGCTCTATGTCGAATCAATATTTCCCTTATACATCGAAAAGCTCTCATGCGCCTACCAAGAACAGTGCTAGATATGCCCATACGATCACAGAGACGCTCAACGCCACGTGCTTGCGTGACAATCCAACGTCCGCGCCCAAAGGGGTGTGAGGTCGATGGTTGAGCTCGCCAAGCTGCAAGCCAGGTAAGCAGTCCTAGTTTGTCACCACGGCAGCAATGGTCACCTAACCTTTTCAAAGCATCTGTGAAGCACTGGCGTCTTCACCCCGTGCGACTGTGATCTTGTTGATCGAAACTTCAAGGGTTACTCAATGCGGCAGAACACACAAGCACGCACGTGTTTAAGATCAGCGCGATAGTTTTGCACCCAACCACTCTGAAAATTCCCCATCACTCCCGCGTGCGTAGCTTCGGCGTTCCGCCAGCCACGTCAGCATAACCGCAGGTCGGGGTTTCACAAGCGCTTTTCTGGTGAGAAAACCTCATTGCTTAAGAACGGGAAAATGGGAGACGCTCACCACCATAGTGGCGCTGGCGATAGTCAACAACAACGAAAGTGCTCCTGTACTGCTGGGATTGTGAAGGTGAAGGCAGCGTTATCCTTACAGGTCAAGAAACACTTTCATAACTGTTGACCGCGTTGAAATCCCTAGGCTATAAAAATCCGAACTAGCTAAATACTTTCCCGAGGGGCAAGGCACTGCCTGTAGCTGACAGGACTTGGGCACGGGTTCGACTCAAGAAAAGTCGTGGTTGTTCACCTTCACGTTCGAGACGCAGCTGATTTAAAAGAGACTCTGGGCACTCGCCTGGCGTTGTGAGTACTGTTTCTGTTTCAACAAGAGTGGCAAAGCTCAACAAATGCCAATCCGACTCAAGAAGGTGGGCTGTTTCTTCACTACTGACTGCTTCGCTTAACTCACGAAATAGCTGGTCGAGCAAAGGCTGATCCTCTTCTCTCGTGATATTTTCAGAAACCCACACTACCTTTGCAGTTTTTGCTACCGCATCCACACGTTGGAAATAACGCTGCTGCACTGTTTCTAAATTTTCCCACTGTGAGATGACATACGTAGTGATCAGTGCTGTGAATCCTGTGCTCATAAGGGGTTCATCCTCGCATCATAAGCCCCTGAGGGGTGGTAGCTATCGTGAGGTTGGCAATTGTGTTTATCCACATCGAAACCAAATTTGCTCAAGTAAAGCTCGGCATCTTCCTCAGCGCCATGGAGCCCTACTTCGCTGTTTCCGAAAATATAACCACGCAAAGGGTGCGTTTTCTCATCGGCTAATACCTGACAGCTGATAGTGAACATACCCGTATCTGCGCGATTTTCACCATACATAGGTTCACTCAAATTGTTGGACTCGAAGGGAATAAGTGAGCTCACCGCAACTGCTGCATAACCTACTGCAGCAACCGACACACCGGCGAGGCCAATTTTCATACTCTTTCGCATACGGATCAATCACCGCCTCTTTCATCCAAGGTGAGTTATACAAGGGAAAAGTTAACACAAGGTGCAAAGTACCTGCAGGATTGACGGTATTTGCTGAGGTTTTCAGTAACCAACCACCCCGTTAGGCAACTTCCGTCCCGTTGTTGATAATTCTTGAAGCCTCGTCCAGCTAATAAACGATCGAGCGTATTCTTCTTCATCTGCCAAGCGCAGATCAAACCACAGGCGTGATGCATCCGTGTCTGGGCCGGCTCGTTCTTCCACTGGTTCGACAATGGTGGCAAAGCTATAAAGATTCCAGTGTTCTTCCTCAGCCGACCCCAACCCGATAGCGTGACGATCTTCGTTAAGATCAACGATCAAATGCTCTTTGATCAAGGGAATATCTTCTTGAGTAATGTGCTCAGAAACCCACAGAACCTTCGTAATATCGCGCACAGCCTCCACGCGTTCAAGATAACGCGCCTGCGCTTTCACGAGGTTTTCTTCGCGTTCAATAAAATAGGTCGTTACAAGCGTGGCAAAATCTACACTCATAGAGGATTCATCCTCGTGTCATAAGCACCTGAGGGAAGATACTTCCTTTGAGCTTTGCAATGCCTCTTGCGTGCACTGAAGCTGAATACACTCAGATACAAATCCGCATCCTTTTTCGCATTACTCAAACTGCTCACATGATTTCCAACTACATACCCAACAATTGGATTTCCGGGACCATTTCGAACAGCATGACATTTAACAGTTATCATGCCGAATTCGTTTTTATCTTGCGCAACTGCGACAGGTGAATTTAAACCAATCATGGAGAAAAATACCAAGACGACAGTCGACGCTTTCTTCATGCGAGCCATCAGCAGTTCACCACCCGATCAATTCGTTCGTGAGCTAAAATCCAGCGGATGTTAGTTCGAGTACCAGGCTCAACAGACTTACATTGTGAATCAAAAGCTCCGACAGGCGAAGTGACAATCACCTTGACACGAACCCAGCTTGGACAGTCGTTGTATACCTGAATTGCTCCCCATTCGCGGACTGCTCGAACACAATACGGCGCAGTGTTTCCAGAACGGAATGCAGTTCCACTTTTCGGTTCTGCCGTAACAATGAAGATCCCATTAATAGAATCCGCTTCATTTTCAGCCACATCAATCATTACCGAATCACCCGACTGCAACTGGAGCGAGGTTTCTTTTTCGCTAGTAATATTAGCTTCCACGCGATCATCGGCACGTGCTTCGAAACCAAAAAATGAAGAAGCCAGAAAAGCCAGCGCTATCAGAGATGCTGAAAAAGCTTTATTTCTACGGTACATGCTCTCTCCTTAAAATAGTGCACCTTTCAAATATCCACACCCAAAGTAACCATTTAAGGTTTATCTATGAGTTTATACGTCTCATCATATAAGGTGATCTGGTTCACGTCAATGCTTTTTTGAAAATTTTTCAATTCTCACCGAGATTTTTCGAAAGACTATACATAGCACGAATTTATTTCCCTCTAGCTAATTTAACGTAACGCCGATCAGAAAGTGGCCGATGTTCTAAAAGAAGAGATTCTCTGACAGAAAGGAATAGTGCCATGACTTTCGCACGTAAGATCGCAGCCGTTGCGATCGCCGCAGGTCTTGCATTCAGCGCCCAGCCAGCCGCCCTTGCCAAGGATGTAAAGATGCCATTCCCACTTGGTGGCACACACACTGTCAACTTCCACGGCAACACCGTCTGCCACTGGCCAGGCGGTAAGGGCAATAGCCCAGTCGAGCAGCGTTTCTTCGTCAGCGCCATGGACAAGGATGCCGACCCCAAGCAGAACCTGATCTACAGCTTCCTGCCATTCAACTCCGCCGAAGTGACCTGGAAGAACACCACCACCGGCACAACCGGCTCGCAGGTGGTGCGCTCCAATGGCCGTGAGGTAGCGGTAAACGATATCGACACCGGTATCGGCAATATTGAGGCAACCTACACCGTGACCCGCTCCCTGTTCCCAACACTCAGCCCAGGCTCCTCCTTCCCATGGTTCTCCGTAACCCACACTGAGACCATCACCGCACCAGCTATTAACCCAGTAGCCTGCGAAAACGCCCCGGGCTAATCCCCCGCACTACTTTCTTAAAAAAACAGTAGTAAGCTGCGCTAAGCGCATCGGCTGCCTCAGGCACACGCATGAACAACCATGGGTTCTCGTTTCCACCACACAACGAGAACCCATGGTTTTTTCACACCCCACACCTTTCGCCAAAACTATAGCCAGGCACGGAAGCTTAACCCGGATTTTTCATGGGTGTGGGGTGAAAAGGTGAGCAAAAAGTAAAGAAAGTGCTTCTTGACCTGCTAGAATAGAGATGTTTTGAAGTCAATAATCTAGGCAGAAAGAAACACTTTCAAGGTGAAGACTACCACATACATTCCACGGGTTGCTAGCTGTTCTCATCTTGTATCCGGTGCGGGGGTGTTACCGTTTGCTCACGTAGCCGAATTGGTGGGAATAAGTGACTGCCTTGATTCCGCTTTGCCGCGTTCTGGGCTCACGCACACGTTAGGGGATGTGTGGGTGAATCTGGCTTTATCGTTAATTGCTGGTGGGGATGATGTCCACGACATCACCTTGCTTTCTTCTGTTTCAACCGCGTTAGCATCAAAATCGTTACCGTCAGTGACAACCGCATGGCGGCGGATCACAGAATATGCAGATACCAGCGAGCATGTGCGAGAAGGGTTTATCCACGCAGCGAAACAAGCTCGCACTAGGGTGTGGGATTTGTTAGGTGATCACGCTCCGCATCGGGTGGCAACAGTTGAACAACCACTGGTTATCGATATTGATGCCACGTTGATTACCGCACATTCCGATAAGGAAAACGCGACGCCTACCTATAAGAAAGGCTTTGGTTTCCACCCGTTATGTGCCTTTATTGATTACACCAGCATCGGTCTGCCTGGTGGGGAGTTTCTTAACTGCCTGCTTCGACCAGGAAATGCCGGGGCAAACACAATTCGTGATCACTGCCAGCTTGTTGACGAGATTCTTGCCACCCTGCCTGATCACAGTGATGGTCAACCCTGGGGCAAACGATTAGTCATCCGTGCTGACAGTGCTGGTGGGACAAAGAAATTCATCAGTTTCCTCAACGATCACAACCTTGGGTATGTTCTGGGTTATTCCGCCCCGCCGACAGCGCGCATCACCCTTGACCATCACCTTCAATCCCAACAAACAACCAACGCTGATACACAACACTTGGGAACCAGTGCTCACACAGGCAAAGACTGTGATCGGTGGGATACTCGGGTGCCGATTGTGCGTGCTTCAGGGGATCTGGTTTGTGATGAGAACCATTTCCTTGAAGACATCACCGGACTACTGCGCACCGCAAATATAGATGAGCACCAACCTTTGGTGAATCTTCTAGCTGACTACCCCGAGGATATGCGTGTTATCGCACGAATCGAACCACCCCACCCAGGGTGCCAACACAGTCTTTTCAACCAACATGGTGTTCGCGCCCAACTGTGCGTAACGAACCTTATTGGGAATATTCAACACATTGACTACTGCTACCGTAATCGGTCTTTATGTGAACAACACATCAAAGACACCAAAGACCAAGGCCTTAGTAAACTGCCGTTTAAACAATTCGGGGCGAACCAAATCTGGTGTTTGATCGTTGCACTATCCCACCAACTTCTTACCTGGACGAAACTCATCGACGCCTGCCACCACAAGGATCATTCACACCAAGAAACAAGCAAGCCTTGGTGGACATGGGTGCCGAAGACTATCCGTGTAAGGTTTGTTGCGGTTGCATCAAAAATCACCACAAGCAGCAGACGCATCATCCTCCAGCTTGACCAGCACAACCCCCACACCCACACACTGGTCACGCTTATTGGCTACACCCAGAGCCTTCTACAGCCACGCTGGAAGAAACGAAAACCCTAACACCCCTAGGCCCACACACGCGATCTGGCAGCCACACTGCAGGCACACCCCAACCCCCAAACCCCACACAACTTTATGGACGCACACCTTGCCCTAAAAACCACGAATCAAAGGGCGAAGGTGAACCAACCAACCCCACAAACACACCACCCCAACCCACCACCACCAAACCCACCCCATGAAAAATCTGGGTTAAGCGACGCTGTAAAAAACAGGAAACGTGGAGGCGACGTCGACAAGCGAAGTTACAATCCACCTAAAAATTCAGATTATTCTGCAGCTCCCAGCTTGTAATCTGCTGCTGATAATCATGCCACTCCCGCCACTTATTGCGTAAGAAAAACTCAAAAACATGCTCGCCTAAAATCTCCGCAACAAACTCCGACTTCTCCATCTCCCGCAACGCCTGATCCAACGAACCCGGCAAGTCCGTGTAACCCAAAGCGCGACGCTCCCGACGAGTCAGCGAAGCAATATCATCCTCAGCAGGATCAGGCAGCTCATAGCCACCCCGAATCCCCTTCAACCCAGCCCCCAACAACACAGCCAACGCGAGATAAGGATTACACGCCGAATCCGGCGAACGCACCTCAACCCGGCGCGACTGCTCCTTCGCCAGACGATAGGTGGGCACACGAACCATGGCAGAACGGTTAGACACACCCCACGTTGCGCAGGTGGGTGCTTCGTTGCCAAAAAGGATGCGCTTGTACGAATTCGTCCACTGATTGGTGATAGCGGAGATTTCATTAGCGTGGGTCAAGATACCCGCAACAAACTGTTTAGCAGTGCGGGAAAGGCTGAACTCATCGTCGGGGTCGTGGAAGGCGTTGAGATCACCCTCAAACAGCGACATGTGGGTGTGCATCGCTGAGCCGGCGAAGTCTTGGAAAGGTTTGGGCATAAACGTTGCCCCCACACCGTTGCGCTGCGCGATGAGTTTCATCAGATAACGGAAAGTCATCACATGGTCGGCCATGGTGAGAGCATCGGCATGGCGAAGGTCGATTTCTTGCTGGCCGGGAGCTGTTTCATGGTGGGAAAACTCCACAGGAATGCCCATGTCTTCCAGTGCGAGCATCGCATCGCGGCGGAAATGTGGGGCGATGTTGTAACTGGCTTGGTCAAAGTAGCCGCCATTATCGGTGGGTTTGGGCTGTTGCCCGCCGGTTTGGAGGTCTTCGACGAGGAAGAATTCGATTTCGGGCGACACCATGCAGGTGAATCCTTCATCAGCGGCGTCTTGCACTTGGCGGCGCAGCACTTGCCGTGGGTCGGAATAAGAGGCATGCCCGTCGGGATTCATGATGTCGCAGAACATGCGCGCGGACTGCTGTGGGGAATCGTCGTGATCAACCGGCAGTAGTTGGAATGTGGAGGGGTCGGGCATGGCGATGGTGTCGGATTCTGAGATGCGGGAGAACCCTTCGATTGCGGAGCCGTCGAAGCCGATGCCTTCGCTGAATGCTGATTCGAGCTCAGCGGGGGCGACAGCAACGGACTTCAGCGAGCCGAGGATATCGGTAAACCAAAGGCGGACTACTCGAATGTCTCGCTCTTCGATGGTGCGCAGCACATATTCCTGTTGTGAATCCATAGGGCTTACTTTAGTGGCAGTGATCGTCTCATACGTCTGTGGGGTGTGGTTGCGGGGTGAAATGGTGGTTGTATTGACGCAGATACACCACCATCAAATACAGAACACATGTTCGACAAATGGCTGCGGTTATGTTCGGGGCGCATGTTCCCATTGATTGACAACTCGCGCGTACCCGGTGCACACGTGCACACCAGGTACGTGGCGAAACAAAAGTTTGTGTTTGCACACTGAAGCTGGTGCTGCGGTGTGCGCTACAAGAGAGGATGAAGAAAAAATGCACGATCCCTACACGCCCCACACACAGGCGGTCGATATCCCCACCACCGTGGACACGACCACTCCATCACCGATAAAAGCAGACGAAAGCGCTCATACTGGTGCGGTTGTCCATTTTCACCAGCGCTTTAGCGACTCAATTGAACAACTCACCGCAGCAGCCCGCGCCGGATGGACACCCACTGACCTTCTCCAATTGTGCGGAAGCAATCATCAGCAGGTGCTGTGGTGGCTCGCGCGCGAAATCGCACCGCACGTCCGCGATATTTCCTGGGCCTATCCCGCCTGGCTATCCGCAGCGGTCGATTCGGTGGATGTTCCCGTGAAAAGTTCAGCACTCGCCGCGTTGCAGCAGGCAATCGCCGCCCAGCTTTCCCCGCTCAGCGATGGCCCGTGGGTTCGCCCCATGAAAGTGCTCAGCCCAGAACAGCGCTGGGATTTTCACCAAATCTCAGCCCTGTGGTCGCGCGCTGAAGCTGCCGGTGTGGGGGCTCGTTGCGTGGCTTTACTGGCCCAGGCGGAGCGGCGTCGACACACTCAGCGACTTCGCACCATCGGGGCGATCACAAGTGAGCAGGTGCGCTGTGTGCGTTTCATGCTCGATCGATCCTGCGTTGCTGAGGAGCAGGTGCTGCTGAGCGCGATTGCGCACAGCCACGACGTCGTATGCGTGCGCATGCACGACTGCGGGATCGTGAGTTTGGTAGGTCGAGTAAGTGATCTTCATCATGTTACGCAGTTGATGCTGTTTCTTCGCAGGCTGTGCACCAATGAGAGTGGCACGCAGCCGTGCCTGCGCTTGTCAGGTGTTGCCCGCGAGCTTGTCGACGCCGTCGTCCAAGTACGAGTGCAGTGTCGCGATGGCAAGTTCACAACGTTCATCACCCGTACTCAGGCTGAGGTTCGTGATTATGTTTCAGAAATATTCCCGCAGCTTAAAACACCCCTATTTAGCCTTGGGACGGTCCATGTATTCAGCAGCAACAAGGGCGACTGCCTGGCAGGAAGTGCGCAACCTGCAGCTGATTTAGGCGAGCAGAAGCTCCACGTTGAGGATTCTTCCACGCCTCGGTCTGTGTCCACCCACGATGGGGAAAAGACTGCAGAAAGCACGCAGCGGAAGGTAGTGGCGAAACCACATCGGCTCATTGCGTAACTGTTGAACCGTGTGGGCGAAAAATTGTTTTCCTCCGAAATACTTTTCGGTCGCTACACTGGGACTATGGATATCAAGAGTCAATTAGAAGTAGAAACAAAGTTCAGTGTTGATACAGATATTGAGGCCCCAGATATAGCGGCGATCAAGTTTGTACAGGGGTCAAAGTCGACAGAAATTCACACCATGTCGGCCATTTATTTTGACACCGAAGACCTTCGGTTAACGCGGGCGAAAATTACCTTGCGCCACCGTGAAGGGGGCAACGATCCAGGGTGGCATCTGAAACTCCCCGCTGAGGGTGGGCGTATTGAAATGCACGTGCCGTGCGAAACCCGCGGTGAGATCCCAGCCGAATTGCTCACCCCTGTGCGGTCGCTGATTCGCCACCACGAACTAGTACCCGTGGTTCAGATCGATAATGACCGTTTTGAAACCCAGCTTTTAGACGGCACTGGGCAAACAATTCTGGAATTGTGTGACGATCATGTCACCTCGTGGTGTTTCCTCACCGGTGGGGATCATAAAGTGTGGCGCGAATGGGAAACCGAAGTCACCGCCTACGCCCAGGAACAAGGTATCGCCGACGAATTACTTCGCTCCGCAACCCAGGTGCTGGTTAGAGCAGGGGCAAAGAAATCGTCCATCCCGTCGAAGCTGCTCTCCGCCCTTGGCGGTGCAGTTGATCTTGCCCCAATGCCAAGCACTATCCATGATGTCGACCCCTCCTCTCCCGCCGGTGTTGTGCTTCAGGCCGTGGTGCGTAACCGGGACAAGATCGTACGTTTCGACCCCAAGGTACGTCGCGATGAGCCGGACGCGGTTCACCAAATGCGGGTAGCTACGCGGGAAATGCGCAGTCACCTGCGCACCTTCGATGGCATTGTGATAGGCGAGAAACCAAAGGCTCTCGAACTCAAGCTTAAAAAGCTCGCCCAGATCCTAGGCGATGTTCGGGATCTTGAGGTTATTGCCGAGCGCTTTGACAAACTTTTCACCTTGGAAATCACCGGCATCGTGACCGATGAATTGAAAGAGCACCTGCGCAGCAAAGTCAAGGAGGATTACGAGGCAGCTTTCCAGCGGGCTATTCGCGCACTTGATGACGACCGCTACCTCGAGCTACTCGACGAGCTCGATGATTTCATAGCACATCCTGAGTTTTCCGAGGTCGCCACTCTCCCTATCCCAACCGACTTCGATGATAAGGATGACAAGTCGGAGAAAAAGAAGGACAAGAAGCGCCACAAGGATGCCAAGAACAAGTCCAAGAAGGATAAGAAGAAGGATTCCCGTCCCGAGCTTCCACCGGCATTGGTGCTCCTGCGTAAGCATCTTGATCTCGCCTATGAGCAGATGAAGCAGCGCCACGTTCAGGCATTAGAATCTGCTTTCGAGCTCGATATCCCTCTGGTTGAGCGTGAAGCTGGTTTCCACAACATGCGTAAATCTGCAAAGAAGGTGCGCTATGCGGCAGAAGCAATTGGCGATTCTGCGTACCTTGACACCACCAAACTGTACAAAGCTTGCAAAGAACTGCAGGAGGTGTTGGGTGAGTTCCAAGATAGCGTCACCGCCCGCGAGCGTTTGCACAAATATGCAGAAGCCGCGCACCGAAGAGGCGAAGATACTTTCCCTTATGGTGTGTTGTTCGCCCTTGAGCATCAACTCGGTATGAAGGCGTTAAGTGAATACACGGATGCCTTTGCGGATGTGGAAAAGGCATACCGGAAGATGTAGTGGGATCGAAAGCGTTACACCCACCTCGCTTTTGCACTGTGAGGTGGGTGTTTACTTGTCGCCCCCCCTAGCGCGTCGATTTTTTACTCCGTGCTAGTTCTTGTCCCAGTTGTCGTCTTCTTCATCGAAGGCGTCTGCTTGGCGGTTTCGTTCGCGCGCAATGTCGAGTGCATGTAGCGCTTGTTCTTTCGTGTCGTAGGGGCCCATGCGGTGCTCGAAATTGGTGCATTTACCTTGCTCTACTTCCCCAGTTTTGGTGTTGAAATACCATTTGAGGTCTTCTTCTTGCATGATGTTTCCTCCCAAGAGTGGATTGCTCGGTGCCTTCACGGTGTCCGCCCGCACTCATCTTGGCCACAGTGCTGTGGGAAGCGGTGAGGTGCGGTTGGGGTTTGAAGGTTGTTTCTGGTTTTTAAGGGTACCGAAGCTTCAGCGGTGGCGTGTGGGCGGTTAAACCTGCTTAACTTAGAGTTTGAGTGTTTCCCTTCACGTATTGGGGGAAATGAATGTGTGTAAGGAGAGTGACCCTTAAGCGATGTCTGTGTGGTCTGCACGTTTCGGCGACGATAGTAACCCTAGTGATCAAGTCCGTACCATTCACCTTAAGTGGGCTGGGAGTACGCCTTCGGCGGTGGCTAGTGCCCCTGGGACGTGGTCATTAATCGGTGAGCACTCAGATTATGCAGGTGGTGTTGTTCTCATGACGCTACTGCAGCTGCGCGCTTGGGTTGCGGTGAGCCCGCGGCCGGATTCGCAGGTGAAGGTGTGTGAATATGTAGTAGACGATCGTGGCGTTTTATCGCAGCACTCGACTAGTAGTGCCCCCGTTGGTGCCTTGGTGCACGCGCACTGCGAGACGCGCGCACAGCAGCTTGCCGGCTTAGTGGCAACGATGATGTCGCGCCAAATGCTCTCGCGGGAGACTAAAGGCGTGGACATCACGGTTGTCTCTGAGATTCCTCCCACTTCAGGGTTGGGTGGCGATGCAGCAATTGAGGTGGCCTGTGGTTTAGCGTTGGCTGCCAAGGTGGATGATCTCGACTCCCCTCCAATGAAGGCAAAACTTGCTGATGTGTGCTTCCAAGCGGCCTGCCATGGTGATGGTGACTGGCCTTTGCGTGCCCGTTATACGGCGATTTTGCGGGGGCGTGAAGGGGTGATCAATATCATTGATTACGCTGATTTTTCCATCACTCAGGCCTCACATCCACTGTCGGGGTCGACGAAATCGAAAGCTGTGGCTATTATTCCGCCACACAGTGGTGCTGATGTTGCCGCGTTGGCTGCGCGGCAGCATTTTGTGGAGGAAGCGACTCGTGCGTTCGGTGCCGAATCCTTGCGTTTGCTTCCCGACGCCAGCACGAGGGTGATTGATTGGCTTAAGGCTGTGCACCAGGCGGGGTTGGATATGGAGTTACCCCCTGTGGATCAGGCACGCGCGTGGATGGAGTTCCAGTCGAAGGAATTAGCTTTAGTGCAGTTGGTTACTCAAGCTGTGCGTTCGCGTAAGGTCACGGATGTTTTTCCGGCGATCAATCAATCCCAAGATTTACTGTTTTCCCTCCTTGGCTTAGCAGGTGTTGACCGTGAGGTTGCCTCGTTGTGCTTAAGCCGTGGCGCGGTAGCTGCCCGTGCTGCTTTTGCTGGGGTTTCTTCTACTGTGGTTGCTTTTGTGCCGGAGTTAAAGTTTAAGAATTTCTGCGCCGATTTAGCTCACGACGGCTTTGGTGTTGCCCCGCTCGATTTCGGTGTGCCCGCTACAGTCGACGACTCCGATTCGAACTAGTTTTCTTCTCCCCCCCCCCTTACGCCTGACCCCACATCGTGCGCAAGGGGGATTTTTTATACCTTCTTCTCGCGGCTGATTCTAGGGGTCATGGAAACACCTGACGTGTGTTAGGTGGTGATTGTTGAGGGTTCTTTGTGGGATACAGAACAAGCTGTTGTCGATCAATTCCGTGCCCGCTGCGCGCATAACTCATGTGCCTTTCACGCTCCTGATCCGCTTTGGAGAGGGAACTATACCAAGCGGTATGGGAACAGTGAAAGCTCCTTCCAATTGCCCCGCTTAGTGAAAACACCCACCCCCAAAACTAGGTTGCGCACAATTTTATTCATCGAATAAACCCCGTGTGAGCTGTGTAAATATTTTCACACTTCCCCTACGGTTGCTAGACCAAGCTGTCTATGATTGGCTTGTTTTCACCAACAGCTTTGCCTGGAGCCCCGGACGCAACTGTTCTTGGTAAAAATCTTTGACCATGCTTTTTACCGTCCGTTTATCCTCGCATTGGGAGCATAAAAATGATTTCCGCAACTGTTACTTCTGTGCCACGTATTGGCCCGAACCGTGAATTGAAAAAAGCCCTCGAAGGCTACTGGAATGATTCCACATCGGCTCGTGAACTAGCCACCACCGCTACCCGACTACACAACCAGTACACTGACGCACTGGTTGCCGCCGGTTGTGATTCTTTCCCCACCCTAGGTCGCAGCTACTACGACCAAATTTTGGACCTGTGTTCCATCTTCGATGTCCTACCTGAGCGTGTGCAAAACATCCCTAGCCACCCCAACGATGGGCTTCCGGCTGATATTGATCGCTATTTCGCTACCGCCCGCGGCACCGCTGAGGTGGCAGCATCCGCAATGACCAAGTGGTTCGACACAAACTACCACTACATCGTGCCTGAGCTTTCCCGCGATACCGTGTTTAAAGTTGGTTACGAATACCTGGCGGATATTCGCGAACAGGGTGTGCGCAACCCAGGTCTGCGTCCAGTGTTGATCGGCCCTGTGACTTTCCTTGCATTGTCCAAGAGTATCGATGGATCCGATCTGTTCGATCTTTTGCCCGAACTTACCCAAGCCTATGCGCGCCTGATTTCTCGCCTCGCACGTACAGAAGGCGTGGATTATGTTCAGCTGGATGAGCCGATTCTGGTCACCGACTTTGATCGTTTCAATCTCGTCCGCGAAACCTACACCACCCTCGCTGAGCACGCGAACCTCGTGGTTGCTACCTACTTCGGCTGCGCAAACCGTGCTATCGAGGCACTCAGCGGCACTGGTGTGAAGGGCTTCATCGCTGACCTCGTGACCAGCCCTTCTGAACTACCTGCATGGACTGGTGAGGAATTCCTGCTGGCTGGCGTGGTCGATGGCCGTAACGTGTGGCGCACCGATCTTCACCAGGCCTTAAAGCTCCTCCGCAGCCTTGCTGCCCGTGGGCCTGTGGGCGTGAGCACCTCCTGCTCCTTGCTGCACGTTCCTTATTCCCTAGAGAATGAACAGCTCGACGAGCACCTGCGTTCCCGTCTGGCTTTCGGCGCTGAGAAAATCGCCGAGGTGGCAACACTTGCCCAGGCGCTGAAGGAGGGCACCGACCTGCCGGCGCTCGAAACTGCCACTGATGCAACCGCAACCCGCAGCACACTGGGACGCAACCGCACCCCGCTTGAACGACGTCGTCAAGCCCAGGAAGATTTGGGGCTGCCACCTCTGCCAACCACCACGATCGGCTCCTTCCCTCAAACCCCAGAAATTCGTCGCGCCCGCGCACAACTTGTTCGCGGAGAGATCACCGCTGACGCGTACGACGCGCGCATGCTCGCCGAAATCGAAGACGTCATCGCACGTCAAGAAGCCCTCGGCCTCGATGTGCTGGTGCACGGTGAGCCAGAACGCAACGACATGGTCCAGTACTTCTCGGAACAGCTGGAAGGCTACCACGCCACCAGCAACGGATGGGTGCAATCCTACGGTTCGCGCTGCGTACGCCCACCCATTCTCTTCGGCGATGTATCCCGCCCCGCACCCATGACTGTGCGCTGGTACGAAGCCGCACAAAAACTCACCGACAAACCAGTCAAGGGCATGCTGACCGGACCTGTGACCATGCTTGCGTGGTCGTTCGTGCGCAACGACCAGCCCCTTGCCGTCACCGCCGACCAGGTCGCCGAAGCACTACGTGAAGAAATCTTAGACCTCGAGAAAGCCGGTGCCCGCATCATCCAAGTCGATGAGCCAGCGATCCGCGAACTGCTGCCACTACGCAAGCAGGATCACGCCGAATACCTTGAGTGGGCGGTCGGTTCCTTCCGCCTCGCCACCGCCGGGGTGAAGGATTCCACGCAAATCCACACCCACATGTGCTACTCCTCTTTCAACGAGCTCATCGATACCGTCATCGATCTCGACGCTGACGTCACCAGCATCGAAGCAGCCCGCAACGGCATGGGCGTGCTCGCCGCGTTGAAGCAGTCCGGTTTCCACCTCGGTGTTGGCCCTGGCGTGTGGGACATTCACTCCCCACGTGTGCCATCCCAACAGGAAGTAGATGATCTTGTCAGCGCAGCAGTCAACAACGTTGACCCCGCCTTGTTGTGGATCAACCCTGACTGCGGCCTGAAAACCAGGAAGTGGCCTGAGGTGGAGGCAAGCCTGAAAGTTCTTGTCACCGCCGCACGCAACGCCCGCGCTGCGCTGGTTTAAAAGCCCTTCTTTCACTGCACTTACCTAGGGGTGCCGCACACATGTGTGGCACCCTCCACTTATTCATGTGCCGACGTTTTCGCAGTGGTGAAAAGCCAGCTATAGATCATTCCTGCTTCGACGCTCGCAGGTGGTTAGCAGTAGGGAATGAAATAGTAGTGAAAACCTTCGAGGTGTCTCGCATCGATGGTAAGTACGCCACGGGTTGTGCGGATTTTTAATTCCGCCCTATCCACTTCGCTTTCAACTTCTTCGATCACCCCTAACTCGATGGTGAATGCGTCAGCGAAGGCACATACTACTGCGTCAATATCAAACTCATAGGAAATGGTGGATACTTCCGAATACTGAATCTCTTCGAGTTTCCAGCCGAGGCGAATAGTCGGCCCGTCCCACACACTGATCCACAAAGCGAAATGCTCGGGGTGAAAGAAGTTGTGCTCCATGTAGCCGGGAATGATCACATTGTCCAATTGTTTCCCAACAAGGCGTTGCAGTAATTCCATGGCAGTCATTTTCTCACGAATAAATAGGAAAGATCTGCCAAAATCATCACGCATCAAACAAAAATCACTAGCGTATTGTTTTCTGCCTCAGCCACGGCACTAACGCTTTTCACGGCGCTCATGGGGGGGTGGAGACCCCAGCCATGGTCTAGGGACCACAACTGCCCCTAGCCCAACCAGAAGTCATGCTTACTTTTCATCGTCTATTTCGCAGAACATCAGCTAGGAGAGTATGTATCTTTCGAACAGTGCATCAAGCTGCTCATCTTCTTGAAGAGCCATCTGAAAAGTTGGTAAGTTTTCTCCAATTTTCCTCTTGAGGATAGGTGCAATCACCCTACGATTGTTCTATGAACTCGCACCATGTGAAATCGGCTGATTCGATGAAGAAACTTGAGCACTTCCTATCCACAGCCGGAATGGAATTTACTCCTATTCGTTCGGAAGAAGCCCCGAACCCTGATCAAGTGTTGGGATTTTTTCTCGCACCACAATCGGGCTTGGATCAGGTATATGACAAGCTTTTACATGCTTACCCCGATACTTCTTGGTGGCCACTACAAACCACAGGGCTACGAGGCGAGCTTGGTCGACCGTGGTTAGAAGATGAACTTTTCGAGCCCACGAGTGAAATTGGTTCAGCCCACGAATTTTTTGACCAAGCAATTGCGACATATCTCAACCTTGATGAGGATGACGAAACCGCTCAACGCTTAGCCGAATTGAAGTTCCCACCACTCACAGATGCTTTGAAGCAGGAGTTTTTCACCAGTCTCAATGACACAGTAAACACCCAAGTCTTATTACCCGAGTGGGCACTGAATGACGGGCATGCGGTAGTGGTACTTCCAGTTGCTCGCCCCGCCGACGCTCCTGCGCTTTTAGGATGGGATGGTGCAGCCAATTACGACTATTCGGGCGCTGAGATTAGTGCGGTTCTGCGCAATTGGGAGGATAGATTCGGCGCGCTTTTAGCCATTCTGAATTTTGATGAACTCACTGTAGTTCTCCCCGAACATAATTTCTCAACTGGAAAAAAGCACACCATTGCCCTTGAACACTATTTCTTCTGCCCCGACAATATCGAGCAAAGTGGTGCAGATTTCCCCGCATATGTCGCGCAGGTTGACGATACCGTATGGTCATTTTGGTGGGACTAAAGAGAAGAGGATACCTATGTCACGTGGTTTATTTTTTCGTCTCAGCGACGATGAAGTCGGCCCACTGCTCAACTTTTTAGGTTCTGGGGAGGAACTTGTCCAGTTCGTCAGTGAATTGGAGGAGCAGTATTGGAATTTCGCCTGCGAAGTGGATAAGGCTTGGGATCCTATTCACTGTTCGCTCAACCCTTTCGAAGAGGATGAACCGCTCGGCGCAAAGGGAGTAGTGAGTGGGGCGCGCTGCCTGCTTGATGATGTTCAATTGGGCTGGATTACTCACCTAGATCCCGCGCAGGTGAAAGAAGTGCATACTTTCTTAGATGGGCTAAACAATGAGCAATTTACTCGCGCCTATAATGCAATGCCTACTGATCTTCGCAACCCCGAATACGGCCCACAGGAATGTGCGTCTGCGTTGGGTTGGTTGGAAAAATTGCGGGCGTTTTATGGCCTCGCCGCTCAGGAGTCGCAGCACGTGATTTTTAGCGTCGCGTTTTAACCCTCTACTACCCGCAATCTACCTGCACGTTGTGGAAAGGTGTACTGCTGATGCTTGATTTTCTGCCACAAGGACACACCACCGTGTATGTTGAACAATAACTTTGCCCACTTTCTACTCCCCTAGGAAATAAGGTGACAATGTTTTTCAAGAGAAAAAGTAAAGCTCCCGCACCGCATAGTGCTGAACACACAGCGCCTGCTGGGCAGCACATATACTTCACGCTCAACCTTAATGCCCGCCTCCAGCCCTATGTCCGCCACGATTTCGAGGATGATCTCGAATCACAGCTTACGTCCAGCAAACTTGGGGTTCTCGACGGCGGTGGCACCTTATTAAATTCTGAGGGCGAATTTTTGAGCTGCGATATTAACTTTGTCATGGAAAATCCGAGCCCTGAGAAAATTTCTGCGGCGCTCACTATGATCTCTCATCTGCCGTGGGTGCCCAAAGGTTCTCGTGTGGTGTGGGAAGAAAACGGTACTCGACACACTCACGAGGTTGGCCACTTGGAGGGGATGGCACTGTATTTAAACGGTACCGATCTTCCTGTTGAGGTGTATGAAACCGCTAATCTTGCCGAAATTGTGGAAAATATGAACGAATTGATGAGCCCACATGGGCGCATTATGTCGCACTGGGAGGGCCCTAAAGAAACCGCTTTATACTTTTATGGCACCGATTTTCACAGCATGTGCGACTGCACCGACAAGTACCGGGCGGAAACTCCGCTATTGGAAAAATCTCGCGTCGAACGCATCGCCTAACAGCATCCACTGTGCCAACGCCTTATCCCCTCTCCTGCGGAATGATTGAGCACCTGTTGTCTTTGTGATGATGGCATGGTTCCTAGTGTTTTTGCAGTGGGCAGGTTTTTTACGTTCACACAGTGATGGAAGTGAAAGGTTTTCTTATAATGACGATTGTCACGTTGCCTGATAAAAATATCGCCAGAGTTAATGCTATGGAAACGCACGCTATTGTGGATACGCCAAGTTTCAACGAGCTGCTCCAAGCGTTCGATACTATCGCTGCGCAGCAGAAAAGGTTCGGAACCAGCTATCTCACCCTCGAATTTTTGCCGCAAATGCTCTACACCTCTGGGCATGCGGTAGATTACAACGGCTTTGATCGAAACTTTAAGGCAGCTCACGAGCATGACGATGATGCCTACGATCTGTGGTGTTACCACAATGCACAAAAAGCTTTTTCAGATCCCGCTCATACGGTGGCTTGGGATGAGCTGCACGAAGGATTGCCTGCGACTGATGAGGACGTTGCCACCCTTGCGCGTATTTACGACAATCTTGATGAGCTCTGCGACCCTGTACATATCGTCCTTGCAATCCCCACCCATAATCCCACGGATTTTCTTGCATGCCTGCCCAATGGGTATTTCTCGGCCGATTTATCGCCCTTCCACAACGTCACCATTATCGAGCGATTAACGAAAAAATATGGTCTGAAACTGCTGGGTATGGGCGCGAGCACGCTTGCTTTTCGACGTCTACCCGACTGTGGCCTCAACGTTGCCGGTGTAGTTGCCGATATGAAGCACATTTATGGCAATACCACCAGCCCTTATTGGGCGAAAGTGGCGGAGGGAATTGAAAAAACTGGTTTAGTATTGCTCTGCTACGCAACCTTCTGGGAATAACGAATCCCACTCGCGTGAAGCGGGATTGTTTCCTGCTTTGATGCGCACAAAAAAGGGCGCGAAATGAGCCAGCCTATAAGCCGGATTCTGTCCCTAATAAATCAGGGGGCGATCATCCATCTGGGGCCACCATTGCTGGTGGTCTCAAGCAGCTACCCCGCGAACATCGGCAGAAAGCAACCTCAAACGTCCGCGGCAGACACACCTTTCAAGGTGCGTCCTCTTGCCTTGCTCCTGGTGGGGTTTACATAGCCACCTGCGTCACCGCAGGTGCTGGTGCGCTCTTACCACACCGTTTCACCCTTACCACCATAGAAAAAGGTGGCGGTTTACTTTCTGTTGCACTATTCCCTCAGGTCACCCTGGGTTGCCGTTAGCAACCACCGTGCTTTCTGTGGAGTCCGGACTTTCCTCGACACCCCGCCAACACATTCATGTGTGGTTCGGTACGCCGCGATCACCCAGCTGGCTCATTTCGCGAACCCAACCTTACCGCACTTTCAGGTGAGAAGTATCATTGAGCAATCGCACGCAGGTAGGCCCGTCGGAATAGAACTCGGCAATGCTCATTGACGCGAGGTCAAGGTGCATGCGGTGCACCATGCTTGCGTTGCCGTCCAAAGCCACTCGGAGGATCGACTTGATAGGGGTGACGTGGCTGACAAGCACAATTGTTTGGCCCTGATAGGTGCGCAAAAGCTCATTGAGGCACTTCTTAATCCGTTTGTGGGCGCTCACCAGTGATTCCCCACCTGGTGGAGCCGTGTGCACGTCTTTGAGCCATTGGGAGTGCAGCTGCGGGTCGGATTCAAATGCTTGGCTAAAGCTCAGCCCATCCCAGTCGCCGAAGTCCATTTCCACCAAACCAGAATCAGTTACTACTTCAACCCCTAGGGCGCGTGCACACGCCTCGGCTGTTTGGGTACAGCGGCGCAGTGGGGAGGAGATAACTGCTGCTACCCCACCTTTTTCCCCAAGACGGCGGGCTGCTTGCTCAGCTTGCCACAGCCCAAGGTCGGTCAGTTCGGGGTCGCTGAGCCCACTGTAGAGGCGTTTTGCGGAATAGGGTGTTTGCCCATGCCTGAGCAAAATTAGGCGCGTTGCTTGGCTTGTCGCCCCATTCCAGCTGGTGGGGCACGTCTTTGCCGAACTTTGCTCAACTCCTGCTGTACCTGCCGCGTTATCGGATGCGTTGCTGCTGCCAGCGGGCGTGGTGTCGGCGTCGTCACGCTCAAGGAAGCCGGGTTCGGCGCCTTGTTCCCGCGCATCCATCGCTTTGTTTGCCAGCGCGTCGGCGGCGGCGTTTTTGTTGCGGGGAATCCACTCAAACTCCACCGTGTTGAATGTGCGCATGATTTTTTGGCATTCGAGTGCAAGCTCTTTCATGTCAGGGTGCTTGATTTTCCACCGCCCTGACATTTGCTCGACAACCAGTTTGGAGTCCATGCGCACACTCACGTCGGTTGCGCCGAGCTTTTTCGCTTGGGCTAAACCATTGAGCAGACCGTAGTATTCAGCAACGTTATTTGTTGCCTCACCCACGATGTAGCTGATTTCGCGCAGAATTTTGTTGTTTGCGTCGTAAATAACTGTGCCGGAACCGGCGACACCGGGGTTTCCGCGGGAACCCCCATCTGCTTCAATGATGACCTTCATCGCACTTACAACCCTTCCTTAACCTTTTCTAATGAGGTAGGAGCCGCAGTCAGGGCACTGTGGCAACTCATCTTTCGGCGCACGGCGAATCAGGGAGATATCCGCAGGTGGGAGCACGATGAAGCAACCGCCGCAGGAGCGTCCGTTGAACATGGCTGCACCAACTTCATTTTCGGCGCGCTGTGCCTCGTATTCCTCGATCACATCGGCAGGCAACGCATCGCGCAGCTGGTTGATACGGTCAGCGCGGTCTGCGTCGGTGGTGTCTTCCGGCAGTGCCTCCACTGCGTTACGTGCAGCGGTGACCTTGGTTTCCAGCTCGGCGAGACGCTGGCGGTGCAGGTCCGCGTTATTGCGCAGCGCGTGAATCTCGTTGTGTGCTTCGGCGAGTTCGCTCATCAAATCTGCGATGCGTGACTTTGCCGAATAGCGGTCTTTTTCTAAGTCTTTGCGCAGCTCAGGGTCGCTGGTTGCTTTGAGCTGCTGGGTGGAATCATCTTTGCGGCGTCGTAGTTTCCGCTCATCCTCCTGGATGCGCAGGATTTCCAACTCCATGTCGTCGACAGCCATCTGTGCTGCGGATAGGGCACTGCGCATGCGGTCGCGCTCAGCGATGGCTGTGGCGAGTGCTTTTTTCTCTGCTGATTCTTTGGGCGCAACACCCGTGGCTGCAACACGTTCGGCGGTGGCGAGTTCGAGCAATGCATCCTGAAGTTCAGGTGTGAGTTTCACAGTTTATTTCCCTTTTATCTAACGTGGGGTGGGGTGGGTCGCTACATAACAGTACTGTGTAGCAGCCAGGGGTTAGTTATTGTCGCATTTATGCGCTGAGATTGTCCACGGGTCGGTGCGGATGCGCAGAACCTCCACAGTAACCCCAGTTAAACCCTGGTCAAGAATTTCTTTCGCCTGCTCGGTCCATGGATATTCGCTCGCCCAGTGTGCGGTATCGACGATGTAGGGTTTGCCTTCACGCAAGTGCTCATCGACTGGGTGGTGGCGAAGATCACTGGTGACGTACACGTCGACACCAAGTTTGCGTGCTGATTGAAGGAAACTATCACCGCTTCCTGAGCTCACTGCCACTGTTTTCACCAGTGCGTCGGGGTCGCCGGCTGCGCGGATTCCCCACTCTGTTTCCGGCAGTGCGTTGGCTACTTGTTGGGCAAACTCGCGCAGCGTCATGGGCTCGGGAAGCTCACCTACGCGCCCTAAACCAAAAGCTGTGTCGAGCTTTTCGGTGGGCTCGAGAGCGACGATATCGAAGGCTGGTTCCTCATAGGGGTGTGTTTCGCGCAGCGTGCCCATAATTTTTTGCCGTAGCCCGCGTTGCGCCACAAACTCAACCCTGAGTTCGTCCACGTATTCGCGCTTTCCGGCTTCCCCCACAAACGGTGTTGCGCTTGTCGACGGCTTAAACTGTCCGCGCCCGTGTATCTCAAACGCGCACTCACTGTAGTCACCAATGGCACCTGCGCCTAAGGCGAAAAGAGCGTTCTTCACTTCTTCTGCATGCTCAGCTGGAACGTGAAAACCCCACTTATCCAGGCCGAAAAGTTTGGGTTCGACTGGCCGACCGGGAACAATGCCGACGAGTTCAGCAAGTTTATCGTTGACTCCTGGGCGTGCGGAATCAGCATTGGTATGCGCTGCAAAAAGCGCACACCCACCAGTAATAAGGGTGTGAATCACCTTGCCCTTGGGCGTATTTGCGGCAACCGAGGTCACTCCACGCAGCAAAAGCGGGTGGTGAACGATGAGCATGTCAGCGCCCATGGCCACAGCTTTTTCCGCCACTTCAAGGGTGCAATCAAGGGCAAGCACAACCTTTTTCACTGCGGCTAGTGGGTCGCCGCAGATCAAACCCACAGCATCCCATTTTTCGGCAAGATAGGGTGGGTAAGCCCGATCCATTACCTTTACTACATCCCCAACGGTTACTCCGCTCACCTTGCTCCTTTGGTTTGAAGATTCATTATTCATATCTATTTCTTTGGCTGGCACAGATTTTTCTCCCTTAAAAACTACGCTGCATAAACCAATGAATATTCGCCCCGCGGTGAGGAAAAACCGTGGTGAGTGAACGTACTGGAGCCAACAATGATCACTGTGCACATGGTGATGATCCAGGAATGGGGGTTGTGCGAGCCAAAACCTCCCCGTTATTCTACAGTGTCTACCACCAAGCACTGAGGAACAAACAGTTCAGCTCCCATATTTGGGTAGATTTCTTCTGAAACCCCACCACCTACGGCTGTAACAATCAAGCACCGTGGCGCTAGTTCCACAATGACCGAGTGTGCCTCTCTTCCGCTTCATGGAAGTCGAGGCAGTAAGCCCGCTCAAGACCCCTATAATTTGCACAGGGTTTACCCTGGTCAAGGTAGGTAAAATGAAGGTAGATGTAGTAAAAGACGGTGGCGATGGAAAGGCTTGCACCAATGATAAGTTTGATGCCACGCCTCCGTCGGGGCCGATAGTTTTTAATCTTTGCTACCGCTATGATGGCAAATAGAATCCCCAAAGCACCCGGTATCCACGCGTAATAGAACATGTAAATGGACAAATCTTGGGTTTTCCGCAGCACGTACCCTTCTGGTTTATCATTAACCCGGATTTTTCATGGGGTGGGGCTTAAAAGGTGTGTAAAAAGTAAAGAAAGTGCTTCTTGACCTGCTAGAATAGAGATGTTGTTAAGCCTTTATTCCAAGCAGAAAAGGAGCACTTTCATGGTGAAGACTACTACATACACCCCTATGATGGCCAGCTGCACCCGTCTTGTTTCCCGCGCGGGGGTGTTACCCTTTGCTCATGTAGCTCAATTAGTCGGGATTGGTGCCAGCCTTGATCGTGTTTCTCACGGCAACGGTTAACACATACTTTTGGTGATGCGTGTACTGGGTTAGCGTTATCGTTAATTGCTGGTGGTGACGATGTTAAAGACATCAACTTGTTAGATTCTGTTTCGACAGCATTATCGTCTCAGCCATTGCCGTCGGTATCAACCCTGTGGCGGCGACTGACAGAGCATAAAGACACCAGCGATAAAATACGTGAAGAATTCCTTCACGCGATCAAATACGCCCGTAGCACACTATGGAACCTGCTGGGCGATCAAGCCCCACATAAGCTCGCTACAGTAGACAAACCCCTGATAGTAGATATTGATGCGACACTGATCTGTGCGCATTCTGGCAAGGAAAAAGCCGCACCTACCTATAAGAAGGGGTTTGGTTTCCACCCATTATGTGCTTTTATCGACTACACCAGCGTAGGGTTAACTGGTGGGGAATTTTTAACCTGTCTGCTTCGCCCAGGTAACGCGGGAGCAAACACCGCTAATGATCATTGCCAGCTTGTCAAAGAAATCCTGACCGCTCTCCCCGATCACAGCGATGGCAAACCTTGGGGCAAACGACTTGTTATCCGTGCTGACAGTGCTGGTGGGACAAAACAATTCCTTAGCTCCTTAGACGACCATGACCTCGGTTATGTTGTTGGCTTTTCACCCTCACCTACAGCAAGTATCCTCCTCAATGAGCACATCAGATCCGGTAACGAAGCAACTAGTCACACAGATTATCGATCATTACGTAACACCCGTGTGCCAATTGTGCGTGGCAATGGGGATATCAGCTTTGGACCTGACCCCCGTTTGGTAGACACCTGATTTCCCGCTTGTATGAGGTGGGAGGAAGGTACTGTAGTTTTATGCCAAGGTTTTATTCAGATGAGTTCAAGCGTGACGCTGTTGCGTTTTATGAGAACTCGGAACTGTCTCTAGCGAAGGCCGCTGCTGATTTGGGGATTAATCGGCAATCTCTGCATACGTGGGTCAAGGATTTGGGCACTGGTAAGCGTTCTCGTGTTGCGGTGCAAAAGCGGCAAGCTCAGGCAATTTCTGAAGCTGAACGTATCCGTGAGCTTGAGCGTGAGCTGCGTAAAATGACTGAAGAGCGTGATATTTTGCGTAAGGCTGTTAAATATTTCGCGGAAGAGACAAATTGGTGATCCGCTTCCAGTTTGTCGAAGACCATCGAACCGATTATTCGGTCAAGCGGATGTGTGAGGTGCTGAAACTTAATGCCTCATCGTTTTACAAGTGGCGCAAAGCTCGTGCTGTTCGTAACACTAAAACGTGCGAGGACTCGTTGTTGGCGGTGCGTATTCTTTCTGTGTTCAACCAGTTCAATGGCTGTTACGGGGCGAAACGTATCGCGGCTGAAATTTCCGATCAGTATGAGCCTGTTAATCATAAACGTGTTGCTAGGTTGATGGCATCGATGAATCTGCGTGGGTACAGCAAAAAACGCAAGGTCAAAACCACTATTTCCAGGAAAGATCGCAGTGTTTTCCCGGATCTGGTCACGCGTAATTTCACTGCTGATCGCCCGAATAAAGTGTATGTGGGTGATATCACCTACCTACCGATTAAAGGTGGTGGGAATATGTATCTGGCCACAGTTATTGATTGTTTCTCCCGTAAACTCACCGGGTTTGCGTTAGCTGATCACATGCGCACTGATCTTATTGGTGAAGCACTCGCCATGGCAAAAGACCAGCGTGGGTCACTAAAAGGTGCGATTTTCCATTCAGATCATGGAAGTGTGTACACCTCACAGGTTTTCCAACAGCAATGTAAATCTCTTGGAGTGACCCAGTCCATGGGTGGTGTTGGCACGAGTGCGGATAACGCGCTTGCAGAGTCGTTTAATGCCACATTAAAACGTGAAGTCCTTCAAGATCGGAAGGTCTTTGACACCATGCTCCAATGTCGAAAAGAAGTGTTTTCTTGGTGTGTCAGGTACAACACCACACGTCGGCACAGTTACTTGAAATACTGCGCCCCCAACACTTTTGAAGCGCAAGCATTTGCGCTAAAATCTATCTCAGCAATCACCGCTTAAATGTGTCTACTTTTCGGGGGTCGCGCCCTTTGATGACCAACACTTCCTTGAAGACATCACCGGACTACTACAAACCGCACACCTAGAAGATGACAAACCACTGGTGAACCTTCTTACTGATTACCCCACCACGATGCGCGTGATCGCACGGATAGAATCCCCCCCACGCAGGGTGCCAACACAGCATTTTCAATCAACTCGGCATACGCACCCAATTATGCGCAACAAACCTCAACTGCAATATTCAACGCATTGACCAGTACTATCGCCAAAGATCACTATGCGAACAACACATCAAAGACGCCAAAGATCAAGGCCTTGCAAAACTACCGTTTTGCCAGTTCAAAGCTAACCAAATCTGGTGTCTCATCATAACCTTAGCCCACCAACTTCTCACCTGGACAAAACTACTCGACCATCACTACAACAACCACAACAGCGGCAACAACAAGAAACGAAATCAATCCGACAACCCGTGGTGGACATGGGCACCAAAAACCATTCGAGCAAGGTTTATTGCAATCTCTGCAAAAATCACGACAAGCAGCAGGCGCATATACCTCCACCTCGATCAACAAAGCACACACACCCCCACACTGGTGACACTTATGGAATACACCCAAAACCTCCTACGCCCCCTTAAAAAACGAAAAACCTAACCCCCTCAACCACAACACGCAGCAGACCCCACCACCGGCAGCCAACCGCAGGCACCCCACCACAAAACCCCACCACAAAAACACGGACGTACACCTTGCCATTGAAAACCACAACCAAAGGCGAAGGTGCCCCAACCAACCCCACAAACACACCACCCCAACCCACCACCACCAAACCCACCCCATGAAAAATCTGGGTTAAAATCTTTCCTCCCCCACATAATACAGCCGCGCACCACGCCAACTAAACACGAAACACACAACTCCGATTAACGTACAAGACAAGGGAAAAAGGTGGCACACGCGCTGCTCGATGCTGGATTGTAGTGGCGCGGAGGAAGCATACGAAGAACCCCTTGAAAATGTGAGGTTTTAGAACGTGCGCCCTCAGTCAAAAACCCACACCTAAAATAAATAACAGCAAACCTGAAGCTTATCCGATTTATCTCCCCTGCTCAAGCGTTTCGATTTTCTGCGTTCACCTCCGCCAGTGGAAGTGATGGAGATGTTGCAGTGATCCTCCAAAGGAGTGCATCGGGAAGTGGAGTTCGAGCGAAAAGTTTGTGGTAGTTTCAACGAGCCATCGTCGTGTCCTGTGCATCTTGCATTTGGGCGGCTGCCTCGATGTGCAAGAGCCGAATGCTCCCATGCTTCAATATCCCGCTACTAGTTCACCGTTTTTCAGCGATTTTTTATTCGATTTGTAACGTACGACACACCCATGAGGTGTAAACTCACATGCAATTATTCGCACACTCATGTGATAACTGAGGAGATTGCCACAGTGCCTGTTAATCCCAACCTTCAAGCCGCCGTGAAGGTTTTTCACAAACTCGGATGGAATGAAGTAACAAGGAAGAACCTCATGGAATTGCCCACCGGAACGAGTGAGCAGCGTGCGGTTGCGGTTGCTGGGTTGAAATCGGGTGCGTGGGAAACTTGGGATGAGAATCTGCGTCGCCCCTACAACCACGCCGGGGTGAAGTTACAGAAATTGGCACTGTTTGCAATCCGCATGGGTGTATCAGCACCGCGGACTGTCTCTTTGCTGAATCAGCATGTGCGCAGTTATCCCGCTTCGGTGCTTTTCCCTCTTATTGCGCAGCGTGGTGAGAAATTCGCCACCCAATTCATCAAAGCTGTATACGGCACCCGTGTGCCTCGACCTAGTGATTTTTATACCAGCTTTGAACATCACACAACGTGTATTCGTCTCGTTGCTGGTCTCGGCGGTTTTTCTGTGCCTGTTCCGGCAGTTGCGGGCTACATTCAGGATTGGTCCACTTTTATGGTTTCGCTCCTGCCTGAACACTTAGATCCTACTGATACTGACTGGATGTCTAAGCCGTGGCACATGTACGAAGACATTAGTTTTCAGACATGTGCGCCTCTGTTCCGTGAGCATGTTGAAAAAGGCATTGCCACCAATGTTTCAATACTGGGAAGCTTCGGTAAAGTCCTCGTTGCTGGGGCACTGCTGGGACTTCTTGAACGCGATGAGGTGTTGACGTTGCTTATGCAGCGCCTCGAAACTGCCCAACGCCCAGTGGAACGTCACCGCATGGTGGAGTATTTGGTTACTGATCTCGCCATAACAGACGCAGAAATGCTTGCCCACCTCGACTTATTCATCGCAGCACTGGCCACGAGCGATGCTACTTATTGCAGTGCTTTCGGCCCCAAAGTTATAGCGCTTGCCCCTGAGCCTAAGCTTGTCGACGCCGCTATCGGTCCCCTGCATTTGACCACCGCTACCGGACAGCACAAGACTCTTAAAAGCTTGCTTGACAAACCTGTGCCTACACAAGAGACGATCGCTACGCTTGAGCCTCGAATCCGAGAACTTGCAGGCTCCCGAAACTCCACCGTGGCAAAGCTTGCGGGGAAACTTCTTGAGCATTGGAATCTTCACTGCCAAGCTCCACACGCAGTCACTGAGCTTCTTCCGTGGCAGGCCACCCCACCGCTGTGGAATTGCCCAAAATTTGATAAGGGCCCTGTCACGCTGGAAGGATTTATTGACGCCGAGCGCCAACTTACCCCTTTGCGGGTCGATATTCATTCTGAAAAGCGCGACGCACTGCTGGTTGCACTCGCCAACGATGATATGGGGGTGGCGCGGCGGGCGGCGTCGACAAGCACATGCTACGAGTTCCAGCAGTGGGCGCGCGGGGAGGAAATACTGCGAGGTAGTGCGCGCCGGCTTGGAGTGATGCAGGCACGCGCCGTGGCGATCGCGGATAATTTAGGAACCATCCCCGTGCTTTTGTCCGAACCCACGTATCAGGACCTTTCGATCGACTTCACAGATCTCATGCAACGCCTTGCCCAGTACCAGGCCGCTGGGGTCGAAGCGATGGAACCGGACCTGCAATTAGCGCTGTTTCGCCTCAACCTTGATACCGCCGACCCCGAACTTGCCTTGGAATGCACTGTTCCCGTTCGTGTGCTGCGCACGCACTTGAGCCTAGCTCGAAAGTCCGCGGGCGACATCATTGCCGCTTATATCCGTGATCCGCTGCCCGAGCCGCCACTTGATGAAACTAGTTTTCGGGAATTGACAACAGGTTGTAATACGTACGCACCCGACGCACCGTTGTATCCACGTTCGATCAGGAATCTACCAAACCGACTCTCACGAATTTACACTTTAGAAAAAGGCATTCCCGTAGGCCTGTTTCCCGCGTGGCGGGTTGCACCCACAACCCGCCTTGTGCGTTCGTCGATCGGCAAAAGCCGTTGGACTGCTGCAGAAATCGCCTGCGATGTTACGCAGCTTGCCAGGTCGCGACAACCGCTTGGGGCAGGGTTTGTGATGAATCTCCTCGCGCTCCAGCAACCGGGACCGCTACCTGTACACGAGAAAACTGCAAGCGCGCTTTTCGATGCCTGGGATCGTGGCCTTCTTATACCGGGGGTGGCGGATGCCACTTTGGTGGAATGGGCGGTTTCACCAACGAAGCTTAAGGGGCTTGGAAAAACTCTTGAACAGTTAGCACATGAAGGATTGTTATCGCTGGTGTGGCCCGTCCTTGACCCGTTGCTTCAGTGGACGATGAAGGCACCGAAATCCCCCGCCGGAACATCGGAAATAGCGGAAGCAATTCTCTCACTCGTACCTTCCGTTATTCATGCTGTTGTTAGTGGTGAGGCTGATGCGAATCAGCTAAAGCTTCCCGGTGTGCAGCACTATGCAGCCCAGCCACAATCCAATAACACCACCAAGGCTGCACGAAAAACACTCACACTCATCCCAGCAGAGTTACTGTGAACTGCCATTTCCCACCATGCAAACGAAATCCATACAAGCTATCGCCACCATCGTCACACAACGATTGAAACGATAGGCACTATCGTTACAGGACGATTGCAACGATAGACGCTATCGTTGCACAACGATTGGAACGATAGCCAGAATTAACTCATGAATGAGCATCATGTCACCCGAGAAACACGCACCGTTGAATTTAAGGAACAGATCTCAGATTCATTCCTTAAAAGCGTCAGCGCATTTGCCAACTATTCCGGTGGGAAAATCTATTTCGGCATCACCGATGACGGAAAAACTATCGACATCAAGAATCCAGAAGAATATTTACTCACTATAGAAAATAAAATAAACTCCACTATCAAACCCCAGCCGAACTATCAGCTTGATTTAACCGATGACAACGTCATCATTTTGACAGTAAAAGAAGGACTATTTAAGCCTTACAAGTATCGCGGCAAAGCATTCAAACGAGCAGATACATCGACCGTTGAAGTCGATCATCTTGAGTTAAACCGTCTTATCCTTGGTGGATCTGGTCTTGATTATGAGGCACTACCCGCTCCAGTTTAGGATCTTAGGTTTTCCATCTTGGAAGACGAACTCGTAGAAAAACACTCGATCAAAGAACTTTCCCCAGATATTTTGAAAACGCTGCAATTACTGTCACCAGACGGCGTATATAACAAAGCAGCTGAATTACTTGCCGATACCAACGATTTTCCTAGCCCGGATTTTTCATGGGTGTGGGGTGAAAAGGTGAGCAAAAAGTAAAGAAAGTGCTTCTTGACCTGCTAGAATAGAGATGTTTTGAAGTCAATAATCTAGGCAGAAAGAAACACTTTCAAGGTGAAGACTACCACATACATTCCACGGGTTGCTAGCTGTTCTCATCTTGTATCCGGTGCGGGGGTGTTACCGTTTGCTCACGTAGCCGAATTGGTGGGAATAAGTGACTGCCTTGATTCCGCTTTGCCGCGTTCTGGGCTCACGCACACGTTAGGGGATGTGTGGGTGAATCTGGCTTTATCGTTGATTGCTGGTGGGGATGATGTCCACGACATCACCTTGCTTTCTTCTGTTTCAACCGCGTTAGCATCAAAATCGTTACCGTCAGTGACAACCGCATGGCGGCGGATCACAGAATATGCAGATACCAGCGAGCATGTGCGAGAAGGGTTTATCCACGCAGCGAAACAAGCTCGCACTAGGGTGTGGGATTTGTTAGGTGATCACGCTCCGCATCGGGTGGCAACAGTTGAACAACCACTGGTTATCGATATTGATGCCACGTTGATTACCGCACATTCCGATAAGGAAAACGCGACGCCTACCTATAAGAAAGGCTTTGGTTTCCACCCGTTATGTGCCTTTATTGATTACACCAGCATCGGTCTGCCTGGTGGGGAGTTTCTTAACTGCCTGCTTCGACCAGGAAATGCCGGGGCAAACACAATTCGTGATCACTGCCAGCTTGTTGACGAGATTCTTGCCACCCTGCCTGATCACAGTGATGGTCAACCCTGGGGCAAACGATTAGTCATCCGTGCTGACAGTGCTGGTGGGACAAAGAAATTCATCAGTTTCCTCAACGATCACAACCTTGGGTATGTTCTGGGTTATTCCGCCCCGCCGACAGCGCGCATCACCCTTGACCATCACCTTCAATCCCAACAAACAACCAACGCTGATACACAACACTTGGGAACCAGTGCTCACACAGGCAAAGACTGTGATCGGTGGGATACTCGGGTGCCGATTGTGCGTGCTTCAGGGGATCTGGTTTGTGATGAGAACCATTTCCTTGAAGACATCACCGGACTACTGCGCACCGCAAATATAGATGAGCACCAACCTTTGGTGAATCTTCTAGCTGACTACCCCGAGGATATGCGTGTTATCGCACGAATCGAACCACCCCACCCAGGGTGCCAACACAGTCTTTTCAACCAACATGGTGTTCGCGCCCAACTGTGCGTAACGAACCTTATTGGGAATATTCAACACATTGACTACTGCTACCGTAATCGGTCTTTATGTGAACAACACATCAAAGACACCAAAGACCAAGGCCTTAGTAAACTGCCGTTTAAACAATTCGGGGCGAACCAAATCTGGTGTTTGATCGTTGCACTATCCCACCAACTTCTTACCTGGACGAAACTCATCGACGCCTGCCACCACAAGGATCATTCACACCAAGAAACAAGCAAGCCTTGGTGGACATGGGTGCCGAAGACTATCCGTGTAAGGTTTGTTGCGGTTGCATCAAAAATCACCACAAGCAGCAGACGCATCATCCTCCAGCTTGACCAGCACAACCCCCACACCCACACACTGGTCACGCTTATTGGCTACACCCAGAGCCTTCTACAGCCACGCTGGAAGAAACGAAAACCCTAACACCCCTAGGCCCACACACGCGATCTGGCAGCCACACTGCAGGCACACCCCAACCCCCAAACCCCACACAACTTTATGGACGCACACCTTGCCCTAAAAACCACGAATCAAAGGGCGAAGGTGAACCAACCAACCCCACAAACACACCACCCCAACCCACCACCACCAAACCCACCCCATGAAAAATCTGGGCTAGAATCGACATGGCACGTTTCGGATCAACTATCAACGAAATTCACGGGCGGTATGATCTCACGGGCGTTTCTATCTTGAAACAGTTCCATGAAGCACTCAACATCTTCAACCACAATTACGTCTATGAGAAAATCGAAGGCACTGTGAGGCAAACTGTCGAGACAATTCCCACGGAAGCATTTCGTGAATCACTAGCAAACGCACTCGTCCACCGCGTGTGGGATGTGAGGGCACCGATCAAGGTCAGCATGCACCCTGACAAAATAGTTGTAACGTCTCCTGGCGGGTTGCCTCCCGGAGTATCCGCGGACGATTATGTCAATGGTCATTTTTCACTTTTACGAAATCCAATTGTGGGAATGGTCTTTTTTCGGCTTGGATATATTGAGAATTTTGGTACAGGAATCGCGAGGATTAAGCACCTATACCAAGCAAGTGTTGTCCAACCCGCCTTTGACATATACGATTCCGCGATCACGATCACCCTGCCTGTTTTTTCAGACCAGCATTCACTAAACGAGAACCAAGCCAAGGTATTAGCTACCCTCGACACAATTACCCCTCGATCCCGCTCTGAGATTGCAACGTTGGCAGGGATCAGTCGTGCCATAACTATTCGTGCACTCAATGAGCTGATAGAGATGGGGAGCGCGAAAAAAAGTAGGTAGCGGCTCACAAACCAAGTACGTGAGAAATAACTAAAAATTTCTTGCACAATAAGCGCCCGGTTGGTCGAGTTTTTCCACGTGGTTTTTTACTCCGTTGGGACGTTCGGGCACTTGCTGCCCAACGCGGTCGCTCACGGTATGCCTTCGCTTGAGCAGGCTGCACTGTATTCACTACCCCCTCACCTGATCCTTACTGTGGATGCTATCGATGCATATCTCCCCCACGTCCCTGATTCAGCACGCGCCCAGTCTGGTCGCCACGCGCTTGCAGCACGGACGGGGAACGCGGAGGTTGTTCACCACGCACAGGAGGTTATAGAAAGCTGAAACTATAGCCTTCTGTTGCAGGCTCGCAGCATTTCGATGGGGCTAATACATGTAACGTTGAACTCAGCTGCAACCTCAGGGATCTTCACTTTCCTGCTATTCGGGTCACTCGCGGCTTTCTCATAGGTCACGATTTGCGCCCTCTCAGACATTGCAGCGGCAATAATTCTCGGATCAGCTCCTGCTAGGAATTTTTCTCGGTGATGAATCCTGTATTCGGGCTTTCTTTGGTTCGTTACCCACTCAGTTACTTTGGCCAGATTCAGTATCTGATTAAGGTCTTCTGTAAGCACATGCTTATCGCTAATAACATTGTTTTTTACCCATTGAAATAGCCATTTTTGTTGATAAGCAATCAGTTCGTTGTAAACGGCTTGGGGAATTTTGGCTTCACCGGAGTTCAGGAGATCGAGAATCTGTAACCAAAAACTGGGAACAACATCTTCAGGATAGTGAGTATCCGCTGCTGTCATAAGCACATTCGCATCTATCAGATACATTAGGCAGCAGCCTTTCTGACAGAATCCAAGAGGCTACGTGCAGACTCTTCCTTCTTTACACCTAGGTAGTACATGGCATCCCTCAGTGGCAAAAGATCCGTCCCCACAGCATCAGCAGCAGCCGAAAGGAACCGCTCACCGATTCTGGGACGAATATTGTTGATCCCGTTCCCACCACTCGTTTTTTTGATGGGCCCAAAATAACTACATTCCTCGATTAGCTCGTGAGCATCTTCTCGGTTGATCAGCTTAAGGTCGACTCCACGCCATACTGTGGCTGCGGGGCTTACCCCAAGCCTGTGTGCAATCGTGGCAATTGCATCCTTTTGATGTTGATGAGGAAATTTTTTCCACACGTGCTTAAAGTAGCTGGCTGGAATCAAAAACTCCGCCGCAAAACGATTGCACCACCGTTCAATGTCGGGAGCGCCGTCTATTTCTTCCCCTGACACACCGGGCTCCCCTAGGAGCACATGCCCAAGCTCGTGGGCCAAGCTGAACAGCTGCGCACTTTTGGTGTCCTGCGCATTGACAAAAATCAGCGAGAACCCGCGATCTATGAGGGTAAAGCCTCGAAATTCCTCCGGGTCAAGCGGGCGATGGGTGTTATTACGAACTACAGAGCTTCGCATGACGAGCACGCCTGTGTTCTCAATAAGTCTAGAAAGTTGTGCCACCGCTTTTTCACCCAAAGCATAGTGCCCTGGTTCCCATCCCAAGTGGTTGCGCACTTCTTTGGCTGCTTGTTCTGGGTTTGATTCTAGAGTGTACGTCGGAAGCGGTTTATCTTGTTGAACATCGAATTCTTGGGCGTACTCCACATACCAATCAAGCCGACTACGGCAGTCTTCAATAACTTGTTTAAGGTCGGAGCTTGGGTTCTTAAGTCCTACACTTCCTACGGTGCGAAAATCTGGAAGATCAACTTTTTCTTCAATTGGTTCATCGAGAAGCAAGTAAGGGAAAAGAGTACCTGCTTTAGCTGCCAGTGCTTCTGCTTGGCGAAGTGTAGGCTGCTGGGATCCATCAAGCCACGAAGTGATTCTCTTGAATTCTGGCACCTTCGAGAGCTCGGAAGTGGACATACCAGTTTTTCCGATTGCCCATTCAAGGAGTTGTCGTTTGATCGGCACTCGAATGCTCATTGCTCACCTCCACACCAGAATTATAACCTCACGTTCACTGCGTGTTTACTGTGCGTGAAGCACTGCCTAGACAAATTGAGTTCAAAATACCTTAAGATTTCGTCTTCCCTGTCTGGGTTGCTTGCCACATTAACTCTGTGACTTTGTCAGGCACATGGCCTTTATCAAGACGATTAACCGTTGGGGAGCGCTCTTTATTGCAATGGATATTCGATCGCTTTCACGTTTGTAAAGCTCCCGCACAAAAACAACAATCTTTCGTGAATTCAACGCATTCTTTGGTTAGCCTCAATAAAGGCTGCTACCTGCAGCATATCCGGTGTCACCAACCATCAAAATTCGCGACCGAAAACGGGGAATCTACCACAGCAACACACCACACTCCCCTCGTTCAACGACTCGTACCCAAACGGTGGGTAGATTCACTCGTGCGAAAACCTCAAGACACACAGTTTACGGCTGGTAACGGTGCAGGTGTGCACGGATATGTTCCCGCATGAACGGGATTGTGAAATCAAGAACCCCGTGACGTACAGGTTTAATCAGCCCGCGGTTGATCAGCCTGCGCCGGTAAGTGGAAAGTTGATTAGCCGGTTTACCCATCGACTCCACTACTGCATTGAAGGTGATCTCTGCTTTCTGCTGTGCCATCGCAACGAGAAACTCAAGTTCACGTTCAGGGACGCTGCGCAATGCGGGAATATGAACTTGGGTACCCATCCGTTCGATAATCAAGGGAACGCCCGCATCAACCGTCTCGGTTGTGATCTCATTTGTTTCAGCGAGAAGCCACGCCACGGATCCGATGAGCTGGATGAGATAGGCATAACCGTGACATAACTGTGTGGCGCGGGCCAGTGCATCTGGGGTGAATGTTTTATCCCCCAAGTTCGCTGTTGCTTGCAGTGTTTCAGCAACATCGTCGTCGGAAAGCTCTTCGCAATAAAGTGGAACAGCGCGGCGCAGGAACGTGGTTCCGGGGTGTTCTAAAAGTACGTTGATTTCGTGGGGCAGTCCAGCAAAACATAGCGCAATGTTGAGATTCTTACGTGCTACATGCTGAATAGCTTCACTCAGCTGCCGTAACTGCTCAGGCGATGCCGACTGCACTTCATCCATCGTGATAAAAACGCCGCTGTTGCTCGCGGTGAGAATTTCGCAAGCATACTGCAGCATCGACTGAAGGTCGTGCTTCACCTCATATTTTTCCGTGCTGTCAATCCCCACTGAGCCAAGCCTGCCAATGTTTATCTGTTTAATTTTAACGGCGGTGCCGCTTGGGTCGATGCGACGCAACAGTTCCGGAAGCGCGGTCTGCTCCAGTTTGTCAATCATGCTTTTCGACGCGCTTGCCTGCACCACTTCCCACCCCACACGCTTGGCTGTGGCCTCTGCTTCATTGAGAAAAACGGTTTTTCCTGACCCCCTTAAGCCGCTGACGAGACTAAATCGCTCAGCAGAACCAACCCCTGCGCGCAGAGCGTACTCAACGTGAAGCAAAATGCTTTTTCGCCCAGCGACAACGCTGGGGCTTATCCCAAAAGTTGGACGAAACGGGTTAGCAACCATGCCCGCCATTATATCAACCCACGTCAAGGCTAGTGCCTGTACGATTTCACACTGCTTGTACGATTTGTACGATTTCAGACCGCTTGTACGATTTGTACGATTTGCCCAAAAGTACAGTGAAATGCAGCGCCGTTCTTTTCTTCGATTCTCTTATTTCTCACTGAGCAGAAAACGTCGCACACTGGCCATTTCGTACCAGCTCTTCACTAATCTTGACCCTCTTGCCCCGCACAAGGAAAAACATAGTCACCTTTGCCCCCCGCTTCCCTACTGCTTGCTCCTGCGGGAACCACTCACCTGATTGCGAGTCACGAAACAGCGCTGTTTCGTGCACATCCGCTTGCCCGAAACCTCCGCCACCATTATTCCTTCCAGGACAATAGTGCGGTGGTGCCCTTCACCGCGTTGACACTTTGATTTTTGTCAACGCAACCCACTTACCTAACCCAGATTTTTCATGAATGTGGAGTGAACAAAAAGTAAAGCAAGTGCTTCTTGACCTGCTAGAATAGTGATGTTTTGAAGTCAATATATAGGCAGAAAGAAACGAAAACCCTAACGCCCCATGAAAAATCCGGGTTAAGGCGTTATCCTCCCACGCGGCGAAATTTTCCGTGAGCGGGTCTCAGCACACAGGGGTATTCGCGGTGAAGGGAAAACCTGCGACCAGTCGACATTGCCCGGCGCGCAGAATAGTGCCACGATCTCACGGTTGGCATTGTGTGGGGCAGTCAAGAATTCACAGTAGTCCTGCGGCAGCGTTATTTATAGGGTTTCTTCTGCGCTTCTAAGCTTGCCGACGCCCACACCTGTCCAATCCATATTTCAGCCTCCCGGGCGTGTTCGTTGTTTCGTGATGGTTTTGAATTCTCACACTGTTTTTCTTGGAACTTTTAGTTGCCACGGTGCCCCTTTTTGAGGATCTTCCGATGGCTTTTACTGCCATTACCCCACATTCGGAAGTGCCTCAGTTCACAGTTATTCACGATTCCCTGCGGAAAAGACCCCAAGACTACTGAAAGGACAGTAACTTGACGTGACGGCGCTCAGTCTCCCCATTTACATTTTTGGTCGTAGCAGACTTACAATTTTGATCGTAGCGAGTTTATAATTTTTGCTGTAGCGGACTTACAATTTTAGACATAGTACATGTGCAGTTTAATAAAATTTCGGGTTGAACAGGGGAAATGTAATGAGCGCATCATATCGCAAGCGGATAGTCGACCAAGAACTTCACAGCACTCTCAACCGTGCCGGAGCTGTGCTCATCCAGGGCGCTAAAGCCTGTGGCAAAACTGAAACAGCACTCCAAGTGGCCGGTTCTGTTATCACTATGGATACTAACCCCCAAGCATCCCGTCTCATGAGCATTGATCCTCATTTACTCCTTGTGGGCCCCACTCCACGGCTTATTGATGAATGGCAAATCCACCCTGAGATCTGGAATTACGTTAAGCGGGCTGTAGACGATCGAAAAACACCAGGCCAATTCATTCTCACCGGTTCCACTGCCCCGCAAGCTGAAGAATCACGCCATAGCGGGGCGGGCCGATTCGCTCGGCTTACGATGAGAACTATGACTTTTGTGGAGACTGGTCACTCGTCCGAAGAAATCAGCTTGCACGACGTGCTCGATAATGCTCCGATCCAAGCGATGAGTGATAAACACATAGACTTCCACACCTTAATCACTCGTATCGCGGTGGGTGGGTGGCCTGGGAACCTTACGCTCAACACCGAAGACGCACTGGAGATGAACAAAGATTACGTTGAAACCATCGCATTCGCTGAGGTTCAAAATTTCAATTTGCGCAACAGCGTTAAAATGCGCCGGTTACTCACATCCCTTGGTAGGGCTATTGGAACTGAAATGAATGTGTCCACCATTGCCAGTGATATAGGTGCGGGCCACAAATCGACCAATCTGTACCTTGATGTGTTGCGCCAGCTGTTCATTGTTGAAGAACAACCGGCATGGTCTTCACACTTGCGTTCGCGTGCACAACTGCGCAAAACCCCAAAACTGCATCTGGCTGACCCCTCCTTAGCGGTCGCAGCATTGTCCGCAACGCCTACTACCCTTCTTGAACAGTTGGAATACACTGGTCAGCTTTTTGAATCGCAGGTTGTTCACGACTTAAGGGTGCTCAGTGGACAGCCAGTGTTCCATGCACGCGACAACTCTGGCGCAGAAGTTGACGCCATTATCGACTACCCCGATGGAAAACTACTGTTAGTAGAAGTGAAGCTTGGGCAAAACGATGCGGTGGTTGAACAGGCTGCACGATCATTGAATAGATTTGCAAACAAGCTCAATCGCGATGATGTATCAAAGATGATTATTACCTCGGGCGGGTTCGGCTACCGCCGCATCGAAGATAATATTGCGGTAGTTCCCTTCACCGCACTGACACTGTGACTTTTGTCAACGCTCCCACTTCAGTAGCACCGCCCGAAAACTTTTAGATGAGTTTTGCAATGTACGCAGTTCTCGTTTAAACGTGCACGTGTTGTGCTTGGATAAGTCCACGTACTCCTTCGAAATTCGCAATTCCCGCAGGGATGAGGATGAGCGGGGTTAGTGTACTGGAAGCTAGAAGAAGGATCGCAATGAAACCTGACAGGATACCTACTATAAATAAGAATGCACTGGTTATGGCCAGGCGACGGCGATAAGACCGGTTATTTTCACGTATGGTCTTGCGAGCTTCTTCAACTGAAATGTGGGCTGTCACCGTGCGCCTTCAACTGTGATGATGTGAGAGTTTTCTGCGACGGGGGCGTTAAGTCAGAAGTGTGGTTACTTCTTTCGTTGCAGAGAATATCCTGCGGCGCCAAAGGCTGCGATGACCAAGGCGATGATAAAACCTGGAATTAGCCAGTTGCTTTCTTTCTCTTCTGGTGCAGCTTGATTAGAGTCAGCTGCATTCGCGGTGGTCGAAGATACTGTGGGGGTTTGGGTAGAAGCTTTCGGGAACGTTGGCCCCTTTACTGCTTGGCCTACTGGGCTTGCGGTCAGTCGGTACTTTATGGGTTTAAGTTCCGTGGTGGCATCTGTGTTGCTGTCGCGCCCATGGCTTCGGGCACTGACCTGCACGTAGTGGGTGCCACCAAGCCACGACGAGTGGCCTGGGTATTCCGCTTCGCTCGCATTCGCGTATGCGATGGGGAATTTCGTGCCTATCACTACTGGCTTACCAATATCCTTAGTGAACAGCGGTCCTGAGCTTTCACTCGCGATCTTTTCGTGGATAGCATTGCTGAAAGTAACGTCGAGGCTTCGCTGAAGACTTGTGGCGAAGTTATCGCTTTCTGTGAGGGTGTCCTCTAGAACCTCGGCGGTCACGTCGAGGGCTTGACCCCACTCAATGGGGACGGCGAAAAACTGGGTTTCGCCTTCCACAATCTCGGCTTCCACTGTTCCGTTGATAAGCGGTGCGGACTCATCGGGTTGCGAAGCTGGGGTGACGTTCTGCGGGTTTTCGCTTGGTGCGGGCTGGCTGAGATCCTCCGCACTGCGTCCTGTGGAGGGAGATTTGTTGAAATCGTCCCCAAGGTCGGTCGGCTTGGGGACCGCCACCACGGTGAAATCGACGTCTTTTACTGGTGAGCCGGTGAGATGGAGATTGAAGCTTTGTTCACCGGTGCAGTCCTGAGCGATGAAATACCCCGATGCGGGCATGTCGGCGGTTGTGTCGCTGGCTGCCATGGTTTCACCAGAGCAACTTTCGGCAAAAATGGTCATCCCGTAATGCCCCTCAAGGAATTTTTTGGTCCCCACTGGCGGTACTGTACTCATCCCAATGTGCAGCGTGTGGTTTTCCGGCACATCAATTGTGAAGTGTGCTGGTTCCTTCTCCGTTGTTGGTGCTATCACGTGGTAGCGGGCAGGTGTGTCCACAGTACCCACATCCAGAGTGGGTGCCTGCTTCTTGTCGGCACTGAATTCTACTCGTGTGCTGGGAAGTTGGTAGCCCACTGCGGTGCGGGTGGTGACGGTGGTCAGGGAAGCTTTCAGGCTTTCCGCGCTTGATGCATCCGCATAGGTACCACCCGTAACGTGGGCAATGCACTCCAGTTCGGCGCGTGCTGCCTCATCAACTTTGAAACCCACGGTGTGCACCACGAGGTCCGTTCCTTGATTTTTCAGTTCTTGCGCTACTTCACACACCGGCGGCGGTGCGCAAGTATCGATGCCATCAGAAACTAAAACAACAGAGCGTGCTCCTTCCTTCGGCAACAGCTCGGTGGCTTTACGCAGCGAGTTTCCAATCGGCGTGTATCCGCGCGGTTCGAAACGTGCCACCGCATCTTTTAATGCTTGCTTGTCCTTTTCGCCGGGGCGTGCGATGACGGAAATATCTTGACACCCTGCGTCTTTTTCTTCCTCACTGCTACCCGTACCGGTTCCGTAGGTGACTAAACCGAGTGGGGCACCATGTGGAACGTGGTCGATAAATTCACCGACTGCCTGTTTCGCCGCGTCCATTCGTGAGCGACCATCAACATCGATTTCCAGCATGGAGCCTGATGAGTCCAACACCAGCACCGTGGGCTGTAATATCGCACCCGCCGACTCCTGCGCAGAAACAACGGGACTGACCCCAACCATCAGCACGCTTGCGAAAATCAAGGAAAAGGCTGGGCGGGAAGAAAAAGTGGGCATCAGACACCTGCTTTTGTTCAAAGAAAATGGAAGTATTCTCCTGTTTTACCCTAGTCCGTTTTCGTGCTGCTTCCGAGCGTTTTTGTTTCGGATCAATCGAGTCTTAAACGTCGATGAAGACGCACGCATATCCAGTTTTGCGCCCCAAAGGTTGTGCCAAAAAGCACGCAACCTGCGCTTAAGTGGCACCCCCAGTGCCCCAATTTTCTGATTGATAGAAGCGTTCGCCGAGACAACACACAGCTTAATTATTAGGAAAAAATAATCACGCTTTGAGTAAAAAATTGGCCAAGATTTGTCCTAGCGCTTGCTTTTCGACGCCCACTCACCGCCCGCTTATTTGTGCACTGTGCTCGTGAAGTAAATGTTGCCAGCACCTAGCACTTTGCCTACATCGGTGAGCAAAAGTGCACTACACACTGGTTAGCCGGGGAATGATGCCATCCCTGTGACCTGCGATGATTAACATCAATGACCTCAGATTTTTCGCATGCGGCACGGTGGGCAATTGCATAGTCGCAAAACGCGACCAATCATGCCCACGTTCAAGAGCTGGACGAGTGCTAATGAGCCTACTCCGTCAGTGAAACTGTGTTCGCCCACAATTCGGCCTGTGCAATCACTAGCTCTACTGCTATTTCTTCCTGGTCCGGAGGATAATCGTATTTGGCCAGTAGCCGCTTGATTTTCGAGCGCATTTCAGACTGGACGCTCTTTTTGACGTTCCAGTCAATGGTTACTGAGCCACGCACCGCATGGACGAGGTCAATCGTGATCTTCTTCAGAGTCTCGTCCCCCATCTCGAGGACTGCGGTATCGTGATGGGCTAAGGCGTCGTAGATCGCCACCTCAGCATATGACAGCTCCATTTCCTCACACCGGCGATACTCATCGCGCACTTCCTTAGCTAAACGGACAAGTTCGGCCACGATCTCCGCAGTCGAGAGCGAGCGGTTGGTGTAGCGGTTGACTGCTTCTTCCAGCTGCTCAGAAAACTTCCGCCCCTGAACAATATTCTCACGCGAAATGGTCTTGATCTCGTCATTGAGCAAGCGACGCAGCAAACCCATCTGCAAATTCGGTTTCTCCTTTACCGCGAGGGAATCCAAGAACTCATCGGACAACAACGAAATTTCTGGTGTTGTAACACCCGCCATCTCGTAGATGTCGACGACCTTGTCAGCGGTGACAGCTTCATTAATGAGTTGGCTCAGTGCTGTATCTACTTCGACTGATCCTAAGCCACCCGAACCAGATCCTGGCGATTGGATCTTCAGCAATGCTGAGCGCACATCAGTAAACAGACGCACGTCATTGCTAATTCGTTGAGCTTGAGGCTGCCCACCAACCAAGGCGAACACCTTCACCAGCGCCAATACCTGATCCAGATAGCGCTTAGTCCGATCCGGATCATCCATCACATAATCTAATACTTTGGCGTACTCCCCCAAACGCTCCGAAGGGGATAAGTCCGGCGAACTATTAAACTTCACGCCGTGGACGATACCTCTCACCACGTCGTACTTCTCCAGCATCACGTCAAGCAGCTGCTCGATTGGGACACCAACCTGGCTTTGGTCAGATGGGGAATATTCCCCCAACGCTTCCTGGAGGTTGGAAAATAAGCCAATGTAGTCGACGATCAGACCACCCGGTTTGTCGCGGAATTTCCGATTGACACGGGCAATCGCCTGCATCAATCCTGCACCCTTCATGGTCTTATCCACATACATAGTGTTCAGGCTTGGGGCATCAAAGCCAGTCAGCCACATATCTCGGACAATCACTAGCTCCAGTTCATCTTCTGGATCTTTTGCCCGCGCTTTAATATCTCGTTGCTGATCCTTATTCAAGATATGAGGCTGGAAAATCTCCGGATCAGCTGCCGATCCGGTCATGATCACCTTGAGTTTTCCCTTCATATGGTCATCAGAGTGCCACTGGGGTCTGAGTGCAACAATCTTGTTGTAGAGTTCCACCGCGATCCGGCGCGACATAGTCACAATCATCGCCTTACCGACCATCGTTTCCTTGCGCTTCTCCCAGTGCTGAATAATGTCTTCGGCCACCAAGTTCAAGCGCTCATCGGCACCTACAATCGCTTCCAAGCGAGACCAGCGAGACTTAGCTGCTGAAGCTTCCGCCTCTTCGACCTGCTCCGTAATCTCATCAGCCAGCATGTCCAACGAGGCGTATTCATCTTCAGACAGTGCCACTCGGGCGAGCCGTGATTCATAGAAGATCTTGACTGTAGCGCCGTCTTCCACCGCACGGGTCAGGTCGTAAACATCAATATAATCACCGAAGACAAAGCGGGTGGACTTATCACCTGACTCAATCGGGGTACCAGTAAACCCAAGGAACGTAGCCTGCGGCAATACATCGCGCATGTGCTTGGCTAGGCCAGACTTCAGTTTGCCGTCTTTGTCTAACTTCTGCTTCAATCCATACTGGGAACGATGTGCCTCGTCAGCAACCACGATCACGTTGCTTCGCCCCGACAGCTGGAAGTTTTTCTCTTCATCTAGTGGTGGGGCAAACTTCTGCAGCGTGGTAAAGATGATCCCACCTGAACGGCGCTTCAGCTTCTCACGCAAATCTTCTCGGGACTCAGCTTGAACCGGCACCTCCGGCAATATCTTTGCTGGGGCAAAGACTTCCGCGAACAACTGATCGTCCAGATCATTACGGTCGGTAATAAACACCAAGGTCGGGTTGGCCATCCGTGGATCGCGCATGATCTTGGCGGCGTAAAACACCATCTCAAAGCTCTTGCCCGAACCTTGCGTGTGCCAGACCACACCACCACGACGATCCCCATCAGGACCGGCGGCCATCACTGTGGATTCAATCGCTGCGTTCACCGCCCAGTACTGGTGATACTTGGCAATCCGCTTGATCAAGACCAAAGATTTCTCCTTGGTTTTCTTATCTGTTACGGTCTCTTCGGAGAACACTGTGAAGTTGAGGAACAAATCAAGGAAGCGCTGCTTGTTAAACACGCCTTTGATCAACACCTCAAGTGCCGGACGGTTAGTCACCACATCTCGGCCGTCAATAGTTTTCCACGGCGCATAATGTTCAAAGGCACCTGAGAATGAACTCATCGCGGCTGACGTACCATCCGAAATGACCGTCATCACGTTGGTGATAAATACTGATGGGATATCTCGCCGATATGTCTGAATCTGATTCCACGCCGACCTTAGAGTCGCATTTTCTGTCACTGGGTTCTTCAACTCGAGCAGCGCCAATGGCAACCCGTTGACATAGACTAGAACATCCGGACGGCGATTCTTGTTCTCAATAATCGTGAACTGGTTGATCGCAGCCCAGTCGTTGTTGTCTGGATTACCAAAGTCAATAAACCAGACATGCTCGTAACTCAACCGGCCATCACGTTCACGTTTTTCCACCGAGATGCCCTTGGTCAGTAGGTCATGTACTCGTAGGTTTTCGTCGATCAGACTTTGGGATTCCGCCCGCTGCAGCTTTACAATCGCTTGTTCAATCTGGCGCCTGCTTACCCTAGGATTGATCCGCGCTGCTGCCTCACGCAACCGATCCCACAGAATCACTTGGGAGTAGTCCTCGCGCTCTGCAGCCGGTTCACCCGGCGCGATGAAAGCACCACTGACCGTTTGGTAACCAAGTTGCGCGAAATAGTCCAGCGCGGCGAGCTCCACAATGTTCTCATTAAAGCTGGCGCTGGCGTTAGTCATCGTGATCCTCCTTGGCGGTTTCGATCACATGCTCGCCTTCTTCCATGAATGCATCGAAATCCGACGTGAACATCCTGTCTTGCTCCACCCGAAACTTGGAGTATTCCTCAAGCGCGAACTTGTCTGCAAGCTTCTTTGAAATCTTGCCCGCATTTTGTAGCAACTCACGTCCATCGATCGCCAAAACCTGATCCAGCAAGCTGGCCCACTGCTCCATCGTTGTAGGGATGTGCCGCTCGGCTCGGCTTTCTGCCAAGTTCAAGAATGTTTCCACCAGACGTCCGAGATCATTAAGTTCCGTTTTGGATAGGTAGTTCTTGCCGACGGTCACATCACCTGCCAACACCTTGCCTTCTGGGCCTTTAGCCCAAGTGGTCAACCCCATGTGTGGTTTGTCCGCCGATGCTCTATTCCGAATAAGTTCGGCAGCAGTATGTCCGTGCACTGCATAATGCAGTTTGTTTTGCACGGTGGCAAAGAAAGTTTTGGTTATCGGTGCATCCCGGTCATAGTCCGTGGCCGTGGCGTAAATATCTGTTACTTTTTGGTAGAACCGGCGCTCCGATAAGCGGATTTCCCGGATCTCTTGAAGCAGCTGTTCAAAGTAGTCTTCACCAAAAATTTCGCCTTGGGCCATGCGCTGCTTATCCACGACAAACCCACGAAGTGTAAAGTCCCTCAGCACCTTGGTTGCCCAGATACGGAACTGCGTTGCCCGTTTGGAGTTCACTCGATAGCCGACGGAGATAATTGCGTCGAGATTGTAGTGTTTTACTTGGTAGTTTTTGCCATCAGCGGCAGTTGTCCGGAATTTCCGGACAACTGAATCCTCTTCCAGTTCACTGGAGGCAAAGATGTTTGTCAGGTGCTCGCTCACTGTTCGCTTATCGACGCCAAACAGCTCACCCATGAGCGCCTGCGTCAACCAGATTGTGCCTTCATCGAATCGCACCAATAAATCATGTTCGAGATCAGCTGAGGTGAATGTCAACAGCGGACCTGTCGACGAAATCCCTACCTGGCGAGGTTTGTTACTCATAAGCCAGCCTCCAATTGTTCAGAAGTGATACGCCTAGACAAAAGTTCTGGGAGGAGGGTGTCGCGGAGCTCAGTGAGTAGTTCGTTCTCACGCCGTAAGGAATCAGACTTCTGAAAAATCTTTGAGACCACTGCCTCAAATTCTCGGCGATACGCTCGGGGAATCACAGGGGCTTCAAAAGTTGGCACTGCGTCCTTCGCTAAATGTAAGACTGTAGTTCCATTAACCCTATTGCGACACCACTGCCGAAACTCGTTGCTAGATAGGATGCCGTAAAGATAGGAGTTAGATATCTGGGGGTCAGACGGCCTAATCACTAGAAGATCGAGTGAAGCAACAATATGATTATAGTCAGTAATATCCGGAAGACGTACCACTCGTCCGACGACCTCAGCGTTCTGAGTTAGGTCCGTCTGAGCGACGATAAGTTCACCACGCCCCACTAACTGTCCCTCTTTGTAATGGCCTGTGTAAGCTTTCAGCCCGTCCGACTTATATCCACCATTACGATCAAACGACTTAATCGTAACTAAAGCACAATCGGAATCTTGAAGTTCAGAACTTTTGTAAGATACTCCCTTAGTGATCTCCACGAGATTACTCAGAGGAATTCGCTTGACTGGGACTCTTGAGGTGAGTTCCCTAAAATACAACCCAACTAAATCGTAATTCGCCCTCAGCATTCGTTGATTCGATTCGATCTTATCGTCGAGAAGTCCCAGTTTTCGTCCAATTTCTTGCTGCTCTTTAAATGAAAAATCAGGAACTTCGAAGTTCTTAACAACATCCCAAGAAGCACGAGGCATCCGAGTTCCGGTACTTGAGGAGGCTGCCATATCTGAAAACTCTTTCAATGCCGCGACATAGAAAGCAAAGCGGGGGTGCACGCCCGATTTCGCTCGAAAAACCCAGAAGTCAGATGAACAAATCCCCTCATTCTCGCCAGTAAAAATTACCTTTCGGAAATATGGACGGAGCCTTCCGTATATGATCTGGTCTTTGCTAAAGCGACTTTTCTGACTGGTGATTCCATCGACACTCTCAAACCTAGATACTCTCAAGGCACTAGGTTCTATATGTTCATATGCGAGATACTTTTCGTCCGGCCCCAATTCGGACGGCTTTACAGTGTCTTTAACAATATCGACCAAATCACCAAAACTAGCCACAGAAATTTCCAATCTGAGTCGAGATTTCCTCTTCCAGCTCCCGCCCGCGCTCAAACTCCTTAAGCAGCTCGCTCGTCAAACGCTTGATCTTGTCCTCGACTGGCTCGTCGTCAAGCTCTGCTTCCTCAAGGCCCACATAGCGGCCAGGGGTGAGCACGAAGTTATTCTTCTCGATCTCCTCGAAGCTGGCGGATTTTACGAATCCGGCGATATCTTCGTAGTTTCCGTCATGGTTGCGCCACGCATGGTAAGTGTCGGCGATCTTGGCGATATCCTCGTCCGAGAACTCGCGCAGGCGTCGAGTCTTCAACGCGCCCATCTTGCGGGCATCAATAAACAACACTTCCCCATCGCGAGCACGATGGCCATTACCAAAACGATTCTTCGACACAAACCACAAACACGCAGGAATACCCGTGTTGAAAAATAGTTTGTCAGGCAAGGCAACAATACAGTCGACCAGTTCCTCCTCGATCAACCTCTTCCGGATCTCCCCTTCACCACCGCTATTAGAACTCAGGGAACCATTGGCCAGAACAAAACCAGCCGTACCCTTTGGACTCAAGTGATGGATAAAGTGTTGTACCCACGCAAAGTTGGCATTACCCTGCGGAGGAGTGCCGTACTTCCAGCGAGGGTCGTCGTCAAGCGTCGGGCTCCACCAATCAGAGACATTGAACGGCGGATTAGCCAAGATAAAGTCTGCGCGCAGATCCTTGTGCTGATCTTGGGTAAAGGAATCGGCGGACTTTGCACCTAAGTCGGCTTCAATACCGCGAAGCGCCAAGTTCATCTTGGCTAGTTTCCAGGTAGTATCGGTGAACTCTTGGCCGTAAACAGAAATGTCGTTGAGGTTGCCCCCATGTGCTTCGACAAACTTGGAACTTTGGACGAACATACCGCCGGAACCACAAGCCGGATCGTAAACGCGACCTTTATAAGGTTCGAGCATCTCAACCAACAGGCGAACAATGGAACGGGGCGTGTAAAAAGCACCGGCATCCTTACCAGATTCTTTGCCGGCAAACTGGCCAAGGAAGTATTCATAGACGCTACCGAGTACGTCATCGGAGCCGTGGTCGTCCTTCTCACCAAAGCCAATGGAACCAATCAGATCCACTAACCCGCCGAGGCGTTCCTTATCCAGGCCGTCACGCGCGTAGTCCTTAGGCAGCACGCCTTTGAGTGAAGGGTTTTCCTTCTCAATAACGTCCATCGCGTTATCAATAATGATGCCAACTTCAGGGCTTTTGGCCTGGTTCTGAATCTGCTGCCAACGCGCATTGGCAGGCACCCAGAACACATTGCGCTTTTGATACTCGTCGCGATCCTCTAGAAACTTGAGGCGGCGCTCCTCGTTGGGAATATAGCCATCACTGTCTGGGTTGGACAGACTTTCCTTGAGTTCTGCTCGACGCTCTTCAAAGCGGTCGGAGATGTACTTCAAGAAGATCAATCCAAGCACGACATGTTTATATTGGCCTGGCTCCTGGTTACCACGCAGTTTGTCGGCTGTAGCCCACAGCTTTTGCTCCAGGGTTTGCTCATTCTTCTTGGTCGGCTTCTTCGCCACTAGGTATTCTCTCCGTGATATTGTCTACTAATTTCGACCCGCTCGTTACGCCCAATTTATCCTTAGGGCAAGTCAAAATACATCGCCGTGAGTATACAACAATCAAGCTAAGCCTTGAATTGGAAAGAATAGTCTTTACCCCTGTAGAAGGCACTTTCTCCACACTGTGCAACAAAATCGCCCATCAGTCTGCAGCCGTGGTGGAAGCCTGACACGCCACTTCAGTCATTTTATGTTCTTCTGCAATTGATAAAACACGCTTCCTATTTGCAATGAGGATCAATGGAAGTGTGTGCAGTTTTTACCGCCCGTTTACTGAAGTATCACACCACCTCAGTTAACAGGCGGGCTACTAGGAGCGCTGTTCGCGCTGGACATTTCCGAAAAAGCGGTGATGAAACGGCGTCGACAAGCAATGCTAGTGCCTGCCCAAGCCGCGGTAGCCCCAGCCAGCAGCCTTCCAGGCTTGCGCATCTAACACGTTGCGGCCATCAATGATTTTCGGATGTGCCACAATGCCCCGCACAACAGCAGGGTCGAGATTCTTATATTCATCCCACTCAGTCAGCAAAAGCACGAGGTCCGCACCCTTCAGTGCCGCCATTGTCTCTACCTGCGTGCGCAGTTGTGGCAAACGCTTCTCCACCGCGCCCAGCGCCTCAGGGTCAGTGACCGTCACCTGCGCACCATGCTCATGAAGGCGCAAGGCAACATCCAAGGCGGGCGAATCGCGAATATCGTCACTATTCGGTTTAAAAGCAGCACCCAAAACAGTAATCTTCTTCCCTGCCACCGCACCCCCCAGTGCGGCGAAGGAAAGATCCACCACACGGTCGCGGCGGCGCTGATTAATCTCATCAACCTCACGCAGGAAGCCGACCGCATCCTCCACACCGAGCTCCTCCGCGCGGGAGACAAACGCACGAATATCCTTCGGCAAACAGCCGCCGCCAAAGCCAACGCCGGCGCTTAAAAAGCGATTGCCAATGCGCACATCGTGGCCGAGTGCGTGGGCAAGCTCCACTACATCGCCCCCGGTTGCCTCACACAGCTCAGCCATTGCGTTGATGAAACTGATTTTGGTGGCCAAAAACGAGTTCGCCGCCACTTTCACCAACTCAGCGGTGGGATAGTTCATCACCAGCCGCGGAATCCCCGCCGCCAGCATGGAGGCATAAATCTCATCGAGCACCGATTGCCCATGGACAGCATGCGCGGGATCATCAGAAAGCCCATAAACAAGCCGATCCGGGCGCAACGTGTCCTCCACCGCGAAACTTTCGCGCAAAAACTCAGGATTCCACACTAAGGTCAAACCCAGCGGGGCAATGCGCTTCGCCAACGCGTGGGCAGTACCCACCGGAACAGTAGATTTACCCACCACCACAGGTTTTTTCGTGGAAGACTTAACTGCAGCTTCAATCATGTCAAAAGCCGAGTTCACGAAACTCAAATCCGCCGCACCGCTGGTAGCCGATTGTGGAGTACCCACAGTAACGAAGTGGACGTCGACGTCGACAAGCTCATCCGTGGCAGGAGCAACCGCAAAACGCAACCTGCCCGACGCCAAGCTCTGCTGCAAAATCTGCTCAAGCCCAGGCTCAAAAAACGGCACATCCCCCCGATTCAACACAGCCACCTTATCAGCATCAATGTCGACACCAATCACATCATGGCCCAACGAGGCCATACACGCAGCATGCACGGCACCAAGATAGCCGCAGCCAATCACAGAAATCTTCATAATTTTTCACTCCTTCACAGAATGGGAAATCCACTGATTAATAAAAGGTTGTGCACTCGGGCGAAACGCATACACACAACACAACCGCAACCGCGCAGCCTGGGTATAGGCCTGCAAACGGCTAGGCGAAATAACTAAAGAATCCGCAAGCTCCCTTACAGCCTGCGAAATGCGCGCCTGAACACTGTCCGAATACACCTTCTGAAACCCACGCAATTCCACATGCGCAAGCACATTGCCCACATCCAAAGCCGCCTCACCAAAAGCAACAGTGTCCAAATCCAACACACTCAGCTGCGACCCGTCCCACAAAAGCTGCTTATCATGCAAATCCCGATGCAACACCACACAAGGATCAGCAGGTTTCAACAACTCACCAGCAAGCGCATCCACACTACGAGCAAGCCGCTGACACGAATGCGCATCGAGCATCCCAAAATGCTCAACCTGATTCAGCCAGTGTCGCAGCACACCAAGCTCATCACCGGCATCGTGCGACGACAGGCCCACACCAGCACCACGCGCAAACTTCGGCCACAACTCAACAAACCGCTCCCATCCCGGCACCGACGCATCACCTAAGGCACACAACGTATCACCGGGAAGAAGCTCATACTCCACCACCGAAGCAGCAGAACGCACAACAGAAGCTGCACGAAAACCCGCAGCCTTAGCCAGAGCAGAATAATCCGGACCAACACCCTTGCGCACATGCTTGACCACCACACCAGCAGCGCGATTAACAACAACCGCACGCTTATTCAACCGGTGCACCACCAAACCCTCATGCGGCGCCAACTCAGGCAACGCCTCATCGCAACCAAAAGGAACAAGGCGCACCACACCATCAGCATCAATCGCACCAGCACGCAACTGACCATCAATAATCTGCTCAAAAACCACACTGTTCGTTTTCAGCTGCGGCCACGCACGCACAACAGAAGGCAACGAAAATAAAACCTCACGCACCCTCATCACCCCACCTGCCCCACCTGCGCAATACGCGCAGCGATATCATCACGCCACGTCGGCGAACCCGCACGCACCGGCTCCATCAAACGCAACAACTGGGCATGAACCTGCGCACAGCGAATATCAGCATCCGAAGGCAACGGGGCAACCTGCGCATACCCACACAAAAACGCATCCTGGTGGGAAGGATTCAACGCAGACACAAAAGAGCCAAGATCACTAGCAGCAGGACCTAAATGCACCCGATCAAAATCACTCAACCACACCTTTTCATGCCTGTGATCACACAACACCTGATCCGGAGTGAAATCACCATGGACCACAACCTCACGCGAATCCTCATACTCAGGCACATCCAAACCAGCCGCCGCAGCAGCAAGCGAAGGATCCACAGCACTCAAAATACGCACATGCGCCTTCAACTGCCGACGCACATCCCGCCGCTTGACCGCACAGCCCCCATCCACCAACGAACGAGCCCCATGCAACCGAGCAAGCAAACCACCCACCCGGGCCACAGCACCCACATCAGGGCTACGCGCCAAATCAGTATCGCCCACAAACTCCATCACACTGACATGCGGATTCGAACCATCATCCACACGCGCCTGCATAGGAACCACCGCCGACATCAACTCATGCACCTTCGGCGAAGGCACACTCTTCCTACTGACACGCCACACCTGATCCCCCACCCTAAAAATCACTCGGCGCGCTGGGTTATAGCGAAGCAATGTACCGGTGGTGACTTCTTCCGGCAGCAGCCTTAAATGCGTAAACAGTTTGGGGTCACTGATCACATCGCCGGTTTGGAGAATGATATTTTCACTCAGTTGCTGGGTTCGCACATTCATCTGTGCTTTGTGGGCAATGCGTTGAAGCTTCGTAGCCTTAATGTGGCTTTTCGGCCACAACAGTCGCAGCCAACCAACAGTGATACCCGTTGTGGCATCTGTGATCGAGGCGATCAGGGAGGTGTCGGGTTTGATCCGGATCCATTCGGCGGTGACGTGACTACCGAGGTGATCATAGAGCCAGTTGGGGTCGGTGAGGTGGTCGATATAGGTTGCGGTTGTGTTGGTCATGAGGCGAACTCCTCTTTGGAATTGACCCAGTTTCTAAATTCTTCACTGGTGGAATACAGGTCTGAGGGGGCGCCGTTGAGTTGCACGCGGCCGTTTTCCAGCCACACCACGCGATCAGCGCGCAGGGCTACCTCAGCATCGTGGGTGACAGCAAGTGTGGTGCGGCCTTCGACGAGTTTCTCGATCGCTTCGAGCACCAGACCTGCGGATTCAGGGTCGAGTCCGGAGGTTGCTTCGTCGAGAATCACAATAGGGGTGTCGCGGAGCAAGGCGCGGGCGATGGCCACGCGTTGGCGTTGCCCGCCGGATAATGTTCCGCCGCGTTCCCCGACAACGGTGTCGTAGCCTTTGGGCATGGCGGTGATGAAATCATGCGCGTTGGCGGCCTTGGTGGCTGCTTCGATTTCGGCGTCGGTGGCATCGAATCGCCCGTAGCGGATGTTTTCACGGATGGTTCCGCTAAACAGGATGGCCTCTTGGTGCACAAGTGAGACATGGGAGCGCAGATCGGCAAGATCCACACTGGTCAGTGGGATACCATCGATGCTCACGGTCCCATGTGTGGGGTCGAGGGCACGCACTAACAGGGAGACTAGGGTGGATTTACCCGCCCCGGATGGGCCGATAATTGCTACTGTTTCCCCAGGGTTAATGGTGAGGTTGAGCCCGCGCAGCACCTTTGTTGATTCGTAGTTGGTGTGCACATTCTCGAAGGTGACTAAACCAGTCACATCATCACCGAGTGGGGTGGGGTTGTGAGGCGAAGCAATATCGGATTGCAGTTCCATCAGATCAGCGACACGTTCACCGGAGGCGGTGGCGCGGGCGATACGCCCGGTATATTTCGCCATATCTCGCAAAGGTTTCATGGTGGTGCGCAAATAGGTGGTAAACAGCACGAGATCACCTAAGGTCATTTCCCCTTCGAGCACCCGCAGCCCGCCACCAACCAGCACGGCTGCTTGCGCCAAACCCACCAGCACATCGGTGCTGCGCTCTAATCGGGCAGCAAGGCGCCTACTTTTCACACCCGCTTTTAATGAGGTGGTGTTTGCACCAACAAAGCGGTCGGAGATCAACGATTCCAAGCCGTAGGCCTGAACAATTTTGATTGAGGACAGTGATTCTTGTGCCGTATTTGCCAGCTGCCCCTCCGCTTTACGGGTAGTGCGTGCAGCCACAGCAATCTTGTGTGAAGCCCCGCGTGAGGTCACCATGAACACAAGCATGGCTGCTACCACCACCAAAGATAGGAGGGGGTCGAGCACCACCATAATGATGAGCATGACCACCAGTGTGATCACATTAGCTAATAGTGGCAGGCCGGCTGTCACCGCGACTTCTTGCATGCGGTTGACATCAGACACTAGGCGCTGCACAGTATCCGCGCTGCGATTTTTTGAGTGGAATTGCTGGCTGAGCCCCTGGACGTGTTGGAAAATTCGGGCACGCAACAATGTCGATGCCCGCGAACCCACCAAGGCGAAAGCCACAGTGGCAAGATAGTTACACAGTGCCCGCATGGCCACCACGAGCAAAAAGGCAGCACCACAAATCAGCAGCAAGCGCAACGAAGCTGGGGCTTCAGCAATATCTGCACCGATGGACACCGACAATGCATCGATAACAAATTTCAGCGGCCACGGCTCTAACACACGAAAAACCACTTCGAGCAGCAGCACTGTCACTCCACCGACGATCAGTTTTCGTTGGGGTTTCACATCTGGTGCGATGAGTTTTAACGTGCGCTTAATCGCAATTTTCTTCATTCGTTTCGGCATCAGCGGCCTGCCTTTGACAGACCAGCCAACGCAAACATGGTGGAAACAACACTCGACCAGCTGTGCTTTTCCACCGCCCGTGCCCGAGCCCGCGCCCCTAATTCAGCGCAGGTGGTTGGGTTGGTGGCAAGCTGGTCAATCGCCGTGGCCAATGCCTGCCGATCCGATGGGGGAACGAGGATGCCGACGTCGGCAAGCACGTTGGGGATTTGCCCGATTTCTGAAGCCACTACAGCAAGCCCTGCTGCCATGTACTCGTAGACCTTCAGCGGTGAAAAATACGCCTGATCGTGCGGATAAGGGGCAACCCCAATGCTGGCACCGGCAAGGTGAGCTGGGATTTCTTCCGGCGCCACGGCACCGACAAACTCCACGTCCAGCCCCAACTGTGCGGCTGTGCGCTCTAAGTTCTCGCGCTGCGGGCCGTCCCCGATGATGCGCAGACGCCACTGGCTTTGCGCATGCGCATAAGCCTCAATCAAAACATCGACCCCATGCCAAGGCTTGAGGGTGCCCACGAACACCACGAGTGGTGCGGCGTGCTCATCCACCGGTTGCGGGGTGATGCGATGCACATTAACCCCATTAGCCACGGTGTGCACGGTTGTGGCACCAGTTAGCGCAATTACCCACTCACGCACCGGCTCAGACACACAAACGGTGGCTAAAGCGGCGGTGACTTGGCGCGATAAAGCGCGGTAGGCGTAGTCTTCGGCGACGAGTTCGCGATGTGTGCGCTGCTCATCGATCAGCGGCGCATTCACTTCGAGGATCGCTGGCAGCGCAGAATCTGCGATCACCTCACTAAACAGCGAGTATCGTTCATAAATGCACTCGAAGTCACCCTCAGCAATCAATTCACTGATACGTTGACTGGCCTTGATTTGTTCCTGCTCGCGCACAGCGGCAGGCCCTTGTCCCACGGGGATTTCCACAACATTCAGCGTTGCAAGATCAGCGGGTACGTCCTTGCCCCGCCTGGTGGCAAAGACGGTGACGTCGTGTCCGTGCGCACGCATTTCCCGGATCACTTCTTGGATGTGCACGCTTGCGCCTTTGGTACCAAAGACGGGAATGCCGGGGTCGACACAAACATAGGCAATTTTCACTTTTTACACTCCTTGGGCGGATTCCCACCCTGACAATGTGCGGGCCTGGCTCAAGCTATCGAAGTGCTTTTCGACGAACTTCCGGGCGTTTCTGCTCAAGCTGAGGCCATCGATGGTTCCACGGGCAAAGTTTTCCAGTGCTTGGGCAAGGGCGGGTACATGTCCAGGTTCAAGCAAAATGCCGGTGTCGTCATGACGAATCACCTCAGGGATTCCGGTCACCGAAGTTGCAATCACTGGGGTTCCACAGGCCATGGCCTCTAAAATCACCGTGGGCAAACCATCAACGTTGCCATCCGCCCCAGGTACGCAGGGGGCAACAAATACATGGCTGCGACGCAGTAGCTCACGTACTTCCTCTTGGTTCAGCGGGCCTAGCATGGTGACAGTATCGTCGAGATCAAGATCGGAGATCTTTTGCTCAAGCTCCTCTTTGAGTTCACCAGCACCGCCAAGCGAAACCTTCACCGGAATACCTTTTGCTTTGACAATCGCAACCGCTTCGATCAGAGCACCAAATCCCTTTTTCGGCACCAGCCTGCCCACCGCCGCAATTTCAAGCGGCTCACTTAACGTTGGGGGCTTGTGATACGGGAAGCGCTCAAGCTCCAAGGCGTTATACTGCAAGCTAATATTTGCCCCTGTACCAGACAAAACCTGCTGCAGATAGTTGTAGTTGTACTGGCTAATAGCAATCACGCGCGTAGCATCACCACAAATCCGGCGCAGCCACTGCATATCAACACTGTTGTGAAAGATATCCTTCGCATGTGTGGTCACGGTGTAGGGAATGCCCGTCAGCTTCGAGGCCACCCACGCCATCCGACCTGACAGTGCAGCGAAATGGGCATGGAAGTGGGTGATGCCTTCGTGTTTAGCTTTCAGTGCCAGCTCCAAGCCTTGTGCTACTTCGGTATGTCCCAAGGTGGAAAGCTCCGGCAAAATAGCGGCGAAATTTTTCACGATTTCGCTCTCTTCTACAATGCCAGTGATTCGTTGCCACAAATCTTCCGCCCCAAAAGGACGTCCGATCCACTTCACCTCAGCACGCACTCTCGCTAATTCAGGGTGGAAACGCGCATCGGTGGTGGGGCGCAGAGCAAAAATTGTCAGCTCATCGCCAATCGCTTCGCGCGCTAAAATTTCCGTCACAATAAACGTTTCCGAAAAGCGCGGATAAACCTTAAGAATATAACCAATTCGAGTATTCATGACAGCACCTCAATCCGTGCATCGCGCACACAATCTAAAGCAAACTGGGCAACCGTTGCTAAACCATGTCGGGCAATCGGAGCACGGTTAATCTTCTTCCCCACCGCCCGCGCCGCCCATCGGCCTAATACCTGACTACTTAAATCCTGCATTCGGGTGTATTCCACCATCCCGACCGCAGCCAGCGAGCGCGCCCGGATTAGCTGTTCGCGCCGTGGTACTTCACGGGGAACAATCATTGCGGGGGTATCGGTTGCAAGAATTTCAGCAGTGGTGTTGTAGCCACCCATGGAGATCACCGCAGCAGCGCGCGCAATTTGGCTGGCCAGCCCCGGCCAGGACTTGATTACCTCGACATCCCGACGCATATTAGCGGCGCGGGATAAAACCTGGAAGCGGTAATCATCAAGTTGTGGCCCCGCCACAATCACATGCCGATGCCCGGCTGGCACTTTCATGTCCACTGCTATACGGGCAAGATCGAATCCATCTTCGCCCCCACCCACGGTGGTGAGAATAAAAGGCGACGGTGCTATGTCTGCTTTGCGGTCGATAATCTGTCGCCCCGTGGAAAGATAGCCGGTGTATTTAATTTTATCGGCCAACTCAACTGGTATTTCACCAGTTGCGATGGGATCGTGAATATTTCGATCCCCATACACCCAGATGGAATCCACCAGATCATGGATCAAAGTGATATCGCCGAGTCGATCCCATTCCGCGCGGGCCACCTCCGGCGAGTCGAGTACTTCACGCAAACCCAGCACGATATGGGTATGGGGGTGTTCTTGCTTCAGCGCGATCAAAGGCTCTTTGAGTTCTTCCCACACGCCAAAAATATGACGGTCGATCACGACGATATCTGGCTGGTAGCTCAGCAAGGTGGATGCGATGATAGCTGAGCGCAGCTGGATCAGATGCGGGGTATCTTCGTTGAGGTTGCGGGCTTGGTAGCCGCCCTCACCTTTAGCAATGCCAGGTACTGCAACCCAATCGAAACCTGCCGGCAAGGTAAACAGATTGGTGGGCGTAAGCCCAGACAAGAGCAGGCCGGAAACATTCGGGATCGCTTGCGCGATGTGGTGTGCGAGTGCCAAATTTCGGCGGACGTGCCCTAGCCCTTGCGAATCATGGCTGTACATCAGCACCCGTGTCGGGGTGATAGTCATGGTATTAAGCCTTACCTAAAATATCCTTGACCACTTATGGGCAAGGGAAAGAGAAAAGAGAAAAAATGCAAATTTGTTGTTTTGTTTTATCCCTACTTACGTATCTTTTTCAGCTTAGGTAGATTTTTTGCTGGCCTGCAAATAAGCGCTGGGCGATAATGAAAAACTGCTCGATCCCCCTCATGAAATAGATTGCGGATTCACCAAGCTTGATCTGCACATTTATGCAGTTGTCAAAATAATCTCAGCTTTTTTATCCATCTCGCCTCCAACCCCATGACCGGCGGTTATGAAATGAAAATGAAATGAAAATGAAGAATGTAATTCTGCACACATTCTGCAGCTGAGTGCACTTTTCCTCCAACCCTAGGTCGTCCAGACACTCCCACCAACACCATTGGTCATCCCCCGTCTAAACCACACAATCACCGCTCCGCAAGGATCAACGCATACCCCCTTCGCCCATTTTTCTTCCACTTTTCACCCCGGAAACCGTATTCACCACAGCACAATTTTCCTCTGTTAACCGCGATAGATTTATACCAAAAACATCCCTCGAACCACCGGTGGCGATCCAAGATAAACACCCACCCCAAGGGCGGTTGTGTACCTCCGCTCGTGGCTGCACACATACGCGGTGAAATTGCGGTTTGACGATGAGGTTTCTCACCGGGGAAATACGTATCAAACTCTGACCTGTGGTTTAAGCGGCGTGATGGGTGGAACGTCAACGCAAAGCACGTGGGGTCCTTACTCAGAATGGTTTTTGAAAAGGAAAATCAGACTGAAAGGAACTCCCGCGTACTTGCGTTTGTACCACACTTTTTCGCCCCAATTTCTACTGTACGTACCATCAGCACATGGCCTCACCCACCGCAAACGCCACGACCGTCGTACGCTTCAACGGGCCGCAACGTGTTGGGTACAAGAAATTATGTTACTGAAGCTGGCTTCAGCACGGACGAATCAGTGTCACGTTCGGGCACACAGGTAAAGCGAAAGCAACGAAGGATGAGTTGTGTTGGAAGGCGTATGAAACCCTTGAAAAACTACTCACCAAAGGCAACTTCACCTAAAACCCTCAGCGCCAACCATCATTTACCCCCGCATAGGGGTGGAGAGCGTGGGGTGGAAAAAATTTTGGGAACGCACACCCTGATTTTCCAGTCTTTATATATAAGGGAATAAAACCCTACCCCAGCACATGTGTTTTAAGAGAGGACTTTATGCGCACACGTATTCTCACAGCACTCGTTGCCTGTGGTGTGGCGGTATCTGGCTGCGCACCACCACAGGACACCGGGGCTGCCCACACCACTACTACAGAAGAAACCTATCCTTTTGAAACCTGGGAGTCACCACCCAAACCCAGCATGATCCCCCTGCCACCAGACAGGGAATATGTTGAGGCCTTCGACAAGTTTGACCCCAACAACACACTGTACGATCTGTGCGACACACTCACCCCAGAAGAACTCGCAGAAATCGGATTAAAGAAAATCTCGATGACGAGGAGAGACTCAACTCCGATGATTGATTGTGGCATGAGCGAAATTCATACAACCGACGGCATCCATGGAGCCTTCAGTGTATCAACCCATTTTGCGCGCTATTCCTGGATGCGTGATCACGGGTTGGTTATTGATGCGACTTTCCCCGGTATTGATGAGCGCATCTACTTCAGCAACCTGCCTCAAGTTGATGATGACAAATACTGTGATGCTGCTATTAGCACGCCCCATGGGCGAATCAGTATCGCTTTTTCACACACTGGTAAAGCCACACCAACGAAGGATGAGTTGTGTTGGAAGGCGTATGAAACCCTTGAAAAACTACGTACCAAAGGAGGATTCCAATGACCCTATTCATGGATAAACAACAAATCATCGACAGCGTTCACACCCTTGAACAACTCAGCAAAGAATCTGGCAATGCTGCTTTGTACTCTGCACGAAATCCACTTGATGGTGGTTTTTCTTCGGTGAGTGGTTTAGACCAGCTCGGGGAACAACACGGTCGGGTTCTTCATGGTGGGGCTGGGAGTGCTTTTGATATGCTCACAGCCTTTGAACGTCAGGTGAAATGGTTGGAAGAAAACCTCTATGCCAACTACTACTCACTTTCAGGCATGAACCGGTTTGCCACCGATGAGTTCGATCGCATCCTGGAAGAAACCGGAGTCCCAATGTTTCCCAGGGTCTATTTCCCTACCCGCCCTGACCTAGGATTCGAAGGATTCAACTTCCCACCACCAGTTGTGAATCAAGCAGCAAGCTTAGAACAACTCGCTTCAGCTCTTGCTTCCACCAACAACGCTGCAGCGATAGAAGCTGCAGACCTCTGGGCTACTTTGGCACGTGATGCCACTGCGATCAGTGACCGGTTAAACAGCGTGGCCAGTGAACTGATCGCAGCAAACAAAGGCACCCCCTTTGAAAAAGCAAACACCGCTATTACTACCATGGCGCAATCGGGCATGAACTTCGCTCAGAATGCTGCGCTGATGGCACAATCTACCACCGCGCTATCAGCAATCGCACCAGGGTTTGCCCCACAGGTGACAGCAGCAGTTGCTAAAGTCAACGCACTCCGCACCACCCAAGGAGGCATCGTTGTTGCCCAACAAGCAGAACAACTTTTCCTCCAAGGCTTCCGTACAGCCCTTGCAACCGCAGCAACAGCAGCAATGCCTGTAACACGCCACTGATGGAACCTGCACCCGCAGGCGCAGGCGGAGGAAGCACAAACGAAGCAACCAGCACAATCACTACCACCAACTGGGTACAGAATACCCAACAAGCAGCTAGGGAGCTTGACCTTGAACCCCACGAACTTGCTGAACGGGTGTTAGATCAGGTAGCAACCCAGCAATCCGCGCTAGGGCTTGATCCTGCAACTATTAACCCACTTAATGCCCATCAACACCCAACCACACATGGTGGTGTTGGTAATGCTACTGGTTGGGGTGCAGGCGCAGGTGCAGGCTATGGTGGTGGATCTTATGCTGGTGGCACAGCACAGTCACACATTACCGGTGGAAACACGCAGCATCATAGGGTGTCGCATACGATGCCGCACCAATCTGGTAGCAACCATGTTGGAGGAACCAACACCACCACCGGCACCGGCACCGGTGGTGGCAGAGGCACAGGTGCAGGTGCAGGTGGGTATGGTGCTGGTGTTGGTGGCTATGGTGCAGGTGCTGGTGCTGGTGGTTCTCATCGCTCGGGTGGCTCACACACCGGGAGGGGACATAACCCAACCGGCACAGGCACAGGCACCGGCTCTGGCACTGGTTCGGGTTCGGGTGGTGGGTCCCATCGGGGTCACAGCCCCTACAACAACGGACAAGGCACAGGAAACAATCCCAATACTGGTGCTGGTTCTGGCGGTGCTGGTGGTTCTGGTGGTCGTGGATCAACGATGGCAGGCGGGGCACCCATGGGTGGTGCAGGCGGTGCTGGTGGTGGGCAGCAAGCGAATAATCGCAAGCGTACAACCAACCGGACACGACGCACAGCGGTTAAAGGAGTACTCCAACAAGCAGAACGCGATAAAAACCTCCTCGACCTTCTAGGCGAAGCACCCAAAGTAGTCCCCCGCGTCATCGGCGCAGACGTCTTCAAACCCCGCCACGAACGCGACAAATAACACCTATGGCGGTGGCATAAGTCCGCCACCGCCACCTTAACCACCCCATTTTTCACTAGGGCGGGTGAGAAAACCTCAATCTTGAACCCTTTCCAAAAGACATAAAAGAGTTCCTAGAATATCTCGCCCATTGGACACAAGGTTATTCCAGCGGATTGAAATGGGACGAGGAAGAAAAACTCAAGGCCGACATGATGAATCGCCCAGACCGATGGGCACCCGTTACTGTAGAACAAGTACGAGTAAAGTGTCGAGAACTAGGGATGCGACCCAATGACGTTGATACAATCACAGGCCTTATGCAACGACGGAAAAGGACATCGCTTCAGGGTAACAAGCTCATACCGTGATTTTCGCTTCAGATAGTTTTGATACTCAATGAGGTTTTCTCACCAGAGTATTTTGTGGCCAAGGTGTAGAACGACTAAAGCAGCTTTTGCGATGGGTGTGATGGTCTTGGGGTATAGGGGGCGAAGGTCATGTCGACGGCGATGAGTGTGACACCAAGCGCTGATGGTACATGCAGTGGTGATGGGTGAGAAAAAGTGAAGCAAAAACGCAAGCACGCGGTGTTCCTTTCAGTTTGATTTTCCTTTTCAAAAACCATTCTGAACTTGGAACCCCGCGTGCTTTCTGTTGACGTTCCACCCACCAAACCCCCATAACCACTGGTTAGCGTTTCATACGCATTTCCCCGATGAGAAAATCTCAATGACTGAACACACAATTTTCTTCCCAGGATTTCGTGAAGTTTTCTCACCAGAATTTGTTGTGCTTGGGGTGGGTTGACAGCTTTGACTGTGGCATGTTCAGCGCAGGAAATCTTCCTTCGGGCCTGATGCAAGGTTGAGGATAGCGTGTAATTCTCGTGCTTTCTTTCGCGCTGCACTCGCCTTGGCTTGGCCTGCGATACTATCAAGTGCCGCGAAGTCTTCAGGATGAATAAATCCATGCTCAATGCCATATCTGAGCAAGTCAGTATGCGCAAGCGCAGCATCGAGAACCCGGTTGAGCCAGTGTGGATTTTTTTCTTGCTTCGCCGCGAAGCTTAAAGAATCGGTAATGAAAGGCCACAGAGAAGGAAGCGAGGCTGGGTTTTTGGTAACAAAACCGATCACTTTACCGGGGCTAAATAGATCAGTGTGATTGAGCAGCACCTGCATGGCAGAGTGGGTTGAATCAGGATCAACCAGCATAGAGCTTAAGAGATTCTTCACCGCATAACACGCGGACCCATACTCGTCATTGTGTGTATTCTGCAGTCCAGCAAACATTGCCACTATTGCCACATCGGGTAGTCTGGAGGGCCTTTTTTTCGACCTATAGTTCGGGTCATAATCCTCAATAACGAACTTTTCCCCATTCCAATACATGAATCGTCGTGGAGCATGACTAATCCGAAGGGGTGTTTCAGTGCGTTCAATAATGGTGCACCGATCGTGGAAAATCCAGTCTCGAAGACAACTGGGCTCTGCTAGAAGGAAACTGCGCCCAGGGTAGTCGCGTAGCTGGAACTCAGTCCATATCTGGTGCGCCACCAGAGGGGTTTCACCACGTAAAATTCTCACCGACGTAGTGTCTAACACAACCCCTGGGGCGGGCTTGGGCAAACACCATAATGCTTGGAATTCCTCAGAGCTTAAGGAATTATTCCCTTGAGCTCCGCTGGTGAGCTGCTCAGCAGAAGCTTCGCACTCTCCTAAAACCGCCACGATTTCTTGGGCCGCCTCAATCACTTTCGACGTCCCCGTGCGTTCAGCCCACGCCCGTGCCCCCAGTGCCATAAGCGCGGATTTCGGTGCGCGCCCAGCCGAAACTGCGGCCAGAACATGCGGGGCGAGCCTTGCCATCGACGCAGCCACTTCACTAACACCAGCTGGGGTGGTCTTGCGGATAAAAGCCTGCGCAAGGAGGGCGTCGTAAAGCGGCCAAATTACAGAGAGCAAACCTTCACGGGCTAACTGCTCCCATGTCTGCGCAATGCCACGGCAGCTGGTGAGGTCATCTTTCCAACCTAAGTAGCGCACATCTGCCACCCCGGGGCGCAAGAGGCCGCGCTCCCACGAATGCATGAGCGCCTCGTAGACTCCTTCCAACTCACCAGCGGTGGTCGGGCGCTGAATGTTCAGCATGTTGATGGCTAACCCTGGCCCGAAGGGGCGTTGCGAGCGGGCTGCTTGTGCAGCGATGCGTCCCAGCGTGGGCCCTTTGCTCGATGATTCCCGCCGAAGTAGCGTCCATGCACCATCACCCCAGCTAGGTACGGTTGCGGGGTCAATTGTTTCGTCATGCCAAGCAGAGGGCGTGAAGCGTCGCGGCAGGTGCTTCAGCGCAGGCGGGGCTTGCAACGCCATCGGGAACCACCTGCCAAAATGTGGCTCTAGTGCTGGCTCCGCATAGGGGTGAGCGATATAGGCTGCCGCTATCTGTCCTGCATTCTGTTCGAGTGCCTCGCCTTGCCATGTGTGCACTGGCATGGTGAACTCGCTGAGGCGTTTCTGTACACTGCGTTGATCTATGCCGGAAAGATCCAACCGCAGCAACGCAAGTACGAAGTCGGGTTCATACACGGGTGCACCGCATTGGTGGTACTTTTCTAATCGTTGGACAAAGTCATCAACAGTGATGCGCAGGTCAATATAAGAAGGTTCGGACAGGATGCTCGGCATCTGCGCTGCATGCACCACGACGGTGGCGTCGCGGCTCGCCACGATGTATTTTTTCTCGTATAGCCACATGTAGGTGTCCATATCCCCGTTGAAGTAATTGGGGAATAGCCACTGGCGGGCACCGTAGGGCGCACCTTGGACGGCGCGTTGTGCCATGTCGGGATCGTGGTGGACCAGCGCGAAGTAGCGGCTTAAGAATATCTCCACGTCCACATCGGAATAGAAGTTTTCCTTGGGCAATTTGCCAAGTGCTTCCATCACTGACTCTACGCTTACGCTCCCCGCATCGTAGCGTGGTACTTCCCACAGCGGTGGGGTTTCCTGCCACATCTGCGCTTCTGGTTTGTCGCTTGTCGACGCCGCCTCAATACCCCATGCTTGCATCAGTTCGCGTGCATACTGCAGCACGTGACTATCGGTGGAATCTAACAGGGGCACAAGAGCTGGGGCGAATTCTTCAACGATCTCAAGGGCCGGTGTGTGTCGCTGAGCTAAAGCGTGAAGAACCTGCTTGAGTGCTTTGTTCGTTTTGGTGTACAACGCCCCAAGAGCCACATCGACAAGATCAACGTCTGCGACTAGTGGGATCAGCCGCGTGCCAATGGCCTCAATAACGCTCGGCTCGCCAGTGCTCAATAATGGGCCTAGTTGGGTTTTCTGGGCTAATAAATCTGCATCGCTTAAACCAAGGGTTTCCATCAGGAGTGTGACCATCTGTTGGCGATCTCTGCGCCTGGGCACTATTTCCATTTCGGCGATGATCATAGCGATCAGCCGATCACGGTCGAAGCGGTTGTTGAGTGCGCGGTGCACCAGCACAAACCCTAAGGGTCCGACCAGTGAAATGTTTTCCTCAATGGCGGTGTTAAGATGCTCCTCCAAGCGGGTTTCGAGCAGTTCTGGGCTTATAACGTGAAGGTATTTATGCCGTGCGGTCCACCGAATGGTGTCAATTTTGACCACTAGGTCTGCGACCATGGCCGCCCAATCCACAAGATAGTCGGCCTTTCGCGGGATGGGGCAGTGAAACTCCGGGTCGCAGATAGCCAGGATTACGGCTACTAGTGGACCATCGGGAAAGGTGCAACAAAAAGAATCACCGAACCGTGACTCTCGGGTGTTCATGCATGTGAGCGCAAATTTCGTCCCACGTTCTTTTACTGCAGCACATAAAACTTCCGGCGGTCCTTCATATGTCAGGGTGTGAAACCGTTTCGGGGAGGCGCCGGCACGGGTGGCATAGATCGTCCGGAAATCGTGGTTGGGGTTGAGGAAATCTTCGGGAATCTCAGCACCCGAAAAAAGCAACGAGCACACTTGAGCGCTGAACTTTTTTGTACCCAATGGCAACTCACCAGCGTTGGAATAGGTAGCTTCCTTCCACCCGAGGGCTACTAGTTGCTGGTCTACCTGCTCAAAATCTTCCAGGGTGGGCGTTGTGGAAACCATTATGCTCTCCTTTTCGCGTTATGTTGTGCGGCTTCACAGTTTTTCACGTTCTCACCTGCCCTTAACACGCCAGTTCCATCTCTGTGGTTTTCGCGTTGAAGCAAGCCGTTACAGTAGCTCTTAACTCATAGCGATCAGGCACCTGTTGGCGGTCAGCCTTTTCGTGCAATCATTTTCCTTCGTCGTACAATCCTTATCCCTCGAAACCACTTCCTGCACAGGCAGGTGGAAGAAGGAATCAAATGCGACAGGATTTAAGCTTTCGCCGCTTCTGAACCTGTGAGCGTAAGAGAGTGCTTCTCCGGCTGAATATCAGAGCCCGAGGAAATCATGCTGGCAGCCAACACATGCTTACACGGACCACGATTACCTGCGTGTGCGAGATACCACGAACAGGTGCACCGTGCACCATCCTCAGGAACCTCAGGATTTTCCCCCAAGGTGGTCTGATATTCCGCATCGCCCGAACGCACAATCCACGTCCGTGGCGAACCCTCCAAAGGCCGCAACGCATTATCAGCCACCAACTTCCGCGCAGACACCAAACGAGGATTCGCCTTCTCAATAGCATCCGGATTATCGGGAAGCTCACGGTGGAAATACGCGTGATCGTGAATATCCCACCCAACACGACCAGAGGCCGCCAGCACCGCGAGAGCAGCCTCCACCCGCTTCGGACTTAACGCCGCCTCGCGGGCAAGACGATCCACATCAATAATTGGCTCAAACGACAACAACGCACTGAGCAACGCCGCATCTTCTTTTACTTGCGGTTGTGCCAAATCAACCAAAAGTGAGCCCTCACCCGAATGCCCACGCCACTCCTCATCGGTAAGCCCCAAGGTTAAACGTGCCCCTGGCAGCTCCAAAGAAACCATCGCGCCAGCCGTAGAATTCGATTCCACCGGGGCGTGGAAACTCATACTTTGCACGTGGGTAAGCAGGCGTTTCATCGCACTCAATCGGTGGAGGCCTTGAACATACACCGCACTAGGAGTTTTCCTAGCCGACACCTTCACCATGCCACGTTGATTGGTCAGCCACCCCGCTTTACCTGTACCGGTTGCCGAAGGCAGGCTTGCTAAGAAAGCCCGCGCACCCGACTGCGGAACACTGAACACCTCGTGAAACTCCCTATGCATGCTAGAAGCATTGCCTAAAGCACGCACCCAACGCTCCGGCATCTCCACGGGGCGTTCTGTAAGCGATTCTTCCAAGGTGGAAGCCGTAAGACCCTCCGCACCCACATCAACATGCAGCAAGGAACGTGCTGGGATAGCCGACAAAACCGCCCGCGACGCTGGGCTCAAATCCACGTTCGTGGTGCCGCGGCCAATCTCACCACCATCGAGGCCCTTCTCGTTGATTTCCAAGCAGGCATAAACCCCATTACACGCAGAAAAGCACTCAGCACGCAGGCGATCACCATGAGCGGAAAGAATAGGATCACGCTCATTGGTGGGAACATAATTGAAATAACGCGTGGCAGTAATATCCGCCAAGGTAACCAACCCACGCGCCAAAACTTGAGGGTGTGTGGCAAAACCGTGGAAAAAACTCGGTGAAACCTCCACCCCTTCAACCCCTAATCCTGGCGCAAGAGCGATATCAAGTCCGGAATCATCGAATACAGTGGTGGCGCTGAATGTACGCGACATTGGGGCTTACTCCTTATTGGTATGAATGTTCGATCACTTTCACGTTAGCGAAGCTCCCCAGCAAAAACATCAATCCTGAGACAATTCACAGCAGATTCTTTTATACGCCTCACTCAAGGCTGCAACCTGTTGCTGATCACGCACCGCCAACCGCCAGTATTCACTACCCAAACCGGGGAAAGTATCACATCGACGCACCGCAATCCCCTCCTTCAGCAACGCCTGCCGTACCCGCTCATTACCACCTGTAACCAGTACAAACGGTGCCTTCGACTCCGTTGCCACCTGAAGGCCCACCTCCGCTAACATCCGCTGCATGATGTCTCGGTCGCGCGCAATCTTTTCTCGCAACTTTTCTGGCTGACCACAAGAACACACAGCTTCAATCGCCGCCATCTGCAGTGTCCCTACCGCCCAGTGGGCACGCCCGTGCGCTAAGACCTCAATAAGCTCAGGGGCAGCCAACAGATATCCCACGCGCAGCCCCGCTAGACCATAGCTTTTGGTCAACGAACGCACCACCACAACATCTTTGTCAACCACCTGCTGCGCCATGGATTCTTCCTCACCTGAGACATCTAAAAACGCCTCATCGACCACCACGATCCGGCCCGGCGCGCGCAATTCACCCAGTTGCGTGATTGTCCATAAAACCCCCGTGGGGTTTGTAGGATTACCGATTACCACCAGGTCGCACGACGTCGGGATAGGTGGAAGTTGGTGAAACGGCGGGTCGAGAACAATTCGTTCGACCTTATATCCGGCGTCGACAAGCGCAATGTCAGGTTCGGAAAAACCGGGGTGAATCACAACAGGATGCTGCGGGGCAAGCTTTGGCAGCAGGGAAAACCCCTCCGCAGCCCCGCACAGCACCAGCACATGATCTGCTGGGAGCTCATGTTTGTGCGCAATCATCTGCTGCACTGTCTCTAACTGCGCGGCAGAGGGGTATGCCGTGAGTGTGGGGAGGGCGTGGACGAGGGCGTCGAGAAGCCAGGAGGGTTGGGTTTGGACTACATTGACGGCGAAATCTATACGCGCACCAGCAGCATCAACATCGCCATGGATTCTCGAAAGCATGCGGTTAAGTCTACTGTTTCATGGCAGGATAGAATGCATGGCATTGCTCATCTTCGACATCGATGGCACCCTCATCGACTCCCAGCCCGGCATCGAAGCTAGTATTCGGCGCACACTTTCTGCATATTCCATCCCCCACCCTGAGCCGGACTGGTTTCGCAGCGTCTTGGGCCCGAAGATTGAGCACACTTTCGCAAGTCTCGGCCTCGGCGCGGATGCTGTTGCGCACTACCGTGAGCACTACGTGAAAAACGGGATAAGCCAAGCCCGCCTCTACCCCGGCATTGCTGAGCTGCTCGCTGAGCTTGTCGACGCCGGACACACGCTTGCCACAGCCAGCAACAAACAACTCACCACCGCGCATTTAGCGCTGGACCACTTCGATATCAAGCACCACTTTTCCCATATCGGTGGGACAACGCCGACGTTGAATTCAAAAGCGGCGATCATTGGTGATGTGCTTAGTCAACTGACCCGCCACGACACCACGGTGATGATCGGGGATCGTCTGCATGATGTTGAGGGGGCACGCAGCCACAGCATTCCCACTATTGTTGTCGGCTGGGGTTATGGTAATGCTAATGAGTGGAGCTGTGGCGAAGCCTTCGCCCCCACCGTTGCGGATTTGAGAGGACTGATCCCATGACACTTCGGATCACAGTAGTGTGCACCGGCAATATCTGCCGCTCCCCCATGGGTGATGTCATCATCAACCATGCCATCACCCAAGCCGGACTCGACCACCTTGTGAGCGTGGATTCCTGCGGCACCGGGGGCTGGCATGTTGGTGAAAAAGCTGACCGCCGCGCCATCACCGAGCTTGCAAAAGCCGGCTACGACGGCAGCGCGCACCGCGCGGCCCAGCTGTGCGACGACCACGCATCCGCCGACCTGATCATCGCCATGGATCGTGGACATGAACAAGCTTTGTTGCGCTACGGCATTCCAGCCACCAAAATCCGGCTTCTGCGCAGCTTCGACCCCTTGGCTACCAGCGACGATGTCGAAGACCCCTACTACGGTTACGCGTCTGACTTTGAAGTAACCCGAGTCCACATTGAGGCAGCAGTGCCGGGCATTATGGAATGGATTACCACCGCTCTCAACCTCAAGGAACGAGGATAAATGCGTTCGAAGAAAACCACCACCGGTGTCAAAGCTTTTGTGCGCCCTGGTTGGATAATCACCATCCTGCTCGTTGTCGCATTTTCTTATTCAGCGTTTATGATTTTGTCACCGTGGCAGTTGAATAAAGACGCACAGATTGTTGAGCGCAACGAGCATATCGAAAACGCATTCAAAGACAACCCCAAGTCATACAGTGAAGTTTTTGATGCCCAGGGGAAAATTCGTGGCAATCAAGAATGGATGCGCATCCAACTCACCGGCCACTATCTGGCCGATCAGGAAGTGATTTTGCGCCTGCGCCCCGTGGAATCGACGCCCGCGTACCATGCACTGACCCCTTTTAAGCTCAGCAGCGGGGAAATCATTGTGATTAACCGTGGTTTTGAACCCAGTGTTGCCGGTCAAGAACTGCACATGCCTGCCGCACCGCAGGAGGAAGTCACCCTGATTGCGCATGCCCGGGTAAACGAGCCCACCCCTCAAACCGCACCCATGACCACCACCCAACCGGTGCAGGTGTACGGGATCAATACCGAGCAGATTGCCTCACTCACCCAGCTTGATCTTTCCACCGACTACGCTCAACTAGCCCAGGACCAGCCGGGCCAGGTCAACTACATCCCTATTCCGAAACTCGATCGCGGCAACCACCTCTCCTACGGTTTCCAATGGATTGCTTTCGGCATCATGGCTCCACTGGGGTTGGGCTACATGATTTATTCCGAGTCGAAGGAACGCCGCCGGGCAAGGGAAGAAGAAGAGCAAATGGCTGCCCATGTTGAATCTGGCGCAGGACCAGACCCAGAACCAGAGCTGAAAATGCGTTCGCGCTACGGCAACCAGCACAAAAACTATTTCACCAAAGGCTCTTAAAAGCATATGCGCTCCCGTGGTTGTTCACGGGGAGCACACATCAGCCTGCGCTTGAACGTGTGGTACGACGCAGGCTGGTTACAACAACCCAGCGCACGGTACTGACCGCTGTGGCAACCAAAAATTGAGTATTGCGCGAAAGCCGCACTGCCTTACGCACATCGGCAACCGTTGGCGTCGCACCAATGCCTAACACTGGGCGCATCTCCACCCCGTGCGCGTACTGCGTTTTCCCACCCAGCTGCACCCCCAATGCGGCCGCTGCGGTTGCTTCCACCGGGCCTGCGTTAGGAGAAGGGTGTGCGCACGCATCCTCACGCCACGCACGCACTGCTTCCCGCCATCGGCCACGCGCCAGCACTACATGAGCTACAGCAGTGACTCGCGCAGGAATATAGGCGAGAACATCGTCGAATTTCGCTGCCGCCCACCCGAATTGCTCATAGCGTTCGTTGCGGTAACCCACCATGGCATCCAAAGTATTCACCGTGCGATGCAGCACCACCCCTGGCGCACCACCAAGCGCCCAGACGATCGGCGCGATCGCCGCATCAGAGGTGTTTTCCGCCAATGATTCCACCGTAGCGCGCGCAATACCATCGGCATCGAGCAGCTTCGGGTCGCGCGAACACAACCACGGCACCAATTCCCGTGCTGCCTCAACATCGCCGCGTTCAAGGCGCGTTGCCATGCGCTCACCGATTGTCTCCAGCGTGGATCCCCCCAACGCCACACACAGCGACACTCCCAACGATGCCTTCGGATACCTGCGTGCACACAGCACACTGGCGGCAACAGGCGGGAGCACACACGCAGCAACATAGATTACGCCCGCGCTTTTCGACGCCGAATACATGTGCTTTTCCAGCCATGCGGCATAGCGCCCAAACAGGGCAACAGGATGACATGATCCCCCCGGATCCCCCAGAACGCGATCAGCGGCCATGCCCGCAATAATTGCTAAAGACATGACCGCCAACCTTATACCATTGTGCGCCCTGAGGGGCTCGAACCCCCGACCTGCTGGGTGTAAACCAGCTGCTCTCCCAGCTGAGCTAAAGGCGCTTTGTGGTGTTGCTTGCTGCAACGAGAAATAACAATAACAGCAATCCCCACCAGAACACAAAACAGCAGTTCAGTGCCCTATTTTGCGCGTGGTACCAAGCATGAACCCTGCCATGTGCCCAAACGCTCAGCTTTGGTTTGCACCATGCCGGCAAGTTGGGCGGATTCTGGGATCACACCAGGTTCGAGTGCCCCTGGCTTTCCAGCACCCGGGGTGAGCAGCCACACCCGGCCGGAACCGGACAGTGGGCGCACGGCGTCGACAAGCGCGTCAACGAGATCCCCATCGTCTTCGCGCCACCACAGCAGTACGACGTCGCAAATTTCATCGGTGTCTTCATCGAGAAGTTCGGCGTCAATAATGTCTTCGATTGCCTCACTGAGTTCGGTAAAGCAATCGTCATCCCAGCCAATTTCTTGAACCGCCATGCCTTCAGCCAAGCCCAAGCGGGCAGCGAAGGTGACAGCGTTGTTCTCCATAGATTCTTGAACGTTCATCAACGCATAAGGATACAAGGAATTTGGGAATTGTACAGAGAAACCGAGCAAATACTTTCTCACACATCCCCCTCAATGTGTGGGCATTATTCCCCCTTTTTCGCAGGATAAAACACTGATCTTTGCCCCAACAAACAAAATGTGCCATTCACCACGTAAAGTATGAGGGGTAGTGTCGCTCGCACTGTGCCTAGTCCGCTGTTGGACTTTGCCGTGTGTAGCTGGCGAAAAATTCTCTATAACCCCCTTGGAGGTGTGGAATGGCTGACCCGAATTTCGGGAAGCACACGGAAGACACCAACTTCGCATTAATCCGCGATGGTGTTGCGTCTTACCTAAATGACTCTGACCCAGAGGAGACCCACGAGTGGATGGAATCCCTCGACGGTCTGCTGGAGGAGTCCAGCCCAGAACGCGCTCGCTACCTTATGCTGCGTCTTCTGGAGCGCGCTTCGGCCAAGCGCGTACCACTGCCACCAATGATCTCCACCGACTATGTCAACACCATCCCTACCACCATGGAACCTGAGTTCCCTGGTGATGAGGAGATGGAGAAGCGTTACCGTCGCTGGATCCGCTGGAATGCGGCTATCATGGTGCACCGCGCTCAGCGCCCCGGCATTGGCGTCGGCGGCCACATTTCCACCTATGCTGGTGCTGCCCCACTGTATGAGGTGGGCTTTAACCACTTCTTCCGTGGCAAGAACCACCCAGGTGGCGGCGACCAAATCTTCTTCCAGGGCCACGCCTCCCCAGGTGTGTATGCCCGCGCATTCATGGAGGGTCGCCTGACCGAGGATGACCTCGATGGCTTCCGCCAGGAAGTATCCCGCCCTCAGGGTGGTCTGCCTTCCTACCCACACCCTCATGGCATGCGTGATTTCTGGGAGTTCCCAACCGTGTCGATGGGCTTGGGCCCAATGGATGCTATTTACCAGGCACGTTTCAACCGCTACCTGCATAACCGTGGCATCAAGGACACCTCCGATCAGCACGTATGGGCATTCCTTGGCGACGGCGAAATGGATGAGCCAGAGTCTCGTGGCCTGATCCAGATGGCTGCGCTGAACAACCTGGATAACCTGACCTTCGTGATCAACTGTAACCTGCAGCGCCTCGATGGCCCTGTGCGTGGTAACACCAAGATCATTCAGGAGTTGGAAGCCTTCTTCCGCGGCGCTGGCTGGTCTGTGATCAAGGTTGTGTGGGGTCGCGAGTGGGATCAGCTGTTTGAAGCTGACAAGGATGGTGCTCTCGTTGAGTTGATGAACACCACCCCTGACGGTGACTTCCAGACCTTCAAGGCAAACGACGGCGCGTATGTGCGTGAGCACTTCTTCAACCGCGATCCTCGCACCGCTAAGTTGGTTGAGGATTGGACGGATGAAGAGATTTGGCGTCTGCCTCGCGGTGGCCACGACTACCGCAAGATTTACGCTGCCTACAAGCGTGCATTGGAGATCAAGGACCGCCCAACGGTTATCCTTGCTCACACCATTAAGGGCTACGGTTTGGGCCACAACTTCGAGGGCCGCAACGCGACCCACCAGATGAAGAAGCTGACCCTTGACGATCTGAAGAAGTTCCGCGACAAGCAGGGCATTCCTATTTCCGATGAGGAACTGGAGAAGGATCCTTACTTGCCTCCGTACTACCACCCAGGTGAGGATTCCCCTGAGTTGAAGTACATGTTGGAGCGTCGCCGTGAGCTTGGTGGTTTTGTGCCTGAGCGTCGCGAGGAGTACACCCCGCTTGAGGTTCCTGGTTTGGATAAGCTCAAGAGCTTGCGTAAGGGTTCCGGTAAGCAGCAGATTGCGACCACCATGGCTGTTGTGCGTGGCTTCAAGGAGCTGATGCGCGATAAGGAGCTGGGTAAGCGTTTCGTGCCGATCATCCCTGATGAGGCTCGTACCTTCGGCATGGACTCCTGGTTCCCAACCATGGGTATTTACAACCCTCATGGCCAGAACTATGTGCCGGTTGACCACGATTTGATGCTCTCCTACAAGGAGGCCGTGGATGGCCAGATCATGCATGAGGGCATTAACGAGGCTGGTTCGACCGCCGCGTTTATTGCTGCTGGTACTTCGTACGCTACTCATGGCGAGCCGATGATCCCGCTGTACATCTTCTATTCGATGTTCGGTTTCCAGCGCACCGGTGATTCTTTCTGGGCTGCTGGTGACCAGATGGCTCGCGGTTTCATCTTGGGTGCTACCGCTGGCCGCACCACCCTGACGGGTGAGGGTTTGCAGCACATGGATGGTCATTCCCAGATTTTGGCGTCGACCAACCCTGCTGTTATTTCTTACGATCCTGCCTTTGCTTACGAGATTGCGCATTTGCTGCGTGAGGGTATTGATCGTATGTATGGTCCTGGCCGTGGTGAAGATGTGATGTACTACATCACGATTTACAACGAGCCTGTGTCTCAGCCTGCTGAGCCTGAAGATTTGGATGTTGAGGGTCTGCACAAGGGTATTTACCTGTGGGATAAAGCTGCTGGCGGCAAGTCCCTTGAGGTTTCGCTTTTGGCTTCTGGTATTGGTATGCAGCAGGCTATTCGCGCGAAGGAGATTTTGGCGGAGCAGTTCGATGTTGATGCCAATATCTTCTCTGTGACTTCGTGGGTTGAGTTGGCTCGCGATGGCCATAAGAAGGCGAAGGAGCAGCTGCGTAATCCTGGTGCCCAGGTTGAGGAGGCTTTTGCTACGAAGCAGCTGAAGAAGGGTTCCGGCCCATACATTGCTGTTTCGGACTTCGCGACTGACCTGCAGGAGCAGATTCGCGCGTTTGTGCCTGGTGATTACACTACTTTGGGTGCGGATGGTTTCGGTTTCTCCGATACTCGCGCTGCGGCTCGTCGTTTCTTCAACATCGATGCTGAGTCGGTTGTTGTTGCTGCGTTGAATGCGCTTGCGCGTGAGGGCAAGATTGATAAGAGTGTTGCAGTTGAGGCTGCACAGCGCTTCAATCTGACTGACCCAACGAAGGCTTAAGCCTTAATCTCATCGAGGCTGGTTTTCCCGAGAACACTGGGGAAACCAGCCTTTTTCATGCACAATACTCATTTCACGTCACTTCACAGACCCCACACAAGATCTGATCGGTACCCCGGAAGAAAACGAGAAGTTTCTACGAACCTAAGTCCCTCAACGTCGGAGTCTTTCATGAGGGTTATTATCGCAAACGTGAGCACATCAGGGACGAACATCACAGGAGGTGAATCATGAGAGTCCGCTATTGGACAATTGCTTTGTCACCCCACCCGACCTGCATCAATCGCTTCGGCATTGGTGTCGTAGCTGAAGATACTGCAACGAATACTTTCGATTTCCGGATCATCAACGTTCAACAGCTATCCCGCCAAAGCTACATTTCCGGCGATTATCGAACCACCCAAGCTATGCTACGCATTCTCCGAGATACCCTCGACGCTTTGCCGCGTGGCGTAAACAACACCGTGGAAAACAATCGGCCACAAGACTTCAGCTCCACCATTTCGCTGCTGACAAACCACTGGAACAATGCAATCAGCGTCGAACCCGCCCGATTGATGTCCGCCCAGAATTCACTCCACGAAGCCACTCAGCACCTTTTCGAAACATTTGTCCTCCCCCGCTCACCACAACGCCAGCAAGGATTAACACGCCTTAGGGGAAGGCTGCGTGCAGCATATGGCGCGCATGAAGAGATTACTCGCAATCTTTTGGTCAAACCCACCACGTACTTCGGCCCATTGAATACACCCACAGATTTTGCCATTGTCAAAGATGGTGCAGCCTACGAGCTCAGCACTGCTTTTAATTTCGCAGGCTCTGATCACCGACGGCTACTAGAGCGTGCCCATGCGTGGAGTTTTCACGTACAGAATCTCCGCGAAAAAGGAGGCACTCTCATCCAGGATGGTGGCGCTGTCGAAATTTCTGCACAGGCTCCCACAGTTGCAGTGATTTCACCCCCACAAGATTCCGCGCAACAAGAAGTGCACCACCAAGCAACCATCCTGTGGGAAGAACTCGGCATACAAGAAATTTCAGAATCATCTATCGAAGCACACGTTAATGCGTTGGCACACAAGCTGGCTTCTTAAAAAAGCCCAGCTATTTTCAACCGGTTGGCACAGGATGAAAAACTGGGCTAGTGGTTTGTGGCTGACACCAGTTATTAATGTGGCTTGTACATGACCTCGACTTCTTTGAGCAGACTTGTAATTGTGGCATTGACAATCGCTGGTTGTTCCATGGGAAGCATATGCCCTGCCCCATCAACAACCCGTAATTGCGCATGAGGCCAGTTCTGGCAAATGAAATCCGACTGTGACACTGGTGTCATCGCATCGGAACCGCCCACAAGAACCCGGGCGGGAATATTCGAAACACACTGCAAAGCCTCTGATTCATCATGGTGCTCGAGATCATCAATAAAACCCACAAGAGTAGACAGCGGGGTGTCATTAATCATCTTCACATGATGTTCTTGCTGCCCATCAGTGGTCTCAGCAGCAAAGGACATGGAGCTTAACAAAGGAACAACGATTTCTTTGACCTTATCGCGCAGCGCTTCCACCTCATCGGGATTATCTAAAGCAACGTCGCGGATATTATCGATAAATGGTAATTGCAAAAGCTTCGCCGCCCCACCGGTAGCAAACGGTTGCGCAGAAGTGGAAATAAGCACAACACCTGCGCAATTAACGCGGAATTGGGGGTAGCGGCGCAACAAATTCAACACCACCATCCCACCCATGGAATGCCCCACGAACACCACAGGGCCGGTGACTTCGGCGTCGTCAAGCACAGTCATCACATCATCCGCCGCACCATCAATGGAACAATCCGCCACAGCCACCTCAGCGGACTTGCCATGCCCACGCAGATCCACCGCAATACAGCGAGCATCTTCGGCAATCGAGGCGATCTGAAAGTGCCACGACGAAGCAGCAAGCGTATAGCCATGGACAAAAACAACAGTGACTGGGGCGCAATCGTCGCCCTCAATGTAGTAGCGCAGCCCCTCAACCCTGCTACCACGAGAAAACTGGGGTGGCTTAAACTCTTCGTGGCGAGTATTGCGGGCAATGCGCCACGCCCGGAACTTTTTGGTAATGCTGCTCAAAACCATAAATTCAACACTACTCTGGACCCTTCACGGTTCACGAACTGTCAAAGGTGTACCCTAAGACACGACCCTGAACACCTCACACAGTTAAAGGAGTTGAGACCCAGTGGCTTCCTTACAAGAGCAGCTGCAAAAACTCACCCAACCAGCAGCCAAGAAAGAAGCTGCTGACACCCCGACGCAGGTCTACGATCTACTCGCAGCGCTTGCCGACGTCGACAAAGAGCAGCTGCGAGCAGACATGTTGCTGGTTGATGATCTCAATCTTGGATCGCTCGACATCATTGAACTTGCCGTACGCTTCGAGCAAAAATTCGGTATTCCGAGCGAACCGGAAACCTATCTTCAACTCCGCACAATCGCGGATGTGTTGAAGCTAGCCGACGAGTTCCAGGCTCGCTGAGAAACCGTGCGTTTGGGCAAGCGCATCAAGCTCACGCCCAAACTGCGCCAACTCATCTTCAGTGCCGGACAAAAGTTGGCGACAGTCCACCCTGCCCCGAACAGTGGAACGCTCCCACTTTGTGCAGGAGGCAATGTCGAGGAAATCCGTGCTTGTGCTCACCGCACAAGGCTCAGACTTCAGGGTTTTTACCATGGTCTCCTCTACAGTCATCCGGAAACCGCAAGGCATACCGTTGACGCAGAGAAAAGCGAATTGCTGATGAGAGAACATTGGTTTATTCCTTTCGTTTGAAAAATGTCGTCTTCCCCAACGAATTGTTCAAACAAAAAGATGTGACCTCCGATTCAAGTCATCTTTAGTCACATCTTCAACTCTCAATAACAGCTTTAACCCCCAAATACCCACCCATTTATTAAAGCTCAACTAGAGCTTTAAACAACGCCTCATTGGTTTCAGACCACAACGGTTTCGCCCAATTCCCAAACGGACGATCAGTTAAAACTACCATGCCCACACCCTTTTCCGGCGCAACCCACACATACGTGCCCGATTGCCCAAAATGCCCCACCACCTTTTCCGGCATCTGCGCACCCAACCAATGCGGATCTTTCACCCCACGAATCTCAAAACCCAACCCCCACGGGCACGGCCGCTGCATACCAAAACCAGGCACAACACCCGACAACTCAGGAAAATGCACCGACGAAGCCACATCCAACGTGCGCTGATCAATCAAGGTCGGATTCAACAACTCCTGCACAAAATTCGACAAATCCGAAACACAACTACGCGCCTCATGACCCGCCGAACCCCACAACACCGTTGAACTCATACCCAAAGGCGCAAAAACAGCCTCATCCACATACTGCGCAAAAGGCATCTCAGCTTCCTTCGCCACGGCGTCGGCAAGCAACTCAAAACCATAGGAAGAATAAACCCGGCGCGTCGCGGGCGGCCTTAACGGATCACCCTTTTTAAACCCCACACCCGAAGCATGCGCCAACAAATGCCGCACAGTCGAACCCGCCACCGGCGAATCCAGATCAAAAACACCCTCCTCAATGGCAATAAGAAAACCATAAGCAGCCAAAAGTTTAGTCACGCTCGCCAACTCAAAAACGTGCGAAACATCCCCATGCGAAGCCACCTGCACCCCACCACTAAACGCAGCCGCAGCAACATTATCTGCCGGCCACGCATCAAAATTCACATCAAGCACCGAACCAACCACCTTCAACTTTCTCCTAACCCTTCACAGGCTTCGTCGACTTACGCCCTAAACGCCAACCTTTACGCTCCGAACGCCGGATCAACCCACGCACCTGGGCGGCAGTCATGTTCACCGGCGCCCACTTTTCACTCCGATACAACACCCACCCACGCCAATACGCGATGATAGCCAAACCAGCGCCCAAGAACGGTGACACAATCATCCCCATCGCATCCAAATCGAACACATGGAAGACCACAACACTGACCGCGCTAATCGTTGCCGGAACAGCATACAACGTACCCCCACCAAAAATCGCCGGAATCTGGCCAGTAACAACGTCACGAATCATTCCGCCACCCACAGCAGTGAGCACACCCATAAACACAGCAGAAACCACCGGCATATCAAAAGTTAGAGCCTTCACAGCACCGGTGACCGCCCACACACCCAACACAATGGCGTCACCATGCACTTTAAATAGCTCCCACGGTTTACCGTGCAGATCAGTCATCAGCGCAATAACTGCGCCCACGATCGCCAACAACAAATAGGTGGGATCAGCAATCGCCGCAGCGGTTCCCTTCTGCATAAGAACGTCGCGCAACATACCCCCGCCGAGAGCGGAGAACAGTGCGAGGAAAACAAAGCCCACAAAGTCGAAGTTTCGTTGGCGTGCAATCGTTCCCCCGATAATCCCATTGAGAACAACACCGATGAGATCGAAGGTTTGATACAGATTCAGGATCAAAGGATCAACGTGATGCATAAGTGTGGCAAGTGTTTTCTGTGCGACTGAATAGGAGAATGCTGGCGGAATTACTCAAACCCCCAGAGCTTTTATGCAAAAACTCTGGGGGCTTATTTAAGTGGGGCCACCGGGGCTCGAACCCGGGACCAACGGATTATGAGTCCGCGGCTCTAACCGACTGAGCTATAGCCCCATGTTCAATCACCACTGCGCGTGGGTGAACACTTATGAAAGTATAACCACTTGAAGGCTTATTCGTTAAACCATCCACAATCATGCCCATGACCTGCTGATTTGTGCTGTTTTAAAGAACCGTTGTATAGTTTTCCTCGTTGCCAAGGAGCGCAGCAGAAAGAAAAGTTCTTCTTTCTACGCAGTACTTCTTCAACAGCCACTATTCCCCCATAGCTCAATTGGCAGAGCATTCGACTGTTAATCGAAGGGTTACTGGTTCGAGTCCAGTTGGGGGAGCAACACAGCCCCAGTCAAAGAATTTCTTTGACTGGGGTTTTTCGCACCTGCCCCTCGCGCGCTATCTGGCCATCCCCTCACGCAAGCCTTCGATACACCTCAAGAGACACAGGTGTTCGTTTCCGCTACGATCTACCAACCAGCTGTGTGGATGAAGCTCGCGCACAGCTCAACAAACGCATGCACGGGGTTGTTCAACTCGAAACAAAACTGCACAGACCTTGAGCTGCCCTTTTTAACACTGGTCACCCTGATCCATTGTGTTTACGACATCCACCCCCAATTCGTGTAGCTGTTCTCACAGTGCCACTGAAAGCACCGATAAGCATTTAATATTGAAGTAATTGTCCACCTTGAACATAAAAAGAGGTTCCTGTGTCTGAACTCAAACCAACTTTCACCGACGTGAAATCACGCAAAATCGTCACTCGGCTGATTGAAGAAAATACCTTCGAATACCTTGCTGTCGAGCGCATCAGCGAAGACGGCACCACCGCTGAGCAGATTTTGCAGCTCAACATTTACGATGCGAAGCGCCTTGCCCAAGCGTGCGAAACTTTCATGCAACGCAGTATCGCCCGTAACTTCGCTGAGTTCTCCGGCCACCTCACCCCCACCGACCGCGCCGATATCCTCAACGAAGACGCCTAAACGCGTCGTTATCGCACACACATCCTGCCTCACGTGAGTCCATGAGGCAGGATTTTTATGTCCCAGCCCAGCGCTTACACAACTGGGCTGAATCTATACGCCACAGGCCACGCTGGCGTGGCACCCACTTTGGTAGAGTGTGGTGGAAGTCCCCCGCTTGTGCTTGCTATGGGGATGAGTTCACAGTTTCGCTCAACGTTGTCGCGGGCAGTTTCGCAACTGTATCCCCGTGTGACTGTTGTTATTTAAAGGAGCAGTTGTTCACCATGATCCAGTTCGTCATCGGCGCCGCCGCAGGCTACGTTTTTGGAACGAAAGCGGGGCGCAAGCGTTACGAACAGCTCAAAAAAGGTTACCAAGCTGCGGTCAACTCGCCTGTGGCAAAGCAGGCAGTCAACGTTGCTCGTAAAACTATCGCTGACAAACTCGATCCACAGCCGAGGATGAAGGAAATTAAAGACCTCGGCAAGGACAAAAACACCACCATTTTGGAGCCTGATCGGGACTAACAGCACCAAAACGTGGCTGAGGCCACACCCCATACTCTGATGGTTGTATAACTATCCACGGTAGAATACACAAGGTTAGAACCTTGATAGATCTTTGAAAGGCTCGGTCTTTTTATAATGGCACGTACTTCCCGTTCTTCTCTTCTCGCCGCAACTGCTGTCCTCACCGCTGGTGTTGTTCTTGCAGCCTGCACCCCTCCCGGTGAGGTAGATTCTGACAAGAAGATTGACACTGCTGTTGAAGGCAAGGTTGTCACCGCTCCTTCTTCTGCTGACGCAATGGCACCTGCTTCCACCGACGCTGAGGAGCCTGCCGCTGAAAACGTCAAGGTTTCGGCCTCCGCAACCCAGCTTGCTCAAGGCGATGCCCTGACCGTGGAACTGACCGGCCTGAATCCTAAGGTTGGCTACTACACCGCTATCTGTGCTGCTGGCACCGCTGAAGGCGAAGTTCCTGCATGCACCGGCACCCTGACCGATCCTGCAACCGCCGCATGGATCACCAACTCCGGCCGTGGCACCACCACTATGAGCGCTGAGGGCGCTGCAACGGTGAACATCACCGCCACCGCTAAGGGCGACAACGTTGACTGCACAACCAATGAGTGCGTGATCAAGGTCTTCGGTGATCACTCTGAAGGCTTCCGCAACGTCGCTGAGCTGCCTGTCACCTTCACTTCTTAGAGCATTTCGCTTATTCCCTCTCCCCCACCTTGTGTGTATCGTCGCTACTGCGAAGCCCACTGCCAGTGCGCTTGACCACCGCGTTGACACTCAAGGTGGGGGTTTTGTTCTACTAGAATCTGCCCCTTCAGTGAAAGTCACCTTGTGGAATACAACGATCTTATTCCCGAACTAATAGTCACCGATATTGAAAAGTCCCGCTGGTTTTACTGTGATCTACTGGGGTTTACCGTTGAATATGAGCGCCCCCAAGAAAAATTTCTGTTCATTTCACTCAGAGGCATTCAGCTCATGCTTGAACAAGGCAGCCACCACGAACTAAGCACACTGAGTTACCCTTTCGGCCGCGGTATGAACCTCACCTTCGGGGTACCAAACATCAAGGACGTCTACGCCCAATTGATCGCAGCGAACTATCCTATCCATCGCCCCTTGGAACGCCGCGAATTTCAGGTTGATCAACACGTGGTCACCCCTCAAGAATTCGCCATCCTTGACCCTGACGGATACTACATCCGTATTTCTGACTAGCAACACAAACCCATCACTACAGGCTAAACCGCCAGCAAGCTCCTACCCGAGATTCAGCTTTTCCGCGCAGAAAACGAGTGCCGACAGTGTTGGTCAACTCTGCGTTCACTTGTGTTGCAGAAAATTTCTTTCCATACAGCACTCCCAAAACAATCGCACGACACATGACCAGGCAGGTCCTCACCCCCAAGCCTGACCCCACTTTTGCTGCGTCAAAGGTGAGTATGCAACGCCACTGGGTTCAGACGAAATACTCAGACACATGCTTGAGGGCAGAAAACCTCGTGCGAAACCCCAGCCCGTGGCTACAGGGGCGTGGCGAGTGGAACGTCAAGGACATGCACGCGGGAGCGAGGGGGTGTATTCAGAGTGGTGTGGGATCATGAAAATCACGCTGCTCTTCAACACGTGTGTGTTTATGTGTTGGGTATTGCTTGAAGCTTCGACCACGATCTACTCGCGAGTTCACCAGGGCACGTAGTAAGGACTTCAGTGCATCACAGATGCTTTTGTGCTGTGATGAAAAACTAGGATCACCTTCATGGCTTGCATTTTTGCGAGCTAACCTTCAACCTCACATTCGTTTGAGCACGGAAGTCGGATTGTGACTCAAGTGCGTGGTGTTGAGCGCATTCACTCTGTGATCGTATGTGCATATCTAGCACTGTGCTGAGTAGCGATAGAAGGCTTTGGAAATATAAGAGAAATATTAATTCGACATAGAGCAAGTGCTACCTGCAAAACCGCAGGTCAATTTTTCACTTGTGTGCTGAAAGTCGAATCAGTATTTTTGAATCAATCCCCACATATTTATAGGCATGCTTTTCGGCCACGGTGTACAGGACTTTCTCGCCACATCACGACGATCACGCTTCAGTGCCCTGTCGGCTCCTAAGCCTTCTTTTGAGGATGCAATTTCGTGATGAGAAAACCTCACTGAAACACGCGCTGCAACAGTTCCCGGCGCGCCTGCTCAAGGGCAACGAGATCGGCGAACATCACGTTGTAGGTGGCTTCATCTTCGCTGGGACGCATGCGCTGCAGTTTGCTTTTTAAAATGGCAATCTGATTGCCCACGCGTTGTTCATGCAGGCGCGATAAGGTGCGGTCGGTGTGTTTGACCAAAGTGTCGGGGTCAGTGACATCAATAGTGAAGCCTTCGACGACCAGCTCAGACACCACGCTTTTGCCTACGAGATCGTGAACATTGTCGGTGATGTGTGCCAGGAATTGATTATCAGCGGCAGCACACCCGCCGGTGGCGATAATCGCGTTGAAAATGGCTCGGTACGTTTCGTTACTGAAGGCGTCTTCAGGAAGCCCATCGAAATAGTGCCCAGCAAACGCGGGGAATTGGAGCGCGAGTTTCAAAGATTCGCGCTCCGGCCACAGGCGGGGTTCCTTCGGATCGGGGTGGGCCATCATGGCTATAGCGGTGTGCGGGGTGTTGGATTCAAAACGTTTTGCCCGTTTTACCTCGTGACGTCGCTTCGGGTTGCGCGCAGCTTGACGCACTTGCTGCAGCACCGCGCTTTCATCATGCCAGCCCACCCAGCCCGAAAGCTGACGTGCATACTCAGCCTGAAGTACGTGATCCTTAATGTCGGCAACGATGGGAACTGCGCGTCGTAAAGCTTGCAGCCTGCCCTCAGCGGAATCGAGTGGGTATTCGGCGATGATAGTGCGAATAATGAACTCAAACATGGGCACACGGCTGGCGACGAGATCGCGCACAGCGGCGTCGCCTTTCTTCAGCCGAAGATCGCAAGGGTCCATGCCTTCGGGGGCAACAGCAACATAAGACTGCCCCGTGAATTTCTGATCCCCATCAAAAGCACGCATAGCTGCTTTCTGACCTGCTTCATCACCATCAAAGGTGTAGATCAATTCACCGCGGAAGTAGCTATCATCCAACATGAGTCGACGAATCATTTGCAAGTGTTCCTCGCCAAAGGCGGTGCCACAGGACGCCACTGCAGTCGTGATGCCGGCAGCATGCATCGCCATCACATCCGTATACCCTTCCACCACTACACACTGGTGTTTGGTGGCGATATCTTTTTTCGCCATATCGAGGCCGAAAAGCACCTTCGACTTTTTATACAGCATGGTTTCGGGCGTGTTCATATACTTGCCCAAGTTGTCGTCGTCGAAAAGTTTGCGGGCACCAAAACCGATCACATCACCGGAAGTGTTTTTAATCGGCCACAACAAACGGCGCCGGAAACGGTCAACGGGGCCGCGCTTACCCATAGTGGACAACCCCGCTGCTTCCAACTCCTGAAAGCTAAACGATTTCAGCAAATGCTTCGTCATCGTATCCCAGCCGTCCGGGGCATACCCGCATTCAAACTGGTAAATCTGGTCTTTAGCAAAGCCGCGATCGAGCAGGAAACGGCGCGCAGTTGCCGCCGCAGGGGTTTCCAGCTGCTCCCGGTAGAAGCGGTGCGCGGCGCGGTTAGCTTCAATCAGGCGTTTGCGCGTACCAGGCTCCACACGCGGCGCACCGGTGGAACCGCCTTGATAGTTGATCTGATAGTGAATTTTCTCCGCCACTGCCTCGACCGCTTCGGGGAAGCTTAAATGCTCAACCTCCATGAGGAAGGTGAAAACATCGCCGCCTTTTCCGGTGGAAAAGCAGTGAAAGTAGCCATGATTGGGGCGCACATGAAAAGAGGGAGTTTTCTCATCCTTAAACGGGCTTAGGCCTTTGAGGCTGTCGGCGCCGGCGGATTTGAGTTGGACGTATTCGCCAACGATTTCTTCAATCGCTGCCTGCTCGCGAATTGCTTGGATATCTGTATCCGGTATGCGTCCTTTGCCCATAACGGATAAGTCTAACAAACCACCCCAACGAGGCCCGCCAGCACCTGTTTTCAGCGCCACTTTTGCGCGTATCGACGCCGAAACCCCCGTCACCTGCATCGGCAACGGGGGGAGGAAACTCAACGTGGACACACGCAGCGAGTGCTCAGCCCACGATGTCGGGCTTATTCGACTGTGACAGATTTCGCGAGGTTACGAGGCTGATCCACATCATAACCCTTAGACTTCGCCACCTGGGCTGCGAAAATCTGCAATGGAACGGTGGCCAACAATGGCTGCATCAAGGTTGGGGACTGTGGAATACGGATGACATGATTGGCATACGCTTCCACCGCAGTATCGCCCTCTTCAGCGATCACGATGGTCACCGCACCGCGGGCACGCACCTCTTGAATATTGGACACTACCTTCGCATGCAAGGAATCGCGGCCACGAGGGCTCGGCACAATAATAAAGACCGGCTGCCCCTCCTCCACCAAAGCGATCGGACCGTGCTTGAGCTCACCAGCAGCGAAACCTTCAGCATGGATATAGGCGATTTCTTTCAGCTTTAACGCGCCTTCCAGTGCCACAGGATAACCAACATGGCGACCAAGGAACAGAACGGAGGTAGTCTCACCCATCGCGGTTCCCAAATCCTTAATCTGATCCTCGTGTGCAAGCACCTCAGCGATCTTCTCTGGGATTGCGCGAAGCTCGTCGAGAACACGATTGACCTCATCAGCAAACATATTGCCGCGCAGCTGTGCCAAATACAGGCCCAGTAGGTAGGAGGCGGTGATCTGCGCTAAGAATGCCTTGGTGGAAGCCACAGCAATTTCTGGGCCTGCATGTGTGTAGATGATCGCGTCGGACTCACGCGGAATCGTCGCACCATGAGTGTTGCAGATAGCAATCACCTTGGCACCTTGTTCACGTGCATGGCGCACAGCCATGAGAGTATCCATGGTCTCACCAGACTGGGAGACTGCCACCACGAGAGTCTTCTCATTCACAATGGGATCGCGGTAGCGGAACTCGTGTGCCAACTCCACCTCGGTGGGGATGCGACACCAGTGCTCAATGGCGTAGCGGGCAACCTGGCCGGAATACGCGGCGGTGCCGCAGGCAATCACAATGATCTTGTCAATACTGCGCAAAATGGACTCGTCGATACGCAATTCATCCAAGGTCAGCTTGCCGTTTTCATCCAACCGACCCATCAACGTATCACGCACAGCGGCGGGCTGATCGTGAATTTCTTTCTCCATGAAAGAATCGAAACCACCCTTTTCAGCGGCAGCAGCATCCCACTCCACACGGAACGGTTTGCCTTCAGCCACGCCACCGGAAAAATCAATGATCTGGTAGCCGGAAGGAGTGATGGTCACAATCTGATCATTGTCCATCTCCACCGCATCCTTGGTGTAATCGATGAAACCAGAAACATCAGATCCCAAGAAGTACTCATCTTCACCCACACCAATAACCAGTGGGGAGTTACGGCGGGCAGCAACAATTCGTTCGGGGAAATCCGCATGCACAGCCAGCAGCGTGAATGCGCCGTCGAGAAGCATGCAGGTGCGACGCATCGCCTCGGTGAGATCACCTGCGGATGCAAGCTGATCAGCAAGTACACTGGCAGCAACCTCGGTATCAGTTTCCGACAGGAAGCTAAAGCCTTTAGCCATAAGGTCTGCTTTAAGCTCGGCAAAGTTTTCTATAATACCGTTGTGTACTACAGCCAATTTGCCGCCAGCAACAACGTGGGGGTGTGCATTCGCGTCAGTAGGACCGCCGTGAGTTGCCCAACGAGTATGCCCAATTCCAACGACAGCTTCTGGCAGCGGTCGGGCCGCGATCTCCGCCTCCAAAGCCGCAACCTTGCCTGCTTTTTTGCGCCAGTGCACACCAGAATCGTGCACTAAAGCCACACCTGCCGAGTCGTAGCCACGGTATTCTAGGCGACGCAAGCCCTCAAGTACCACGTCAAGAGCAACATAATCTCGGCCGGCACGATCTGCCTGACCCACATATCCAACGATTCCACACATAAAAATAAGGGTACTTGAGCAGCCGACAATTTTTCATTACACCTGCTTACACGCGTGTCATTTCTCTTTACACCCCCAACGTTGACAAAAAGTAAGTCTCGTCCGCTTCACCCTGACACTCGCCTCAACCACTTCCTCCACCACACACCATCCCCTCATTTCCCCCTTTTTCTTCTTAACAGTTCATTCACACAGCTACGCAGAACTCACTCTCACAGGTTGAACATGACCGCCCTGTATTCACAGCCAACAATCAGATTTTTTCTTAGCCTCTCCACACCACTGAAGCACACCACTGTCCCATTTCTTCTCACCATCCCTGCACGAAATCAGCATCAGTGCACTGAATCAACCCCTCTTTAGCATCCAGAATAGCTTTGTTTTTCACGAAAAAATCCACAAAAATAGCTAAACTTCAGCTCAATAATTTTTGAGATAAAACTTAAACAACAATCAACTATTCGGCCACACCCCTATCCTTACTCAACATCCGGCACCCCACCTCCATCACCCACATCACATTCCATGACCCCCCACATCACGACCGATGCGACACAATACCCCCAAATCACCCCCATCAAAGGTGAAGCATCCACGAATATACCCTCACCCCCACCACATCCCCGCCCGAACCCCCGCCACGCAACTACACCCAAGTTTACCCAAGACCCCCACAGGACACATGCCCTTACCCATTCACAACCATGACAGCCCCATGCGGATTACACCACCTCAAATTACAATCCCCACCCACCAGGAAGGACGCCCTAATTTTCCCAGCTAGAGACCCACACTCACCATATTTAACACAGATGGATAAATATATAAAATATAGGGCATGAACCGAAAATAGTGGACACGACCCGTTTCGAAATAGACTCACTCCCTTTTAGGCCCATTCCCCCAAAGTCCACGAGATAGTTGTTAAACACCCTGAAAACATGCGCTAAACACCTACTTTCCAACGGCTGTGCGCAAGAAGATTATTTCCTGTTGCAGAACTGAAAATATGGCAGAATATCAGCCATGGCTAAGCGCACGAAACTTTCAGCAGTAGCAGGCGGCCTGCTCCTTGCAGCAGTGGCCGCCTATTTCGGCATAAACCCGTCTGATTCGTCCACCCAAGAATTCAAAACGTCCACCCAATCCGTGGCCAGCACCACGGAAATCAATGCCGCCCCAGCTACCCCACATCAGGCAGAGAAAAAACCCGCACCTGCTTCAGCAACTTTTCCGAACAACGCCTTTGACTTCTGCTACGTGAAGGATCTTCCTTCCGAGGCAAAAGACACCATCGACGATATTTTGCGGGGCGGCCCCTTCGACTATCCCGATAACGATAGTCGCCGATTCGGCAACTATGAAAAGGAGCTACCGCCGAAAAATCGTTCCTACTACCGGGAATACACAGTAGAAACCCCAGGTCTCAACCACCGCGGACCCAAAAGGATTGTCACTGGTGGCGGTAGTGAACAAGACCCTGAAAAGTGGTATTACACGGAAGATCACTACCAAACGTTCTGCGAGATTCCCGACGCCGAAGCTCCCACAAACTCATAACAATTCCCCCCACCCCCTTCATATCCAGGTGCTGTGCTTAGCTGAAACTTTATGCACCTAGATTTTCTTTACCCACACCCCAACACACCTGCCACGCGCACTGTGCGTGCACTACGCTGTGACGACGTCGTCAGTAAATACACGCACCTGACCGCACCATGCAGCAAAGCACTCAACGCCTCATCGTATCTCCTTTTCAACACGTCAACGTGTCTGATTATCAGGAGTCAGATCCCCTTCATGCTGTCGCAGCACAGCTTGCCTGCACCCATCCATGAAACTCCTGCGTTCTAGCTGTAATAGCTGCTGAGATCAGCCGAATGCTTGGCTAATCGCTCAAGTCGTGATTCGGTCATGGATGCGATCTGATCAATGAACACCCGCTGTTTTTCCGCATCAGTGTTGGCGCGTTCATAAAAATGCACGAAAGCGGGGTCAAGAGCACCAATGCCACCAGCATTGAGATAGTCGAACACTCGGAAAATGCGGTCGCGTTGGCGATTCTGGCGTTCCAAATGTTTCGGATCATCCATCACATACAGCACAGCCAAGGTTTTCAGTAGCGTCACTTCCGCCATGACCTGTTCAGGCACGAAAAGGTTACCCTCAAGCCGGCCAATCGGGGCGCCGTTGCGAAGCTTCGTATGCTCAACTACTGCCCCCACGTAGCGTCCAACAAGTTCGGAAGTCATTGCTTTGAGCTCACAATAGCCACGGAAACTACCGCGAAAGTCCGCTGCACGCTGCACAACATGCAGCTCCCTCAAATAGCCCGCCGCATCGATGAGCTCTTCCGGATTGCCACCAAATGCTTGAGCACCTTTATCGGCGAGTTGAGCCAGCTCAACAAAGTCCCACAACACCCCGAGGTTAATGCGCCCTGCAACGATGCCATCTTCCACGTCGTGCACCGAATAGGCGATATCGTCGGAAAAATCCATTGTTTGGGCTTCCATGCTGGCGCGTTGATCGTCATGCCCGCGCCGCACCCAGTCGAGGATGTGGGCGTCTTCGTCGTAGCAGCCGTATTTCTTGTTGGTGCCGCCGTCGGTACGCGTGTGAGTCACAGGATATTTACACGCAGCGTCAAGGGCGGCGCGGGTGAGATTAAGCCCGAAGCTATGGCCGGTTTCATCCACTACCTTAGGTTCGAGCAGGGTGAGAATCCTTAAGGTTTGGGCATTTCCTTCAAACCCGCCACAGTCAGCGGCGACGTCATTCAACGCCCGTTCCCCATTGTGCCCATAGGGCGGGTGCCCAATATCGTGAGTCAGTCCCGCCATTTCACACAGGTCGGGATTCAACCCTAGGGCCGAGCCGATTCCGCGGGCAATTTGGGCAACCTCCAGCGAATGCGTAAGTCGGGTGCGCGGGGTATCCCCATCCCGTGGCCCCACTACTTGGGTTTTGTCTGCGAGTCGACGCAATGCTGCCGAATGCAGCACCCGCGCACGATCCCTGGCAAAGGGTCCGCGTTCATCATCGTGGGCAACAAGAGTGCTGTGTTTATCGGTTTCTGCGCACCGACGTTCCCAGTCCGAGGTTTGGTAGTTAAATCCGCTAATTTTTCTCTATCTTTCCACAACGAAGCAGCACTATAAACACTGGCAAGAAACAACAAACTCACCGATTCCGGCAGGAATCCTACCAGGAAGCCTTATTCACCACGCCGCTGAGCCTACCCTAGCGCGCCCACGCAGTGATCATGAGTTTTCATGCGACAAAAGTTCACACTCGTGAAAGTCACCGACGTCATTAAAGGTAGCAATCCTGATGTACCTATGTGGGGAGGTGGGAAAATACCGGAGTGTTGTGCCCTCGCCAAGCCACGCATCATATTTTAGGCCGTCATTTTTCTCATCTGCTCGTGACGGGCTTTCCGGCTGGGTCGCAGAACGCCTTGGAGGCGTCGACACGCATCTTCCACAGCTCGCGCCGCACGAAAACCGGCAACGAACTCGATGCCTAACACCATGAGACCACCAAGCTCGTGCATCACGCTAAACATCGTCACTCGGTTATGCGGGGTGGGTGAACTCACCGCATCGATGCCCAGTAAGCGGGCACACAGCTCGGCACGCACACTATGCTGCGGGTCGGTGACAATCAACACCCGGCCGGTGAGATGCTCCCTAGCAGCCTCAAGCGAGGAACGAGTATCATTGCCCTCCTCCACCATGATTAAGCAGTCGGGATCGACGCCGTTTTGCACCAAAAATGTTCGCCCCACCGCTGCTTCTGTGTAGGCGTCACCGTCCAACTTTCCACCCACGGTGACCACTGTTTGATATTCGTGCATCTGCCACAGCTGCTGCGCCCACCGCAGCCTGCCTGCGAACTGGCGGGACGGCACACCGTTATATTGCGCGGTCCCGAACACAAGAATTGTGTTAAAGCGCCCGCGCCGATTCTTCGGCCGAATCCTCCCGCGCACCAGCACCAGCGCCGCTGGGCAAAGCGCGAGAACGGCCAAGCTTAGTGCCACCTTACCCCCATGTGTGTGACGTCGCCGCGTGCGAGTAGGCAGCAGGTTGTGGCGTGTATGCGCTGGGAATGCGTTCATAGTGTGCAAGTCTAATCCCCTGTTGGCGTGCGGTTGCGTTTTTGCGCATCTTTTCGCGCTTATGTGGCGTTTGGGGATGTGCGAGCGGCTTTCCGTTGCTTCCTGGTGCGTGTTGTGCAGTTTAAAAAAACTTGCTTTGTGTCGTGGTTGGGTATTCTGTGAAAGTATGAACTCCCGTTTTGGACGTATTTTTCTTGCCACCGTCGGTTGCTGTGGCGCCGCCACTTGTTGTGGTGTGTTGGCAGCCCCTCTTTTTGTCGCGCATGCCCAGCAGGTTTCGTATTTAGCTGAGGCTCCTGAGGCGTATTCGGATATTGTCACTGACTTGCGGGGCCAGTTAAGCCCTGAAGAAATAGACAAGATCACGGATGCGGCGGCTGCGTATTCGATGGAAACTGGTGGGCAGTTCCGTTTAGTGTTGGTCAATGATTTTGATGGTCTGACACCCGAGCGTTGGACGGAGGAGGTACTCAATCGAATTGGGGCGGGCCCGAACGATGTGGTGATGGCTGTGAGCACAAACCAGTTTGGTTTTACTGGTGGTTCAGGCTTTAGTGATGCTGATTTGGATCGCATGTGGAATGCGTCTTCCCAGCCGTTAGCGCAGCGTGATTTCGCGGGTTCTGCCATTGGGCTTCTCGACGCCGCCAGCAACGCTGGTGGTGGTGCGGTGTCCGATTCGCAGCCGGGTTCTGCTACCTCGGGTTCTGCGGCATCGTCTGGGCAGAGCACTGGTTCCGCGTTGTGGACTGTGGCTGGCTTAGGTGCGTTGGGGGCGACCGGCGGCGGGTTGTATGTTGCAAGTCGTCGGCGTCGCAAGCAGGATTCTTTGGCGGTACTTGAGCAGGCACGTTCCTTGGATCCGGCTGATTCGTCTTCGCTTGCACGATTGCCGTTGGACACGTTGGAGTCCTTGGCTCAGGAGGAGTTGGTGAGCACGGATGAGTCGATTAAGAATGCCCGTGCTGAGCTTGATATTGCGATTGCGGAGTTTGGTGCTGAGCGCACTCGGAGTTTTACTCGTGCGATGAATCATTCAACTCAGACGCTGCAGAAGGCGTTTGGGTTGAAGCAGCGCCTTGACACTCAGCAGTTCGCGGGCGAGATTGAGCGCCGGGCGTTGCTGGTGGAGATCATTTCTTCTTGTGGTCAGGCTGATGATGCGCTTGATGCTGAGGCGGTTAATTTTGCCCAGCTGCGTGATCTGTTGGTGAATGCCCCCGCTGCTTTAGATAAGGTGACGCAGGCTTCGGTGGATATTACGGCTCGCATGCCTGCGGCATCAGTGCTGTTGGAGCAACTGAAGAGCGACTATTCTGCGCCGATGATTGCCCCGATTGCGGATAATGTTCAGCTTGCTCAGGCTGCGCTGGATGAGGCGAATCGCCAGCTCGATCTTTCCCGCACGTTGCTTGCGCGCCCCGCGGGTGAGCAGGGTGGGCTTGTCGACGCCGTGCGCTTGGCGGAGCAGGCTGCGGCGAAGGCGGATCAGATGTTGGCAGCGATTGAAAACGCCCAAGCGGATATTACTCGCGCCCAGGTGGGTATTCCTGAGCTGGTTAAGGAAGTCCAATCGGAAATCGACGAGGCTGTGGCGATTCGGGCGAAGGGACAGTCATTGGGCACTGCCATGAATTGGGATTTGGTGGATGGCACGATTGCCCGCGCCCGCACTGCGGTGGAGCAAATCAATCCGGATGATCCGCTGTCCACGTGGGCGACGTTGACTGATATTGATGCCCAGTTGGATGAGCTTCTTGATCAGTTGCGTCAGGGCACTGCAAGCCATGAGCGCATGTTGCAGGTGTATACGCAGCAATCTGGTGTGGCTACGGCTCAGATCCGGGCTGCCCAAGATTTCATTTCGGCTCGTGGTCGCGTGGTTAAGGCGGGTGCGCGTACGAAGTTGGCTGAGGCTGAGCGCGCGTTTGCTCAAGCTGAGGTGAATCGGAATAAGAATACGCGTGAGGCTATCAATTTTGCCCGTGAGGCTGCAAGCTTGGCGCAGCAGGCGATGCGTTTGGCGCAGCGTGACGATGATGATTACCGTCGTCGCCATTCCTCTTCGAATAACACCACTGGTGCGATGATTGCCGGCATGGTGATTAATGAGCTGCTGAACTCTGGTCACCGTCATGGTGGTGGTTTCAGCGGCGGATTTGGTGGTGGCGGTTCCCGCGGTGGCAGCTTTGGCGGCGGTGGGTCTCGTGGCGGTAGCTTCTAAGCCACGCACTTTCGCGCAACGCTACTGCCCTATAGTTGTGAACAACACAGGTGGGTTGCTTTCGACCACGAGCGGGGCTTCAGCTGCTTGCCGACGTCATGATTGTGTCAGCGTCTAAGCCGAAGTTGTTGGGTGGAACTGTTGTGAGTTTTTCACCAAAAACGCCCCTGTTTTCTTATACGGAAAGCAGGGGCGTTGTGTGTTGTTATTTGTCGCGTTCGTGGCGGGGTTTGAAGACGTCTGCGCCGATGACGCGGGGGACTACTTTGGGTGCTTCGCCTAAAAGGTCGAGGAGGTTTTTGTCGCGTTCTGCTTGTTGGAGTACTCCTTTGACCCCTGTGCGTCGGGTGCGTGGATTAGTCCGCCGTCGATTTTCACGACCTCCAGCACCACCACCAGCACCGCCCATGGGTGCCCCGCCTGCCATGGTTGATCCACGACCAGTTGAACCGGCAGCTTGTGTGCCTGTTCCACCAGTTCCTGGTGTTCCATTACCGTTCCCAGAACCTGTTCCTGACTGTGATCCACCACCTGGATAACCACCTCGACTACCACCAGAACCAGAGCCCGATCCTGATCCGGAACCAGAGCCTGTTCCACCTGCGCCGCTGCGCAGCCCACCGGTACTGTACATGCCACCAGCGCCACTTCGTGTACCACCAGAATTTATTCCACCTGATGATCCACGCCCACCAGCACCAGCGCCCGCACCACTTCCAGCACCAACACCACTCCCAGCACCAGTACCAGTAGCAGTGTTGTGTCCGGTTCCTGGTGTGCCCCAGGTACTGCCGGTGTTTGCGTGTGTTGCAGCAGGGGTAAATCCCTGTCCTGATCCACCGTGGTTGGTTTGTCCTGATCCCCAGGTGTGGGTCCTTGCCCCCAGGCTATTAACACCACCGGGGTATTGGTGCATATTTACTGGGTTGACCACGTTTGGGTCAAACCCGAGGGATGCTTGTTGGGCTGCAATGTCATCGAGGACTTTGTGGGCTTGTAGGTGCGGATCAATCCCCATGTTTTGTGCGGTGTGTCCGCTGCGGGTTATCCCACCACCTGTGTGCCCTGGGCTTGTAAACCCTCCGGTGCTCCCGCCACCAGATCCTATTTCGGGTGCATCCATGAGGTTTCGCACACCTGGCATGGATGATACAAGTGTGCTGCCTAGTGCTTCTTTGAACCCTACGAGGTAGGTTTCTTCGAGTTGTTTTTTCATCGCTATTGCTGATGGGTGGGCACCAACCACATGCACACTTGCTAGTGCACCGGCAACGCTTTGAGCGTAGGCAGGCGCGATGGTTGATAGGTGTCGTACTGACGTAGCCATAACATCAGCGTTGGTGGCGAAGTTGATCCCTGTGGCGGACATCTCGTGGATTCGTGATGCTGCTGCTTCAAATACTTCACCGTAATTATGCTCTGCAAGATCACCAGCGACACGACGAAGCCGCGCACTAATATCCATCACACGATTTGATATGTCTGTCCAGATATCTGCTGCTTCGATAGCTGCTGCGTTATTGGTTGCAAGCAATGCTTCTTGCAGGCTTTCTAATGACGCAGCTTTTGATGTTATTGGCTCGGGGAAATCAAAGGGTGCAAACCCTAACTCAGGGCGGGTGGGGAACACCACTGGGGTGTACTCAGGTGTGCCACTGTGTTCGATCGCGTAGATATCTTCTGTGACGAACTGGTTTATTTCAACATTCGCATCATAACAAGCTTGAAGGTTGTGTTCTAACCAGTCGATCTGGCGTTCAAATGCTTCGAGCATTTCTTTCGCGCTACCAGCAGCCCCATCAAGGGCTTGCCCGTGGTACCGACCCATGTGGTCTAAACCACTGACCGTTGAAAACCCATCAAGCAACCCTTTGACTGGATAGTTTGACGCCATAGAAACAGCTTTTTTGATGGATTTTAGTTCGTTGATACTGTCACGAACTTGGCTTAGATTCAAGTACAGATAGTTCATCGGTATCCTCCTTTGACACGTAGTTTTTGCATAACTTCATAGGCACGACGACACAGCTCGTCTTTCGGTAATGGTTTTCTCTCCCGATATGTGTAGGTGATACTCAAACGCCCATTTTCAGTGCTCACAGCAGCATCGCAATGATCGGCAGTATCGTGCCGGATGTGACTGAAATACACGCGGTCATCGGCATCTGGGAACGTCGCATCAATAATCAGCCCACGCTCTTTGATATGGGCATAGGTCGCAAGATGCGTAGTGACGTTATAACCACCGTCTTGACCAAGCACCTCCATCCCACAATCAATCAACGTTGAACCTGCGGTAGCAGTTTCTACAACTTTTTTCAGCTCTAATTCTGTGAGCTCTTCAGCAGTTAACTCATCGCACGGGTTGTAGAGTTTTTGCGTGCGATTACTCGGATCGAACCCTTCCGTATATTCACGATCCGGGGGAAGCGGGATCATTGCCGGCCGATACCATAGATCAGGCACCACGGTAGGATTCGGAGTCGGTACCAACGAAGAAGCAACAGTTGTCGATGCAGCCTGAGTGGTCGATGAATGAGAACACCCAACCACCACAAGAGCAGAACTGATAACCAGTGGCAGTAGTGCTGTGCGTAATTTCATACACCCTCCTTCACACAGCGTTGTAAACAAAACTAGGGGCAAGGAAAAACCCTTCATTTATATAGGACTGGAAAAACACCATCCGCGTTCCCACGGGGGGTAAAACACACCACCCCCAAAGCGATAAGAGTGCTAGTACTTTTCTAAAAACAGGCAGGTGCTTCGAGGTGAAAACACGATGGGTCGAGAGTTCATCGGTATCCTCCTTTGACACGTAGTTTTTGCATAACTTCATAGGCACGACGACACAGCTCGTCTTTCGGTAATGGTTCTTTTTCGCGATATTTGTAGGTGATGCTCAAACGCCCATTTTCAGTGCTCACAGCAGCATCGCAATGATCGGCAGTATCGTGCCGGATGTGACTGAAATACACGCGGTCATCGACATCCGGGAACGTCGCATCAATAATCAGCCCACGCTCTTTGATATGGGCATAGGTCGCAAGATGCGTAGTGACGTTATAACCACCGTCTTGCCCAAGCACCTCCATCCCACAATCAAACAACGTTGATTCAGTACGCGTACGTCCTATTTTTTCCAGCTCTAACTCTGCGAGCTCTTCAGCAGTCAACTCATCACACGGGTTGTAGAGTTTTTGCGTGCGATTACTCGGATCGAACCCTTCCGTATATTCACGATCCGGGGGAAGCGGGATCATTGCGGGTCGATACCATAGATCAGGCACCACAGTAGGATTCGGGGTCGGCACCAACGAAGAAACAACAGTTGTCGATGCAGCCTGAGTGGTCGATGAATGAGAACACCCAACCACCACAAGAGCAGAACTGATCACCAGTGGTAGTAGTGCTGTGCGTGATTTCATACACCCTCCTTCACACAGCGTTACGGACAAAACCATGGGCAAGGAAAAGCTCTTCATTTATATAGGACTGGAAAAACACCATTCCCGTTCCCACGGGGGTAAAACACACCACCCCCAAAGCGGTAGGAGAGTAAATCCTTTTGAGGAATACACAAGTGTTGTGGCGCTATGCTTAGAACTATTTTCTGTGGTGAAAACTAACCCCACAGCCCCCACCCACAACCAATCGCTTGCTCAATTTCTAAGGAAAGCTAGGGCAAAACCTAGCAACGGAGTGTATTAATAGCGCAGATTGCCTGCGCCGGTATCAACAACAGCAACCCCGTAAGAAAGAAACACCTGATCAATCACAGGCACCGAATTATTGGTCTCCAGTACCACTTCTTTCAACCCCCGTGGATAGACAACGCCCACCTTTTCCCCTTGAGCGTTGACAATAATTCGACGCCGACTACGCCATGATTCCCGCTGCACCACATACCGGCGCCCATGACAATTCGCCTTCAGCACACGAGTACTCACACTCGACTTAGTCAACGTAAAAATCTTGCCCCGAGTGCTCGTCGCCCGCATCCGAAAACCAAGCCCCACCCCCACAGCAGACTCAATCAACAGGCGTTCTTTACCCACCTCAAGCACATCAGCACGAACATGGGCCAACACCTCCCCAGACTCAGTCCGAAGAACATTGTTGGCCCAAATCACGCGGATCATTTAGACAAGCCCAAAGATCACAATCGGAATCACAAGTAACAAGCAGATAGTCAAAACCAAAGTGCCCGACAGCATCTTCGCTTCAAGAGCGGTCTTAGTCACCCACGAAAGAAACACCTTCTGCTCATCACTCAACGAAGACACTTCGAACTCAGTAATGGACTTGCGCACACCATTATTGCCACCAGAAAACTGGCCCAACTTTTCGTCCGCAGAATCCACATAAACCCAGTCCTGACCAGCCTCATTCACAGCCGCAACGGACACGCCCGCCAAGTCGACGTCGATACGCTTCGAACGCCCAAACGGCTTCGCACCAGTAGTGGCCTGAAACACCCGACCATCCGGCAACATCGCAGTGAGAGAATGCTTATCCGCCTTCAACTCCCAAGAACCCTGCCCAACAGTAGCTACAGGATGCTGCGCCACATCCAGCGGAAACACCGCACGAGACTCATCTGCATCATCATGCAAATGGGCGCTTGGAACACCATGCTCAACCGAGCGATCAGACCACACTGAATACTTCATTTAGCAACCAATCAACCTCGCAGCCAGGTACGACTGCAGCTCATCAATCTTCACGCGCTCCTGCTGCATCGTGTCACGCTCACGGACAGTAACCGCACCGTCTTCGAGCGTATCAAAATCAACAGTCACACAGAAAGGAGTACCAATCTCATCCTGGCGACGGTAACGACGACCAATCGCACCCGACAAATCATAATCAACATTCCACAGCTGACGCAGATCGTGAGCAAGCTTCTCCGCAGTAGGAATCAAGGTGTCCTTCTTCGACAGCGGCAAAACAGCAACCTTCACAGGAGCCAAACGACGATCCAGCTTCAGCACCACACGAGTATCCACACCACCCTTAGCATTCGGAGCCTCATCCTCATGATAAGCATCACACAAGAATGCCATCATCGCACGAGTCAGACCGAAAGAAGGCTCGATTACGTGAGGAACATAACGCTCGCCCGACGCCTGGTCAAAGAAAGACAAATCCTCACCAGAGTGCTCAATGTGGCAGCCCAAATCGTAATCAGTACGGTTAGCCACGCCCATCAGCTCACCCCACTCATTACCCTGGAAACCGAAACGGTACTCAAAGTCAATAGTGCCGGCAGAGTAGTGCGCGCGCTCATCTTCCGGAACATCAAACTGACGGATGTTTTCTTCCTTGATACCCAGATCAATGAACCAGTTCCAGCAAGCCTGAACCCACTCGTCAAACTTCTCTTGTGCCTGTGCAGGAGGAACGAAATACTCGATCTCCATCTGCTCAAACTCGCGGGTACGGAAAATGAAGTTACCTGGAGTGATCTCGTTACGGAAAGCCTTACCCACCTGCCCGATGCCGAAAGGAGGCTTCATGCGGGATGTGGTGACAACATTCTTGAAGTTAATGAAGATACCCTGAGCAGTTTCTGGGCGCATGTAATGCAAACCCTGCTCGTTATCAACAGGGCCGAGGTAGGTCTTCATCAAACCGGAAAACAGCTGTGGCTCAGTCCATGCACCTGGCTGGCCAGTCTCTGGGTCAGGAACATCAGCAAGGCCATTTTCAGGCTTGTGCCCATGCTTTGCCTCATAAGCCTCAATCAGGTGATCTGCACGATAACGCTTATGGGTGTGCAGGGATTCAACCAGTGGGTCAGTGAAGGTATCGACATGCCCAGATGCATGCCAAACCTGGCGGGGCAAGATGATGGAGGAATCGAGACCAACCATATCGGCGCGAGCTTGGACGAATGTACGCCACCACTGCTTCTTGATGTTTTCCTTCAGCTCAACACCCAGTGGGCCGTAATCCCAAGCGGAACGGGTACCACCGTAGATCTCACCACAAGGGTAAACGAGTCCGCGACGCTTACAGAGGTTAACGACGGTGTCGATGACATTAGTTTTAGCCATAATGGGTGACAATCTCCTTGAAGGTATGGTGGGTTAGTTCCGGAACTCCATGAATGGCGTCCATGAGCCGGTCCAACAAATCACAAAACACTCCCAGACTCATAATTCCTCCACGACACAGCGCAAAATGCGTGCAACATATCGCAATGGTGTCTGACAGCATTTCTCTACCTTACTAACAATTGTGAAGAATGTCGCCACGGGGTTGTATCACCGTTCCATCACCGCAGCATCTCTAGATGGTTTTACGCCCCATACCCACCCTTGAATAGGCTACTGCCCTCTGACAGAAATTGGGGATTTTTAAAAAAAAGATTTCATTCACCCTGCAGCAGAAGCTACCTTGCGGCAGACTTTTTACAGCCTCTTACACTTTACTTTTTTCTTTAGCCCAGATTTTTCATGGGGTGGGTTTGGTGGTGGTGGGTTGGGGTGGTGTGTTTGTGGGGTTGGTTGGTTCACCTTCGCCCTTTGATTCGTGGTTTTTAGGGCAAGGTGTGCGTCCATAAAGTTGTGTGGGGTTTGGGGGTTGGGGTGTGCCTGCAGTGTGGCTGCCAGATCGCGTGTGTGGGCCTAGGGGTGTTAGGGTTTTCGTTTCTTCCAGCGTGGCTGTAGAAGGCTCTGGGTGTAGCCAATAAGCGTGACCAGTGTGTGGGTGTGGGGGTTGTGCTGGTCAAGCTGGAGGATGATGCGTCTGCTGCTTGTGGTGATTTTTGATGCAACCGCAACAAACCTTACACGGATAGTCTTCGGCACCCATGTCCACCAAGGCTTGCTTGTTTCTTGGTGTGAATGATCCTTGTGGTGGCAGGCGTCGATGAGTTTCGTCCAGGTAAGAAGTTGGTGGGATAGTGCAACGATCAAACACCAGATTTGGTTCGCCCCGAATTGTTTAAACGGCAGTTTACTAAGGCCTTGGTCTTTGGTGTCTTTGATGTGTTGTTCACATAAAGACCGATTACGGTAGCAGTAGTCAATGTGTTGAATATTCCCAATAAGGTTCGTTACGCACAGTTGGGCGCGAACACCATGTTGGTTGAAAAGACTGTGTTGGCACCCTGGGTGGGGTGGTTCGATTCGTGCGATAACACGCATATCCTCGGGGTAGTCAGCTAGAAGATTCACCAAAGGTTGGTGCTCATCTATATTTGCGGTGCGCAGTAGTCCGGTGATGTCTTCAAGGAAATGGTTCTCATCACAAACCAGATCCCCTGAAGCACGCACAATCGGCACCCGAGTATCCCACCGATCACAGTCTTTGCCTGTGTGAGCACTGGTTCCCAAGTGTTGTGTATCAGCGTTGGTTGTTTGTTGGGATTGAAGGTGATGGTCAAGGGTGATGCGCGCTGTCGGCGGGGCGGAATAACCCAGAACATACCCAAGGTTGTGATCGTTGAGGAAACTGATGAATTTCTTTGTCCCACCAGCACTGTCAGCACGGATGACTAATCGTTTGCCCCAGGGTTGACCATCACTGTGATCAGGCAGGGTGGCAAGAATCTCGTCAACAAGCTGGCAGTGATCACGAATTGTGTTTGCCCCGGCATTTCCTGGTCGAAGCAGGCAGTTAAGAAACTCCCCACCAGGCAGACCGATGCTGGTGTAATCAATAAAGGCACATAACGGGTGGAAACCAAAGCCTTTCTTATAGGTAGGCGTCGCGTTTTCCTTATCGGAATGTGCGGTAATCAACGTGGCATCAATATCGATAACCAGTGGTTGTTCAACTGTTGCCACCCGATGCGGAGCGTGATCACCTAACAAATCCCACACCCTAGTGCGAGCTTGTTTCGCTGCGTGGATAAACCCTTCTCGCACATGCTCGCTGGTATCTGCATATTCTGTGATCCGCCGCCATGCGGTTGTCACTGACGGTAACGATTTTGATGCTAACGCGGTTGAAACAGAAGAAAGCAAGGTGATGTCGTGGACATCATCCCCACCAGCAATCAACGATAAAGCCAGATTCACCCACACATCCCCTAACGTGTGCGTGAGCCCAGAACGCGGCAAAGCGGAATCAAGGCAGTCACTTATTCCCACCAATTCGGCTACGTGAGCAAACGGTAACACCCCCGCACCGGATACAAGATGAGAACAGCTAGCAACCCGTGGAATGTATGTGGTAGTCTTCACCTTGAAAGTGTTTCTTTCTGCCTAGATTATTGACTTCAAAACATCTCTATTCTAGCAGGTCAAGAAGCACTTTCTTTACTTTTTGCTCACCTTTTCACCCCACACCCATGAAAAATCCGGGTTAGTTAGTTCAATCACGTATCGCCAAACTTTCCCAATGCTCAAGATTGTGCAACATTTTGACCATTGACTAACGTAAAAAGCGGGAATTTCTGCACCCTCGATCAAGGAAAATCTCATGAACCGAAAGACTTGATCAATCCATAACACCCACATTAAGGGGTAAAATTTAGGAAAATTTAAAGATTTTTCAAGATGTGAAGCAATGAACACCCCCCCGCGCTAGAAAAATAGCAGCACAAAGCACATTTTCATTTGACACAACACACTTAGAGAGCGCTCACATTCAATAAAAGTCGCACGAATGCTTCTTCATCAGATTATTATGTACAGCTGTACAAAAGTTACCGAACCGTTCAGACTAAAAAATATATAACTACATGGGCATATATTTATACAAGAAAACACGGATCGTAGCTTTTGTCGCATGCTCCGGATGGAAGCAGTTCCGCTCCCTTTTCCCCATTGGATGCGGAATTGCCTCCCGTAATCCCTTGAAAAGAAGAAAGCCACGTCCATGTACACTTCCGAGACCCCTGCACCAGATCCTTTCGCCCCTCCACAGTTGGCAAATGTCGCCGAGTTTTTTAAGGCACTTGACTCTCCGATCCGTTTGCAGATCATCCACATTCTCTCCACTCGCGAACACTACGTGTATGAGATCGTCGAAAAGCTCAACAGCAGCCAGCCACTGATCAGCCAGCACTTGCGCGTTCTACGTGAAACTAAGATTGTTGACTGTACCCGCAGCGGTCGCCTAATTACCTATAAACTAGCTTGTCCAGGCGTTTTGGGAATTATCAACAAAGACTCCAATGCCTGCCACGCTGCCTAACCCATAGGAACACCGCCCTTGCTTAGCGTCCGTAACCTCTAAACTGCCCCAACTTTTAATCAGTTTCGAGACCTATACACCGCATGCGGATCGACGTCGCCCCGTCCTTCACCTGCCTGCGCCGCTCACCTTTTCCTTTTTACATCGTGTGCACCGCGAAGTGTCACCACTCCCCGCCTTTGTTGCTAACGCTCTTCCTTAATCATTAGTGCGCATAACTTCACATCGCCATGTGCGCGATTCGAATAAAAACAGGTGGGGGCTGTCTTCCACATTCATGGCAGATATGTCAGCTCTAATGTGGTGTTGGAATGGCGTGTGCAGCTGAGCTAGACACAGTTGAGTACAGCTACGTTACAGAAGCAATGTTCTTTCAACCTGCAATTTCTACCAGTTGCTCTACCACCCAGCAGTAGAACGGTACAGCTCGGGGCTAATGCAAGGTGATATCTTTGCGCTTACCCTCTTAGCGCCCAAGGGTTAACCTACTCCCCTACTGTGAATCCTTTACCGGCTTACTGCCTTTATTGATATTGATCACAGTGACACATTGGGGGCAACTAAAAGTTTTTCCATTGAAGCATTTACGAGTTAATTAGTTTTTCCCAACCCATCTATCCAATCTCGCTCGATATCACTGAGTTTTCGGCACAATTTCAGCCAGATTGAGGCATGCTTGAGTGTCGAGTTTTGCACCCGCACTCAAACTCTGTTTTTAATGGATCATTTATTTTCGTCTGCGAGCCCCCCTTAAGTCCGAAACTACTGCCCGATTATGTCCGATTCTTGAGTCATAGGCTTACCTAAAGTCGGAACAATGTTGGCGTTTGTCTAGGTTGTCTTTAGCTTTTTGTCACGTTTCGCGACTGTTTGTTCACATTTTCGGTACCCTAACCCGGATTTTTCATGGGTGTGGGGTGAAAAGGTGAGCAAAAAGTAAAGAAAGTGCTTCTTGACCTGCTAGAATAGAGATGTTTTGAAGTCAATAATCTAGGCAGAAAGAAACACTTTCAAGGTGAAGACTACCACATACATTCCACGGGTTGCTAGCTGTTCTCATCTTGTATCCGGTGCGGGGGTGTTACCGTTTGCTCACGTAGCCGAATTGGTGGGAATAAGTGACTGCCTTGATTCCGCTTTGCCGCGTTCTGGGCTCACGCACACGTTAGGGGATGTGTGGGTGAATCTGGCTTTATCGTTGATTGCTGGTGGGGATGATGTCCACGACATCACCTTGCTTTCTTCTGTTTCAACCGCGTTAGCATCAAAATCGTTACCGTCAGTGACAACCGCATGGCGGCGGATCACAGAATATGCAGATACCAGCGAGCATGTGCGAGAAGGGTTTATCCACGCAGCGAAACAAGCTCGCACTAGGGTGTGGGATTTGTTAGGTGATCACGCTCCGCATCGGGTGGCAACAGTTGAACAACCACTGGTTATCGATATTGATGCCACGTTGATTACCGCACATTCCGATAAGGAAAACGCGACGCCTACCTATAAGAAAGGCTTTGGTTTCCACCCGTTATGTGCCTTTATTGATTACACCAGCATCGGTCTGCCTGGTGGGGAGTTTCTTAACTGCCTGCTTCGACCAGGAAATGCCGGGGCAAACACAATTCGTGATCACTGCCAGCTTGTTGACGAGATTCTTGCCACCCTGCCTGATCACAGTGATGGTCAACCCTGGGGCAAACGATTAGTCATCCGTGCTGACAGTGCTGGTGGGACAAAGAAATTCATCAGTTTCCTCAACGATCACAACCTTGGGTATGTTCTGGGTTATTCCGCCCCGCCGACAGCGCGCATCACCCTTGACCATCACCTTCAATCCCAACAAACAACCAACGCTGATACACAACACTTGGGAACCAGTGCTCACACAGGCAAAGACTGTGATCGGTGGGATACTCGGGTGCCGATTGTGCGTGCTTCAGGGGATCTGGTTTGTGATGAGAACCATTTCCTTGAAGACATCACCGGACTACTGCGCACCGCAAATATAGATGAGCACCAACCTTTGGTGAATCTTCTAGCTGACTACCCCGAGGATATGCGTGTTATCGCACGAATCGAACCACCCCACCCAGGGTGCCAACACAGTCTTTTCAACCAACATGGTGTTCGCGCCCAACTGTGCGTAACGAACCTTATTGGGAATATTCAACACATTGACTACTGCTACCGTAATCGGTCTTTATGTGAACAACACATCAAAGACACCAAAGACCAAGGCCTTAGTAAACTGCCGTTTAAACAATTCGGGGCGAACCAAATCTGGTGTTTGATCGTTGCACTATCCCACCAACTTCTTACCTGGACGAAACTCATCGACGCCTGCCACCACAAAGATCATTCACACCAAGAAACAAGCAAGCCTTGGTGGACATGGGTGCCGAAGACTATCCGTGTAAGGTTTGTTGCGGTTGCATCAAAAATCACCACAAGCAGCAGACGCATCATCCTCCAGCTTGACCAGCACAACCCCCACACCCACACACTGGTCACGCTTATTGGCTACACCCAGAGCCTTCTACAGCCACGCTGGAAGAAACGAAAACCCTAACACCCCTAGGCCCACACACGCGATCTGGCAGCCACACTGCAGGCACACCCCAACCCCCAAACCCCACACAACTTTATGGACGCACACCTTGCCCTAAAAACCACGAATCAAAGGGCGAAGGTGAACCAACCAACCCCACAAACACACCACCCCAACCCACCACCACCAAACCCACCCCATGAAAAATCTGGGCTAAGCCGGAAAAGAAGTGCAGTATCCTGCATATTTGCAATAGTTTCCGGTTGTAAGGTTTTATATTCCCACTTTTGCAGTGAGCTTGCTCACAGAACGACGTTCATGTTTTCATTAAAATGCCAGCTTAAAGACTTTGAGACCCAAGAAACTTGCCACAATCTGCAGAAATAATCTTTGCGCTATTGAAACTAGACATCTAAGGTGGAAAACATCACAAGGTTTCGTGAAAACTGTTTCCATATCAACATAATCAAAAATTTGGGCTTTATCTAAGTTTTACTTATGTTGTTTTAGATTGTGGTTCTGTCGTGAGCGCACGTTACACGCGACCATCGAAAGCTTGTTTTTCACTAAAACTCTCGGATGCGGTGTTACACAACAACCCTTGACGCCTCCTTCGCCGAACTTTCTTGTGTTGTTCACAAGGGAGGTTGGGTTTGCGGGAACTGACAGTCCTTGTGCCGTACATCATGGCATCTGAAAAAATATAAAAAGGGAAAAGACTATTATGAACCGTACGATGGAACATTCTGTACCTAAGCTGGGCGTACGCAGCACCCGTCAGCGCACCGCAGTGATTGCTGTTCTGCGCGATATGGATAACTTTGCCTCCGCCAAGACCATTCACCAGGAACTGACCAACCGCGATCTCAAGGTTGGCCTGACCACCGTTTACCGTACCCTTCAGTCCCTGACTGATGTTGATGCAGTGGACGTTTTGCATATGTCTAACGGTGAGACCCTGTACCGCCACTGCCTGAATGGTGATCATCACCACCACCTCGTGTGCACCCAGTGCGGTCGCACTGTGGAAATCGAGGGTGGCCCTGTTGAAAAGTGGGCTAAGGAAGTGGCAAAGGCTCACGGCTTCCAGCTGACCGGCCATGATGCTGAGATCTACGGTTTGTGTGCTAACTGCACCGTCTAAGGATTAGGCCCCACCACCCTTTGTTGTGCACTGTCGTTGTGCACCACATGAGGGTGGGTGGGGGAAGAAAAGCTATCATTTTTTTCTTCCCCCACCCACCCTCATTTTTTTAATCCTATCCCCCCCCTCTCAATCCTTCATTTCCATGCACCGCTTGTAACCCGCCACTACGTGTGCGTTGCGTTCTTGTCACCATTTCGCCTTATGCGTAGTCGGTGCTGAGCACTTATTGCATGTCAATGATGCTGCCATAAATACTGGTGCATACAGTTATAAGGTTGCATGCACCAGCCCCGCCTAGAACTGCGACAATACATGTTTTTAGTTGACAGCTACTCCGAAGGCAGCCCCTAAAGCGTAGGTCACGCCCGCTGCGCCGAGGCCAATGCCGAGCTGGCGTAATGCCCTCATCAACGGTGGCTTTCCGGAAAGAACACCGGTAATCGAACCAGTCACCATCAGCGCAATGCCCACAAGAATAGAGGCAATAATCCCTGCCGTTAGGTTACTGATGTTGAAGAAGAATGGCAGGATCGGAATTAGCGCGCCACCACCGAAGCAGAAGAAACTATACATCGCAGCACCCCAAGCGCCACCGAGTTCCTGGGCAGGTGCGACATGTGTGCCGTCCATGAGATCAACCTGCTGGTGTTTTTCCAAGGTGGCAAATACCTTTTGCGCGTGGATTTCTGCCTCATCTTCGCTCATGCCGCGGGCACGGTAGACGAGCGCGAGTTCGTTCGCGTCGACGTCGAGAAGCGGAATCTTTTGCCCCGCATCAGGGTGAGGGGCAGAGGCTTCCAGCAATTCGTTGGAGCTTTTCACCGAAATGTACTCGCCCGCACCCATCGACAACGCGCCTGAGAGCATGCCAGAAAACCCAGCAAGCAGCACGAACTTCGGGTCGGCGCCGGAAGCCATCACACCCAAAACGAGCGCAAGGTTGGAGACTAAACCATCATTCGCACCGAACACTGCGGCGCGGAATGTGCCACTCATCTCTTCCCGTGCTTCCGCCGCTAATCCGCGCACCACTTCGGCGTGGATCGCTTCGTCAGCTTTCATTTGCGAGGTTGCGTCTTCGTCGCTTTCGTATGGGCTGCGCGACTCGGCGGTTTGCAGCATGGCAAGCGCAAACACGGTGCCGAAACGTCGCGCCATGAAGGCTAAGAATCGGGTTTTGAAGTCGGGTGTGCGGGGCATACCCACTTCATTGCCGAGTTTGTCACGCCAATACGTTTCGTGGCGTGCTTCCGCATCGGCGATGCGCAACAGAATTTCGCGCTGCTCGCCGTGTCGATTGCGGGCGAGTTCACGATAGACTGCTGCTTCGGCGCGTTCGTTCGCCAAATATTGTTGCCAGCGCCTAATTTGGCGCGGGGTGGGTTGACTCACTTAGTACCACCAAACCTGCGGTCACGACGGGCATATTCTTCCACGGCCTGGAATAGGTCTTCGTGGGTGTAGTCGGGAAATAGTTTATTTTGGAAGACCATTTCCGCGTAGGCCGACTGCCACAAAAGGAAATTAGAGATTCGTTTTTCCCCAGAAGGCCGTAAGAATAGGTCTACATCTGGCATGTCGGGTTCGTCAAGGAACTGGTGGAAGTTCTTTTCCGAAATATCCTCAGGTCGCAGTTCACCGGCGTGCATGCGGCGGGCGATCTCACGCACACCATCGACTATTTCGGCTCGTCCACCGTAGTTGATGCACATGTATAAGGTCATGCGGGTGTTATTTTTGGTGAGTTCTTCGGCTGCTTCGAGTTCTTTGATCACGCTGCGCCACAGGCGTGGGCGGCGTCCCACCCAGCGTATTTTGACTCCTTGTTCGTGCAGCCACATTTTGCGTCGTGAGAGCACGTCGCGGTTGAAGCCCATGAGGAACCGAACTTCATCAACGCTGCGCCGCCAGTTTTCCGTGCTGAAAGCATAAGCGGACAGGTGTGGGACGTTCATTGCAAGGCACGCATTCACCATATCCACGAGTACGGCTTCGCCACGTTTGTGGCCTTCCGTGCGTTTCAAGCCGCGCTGGGTGGCCCAGCGCCCATTGCCGTCCATGACTAAGGCGATGTGCTTGGGCATGAATTCTGCCGGGATGTGGGGTGGTACGAGTTGTTCAGTCACGCCTAGTATTGTGCCACGGAATGATTTTTTACGCTTGATCCAGTACCTTCAGCGACGCTAGTGTGCGTTCGGTGTGCCAGTGAAAGTGCGCTTCGGTGAGTCGATGAATGTTGCGTGCGTGCTGGGTGCTGATTGCAACAACGGGCTGCTTGTGGGTGAGTTGCCACATGATGTGGAGGGTTTCTTCGTCCACCTCGATGGTTCCTGGCACCCGGCAGTGCACGCACACTGCCCCGCCGGGTGCGGGATGAAAGGCATGGTGGGGCCCGGGTGTTTGGCAGGAGGCGCAGTGATAGAGGCTGGGTGCCCAGCCGGCGATGTTCATGGCGTGGAGTAAGAAGATGTCCAGCATGAGGGTGGGATTTTCTGCGCTGCGCATTTCTTCCAGCGCCCAGATGGTTAGTGGGTAGATGTCGGAGCTGGCGAGCCGTTCGGTGGCTTCGAGGATGGCGGAGGCTGCGAAGTAGCGTTCGGGGTGTTCGATGATGCCGGTTGCGAGGAATTTGAGGGTGTCGGCGCTGGTGATGGATTCGAGGTTGCGGCCTTTATATAAGGTGAGGTCGAGTTCGACGAAGGGTTGGAGTCGTGATCCGAAACGGGATTTGGCGCGGCGTACTCCTTTGGCTACGCCGCGGACAAGTCCGTGGTTTTTGGTAAGCAGGACGATGATGCGGTCGGCTTCACCGAAGTCGTAGGTGCGGATGACGATGCCCTGCACGCGGTAGGATTCGCGGGCCATTGTCCTCCCTTGGTGTTGCTTTAAGCTTGTCGACGCCCCCACCTACTCCCCCATTGTTGCGTACTGAGGAGATGGGGTTGCTGTGGCACGGGTATAAAAAACCGGCTGTAGCCTTCACTTGTGTTTTCACTGCAAGTATATCGCGGTGTTTTTCTCCGCAGTGCAGGCGGTGATGGACACAAGGTCTAAGGCTACAGCCGGTTTTTGCTGTGCGGTTTGCGGTTTAGAATCCTAGCCGTCCAAGCTGCTTGGGGTCGGATTGCCAGTTCTTGAGAACTTTGATGCGCAGATCGAGGTATACCTTGGAGCCAAGAAGTTGGCTGATTTGTGGCAGCGCGTTATGTATAATCCGCCCGAGGCGGCGTCCGCCTTTGCCAATGATGATGTCTTTTTGTCCTGGACGTTCCACGTAGATGACGACGTGGACGTCCAGTACACCTTTGCGTTCTTCGTTTGGAAGGATCTCATCGACTTCCACTGCCACGGAGTGTGGAAGTTCGTCTTGGAGGCCGGAAAGTGCGGCCTCGCGTACGAGTTCGGCGATGCGGGTTTCGGTGTCGTCGTCGGTGACGTGATCATCGGGGTAGAATTTCGGGCCTTCCGGCAGGTGCTTGACAATCACGTCGAGCAGCACGTCGCGTTGTTCGCCGGTGACTGCAGAGACTGGTACTACTTCGGACTCCCCGCCGAGGAGTTCGTGCAGCGCCATGAGCTGGACAGCAACTTGGTCGCGGCTGACTTTGTCCACCTTGGTCACAATGCCCAAGATGGGGGTTTTGGGGGCGACTTTACGCACGTTGTCGAGGATCCAACGGTCACCGGGGCCGATTTTTTCATCGGCGGGGATGGTAATGGCGATCAGATCCATGTCAGCGTAGGTGTCTTTAACTACCTCGTTGAGGCGTTCGCCGAGCAGGGTGCGGGGGCGGTGCATGCCAGGGGTGTCTACTACCACGATTTGTGCGTCGGGGCGGTGTACCAATCCCCGGATGGGGTGGCGGGTTGTTTCGGGCTGGTTCGCGGTGATTGCGATTTTTTGCCCCACTAAGGCGTTGGTCAGGGTGGACTTGCCGGTGTTGGGGCGGCCGACGAAACTAATGAAACCGGAACGGAAACCTTCCGGGGTATCGGTGAAACTCACCTGGCTCCTTAAAGCGATAGAAAACTGCTAGTGGTTTATAAGCTTAGCACTAGGCAATTTTGGTGACCTCGAACTGCAGTGCTGGTGCAGCGAAGTAGTCTTGGGCGTCGATAAGCAAAAGTTCGCGGGAATCGCGTTCGTGGGTGAGCTTGATCAGGTCGAAGATCGACGATGCGGTCTTCGCCAGCGCACTTGCTGCGTCGAACCCGCGCACATAGTGGCCGGTGAACAGTGCTGCGGTGACGTCGCCGGAACCGTTGCGCTTGGTGTCAAGGTAGGGGGTTTGCACTTTCCACGCGCCTTCATCGTTGACAACGACCATTTCAATGGTGCCGTCTTCGCGGTCGGGGCGCAGCACGGAGGTGACGAGCACTGTCTTCGGCCCCATGGCGCGCGCCGCCTCAGCAGCTTTGAGTGTGGAATCAATGCAGGTTGCTTCAACGCCGGTCAGGTAGCTGAGTTCGAACTGGTTGGGGGTAATGATGTCTGCGACGGGCACAACACGATCCCGCAGCAGCGGCGGGATGAGTTCGGAGACGAAGCAGCCGGATTTCGCGTTGCCCATCACGGGATCGCAGGCGTAGACCGCGTGTGGGTTTTCTGCTTTGATCTGTGCGACTGCATCGATGATCACATCAGCGATGTCGCTTCCGCCCTGGTAGCCGGAGATGATTGCGTCGATGCCACTAAATGCGCCACGTGCGCCTACGCCGGCGATCACGTCGCGTACCTGTGTAGCGGGGATGAGTTCGCCGCCCCATTCGCCGTAGCCGGTGTGGTTGGAGAAGTTGACGGTGTGTACGGGCCAGACTTCGTGCCCGATGCGCTGGAGTGGGAATACGGCTGCGGAGTTGCCAACGTGACCGTAGGAGACGTGGGATTGAATGGAAAGAATCGACATAGCTTCTATCTTTACCTATGTTGTCCCGCTTTACTAACTTTTCCCCGCGTGCCCGCTTTCGCGTATCGACGTCGCCGCCACGTCCCCATCACTGCTTACTCTGGCACGATGCAAGGGTTATTTTTAGGTTCATGGTCGCAGGGCGCGCCAGAGCCATCGGAGGAATGGTTTGAACTCCTTGATTTTGAGGCGATTAACAAAGAGTCCTCCGCTGCGTAGGAATGTGATAAGCCCTGAACCGAAAGTAACTACTATGAGCAGCTGGCTATCAAATTCCCGCCACTCCCAGAAGGGATAGTTGGACAGTGTGGACACCAACAGTCCTGAGCACAGCCCGACGAAAGACCACAAAATGCAGTAGAAGAGCAATTGCCACCCCGGGTACTCGTATTCATCTACTTCCCGAAAGCCACAAAAACCCTCCAAGGCAAAATCATAAATAAATGTGGGAATCATTGAGGTTTTCTCACCGGGGAAATGCGTTTGAAACGCTGACCTGTGGTTTTGGGGGTTTTGTGGGTGTGTCGTAACGAAAGCACGCGGGGTTCTTACTCAGAATGGTTTTTGATACAGGAAAATCAAACTGAAAGGAACTCCCGCGTGCTTCGCTATTCTGCCACACTTGACGTCCCAATTTCCACTGCACGTACCATCAGCGCTTGGCTTCAAGCTCATCGCCGTCGACATGACCTTCGCCCCCATCAACGTGCCACAACGTGTTGGGAGCAAGCAATTATGCTTCTACGCTGGCTTTATGAAGCAACAAGTATCGCTACTATTGCTCGTGATGCTCGTGTTTCACAAGCCACAGGCTACCGCTACATCCATGAAGCACTCAGGGTTGTTTCCGCCAAATCTCCCACCCTCATCGACGCACTACGCCATGCCAAGGACGCCAATAATCTTTTCGTCTGCCTTGACGGAACACTCATCCGAACAGACCGCGTAGCGAGAAAGAACCCGAAAAACCGTCACGATCTGTGGTATTCCGGAAAACATAAGGCATTTGGTGGCAATGTACAGGTGCTCACTGACGAGAGTGGGTACCCACTATGGGTATCCTCAGTATCTCCTGGATCAACCCACGACATCACAGCAGCGCGTGAGCATGTTCTTGATGCAATAAGCACTGTTGATATTTGCGTTCTTGCCGACAAAGGCTACATTGGTGCAGGTCACAACGTACACACACCGATCAGAGGAAGGAATCTGGCAGATGACGAATACGAGTACAACCGTCGTCTTAACGGTTTGCGAGCACCATCAGAACGAGCAAACGCCATGCTCAAACAACTCAAAGCACTACGGCGTGTAACACTATGCCCTAAAACCATTACAGCCATCGCAAAAACTGCTTTAGTCGTCCTACACCTAGCCCGCAAAATACTCTGGTGAGAAAACCTCATTGCCACCAGGATAAATAAAATGAAAATGTCTGGTAGGGGGTATTCCATAGTAAATACTCGCTTGCTTTTACAAACAATATCTCAGAACAATCAATGCGTTAGGAATAGGGTTTTCCCGAGAACATCAAGCAGTGAAGATCTTTTTTAGCCAGCGAAGAAACGGCTTAAATCCTTGTACGCTCAAAGGATATTTGAATATTCCACCACTGCGCAAAAATAAAACAAACCCGAATGCGAATGGAGCATGGACACGCAAAAATGTATCATAACTGCTCCACGTCCAAAAAGGTTTCTCAGTAAAGACAGAGTACAGCAAGGCCAAACTCACCCCAACTGCAGCCCATACGAAAAAATAGAAGAGCATTTGCCAAGCGCGAAATTCAGAGTCACTATTTCTTTTAAGGGGTTCGAGCCTTACCATAAAATAATACACACAAATTGGAAGCAACAAAATACAGGAATAGATAAACGCCTCAATCCGTGAGGTTTCTAAAGAATCCATCAAAACATCTCCGTTAAAAATCCCAATACGTTAATTTAAATACCAGTAGCACCCTATACGTGCCAATTGCCAACACTTTTCCATGCCCCACCCAACACTATCCCCAGTTATTAGCTCGAATGCCATGAAGACCAGCAGGTCCAAGTAGTTATTGCCACGACTAAATCAACCAACCGCACCGCTCATAAGCACGTTACGAGAAAACATGGTCACGGATGAGAGCTGACACTTGAAATGTGCGCCCCAAGATGAGGAGGCTAGGCCATTTTGATCAATCACACACCTCCACAACAAACGCCTTTCCGCCAAAACCAATCGTGCCCACAACTAGCACTTTGGTTTCTCCGCGTGCCCCCACGACACACAAAACTCCACCCCATTCCCTGAAGCAGTCAAACCATTTCAGAACGCAAGTGAAGATGAAAGCGAATTTGTCTAGCACGGATTTGTGAATGCAGCCTTGAACATAGCCTGCTCACAAATATGACCCGCACGTTATGTGAGACATTAGCATAAAATTCACCATTGTTTGCCCTTTTGGCAAAGAATCGCAACAGGGAGAAGTCTCTTAAACTAAACCCATGTACTTCTTATTTATAGAGGAGTAATATTTAATCTAATTTCTATATTTACTCTTCATAAAGTAGATGCAGAAAACCACACCACGATTGCTCATCCTAAGACTTTTCACCCTAGGGTTGTGCAACAATTGTGGTGTGGTTTTTCGCGTTCTTCTTTGTTAAAAGGCCGCTATCGTTGAGCTTTGTGATCCACTATGTTCAAAAACAGCTCGTGAATCGCCGTATCTTCAGTGACCTCAGGGTGAAAGCTGATCGCAATCACGTTATCTTGTCGCACCCCAACGATCGCCTCGCTGGGGTTTCCTTCCCCATCAGTCGTGTGTGCGCGAGCCAATACTTCAACATTGGGCCCGACACGCTCAACCCAGGGTGCACGGATAAACACTGCATGAACAGGCTGATCGACTCCGCTGAAGTCTAGGTCTGCTTCGAAGCTATCGATCTGACGACCGAAGGCATTTCGGCGCACGCTAATGTCCAGCGCACCAAAGCTGACTGCATCTGGTCGCGTATCGTGGACTTCGTTGGCCAGGAGAATCATTCCTGCACAGGTACCGAATGCGGGCAGTCCTTGTTGAAGTTTTTCCTTCAGTGGTTCGTACAATCCACCCAACGTCAATAGCTTAGACATGGTGGTTGATTCCCCACCGGGAAAAATGATTCCCTCTAAACCTTCAAGATGTTCAACACGGCGCACAAGGCGCACCTGACGGCCAAGTTTAGCCAAGGTGCGTTCATGCTCTGCTACACCACCTTGAACAGCGAGAATCCCAATCATTTACCAGCCACGCTCCGCTAGGCGGTGGGAAACAGGAATTTCATCAACATTCAATCCAACCATTGCTTCACCCAAACCGCGGGACACCTTGGCAATGGTTGCTGGGTCGTCGAAGTTCTGAGTGGCCTGGACGATTGCCTGTGCACGTTGTGCTGGGTTGCCTGACTTGAAGATACCGGAACCAACGAACACACCTTCAGCACCCAGCTGCATCATCATGGCAGCATCCGCTGGGGTGGCGATACCACCTGCGGTGAAGAGTACCACTGGAAGCTTGCCATTTGCTGCTACCTCTCGCACTAGCTCGTAAGGTGCCTGGAGCTCCTTTGCTGCAACGTAGAGTTCGTCCTCAGCCATGGAACGCAAACGGTTGATTTCTGCGCGAATGGTACGCATGTGGGTCACTGCGTTGGATACATCACCGGTACCTGCTTCGCCCTTCGAGCGGATCATTGCAGCACCTTCATTGATGCGGCGCAGTGCCTCACCAAGGTTGGTTGCACCACAGACGAAAGGAACATCGAAGGCGAATTTGTCGATGTGGTTGGTGTAGTCAGCTGGGGAGAGAACCTCAGACTCGTCGATGAAGTCAACGCCCAAAGATTGTAGTACTTGGGCTTCAACGAAGTGTCCAATACGAGCTTTAGCCATCACGGGGATGCTGACTGCGTTGATGATGCCTTCGATCATGTCTGGGTCGGACATACGGGATACGCCACCTTGGGCGCGGATGTCGGCAGGTACTCGCTCCAGGGCCATCACTGCGGTGGCTCCTGCATCTTCAGCAATTTTTGCTTGTTCTGGGGTAACCACATCCATGATGACCCCGCCTTTGAGCATCTCGGCGAGGCCACGCTTCACACGCGCAGTACCAGTGATGTTTTCCGAAACCATTGTTCTCCTCACAAGTTCAAAATATTTTTCTCCGGCTATTCTTCCCAAGCACTATTCGTAACCCTGTTTGCTTTCGGCACCCCTTGTCATGTGAGCAATGAAAGTCACACAGGGCGCTTTGGATAAGTTTCGCCTCTATAAAGATGTCACCCTAGCGAAAGAAACTCAATAAGCATAATGAACACTTAGTGGTGTTTCATATGTTCAGATCGTATATACGTTGTTCAAGAATTTTCATTCATCCCATTGCCTACTACTACGTACACAATCCAGTAGGGCACATCGCTTGTGTAGAAGTTCTACACTCAAAGCAACATGCCCCTTCAAACAGCTATTCGCCTCGGCACTTCATTCTTAAACAATGTGCTACCGATCGCTCTTGAGAATGACTACCGCCTTGACTGCAATGGCTTCTTAAATGTTTCCTCTCCACACTGTAGACACTTGCGGTTGTGTCGTAGTGGCTGTGTATCCGCCCTTGAAAAACACTGCACAGAGCAGCATGAATCGGTGATTGCTCACATCAGCAACAGGAACAAAAGCTTCACCCCACGCCCCTAACTAGTAAGCACACGATGAAGATCTGGGCAGGTCCGTTTTCCAATTCAAACTATTTGGTTTTCGTTCCGTCCCACCAGTCATCTATCCTTCGCCCCATATCGGCTCCCATCGCTTGCCCATAGTAAGAGCCTGTTACGGTACCTGCCGCACCGAAAAGAAACCTACCCCATGGAGTCTTACCCCATAGAAACTTACTACCGTATCGAACGCCTAATGCTCCACCTACAAGACCACCTGCGTTACTGCCCATAGCCGAAGCAAGTGGAACACTGCTACCAGTCGCAACACTCTCTGTGAGAGCAACAATACCATTTGCAGCATTCAACATAGGATCTGCCAGGGGTATCTTCTTGGCGTAACCATAATATTTCGCCACAGCTTCCTTGTCTGCACCCATCGATTCCCCAATTTCATTAACAAATTTTTCGAAAGGCCCTTCCACAACGCCTTTAATATTGCCCGAAACTACCCCAATTGGTTCAAGCGCCTTCAGTGCTTTATTAATACCTGAAAAATCATAGGTTTTCTTTGCAGGATAATAGTGCTGGTCACCGTGCTCGGGAGTTCCAATGTGAAGTTCACCGAATTGCCTAGTAGTCCAAGCGTAACTCAATGGAGTATTTCCATCAGGTGTTTGCCTTGGACGCAACACAATCCCTTCAGGATTACTAAATTCACCAGAACTTGGAACTGTATATTCGACGATCATCCCATTCGGGTAAACGACATACTGGATTTGGCGACGAGCGTCGGCATCAAAAGCCTCGTAGATCACACTAGGATAACTAGATTTGCCTTTCGGCACTCGCGGATAGACCTTTTCGTAGCCCTTCTCCCCGACCTTCATAGTCAAAGTGCCATCTTGGGATACCTTGGCATAATAATCAGAATTCGCACCGCCCTTCGGGATAATAGGCAATCCCTTCTTAGTGAAGGCAAAATAATTACCGCCAGGCGTCTGCAACGGACCCGGTGCATAATCATCAGCAACAGCAGTGACCGAAGGAAGGCTAATAATCCGCGAGGTCATTCCAGGGCCAAATGGTCCTTCAACTGCACTAGTTTGAGTAAGAATACGAGCTAAATCATCCAAATTTCGCCCACGTACCTGATTGCGCTCCACCGCCTCATCATTTATCGAAAATGGGTCTGAAATGCTGCTATTCATACGGCGAATATCCCCAGCGATCACCTGTGGGTTGAGCTCCTCACCTAGGTAAGGATCCCACAAAAGGCTGTCCGTGCCCAGATGATTAATGCGTTCCTCCAAGCTCATCGCTGCATCGACAAACACCTTCGTGCGCTTATCATCAGCCAGAACGGATTGGAAAAGCCCCTCAATTAACGGCTCAACATTGGCCAGATCCTTCTCATTCATCAGATCCGCCTCACGGTAGAGCACAATGAACTTTGCCGCCTGCCGTTCAACCCGATGAATTAGCTGTATTAGTTCTTCAAAAGCACTCGACCATTGCCGTTGCACATTCTGATCCGCAGCGGTCATGATTTCACCTACTACTTCATCCACCCCTGAGAGAGAACGGATGGTGCGACCAGCAGGCACAAGGTGGTTCATAATCTTTCCCACGGTTCCTGCAACTTCAATCAGTTCGGACAAAATGACACGCAAAAAGCTCAACTCGCGGGGTGGTTTCACCAATTGAACGGCACCCAGGCGACTATTTGCTACCACCCCGGCGAGGATAGATTCATGAGCTTGCACCTGAGAACGCAAATCATTTTTGTGTGCTTGAGCTTGCTGAAGGCATTGATCCCACGACCATTTCGCCGCTTCATAGAACGCCATGCTGGCATCAAGTGCAGACTTTGCTGCGGCAATTAATACAGGTTGCCCCATGCTGTTTGCAATCGACATGTTGTCTTCAGACTTATTCACGCAATCAACCGCAACATTGACTTCCTGATGGATAGCTTCAGCTTTTAGTTGTGTGGCGTCCATAGTTGCATTCGCCCCAGCCACATCGTCAGCGTACTGAGTGTACACCTGTGCGATGCGTTCAGCGATATCAGCGGCAGCTTTCATCTCCGCGGGCAGTGCCTCACCGATGTTTTGACGATACGCCAGCCCCACGTTGCCTTCGAATCCTTCGGGCACTAAGGCGCTGAGTTCACCGGCACCGTGGACGAGTAATTGCTGGACTTCCCGCCACGGTTGTGCGCTGGCGGCAATCTGCGATGGGTTCCCGCCGATGGTGAAGTGTTGTCGGCGGAAAAGACTGAACGGTTCAAGGCGTTGTAGTGGCATAAGAAAACCCCTCTTAACTGGTCTAATACGGTATAAAACCTCAAATTAATAGCACCAGTGCCGTCCCGCAAGATTAACCAATTTTTGCCCAAAAAGTAGTAAGAAAACAAAAAGTAAATGCCAATATTTCACAAAGAATGCACGTTTTTGCATCGGCGAAGGAGGGAAGGCACCAGCGCTACACTGGTGCCTTCCCTCTGATTCTAAAAACAAGCCTGCGGAGGGCTATTCCTCTTCCGTAGTTGGAGGCAAAACCGTCACAACAACAGAGCGCACCTTAATGCGCCCGCGGCGATCACGCCCGCCCTCAGCTACGAGTTTTAAGCCAGCGCACTCAATCTCAGTGCCTGGCAGCGGCACTCGCCCTTTATCAAAGGCGATCAAGCCAGCCACGGTATCGACCTGTTCCGTCACTTCTTCGGGGAATTGAATCCGGATGTCGTGGTCGTCCGAGATCCGCTCCACCAGCTCTTCTAAGAATAGGCGGGAGACAACGCGATACACCTTGGGGTCATCGTCTGATTGCTCAATCGGTGCGATTTCGCGCTCATCGTACTCGTCGGCAATCTCGCCGACGATTTCTTCCAAAATATCCTCGATCGAAATCAGGCCCGCAACGCCACCGAACTCATCAATAAGGATGGCGATGTGGAAGCGTTCGGTTTGCATTTCGTGCAGCAGTGCATCCAGATTCTTGGAATCTGGGATGAATTTTGCTGGCCGCATCACGTCGTCGACAAGCACGCTGCGTCCGCCGTCGGTGTCGTAATAGGTTTGCTTGACTAGATCTTTGAGGTAGACCACGCCGAGCACATCGTCCACAGTCTCACCAATGACGGGGATGCGGGAATGCCCCGAACGCACGCATAAGCTGGTGGCTTGGCCGGCGGTTTTGCCGGATTCGATCCACAGCATTTCTGGGCGCGGCACCATCACTTCGCGGGCGATGGAGCTTGCAAGGTCGAACACGCTTTGAATCATGCGGCGTTCTTCGATCTCCACCACACCGTGTTCTTGGGCGATATCGACCATTTCGCGCAGCTCGACTTCTTTCGAGTAGGGCCCGTCGCGGAATCCTGCGCCGGGGGCGATGACGTTGCCGATCCAGATCAGGATTTTGGTCACCGGCCCCAAAATGGTGGCTACGATGTTCAACACCATGGCGGAGCCTAAGCTAATGCGGTACGGGTTTTTCCGGCCGACGGTGCGCGAAAAAACGCCGATGATGGTGAACGAGACGAGCGTGACGCCAACAATAGCGGCTGTCAGCGCCCATTTTTCAAGCAATTGGGTGGCCAGAATGCCCGCGCATACTGCAGCGGTCGCATCGAGAAAAGTTTTCACCAGCACCAGCAGGTTGATGTGTTCGGCGCGGCGATCAAGTACTTTCGCTAAGCTTTTCGACGCCCGCGCGTCCGTCTCCTTGATCATCTGGTCGACCCTGGCGCGGGAAATAGTGGACACTGCCGCTTCCACTGTTCCCACCAAGCCGGAAAGCAGCAACGCCCCGATGATCACTGAGGCTAAAACGACAACACTCACTGCTGCATCTTTTCATCCAGTTCCGCCCGCTGCGCTGCGGACGGAAACGCCCCGGGGCCGCTGGGTTTCGGTTGGAAGCGTATGCCGCGTTTTTCGCAGTCGGCATACCAGTCGCGCAGCAGCTCATTTTGCAGGGCGAACATTTCTTGTTCTTCGGCCGGTTCAATGTGGTCGTAACCCAGCAGGTGCAGGCAGCCGTGGGTGGTCAGCAAGCACAGTTCATGGCCAAGGTCGTGGCCAGCTTTTTCGGCTTGTTTGAGGGCAAATTCGGGGCACAAGATGATATCGCCTAGCATTTGGGGGCCAGGGGCTTGGGCATCTGGGCGTCCCATACCGGGGGTGAGTTCGTCCATGGGAAAACTCATCACATCGGTCGGCCCTTCCAAGTCCATCCACTGCATGTGCAGGTCAGACATGGTGGCGACATCAACCACGGAGATAGTAGCTTCCGCTTCGGGGTGAACGTCCATTTCTTTGAGCACGAAGCGGGCGACGTCGATAAGCGATTCTTCGTTGACCCCGTCAAAGCCAGATTCGTTGACAACCTCAATAGTCACTGTTCTACTTCTCCTCTGTGAGTTGTTTACGCGCCTGAAGCTCGGACTCGTACTGATCGTAAGCATTGACGATCCGGCCAACGAGCTGGTGGCGAACCACATCGTCCGCGCCCAGCTCAGCGAAATGAATACCCTCAACCCCACGCAAAATATGGCGCACAACCCTTAAACCAGACTTCTGCCCGCCGGGTAGATCCACCTGCGTAATATCGCCGGTGACCACCATCTTTGAACCAAAACCTAGGCGGGTCAAAAACATCTTCATCTGCGCTGGGGTGGTGTTTTGCGCCTCATCTAAGATCACAAACGCATCGTTGAGGGTGCGTCCACGCATATACGCCAGCGGGGCGACCTCCACAATGCCTGCTTCCATCAGTTTCGGGATGATCTCCGGCTCCACCATGTCGCGCAGCGCATCATGCAGCGGACGCAGATAAGGGTCGATTTTATCGGTCAAGGTGCCGGGCAGAAAACCCAGCTTCTCCCCCGCTTCCACAGCGGGACGAGTCAGAATGATACGGCTGACCTGCTTCGACTGCAGCGCCTGCACAGCTTTCGCCATGGCAAGGTACGTTTTACCGGAACCGGCAGGGCCAAGGCCGAAAACAATGGTGTTCTCGTCAATGGCATCCACGTACTCTTTCTGCCCGTAGGTTTTCGGCCGCACGGACTTCCCGCGACGCACAATAATGTCGCTGGCAAGCACCTTCGCCACCGACTGTGGTGCCTCCACTGTGACGATGGAGATAGCGTGCTTCACGGATTCTGGGCTGATCACATGCCCGCGGCGTGCGATAGCTTGCAGTTCTTTGAGCACTTTCAAAGCGCGGGCAACTTCGTGTTCTTCACCGATGATGGTGACGATATCGCCGCGGACGTGAAGTTGGCAGTCGAGCTGGTTTTCTAAGACTTTCAGGTTTTCGTCGTGTATCCCCAGCACCGTGGTGGTGTGGGCACTGTCCAGCTCAACACTGCGGGTAGTTTGACTCATTCCTCATACCCTACCAGTCTTGCCTGTGGTGTTTAGAAGGTTGACCAGCGTGTGCTGCGTACCCCAATGGCGGCGAGTGCAACAAGCCCCGCCGTGGCGGTGCGCAACACTTCTGGGCCAAGTTTGACTGCCTGTGCCCCAGCCTGAGTGAAAACAGCACGTTCATCCTCACTGATCCCGCCTTCTGGCCCAATAATGATGACAATACTGTCCACATCAACATCGATGCTGGCCAGTGGCACTGCAGCGGTTTCGTGAAGCACCAAGGCTTTATCTGCCTGCTCAATGAGCGCAACAACCTCAGGGGTCGAGGCCAATTCAGCAATATGCGGGATGGTTGCCCGACGTGATTGTTTCGCCGCGGACTGTGCCGCGGCCACCCATTTGGCGCGACCTTTGTCCGCTTTCGCACCCACCCATTTCGCTACGCAACGGCTGGCTTCCCACGGGACGATCGCATCGACGCCACCTTGAGTCAACAGATCGATGGCCAGTTCGGAGCGTTCCGACTTCGGCAGGGCCTGGACCACGGTCACGCGTGGTGTGCGCGGCTGCTCGACAACAAGGGTGAGCACCTCGCCGTACAGTGTGTCTTTTCCACGGGTTTCGGTGACTTTCACTTCGGCGCGTGCACCTTCGCCGTCGATAAGCTCAATGTGCTCACCAGCGACGATGCGCTTGACTGCGACTGCGTGGCGCCCTTCAACACCACTCAGTGTTACTAGCCCGCGTGTGGGAAGCGGGCGCTCGGCGATAAAGACTGGCAGCGACATTACTTGCGGAACCTATTGCGAATCCGACCAAACAGCGACTGATCTTTGCCGTCGTGCACACCGCAGACATCCCCACGGTGCTCGCGCAGTTGCTCCAGGATTTGACGGGACTTCTCGTCAAGCTCACGCGGGATGGTGATGTCGACGTGGGCGATCATGTCGCCGTAGCCCTCGCCGCGCAGGTATTTCATGCCTTTGTCGGGCACGATCAGCCGGTCAGCAGGCTGGGTGCCTGCTGGGATGGTGAAGTCAATGGGGTTGCCATCGAGGCCAATGACACTGAAGGTTGCGCCCAGCGCCGCATCAACCATGGGCACGGTTGCGGTCAGGTGCAGGTTGTCGCCTTCGCGGGTGAATACTGGGTGTGGTTCAGTAGAAACTTCTACATACAGGTCGCCTGCGGGTCCACCACCGTGGCCGACTTCGCCTTGGCCTGCCATGCGCACACGCATGCCGTCGGCAATGCCAGCGGGGATGCGAATGACTTTTTCGCGGCGTGCCTTCATCCGGCCTGCGCCATCACAGGTGGTGCAGGGCTTTTCAATGACATCGCCGAAACCTTCGCACATAGGGCAGGTGGCGGTGGTCATCACGTTGCCGAGGAAGCTGCGTTGGACTTGCTGAATGTGGCCGGCACCCCCACAGTTGGTGCAGCGTACTGGTTTTTCCTTGGTTGCCGAGCCCGTGCCTTCGCAGCCGTTGCACAAGACGGCGGTGTCGATGGTGACTTCTTTTTCCACACCTGCAAATGCTTCTTCCAAGGTGATGCGGGTGCGCAGCAGAGCATCGTTGCCGGGTTGGACGCGTGACATTGGGCCGCGGCCGCTTCCACCGCCGCCGAAGAATGCTTCGAAAATATCTCCGAAGCCCCCACCGAATCCGCCGCCGTGCCCGTTGGCTTGGCCACCTGCGGACATGGGGTCGCCGCCCATATCAACGATGCGTCGTTTTTCTGGGTCGAGCAATACTTCTTGAGCGAGTGAGATTTCGCTGAACTTTTCCGCCGCTTCGTCGGTGCTGTTGACGTCTGGGTGGTACTGGCGGGCCAGTTTGCGGTAGGCCTTCTTAATGTCGTTGTCGGAAGCGCCCTTGTCGACGCCGAGAATGCCATAGTAGTCGCGTGCCACGAAAGTTATTCCTTGGTGTCTTTTCTCTTATACGAAGTTGGAAAGTTAGTGCTGGTCGATTTTTTAAACCACACAATCCACGAAAAAGCTATTGTACTCCCTCCGCGCTCCAGCTCAACTTCCACACCCACCTGCAGCTTTCAATCAACAGTTCTCAGGATGAGGAGAGGGAAAACCCTCCCATCTCACCTGTCACAGTTTCCTCCCATCTCACCTGTCACAGTTTCCTCCCACCGCCTCAACTCCACGCGAGCGTGAAAACACCTGCATATCCCCCAACGCCACAGAACAATTACACTGTGGTGCTGGATCATCACCCGGTGGTGTTGGATTATCACACTGTGGTGCTGGTACGTACTCGACTTTCCCTTGCCTATCGACGCCCCCCACACCCTGAATCGCACAAAAGTTTCAGTTGTGTACTGCACGGGGAGGTAAGGGAAAAGCCACAGCGACAATTCTTTGCACTAGTAATGTGCATGCAGCCGTGCTGAACCGCAGCCGCAACGATGCTTAGGGTGATGTGGGGGCGTCGATACGCATAAAAATCCCCCTGCTACCTGCACAAACATGCGGGCAGAAGGGGGGAAGGTTTAGCTACACACAAGGCGGGAGACGTACTGGGCGACAGCCTGCACCTTCGACATCGTTGCACGATAATCCATATGCGTCGGGCCAACCACCCCAAGCCCACCTGCACCGTAGCCCGTTGCCACCACCGATGCCTTCGACATCTTATCCTCTTCAGTTTCCTCGCCGATCAGAACACTGACAGAACCCACGGAGTGCAAATCCTGCACATTAGCCAGCAGCTTCAACATCACAACCTGCTCTTCCAGCGCCTCAAGCACGGTGGGAAACGCGGGCAACTTCGACGTACCCGCCAAAATCAGACGATCAGTCGGATGCTCAACCAACGTATCAATAAGCACAGACACACACCGCGCAAGATGCGGCTGAGTAGAATGCTGAATCTTGCCCAGCGCAGCCAACGACACCGACGCATCATTTAACGTTTGCCCATCAAGAACCTGATTCAACAGCTCTCTCAAATCCGCAACCTGCTCCGAAGTGCAGCCTGAATCCAGCTCAACATTACGCTGGTCCACACGCCCGGTATCAGTAATAACCACCAACAACAGTCGCGTAGGGGCAAGCAGCACCACCTCACAATGCTTCATCCGCGCCATCTTCAACGTCGGCATCTGCACCACCGCAGCCTGATGCGTCAACTGACTAAGCAACTGAGCAGAACGGCGCAACGTATCCTCCAAATCCACCGCGCCTTCCAAAAAACGCTCAATCGCACGCCGCTGCGGCGAGGACAACGGCTTAATCTCCTGCAAAGAATCCACAAAAAGCCGATACGCCTTATGGGTTGGAATCCGCCCAGAACTCTTATGCTGCTGCACAATATAGCCCTCGGCCTCCAACGCAGCCATATCATTACGGATCGTCGCCGAGGACACATCCAACTTATGCCGCTCCACCAAAGCCTTCGACCCCACCGGCTCCTGGGACCGAATATAGTCAGCAACAATCGCCCGCAGCACCAACATGCGGCGGTCAGCACACCGCAACTCCGGCACGTTACTCACAGCCACTATGTGTGCTCCCTTCACAAAACTAGTCGCGCTCGCCCGCAAGCAAAATATCAGCAATCATGCCATCAGCAAGCAAACGCCCCATCGACGTTAATGCTACCGTCTTCCCCACCTCAAGCAGACCCCGATCAGCAAAACCCTGAGCCACCGCAAGCTCCGACTCAGAAAAATCAGCAGCCGGCAGACCCTCCTTCAAACGCAACCCAAGCATCACCTTTTCCTCATGGCGCTCCCACTCAGAAAGCCACTCAGACTCCTTAATCGGCAACTTTTCGGCAGCAACCGCATCAGCATACGTACGCGGATGCTTCACGTTGAAAAAGCGGTGCCCATCCAGATGCGAATGCGCCCCAGGGCCTGCACCCCACCAGTCATGGTTACGCCAATAGCCCAAATTATGCTGACACTGCCCACCAGGCTTCGCCCAGTTCGACACCTCATACCAGTCGTATCCGGCGTCGAGAAGCGCGGAATCAATCATCTCAAAACGATCCGCATACGCATCCTCATCCGGTGCAGGCAGCTGCCCCGAGCGCACCTTCCTGGCCATGCGGGTGCCGTCCTCCACGATCAACGCATACGCGCTGACATGATCCACACCAGTATCCAACACCTGCTCAAGAGTGTCGCGCACATCCTGATCCGTCTCAGTCGGGGTGCCATAAATCATGTCCAAATTAACATGTGTAAACCCCGCAGCTTTCGCCTCCCGCACCGCAGCAAACGCACGACCCGGCGTATGCGCACGCTCCAGCACCCGCAACACACCAGCACTCGCCGACTGCATGCCCAAACTAATACGGTTAAAACCAGCACCAAGAAGCGAATCGAAAAATTCTAAGCTGGTCGATTCCGGATTGCACTCCGTTGTAATCTCCGCGCCTGGTGCCAGGCCAAAACTTCCGCGCACCATCTCAAGCACTTTGCCTAAACCGTCAGCACCCAACATGCTGGGAGTGCCACCACCAATAAAAACAGTCTGCGCTTGCTGGCCCACCTGTGCTGCCGCCATGTCGAGCTCGCGGGACAGGGCCTGCATATAGCTTTCCGGGGAAGCCGACGTGCCCAATTCACCAGGAGTATACGTATTAAAGTCACAGTAGCCGCAGCGCGAAGCACAAAACGGGACGTGAATATAGACACCAAACATTTAAGATACGTTAGCTTGCATCTTCGCTTTCACGCGAGCCACGACCTGATCAACCCACGCACGCTCACTCAAAAACGCAGGTGGATTGCTTCCGCGCATCGCACGCACGAAACTTGGATGCTCCTTCGCAACCGTTGAAAGCCACGCACGCGCCGCCGAAAACACCGCCTCCGACGTGCGCGCATACAACAAAGGCAACGACAAGGCATCAATATCGCGGGCGGCACGCTTAGTTTCCGCCAACTCCCACTCCACAATGTGGGCTAAATATTCCACCACCAGCTCCGTGCGGGCTTCCAAAGCTTGGGTTACTTCCGCGACGATCACTGGGGAATTCTGGATCGGGAAACGTTGGGTCAAACTCGTGGAATTGATCAGTACCGGGCGTGATGTTTCCTTCATCTCTGGCCCCATCGACACAGTGCCAGAGGCAAGTCCGGAGGTCAATGCTTGGCGCAAACCTAAAAGCTCGGCAATCAGGCGCCGCGAATCTAAACGGGCTTCGTCGATGATCATCTCGAATTCGGCGAGGCAATCCTCCACCAGTTCTGGGTCCCAATCGTTGATCGCCTCAGCAATATTTTCGATGTAGCTTGCTACTTCATCACCAATATTGAACACTTCTTGAGTGAGTTCGAGATGACGCACCTTCGCGTCTGAAACTCGCATTTTTCACCCCCAAGAGCGTCACTTAAGCATTACGAGTTATGACTCTAAAACACATTCTTCCCAATCCGACGACGGCGCGCCGACAAAGCTCCTTTAGCCTTGGGCACACATATGCACTCTTACTACTACATGCGCTCGCACGCGTATCGACGCCCCCACCTACATCCCCCGCCCCCATACAGCTTAAGCGCGGGTGCTGGTGGGGCATGGCACATACCTAAAGGTCACAGCACCCCTCACTATGGGGAGAGTGATTCAACCCTCACTACGAGGAGAGTGATTCGCAGACAATCAGGCACGCTTGAGCACAAGGGAAGAATAGTGAAGCTGTAGCCGCACGCACGCGCAATCGCTTAATCTTTAGTTCCCAACGGCACAAAGCAAAGGAGCGCATCTGCATCGGCCATACACAGTATGGCCTTTATCGTGCAGACACGCCCCTCGTTTAACTCACGCGTTAGCGCTGGTAAAGCTTTTCAATCGCATCAGCGTAGCGGCGGGCCACCACGTTGCGCTTGACCTTCATCGTTGGGGTAAGCTCATCGGCTTCCTCAGTGAGATCCCGATCGAGAATCTGGAACTTCTTAATCGCCTCAGTGTGCGAGACCATCGCATTGGTCTGGTTAATGGCATCTTGAATTTCAGCGCGCAATACTGGATCTAAGGCGAGCTCCGCAATGGTGCGCGACTCAGGAATATTGCGGTTGAGCTTCCACCGTTTGATCGCATCCTCATCCAAAGTAACAAGCAAGCCCACAAAAGGCTTTCCGTCGCCAACCACCATGGCCTGAGAAATCAGCGGGTGGGAGCGCAAGGAATCTTCCATCGGGCCGGGGGAAACATTCTTACCACCGGCGGTCACAATCAGATCCTTCTTACGGCCGGTGATCACCAAGTGGCCAGTTTCCAGCAGTTCGCCGAGGTCGCCGGTATTAAACCAGCCTTCCTCATCGAAGCACTCAGCGGTTGCTTCCGGATTGTTCCAGTAGCCGTCGAAAAGCGTGTTGCCCTTGATCAGGATTTCAGAATCAGCATTGATGCGCACACTCGTGCCACCCACTGGCGGACCCACGGTTCCGATCTTTTGATCCACGAAATCCACGGTGGCAGCCGCCGAGGTTTCGGTCAGGCCGTAGCCTTCATAAATGGGGGCGCCAAGGCCGCGGAAGAAGTGCATGATGTCTGGGCTCATCGCCGATCCACCGGAGATGGCATACTTCACCGAATTACCCATGGCGGCGCGGATCTTGGAAAACACCAGCTTGTCAAAAGTCTTGTGCTTCAAACGCAGCGCACGCGACGGGCCCTCAGCGGTATCGAGCGCACGGGAGTATTCGATGGCAGTCTTTTCCGCCTGCGCAAACAGGGCGGCTTTCACCGCGCCACCTTCAGCAGCATTCGCCGCAGCGGAGTTGCGCACCTTTTCAAAGACTCGGGGAACACCCAAGATCAGGTTCGGGCGGGCACGCTGGAATTCCACGCCCAAGGTGGAGAAATCCGACCAGTGCGACTGGGTTGCCCCACCAATTGCCACAGCCAGCGACACCGCGCGGGAAAGCACGTGTGCCAGTGGCAAGAAGGTAAGAACTCGTGAGCCCGGAACTGCAATGGCACCAATGGGGTTGGTGAGCAGACCATAGACCTCGCTCAACCAGTTCTTATGTGTTAGACGACAACCCTTCGGACGCCCCGTGGTGCCGGAGGTGTACACCAAGGAGGAAAGATCTGTGGACTTCGTCGCTGCAATGCGCGCATCCACCTCAGTATCGTCCACGGAACGCCCCTCAAACTTGAGGGTGGAAATGGCCGAAGCGTTAATTTCAAGCACGCGGCGCAGCTGCGAGGGGGATTCGCTCAGCGCTGGTTTGCCGTCTTCTTTCAGCACCAAATTCTTCATTAATTCGGTGTGTTCGCGCTTTTCGGTGACTGCGAAAACAGCACCGGAATCTTCAATAATCCACTCCACCTGCGACAGGGAGGAAGAACCATAAATAGGAACGCTGACCGCTCCAGCTGCCCAGATAGCGAAATCAAGCAGCGACCATTCGTAGCGAGTTTCGCTCAGTAGTGCGATCCGATCGCCTTGCTGCACGCCGTTGGCGATGAAACCCTTGGCTACTTCATAAACTTCGCTAATAAACTCGGCAGCGGTCACATTGACCCATTCAAAGTTCTTCGGGCGGGTAAACATCACACCATAAGGGCGGGCCTTGGCGCTGGCCAGCAATGCGGTGAGGCAGGTGTCGTGATCGCCGATGGTGTACTCGGCTGGGGTGCTGATTTCCTGCATGTGTATGTGATTCTCCTTAAATGTTGCCGGTGGACAAACACCGCGCCACCGGGCTGCAGATTCCCCTGCTACTCGGTGTCTCACGTGGGTTTTTCCACATGCCTCCAGTTGGGAAACATTCCCTCTAAGCCGTGGGTTAAACATGACTTAATACTCAAGTTAGGGTACATCTATTTTCAGTCAAACGTGTAACGTTGACTACGTGGGATATCAAGAATCATTGCGCGAATTAGCCGCCGCATACGCTATTTCTTCGGGCTACACCGGATTCGGGGGTCAGCCCATCGAAGCTTCCGATGATACGTTAGTGAAAACTTTGCACGCCCTTGGTGTGGAAGTGGAAACTGAGGAGGATATTCACCTCGCTCTTACTCAGCGCCACGATGCGGAGTTTAGCCGCCCGCTGCCCCGCTGCATTGTGACCGACGATTCTTCGAACTATATTTTCAACGTCCATGTTCACGACGGCGAACCTGCCCAAGTAACCATTCTGTTGGAAGATGGCAGCACTGTCACGCCACAGCAGGTGGATAACTGGACTCCTGCCCGCACAATTGCGGGGGTGAGCTGGGGTGAAGCGTCGTTTGAAATCCCTGCGGGATTGCCGCAGGGCTGGCACGAGGTGGAATTGACCTCCACGGGCATTTCGGAGAAATGTACGTTGATTGTTACCCCGGCGCGTCTTACGACTACCGACACGTATATCAATAATCCTGTTGCTGGTGTCATGGCACAGCTGTATTCGGTGCGCAGTTCAGGCTCGTGGGGCATTGGTGATTTCCACGATTTGGGCTTGTTGGGTGAAAAGATCGCCGACTTTGCCGATTTCTTGCTGATTAACCCACTGCATGCCGCCGAACCATTCCCTCCTATTGAGGATTCTCCTTATCTTCCAACCACCCGCCGGTTCACCAACCCTTTGTATATCCGGGTGGAGGATATTCCTGAGGCACCGAAAGGGTTGAAGAATCCTTTTGCGAAGGAAAACCGCAACCCGGGCATGATTGAGCGCAACCCTATTTATGCTGCAAAGCTTGAGGTGTTGCACGAAATTTATGAGACGCCCCGCTCTCCTGAGCGGGAGAAAGCCTACCAGGAGTACTTGGCGATGGAAGGCCAGGGCTTGGTAGATTTCGCCCAGTGGTGCGCGCGTAAAGAGGCTGAGGTTGCGGGCAAGCACGCCCATGTGGATCCTGGTTTTTATATGTGGTTGCAGTGGATTTGTGACCAGCAGTTGGCTGCCGCGCAGAAGCGTTGTGTGGATGCGGGTATGAAGATTGGCATTATGGCTGATTTGGCTGTGGGTGTTCACCCTGGTGGCTCCGACGCGGAAACGCTTGCCGAGGTTCTGGCACCTTTGGCGTCGGTGGGTGCCCCACCGGATTCTTACAATCAGCATGGTCAGGATTGGTCGCAACCACCGTGGCATCCTGAGCGTTTAGCGGAGTTGGGTTATAAGCCGTGGCGGGATATGTTGCGCACTGTGTTGCGCCATTCGGGCGGTATTCGTGTCGATCACGTACTGGGTTTGTTCCGCCTGTTTTGGATTCCACGTATGCAGGCACCTTCGACCGGCACGTATGTCAATTACGATTACCGTGCGCTGGTGGGCATTCTTGCGCTGGAGGCGGAGCGTGCGGGTGCTGTGGTGATTGGTGAAGATTTGGGCACGTTCGAGCCGTGGGTTCAGGATGCTCTTGCTGCTTACGGCATTATGGGCACTAATGTTTTGTGGTTTGAGTCTTCCCCGCATGGTGGGCCGCGTCATGCCCATGAGTATCGTGCGTCCGCGCTGAGTTCGGTGACTACTCATGATTTGCCGCCGACGGCTGGTTATTTGGAGGGCGCGCATATTTCGCTGCGTGAGGAGCTTGGTTTGCTGATCACTGATCCCGACGCTGAGTTTGCTCAGGATTTGCAGTGGCAGGCGCAGGTGCTTAACCGTGCGACTGATTCGGATCGTTTCACTGATTGTGATCGTGATGATCGCGGTGAGACGTTGGATCTTGTTGCTGCCACGCATGCGTTTATTGCAAAGACTCCGTCGGCGCTGACGTGTACGGCGTTGGTGGATATGGTTGGGGATCGTCGGGTGCAGAATCAGCCGGGTACGTCGAAGGATAAGTATCCGAACTGGTGTGTTCCGCTGACGGATGCCCAGGGTGAGGTTGTGTTGATTGATGATCTGCCCACGGCGTCGTTTAGCGTGATTGCGCAGGCGTCGAAGCGCCCGCAGCAGCACTAACAATTGTGCGCTGAAAATTTTCAACGCCCACCGTCGCAGTGCAGTTGACGGTGGGCGTTGGTAGTTTTAGCTGAAGGTTTCGATGGGGGTTGATAGTTTTAGCTCAAAGTTTCTGTGGGTGTTGGTGTGTGCGTGGTGTCGCCGTTGATGCGTTTGAGTGCGTTTTCTGCGGAGATCAGGCACATGGGCACGCCCACGCCGGGGACGGTGGTTGCCCCGGCGTAGTAGAGGTTGTTGAGTGTGCTGCTCACGTTGCTTCCGCGCAGGAACGCCGATTGCGCTAGGGTGTGGGCAGGTCCGATCGCCCCGCCGCGCCACGCGTTGTAGCGGGTGGCGAAATCGGCTGGGCCTAGTGTGGCTTGGACTTTGATCCGTGTGCGTAGATTGGGCACGACTGCAGCGAGCGTATCGACGCCGTGCTCAGCGATCGCACGCACCTGTGGGGATTCGGTGGCATAGGCGCTGCCGTGGCCGAGGTTTTCGGTGGCGTGGGTGGGGATGAGGATAAAGAGGTTTTCGCAGCCTTCTTCAGCCACGTCGGGGTCGGTTTGGGAGGGCATGGATACGTACATGGAATTGGCGATGCCGGGTTTTCCGTCGAAGACGATGTCGAAGTCGTTATCCCATTCGGCGCTGAAGAATAGGTTGTGGTGGTGTAGTTCGGGGATTTTTCCTTCGACGCCGAGCATGACTAAAACGGTGCCGATGCCGGGGTCTTTCAACTTGGGTACGCTGCGTTTGTTGGCGGGCAGGAGTTTTTGTGTGTGCATGATGTCGGCGGCGGAGACTACCGCCTCGGCCCGAAATTCTTTATCCCCGCAGCGTACGCCGGTTACGTGGTGGCCGCGGGTGACAATTTCATCGACGCGGGTATTGAAGTGGAATTCCACTCCCCTCTCCACAGCCATGCGGTAGATAGCTTCCACGATTGCGCTAAACCCACCTTGGGGGTAGCACACCCCTTGGGTTAGGTCGGTGTGGCTCATCAGGTGGTACAGCGCTGGGGTGCGCTTGGGGTGTGAGGATAAGAACACTGCCGGATAGGTGAGCATTTGCCGCAGCCTAGTATCGGTAAATTGGCTGGCCACAAAACTATCCAGGCTTGTCAGAAGCAGTTTAATAAACCGGAGCTTGAGTGGGATAAAGCGAAGATTGGAAAAGGTGGTGTACAGGCACTGCCTGATACTGAGTTCATAAACTTCGCGGGCACTTTCAAGATACTGGCGTAGTTTTTCACCGGCGCCGTGTTCAATCGACTCAAACACGTCATAGGGATCAGTCATATCGAGTGGCTCGTGGCCTTGGGCGAATAGCCGGTAGGCGGGTGTTAAGGGCACTAATTCTAGGGGGTTTTCTTCCCCCAACAGGGCAAAGAAATGGTCGTAGGCTTCGGGCATGAGATACCACGAAGGTCCGGTGTCGAAGCGGAATGAGTCGATGCGTAACTCCCCTGCCCGGCCACCGGGCGTAGAGTTTTTCTCAACAACAACCACTTCGTGCCCATCATGTGCCAATAAGGCGGCGGTGGCAAGACCGGCAAAACCTGCACCGATGACTACTATCTTCATTTTTTATTCACCTTTTCTTCACGCACTGTTTCACCACATATTTTCGCTGTTCTCGTATTAGGCCCGCAGTGCGATCAGTACCTTTTCGTAGGCGGGTACTCGTACGCGGCGGGAGTAGATTTCTTCCACTGTTGCTTGATTGAGTCGCGCTGTGAGCGCTTCGAAGACTTTCAGTGCTACAGCAACTCCTTTGCGTGAGCTATCGGGTAGTTTCACTAGTGCTTTTTTCGCGACTGTGAGATCTGCTTCAATTTCGGCGACGAGCGTATCTTTTTCTGCTTCGCTTAATTCCCGCGACAAGTATGTACGCCCCAGCGTTTCGGTATCTTCGGCGAGGTCGCGCAGGAAGTTGATTTTTTGAAATGCTGCGCCTAGCGCGCGTGCTCCTGGTTGTAGTTCTTCACGCAAGGCACTGGGGTAGGTGGAATCGCTTAAGAAAATATCAAGGCATAGTAGGCCGATGACTTCGGCTGATCCGTAGATGTAGGTGTCGAGGTCGACGGCGTGGGTGGCACCGGGTTGTTTGAGGTCGGCGCGCATGGAGTTGAAGAAGGCTTTGATGTGTTCGGGGTTGAGGTTGCAGCGTCTGGCGGTGATGGCGTAGGCGTGGATGATTGGGTCGGTGTGGAAGCGGGTGTTGGGTGCGTTGAGGATGGTTTTTTCGTAGGTGTTGAGGATGTCAGTACAGTTGCAGCAGGCGTCGTGTGCGGTGCCGTCGACGATTTCGTCGGCGATTCTGACCATGGCATACAGGTTGGAGATATCTGTGCGGATGTGTGGTGCGAGGAGTTTGGTGGCGAGACTGAAGCTTGTGGAGTAGCTTGCGATGATTTGTGCTGCTGCTTTTTGTGCTGCGGTGTCGTATCGCGCCAGATATTCCGTCATATTCTCAACACTATCTGCACCATGTGAGTAGACTCAAAGCAGCGTTGTTTTCTCACCTGCACTGCTTATCGACGCCACCATTCTCTCCCCCTGAATGAGCACTGTTGTTGGTGTGTTGCTATGCATTAACCCGCATCACATGTCCTTTGTGATGCGGGTTTAAAATGCTTGTGCTGTGGTTGGGTTACAGCAGGCTAATCAACCATGCAACGACGACGATGGCCAGCAGTACGTACAACGACTGGGTAACACGCGACTGCGGATACTTGCGCTTAGGCTTTGGTAGTTTCTGGTCTTGCTTGCGCAACTCTTCCGGATTAGCCATCTTTACAACTCATTCCTCAACGGTATCTTTTAAAGCCTCAAGCTTAGCCGATTGGCGCAAAACAAACGCACCCAGAAAATCAATAGCGCGCAACCACACCACAGCAAGCACAGCACACAGTGGGACCACCACCACAAACACAATCGGTGCTTGCAGCCAAAAAGGAATGGTGGTCAAAAACTGTGTGAACTGATCCATTTAAACAGCACCCGCTAAACCACGACGACGCAACAAGGGGCCAACATCCTTTGCCCGGCCACGCAGATTTTCAAAGGCGGTGGTGAAATCATCGGCACCGCCGCGGGAAAGCACGAGATCGCGGAAACGCTGACCAGCCGCACGGGTTGCTTCATCGGTGGAATCCTCACCGGCAGCACCGGTTTCCTTAAACCACTCAAAACCATCAGCATCCAAAGCCTCAGCCCACAGGTAGGAGTAGTAGCCGGCAGAGTAGCCGCCGGCGAAAATGTGGGCGAAATAGTTTGAACGGTAGCGTGGAGCCAGATGCTCAACCTCAAGGCCCGCTTCGGCGAGAGCGCGTGCCTCAAATTCCTCAATATCAGCAGCGGTAAGTTGTGCTGCCTCCTCGGCGCTCAAACTATGCCATGCAAGGTCGATGATGGCGGAAGCAAGATATTCGCTGGTGCCAAACCCTTGGCCGAACTGACGGGCGGCAGAAATCGCCTCCACTAGCTCATCAGGAATGAGCTCACCGGTATCCACGTGGCGGGCATAATTGCGCAAAATGGCAGGATCAAAAGCCCAGTTCTCATTGATCTGGGAAGGGAACTCCACATAATCGCGGGGCACATTGGTGCCGGAGAAAGTCGGGTAACGCACCTGGGACAAAAGGCCGTGCAAGCCATGGCCGAACTCGTGGAATAAGGTGGTCAAGCTATCCAACGACAACAGCGCTTCCGAGCCGTCGGCAGGCTTGCTAATGCCCATCACGTTAACCACAACAGGTTTTGTGCCAAGCAGCTCAGATTGGTCAACGAAGCTTGACATCCACGCCCCGCCCCGCTTGGTTGGGCGGCCATACAAGTCGGTGAGGAACAAACCAATACCGGTGCCGTCCTCATCCTTGACCTCCCACACCTGCACATCGTCGTGGTAGCCGACCAGATCTTCACGCGCAACCACATCGATACCGTACAGGCGCTTTGCGGCATAGAACACGCCGTCGACAAGCACTTGGTTCAGCGGGAAATACTTCGACAGTGCATCCTCATCCAGGGAATAGTCGCGGCTGCGCACCTTCGATGCCCAGTACGACCAGTCAGCCCCCTCAACCTCACCGTGGGCTGCCTCAACCAGCAGCTTGTGCTCGTTGCGGGCATTCGTAGCCGCCGCTGGTGCAAGATCGAACAACAGCTCGCGCACTGCCAAGGCAGTCTTTGCTGTTTCTTCCTCGATCACATAATCAGCATGGGAGTCATAGCCCAGAAGTTGTGCTTTGTGAGCGCGCAGCTGCACCATTTCAATGAGTACTTCGGCGTTGTTCGCACCCCGGCGCTGCGAGGCTTCATATAACTTCACACGTGCCTCGTGCACATCAAGTTCAGCCTGCTCAGCTTGCACAGTGGGCAGATCAAGCGGGATCACAAAACCCTCGCGGCCGAGCGCTTGGGCATCCTTGCGGGCTGTTTGTTTGCGGGAATCGCTCAGGCCTGCAAGTTCATGCTCGTCGAAAGACACAGCTAGTTGGCGGGTCGAAGCGTTGAGGTTCGAGTTGAACTTTTCAGTAAGCACACTCAAGCGTTCGTTGATCTCGCCCAGGGTTGCTTTCTGCTCATCGTTGAGCTCCGCACCCCGGCGCGTGAACTGGCGAATCAGGTGCTCGTGGAGGCGCTGGGATTCACTATCTGCTGGTACTTCAACGTTTTTCACCCGCTCGTAGAGTGCGGCATTGAGGTAGGTGCTGTCGGCGTGTGCGCTGAGTTTCGGGGCGATGGTTGCTGCGATCGCTTCCATGTCCTCGTTGCTATCTGTGCCTTGCAGGTTGAAAAACACGGCTGATACGCGGGCTAGTTCGCGCCCGGAGCGTTCCAATGCTTCGACCGTGTTTTCCCAGGTTGGTGCTTCGGGGTTGGTGACGATAGCGTCGATTTCTGCCTTGTGTGCGGCCATGCCTGATTCGAATGCTGGCAGGTAGTGTGCCGTCTCGATCTGCTCGAATGGGGGCAGCAGGTAGGGCAGGGTTGATGGTTGTGCAAAAGGGTTCTTGTGCGATGTTTGCGTTGCAGTCATAGCTGATAATCGTAGTTGCTAAACTTTAACTTATGCATTCGTCCCCGATGACCAGCACAAATATTGTTTACGCTACTGCGAAACCTTTTCATCATTCCGTTTTGGTGCCCAAGGTTGAGTGTTTTCGCACGCCGCAAACCAATCCTCAGGGCACGGATGATGAGATCGAGCTGGTGTTGCGGGTGACAAGCCCCGAAAATTTTACATCCACCAGCGATTTCCCTGTCGTGGTGATTATTCATGGCGGCAGCTATGTGGGCGGTAGTTTTGATGAGCCGTGGCTGAATGGGCATAACTTGCCAGGTATTGTCACGGTCAGTGTGGAATACCGCACGGGGATTGCTGGTTTTGCCCAGTTGCATGATGAGAGTACTTTTCGCGGTGTTGCTGATTGTCAGCTGGCGTTGGACTGGGTGCAAAAACACATTGAGGATTTCGGCGGTGATCCGACAAATGTGACGTTGATGGGGCAATCGGCGGGCGCGGGTATTGCGCTGTGGCTTGCCCGCAAGGATCACTTTAAGGGAGCTTTTCGACGCCTTCTCGCCCTCTCCCCTGCCTTTCCGCGCACCCCGTTTCGGCGTCGTAAGCACATTTTGCGCCGCTCCCTGGGCACCCCCATTACCCGTAAGCATTTGGCTGCGCTCACTTATGAGCAGTTGGCGAAAGGGCAGCGGCGATTCCAGCGCCAGATCCCCTTCGATCTCGCTTTTGGCCCCGCCCCTTTTGAGCCTGCGGAGCTTGCCGATATCCCCATTGTGCTCAGTTGCACGCGGGAGGAAATGTTTTTGTGGGAAAATAACCCGCTTGTGCCGAAGTGGTTGCTGAAGCGCATGTTTGGGGTGCGTTCATCGTGGCGTGCGCATGGCCCGTTTTTGGGCTCGTTGATTACCGATGCTGCTATTCGACGCTTCGTACTCCACGCCGCTGATTCCCGCCCACACAACACGTGGGTGATGGAGCTTCGCGGGAGCGCCGAGCAACCGGTGTATCACTGTTCCGATATTCCGTGGGTTCTGAACAACACGGAGCTTTTACCCGCCGGTATTAAAGAGGTGATCTATAACCCTGATGCAGATACTGCCAGTGTGGTACATACGATTGCTCGGGTATTTTTTGAAGGCACACTACCCAGCTGGCCGGAATATGGCGAAGAAAAAATAGGCATGGCCATCAATTACGCCGATTCCGCAGTACTGGAATCGGACTTCTTCGCCCACCTTCGCCCGCATCTGCGCTAACAGTAAACTTCGTGTCTATGCGGGTGCACGTTGCTTCCCCATGCTCAATCATCCACCGATCGTGTGTGCCGATCATGCGTCGGCTTATCGATCCCACAATTTCAAGGCCCGTCCACAATGCTGGATGCAATGAACCTACCCCACTTGTTCCAATCTGTTGATCCCAACGAGAATCAGCGCAGAATGATCCTTCCGCAAGAAACTAAGCCCCTGCGGAATGAGTGCGGATACAAGGTGCCCACCCTAGCGAAAAAACCTATCAATACTCGACTATTGATTCAAAAATACTGATTCGACTTTCAGCACAGTTGTAGAAAACTGACCTGCGGTTTTACAGATAGCACTTGCTCTATGTCGAATCAGTATTTCCACACACAGGACTCGAAGAAAACTCACACCCCGTTTGCAAAAGGACTCAAGCAAAAAACTGCCGACGCCTTGCAACCTTTAAATATTTGAGCGATTAAAAAGTGCCCCCACTACCCCAATGCACAACGCTGCTAATCCACTTACAACGAGCACAGATCCTGCCGCATGTACTGGGACAAACCCCGCACCTAAAAATCCAAGAAGCACCGATATCTGAATAACCAATATGTACGCCGGCATCTGGAAGGCACGCTGATCAGCGGCAATCCGTTTAAGCATAAACCCAGACATGCACGTGTTGTGCACACCGTTAGCAAGCCCGATCTGCAACGCTGCAAGCACCAACTGCCACACGGTGTGCGCAAACCCTATCGAAACAATACCCGCACCAATAACAGCTGCGGCTGCTGAAGCAGCTGCAGCATCGCCCAGTTTTGTGGCGAACACTGCAGATATACCAGGACCAATCACCAATCCAGCACCAATCGCCCCCACAATAACCCCATAGGATTCGGCACTCAGACTTAATTCCTGACGTACTCGAACAATGAGCACAACATTCAGAGCACTTGTGACCAACACCGTGGCAACTAAAGGAACGAGCGCACGAAATACTCCACGTGTACGCAGCAATCCCGCCACATCCGCATTCCGACGTTTATCACCACGTGTGTTCTTCCCAACACTGGTGGCAATGAGACTCTTCGATGCCACGCTCACAACTATCGCAGCAACAAGAACAAGGCCCGCTAAAACAAGCAGCCCGGTGCTACCAGAAAACCACGCGTATACGAGGCTTCCAAGAACTGGGCCTGCAACATAACCTAAGTTACGCACCGATTGCACCACGCGATTTGCCTGATCCATCTTGGTTTCATCCGCACTCAGCGCCGGAAGGGCAACCATGACAGCTGACCATAAAACAGCGCCCACACAACCCAATGCCAGAGCCACCCCCACATACACCGCCACAGTATTTGCCAGTGAAGCAACAGAAATCAGCACAGCTTCTACAACAAAAACGCCACTAATTACTTGCTGCGCACCAAATCGCACAATACTGCGTGGAGCAAGCACAGCCGCACCAATCCCGCCAATCAGCCCGGCAATAAGAAGCGCCGAAACTCGCGCAGATGCATGTGCATCACCGGCAAGGTGCAACGCGAACGACACTTGTGCTGCTTCATCGGCAAAACTTCCCAGAAAAAGTGCCACACAAGCAGCGATGACTTTCAGCATTGGGCTCACAAGATGCACCCCACTGCTCTCATCAATCCCCACATTTCACATCATCGGCAGTGTTTAGTGGCGAAGTCGCGAAGCTTCGCACGGAAATTCTCATCACGTAACTGCTTGACCATCCACGGGCTGAACACGAACGGGGTGGCATCCACGGCGTCGAAAAGCTGGGCAGGGTGCACCCACGAAAAAGAATCAACCTCCGACTTCTCCGGGTTGATTTCTTCTTCGCACAACGCCATGAACACCGGGCAAATCTCCCACTCCACCACACCGGAAGAATCAGTCGCCTTGTACTCAAAATCCGCAATGCCGACACAAAGATCCTCAACCCGAGAAACACCCAACTCATGGGGAACCCAGCGCAACACAGCCTCACGCGCCGACTCCTTCGGTGCAAGATGGCCGCAGGCAGAGTTCGTCCACACCCCAGGCCACGTCTTTTTCCCCAAGGCGCGGCGCGTGATCAGCAACTGACCCTGGGTATTAAAAACGTAACAGGAAAAAGCAAGATGCAATGGAGTATCGGTGGTGTGGACAGTGGCTTTGAGGGCGGTTCCAATCGGATTGCCTAGCGGATCAGAGAGCACGACGACATCAGTCATGCACTCAACCATAGTGCCTTGACCCCACCACCGGCACGACGCAGAAGATTCACAGCACGCAACTACACTCCCAAGGACGGTTCACCAGCGTGATCTATACGCTACCGCTGTCCAAAGCGACGCGTGCCGGAATTGTTATTCCGCACCTGATGCATACTCCCAATCCCGCGATGAGCAGATTTCCTACTATCGAGCGATGGTTGTGAATTTCCCTTCGTCTTATCCTTCACCTTATCTTTCGCTTTATCCTTCGAGCTTTGCTGCGGTGACTTCACAACAGAACCAAACATCGGGCCAATCCCCGCCCCCGCCTTCTTACTACCAACAATCTTGCGCGAAGACACCGGCGTGGAGCGCACAATACCCGCAGGAAGAACCGACTTCCCCTGCGAGCTCGTACCCGCTGCAGTCACCGTGCCACCACTCGCCTGCCCCGCCCCGCCAGCGGCCGTACTAGCGCCAACCCGTGGCCCAGGTTCAGTCACTCCACCAATCGCCGTCCCAGCTGCCTGCGGTGCGAAATGCCCACCGCTTGCCCCAAGACTTGCACTAGCAGCAGCATGAGTAGACGCCCCGTGCGGCGCCACCTCCATCAATGACCGCAACAGCGGATCCACCTGTTCACACGCGAAAGCCAGCCGATCACGCAACTGGGACAAAAACTCTAGCTCCGCCTCCCTCTGTTCCTCAGGCGGCAGCGCCTTCACAGCAGCCTGAGCCGCCGACACATCAGCGATCAGGCTAGGAGCAATACCCGCCAAACGCCGCACCGACGATGACACCACCAGTGCATTAGCGGCAAAAACCTTTCCCTCCTCAGCAACCTGGAGGATCGTGGTGCTGGCATTTTCAAACACCACCCCCGCATGCTCAGTGATTAGATCATCAGCAATCGCCGCCAAATCAGTAGCGATCCGGTGCATCTGATGCGACAACGACACCCATGCATCCGCAGCCAGGTGCGCATCCGGATTCTGCGTTGCCGATAAACCCGCATGCAAACTATCCAAAGAATCCGCCGTAGCCACAAAAGGCAGGTGGAAACTGAAGCGTTCAAAAGTACGCTGTGGCCGTGGCGGAAACTGCACAACCTCCTCACCAACCCCCTCACCAGCATCCAAAGCCCGCGAATGCACCACATTCTGTTTGGTCAAGCCATAACTGGTCAGCCGAAGCATATCCACCAACCACTCCACTTGGCTGCGATACACCCCCAATACGCGATACGCACTCCCCACCCCACCGACAAGCACTTTCCCGTGCTGTGCAGCAGATTCATGCAACCCAGACACCGGCGAAAAAGCACCGCTGAGCTTAGTGTTCATAGCTACGGTGACCACGGCGTCGACACGGCGAAAAACCTCATCCAGCTGCGACACAGACTCATCCAAGGCAGCAACGTTAATAGTGACAGCAGAAGAACTCATCACCACACTCACTTTCAAACAAAAGAGTCAACAAAAATCACAAGAGAAAAAACCCTCACACTATAAAGACTGGAAAAAACGCATTTGCGTTCCCTCACAGGGGGTAACGCGGGGGTAAACCGGAAGTGATCAAGCGAGCGTTTCAACCGCCGACAGAAGAAAACCTCCTGCATAGGCACCAGAAAAGTGACTGCGCAGGAGGTATGAAAAAGTAGCTAGGCGTTATTCAGATTGCCCTCAAACACCAAATTCCCCACCGTCAAACGCCCCTGATACAAAGAGCCATAGGAGGCATCGAAAGCAAGATCAATATTCACGCTCGCCCCAGGGCCCAAAGGTAAATCAAGCGGAGTCGAACCTTCCTGCACCGGGCTTGCCCCATCGAGGAATACCTTCAGCGCCTCAGGGGGCAGTGCTACATCATTCAAATTGGTCACTAGCAGGTAAATCACACTGCCACTTGCCATCGGGTTTGAGCTCGTGCCAAGAATATCCACCTTAATATTCAACCCCGGATCAATCTCAGGTTTCGTAATGTCAGCAACTTTGATGGGGGCAACATCTTTCGGGCTAAAAGTAGGACTGGAGGAAGTAACTGCTTCCGCCACCTGCTCCTTCAACGGGGCTTCCGCATCCTCCGAACCACAGGCAGTTAGCAGCAGGCAGGCACACAGCCCAGCAACAACTCGCTTCATACTTTCCTCTCAACCAAGAATAAATGGGGACAACATTCTTCCTCACTCATCATAAACGACACTGAAACAAAGCCACTCAAGGCAAGGTGAAAGAGAAAGGTGGCGGATTCTAGGGGCGTGAATATAAAGCCGCGCTTACGCACGGGCAGAAAGTAGCATAGAGCACATGCATTTTCCTGACTATGACAGTTTAAAAAGCCGCAGCACCCTCAAATGGACTCGCTACCCCGACGATGTGATCCCCCTCTGGGTTGCTGAATCTGACTTCGCTACCTGCGAGGTTGTCAAGCAAGCTGTGAAAGATGCCGTTGAGCGTGAATACTTCGGCTACCCCGGCGACAACCCTGGGGTCATTGAAGCGACCCAAGATTTTTACCACCACCGCTACGGTTACCGCCCACCACACGTCGGTGTTGTTGCCGATGTTGTGCGCGGGCTTCAGATCGGAATCCAGCACTTTACGCGCCCTGACTCCGCCGTAGTCGTCCCCGTTCCCACCTACCCGCCGTTCTTCCAGCTGCTTCACGCCACCGGCCGCGAAGGGATTTTCCTTGATGCGCGGAACAAGATTAATCTCGACGATCTGCGCGAGGCCTTTCAATCCGGTGCGGGAAGCATTATTCTGTGCAATCCTTTTAACCCTTTGGGTTATATTTTTAGCGCCGATGAGCTTGAGGCTATCTGTGCCGTTGCGGATGAGTATCAGGCACGAGTGCTTGTCGACGAAATTCACGCACCACTAGTTTTCGACGGCACCCACCAGGTGGCGGCAAGCCTGAATGACACGGCCGCGCGGGTGTGCTTCACCGTAACCGCAACATCCAAAGCATGGAATACAGCCGGATTAAAATGCGCCCAAATTCTTTTCAGCAACCCGAACGATTGGGAAATCTGGAACAGTTTGACCAATGCCACGAAAGATGGCGCGTCCACCCTCGGTATGGTCGCCGCGGAGGCAGCGTATCGTGAAGGGATTGATTTTTTGGATGAAGAGCTTGAGTATTTACGCGCCAATCGCGACTACCTTCTTTCCGCGCTGCCTAAAGTTCTTCCCGGTGTGAAAATCACCGCACCGCACGCTACTTATTTACTGTGGATGGATTTAAGTGCCACAGCCATCCCCGGGAACAAAGCAGAGTTTTTGCTCACACAAGCACGGGTGGCGCTTAACGACGGCGCGTGGTTTGGCGAGTTGGGCAAAGATTTCGTTCGTCTGAATTTTGCCACGTCACGCGATATTTTGGAACAAGCAATCTCACGTATTGGGAAAGCTGTGGCTGCTTTATAGGTACGACCAGTGCCCACCTGCCTCATTCCACCGGTTCGCACAGCACTAGCATCACCGACTAAGGTCTGAAAGCATTCAATTTTCTCTCCCCTTTTAAAGGAATACACTTCTCATCATGACCACCGTCACGGCCACCGCTTCGCACCGAGGAATGAGCGGCAAGGCGCTGATTCCGATCGCGCTGATGCTGTTTTCGATGTTCTTCGGCGCCGGAAACCTCATCTTCCCACCTGTCCTCGGCGCTAACGCCGGTGTTAACTTCACCCCAGCTGTCATTGGCTTCCTTCTTGGCGGCGTCGCACTGCCTGTGATCACCATGATCACAGTAGCCCTCTCAGGGCACGATGTGCGCGCGCTCGTTGCCCGCGGCGGAACGATCTTCGCCATTGGTTTCTCCGTGGCTGTTTATCTGTCCATCGGCGCATTCTTTGCTATTCCACGCACCGGTGCTGTGAGTTTCTCCACCGCGATTTCCCCCATCACCGGCTGGGATTCAACCACCGCTTCGGTGGGCTTCAACCTTGTGTTCTTCGGCATTTGCTTTGCTCTATCGCTCAACCCTTCCGGTTTGGTGGATAAGCTGGGCAAGATCCTCACCCCAGCACTGTTGGCCTTATTGGCTGTATTGGTGGTGCTGTCGATTTTCACCCTGCACTCCCCAAAGCCCGCCCCCACTGAGGCATATGCTACTACCCCACTGGTGGCTGGCCTTTTTGAGGGCTACATGACGATGGACTCCATCGCCTCTCTTGCTTTCGGTATCTTGGTGATTTCCGCGATCCGCAATTCCAAAAAGACTGAGAACTTCCCCATTATTAAGGGCACCACGATCGCCGCCATCATTGCTGGCGCTTTGCTGGGCATTATCTATCTAGGGCTTGCCCTCATGGGTTTGCGCATCACCAATGGGCAAGGCTTCTCCGATGGTGCAGCACTGTTGTCGGCAGCATCACTCGAAACCCTGGGCACACCTGGCCAGGTATTATTCGGTGGCATTGTGTTGCTAGCGTGTCTGACCACTGCGGTGGGCCTGTTGGCTGCAACGAGTGAGTTTTTCAACCAGCTGATTCCTGCCGTGTCTTATAAGGTGTGGCTGACGGTGTTTGTAGTGATCAGTTTCATCATTGCTTCTGCCGGTTTGGGTACTGTGCTCAAAATTGCGGTGCCGATCATTATTTTCCTCTACCCCATTGCTATCACCGTGGTGATCATTACCTTGATCGGTTTTGTCTGGCGTACCCCAATTTTCTTAGGCTTCCGTCTGGCTGTGTGGACAGTAACCGTGTGGAGCTTGATTACCACCATTGCTCCCGAGGCGTTGAGCTGGGCTTTGTGGCAAGAGCACAATTTCGGCTGGGTGATCCCCATGGTTATTGCTTTAGCTGTGGGCATGGTTGTTGACCTCAAGGATAAAGAGCAGGCAGCAACCAACTGCTACAACTGCCTTGCCTATTCCCGCGCCGCGAAGGATAAGGCTGAACTCTAACGTTTCATCTGCGCTTGTCCAGCTGTGATGGCTGATACACCCACTGTTTTTTCGGGGTTCATCTTTCTCCCCCTTCACCATGTACAAAGGTGAAAACACACACTGTGTTTTCGCCTCCACGGTGAGGGGGGGTGTTTCTTTGGCACACTCCTTGGGTGTAGCTATCGCATCTGTTGTACTGGTTTCACGAGGAAATCAGCGATGCCTTGAAGTACCCCTTGTAATTTTTGGGTGCTTCAAGGCGCATGGGATTTTTGTCTAGGCTAGGTAGCTATGCCCACACCTTTGCGCGCCCGCGTGTCGCCGGTCGACATTTCCCTGCTGGATCTGGGAACAATTTTTGAAGGCGAAACACCTGCCGATGCTTTAAAGCGCAGCGTTAAGCTCGCACAGTATGCTGAAGCACGTGGGTTTCGGCGCATCTGGTACGCCGAGCACCATAACAGCGCAACCATTGCTGCTACCAGCCCACCTGTGCTGATCGCCCACGTTGCAGCACATACCCACCGCATTAGATTAGGGGCCGGTGGAGTCATGCTGCCCCACCACAGTGTGCAAGGTGTGACTGACCAATTTGCTATGCTCAACCACCTCCACCCCGGCCGGATTGAACTGGGAGTCGGTCGTGCCCCTGGTGGCGATGTCCCCCACTGGGATGCCTCCAGCTACGACGAGGATGTGAAACAGCTGGCACAACTGGTGCCCGTCCCCGTCTATGTTCTTGGATCTAGCCTGCACAGCGCCGAACTCGCCGGAGGCCTAGGTTTGCCCTATGCCTTCGCTTCCCATTTTGCACCCACGCTGCTCCACGAAGCGCTGCAACGATACCGCGACGTATTTCGGGCGTCGCAACGCTTAGACAAACCCCACGCCATTGCCAGCATCAACATTGCCGAAAACACCGACTTTCACCTGCCGTGGATGAAATCCATGAATATACAGCCCACACCGATCACCCGCGCAGCTGTCTCAAGCCAGGTTTTTCACTACACCGCCTATGAGCACGCCGGCATTGAGGCTTTTCTCAGCCACAGTGGGGCGGACGAAATTTTATGCTGCCCGCGCGCAACAAATGCTGAACAACTGATAAGAGTCTTGGATCTGTGCGCCCAACACGGCTAACCTTGCCAAGTATGCGCCCCACCGTCCGTCACCTCATCCCAGCCCTCATAGCAACCCTGCTGCTTTGTGGCTGCAGCGCAGGGATCACCGCATCCCAACACAACACCAGCATCCCCGACTCCATCACGATCGGAACCACCACCGCACCGGCCAGCCTCGACTTCACCACCACCGCCGGCGCAGCAATCCCCCAAGCATTGATGGGCAACATCTACGAAGGTCTCGTCGCCATCGCCGAGGACGGCACCATCACCCCACAGCTTGCCCGCAGCTGGGACATCAGCGACGATCAGCGCACCTACACCTTCCACCTGCGCGAGAACGTCACCTTCTCCAACGGTGACGCATTCAACGCGCACACCGCTGATTTCTCCATCAACCGCGTCAAAGGGGATGCGTGGACGAACGGGCTGAAAAAGCACATGAGCATCGTCGAGCACACCCGTGTCATTGACGACTACACCTTAGAAGTTCGCCTCTCCCACCCCTCCAACACGTGGCTGTGGTCAATGGGCACGCTGGTTGGCGCCATGATGAGCCCTGGCGGGATCGACACTCTTGCCACTCGCCCGATTGGGACTGGGCCGTACATTCTCGACCACTGGGCAGTCGGCACTTCCTTGTCCCTGATTGCCCGCGACGACTACTGGGGCACACCCGCGCGCAACAACCGCGTCGTGTTCCGCTATTTCCTCGACCCCATCGCGCTGACCAACGCTGTGCGCTCTGGCACCATTGACACCGCTGTGGGCGTGCAAGCACCCGAACTGATCGACGCCCTGCTCGCCGACCCACACCTGAATGTTGAAGTTGGCAGCACCAACGGCGAAGTATTGCTATCTATGAACCATAGGCGCGCGCCTTTTAATGACCTTAACGTGCGCAAAGCAGTCTTCTACGGCATTGACCGACAAGCCCTGATCGACACAACGTGGGAAGGCTACGGCATTGATACCGGCGCAACCCCCGTCGCCCCCACCGATCCGTGGTACACCGGCTCATCGAACTACCCTTATGATCCGGACAAGGCCAGGGCACTGCTTGCTCAAGCTCAGGCGGTGGGAACTGACATCGCCATTACTGTCCCGACCTTGCCTTATGCCCAAGCAGCAAGCGAATTATTGTACTCGCAGCTGACTGATATTGGTTTTGATGTCACCTTAGAATCCGCCGAATTTCCCGCTGTGTGGCTCAGTCAGGTGTTCAAAGGTCACAACTATGACATGTCGCTGATTGCTCACGTCGAACCCCGCGATATCGGCACCATCTTCGGCAATCCGGACTACTATCTCGGTGTCGATAGCCCACGTGTCCAGGCTTTGCTTGACGACGCCGACCGCAGCGCACCCGAAGACTACGCCCTGATGATGGGGCGTGCGGTTGAAGCAATCATGGACGAAGCCGCCGCGGTCACTCTTTATAATCTGCCCTGGATTGTGGTCAGCAATAAACGCGTCGTCGGTGTTCCCACCAATACTGTCTCCGATGGTCTTCGCGTTGCCAACATTCACCTTCAGTGATGGAAGGAACAACCTCCCTCATGCCCACCAACCCTCAACACCCCACCCCACCGACACTGGCGGAACATTCTCATCCACCAGCAAACCCAACCGTGACCGGTAACGGCTTGGCCCCTGCTTATAGAACATGGCGGGCGGGATCACCCCAGTCGGGTCATACTCGCACCGTACTGTTTTTGGGGGCTGCACTGCTGCGCTACTTGCTGACCTTACTTGTGGCCAGCGTTGTCATCTTCATCGCCTTGCGCATCATCCCCGGTAATCCCGCCGAGGTAGTTCTCGGTGTAACCGCCACCAAAGAATCCGTGGCGGAACTCTCCGCATCCATGGGACTCGACCAACCCCTATGGTCACAATATTTCTCGTGGATCACCAGCCTTGCCACCGGCGATTTCGGGCACTCACTTATCTCCGGCACCGACATCTCCCCCCTAGTATTCGACCGGCTGCTCGTTAGTCTCCTCCTTGTCGCCGCTGGAATGACAGTAGCCCTTGGCATCGCCCTCCCCTTCGGCGTGTGGGCAGCCGCCCGCGCCAAATACCTCGACGGATTGGCTATCACCGCGCTGAGCCAAATGGGAATTGCAGTACCCTCCTTCGTGGCCGCATTGATACTGGTCGCTTCCTTCTCAGTACATTTAGGGTGGTTTCCGGCAAACGGATGGTCAGTACCAAACCAAGATTTCCCCGGTTTCCTCAGCCGCCTAGTTCTACCAGCTGTTTCCCTAGGCCTCGTCCAAGCAGCGATCATGACCCGCTATGTGCGCGGTGCCGTGTTAGACATCATGACGGAAGAATTCATGCGCACCGCGCGCGCAAAAGGCTTAAGCCCCCGCCAAGCGCTGTTTCGCCACGGAATCCGCAATGCCGCACTCCCAGTGGTAACCGTCACCGGCGTGCAGCTGACCTCACTACTCATCGGCGCTGTGGTCATCGAAAAAGTATTTGTAATCCCCGGACTTGGCTCACTACTGCTGACTGCAGTAACAACCCGCGACCTTCCCACTGTCCAAACAATTGTCATGCTCCTCGTTGTCTGCGCTGTGATCATCAACGCACTCGTTGACCTCACCTACATCATCGTGGATCCCCGCACCCGAAGGAGGAAGTAATGAAAAAACCCACACTTCCCTACTCCATCGTGGTTGGCGCGCTACTAGTAGGAACGGTCATTCTCATCGCCGCACTCTCCCTCATCTGGACCCCCTACGACCCCCTCCACGCAGTACCCAACCAACGCCTCGAACCACCAACCCTTGCTCATTGGATGGGCACAGACAGACTCGGCCGCGATGTCTTCAGCCAAATCATGGTCGGTGCACGCATCACACTTCTCGTCGGCCTCGTCGCAGTATCCGTAGGAGTACTCATCGGCGTACCACTTGGCATCCTCGCCGCAATGCGCCAAGGATGGACCGAAGCACTAATCATGCGCGGCAGCGATCTCCTCCTCGCCTTCCCAGGACTCTTACTAGCCATCGTCGCCACCGCCATTTTCGGCGCAACCACCACAACCACAATGATCGCAATCGGCATTGCAAGCGTCCCCGGTTTCGCCCGCGTCGCCCGCGCCCAAACACTATCAGTGCTCACACGCGACTATGTAGCAGCAGCACGCACCGCCAAACGCACACAATGGTATATCGCACGGCGACACATCCTCCCCACCATCATTGGTGTAGTAATCGTCCAAGCATCCACCGCCTTCGCCCTAGCAGTACTCGCCGAAGCAGGCCTAAGCTTCCTTGGACTAGGCACACCACCACCCGACCCCAGCTGGGGACGCATGCTCCACAACGCACAATCATCACTAGCCTCCGCCCCACTATTAGCGCTATGGCCAGGCATGGCGATCGCACTGACAGTTTTAGGCTTCAACCTCCTCGGTGACGGTGTCCGCGACCTCGGCGACCCAAAGTACCGCACGACGAAAACTAAGGCAGCATAAGAATGCTCACGCTATCCAACGTCTCCATCCACGACGTCGTCACTAGCCTCAACCTCTGCATCGCGCCGGGGCAACGGCTTGGGCTCATCGGCGAGTCTGGGTCTGGGAAAACGTTAACCGCGCTGTCGATCATGCGACTGATCGACTCCGATGGTGAGATCACCTTCCACGATCAGAAGCTTCATGAGCTCAGCGAACGCCAACTGTGCAGTATTCGGGGTAAGAAGATCGCCATGATCTTCCAAGAACCCATGACGGCGCTGAATCCGCTGATGACCATCGGTGCGCAGCTTTCAGAAGCCATCCGGATTCACGAGCCGGTGTCGCGGCGCGTAGCTCAGCAGCGAGCTATGGAATTGCTGGCACGTGTGGAACTTGCCGATCCTGCTTTTATGCGCCGCTACCCACACGAGTTGTCTGGTGGTCAGCGGCAACGCGTGCTCATTGCCATGGCGGTGGCACATAAACCTGACGTGTTGATCTGCGACGAGCCGACGACGGCCTTGGATGTCACTAGTCAACGCGCGATCATCGACTTGATTTTGAAGGTGGTGGCTGAGAATAACACCGCGCTGTTGTTTATCACTCACGATCTCGGTTTGGTGGCTCGTACTTGTGACGATGTGGTGGTTTTGAAAAAGGGCGTGGTGGTTGAGCGTGGCCCTGTGGCACAGGTGCTTCACGCTCCGAAGCATGAATACACCAGAATGTTGGTAGAAGCCTCGAAGTTGCCTCAAGCGCGTGCTCGGTCGGAGTTTGGCCCGGAGCTAATCCGATTGGAGAATGTGTCCAAGCGCTTCCACCGTTCCTTTGAGGCTGTCAAGGATGTGAGTATCTCGGTTTCTCGCGGGCAGCGTGTAGGCATTGTGGGGGGTTCGGGTTCAGGCAAGACTACTGTGTTGAAGATGATTGCGGGCTTGGAAAAGCCCACCAGCGGTACGGTGCAGTGTGCTGCCGATTTACAGATGGTGTTTCAAGACCCCTATGGTTCGTTGAATCCTCGGATGCGGGTGGGCGACATTATTGCTGAGACGTTGCCTTCCTATGATCCGGTGCGAGTGAATGAAGTGTTGACGCAGGTGGGCTTGGAACCTGCGATGGCGCAGCGTTTTCCTCATGAGTTTTCTGGTGGGCAACGCCAGCGTATTTCCTTAGCTCGTGCGATTGCTCCACGACCGGCAATTCTCTTGGCCGATGAGCCGGTGTCGGCCTTAGATGTAAGTGTGCGCAAAAAGGTGCTGGCACTGTTGGATGAGTTGGTGAGTGAATACGATCTGACCTTGGTTTTTGTTTCCCACGATATGGATGTTGTGCGCAGTGTCTGCACTGATGTGGTGGTGATGTGTGACGGTGTTGTGGTGGAGCAAGGCGTGGTGGAAGAGGTGCTTGATTCACCTGCTCATCCTTATACACGGTCGTTGATTGATGCGGTTGTGCACTTGTAGCGTTGAGAAGTGCTGTGAGTTTGACCTGTCACCTGCCCCATCTGTGATCAGCGGTGGTGCCCAAGGGTGGAGTGTGGTGTGTGGTGAAATATACACAGATTCGGAAACATTTGTCTATGCGCTACCGATAGGATATATGCTGTTGCTTATCGTTGGCTAAGAGTACACCCAAAGAAGCACAGGGGCTCCATGCCCCGAGTCACCGTGACGAAACCGCATTTTCCTGCTCTTTTCATGGCAAATGCTCGAATCGGGAATAGTATCCTGATGCTGAGTGTTTGATAAAGAAACGGGTGTTCTTGTGTCTATCTTTCGCCATCGAGACGCACACCGGCTCATTGTTCTTGAAGATTTCGTGGCTGCGAGGGGTTTCCTGCGCCTGCACTGCGGAGTCTTGCGTGATTTGAATTGTGAAAGAGTTCTATGAAGTTGAAGAAATTTAAAGCAGTCCTTGCCTGCTCTATTGTTGCCTCCGTGGGTGTTTTCGGTGCAGCCCCAGCTTATGCGGGCTCTAGTGAGGATGAGTTGGTGCTAAGTGGTTCAACTCAATCACTGTTCCAGAATTTGGTCACAAGTTTGGCTAATAGCCCGAGTTCTTCGGGTGCTCGCGTGGATCGTGTGCTGGGTTTCTTTAATGCGCTGGGTTCGTCGGGGGATCGGCGTTTGCCAGGACCGCTGACTTCTTCTGATTCGGACTACCCCAAAGCGACTGATGTGTCAATTACTTCGGTGGAGTTGGTTAAACGGGAATCTGATCCTTATATTGATCATCCCCGTGTGGAGCGCTGGTTTGTGGCCTCTGCTGCGATGCAACGTGTGATTCCAGTGTCGGTGCTTTTGCCTGCCGACGCCGACTCGCCCGCCCCGCACGTCTATCTGTTGGACGGTATTTCGGCGACGGATCGTTCGGGCTGGTTGCGCCATGCGAAGATTCACGAGAAGTTTGCTGATGAGCAGGCAATGTTTGTCATGCCGCTAGAGGCCAATGGTTCGCTGTATGCGGATTGGAATCACCACGATCCGGCCTTGGGCTTGATGAAGTGGGAGACGTTTTTGAGCAAGGAGCTTCCACAGGTGATGGAGGCGAATTCGAATTTCAATGGCAAGCGCGCCATTGGTGGCTTGTCGATGGGTGGCGGTTCGGCGGTGCGTACTGCGGCGAAGCACCCTGATGTTTTCCACGCTACCTTTGGTTTGTCGGGTTGTTATTCCACTGTGGATCCGATTGGTTTGACCATTACGAACATTATGGTGCGTTCGCGTGGTGGTAATCCGGCGAATATGTGGGATGAGCAGCAGATGCGGGAGAATGATCTCACGTTGAATCCTGAGGGTTTGAAAGATATGCCGATTTATCTGTTTACTGCTGACGGCATGATCAGTGAGCGTGATAAGGAACTGACGAAGAACAGCGCTTTCTATGTTCTGCCTGCTGGTTCCGTGTTGGAGCAGGGTACTCATTTCTGTACTCAGAAGCTGGAGCAGGCGATGATTGATCATGGGATGACTCATCAGAAGGTGGTGTATCAGGTCGGCGGTGTGCATGACTGGGATTTGTTTAATACCCAGATTGTTCCCGCGTGGGAGTATGTCAAGCCTTTCGTGACCAGCTAAAATTCCCCTTCCCTAGCACTCTTGAACACGCCGCCGATAGTTGGATTTTGGTTTCATTCTTGGCTGGGTTTGTAAGGGTCTGATCCCACTAGCGTGTTGGGATCAGGCCCTTAAATCGCTATTGAAGTTCACATTCAAACCAATAAGGTTTTCTCAGCAGAAAACCCCTTACACTACCCCACCTGTGGTTATCAGGGTTTGGCGGTTGGAACGTCGAGACCACGCACACGGGATCGAGGGGGTGCATTCGGAATGGATTGGGATCATGAAAATCACGCTGAACTTAAACACGTGCGTGCGTCTATGTACCGGCACACTAGGTAACCCTTAAGTTGCGACCAAGATCTACTCGCGTGATCACAGTCGCACGGAGTGCACACATCTATGCTTTGAAGATCTTTGGGGATGGACCTATCTCATCGACAGTGTGGTGAAAACGACGACCGTGCTTTTGGCATGCAGCTTGGCGAGCTTCATCATTGCTCCGACACTTCTTTGGGAACGGATGTCGGGCCGCCACTCAAGCGTGTGACATTGAACATATACGACCCGTCAGCTACTACGATTCCAAGAGGGACTAGGACTTAAGCACCGATACTAAAACTCCCCGTTATTAGGTTCCTGATTTCTCAGCGGAACTGGCGAGGAGCTACCCACCCCAAGCTCAAGGAGAAGGGGGAATTGTGCTTATTTAAACACACTTGCCCTTCATTTGGTGTACGTACTTACGTCACAAACATTTCATTCATGAAGTACCGAGAATGTGATCGCTTTAAGTCCTCTTCGCTATGACTAGCTACGGTAACTAACTCAACGTCTTGATTTTCGTTACAGCGCTCACGCTTCAGTCTCTCAAGTGTAGCCTCCCGAAGGGAATTGAACGTTTCGATCGAAACAGCCCCAGTCCGCGGGTTGTATTCAATAAGGTAACCGCGCATTTTTACCCTTCCCCACTTTCTGAAATCTTCAGAGCCGACAGCTTGGTATCATTGATTTGAGGCAACACTGAAGCCAGCTGATCCAACTGTCTATACATCCTAATCATAGAGTCCCTCAAAGCCCTAGCCTTATGATCTAGATCACTTGTGTTAACAGGACCTAAGTGGGGATCTTCACTCACATTTCGCTCTTGCTCAAGTGCGTAAATTTCATTAGATTTTCCATGCATCAGACTTAATACGTTCCGAACGCTTTCATCGCACTGTTCGAGAGAATCTATATATCGAATGCCACGGCCAAAAATATCTGATGCCTTCTCGTATACATTTGCCCATTGCGCTTGCAATGCAGTCCGAAGCTGCACCTCAACCCTGCCGGCCGGAAAATCTGCATGGATATGGATTGCCCTATATCCAGAGTGTGGGCTTTCCCGTAGGTCTTTAATAACCACGCGTCTCGCACCACCATCACTAAGGGCATCTTTTAAAACTTCAGCAACCCTATATTGATCGTCTAGGTTACAGTCAAGATCGAATCGTAAACCTGCGATATCTTGTATCCTGTAAATTGGCGTCTTATCCATTCTGCAAAGCTTCTCAATAATCGTTTTTCTCATTTTTGGGCGCGCAGAAAAACGATACTTGGCAGAATAAGGCATAATTTCCTCTCCGCTAAAAGCTTCTTGGAAAGGTAAATTTTCGAATACCTTGAGCAAAATTATCTGCGTTTCATCAATGATGGAAATATTATGCAATATGAATTGGTCAAAAACTTCTTCATCACAGACTTCCCCCTTCCGCAAGCTCCTCCCCAGCTTTTTGAGACGACTGTCTGAAATTGGACATTTTTTCTCAAGAAATGACATGGGTTCCCTATTTTACTATTGCCAGAAACGGCGCAAAGCACGATTCCCACTAGCACTGAAAAAAGAAGTTGAAAATCCATCCATTATGGGGAACACCTTGCGCAGTTAACGAAAGTGGAAAACTAATGAGAATAGATCGTGAGTGCAACCGAGGGGTCGATGATTCGTTCCTCGCTGTATTCAAAAAGCTCAGCGAGTGTTTCAGACAGAAGCAACTGGGCTTGTGCTTCATACTCGCTCGGCGTCACTTTTTCACGCATGCATTTCATAGTAGTCGAGCGGGGAAACAAAAGCATGATCCCCGCCACAACCACGTGCTAGTCGGCCACAAACGCCGGAACAGGCACAGCCTGCTCACGCACAGTTTTCTTCTCATCCATGCGGCGGCACAGCGCCACATACACACTGCCGGTGATGTTGTGAATCACAGCCGCCACCGCGCCCGGCAATGCAGCCTCGGGGCTGAAGAATTGTGCGGACATACCAGAAGAAAGCCCCGCTGACTGCGTACCCACCTCGGTTGCCAAGGTGCGTTTCTGGGCAGTGCCCATCTTGGTGGCATAACCGGTGAGGTAGCCGAAGATGAAACCACACACGTTGTGAATAATCACCGCGGCGAACACAATCAGGCCAATAGTTGCGAGGCGTTCGGCATTCTTGGCTACCGCACCGAACACCACACCACCAATGCCAAGGATCGACACCCAGGGCAGGATGGGCAAAATCTTGTTCACAAAACCGTCAGCAACAAAGCGAATAACCAGCCCACCCACCACGGGGATGAGTACGGTTTGGCATAGGCTCCACGCCATTGCCCACGCATTCACTTCCGTGTGGGCATCGGCCAAGATCAGCATCAGCATGGGGGTCATGATCGGTGACACAAGGGTAGATACTGAGGTCATTGCCACAGAAAGGGCGACGTCGCCACGGCACAGGTAGGCGATCACGTTCGAGGAGGTTCCGCCGGGGACGCTGCCGAGCATGAGTAGGCCTATTGCTAGTGCGGGGTTGAGTCCTAGTAGTTTGGCCACAGCCACGGCTAACAGGGGCATGATGACGAACTGGGCTACGACGCCGATAAGGATTGGAAGTGGCCGACGGGCTACCTGTTTGAAGTCGGGGATGGTCAGTGTCAGCCCCATGCCAAACATGATCACCATCAGGAAGTAGGTGATGTAGCTTGTCAGTGGCAGGAAGGGTGCTGGTTGGGCAAAGGCGATCAGTGAGCCACAGATGATAAACAGCGGGAATGCCAGCACCACGATTTTTGCTGAACGTGCTTCGGGTGCGTGGGTATCGGTGTGATTTTCCATGGTGGGGTTTTAAACCTTGAATCCTCGTCGTGGGGGCACACTAGCGATGTGTGGGAAGAAACTTCAAGCGCATCCTTATAACGAGTGGGTGTTCGTATCACAGGAAAATAAGTGCAGGGGGTGTTACGTCACGCCCACACACGGGGCCGTTGGGCTTTCCCCTGCGCATACGGGCGTGTTGATGCCTGCTGCAGGGGTTGTGTGTGGGCGCTGTGAAGTGGTGCACGCTTTCGGGGTGTTGGAGCACCACTATTTTTGACGTAGCTCACAAATTAGTCGATCCACATACTGGGACACAACATCTCATTTTTTCGGGGGTAGTCCTATACACCCCTCCAACCGCGCCACTTTAGTGATCGGCGATGGCGGCGTCGAGAAGCTCAAAAATACCCGCACCATCGTGACCAATCCCATCATGCTGGAAGTAGTTAGTCACATGTAATCGCAGATCACGGTAGGTGCGCGCGGTCGCCATTGACTCTTCGAAAGGCACGAAAATATCGTCCAGATACACAGCTGCCGCCACGGTTGGGGCCTGCGCCAACCCTGCAGCATCGTAAGGCGAACGCTGCCAGTGATGCTCAGCCAGCCCCATGGCCGCATCTTTAAAGGGACGCAAAGCGGGATCTTCATCGAACTGCCAGGGGTAGATGTGCTCACCGGTGAGGTAGAACTTGTCGGCGCGCACGGGGTCGGCGTTTTCCGCAAAACCTTCGACTTCCTCCCGCATCCGATCCGCCGCCCAGCGTGTAGCCGACCGCTGCCCCAGGTCAGCTGCTGGCATGCCCACGCCACCGTAGATCGATTCGTGAATGGCGGCGTACAGCGGTGCTGCACCGAAGCTTAGTTGCGCCCCGAGTGCGTGCAACACGTCAGTTTTCATGCGCTTTTCGCCCCGAACAATCCGGAATGGGTCTTCGAGCAAGTATGCGAGATTCAAAAATCCTGTGCCACGCCCCAGGTTAATTCCGATCGTGCGGAAGCGGCGTGAACTCAGCCGCTCACCGGTGGGTAGTAGTTCTTCAGCATTGTCGAGATGATGCGCAATTTCGCGAATCCGCGCATCGGCAAACGGTACTTGTTTCAGAAATTGTTCGTGGCGATACTCAAGCTTAGCGTAGGTGCTGCGGTAGAGGTCATCAGCTGTTTTATCCAGCGTGGGCAGCCCGCCGGTGAGATAAGCTGTGTCCACCGATTCGGGGTGTGCTGACAGGTAGCTGGTGATGCAGAATCCGCCGAAGCTTTGCCCAAACAGTGACCACTTCTCCACGCCCAAAGCACGGCGGAGTGCTTCGGCGTCTTCCACAATATATTCTTGGCGCAGCAATGCTAACTGCTGCGTGCTGATGCGCTCACTAACTGCGTCGATGCGGGCGCTGCGCCCAGTGCCACGCTGGTCGAGAAGCAGCAGGCGGTACTTTTTCAGCGCGGGACCCATCCACGACCCGACGCTGGTGGGGCGGGGTGAGGGGAAGCCGGGTCCGCCTTGCAGGTACACAAGGTAGGGGTAGTTTTCGCCACCGGGTGGGATGATTTCGCGGGCGAAAAGTTCGAAAGTCTCGCCTTCAGGGTTGGTGAAGGGATCCCACGCAACGCTTAAGGTGTGTTCGATATGGGTGTGCCCGAAATAGGTGATGGGTGAAGACTGTGTATGCGTCATACTTCTGTAGTGTAAACGCCACCGCGAACATCACCCACCCCCTTTGCTTCGCGCACGGGCATGCAGGTGGCGCTTCGTTCACTGCGCACACGCTTGAAGGATGAAGGTTTTCACGGTTTGCGTCGGTGAACATTCAGGGTGGTGCTGGCAGCTGACTATTTTTTAAGTGTTTGTTAGCCCAGATTTTTCATGGGGTGGGTTTGGTGGTGGTGGGTTGGGGTGGTGTGTTTGTGGGGTTGGTTGGTTCACCTTCGCCCTTTGATTCGTGGTTTTTAGGGCAAGGTGTGCGTCCATAAAGTTGTGTGGGGTTTGGGGGTTGGGGTGTGCCTGCAGTGTGGCTGCCAGATCGCGTGTGTGGGCCTAGGGGTGTTAGGGTTTTCGTTTCTTCCAGCGTGGCTGTAGAAGGCTCTGGGTGTAGCCAATAAGCGTGACCAGTGTGTGGGTGTGGGGGTTGTGCTGGTCAAGCTGGAGGATGATGCGTCTGCTGCTTGTGGTGATTTTTGATGCAACCGCAACAAACCTTACACGGATAGTCTTCGGCACCCATGTCCACCAAGGCTTGCTTGTTTCTTGGTGTGAATGATCCTTGTGGTGGCAGGCGTCGATGAGTTTCGTCCAGGTAAGAAGTTGGTGGGATAGTGCAACGATCAAACACCAGATTTGGTTCGCCCCGAATTGTTTAAACGGCAGTTTACTAAGGCCTTGGTCTTTGGTGTCTTTGATGTGTTGTTCACATAAAGACCGATTACGGTAGCAGTAGTCAATGTGTTGAATATTCCCAATAAGGTTCGTTACGCACAGTTGGGCGCGAACACCATGTTGGTTGAAAAGACTGTGTTGGCACCCTGGGTGGGGTGGTTCGATTCGTGCGATAACACGCATATCCTCGGGGTAGTCAGCTAGAAGATTCACCAAAGGTTGGTGCTCATCTATATTTGCGGTGCGCAGTAGTCCGGTGATGTCTTCAAGGAAATGGTTCTCATCACAAACCAGATCCCCTGAAGCACGCACAATCGGCACCCGAGTATCCCACCGATCACAGTCTTTGCCTGTGTGAGCACTGGTTCCCAAGTGTTGTGTATCAGCGTTGGTTGTTTGTTGGGATTGAAGGTGATGGTCAAGGGTGATGCGCGCTGTCGGCGGGGCGGAATAACCCAGAACATACCCAAGGTTGTGATCGTTGAGGAAACTGATGAATTTCTTTGTCCCACCAGCACTGTCAGCACGGATGACTAATCGTTTGCCCCAGGGTTGACCATCACTGTGATCAGGCAGGGTGGCAAGAATCTCGTCAACAAGCTGGCAGTGATCACGAATTGTGTTTGCCCCGGCATTTCCTGGTCGAAGCAGGCAGTTAAGAAACTCCCCACCAGGCAGACCGATGCTGGTGTAATCAATAAAGGCACATAACGGGTGGAAACCAAAGCCTTTCTTATAGGTAGGCGTCGCGTTTTCCTTATCGGAATGTGCGGTAATCAACGTGGCATCAATATCGATAACCAGTGGTTGTTCAACTGTTGCCACCCGATGCGGAGCGTGATCACCTAACAAATCCCACACCCTAGTGCGAGCTTGTTTCGCTGCGTGGATAAACCCTTCTCGCACATGCTCGCTGGTATCTGCATATTCTGTGATCCGCCGCCATGCGGTTGTCACTGACGGTAACGATTTTGATGCTAACGCGGTTGAAACAGAAGAAAGCAAGGTGATGTCGTGGACATCATCCCCACCAGCAATCAACGATAAAGCCAGATTCACCCACACATCCCCTAACGTGTGCGTGAGCCCAGAACGCGGCAAAGCGGAATCAAGGCAGTCACTTATTCCCACCAATTCGGCTACGTGAGCAAACGGTAACACCCCCGCACCGGATACAAGATGAGAACAGCTAGCAACCCGTGGAATGTATGTGGTAGTCTTCACCTTGAAAGTGTTTCTTTCTGCCTAGATTATTGACTTCAAAACATCTCTATTCTAGCAGGTCAAGAAGCACTTTCTTTACTTTTTGCTCACCTTTTCACCCCACACCCATGAAAAATCCGGGTTAAGCTTGTCGGCATGAGTATCAACGCACCACAACACCCGCATACTGTTGCTGATTTTCAGGCTAATGTCACCGCAGTGCGCGAGCGCATTGCCGCGGCAGCCAGCACAGCGGGGCGCGACCCAGACGATATTCGACTCATCCCAGTATCCAAATCTTTCCCCGTCGAGGTGGTCAAAGTTGCCGTTGAGGCGGGGTTGACCACACTCGGCGAAAACCGTCCGCTGGAGATGGCTGAAAAAGCACAGCTTATTGACGGCGTCACCTGGTGCATGTTAGGTCCGGTGCAGCGCAATAAGGCACGCGAAGTAGCGTTATGGGCCACTGAGCTGCACTCGTTGGATTCGGTGCGGTTGTGTGAAGCGTTGCAGCGCCGCTTGGAAGCTGCTGATCGCACGCTGGATGTGTTTATTCAGGTGAATACTTCGCGAGAGGATCACAAAGGTGGTCTTGGTGTTGATCAGGTGGAAGAATTCGCCACCCAGCTGGTGCAGTTCCCGCGGCTTCGCCCGCGTGGCTTGATGACTCTAGCGGCCTATTCCCCTGAGGAGAAAGTGGTGCGTGCTGCATTCTCGCAGCTGTATCAGTTGCGTGAGCGTCTGCGCCCGCTGCTTCCTGAGACTGTGCAGCTCGAAGAGTTATCGATGGGCATGTCGAGTGACTTTGAGTGGGCGATTGCTGAAGGTGCGACCACCGTTCGGGTCGGGACAGCTATTTTCGGCCATCGCGCACAATCGGTGTACCTGCAATGATCGGGGTTGCTGAAGGTTTTGCCATCATCCTTACAGTCATTGGGGTGGGCTATCTTTTATCGCGGCTGAAGGTGATCGGCAACGAAGAGCAACGTTTGGTGCTCAATAAGGTGGCCTTTTACGCCGCCACCCCAGCGTTGATTTTTACTGTTGTATCCCAAGCGACACCGAAAGACCTGTTGAGCCCAGTGATTGTGGCCTCCACGGTCAGCGCTGTGCTGATTGCCTGTGTTTTCGTGCTGATCTCGCGGTTCTTTTTCCCCACTGATCGCGCATCCACGGTGATGGGGGCTGCCAGTTGTGGTTATGTCAATTCCAACAATATCGGCCTGCCGGTGGGCATTTATGTGCTGGGTAACGCCGCATATGTTCCACCCTTGCTGCTGGTGCAGATGGTGTTTTGACACCTATTATTTTGGCGTTGATTTCATCCTCCTCCCGAGTAACCACCGCGATGCGGCAAGCGCTACTCTCCCCCATTGTTTTCGCCGCGATCGCAGGATTGGTTGTCAGCCTCAACGGGTTGAATGCCCCCGATGCATTAACCGAGCCGTTGAAGATTTTAGGTGGGGCATCAATCCCGATGATTTTGCTCAGCTTCGGCGCATCCTTGCATGCTGCTCGGCCGCTATCGGATCCCACGTTCCGCGCTGCTGCAGTCACTGCTACTGCTTTGAAAGTCCTAGGAATGCCCGCTGTTGCGTGTGCGGTGGGCATGCTCATGGGATTTGATGCTGAGAAGCTGTACGCGGTGTGCATTCTTGCGGCGCTGCCGACTGCGCAGAATATTTACAATTACGCGGCCACATATCGGCGTGGAATGGTCGTTGCCCGCGATACGGTGCTGTTGTCGACATTCTTAGCGCTACCGGCAATGTTGCTCATCGCGTTTCTGTTTGGGCGCTAAGTTTTCAGTGTTCTATCAGTACTAGTGCTTGCCGCCTGCCAACTGGTGTTTGTGTGCGCCTTGTGCGCGGCTTAGGGTGCGAATGTAACGATGCTGGGTGGGCGTCGATAAGCTCAAAGGCTAATAAAATGCTCACAGTACTTTCGTAAAGTACTGATAAAAAATCTGTGAAGAATACTAAGGAGATCGCAGCTTACCATGCTCAGCTCACACACCAGCGTGGCTCTTTTGAGTGCACTTAGCGCAACCGCACTCATCATGGGCACCCCCGCCGCAGCCCACGCCCACACCCCTCAAGCAGGCGCATCCGCCCAGCTGAGCAGCACCAGCAGCGACACCTTCATGGACACCTACAATCAGCTCGTCGGCCAAGCCTTCGCCCTGCCCGGTGTTCCTTCACACCTTGAAAATATCTACCGCTTCAAACAAAACTCACCGCTGCTCTCAGGCTTACACGCGCCAGGTTTCTTCGCCTCCGACGCGTGGTACAGCACCGAAGCACCCCAAGACTACGCCCAGCCACGCTTAGTAAAAATTGAGAAAGACACTGGGTTGCGCGTCGAACGCTGGTTCATCGAATCGCCAGCCATGCGCCGCGTGGTGGAAGTGCAAATCATGCGTGCGGTTGACAGCAGCAAACCAGCGCCGATGATCTACCTGTTCGATGGTGCGACAGCACCCTCGCGCAACGGCTGGTTGCGCCGCGGCAACATCGAAACCACCTTCGCTAACGAGCAGGTCACCGCCGTAATGCCAACCCAAGCGTCTGGCTCCTCCTATCTCGACTGGGCGGAAGAAGATGAACTCATTGGTAAGCCCATGTGGGAAACTTTCCTGACCCAGGAGCTGCCGCCGATTCTCGACGATGCTGCTAACGGCCTGAATTTTAATGGCAAGCGTTTCATCGGCGGGCTGTCGATGGGTGCTGGCGGCGCTATCCGTTTGGCGAACGCCCACCCTGAGCTTTTCGACGGCGCCATCGGGCTGTCTGGCTGTTACTCGAACACCACCACTATGGGCCGGTTCATGATCGAGTCGATCGCCAACTCTGTTAATGCTGACCACACTAAGATGTTCGGCACGTCCGACAATCCTGATCGCCTGCGCACCGATGTTGTGGCTAATCCGGAGGGGCTTCGCAAAATGCCGGTGTACCTGTTCACTGCTGATGGGCACGTCACTCCGCGCGATATCGAAAATTACCGCCACCAGTCCGTCAAGGATCTGCCCGGCGCGGTGATTTTGGAGCTTGCCACGGATAAGTGTACTCGTGAGCTGGATGAGTCTATGAAGGCCCATGGCATGACGCATCAGAAGGTGGTGCTTCAGCATGGTGGTGTGCATGACTGGCCGTATTATGCCGAGCAGTTTCCTTTTGCGTGGAAGCATGTGTCTGAGCAAGCTGACGCGTGGAATACGAAGGGGCTAGAACCCCTTACGCGATAGTTTTTTGTAAAGCCGTGCATAGCACCACTTTCTGTGGCGCTTTCCGCGGCCTCCCGTATGTTCACAGTGCAGGTGATGGCACAGGTTGGACGTTATCGAATTGTTATTGGCTTCAGTGCTCAAAACTGCTTCCGTTAAGAATGAGTTTTACTAGCCTTGGAGGGGTTTGTGTGAGTTCTACGAAAGGCAGATTCTATGAGCGTCGCTGTGGCAATGCCCTTAAGTACTACGGTTGATCCGGCACTGACTGATAAGGCTATGACACGCAAAGATTGGCCGCTGTCGCTGTGGCGGGCGTGGGGATGCTACCTGCACGAGCACGCCCACTGTGAGTGAAGGGGGCAAAGAGTGCACGGACAGAATCAAAAGTATATATTTGCGACGATACTCACACTTTTGCCAAAAGTGACTCTTCTCGCACCCTCACACACCTCTGCTGTAGCCGACATGCACATTGCGTAAAACACGCCATGAACTGCCAATATTTTGGCAACAACACTAGGAGTGGAACCATCAGCCCGCAGGGTTGCTCGTGGCATTTGCCCTTGGTGTGGCTGGTGTTGTGCAGGAATTTCCTTGAAGTATCTGATAGCTAACTATGTTCGTGTATTAGTATTATGAGCTTGATCTTAAAACAAGGATAGCTTTCGGGTTGCTCCTGCTCAAAGTGGTGCTGCTGTGCTTGTTTTGGTGCAACTTTCCCGTGTTCCCCCTTTAAACCTTTTCATTCCACTTTCTTCTTGTAACCATGACTGATACTGCAGAAGCCGATAAAGAATACGGCAAGATGATGGCGCGGATCTTCAATTCGAAGATCGCTGACTTCGCCATTTCCACCTCCATCGCATTGGTGCAAAAGACCCCTGCCGTGTGGCGTCGCATCCCCCCACTGTATGCGGATTTGGTGGGGGATCTCCCAATTCTCCAGGACTTTGACGCACCACAGCTGATCGACCGGATTCCCGATGAGGATCCTGGGGTGGAGCGTTGGTATGTTGCTTCCCCTGCGATGCGCCGGGTGGTTGAGGTGCAGGTGATTCCTGCGAAAGATCCGGATATTCCCGCACCGATGTTGTATCTTCTCGACGGCGTTTCGGCGCCCGCGCGTTCCGGCTGGTTGCGTGAGGGGCAGATTCAGGATTTTGTGGCCAGTAATCATGTGACTGTGGTGTTGCCGACCCAAGCACCGGGTTCCTTGTATGAGGATTGGCTTCGCGACGACCCTAAGGTTGGCCGCCATAAGTGGGATACGTTCCTCTCCTCCGAGCTGCTTCAGGTGATGGAAGATGCAGCGCATGGTCTGAACTTCAATGGCCGCCGTGTCATTGGTGGGTTGTCCATGGGTGCTTCCGGTGCGGTGCGTATTGCTGCGAAGCATAATGAGACTTTCCATGGCGTCATTGGCCTGTCTGGCTGCTATTCCACGACCTCGATTATGGGGCGGGGTATGACCTTGGCGATTATTCGTTCCGTGGATGCAGATCCGGATAATGTGTGGGGCCCGGGGATTACTCCTGCTGCTTTGGCTGCCGATGTGGCGGCGAATCCTGAAGGTTTGCGCCATATGCCCATTTATCTTTTCGCCGCCAATGGCCGGATCACTGAGCATGACATCAATATCCATGTGGGTCAGCCCCGCCATGAGCTTCCCGGCGCGGTGCTGTTAGAAAAGGCTTCGTTTAAATCGACTGTGGAGCTTGTGCGCACGATGGAGCGCATGGGTATGCACCATCAGGTTGTTCATTTACAGCGCGGTGGCGTGCATGCGTGGGCTTATTATGGTGAGCAGCTACGCAAGGGCTGGGAGGCTGTCTACCCCGCTGCGGTGAAACGCTAATCTCTTTCCACACACAGTAAGCACACTGACAACAGCTGTGCCCTCTGTTTCGATCAGGCGTCTGTATTCACAACAAGCACAAAGCATCACCGACGCCAGCCGTGGACACAGAGCCAACCCACTAACCCACAATTTATTGGACATTCACCTCACCCCGAAAACCACATTCAGGGCGAAGGTGTACCAACAAACCTCACGACCAAGCCACCCCCATTCAACACCACCACAACTAACCCAATGAAAAATTTTGGATAGGATATAAGTAACTACAACGAACAATATGTTGATGTATCACATCTTAATATGTTACGCCCGCGAACAAGAAACAATGTCGCTTATGTCCACCCTCAGCCTGAGGTTGCCTTCAACCACCCCAACTAACTCATATTAACAAAACTCAATAAAAGCAAACGTCCCTACGAATCACTTTGTCGGCAACCATAGCAATAATAAAGATCTCAATACTGATCCATCATTTTATTAGACTTTCTCAATAAACATTCCAATCCTTAAAAAGGTATTCGTAGTTTAATGGGCAACGGCGGGCATTTAATAAAATATTACAAAATGAAAGGTCGAGGAAATATGAGCAAAAAATCGTACTCGCCGATCACTGTTAATTTTCCTAGCGGAAAAGACGTTTTCCTCGACGACGAGATCCAAAAGATTAAGCACAGACAAAACTTAGTCCTTTCGTCCCAGTCGATTCACCATGAGACTAACGACGAAGGAGATAACTCGGCACACAGCCAAGACTACGAAGAGTCTTCAAATACAGAGGAACAATCTTACCTATTAAAAGGTGCACCAACAGTCAAGGAGGTAAAAAAGTACGGATTGAATTATTATTCTTTATGGAGCAATCGCAGTAAATGGATAATTCGTAAAACCCAAACCGTACAGCACATTAACCGAGACACTTTCAACTACATCTATTCTTACGATATAGATTTTGACTATGTTATGCAGTTTAGTGGAAAACCCCATGGCAAACAGGAAGATGTTTGGCTACCATTAGAACCTTTGAAAAAAGGAGAAATTTTATCAATTGGAATCACGGGAGAATGGCAAGGAAAGATAGGCCTTGTAACCCGACGAGAAAATACTAGAATTGCGTTGTACATCCTGGTAGGATACCTTCTACATTCTGGCTTTGAATTTGAGTGTATAAAACAGGAAGATATCAATTTGCTCTACAATCTATTGCTTAATAATAAGGAACACGAAATTATTAAAAATGGTTTGCAAATAGACATTCCGTTTGACTCTGATCGAGGTGGCAAACTTCGTAATGCTTTAATTGACAAGCACAAAGAACAAAAGAAAGGTAGCGGATCGAATTGTAACAAACCTTTGTCAGAGTGTTCATCCATTGTAGCTTGCATTGATAATAATGATGATTTTTGTGAAAGAGTGATGAACTTTATTTCTTGCTACCCTTTGACCATATGCTTGCCGCAAGATGATAAATCGCCACGACTACATTTGGACGTTGATATTTGTAATTCTCAAAATCTAACGTTAAGAAGCAGGATTCGACGATTCTTTGACAATGGATTCCGAATGCCTTCTTTGTACATTCCATTAAATTCAGTTGGACTTAAAAAGATCGGAGCGACTTGTAAAGTTTTAGCACCGGATGAAGCGCGAATTATCCAACAGGTATTTTCGTCGGATGAAGATTTTCGATTTAAAAAATCATCGAGCCAAGCATCCATTCACTTTTACTCCCCTTCCGATGTTTATCAAAAAGGAAAGAGTTCATTTAATATTGGCAACCGCACTCCCAGCGGAGGGGAGGAGTTTATGAAGATCACTATCAACACACGAAGAGGATATTTTGCCTTCCCTTCCTTGATGATCTCGGCTGGTTGCTTTTTTATAACTTCGCTAATTCTTCTTTTTTTATCGAATTTGCGCAAATCTGGTTCGGATCTTCATCTTGGCGAATTAGTTTCTACCGGCAGTATTATTATTACTATGATCGCATCAGTTCCTCCACTTACCAGTGGTCTTTGGCTTTTGCGAGGAGAACATGAAATAAACAGTATATCTTTAGGCATTCCTCGACTGTTTTTGTTTGTTAACACCGCAGCTACCTTTGTTTTTGCTTTATCTATAATTGGTCGCTTTTTTATATGCAAATCTCACGCACCCAATCAATCAATAAACAACTTCACTGAATGGGGAACGATTTGGCTTTCGCTTTTTAAAGATAACCAGATCAACGTACTGTATTGGGCTCAGTATCTTTGCTTAATCTACTTTGTTTGGATGATAGTTAGGACTACTATACATTCAAGCATTTCCCCCACCTTGTTCCAGTCATTCAATTCCAAAATATGCCAATTTCTAAGACTAAGCGATTTTAATCTAACCAGATCTTTGGCTAACCCAGATTTTTCATGGGGTGGGTTTGGTGGTGGTGGGTTGGGGTGGTGTGTTTGTGGGGTTGGTTGGGGCACCTTCGCCTTTGGTTGTGGTTTTCAATGGCAAGGTGTACGTCCGTGTTTTTGTGGTGGGGTTTTGTGGTGGGGTGCCTGCGGTTGGCTGCCGGTGGTGGGGTCTGCTGCGTGTTGTGGTTGAGGGGGTTAGGTTTTTCGTTTTTTAAGGGGGCGTAGGAGGTTTTGGGTGTATTCCATAAGTGTCACCAGTGTGGGGGTGTGTGTGCTTTGTTGATCGAGGTGGAGGTATATGCGCCTGCTGCTTGTCGTGATTTTTGCAGAGATTGCAATAAACCTTGCTCGAATGGTTTTTGGTGCCCATGTCCACCACGGGTTGTCGGATTGATTTCGTTTCTTGTTGTTGCCGCTGTTGTGGTTGTTGTAGTGATGGTCGAGTAGTTTTGTCCAGGTGAGAAGTTGGTGGGCTAAGGTTATGATGAGACACCAGATTTGGTTAGCTTTGAACTGGCAAAACGGTAGTTTTGCAAGGCCTTGATCTTTGGCGTCTTTGATGTGTTGTTCGCATAGTGATCTTTGGCGATAGTACTGGTCAATGCGTTGAATATTGCAGTTGAGGTTTGTTGCGCATAATTGGGTGCGTATGCCGAGTTGATTGAAAATGCTGTGTTGGCACCCTGCGTGGGGGGGATTCTATCCGTGCGATCACGCGCATCGTGGTGGGGTAATCAGTAAGAAGGTTCACCAGTGGTTTGTCATCTTCTAGGTGTGCGGTTTGTAGTAGTCCGGTGATGTCTTCAAGGAAGTGTTGGTCATCAAAGCTGATATCCCCATTGCCACGCACAATTGGCACACGGGTGTTACGTAATGATCGATAATCTGTGTGACTAGTTGCTTCGTTACCGGATCTGATGTGCTCATTGAGGAGGATACTTGCTGTAGGTGAGGGTGAAAAGCCAACAACATAACCGAGGTCATGGTCGTCTAAGGAGCTAAGGAATTGTTTTGTCCCACCAGCACTGTCAGCACGGATAACAAGTCGTTTGCCCCAAGGTTTGCCATCGCTGTGATCGGGGAGAGCGGTCAGGATTTCTTTGACAAGCTGGCAATGATCATTAGCGGTGTTTGCTCCCGCGTTACCTGGGCGAAGCAGACAGGTTAAAAATTCCCCACCAGTTAACCCTACGCTGGTGTAGTCGATAAAAGCACATAATGGGTGGAAACCAAACCCCTTCTTATAGGTAGGTGCGGCTTTTTCCTTGCCAGAATGCGCACAGATCAGTGTCGCATCAATATCTACTATCAGGGGTTTGTCTACTGTAGCGAGCTTATGTGGGGCTTGATCGCCCAGCAGGTTCCATAGTGTGCTACGGGCGTATTTGATCGCGTGAAGGAATTCTTCACGTATTTTATCGCTGGTGTCTTTATGCTCTGTCAGTCGCCGCCACAGGGTTGATACCGACGGCAATGGCTGAGACGATAATGCTGTCGAAACAGAATCTAACAAGTTGATGTCTTTAACATCGTCACCACCAGCAATTAACGATAACGCTAACCCAGTACACGCATCACCAAAAGTATGTGTTAACCGTTGCCGTGAGAAAACACGATCAAGGCTGGCACCAATCCCGACTAATTGAGCTACATGAGCAAGGGTAACACCCCGCGCGGGAAACAAGACGGGTGCAGCTGGCCATCATAGGGTGTATGTAGTAGTCTTCACCATGAAAGTGCTCCTTTTCTGCTTGGAATAAAGGCTTAACAACATCTCTATTCTAGCAGGTCAAGAAGCACTTTCTTTACTTTTTACACACCTTTTAAGCCCCACCCCATGAAAAATCCGGGCTAATACAGTTTTTTTAATTATACTCGCATTTTTAGTACCTTATCTGCTTTTACACTTCACCATGGTTGGGGACCTTGATCTCTTGATTAAAAATACTTGTGACCAAATACACAGGTAGGAACAGTGAGGTTTTCTGCTGGAGCATTCACGCCAGATTAAACGTCACGTTTTTTAAAATCACTTGAATTGGTATTAGAATTATGCCAAAGATGATATTGACTTGAGATTACAGAGATAGAATCGTCTTTTGTTCATCATACTCTAACACATTAAAACTGAAGTACTTTGTAATAACAGATCAAGGTATTATTCCGTTTTGTGTAAAAATACCCACAGTTTCAAAGGGTTTCGATTACGGTGCTACAAAGCCACAGCTCCCCTGATTTTTCAAACACAACCACAATTTCATCACCAATCACTACGGCGTCGATATAGCCACACGGGCCGTGAGTAAAGAAGCCAGCGTTCACCCACGTTCCACTGCGATACAGCGCCACAAAGCCGCCGACTCTCCCCTTGCCGGAATAGCACAGCACCAGCCCTAGGCTGGTAGAAACCAGCGCGGCGTTGCACGCGGCAGCTGCAGGCTCAGGGCTAAACACTGGCGTCGACCACGTGGTGCCAGCATCAGTGCTGTGTGCCCACCAGCGCCCCAACTCCCCCGAGGCATAGGCTGAGGTTTTCCTCGCGGATAAGACCAGTGTTTTCCCATTTATCCCGTAGGCAGTTTCATCCATATCCACACCCACAGGTGTGCCGGCAACCCAGCGCTGCCCCTGATCACTACTGCTAATAGTCATATGGGTGGTGGTGCCATCGCAACGTTTAGCCACCAGCGGAATCAACCACTTCCCATCAATCACCACCCCATGGCCGGAGGTAGCAAAAGCACCTGTGAACTCGCCCAACACATCATCGGTAATGCAGCGGCTGCTCCAGCTTTGACCACGATCAGTAGATAGTAAAACTTCAATCTGAAGAGTATTGGCTGGATCTTTGGCACTTAAGGGTTGCGAACCGAAAAAGCCCACATTCCGGCTGCGGGCATGAACGATACATACCTTATCGCCATCAATAATGATGGCCGGATCAGAATAGCCCGTCGGCATGGAGGGATCACCGTGGCGCAAAATTTCCGGGGCGGAAAACTCTCCTTCACAACCGCGCATGATCAACAACGAATTAGGATTCGGAAGATCCGCAGCCATCGCACCACCAAGTTTTTCCCAATCAAGGTGCGGGTCAGGTTCCATGCGCGCATCAAAAGCAAGAAGGAATTGCCCATCAGTAAAAGCAGCGAGTGCGGGAACGCGAACTTCCAACACATTCGGCAAAACATCAGACAAGTCAGATGGTGCGATCACCTTCTGCTCTTTCGACCATGAAAAAGGATTAAAGGACTGCTCAGCCATGATTCTAAGTGTAGGGAATAATTCGTCTGATCTGTGATTCCTCCAATCGGGGGGAGCCTGTACCCTACCCTCACCTTAAGGGGCGGATAAAACTTCAGCCCCATCGGATGCGCCTAGTTTGCGCTACAGCCTTACAATGTGCACTTCAAGGCTAACAACCACCGAATGTTCTACCCCTTGAACACACACGCTCATGCCCGCTTGCATGCATCAACGCGCAGATGGCTCAGTTCAATCCATCGGGGTGCTTTATCAAACGAAGCACAACGCAATCACCATGCATCCGTAAGCCAATATGCACTGGTTACATGCACTCAAGCACCAATCACGAACCCCACAAACAATTACATAGATTCCCCATTAATTCCTGAGCTCTTATGAATGAGCATTGTCATGAACATCCCGTACCACCCAAATATTCCACCCCCAAAGATACCCCTATACCCTTTCAGAGAATCACACTTGAAGACACCCCCTTCCGCCATGCGCATTGTGCAACAATTCCTTATTTCCTCAATCAACCTGCAGCAATACTCCCACGCATTGGGAAAACTCAAACTGCAACCTTGTTAGAAATCCCACAATCGGACACTATGCGGCGGGAATTTAAGGGTAGTACATTTGAAAATGTATCTCGTTGGAGAGCACTGTTCTTCACATTTTTCATTTATGTTTTCAATAGAAAGGCCTGTGACTTCTCGTGAGCACTTCCGCGTGGCAGGGTTTCGTCCCTGGACATTGGCACAACACCATCGACGTACGCGATTTCATCCAGCTCAATTACACCCCGTATGACCAGGGTGCGGAATTCCTCGCAGGCCCCACGGAAAAAACACTGCGCGTGTGGAATCACTTGGAGGAAAACTACCTCTCTGTTGAACGCCAGCGCCGCGTCTACGACGTCGATACGCACACCCCAGCCGACATCGACGCATTCCCCGCAGGATACATCTGCGAAGACGATGACGTGATCGTCGGCCTGCAAACCGACGTCCCACTCAAGCGTGCCATGATGCCCAACGGTGGCTGGCGCATGGTCGAAACTGCCATCCGCGAAGCCGGCAAAGAACCCGAAGAGCGCGTGAAGGAAATCTTCACCAAGTACCGCAAGACCCACAACCAGGCAGTTTTCGACATTTACACTCCACGCATTCGCGCGGCACGCTCCTCCCACATCATCACCGGCCTGCCCGACGCCTATGGCCGCGGCCGCATTATCGGCGACTACCGCCGCGTCGCCCTGTATGGCGTCGACGCCCTGATTGAAGAAAAGAAAGCCGCAAAAGACAAGGTCACAGGCCGACCTTTCTCCGAGCACTGGGCACGCTACCGCGAAGAGCACGCCGAGCAAATCCACGCCCTTGAAAAGCTCAAGACCATGGCCGCTGCTTACGGCTTCGACATCTCAGGTCCCGCGACCACCGCTCAAGAAGCAGTGCAGTGGACCTACTTCGCCTACCTTGCATCGGTTAAAAGCCAAGACGGTGCAGCAATGTCGATCGGGCGACTGTCTGCCTTCCTCGACATCTACTTTGAGCGCGACCTTCAAGCCGGTGTGATCACCGAAACCGATGCCCAGGAAATCATCGACGCACTCGTGATCAAACTGCGTATCGTGCGCTTCTTGCGCACCATCGACTACGACCAGATTTTCTCCGGCGACCCCTACTGGGCAACCTGGTCGGATGCAGGTTTCTCCGATGATGGCCGCTCCATGGTCACCAAAACCTCCTTCCGCTTGCTGCAAACCCTGCGCAACCTCGGGCCTGCACCGGAACCGAATATCACCATCTTCTGGGACCCCAAACTACCTGAAGGCTACAAGGACTTCTGCGCCGCAATCTCCATCGAAACCTCCTCTATCCAGTACGAATCGGATGAGCAAATCCGCAATCGCTGGGGCGACGACGCTGCCATCGCCTGCTGCGTGTCCCCCATGGCTGTGGGTAAGCAAATGCAATTCTTCGGTGCCCGCGTCAACGCCGCAAAGTCCTTGCTCTACGCCATCAACGGTGGCCGCGATGAGGTATCCGGTAAGCAGATCGTGGAAGGCTACGAGCCGATTACTGGTGACGGCCCGCTCGACTTCGACGAAGTGTGGCGCAAGTATGAGGACATGCTCGACTGGGTGATCGGCACCTACGTGGAAGCACTGAATATTATCCACTACTGCCACGACCGCTACGCCTACGAATCTATCGAAATGGCGCTGCACGATTCTGAGATCATTCGCACCATGGGCTGCGGTATCGCTGGGTTGTCCATCGTAGCCGACTCACTATCGGCCATTAAGTACGCAAAGGTCACCCCTGTGCGTGACGAAACCGGACTCGTGGTCGACTACATCACCGAAGGCGACTTCCCCGTGTACGGCAATGACGACGATCGCGCCGACGATATTGCCGCAACCATCGTGCACACCGTGATGGCCAAGATCAAGGAAATTCCCCTCTACCGTGATGCCATCCCAACCCAGTCGGTGCTGACCATCACCTCCAACGTGGTGTACGGAAAGGCCACCGGTTCCTTCCCCTCCGGCCACCGCGCCGGCACCCCATTCGCCCCTGGCGCAAACCCCGAAAATGGTATGGATTCGCACGGCATGCTCGCCTCAATGTTGTCGGTGGGCAAGCTCGACTACGAGGATGCACTCGACGGTATTTCCTTGACAAACACCATCACCCCATCGGGCTTGGGACGGACCAAGGACGAGCAGGTGAGCAACTTGGTGGGCATCTTGGATGCTGGTTTCATCATGGATGATCCTTCCTGCTGCTCAAGCTGCTGAATAATTAAATAATGCAGCGATCTATGCAACGCCTGAAGGGCATACACTTCCCTTGAGGCGTTGCATAAGAATCGTTCCTTTTCACATGTTTTATCTGCGGACAGTGCTGTTTTTGCTTTCTGCAGAGCTACTCGTGGATTTGTGTTGTTACCTGTGTGGCATTGCTGTCACTGCTAGTTAATTGAAGAAAGGTTTTTCTGATGTCCTCGAAGTCTTTTGATGAGCGTATGGCTGATATGAAGGCTGCCCGCGCTGAGCACAATATGGGTTCTGGCCTGTACCATGCCAACATCAATGTGCTTGATCGTGGCACTTTGGAAGATGCTATGGAGCACCCTGAGAAGTACCCTAACCTGACTGTGCGTGTGTCGGGTTATGCGGTGAACTTTGTGAAGCTGACCAAAGAGCAGCAAAAAGACGTGCTTTCGCGCACCTTCCACCACGATTCCTAGCACTGGCTGAAATCCAGCACCACACCTTCACGGTGGATGGCATTACTGTATGGTGCGCTCCTGCAGTGGCGTGCGGCTTGCTGTAAGGAGCGCACCTAATTGTGACGCCCACGCCTTGAAATCCCCGCTACCTAGCACAGCTGCGGTAGAAAATGTTGACGGTGTGTGCACCTACGAGGGTGTTCTCGTGTAGTCGCTTTTGTTCCTTTTCCAAGTCGAAGGGTTTATTTATGGCCGATGGCATTAATTCCTCTGTGACAGTTCATCCTGAGCTCGGTCCACGGATTCGGGGTGTGGCAGCAGGGTTGGGTGATGCCACAGGCACGGACGCAGCTGAAGATCTTTCCCGCCCCGAGCTGTTTGAGGCAAGGCGCACCGGAGATGTGGGTTTGGTGCATTCGTGGGAGTTGGTCACTGCTGTGGATGGCCCGGGGACACGCATGACATTGTTCATGTCGGGGTGTCCGTTGCGCTGCCAGTACTGCCATAACCCCGACACGATGGGGATGAAGGAGGGCACCGTTGAAAAAGTGGAGGATATTGTTGCGAAACTCAAGCGCTATGCCCGCATTTTTAAGGTCAGTGGTGGCGGGCTAACAATTTCGGGTGGGGAGCCACTGTTTCAGATTGCGTTTACCCGCCGTGTGCTCAAAGCGGCACACGATGCGGGGATTCATACCTGCATCGATACTTCTGGTTTTTTGGGTGCGCGGCTTAGCGATGAGGATCTTGACTCCATCGACCTTGTGCTTCTCGACGTCAAATCCGGGTTGCCTGAAACCTACCACGAAGTCACGGGGCAGATCCTTGCCCCGACGATTGAATTCGGTGATCGCCTCCACGCCTTGGGAAAGAAGGTGTGGGTACGTTTCGTGCTCGTGCCAGGGCTGACAGATGCACCAGACAATATTGAGGCGGTTGCCGATATTGTATCCAGATGGAAAGGCACCGTAGAGCGGGTGGAGGTTTTGCCGTTTCACAATATGGGTGCCGATAAGTGGAAGCATTTGGGGTTAAAATACACCCTGGAAAATGTGCGCCCCCCCAACACGCGAATCTGTAGCGGCCACCCGCGAGGTCTTTAAACAACGTGGCTTTGAGGTGTACTAGCCTTTCTCTTTCCTCATCTATCGCACCCCCCGCACACCGCTGAGGGATTCACGGATGGTAGGTGGGGGCGTCGATACGCACACGCTTCGGCTTGTTAGTCGCGGAAAAGATTGTTCATCAGCCAACGCAAAATCAGCACCAAAAACACAGCACACAGCAGCAATAACGCAACAGTGATGCCAATGAGCGTCCAGTGATAGCCAGATAGTTCCACCACCTGCCCCGGTGCTGGGCTCATCGTGGTGCTTGTGCTTACAGCAAGCAGGGCGGGGTGGGCAAAAAACGCAGGCATACAACCCTTTCAACAATCAACAATACGGTGCTTGGACAACAGCTACTTGAGCGAAGTGGCAGGAATGAACAGTGCCACCAAAAAATCTGAATCGGGGCTGAAAGGATGCAGCTCCCAGGAGGAAAACGCCGACTGCAGTTCCAAGCCTGCACGCGCAGCATCGCTGAGAAAATCGGGAAACGCCCAGCCACGGCCAGCACCGAAACCAATAACCGCACGCCCTGTTGGGCGCAACGCTTCGGCAATGGCGCGCAGCGCTGCCAGCCGCCCCGACTCCGGCAAAAAGCCCATCACATTGCCCGCGCTAACAATAATGTCATACTCCCCGCCAGGAATAGGGTCGGTGCACAGATCCCCCACATGCCAATTCGCATTCGGATAATCTTGCTGCGCATAGCCGATGAGCACAGGGTCGAGGTCGCAGCCAGTTACATCATGCCCGCGCTGGGCAAGATAGCCGCCCACCCGGCCGGTGCCGCAGCCGGCATCAAGAATGCGGGCGTGGCGCGGGGCGAGAGCATCAATGAGGCGGGCTTCGCCGTCAATGTCACGCCCTTCGGCAGCAAAGCTGCGCCAACGCTGCGCATAATTTTCGGAATGGTGCGGGTTTTGCTGAATTAAATCTGTCCACGTAGCCATAATTTTTAAATTTTAACCCCTAAACTTCCAGTATTTAATGAAATCTGTTTCGCAAGTTTCTAAGAATGGCAAGGCGCTCACCCTTATGCCCCTGCGCACGGTCTAAGCTCACACCCTACATCAACCGTTTAATCCCCTTTCCTCTTTTCATCCCCCCCCACGCCTTGCTGTGAGCATATTCAGGCTATGTGGTTGGTGCTGAAAAAGAAATACTTTTGTGGAGAATCCCCGCGCCATGTTTGATCACTTGTCTTTTACCTTTGTCCACCCTCATCCCCGCCGCAAGCCGCGTGGGTGGGTGCCTGTGTGCGCTATGCTGTTGTGTCTGTGCATCAGCCCTGCCATTTCACCCCAGCCTGCGCTCGCTGCACCTGTACTTTCCCCTGTTGATCCGGTGCATGAAACCGGTAGCCAGGTGCTTGAAGCGTGGTCGCACAAACCGGAGTTGCATCACGATATTGCCCAGCTGAGCCCCTTGATTCCTAACGATGCGCCGTGGCTGCGCCACACCGTTTTTAATCTTTATGGAACCCCTACCCGCTACCCGGTGGAGTCGTTGCGTCATTATTCCGCACCGGTGTTGCTCGAACACACACCTGACCCGATGTTTCCCGTGGAACGGCTAAAAATTGCTTCCCCCGCGATGGGCCGGGCGGTGGAAGTGCAGGTGCGTCCCGCCCCGAACCGAAACTTTCAAGCCCCTACTCTTGTGCTTCTCGACGGCGCCACCGCACCGTCGCAATCCGGCTGGTTGCGCGAAGGGCAGGTTCTGGACACGATGAAAAACGAGCAGGTCACACTGATTATGCCCACGGAAGGAACGGGCTCAAATTACGCCGACTGGGCTCAGGACGATCCCTATTTGGGACGGATGAAGTGGGAGACTTTTCTTACACAAGAGCTTCCTGCGGTCATTGAGAATCCAGCATCAGGTTTTAATACTGATGGCCGTCGCTATATTGGTGGTTTATCAATGGGGGGTTCTGCGGCGGTGCGGATTGCTAATAGGCATCCCGATAAATATCGTGGGGTGTTTAGTTTATCGGGTTGCTATTCCACGACGGAGGATACAAGTCGGAATTTCCTTAATTTTGTTACCCGCTCGGTGGGCGGCGACCCCATGTTGACATGGGATGAATCGGGGCGTGCGCGTCACGATACCGTGGCTAATCCACAGGGATTAAAAAAGATGCCGGTCTATATTTTTACCGCCGATGGAAATGTGGTTGAGGCCGATCGGGTGAAGCATCGCACTAATTTGAAGCAATTGGCCGGTGCCACGATTTTAGAAAAGGTGGTGCATGCCTGCACGGTGGAATTTGATCAGTCGCTGCGTTCCCACGGCATTGACCATGCCAAGGTGGTCTACCAGGACGGTGGTATTCATGACTGGATGTATTACAAGCAACAGCTACCTTTAGCGTGGGCTCATATCCGGCAGGGCTGACAGCGCGGGTAGATCGATGATGTAGCTTTCGATTGCATCTGAGTCGATGGTGCCAGCAAAGATAATGTGGCGAAGATCGGCCGAGGCGCTGGCGTGGGGTTCGAGGAAGTACTCAAGGTTGGGGTCGATGCGTTCGGGGCTGCGCCCGGTGTGTGCGACAAGCAGGCGTTTGCCTGCGGGTTTAAGTTCTTGAATCCATAGTGCGTTGAAATACGGTGAGGTGTGCTGTTTCGGGTAGTCGGCACCGTAGTTGGTGGTGTAGGCGTAGCTGGAGATCACAACCCATCCTGGTGTGCGGTGGGCTTGGCCACTGATGTGCGCGGCGTAGGCTTCACCTGGTGCTGGGTAGAGGGGTGACAGTTCAATAATCTCGCCGGTTTTCAGGTTCTGGCTCGTGATCATGCCCCGGCTGTAGTCGGTGGATACGTAGTGGTCGTCGCCGTTGTGGTCGATTGCTAGGTCGGAGTGTTCAGTGGTGGGGCTTAAGGGGTTGTGGTTGCGAAAATCTCGATCCCACATGTGTGTCCCGCCCCCGTCGGCAGTCCAGGAGGCAACCACGAAGTTGCCGCTGGGGCTGAGCGAAATGTGGTCGGGGTTGGCATAAGGTGTGGGGAAATCTGCCGCGTCAAGGGTGCTGATAATGCGCGCGCTTTGTAGATCCACCACAACAAGTCCATGGGTGTGGGTGTGCTGGGTGTTGGCGTCGTAGTGCGCGGCGATCAGTGCAAGATAGCGTCCATCAGCGCTGGTGCGTCCTTCCCCTTTGGTGCTATACGACGTCGCCAATGGCCAGGGGCTGTGGCGTGCAAGGTCGATCAGTGTGCTGTGTTCAAGGGTGTCAACGTTTGTGTGGTACCAGCGGATGCCACCGTTGCGGTCGGTGTGGATGATCCGTTTCGGGTCCTGTGGATCCCACAGGGGCTCGCAGTCGCCAACTAGCTGCGGGAGTGCGCGGATGTGGGTGCCGGTGGCTTGGTTGTAGAGGTGCCAAAAGCCGTGGGAGTCTTGGGCAAGAAAGTAGCTGGCATCGGCGTTGAATGCTTGACGTCTGGAGTATTCGTGCCGTAGATGCGTGGTGTTTTCTTTGCCACTATCGGCGATGGTGGTCGCACGCCTTATGTTCAGCTGTGTTTCGGGTTCGTGCTTGCCACAGCCGCACAAGGACAGAATGATGACTAGTGCTGTGATTAAACGGAAGGGTTTATTCATGCGTTTTGGGAAGTAGTGGGCAACGCTGTGTGTTGCACACAGCGTTGCTTCAACGTGGGCACCGTTTCAGTGGTTATTTGTCGCGTTCGTGGCGTGGTTTGAAGACGTCTGCGCCGATGACGCGGGGGACTACTTTGGGTGCTTCGCCTAGAAGGTCGAGGAGGTTTTTATCCCGTTCTGCTTGTTGGAGTACTCCTTTAACCGCTGTGCGTCGGGTCCGGTTGGTTGTACGCTTGCGATTATTCGCCTGCTGCCCACCACCAGCACCGCCTGCACCACCCATGGGTGCCCCGCCTGCCATCGTTGATCCACGACCACCAGAACCACCAGCACCGCCAGAACCAGCACCAGTACTGGAATTGTTTCCTGCGCCTTGTCCGTTGTTGTAGGGACTGTGACCCCGATGGGACCCACCACCCGAACCAGAGCCCGAACCCGAACCTGAACCTGAACCAGCGCCGGTTGGGTTATGCCCCCTACCAGTGTGTGAGCCACCCGAGCGATGAGAACCACCAGCACCAGCACCTGCACCATAGCCACCAACACCAGCACCATACCCACCTGCACCTGCACCTGTGCCTCTGCCACCACCGGTGCCGGTGCCGGTGGTGGTGTTGGTTCCTCCAACATGGTTGCTACCAGATTGGTGCGGCATCGTATGCGACACCCTATGATGCTGCGTGTTTCCACCGGTAATGTGTGACTGTGCTGTGCCACCAGCATAAGAACCACCACCATAGCCTGCACCTGCGCCTGCACCCCAACCAGTAGCATTACCAACACCACCATGTGTGGTTGGGTGTTGATGGGCATTAAGTGGGTTAATAGTTGCAGGATCAAGCCCTAGCGCGGATTGCTGGGTTGCTACCTGATCTAACACCCGTTCAGCAAGTTCGTGGGGTTCAAGGTCAAGCTCCCTAGCTGCTTGTTGGGTATTCTGTACCCAGTTGGTGGTAGTGATTGTGCTGGTTGCTTCGTTTGTGCTTCCTCCGCCTGCGCCTGCGGGTGCAGGTTCCATCAGGTGGCGTGTTACAGGCATTGCTGCTGTTGCTGCGGTTGCAAGGGCTGTACGGAAGCCTTGGAGGAAAAGTTGTTCTGCTTGTTGGGCAACAACGATGCCTCCTTGGGTGGTGCGGAGTGCGTTGACTTTAGCAACTGCTGCTGTCACCTGTGGGGCAAACCCTGGTGCGATTGCTGATAGCGCGGTGGTAGATTGTGCCATCAGCGCAGCATTCTGAGCGAAGTTCATGCCCGATTGCGCCATGGTAGTAATAGCGGTGTTTGCTTTTTCAAAGGGGGTGCCTTTGTTTGCTGCGATCAGTTCACTGGCCACGCTGTTTAACCGGTCGCTGATTTGTGTTGCTCGTTGAGCTAAACTCCCCCAAATATCTGCAGCTTCTATCGCTGCTGCGTTGTTGGTGGAAGCAAGAGCTGAAGCGAGTTGTTCTAAGCTTGCTGCTTGATTCACAACTGGTGGTGGGAAGTTGAATCCTTCGAATCCTAGGTCAGGGCGGGTAGGGAAATAGACCCTGGGAAACATTGGGACTCCGGTTTCTTCCAGGATGCGATCGAACTCATCGGTGGCAAACCGGTTCATGCCTGAAAGTGAGTAGTAGTTGGCATAGAGGTTTTCTTCCAACCATTTCACTTGACGTTCAAAGGCTGTGAGCATATCAAAGGCACTACCAGCCCCACCATGAAGAACCCGGCCGTGTTGTTCCCCGAGTTGATCTAAACCACTCACCGAAGAAAAACTCCGATCAAGCGGGTTCTTTGAAGAGTACAAAGCGGCAAATTTTGATTCTTGGCTGAGTTGTTCAAGGGTGTGAACGCTGTCAATGATTTGTTGTTTATCCATGAAAAGGGTCATTGGAATCCTCCTTTGGTACGTAGTTTTTCAAGGGTTTCATACGCCTTCCAACACAACTGATCCTTCGTTGGTGTGGCTTTACCTGTATGAGTAAAGGTGACGCTGATTCGTCCATGGGGCGTACTGATTGCAGCATCACAATGATCCGTTGTGTCAAAAGGTGGAACATTGCTGAAGTAGATGCGCTCATCAATACCGGGGAACGTCGCATCAATAACCAACCCGTGATCGCGAAGCCAAGAGTAACGAGCAAAATGGGTTGATACGCTAAACCCTCCGTGTATGCCATCGGTTGTATGGACTTCGCGCATACCACAATCAATGAAGGGAGACGAGTCCCTACTCGTTACTGTTGCTTTTTCTAGTCCGATGCCTGCGAGTTCTTCAGGGGTGAAGGTGTCGCACAGATCGTACAGTGTGTTGTTGGGGTCAAACTTGTCGAAGGCCTCAACGTAGTCCCTGTCTGGTGGCAGGGGGATCATGCTGGGTTTGGGTGGTGACTCCCAGGTTTCAAAGGGATAGGTTTCTTCCGTAGTCGTGCTGTGTGCAGCCTCGGTGGTGTCCTGTGGTGGTGCGCAGCCAGATACCGCCACACCACAAGCAACGAGTGCTGCGAGAATACGTGTGCGCATAAAGTCCTCTCTTAAAACACATGTGCTGGGGTAGGGTTTTGTGCCCTTATATATAAAGACTGGAAAATCAGGGTGTGCGTTCCCAAAATTTTTTCCCACCCAGAGAGCACACCCCTATGCGGGGGTAAATGATGGTGGTGGCTGGTTGGGGTTTTAGGTGAAGTTGCCTTTGGTACGTAGTTTTTCAAGTATTTCGTAAGCCTTCCAGCACAACTCATCCTTCGTTGCTTTCGCTTTACCTGTATGTCCGAAGGTGACACTGATCCGCCCATGTTTCGTGCTGATGGCAGCATCACAATGTATATTTTCATCTTCCCTAGGCAAGTTGCTGAAGTAGATGCGCTCATCAATGCCGGGGAACGTCGCGTCAATAATCAACCCGTGATCACGCATCCAGGAATAGCGCGCAAAATGAGTGCTGACATTAAAGAAGCCATCGACGCCTTTTACAGGCGGCAATTCGCGCATGCCACAATCAATGAAGGGAGACGAGTCCCTACTCGTTACAGTTGCTTTTTCGAATCCGATGTCTGCGAGTTGTTCAGGGGTGAGTGTGTCGCACAGATCGTACAGTGTGTTGTTGGGGTCAAACTTGTCGAAGGCCTCAACGTATTCCCTGTCTGGCGGCAGGGGGATCATGCTGGGTTTGGGCGGTGACTCCCACGTTTCAAAGGGATAGGTTTCTTCAGTAGTCGTGCTGTGCGCGGATTGGGTGTCCTGTGGTGGCGTACAACCAGAAAGTGTCACGGCGCAACAGGTGGCAAGTGCTGTGAGAATACGTGTGCGCATAAAGTCCTCTCTTAAAACACATGTGCTGGGGTAGGGTTTTGTGCCCTTATATATAAAGACTGGGAAAAGGTTCTTTGCGTTCCAAAAATTTTTCCCCACTCGGAGAGCACACCCTCATTTGGGGGTGCTTGTGGTTGATGTTGAGGGTTTTAGGTGAAGTTGCCTTTGGTACGTAGTTTTTCAAGTATTTCGTAAGCCTTCCAGCACAACTCATCCTTCGTTGGTGTGGCTTTACCAGTGTGTGAAAAAGTGATCGTGATGCGCCCATGTTTCGTGCTGATGGCAGCATCACAGTGCTTATTTTCATCTTCCCTAGGCAGGTTGCTGAAATAGATGCGCTCATCAATGCCGGGGAACGTCGCGTCAATAACCAACCCGTCTTCACGAAGCCAGGAATACGGAACAAAATGAGTTGAAACGTTAAATGGCCCATGGATGCCGTCGGTTGTATGGACTTCGCTCATGCTGCAATCAATGAAGGAAGAAGAGTTTTTCCTAGTCATAGAGGTTTTTTCGAGTCCGATTTCTGCGAGTTCTTCAGGGGTGAAGGTGTCGCACAGATCGTACAGTGTGTTGTTGGGGTCATCCTTATCAAAGGCCTCAACGTATTCCCTGTCTGGTAGCAGGGGGATCATGCTGGGTTTGGGTGGTGACTCCCAGGTTTCAAAAGGGTAGGTTTCTTCAGTAGTCGTGCTGTGCGCGGATTGGGTGTCCTGTGGTGGCGTGCAGCCAGAAAGTGTCACGGCGCAACAGGTGGCAAGCGCTGTGAGAATACGTATGCGCATTAAACCTCCCGTGGGGTTGTGCTTCGGGTAGTTCTGTGCCCCAATATATAAACACTGCACAATGAGCGTGTATGTTTCCACAATTTTCCCCGTGGAGAACAGTAAGCACGCCGATTGGGGAGAATTCGTGCTGTCCATGTCTGTGCCGCAGCATTTTTCGCAGTGCTGTTCGTGTTTCAAAAAGTCCTGCGGTGGAGCAATCCGCAATCCCAATCCACACCCCCACTGCCCACTGAGCCCTGTTGGGCCAGTACTCATTGCGGCAGGGCGCGCCACGGCTGCGTCGATAAATGTTGTTGATTATGCGATCGTGGGCATTGGTGTGCCGAAGAGTCCTCGCAAGCGACTCTTGAGGGGGTTAGCTGGCAGGATTGTTGTGCGCTTGCTTTTCACGCATCGTCTCATTGCGCATCGGCACTGTCTATTTGCGTGTCCTCATCAATCGCGGTGAGTGCTGCTTTTCACCACGAATGAAAAATAGTGGCTAACCCATAAATAAAGCTTTCGGCTAAGCTTTAGTGTATTAATTGCCGCCAATTGGCATAACTGGATTTCGTTTCCATTTATGTGTGGGGGTTCGTTCAAATAGCAGGGGCTTTGTATTGTGAATCGTATAAAAAATCTGGTGGCTGTTGTGCTCAGCACAGCACTGGTGGCATCGGTACCGAGTGTGGCTTATGCCCAATCAAATGATCTTTCCAGCGAAAGTTCTTCAGATTTCTTTTACGAGCTAGGTGCTGAAGCTTTAAGCCAGTGGTCGCATATTCCTACTGTTTCTAGTGATTTGAACGAGCTGTTTAAAACTTTCCACGCCCATACGCATTGGCAGGGTTTCCCCATTTGGAATTTATATGGCAACCCCACCCCTTATCCAACGTCGCAGGCGCAGAGCTTTGACCGCCCTGAGTTGTTAAGGCGGGAGCCGGATGAGCGTTTCCCAGTGGAGCGGTTATTTATTTCTTCCCCTGCTATGGGGCGGGTGGTTCAGGTTCAGGTGCGCTACCCACAGGATCGCTCAAAGCCTGCACCAATGTTGACCATTTTGGATGGGGTGACTGCCCCACGTCAGTCGGGTTGGTTGCGTGAGGGCAATATTTTAGGTGCGATGGCCAATGAGCATGTGACGGTGGTGATGCCAACTGAGGCCACAGGTTCTAATTACACGGACTGGTCTGCCGATGATCCGTTTTTGGGGCGCATGAAGTGGGAGACTTTCCTGATTCACGAGCTGCCGCAGGTTCTAGAGGATCCAGCAACGGGAATGAATTTTGATGGGACTCGTTTTATCGGCGGCTTGTCCATGGGCGGTTCGGCAGCTGTTCGTTTGGCAAACCTGTATCCGGATCGTTTCGCGGGCGTGTTTAGTGTGTCGGGTTGTTATTCTTCGGTGAATACTTCAGGCCGCGAGTTTTTCAATTTCATTACTCGTAGCGTGGGCGGTTCCCCTGATTTGACCTGGGGTCGAGGTGTGACTGAGCAGCGGCGACGTAATGATACTGTGGCTAATCCTTCAGGTTTGAAGGATATGCGGGTGTATTTATTTACTTCTGATGGTGCGGTGACTGCGCAGGATCGGGAGTTTTATCGTCAGTATGGTGTCAGTGAGTTGTTTGGTGGCATTGTGCTGGAGAAGATGGTGAACCGGTGTACCCGCGAGTTGGATGATTCGATGCGTGCGCATGGCATGACTCATCAGCGTGTTGATTATCAAATCGGCGGTATTCATGATTGGCCGTACTATAAGGCGCAGTTGCCTGTCGCGTGGGCGCATGTCGCGCAGGGCAAGTACACATACTCATAGCACTTGTGCTTATCGACGCCTCCACCAAGCCCGATACGCAACGCAGCGCTTGCTCCTCCCGCAGGAGGTAAAAATGGCGCAGCACGGTGATGTTTGTGCTGCTAGTTACGGCTATCCCCCGCATTTTTACAGTGCGGGGGATATTTTTAGCGGTTTAGCGCAGGCCGCTGAGCCATGCCACTAGTGCGCCGAGTCCAAGTGCGGAGAAAATGGAGCTGACTGTAATGATCAGCGTGCGCCACCAGGTGGTGGGAGCTTCCGGCTGTTGTGGAGTGCGTTCTTCTGACTTGTCCGGGTCGGCCTCAGGAGTCGCTTCTGGTTTTACATTGGGTTCAGCCTCAGGTTGTGGCTCAGGCTGTGCCTCAGTTTGTTCTGGGTCTTGGTTTTCCAGTGGTTTTTCTTGCGTGTTTGGCTTAACCTCTGGAATTTCAGGTGCCGGGGTATTGGGTACTTCTGTTATTTCCGGCATTTCTGGTGCCGGTGGGATAACAGGTGCATCGGTGCTCGACGGGGCATGGTCTTCTGCTGTGTCTAAAGTAGGTGCTTCCTCTTTAGCCTTAGGTGGTGTTGCACCGTTGGGCACTGATTTGATGGTTTGGTTAATCCACTCCAAATGGGGGTTTAGTGGTGCTAGGTGGATGAATTGGCGGTTACCAAAACCGAAGTGGGACACCACACCTGAGACTTCCCCATTAATAAACAGCGATCCGCCGGAGTCGCCACGGCCAGCAACTGCATCACCAAGGTACTGCACCTCAAGGGTTTGCTTATTCCAAATGTGGCCGGAGTAATCATATTTTCCTGCGGCAATCTCGGCGTACTTCAATCGGTTCATGGTGCCGTTGCCCCAGCCGTAGATTTTTCCCTTGGTCCTAAACTCCACATCGGCGGTGCGGATTTTCGGGTAGTGTGCAAGCTCCATGTAGTCGGGCACATACACCAAGGCAATATCACCGTAGGGGGCGTAGACTGCTTTTTCAGCTTTATAGGTGCGAGAATCAGCATGGTCTTTAAATGGCCGGTTGAATCCGGTCATTACTGATCGGGTCGTATCGGCCACTTCCGTGCAGTGGCGTGCGGTGAGTACCCAGTGGGGGTCAATGATTGTGCCGGTGCAGGCGTCGATTTGGACTACTGCTTTGGCCCATTCCTCATTGTCGGGAACTTCTGTGCCACCGACCATGGCCTGTGCTGGGGCAAGCCCAGCGAGGGTGCAGGCTGTGGCAGTTACTAGGGTTGTGAGTACTTTTCTCACGAACATTCTCCTTATATGTTGTTGTAGGGCTTAAAAAGTTAGCTGGTGTGATCCACACTTTTAGGCACAGGGGGTTTGGTTGGGGCTTGAATACATCACGCCTTACACATATGTACAACCTGAGTGGGATCTGATTTATTCCCTAATTTTATTGGTGGTTCGTCACAGTCCTATCATTCCAGAGGTGTTAATTGCATCTCATTCCCAATAGTCCACCGCGCACACCACAACGCGCTACTTACTCACACGCTCCTACCCTGGTGCTCATTACTTTTCCGACTGCTTGGTTGCCCACGCTGTGCTTTCGCAGTGGCCTGGGTTGTGTTGTGCTTTGGCGTGTGTTGTTGGGTGTGTGTTTCTCTTCTTGGCTTTTGCGTGGGGTAAAAGGATATGTTTAAAAAGATCCTGCTTGTTTCTTTTTTTAGCCTTTGCCAGCGAAGGAGTATCGCCTATGGCTTCCGCCACAGTTCATCCAGTCCCGGTCCGACATCCCGTTGATCACGTTCCTCCCGCCCCAAAACTTGTAGCTTTGGGTTTGCAGCATGTGCTCGCGTTTTATGCGGGTGCGGTGATTGTGCCGCTGCTGATTGCGGGTAGTTTGAATCTTGATACTGAAACAACGATTCACCTTATTAATGCTGATCTGCTGACGTGTGGTATTGCGACGTTGATTCAGGTTGTGGGTGTGGGTCGGCATGTTGGTGTGCGTTTGCCGATTATTCAGGGTGTGACTACCACTGCGGTTGCGCCGATTATTGCGATTGGTATGGGGGTTACTGATGGCAAGGGTGGTGTTGAATCGCTGCCGACTGTGTATGGTGCGGTGATTGTTGCTGGTTTGTTTACGTTTTTCGCTACTCCAGTTTTTGCGCGTTTCTTGAAGTTCTTCCCTCCTGTTGTCACTGGTTCGGTGTTGCTGGTGATGGGTACGTCGTTGCTGGTGGTGTCGGCGAATGATTTTACGAATTATGCTTCCGGCACGCCGGCGTTGAAGGATCTTGGCTATGCGGGCGGCACGTTGTTGATTATTGTGTTGGCGCAGCGTTTCTTTAAGGGCTTTTTGGGCACGTTGGCTGTGTTGATGGGCTTGGTTGTGGGCACTGTGACTGCGCTTATTTTAGGCGATGCTTCTTTGGATGCTGTGGGTGAGGCGAGTGCTGTGGGTATTACGACGCCGTTTTATTTTGGTGTTCCGCAGTTTAATGTTGCTGCGATTTTCTCCATGGTTATCGTGATGATTATTACGATGGTGGAGACTACTGGCGATGTGTTTGCTACTGGCGAGATTGTGAAGAAGCGGATTCGTCGTAATGATATTAAGCGTGCTCTTCGCGCGGATGGTTTGTCCACCTTTTTAGGTGGTGTGATGAATTCTTTCCCGTATACGTGTTTTGCGCAGAACGTGGGTTTGGTGCGTATTACGAATGTGAAGTCGCGGTGGGTTGCTGCGGCTGCGGCGGGTTTCATGATTGTGTTGGGTTTGTTGCCTAAAGCTGGTGCTGTGGTGGCGTCGATTCCGCACCCGGTGTTGGGTGGTGCGTCGTTGGCGATGTTTGCCACTGTTGCGTGGGTGGGGTTGCAGACTATTGCGAAGGCTGATTTGAATGACAATCGGAATGCGGTGATTGTCACTACTGCGCTGGGGTTGGCTATGTTGGTCACGTTTAAGCCCTCCATTGCGGATGCGTTGCCTGAGTGGTCGCGTATTTTTGTTTCTTCGGGCATGTCGATTGGTGCGCTGACTGCGATTGTGTTGAATATTGTGTTTTTCCATATTGGTCGTCAGTCTGGTTCTGATGTTGCGCGTACTGCTGCGGGTGGGGTGAGTTTGGAGCAGATTAATGCGATGGGTCGTGATGAGTTTGTGGCGACGTTACGTCCTCTGTTTAATCAGCAGACATGGCCGTTGGAGAGTGCGTGGGAGGCGCGTCCGTTTGCTGATGTCAACCAGTTGCGTGAGGCGATTCAGGTGGCGGTGCTCACGGCGTCGGATGAGCGTAAGTTTGCGTTGATTGAAGATTATCCGGATATGGCAACGCTTGTGCTTGCCGACGCCGATTCCGCCCACGCGATTTCTGCTGATCGCGGCTCGATTGGGCTTGATGAGCTTGACGACGTCGAACGCGAGCGCATCCTGGATATTTCGGCTGCGTACCGTGAGCGTTTTGGCCTGCCGTTTGTGGCGTATTTGTCTACGAATGACACGGTGGATTCTATTATTGAGTCGGGTGTGCGCCGTTTGTCGAATTCGGATCAGCAGGAAAAGCGTGTGTTGCTCACGGAGATCGTGGAGATTGCCAACGATCGTTTCGATATTCTGCTTGCTGATGCCAACCCGGTGCGTTCGGCGTGGGATCGGAAGTTTACTGAGGTGGAGTAGCTTCTCCCCCACATAAAAAGAACGCGTGCTTATAAAAAGGCAGGGAAGAACACGTGTCTTCCTTGCCTTTTACCATTGGTGGGCATGCAGGTGCTGGTGGATTATGTGTGCTAGTTCAATGAGTTGGGTTTCGTGGTGTTCTTTTCCTGCGATGTGGATGGAGACCGGCAGCTTGTCTTGGGTGTCGATGCCGACGGGAACTGCGATCGCTGGGTGGCCTGTGACATTGAATAATGAGGTGTAGGCGGCATAGGGCGCGGCGGCGTATTGGGCGGTGAGGGCGTTTTTCTTGGTCAAGATTCCGGCGGGTGCGGGGCGTGCCCCAATGGTGGGTGTGATGATGACGTCAACGGTGGTGAAAATATCGTTGAGTACACGTTGGTAGTGTTTCCCACGCTTTTTCGCCCAGGTGATTCCGCGCTGCCCGATGATCGTGCCGATGCGGCCTAGGTGCTGGGTGCGTCTTTCGAGTTTTTCAGGCTGGTTGAATCGGCTGAATTCGTCGCTGATCCCGCCGAAGTATTGGGGCAAGAAGGCGTCTGCTGGGGTGGGAAGTTGAATGTCTGTCACGGCCCCTAGTAGTTGGGCTGCGGTTTGTGCTGCCCGTACGTGACTGTCCGGTGGGGTGATTCCTGGAAGCCCGCTTGCGGTTGAAAGACCAACCACGAGGTTTTCTGTGTGTCCGGTGCGCATGGTGGTGGCGTCGTCGGCAAGCACTGCGAGGATGAGCGCAAGGTCGCGCGCGCTGCGGGCAAGCGGACCTGTCACCCCCAGATCGTGCCACAGGTGCGGGTGCGGGTCGCAGCTAATGCGCCCACGCTGCGGTTTAATCCCGAACAGCCCGCAGCAGGCGGCGGGGATTCGGATCGACCCGCCCCCATCCCCGCCGATCGCAACCGGCACCATGCCTGCCGCGACCGCTGCGGCCGTCCCGCCCGACGAACCGCCGGGCGAAAACTGCAGGTTGAGCGGGTTGCGGGTAATCCCGGAATGTTCCGATTCGGTAAACGGCCACGCCCCGCATTCCGGCATGCGGGTGGTGCCGATAATGATCGCCCCCGCCGCGCGCAACCGTGCAACCAGCGCACTGTCGGTCGCACATGGGTCAGTGTTTGCCCGCGTGCCGTAGCTGGTGGGGATGCCTGCGATATCATTTTCCGCTTTGATCGCGATCGGCACACCGTGAAGTCGCCCGCGCATGTCAGCGGGCATGGCGTCGAGCTCACGTGCCCGCGCAATGGCGGCGTCGGCGAAGACGCGCTCGAATGCGCGCAGTGTGGGGTCGAGTTGCTGGATTTTCTCAAGACAGTAACGCACGCCTGCTTCGGCGTTGTCTGTGCCTGCCCACGCGGTGGCGTCCATAGTGGAAAAAGATGTCATTGTGTCAATGTAGCAAGCCCAAGGCGCACCTGACCCCACTTTCAGCCCAACCAGCCCGCGCCTACTTGTGCGCACGCAGCATTCCCCCACCCTAAGCGCGCTACTCGACTTTTCCACCTCCCACCCACACACCAGCACCCCGTTAACGCACAAAGGTCGAGCTGGCTTCACCCGCGCGTATCGACGCCCTCTCACCCCATCCGCACTACTCGACTTTTCCGCCTCCCGCACTCCCAAAACGCGACCTTCAACGGGCAAAGGTCGAGTGTGCGCCTGTTCTCGCCCGCGCGTATCAACGCCCCAACATCACCTCAATCGACGTTGCTCGACTTTTCTTCCGCCCACACGCCTGAAATCACCCCTTCTGTGCGTAAAGGTCGAGTTAGCAATAAGCCAGCGAAGCACAAGTATCGGATCTATCAAGCCATTTAAGCTTTATCGGAAGTATCGACACAGCGTGGCATCCTTCCCAGTTATCGACGCTCTTCTCGAATCGCACTCATTCTTCAGCTCAGAAAGAACGTGACAGTGCCGCGTTGGAACAATCCTGCATAAAATCGCGGAATACAACAACCCATACAAGCGCGGGTTATCAAGTTTCTACCACACCGTGTCGCACACCGCCCTGGGCCACAAAAAACCTCAGTACCTCACCTCGGGATTTTTCATGGGGTGGGGGAAAGCATTGTGGTTTGGTTGCGATACTGCTCATAAAAACTGGGGTTCAACCCTGATGCGCTGCCCCTACGATGCTATTTTTCACTTAAAGGTATGATGTCGCGGCGATGCCCCACGTCAACAACATTGACAATCACACCAGCTTCATGGAATGAGGCAACCACCCGATAGTCCCCCACTCGCCATCTCCACAAGCCAGATTTGTCTCCGATTAGGCCTTTACCCCGAACTCGGGGATCTTCTCATGCTGCAACCTCGCGGAGAAACTTACTTATCTGCTTTTGGACGGGCTTGTCCAACTTTCGAAACGATTTGGCAGCACGTGGAGTGAAATTAATCGACCAAACCACACTCATCCTCTAGATCTTCAAGAGAAATTGTCTCCAGCTCACCTTTACGAGCCGCCTCTGCTTCTGTCTCAAGTTCATAAATATACTCAAGCTGGTCCAGGTAAGCGTCCAAAGCTTTTCGAAGATAAAAAGCCCCAGACCTACCAGTCTTCAATGCAAGTGCATCAAGACGCTCCTTCTGCCGCGCATCCACACGCAAGCTAATCACCGCACCACTCATGTAAACATGTTTACAACATGGGTATCAGTTTGTCTAGCCCATACAACAGGGCGAAATATTCCCAGAAGAGCTTCGCACTAGTGGTTGCCACACAGTGCTGAACCCAACCGATGATCGATTCCCCCTACGCCACTTGGGATTTTCCTTGTGCATACCGCCATACCCCCAACGCCCATTACGTTGTTGAGTAGTTCTTCATTGAGAGCCGAATGTTCATAGCGCGTCCCCTTTGTGGACGGATTATGTCAATCGCAGTTGCAGCGATACTCCTTCTGGATGGGATCTATCGACACACCAATACCGCCAGAAATCTCCAGACTACTCAACAACAATTCAAAACCTGACTAAAATGTCACAAGTCGGGAATAAAAAGGTGGTTGAGTGCTTCTTTTTCATTCGAAGCACTCAACCACTAGACCTTAAATACTTGAGCAAATCTCGTAGAGAGCATTCTCAACACTTGCCCCAATCCGGAAACCATTAACGTAATCATTTGGTTCTCGCCCATAAAAACCAATCAAGTTACCGTTTTTCGCAGTAACCACGTAGAACCTTCCGTTACCGCTCCGCTCCTTCCGCACACGATCTGCTCCAAAACGCTCACTAAGATCCTTCATCTGATGCACGTTTGGTAAAATCGTAACACCATCAATGCTGATGGATTGTGAGGAGTTCCACACTACAAAAGTAGCAACCCTGCCGTTCTTCACTACAACATGTGTAAGGATGCGCAGAACTCTTGTAAAGCGAACAAGCATTAGCTCCCGCCCCTGGATCGAACCGCTCAAAAGTCAGTATTCCTTTCACCTTCTGCTCCGGATCACCTAGCCGAATAGACATAAATCCATCCTGTGTAAACGTCACATGCGAAGGCTCAGGATCATCCTTGTATTTGATTGGGATTGTCAGGCGTGTTGTTGTTAATCCCGCTAGTGCATCTGCTGTCAATTGTGCGCCGAAACCTGTTGCGATGCGTAGAGCATTTAGAAAAAAGACTTTGGATTTTAACGCTTTTTCCGCTGCTTCGGATTGTAGACGGCTGATTGCATTTTCCTTCATTGAATCTGCCATAACAGACGCTATTTCACCAGCGCATTTGGTAGAGCTGTAACCTATCTGCTCTAGGCTATACTTCTCGCCGAGATCAACCCCACAACGAGCACCAACAATCAACGCTACTAACTTCGGATCCAGATCGAGATATTCCTTAATAAGCTCATTCATAGCAACAAAAGCTACTTGTTCCCCAAAACTAGGGTGAGTAGTACTAATCGAAAGTGAGCCAGCAGATCGTACATCCTCTTCGCTAAAATACAGAGTCTGCGTTCCACCAGGTGCTGTCAGCCCACCGGAATCAGTAGTGAAAATATTTAGCGGCTCGACGGGAAACTCAAGAAAGAGTTTTTTCGCAACCGTCCATGTCGATAGACCGGTATCGAAATCAACTGGTTTCACGTTCGAATGCACATGAATCGGGAATGAACGGCTATTCACAACCTTAATTTGCAACAAACCATCACTGCCCCCAGCGCAATACTTCACCGGTGCATGCCTATTCACTTCAAAATATGATGGCTGAGCACTGACCCACGCAGGGATTTTCCCGTCACATTCAGGAGCAGCAGCTTGCATACCTGACGTCAGTTGAAAACCGTGGCTGACAATCTCAGCACCTGTTCCCAGATGGCTCATGAACTCTTTCGTCGCTCCAATAGGGTCCCGCCACACAGCTTGAGTGCCTTCACCGAGGATTTCTATGGGTGTTGATATCGCTTGAAGAACCTTCTCAGAACCTGGCGGAAAACGTAGCCACGGCACAATACGTGTGAGGTGATCGATCTTCGCGACGATTGTTTTCCTATCAGAACTTAACGTGGAATCGATAGGAATCCACATGTTATCCTGCTCATCCCAATACAAGAATCCATAAACAGCACCTTCGGGAATTGCCCGGGAGAAAGTATGGGTAATAGTAATACCCTGTGCAGCAACCTCAGGGCTTGCGGTGTAATCCACCGGCATCGCAGTGACCGAACCAGCCGCCCACTGAGCCAAAGCGGCAAATGCTTCTTGATCTTCTTTCTCAAAAGTCACACTCGCAGTTACCTTTGCCTGTGGATCAGAAAGTTGAATACTGCGGTTAGGGAACTTCAGGCCACCAGTGCCTTCAACCTTCTTGGTACCATTCGGGCCATCGCTAAAAGCATCGTATTTAATAGGAGTCGATGAGCCTGAAGCGCCGCCACGAACAAAGCCCACAATCGCGGCTACGATCGCGGCCAGCACAGCCATAATGCCAATGCCCACAATCCACGGGATTTTCACCGGCCCAAGGTCAATCACATTATCTTTCAACAGACTACCGAAATCAGCAGTATAGAAAGGGGAAAAGCCAGCATCTGATACGTCTTCCCCGCGCTCTTCAGCCTGCTCTTGCACAGCCACGGTGGCTGTATTGTCAGAAAAAACAATGGGAATAGGTGGCGGATCAACCGCAACCGCTACATGTTGGCTGCTCATACCAAAAATAGCAACAACGCTCACGACTGAAATAAACAAGGCTCGAAGCCGATACAGTAATTTCCTCATACACCACATCATAAAGTGGCAACTGTTCTACCACAGCAGAAATGGTGCCATGAACTTCACCACTTTCAAGGCACAGCTCCGACCATCAATTCAACCGCCACCAGCACTAACACTGCGATCAGTCACGGCGTCGATAAGCTCAGTGCTGCGCCCACGCTTGTTCAAGTACCGTCCAGTGCTGCTCGCTCAGCTTGCTGGCGGGGGTCACGGACACACTGCGCGCACCCGCTTTCGCCGCAAGACGCAGCGCACGCGACAACTCACGTGCACTAATCGTGCGATCATCATCAGCCCACAACCCAATCGACAACGCATAACGCCCAGACCCCACACTCGCATTCAAACCCCGCGCCAAATCATCCGTATAACCAGCACCCCGAGCAGACAAACCAAAATAATTCCACACATTAATTAACTCACTACTAGCCAACAGCTGCTCGTAATCATGCCCCGACTCAGCCCGATCCCCCGTCGGCGAATCCCACGAAGCCCGCACATCCACAACCAACCCCACACCCGGCGGAAACCCCTCACGCATCCGCGCAACCAGCCCCGACAACACCGACGAACGCCACCGCGCAATACTGTCATGAGACACATCAATCTGACCACCTTTCAGACGCGGCCAGTCCTTACGCCCACTAAAGCGGCGAAAATCAGCTAAATCATCATCACCAAACGTGAAATCATCAAAATGCAACTCCGACAACGCAACAAAATCAGGGCGATAACGACTGGCAACCGCAACCGCATACGCCACCAACCGATCCCCCACAACCCCATGACTCAACTGCGACGCACTCGCCTGAAACTCCGAAGAACGCCCCGCAGAATCAACCCCCGCCAACGCCTGCTCCTCCTCAATCAAACGCGGAACAAACGCATCAATCGTCAACGTCACCTCCCTATCCCCCACATGCGACAACGCGCGAGCAAGCAAATCCTCAGCCACAGCCGAATCAGCAGAATACGCATCCGGAAACTCCTCCCACATAAACGGAGTCCACTCCACCCTGCCCGCACTCAACGCCACAGCATTCGCATTGATTGCACGCAAACGCCGCTCAGCCCGCGCCCAATCAAAATCAGCATCAGACACATCCTCATAACCAAAACTCACAGCACGCACCGCCGGTGGCGCAGGCACCAACACCAACCCCTTCAACCCCACAACCACACAACCTATCGCCACTAAAACCAACGCTAAAAACAACAGTTTCCGCACAACCGACTTTCGCACCTCTTCCTCCCTCTTTCCCTCATTCCCTTGGCTACGCGGAACGATTCCGCTTCACCACAATCGGATCGGCACCCTTGACTGCCTCCACACCCGTGACTGCCTCTGCCCCCTTGACTGCTTCCAAACCCTTCACACTAATCGCGCCCGTGCGCTCCAACTTATTCCACTGCCGCCGCGCACCCGTTAACTCCAAATACAAAGCATGCGCCAGCGTAAAACCCATAAACATCGCATAAATCGGCCACAGCGGAAACGTCCACGCATGCCGAAAATCACCCCACGCCCGACTCAACACAAGCGCATACACAACAAGCACCCCCGCCACAGTCACACTCAAAAAACTCAACCACCCCACCACCGACGTCGGCAAAAAATCAGGCGAAGCAAACACCACAAAAGGCAAACCCGCAAGCACAACAATCTGCGCCAACGGCACCACGAGCATACTCAACGTATTAAAAAGCAAAAACACCCCAAACACTCCATAGCGCGGATTCCCAATCATCCCCCGATGAATCACCACCGCCTGAATCAACCCCCGCGCCCACCGCACACGCTGACGCCACAACCCCCGCAACGTCGACGGCGACTCCGCATACACAATCGCACGCGGGGCAAACGCCACCTGAAAACCAGCCCGATGCACCCGCCACGTCAACTCCAAATCCTCCCCCAACGAATCCGTCAACAACACCCCCGTCTCTTGCAGCACACTCCGACGAAACATCCCAATATTCCCACTCACCACCGGCAAACACTGCACCACAGCCAACGCACGCCGCACATACCCCGTACCCACATGCGAAATCAACGCCAACAAAGTCGTCAACGTCCGATCCACATTCACAGGACGATCATCCCCACACACCGCCCCCACCTTCGCATGCCGAAACGCCCGCAGCATCTCCGCAATCGTATCCGGACGAAACACCCCATCAGCATCCACATACATCAAAAACTCACCCGAAGCATACTCAGTACCCGTATTCAACGCAGCCCCCTTCCCCGCATTGCGCTGATGAATCGTAATAATCCGACTATCCAACTTCCCCAGCTCCAGCATTACCTCCTTCGTATTATCAGTCGAACCATCATCAACAATGATCAACTCAAAAAACTCATACTCACTGCGCAACACCGAATGCACACACGCCGGAAGCACCCGCGCCTCGTTAAAGCACGGCACGATAATGCTCACCAAAGGACTCAGATCCCACGCCGAACGATCACGCCGCCGAATACACGAACGCAACTCAAACAACACACTCAACGGAAAAAAGGCAATCTTGACAAGACCCACCCAAAAAATAAACACCGCCAAAGCCACCAGCGAGGCCAGCGCAAAACCCTCAGCACCCATTAGACGTAACTACACAACACTCGCTGCAAAATCTCCGGCGCAAACTCACTATTCGCACCAAAACGCGCATTCACCTCCAACACCACCGGACGCCCATCAGCCATACGACGCACATCCAAATCAATCGGGCCTGAAAGCTTCAACGCCCGACACGCGCGCACCGCCAACATCGCAACATCCAATGCCTCTGATACCGGCACCGGTTGGATAACAACCGCCGAAGAATCACACACATTATCACGCTGTTTGCGCACCAACGCCACAGTCTCATCCCCCACCTCATCACCCAAATACACCATGGGGGCAAACTCCTCACCAGGGGCAAAAGACTGAATTAAAAACGAATCATCAAACCCAGACAAATCAAAAGTCTCAGGGTCCGAATGCACCGCAAAACCACGACCCCCACGCGCCACGCGCGGTTTCGTAATAATATGTGGCCCCAAAGTCGCAAACACCTCGCCTGCGCTGCGGAAATCACTGGGCAAACCAAAAGGCGGCACCGACACACCCGCCTGGCGCAACGCAATCATGGTCAAAAACTTGTCAAAACAATTGTGCACAGCCGATTCCTCGCTGAGCACCACAGTGGCCGGATCAAAAGCACCCACACTACTCGCGTGCGCAATCTGCACCAGCTCATCAGCCACCGTCGGAATCACCAAATCAATCCCATACTTGCTAATAATCCGCGACAGATGCTCAACCATCGCCGGATCACTAGCAGGCGGAACCAACTCGAAACTATCCACCTGTGTCGGTACCACCGTCTGCATATCCACCCCCACCACGCTATGCATCGTGGTGGATAACTGATTCACCAACGCCTTACCTGCCGGACCCCCCACCCCAGTAATCAAAATATTCATGACAACAACAAACCTCCCACTAAATCAAATTCACTGAATTTTCGTCCACTACCTTCGACGACATCTTCGAAAGACCCACAATCGAATCCTTCAAACGCACCACCTCAAAGCCCTCAGCCAACTCCACCTTGCCTTGAGCACCCCGAAAAACCGCCATGCCTCGAATCCGATCGCTGCGCAAATAACGCTTCGATGCTTGATCCCGATGCTGCTCAACCGCAGCAACCTTCACATCAATGTAATCAGTGATATCAACAAACACAGTGGGGTTGAAACTACTGGTCACCGAAGGCGACTCGAAGCACAAAATGCTCGGATACTTCCGTGCCGCCCGCAACACCGCGAAATGCACAGCCTGGTGATCTTGATGCTGATCATTGCAGGAATGAGTCAAAATCAAATCAGGTTTGATCGCCTCAATCTTGCCTTCCACAATCCTGACCATGTCCATATTGTGCTCAGCAAGCCTGGTATCAGTCAGCGAATACACCTCGATATCTAATACCCCCATGGTGCTCGCGCCCGCACGCGCTTCTAAAGGGCGCACTTTATTATCCCCGCCCTGCTTACCATCACTCATCACCAGTGCATGCACATGATGGCCGAAATCGCTGAGCTTCGCCAGCGTTGCACCGCAGGCAATTTCCAAATCATCAGGGTGCGCCCCCACCGCGAGAATGACCAAAGGCTTCTCAGCCTTGGCCACCACCGCGCGGCGGTGATTAATCAGCACAAACACTATAGCCGCAAGTAAAAGAAAGGCCGTTGCCAGTGCCACCTCTTCCACGATCGGCCCCCAAGTAGCTTCATGGATATAGGCCATGCCCGCCATGGTCATCAGCGATACGCATACCACGGCTAAACATAAAAGAACCATGGCACGAACACGTCGCGCATACGTAAAGTTTTTTAAAAAGACCGCAGTTCCGCGATCACTGAGCACGTAAATAAACAATGCCATAAATGCTATTACCAGCGCGACATAAAAAAGCATGCAAATAACTTTCTCTATGAAAAACTACCCGGATTCAACAGTGACCAGTCGATCAGCTGACCAGCATACTTGCGTCAGCAAAACACCATACAACTAAGGAAAACTCAGCTAATCTTAGGCATTTTACGCAGTATTTAATGAGAAAACTTTATGTATTTTCTTATTACTGATGGGTGATCGATTTTCGTTACGGTATTGTAACAAGCTGATTTTTTTCCGCGCAATGGAATTTTCGTGAAACTTTTATCATTTTTCCTCATAAAAAACCCGCCCGGCCACCCCCTCAGGGTCTGCAAAATACCGCCTGAACTACGCTTTTACGCCTAGTTGCTACCTGTGGACACGCCCCGACAAATCCCCCGTGCCCGCTCCCGTGCTACTACCCCCGAACACCCAAGACACAAGAGGAGAAAGCGTGAGGTATCAACAGTGTAAAACTAATAAACATCCACATAAAGCCCGTTTTTGCCCCGCGCACATAGAGGTCAATCCTATTGATCAACCACTACCCCCGCCCCAAGTCACCTAAGGCAGACCTTACAAAAATAACCCCACACTCATGTTTACCTCCCCCCACCCACGCCACCTTTAGTAGCAGTGTAACTACACTAAAATTAGCTTACGCGTTTTGGTACCAAAAATATCTCTACTCTCACGATCATGAACACTTCCAACACACCTACCCCCTTAACTGTTATCACCATCGGAGCGACCACGATGCTGGCAGGAGCAGTGCGCGAACTACTCAGTCGGGGCGCAACCGTGTTTTCCGTCTCACGCGCCCCTGAGCGACTATCAGTGCCTGCCCAATACGCTTCCCACTACATTCCAGTTCCCGCGAATTGGAAAGATCCCCTCGGTATATCTGAAAAACTCATCGCCGCACTGCAGGCTGCACACACCACAACCGTTGATGCGGCACTAATCTGGATTCACTCCGCCTACCGGCCAGCCGTAGTCAAACATATCGAGCCTATTATCAACCCCCAGGGGATGCTCATGCACGTGTGGGGCACTGCTGGCATCTTAAAAAGTGAGCGCCTGCGCACTCGAAACATAGATACTCGCCATGTGATCCTCGGATCTGTTGCCGACATGTATTCCAGTCGGTGGTTAAACCACGAGGAGATTTCAGGCGCTGTTATCCACGCTTGGGACTATCCACATTGCGCTACCCCACCCTTGGCGCAGGTTCCGGTCTGCTTGATAGAAGAATCCACGCCAGTAAAAGTTTTTCAGGTGGGCGATCGCTACTAATTGATCATGCTTGACCTGGGCATGTTTCATCTACTGAAAAGCACTTCTATCTTTTTGCGCGATTATGGGGTACACTTATGTTTCACCGTTGACTGCGGCATGGCTTATATTTCCTTTCTCCTTTCTTGTGATTGCCACCGCAGTCAACGGCTTTTTAACACCCCTTTCTTAGTACAATTGTTCGAACATGCTGTGGGGGTATGTTCTTCGCATTTCGTACCCTATGTGCACGGATGTTCTTCCCGCTACCGGCCCAACCGTGGTTTGCCGCACTGTGTTCTTCGGTAATGTGTCGGTAGTGATCTGATGCGTATCAGATCACAATTGTGGTGATTTTCTTCGAAAGGCCAAAGATCGTGCAAGCCCCACGCGAATTCCCAGACGCACAGCAGCCTGTCGCACGCTACCGGCGCGTGTGTGAAGCACTAGCGCAGGCGCGCGCGGATAATCCCGACCCCTTCGCACACGTCACAATAATTTGTGCACCCAAGGCGCGTGAATCGCTCGTGTGTGCGCTCGCAGCTTTTGGCCCATTAGCAGGGGTTACAATCCTGCCGCTGGCGGGCTTTGTTGCCCAAAGTGCAACACAGCTTGCCCCACGCCGAATGCTTGAGCCGGCTGATATTACAGCTGAAGTTATCCAATTTCTGCACAGCGAAAACAGTGCGTTCCGCGAAGCCGGTATCGATCACCAGCCGGCCACCCGTAAAGGGCTGATCGGTGCTGTCACAAGGTTGCTTGCGCTACCCAAGGCCTGGCGCACACCAGCCCACACCGCTTTGCGTTTACCGCAGGAGGTCGCCCGCATTGCTGCTGCTATAGCAGCACGCCCTGATCGGGTGACTGAGGGGGAAGCGTGGGAATATGCCGGTAGTACAGCGTTGAAAAATCCGGTGATTATAGTTGATTTTCTTCCGCGCACAGCTCGTGAAAAAATGCTGCTAGAGCAGTTAAAAAAACGCGGGGCTCAAGAAGTATTCACCAGCATTGAGGACCCAGTTTTTCTTTCTGTGCGCTATGCCGATGAGCAAGCAGAGGCAACCGGGACTATTCGGCGTGTGCGTGAAGCCTTGGACCGTGGGGTCCCACTGCACCGGATTGGGGTGGCGTATTGTGCAAGCAGCAGTATTCCTGACCTTGTGGCAGCTGCCGATCAGTTGCCGCTTGCGTGGCTTTCGCATACCACGCTTATCGACGACCCCGCACTCGCCACCCTTTACGCACTGTTACACACCCCAGCAGACAAGCCCACTACGCATATGTTGGCCAAGGCTTTAAGTTATGGTTGCGTTCGCTGGCGCAGCACAGAAGGGAAAACACCACGGCTGGCTAATTTCGATCTTCTAAGCCGCAAGCTAGGGGTATCATCTGTTGAGCAGTTTCATCTTGAAGCTGCTAGGTCAACAGAGGCAGCGTGGGTTGTACAATTGCTCGACGATCGTCACCGTCTATCCCAGTCCCGCTCCTGGGCTAGTTGGGCGCAGGCTGTACGTGAGTTAATGCGCACCCACCTACAGTGTGAACTGTCCCCATCCGCCGCGGTTGCTGTGTTTGACCACCATCTAGAATCTTTGAGCCATTACGATAAGCTCACGGTTGATTTTGATCCGGATTTGGCCGAAGAATTAGTTAGCGAGTTCCTCCACAGCTCAAGCCTCGCCAATGAGCAGGGCGGATTATATGTGGGTGCTGTTGAAGATTTCATCGGTCTCGATCTTGAGCAGCTGTTTATTCTCGGTGCCACAGCAGATAATCTTCCCCGCGCTGTTCCGGCTGATCCGGCAATGACGTGGGAGCAGCGTCGTTCAAGCCCGAGCGAAGAGATTGATATGCAACGGCGCATTTTTGATCATGTTTGTCGCACCGCGAGTAACACCACGATGAGTGCACCGGTGGGCCTTTCCTTAGGCCCGCTGGCGCAGGCACCTAGTACGTGGCTGCCTGTTGAGTTGGCTTCTGATGCAACATCGTGGCATGACATTCCCTCAGCCTCACACCTGCATGGCGGTGTGCTTGAATCATTAGCGCACCCGGAGCACAATCCTGCGCGCTGGCGAGCAGATATTTTTAACCGCCGCGAACGGGGAGTTCTTGATGAACCCTACAATGGTTTCTTCCCTGGCGGTGCACAGTGGTTGGACTTAGGTTGCGAACTTTCCCCCACCGCAATGGATTTGTTTCTCAAATCCCCTTTGCTGTTTTTCCAACGCAGCGTCCTAGGGTTGAGCATTCTCAACGATAGCGAGGGCGAGGAGATCAAACCCACCCGCAGTGGCACGCTTTTCCATGCGATTTTCCAGCAGTGGACTACTACCACATGGAAGCTGGACAGTACGCGGATTTGCTCGGCTGCTGATATTGATTGGGTGAAGGCGCGGCAGGATTTGTTTGCTATCGCCGAAGCAGAGTTTGCGGCCTTCCCCTTTGGTGAAGCGCTCTTAGCAGATAAGCTCCTGTGGTGGCGGCATGCCCAGCCAGTTTTGTGTGCGTGGTTTGATGAAGAACAGGCCAATGCGTCTCAAGGTTGGGTTCCTCTTGCTGTGGAGCAGCGTTTTGCTACCTCTCAACGCGAAGGGGCGTTGCGAGTTGGTCCAATTCACTCCGATTCGGATACTGCGTGGCGTTTTACTGGTGTGATGGACCGGATCGATTTCCACCCAGAAACTGGGCGTATCCGCGTGGTGGATTACAAAACGGGCAAGCCGTTTAAAACAAGTGGTTCTTTTGATACGTCTTTCCCCACGAAAACTGATGGCTTGTCGACATTACAGCTGCACATTTATGGTGCGGTGATTCGTCATGCTCTTCCGGCTGGAAGCGTGGATGCGCTGCTTGCGCCTTTTGGTGTTACAGGAAGTCACTGCAATGAGGATATTGCTGTTGATTTTTGGTTTGTTCAAGCCGCTGAAAATCGCCATGTTGGCGGTTGCGTGGATCAAGCAGCTGAGCAGTTTTTGTGTGCGCAGCTTGACCGTATTGCTGCGGCAATTCGTGCAGGGCAGTTTGCCCCACGGGTTGTGGAGCCGCGACGCTTTGGGCCACCTGCTGATATTTTGCGGCTGGGGGCGAAAAACTATGAGCGTGCCGCGAATGCGGTGCAAGAAGCGTACGCCGCTGTGGAACAATCCGCACCTGATTTTCCTCAAGGAGAGAAACGATGACCACTTTGCACGACGCCCAGGCTCGAGAGCGCATCACCCACGACGTCGATACGTGTCTTTTTGTCGAAGCAGGAGCAGGCAGTGGAAAAACGCATCTCCTTGTTGCCCGGTTGATCACACTCGTTGTTGAGCGCGGGGTGCGTCTGCATTCGATTGCGGCGATTACGTTCACGGAAAAAGCCGCCGAAGAGCTCACCGCGCGATTGCGTGCAGCGTTTACCAGCATTGCCGAGGACGGTGTGCATACTACAGCGGTGGAAACTCGCGAATTCCCTGACCCGCAGCTGGCGCAACAACGCGCACACCAAGCTTTAGTTGATCTGCCAGGTGCTGCGATTGAGACTCTGCATGCTTTTTGTGCGCGCATCATCAGCATGTATCCGCTGGAAGCCCACGTCCCACCGATTATGAGTATCGCGGATGAATTCGCTGGCGCCAAGCATGAGCGGGTGTTGCGTGAGAAGGTATCGGACGCGATCTCTGCCGGCTTGCAAGGGAATTTTCAGGCCGCCACGCTGACCGGCGGAAAGGTGAGTGATCGTGAATTCAGCCAGGCTCTACGCGTGGTCTGTGATGCGGGGCAGCCTGCATCGCGTTTCTACTCGCTTGCGGCGTGGATGGATGAAAACTGGGGCGAGTTGATCCCTACCCTTCAAGCGCCACTGCCGGTGCGGGTGCATTTCGGTGTGGATGATGCGCGGGTGTTCGCCCGTCGTCTGCGCACTATCGTGCAGTCGTGCGTGGATCATTCGGACGGGCTTTATCCCGTTGTGCGTGAATTTGTTGCACAGGTGGAGGCGATTGTTGATGCTACTGATAATGCTGCCAGTGTGTCTACGTTGTTGGGCAAGCCGAAGTTAGGATCGAAGGGGACCAAAGCTGCCTGGCCGGAGTTTTCTTCCGGCAAGGCGGTGCGTGACGAGATCAAGGCATTATGTGAGCAGTGGGATCAGCAGGTCACAGCATCTTTTCACTATCCGCTTGCCGTGATTCGCAGTGTTTTGGTGCATGTGGTGGTCGATTATGCCCGTACCCGCCGTCATTCTGGGGACCTGCAATTTCATGATCTGATTTATATCGCTGATGATCTGGTGTGCACTACTCCTCCTGTGCGGGCTGCGTTGCATGAGTGTTTCACCCATATTTTGGTTGATGAGTTCCAAGATACGGACCCCGCGCAGTTGCGCATCGTGCGTGCGATTAGTGGTAATGGTGGCGCACCGCTGCCTGGCCGGTTGTTTACTGTGGGTGATCCGAAGCAGTCGATTTATCGTTTCCGCAGGGCCGATATTGATACGTATTTAAGTGCCCGCAGCAGTGGCGATGCAGATGTGGTGTCGTTGACTACGAATTTCCGTTCGACTCGCCAAGTTCTCTCCTTTGTTAATGCCACATTCGGCGAGTGGTTTGCTCAGGTAGAAGAGAAGATTACTGCTGTTGAAGATCCTGCGCTCGCCCCTGGTGTAGTTCCTTTCGAGCCCCTTGAAGCATACTCTGATAATGCTCACACCGCAGCACTTCGGGTAGGCCTAGGCCCTGGTGAAGGGTCAACTGCGGCTCGCAGCAAACAGGAAGCGTATGAGGTGATAGATACCATCCGCGCTGCTGTTGCAGGCACCTGGATGAAGCAGACGAAAAAGGGTACTAGCGCCCCGATCGCGTTGAAAGATATAGCGATTCTGGTGCGCACCCACGCGGCAGCGCGCACATTAATGCAGCATTGTGCTGCGGCGGGTATCCCCTTTGTGGCGGAGAGTTCCTCGCTGGCGTATCAGGCTGAAGAGATTGTGGATTTACACACGGTGATTCGTGCGATCGCTGAGCCGGCTGATCAGTATGCGCTTGGGGCTGCGTTGCGCACAGTGTATCTGGGAATTAGTGATGCTGACCTTGCCCAATGGCGCATGGATGGAAACCATTTTTATTCGCATGCGGATAATCCCGACTCCCCGATCAGCGAGGGCATTGCGCTGATTGAGCGGTTGCGGAAACAGGCTGCGTTGATGCCGGTGGGTGATTTTATTGGTTTTGTGTGCCAGCAACTGTTGGTCGCTCAGGTGATCACGGCACGCTACGCCAATCCGGTGGCTGCGTTACGACGCCTAAATTATATCCAAGCACAAGCGCACTATTTCACTTCAAGCTGCCATGGCAGTTTAAGGGAATATGTTGCGTGGTCGGATCGGCAGGCCGAGGATGTTCAGCGTAATAATGAGCCACAGCCGGTTGATGCGGATCTTGATGCTGTGAAGATTTTGACCATTCATGCTTCCAAGGGTCGGGAATTCCCCATGGTGATTGTGGCGGGATTGCAGAATCGCATCAACACCATCCCTGCCCAGCAGGGGTTCCACCCGTCGAGTGGTGTGGTGGAGTATTCCTGCGGTGGGCATATGCGCACCAGTGGTTTTTCTGATGTCACCGCCTATGACACTACTGCCGATGAGGCCGAATATGCTCGTTTGTTCTATGTGGCGGCCACGCGCGCCGAAAGCGTGCTGGTTGTCTGTGGCCAGCCGCCGCTGAAGAATCCGCGGGTTGCGGGCAAACCACTGTGGGATGCCTGCGATCAGGCTGGTCTGGATCAGGTTATTTCCCCGGATGAATGGGATATCCCCCAGGATCTTCGCTTCGATTCAGGGTTTGAATTCCCCGACACACTCGATACAACGCATCGTGAATTCGTGGATCGCACTGATGACCACTGGTTTACTGGAGCTAATCTAAAACGTCGGCATACGCCTTCTGAACTGGCTCATTCAGGTGCCGATTCCCTGCTTTCTGCAGTCGAGTCTGATCACCTCGCATCTGTGGGTGCTGCGTTGCGGGAAAACCATGACACGAACTATGGCAATGCCTTGCATGAGTTGATGGAACACTGTGATCCTCACGCCGATCTTGTTGAGGCTGCCCGTGCCGTGGCTTTGCGCTATGAGCTCGCCACCTCTGCTGTACAAGAACTGGTCAACGATGTCGAAACGCTCCTTGCAAGCCCGTATATTCAGGAAGCTTTCAGCTCTCAGCATTACCGCGAATTGCCGGTTTTTGGCCAGCAGGAACTCGGTGGTCACATGTATGTTATCGATGGCGTGATTGACTTGATGTATCGGGATGGGGAGAAATGGGTGATTGCTGACTACAAATCAGATAAGGCGGTTAGCGCCCAGACTGTGGGGGCGTATTTGCAGCAGCTGCGTCTCTATGCCCGTGTGATCGAACCGCTTCTTGATGGCGACATTGATCGCCTTGAGTTGTTGTTCCCACGTCAGGATCGTGTGGAGGTGCGCACTGAGAAGTGGAGTCAATAAAACCGAAAATCGCGAAGTTTAAATATCTATAATTATTATTTTATGCGCAACCATAAAATGGTAATGAAATAGCGATGAGACTTCCTTCATTTTCCTTGATTTAATTCTCATTATGCCGACAATGGGGACTATGAGTACTATTTCAAGGAAAAATTTTCTCCGCACGGCAGCTCTCGCAAGCGCAAGCGGCATGTTCACACGCGCCTTCAACGCTGATGCCCAACAGCATCACTCAAACGCACCCCATGCAGCATTTTGCCACGGGGTAGCATCAGGCGATCCACTACCCACCAGCGTGGTGCTGTGGACCCGCATCACCCCTGAGCCGGATGCCTTCCCCGGCTCAGGCCGTGGCCCGGATGTGCCGGTACGCTGGGAGATTGCCCGCGATCTCGACTTTAGTAGCGTTGTGGCTTCAGGGGATACTGTGGCTACTAGCGCTTCGGATCATACGGTGCACGTTGATCCTTTCACCTTAGAGCCAGATACCCTGTATTTTTATCGCTTTCATGCTTTAGGTCAGGTTTCACCCATTGGGCGTACCCGCACCGCGCCGGCGGCGAATGCGGATGTGGAGCAATTGCGTATCGCAGTGTGTAGTTGTGCTAATTGGGAATCGGGCTATTTTTCGGCCTATCGGGATTTAGCGGAAAGGGCGCAGGCGGGGCTGATCGATATTGCGATCCATGTGGGCGATTATATTTATGAATATGAGCGCGGGAAAATGGCGGGTAAATTGGGTGCTGTGCGTGCGCACCAGCCCCCGTGGGAAACGGTGAGTCTTGCTGATTATCGGCTGCGGTATGGGACCTATCGCACAGATCCTGATTTGCAGGCTGCTCATGCGGCGGTGCCCTGGGTGGTGACATGGGACGATCATGAGATTGCGGATAATGCGTATCGGGATGGGGCGAAGAATCATCAGCCGCATGAGGGGGATTATTCCCTGCGACGTCGTAACGCAATGCAAGCCTATTTTGAGTGGCAGCCCTTGCGTGCAGGGAACCCTTCGGAAGGCGGACATTTGTATCGCCGATTGAATTTTGGGCAGTTAGCTGAGCTGGTGATGTTGGATTTGCGCAGCTACCGTGCTTCTTATGGCGATATTCGGTGGTTGACTGGTACGAATGCCCCTGATGTGATGGGTGGGGAGCAGTTTGCTTGGCTTGAGCGCCAGATTGCTACGTCGACTGCGAGCTGGCGGCTGGTGGGTAATTCGGTGATGTTGGCGAAGCTGGAGTTGGTGGCAGTCCCCCATGAGGTGCGTACTGCGCTGCAGGAGATGATTGGCCATGATGTGCGCACCCCGGTGATGAGTGATCAGTGGGATGGCTACACCAGTGATCGGGAGCGGTTGTTAAGTATGCTCAGCAGTTTGGATTCGCGGACGGTGTTTTTTACCGGCGATATTCATTCGGAGTGGGGCAATGAGATTGTGCACAATGATGCGGTGGTGGCTGCGGAAATGGTGTGTACATCGGTGTCGGCGATGAATGTGGATGATTATTTGTTCTTGCCGGAGTTTAATCCGTTGTCGACGACCGCGCAGCAGCATATTATGCAGGCTAATAACCATGTCAAGCATGTGCAGTTGGATGCGCATGGCTATTGCATTGCCACGATCACCAAAAATTGGGTGGAAATGGCGTGGCTGAGGGTTGCTAATAAGGCAGATCCGCAAAGCGCTGTGACCGTCGCAGCGCAGATGCGTTACGACGGCCACACACTGCACCCCTGATCCTTACTGCAGGGCGATGTACTTGATGCTCTGGTATTCCTCAATACCTTCGGTTCCGCCTTCGCGGCCGAAGCCGGACTGCTTGATGCCACCAAAGGGTGCGGCCGGATCGGAAATTGCGCCACGGTTAATACCCACCATGCCCGCTTTGAGTTCTTTGGCCAGCTTTTGTGCGGTGTGGATGTTCTCAGTAAACCCGTAGGCGGCGAGGCCGAATTCGGTGTCGTTTGCCCTCGCAATTGCATCATCGAGGCAGGTGAAGGTGGTCACCGTGGCAACAGGGCCGAAGATTTCTTCGTGCAGGATTCGTGCCTGTGCCGGAACATTGACAAGCACGGTGGCTGGGTAGAAGAAGCCGTCCCCTTCTGGTTTTTTCCCGCCCACAGTCAGTTGCGCGCCGCATGCAAGGGCGTCGTCGACAAGCTCAGCAATCGCATCGCGCTGTTTCGCGGTGATGATAGGGCCGAGTGTGGTGCCTTCGTCAAGCCCGTGCCCGGTGCGCACCTCGCTCATGCGATGGGTGAGTCGAGTAGTAAATTCTTCGGCGATAGCCTCGTGCACGATGAAGCGGTTGGCAGCGATGCACGCTTCGCCGCCATTGCGCATTTTTGCCTGCATCGCACAGGTCAGGACGAGGTCAAGGTCGGCGTCTTCGTCGATAACAAATGGTGCGTTGCCGCCCAGTTCCATGGAGCTGCGCTGCAGGTTGTCGGCCGATTGGCGCACCAAGGTTTTGCCCACGGGGGTGGAGCCGGTGAAGGTGACTTTTTTCAGTCGCGCATCGGCCATGAGTTCTTGGGATAGATCCTTCGCCCCGGTGGTGGGGATGATGGAGACGACACCGGATGGGACATTAAACTCGCTGAATACTTCTGCAATAACTTCCCCGAGAAGCAGCATGGTCAGTGGGGTTTCTGCGGCGGGTTTGACCACAATGGGGCAGCCGGCGGCCAGTGCTGGGGCGATTTTGCGGGTTGCCATGGCTAGTGGGAAGTTCCAGGGGGTAATCGCAAGCACGGGGCCTACTGGTTCGCGGGTGACCACAATGGTGCCAGTGCCCGCGGGGGCGGAGTTCACCCGGCCTGCGCTGCGGACTGCTTCTTCGGCGAACCAGCGGAAATATTCGGCACCGTATGCGACTTCGCCTTGAGCTTCAGCAAATGGTTTGCCCATTTCAAAGCTCATGACGCGGGCGAAATCGTCTGCACGCTGCGTTAGTTTATGAAAGAGTGCGGTGAGAATTTCTGAACGCTTGCGATCGGCAAATGCAGCCCAGGTGGTGGCTACGCCATCAGCTAGGTCGAGGGCTTTCATCCACTCAGCACTTCCTGCGTTAGCGACATGGGCCAGTACTTCTTCGGTGGCGGGGTCCACAACGGGAAACTGCTGCCCGCTCGATGCTCCAATGCACTGAGTTCCCATCCATATACCGGTGGGTACGGTCACGCTGTGGTTGTTGCGGGTCAGTGTTGCTTTCATCGGTGTCGTTTTCCTTGGGTTGGGGGTGTTTTTCACTGTTGTGCCACTAGGCACTTTTGGGGGAAGAACTATCAGGTGACTGTTCTTCCCCCTAGTATGCGCCTTTGTTGGGTCTGGTGCAGTGGTGGGTTGGGTAATAGGTTATGCGTGGGTGCGGATTGCTTCGACTAACACACGTAGTCCTTCGCGCAGCAGCGCTTCGGGGATGACAAGTGCCGGCAGAAGGCGGATGACGTTGCCGTCGAGCCCGCAGGTCAAGATGAGCACACCGTTTTTCTTGCATTCGGCTGCGACCTGCGCGGTCAAGGTGGGGTGTGGTTTTCCGTTGTCATTGACAAGTTCCAGCGCCACCATAGCACCGCGTCCGCGTACTTCGGCGACCACGGGAAGGTCGTCTAATGCGCTGAGTTCTTCGCGGATGATTGCTTCGATATCCTTCGCTCGGCCGACGAGGTCGAGTTCTTTCATCTGCTCGAAGGAGGCGAGGGCGGCGGCGCAGGTTACGGGGTTGCCGCCATAGGTTCCGCCGAGTCCGCCGACTACTGGGGCGTCCATGATCTCGGCACGGCCGGTCACTGCCGACAGTGGCATACCACCGGCGATGCCTTTGGCGGTGGTGATCAGATCGGGGACGACACCTTCGTGTTCGCAGGCAAACCATGCACCGGTGCGGGCGAATCCGGCCTGGATTTCGTCGGCGACGAACACAATGTTGTTGTCTTCACACCAGGTTTTTAGTGCTGGCAGGAAGCCTTCGGCGGGCACGATAAAGCCGCCTTCGCCTTGGATGGGTTCGATGACAAGGCAGGCGATGTTTTCGACGCCGACTTCTTGTTCAATTTTGGTGATCGCACGTTGAGCTGCTTCGTTGCCGGAAAGACCGTCGCGGAGTGGGTAGGACATGGGTGCGCGGTATACTTCGGCGGCAAAGGGGCCGAACCCGGTTTTGTAGGGTTTGTTTTTCGCGGTCATGGCCATGGTGAGGTTGGTGCGGCCGTGGTAGGCGTAGTCGAAGACGATTACGGCGTTGCGGCCGGTGTAGGCGCGTGCGATTTTTACCGCATTTTCCACCGCTTCGGCACCGGAGTTGAGCAGTACTGATTTCTTTTCGTGGTCGCCTGGGGTAAGTTCGTTGAGTTTTTCTGCGACTTCCACGTAGGACTCGTAGGGGGACACCATGAAGCAGGTGTGGGTGAAGTGGCTGGCGGCTTCAGCAACAGCTGTGGCCACAGCGGGGTTTGAGGCGCCGACGCTGGTGACTGCGATGCCTGAGGCGAAGTCGATGTAGGAGTTGCCGTCGATATCGACTAACACTCCCCCGTCGGCGTCGACAACGTAGCCGGGCAGGCCCGGCTGCAGCGCTTTGGCCACGGCTTTTTCGCGTCGCGCGGTGATTGCGGTGCTGGCGGGCCCCGGTTGGGTGCCGGTGAGGGTGCGCTTTTGGGGCAGCCGGTATGTCAGTTCTTTCATGAAGATCGCCTTTCAGTTCTGCACGTGTATGTGGCGTGAGTCAGGTGGGAGTTTTCACGCTGCACAACACTGCTCATTGTGATTGAGCAGACACCCAAATATCTTTATTCGGTTCGTATAAATTCATCACCTCAAATGTCCATAATGTATAAGCTGTGGGGGTAGTTACACCATTATGCTCCCAATAGGCACCCCCCATACTTTTTACGAGGACACACATTGGCCCCAACTTCACATACCCCACAGCGCAGCATCAGCTTATCGTGGCTGATTGCCCAAACAGCTCTCAAGCTTGTCCCCGTGTGGCCGCAACGCATGTCCGGAATCCAGTTTTCCTACGTGCAGCCTTCTGAGCTGCGCGACCCCACCCAGTTCCTCCTAGCCGATTCAATCGTGCTGACCGTGGGCTTGGCTTTTGAAAACTCGACGGATCTTTTCGCGGATTATGTAGCCAAACTCAAAGCTGCGGGTGTGGTGGCGTTGGGTTTCGGCACGGGGCTGTCCTTCGAAACTGTGCCCGACGAACTCACTGACGCATGTAAAACTCACAACCTTGCGCTTTTCGACGTCCCCCACAACACCCCGTTTATCTCGATCTTGAACGCGGTGAACAAAGAATTTTTACGGCAAGAAGCCCACGAGCAATCTCAACTCATCCGTGCCCAGAAGCTCTTAAACCAAGCTGCCATTGAAAAAGGCCTCAGCGGGTTACTCGCCACCACCGCGCAACTCATCGGGGCGCACTGCGTGATTCGCGACAACGATGATCGCCTCATTGCGCAGGCGAAAGCGCCGTCGACAAGCATCGGTGCTGGTGAACTGACCACCATCAGCCACAAAATGCTCACCTTCGGCGACCGCTATCACCAACTTTCCACCAGCGGAACCAAACGCCCCACCCACCATGACCGCGCCGTGATCAAACACACCATCAGCCTCGCCGACCTACTCCTTCAACGCCCCGGCAAACTACGCAAAGCCCGCAGCGACCTCAACACCCTTGCCTTAAGCCTGCTACTCGGCGTGGATGGCAGCAATGACCAGCTCGGACGCATCTTCGCCCGCATTTCTGACAGCAAGGGAAATGTTCGCCCCATCCTCATCCACTCCAATGTTGCCACCCACATCGACCGGGCCTGCGCCGCCGTGGATTCCTCCCTCATGCTTGCCGACCGCGAACTGTGCTGCCTCCGCCTCGACAGCTACACCGCCCTGCTGCTGTTTCGCGGAACCAGATCAGTGAATAATGTGCTGGAACTGTTTGGAAATACCCGCCCCAAGCTGCGGATATGTATCGACAGCGCCCAGCACTGGAACCACATCACTCTTGATCTGATCCACCAAATGACTCTTTCGGTGAAATCCCTCGCGTTGGGCACACACTCTAGCCCACACACCAACACCGCCCGCTGGCTCAATCACCCCAATGTGATCGAGGCACTTGATCACCGCGCCGCGGAAACAGTGGGCAAACTCGACACTTACGACCGCGCGAATGACACCCAGCTGCGCGAAACCCTCGCTGTTTTCCTCCAACAGGGTTCGAGCATTACCCTCACCGCCGATATTTTGGGCATCCACCGCCACACCGTGCGCACACGGCTGCAGAAAATCTCCGATATTTGCGAAGTCGATCTCGATGATCCCGTCACCCGCGCTGAACTTCTGCTTGTGATCATCACCCGAGTAACCGCCACCTAACACTACCTCCCTGGTTCTTAATCCCCTGCCTTGCAGGCGCAGCGGGGGTGTGGGGGCGCGGGGTGTAGGGTGCGAGTGCATCTCTCAGCAAAATATCATTTAGAGATAGAGCAAGTGCTATCCGCAAAACCGCAGGTCAAATTTTACTAGGTGCGCTGAAACTCTAACTATTAATTTTCAATCAATCCCCGCTGATTTATAGGCACACTTATGGGGGCTTGCGAGGGCGTGCGGATACAGGATCGCCGCAGTGCATAAGCTCGGGGCGCAAGTGCATCTCTCAGTAAAATATCACCTAGAGATAGAGCAAGTGCTACTAGCAAAACCGCAGGTCAAATTTTACTAGGTGTGCCGAAACTCTAACTATTAATTTTCAATCAATCCCCACGGATTCATAGGCACACTTGTATGCGTAGCGCTGCACTGCCCCACCCCCACCCCAAGTCACCAGGAATGTTGCACAAAGCACACTAGGGGCAAAGTGGCGAACGGTCATAGCTCGCAGTGTGGGGCAGGACTGTTTTTCACGGGTTATTGCGAAAGAAAAGCAATATACACACCGGACAATTAGGCGCTAAAGAATAACCGGCATGTCAGTAGTCTTTCACACATATCCGAGTAGTCTTTGACCTACATCACAAATTTTGTTGTAGCTGTGCCACACTGGAAGCTCAAGATCCCCCTTATCCCCACAAGCTTTGTTGAGGTTTTGTACTCATGGATTACCTAAATTTCATCGATAACGAGTTCGTTTCCGCATCCGGCCAAGACACCGTCGAACTCATCAGCCCCGTCACCGAAGAGTCACTAGGGCACGCGCCCATCTCCAACGCCGAGGATATCGACCGCGCCGTACAAGCGGCTGAAAAAGCCTTCACCACCTGGCGTCGCACCACCCCTTCCGAGCGCCAAAAGTGTCTGCTCGCACTCGCCGACCTGATCGAGGAGAATGCCGCAGAGCTTGCCGCAATCCAATCGCGTGAAACCGGCCAGATCACCGCTTTTGTCCAATCCGAAGAATGCCTCGCCGGTGCCGATCACGTGCGCTTCTTCGCCGGGGCTGCGCGCATGCTCAACGGGCTGGCCACCGGCGAATACATGGAAGGGCACACATCTTCCATCCGCCGTGAAGCAATCGGTGTGATTGCGCAGGTAGCACCGTGGAATTACCCACTGATGATGGCTATTTGGAAGATCGCACCGGCACTCGCGGCAGGCAATACGGTGGTGTTAAAACCCAGCGACACCACCCCAGGTTCCACCGTGAAACTGGCAGAGCTCGTCGCATCCTGCTTCCCACCGGGCGTGGTCAACATTGTGCTTGGCGACGCCACCACAGGCGCCACGCTCGTCGCCCACCCAGTCGTGCGCATGGTCTCGATCACCGGCTCCGTTCCGGCAGGCCGCGCCGTGGGCCGCTCAGCAGGTGAAAATCTCAAGCGCTCCCACCTCGAACTCGGAGGCAAAGCACCGGTGATCGTGTGCAAGGACGCCGACCTTCAGGCCGCCGCGGAAGGCATTGCTGCCGCGGGCCTGTTCAATGCGGGCCAAGACTGCACGGCGTCGACACGCGTGCTCGTCGACGAGCAGGTCGCCGAGAAATTCAGCGCACTGCTGGTTGCCGAAGCGCAAAAGCTGCGCCCTGGAAAACCCGAGGATACCGACGCATTCTACGGTGCGCTGAATAACAAGCGCCACTTCGACAAAGTCATGCAGGTGCTCGCTGATCTGCCAGAACACGCCACCATTCTCACCGGCGGCAAGCGCATCGGCGAAGTCGGCTACTATGTTGAACCCACCATCGTTGCAGGGCTCAAGCAGCAGGACAAGGCGATTCAGGAAGAAACCTTCGGACCTGTCATCACCCTGCAAACATTCACCGACATCGACCAGGCACTCGACATGTCCAACGATGTCAGCTACGGACTAGCCTCCTCAGTGTGGACCACCAACCTGAACATCGCTGAACGCGCCAGCCGCGAACTGGAATTCGGGTGCGTGTGGATCAACTGCCACATCCCGCTAGTTGCCGAAATGCCGCACGGCGGATTCAAAGACTCCGGCTACGGCAAAGACCTCTCCCTGTACTCACTTGAGGAATACACCCGCATCAAGCATGTGATGACAGCCCACTAACCAGCTCAACTGAGCTATCCTGCCTTCTTTTTCAGCCCACATGGGCACAACTGTTGTGCTTTGCCCTGTACCCATGTGGGTTTTGTTTACCCACTTTCCTTATTCACGAAAGGTTTACTCATGCCAATTCGCACTACCGACGTCGTCATCATCGGCGCAGGCCCCGCCGGACTTTCCGCCGCACACCGGCTACGCCAAGCAGGACACGACGTCACTGTCGTCGAAGCCCGCGACCGTGTCGGCGGACGCACCCGCTCAGATGTGATGAACGGTGCCTGGTACGAAATCGGTGGCCAATGGGTCTCCCCCGACCAAACCGAACTGATCGCCCTGCTCGAAGAACTTGACCTGGAAACCTACCAGCGCTACCGCGAGGGTGACAGCCTCTACCTTGGCTTCGACGGTGAAGTTCGCCGCTATACCGGCGAACTTTTCCCCTGCTGCGAGCATACACAGCAGGAAATGGTGCGCATGATCGAGCATTTGGATGAAATCGTGGCGCAAATGGATCCGCAAGCACCCTGGGATCATCCACGCGCCCACGAACTCGACTCCATCAGCTTCAAGCACTGGCTCGAAACACTCAGCGACGACGAAGAAGCACGCCACAACATTGGCCTATTCATCGCCGGTGGAATGCTCACCAAACCAGCTCACGCCTTCTCCGCACTCCAAGCACTACACATGGCGGCCTCAGCAGGTAGCTTCTCCAACCTCGTGGATGAAGATTTCATCCTCGACGCCCGCGTCATCGGCGGCATGCAGGAAGTATCCGTCCGGCTTGCCGACCGCATCGGGGAAGAAAACATCATCCTCAACCGTCCCGTGCGCACCATCAACTACACCGATGAAGGAGTCACCGTCTTCGCCGACGGAGGTATCGAAGTACGGGCAAAATACGCCATCCTGGCAGTCCCACCCACCCTATACCACCGCATTTCCTACGTCCCCGAAATGCCACGCCTGCAACACGTGATGCACCAGCACCAATCCATGGGCTTGGTAATCAAAGTGCACGCCACCTACAGCACACCATTCTGGCGCGACAAAGGCCTATCCGGCACCTGCTTCTCCTCCCAGCACCTCGTGCAAGAAATCTACGACAACACCAACTACGGCGACGAGCGTGGCACCCTGGTTGGTTTCGTCAGCGACGTCAACGCAGACGCGATGTTCCAACTCGATGCAAACGAGCGCAAAAAGACCATCTTGGAAGCAATGGCTGTTTTCCTCGGCGAGGAAGCACTCACCCCAGAGTCCTACTACGAATCTGATTGGGGCAGCGAAGAATGGACCCGTGGCGCCTACGCCGCCTCCTACGATTTGGGTGGTTTGAGCCGCTGGGGCAGGTACAATCTCGATCCTGTTGGCCGGATCTACTTCGCCTGCTCCGATATCGCCGGCGAAGGGTATCAGCACGTTGATGGTGCTGTGCGCATGGGTCACGCCGTTGCCGCGACCGTGAATAGTTTGCTTCAAGGAGAGTAAAAGATGAAGCTTGTTGTTGGATACACTGCAACCCCGCAAGGCATCGATGCGATTAATCTTGCTATCGACGCCGCCCGCGCCTTTGCAGCCGAAATCCATGTGGTGATCGTGCTGCGCCGCCACGATATTTTCAGCCACGAGTACCCACCAACCGGAACCTTCGACGACATCCTGCTCGCCCAAGCATTCACCTGGATCAAAGGTGCCTTGGAGCAAATCCCCGACGATATCACCGCACGTGGCTGCGTGTATTCCGATATCAGCAGCGCCAACGGCTTGCAGCGTGCCGCTGAAGATCTCGGCGCGGAAATGATCGTGGTGGGTGGGGCATCATTAAGCCCGCTCAAACGCCACCGGCTGGGCACCATTGCCCAAGATTTACTCTACGGCTCCGCTTTCCCCATCGCCCTTGCCCCACGCGGCTACACCAAAACCCCCATTAAGCGCATCAATTGCGCAGTCGGATTGCGCCCAGGGGCAGGAAGTTTAGTGCAGCTAGGAGTCCAGCTCTCGCGGCGTGCGAATGTGCCGCTGCGATTGGTAGGCCTGATGGGCAGCGACGAAGGCAATTTGGAGACAGCCGCAGCCGCGCGTCGAAACGCTCAAGAAGTACTGGATCGGGTTGGTGGGCATTCAGACATACCTGAGCTGCAACCAACGGTTGTTGTAGAAAAACTCGACAACCTCGAATGGGAACCCGGCGATGTGATGTTCGTAGGATCCTCCCGCGTTGCTGAAAAGAAGACCGTTTTTGCGGGAAGTGTCGCCATGCAGCTACTCAAAGCACTGTCGTTGCCTCTGGTAGTGGTACCCCGTGACTATAAAGTAAAGGAGACCTAAGCCATGAGTGACAAGCTGCAGGCAAAAGGACTCAGCGCAGGCTCAGTGGGGCTGATTTCAGCCGCCGTCATCGGACTGAGCTGCATCGCCCCCGCCTACACCCTTTCCGGCGGACTCGGCCCCACCGCAAGTGCCGTGGGCGTACACATGCCCGCAATTTTCTTAGTCAGCTTCATCCCCATGCTGCTTGTTGCGTTGGGCTACAAGGAACTCAACCAAGCCATGCCCGATTCGGGCACCACCTTCACCTGGGCAACCCGCGCCTTTGGGCCCGTGATGGGTTGGCTCGGCGGCTGGGGTTTGCTGGCAGCGACCATTTTGGTGCTGTCGAACCTCGCCGGCATCGCGGTTGATTTCTTCTATCTTCTGCTCTCGCAGCTTTTTAATAAACCTGAGCTGGCGGAACTGACCCGCAATGTGCCGGTCAATATTGCCACCTGTTTAGTGTTTATTGTGGTTGCTACGACCATCGCCTACCGCGGGATGGATACCACCAAGGCTGTGCAGTATGTGCTGGTGAGCTTCCAGCTTGCAGTGCTTGTACTGTTTGCGGTGATGGCGCTCTGGCGCACCTCCAAGGGTGAGGCTTTTGACGCCACCCCTATTTCCTTGGAGTGGTTTAACCCCTTCGGCATTGATTCTTTCTCTGCTTTCGCCGCAGGCGTGTCGCTGTCGGTGTTTATTTACTGGGGGTGGGATGTGGTGCTGACCATGACGGAGGAAACCAAGGGCTCTCATGCCACCCCAGGTAAAGCGGCAACTTTGACCATTTTGGTCATCGTCTTTATTTACCAGCTCATCGCGGTTTCCTTGGTGAATTTCGCCGGCACCTCTTCTGGTGAGTTCGGTTTGGGCAATGAGGCGATTCAGGAAAATATTTTCGCAGCTTTAGCTGGCCCGGTGATGGGTCCGTTGGCGATCCTGATGTCGATTGCGGTGCTAGGTTCATCGGCTGCTTCGTTGCAGTCGACGGTGATTGGCCCGGCGCGCACGATGTTGGCGATGGGTTTTTATGGGGCGTTGCCGAAGCGTTTTGCGCATATTTCGCCGCGTTTCCAGTCGCCTGGTTTTGCTACGGTGCTTGCGGCTACTGTGTCGTTTGTTTTCTACGCGATTATGCGCATGATTTCTGAAGCGGTGCTGTGGGATACGATTACAGCGCTCGGCATGATGGTGTGTTTTTATTATGGGATTACGGCGTTTTCCTGCGTGTGGTATTTCCGTAAGCATGCTTTTGATTCGCTCAGCCATGCGTTTAACAGGTTCTTTGCGCCGTTGATTGGCGGGACGCTGTTGTTGGTGTTCTTCTTCCAGACCTCGATTGATGCGATGGATCCGTCTTATGGTTCTGGCAGCCAGGTCTTTGGTGTGGGTTTGGTGTTTGTGCTTGGTTCGGTGGTGTTGTTGCTCGGGGTTGTGATGATGGGTATTACGTGGTGGCGTTGCCCTGAGTTTTTCCGCAATGAGACGTTGACGAAGGGCACTCCGAATGATCCGTTGATTACGGTGGATTCTACGCTGCAGCTCGACTAGTTGGCTCAATGCACACACCGGTGCATCGTGTGCATATGCGCACGGTGCACCGGTGCTTGTGTTTTCCCTGCTGCACCCCTTGCGGCGTGTGTCGGGGTGGGTTTAGTTGTTGGGGTTTGTAGGGAGGTTGTCGATGAGTTCGTTGATGGTTGTGGTGTGTGGGTAGTTTGCGGTGTCGGTGACAAATGGGGCGGTGTGAAAGTCTGGCAGGGGTGTGGTGGTGAAGTCTTCGAGCCGCATGAGGTAGCTGCCTTGGGTGGCGTGGAGGTAGTCGCTGATCTCGGCTAGTGGGGTGTTGCCGGGCAGGACTAGTACGACGCGTTCGAAGCCAAAGAGGCTGGTTTTGTCTAGTGCGCTGGGGTTGTGGCGCATGAAGGTTTTGAGTTTTTGTTTGGCTACTTTGAGTGCTTCGCGGTCATGTTCCATGTGTTCTTCGCGCCAGAAATAGCGTAACCAGAGTGTTTGTTTGTGGATGCTGCCGCCGGCTGATTGGATGCAGCAGTCGGCGAAGAATTGGGGGTTGACATCGCGGGCTGATTCCAGCGCGTGGTTTTTGGCGATGAGTGGTTTGAGGTTTTTTAAGGTTTGTTCGAAGGATTTTCCGTATTTCCAGATGATTCCATCTAAGGCGCATAGTCCCCATTCGAATTTGGGGCTGCCGATTTTTTCGTGGTCGACGAGTACGCGTAGTCCCATACGGGTGACTTCGGCGGACGTTCCGGTGCCGTAGTTGCGGATGATGATGGGGTTGTGTGCTGGTGCGTGGTTGCCGTCCATTGCAGTTCACCGTTCCTTGCCGCGGTTGTGGGGGTGCGTTTGCGCGTATTTCTGTGTGTCTAGCCTACCCAACGTGCGTGCTTATCGTGGTGTTTACAGCAGTAACTTAATCTAAGGGTGCTTGTCGACGCCCCCACCAGGTGTCATGAATATGACCTGCGGTGGTGGGGGGTTAGGGTTTTATTTTTCTTCGAGTTGTGGCTGGTGGGCGTTTTCCAGCATGGTGTCTGGTGTGGTGTGTGGGGTGATCATGAGAAGTTCCATGGGTTCTGTGGCAATGGTGAGGATTTCACAGATTTGGAGAATCCATGCGCGTTCTTGGTCGGTAATTGTCCCATCCGCCCAGGCATCGATGATGAGTCGGTGAACATAGAGTTCGTGGAGTGCATCGAGGTCGTCGACCTGAAGGCTGCCGCGCAGTGCGACTTGTTCCAGCAGGAGGATTTCTTCGAAGCATAATGCCCCATCGGCCAAGGTGAGGTGGAGTACTGCAAGGTATTGTTCGAGCTGTGGTTCAAGCTGAAGATTGTCCACCGCATTCAACCGCAGTAGCCATGAGCGTCGATCGTGCAGTCCGCCGCGGTCGTTGCGGGAAAAACGGCGACGTTGTGGCAACTCCCCTATGACTTGTTGTACCTGTTCGTCGAAGTATGCGGGGTGGGCCGAGGGCAGGTGCTTCGGTGAGTGGTGCGCGAGTGAGAGGAAGAGTGCGGCGGTGGTTTGGGCGTCGTGAAGCGCGGTGCGGGTGCTGGGAGTATACAGGTTAAAGGCGGCAACGAGCTGGTCTTTATCACCTTGATTCAGCACATCTTGCCCAAGCTGGCGGGTGCACAACACATCGAGGAAGTTGGGGAAAACGATGCCTAAGTTTTCAAACTCTGCCACAAGGGTGTGCACTTCACTGTGTGCATTGTGCGCAACAAGTACCCGGTTGTTGAGTACAGTGATCAGTTCGGCAGCAATTTCAAGAAACTCTGGTGCGCCTTGAAGATCGTGGGCGCTAACATCATCGAATGCGCACTGCTCAAGGTTGCTGCCAGGATTGATAAGTGTGTCCCAGGTGCGTTCGATCAGGCCGGTTGCGTCGAGTAGGACTATTCCGATTTCGACGATCCGGGTGTCATTGCCACGTGTTGTGGTGTTGATGGCTAAAACCGCAAATCCCGCACCATTATGTGCAGCCCTACTCAAAGTCATAGTGTTTATCGTAGTGACACTCTTATGTATCCAGCATCGGGGTTTACCCCCATTTTCCTCCATGCCACCCCACGGCAGTGACGAAGGGTATGCCCTCCGCTTCCGTAGTCTTCATGCCAAACAATCAGTATCAGACCCAACTGTGTTTCAGATATGTGGCCTTGAAAAGTCACACCGCATGAAGCTGCTGTGCCTAGATAGTCGTCAAACAGGGCACAGTCACTGAGGTTTTCATCGGGAGAATGCAGTGGGAAAAGAAGGCGCAGGAACCAACAACACACTGACGCATGATCGTACGTGATACGGCAGGAAAAGCCCTGTATACCGCGACCGAAGAGTATACCTATGAATATGTCGGGATTGATTCAAAAATACTGATTCGACTTTCAGCAAACAAGTGAAAAATTGACCTGCGGTTTTGTAAGTAGCACTTGCTCTATGTCGAATTAATATTTCTCTTATACACAGCAAAGCCCCCATGCCCCTACCAAGAACAGTGCTAGATATGTACGCACGCATTCAAGATCAGCGCGATATTCACAAACCCAACCACGCTGAATACATCCCCTCCCGCGTGCGTGGCCTTGATATTCCACCCACCCCACTCCCCTAACCACAAGTTGGGGTTTCACAAACGTTTTTTCTGGTGAGAAAACCTCACTAGCCATCACGTACGAAAACTCTTAGCGGGGTACCATTGGGCGCTCTCATGCTTAAATTTTTATTTTCCCCCTCAGCTTGTATTTTAGATATAACACTGAAGGCAGTTTTTGGACAAGATTCAAAGACCCCTCAATCTCAAGAACACTCAAGCGAAAAACTACACCCCCGTAACCGAAACACTAGTAGCACTTCCAGATATACGCCCCTTTGCTCCTAGCAACCGCAGGCAAATAGCGAGGAAGAGCAGATCGAGGAAGGCACTTCAGGAATTATGTTCATAACTTATTTAATTGTCGCTACTACCATCGCCACACTCATACTTTCCGCCAAAATGGCAGAAAAAACTGAACGAACAAAACAGTTTTCAATCATTTTAGCCCAGATTTTTCATGGGGTGGGTTTGGTGGTGGTGGGTTGGGGTGGTGTGTTTGTGGGGTTGGTTGGTTCACCTTCGCCCTTTGATTCGTGGTTTTTAGGGCAAGGTGTGCGTCCATAAAGTTGTGTGGGGTTTGGGGGTTGGGGTGTGCCTGCAGTGTGGCTGCCAGATCGCGTGTGTGGGCCTAGGGGTGTTAGGGTTTTCGTTTCTTCCAGCGTGGCTGTAGAAGGCTCTGGGTGTAGCCAATAAGCGTGACCAGTGTGTGGGTGTGGGGGTTGTGCTGGTCAAGCTGGAGGATGATGCGTCTGCTGCTTGTGGTGATTTTTGATGCAACCGCAACAAACCTTACACGGATAGTCTTCGGCACCCATGTCCACCAAGGCTTGCTTGTTTCTTGGTGTGAATGATCCTTGTGGTGGCAGGCGTCGATGAGTTTCGTCCAGGTAAGAAGTTGGTGGGATAGTGCAACGATCAAACACCAGATTTGGTTCGCCCCGAATTGTTTAAACGGCAGTTTACTAAGGCCTTGGTCTTTGGTGTCTTTGATGTGTTGTTCACATAAAGACCGATTACGGTAGCAGTAGTCAATGTGTTGAATATTCCCAATAAGGTTCGTTACGCACAGTTGGGCGCGAACACCATGTTGGTTGAAAAGACTGTGTTGGCACCCTGGGTGGGGTGGTTCGATTCGTGCGATAACACGCATATCCTCGGGGTAGTCAGCTAGAAGATTCACCAAAGGTTGGTGCTCATCTATATTTGCGGTGCGCAGTAGTCCGGTGATGTCTTCAAGGAAATGGTTCTCATCACAAACCAGATCCCCTGAAGCACGCACAATCGGCACCCGAGTATCCCACCGATCACAGTCTTTGCCTGTGTGAGCACTGGTTCCCAAGTGTTGTGTATCAGCGTTGGTTGTTTGTTGGGATTGAAGGTGATGGTCAAGGGTGATGCGCGCTGTCGGCGGGGCGGAATAACCCAGAACATACCCAAGGTTGTGATCGTTGAGGAAACTGATGAATTTCTTTGTCCCACCAGCACTGTCAGCACGGATGACTAATCGTTTGCCCCAGGGTTGACCATCACTGTGATCAGGCAGGGTGGCAAGAATCTCGTCAACAAGCTGGCAGTGATCACGAATTGTGTTTGCCCCGGCATTTCCTGGTCGAAGCAGGCAGTTAAGAAACTCCCCACCAGGCAGACCGATGCTGGTGTAATCAATAAAGGCACATAACGGGTGGAAACCAAAGCCTTTCTTATAGGTAGGCGTCGCGTTTTCCTTATCGGAATGTGCGGTAATCAACGTGGCATCAATATCGATAACCAGTGGTTGTTCAACTGTTGCCACCCGATGCGGAGCGTGATCACCTAACAAATCCCACACCCTAGTGCGAGCTTGTTTCGCTGCGTGGATAAACCCTTCTCGCACATGCTCGCTGGTATCTGCATATTCTGTGATCCGCCGCCATGCGGTTGTCACTGACGGTAACGATTTTGATGCTAACGCGGTTGAAACAGAAGAAAGCAAGGTGATGTCGTGGACATCATCCCCACCAGCAATCAACGATAAAGCCAGATTCACCCACACATCCCCTAACGTGTGCGTGAGCCCAGAACGCGGCAAAGCGGAATCAAGGCAGTCACTTATTCCCACCAATTCGGCTACGTGAGCAAACGGTAACACCCCCGCACCGGATACAAGATGAGAACAGCTAGCAACCCGTGGAATGTATGTGGTAGTCTTCACCTTGAAAGTGTTTCTTTCTGCCTAGATTATTGACTTCAAAACATCTCTATTCTAGCAGGTCAAGAAGCACTTTCTTTACTTTTTGCTCACCTTTTCACCCCACACCCATGAAAAATCCGGGTTAGGTGCATTGGCGGCTGCCGTTTGTGCCATTACGCTTTTAATTACCTGGCAACAATCTTCGACAAGCAATCTCATTGAGGCTATCATCGCCTTAATCATTCTTTTTGCCCTGCTACCAATCGTATGGAAACTCTCGTTCACAATTCAAAAACAAAGGGAAGAAAAAAGAAAATAACCTCTATCCCCGCCAGTGACAGTTCCGGCGATCGTACAATGTGGCGGGCTCTTCGATTTCGGATTGTTAGTGTCACTCATCCTCTACTCGCTTAACCTCACCGCACTGAATCCCCTAAGAAACCTGAGTTAGCGAGCCACGTCCGCTTTCAAAAAACCAGAACTTGGCGGGCATAAAGATGGCCCCAACGATTCGTTGGGGCCAGAGCCTCTTTGCCTTTCGGCTTGATGCACATGCCAATCTACACCATCATGTACATTCAGTCGAGATTCTCAGAGCTACTTTTCGCTCACGCTCTCCGCTTCAAGGTATTCACATCCAAGCAAAGCAACAAGTAGTGTGCGCTGGCCTTAAGCCTTCTTATGCTGCGCTGCGAGCGCGAGGAAACGATCCACGTAGTCTTGAACAAACGCAACGGTCTTTTCCGGCTGGAGCTTATCATCGCTGCCAATCAACGTATCCGACTGGCCCAAAAACACCTCCGGCTGCCCCACAGTAGGCATATCAAAATAGCTCAACGCCAAACGCAAATTCTTCTGCGAAGAATACCCACCCATGCGGCCAACCGAATGCGAAATAATACCCACCGGCTTATTCTTCCACGCCACATCACTATTCGGCTTCGACCCAACATCCACCGCATTCTTCACACACGCCGGAATCGTCCGGTTATTCTCACTCGTCACAAACAACACACCATCGCATGCCTTAATCGTCTCACGAAACTGCGTGTACTCCTTTGGCGTAGGCTTATCTGCCACCGCAGGATCATCATAATCAAAGTCATACAACGGCAAATCCCGAATCTCCACAATGGAAGCCTCAACACCCGGCGAAGACTCACACATCTCACGAGCATGCACAGCAATCTTGCGAGCAATACTTCCACGGCGCAAACTGCCGACAATAATAGCGATTTTCATCGTCATCCTTTCACAAACATCAAAATCCACAAGCACGTGTGCTCACGGAACTTAAAAATCCCAATCCTCATCACTGGTATCAACAGCCTTTCCAATGATGTAGGACGAACCAGAACCAGAGAAGAAATCATGATTCTCCTCCGCACCGGGGGCAAGAGCAGCCAAAATCTCCGGATTCACCTCACAGGACTCCGGCGCAAACAACGCCGGGTAGCCAAGATTCATCAACGCCTTATTGGCGTTATAGCGGACAAAAACCGCCACATCATCCATCAACCCCAACGGCTCATACAACTCACCGGAATACTCCAACTCCAGGTCATAAAGCTCATGGGTCAAACCAAAAGTGAAATCCTTGATCTCCTCCCGGCGCGCCGCATCCGCCTTATCCACACCGCGCTGGAATTTATAGCCGGAGTAGTAACCATGCACAGCCTTATCCCGCAAAATCAGCCGGATCATATCGGCCGTATTTGTTAGACGGGCATGCACAGAAAAGTGCAACGGCAAATAAAACCCCGCATACAGCAACAGCGAACTCAACAACGTGGAGGCCACTTTGCGTTTCAGCGGATCATCACCGTAGTAATGCACCAACACCTTCTTTGCACGCTGCTGCAAAATCGGGTTGTTGATCGCCCACGCATAGGCATCATCGATCTGGGGTGTGGTTGCCAGAGTGGAAAAAACCGACGAATAGCTGCGGGCGTGCACTGCCTGCATGAACGCAATGTTGGTGTACACCGCCTCCTCATGCTCCGTTTGGGCATCCTGGATTTGGCTGATCTCACCCACAGTCGCTTGCACTGTATCGAGCAGTGTCAAGCCGGTAAACACCCGCATCGTCAAAGTCTGCTCCTGGTCGCTGAGGGTGCGCCAATCGTTCAGATCATTCGACAGGGGTACTTTTTCCGGCAGCCAAAAATTAGCGGTTAGGCGGTTCCACACCTCAAGATCCTTCTCGTCCTGCAGGCGGTTCCAGTTAATCGGACGGATAGGACTTACTGGGTCGTGGGCAAACCCAGGTGGGGTGTGGGATGCGGTTAATAAAGAATCAGCAGTGCTCATAAAAACGAAATCGTCTCCTTTGACAAATAGTGTGAAAATGCTGGTGCACGGTGTTTTACAAGGCGCAGGAAACGCAACCTTCAATCTGAGTGCCCTCCAACGCTGGTTGGCGAAGGCGCACATAATACAAAGTCTTAATGCCCTTCTTCCAGGCATAAATTTGGGCGCGGTTAATATCGCGCGTCGTGGCCTCATCGGTAAAGAACAAGGTCAGCGATAATCCCTGATCCACATGCGGGGTGGCTGCAGCATAGGTGTCAATGATTTTCTCGTAGCCCAGCTCATAGGCATCAGCGAAAAACTCACGATTCTCATCACTCAAATGCGGGGCCGCATAATACACTCGGCCCAACTTGCCTTCCTTACGGATCTCAATCTGCGCGGCAATCGGATGAATCGAACTCGTGGAATGATTCACATAAGAAATCGAGCCCGTCGGCGGAATCGCCTGCAAATAGGCGTTGTACATTCCATACGTGGCCACATCCTGTTTCAGCTGCGCCCAGTCGGCGACGGTTGGCAGTGTGTGGGCGTCGAAAAGCTCTCGCACCCGCGCAGTTTTCGGCAGCAAGCTGCGGGAAAGGTAGTAGTCGAAGTACTCGCCGCTGGCGTAGCGCGACTGCTCAAAACCTGAGAAAGTCTCCTCCCTCTCTTTAGCCAGCGCACAGCTTGCCCGCACACTGTGATACGCCATGAGCATGAAATAAATATCGGTAAAATCGAGCGCCTCTTCACTGCCATAATGAATCTTCTGGCTGGCCAAGTAGCCGTGCAAATTCATCTGCCCCAGCCCAATCGCATGGGAAGAATAATTGCCGCGTGCCACCGACGGGGCGGCCTGGATATTCGACGTGTCAGACACAGCTGTCAGCGCGCGCACCGCCGTTTCCACCGTGCGTGCAATGTCGGCACTCGCCATCGCCTGGGCAATATTCAGCGAACCCAGATTGCAGGAAATATCCTCACCCACGTGGGAATATGATCCATCCTCAGCGAAAGTTGAGATGGTGTTGCGCTGCAAAATTTCCGAACACAGATTGCTCATGTTAATCCAGCCGGAAAGCTGGTGCGCACGATTGACCGTATCTTCAAAAAGCACATACGGGTAGCCGGACTCGAACTGCAGCTCAGCGAGAGTTTTGAAGAATGCGCGCGCCGAAATTTCCTGCTTGCGGATATTCGGATTCGCGCACAACGTGTCGTACATCGCGCTGATGCCGATATCTGAGAGCGGGATGCCGTATTCTTTCAGCACATCGTAAGGGCTAAACAGCATCATCGGCTTGTTGTCGCGGGCAAGCTCAAACGTTATATCGGGGATCACCACGCCCAGCGCAAGGGTTTTGATGCGGAACTTCTCGTCCGCATTTTCCCGCTTCGTGTCCAAAAAGCGCAGGATATCGGGGTGATGGGCGTGCAGATACACCGCGCCCGCACCTTGGCGCGCGCCGAGCTGGTTGGCATAAGAGAAGATGTCTTCAAAAATCTTCATCACCGGCACCACACCGGATGCCTGGTTTTCGATGTTTTTAATGGGTGCGCCCAGCTCGCGCAGGTTTGTCAGCAGTATCGCTACTCCCCCGCCGCGCTTGGACAGCTGCAGCGCATTCGCCGCCCCCTGGGCGATGGATTCGAGATTATCTTCCAACCGCTGCAGGAAGCAGGATACGAACTCGCCGCGCTGTGCTTTGCCGGCATTGAGAAACGTCGGGGTTGCGGGTTGGAAGCGGGCGCTGAGCATCTCATCGACGAGTTCGCGGGCGAAATCTTCATTGCCACCTGCGAGTGCAAGGGCTGTTGCCACGACGCGGTCGGGGAAGGTTTCCAGATAGCGGGTTCCATCAAAGCTTTTTAAGGCGTAGGAGGTGAAGAATTTCATTGCGCCGACGAAGCTGCGAAATTCATGCCCCACGCTGTGGGCATGGGCGTAAATGCTTTCTAAAAACTCATCGCTGTAACTGTCAAAAACGCCGCGTTCGTAGTAGTTGTTGCTGATGAGCCATTGCAGCCGGGCAAGCGGGTTGGGAAAATTGATCAGTTTCGGCGTTACTTCATCGTCCAGATACGCCAGCATCGCTTCGTGGTCTTTATCAAGCTGCAGCGTCCCTTCCGGGGAGTAGAGGTTGAGCTGCGAGTTGAGTGCGTGGTAGCGTTTGCGCTCACCGATCCCTGCTGCTTTCTCTTCGCGTGTCGACGTCGCCACCGGCGTGTCCTGATCAGCAGCGGCAGGTGAAATGAGGGTCATAAACTTCTACTAGCCTTTCGTCCAAGGTGTGCATTGTTGGCACACTGGTAAAAATCACAACGAGACAACCACCTCCCCCCTTTTTTGCCCCTTCGTGCAGGTCTTTTTAACACTGGGGATATAAGGGGGAAGGGGGATGCTTTTTATGCACCGTGATCGGTGCAAATAGGGGAAAACTTACATAATGGTGGCAAAGAACTTTTCTAAACCTGTGCGCACCACATCCACATCGCGCTGCGTTCCTAAAAGTTCAAACTTGTACAGTTCAGGAACACCGCATTTGTGTGCGATCATCGGGCCTGCGGTGCAATAGGCCTCACCAAAATTGGTGTTTCCGGAGGTAATGACACCGCGCAACAACGCCCGATTTTCCGGCACGTTTAAAAATGCACGCACCTGTTTCGGGATAGCCGCCTTAGGGTTACCGCCCCCATAGGTGGGAACGATGAGCACATAGGGCTGATTCACATACAACATCCCCTCCTGGCTGGGGCGAAGTGGGATACGAATGGCGGGAAATCCGAGTTTGTCCACGAATCGTTTGGTGTTTTCACTCACGGAGGAGAAAAAGACCAACGGTGGAGTTTTCTCTTCCGTGCTGTTAGGTAAATCGCGGGCTTTCTGTGGGATGGGCGCCGAATCAGGTTGGTGTTTGGGGTGGCGGTTCGGTAGGCAGTCGGGTGGTTCGGCGGGGGTTGATAGTGGTGCACTTGGGGGTGCAACTGGGGTGGTGATACGAGAAATGGTGACTCACACTCCTTGGGTATCTCGGTGTGAATAGGGGGGGGATTTAAAAAAGAGAAAGAATTGGAGAATTGTCGGCTGCCGTAGCGGGCTACGGTAGCCGAAGAAAAGGGGGGTTTCTATCAAAGAAATAAGAATTAGCAGACCCAGTTTTATTGTCTTGAACTGGGTTTATATCCATTGCGGTGTGTCATGAGCACCGGTGCAAAGCCTAGCGTAACACACAACTACGTGCTAACGTAGTTTTTGGTTTCGACCACTCCATACATACACACTTTCTTTCCGAGGTGACGCCCAGAAAATGACCACCACTGTTACATCCCACACACCCACCCCCGAGGACATCCGCGCAACCTTGCATGCTGCGGGGGCTGACATCGACGCCATCGAAGATTTCGTTGTCGAATGGGCATCCATCACCACCCCCGCCCGCATCGAAGTGATCTCCCCCGACGATGAACAGCGCCTCATCGACGAAGCACTCGCCTGCGGCGAGCTTCTTCCCGTGGGTAAGGGCCGCTATCTTGCCCGCTCGCATGTGAAAGACACCGCA